>NZ_CP140571.1:1962500-4486066 GCF_034508895.1 Stenotrophomonas geniculata
AGCTGAAGAGGGTCGCAGTAACCAGGCCGCTGCGACTGTTTATCAAAAACACAGCACTCTGCAAACACGAAAGTGGACGTATAGGGTGTGACGCCTGCCCGGTGCTGGAAGGTTAATTGATGGGGTCAGCCGCAAGGCGAAGCTCTTGATCGAAGCCCCAGTAAACGGCGGCCGTAACTATAACGGTCCTAAGGTAGCGAAATTCCTTGTCGGGTAAGTTCCGACCTGCACGAATGGCGTAACGACAGCGGCGCTGTCTCCACCCGAGACTCAGTGAAATTGAAATCGCTGTGAAGATGCAGCGTTCCCGTGGCAAGACGGAAAGACCCCGTGAACCTTTACTATAGCTTTACACTGAACGTTGAGTTCGTCTGTGTAGGATAGGTGGGAGGCTATGAAACCATGGCGCTAGCTGTGGCGGAGCCATCCTTGAAATACCACCCTGTCGTGCTTGACGTTCTAACCTGGGCCCATTATCTGGGTCGGGGACCGTGTATGGTGGGTAGTTTGACTGGGGCGGTCTCCTCCTAAAGAGTAACGGAGGAGCTCGAAGGTACGCTCAGCGCGGTCGGACATCGCGCACTGTGTGCAAAGGCATAAGCGTGCTTGACTGCAAGATCGACGGATCAAGCAGGTAGGAAACTAGGACTTAGTGATCCGGTGGTTCTGTATGGAAGGGCCATCGCTCAACGGATAAAAGGTACTCCGGGGATAACAGGCTGATACCGCCCAAGAGTTCATATCGACGGCGGTGTTTGGCACCTCGATGTCGGCTCATCACATCCTGGGGCTGTAGTCGGTCCCAAGGGTATGGCTGTTCGCCATTTAAAGTGGTACGCGAGCTGGGTTCAGAACGTCGTGAGACAGTTCGGTCCCTATCTGCCATGGGCGTTGGAGATTTGAGAGGGGCTGCTCCTAGTACGAGAGGACCGGAGTGGACGAACCTCTGGTGTTCCGGTTGTCACGCCAGTGGCATTGCCGGGTAGCTATGTTCGGAAGCGATAACCGCTGAAAGCATCTAAGCGGGAAGCGCGCCTCAAGATGAGATCTCCCGGGGCACAAGCCCCCTGAAGGAACCATGTAGACTACGTGGTTGATAGGTCAGGTGTGTAAGTACAGCAATGTATTGAGCTAACTGATACTAATGATCCGAGAGGCTTGACCATATAACCTCAAGTTGCCTTGGCTTTACGACAGCGTCGTAAGAGCATCCAAGTGCACGCTACGTCACAAGAACTACGAGAGGCAGGCGCCTTATCCGGCTGTATTGGATGGCGACGCTCCAACCGCCTCCCTGGTGAAATTAGCGCTGTGGAACCACCCGATCCCATCCCGAACTCGGAAGTGAAACGCAGCTGCGCCGATGGTAGTGTGGCTCAAGCCATGCGAGAGTAGGTCATCGCCAGGGTTTACACCCAAAACCCCGCTGCTTGCGCAGCGGGGTTTTTCTTTGTGCGCAGGAAATTCCGGGTAATGCCGGCCACTGGCCGGCAGACGCGTTGATGGAACCGCCGCGAGCGGCGGCGCCAACCAAGGTTGGCGACTACCGATGGCAGAGGGATCAGCGGTAGATCCACGCCATGCGTGGATGCTCTCCGCGAGGAACCCAGGCGCCAACCAAGGTTGCCAACTAACCCACAGCAGGCCCGCGCCGCAATCGTTTGCCGAATAGGTCCACGCCGCGCGTGGATGCTCTCCGCGAGAAACCACGGCGCCAACCAGTGCGGGCCGCTACCGGCGTGACCCATCACGCACAACACGCAAAAAAAACGGCGCCCCGCGGGCGCCGTCTTCATCGGGATCACCTGAAAAACGGGATCAGGCGACCAGAGCCTCCTCATGTGCTTC
Organism: Stenotrophomonas geniculata; assembly: GCF_034508895.1. Taxonomy (NCBI): domain Bacteria; kingdom Pseudomonadati; phylum Pseudomonadota; class Gammaproteobacteria; order Lysobacterales; family Lysobacteraceae; genus Stenotrophomonas; species Stenotrophomonas geniculata. Next base: position 1,964,349 of record NZ_CP140571.1, read on the forward strand.
CTGCTGGCGGAACACCGAGACCGCCTCAGTCAGCGTCCCCGCCTGCGACTGCAGCTCACGTGCGGCAGCGGTGGCTTCTTCCACCAGCGCCGCGTTCTGCTGCGTGGCCTGATCCATCTGCACCACGGTCTGGTTGATCTGCTCGATACCGATCGACTGCTCCTGCGACGCTGCGGAAATCTCGCGCATCAGGTGGCTGACATCCTCCACGCCGCCCACAATGCCCTGCATGCGTTGGCCGGCGTCGGCCACCAGCTGGGCACCTTCGCCCACCTGCCGGCCTGCTTCGTCGATCAGCTTCTTGATCTCCTGTGCGGCCGCCGCCGAACGCTGTGCCAGCACGCGCACCTCGCTGGCCACCACGGCAAAGCCTCGGCCCTGCTCGCCGGCGCGTGCCGCCTCCACCGCTGCGTTCAACGCCAGGATATTGGTCTGGAAGGCAATGCCGTCGATGACGCCGGTGATGTCGCCGATCCGCTTCGAGGCACCTTCGATGGCCTGCATGGTATCCACCACCCGCTGCATGGCCGTGTTGCCGTCACTGGCAGCGCTCTGCGTGGAGGCGGCCAACGCACTGGCCTCACGCGCATGGGCGGCGTTCTGGCGCACGGTGGCGGTGAGTTCCTCCATCGATGCTGCAGTCTCCTGCAGGTGCGCGGCCTGGCGCTCACTGCGCTCGGACAATGCGCCGTTGCCGGCGGCAATCTCGCTGGCGGCGGTACTGATCGACGCCGCACATTCCTGGATGCGACCGACCATACGTGCCAACTGCCCGGCCGTGGCATTGGCATCGCGCTGGATCGCAGCGAAAGCGCCGTGATACTCGCCGTGCATGCGCCGATCCAGATCACCGTTGGTCAATGCCGAGAGCATCTGCCGCACTTCGTTGACGGTGCTGCCGAGCGTATCGAGCAGCTGGTTGATGCCACCGGTCAGGCCATCGAGGAAGCTGGCACCTTCAGTGGCCTGCAGGCGCTGGTCGAGGTCACCGGCCGCTGCCGCTGCAACGATGCCGGCCACGGCGTTCTCCAGCGCGAGCTCATGGGTGCGGTCATGCCACTCCACGGCGAAGCCCAGGCGCATGCCCTGCGCGTCGAACACCGGGGTGACCACCTGGGCGAAGTGCACGGGTCCGATCTGCACCTTGCCGTTGTGCGTGACCTGCAGGCCGTTGAGGATGACGCGGATACGGTCCGGGTTGGCATGGAAACGATGGATGCTGCTGCCGACCAGGCGTTCGGCGTCGAAATCGGGGAAGGCCTGTCGCAGCGTCGCCTGCTGGTTGCGCAGCAGGGCTACCACCGAGCGGTTCACATAGCGGATCACGTGGTCGTTGTCAGCGATCATCATCGCGGTGCGCGAGGCATCCAGCGCCTGGCGGATCTGCGCGTTCTCCGCATGCGCCGCCGCCTCGCGTCCACGCTGTGCCTGCACGTGGCGTGCGGTGTCGGCCAGGGCGTGGGCGAGTGAACCCGGTGCATAGGCGCTGGTGTCGGCATGTGCACCAAGATCGGCACCGGTGGCGATGTCACGTGCCAGCGCGGCAAGCCGATGCGGGCCATGGCCAAGGGCCTCGGTCTGCTGCCGAAGGCGCAGTGCGACCTGGCCGAGGAACAAGGTCAGGCCCGCGAACATGCCGGCCTGCAGCAGCGTTGGCCACGCGGCAGCGCCCGCCTGCAGCGGTGCCAGCAGCGCGAGCGTGCCGACGCCACCGGCCAGCCACACCGGAAGGCGATCGCGGTGGCCCAGCAGCACGCCCAGCAGCAGGGCAATCGGCAACGCCGGTGACAGGCCGGCGATCGCGCACAACACGGCCAGCTGCAGCGACAACAGCAATGCCAAGCCGTTGCGGGCGACGGCCCGGCCCGCCTGCGGTCCGCCGAACCACGCGGCTGGCAGCACGGCGACGGCCACCAACGCGGCGGCCTGCAGCTGCGGACCACGCAGGGCCAGCACCAGGCCAGCCAGGGCCAGGACCGCGCTGCCGATCAGCAGGCGGCGGTCAGCGCGGCGGGCGAGCTGCTGCAGATGCGGCAGTCGGGCGGTATCGGGGGGACGGGAGGATGCAACGGACATCGGCGACTCCTGGATCAGCAAACGACAACGGCCACGCCGCGGCGCACGCAGGAGTGCGTGACCAGGGCGCGAGCCGGGAATTCGGGGAATGCGACGCGATCAGCGACGCGGAGACGGGACACCGTGACCACATCCTGTGGGTGGCGGTGCAATGGAGCGGGCATGCGGACTTCCTTGCAGAACCAGACACACGCCGCAGGCCCGACCGGACCTGCGTGCTGCGGACGCAAGGGCCCGCAACTGATGTATCGGCCGCAGACGCGCAGAGTGAAGCGCGCCGGTGCCTGCGCTCAGCCGCCGTTGTCGTTGTTGAAGAAGTGCAGGATCACATCTGCGATCTGTTCCGGATCTTCCATGTGCAGGTGATGGTTGCCGGCAAACACCGCCAGACGGCCATTGCGCAGGTGTTGCAGGCGATCACTGCGCATCGGTTCGGGATAGTACGACTGTGCCGGTGTGGCATAGATCACCTGCGTCGGGCAGGCGATGGCCTGCAGCAGGTTGTCGATCTGCCCTTCGCTGAGGCGGATCGCGGTCGGCAGCATCAGGCGCGGATCGCTGCACCAGCGATAGCCACCCTCGACCGGCTCCACGCCGCGTTCGACCAGCAGGCGTGCACAGCGCTCGCTGAGCTGGTTGGTCATCATCCGCGCGCGGATCGGCGCGGCCAGGTCGGGGAACACGCGCAACTGCTTTCGTGCCAGCCCACGCGTGGCATTCACATGCTCGCGCAGGCGGTTGGCGGTTTCTTCCTCGGGACCACGCAGGCCGCCGAGTGCTTCGATCGCCACCAGCCGTTCGACCCGATCACTGACCGAGGCGGTGAGGCTGGCGATGCCGGCGCCCATCGAATGGCCGAGCAGGTTGAAGCGGTCCCAGCCCAGTGCATCGGCGACATCGAGTACGTGGCAGATCGCGGCGGCCGTGGTGTAGCTGGCACCCGCCGGCAGATGCGCGCTGTGGCCGTGACCGGGCAGGTCGATCGCCACCAATTGCAGCGACGACAGATGCGGCGCCAGCGGCACGAAGCTGGCCGCGTTGTCGAGCCAGCCATGCAGGGCCAACACGCGCGGGCCGTCGCCGTGGTTGCGCAGGCCGGCGACGCGCGCGCCACCGACCTCCAGTTCAAACGGCTGCAGACTCATGCCAGCGAGGCCACGGCCAGCCGCGCCAGGGCGCGAGCGTGTTCCGGATCGGCGTTGAGGCACGGGATGTAGCGCATCGTCGCGCCGCGCTCGGCCAGCGTCTCGGTGAACCCCAGCGCCACTTCCTCCAGCGTTTCCAGGCAATCGGTGGCAAAGCCCGGGCAGACAACGTCGATCTGCTTCACGCCGGATTCGGCCAGCGCCCACAGGCTGGGTTCGGCATAGGGCTGCAGCCAGCGCTCGCGGCCAAACCGCGACTGGTAACCCATCTGCCACTCGTCCCTGCCCAGTTCCAGTGCCCTGGCGATGGCCTGTGCACTGGCCTCGCAGCGCTGCGGATACGGATCGCCTGCATCGGCCAGGCGCTGCGGGATGCCGTGGAAGGAGAACATCAGCTTCTGGCCGCGACCGTGCTGTTCCCAGTAGCGGCGGATCGAGCCGGCCACGGCCTCGACCCAGCCCGGATCGACCGAGTAGTCGCGCACCAGGCTGACGGTTACGCCCGGGTTGCGGCGCTGCCACGCATCGACGCGGTCTTCGACCGAGGCGGTGGTGGTGGTGGAGTACTGCGGGTACAACGGCAGCACGACGATGCGACGCGCGCCTTCGGCGGCGAGGCGGTCGAGCTCGCTGGCCAGGGCGGGTTCGCCATAGCGCATCGCATGGCGAACCTTCAGGGTCGGCAGCAGGGCCTGCATCGCCTGCGCCAGCTGCCGGGTGTGCACCATCAGCGGTGAGCCGTCGGGCAGCCAGACCTGGGCGTACTTGGCCGCCGAACGGCCGCTGCGCAGCGGCAGGATCAACCCGCGCAGCAGCGGCTGCCACAGCAGTGCCGGGATCGAGACCACGCGGGGGTCGGACAGGAATTCAGCCAGGTAACGGCGTACGGCTGGGGCCGTCGGCGTCTCGGGCGTGCCTAGGTTGACCGCCAGCACGGCGGTATCGGGTGCGTCGAGCATGGGCGGTATTGTCGCCGATCCGGCGCCGTGCCGGGATGCAGGGTTCGGATTGCAGGCATAGCGCGCGTCAATGTGAGCTGGGAACGCTCATTGGAGATTCATGACAACACTACTAATTTCAGTCACTTGCTATATCTTCCTATGGACTGACTTCTGGAGCCTGCCATGCGTCGCCCGATCCAAGCCCTGCTGATCGCCGCCAGCCTGCTGTCCAGCCAGGCCATGGCCGGACCGCAGGAAGACCAGCGTGCCCGCAATGCCGTGCGCGTGCTGGCTGAAATCCAGGAAATCCCTGAACAGGGCATTCCGGACAAATTGCTCGACGAAGGCCGCGCGGTCATCGTCATTCCCGACACGATCAAGGCCGGTCTGGTCATTGGCGGTCGCCGTGGCCACGGCCTGATGTCGGTGCGCATGCCCAACGGCGCCTGGTCCAATCCGGTGTTCGTGAAGCTCACTGGCGGCAGCATCGGCTTCCAGGCCGGTGTGCAGTCCTCCGATGTGGTGCTGGTGTTCCGCAACGACCGCAGCCTGGACAATCTGGTCAACGGCAAGTTCACGCTGGGCGCCGATGCCGGTGTCGCCGCCGGCCCGGTCGGCCGCAATGCCGCCGCTGCCACCGACGGCCAGCTGAAGGCCGAGATCTGGTCCTGGTCGCGCGCACGCGGCCTGTTCGCCGGTGTCGCGCTGGATGGTGCGGTGCTGCAGATCGATGATGCCGCCAATCTGGATGCATACGGCAGCAACACCACGCCGCGCATGATCTTCGAAGGCCGCGCCGCCGGTTCGCCGTCGATGGATGTGGTCGCCTTCCGCGATCGCCTGGAAGAGGCCACCTACGCCGCGCGCAACAACCGCAGCGGCAACGGCGGCAGCGCCCCGCGTCCGGCAGCGGTCCCCGCGGTTGCTCCGGCGCCTGTTCAGGCAGCGCCGGCCGCCCCAGCCGAGGCCACCACCGCGCCGCTGCAGAACGTGCCGCAGAACCCGCCGCCGCAGCAGCAGGGATTCCAGCCGGTCAACGACGGCGAAATCCGCACGGAAACGCTGGGCGGAAACTGACTTTCGTCACGCGCGCCGGCTAACACCCGGTGCGCTATGCTCGACAGCCTGATCACTAACGTAACGAGCGTCTTTATGGGCAGTTTCAGCATCTGGCATTGGTTGGTCGTGCTGGCCATCGTCCTGCTGGTGTTCGGCACCAAGCGCCTGACCAGCGGCGCCAAGGATCTCGGTTCGGCGGTCAAGGAATTCAAGAAGGGCATGCGCGACGAAGACAAGCCGAACGCGCAGCTGGGCGATGAGTCGCGCAGCCAGGACGCCTCGCGCACTGCGCAGGACGAGCACGACCGTAACGCTCGCTGATCCGGAGCGGTTGCGGTGTTCGATATCGGCTTCAGCGAACTGCTGGTGATTGCAGTGGTCGCCCTGGTGGTGCTCGGTCCCGAGCGCCTGCCCAAGGCGGCCCGCTTCGCCGGCCTGTGGGTGCGTCGTGCCCGCAATCAGTGGGATTCGGTGAAACAGGAACTGGAGCGCGAACTGCAGGCCGAGGACATCAAGCGGCAGATGCAGGACGTGCGCCAGGGCATGCAGGACACCGAGAACCAGCTGCGCGCCAGCGGTGAAGCGATCCGTCGCGAAGCGCAGGAGGCCCAGCAGCAGGGCGATACGCTGGCGCAGGAGGTTCGCGCACCGGCGCCTGCGGATCTGCCGCCGCATATGAGCGCTGCGCCCGATGCCGATGCGCCGGCACAGGAGAACGTTGCTCCCGAGCCGACGCCGGCGACACCCCCTGAAGCCGGTGCGGCGCCGCCGCAGAGCACGGAGCGCCAGCCATGAGTGAACAGGATTTCGGCGAAAGCTCGCTGGTCGAACATCTGGTGGAACTGCGCGGCCGCCTGGTGCGCGCACTGCTGGGCCTGGGCGTGGTGCTGCTGGCCCTGCTGCCGTTTACCCAGAAGCTGTACAACGCGCTGGCCGAACCGCTGGTGTCGCAGCTGCCGAACGGGCAGACGATGATCGCCACCAACCCGGCCGGTGCCTTCTTCGCACCGTTGAAGCTGACCTTCTTCGTGGCCCTGTTCGTGGCGGTGCCTTGGCTGCTGTACCAGCTGTGGGCGTTCGTTGCCCCGGGCCTGTATGCGCGTGAGAAGCGCCTGGCGGTGCCGTTGCTGGTGTCGTCGGTACTGCTGTTCTACACCGGCTGCGCCTTCGCCTACTTCCTGGTGCTGCCGGCGGTGTTCCATTTTCTGACCACCTTCAGCCCGGACGTGATTGCGATCACTCCGGATGCGAATGCCTACCTGGATTTCGTGCTGGCGATCTTCTTCGCTTTCGGCGGCAGTTTCGAACTGCCGGTGGCGATGGTGATCCTGGTGCTGCTCGGCTGGGTGACGCCGCAGCAGTTCAAGGAAGGCCGCGGTTACGCGATCGTCGGCATCTTCGTGGTGGCGGCGGTGCTGACCCCGCCGGACGTGGTGTCGCAGCTGATGCTGGCGATCCCGATGTGCCTGCTGTACGAGCTGGGCATCCACGCCGCACGCTGGCTGGTGCCGTCGTCGGTAGTGAAGAAACCCGCCGCCTGATGCGGTAGCGCCGGGCCATGCCCGGCGTGCCGGGTTCGATGTGATGCCACCGCCGGGCATGGCCCGGCGCTACCGGTGGGGCCGGTCAGGCGTGGAACACGTCGCTCGAGGTCGGCGTGGTCGGAATCGGCGGCGCCGCGCGGCTGCCGCGGTGCACGAACATCTGCTTCCACGCGGCGTAGACCGCGCCGACATACAGCGGCATCAGCACCGTGGTCAGCACCAGCTGGGCGATGAAGGCCGCGGCCAGCGGGCCACCGATCAGCATCGCGATCTGGATCACGATCACGAACAGGATGTACATGCAGAACGCGGCGATCAGGCCGAGTGCGGCGAACACGAACATCGCGCCGATGTTCTCGATGCAGCCCTGCAGGCTCAGGCGCAGCGCATGCATGCCGCTCTGCTTGTCGAACACGACCAGCGCCGGCTGGGTGAACATCGCCAGCGACAGCGCCACCGCGCTCAGGAACACCAGCAGCATCCACAGCGCGATGCGCTTGGCCGGCAGGTTGGCGACCAGCGCCGCTGCATCGTCCGGCTTGATCTGCTGGCCACTGCGGCTGATCTCTTCCATCTTGGTCATGACCTCGCTGAAGGCGGTGAAGCCCTCGCGGCCGATCATCAGGAACAACAGCGCGCCCAGCAGCAGCACCGCCAGCACCTGGATCGCCAGCGGCACCAGCAGGTGGCTGACGCGGTGGTCGCGGATCGGCTGCAGCAGGTGCGAGGCCACGCCCGGGCGGCCTTCGTCGATCTCGCCCACGGCATACAGCATGCCGCCGAACATGATCGGCGAGATGGCCAGGGTCATCAGCTGTACGGCCATGCCGGCGGCGCCGGGAATCAGCGTCGACAGCAAGGTCACCACCCAGCTCACCAGCAGCCAGGTCAGGCCGATCCGGGCCAGCTGCAGCGGCGCACGCCGGTACAGCGAGAACGTATCCAGCAACCACTGGGCGCCCGCCGAAGCCGGCAGCTTGCGAATCTCTTTCATGGACATCCGGGAAGGACAGGAGGGGGCCGGGCGGCTGCCCGTGCCGCCGATTATCCCTGTTTTGCCGCCGGCTGGGCTGAAGACAGCCGCGCCTGGCGGACGAAGCGGCGCAACAGCTGGCGGGCCAGCGGCGCGGCGCTGACCGCACGCTCGATGCTGCGGGCACAACCGCCGTGGCGACCGATGCAGTCGGCACGGGCGCGCACGTAGCCACGCATGTGGTGGGTGGCGAATTCCGGATGGAACTGCACGCCCCAGGCCTGGCGGCCCCAGCGGAAGGCATGGCAGCCGTCCAGTGGTGAGCGTGCCAGCACTTCGGCGCCATCAGGTGCGCGCAGCACGGTCTGCAGATGGGTGGCATGGGCGGCGAAATGCTGCGGCAGGCCCTGGAACAGCGGGTCCTGCGCCGCCTGCGGCTGCAGTTCCAGCTCGATCGTGCCCGATTCCCGCCCGGCCGGGTTGTAGGCCACTTCCCCACCCAGCGCGTGTGCCAGCAGCTGGTGGCCGTAGCAGATGCCGAACACCGGCAGATCGTCGTGGGCGGTCTGGCGCAGCCATGCGGCGCTGCGCTCGCTCCATTCGGCGTGGTCGGTGACGAAGGCGGCCGAGCCGGTCACCAGCACGCCAGCGAACGCATGTGGGTCGGGCAGAGCGCCACCGTGTTCGACATCGACCACCACCGTTTCGTGTTCTTCCAGCCCGGCGGCGACCCGGATCCAGTGCGGAAAGCGCCCGTAGCGGCGCAGCGACGGTACCGGGCGGCCGGTTTCAAGGATCAGGAACGGGGCTGGGTTCATCCGGGGGCGGCAGGACTGACAGGACTTCCTCGATTGTAGTCAGCCCCTGCGCCACCTTTTCAAGCCCGGCCTGGCGCAGGGTTCGCAGCCCTTCAGCCCGTGCGGCCCGGCTGAAACCGGCCAGATCCATGTCGGCACGGATCTGCCCGCGCAGCCGCGAGCCCAATGGCAGCAACTCATACAGCCCAATGCGGCCAAGGAATCCGGTGCGCCGGCACTCCAGGCAACCGACCGGCCGACAGGGCGTGGCGGCATCTGGATATGCAGCATGGCTATCAGCCAGCACCGCCCAATCTGCGGCGCCGAGGCTGTGCGGCTGCTTGCAGTGCGGGCACAGCGTGCGCACCAGGCGCTGGGCGAGGATGCCGTTGAGGGTGCTGGCCAGCAGGTAATGCGGCACGCCCAGGTCGAGCAGGCGGGTGACCGCCGACGGCGCATCGTTGGTATGCAGGGTGGACAGCACCAGGTGGCCGGTCAGCGAGGCCTGCACCGCCATCTGCGCCGTTTCCAGGTCGCGGATCTCGCCGATCATGATGATGTCCGGGTCCTGCCGCAGCAGGGTGCGCACGCCGCTGGCAAAGTCCAGGTCGATGTTGGTCTGCACCTGCATCTGGTTGAATTCGGGCGCGATCATCTCGATCGGGTCCTCTACTGTGCAGACGTTCACGTCCGGCGTCGCCAGCCGCTTCAGCGTGGAATACAGGGTGGTGGTCTTGCCCGAGCCGGTCGGGCCGGTCACCAGCACGATGCCGTGCGGGCGCTCGACCAGCGCATTCCAGCCGGCCGCTTCCTGCGGGCTGAAACCGAGCTGGTCGATGCTCTTGAAGGCAGCATCGGGGTCGAAGATGCGCATCACGCACTTCTCGCCGAAGGCGGTGGGCATGGTCGACAGGCGCATCTCGACTTCGCGGCCGCCCGGCGAGCGGGTCTTGATGCGGCCGTCCTGTGGGCGCCGGCGCTCGGCCAGGTCCATGCGGCCGAGCACCTTGATGCGGCTGACCACGGCGGTCATCACCGCCGGCGGTACCTCGAACACCTTGTGCAGCACGCCGTCGATGCGGAAGCGCATGCGCCCCATCTCGCGGCGTGGCTCCAGGTGGATGTCCGAGGCGCGCTGTTCGTAGGCGTACTGCAGCAGCCAGTCGACGATGTGCACGATGTGCTGGTCGTCGGCATTGACGTCGCCGGTGCGGCCCAGCTCCACCAGCTGCTCGAGGCTGGGCAGGGTGGTGTTGGCCTCGCCACGCACGTCGCCACGGGCGCCGCGCACCGAGCGGGTCACTCCGTAGAACTCCATGGTGTAGCGGTGCAGGTCCAGCGGGTTGACCACCGCCAGTTCGATGCGGCGGCGGGTCAGGTGCTGCAGGTCGCGGCGCCATTCCTGCACCAGTGGCTCACTGGTGGCCACCAGCACGCGCTCGGCATCCACCGCCAGCGGCAGGAAACGGTGGCGGCGCGCGTAGGCGTGGGAGACCAGCGCGGTCACCGCAGCGACGTCGACCCGGGTCGGGTCGATGCGCAGGTAGCGGCTGCCGGTACGCCGGGCCAGCCACTCGGTGAGGCGCTCCAGGGTCAGTTCGCCGCCGCCGGTGGCGGCCAGCTTGAGGTTGGACAGCAGTACCAGCGGATGCACTTCACTGGCGTTGCGTGCGCCCTGCGCGGAAAACCGCATGCGCTCGCGGTCCTGCTCGGCCACCAGGTCATCGGCGACCAGGGCCGCGGCAATCTGCTCGAAATGCAGCCGTCCCCAGGGCAGCGGGACGCCGCCCGCCTCGCCGGGCGTGCCTGCCGGCAGCCGATGTTCCATCTGCCTGCTCCTCCCGGGTACGGAATGCCCCGCAGGTCGGCCGTTATACTAGCGCACCCCCTTGCCGGCCAAGACTCGTACGCATGTCCGCGACCCCGACCGTTCCGATCACCTTCCAGGGCCTGATCCAGACCCTGAACCAGTTCTGGGCCCAGCAGGGCTGCGTGCTCATCCAGCCGCTCGACCTGGAGGTGGGTGCCGGTACCTTCCACCCGGCCACCTTCCTGCGTGCGATCGGGCCGGAAAGCTGGAACGCGGCCTACGTGCAGCCGTCGCGACGCCCGACCGACGGCCGTTACGGCGAGAACCCGAACCGCCTGCAGCGCTACTACCAGTACCAGGTGGCGATGAAGCCGGCGCCGGACAACATCCAGCAGCTGTACCTGGATTCGCTGAAGGCACTGGGCATCGATCCGCTGGTGCACGACCTGCGCTTCGTGGAAGACAACTGGGAATCGCCGACCCTGGGCGCCTGGGGCCTGGGCTGGGAAGTCTGGCTCAATGGCATGGAAGTGACCCAGTTCACCTACTTCCAGCAGGCCGGTGGCCTGGAATGCCGCCCGGTGCTGGGCGAGATCACCTACGGTCTCGAGCGCCTGTGCATGTACCTGCAGAACTGCGACAACGTCTACGACCTGGTCTGGACCTACGGCCCTGACGGCCAGCCGGTGACCTACGGTGACGTCTACCACCAGAACGAGGTGGAGCAGAGCACCTACAACTTCGAATACGCCGACGTGGAAGAGCTGTTCCACCGTTTCGACGCCTGCGAGCGTGAAGCGCAGAAGCTGGTGGAAGTGAACCTGCCGCTGCCGGCCTACGAGCAGGTGATGAAGGCCAGCCACACCTTCAACCTGCTCGATGCACGCCGTGCGATCAGCGTGACCGAGCGCCAGCGCTACATCCTGCGCGTGCGCGCGCTGGCCCAGGCGGTGGCCAAGGCGTACTACGAGCAGCGCGAGAAGCTGGGCTTCCCGGGCGCGAAGAAGGCCTGACGGCCGCTCCCTCCCTCTCTCAACTTCCGGGGCGCCGGACGCGTTGCGCGCTGCGCCCCCATCACAGGATCGAACCGATGAGCCAACTGTCCCCCCTGCTGATCGAACTGGGCACCGAGGAGTTGCCGGTCAAGGCGCTGCCGGGCCTGGCCCAGGCGTTCTTCGACGGAGTCGTCGAAGGCCTGCGCAAGCGCGGCGTCGCGCTGGAACTGGGCGATGCGCGCCCGCTGTCGACCCCGCGCCGACTGGCCGTGCTGCTGCCGGGCGTCGGCCTGGAACAGCCTGAGCAGCACAGCGAAGTGCTGGGCCCGTACCTGAACATCGCGCTGGACGCCGAAGGCCAGCCGACCAAGGCCCTGCAGGGCTTCGCCGCCAAGGCCGGGATCGACTGGACCGCGCTGGAGAAGACCACCGACAACAAGGGTGAGCGCTTCGTGCACCGCGCGGTGACCCCGGGCGCGAGCACCGCCAGCCTGCTGCCGGAGATCCTGCGCGAGGCGATCGCGGCAATGCCGATTCCCAAGCCGATGCGCTGGGGCGACCACGCCTGGGGCTTCGCGCGCCCGGCGCACTGGCTGGTGCTGTTGCACGGCGCCAACGTGGTCGAAGCCGAACTGTTCGGCCTGCAGGCTGGCCGCGTCAGCCGTGGCCACCGCTTCCACCACGACCAGACCGTGTCGCTGGCGCAGCCGCAGGACTACGTTGAAGCCCTGCGCGCTGCGTTCGTGCTGGTCGATCCGAGCGAGCGCCGTGCGCGCATCGTCGCCGAGGTCGAGGCCGCTGCGGCCAAGGCCGGTGGCAGCGCCCGCATCACCGACGACAACCTGGAGCAGGTGGTGAACCTGGTCGAGTGGCCGTCGGCGGTGCTGTGCAGCTTCGAGCGCGCGTTCCTGGCGGTGCCGCAGGAAGCGCTGATCGAGACGATGGAGATCAACCAGAAGTTCTTCCCGGTGCTGGATGACAGCGGCACGCTGACCGAGAAGTTCATCGGCATCGCCAACATCGAATCGAGGGACGTGGCCGAAGTGGCCAAGGGCTACGAGCGCGTGATCCGTCCGCGTTTCGCCGATGCCAAGTTCTTCTTCGACGAGGACCTGAAGCAGGGCCTGGTATCGATGGGCGACGGCCTGAAGACGGTGACCTACCAGGCCAAGCTGGGCAGCGTGGCCGACAAGGTGGCGCGCGTGGCCGCCCTGGCCGAAGTGATCGCGCCGCAGGTCGGTGCTGACGCCGCGCAGGCCAGGCGCGCCGCGCAGCTGGCCAAGAACGACCTGCAGTCGCGCATGGTCAACGAATTCCCGGAACTGCAGGGCATCGCCGGCCGCCACTACGCCGTGGCCGGCGGTGAATCGGCCGAGGTGGCGCTGGCCATCGACGAGGCCTACCAGCCGCGCTTCGGCGGTGACGACATCGCGCTGTCGCCGCTGGGCAAGGTGCTGGCGATTGCTGAACGCGTGGACACCCTGGCCGGTGGTTTCGCCGCAGGCCTGAAGCCGACCGGCAACAAGGACCCGTTCGCCCTGCGCCGCAACGCGCTGGGCCTGGCCCGCACGATCATCGAAAGCGGCTTCGAGCTGGACCTGCGCGCGCTGCTGGCCAGTGCCAACGCCGGCCTGGCCGCGCGCAACGTGCAGGCCGACATCGGCGAACTGTACGACTTCATCCTTGACCGCCTGAAGGGCTACTACGCTGACAAGGGCGTGCCGGCCACGCACTTCAACGCCGTGGCCGAGCTGAAGCCCGCCTCGCTGTATGACTTTGACCGCCGCCTGGATGCGATCGGCACCTTCGCCGCGCTGCCGGAAGCCGAAGCGCTGGCCGCGGCCAACAAGCGCATCCGCAACATCCTGCGCAAGGCCGAAGGCGAGATTCCCGGCCAGATCGACCCGGCGCTGCTGCAGGAAGACGCCGAGCGCGCGCTGGCCGAAGCGGTCACCGCCGCCATCGACGACACCGGCGCCAGCCTCCACCAGAAGGATTACGTGGCCGTGCTGGCGCGCCTGGCGCGCCTGCGCCCGCAGGTCGACGCGTTCTTCGATGGCGTGATGGTCAACGCGGAAGATCCGGCGCTGCGTGGCAACCGCCTGGCGCTGCTGACGATGCTGGGCGAGCGCCTGGGCAAGGTCGCGGCGATCGAGCATCTGTCGAGCTGAGATGTAGTGCCAAGCAAGCTTGGCACCCACCGGTAGTGCCGGTGGATGTCCATCGGGGTCATTGCCGGCATCGCGCACGATGCCGGCATCCTTGCCTGCGATCACGATGATCGCCACAAAGGCGCGTATTTTGACCGCCACTTAACAACCGATCCCCAATGACGTGATGCATTTCGCATCGTCACCTTCGGTCGGTATGCTGTGCCGCATGCAGCCAAAGAAATACGCCCTGCCGCTGATGGTCCTGTCGCTGGCCGCCACCTCTGTGGTCCACGCGCGCGGCACCATCGACAAGGTGGACATCAAGGGATTGGACAAGGGCGACGACGCCGCAATCATCGAGAACATCCAGGAATCGCTGTCGCTGTACGACACGATCGGCAAGGAACAGGGCGAATCGCGCCTGGAGTACCTGCTGTCGCAGGCCGAGCGGCAGACCCGCCAGGCACTGGAACCGTTCGGGTACTACAACCCGGTGATCAAGGTCGAGGCGCCGCGCGAGGACGAGCACGTGCGCGTGCTGATCCATGTCGACAAGGGCACCCCGGTGACCGTCCGCCGCGAGCACATCGACATCACCGGACCGGCGATGTACGACCAGTACCTGCAGGACGACCTGGCCGCCTTCAAGCCCCGCAAGGGCCAGCGCTTCGAGCACACCCAGTACGAAGCCAGCAAGATCACCATCACCCGGCGCCTGGCCGAGCGCGGCTACTTCGATGCCGACTACACCCAGCGCCAGGTGCAGATCACCCGTGCCGACAACGCCGCCGACATCGACCTGACCTGGGACAGCGGTCGCCGCTACAACATGGGGCCGGTGCGTTTCGAGCAGGACTACTTCGTCGACAAGCTGTTCGACCCGCTGGTGTACTGGGACCAGGGCAGCTATTTCCATGAGGGCAAGCTGGACCGGCTGCGCGAGTCGCTGACCAAGCTGGACTATTTCAGCGTGATCGACATCCAGCCGCGGCCCGACCAGGCCGATGCGAATGGCGAAGTGCCAGTGGATGTGAAGCTGACCCGTGCCAAGCGCACCATCTACACCGCGGGTCTGAGCTACGGCAGCGAGAGTGGCCCGGGTGTGCGCGGTGGCATCGAACGGCGGTGGCTGAACAACCGCGGCCACAAGATGAACACGCAGCTGGACTATGCGCAGAAGCGCAAGAGCTTGGTCACCAGCTACCGCATTCCGGCCTTCAACTGGCTTGATGGCTGGTACACCTTCGCTGCCAGCGCCTACGACGAGCAGACCGACTACATCGACCTGCGCAACTTCAAGCTGATCGCCAGCCGCAGCGGCGAGATCAACGAACACTGGACCGCGATCGCCTCGATCAACGCGCTGCGCGAGCGCTGGCGCTATGCCTCCGGCACCGAATTCACCGACGCGGTCTACAACACCTCGACGCTGGTCTACCCGCAGCTGGTCGCTGACTACGTCAACGTCGATGACGAACTGTTCCCGCGCAAGGGCATCAGCGGTACCGCGACCATGCGTGCCGGCGTTGAAGGTGCCGGCTCGGACACCAGCTTCGTGCAGGCCAATGCGGTGCTGCGCTGGTACATCCCGGTGGGCGAAAGCAACCGCCTGATCCTGCGCGGCGAGGGTGGCACCACCTGGACCAGCGATCTGGTGGCGATGCCGCCGAGCCTGCGCTACTTCGCCGGTGGTGACCGCAGCATCCGCGGCTATGCCTACCGCGAGGTGGGCCCGCGGACCCCTGCACCGGACAAATACGCGCTGGGTGCCAAGAACCTGGTGATCGGCTCGGCCGAGTACGAGCACTATTTCAATGGTGGCCCCTGGGGTGCGGCGGTGTTCGTCGATACCGGCAGCGCCTTCGACAACACCATTGATCTGCACACCGGCGTCGGCTTCGGCGTGCGCTGGAAATCGCCGGTGGGCCCGGTGCGCGTGGATATCGCGCATGGCTTGAACAACCCCGATTCGCAGTTCCAGCTGTACCTCAACATCGGAGCGGACCTGTGAGTACGCCCGCACCCACTCCGAACCCGACCACGCCGCCGCGCGTGCGCTTCTACCGCCGCCGCCGCTTCTGGGCCTGGTCGGGTGTGGGCGTGCTGGGCCTGGTGCTGCTGGCCCTGCTGGCGGTCTACTGGCTGCTGCAGACCGTAGCCGGCCGTGACGTGCTGCTGGCACAGGTGGTGGCGCGGCTGCCGGTGGGCGCCAGCTTCACCTGGGACAAGGTGGACGGCCCGGTGGCCGGCCCGCTGACCCTGTACAACGTCGACTTCCGCTACGACGACATCCATTTCCACGCCGAGCGTGCGCATCTGGAGCCGGACCTGCGCCCGCTGCTGGGCCGCAAGCTGCTGCTGGACAAGCTGGAGCTGACCAACGCGACGCTGAACCTGGCCAAGAGTGACGAGCCGTTCAAGCTGCCGTCGTGGCCGGATTCGCTGCCGCAGATCGAGATGCCGTTGGCGATCCAGGCCGATGCCATCGCCATCGATGGCTTCCGCATCAGCCAGGCCAACGAGCCGGTGATCGACATCAGCCGCGTGCGTGGCGGCATCGAGATCGCCAACGGCGAGTTCCAGGCGCACAAACTGGTGGTGGACAGCGACATGGGCAATTTCACTGCCCAGGGCCGCTATATCCCGGCCAAGGACTACGACACCGACGTGACCGTCACCGCCGTGCTGCCGGCGCCGCGTGGCCGCACGGCCGCCACCGTCGGCCTGGTCGCCCGTGGCGACCTGTCGCACATGGAGGTGGCCGTAGCTGGGCGCGCGCCGAAGCCGCTGCACGCGATGCTGGTGTTCGATGGCCGCACCGATCCGAGCTGGAGCGCCAGCATCCGCAGCGACGAGCTGGATCTGGCGCTGCTGTCGCCGGCACTGGCCAGCTCGGCGATCGCACCACTGGCACTGGACTTCACCGCCGCCGGCAAGGGCGGCAACGCCAACCTGCGTGGCAAGGTGAAGCAGGGCGATCAGGCACTCGAACTCGCACCGTCGGTGGTGTCGCTGAAGGACCAGGTGCTGAAGGTCTCACCGCTGCTGGTGAAGGGGCTTGGCGGTGAGGTGCGCCTGGAAGGCACCGCCGATTTCAGCCAGGAAGACCAGCAGAAGCTCAACTTCTCGGTGGTCGCCCATGATCTGACCTACGTACCGGCGCCCGATCCGAACACCACCGGCAGCGCACCGGTGCCGGTCACCCTGAAGGAAGCACGCTTCGGTCTGGCCGGTACCCTGAAGGCCTGGGCGGCGATCGGCCGCGCCGAGGTCGAGCGCGACGCGCAGAAGGCGCAGCTGCACTTCGACGTGCGCGGCAACGATCAGGCCGCGTCGATCCACCAGCTGCAGGCGCAGACGCCGGGTGGCCAGCTGCAGGTGGAAGGCCAGGTGGCGTGGGCACCGCAGCTGGACTGGGATGCCAAGGCCACGCTGAAGGATTTCGACCCCGGCTATTTCGTGCCGGGCTGGAATGGCCGCCTGTCCGGCAACCTGGCCTCCAAGGGCCGCCAGCTGCCGCCGCCGGCAAACGCACCGCCGGGTACCGCCGGCACGCTGGAAGCCACGGTCGATCTGCCGTGGTTGAAGGGCGTGTTGCGCCAGCGCAACCTCGACGCGCAGGGCAAGTTCGCGCTGCAGGGCGCGCAGGGCCAGGGTGACCTGAAGCTGTCGCTGGGCAGCAGCCGGGTGACCGCGTCGGGCAAGGTCGGTGATCGCCTCGACATCGATGCACGCTTTGAGCCACTGCAGCTGAGCGATCTGCTGCCGGGCGCCGATGGCGGCCTGCGTGGCCAGGTACAGGTGAAGGGCCCGCGCGATGCGCCGGACATCACCGCCGACCTGGTCGGCAACAACCTCAACTGGGACGGCTACGGCGCCGAGAGCGTGAGCATCAAGGGCCACCTGCCATGGCGCGGCGACAGCGGCACGCTGGCGATCCAGGGCCAGCAGGTCAATGCCGGCATGCTGCTGGAACGCTTGAACCTGGATGCGCAGGGCAGTGTCTCCAACCTGCGCCTGGCCGCGCAGACCCGCAACGAGATGGGCGCGATCGAGCTGCAGGGCAGCGTCCGCCAGCAGGGCGCGCAGTGGCGTGGCGAGCTGGCCGCGCTGCGCATCGCACCGGTGAAGGGCGATGCCTGGTCGCTGCGTGCACCGGCGGCGTTCGCGATCAACGGCAGCACCTACACCCTGGGCGAAGCCTGCCTGGCCGCGACCAGCAGCGGCACACTGTGCGCACAGGCCAACTGGCCGCGCGAGGGCCTGGTGGTGCGCAGTGATGCACTGCCGCTTGCGCTGGTGCAGCCGTGGTTGCCACCGCAGTCCGGCCGTCGCATCTACCTGCGTGGCGATGTCAGCCTGGACGCGCAGATCCGCCCGCGCGGCAATGCATGGGAAGGCCATGTGGAAGTGCGCTCGAAGGAAGGCGGCGTGCGCCTGGGTGAGAACCGCAACACCGTGGGGGACACCACCCGCGGCGAGCTGGTGCGCTATGACCAGTTCTCGCTCAAGCTCGACATGACCCCGGCCAGCATCAAGGGCTATCTGGGCATGGGCTTCCAGGGCAACGGCTTCGTCGATGCCAGGATGCAGACCGGCTGGGAAGCCAGTGCACCGCTGAACGGCGAGCTCTACCTCAATATGTCGCGGCTGTACTGGCTGGAGCTGTTCTCGCCGGACATCGTGCGACCGACCGGCCTGATCGAGGGCCACGTCAGCCTGCGTGGTACGCGTGGCCAGCCGTCGCTGGGTGGCGACGCGCAGCTGAGCAACTTCAAGGGTGAATTCCCCGCGCTGGGCCTGACCTTCGACCAGGGCAAGGGCAGCTTCGTGGCGCAGCCCGACGGTTCGGCCAAGATCACCGCGCAGGCCAACTCTGGTCAGGGCACGCTGTACGTGGATGGTGGCCTGTCCTGGTTTGGCGATGCACAGCCGCTGCAGCTGAAGATCCACGGCGAAAACGTGCTGCTGTCCAACACCAGCGAGCTGCGTATCGTCGCCAATCCCAACCTCGACTTCACCCTGGCCAAGGCGGCGATGGAGCTGCGTGGCACCGTGCACGTGCCCGAGGCCGACATCGATCTCGAACGCCTGGACCGTGGCACCTCGGTGTCCGAAGACGTGGTGGTGCTGGACCCGGCCGACCCGGAGGAGTCGCGCACCTCGCCGCTGGACATGGACCTGACCGTCAGCCTTGGCGACAAGGTGAAGATGACCGGCTTCGGCCTGAAGGGTGCGCTGACCGGCAAGATGCAGGTCTGGGCCAAGCCTGGCCGCGAAATGACCGCCAATGGCGGGCTGGAAGTCAGTGGCCGCTACAAGGCGTATGGGCAGGACCTGACCATCACCCGTGGCAACCTCACCTGGAACTACAACGCGGTGTCCGACCCGCGCATCAACATCCGTGCCGAGCGCCGGATCGGTGATGTCACCGCCGGCATCGACGTGACCGGGCGTGCGCAGCAGCCGCGTGCGGACGTGTGGTCCGAGCCGGCGATGTCGCAGTCCGAAGCACTGGCCTACCTGGTGCTGGGCCGCAGCCTGACCGGTGCCAGCAGCGACCAGACCCAGCAGGTCAACGCGGCTTCCGCGGCGCTCTCGGCCGGCAGCGGCCTGCTGGCTTCGCAGCTGGGCGCCAAGCTGGGCCTGGACGACGCCGGTGTGAGCCAGTCGCGCGCGCTGGGCGGCTCGGTGATCGGTGTCGGCAAGTACATCTCGCCCAAGCTGTACGTCGGCTACGGCGTGTCGCTGGTCGGTGCCGGTTCGGTGATCACGCTGAAGTACCTGCTGCGTCGCGGCTTCGACGTGGAAGTGGAATCGAGCACGGTGGAAAACCGTGGGTCGATCAACTGGCGGCGGGAGAAATAACCCGCCGTGGCATCCCTGTAGAGCCGAGCCATGCTCGGCTTACGCGCGCAGCGCGGCCTGCAGGAAGAGCAGCCGAGCATGGGCTCGGCTCTACCTGACAGGCCCCCAACCATCGGCCGTTGCCCCATCCGGCCCCAGCGGCTATGGTCCCGGGCTGTTCTGTCGTACCGGATTGCCTCATGTCACCACGCAAAGCCCTTCCCACCGCCCTGGCCCTGGGCCTGACCCTCGCCGCCGGTGCCCACGCCGACGAAGGCATGTGGATGCCGACCCAGCTGCCGGAACTGGCCAAGCCGCTGCAGGCCGCAGGCTTCAAGGGCAATCCGGCCGACCTGGCCAACGTCACTGCGCCGCCGCTGAGCGCGGTGGTGCGCGCCGGTGGCGGCACCGGTTCGTTCGTGTCCGCCGACGGCCTGCTGCTGACCAACCACCACGTGGCGATGGGCGTGATCCAGTACAACAGCTCGCCCGAGCACGACCTGATCAACGGTGGCTTCATCGCCAAGGACCGTGCCGACGAGCGTCCGGCCAACCCGGACTTCCGCGTGCTGGTCACCGTCGGCTTCGACAAGGTGACCGACCAGGTGCTGGCGCAGGCGCGTGGCAAGACCGGTCGCGCCTACTTCGATGCGGTGGATGCGGCCAGCAAGCAGATCGTGGCCGAGTGCGAGAAGGACGGCAGCGTGCGCTGCTCGGTGGCCAACATGTACTACGGCACCGACTTCTACCGCATCGCCCAGCTGGAACTGAGCGACGTGCGCCTGGTGTATGCGCCGCCGCGTGCGATCGGCAACTACGGCGATGAGATCGACAACTTCATGTGGCCGCGCCACACCGGCGACTTCACCCTGCTGCGCGCCTACGTGGGCAAGGACGGTAAGCCGGCCGCCTACAGCAAGGACAACGTGCCCTACCAGGCACCGGCACACCTGCAGATGTCGGTGGAAGGCCCGAAGGAAGGCGACTACGCGATGCTCGCCGGTTACCCGGGCATCACCTACCGCCACCGTACCGCCGCCGAGTTCGCCGGCCAGATCGATACCGTGCTGCCGCGCCGCGTGTCGGTGTTCCAGCAGATGATCGACACCATCGAGGCCGCCACCGCCAAGGATGCGCAGGCGCGTACCCGCTACGCCTCGCAGCTGCAGTCGCTGAAGAACAACCGCAAGCGCGCCGCCGGTGAGCTGGAAGGCCTGCTGCGCAGCGACGCCAAGGCCCAGCGTGCCGCCGACGAGACGGCGATGCTGGCTGCCACCGACCGCAAGTACCAGGGCGACATCAAGGCGCTGCTGGCCAACCTGTCGCAGGGTGCGGCGGTGGGCGAGCGTGACCTGCTGCTGGATCAGATGGCTGCGCAGAGCCAGTTGCTGCGCTCGGCACTGCTGCTGGAGCGCCTGCGCATCGAATCGGCCAAGCCGGACGCGCAGCGCGAGAGCGGTTACCAGCAGCGCGACCAGGCGATGATCGAAGGCGTGCTCAAGCAGGTCCAGCGCCGCTACGCACCGGAGGTCGAGAAGGCCCTGCTGACCACCTTGCTGACCCGCTACCAGCAGCTGCCGGACGCGCAGCGCGTGGCCGAGTTCGACGCGGCCTTCGGCCGTACCCCGGAGCAGCTGGCCAAGGCGCTGGGCACCCTCTATGCCGGCACCCAGCTGGGTGACGAGGCGCAGCGCCTGTCGCGCTTCACTGCCGCACGCGAGGGCAAGGCACTTGCCGCCGATCCGCTGATCGCCGTGGCCGGCCCGCTGGTGGCCGCGCAGCTGCGCATCGAGAACGAGAGCAAGACCCGCGAAGGCGAGCAGTTGCGCCTGCGCCCGGCGTACATGCAGGCGCTGTTCGCCTGGCGTGCCAAGCAGGGCCGTGCGGTGTACCCGGACGCCAACCGCACCCTGCGCATCAGCTACGGCAAGGTCGAGGCGCTGCACCCGCGTGATGGCGTGACCTATTCGCCGGTGACCACCGTGGCCGGCATTGTCGAGAAGAACACCAACGCCTATCCGTTCGACGCACCCAAGCCGCTGCTGGCGGCGATCGCCAAGGGCGACTTCGGCAGCACCGCCGACCCGGCGCTGAAGACCCAGACGGTCAATTTCCTGACCAACCTGGATACCACCGGCGGCAACTCCGGCTCGCCGGTGCTCAACGCCAAGGGCGAACTGATCGGCCTGAATTTCGACAGCAACTGGGAGTCGGTCAGCGCCAGCTGGTGGTTCGATCCGCGCTACAAGCGCGCCGTGCACGTAGACATGCGCTACCTGCGCTGGCTGCTGGCCAAAGTCTACCCGGCGCCCGAGCTGCTGAAGGAAATGGGCGTGCCGGCCCAGTAAGGAGCCGGCCACGACCAACGGTCGTGGCCCGCACCGCGTAGGCCCCCACCCTGGTGGGGGTGGTTGCCCCAACGAGCCCGCACCCCCGGCCACGCCTGGCCTACACTGCGGGTTCTTCCGACGGAAACGCACGCGTGGTCTCCAGCTGGATCCTGCTGCTGGTCTCGGTTGCCTATGCTGCGCTGCTGTTCGGCGTGGCGTGGTGGGGTGACCGTCGACCGATGTATCCCGACCGGCCGTGGCTGCGGCCGGTGGTCTACAGCCTGGCGCTGGCCGTGTACTGCTCGTCGTGGACCTTCTACGGCGCGGTCGGCACCGCCGTGCGCAACGGCGTGGGCTACCTGCCCATCTACATCGGCCCGCTGCTGCTGCTGCTGTTCGGCTGGCGCATCATCGAGCGCCTGGCGCTGATCGCGCGCAGCCAGAACGTGGTTTCCATCGCCGATTTCATCTCCTCGCGCTTCGGCCGTTCGCGGCGGCTGGCGGCGTTGGTGGCGATCATCGCGCTGATTGGCATCATTCCGTACCTGGCGCTGCAGTACAAAGCAGTGGCGATGAGCCTGCAGGTACTGACCGGCAACACCGGCCCGACCGGCTTCTTCACCGATCCGGCGCTGTATGTGGCGCTGCTGATGGCGTTGTTCGCCACCCTGTTCGGCACCCGCCAGGTCGATGCCACCGAGCACCACCACGGCATGATGCTGGCGATCGCCTTCGAATCGGTGATCAAGCTGCTGGCGATGGTGGCGGTGGGCGTGTTCGCCTACCTGTGGCTGAGCAACCGCACCGACGCGGTGGTCGAGTCGGTGCATACGCTGTTCACCGGCCTGCCGCCGGTGGGATTCATCTCGCAGACGCTGCTGAGTTTCCTGGCCATCATCTGCCTGCCGCGCCAGTTCCACGTGGCCGTGGTCGAATGTGGTGACGTGCGCGATGTGCGCCGCGCGCGCTGGATGTTCGGTGGCTATCTTGTGCTGATCTCGGGCATGGTGCTGCCAATCGCCACCGCCGGCGTGACCCTGTTCGGCACCGGCGGCAGCGTCGCCGACGATTCGATGGTGCTGGCCCTGCCGCTGGCCGAAGGCCGCAATGCGCTGGCGCTGATCGCCTATGTGGGCGGCTTCTCCGCGGCCACCGGCATGGTCATCGTGTCGTCCATCGCGCTGGCCACCATGGTCAGCAACGACCTGGTGATGCCGGTGCTGCTGCGCCGCAGTGGCGACCATCAGGAAGCCGCCGATGTCGCCTCGCGCGTGCTGTGGATCCGCCGCCTGGCGATCCTGCTGCTGGCGCTGATGGCCTACAGCTACTACCGCACCAGCAGCAACGACAGCACGCTGGCGTCGTACGGCCTGATGGCGTTCGCTGCAGTGGCGCAGTTCGCACCGGGCCTGATCGGCGGCCTGTACTGGCGTGGCGCCAGCCGGCGTGGCGTCGAGATGGGCATGCTGCTCGGCTTCGCGACATGGCTGTACACGCTGCTGCTGCCGGCGATGACCATGGCCGGCTGGGTTGATGCCGCCTGGGTGCAGCACGGTCCGTTCGGCATCGAGTGGCTGCGTCCGCAGCAGCTGTTCGGCATGACCGGCTGGGATCCGCTGACCCACGGCACGTTCTGGTCGCTGCTGGTCAACGCGGCGACGATGATGCTGGTGTCCGCGCGCTGGCGCCCCGGTGTGGACGAGCGGCTGCGCGCCGCGCCGTTCCTCGACCCCTATGCCGAGCGCCCGTCGGTGGCCGGTGGCTGGCCCGGCCACGTGCATGTGGGCGATCTGCTGGCACTGGCCTCGCGCGTGGTCGGCGAGCGCCATGCGCGGCGTTCGTTCTTCGAGCAGGCGCAGTCGCTGGGCCGTGAACTGCAATCCTCCGCGCCTGCAGACCGCCCGTGGGTGCAGTTCACCGAACGCCTGCTGGCCGCGTCGATCGGCGTGGCATCCGCACGCCTGTTGCTGACCAGCCTGCTGCGAGGCTCGGGCATGGACCTGGGCGAAGTGGTGGCAGTGCTGGACGAAGCCGGGCAGGAGCTGCGCTTCAACCGCGAGATCCTGTCGACCACGCTGGAGAACATCAGCGCCGGGGTCAGCGTGGTCGATCCGGACATGCGCCTGACCGCATGGAACCGCCGGTACCAGGACATGTTCGGCTACCCCGACGGGATGCTCTACGTGGGCCGCCCGGTGGCCGACCTGATCCGTTACAACGCCGAGCGCGGCGAACTGGGCGAGGGCGATATCGAAGTGCAGATCAACCGCCGCATCGGCTACATGCGCGCCGGTTCACCGCACGTGTTCGAGCGCACCCGCAGCGACGGCAAGGTGATCGAGATGCGCGGGCAGGCGCTGCCCGGCGGCGGTTACGTGACCAGCTACAACGACATCACCGACTACAAGCACGCGGAAAAAGCACTGCTGGAAGCCAACGAGACGCTGGAACAGCGCGTGGCCGAGCGCTCGCACGAGGCCGAGGTCGCGCAGCAGTCGAAGACGCGTTTCCTGGCAGCGATCAGCCATGACGTGCTGCAGCCACTGAACGCCGCGCGCCTGTTCGCTTCGGCGTTGCGTGACAGCGACCACGTGAGCGATGAGCAGAAGCACCTGGCCGAACGCGTGGATGCGTCGCTGCGCGCGGCCGAAGAACTGCTGGATGGCCTGCTGGACGTATCGCGGCTGGATGCCGGTGGCCTGCACCCGGTGATCGGCGAGTTCGACGTGAGTGCGTTGATGCGCGAACTGGCGGCGCAGTACACGCCAGTCGCCGCCGGTCGTGGCCTGCGCCTGGACCTGTTCGCGCGCCCGGCGTGGGTACGCAGTGATCGCCGCCTGCTGCGCCGCGTGCTGCAGAATTTCCTGGCCAACGCGTTGCGCTACACCCGCCAGGGGCGCATCGTGCTGGCGGTGCGCCATCGTGGCGACGAAGTGGAGCTGCAGGTATGGGATACCGGTCCCGGCATTCCCGAGCACCACATGCGGCAGATCTTCGATGAGTTCCACCGTTACCAGCAGCCGTTCGACTGGGGCGAGCAGGGTCTGGGGCTGGGCCTGTCGATCTGCCAGCGCATCTCGCGCCTGCTTGACCATCGCCTCAATGCGCGCAGCCGCGTCGGCAGCGGCTCGATGTTCTCGATCATCCTGCCGCGTGTGGCGCCGTTGCCGGGCTACGCCGAGCTGGCCACGCCGGTACAGGCGGTGGCCGCACCGGTGCGCAGCGATTCGCTGGCCGGCCTGCGCGTGCTGTGCGTGGACAACGATGAGGAGATCCTCGACGGCATGCGTGCATTGCTTGGCCGTTGGCAGGTGCAGGTGATCACCGCTGCCACCGTCGACCAGGCGCTGGAGAAGATCGCCGAGCGCCCGCAGGTGATGCTGGTGGACTACCACCTGCACGACCGCATGGATGGCCTGGATGCGCTGGTGGCACTTCGCGAGGCTGCGGGCTACCCGTTGCCCGGCGCGCTGCTGACCGCCGATGGTCGCGACGAGTTGAAGCGGATGGCGCGCGAACGCGGCTACCGCGTGCTGACCAAGCCGATCAAGCCGGCCTCGCTGCGCGCCTTCCTGGGCGCGCTGCGGGATGCCGGCAACAACGATGCCTGACGGGCAACTGTAGAGCCGAGCCTACGCTCGGCTCCGGCACGCAGTGCGGGGCTGATATAGCCATCGCTATACAAACCAGCCCTGCCTGCGCGTTTCGCCGCAAATGCGCCATGCGCGAATCGCGGTGCTAAGCTGCGCGTCCCCTTGGGGAGTAGCCGGATTCCTTCGCAGGAATCGTCCACGTCAACACACTCGGCCAGTGCGCCGTGGCGTGGACAACCATGATGGTTGGCGAGACCAGCGGCCCGCGCGCGCAACGTCAGGTTGGGCGCGAGCGCGAGCCGTGCGTCCGTCCTTGCCCGACCTCAGCAGCCGCCAATGTCCCCCATTTCGATCCTCCTGATCGGCTTTGCCATGTCCACCGATGCCTTCGCCGCGGCGATCGGCAAGGGTGCGGCCATGCGCAAGCCGGTGTTCCGCGATGCGCTGCGCGCCGGCATCATCTTCGGCGTCATCGAGGCGATCACACCGATCATCGGCTGGTTGCTCGGCCGTGCCGCCCTGCAGTACGTGGAAGCGTTCGACCACTGGATCGCCTTCGGCCTGCTCGGTGCGCTGGGCATCCACATGATCTACAACGGCCTGCGTCCGGACAGCGCCGAGGAAGACGAAGATCCTTCGCAGCACCACGGCTTCTGGAAGCTGGCGCTGACCGGTTTCGCCACCAGCATCGATGCGATGGCGGTGGGTATCGGCCTGGCTTTCATGGACGTGCATATCGGTGTGATGGCCGCAGTCATCGGCCTGTGCACGCTGACCATGGTCACCGTCGGCATCATGCTCGGCCGCGTGCTGGGCAGCATGGTCGGCAAGCGCGCCGAGATCATCGGTGGCGTGATCCTGGTGATCATCGGCGCGACGATCCTGTACGAACACCTGCACGGCGTGGGGTAACGCCTGTTCCTGTAGAGCCGAGCCCATGCTCGGCTGCTTCGCGCGCCAGCCGAGCATGGGCTCGGCTCTACCTCAGGGTGTTGGCTGACAAGCATTGCGGTGTTGCACTGATGGAAGGGCTGTCATGCGTGCCATAGCCTCTTCGCGTGGCCAGTCCCGCACTCCGCTTTGGTCGCTGGTCGCAGACCGGCAATGTCTACGCGATCACGGCTGTGACACGCGCACGCCGTCCTTGGTTCGACGACAAGGCCAACGTCGATCTGCTGATCGAAGCACTGCGCACCGTAGAGCGAACGGGGCGGACCTCCTCCCTCGCCTGGGTGGTGATGCCGGATCATCTGCATTGGCTGTTCGAACTCCGTACCGGCACGCTTGCCGGCTGCATGCAGATCCTCAAATCACGGAGCGGGCGTTCCATCGGCAGGCGCGCTGATGCCAACGCGCCGATCTGGCAGCCGGGATACTACGACCACGCGCTGCGCAGCGATGAATGCCTGCACACGCAGGCGGTGTATATCGCGGCCAATCCGGTGCGTGCTGGGCTGGCCACGCGCATCGGGGAATACCCCTATGGGTGGAGTCGATGGCCGCTTAAGGAGTGATTGGTATTGAGGCAAAGAGCAGCCGAGCGTGGGCTCGGCTCTACAGGGGCATCATGACGTCTGTAGAGCCGAGCCCATGCTCGGCTCCATAGTCGGTCACAATCAATCTTCTTCCGGCGGCAGTACGATGGCGTCGTCGTCGATGGCCAGCTTGCCAGCCATCAGCACGGCCTGGGTGCGGTTGGTTACGCCGAGCTTGCGCAGGATGGCGGTGACGTGGGCCTTGATCGTTGCTTCGGAGACGTTGAGGTCGTAGGCGATCTGCTTGTTCAAGCGGCCGGCGCCGAGCATCTGCAGGACGCGGAACTGCTGCGGGGTCAGCTCGCGCAGGCGCTGGCCGACTTCGCGTTCTTCGCTGCCGGTGGGCGGCACGTTGTGCGCCTCCGGCGGTGCCCAGGTCTCGCCATCGAGGATGGTGCCGAGTGCATGGCCGATGGTGTCCGAGTCGGCCGATTTGGGAATGAAGCCGAGCGCACCGTGGTCGAGCGCGCGGCGCATCACCGTGGCTTCTTCGCGCGCGGACACCACCACCACCGGCAGCTGCGGATGCAGTGAGCGCATGTGCACGAGTGCGTTGAAGCCCTGCGCACCCGGCATGTTGAGGTCCATCAGGACCAGGTCGGCGTCGTTGTGCTGATCGGCCAGCGCGTACAGTGCTTCCACGCTGTCGGCCTCGAACAGTTGTACGCCCGGGATGACCCGCTGCACGGCCCCACGCAGGGCTTCGCGGAACAGCGGGTGGTCATCGGCAATCAGGAGGGTGGTCATGGGTCGAGCTTATCGATCAGGAAAAAGAGCGACGTGATGGCAGGTGCAGGACGGGTCGGACGCGGCCGGGTCCCTCCTCCCGGCCACGTCCCTGGCGCGTCCTGCGCCTGCAGTCACGCCATCAGCGCACCTTGCGCTCGTCCACCAGCGACGCCACCACCGACGGATCGGCCAGGGTCGAGGTGTCGCCGAGCTGGTCCGGCGCGTTCTCGGCGATCTTGCGCAGGATGCGGCGCATGATCTTGCCCGAGCGGGTCTTCGGCAGGCCCGGCGCCCACTGCAGGTGGTCCGGCGTGGCGATCGGGCCGATTTCCTTGCGTACCCACGCGACCAGTTCCTTCTGCAGTTCGTCGCTCGGCGCTTCTTCGGCCACCAGGGTCACGTAGGCATAGATGCCCTGGCCCTTCACGTCGTGCGGGAAGCCGACCACGGCCGCTTCGGCCACCTTCGGGTGCGAGACCAGCGCGCTTTCCACTTCGGCGGTGCCGATGCGGTGGCCGGACACATTGATCACGTCGTCAACGCGGCCGGTGATCCAGTAATAGCCGTCTTCGTCGCGGCGGCACCCGTCACCGGTGAAGTAGCTGCCCGGGTAGGTGCGGAAATACGTATCGATGAAACGCTGGTGGTCGCCGTACACCGTGCGCATCTGGCCCGGCCAGGAGTCACGGATGATCAGGTTGCCCTCGGTCGGGCCGTCCTGGATCTCGCCATCGGCATTGACCAGCGCCGGCTGCACGCCGAAGAAGGGCAGGGTGGCCGAACCCGGCTTCAGATCCATCGCACCGGCCAGCGGCGAGATCAGGATGCCGCCGGTCTCGGTCTGCCACCAGGTATCGACGATTGGGCAGCGGCTGTCGCCGACCACCTCGTAGTACCAGCGCCAGGCCTCCGGGTTGATCGGCTCGCCCACGCTGCCGAGCAGGCGCAGCGACGCGCGCGAGGTCTTCTTCACCGGTTCCTCGCCTTCGCGCATCAGTGCACGGATGGCGGTCGGGGCGGTGTAGAAGATGCTCACCTTGTGCTTGTCGATGACGTTCCAGAAGCGTGAGGTATCCGGGTAGTTCGGCACGCCTTCGAACATCAGCGAGGTCGCGCCGTTGGCCAGCGGACCGTACACGATGTAGCTGTGGCCGGTGACCCAGCCGACGTCGGCGGTGCACCAGTAGATGTCGTCCTCGCGCAGGTCGAACACCGCTTCATGGGTGTAGGCCGCGTACAGCAGGTAACCGCCGGTGGTGTGCAGCACGCCCTTCGGCTTGCCGGTGGAACCGGAGGTGTAGAGGATGAACAGCGGGTCTTCCGCGTTCATGCGTTCCGGTTCGCAGGTGGCCGGCTGGCTGTCCACCACATCGTGGAACCAGCGGTCGCGTGGGGCCTGCATGTCCACCGCGCCGCCGGTGTGGCGCACCACCAGTACGGTTTCAACCGTGTTCGTGCCCGGCAGCTTCAGCGCGGCATCGACGTTGGCCTTCAGCGGAATCCTGCGGCCACCGCGCAGGCCCTCGTCGGCGGTGATGATCAGCTTGCTCTGGCAGTCGCTGACGCGGTCGGCGATCGAGTTCGGTGCGAAGCCACCGAACACCACCGAGTGGATCGCACCGATGCGCGCACAGGCCAGCATGGCCACGGCGGCGTCGACGATCATCGGCAGGTAGATGGTGACGCGGTCGCCCTTCTTGACGCCGAGGTTGCGCAGCGCGTTGCCGAGGCGGCAGGTGCGCTCGTACAGCTCGCGATAGGTCACGTGCTGGGCCGGTGCATCCGGGCCGTCCGGCTCGAACAGCAGGGCGGTCTTGTCGCCGCGCGTTTCCAGCTGGCGATCCAGGCAGTTCACGCTGGCATTGAGTTCGCCATCTTCGAACCACTTGATGTGGAAGTCGGACAGGTCGTAGCTGACGTTCCTGATCTTCGTCGGCTTGCGCATCCACTGCAGGCGCTCTGCCGCCTTGCCCCAGAAACCATCCGGGTCGGTCACCGAAGCCTGGTACTGCTGTTCGTACGACGTCTTGTCGATGCGTGCCTTGGCGGCGAACTGCGGATCGACGGGGTAGATATCAGCCATGGCACCCTCACTTGCACGTTGACTTTGTGTGTGCGGTCGCAGCATCGCAGCGACCGATCCCCCTCAGTTTGCCCCATCCACCCCCGGTCGCGTCACCACTCTGGTTAGACCATGGTCGAAAGTGAGCGCCCAGCAGGGCCGGGTTCGACCAATGGCGAATAGCCGCTATACATAATCGCCCCGCAGTCTCGGCTCGACCGTGCCCCACGCGCGGCATCACCTTGCCACTTGGGAGAGAGGGCAACATGAGCCACCGTACGTTGAAAGCCGTGCGCACACCTTTGGCGGCCTGCCTGTTGGTCGCCCTGGTCGCACCGGGCATGGCGTTCGCAGAGACCGCCAAAGAGAAGGCGCTGGAAGCACGCGTTGCCGAACTGGAACGCCAGGTCCAGCTGCTGCTGTCTTCGCAGCAACAACAACAGACCCAGATCAGCCAGACCCAGCAGGCCGTAACCGAAGTCCGCACGGTGCAGGCCGAGCAGAAGCCGGTCGCACAGGTGCCGGCCGGCAAGCAGCCCATCCAGGTCACCACCATCACCCCGGGCGCGGCGCCGGGCACCACGGTCAAGATCGGCGGCTTCATCAAGGCCGATTTCCTGGCCACCCAGACCAGCGATGGCCAGCTGGCCGACGACGCCACCGGCCGCTCGCTGTACCTGCCGGGCCAGACCCCGGTGGAAGGCGCTGGCGGCAGCGGCAAGCGTTCGGGCACCGACTTCAATGCCCACGCCAAGTTCTCGCGCTTCAACCTGGGCATCGACAACGTGAGCGAATCGGGCAACAAGGCCGGTGCGTTCTTCGAGATGGACTTCTTCGGCAATTCACTGGGCAACCAGACCGCCACCAACACCTACGGTGTGACCCTGCGCCACGCCTACATGTACTGGAACAACTGGATGGCCGGCCAGACCTGGTCCAACTTCATGGACGCGGCCGCACTGCCCGAGGCGGTCGACTTCGTCGGCCCCACCGATGGCGTGATCTTCGTGCGCCAGGCCCAGGTGCGTTACACCCAGGGTGGCTTCAGCGTCGCGCTGGAAAACCCGGAAACCACCACCCTCACCGGTACCCGCAACCCGGTCACCGGGGCATGGACCAACGCCAGCGCCAACTCCGACCGTGGCAGCCTGCCCGATCTGACCATGCGCTATGGCTGGAAGGGTGATTGGGGCACCTTCGGTGTCGGCGGCATCGTCCGTCAGCTGAAGGTCGACAACCAGGCCACCGGCGCCAAGGCCGACAAGGTGGCTGGCGGCCTGACCCTGGGCGGCAAATGGGTGATGGGTGACAGCGATTCGCTGCACTACCAGCTGACCGGCGGCGAAGGCATCGCCCGCTACATCGGCCTGGGCATCACCGCCGACAGTGCCTATGACGTGGCCCGCGACGAACTCAACCCGACCGGCGTGCTTGCCGGCTACGTGGGCTGGCGGCATGCGTTCTCGCCGAAGTTGCGCACCAACCTGATCTACGCGCGCAGCGACTACGACAACGACAGCATCCTCGGCCCACTGGTGACCAAGAGCGTGCAGAGCATCCGCGGCAACATCTTCTATTCGCCGCTGCCCAAGGTCGATATCGGCGCGGAGTTGATGTACGGCCGTCGCGAAGTGGAGAACGGCAACAAGGGTGATATCACCCGGCTGCAGTTCACCACGAAGTACAGCTTCTAAAGCAGTGCCGACCAAGGTCGGTACCTACAGAGATTGCGTGCCGGCCTGCGGCCGGCACCTACCGAATTGAGTGCCGACCAAGGTCGGCATCTACCGAGGGAAAACGCCCCATGTCCAGCACACCCAGTACCGCACACAAAGCGGGCACCCTGACCAAGGGTCACAAGAAGGTCATCTTCGCCTCGAGCCTCGGCACGGTGTTCGAGTGGTACGACTTCTTCCTGTACGGCTCGCTCGCGGCCATCATCGCCAAGCAGTTCTTCAGTGGCGTCAATGAAACCACGGGCATGATCTTCGCCCTGCTGGCGTTTGCCGCCGGCTTCTTCGTGCGTCCGTTCGGCGCGGCCTTCTTCGGCAGCCTCGGCGACCGCATCGGCCGCAAGTACACCTTCCTGGTCACCATTCTGATCATGGGCATCTCGACCTTCCTGGTCGGCGTGCTGCCCAACTACGCTTCGATCGGTTTCGCCGCGCCGGTGATCCTGATCATCCTGCGCCTGGCCCAGGGCCTGGCGATGGGCGGCGAGTACGGCGGTGCCGCCACCTACGTGGCCGAGCACGCGCCGGACGACAAACGTGGCCTGTACACCAGCTTCATCCAGTGCACGGCCACGCTCGGCCTGTTCATGTCGCTGCTGATCATCCTGGCCTGCCGTTACTTCCTGGGCAATGAAGCCTTCGAAGCCTGGGGCTGGCGCATTCCGTTCCTGGTCTCGATCCTGCTGCTGGGTGTCTCAGTGTGGATCCGCCTGCAGCTGAGCGAGTCGCCGCTGTTCCAGCAGATGAAGTCCGAGGGCAAGGGTTCCAAGACCCCGTTCCGTGACAGCCTGAAGGGCGGCAACCTGAAGCTGATGCTGCTGGTCCTGCTCGGTGCGGCGGCGGGTCAGGCGGTGGTCTGGTATGGCGGCCAGTTCTACGCGCTGTTCTTCCTCAGCAGCATGCTGAAGGTCGATGCCACCACCTCCTACCTGCTGATCGCGGCCGCGCTGGCGCTGGGCGTGCCGTTCTTCATCTTCTTCGGCTGGCTGTCCGACCGCATCGGCCGCAAGAAGATCATCCTGGCCGGCTGCCTGCTGGCCGCCGTCACCTACATCCCGATCTTCAAGGGCCTGACCCACTTCGCCAACCCGGCCATCGAAGAAGCCCGCAGCAGCTCGCCGGCACTGGTCGTGGCCGATCCGGCTACCTGCTCGTTCCAGTTCGATCCGGTGGGCCTGCGCAAGTTCACCAGCTCCTGCGACGTGGCCACCGCCGCGCTGACCAAGGCAGGTGTGCCGTACGACGTGCAGCCCGCCGCCGCCGGTTCGCTGGCGATGGTGAACGTGGGCAGCGCCAGCGTCACCTCGTATGAGGCCGCCGGCCTGACCAAGGAAGAAGGCAAGGCCAAGGCCGATGCATTCGGTGCGGAGCTGAAGACCGCCCTGACCACCGCCGGCTACCCGGCCAAGGCCGATGGCGCCCGCATCAACATCGCCGGCACCATCTTCATGCTGTGGCTGCTGGTGCTGTACGTGACCATGGTCTACGGTCCGATTGCCGCTTATCTGGTCGAACTCTTCCCGACCCGCATCCGCTACACCTCGATGTCGCTGCCGTACCACATCGGCAACGGCTGGTTCGGTGGCTTCCTGCCGGCGATCTCGTTCGCGCTGGTGGCCGGTACCGGCAACCTGTACTACGGCCTGTGGTACCCCATCATCATCGCGCTGATGTCGGTGGTGATCGGCGGCCTGTTCCTGCGCGAAACCAAGGACGTGGATATCACCCAATAACCGGCGTGCCGACCAACGGTCGGCACCCACCGGGTTACAGGGGCCGTGGTGCAGACCACGGCCTTTTCGTTTCCCTGTAGCGCCGAGCGATGCTCGGCGACCGCGCTACGCGCGGCACAAAATTCCGCAGACGCGAACAGACAGCGTTCAATGCCGTCATCGCGGTTGACAAGCATCCGAAGCCACACGCCATCTCGCGCCCGGGGTCAGAACCCTTTCGCACGCGAAAGGGTTCTGACCCCATCGAGACGTGCCGCACGCCGTATAGTCGCGGCATGACCACCATTCCGCCGGCCGAGCTCCCCGCCATCCTGCACACCCTGCGCAGCGCCTGGCAGTCGCAGCGCCCCACGCTCGACCAGCGCGAGGCCGACCTGCGCCGCCTGCGCGAGGCGCTGAAGCCACGCCTGGATGAAATGGCCCAGGCCATCGCCGAAGACTTCGGCCACCGCGCCCACGTTGAATCGAAGCTGGCCGATGGCATGAGCGTGCTGTCGGCCATCGACCACCTGCGCCGCCACCTGCGGCGCTGGTCGAAGCCGCAGCACGCATCGGCCGGCTGGAAGCTGTGGCCGGCGCGCGCGCAACTG
Source organism: Stenotrophomonas geniculata (assembly GCF_034508895.1). Taxonomy (NCBI): domain Bacteria; kingdom Pseudomonadati; phylum Pseudomonadota; class Gammaproteobacteria; order Lysobacterales; family Lysobacteraceae; genus Stenotrophomonas; species Stenotrophomonas geniculata. Next base: position 1,997,994 of record NZ_CP140571.1, read on the forward strand.
CGGCCGACGCCGCTGGGCGTGGTCGGGGTGATCTCTCCATGGAATTACCCGGTCACGCTGGCCCTGGTGCCGCTGGCCACGGCCATCGCGGCGGGCAACCACGTGCTGCTGAAGCCGTCCGAACACACGCCGCGTACCAGCGCGTTCCTGGCCGATCTGCTGGCCAGCGTGTTCCCGCCGGATCGGGTGGCGGTGGTGCAGGGCGGGGCGGACGTGGCCGCAGCGGTGTCGTCGCTGCCGTTGGACCATCTGCTGTTCACCGGCTCGACCGCCGTGGGCCGCAAGGTGATGGCCGCCGCCGCCGAGCATCTGGTGCCGGTCACGCTGGAGCTGGGCGGCAAGTCGCCGGCCATCGTCTGTCGGGATTTCCCGCTGGACAAGGCCGCCGCGCGGCTGGCCACCGGCAAGTGGTTCAACGCGGGCCAGACCTGCATCGCGCCGGATTACGTGCTGATCGATACCGCGCGCCAGCGCGAGTTCGTGCAGGCGCTGCAGCAGCAGGTGCGCGAGCGCTACGGCGATTTCAGTGATGCGGACGACTACACGCGCATCATCAATGAAGGCCAGTACCGGCGCCTGCAGGGTTATCTGGCGCAGGCGCGCGAACGCGGCGTGCCGGTCATCCCGCTGGCGCAGGTGGATGAGGCGCGCGCCGACCGCGAGCGCCTGCTGGTGCCGACCGTGGTGCTGGACCCGCCGGATGACCTGGAGCTGATGCGCGAGGAGATCTTCGGGCCGATCCTGCCGGTGCGCGCCTATCCGGATCTGGATGCCGCATTGGCCGACGTGCTGTCGCGTGACCGGCCGCTGGCGCTGTATCCCTTCAGCCATGACCGGGCCACGGTGGAGCGCATCCTCGGCCAGGTGGTGGCGGGCGGGGTGACCGTGAATGACACACTGCTGCACTTCGCCGCTGATGGGCTGCCGTTTGGCGGGGTTGGCGCCAGCGGCATGGGTGCATACCACGGCCGGGCCGGGTTCGACGCGATGAGCAAGCGGCTGCCGGTGCTGTGGCAGTCACGCTGGGCGACCAGTGACCGGCTGCGCCCGCCGTACTCGAAGATTGCGGGGTTGTTGAGGCTGTTGCTGCGGTGAAGCCACGCATGGCGTTGCTCTACGGAATCAGCGCCCGATTCTTCTGTAGAGCCGAGCCCACGCTCGGCTGCCCTTGGCTGGTCCAGGCAGACGCAGCCGAGCGTGGGCTCGGCTCTACAAGGCAACCCAGGCCTACCCGGGTAGAATGCGCCCATGAAGATCGCCTCGTGGAACGTCAATTCGCTCAATGTCCGCCTGCCGCACCTGGAGCAGTGGCTCAAGGATTTCGGCCCGGACATCGTCGGTATCCAGGAAACCAAGCTGGAGGACCACAAGTTCCCCGACTCTGCGCTGATCGCCGCCGGCTACCGCAGCGTGTTCGCCGGCCAGAAGACCTACAACGGCGTGGCGCTGCTGTCGCGTGAGCCTGCACAGGACGTGCAGATCGGCATTCCCGGCTTCGAGGACGAGCAGAAGCGCGTCATCGCCGGTACCTTCGGCGACCTGCGCGTGATCAACCTGTACGTGGTCAACGGCCAGGACATCGGTACCGACAAGTACGACTACAAGCTGCGCTGGCTGGAAGCGGTCCATGCCTGGATCGCCGAAGAGCTGCAGCGCCACCCGAAGCTGATCGTGATGGGCGACTTCAACATCGCCCCGGACGCACGCGACGTGCACGACCCGGCGGTGTGGAACGACAACCACATCCTGACCTCCACCGCCGAGCGCGGCGCATTGAACAAGCTGCTGCAGCTGGGCCTGCACGATGGCTTCCGCCTGCACAACGACGAGGCGGGTACCTTCAGCTGGTGGGATTACCGCGCCGCCGGCTTCCGTCGCAACCTGGGCCTGCGCATCGACCTGACCCTGGTTTCCGATGCGTTGAAGAGCGGTGCGGTGGCTTCGGGCATCGATCGCGAGCCGCGCACCTGGGAACGCCCGAGCGACCATGCGCCGGCGTGGGTACAGATCGGTTGAACGAACGGGGCCCGGCGATTGCCGGGCCCGTTCTGGAACATCGGCCGGCCAGCGGCCGGCACTACCCCCAGATCACCGTATGCTCTTGCGGGTGAACAGGTTGACGATCGCCAGCAGGATCACCGCACCGATCAGCGAGAACAGGAAGGTGCGGATGGTGATCGCTTCGTTGATGCCACCGCCGAACAGCCAGCCGGAAATCAGCGCGCCGACGATGCCGACCACGATGTTGAGGATGATGCCCTGCTGGGCATCGCGCTTCATGATGATGCTGGCCAGCCAGCCTACGATGCCGCCGACGATCAGCCAGATGATGATGCCCATGATCGAACCTCCGGTGGGGAACTGTGACCAGTTGACGCGCAGGGCTGTGAACCCGTCGTGCAATTGCGTGACGGGCGCGTGCGGATGAGCCTGCCAGCCACCCTCGATGGCCCGTGGCGCTTCGGCCCGGTGACGGTCTGGCGGCGTCCGCACGTGCCGGGCCAGCGCGGTGAACCGCAGGCGCGGCAGGTGCTGGCACAGGCATTGGGTGCCGACCCGGAGACGCTGCCGCTGGTCCGCGATGACAAGGGCCGGCCGGAACTGAGCGGCGCACTGGCCCACTACGGCACCGGCTGGAGCCACAGCGGCGAGGTGCTGCTGGTGGCGCTGGGCGAAGGTGTGCGGCTGGGCGTGGACCTGGAGCTGCTGCGGCCGCGGGCCCGCCTGCTGGAGATCGTGCAGCGCTTCTTCCACCCCGAGGAGGTGGCCTGGCTGGAAAGCCTGGACGAGGCCGGGCGCGAGCACTGGTTCTTCCGCGTGTGGTGCATCAAGGAGGCCATCCTGAAGGCGCATGGACAGGGCATCTCGTTCGGCCTGCACCGCCTGCAGCTGGCGCCGGGGGCCGATGGCGCCCTGCACCTGCGCTGGTGCGACCCGGAACTGGGCGAGGCCGCGCGCTGGCACCTGCACGAGTGGCAGGCCAGCGGCCAGTTCCGTGCGGCATTGGCCTGGTATCCGCACTGAAGCGGGGAATCAGCGCGCAAAACCGGCGATAATGCCGGCATGAGCGAACACCCACTTCCCGCCAGCGTGGCCGCCACGCTGGAACAGGGCCTGGCCAGCATGGGCCTGGACGCCGCACTGGCGCCGCCGCTGCTGCGCTACCTGGCCCTGCTGCACCGCTGGAACGGCACCTACAACCTCACCGCCATCCGCGATCCGCAGGAGATGGTCACCCGCCACCTGCTCGACTCGCTGGCGATGCAGCGGTTCGTGGCTGATGGCAGCCTGGCCGACCTCGGCACCGGCCCCGGGTTGCCTGGCATCCCGCTGGCGATCGCCTGCCCGGGCCTGCAGGTCACCCTGGTCGAGAGCAACGGCAAGAAGGCGCGCTTCATGCGCGAGGCCGTGCGCCAGCTGGGTCTGGACAATGCCCGCGTGGCCGAATCGCGCGCCGAGGCGCTGGACGAGGCCGGCCGCTACGACCAGCTGACCGCGCGCGCGATGGACACCCTGGCCGGTATCGTCCGCGTTGGTGGCCACCTGCTGCGCCCCGGCGGCGTACTGCTGGCCATGAAGGGCGTCTACCCGCATGAGGAGATCGCGGACCTGCCGGCTGGCTGGCAGGTGCGTGAGGTGACCCCGTTGAGCGTGCCCGGCCTGGCCGGCGAACGCCACCTGGTCACGGTTACAGGCCCCTGATTCCCGCCGCCAGCCCTTTGTGGAACAACGGGTTGGCGATTCACGATTTCCGCAAGGGGCCGGTTGTACGCATAATGACCGGTCCCAGCACACGTCGACGAGGCACACCCGCATGGCCCGCATCATCGCCATCGCCAACCAGAAGGGTGGCGTCGGCAAGACCACGACCGCCGTCAACCTGGCCGCTTCCCTGGCCAACGCACCCAAGCGCGTGCTGTTGGTCGACCTGGATTCGCAGGGCAACGCGACCATGGGCAGTGGCGTGGACAAGCGTGAGCTGGCCGCTTCCACCTACGATCTGCTGCTGGGCGAGTCCAGCGCCGCCGACGTGCGCGTGCAGACCGCCGAAGGCTACGACCTGCTGCCCGGCAACATCGACCTGACCGCCGCCGAGATCCAGCTGATGGCGCAGAGCGAGCGCGAGCAGCGGCTGAAGCGCGCGCTGGCACCAATCCGCGACGAGTACGACTACATCCTGATCGACTGCCCGCCGGCGCTGTCGCTGCTGACGCTCAACGCGCTGGCCGCCGCCGATTCGGTGATCGTGCCGATGCAGTGTGAGTACTACGCGCTGGAAGGCCTGAGCGCGCTGGTGGAAACCATCGATGCGCTGCGTGCCAACCTTAACCCGGCGCTGGAGATCGAAGGCGTGCTGCGCACCATGTTCGACGTGCGCAACAACCTGGCCAACGCGGTCTCGGCCGAGCTCACCGAGCACTTCGGCGACCGCGTGTTCCGCACCATCGTGCCGCGCAACGTGCGCCTGGCCGAGGCGCCCAGCCATGGCCAGAGCATCGTCGGCTATGACCGCGCCTCGCGCGGTGGCGTGGCCTACCTGGGCCTGGCCGGCGAGATCATCCGCCGCAACAACGAACGCAACAAGGCCACCAAGGCCGTGGAGACCGTCTGATGACCAGCAGCAAGCCGGCAGCCAAGAAGCGAGGCCTCGGCCGTGGCCTGGATGCGCTGCTGGGCCCGAAAGGCGCGGTCAGTCAGGTGCAGGCCACCACCGCGGTGATCGAGCCGCTGCCGGGTGAAGTGCTGCGCAAGCTGGCCGTGGGCCAGTTGCAGCCGGGCAAGTACCAGCCGCGCCGCGAGATGGACGAGGGCAAGCTGTCCGAGCTGGCCGACTCGATCAAGTCGCAGGGCGTGATCCAGCCGATCCTGGTGCGCCAGCTGCCCGCCGGCAACTACGAAATCGTCGCCGGTGAGCGCCGCTGGCGCGCATCGCAGCTGGCCGGCCTGGACGAAGTGCCGGTGGTGGTGCGCGAGCTGGAAGACCGCACCGTCATTGCGATGGCGCTGATCGAGAACATCCAGCGCGAAGACCTCAACCCGCTGGAAGAAGCCGAGGCGCTGCAGCGCCTGATCAGCGAATTCACCCTGACCCATGCCGAGGCCGCCGAGGCCGTCGGCCGCTCGCGCGCGGCGGTGTCCAACCTGTTGCGCCTGCTGGAGCTGCCGGTGGCGATCCGCCTGCTGCTGGAAACCCGCCGCCTGGAAATGGGCCACGCCCGCGCGCTGCTGACCCTGGCCCCCGAGCTGGCCGGCAAGCTGGCGCAGGAAGCGGCCGATGAAGGCTGGTCGGTGCGCGAGGTCGAGCGCCGTGCGCAGGCCTTCGCCGCCGGCAAGGTGCCGAGCAATCGCCCGGTCGCCACGCCGAAGGTGCAGCAGGCCGACATCGCCTCGCTGGAAACCGAACTGTCCGAAACGCTGGGCGCCAAGGTGGCGATCAGCCACGGCCGGGGTGGCAAGGGCAAGCTGATCATCCACTACACCGACCTGGATACCCTGGACGGCGTGCTGGAAAAGCTGCGTACGCGCCACGGCTGAGCCCGGCGCAGCGCCAAGGGATGCGGCCTGTTCCTGCCGCGTCCTGCAGGTGACAGGGAACGCACCGCCGCGCGCGCCGGGGGATGCATCGCTCTCCGGTCCGTGGCCTCATCCAGGGAGCAGGACATGAGCAACACATTCGACGACGTCAGCCCGGGCGGCAGCCCGATCATGGTGCACAGCCGCCAGAAGGACTTCACCCCGCCACAGGGCGAAGAACACATCGAGGCGATCGGCGCGCACATCGAGCGCCATCTGGGTCCGGTGTCCGGTGTCTTCCACGAGATCATCTCCGACCTGGTGCACATCGACGTGCACGTGGTACCGGCCACTGACCAGTGTCCGTACCTGCGACTGGTCACCTCCGGCATGAGCGACCTGCCGATGACCGTGCCCGCCGAGGTGGACGCGGACGTGCCCCGCTACATGGAACTGATGGTGACCCTGCCGGCTGACTGGCCGATCTCGCAGGATGCCTTCGAGGACGAACGCAATTACTGGCCGGTGCGCCTGCTGAAGGGCATGGCGCGGCTGCCGCACGAGTACGACACCTGGCTGGGCTTCGGCCACACCATTCCCAACGGCCACCCCAGCGAGCCCTACGCGCAGGGCGTGGGCTTCGACGGTGCCATTGTGCTGCCGCCGGTGACGACCCCGGAGGACTTCGCCACGCTGGAACTGGACGACGGCAAGACCATCAGCTTCATGGCCCTGGTTCCGCTGTATCCGGAAGAGATGGATCTGAAGCTGAAGAAGGGCGCCGAGGCGCTGCTCGACCGCTTCGATGCGAAGAAGATCCAGGACGTGATCGAACCCGGCCGCGCCAATGTGGCCAAGAAGCGTTTCGGGCTGTTCTGAGCCCGCAGCGTATCCTCTGCACCTGTACTCATTGATTTCCAGGCAACTGCCATGACCATCCTGCTCACCGGCGCTGCCGGCTTCATCGGTGCCTACACCGCCCGCGCGCTGCTGGAGGCGGGCCAGCCGGTGGTCGGCCTGGACAACTTCAACGACTACTACGATCCGCAGATCAAGCGCGACCGTGTGGCAGCGCTGTGCCCGGCGCTGGACCTGCGCACCCTGGACCTGACCGACCAGCAGGGCTTGGCGGCACTGTTCGACGAAGTGAAGCCGACCGCGGTGATCCATCTGGCCGCGCAGGCCGGCGTGCGCTATTCGCTGGAAAACCCGCATGCCTACGTCGACAGCAACCTGGTCGGCTTCGTCAACATGCTCGAGCTGTGTCGCCACCGTGGCGTGCAACACCTGGTCTATGCCTCCAGCAGTTCGGTCTACGGCGATTCGGCCACGCCGCCGTTCTCCGAGGACCAGCGCGTGGACCAGCCGCGCTCGCTGTACGCGGCGACCAAGGCGGCCAACGAGCTGATGGCCTACACCTACGCGCAGCTTTACGGCCTGCATGCCACCGGCCTGCGCTTCTTCACCGTGTATGGCCCGTGGGGCCGGCCGGACATGGCGCCGCTGCTGTTCTCGCGCGCGGTGCTGGCGGGGCGGCCGATCGACGTGTTCAACGAAGGCCGCATGCAGCGCGATTTCACACATGTCTCCGACATCGTGTCGGGTATTCTCGGCGCGCTCGCGCATCCGGCCGATGGTCCGGTACCGCACCGGGTGTTCAACCTCGGCAACCATACGCCGGTCGAGCTGGAGCGCTTCATCAGCGTGATCGAGCAGGCGGCCGGCCGCCCCGCGCAGAAGGTCTACAAGCCCATGCAGCCCGGCGACATGGTACGCACGATGGCCGACACCCGGCGCGCCCATGACGCATTCGGCTTCGATGCGGTGACCCCGATCGAAGAAGGGTTGCCCCCCGTCGTGCAGTGGTGCCGCGAGTACTTTGGTGATCGCGCCTGAGGAGGGATCCTCACACAGCCGGATTCATCTTCGGATAACCTCGGCTTCGGAGAATGCGCGGTCTTTGTCCCCCTTTGGCCGAGTGCCTTATGAGCCAACCCGAGCTTTCCGTTGTCGTCCCGGTATTCAACGAGCGCGACAATGTCGCCCCGCTGGTTGCCGAAATCACCGCTGCACTGCGCGGGCGGCTGCCGTTCGAGATCGTCTACATCGACGATCACTCGCGCGATGACACCCTGTCTGTGCTGCAGGGCCTGAAGGCGACCACGCCGGAACTGCGGGTGCTGCACCACGTGAACCAGAGCGGGCAGAGCACCGCCGTGCGCACCGGCGTCAAGCACGCACGGGCGCCCTGGATCGCCACCCTCGATGGTGACGGCCAGAACGATCCGGCCGATATTCCGAAACTGCTGGCCGCGCGCGATGCCGCCGAGGCGCAGGTGAAGCTGTTCGCCGGCTGGCGTGTCAACCGCCAGGACAGCGGCAGCAAGCGCTGGGCCAGCAAGTGGGCCAACGCCATCCGTGCACGCATGCTGCGCGACGATACGCCCGATACCGGCTGCGGCATCAAGCTGTTCGAGCGCAGCGCGTTCCTCGACCTGCCGTACTTCGACCACATGCACCGCTACTTGCCGGCGCTGATGCAGCGTGCTGGCTGGAAGACCACCAGCGTGCCGGTCAACCACCGCCACCGTACCGCCGGCGTGTCCAAGTACAACAATCTGGGCCGCGCGCTGGTCGGCATTCGTGATCTGCGCGGCGTGGCCTGGCTGATCACCCGCAGCAAGCGCACTGCGGTGGAAGAGCGGTGATGGGGCTGGAACTGCACTGGCTCGACCAGCCGCTGACCTGGCTGTACTGGACCGGCCTGCATGTGACCGGCTGGAAGCTGATCGGCTATACCGGCGCGCTGATGTTCGGTGGCCGCTGGCTGGTCCAGTTCATCGCGTCCAAGCGTGCGGGCAAGCCGGTGATCCCGCGGCTGTTCTGGTACATGAGCGTGGTCGGCAGCCTGATGACGCTGAGCTACTTCCTGTTCTCGGCCAAGCAGGACTCGGTGGGCGTGCTGCAGAACCTGTTCCCGGCGTTCACCGCGCTGTACAGCCTGCAGCTGGACATCAAGCACCGGGGCTGGAAGCGGGACAAGGCCAGCCACTAGGTCTCCGGTAGATGCCGACCTTGGTCGGCGCTGGGTTTGGGGCCAACCCAGGTTGGCCGCTACCGGGGCCCCGGTCCGCGGCGCAGGCAGGACCTTCGTCCCATGCCACGGACGGTGAGCGGTGCCATGATCGGGGTCTGCCTTCCCGGGAACCTGTGCTCGTGAAAACCCGTCTTGCCGTTGCCCTGCTGATCGCCCTGTCCGCCCCTGCCGTGGCCCTGGCCGCGCCGCCCGCCACCGCCGCACCGGCCAGCGTGGCCACCGAATCGCCCGCCGATGCCGCCTTCCGCGCGCTGTACGAGAAGGAATGGAAGTGGCGCCAGGATGGCGGCGGCGAGGCCAGCGAGGACGAAGACGCTCCGGCCAACGCCACCCGCATGCCCGACGTCGGCCCGGCCGCGCAGCAGGCGCGCCTGAAGGTGTGGGACGAGACCCTCGCCGCGCTGAAGAAGATCGATCCGAAGACCCTGTCGCCCGACAACCAGGTCAACTACGCGATCTACCACGACCAGGTGTTCAACCTGGCCGAAGAGACGCGCCTGCGTGGCTACGAGATGCCGTTCAACGCCGACTCCTCGTTCTGGTCCAACCTGTCCTTCATGGCCCGGCGCGAGATGAAGACCGTGCAGGACTACCAGAACTACATCGCACGGCTGAACGATGTGCCGCGCTACTTCGGCCAGCAGACCGACAACATGCGCGCCGGCCTGAAGCGTGGCTTCAGCGTGCCGCGTGCGGTGCTCGATGGCCGCGAGGTCTCCATCGCCACCGTCGCCGAACTGAAGGACCCGACCGAGTCGCCGCTGTACGCACCGTTCAAGAAGCTGCCCAACACCGTTCCGGCGGCCGAACAGGCCAAACTGCAGGCGCAGGCGCGTGAAGCGATCAGTGGCAAGGTGGTGCCCGCGTTCCAGCAGCTGCGCACCTTCTTCGTCAACGAATACGTGCCTCAGGCGCGTACCACCCTGGCCGCCGAAGCGATGCCCGACGGCAAGGCGTACTACAAGCAGCAGATCCACGAATACACCACGCTGGACCTGTCGCCGGACGAGATCCACCGCATCGGCCTGGATGAAGTCGCACGCATCCAGAAGGAAATGAACGACATCATCAAGCAGGTGAAGTTCAAGGGCAGCTTCGCCGAGTTCCTGACCTTCCTGCGTACCGACCCGCAGTTCTACGCCAAGACGCCGGAAGAGCTGCTGTCGCGTGCCGCGTGGATCTCCAAGCGCGCCGATGGCCAGCTTGGCAAGTACATGACGCTGCCACGCGCCCGCTTCACCATCGTGCCGGTGCCGCCGGACATTGCGCCGTTCTGGACCGCCGGCCGCGGTGGCATGGGCACCTACTGGCTCAACACCTACAACCTGCCGTCGCGCCCGCTGTACAACCTGCCGGCACTGACCCTGCATGAGTCCGATCCGGGCCACGCGTTGCAGGGCGCCATCGCCGCCGAGCAGAAGAACCTGCCCGAGTTCCGCCGCAACGCCTACATCTCCGCCTATGGCGAAGGCTGGGCGCTGTACTGCGAGAAGCTGGGCGTGGAAATGGGCATCTATGAAACCCCGTACGAGGATTTCGGCCGCCTGACCTACGAGATGTGGCGTGCTGCGCGCCTGGTGATCGACACCGGCGTGCACAGCAAGGGCTGGACCCGCGAGCAGGCGTTGGCCTACCTGCGTGACCACACCGCGCTGAGCGAGCATGAAGTGACCACCGAAGTGGACCGCTACATTTCCTGGCCGGGCCAGGCGCTGAGCTACAAGCTGGGCGAGATCGCCATCGTGCGCCTGCGTGCGCAGGCCGAGAAGGAGCTGGGCGACAAGTTCGACATCAAGGGTTTCCACGACACCCTGCTCAAGCAGGGCTCGGTGCCGCTGCCGGTGCTGGAACAGCAGATCCAGGCCTACATCGCCGAACGCAAGAAGGCCTGACCGTCGTGTGATCGGGTCAGAGCCCCGCCCGAAGGGCGGGGCTCCGACCCCCTCTCACCTCACCCCACCGCCCGCGGCTTGGCCACGCGCGCGGCAAACGTCGGCAGCACCAGCAGGGTCAGCACGGTGGCGGTGATCAGGCCACCGATCACCACCGTCGCCAGCGGCTTCTGCACCTCCGCGCCGGAACCACTGGCAATCGCCATCGGAATGAAGCCGACGATCGCCACCAGCGCCGTGGTCAACACCGCGCGGATGCGGCTGGAGGCACCGTTGATCGCCGCCTGCAGCGGCAGGTCGCCGGCATCCAGGCGTTCGCGGATCGCCTGCATCAACACCAGGCCGTTCAAGGTCGCCACGCCGGAGACGGCGATGAAGCCAACCGCCGCCGATACCGAGAACGGCATGCCACGCAGCAGCAGCGCGAGGATGCCGCCGACCAGCGCCAACGGCACGCAGCTGAACACCAGAATGGCTTCCTTGCCGCTGCGCAGGGCCATGAACAGCAGGCTGCCGATCAGCAGGAACACCACCGGCACTACCGTCGCCAGCCGCTGCTCCGCGCGCTGCAGGTTCTCGAACTGGCCACCCCAGGTCAGGTAGGCACCCGGCGGCAGTGCCACGTCGGCGACGGCGGCCTGCGCCTCGCCGACGAAGCCACCGAGGTCGCGGCCACGCACATTGGCCTGCACCACCACACGGCGGCTGCCGTTGTTGCGGCTGATCTGGTTCGGCCCTTCGCTCACCGTGATGCGCGCCACCGACGACAGCGGAATCACCAGCCCTGACGGCGTGGCGATCGGCAGTGACGCGAGCTGGTCCGGATCGTTGCGCGAGGCATCGTCCAGGCGCACCACCACGTTGAAGCGGCGATCACCTTCGAAGATCTTGCCGGCCGCAGTACCGCCAATGCCGGTGGACAGCGCATCACTCACGTCCGCGGCGGTCAGCCCGTACTGCGCCGCCGCCACGTGGTCGATCGCTACGTTGAGCGTAGGCAGGCCGGAGATCTGTTCCACCCGCACGTCGGCCGCGCCGTTCACCGCACGCAGCTTCAACGCCACCTGGTCGGCCACCTTCTGCAGCTGGCTGAAGTCATCGCCGAAGATCATCACCGCCAGGTCGGTACGCACGCCGGAGATCAGCTCGTTGAAGCGCAGTTCGATCGGCTGGCTGAACTCGAAGCTGTTGCCCAGCTGCTGCCCGGCCAGTTTCTCGAAGCGTGCCACCAGGGCTTCCTTGTCCAGCTTCGGATCGGGCCAGTCCTTGCGCGGCTTCAGCACGATCACGCTGTCGGAGATGTTGGTCGGCATCGGATCGATCGCCGCCTCGGCGGTACCGGTACGCGAGAACACCGTCTCCACTTCCGGCTGCTTGGCAATCACCTTCTCCAACGCCAGTTGCATGGCCAGTGACTGCTCCAGCGACGTCGATGGCACGCGCAGGGCCTGCATCGCCACGTTGCCTTCGTCCAGCGTCGGCATGAACTCACGGCCCAGCAGCGAGAACGAGCCGATGCCCACCACCACCATCATCACCGCACCGGCCACCACCGTGCGCGGATGCGCCACGGCCTTGCGGATCACCGGCTCGATGCGCGCACGCAGTACACGGATCAGCTTGGTTTCGTGCTCGCCATCATCGCTGTGTGCCTCGCCGTCCTTCAGCTTCGGCTCGCGCACCAGCAGTGCGGCCATCGCCGGCACGAAGGTGAAAGAGAAGAGGAAGGCACCGACCAGGGCCAGCATGAAGGTCGCCGCCATCGGGTGGAACGTCTTGCCCTCCACGCCTTCCAGGGTGAGGATCGGCGCGAACACCAGCAGGATGATCAGCTGGCCGAACGCCGCCGGGCGCGCCATCTTCAGCGCCGAATCGGCGGCCACGCGCAGGCGTTCCATCGCGGTCAGCGCACGGCCCAGTTCGGCGCGGCGCTGGCCCAGCATCAGCAGGGTCGACTCGACCACGATCACCGCACCGTCCACCAGGATGCCGAAGTCCAGCGCACCCAGGCTCATCAGGTTGCCGCTGATGCCGAAGCGGTTCATGCCGATCACTGCGAACAGGAACGACAGCGGGATCACCAGCGCGGTGATCGTCGCCGCACGCAGGTTGCCCAGCAGCAGGAACAGCACCACCACCACCAGCAGTGCGCCCTCGGTGAGGTTCCTGGCCACGGTCTTGATGGTGGAATTGACCAGCACGCTGCGGTCCAGCACCGGTGCCGCCACGATGTCGGCCGGCAGCGATTTGTTCACCTGTTCCAGGCGCGCCGCAGCTGCCTGCGCCACGGTGCGGCTGTTGCCACCGGCGATCATCAGCGCGGTACCCAGCACGGCTTCATGGCCATTGCGGCTGGCCGCACCCAGGCGCGGCGCGCGGCTCAGGTCGACGTCGGCCACATCGGCCACGCGCACCACCACGCCATTGCGGGTGGCCACCGGCGCCTGCGCCAGGTCGTCGGTGGTCAGCGCCAGGCCGTCGGCACGTACCACCAGGCCCTCGCCGGCACGCTGCACGAAACCGGCACCGGCCTGCACGTTGGAACGCTGCAGGGCAGTGACCAGGTCGGCCAGGCCGAGGCCGTGCGCGGCCAGTTTGGCGCTGTCCGGATGCACGCCGTACTCCTTGACGTAGCCGCCAACCGTATCGACGCCGGCCAGCCCCGGACTGGAACGCATCTGCGGCGCGATGATCCAGTCCTGCACGGTGCGCAGGTAGGTCGCGCGTTCCTCCGGCGTGCGCAGCAGGTTGCCTTCCGGTGTGCGGTAGACCTCACCGGCCTGCCAGCCGGCTTCACCGGGCTTGGCCAGCTTGGCTGGGTCGAACGTGGTGAAGTCCACCGTCCACATCAGCACTTCACCGAGGCCGGTGGTGACCGGCGACAGCATCGGTGATGCACCATCGGGCAGGTCTTCCGACGCTTCGCGCATGCGCTCGGCTACCTGCTGGCGGGCGAAGTAGATGTCGGTGGCATCGGTGAAGATCGCGGTGACCTGCGAGAAGCCATTGCGCGACAGCGAACGCGTGGTGGTCAGGCCGGGAATGCCGGCCAGCGCGGTTTCCAGCGGGTAGGTCACCTGCCGCTCGATCTGCTCCGGGGTCAGCGCCGGCGCCACCGTGTTGATCTGCACCTGGCGATTGGTGATGTCCGGCACCGCGTCGATCGGCAGCTTGCCGAGCTGGAACAGGCCCACGGCGGCGATCAGCGCGGCCATGAACACCACCAGCCAGCGGTGGCGCACCGCTGTTTCAATGATCAGCTTGAACATGGTCGCCTCCTCAGTGGCCGTGCTCGGCTTCGCCCTTGGCCAGTTCGGCCTTGAGCAGGAAGGCGTTGGCACCGACGATGCGTTCGTTGCCGGTCAGGCCCCCGAGGATCTCGATACGGTCGCCGGCGCGACGCCCGGCCAGGACCGGCTGCGCCTTGAAGCCGCCTTCGACGGCGACGAACACCACACTGCTGCCATCGACGTTCTGCACCGCATCGGCGGGCACGCTGAGCGAGCCGTCCTGACCTTCGGTGACCACCACGGCCGACACCGGCGAACCGGCCGGCGGCAGCGACGCATCCACTGGCGTGGCGCGGATCACCGCGACGCCGCCCTGCTGGCGGACATCGGCGGCCGAGCCGGTGACGGTGGCGGTGAAGCTGCCCCCCGGCACACTCACTTCCAGCTTCATGCCCGGCGTGACCTGCGCGGCCAGCGCCGGCGGTGCGGTGAACACCAGCTCGTTCATCGACGGGTCGGCGACATCGGCGACTGCGCTGCCGGCAGCGACCACACCACCCGGGGTGACCTGCACGTTGCCGACGATGCCGGCCACCGGGCTGGTGATGCGCACGCGGCCACTGGCATCGGGCGCACCGTTGGCGGCGGCCTGCGCTTGCGCGGCGGCGGCCTGGGCCTGTGCCGCGAGCGAGCGTGCGCGCGAGGCTTCCATTTCCTGGCGCGCGACCACGCCCTGGTCGACCAGCGCCTTGTCGCGGCCATAGGCCAGGCGCGCAGCCTCGGCTTCGGCCGAGGCGGCCAGCGCATTGGCGCGGAACACCGCCGCTTCGCCACTGACCACGATGGCCAAGGCCTGGTTCTGCTTCACTGCGGTGCCCGGTGCGACCAGCACGCGTTCGACGCGGCCGGTCACGGTCGACGCCACCGAGGCACGTGCGCCCACCGACGGCTCGACGCGGCCGGACAGGCGCGTCGAGCCACCGCCACCGCGGCCGATGGCGACCACCTCGATACCGGACGCCTTGATCTGCTCCGGGGTCAGCGGCACCACGCCTTCATCGGCGTCAGCCGGCGCCTTGGCGGCTTCCGCCTTGGCTTCCTTGCTGTCGGTCGCGTGGCCATGGCCATCGTCGGTGCCCGCCTTGGCCGCGGCGGGGTCTTCATTTGCAGGTGTCTGCGCGTTGCCTGCGCAGCCGGCCAGCAGCACGGTCAGCAGCACGCCGCCGATCAGCGGGAAGGTACGGGAGAGAGTCATGGGGCCTCCACAAAAGGTGCGCGCCCTTCAAGGCGGGCAAGATCGATTTCCGCGCCGACGCGCGACAGGCGCGCATCCACGGCGGCGCCGCGGGCGGCGATGAGGGCGCTGCGCGTGCTGCGCAGTTCCAGCTGCGAGATGCGTCCGGCGTCGAAGCCGATGCGTGCAAGGCGGTAGGCCTCTTCGGCGGCGACCACGCTTTCATCGGCGGCACGGGTGCGGCTGCCGGCCGCCTTTAGCCCGGCCACGGCGGACAGGCGTGCGGCCTCGCTGTCGCGGCGCTGCTGGTCCAGGCGTGCCTCGGCCGCGCGCTGGTCGGCATTGGCGGCGCGGATGCCACCGCGGTTACGGTCGAACAGCGGGATGCTGAGGCTGAGCCCGAGGTTGTAGGCACGCTCGCCGCCTTCGCGGAAGCGGGTCTGTGCGGCGGTGACGCTGAGGTCGGGCAGGGCGCGCTTGCGCTCCACGTCGACCAGCTTGCCCGCCGCATCGGCTTCGGCTTCGGCAATGCGCACTGCCAGTGCGGTATCGGTGGCACCGCGCGGCAGCGGCGGTGCGCGGTCGAGCAGGCTGTTGTCGATCGACTGCACCGGCGCATCCAGCAGCGCGGTGCCGGCCAGGCGGGCCAGCGCGGCATCGCGGAACGCCTGTGCTTCATCCAGCGACGCCATGGCATTGGCTACTTCGCTCTGCGCTTGCACCGCGCGCAGCTGTGGTTCGCGGCCCTGCTTGACCATGGCGTTGACGGCGTTGGCGTCATCGCGGGTCAGTGACAGTGCTTCCTCGGCCAGGGTGTAGCGGCGCAGTGCACTTTCCGCCTGTGCATAGACCACCGCCAGCTGGCTGGCCACGTCGCTGCGACTCTGCGCGCCACGCAGGTTGGCCGCCTGGGCCTCGGCACGGGCGGCACGAACGCGCGCGCCACGCTGGCCCCAGACCTCCAGCGGCTGGGACAGGGTGAGTACGGTGTCGGCCTTGCCCATGCCGCGGTAGGTGCCGGAGCCCCAGGCGTTTTCGGCCGACCAGGAAAGGGAGGGATTGGGTAGCGCACGGGCCTGGTCGGCGCGCGCATCGGCGGCCTCGGCCAGTGCCGTGCCCACACGAGTGCCGGGCAGCTGGTCCAGGCGTTCAAGCAGGGTGTCGTAGGAGGGGGCGGCTTGCGCCATCACCGATGCCGCCGGGGCCAGGCCCAGCAACACGGCGACGACCAGCCCGGCCGCACGCGGCGACCGAGGTGTCAGGATCGACATAGGGGGATTCCGGTTGTGAGTGAAACGGGAGCCCGCAATCGCGGGACGCGCTCAACTCACGCCCGGGGTGGACGCGTCAATTCATCCTGGGCGACCGCATAGGTCGCCGCATCGCCCGCACTCATCCAGCGCGCCGGCAGTGGCGCCCCGAAGGCGGCGATCGTGTGCGCCGGCAGGCTCAGGTTGGAGTGGTGGCAGTGGTTGTGGCCACAGGCACCGACATGCTTGCCGTCGGTATCGCCATCGGCATCCGGTGCGGATTCCACATGCACCGTGCTGGCATGCGGTTCCACCGTGCACGCCAGGGCATCGGCCACCGGCACGACCACGAATGCCGCCATCAGCAGCATCAGCAGGGTCGAACGGAGGTGGCGGGTGATCCAGCGCATGAAGGGGAGGCTAGCAAGCGGTTTTCGCCGGATACAATATCAATGGCCGCTTCGGGAATACGTCGGAACCTCCCGTTCAGGTGGGCGGCCTGGGGCCTTCTGCCCTGGCGGGTGCAGACCTTGGCCGGCACGCTTTTCGGCCCGTGGGGTCGGACACCGGGCTGCGCGTCTGTAGAGCCGAGCCTACGCTCGGCTGCTTTCGCACGACCAGCTGAGCATGGGCTCGGTCACGGCAGCTTCGCGATCACCTTGATCTCGAACTGGAACCCATACAGCCAGGTCACGCCGATACCGGTCAGGGTCGGGTGCGGCGCCTCGCCCCAGTACTCGGGCACGATCGCCCAGGCCTTCTCGAAGTTGGTTTCCGGATCGACCAGGAACACGGTCACGTCGATCACGTCATCGAACGTGCAGCCCGCAGCAGCCAACACCGCATTGAGATTCTCGAAGGCGCGGCGCACCTGCGTCTCGAAGTCCGGCTCGGGCGAACCGTCCTCGCGGCTGCCGACCTGGCCGGAAACGAACAGGAAGCCATCGGACCGTATCGCCGGCGAGTAGCGGTTGCGCTCGTACAGGGCCTGGCGCCCGGCGGGGAAAACGACATCACGCTGTGACATGGGGAAGATCCCGTGGGAGAGAACGCGATCCTCCTCGCGAGCGCTGTCTGGATAAACCGCGATGATCGGCCTAGATTGATTGCCAATCCCAAATAATCACGGCCGGCCATGGACCGTTTCGAGGCGATGCGGGCCTTTGCCCGGGTAGTGGAAACCGGCAGCTTCACCCGCGCCGCGCACACCCTGCAGATCAGCCGCACCACGGTTACCCAGCTGGTGCAGCAGCTGGAGGCGCACCTAAGGCTGCGCCTGCTCAACCGCACCACCCGGCGGGTCAGCGTCACCGCCGACGGCGCGGCCTATTACCCGCGCATCGCCCGCCTGCTGGCCGAACTGGACGAGGTCGAAGGCGGGCTGGGCGACGCGGCCGCCCAGCCGCGTGGCCGCCTGCGCGTAGATGTGCCAGGGCCCTACGCGCGGCTGCGGCTGGTACCGGTGCTGCCGGATTTCCAGGCGCGCTACCCGGAGATCCAGCTCGACGTCGGCGTGAGTGATCGCGAGGTCGATGTCATCGCCGACAACGTCGAT
This sequence comes from Stenotrophomonas geniculata, assembly GCF_034508895.1. Classification (NCBI taxonomy): domain Bacteria; kingdom Pseudomonadati; phylum Pseudomonadota; class Gammaproteobacteria; order Lysobacterales; family Lysobacteraceae; genus Stenotrophomonas; species Stenotrophomonas geniculata. Next base: position 2,015,766 of record NZ_CP140571.1, read on the forward strand.
TGCGTGATCCGTGGTGGCACGCCGGCCGACCCGGCGCTGGTGGCGCGGCCGCTGACTGCACTGCCGATCGGCTTCCACGCCAGTCCAGGCTATGTGCAGCGCTTCGGCATGCCGACCGACCCGCGCGCGCTGGAAGGGCCTGATCATCACATGGTCGGCTTCCTCAGCCCGCGTAGTGGCCGGGCGAGAGTGTTCAGCGCGCAGCGCGGCGAGGAGCGCGTAGAAGTGCAGGGCCGCTATACGGTTGGCTTCGATGACGGCAATGCCTATCTGGCCGCTGCGTTGGCGGGGCTTGGCGTGGTCGCGCTGCCCAGCTACATGGCCGCGCCGCACGTGGCGCGTGGCGAGCTGCTGCCGCTGCTGCAGGACTGGCAGCTGCCACCGATGCCGATGCACGTGATGTTCCCGCCGAACCGGCACATGAGCCAGCGGCTGCGGGTGTTCATTGATTGGGTGGTGGAGGTGTTGGGGTGACACACACCGGGCGTGCGAAAATCACCACAGCACGCAACAGGAAACAGCCTCACGCATGAGTCGCATCGTCGCACTGGATACCGAAACCACCGGCATCTCCCACCGCCTGGGGCACCGGGTGATCGAAATCGGTGCCGTCGAACTGATCGATGGCCAGCTCACCGGTCGCCAGTTCCACACCTACCTGCAGCCGCAGCGCAGGGTCGATTGGGGCGCACAGCGCGTGCATGGCATCAGCGATGCGATGCTGGTGGGCAAGCCACTGTTTTCCAGCAAGGCCGCCGAACTGCTGGACTTCCTGCGCGGCAGCGAGATGGTCGCGCACAACGCCACCTTCGACGTGGGCTTCCTGGACAACGAGCTGCGCCTGGCTGGCATCCCCGGCACGCTGGCCCAGCATTGCCGCATCACCTGCAGCCTGAAGCTGGCGCGTGGGCGCTGGCCCGGTCAGGGCAACAAGCTGGACGACGTGCTGCAGCGCCTGCGCATTCCAGGGACGCGTGGCGTGCATGGCGCACTGAAGGACGCCCATCTGCTGGCCCAGGTCATTCCGCACCTGCGTTAAGCCGGTCCGGCTCTACAGGGGGCCGTCGTGTTCAGCCCCGGCCTGTGGGTAACTTGCGCAAGTGCTTGAACCCGTGCATAATGCGCGGCTCGCTGTGTCCGGTTTTCTACCGGGCGGCGCCCCCGGGAGCACGTCCCCGGCCGCCCAACGCCAGCGTAACCCTTTGATTCTCTTGACGTGTGGTGGGCAACCATCGAGGCCGCCGTCTCCCGGGCTACGGGCTGACAACTACTACTACTATCGAGGTGCGCAATGTCCCGCGTATGCCAGGTTTCCGGCAAGCGAGTGCAGACGGGTAACAACGTCTCGCACGCCAACAACAAGACCCGTCGTCGTTTCCTGCCGAATCTGCACGAGCGCCGTTTCTGGGTGGCCAGCGAGAACCGCTGGGTCAAGCTTCGTGTTTCCGCGCATGCACTGCGCACCATCGACAAGAACGGCATTGATTCCGTTCTGGCTGAGCTGCGTGCGCGCGGCGAAAAGGTCTGAGGAGTAAAGCATCATGGCAGGCAAGCGCGATAAGGTCCGTATGATTTCCTCGGCCGGTACCGGCCACTTCTACACGACCGACAAGAACAAGAAGAACACCCCGGGGAAGATGGAATTCCTGAAGTACGATCCGGTCGTGCGCAAGCACGTCCTGTACAAGGAAGGCAAGATCAAGTAATCCGCAAGGATTGCTGATCCCCGCGAAGAAACCCGCCCTTGTGGCGGGTTTTTTCATGCCTGGCATCCAGGTGGTGGGTGCCGACCGTTGGTCGGCACGCTCTCCCCGCACCCGGTAGCTGTCGACCCTGGTCGACACGCTGGCTCTCTGCCGTCGGTTCGAAAGGCAGTCGAGCATGGCTCGACTCTACAAATCCTGCTGGGCAGAATGGCCCATCACCTCCCGACGGGCGACGCGATGCTGTTCGAGTGGTTGCTGGGTTCGTATCTGCTGCTGATCGACTGGCTGATCCGGCTGGTCGCGCTGTGCTGGATTCCCACCCGCACCACGCCGGGTGCGGCGCGCAGCTGGCTGCTGCTGGTCGGCTTCGTGCCGCTGCTGGGCCTGCCGCTGTATCTGCTGTTTGGCCACCCGTGGCTGTCACGCGAACGCATCCGCCGCCAGGCCGAGGCCTCGCAGGTCATCCGCGAGGAACAGGCGCTGCAGCACCGCCTGCGCTGGACCCCGCAGCCGGATACCGCAAGCGCCGAGATCGTGCCGCTGGTGCAGCGCCAGGGCGATTTCATGCCGGTGCACGGCAACGCCGTCGATCTGCTGACCGACTACGACGAATCGCTGCACACGCTGATCGCCGACATCGACCAGGCCGAAGACCGGGTGCACCTGCTGTACTACCTGATGTTCGACGACGCGGTGGGCGAGGCTATCGTCGAGGCCCTGCAGCGTGCGGCTGCACGGGGCGTGCAGTGCCGTGTGCTGCTCGACGCGGTGGGTGCCAAGCGTGGCCTGCGCGCCTATCGCAAACGCCTGGAAGCTCGCGATATCGAAGTGCGTGCGATGCTGCCCGGTGGCCTGCGCTGGCGCCGCAGCGGCCGCATGGACCTGCGCAACCACCGCAAGATCGCGGTGATCGACAACGAAGTGGCCTATGTCGGTTCGCAGAATCTGGCCGGCCCGCAGTTCGTGCCTGGCCACCCGAACCGCGAGCTGGTGGCGCGCGTGCGCGGCCCGGCGGTGGCGCATCTGGAAGCGGTGTTCGCCAGCGACTGGTACATGGAGACCGGCCAGCGCCTGGATGTGATCACCGATGTTCCCGAATGCGGCGACGACATCGCCACCCAGCTGCTGCCCAGCGGCCCGGCCTACCCGTACAGCAACGCGCGCGATGCGGTTGCGGCGCTGATTCATCTGGCGCGGCGCCGGCTGGTGATGGTCACCCCGTATTTCGTGCCCGACGAGGCCACGTTGAGCGCGCTGCGTATCGCCGCATTGTCCGGCGTGCAGGTGCAGTTGATCCTGTCGGCCAGCAACAACCAGCGGCTGACCTCGTGGGCGCAGGAGGCCTACTACGACGAGCTGCTGCGCTGTGGCGTGCGCATCGCGCTGTACGAACCGCAGTTCCTGCACGCCAAGCACATGAGCGTGGACGAGGACATCGCCGTACTCGGCTCGATCAACATGGATATCCGCTCGTTTGCGCTGAATGCTGAGATCGGCCTGATCTGCTACGACCATGCGCTGGTGAAGCAGTTGTGCGGGATCGAGGATGGCTACCTGCGTGAATCGCGGCAGCTGGATCTGCAGCAATGGCGCAAGCGTCCTGCCTGGCGGCGCAGCCGCGAGGGCATCGCACGCTTGGCCGATGCGTTGATGTAAGGCAATGCCGGCCGCCCATTCCGGCAATCCGGCCTGTCATCGCCGATGGCCTACAATCGGCACATGACTGATTCACCGCGTAATGGCGAACTGGACCTGGCGATCATCGGTGGTGGTGCGGCCGGGGTGCTGGTGGCGATCCAGGTACTGCGCCAGGTCCACGCGCCGCTGGCGCTGGCCATCTTCGAACCCGCCTCGCAGCTGGCCCAGGGTATCGCCTATGCCACGCCATGGCCGGAGCACCTGCTGAACGTACCGGCGGCAAAGATGAGTGCGTTTGCCGACCAGCCCGGCGATTTCCTCGACTATCTGGTGGCCGCCAACGCCTACCCGGGCGAGGCGCGCGAGGTGCTGGGCGAGCGTTACGTGTGTCGCCATTACTTTGCTGCCTACCTGCAGCAGCGCCTGCAGGAGGCCGTGGCCGCCAGCCCCGCACAGCTGCAGGTGATCGCGCAGCCGGTACTGGGCCTGCAGCCGGATGACCATGGCTACCAGCTGACACTCGGCGATGGCAGCACGCTGCATGCTGCGCAGGCGGTGCTGGCCACCGGCAACAGCATGCGCCCGTTGCCCGTGGCCGGTGCCGACGCGCTGCCTGCCGATGATGTGATCGAGGCCTGGGACTACGACGGTGTGCGTACCCTGGCCGGCGAACAGGCCGTGGCCATTGTCGGCTCCGGCCTGAGCATGGCCGACACCGTGCTGGCGCTGGTTGCTGCCGGTCACACCGGCCCGCTGCATGTGATCTCGCGTCACGGCCTGCTGCCGCTGCCGCACGCACACGGCGGCCTGCCCACGTTCGACCCGGCCACGCTGCTGCCGATGAACCTGCGCCAGCGCCTGCGTGCGCTGCGTGGCTTCGCCCGCCAAGCGCAGGCCGATGGCCTGCCGTGGCAGGGCGTGATGGACCGCATCCGTCCGCACGGGCAGGCGCTGTGGTGCAGCCTCGACGAGGCCGACCAGCGCCGCTTCCTGCGCCATGTGGTGCGCTACTGGGACGTACATCGCCACCGCATCGCCGAAGAGGTGGATGCGCAGCTGCAGTCTCTGCAGGACAGTGGCCAACTGCGCATCCATCGGTCGCGCCTGCAGCGCGTCTGCCGCGAAGGCGATGCCCTGCGGTTGTCTGGCCGCGATGCCACCGGCAATGAACAGCAGTGGACGATGATTGGCGGGGTGATCAACGCCACCGGTGTGGAGACCCGTGCCAGTGCGCTGCGCAATCCGTTGCTGCAGCAGCTGCAGGCCGATGGCCTGGCACGCCCCGGTCCGCATGGGCTGGGCCTGGACAGCACCGTGCCGGGCGACCGCCTGCGTGCTGCCGGTGGCCAGCCGCAGGCACGGCTGGGTGTGCTCGGCAGCCTGCGCATCGGCAGCCTGTGGGAAAGCCTGGCGGTGCCTGAACTGCGTCAGCAGGCCCAGGCACTGGCCACCCAGGTGGTCGCAGGAGCCGCGACGGCGATGCCGTAAAATGGGGGGCATGGATGTCTCCCACCTGCTTGATGGCCTGAACCCGGCCCAGCGCGAAGCCGTCTCCGCTCCTCCCGGCCACCACCTGGTGCTGGCCGGTGCCGGTTCCGGCAAGACCCGCGTGCTCACCCACCGCATCGCCTGGCTGCATGAAGTCAATGGCGTGCCGACCCACGGCATTTTCGCGGTGACTTTCACCAACAAGGCGGCCGGCGAGATGCGCCACCGCATCGACGCCCAGCTGCCCCATGGCAGCCGCGGCATGTGGATCGGCACCTTCCACGGCCTGGCCAACCGCCTGCTGCGCCTGCACTGGCAGGACGCGAAGCTGCCTGAAGGCTTCCAGGTGATGGATTCGGACGACCAGCTGCGGCTGGTCAAGCGCGTGGTGCAGGCGCTGGAACTGGACGACGGCAAGTACCCGGCCAAGCAGATCGCGTGGTGGATCAACGCGCAGAAGGATGAGGGCCGCCGCCCGCAGCACATCCAGCCCGAGCCGCACGATGCGTGGCTGGAAACCATGCGCCAGGCCTACATCGAGTACCAGGCGCGCTGCGACCGCGCCGGCCTGGTCGACTTCGCCGAGCTGCTGCTGCGCGCGCACGAACTGCTGCGCGACAACCCGGCGCTGCTGTCGCATTACCGCGCCCGCTTCCGCGAGATCCTGGTGGACGAGTTCCAGGACACCAACGCCATCCAGTACGCCTTCGTGCGCGTGCTGGCCGGCGATTCCGGCCACGTGTTCGTGGTCGGCGACGATGACCAGGCCATCTATGGCTGGCGCGGTGCCAAGGTCGAGAACGTGCAGGGCTTCCTGCGCGACTTCCCGGGTGCGCAGACCATCCGCCTGGAGCAGAACTACCGCTCCACCGCCAACATCCTCGGTGCCGCCAACGCGGTGATCGCGCACAATCCCGACCGCATCGGCAAGCAGCTGTGGACCGACAGCGGCGACGGCGAGCCGATCGATCTGTACGCGGCGTACAACGAGATGGACGAGGCGCGCTACATCGTTGAGCGTGCCCGCCAATGGGTGCGCGACGGTGGCAGTTACACCGAAGTGGCCGTGCTCTACCGCAGCAACGCGCAGTCGCGCGCGCTGGAAGAAGCGCTGCTGAGCGAACAGGTGCCGTACCGGGTGTATGGCGGCATGCGCTTCTTCGAGCGTGCCGAAATCAAGGATGCGCTGGCTTACCTGCGCCTGCTGTCCAACCGCAACGATGACGCCGCCTTCGAGCGCGCGGTCAACACGCCCACCCGGGGCATCGGCGACCGCACGCTCGACGAAGTGCGCCGCGAGGCGCGCGCACAGGGCATCTCGTTGTGGGAAGCGACCATGCTGGTCACCCAGGGCAACGCGCTGGCCGCACGCGCGCGCAATGCGCTGGCTGGCTTCCTGGGGCTGGTCAACGAGCTGCAGGCCCAGACCGTGCACATGACCCTGGCCGAGCGCGTGGACCACGTGCTGACCCGCTCGCAGCTGCGCGAGCACTGGAGCAAGGAAAGCCGCAACGCGCTGGATTCGGAATCGCGTACCGACAACCTCGACGAACTGGTCTCGGTGGCGTCGCGCTTCGTGCGCCGCGCCGACGACATCGAGGAAGTGGGCGAGGACATGGACGAGCTGGTCGCGTTCCTGGCCTATGCCGCGCTGGAGGCCGGTGAAGGCCAGGCGCAGGCCGGCGAGGACGGTGTGCAGTTGATGACCCTGCATTCGGCCAAGGGCCTGGAATTCCCGCTGGTGTTCCTGGCGGGCATGGAAGACGGCCTGTTCCCCAGCGCACGTTCGCTGGAAGAAAGCGGGCGGCTGGAGGAAGAGCGCCGCCTGGCCTACGTCGGCATCACCCGCGCGCGCCAGAAGCTGGTGCTGAGCTATGCCGAATCGCGTCGCATCCACGGCCAGGACAACTACAGCCTGCCCTCGCGCTTCCTGCGCGAGATTCCGCGCGAGCTGCTGCATGAAGTGCGCCCGAAGGTGCAGGTCTCGCGGCCGGCCTCGATGGGCGCCAGCCGGGTGATGGGCCATGCCTCGATCGAAGCACCGCCGATCAAGCTCGGCGCGCTGGTCACCCATCCCAAGTTCGGCGAAGGCATGGTGACCGACTACGAAGGCAACGGCGCTCACGCCCGCGTGCAGGTCGAGTTCGCCGACGCCGGCAGCAAGTGGCTGGTGATGGCCTACGCCAACCTGACGGTGATCTGATCACCGTCGGGGGGGCAGGAATTCCTGTAGAGCCGAGCCCATGCTCGGCTGCCTCTGGCGGGAAAGAGCAGCCGAGCATGGGCTCGGCTCTACAACAGCGGTCGGCTATCAGCCGATGGTGAATGTCTCCACGGCTGCCGCCAACCCGGCGCGGTCCATCGCTTCTTCATCCTGGCGGTTGCGGATCAACACATAGTGGCCTTCCGCCGGCGACAGTACCTCGATCACCTCGCCACGGTAGTTGGTGATCTCTATGAAGCCATCGCTCACTCCGCTAAGGCTGTCGATCTCGGCTATTAGTGTCTCCAGGCTGACAATGGCGCCGTCCTTGTCCGTTCCGCCGCCAGTGCGGGGATTGTCGAAGTACAGGCTTATCTTCGGCTGCCTGGTCCTATGCCAGTTGTTGACGTCAACGATGTGATGTGTGGACCACCTGAAATCCTCTGCTGATTCGTTGCCGTTGAACTCACACCGGAAGATCGGCAGGCATAGGAACAGCCCCGTGCGCTTCTCGATCCGATTCAGAAGCCCGTGATAGGTGCTGGGAACCGCCATCGCATGAGTGAACCCATAGGCGTTGGAAGGAATCTCGAAGATCGTTGGCCCATCATGTGAAAGATGGTGCGGTGCGTTCAGCACAACGCTGGTGGCGAATTCCGGATCATCGACATTCCTGGAAGCGATCGCGAGGTCATGTCCCTTGGCATTCCTCACGCAGCAATAGAGTACGTACGTCGCGACTACGTACTTGCTGAAGTAGCAGCCGTGGACTTCGGCCACCTCTCCGAACGACGTTAACAGGTCATCCTTGGTGATCATGGGCATCTGGACGGTGGCAAAAGCACATGGTGGCCCCTTGAACGGTCATCCGACCATGCAACTTGTCTGAAAGCACCCTGTTGGTGTCAGAGCCCATTTCCGTTGGAAAAGGGATCCGACCCCGATTAGGCTGCGCTCATGACCCGCAACGTGCTCTTCCTCTGCAGCCAGAACCGCCTGCGCAGCCCGACGGCCGAGCAGGTATTCGCCGATTGGCCGGGCATCGAGACCGCCTCGGCCGGGCTGCTGGCCGACGCCGAGGAAGTGCTCAGCCCCGAGCTGCTGCAGTGGGCCGACCTGGTGTTCGTGATGGAACGCGCCCACCGCAACCGGCTGTCCAGCCGCTACAAGGCATGGCTGAACGGCAAGCGGGTGATCTGCCTGGATATCCCGGATGACTACGAGTACATGGCCCCGGTGCTGGTGGAGTTGCTGAAGCGCAAGGTGACGCCGTTCCTGCGCTGACGGGCTGTTGTAGAGCCGAGCCCATGCTCGGCTGCTTCTGGCGCGAAAAGCAGCCGAGCATGGGCCTGGCTCTACAATAGGCGGCACTTCTTCCAGGAACGCCCCCATGACCGAACCCACGCTGCACGTCACCGTGAAGTTGAACGCCCGGCTGCAGCCCGAGCATCGCCACGAGCTGTTCGAGGATCCGCTCGACGCGCTGCTGCAGGCGGCCCAGGTGGGCGAGCTCACCGGCGGCGGCACCGCGATGTCGGATCTGGGTGAGGTCGAATACGGCGACATCGAAGTGGCACTGGTCGGTGCGGATGGCGTGCCGAAGCTGATCGACCTGCTGGAACAGCTGGGCGCGCCGAAGGGTTCGCAGCTGCAGGGGGCTGGCGAGGCTGATCGCAGCTTCGGCGTGACCGAGGGCCTGGGCATCTACCTGGATGGCCTGAACCTGCCGGACGAAGTCTACGAACAGTGCGATTCCAACCACGTATTCGAACAACTGTCGGAGAACATCGACGGCCTGGGCGAGATCTGCAGCTGGTGGCAGGGCCCGACCGAAACCGCGCTGTACATGTATGGCGAATCGTTCGAGGCGATGCGTGATGCGATTGCCGAATTCGTGGCCAGCTATCCGCTGTGCCAGAACGCACGCGTGGTGCAGATCGCCTGAGGGCGGGCCTGATGTAGAGCCGGGCCAATGCTCGGCTGCTTCATCCGCAGCCGGGCATGGGCCCGGCTCTACAGAAGCAGGTTACTTGCCCGCTGCCTGAAGGGCGTTGTCGCGCAGCGCCATGTCCTTGCCGATCTGGTAGCCGCCGAACAGCACCGCCAAGGCGATGATCGCGGCGACCATGATGGATTTCTGGGAACTCCAGACGGGCGGCTTGTTGTCCTGCATGTCGGTCGTCCTTGGGCGCGGCAGTGCGCCGCCCGCCGAGCATGCGCCGCCCGACCGGTGCGTGCAAGCGGACGGTGCGCACACGCCGCTGCGCGGCGCCGGATTGATCCTGCTCAAGGCGCAGCCTGCACATCCGGTGTGTAATGGTGTCGTTCCCATCTGGCAGATCGCCACGGAGCCCCACCATGTACAAGCGCATCCTGATTGCCACCGACGGGTCCGAGCTGGCCGACAAGGGCCTGGCCAAGGGCCTGGAGCTGGCCAAGGACCTCAATGCCGAGGTCGATATCGTGACTGTGTCCGAGCCGTGGGCCGTCGGCATGTACGACGCCATGGGCTGGAGCGTGGGCTACATGAACAGCCCGGAGTACAAGGCCGACCGCGAGGAAGGCGCGCAGAAGGTGCTGCAGCCGGCGCTGGCCAAGGCCGCCGAGCAGGGCATTACCGCCAACCCGGTGCATGTGCTGGACCGCTACGCGGCCGACGGCATCATCGAGACGGCGGGCGAGCGCAACAGTGATTTGATCGTGATGACCTCGCATGGCCGCCGTGGCGTGACCCGCGTGCTGCTGGGCAGCCAGACTGCCGAGGTGCTGGCACGCAGCACGTTGCCGGTGCTGGTCATCCGCTGATTCAAGCGTTCCCGGGGAGGGGACCCGACGCCGGCCGCAGGATGCGCGCCGGCGTTGTTTTTTGTGGGGGGCCGGGGGTGAATCCACGCATGGCGTGGATCCACTGGATCGCAGGGATCCGACCCCGGTCAGATCACCAGCTGTACAGCTTCCAGTACACCGGCGACACGCCATCCTTGTCGTTGTCGAAACGGCCGTCGCCGTTCTTGTCGTACATGTAGAACGGGGCACCGCGCGACGGGGTCACCTTGACCATGCGCAGCTGGCCGGACACGCGGTATTCCTCGATGACATCGCCGTTGTCCATGGTGCGCTTGGATACATCCGCGCCCTTGACGTCCACCGGGGGAGCGCCCGCACCACCCATGCTGGCGCAGCCAGCGAGCAGGAGCAGGGAAGCCAGCATCAGGGTCTTCATCGGCGGGGGCCTTTGCCTGGAAAGAGCCTTGATTATGCCCCATCGCCGGGCGCCTGCCGTGTCGCCGCGATGCAGGCACGGGCGCGTAGAATCGACCCATGAGCAGATTAGTCCTGATCGACGGGTCCAGTTACCTGTACCGCGCGTTCCACGCGCTGCCGCCCCTGTCCAATGCACAGGGTGAACCCACCGGCGCGCTGTTCGGCGTGGTCAACATGCTGCGCTCGACGCTGAAGGAACGCCCGGCTTACGTGGCGTTCGTGGTCGATGCGCCCGGCAAGACCTTCCGCGATGACCTCTACGACCAGTACAAGGCCAACCGCCCGCCGATGCCCGATGAGCTGCGCAGCCAGGTCGAGCCGATGTGCCGCATCGTCGAAGCGCTGGGCATCAGCATCCTGCGCATTCCCGGCGTGGAAGCCGACGATGTGATCGGCACGCTGGCCCTGCAGGGCGTGGCGCAGGACCTGAAGGTGACCATCTCCACCGGCGACAAGGACTTTGCCCAGCTGGTGCGCCCGGGCATCGAGCTGGTCAACACCATGACCGGCAGCCGCATGGATTCGGACGCGGCGGTGATGGAGAAGTTCGGCGTGCGCGCCGACCAGATCATCGACCTGCTGGCGCTGATGGGCGATACCGTCGACAACGTGCCGGGCGTAGAGAAGTGCGGGCCGAAGACCGCCGCCAAGTGGCTGGCCGAGTATCAGCACCTGGATGGGGTGATGGCGGCCGCGCCGACCATGAAGGGCAAGATCGGCGAGAACCTGCGGGCGGCGCTGGAGCGGCTGCCGCTGAACCGCGAGCTGGTGACCATCCGCACCGACGTGGAGCTGGACGCCAGCCCGACCATGCTGGCCCTGCGCGAGCAGGACGTGCCGGAGTTGACCGAGCTGTATGCGCGCTACGGCTTCACCCAGGCGCTGAAGGAGCTGGGTGCACCGCTGCCGGCGCCGACGGCCGCCAGCGAAGCAACGCCGAGCCTGCGCGGTACGGCAGCAGGCTTTGCCCGCGGCAGCGCCGAGGCACCGGCAGCGGGCACGCTGGATCCGGCGCTGGCCGCGCCAGGTGAATACGAGACCGTGCTGACCGCCGAGCAGCTGCAGGCCTGGGTCGAGCGCCTGCAGCAGGCGGACCTGATCAGCTTCGATACCGAAACCGATGCGCTGGACGCGATGCGTGCGCGCCTGGTCGGCGTCAGTCTGGCGGTCGAGCCGGGCAAGGCCGCCTACATTCCGGTCGGCCACGATTACCCGGGGGCGCCGGCCCAGCTGCCGATGCAGCAGGTGCTGGATGCGCTGCGCCCGATGCTGCAGGACCCGGCGAAGAAGAAGCTCGGCCAGCACGGCAAGTACGACCTGCACGTGCTGCGCCGTCACGGCGTGGACGTGCAGGGCTACCACGACGACACCATGCTCGAGAGCTTCGTGCTCAATTCCACCGCCACCCGCCACGACATGGATTCGCTGGCCCTGCGCTATCTGGGCTACAAAACCATCAAGTTCGAGGACGTGGCCGGCAAGGGCGCCAAGCAGATTCCGTTCTCGCAGGTGGGCATCGACGAAGCCAGCCGCTATGCGGCCGAGGACGCCGACATCACCTTGCGCCTGCACCGCGCGCTGCAGCCGCAGCTGCTGGCCGAACCGGCACTGGACAGCGTGTACCGCGACATCGAGATGCCGCTGGTGCCGGTGCTGACCAGCATCGAAGCCAACGGCGTGCGGGTCGACACCGACGAACTGCGCCGGCAGAGCCAGGACCTGTCCTCGCGCATGCTGGCGGCGCAGCAGAAGGCCACCGAACTGGCTGGGCGCAGCTTCAACCTGGATTCGCCCAAGCAGCTGCAGGCGGTGCTGTTCGACGAGCTGAAGCTGCCGGCGGTGGTGAAGACCCCGAAGGGCCAGCCCAGCACCAATGAAGAGGCACTGGAGGCGATTGCCGACCAGCACGAGCTGCCGCGTGTGATCCTGGAGTACCGCGGGCTGGCCAAGCTGCGCAGCACCTATACCGACAAGCTGCCGGAGATGGTCAACCCGGACACCGGCCGCGTGCATACCAGCTACCACCAGTCCGGCGCCGCCACCGGCCGCCTGTCCTCGTCGGACCCCAACCTGCAGAACATCCCGATCCGCACCGAAGATGGCCGCCGCATCCGCCGCGCGTTCATCGCCCCGGAGGGCTTCCAGCTGCTGGCCGCCGACTACTCGCAGATCGAGCTGCGGATCATGGCGCACCTGTCCGAGGACCCGGGTCTGGTGCGTGCCTTCGAGCAGGGCGCCGACGTGCACCGTGCCACCGCCGCCGAGGTGTTCGGGCGTACGCTGGAAGAGGTGACCCCGAACGAGCGCCGCGCTGCCAAGGCGATCAACTTCGGCTTGATGTACGGCATGAGCGCCTTCGGCCTGGCCCGCAACCTGGGCATCGACCGCGGCCAGGCGCAGGACTACGTGGCGCTGTACTTCAGCCGCTACCCGGGCGTGCGTGACTTCATGGAGCGGATGCGCCAGCAGGCCCGCGACCAGGGCTATGTGGAGACCCTGTTCGGCCGCCGCCTGTACCTGAACGACATTCATGCACGTAACCAGGGCCTGCGCGCCGGTGCCGAGCGTGCTGCGATCAACGCGCCGATGCAGGGCACCGCCGCCGACATCATCAAGCGCGCGATGGTGGACGTGGACCGGTGGCTGCGCGACAGCGGGGCACCGGCACGGATGATCCTGCAGGTGCACGATGAACTGGTCTTCGAAACCGAAAGTAGTTTCGTTGAAGACTTACGTTTGCAGGTGGTGGAGCGCATGTCGCAAGCGGCCAAACTGCGCGTGCCGCTGGTGGTCGATACCGGCATCGGCAACAACTGGGACGAAGCACACTGAGGGTGTTTCAGGCCGAAAACGACGTGAATTCGTTCATTCGTCAGAGGTTTCTGACTCGATCATGAATGTTGCCCTGATCGAGGTTCATTAAATTGGGCCCCTTCACGAACCGTTAGTGTTCGGAGTGCTTCTATAACTCTCGACAGGCGCAACGCCTGTTGTGGATCTCTCCCATCCCCTGGAGCAGATCTCGGAACGGGGACTCCTCCCCAAGTGCCCGTTCCCCGGCCCCGTTGACCTCCCCCTGGTCAGCGGGGCTTTTTATTTGCGCCGTTGCCAGACGCCATGGCCTGCGCCACGCTGGGCCACCGCTCCGCAGGGGAAGACCATGCCCGACCTGTTCGCACTGGCAATGCCGTGGTGGGAGTTCATCCTGCGCGCGGTGGTGGTCTATGTCGTGGTGCTGGGCATGGTCCGGCTTGGCGGCAAGCGGGCTCTAGGGCAGATCACGCCGTTCGACGTGCTGTTGATCGTGCTGCTGGGCAATGCGGTGCAGAACGCGCTGCTGGGCACCGATACCTCGCTGGGCGGTGGCCTGCTGCTGGCCGCAACCCTGATCCTGCTCAACTATGGGGTAGGCTGGGTGAGTACCCGCAGCCGGCGGATCGAGCGCCTGGTTGAAGGAGAACCCGTGGTGATCGCGCGTGATGGGCGCCTGTTCGACGCCGTTCTGCGTCGCGAGCAGGTCACGCGTGCCGATTTCGAGGCCGCCATGCGCCAGCAGGGCGGCCTGGGCGTGAAGGATGTCGAGCTGGCCCTGCTGGAAATCAACGGGCATATCACCATCATTCCGAGGAAGAGCACCTGACCTTGTAGAGCCGAGCCCATGCTCGGCTGCCTTGCGTCCGGAGCCGAGCATGGGCTCGGCTCTACAGGTGCATGAGCCTCAGGGCGCGGCTTCGGCCTTCAGTGCCGGCCAGTTGCGGGTGGCGTCCACATCACAGGCCACGTGCGTGCCTTTGCCATCCTTCGCGCAGATCGCAGCCATGGCTTGCGGGATCTTCGGGTCTGCGGTGTGCGAATACACCGCTGCCAATGCCAGGCAGCCTTCGCGCACGCCCGCGCCGCACAGCGTCTCGAAGTAGGGCAGCGACGCGGCCCATTTTTCGGACTCGAACAGCGCTTCGCCGGCAACCTTGCAGCCCAGCAGCTTGCCATCGGTACAGCAGGCCTTGGCGCCGTCCTTGCGTGCCAGGGTCGGGCAATCCAGCGGCAGCGGGATCTCCACGAAGGCCACCGGTGGCTTGCAGCTGGCCCCGCCGGCAGAGGGCTTGCGCTGGTAGTAGGCGAAGCGGTTGCCGCTGTCGATTCCGATCAGGTTGCCGTTCTGCAGCGCCTGCAGCACAAAGTCGCTGCCGACGTCGCGGCGGATCAGGATGCGCCCGCCTTCCAGGCTGGCGCGCAGGCGCTGGCTGCGGCCCTCGACATCGACCACGCCGCCATCGAGGAAGTTCAGCTGCGAGAGCACGCTGTGCTCGGCTTCGTAGCGCCCGCAGGGCAGGGTGATGGCTGGCACCGGTGCCAGCGCCGTGGCCGGCACCGTGTCCAGCACCGCGAGACGTCTGGCGGTCTCGCACTCGGATGCCTCCGGGCGCTGTGCGCAGGCCAGCTGCACCGCGTCGCGGGACTGCAGCGTGCGCCCGGCACTCCACAGTACATCGGCTACCTTGCTGCAGAACGTCTCACCGTGCTGCTGCCGGCACAGCGCAGACAATTCATCGAGCTGCGCGGCCGGCAGCAGCGGCGCCATCGCGTGTTCCAGCCCGAACACCAGCTTGCCCATCTGCTCCCAGGTCACCACTGAGGCCATCGCCTCGCATCCTTCTGCGTCGAACGATGGGGAATCTTCCTTGCAGAGTTCAGGCATCGGTGGCTCTGCCCGCGTGGCCTTCGGGGCCGCGTCCTTGGCCTGCTGCTGGTAGGTTTCCAGCAACTGCACGCAGGCCGCGCCCACGCCTTCGGCGCACCAGGCGTGCAGCTTCGGCGGTGCGGCCTCGGGCAACGCCTCCAGGCAGTCCGAGGTATTCATCACGCAGCCGCCCTCGATCGGTTCCGGCATCGCCTTGCAGGCCGCGGAGCGCTGGCGGGTGAACTCGCCATAGGGAGTGACGATGTTGCGGTCGTCGTTCTCGAAGAACCAGTTTTCCAGGCGGCCGGTGCTCAGGTTGCCGGTGCCGAGCACGTCCTGCTCGCGGGCCACGCGCAGTTCTTCGGTGGCCTGGTAGGGACCGGACAGGTGGCCGTGACCCTCGCTCTCGAGGGTCAGCGTGGTGGTGCCGCTGCTGTTGGTGTAAGTACCACAGGCCATTGACTGCGCCGATGCCGGCAGCGCGGCTGAGGCCAGTGCAAGCAACAGCAGGGAGCGCCAGCCCGCAGCGCGGGGACGGAAGGAAACAGCGACAGGCATTGGGGGATCATCCTTGAAGGAGGTACAGCAGGACCTGTCCGGTGCTGGACGCACTACAGGCGGGGAAGGCGCCACGCGTCAGGCGTGGCGCCGGAAGATCAGAGCCAGTCGCGCGGCACCAGGTAGTCGGCCAGGCGCGCCTCGGCGCTGCCGGCCTCCGGGCTGAAGCCGTATTCCCAGCGCACCCGCGGCGGCAGGCTCATCAGGATGCTCTCGCTGCGGCCACCGCTCTGCAGACCGAACAGCGTGCCGCGGTCATAGACCAGGTTGAATTCCACGTAGCGGCCACGGCGGTACAGCTGGAACTCGCGTTCGCGCTCGCCATGGGCGGTGTCCTTGCGCTGCTGCACGATCGGCAGGTAGGCGTCGAGGAAGCCATCGCCGACCGCGCGCAGGTAATCGAAATCGCGCTCGAAGTCGCCATGCAGGTCGTCGAAGAACAGGCCGCCGACGCCGCGCGTTTCATTGCGGTGGCGCAGGAAGAAGTACTCGTCGCACCAGCGCTTGTGCGCGGCATAGCGTTCTTCGCCGAATGGCGTGCACAGGTCGCGTGCGACCCGGTGCCAATGCTGCACGTCCTCGTCGAACGGATAGAACGGGGTCAGGTCGAAGCCGCCGCCGAACCAGCTGGCCACCACTTCGCCGTCGCGCTGCGCCTGGAAGAAGCGCACGTTGGCATGGGTGGTCGGCACGTAGGGATTGAGCGGGTGGAACACCAGCGACACGCCGGTGGCGCGCCAGGAGGCGCCGGCCAGTTCTGGGCGGTTGGCCGAGGCCGATGGCGGCAGGCGGCTGCCGGCCACGTCGGAGAAGCCGATGCCGGCCTGCTCGAACACCGCACCGTCACGCAGCACGCGGGTGCGCCCGCCACCGCCCTCGGCCCGCTGCCACAGGTCTTCCTGGAAGCGGGCCTGGCCATCGACGGCCTCGATCGCCGCACAGATGCGGTCCTGCAGGTCGGTGAGGTAGGCGCGCACGCGCTCGAATTCGTTCATGGCGCGTACTTTACCGCAGGGCCCGGCCGAAGCTGCGGGCAGGCCCTGGCCGGCTCAGCGCTTGCGGTTGGAATTGCGCGGTACCGGAGTGTCGTCCACCGCCGCCTCGTCAACCGCCTTCTGCAGGGCACCGCCCAGCGTGATCAGCTCCCAGTTCTGGGTTTCGAGCACGTCGCAGGCCACATGCAGGCCGCTGCGGTCGGCCTTGCACAGCTGTTCCAGGATTCGACGCGCGTCCACCTCCGCACCGTTGCCTTGTGCGGTGACCAGATTCTCGCAACTCTCGCGGACACCGGCACGGCAGACCGTTGTGTAGTGCTCGACGGCCTGCAGCCAGTGCCCGGACAACGCAAGACGGTTGCCGAGAATGTTGCAGCCCTGCAGCTTGCCCTGCGCGCAGCAGGCGTCGGCACCGTCCTCGTTGGTCAGTGCCAGCGGGCAATCCTGTGGCAGTGGCAGCACCCTGAACTGCTTCGGCGCACTGCACCGGGTCGGGCCCTCCCCGGTGGGGACGAACACCTGGAAGCGGGTCCAGTTATCCAGGCCCAGCAGCTGCCCGCCGGGCAGCGGGCGCAGCACGAAGTCGCCGTCCCGGTCGTGGCGGATGCGGATGTCGCCCGCTTCGACGCGCGCGCGAAGATGGCTGCTCCAGCCGACACCGACCAGGCCGGCATCGCCGAAATCCAGCGTGTCCATCAGGCCGCCGTCGGACCGGTAACTGCCGCAGGGCAGGACCGTTGCCGGCTGCGGCTGCAACGATGCACCCACCGCCTGCAACGCCGGCAGGCGCTGGCAGGTGGCGGTGTCATTGCCGGGGGGGCAGGCTGCAACCAGGGCCTGCACCGCCTGCTGGGGATCTCCCGCCTCCCAGGACAGCTCAGCCACGCGGGTGCAGAAGCCGCCGTGCGCTACCTCGCGGCACAGCCGCAACAACTGCTGGCGCCGCTCGGCTGGAATGATCACCGGCACGGTCGGCGCCGTCATCGTCACCACGGCTTCGGTCATGGCTGCCGTCATCGCCGCCTTGACCAGCTGCTCCTGCACTGCGGGGGCGGCCTCGAGTGCGGCGGCACACGCCGGGGTTCCCTGTTCGAAGCCACCGTCGTCACAGGCGGCGGGGAGTTTGATGCCGGACAGGGCGGCGTCGAGCGCTGCCTTTGCCAGGGCAGGATCGGCCGCGACCGTGGGTTTGGCGTCCTCGTGCCAACGATCAGCCAGTTGCAGGCACATGCCGGGCACGCCTTCCCGGCACCCTGCCTCCAGCGCGGTCGGGCTCGCTTCACGGCGGTTGTCCAGGCACGCCGCCGCATCGGCCAGGCAGCTGCCTTCAGCCGGCGCGGCGGCTGCGGCGCACTGTGCAGGGGCCTGCAGGATGTAGACCGTGCCATCCACCTCGACCGTCCGGCCGCGATCGCGCACCTGCAGCGCGTTGGGCAGGCCATACTCCAGGTTCACCAGTTGCAGCTTTCCGTCGATCTGCTGGAACGCGACCGGAGAGGGCGCACTGCCGAAGTGTTTCTGCTCGCCGCGGTTTGGCGAGCTGATGCGCAGCGTACCGCTGCCTTCGTCGGCCTTGAACATGCCGCATTGCGGTGACTGTGCGGCGGCCATCGGCGCGGCCAGCAGCAGTGCCCAGGCCAGCCAGCGGCGGCGCGGTGCGGGTGAATGCATGTCGTCTCCTTGACGATCGAACGGAAAACTCCAGGCGCTACGGCGAACCACGGCCCTCGCGCGGGGGCGTGCATTGTGCCGTGCCGGGCACCGGCTGGTAACGCTGATATCCCGTCTGCGCATCCATACCAAGCAGGTCGCCATTGCCGAGCTGACGCAGCACAAGGGCTTCGCCGTTCTGCTGCAGGTGGATCGCGCCGTCATGCAGACGGCCACGCGCGCCATCGCCGAAGTCGAGCCTGTCGATCACGCCACCGTCGGCCTGATAGCGGCCGCACGGCACCCGCTGGGCCGGGACGAGGCGCAGGTCCGCGCCGAGATCGCGCAGCGGTGCGACGCGTTCGCAGGCACTGATGCGGCCTGCATCGCAGACCACCTGCAGGGCCTGCACCGCCAACGCGGGTTCCAGCGCGATCAACTGCTGTTCGGCCACTTCGACGCAGAAGCGACCACTGCGGTGCTGCAGGCACAGCTGCTGCAGACGATCGCGTGCAGCGGCCGGAAGCGGTGAATCCAGTGCGTCTTCGTCTTCCTGTTGCAGGCGTTCACCCACCCGCTGCATCGCGGTGGCCAGCGCATCACCGGTCAGCGCCTCGCAGGCCTGC
The DNA here is from genome assembly GCF_034508895.1 of Stenotrophomonas geniculata. Classification (NCBI taxonomy): domain Bacteria; kingdom Pseudomonadati; phylum Pseudomonadota; class Gammaproteobacteria; order Lysobacterales; family Lysobacteraceae; genus Stenotrophomonas; species Stenotrophomonas geniculata. The sequence continues at coordinate 2,034,575 of NZ_CP140571.1, forward strand.
GGGTCATGCTCGGGCGTGTGTTCGCGGCAGGCGGACGGGCGCTCGAAGAGGGCGGCGCCGGTGTCACCAGCGGCTGCGGCGTTGCCATCGCGCAGTTGTCGCAACAGCGCCGAGCAGCCCGCGCCAACGCCTTCGCCGCACGCGCGCTGGGCCTGGCCGGGAGAGGCCGTGGGCAGCTGCGCAATGCAGTGGCTGCCGGCGGCGCGACAGCTGCCGTCCATCGTGCTGGGCTCGACGGTGCAGGCACGGGACTGGCGCAGCGTGTAGGTCACCACCCCGTCGTCCTCGATGCGCTGGCCATCGGCACTGATCCGGATCGGCTCCGCCACGCCGTCGTCGAGCATGACCAGGCGCGTCTGCGCCGCACTGCGATCAACCCACAGCGGCTGCGGCTCGCTGCCGTCATCGTGGTGGTAGCCGCTGCTGGGGGTGGTGAACACCAGCGCCATGCCGCCATCGGCGCTGCGGTATTCGCCACACTGCAACGCGTCGGCGCCGGCTGGCAGCGCGGCGAACAGCAGCAGTGCGGGGAGAAGAGCCTGCAAGCGCATGCGACGGTCCTTGTCGTGCGGAAAAGGGGGACTCAGTGGAACCGTGAGCGGATGTCCGGCCGCAGCAGGCGCCAGGCCAGCCAGCCCTGCAGGCCGAGGAACACAAATGACATGGCCACCACGGTCAGCGTGATCAACCAGCGTTTCAGATGGAGTTCCTGCTGCAGGAGGGCGTCGTCGGAGAGAAACGGGATGACGTCACGCATGAACACGTCCAACCAGCCGGCGATCGCAAAGTTGGTCACTGCGCTCAGCAGCAGGATCACCACAAAGCTCCACAGGCCCCAGCTGCGCTCGCGCAGCAGGCCCCAGCTGGCCAGGGTCGAGGCCAGGCACAGCAGCGCGACGATCAACGACGCGGCCACCGGATGCGCCAAAAGCCAGATCAGGCTGTGCAGGTGCTGGTCTTGCACTTCCCTCTCAACCAGATGCCAGATCGGAAGGTTGTGCAGCGGCCACAGCAGCAGTCCCTGCATCACGAAGTAGACCGTGAGCAGCAGTGACAGCCAGAACGAGGCCTGTGCGATCGGGCGCACCCAGGCGTGATAGGCCGGCTGGACCAGCGAAGGAATCGGCGGGATCGACATTGACATCCGGTGTCCTTGCAATCGGTGCCCGCGCGGTCAGCGGGCCGTCACCCGGGTGGCGACCGCCGGCAGGATATGGTGTTCGCTCAAGGGTGCCAAGGGCAGGCCATGCGGTGGTTGCAGCGGCACCCAGGCCAGTTCGGCGATCTCGGCGCGCGCCTGCGGCGTGCCGTGCACCTGCACCCACCAGGCCTGTGCCTGTACGCGGTGGCCAGGCTCATTCACCGCCCAGTCCTCGAACGTGCCCAGCGCGATGGCGGTCCCGGCGCGCAGCTGCACACCAATTTCTTCATCCAGTTCGCGGGCCAGTGCCTGCAGTGGCGTCTCGCCGGGTTCGGGCTTGCCGCCCGGCTGGATGAAGCGGCTGGCGCCCTGCTTGCGCACCACCAGCGCCTGGCCGCGGTCATCCAGGATGACCGCGGCCACGATGTGGATCGTGGCCGCGGCGTTGCTCACTTCAGGTTCTGCTCGAACAGCTTGAGGATGCGCTTGTACTGGTCCAGCCAGGAATCGGCACGGGTGTAGCCGTGGCGTTCCAGCGGGTACGGTGCGATCGACCAGTTGTCCTTGTGCAGTTCGATCAGGCGCTGGGTGAGGTTCACCGAGTCCTGGAAGAACACGTTGTCATCCATCATGCCGTGGGCGATCAGCAGGTTGTCCTGCAGGTTCTGCGCGTACTCGATCGGCGAGGACACGCGGTACGCCTCCGGATCGATGTCCGGGGTGTTGAGGATGTTGCTGGTGTAGCCGTGGTTGTACTGGTGCCAGTCCACCACCGGGCGCAGCGCGGCGCCGGCCTTGAAGGTGCCCGGCGAGCGGAACAGCGCCATGAAGGTCATGAAGCCGCCATAGGAACCACCGTAGATGCCGGCGTGGTCGCGGTCACCCTGCTGGGTGTCGACCAGCCAGTCCAGGCCGTCCTTGTAGTCTTCCAGTTCCGGGTGGCCCATGTTGCGGTAGATCGCCGTGCGCCAGTCGCGGCCGTAGCCCTCGCTGCCGCGGTAATCCATATCCAGCACGATGTAGCCCTTCTGCACCAGCAGGTTGTGGAACATCTGCTCGCGGAAGTAGGCCGGGTAGCGCTGGTGCACGTTCTGCAGGTAGCCGGCGCCGTGCACGAACATCACGATCGGGTACTTCTTCCCCGGTTCCTTGTTTTCCGGTTCGTAGTACTTGGCCCAGACCACGCCGGCACCATGCTTGGACGGCACTGCCACCAGCTTCGGCTGGATCCACTGGCGCGCCTTGTAGTCGGCGGTGCGGGTGTCGGTCAGCACGCGTGTCTGGCCACCGGCACTGGGCAGCACGGCCAGCTGCGGCGGCAGGTAGGCGCCGGAGTAGCGCACAAGCAGCTGCTGGCCGTCCGGCGACAGCGAGAAGTCTTCCACGCCGTTGAGGCTGGTCAGCTCGCGCACCTGGCGGCTGCCGGTGTCGACCGCGCAGACTTCGTAGTCATGTGGCGCCTGCTGGTTGCACAGGAAGTAGAAGCCCTTGCCATCGGCCGACGGCACCGGCGCCGAGGTTTCCCACTTGCCGCTGGTCAGCGCCTGCGGCTTTGCGGTACCGGCCTGGGTGTACAGGTGCGAGAAGCCCGATTCCTCCGACAGCAGCCACAGCGTGCGGCCATCGGCCATCCAGCCGAAATCGTTGAAGCCCCAGTTGATCCAGGCGTTGTCGGTCAGGCGGTGGCGGTTCTGCACGCGGCCGTCGGCAGCGTTGACGCTGATGATCCAGCGGTCCTTGTTGTCGTTGGCACGCAGCATCACCGCAGCTTGCTGGCCGTCGGCGCTCCAGCGGATGCCACCGCCCATGAAGTCGCTCATCACCTGCAGGCTGCGCTCGCCCTTCAGCGCGTCCTTGCCGGCCTTGCGGCGCAGCTCGGCCAGCGGATCGGTGCTGATGCCCGGCAGGCCAGCCAGCGAAACCTTCTCGGCCTTGCCGGTGCGCACGTCCACGTACCACAGGGTATGCGGTTCGAAGCCGTTGCGGCCGACGCGGGTGCGGGTGTCTTCGGTTTCCTCGTAGCCCGATTCGGTCACGTACAGCGGCATCTTGCCGCCACGGCCGTCATCGAAGTCCTTCGGCTTGGTCACCACGATCAGGTGGGTCAGGTCCGGCGACAGCACGCTGTCGGCGATCTCCACGTCGGCGCCCAGGTACACCGGGCCCGGCGCGCGGGTCGGGTCGGCCTGGCGCCAGCGCTGGTCCTGGTCCTTCAGTGCTTCGCGCTGGTCACGGTCGCGGCGCAGGGTTTCCAGCGTGCGCAGCTGCTGGTCGCGCAGCACGTCGGCCTTCGGTGCCGTACGCGGATCCTTCTCGGCCTTCAGGCTGGCCACCTGCTGCACGCCGCTGGCGGCGGTCCAGTGGAACCAGTTCTGGCCGACGCGCCAGATCACGCCGTTGTCGGCGGCGAAGTTCACGTTGCCCGCGCGCTCGTTGCTGCGGGTCAGCTGGGTCAGCGCGCCGCTGCGCAGGTCGCGCACGAACACGTCGCCATTGCGTACGAAGGCGCTGCGGCTGCGGCTGCGGTCGTAGACCGGCTCGGCCACGTCCAGGGTGCCGCGCTGGTCATCGGCCACCTGCGCGGCCACGCCACCGGCCAGCGGCTGGCGGAAGGTATCGCGCACCGGGCTGCCGTTGCGCTTGAGCTGGTACTCCACCTGCTGGCTGTTCCACGACCACCAGGCCTTCTCGACCGGCGGACCGATCCAGTCCGGGTCGGCCATGGCCTGTTCGATGGTGATCGGCGTCGGCGCGGCATGCGCAGCCGGTGCGGCCAGCACGGCCGACAGCAGGAGGGACAGGGGCAGCACTCGGGACATGGGCGGACGGCACCAGAAGAGGAAACCGGCCAAGGGTACCAGCCGCCCCGGCCCGGGGCAGGGGCCACAGGTCATGGCAGCGGGATTGGCAAAGTGGTGCAACCGGTTGCCGTGGTCGCGCATCCATTCTCCTGAACCCGCATCATCCACCGAACAGGAGCCCGACCATGCAGGAACTGATCCCGATCACCCTCTTCATCTGCATCGCCTACGCGATCCATGCCATTGCCGATGCCCGCGCCCGCAGCAAGCTGGTGGCTCCGCACGTGCCGGAGGAAGTGATCCGCTCGCTGGCGGTACTGGAAGAAGAACGCCGCCGCCAGGGCGCGCTGCGCTGGGGCATCAGCCTGGTCAGCCTGGCCGTGGCAATGGGCCTGCTGGAGGCGATCGGTGCACGCGAACTGACCTTCGGCGCCGCCGCCGCGATGGTCGGCAGTGCCGGCCTCGGCCAGCTGCTGGCCTGGCACTTCACCCGTCCTGCCGCACGCAAGGGCTGAGCCAGGACATGCCACGGGCACAGGGGGCGCCCCGCGCATGAGCCTGCTCGGCGAAGCGCTGTCGGCACTTCGGGGCCGTCGCCGCCACGATGCAGCGGCGACGGCGGCACCCGCTGCACCGCTGGATGCGGACCAAGCCCTGGTGCGGGCCATCATCGACGGCTCGCAGGCGGCGTTTTCGCAGCTGGTCGAGACCCATCAACGCACCTGCGCGCATGTGATCGGGCGCATGGTGGGCGACCGTGATCAGGTGGCCGACCTGCTGCAGGAAACCTTCCTGGCCGTGTTCCGCCAGCTGCACCGGTTCCGCTTTGAATCCTCGCTGCGTACCTGGGTTTCACGGGTGGCTTACACCACGGCGTTGCAGCACCTGCGCAGGCGACGGCTGGAGGCGCAATGGATGGTGGCGGTGGAAGTACCCGAGGAACTGGGTATTGGCGATGAAGGGCCGGGGCCGGCTGAACTGAGCGAGGCGCTGCAGGCTGGTCGCCATCTTGGCGCGGCGTTGGAACGGCTGAGTGCACCGCAGCGGCTGATCGTCGGCCTGCATTACCTGGAGGATTTCGATCTGGCCGAGATCGAGCAGGTGACTGGACTGGCCCGCGGTACCATCAAGAGCCACCTTCACCGTGCGCGCCAGGTCCTGAAACAGGAACTGACGCGGCATGCGACCGCCGGAGAACTGCTGTGAACCCACCGACCGACCCTCGCGATGCGGAAAAGCGCGCGCTGGCGCAGGCGTTGCGTGAGCAGGCGCAGCAGGAACAGACACCGGATGTGAGCGAGGCGCTGCAGAAGCGCATCGCCGCTGAGTCGCGCGACAGTGGCGTGGGCTATGTGGTGGTGCAGGTTCTGTTGTTTGGCGCGCTGCTGGCTGCAGCGGGCTGGTATTTCTGGCACTGAGGCGCCTGCCGGGCGATGGGCCGCTCCCATCGCGGTGGGTAGATGCCGGCCGTAATCGGTGCCTGGGTGCGTGTGCCAACCAAGGTTGGCAGCTACCAGAGCGGTCAATTGGTAGCGCTGGGCCATGCTCGGCGGCCTTCACGCCGCCCTGCGACAAAGTGAAGCAGCGCGTCACCCGGTCGCATCCCACCTTAACGAAATCCTCCTAAAGTGGTCCGGTATCCCACCGGTCACAGGCAGGAGGCGTCCCTTGGACGCGTTGTTGTTGTCCCGGATCCAGTTCGGATTCGTCATCAGTTTCCACGTGCTGTTCCCCGCCTTCACCATCGGTACGGCCAGCTGGCTGGCCTTCATCGAATGGCGCTGGCTGCGCACGAAGTTGCCCGTGTGGCGCGAGCTGTATTTCTTCTGGCAGAAGATCTTCGCGGTGTCGTTCGGCATGGGCGTGGTCAGCGGCATCGTCATGGCCTTCCAGTTCGGTACCAACTGGCCGCGGCTGAGCGAGGTGGCTGGCACGGTCATCGGCCCGCTGCTGACCTACGAGGTGCTGACCGCGTTCTTCCTGGAAGCCAGCTTCCTCGGCGTGATGATGTTCGGCTGGGGCCGGGTCTCGCCGCGCCTGCATTTCCTGTCCACCTGCATGGTCGCGCTGGGCACGCTGTTCTCCACGTTCTGGATCCTGTCGTCCAACAGCTGGCTGCATACACCGGCCGGCTACGAGATGGTCAACGGCATCGTGCATCCAGTCGATTGGTGGCAAGTGGTGTTCAACCCCTCGTTCCCCTATCGCCTGGCGCACATGGCGCTGGGCTCGTTCATCACCACCTGTTTCGTGATCGGTGGCGTGGGTGCGTGGTACCTGCGAAAGGGAACGCACGTGGAAGCGGGCCGACGCATGCTGATCGCGGCGGTGGGGTTCGCAGCACTGACCGTGCCGGTGCAGATCTTCGTCGGCGACATGCATGGCCTGAACACGCTCAAGCATCAGCCGATGAAGATCGCGGCGATGGAAGCGCACTGGCATGAAACCAAGGAAGGCGAGGGCGTGCCGCTGGTGGTCTTCGCGCTGCCGAACGAGAAGGAAGAGCGCAACGATTTCGAAGTTGCCATCCCGAAGCTGGGCAGCGTGATCCTCACCCACAGCCTGGACGGTACCTTCGATCCTCTCACCTCGGTACCCGCCAGCGAGCGGCCGCCGGTGACGCCGGTGTTCTTCGCCTTCCGCATCATGGTCGGGCTGGGCACGCTGATGCTGTTGCTGGCCTGGGTGTCGGCCTTCCAGTTGTGGCGGAAGAAGCTGCTGGATTCGCCGTGGCTGCTGCGCGGCTGGAACTGGATGCTGCCCAGTGGCTTCATCGCGCTGCTGTCGGGTTGGTTCGTTACCGAGATGGGGCGCCAGCCGTGGGTGGTGTATGGCGTGCTGCGCACCGCTGATGCAGTGGGCCCGCAGAGCGCGTGGATGACCGCGCTGTCGCTGGGCGTCTACGTTGTTGGCTATGCCTTCGTGTTTGGCTGGGGCATCTGGTACCTGGTGAAGATCCTGCGCCATGGGCCGCAGCCGTACGCCGAGGGGCCGTCGCTGGACCACGGCAGCCATACCCCGGCACGTCCGCTGTCGGCCGCCGACGAACCGCTGGAGGAACGCTGACATGGACCTGATGACCTGGCTGCCGGTGGCATGGTTCGCGGTGATCGGCTTCGGCGTGCTGATGTACGTGGTGCTGGACGGCTTCGTGCTCGGCATCGGCATCCTCGCCCCGTTCGCCGAGGACGAGGAACAGCTGGACCTGATGATGAACACCGCCGCGCCGATCTGGGACGGCAACGAGACCTGGCTGGTGCTCGGTGGCGCCGGCCTGCTGGCGGCGTTCCCGAAGGCGTATGCGGTGCTGCTGTCGGCGCTGTACCTGCCGGTGCTGCTGCTGGTGGTGGCGCTGGTGTTCCGCGGCGTGGCGTTCGAGTTCCGCTTCAAGGCGCATCGTTCGCGCCGGCTGTGGAGCGTGGCGTTCGGCCTCGGTTCGCTGCTGGCGACCTTCGCCCAGGGCGTGATCCTCGGCACCCTGGTGCAGGGCATCCCGCTGGTGGACGGTGTCTATCAGGGCGGGCCGTTCGCCTGGTTCAGCCCGTTCGCGATGCTGACCGGCGCTGCGCTGGTCGCCGGCTACGCGTTGCTGGGCAGCACCTGGCTGATCCTGAAGACCGAAGGGCGCGTGCAGGCGCTGGCGCGGCAGATGACGCGGCCGCTGGTGGTGGCGGTGATCGCGGCGATGGGCCTGGTCAGCAGCTGGCTGCCGTTCCTCGATTCGCGGTTGATGGATCGCTGGTTCAGCGACGGCAACTTCTGGTGGCTGTCGCCGGTGCCGCTGCTGACCCTGGCGGTAGCCGCCGCGCTGTGGCGCAGTGCCACCCACCCTCGCCGTGACCTGCCGCCGTTCCTGCTCAGCCTGGCCCTGTTCGTGCTCGGCTTCCTCGGCCTGGTGCTGGGCATGTGGCCCTACCTGCTGCCACCGTCGATGACGCTGTGGCAGGCCGCCGCGCCGGCCTCCTCGCTGGGCTTCACCCTGGTCGGGCTGGTCATTCTGCTGCCGGTCATCCTCGGCTACACGGCATGGTCGTACCGGGTATTCCGCGGCAAGGTGCACGCCGACACCGGTTACCACTGATCGATTGAAGACGGGGCCTGCGCTTGCCGGGCCCCGTGTTGGGGAATGTGAAACCTGCACACCCCGCGCGGGACGTGCTAGCGTGCGCTCCTTTCCGGCGGCCAGGGGGGCAGCCGGCGACGTCCTGGACGGACGCACGGCTGCAGGAACGGGGGGCCGCCGCGCGTCGCCGTAATGGCTCGTGCCTATCGTTCTCCCGTTGAAGCACCATCGCCAAATGATCGAATTTTCCATCGTCGACTGGGCCGCCTGGGCGCCCGGCCTGAGTGAGCGCAGCCAGTGGCTGGGCTGGGCCGATACGCCGTACCTGCCGCATGGCGGGGACACGCCGGCGCTGGCCGAAGTGCCGGCGATGCAGCGCCGTCGCATCGAGCGGCTGGGTCGTATGGCGATCCAGGCCGCGTGCTGGTGCGAGGACGGGCAGGGCGCCGACAGTGACGTCCCGCTGGTGTTCGCCAGCCGCCACGGCGACGTGGCCCGTTCGATGGACCTGCTGGGCGCGCTGGTCGGCGACCAGCCGTTGTCGCCGACCGGATTCGGCCTGTCCGTGCACAACGCGATCGCCGCGCTGTATTCGATCGCCCGCGGTCACCGCGGCAACTACCTGGCGCTGGCGGCGGGCCAGGCCACGGTGGAGACGGCCTGCCTGGAGGCCGTCGGCCTGCTGGCCGATGGCGCCCGCGAGGTACGGGTAGTGGTCTACGAGTCGCCACTTCCTGAAATATACGCGACGTTCGCCGACGAACCCGATCCGTTCTTTGCGTGGTGCTGGCGTTTGACCGCTCCGGCAGAGGGCCGGCCGACGCTGTCGCTGCAGTGGCAGCCGGCCGACGGCCAGGCCAGCACTGCGCCCGGCCTGCTGCCGCATGCGCTGGACCTGCACCGGTTCCTGTTGTCTGGCGCGCCGGCACTGGAACACGTGGCCCACGGCCAGCGCTGGTGCTGGAGCCGCCGTGGCTGAGCTGCTGCGCCGCCTCGACCATGCCTGGCGTGTGTTTGGCACCGGCCTCAGCTTCGTCGCGTTTGGCCTGGGCGGGCTGCTGCTCGGCGTTCTGGTGATGCCGGTACTGCTGCTGATGCGTGACCCGGTGGCGCGCCGCCGCCGCGCCCGGCGCGTGGTCCAGGTCGCGTTCGCCAGCCACCTGCGGCTGATGCGCGGGCTGGGGGTGATGACCTACGAGATCGAGGGCGGTGAGCGCCTGCAGCGCGACGGCCTGCTGGTGCTGGCCAACCACCCCACCCTGATCGACGTGGTCTGCCTGATCTCGCTGCTTCCCAACGCCGACTGCGTGGTCAAGCGGGCCGTGGCCTGCAACCCGTTCATGCGCGGTCCGGTACGGGCCGCCGGCTACATCGCCAACGACGATGGTGCCGGGCTGGTCGATGACTGTGTGGCCGCAGTGCGCGCTGGAGGCACCCTGGTCATCTTCCCGGAGGGCACCCGCAGCGTGCCCGGACAGCCGCCGCGGCTGCAGCGGGGCGCGGCCAACATCGCCGTGCGCGGCCGCCTGGACATCACCCCGGTGCGGATCACCTGCAGCCCGCCAACGCTGACCAAGGGGCAGAAGTGGTATCGTGTCCCCTCACGTCGCTTTCACGTTCGGCTGCAGATCGGCGAAGATATCCCGATCGCGCCATTTCTGGCCGAAGACGACTCGCCAAGGGGGGATGCCTTGGCAGCCCGTCGCGTCACCGAGCACCTTTCTCGTTATTTCGACCTGTCTGGAGATCCGAACCGTGCAAGCACTTGAGCACGAGATCAAGGAATTGATCATTTCCTCCCTTTCGCTGGAGGACATCACGCCGGAGGACATCGATCCGACCGCGCCGCTGTTCGTCGAGGGCCTTGGCCTGGATTCGATCGACGCGCTGGAGCTGGGCCTGGCGCTGCAGAAGAAGTACGGTGTGAGCCTCTCGGCCGATTCGGAAGAAACCCGTCGCCATTTCTCCAGCGTGCGCGCGCTCGGCGAGTTCGTCGCCGCCCGCCAGTCGTAACGGTGCCAGGACCTGCCATGACCAAGAATGAACTGTTCGAACGCATCGTCAGCATCCTGACCGACAGCTTCGAGATCGAAACCGCCCGGATCACGCCCGAGGCCCGCCTGTACGACGACCTGGACATCGACAGCATCGATGCGGTGGACCTGATCGTGCAGCTCAAGCCGCTGCTCGGCCGCAATCTGCAGCCGGAAGCGTTCAAGGCCGTGCGTACCGTGCAGGACATCGTTGATGTGGTGCACAGGCTGCTGCCGGACCAGGCAGCCGCCTGACCGCAGCGCCGACGGCTCCACCATGGCACGCGCACGCACGGTCGTGGTGGCTGCGATCTCGCTGGCCTACCCGGTACTGGTGTACCTGGCGATGGGCCGTTTCGAGCCACGCTGGCTGTCGCTGCTGCTGTTCACCCTGGCCCTGCTGCGCGCGCTGAGTACGCGCCAGCCGCTGTGGTGGGCCGCGGCCGCGGGCACCGGCCTGCTGGCGGTGCTGGCCACGGTACTCAACCAGGCCCTGCCGCTGAAGCTGTACCCGGCGCTGGTCAATGCAGTGATGCTGGCGGTGTTTGGCACCAGCCTGCGTTTCGGCCCGCCGCTGGTGGAACGCCTGGCACGGCTGCAGGAACCGGACCTGCCAGCGTTCGCAGTGGCCTATACCCGCCGCGTCACCCAGGTGTGGTGTGGCTTCTTCGTTCTCAACGGCAGCCTGGCCCTGCTGACCGCGCTGTACGCGTCGGACCGGGTCTGGATGCTCTACAACGGATTGTTGGCGTACGTGATGATGGGCGTGTTGTTCGCAGGTGAGTGGCTGGTGCGGCGGCGGGTGAAGGCGGCGCACGCGCATGGCTGAGTGGATTGCCCTGGACCGGCTGCTGCTGGAGGCGCGGCCGCAGCGCAATGTTGGCGTCTGCGATGGCGAGGTGATCGACCACGCTCGCTTCCGCCAGCGCGTGCTGGCCTGGCGCGCGGCCTTTGCGGCCGCCGAAGGCCGTGACTGGGCCCTGTATTTCGACGATGCCGTGGCCTTTGCTGCGGCGCTGTTCGGCGCCTGGCATGCCGGCAAGCGGGTGTTCCTGGCCGCCGACAACCTGCCGGCCACGCTGCAGGCGCTGCAGCCGCAGGTGAGCGGTTTCGCAGGCGACGTGTCCGCCGATTACCGCCCGCTGGCGGCGCTGGACGCCGCGCTGGGCGACGAACTGCAGGCGCTGGACGAGCGCGCCTGCGAACTGTGCGTGTTCACCTCCGGCAGCACCGGCCAGCCGAGCGCGATCAGCAAGCGCATGGACCAGCTGGCGCGCGAGGTGGATGCGCTGCAGGCCGCGTTCGGCGCGCAGCTGGAAGGCGTGCAGGTACATGGCACGGTGTCCCACCAGCACATCTACGGCCTGCTGTTCCGCGTGCTGTGGCCACTGGCCGCCGGCCGCCTGATCCATCCACGCCGGTTCTTCCATGAAGACCTGGTGGGCGCGCTGGCCGGTACCGACACGGTGCTGGTGGCGACCCCGGCTCACCTCAAGCGCCTGCCCGAGCAGCTCGACTGGGCCAGCCTGCATGGCCGCCTGCGTGCGGTGTTCTCCTCCGGTGGCCCACTGCCGGAAGAAGCTGCACGCCAGGTACGGCAGTGGCTGGGCGTGGCACCGACCGAGGTCTATGGCAGCAGCGAGACCGGTGGTATCGCCTGGCGCCGCTGGGACGCCGACCTGCCGCCGTGGCAGCCGCTGCCGGGCGTGCAGTGGCGCATCGAGGATGGCTGCCTGGCCGTCGCCTCGGCGCATCTGGAAACCCTCGACTGGTGGCGCACCCAGGACCGCGTGGAAGCCTTGGCCGACGGCCGCTTCCGCCTGCTGGGCCGTGCCGACCGCATCGTCAAGATCGAAGAGCGCCGCGTTTCGCTGGATGCGCTCGAACGCGCGCTGCGCGAAGACGCCGAAGTGGACGACGTGCGCGTGCTGGTCCTGCCCGGCCAGCGCGAGCAGCTGGCGGCCGTGGTGGTGCCGGCCGACCTGGCGCTGCTGGAGGGCGGTGACGCCGCGCGCCGCGCGCTGGGCCAGCGCCTGGGCGCGCGCCTGGCACAGGCACATGACGCGGTCACCCGGCCGCGCCGCTGGCGGCTGGTGCCGACGCTGCCGATCAACGCACAGGGCAAGGTCACCCAGGCGGCGCTGGCAGCGCTGTTCCAGCCACTGATGCCGGTGCCGGTCTGGGACCGCCGCGACGCCGCCAGCGCCACCCTGCGCATGACCCTCGACCCGGCGCTGCGGCCGTTCCAGGGCCACTTCCCGCAGGCGGCGATCCTGCCCGGCGTGGCGCAGCTGGACTGGGCAGTGCGTTTTGGCCGCCAGATGTTCGCGATGCCGGCAGCGTTCCTGCGCATGGATGCGGTGAAGTTCCAGCATGTGGCCCGCCCGGGCGATGAGCTGACCCTGCAGCTGAACTGGGATGCCGCACGCAACGTGCTGGCCTTCCGCTACACCTCCAGCCACGGTGTGCATGCCAGCGGCAAGGTGGTCTTCGCCGATGCGGACTGATCCGGCCGTTGCCAGTGCCGCGTTCGCGCCACTGGTGGTGATCCCCGTCTACGACCACGAGCACGCCATCGCGGCGGTGGTCGACGGCGTGCAGGCCGCCGGCCTGCCGTGCCTGCTGGTCGATGATGGCTCGCATGAGGCGTGCGCGAATGCACTGCGCTCGCTGGCACAGCGCCAGGGCGTCGACCTGCTGCGCCTGGACATCAACCAGGGCAAGGGCGGGGCAATGCTGGCCGGTTTCGCCGAAGCCGGTGCGCGTGGCTACAGCCACGTGCTGCAGATCGATGCCGATGGCCAGCACGACACCGCTGACCTGCCACGCTTCATCGAAGCGGCGCGCGCCCATCCCGAGGCGGTGATCTGCGGCATTCCGGCCTACGACGCCAGTGTTCCGAAGGCGCGCCTGTACGGGCGCTACGCGACCCACATCTGGGTCTGGATCAACACGCTTTCGCTGCACCTGCGCGACACCATGTGCGGCTTCCGCGTGTATCCGCTGCCGGCGGTGCTGCGCCTGATCGATGAAGAGACCATCGGCCGCCGCATGGATTTCGATACCGAGGTGATGGTGCGCCTGTACTGGCGGCAGCTGCCGGTCGAGCACCTGGCCACGCGCGTGACCTATCCCGCCGATGGCGTGTCGCACTTCGATGTGTGGCGCGACAACGTGCGCATCAGCCGCATGCATACCCGCCTGTTCTTCGGCATGCTCTGGCGCGCACCACGCCTGCTGTGGCGCCGCCTGCGGGGGCAGCACTGAGATGGCGACCGCGCAGGGTGCCCCGCACTGGGCCGACATCGGCGAATCGACGTCGGTGGCCGGCGTGCTGTTCCTGTGCTGGGTGCACCGCTGGTTCGGGCGCTGGCCGTTCCGCCTGTGCGTGTGGCCAGTGGTGGCCTGCCATTGGCTGGGCAACCGTGTAGGGCGCCAGGCCTCGATGCAGTACCTGCTGCGGCTGCAGGCGCACAGCGGCGTGCTCGGCCGCACGCCAACGCGGCGTGACAGCCTGCGCCATTTCTTCGCCTTCGCCGACACGATGCTGGACAAGATCCTCGGCCTGGGCGGGCGCTATCCGGCCGAACGCATCCACCTGCATCGTGACCTGGTGCTGGAGAAGATCGCGCGCCGCGAAGGTGGGCTGATCCTTACCGCGCACATCGGCTGCCTGGAACTGTGCCAGGTGCTGGCCGAACAGGTGCCGGGGTTCCGCATCACCGTGCTGGTGCACACCGCGCATGCGCAGCGCTTCAACCGCCTGCTGCAGCGCTTGGACCCGCTGGCGGCGGTGGAACTGGTGCAGGTCACCGAGATGGGCCCGGCCACGGCGGTGATGCTGGCCGAGCGCGTGGCCGCCGGTGGCTTTGTCGCCATCGTCGGCGACCGCACGCCGGTGCAGGGCGGTCGCAGTGTCACCGCCGATTTTCTCGGCCACCGGGCGCCGTTCCCGATCGGCGCCTACGTGCTCGCCGCCGCGCTGGGCTGCCCGGTCTACACCATGGCCTGCCTGCACAAGGGCGAAGGCTATCGCGTGGCGTTTGAACAGTTCGCCGAACGCATCGTGCTGCCGCGTGGCTCACGCGATGCGGCACTGGCCGAACAGGCACAGCGCTTCGCGCGCTGGCTGGAACTCCAGCTCATCCAGTCCCCCTTGGACTGGTTCAATTTCTTCCCCTTCTGGGATCAGGCTCCGCATGACGACTGACGCCGTACCCGTGTGCCGCTTTGGCGATGCACCGTTGACCATCGAAGACGTGGTTGCCCTGGCCCAGCGCCAGTGCGAGGCCGCACTGAGCGACGCGCCGGCATTCCGTGCGCACATCCAGCGTGGTGCCGACTTCCTCGACCGCCTGCTGCGCGAGGACGGCGTGATCTACGGTGTGACCACCGGCTATGGCGACTCGTGCACGGTGAACATCCCGCCGGCGCTGGTGGCCGAGCTGCCGCACCACCTCTACACCTACCATGGTTGTGGCCTGGGTCGTTACCTGGACCCGGTCGAGACCCGTGCGGTGTTGGCTGCGCGCCTGGCGTCGCTGGTGCGCGGCATGTCCGGTGTCAGCGTGCCGCTGCTGGAAGGCCTGGCCACGCTGCTGCAGCACGACGTGCTGCCGATGATTCCGGCCGAAGGCTCGGTCGGTGCCAGTGGCGACCTGACCCCGCTGTCCTACGTGGCGGCGGTGCTGTGCGGCGAGCGCGAGATACTGTTCGACGGCCGCGTGCAGCCGGCGGCCGAGGTGCTGGCGAAGATCGGCATGACCCCGCTGAAGCTGCGGCCGAAGGAAGGCCTGGCGATCATGAACGGCACCGCGGTGATGACCGGCCTGGCCTGCCTGGCCTGGCAGCGCGCCGATTACCTGGCCCGCATGGCCACGCGCCTGACCGCGTTCAACGTGCTGGCCAGCGACGGCAACGCGCACCACTTCGACGAGACCCTGTTCGCGGCCAAGCCGCACCCGGGCCAGGGCCGCATCGCCGCGCGCTTGCGCAGCGACCTGCACAGCGAGCGCCCGCCGCGCAATGAACAGCGCCTGCAGGACCGCTATTCGCTGCGCTGCGCGCCGCATGTGATCGGCGTGCTGGAAGACAGCCTGCCGTTCCTGCGCCAGCTGATCGAAACCGAACTGAACAGTGCCAACGACAACCCGCTGATCGACGCCGACGGCGAGCGCATCCTGCATGGCGGCCACTTCTACGGCGGCCACATCGCGCTGGCGATGGACACCCTGAAGAACACCGTGGCCAATGTTGCCGATCTGCTCGACCGGCAGCTGGCACTGGTGGTCGATGCCCGCTACAACCATGGCCTGCCGGCCAACCTGTCGGCGGCCACCGGCCCGCGCGCGGCCATCAACCATGGCCTGAAGGCGCTGCAGATCAGCGTTTCGGCGTGGACCGCCGAAGCGCTGAAGCAGACCATGCCGGCCAGCGTGTTCTCGCGTTCCACCGAATGCCACAACCAGGACAAGGTCAGCATGGGCACCATCGCCGCGCGCGACTGCCTGCGGGTGATCGAACTGACCGAACAGGTGGTGGCGGCGATGCTGATCGCCGCCCGCCAGGGCCTGGCGCTGCGCGAACGGGTTGGCCTGAACGCGCAGCTGCATGGCAGTCTGGCCGACATGTACGCCGACCTGGGGCAGCGCATCGCCCTGGTTGAAGAAGACCGCGCGCTGGATCGCGAACTGCGGGAACTGCTGGTGGAGATCCGCGCGCAACGTTGGGAGCTGTATGCCGGTGAATGAGGCCATTGAACGGGTTGGCGAGATTGCGTTGACCCCCGCCTTCCATGACTGCGACCCGATGAACGTGGTCTGGCATGGCAACTACTTCAAGTACTTCGAGATCGCGCGCTGCGCGTTGCTCGGGCGCTACGACTACGACTACCCGCAGATGCTCGAATCGGGCTACCTGTGGCCGGTGGTCGATGCACGGGTGAAATATGTGCGCCCGCTGCTGTTCAACCAGGCCCTGCGCGTGATCGCGCGCATCGTGGAATGGGAGAACCGGCTGAAGATCGAGTACGAGATCCTCGATGCGGAAAGCGGCCAGGTGCTGACCCGCGCGATGACCATCCAGGTCGCGGTGGACGCGACCAGCAAGGAAATGCTGTACCAGTGCCCGCCGGTACTGTGGGAACGCCTGGGAGTGCCTGCGCCGTGACCATGCTTGCCCGTCTTTCGAGCGTGCTGCTGTGCACGCTGCTGCTGGTGGCCGTACCGCGGGTGCAGGCCGCCGACCCCGCTGTCGATGCGATTACCCAGGCGGTGGCGCGGCCGGAGGTGCTGCGTGGCCAGTTCAGCCAGGAAAAGCAGGTCAGCGGCTTCAAGAACCCGCTGCGTTCGCAGGGCCGGTTCGTGGTCGCACGCCAGCACGGCGTGATCTGGACCACGCTCAAGCCGTTCCCCTCCGAGGTGGTGGTCACCGCCGACCGCATCCTCAGCCGCCAGCGCGATGGCAGCACCCGCGTTGAGCTCGATGCGCGGCAGCAGCCAGCGATGCGTTCGGTCAACGCCATCATGTTCGCGCTGATGAGTGGCGACGCGCAGGCGCTGTCCAGCCAGTTCAACGTGGCGGC
Source organism: Stenotrophomonas geniculata (assembly GCF_034508895.1). NCBI lineage: Bacteria > Pseudomonadati > Pseudomonadota > Gammaproteobacteria > Lysobacterales > Lysobacteraceae > Stenotrophomonas > Stenotrophomonas geniculata. The sequence continues at coordinate 2,051,196 of NZ_CP140571.1, forward strand.
CAGCCGTGAAGGACAGGGCTGGCGGCTTCGCCTGACGCCGAAGTCGGCGATGCTGGCCAAGGCTTTCGAATCGCTGACCCTGCAGGGCGATCGCTACGTGCGCCAGGTCGAGATCGTCGAGGCCAACAAGGACCGCACGCAGATCCAGTTCAGCGCGTTGAGCGAGACGCCGGCCACGCTCAACGCCGACGAGGCCCGCCGTTTTGAGTGAGGCCGTGGCATCCAACGCACCGGACCGCCTGCGGCGCTGGTGGCACTGGCTGGGCATCGCCTGGCTGGTGCTGCTGCTGGCGCTGGGCGCACAGCAGTGGCATTTGTGGAGCCAGCAATCGCGGATCGACACCGACATCCTCGCGTTGCTGCCGCAGGATGCGCATGACCGCCTGTTGAGCGACGTCACCCGGCGCATCGCCGATGGCAGTTCGCGGCAGGTGGTGGTGCTGCTCGGCAGCAAGGACAGCGCGGCCGCCAAGCGCGCGCAGGCGGCCTTTGCGGCGGCCATGGCCAAGGACGCCGACCACGCCTTGTTGGTGCCCAGTGGTTCGATCGAAGGCTGGTTCGATGAGGCGCGCGCGTTCTACGCGCCGTACCGCGACCGCCTGCTGACCCCTGCCCAGCGCGAGCAGCTGCAGGGCAGTGAACCGGGCGCGTTGGCCGAGCAGGCGCTGGCTGCACTGTACGGCCCGATGGGCGCGCCGCGCCTGACCGACTGGCGACAGGACCCGCTGTCGCTGTGGCCGCAGTGGTGGCAGCAGCAGGCGCAGGGTTCGGGCCTGCGGTTGGGCGATGATGGCCTGCTGGAAGCAGAAGGCAAGCATTGGGCGGCGCTGCAGTTCGATACGCCGGGTTCGGCGTTCCAGCTCGATGGCGAGCGCCATCTTGATGGCCTGCTGGAGCGGGTCGGAAAGGCGGCCAAGACCGCAGCGCCGGAGCTGGAAATCCTGCATGCCGGCGTGCCGCTGCATGCCGAGGCCGCCGCGGTGCAGGCCAATCAGGAAATCAACACCATCGGTTGGGGTTCGCTGGCGGCGGTGCTGCTGCTGGTGTGGCTGGCATTCCGCTCGCTGCGGCCGATCCTGCTGGTCGCCGCCTCGCTGCTGATCGGTTGTGGTGTGGCGCTGGCGGTGACCGTGCTGGTGTTCGGCAAGGTACACGTGCTGACCCTGGTATTTGGTGCGTCGCTGGTGGGTGTGGCCGAGGATTACGGCATTCACTGGTTCGCCTCGCGCCAGGCTGAACCGGCCGATCGCCGCTGGAAGCTGCTACGCCACCTGCTGCCGGGCCTGTGGCTGGCCCTGCTGACCAGTGCGCTGGCCTACCTCGCGTTGGGCCTGGCGCCGTTCCCGGGCCTGCGCCAGATGGCGCTGTTCTCGGTGGTGGGCCTGGCCGCTGCGTTCCTCACGGTGATCTTCTGGTTCCCGTGGCTGGATGGCGGCGAGATCCGCCAGACCCGCTTCTCGCAGTGGCTGGGCAACACGCTGGAGCGCTTCCCGCGCCTGCATGGTCGTCGCGCGGTGACGATGTTCGTGGTGATCACGCTGGCACTGTCTGCAATCGGCATCGCACGCCTGCAGAGCAACGACGACCTGCGCAGCCTGCAGTCATCACCGCCAGCGTTGATGGCGCAGCAGATCCGCCTGAGCCAGCTGCTGGGCATGCCCAGCCCGGCGCAGTTCTACCTGGTGCAGGGCGCGGATGCCGCGCAGCTGCTGCAGCGCGAGGAAGCACTGACCGAGCGCCTGCGTGTACTGGCCAACGACAAGCGCATTGGTGGCTATCGCGCGATCAGCGATTGGCTGCCGTCGCCGGCGCGCCAGCAAGCCGATGCCGCGCTGACCGCGAAGGTGGAACCCGGCGTGCTGTCGGCCGTGTCCGAGGCCGTGGGTGAACCGCTGCAGCGACCGCAGTTCGCGGCTGCACCGCTTACCGCCGAGGCCTTCCTCGCTTCGCCGGCGTCGCAGCCGTTCCGCCATCTTTGGGTGGGTGCGGTGGGTGGGCAGATGATCAGCGTGGTGATGGTCGATGACCTGTCACGCGCCGATGCACTGACGACCCTGCGTGGCGCGGCCGAGGGCCTGCCGGGCGTGCGCTGGGTCGACCGCACCGCCGATTTCTCGCAGCTGCTCGGCCACTATCGCAAGCTGATGGGTGGGCTGCTGCTGGTCGGCATTGCACTGGTGTTCGGTGCGCTGTGGCTGCGCTACCGCCGCCAGGCCTGGCGCGTGTTCGCCCCGACCCTGATCGCCGGCGCGCTGACCCTGGGCCTGCTGGGCCTGTTCGGCCAGCCGCTGCAGCTGTTCAACGTGCTGGCGTTGATGCTGCTGCTGGGCATGGGCATCGACTACGGCATCTTCCTGATCGAGCACCGTGGCGATGCCAGTGCCTGGCTGGCGGTGTGCGTGGGTGCGGCCAGTACCTGGCTGTCGTTCGGTCTGCTGGGCCTGTCGCAGACCCCGGCGCTGCGCGCGTTCGGCCTGACCCTGCTGTTCGGCATCGGCCTGGTCTGGTTGATCTCGCCGTTGTTCCGGCCGCCGCCGCATGAACTGCCGCCAGCCTGAACCTGTCTTCCGACTTCCTTCTTTCCACCTGATCGAGCAACAAGGACGCACCGATGAATACTGCTGTGGATGCTGTCGAACGTACTGAGATCCTGATCATCGGTGCCGGCCCGGCCGGCTCCGTGGCTGCGGCGATGCTGCGCCAGCAGGGCCGCCAGGTGCTGATGCTGGAGCGTCAGCAGTTCCCGCGCTTCTCCATCGGCGAAAGCCTGCTGCCCCAGAGCATGGAATACATTGAAGCCGCCGGGCTGCTGCAGGATGTGGTCGAGGCCGGCTTCCAGTACAAGAACGGCGCCGCTTTCGTGCACGGCGAAGCGCGTACCGCCTTCGACTTCCGGAAGAAGTTCTCGCCAGGCTGGGGCACCACCTACCAGGTGCAGCGCGCCGACTTCGACAACGTGCTGGCACGCGGTGCCGAGCGCATGGGCACCACGCTGCGTTTTGGTGATGAAGTGCTGTCGGTCGAACCCGGTGAACAGCCCACGGTGAACGTGCGCCGCCCGGATGGCAGCGAATACCGCATCGAAGCCGACTTCATCCTCGATGCCTCCGGCTTCGCACGCCTGCTGCCGCGCCTGCTGCAGCTGGAATCGCCATCCAACTTCCCGGTGCGCGGCGCGATCTTCTGCCACGTGCGCGACAACATTCCGGCCGAAGCGGACTTCGATCGCAACAAGATCCTGATCACAACCCACCCCGAGCACGTCGACGTCTGGTACTGGACGATCCCGTTCTCCAACGGCTGCTGCTCGCTGGGCGTGGTCGCCGAGCCGTCGTTCTTCGAGCGCTACGAGGGTGACGACCTGCAGAAGCTGCAGGCCATCGTCGGCGAGGACCCCAACCTGACCCGCCTGCTGGCCAACGCCGAATGGGCGGTGCTGCCGGTGCGCCGCATCACCGGCTACTCGGCCAACGTCAGCTCGCTGTGGGGGCCCGGCTATGCCCTGCTGGGCAACGCCGGCGAGTTCCTCGACCCGGTGTTCTCGTCCGGTGTGACCATTGCCTTCAAGTCCGCGCAGCTGGCCAGCGAATGCCTGGCGCGCCGCTATGCCGGTGAAACCGTCGACTGGGAAGCTGAATTCTCGATCCCGCTGCGCGCCGGCGTGAAGACCTTCCGCCGCTTCGTCGAAAGCTGGTACGAAGGCGGCTTCCAGAAGATCATCTACCACCCGCAGCAGCAGCCCGAAGTGCGCGACATGATCAGCTCCATCCTGGCCGGCTACGCCTGGGACACCAACAACCCGTATGTGGCCGACGAAAGCGGCCGTCGCATGCGCGTGCTGGAGGAACTGTGCAGCGCCTGATCTTCCGTACTGCGGCCCTGCTGCTGTGCCTGCTGCTGGCCGCCTGTGCCGGGCGCATGCCCAAGCCACAGGTGGAACTGCCGCCGCTGCGCCTGTCGCCGGCCAGCCTGCAGGCGCCGCTGGCGCTGCAGCAGCAGCTGCACTTCCGTTTCGGCAGCCATGAGCGCGACCTCGATGCGCTGCTGGAGGCCGACGCGCAGCGGGTGCAGCTCGCGGTGCAGGCGATGGGCCAGACCGGCGTGCGCCTGCAGTGGGACGGCCAGCAGCTGACCCAGCAGCGTGCGCCGTGGTTGCCGCCGCAGGTGCGTGCCGAGCGTGTGCTGGATGACCTGCAGTTCGCGCTGTGGCCGACCGCGGCCATCGCCGCAGCGCTGCCGGCCGGCTGGGAGGTCATCGACGACGGCCAGCAGCGCAGCCTGTCGCGCGACGGCACGGTGTGGCTGCTGCTGCAGCGCCTGGACGATGGCAGCGTGCAGCTGGACAACCGTGCCGAAGGCTATGCGCTGCGCATCGAATCGATCGATATGGCCGGACAGGACCGATGAGTGCACCGATCTACCTGAACGACCTGGGCGTGGTCTGCGCGCTCGGCGATGGCCGCACTGCGGTCGCGTCGGCGATGTTCGCCGATGTGCCGGGCGGGCTCAGCGACAACGACAGCCTGCTGCCGGGGCGCACCCTGGCGCTGGGAGAGGTCCGCACGCCGCTGCCGGCGCTGGAAGACCTGCCGGTGGCCCTGCGCGGGCGCAACAACGCCCTGCTGGACGTGGCGCTGGCGCAGATCGCGCCGGCGGTGGCCGCGGCGATTGCCCGCCATGGTGCCGAGCGCGTGGCGGTGGTGCTGGGCACCAGCACCTCGGGCATCGGTGAATCCGAGCAGGCCCTGCGCAGCCACGCCGAACAGGGCCAGTGGCCGCAGGGCTTCGATTACGCCCAGCAGGAAATGGGCACCGCTGCGCAGTTCGTGCGCCAGCGCAGCGGCGCACAGGGACCGGCGTGGACCCTGTCCACGGCGTGTTCGTCCAGTGCCAAGGCACTGATGTCAGCCGCGCGCATGCTGCGCGCCGGCATCGTCGATGCGGTGATCGCCGGTGGCGCCGATTCGCTGTGCCGCTTCACCGTGGCTGGCTTCAGCGCGCTGGAATCGGTGTCGGCGGCACGCTGCAACCCGTTCTCGCAGCACCGCGCCGGCATCAACATCGGCGAAGGCGCCGCGCTGTTCCTGCTCACCCGCGAGCCCGGCCCGGTGTGCCTGGCGGGGTGGGGCGAATCGGCCGACGCGCACCACATGTCCGCTCCCGACCCGCAGGGGCTGGGTGCCATCGACGCGCTGCAGCAGGCGCTGCTGCGCGCAGGCTGGGGCGCCGACGAAGTGGATTACGTGAACCTGCATGGCACCGCCACCGGCCACAACGATGCGATGGAAAGCCTGGCGGTCTCGCAGGTGCTGGGCAACAGCGTGCCAGCCAGTTCGACCAAGCCGCTGACCGGGCACACGCTCGGTGCCTCGGGCGCGATCGAGGCCGCGCTGTGCTGGATCCTGCTGGCCGAGAACCCGCAGCAGCAGCTGCCGCCGCACTGGTGGGACGGCGTGGCCGACCCAGCGCTGCCGGTGTTGCCGCTGGTCGCACCGGCCACCCGCCTGGCGCAGCCGCCGCGACGGGTGCTGAGCAATTCGTTCGCTTTCGGCGGCAGCAACGCCGTGCTGGCACTGGAGCGTCGATGAACACGCTGTATGCAATCGAAGAGGTGGTGCCGCACCGCCAGGACATGTGCCTGCTGCAGCGCATCACGCATTGGGACCAGGACACCCTCGAGGCCGAACTGGTGGTGCCCGAGGCCGGCCTGTTCGTGGAGAACGGCGAAGTGCCGGCGTGGGTCGGCATCGAATACATGGCGCAGGCCATCGCGGCCTGGGCCGGCTGCCGCGCGCGTGCGGCCGGCAAGCCGCCGCAGCTGGGCTTCCTGCTCGGCAGCCGCCGCTACAGCAGCGCGCGCAGCAGCTTCCCCGCCGGTTCGCGGCTGCGCGTACAGGCGCGCTGCGAGCTGTTGGGTGACAATGGATTGGGGATGTTCGCCTGCCGCATCCTGGCAGGTGAGGACGAATGGGCGACAGCCAACGTGTCGGTGTTCGAACCGGCCGACGCGATGGCCTATCTGGAGAGTGGACAGGCATGACAGGGAATCGAAGCGTGCTGGTGACCGGCGCCAGCCGGGGCATCGGCCGGGCCATCGCGCTGCGCATCGCGCGTGATGGCTTCGACGTGGTGGTGCATTGCCGCAGCCGCCTGGAAGAGGCACAGGCCGTGGTGGCCGAGATCCATGCACTGGGCCAGCAGGCCCGCGTGCTGGCGTTCGACGTGGCTGACCGCGAGGCCGCACGCGCCGCGCTGGAGGCCGATGTCGAGGCGCATGGCGCGTACTACGGCGTGGTCTGCAACGCCGGCATCGCCCGTGATGGTGCTTTCCCGGCACTCTCGGCCGAGGATTGGGACCAGGTCATCCACACCAACCTGGATGGCTTCTACAACGTGCTGCATCCGCTGATCATGCCGATGGTGCGGCGGCGCAAGCCCGGCCGCATCGTCACCCTGTCGTCGGTGTCCGGACTGGCCGGCAACCGCGGGCAGGTCAACTACAGTGCCGCCAAGGCCGGCATCATCGGTGCCACCAAGGCCCTGGCGCTCGAACTGGCCAGCCGCCAGATCACCGTCAACTGCGTGGCTCCGGGCCTGATCGAGACCGAAATGCTCAACGATGAAGTGATCGAACACGCGCTCAAGCTGATTCCCGCTGGCCGTGTCGGCCGCCCCGACGAAGTGGCGGCGACGGTGTCGTTCCTGCTGTCCGAGCCGGCCGGCTACATCACCCGCCAGGTGATCTCGGTGAACGGGGGCATGCTCTGATGGGCGCCGATCGTCGCGTGGTGGTTACCGGTGCTGCGGCCATCAGTCCGCTTGGCCACGACTGGCCCACCATCGAAGCGCACCTGCGCAGCTGCCGCAATGCCGTGCGCACGATGCCCGAATGGGATGTCTATGCCGGCCTGAACACCAAGCTGGCCGCGCCGGCGCAGGACTTCGAGCTGCCGCCGAACTACAACCGCAAGACCACCCGCTCGATGGGCAAGGTCGCGGTCATGTCGGTGCGCGCCACCGAGGTGGCGCTGCGCGAAGCCGGCCTGCACGAGCATCCGGTACTGCGCAGCGGCCGTACCGGCGTGGCCTACGGCTCGTCCTCGGGCAGCCATGAGGCCACCGGCGAATTCGGGCGCATGCTCAACGAATTCACCACCGAAGGCATCAGTGCCACCACCTACCTGAAGATGATGAGCCACACCGCGCCGGTCAACATCGGCGTGTTCTTCGGTTTGTCCGGGCGCGTCTACACCACCTCCAGCGCCTGCACCTCGGGCAGCCAGGGCGTGGGCGCGGCCTATGAAGCGATCCGCAGCGGCAAGCAGACGGTGATGGTGGCCGGCGGTGCCGAGCAGCTCGATGCCACCGCTGCGGCGGTATTCGACACCCTGTTCGCCACCAGCGTGCGCAACGATGCGCCGCAGACCACGCCGCGCCCGTTCGATGCTGGCCGTGATGGCCTGGTGCTGGGCGAGGGTGCCTGTACGCTGATCCTGGAAGACCTGGAGCACGCGCAGGCGCGCGGTGCCACCATTCTTGCCGAGGTGGTCGGCTACGGCACCAACAGCGACGGCCAGCACGTCACCCAGCCCAGCGCCGACACCATGGCCCAGGCCATGCGCCTGGCGCTGGAGGATGCGGGCCTGGAGCCGGCACAGATCGACTACGTCAACGCCCACGGCACCGCCACCGATCACGGCGACATCGCCGAGACCCAGGCCACCGCGCAGGTGTTCGGCAGCCGCATGCCGATCAGCTCGCTGAAGAGCTATGTCGGCCACATGCTCGGCGCCTGTGGTGCGTTCGAGGCCTGGATGAGCATCGAGATGATGCGTGCTGGCTGGTTCGCGCCGACCCTGAACCTGGCCGAGGTCGACCCGCGCTGTGGCCAGCTCGACTTCATCACCGGTCAAGGCCGCGAACTGCAGGCCGAGTACGTGATGAGCAACAACTTCGCCTTCGGCGGCATCAACACCTCGCTGGTGTTCCGCCGCTGGCGCGAGTGATCCACCGCCCCACCGCCGTTGTTCCCGCAACCTACCCGCACCCTCGACAAGGAGATGTTCCGATGCGCCGCACCCTGATGATCGCCACGGCCACCGCACTGCTGGCCCTGGCCTCCACCGCTTCTGCCCGCGATACCCGCGTGGAGCAGTCCCTGCAGGAACTGGTCAGTTCGCAGGCTGCCAAGGACGCCGGCATCGACGGCAGCGTCCGCTTCTACCTCGCCGGCCAGCCGGTCAGCGTGCAGCAGCGCCTGGGCGAAGACGTGACCAACAAGAAGACCAACGCCGCCAACAAGAGCGATGCCGAAGCCTGCCGCTGGGTCGCACTGTCGGCGCTGCGCGCGCTGCAGGACGGCGCCAAGTCGCGCGGCGCCAACGCCGTGGTCGACATCGTCAGCTACTACAAGAAGAACGAGTTCAAGAGCAGCACCAACTACGAATGCTACGCCGGTGCGATCCTCGCCGGCGTCGCGCTGAAGGGTACCTACGCCAAGGTCAAGTAAGCGCCTGCGTGGTGCCGGCCGTGGCTGAACGCCGCCGCCACATTGCTGAACCCCGCCGGGGAAACGCCGTCGATCACGCCGTCATCGTCGGCTGACGGCTTTCCCCGGTGTCGGCTTTCCGACACAATCATGGCTCTTCCCGGGTTATCGTCCCGCGGACATGCACGCCTACGTCTATAAAAGCCAACTCAAGCCGGACACCTACGTCTACGTTCCCCGTCGCGATGATTTCAGCGCGCTGCCTGCGCCGCTGCTCACCTCGCTGGGGACGCTCGCCTTCGTCCTGGACGTGGCCCTGGATGCCCAGCGCCGCCTGGCCCAGGCCGATCCGGAAAAGGTCCGCAGCGAAATGAGCGAGCGCGGGTTCTACCTGCAGGTGCCGCCGTCGGTGGCCAGCCTGATGCCGCGCCACTATGACTGACACGTCCCGTCCGCGCGCCCTGTCGATCGCCTTCGCCGTGGGCGCCGTGCTGGCGCTGGGCGCCGCCGTGGGCGGCGTTCCAGGCGCCATCCTTGCTGCACTGGCGCAGCCGGCGTTCGCGCTGGGTGTGTCGTGGTGGCGGCGCAGCCGCGCGCTGCTGCCGCTGAAGGTGGTCGCGCGCCAGGACCTGCCGGCGCTGCTGGCGTTGTGGACGGCAGCGCCGTTGTTGCTGGCGCTGCTGCTGGCCTGGCCGCTGGCCGCACTGCGTGACAGCGGCAGCCTTGCGGCGGTGCTGGGCCTGAGCGTGCTGGTCAGTGCCGGCCTGCTGGCGGCCTGGCGCACCTGGCCGCTGTGGAACGATGTCGAACGCCTCGATGGCAGCCTGGCCCAGCACTGGCAGGCGCTGGCCGGGCGCGACCTGACCGCCTGGCGTGGCCTCGGCGTGGCCGCGCTGGTGATCGCGCTGGCCGCGCTGGTGGTGCTGCCGGCCTGGCCGGGCCTGCTGCCGGAAAGCGCACGCTGGCCTGCCGCACTGGCGGTGATGCTGTTGTCTCCAGTGCTGCACCTGCTGCTGCAGCGGGTCGCGCCGGCACCGCTGGTGTCGCTGCGCGCGAGCCCGTTGGCCACCGCCGGCAACGAGCACGAACCGATGTTCGCCGCCGCGGCCGAAACCGCGCCGCTGGAGGCGATGGCACCGCAGGAACTGACCCCGGCACTGTATGAAGCCGCCCGCCATGGCCGCATCGACCGGGGCCTGCAGCTGCTGCAGGCCGGTGCCGATCCGTATGCGCTGCCGGACCCGAACTGGCGCGACCAGCGCAGCCTGGCGGTGCTGGCGGCGGTGCTGCCGGACCTGCGCCTGCTGCGCGAACTGATCGCCCGCGGCGTCGATGTGAATGCGCCGCACCGGGGCATGACCCCGCTGCTGGCCGCCACCCGCGACAGCTGGCACGGCCGCCCCGAAGCGGTGATGACCCTGCTCGCCAACGGCGCCGACTCGCGTGCCATCGACAGCGATGGCAACACCCCGCTGCACCATGCCGCGCGCAGTTCCGACCCGGGCGTGGCCGCGCTGCTGCGCGATGCCGCCGCCGAAGTCGATGCGTTGAACAACGAGGGCTGGTCGCCGCTGGCGGTGGCCTGCCAGGTCGGCAACTGGCGCCTGGCCCGCTTCCTGCTCGAACGCGGTGCGCGCAGCGAACCGGCCGAGGGCACGCCGGTGCTGCTGGCCGCCGCTGCCACCGAAGATGACGATCCGGCCGGGGTGCAGCTGCTGCTCAAGCACAAGGCGCGCGCCGACGCCCGCGATCGCCAGCGCCGCAGTGCATTGCACGAGGCGGCCCTGGCCGGCCACGTGGAGATCATCGGCGTGCTGCTCGGCGCCGGTGCCAATCTGGAAGCGCGCGATGCGCTGGGCCGTACGCCATGGCTGGAAGCGGCCCGTGCCGGTCGTGCCGCCGTGGTCGAGCATCTGCTGCCGCACAAGCCGGACCTGGTCGCGGTGGACGGCGAAGGCCGCAACGCGGTGCAGCTGGCGGCGATGGCCGAGGATGTCTCACCGCTGCTGATCAAGCGCCTGGTCGAACTGGGCATCGCCGCCGATGCCGCCGATCCGGTCGGTCGCCGTGCGGTGGACTACGCTGCCGAAGCCGGCCGCTGGGCGATCGTGGCTCTGCTGGACCCCTCCTATCCGTTGCCGGCCGCGGTCAGTGATGGCCTGGCCGAGCGCGGCGAAGCCGCCAGTGCCAGTGGCCTGCTACCGGACCGTCCGCCGTTGACCCTGCTGCGTGAAGCGCTGGGCTTCGGCAACACCGAAGGCATGGCCGCGCTGGCCAAGCTGTGCCAGCCGGAAGAACTGGGTGGCCTGCTGCTCGATCCGGAACTGGCGCTGGAGCCGCGTGCGGTCGATTGGCTGCTGGCCCACGGTGCCGATCCCTACGTGCGTGACGCCTGTTCCGACACGCCGATGTTCGCGCTGTTGTCGCGCGGCATCGACGCGGTGCCGGCGCTGCAGGTCATGCTGCAGCGTGGCCTGTCGCCGGCCGGACGCGGTGGCCTGGCACGCTTCCTCGCCGCGTGTGCGCAGCACGACCAGGCCGCCCGTGGCCTGGAACAGCTGGCACTGGAACTGCTGGAACGTGGCGCCGATCCGTTCGCCGCCTCGCCGGCCGGTGATCCGCCGCTGTCGCTGGCGGTGCGCCTGGGCTGGCTGCGCCTGCAGCAGGCCCTGCTCAAGGCCGGTGTCGATCGCGAAGCGCGCGACAGCCATGGCATGACCGCATTGCATCTGGCCACCGCATTGGCCCGCGAAGGCGCGCTGAAGCTGCTGGTGCAGCACGGTGCCTCGCCGGAAGCCCGTGCCGCCGACGGCCAGACGCCGCTGGGCGTGGCGCTGTCGATTGGTCGCCGCGATCTGGCCGACTGGCTGGACTGGCGGGTATGGCCGTTGCCGCGCCGCACCCTGCGCGAGGCCGATCTTCCGGCCGCCGCGATGGCTGGTGACGTGGATGCGGTGCGCCGCCTGATCGATCTGGGCTTCGCCGTCGACGCGGTCGATGCGCAGGGCTGCACCGCGCTGCTGCGCGCCGCCGGTGGTGGCCATCTGGCGGTGACCGACCTGCTGCTGGCGCGTGGCGCCGATCCGCAGCACGCTGCGGCCAGTGGTGCCACGCCGCTGTCGGCGGCGGTCAGCATGCGCCAGGTGGATATCGTCTCGGCCCTGCTCGACGCCGGCGCCAAGCTGGAACACCGCCTGCCGGGCGGCGTGACCGTGCTGATGCTGGCCTCGGCGCTGGGCCTGCCGGACATCGTCGCGCGCCTGCTCACTGCCGGTGCCGACGTGCATGCCGGTGATGCGCAACAGCTGGGCCCGCTGCACTGCGCCGCGCTGTACGGTTTCAGTGCCCGCGACCGCTCGCGCCTGCTGGCCCTGCTCGACACCCTGCTGCTGGCCGGTGCCGAACCGGACCAGGCCGCTGCCGGTTCGGTGACGCCGCTGCTGCTGTTGCTGGGCGCGCGTGCCGAGCCGGGTACCGCCTGCGACGAGCAGGTGGTGATGGCGGCGGTGGAGCGCCTGCTGGATGAGGACGTCAGCCTGGACGTGCGCGATCCGCGCGGTTTCGGCCCGCTGCACCTGGCCGCGCTGCATGGCCTGCCGCTGCTGGTGCAGCGCCTGCTGCGTGCAGGTGCCGATCCGGAAGTGCGCGACAGCCTCAACCGCAGCCCGCGCGAGATCGCGGTGATGCGTGGCTTCATCGACGTGGCCGGTGAGTTCGAACCGCGCGTGCCGGGCGTTTCGTCGATGGCGCGGTTCCTGCGCGACAACGGCTGATTCCTGGAAAAGGGTCGTGCCGGCCGCTGGCCGGCAACCGCAATCTGTGGTGGGTGCCGACCGTTGGTCGGCACGCCTACTTGCCGTCGCTTTCCGCGTCGGCCTCGAACAGATGCATCAGGTCGTTGCGTGCATCGCGCGAGGTCTGGATCACCGCCGCCTCGTCGTCGTACACCAGATACTGATCGCGCAGCAGCTGTTCGTCGTGCTCGCGGAAGCGCTGCACATGGCGTTCGGCAACGTCCGGTGCCACGCCCAGCGCGGTCAGCACGCGGCCGCTCATCTCCAGGCTGGTGCCGAACACTTCGCGGAACGGCTCGGCCGACATGTCCATCAGGCGCCACGCATGCTGGCGGTTGCGTGCACGCGCCAGCACCGTCGCGTCCGGGTACAGCCGACGCACCATGCGCACCGCGCGCAGGTTGGTCTCCGGGTCGTCCACGGTGATCACGAACACATCGATGTGCTCGCCGCCCGCCGCACGCAGCATCTCCGGCCGGGTCGGGTCGCCGTAGTACAGCTGGTTGCCGAAGCGGCGCAGGTCGGCCACGGTGTCCGGGTTCGCTTCCAGCGCCACGAACGGCACCTTCTGCGCGGTCAGCAGGCGCGCGATCACCTGGCCGAAACGGCCCATGCCGGCGATCAGCACCTTCGGCCGATTGTCCGGCGCCACCTTGTCGGCCTCGGCGGCCTGGCGCGGTGCGGCCTTCTCCTGACCGAGCAGCTTGAGCAGCGCGATCATCAGCAGCGGCGTGATCGCCATCGACAGGCCGACGATCGCCACCAGCCGGTCGTGGTTGGCGTTGCCCAGCAGGTGCGCGCGCTGTGCTTCATTGAACACCACGAAGGCGAACTCGCCGCCCAGCCACAGTACGCTGCCCAGCAGCAGCGACTGTCGCGAACTGAGTTTGGCGATACGCCCGATCACGTAGAGCAGGCTGAACTTGACCACCAGCAGGATCGCCACGCCGGCAGCGATCAGCCACGGTTCGGCGGCGATGCGGTCCAGATCGATGCCCATCCCCACCGCGATGAAGAACAGGCCCAGCAGCAGCCCCTTGAACGGCTCGATCTGCGCTTCCAACTCGTGCCGGAACTCCGAATCGGACAGCAGCACGCCGGCCAGGAACGCGCCCAAGCTGGGGCTGAGGCCGGCTTCCTGCATGAACCAGGCGGTGCCCAGCACCACCAGCAGTGCGGTGGCGGTGAATACTTCCGGGCTGCGGGTGCGCGCGATGATGCTGAACACCTTGCGCAGCACCGGTCGCCCGCACAGGATCACCACGGCCAGCGCACCGAGGGCCACGGCAGCGTCTTCCCAGCGAAGGGTCTCGTTCTTCACCCCGCCCAGCAGCGGGATGGCCGCCAGCAGCGGAATCGCGATCAGGTCCTGGAACAGCAGGATGGCGAACCCGAGCCGGCCATGGTCGCTGTTGATCGCCTTGTGCTCGGACAGCAGCTGCAGGCCCACCGCGGTGGATGACAACGCCAGCGCCACGCCCACCACCAGCGCGCTTTTCCATTGGAAATGGTCAAGCAGCAGCAGGCCGCCCAGCACCAGCCCGGACAACGCCACCTGTGCCGTGCCGGCGCCGAACACCGAGCGCCGCATCACCTTCAGGCGTGCCGGCGACAGCTCCAGGCCGATCACGAACAGCAGCATCACCACGCCGATCTCGGCGGCACCGAGGATGCGGTCGGCGTCCTGCACGAAGCCCAGCCCGTCCGGGCCCAGCACCACACCGGCGGCCAGGTAGCCCAGCACCGCGCCGAAGCCGAACTTCTTGAACACCGGCACGGCGATGACCGCCGCCAGCAGCAGCACCAGGGCCAGTTCCAGACCACCGCTATGCATGGGAATACCTGGTCATCGGCGGAGCCCGCTGTGCGTCCATTCGGGTGGGGGAAGGGGTGGCGAGTACCACCGCGTCATTATGCGCGCCGGCCTGTGTATGCACGAGAACAACCTGCCGGGCAGGCGCCCTGCGCACAGCGGCCGGGTTGACCTGCATGGCCCACGGGTCCAGACTGCCCGCCGCTGGCGGCGCGTCCGCCGGCACACGCATCCCGGAGTCCCCTACCCATGTCCAGCGACAGTAGAAGTCGACCTCGTTCGACGCCAGCGATGGCCACCGCCTGACATCGGGACGGTTTGCCTGCGTTGGCGTTGCGCGAGGTCGCACCCCCACAAGGCAAACCCGATGAACCAGAAGCAATTGCTGCGCCCGGTGGCCGATGCCGCCGCACTGGCCGCACCATTGGCGAACTACAACACCGCCGATGCGGTGGAATTCCTCAACACGCTGGAACTCGTGCGCGCTGCGGAAACGCTGGCCGCGCTGCCGTTGCCGCGTGCGGTGAAGATGCTGGAGGCACCGGAACTGCACCGCAGCGGCGAACTGGTAGCTGCGCTGCCGCCGGCCCGCGCCGCCGCCCTGCTTGGGCTGATGGCCGATGACCGTGCCACCGACATCGTCCACGAGCTGGACGAGGAGGAACGCGCGCGGCTGATCCCGCTGCTGGGCACCGACGCCCGCCAGGCCATCCAGAAGCTGCTCAGCTACCCGCCCAACACCGCCGGCGCGCTGATGACCACCGAGTACGTGGCGGTACCCGCCAGCTGGACCGTGGCGCAGACCCTGCAGCACATCCGCCAGGTCGAGCGCACCCGCGAGACCGTGTACGCCATCTACGTGCTCGACCCGGCCAGCCAGCAGCTGCAGCAGGTGGTGACCATGCGCCGGCTGATCACCGGCCTGCCGGAGGAGTCGATCCTGGACGTGGCCCAGGTCAATCCGCCGGTGACGGTGGATGCGCTGATGGACCAGGAAGAAGTGGCGCGGCTGATCCGCCGCCACGACCTGCTGGCGATTCCGGTGGTCGATGCGCAGCTGCAGATGCTCGGCATCGTCACCGTGGACGACGTGCTCGATGCACTGATCGAGGAATCCACCGAAGACGCGCACAAGTTCGGTGGCATGGAAGCGCTGGACAAGCCGTACATGCAGATCGGCTTCTTCGAGATGCTGCGCAAGCGCGCCGGTTGGCTGAGCGTGCTGTTCCTGGGCGAGATGCTGACCGCCAGCGCGATGCAGCACTACGAGGACGAACTGGCGCGCGCGGTGGTGCTGACCCTGTTCATCCCACTGATCATGAGTTCGGGCGGCAATTCCGGTTCGCAGGCCACCTCGCTGCTGATCCGCAGCCTGGCGCTGCGTGAACTGCGCCTGCGCGACTGGTGGAAGGTGGCCATCCGCGAGATCCCGACCGGCATGGTACTGGGTGCCATCCTCGGCTGCCTGGCGATCGTGCGCATCGTGATCTGGCAGCTGGGCGGCCTGCATGACTACGGCGAGCACTGGATCCTGCTGGCGATCACCATCGGTGCCGCTCTGGTGGGCATCGTCACCTTCGGTTCGCTGTCCGGCTCGATGCTGCCCTTCATCCTCAAGCGCCTCGGCTTCGATCCGGCCAGTGCCTCGGCACCGTTCGTGGCCACCCTGGTGGATGTCACCGGCCTGGTGATCTATTTCAGCATCGCCGCGATGATCCTGCACGGCACGTTGTTGTAAGCCGGAGCCACCGTGCTCTGGTAGGTGCCGACCTTGGTCGGCACGCAGAACAAGAAGGGGACGGAGGGGATTAAGTCGTTTGTGGCACAAACGACTTAATCCCCTCCGTCCCCTTTTTTGGGTACCGTAGGCGCATGAGTACCTACCACCTGCAGTCTGTGTTCCGTCCGCAGTCGGTCGCGGTGATCGGCGGCAGCCCGCGTGAGCGTTCCGCCGGCCGCGCAGTGATGCGCAACCTGCGCGGCACGGGCTTCCCCGGCAAGGTGGCGTGGATCAACCCGCGACATGCCGAGATCGATGGCATCCGCACGGTCAAGCGGCTGAAGGACCTGGACTGGGTGCCCGACCTGGTGGTGATCACCGCACCAGCGGCGATCGTGCCGCAGGTGGTGCGTACCGCCGCCGAGCGCAGCGTGCAGGCGGCGATCATCCTCACTGCGCACCTGGGCGAAGGCCCGGGTTCGTTGTCCGCACAGGTAGAGGCGGTGGCGCGCAAGCATGGCCTGCGCATCCTCGGGCCGCACTGCCTGGGCGTGATCGCGCCGCACGCGCGACTCAATGCCAGTATCGCCGCACATTTCCCGCAGGCAGGCGACCTCGCCCTGATTTCCGAATCCTCGGCGATCGCCGCCGCGCTGGTGGAGTGGGGCGTAGCGCGCTCGGTCGGCTTCTCCGCGGTGGTCTCGCTGGGCGACACGATGGACGTCGACTTCGGCGACCTGCTCGACTACTTCGCCACCGACTACCGCACCCGTGCCATCCTGCTCTATGTCGAGCAGATCAAGGACGCGCGCAAGTTCATGTCGGCTGCGCGTGCCGCCGCCCGCGCCAAGCCGGTGGTGGTGGTGAAGTCCGGCCGCGCCGAGCGCGTGCAGCCGGGCAGCCGCGATACCCATGTGCAGGCCCTGGCCCGCGCCGACGACGTGTACGGCGCCGCGTTCAACCGTGCCGGCCTGCTGCGCGTGGGCGCGCTGGACGAACTGTTCACTGCTGCCGAATCGCTGGGGCGGTTGGGCACCTTCCCGGGCCGTCGCCTGGCGATTCTCAGCAACGGCGGCGGCGTCGGTCGCCTCGCCGTGGACCAGCTGATCGCATTGCGTGGCACCCTGGCCAACCTGTCCGACACCACGGTCGAAAAGCTGGACGCCGTGCTGCCGCAGGGCTGGTCGCGCAGCAATCCGGTCGACATCGTGGTCGACGCCGATGGTGACCGCTATGCCGCGGCCATCGAAGCGCTGCTGGCCGACAACGAGAACGACGCGGTGATGGTGGTCAACGTGCCGACCGCATTCACCTCGTCCGCAGACGCTGCGCAGGCGCTCACCCGCACGCTCGGCCTGCGTCCGCGCCATCATCGCGACAAGCCGGTGTTCGCGGTGTGGCTGGGCAACGATGACCAGGCCACTGCCACGCTCAACGCGGCGCGGGTGCCGACCTATCCGACCGAGGCGGAGGCAGTACGCGGCTTCCAGCATCTGGTGCGTTACCGTGAAGCGCAGAACGCCCTGATGGAAACGCCACCCAGCCTGCCGCAGGACTTCAGTGTCGATGCAGCGGCCGCACGCGCGCTGGTCGATGCCGCGTTGGCCAACGGCCAGCAGTGGCTGGATCCGCTGGCCACCCATGAACTGCTCAAGGCCTACGGCATTCCGTCCGCACCGGTCATGCATGCGCGCGATGCGCACGAGGCGATGGACCTGGCGCAGCCGCTGCTCGAGCGCGGTGCCACGGTCGCACTGAAGATCCTGTCACCGGACATCCCGCACAAGTCGGAAGTGGACGGCGTGCGCCTGAACCTGTCCACGTTGCCGGCGGTGCAGAGCGCGGCCAACGCGATCCTGTCGCGCGCACGCCAGCTGCGGCCGGATGCCCGCATCGATGGCCTGCTGGTGCAGCCGACCATTGTTCGCCCGAAGGCGCGTGAACTGATTGTCGGCATCGCCGATGACGCGACGTTCGGCCCGGTGATCGTAGTCGGTCGTGGCGGTACCGCAGTTGAAGTGATCAATGACAAGGCGTTGGCGTTGCCGCCGCTGGACCTGCGCCTGGCCCATGAGCTGATCGGGCAGACCCGGGCTTCGCGCATCCTCAAGGCCTATGGCGATGTGCCCGCCGCCGACGAGCGCGCACTGGCGCTGGCGCTGGTCAAGCTGGCACAGCTGGCCGCAGACATTCCCGAAGTGCGCACGCTGGACATCAACCCGCTGCTGGTCGACAGCAAGGGCATTCTTGCCCTCGACGCACGCGTGGCGGTGGCGCCGTCGCGCATTCTGCACAAGGGCCGCGGTCATCCGCGCTTCTCGGTGTTCCCGTACCCGAAGGAGTGGGAGCGCACCATCGAACTGTCCGATGGCGGCCGCGCCTTCGTGCGTCCGGTGCGTCCGGAAGACGATGCACTGTTCCGCGCATTCTTCGCCCGTGTCAGCGACGAGGACCTGCGCCTGCGCTTCTTCCAGTCGGTGAAGCACTTCAGCCACGAATTCATCGCGCGCCTGACCCAGCTCGATTACGCACGCTCGATCGCGCTGGTGGCGATCGAACCGCGCAGTGGCGAAATGCTCGGCGCGGTACGCCTGCACGCCGATGCCGATTATCATCGCGGCGAGTACGGCATCCTGATCCGCTCGGACCTGAAGGGCCACGGCATCGGCTGGCGGTTGATGGCGATCATGATCGAGTACGCCAAGTGGCTGGGCCTGGACGTGGTCGAAGGCCAGGTGCTGCGCGAAAACAGCACCATGCTGGCGATGTGCCAGAGCCTGGGCTTCAAGACCAAACTCGACCCGGACGACCCGACGGTGATGATGGTGACCCTGCCGGTGCAGCAGGTCGAAGTGCCTGAGACCCCTCTGTAGAGCCGAGCCCACGCTCGGCTGCCTTGCATCGCACGGGCGCGCCTGAGCCGAGCATGGACTCGGCACTACAGTATCAACGCACCGGCTCCACTACCACCGCCGTGCCATAGCACAGCACCTCGGTCAGCCCGGTCATCACATCGGTGGCGTCGTAGCGCATGCCGATGATCGCGTTGGCGCCCAGCTGCCGCGCGTGCTTGACCATGTCGCGGTAGGTTTCCTCGCGGGCCTGTTCGCACAGTTCGGTGTAGATGGTGATGTTGCCGCCGAACAGGGTCTGGATGCCGCCGAGGAAATTGCCGACGATCGAGCGCGATCGCACGGTGATGCCGCGCACCACGCCGAGGTTGCGCACCACGCGATGGCCGGGCAGCTCGAAGGCGGTGGTGACCAGCGCATCGTCGAAACGCAGCGCGGGCGGGGACGTGGGGCTGCTGTTGTAGGGGTCTGCCATGGTCGCGTCCGTGTCGTAGAGTCGAGCTTGCTCGACTCTACAGTGCAATCACCCGTTGCGGCATGGTGCCGTCACCCCGCCGGCGCGACAATATCCCCATGACCGACCGTACCCCCCTGCTCCTGCTGCCCGGCCTGCTCAACGATGCCGAGCTGTGGCGTGCGCAGATGGCCGACCTGGCCGACATCGCTGACTGCACGGTAGGCGACCAGACCCGTGGCGAGACCCTCCAAGCGGTCGCCGAGGACGTGCTCGCACAGGCACCGGAGCGCTTTGCGCTGGCTGGTTTCTCACTGGGCGGCTTCGTTGCCCAGCAGATCCTGCGCATTGCGCCGGAGCGCGTGCTGCAGCTGGCGCTGATCGATACCTCGATCCACGCCGATTCACCGGAACGTGCCGAACAACGCCGCAGCCAGCGCGCCAGCGTGCGCCTGCCGGGCAGGTTCCACGGCTTCGGCGATGCGCTGATGCGCAGCTACATCGACGCCTCGCGGCTGGACGACTACGTGCTGGTGCAGCGCGTGCGCGACATGACCGCCCGCCTGGGGGCGGAGGTATTCCTGCGCCAGAGTGCGCTGGAGCGGCGCGACGGCCATGACGTGCTGGCGGGCTACCGCGATCCGCTGCTGATCGTGTGCGGTGCCAACGACCGCATCACGCCGCTGGCGGTGAGCGAGGAAATGCATGCGTTGGTGCCGCATTCGCAGCTGGTGGTGCTGTCCGATTGCGGGCACCTGGCGCCGATGGAGAAGCCTGAAGAAGTCAGTGCAGCGATGCGTGGGTGGTTGCTGCAGGGTAGGGAGTGAACGGTAGGTGCCGACCTGGGTCGGCACGCTGTTTCAACGATCAATCACAGGTCAGTGCCGACCCAGGTCGGCACCTACCGATTCGGTTCCGAAACCGCGGTCGGCCTCAATCCCAGGCCGGCGCAATGCCTTCCGGGTTGGCCAGGCGGTGCCCACGATCCAGCTTGGCGATCTGCGCCATGTCTTCGTCGGTGAGGCGGATTGCTGCCGCTTCCAGGTTGCCCGACAGGTTCTCGCGCTTGGTCGAAGACGGAATGACCGAGTAACCCTGCTGCAGTGCCCAGGCCAGTGCGATCTGCGCGGGCGTGGCCTGGTGACGGCCGGCAATGGCCTGGATCACCGGGTCCTTGATCACCTCGCCATAGGCCAGGCTCATGTAGGCGGTAATGTGGATGCCGTTGTCCTGCAGGAACTTCACCAGCAGGCGGTTCTGCAGGTACGGATGGATCTCGATCTGGTTGGTGGTGATCGCATCGGCGCCGAGGATCTCGATCGCCTTGCGGGTCTGTGCGATGGTGAAGTTGGAGATGCCGATCTCCTTCGTCAGGCCCTGTGCCTTGGCCTCGGCCAGTGCGGTCAGGTACTCCTCCATCGGCACGTCGACCTTGTCGTTCGGCGACGGCCAGTGGATCAGTGCCAGGTCGACATGGTCGGTGCGCAGCTTCTCCAGGCTGGTGCGCAGGCTGGCCAGCAGCGCTTCGCGCTTGAACTCGGTGATCCAGACCTTGGTGGTCAGGTAGATCTCATCGCGCGGCACACCGGAGTCGGCAATGGCCTGGCCGACCTCGGCTTCATTGCCGTAGATCTGTGCGGTATCGATGGCGCGGTAGCCGACATCCAGCGCGTTGCGCACGGAGTCGATCACGGTCTGGTCTTTGAGGCGGAAGGTGCCGAGACCGAAGGCGGGGACAGTCATGGGGAACTCCAGCAGAGGGGAGGGATGCGAATATCCGGCAAAGGGTAGGCCAGTGGCCGCATACGTGCCGGCAACGGTGCATTGCACCACCGTACCGGCAGGGTGCCGGCACGGCATGACCTGTCTCAATGCGCGGCCACGGGGATGCCGTCGGCGCGGTCATCGATGCCGTCGCGGCGGTCGAGGCGGCCGCTGAGCACGGTCAGCGCATACGCGCCCACCACCACCAGCGCACCCAGCCACGGCGTATGCATCAGGCCGATGTGCTCCACCACCAGGCCACCCAGCGAGGCGCCCAGCGCGATGCCGATGTTGAAGGCGGCAATGTTCAGCCCCGAGGCCACGTCGGTGGCCTGCGGCGCATAGCGCTGCGCCTGCTTGACCACATACACCTGCAGGCCGGGCACGTTGCCGAAGGCCACCGCGCCCAGTGCCAGCACCGTCAGCAGCATCAGCCAGGTGGTGTAGGCGGTGAAGGTGAGCACGAACAGCACGACGGCCAGCAGGGCGAAGATGCGCTTCAGCGCGGGCACCGGGCCCATGCGGTCGGCCATGCGGCCGCCCCACAGGTTGCCGATCGCCACTGACACGCCGTACACCAGCAGCACCAGGCTGACCGCATTGGCCGAGAAACCGGTGACGTCCTGCAGGATCGGCGCCAGGTAGGTGAAGGCCAGGAAGGTCCCGCCATACCCCAGCGTGGTCATCGCATAGACCAGCAGCAGGCGCGGCTGGGCCAGCACCGCCATCTGCTGGCGGAAGCTGGACGGCACACTCTGCGGCACGCTGCGCGGCACGAACAGCAGCGCACCCAGCAATGCGATCACGCCCAGCCCGGCCACGGCCAGGAAGGTGGCGCGCCAGCCCAGGTGCTGGCCGATGAAAGTGCCCAGCGGCACACCGGTCACCAGCGCCACGGTCAGGCCGGTGAACATGATGGCGATGGCACCGGCGGCCTTCTCCTTCGGCACCACCGCGGTGGCGATGATCGAACCGATCGAGAAGAACACGCCGTGGGCCAGGCCGGTGAGGATGCGCGCGGCGATCAGCGACGTGTAGCCCGGCGCCAGGAAGGCGATGACGTTGCCGAGGGTGAACAGCACCATCAGGGCTACCAGCAGCGACTTGCGCGGCATGCGGCCGGTCAGCGCAGTCAGCACCGGCGCACCGATGGCCACCCCGAGGGCATACAGCGAGACCAGCAGGCCTGCGGAGGGCAGGCTGACCTGCAGATCGGCGGCAATGGTGGGAATCAGGCCGACGATGACGAACTCGGTGGTGCCGATGGCGAAGGCACCGAGGGTCAACGCCAGCAGGGCGAGGGGAATGCCACGGATCATGGCCGGCTCCGGAGGGAAGGAAGGCGCGCAGTGTGCGCGGCGCACCTTTGCCGAAAAACCAGTCTTCACGCCAATCACTATTGCCGCTCAGTCAATAATGGCGGGATGAAGACTACTCTCGATGAAATGCAGGCCTTCCTCGCGGTGATCGACAGCGGGTCGATCAGTGCCGCTGCCGAGCAGCTGGGGCAGACGCCCTCGGGCGTGAGCCGTGCGCTGGGGCGGCTGGAGGACAAGCTGGGGATCACCCTGCTGACCCGCACCACCCGCCGCCTGCACCTGACTGCCGAGGGCGAGGCGTTCCTGCGCCATGCACGGGCGATCATCGATGCGGTGGAATCGGCCGAGGAACAGATGGCGGCACGCCGCGAGCGCCCGGCAGGGCGCCTGCGCGTGGATGCGGCGATGCCGTTCGTGCTGCACGTGATCGCGCCGCTGGTGAGCGGCTATCGTGCGCGCTACCCGGAAGTGCAGCTGGAGTTGAACAGCTCCGACCGCTACATCGACCTGCTGGAGCGGCGCACCGATCTGGCGATCCGGATCGGGCCACTGGCCGACTCCACGTTGCATGCGCGGCCGCTGGGGCGGTGCCAGCTGCGGCTGGTGGCAAGCCCGGCCTACCTGGCTGCACACGGCGAACCGGCCAGCGTCGCCGCACTGGGCCAGCACACACTGCTCAGCTTCAACGAGCCGGAGTCACTCAACCGCTGGCCGTTGCCCGGAGAGTCGGATGGGCTGCTGCTGGTGCGGCCGGACATCGCCGTGTCCAGTGGCGAGACACTGCGCCGTCTGGCGGTGGAAGGTGTCGGCATCACCTGCCTGTCCGACTTCGTCACCGATAGCGACCGCGCTGCTGGCACCCTGGTGCCGGTGCTGGCGGCGCAGACGCTGGATGTGTACCAGCCGATCCACGCGGTGTACTACCGCAACACGGCGGTGTCGGCGCGGATCAGCTCGTTCCTGGATTACCTGGGTGAAGCAATGGCGCAGAGCGGTTACCTGCGCTGATCGGACTCGGGTGGGTGCGGACCGTGGGTCCGCACTGCACCTGCCATCGCCCGACCAACGGTCGGGCGCTACCCATCTGACGCTGGCCGGCAACCGGACCAATCAGGCTGCGCGCGCCAACCCGCCCTTCGCATCCGCCGTGGTCGACAGATCGAACACATCCACCGCCTCGATCAACCGGTTCGCCTGCTGTTCCAGGCTGCGTGCCGCGGCGCTGGCTTCCTCCACCAGCGCAGCGTTCTGCTGGGTGGTGCCGTCCATCTGGATCACGGTCTGGCTGACCTGCTCGATGCCCGCGCTCTGTTCCTGCGAGGCGGCGGAAATCTCGGCCATGATGTCGGTCACGCGCTGCACCGAGGCCACGATCTCGGCCATGGTGTCACCGGCCTCACGCACGCGCTGTGCACCGTGCCCCACCTGTTCCACCGAGGCTTCGATCAGCGACTTGATCTCCTTCGCCGCCGCCGCCGAACGTTGCGCCAGCGTGCGGACCTCGCTGGCCACCACGGCGAAGCCGCGACCCTGCTCACCGGCGCGTGCCGCTTCAACCGCCGCGTTCAGCGCCAGGATGTTGGTCTGGAACGCGATGCCATCGATCACACTGATGATCTCGGCGATCTGCCGTGACGAGGTTTCGATCGCGCCCATCGTCGTCACCACCTGGCCGACCACGCTGCCGCCCTGCGAGGCGACCGCGTGCGCGCCGATCGCGAGCTGGTTGGCCTGGCGCGCGTGTTCGGCGTTCTGGCGCACGGTGGAGGTCAGTTCCTCCATCGATGCCGCCGTCTCTTCCAGGTTGGCGGCCTGCTGTTCGGTGCGGCGCGACAGATCATTGTTGCCGGCGGCGATCTCCGCGGCGGCGGTGTGGATGCTGCCGGAGGCGTGCTTGATGTCGGTGACGATGGTCGCCAGCTGCGCGGCGGTGGTATTGGCGTCGCCGGCGATGCGCGCGAATACACCCTGGAAATCACCGTGCATGCGCGCGCCGAGACGGCCATCGGCAATCGCGCGCAGCATGCTGGAAACCTCGCCCAGGTTCAGTTCGGTGGTCTGCATCAGGCGGTTCAGGCCGTCGACCATCGCGCGGAAATCATGTTCGAAGCGTGCGCTGTCGCCGCGCTGGCTGAAGTCACCGGCGGCAGCGGCTTCGGCCAGGCGGCGGATCTCGCCGTTGATCACGCCGAGATTGGCCTTGGCGGTATCCAATGCATTGGTGATCACGGCCTTTTCGCCGGGCAGTCGTTCCATGTCCTGGCTGAGGTCACCGACGGCGTAGCGGCCCATGATCGCAATCGCGCGCATCTTCACCTGGATGTGCGCATCCACCAGCGTGTTGCTGTCGGCCACCATGGTGCCGAACGCGCCGGGGAAGGCGCTGGCGTCCATGCGGTGGCTGATGGTGCCGGCCTCATGCGCCTGCGCCATCGTGGCCTGTGCATCCAGCACGCCGCGCAGCGTGGACTGCACCGCCTGCATGGCCTGCGCGAGGCGGCCGATCTCGTCGCGGCTGCGCACCTGCACCACGTGTTGCAGGTCGCCGGCAGCCACTGCACGTGCAGCGGCTTCCACCGCCAGTACCGGCTGCACCACCGCGCGCCGCAGCCACCAGGCCAGGCCCATCAGCAACAGCACCGCGGCCAGCACGGTCAGCGCTGCACACAGCAGCAGGGTCTGGCGTGCCTGCTGCGAGCGTGCCGTCACCGCCGCTTCGGCAACCTGCGTGGCGTGCGTGCTCAGCGCATCCAGTGCGGTCGCCACGGGGCGATCCTTTCCGCGCACGAGGTTGTCGCCGGCGGCGGGATCGTAGCCGGCCTCCGCAAATGCCTGCAGGGCGGCGTGATAGTCCTTCTGCAGCTGCGCGTGCAGGCCGATGAAGGCCTGTGCCAGATCACGCGTGCGCGCGTCCGGGCTGGTCACCAGGCCCTTGGCCAGCTGCTCGACCAGTCGGCCCTCGCTGTCGAAGGCATCCAGATGGCGCTGGCGCAGCGCATCGTCGCGGCCGCGCAGCAATACGTTCTTCCATTCCTGCACCTGGCCGCGGAACTCGCGTTGCAGGCGTTCTGCATCGCGGCTGTGCGCGACTTCGGGTGGAACTTCGGTGGACAGCTTCAACCAAGCGGAGGCCAGGCCCGCCAGTGCGGACAGCAGGACCACGGCCAGACCAACAGAAACCGCGCCGAGCAGCTTGGACTGCAGGCGCGGAGCACGGACAGACGCTTTCATGGAAGGGACTCTCGGGAAGGGGCAATGCGGTATCGACCCGTGCCCTGCACGTCTGAAGTGCGACAACGATCACATTCGCGTTCCGTTTAGCGATGTGAAGGAGATGTTTCATAGGACAAATGTGTCCATATGGAACGAATACGGACTCTCGACAGATGGTTTAAATGTAACTATTGTTGTTACATGAAATCAGCAAGCCCGCTTTCCGACGCCCTGCACGTGATGGCACATCTGGTGGGCCACGCTGCCCCGCGCACCTCCGAACAGCTGGCCGCGTGCCTGCCGACCCATCCGGTGGTGATCCGCCGCCTGCTGGCGCAGCTGCACAAGGCCGGGTTGGTGAACACCACGCGTGGCCATGGCGGTGGCAGCCAGCTGGCACGCGATGCCGCCACGATCACCCTGCACGACATCTATCTGGCCGTCGGGGCGCCTGCGCTGGTGCAGGTCGGCACGCGGAATGCCGGCCAGGGCTGCCCTATCCAGCAGCTGGTCAACAGCGCCCTGCTCGAAGGGGCGCGCGAAGCACAGCGCCTTCTCGAACAGCGGCTGCAGGCGACCACGCTGGACCAGCTCGGCGCCGACTTCGCCCGCCATCTCGCCCATCACCGTTCCCTGGAAGGTCATCATGAATCCTGATGTGCTCATCGTTGGCGGCAGCTATGCCGGCATTGCCGCCGGCCTGATCCTCGCCCGCGCCCGCCGCCCGGTCACGGTCATCGACGCCGGATTGCCGCGCAACCGCTTCGCCAGCCATTCGCATGGCGTGCTGGGGCTGGATGGCACCAGTGGCGCCGAGCTGCTGAAGACCGCGCGCCAGCAACTGCTGGACTACCCCAGCGTACGCTGGCTGCACGCCGAGGCCGTGCAGGCATCCGCCACCGCCGCGGGCGTCGAAGTGCACACCGCTGATGGCCAGGTGCTGGCTGCTCGCAAGCTGCTGCTGGCCAGTGGTATCACCGACCAGCTACCGGAACTGCCGGGGCTGGCCGAGCGCTGGGGCAGCACCGTGCTGCATTGTCCCTACTGCCATGGCTACGAAGTGGGTGGTGGCGCAATCGGTCTGCTTGGTGGGCACCCGATGTCCGCCAGCAAGGCGCCGCTGTTCGCCGATTGGGGAAATGTCACCTTCTTCAGCCAGGGCCTGCCGATCACCGATGAGGAGCGGGCCGCCATGCAGCAGCGCGGCGTGCAGATCGAGACCGCGCCGGTGCTGGGCGTGCAGGGCGACCAGCCGACCTGGCTGGAAGTGGAGTTGGCTGATGGCCGCCGCATCGCGCAACGCGCGCTGTTCGTGCCGGCCACGCAGACGATGGCGACGCCGCTGGTGCAGCAGCTGGGCTGCACCCTGGTGGAAAGCCCGCTGGGCGTGCTGATCGAGGTCGATGCGATGAAGCAGACCTCGCTGCCGAACGTGTACGCCGCCGGCGATGCAACCACAGTTGGCAACATCACCCTGGCTGCTGCCGAGGGCGTGCGTGCGGGCATCGGCGTGCACCACGCGCTGGTGACTGAAGACAGCGTGGCGCGCTGAACGTGTTCCGGTGGGTGCCGGCCTAGGCCGGCACCGCTCGGTTACCCCTTCACGCACAGCACCTGGCGCAGGGTGTGCACCACCTCGACCAGGTCCAGCTGCGCGGCCATCACATCGTCGATCGACTTGTACGCGGCCGGTGACTCATCCAGCACGCCGCTGTCCTTGCGGCATTCCACGTGCGCGGTGGCTTCGCGATGCTGGGCCAGCGTGATCTGCTGGCGCGCGGCGCCACGGCTCATCACCCGGCCGGCACCGTGGCTGCAGCTGTGGAAGCTGTCCGCGTTGCCCTTGCCACGCACGATGTAGCTGCGCGTGCCCATGCTGCCGGGAATGATGCCCAGCTCACCCTCGCGGGCACTGACGGCGCCCTTGCGTGTCACCAGCAGCTCCTGGCCGTGATGCGTTTCCTTCTGCACGTAGTTGTGGTGGCAGTTCACCGCCATCGCCGCCAGCTGGAACTTCGGCAAGCGGTGGCTCATCTCGGCCAGCACACGCGACATCATCGCCTCGCGGTTCTGCCGCGCGTAGTCCTGCGCCCACGACACCGCTTCAACGTAGTCATCGAACAGCGGCTCGCCTTCCATGAAGAACGCCAGGTCCTTGTCCGGCAGGTGGAAGCCCAGCACGCGCCGTGCCAGCTCCTCGCGCGCCTTCTCGATGAAGTAGGTGCCGATCAGGTTGCCGGTGCCGCGCGAGCCGCTGTGCAGCATCACCCACACCGTATCCGTCTCGTCCAGGCACAGTTCGATGAAGTGGTTGCCGCCGCCCAGCGTACCCAGCTGGCGGTCCAGCTTATCGGTGCGGATCCTGCGGTGCTTGTCCTTGATCTTCTCCAGGCCGTCGGCCAGCCCGGACTGCACCAACCGGGTGTGGATGCTGTCGGGCATGCGGCGATGCTCGCCGCCGCGCCCGTTGCCGACCGGGATGCTGCGCTCGATGCTGTTGCGCAGTTGCCGCAGGTCATCGGGCAGGTCGTTGGCGCGCAGCGTGGTACGCACCGCCGCCATGCCGCAGCCGATGTCGACGCCGACCGCGGCCGGAATGATCGCGCCACGGGTCGGAATCACCGAGCCCACGGTCGCGCCCTTGCCCAGGTGCACGTCCGGCATCACCGCCACCCACGGCCCGACGAACGGGATCGCGGCGATGTTGCGCAGCTGCTCGTGGGCCTGTGCCTCCAGCGGCACACCGTTGACCCAGCCCTTGATCGGCGTGGTGCCCTCGGCGTGCAGCCATTGATAGTTCTGTTGCGTGTCCATTGTCTTGTTGAATGTCCTTGATGGGCCGGCGGCGCGTCCCTGCGCCGCCGCGACCCCCTACCTGATCGTCACCAGCTGCTTCAGCACGCCATCCAGGCCGCCGAACACGGTGAGCTTGTCGATCTTCTCGGTGACCTTCTCCAGCGCCTCCAGCTCCTTCAAGCGCATCAGCACCGGGTTGTCCTCGATCAGCTTTGCGGTGTTGAGCTGCGAACGCGTGGCGTTGGCCTCCTCGCGGCGACGGATCACGCTGGCCTGGGCCTGCTTCTCGGCCAGCACCACGCCGTTGAGGATCTCCTTCATCTCGCCCGGCAGGATCACGTCCTTGATGCCCACGCCGAGCAGCCGCACGCCATGGCCCTCGATCGCCGCCTGCACATGGGCAGCGATCTCGCCGTCCAGTGCCGCCTTGTCGCCCAGCAGCTCGTCCAGGCTGCGTGCGGCGATCGCCTGGCGCAGGCCGAACTGCAGCTGCCGATAGATGAACTCATCGGCATTGCTCAGCGTGCGGTGTGCACGCACCGGGTCGACCACCTGCACGGTCGCGGCCAGATTCACTCGCAGGGTCACCTTGTCGCGGCTGAGCAGTTCCTGGCCGGACACGTCCAGCGAACGCGCACGCAGCTCCACGCGCTCCACCGACACGTTGCCGTTGAAGTTCCAGAACGCGTGCAGGCCAGCGTCCAGCGTCTGCCGCAGCGTGCCATCGATGAACAGCAGGCCGACCGACTCGCTCGGCACGGTGCTGATCACCGCGACACGCGGCAGCACGCCCAGCTGGCCCAGGCGCTGCTGCACGTCCAGCGGGATGCGCGGCTCGTCACCCAGCGCCATCACCCGTACCTGGGTGTCGACCGAACCGCGCCAGTACAGACGGCGGCTGCCCGGCGGCAGGACCTCGTCGATGCGGCCGTTGCGCAGCAACAGACCGACTTCGCCGGCGCCGACATTGGCCAGCACGAAGTGCGTGTCCAGCTGTGCGTCCAGCGCTTCGATCAGGCTGTCCTGGTCGCTGCCGGTGTAGGCCGCGCCCTTCGATGCGTTGTGGAGGTCCACGTGCGGCCGGCCGCCGAACGGCGACAGGCGGTGCACGCCCGGCAGCAGGATCTGCTGGAAACGACGGTTGCGATACACCAGGCCGCGCTCGCCGTCGCCGATCACGACCTTGATGGTCCAGAACATGGGAGTCTCTCCTTGTATGGCTCTGGTGGTCCGACCCGATGCGGATGAATCACCATGACCCGGGTCGATCAGGTCGTGGCGAGGCCGCCTGCACACCACGTGCAGGCGGCGGAAGAGGGCGGCCATCGGCGGACGGTCCGCGCGCGGAGCCTTCGGTGCGTCATCACCCTTGCGGCCATCGCTGCCGACAGACAGCACCGGAGCAGAGTGGGGCAGGTAGTGGTGACAGGCCGAGGCCCGGCGTGCGGTCCGTTGCCTTCCACGTTCCTGCCCGAAGGCAATGACGATGGACGGCGACGATGGCCGCTGGGGCTTGCGCCCCGGGTGTTGCTTCAAGTCATGACGTGACAGGTCATGTGGTTTGGAGTGGGAATCGAACCCACGACAGACGGATTACGGATCCGTTGCTCTGACCAAGCTGAGCTATCCAGTTGGGGACCGCGCGGAATCGAACCGCGTACCGGCGAACCGGTGCCTGCCTCCAGCAGGCGATCCAGGCGATGGCATGTCCGCGACCTCCGGCATACGCCACGGCAACGCCGCGCGCACCAGCCCGTGGTGGAAACGGGACCGTTGGAGAATCGAAGGTGCAGGCCACCGACATTATCGGCGAGCGATAATGTTTGGGTGCGATGCAGATAATGTCCAGGCGCTGCCGGTCGCGCGAAGTAAATCCTCCGGCGGGGCGGAAAACCTGGGTCAGTGAGCGGCGGGTTGCCGCGCGGGGTGCAGTTCTGGCATCGCGGGTCCTTGTGCCGACGCAAACGAAAACGCCCCCGGGACTTGCGTTCCGAGGGCGTCGTCAGGCCTCGGAGATCGGGGTGGCCGATCTCCGCAGGGCGGGTATCAGGCCGTTGTCAGCTGGTCTTCCTTGCCGAACGCGCGCGCCAGCACGTCCATGCGCAGGCATGGCAGTAGTTTGGCGGTGGCGACGGAATGCGCGTTCAAGGGAGTTTTCCAGTGGTCGTTGAAACGAGGTGCGCACGATAAACCACGATTTAGTCGCGCGCAACTATTTTGTTCAATTATTTTCTTCGCTGTTGTGCAATGCCGGCCAGCGGCCGGCACTACAACTCAGGCTTCCGCGCTGGCGGCATCCAGCTGCGCGACGTCCTGCACGCTCAACGACAGGTTGGCCGCTGCCAGCAGATCGTGCAGCTGTTCGACGGTGGTGGCGCTGACGATCGGCGCAGTGATCGACGGCCGCGCGATCTGCCACGCCAGCGCGATCTGTGCGGCGCTGGCGCCGTGCTTGCTGGCCACGTCATCCAGCGCCTGCAGGATGCGCAGGCCGCGCGGGTTCAGATAGCGCTTCACTACGTTCTCGCCACGCGCCGGGCTCTTGGCTGCATCGGCCGGCGTGCGGTACTTGCCGCTGAGGAAGCCACTGGCCAGCGCGTAGTAGCCGATCACGCCGATCTGCTCGCGCTGCACCAGCGGTTCCAGTTCCTTTTCGTAGCCGGCGCGGTCATACAGGTTGTACTCCGGCTGCAGGGTTTCGTAACGCGGCAGCTTGTAGTCGGTGGACACCTTCAGCGCATCGGCCAGGCGCGTGGCGCTGTAGTTTGAGGCACCGATCGCACGTACCTTGCCGGCTTCGATCAGGCGGCCGAACGCAGCCAGCGTGGCTTCCAGCGGCGTCGACTCGTCATCCTCGTGGGCCTGGTACAGATCGATCACGTCGGTCTGCAGGCGGCGCAGCGAATCCTCGACCGCCGCAGTGATGTTGTCCGGGGTCAGGCCGGGGCGTTCGGCCCACTTGGCCACCTTGGTCGCCAGCACCACCTTGTCACGCTTGCCGCTGCGCGCGAACCACTTGCCGATCAGTGTTTCCGATTCGCCGCCGGCGTTGCCCGGCACCCAGGCCGAGTACACATCGGCGGTGTCGACCAGATTGAAACCGGCGTCGACGAAGGCATCGAGCAGGGCGAAGCTGGCCTTCTCATCGGCGCTCCAGCCGAACACGTTGCCACCGAAGGCGAGCGGACGTACATGCAGGCCGGAACGGCCCAGTTCGCGGGTTGCCGTCATGGGCACGGACTCCTTGGGGGAAGTGCTCCAGAATAGAACGCGATGTGTGACCGTGCTGCGGCGACGACCACAAAACAGTGTTCCGCGGCGCGCACGCCGCTAACGTTTTGTGAACACCTGGGACGCTGTGACTGCTAGTCTCGCCGCATCTTCCGCTGGAGTCGTCCCGATGATGCCTGCTTCGTCCCTGCGTGGTTGCCGACTGCTGCTTGCTTCGGCCCTGCTTGCTGCTGTTCCCGCGTTCGCCGCACCGGCCACGGTCGCGCCGGCGAAGATCGAGGTCTCGCCGGCCATCGACGCGGCGGTGAAGGCGCCCACCCGCGATGCCAACAACGTCAAGCGCGATGGCTTCCGTCATCCGGCGCAGACGCTGTCGTTCTTCAGGGTGGCTCCGGAAAAGACCGTCATCGAGATCACCCCCGGCAACGGCTGGTACTCGGAGATCCTGGCGCCGCTGCTGCATGACAGGGGTCATTACGTCGCCGCCGTGGTCGACCCGATGGCCGTAACCGAAGGCCGCGGCCGTGACTACCAGCAGCGCAGCCGCGACAGCCTGGAAAAGAAGTACGCCGGCGCACCGGCGCAGTTCGGCAAGACTGCCGTGGTCGCCTACGATCCGGCCAAGCCGGTGTTCGGCCCGGCCAATTCAGCCGACGTGGTGCTGACCTTCCGCAACGTGCACAACTGGCGCAAGGCCGGCCAGGCGCAGGGCATGTTCCAGGGCTTCTTCAACGTGCTCAAGCCGGGCGGCGTGCTGGGCGTGGTCGAGCATCGCGCCAAGGCCGATGTAGCCGACGACGATGACACCGGCTATGTCGGCCAGCAGCAGGTGATCGCGATGGCCGAGGCGGCTGGTTTCAAGCTGGATGCGCGCAGCGAGGTCAATGCCAACCCGCGCGACACCAAGGACCACCCGAACGGCGTGTGGACGCTGCCGCCGACCAACCAGCACGACAAGGCCGACGACGCGAAGTACCAGGCGATCGGCGAGAGCGATCGCATGACCCTGCGCTTCATCAAGCCGTAAATCGGCAGGGCCGGGCCACGCCCGGCGAGCGCAGCGGCGTGGCAATCGACGCAATGTGCATCCGCCGGGCATGGCCCGGCGCTACCATCCATGGAGTGGACTGTTGAAGAAAGTGTTCTACATCGCCGTGGCCGTGCTGGTGCTGGCGCGGCTGATTGATTTCGTGTTCTACGGTGGCCATGCCTACGACCTGGTGGCGACGGTGGGGTTTGCCGTGCTGTTCGCCGGTGCGCTGCTGGAGGAACGTGCGCGTGCCATGAATCCGCCACCGGTCCGCCTGCGGCGCCGGGCCAATGTCATCGCGGCGTGCGGCATCGCACTGGTGTTGGGTTCGTTCCTGCTGGAGTGGAAGGTCTTCGGCTGATCCCGCCGCAGCCTCGGCCAAAGCGGTGCCCGGCGAGCGAGCAGCGCGGCGTGGGACAATGCGCCATCTGCCGCCCGCCGTGCCCGCAATGCTGATTGCCTTCAACAAGCCCTTCAACGTGCTCTGCCAGTTCACCGACCGCAGCGTGCCGCCGCGGCCGACCCTGGCCGGGTTTGGCCTGCCGCCGCGCGTGTATGCCGCCGGCCGCCTGGACCATGACAGCGAGGGCCTGCTGCTGCTGACCGACAACGGTGCGCTGGCGCACAAGCTGACCGACCCGAAGCACAAGGCCGACAAGACGTACTGGGTGCAGGTGGAAGGCACCCCCAGCGACGAGCAGCTGCAGCGGCTGCGCGACGGCGTTGAGCTGAACGACGGGCCGACCCTGCCGGCGAAGATCGGGCGCCTCGATCCGGCGCCGTCGCTGTGGACGCGGGATCCGCCGGTACGCTTCCGCAAGACCGTGCCCGATGCCTGGCTGGCGATCACGATCCGCGAGGGCCGCAACCGCCAGGTGCGGCGGATGACCGCGGCGGTGAACCTGCCGACGCTGCGGCTGGTCCGCGTGTCGATGGGACCCTACCGGCTGGACGACCTGCAGCCGGGCCAGTGGCGGCAGATCGGTTGAAATGAAAAGGCCGGAGCCCTTCCTGCGGAAGGACCCCGGCCCTGGCAGCGGCCGACGATCTCAGGCGTCGCTGCCGATGTCGCTGTGCTCATCCACCACGGTGTCATTGCGGCGGTCACGTGCATTGATGCGCTGCGCCTGCCCATTCACCACGTGGCCATTGGCGGCCTTCTTCTTCTGCTGCTTGCGGTACAGCGCATAGCCGAGCAGGCCCACACCGACCGCAGCTGCGGCCACGGCCACTGCCGGATTGCGGCGCACGAACTTGGTCGCGGCCTTGCCGCCGGTCTTCACTGCGCCGAGGGCGGCGCCGGTCTTGATCCAGTCCGCATTGCGCAGGCTGCCACCGGCGCTCTTCAGGCCATCGCCGGCGGTGTGGGCCAGCTCCAGGGCGCGCTCCAGAGCGCGGTCGGTGATTACGGTCAGCTTGCTCATGCGGGGGTCCTTTGCCTCGGGTCGAAGTCCAGTGTCGCGTGTTGCCCGTAAACGGTATGTCAGTCGAGGCCGCACGTGGCGTGACTTTACCGCAGCCATTCAGGATCAGGCAGGGTCCGCAACCGGTGGTGCCGGCAGGGCCGGTCAGGTCCCGCGTGGCTTGGCCCGGTGCGTGGCCGTGGCCGTCCACGGGTCATCCGGCCACGGATGGCGCGGGTAGCGGCCCTTCATCTCCTTTTTCACTTCGGCGTAGGTGTTTTCCCAGAAGTTGCGCAGGTCCTGGGTGACCTGCAGCGGCCGGCCACCGGGCGACAGCAGGTGCAGGGTCAGCGGCACGCGCCCATCGGCGATGCGCGGCGTATCAGCCAGGCCGAACAGTTCCTGCAGCTTCACCGCCAGCACCGGCGGCAACGGCTCGCCACTTTCGCTGTCCAACGCGTAGGTGATCGGCCGTTCCAAGCCTGAAGGTACGGTGATGCGGGTCGGCGCATGGCGCTCGACCAGCTGCCGCTGCGACCACTCCAGCGGCGACTTCAGCGACTCGCCGAAGCTGGACTCGTCCAGCGCATCCAGACGGCTCTTGCCGGCGAACGCGGGCTGCAGCCACTGCGCACGGTTGGCCAGCAGGGCCGCGTCGCTGCAGTCGGGTAGATCCAGCTCCGGCATCCAGCGCCGCAGTGATTCCACCCGTGCCTGCCACTGGCGCAGGCCTTCGGTCCATGGCAGCGCCTGCAGGCCGAGCTCGGCCACCGCGTCAGTCAGCGCCTGCGCGGCGTGCTGCGGATCGACCCGGCCGGCCGAGCGGCTGTCCAGCACGATGCGGTCGAAACGGGTCTCGCGCAGGGCCACCAGGGCGCGGCGCTCGCTGTCCCAGCGGACCACATCCTCGGTGACGAAGCGCTCCGGCCACGCCTTGCGCAGCTGGCCTTCGTCCACCGGTGCGGCACGCAGCAGCAGCGCATCGCGTGCCTCGAAGCGAAGCTCGCTGGCCACCAGCCACGGTTCGCCACGCAGGTCGCTCAGTTCGTGCAGGCGCGCGCTGCGACCATTGGCCAGCAGGTAGCGCAATGGATCGCTGGGATGCTGGAAACCGATCCGATCGGGGAAGGCATGTGCGAGCAGGTCACCCAGTTCGTGGGCCTCGATGCTGGCGGGCGGCGCGGCATCACAGCGCAGGCGACGTCGCCACTGCTTGGCGGCCGCATCGATGGCGGCCAGACCGCTGCGGTTGGCGTCACCCGGTGCGCGGCCATTGCGGAACGCGGCCAGTGCGCGCCAGCGTGCCGCCAGCGCGTCACCGCCCTGGCGCAATGGGTCGCGCGCCTCCAGCAGGGCGGCCAGATCAGCGGCCAGCGCCTGCGCACGTGCATCGGGCGCCGCCAGCAGCATCGCCGCCATCCGCGGATGCGTGCCCAACGCCAGCACGCGCCGGCCAAGTGCGGTGATCGCACCGCTGCTGGACAGGGCGCCGAGCCGTTGCAGCAGTTCGCGTGCCGCGCCCATCGGGCCGGCCGGTGGCGGGTCGAGGAAGCGCAGGTCGCTGCTGCCCCAGGCCGCCAGTTCCAGTGCCAGTCCTGCCAGTTCCACCTGGTCGATCTCGGCGCGACGCTGTGGCTCCAACCGCTGCGACTGCGGCCACAACCGCCAGGCAACGCCCTCGGCCACGCGTCCGGCGCGGCCGGCGCGCTGGTCGGCCGACGCCTGCGCGATGGCCACCACGTCCAGCCGGGTAAAACCGCTGTTGGGGTCGTAGCGCGGTTCGCGTGCCTGGCCACTGTCGATCACCACGCGCACGCCGGGCAGGGTCACCGAGGATTCGGCCACGTTGGTGGCCAGCACCACGCGGCGGCGACCATCGCTGGCGGCCTGCAGCACGCGCGCCTGTTGTTCCACCGGCAGTTCACCGTGCAGCGCCAGCACTTCGACGCCGGCATCCAGTGATTCCTGCAGGCCAGTCTGCACCCGCGCGATCTCGCGCTGGCCGGGCAGGAACACCAGCAGGTCACCGGGGTGTTCGGCCAGGGCCTGCTGCACCGCGCGGCGCACCTGCAGTTCCAGCGCCTCATCGCGGCGCGCCGGGAAATGGCTGACCGTCACCGGGTAGCTGCGGCCTTCGCTGCTCAGCCGCGGCGCATCGAGGAAGCGTGCCAGCCGTTCGCCATCCAGCGTGGCCGACATCACCACCAGGCGCAGGTCGTCGCGCAGCTGTGCCTGCACGTCCAGCGCCAGTGCCAGGCCGAGATCACCGCTGAGATGGCGCTCATGGAATTCGTCGAACAGGATCGCACCGACCTCTTCCAGCATCGGGTCGTCCTGCAGCATGCGGGTCAGGATGCCTTCGGTGACGACTTCAATGCGGGTGCGCGCCGAGACCTTGTTCTCGAAGCGGATGCGATAGCCGACAGTGCCGCCCACCTCTTCACCGAGCTGCCGCGCCATGAACAGCGCGGCGCTGCGTGCGGCCACCCGGCGCGGCTCCAGCAGGATGATCTTCCGGCCCTGCAGCCACGGTGCATCGAGCAGCGTCAGCGGCACCTGGGTGGTCTTGCCGGCGCCGGGTGGGGCTTCCAGCACCAGCCGCGGCTGCGCGGCCAGGTGCTGCTGGATCTGTGGCAGCAGCGGGGAAATCGGGAAGAGCGGGGCGTTCATGTGCAAAGGATAAGGGGCCACGGTGGGCGCAGGTACAATGCGCGGGCACTTTTTCCCCACGATGACCATGCACCTGATCGATATCGGCGCCAACCTGACCCACGATTCCTTCGACCGCGACCGTGACGCCGTGCTGGACCGCGCGCGCCAGGCCGGCGTGGTGCAGATGGTCATCACCGGCGCCAGCCGCGAGCACTCGCCGTTGGCGGTGCAGCTGGCCCAGCAGCATCCGGGCTTCCTGTACGCAACGGCCGGCGTGCACCCGCATCACGCGGTGGAGTACACCGAGGAATGCGATGCCGAGATGCGCGCGCTGCATGCCCACCCGGAAGTAGTGGCGGTGGGGGAGTGTGGGCTGGACTACTTCCGTGATTTCTCGCCGCGCCCGGCCCAGCACCGCGCCTTCGAGCGACAGCTGCAGCTGGCCGCTGAGAATGGAAAGCCGCTGTTCCTGCACCAGCGCGATGCGCATGCCGATTTCATGGCACAGATGAAGAACTTCGAAGGCCGCATCGGCCCGGCGGTGGTGCATTGCTTCACCGGCGAACGCGACGAACTGTTCGACTACCTGGACCAGGACTGGTACATCGGCATCACCGGCTGGCTGTGTGACGAGCGCCGTGGCGCGCACCTGCGCGAACTGGTGAAGAACATCCCGGCCAACCGCCTGATGATCGAGACCGACGCGCCGTACCTGCTGCCGCGCACCCTGAAGCCGATGCCGAAGGATCGCCGCAACGAGCCGATGTTCCTCTCGCACATCGTGGAAGAGCTGGCGCGCGACCGTGGCGAGGACGTGGCGGTGACGGCGGTCAATGCCACGGCGGCCACGCGCACTTTCTTCCGGCTGCCCGACGCGGGTTGATCCGTAGAGCCGAGATCCTATGTTCGCGGTCAAGCCTGCTGGAAGCAGGCTTGACCCACTTTCAGCATGGCGGGGTCAAAGTCCCGACCGCTTTTAAAGACCCCCCAGGCGATCCTGGCCAGCTTTCTGGCCAGGATGTTAAAGCTGGCGGTACTGCTGTGACCACGTTCGCGGATGGCCGTATAAAGGGCTTTACCGCCTTTGGATCGGGTCAGGCCCATGGCCGCCATGTAGAGGATCTGGCGCAGGCTGGCGTTGCCACGCTTGGACAGGCGCCGTCTGCCGATCCGCGCACCGGATTCGTTGGGTCGCGGATCCAGACCGCTGCAGGCAATCCAAGCGTCTGAGCTGGTCAAGGGCCAGCGCGTGATGTGATGGGTGATAAAGGCCGCAACCGTCGGTCCGATCCCCGGGATGGTCATGATCCGCCGATACAGGTCGCGCTGTTCGCCGCTGCGGCACAGTTGCTGAATCTGTTGGTCGAGCATGGCAATGGCCTCTTTCAGACCACCGAAGATGCGCCCAAAGATGGCCGACTCCGACGCTCCCGCGCCTAGCGAGAGATTCAACTTCGCCTTGCTCCGGACCAGGCTGTCGCGTTGCTGGAGTAGCACATGCAGCTGCTCCTGCGCAGGTGAACGGGCGACATGCTCATGCAGATTGTCGGCCTCCTTAGCGATGTAACGGGCGATAACCTGCGCGTCACCTGAGTCGGTTTTGCCGCGGCAGGCCACGCCCTTGGCGTAATGTTTGATGTCGCGCGGATTGAGCACAAAGACGGCGTGACCGGCCTTCTGGGCAGCCTGAACCACAAGCTCGTGGTAGCGATTGGTTGCCTCCACTCCAATGCGAGATCTGGCCGGCAGGGCGGACACCCACTTAGTGATGGCCGACGCTGAATTGGTGATGCGGGCGCTGCCCTTGGTGCCGTGATGGGCCACCACAAGGGTCTTTGAATCGGCATCGATGCCGAAGGCCAAACGATCTGACATCTGCGCAACTCCCAGCTATTGTTGAGGGGCTGGGGTGGTACCGCACCACGTTGGCTTGCCTACATCGGCGGTCCTCAAAGGCCGCTAGATCCCTTATCGACGTTAAGGTGCGGGATGGGGATCGCTCGGCTCGTCTGTCGGCTGGTACCCGCAGATATCATGTTGACGGTCCCTCCACCCTAGCTCCTACATACCTCGTAGGAGCCGGGAGGAACATACAAGCCCATGCTCGGCTTATCGCGCGCAGCGCGAAAGACGCAAAGAGCAGCCGAGCATGGGCTCGGCTCTACAAAACGCTGTCCGGTAGCGCCGGGCCATGCCCGGCGAGCGAAGCGGCCAGCGCCTGCAGTCCTTCCCGATACGTCGGAAACCGCGGTGCCCACCCCAGCGCCGCACGCGTGCCACGACTGTCGATGCGCTTGTTGCTCTGGTAGAAGCGCTGCAGCGTCGGGCTCAGCGCTGGATCGTCCCAGGCCACGGCCGGCGGCATCGCAAGCCCGCCCAGCTGCGCGGCGAAGGCCAGCACATCCTGTGGTGGTGCCGGTTCGTCGTCGGCCGGCAGGTATAGCCCCTCCACGCACGGCCGCTGCATCGACGCGATAACGACCGTTGCCAGGTCATCCACGTGCAGCCGGTTGAACACCAGCCCAGGGCGCACTACGTGGCGGGCGCGTGCCTGCGCCAGCTGCAGCAGCACATTGCGCCCCGGCCCGTACAGGCCAGGCAGGCGGAACACCGCCGAGGCGATGCCGCGTTGTCCGGCCAGCGCGCGCCACTGGGCTTCCGCGAGCAGGCGCTGCACACCGACGGCCCCGGTGGCATCTGCGTCGCTGGTTTCGTCGATCCAACCGCCAGCGCGGTCGGCATACACCGAGGTGGACGACAGATAACCGACCCAGCGCAGTGCCGGGCTGGCCAACAGCGCGGGCAGCAGCAGGCGCAAGGCAGGATCGCCCTCGGCATCGGGCGGCACGCTGCACAGCACGGCCTCGGCGTGTGCGATCTCCTCGAGCAGGGCCGGCGAAGGCGAGGCGTCAGCCTGCAACCGGTGCCGACGCAGGCCATCGCCGGGGGCCGCTGCCGGATCGCGTACTGTTCCCGCAACCTGCACGCCGCGCGCCCGCAGCTGCGCGGCCAACACGCGGCCACTCCAGCCCAGGCCGAGGATCAGCACCCGCGCCGGCAGCGCGCCCGCCTGCAGCGCGAGGCTCACGCGCCGCGCTGGGCCTGATAGGCCTGCAGGCTGCTGTACGCCACCTGCAGCAGCAGGCCTTCCTGGTCGGCTTTGCGCGCACGCACCAGCATGTCGCCGACGATCTGTTCGGCCTCCACCTGCTGGCCAGCCTCCAGATCACGCAGCATCGATGCCTTCAACGCCGAGCCCGCCTGGGTGAGGGTGCCGCGTGCGGTGTCCTGCGCGGCATCGGGAATCGGCTCACCGGCCGCTTCGGCCACGGCCAGGCATTCGTCGTACAGGCCGCGCACGATCGCCTCGCCATCATCGGTGGCGACGATGGTGCCGATGTCCGCGCGCAGCAGGCAGGTGGCGGCGGCCAGTGCGGTCAGGAAGGTGTACTTGATCCACTGCTCCTGACCGATGCGCTCGCTGGCCAGGTGGTCGAGGTTGGCCTGTGCGCAGGCAGCAGCGAAGGCACGCACTCGCGCGGAGATCGCGCCACCATCGCGCTCGCCGAAGGTGAGCTTGGCTGGCTTGCCCAGATGCAGCACGGCGCCGTCAGCGGCCTTGGTGGCGCTGATGAAGCACAGGCCGCCGAGCACCGCCTCGCGGCCGAAGCGCAGATCCAGCGCGTCGTAGTGATGCAGGCCGTTGAGGATCGGCAGTACGGTGGTGTTCGCGCCCACGGCCGGAGCAATGGCGTCGATCGAGCTGTCCAGGTCGTAGGCCTTGCAGCTGAGGATGACCAGATCGAACGGCTTCTGCGCGGCCAATGCGGGCAGCGTATCGGCGGTGACGTGCTGCACCGGGAAGCGGGCGTCGCCGAGCGGGCTGCGGATGACCAGGCCGTCGCGGTCCAGCTGGGCGGCGCGTGCGGGGCGGACGAGGAAGGTCACGTCCACGCCGGCCTGGGCCAGGCGACCACCGAAGTAACCGCCGGTACCGCCGGCGCCAAGGATCAGGATGCGCATTGCAGGTTCACCGTGTTCTGGGGGAATCATGAGTCCGATTGTGCCGGAGAATGCGGCCAACGGCGGTGCCCCCGTGGTGGTTCGCGGAAAGCACTGTTCATCGGGGTTGGCCGGGCGCGGCCACCACGGGAAGCAGATCAAGAGCGGAAGCGGGTCGTTCGCTGCGCTCGTTCGTGTAGAGCGGTGCTCAGGGCAGCTGTTCGCTGAAGTCCTCGGTGTATCCCAATAGAAGCGTGGTTCGGGTGGCCAGCGTTGCAGCCAGTTGTGACCAGATGTCGTGCGTTCCGGCAGCGTAGACACGCTGCAGGTCAGCGACCAACGCGTTTGCCTCTGCTGGCGATGGCGCGCTGTCGCGCTGGAAGCCCAGCCACGATGCGCCGAGTCCGAACAGGCGGTAGTCGTAGCGCTCCTGCAGGTGCCGTATCAGGGCGTGGTTCTGGAAGATGTCCCAGTCCGCGCTGAAGTAGCCGTTGGGCAGGGCGGCGATCAGCAGGTCATCGCGGTCCACCGGCACCTGCTGTACGCAGACCGCTTCGTCGACGATGAGGTCGGGTGCGGCATTGGCCGTGACCAGCGTCTCGATGTCTGCGTCATTGCACAGCAAGGTACCCGGCAGGGTGGTCCATTCCAGCCGATGGAAGGAGTGCTCCAGCTGCGCGATGACATGCGCCAGCAACCGCTCGCGTGCCGCCAACGCATCTTCGGGGGGCGCCGGGTCTTCGTCCTCGTACAGTGCGATGCGCGCGTCGTCGGACGCGTGCATGCTGGTGTAACGGCACTGACCGACATCGTCGAGCGTGCACAGATAGCGATGGCGGGGATTGGCCACGTGCAGCGACGCCAGGCAATCCAGTACCTCATCCAATGTGGGCGAATCGCCCAGCACCACATGGCTGAAGGCATCGATGGGGCCGTCCGACACGGCCTTGTCCAACGGAATGGAAGTGATCTTCATCGCCACAGCCTAGCCGCAATCCCAGACGAAAAGCGCCGAGCATCGGCTTGGAACGCTTCATCCACGCATGGCGTGGATCCATCGTGTCGACCAAGGTCGACACCTACCGACGGAAGGAAACTATCAGGGGTGAGACGGTGTGGGGATGCAGGACCGTTGGCGCCATGGATGGCGCCATCGAGCCCCCACGGACGGGTTTACGGCGTGTCCTGCATCCCCACACCGTCCCGCCCAACTCATGCTGCTTCCGCCTTGTCTGTCGGCGGCCAGCGGCCGGCACTACTCAGCGGGTGCAGGGCCGCAGGCCCTGCACGCAAAACTCAGCTGCGCATGCCCACGCCACGGCGCAGCAGCCACAGCGCCAGCGCCGTCAGCACCACCACGAAGCCGATCATCAGGCCGTACGCCACCGGCAGCGGCACATCGCTGCTGCCCAGCAGGCCATAGCGGAACGCATTGACCATGTAGAAGATCGGGTTCGCATGCGTGGCTGCTTCGGCCCAGCCCGGCAGCAGCTTCACCGAATAGAACACGCCACCCAGGTAGGTCAGCGGGGTCAGGATGAAGGTCGGCACGATCGCCACGTCGTCGAACTTCTTCGCATACACCGCATTGATGAAACCGGCCAGCGAGAAGATCGTCGCGCCCAGAATCACTGTGGTCAGCATCACCAGCGGGTGCGGGATGCGCACCGGGGTGAAGAACATCGCGATGATCAGCACGATCACGCCCACCATCAGGCCGCGCAGCACGGCGCCGGCCACGTAGCCCCACAGGATCACCCAGTTCGGCATCGGGCTGACCAGCAGTTCTTCCACGTGGCGACCGAACTTGGCGCCGAAGAACGAGGAGCTGATGTTGCCGTAGCTGTTCTGGATCACGCTCATCATCACCAGGCCCGGCACGATGAACTGCATATAGGTGTAGCCACCCATGTCACCCACGCGCGACCCGATCAGGTTGCCGAAGATCAGGAAGTACAGGGTCATGGTGATCGCCGGCGGCACCAGGGTCTGGCCCCAGATGCGCATGATGCGGGCGACTTCGCGGCGCACGATGGTCAGCAGCGCGACGCGGTTGCGCTGGCCGTCGGTCAGCTCGGTGGTGCTCATGCGGAAGTCTCCAGGTTGCCAGTGAGGCGCACGAACAGCTCCTCCAGGCGGTTGCTCTTGGTACGCATCGAACGCACGCGGATGCCGGCCTCGTTGAGCGTGGCGAACACGCGGTTGAGGTCCATTGCGCGTGGCATGTCGATGTCCAGCGTGTGCGGGTCCGGCGCGGTCAGCGTCGCGCCTTCGATCACCGGCAGCTGCGCCGGCAGCTCACCGTCGATGTCCAGCAGGAAGCCTTCCACGTCCAGCTTGGCCAGCAGGGCGCGCATCGGCCCCTGCTCGACGATCTGCCCATGGTTGATGATCGCCAGGTGGCGGCACAGGTACTCGGCTTCTTCCAGGTAATGGGTGGTGAGGATGATCGTGGTGCCGGCCGCATTGATCTCCTTCAGCACCCGCCACATGTCGCGACGGATCTCGATGTCCACGCCGGCGGTTGGCTCGTCCAGGATCAGCAGGCGCGGGCGGGTCATCATCGCGCGGGCGATCATCAGCCGGCGCTTCATGCCGCCGGACAGCGTGCGGCTCATCACCTGGGCCTTCTCCCACAGGTGCGCGCGCTTCAGCTCCTCTTCGGCGCGCTGTTCCGCTTCCTCGCGCGGCACGCCATAGAAGCCGGCGTAGTTCACCAGGATGTCGAAGGGCTTCTCGAACAGGTTGAAGTTGATTTCCTGCGGCACCAGCCCGATCAGGCGCATGGTGGCGCTGCGGTTGCGCACCAGGTCGCTGCCGAACACTTCCACCTGGCCCTCGCTGAGGTTGACCAGGGAGCTGATGATGCCGATCAGGGTCGACTTGCCGGCGCCGTTGGGGCCGAGCAGGGCGAAGAAATCGCCCGGGGCCACTTCCAGGGAAACCCCCTTCAGGGCCTGGGTGCCGTTGTCGTAGGTCTTGCGCAGGTCGCGCACGCGCAGGGCGGGCGCCATATCGTTCTGGGATGCCAAGCTCGAAGCCTTCGCGCCCATGGGCTGGCGCTGGAGAGGGGCGGGGAGGGGCTATTATAGAAGACCCCGAGGGCTTGCCCCGGCTACACACTGTCCCGAAAAGTCGTGCCTGTTCAATTCCCCCTCAAGCTGGTCGGCTGCCGCATGCTGGCCCCGACCGTCGGCCACTACCAGTTCGTGCGTGACGATGGGCAGCCGCTGGATTTCCAGCCCGGGCAGTTCATCCAGGTCCATTTCAGCTACGCCGACGGCACTGAAACCAAGCGCAGCTACTCGCTGGCGACCATCCACGACCATGCGCTGGGCCCGGGCGAGGCGGTGGATATCGCGGTCAGTTTCGTGCCCGGTGGCGCCGCCACGGCCCTGTTCGAGGCGCTGGAGCCGGGCGGCCAGATCAGTGCGTCCGGCCCCTATGGCCGGTTCTGCCTGAATCCCGGCGACCACAACGCCCGCTACCTGCTGATCGCCACCGGCACCGGCGTCACCCCGTACCGCTCGATGCTGCCGCTGCTGGAAACGGCGATGGCCGAACGGGGCGTGCAGATCGTGCTGCTGCAGGGCGCGCGCAGCCCGGGTGAGCTGCTGTACAGCGAAGATTTCTACAGCTTCGCCGAAAAGCACCCGAACTTCCGTTATGTTCCGTGCCTGTCGCGCGAACTGCCGGCTGATCCTCACCCGGACGTGCAGCACGGCTACGTGCAGCAGGCGCTGGCCGGCTTCACGCCGGACCCGGCCACCGACATCGCCTACCTG
Source organism: Stenotrophomonas geniculata (assembly GCF_034508895.1). Lineage (NCBI taxonomy): Bacteria > Pseudomonadati > Pseudomonadota > Gammaproteobacteria > Lysobacterales > Lysobacteraceae > Stenotrophomonas > Stenotrophomonas geniculata. The sequence continues at coordinate 2,095,512 of NZ_CP140571.1, forward strand.
TGCGGCAACCCGGACATGGTCGATGCCTGCGCCGAGCTGCTGAAGGCCGCCGGCCTGGGCAACCCGCAGATCCGCCGCGAGAAGTACGTCAGCAGCAAGTAGGCGGGGCGTGCCGGCCGCTGGCCGGCATTCCCTGAACCGGAGGCGGCATCACGCCGCCCCCGGTCGCCTGCGTCAGTACGCGATCCACGCATCGCGCCAGGCCGCACCCACGCCCGGCCGGTACGCCTCGGCATTGACGTTGCACCACGCACCTTCCGGGAACGGGCGGCAGGCATACAGCTTGCCGTCGCTGCTCTTCACCACGGTCTGGCCCGGTACATAGCTGCCGATGCCCGCCGGGTACACGTGGTCGAAATCACCGCCCGGCGACGGCGTACCCGGGTCCGGCACCCTGGTATCGAGCTGGAAGCGGTTGCCGTCCTTCAGGTACACGCGATTGTCGGTGGCCGACGCCGACGGCGTGATCACGCCATTGGCAAGCACGCCCACGCGCGCATGTTGTGCACTGCCATTGACCTTGCGCGCCAGCGCCAAGGGCCACTGCGAGGCAGACGTCTGGCCGCTGGCCAAGGTCGTTTCCACACGTTCGACATCGTTGCCGCTGGCGTTGAACACCCGCAGTGCCAGTGTGGTACCCACCGGCAACTCACCGCGTGCGGTCACCGGGCCAGCATCCTGCCATTGCGGTGCCGGCGTCGTACCTCCGCCGCCGCCTTCAAAGCGCACGTCCATGCAGGTGTAGAACGCTTCGGTCGAATCCGAGCGCTGCCAGGTGTTGTAGATCACATGCTGGCCGGTGCGCTGCGGCAGCGTGCACTGCAGCTTGTAGGTGCCATCGGCCGACAGCGGCGTATTGCCCAGGGTGCAGAACTCCTGCAGATCGGCCCAGCCCAGCGGGCTGCCCGGCTGCCAGCCTTCGCGGGTGACGTAGAAGCGCCAGTCACGCGTGGCATGTGGCGCGGTCGCCTTGAACACGAAGGTGAACTTGCCATTGGCATCGGCGTGGATGGGCGTGGTCTGCCAGTCGCTGCGGTTCACGTCCAGGCCGCGGAAGGTGGGATTGTTGCCGCTGCACAGCTTGCCGTCGGGCACCACGGCCTGGTGGTTGCCGTTGGCGTTGGCCTGGTTGATGCCGTTCCAGTCGTAGAACGCCTGCGATCCCCCGACCGCCTTGGCGGCGGCACAGGCGGGGTTGGTCGGATTCTCGGGATTGCCCTGGAAACAGGCATAGACGCGGCTGATCGGCGTGGTCATGGTGCCGTGGGCGGATGCATTCCCGGCCAGGCATAGGCCCGCAGCCGCGAACGAGGTGGCCATCAGCAACGGTATGGATCGGAATGACATGGCGCTTCCTTGTGGTCGTCGAAAGAGAGCGGTGACCGCAGGAGCTGCGCTGCACGGCGGACTTTCGGCGGCACCAGGGCGAGTATCGAGTCGCAGCGCAGGGTGCGGAACCATGGAAATGCCGATCCGTGACTGTGGGTGTGAAGCCCTTCCCGCAGGCTTCACGCGGGACTGAACGGATGCGCTGACGATCACGTCTTCGGCGTGGCAACGATCACGTCGTGGAGATCCTGCTACGTCGGCGGCATACCCACGCGATCCGCCTGGCATGAGAAGCAGCCGTGCGCCGCGTTGTGCAGCTGCACGAAGGCCACGGCAGGATCGGCAAACAGCGCGTCCAGCCGAGCGGAGACGTCCGTGCCCGCGCTGATCTCTGCGGCCAGCATCCATGCAGCCTGGTCATAGGCGCGCAACGAGATCATCCGGCGCTGTACGTACGGCGGTACTTCACCTGGCGGCAGCACGCATCGGGTCACGCCACGCTGCACGAAGATCGGGCCCGAGGCGTGATAGGGCGAATGCAGGGGCAGGTGCACATGGGACAACAGCAGCAGCTCGCTGCCACCGGTTGGATCGCTCAGGCTGATCCGGCAGGGGTGTCCTCCTGTTTCGCCGGCCCAGCGACGCTGGATGCCCAGCGCAGCCAACGCGGTGTCGCTCTTCTCGAACAGGTGCAGGAACGGGCGGTGGTCGATGCCACCGAGGTACCACGCATGCATGGGCGTCTCCTTGGTTTTCCGCGGATTCTGCGCATGCGCCGGCCGCCATGCTCGCCGTTTTCAGACCCCGCATCGCCATCGGGGCGGGAAGCGCCGGAGGGATCGCACCACAAGGCGCTAAGATGCGCGCGCCCCCCGGCCGATGAGCGCCGCATGTCCCTGGATTTCCCGACCATTACCGTGCTTGGCTTCCTGCTCTGCATCGGCATTGCCGTGGGGTTCTCATTGCTGCTGGTGGTGCTGCGCGGGCAACCGGTGCTGCGCCTGTGGACCGCCAGCCTGTGGCTGCTGACCCTGGGTGTGACCCTGCTGGCGCTGCGACCCTACCTGCCGTTGGCGCCGGCCATACTGGCCGGGAATGCGGCGATGGCCGGCTGCGCGGTGCTGATGCTGCGCGGCGTGGCGCTGCATCTGGAACAGCCGCTGCCGCTGTGGCGTCCATTGTTGATGGCGGCCGCCTTCATGGCCTGCATCTTCGCCTTCCTGGTGCTGTGGCCGGACCTGGGCGTGCGCCTGCAGGTGTTCAGTGTGTTCACGCTGCTGGTCGATGGCTGGATCGCGTGGCTGCTGCTGCGGCATGCCCCCGTGCAGCAGCGCACCAGCTGCCGTCTGGCGGCGGCGGTGTTCCTGGCCGAGGCGGCCCTGTACGCGGTGCGCCTGTTCCTGCCGGTGGCACCCGATGCCGGCGAGGACATCATGCGCACCGGTACACCGATGTTCGTCACCTACCTTGCCGGCGTGATGCTGGAACTGGCGCGGTGCTTTGCGATGGTGCTGCTGCTGGTCGAGCGCATGCTGGTCGATCTGCGGCGTGCGGCGCGCACCGATGGGCTGACCGGGCTGCTCAACCGCAGCGCGGTGCTGGCCGATGGACAGGCACAGTTGCAGCGGATGCGTCGGCAGGGCCGGCCACTGGCCCTGTTGCTGGTCGACGTCGATCACTTCAAGCAGATCAACGACCGCTGGGGTCATCTGGCCGGAGACCAGGTACTGCGCCACTTCGCTGCGCTGCTGCAGCACGGTTTGCAGGGCCACGACACGCTGCTGGGCCGCTACGGTGGCGAGGAGTTCGTGCTGGTGCTGGCCGGCAGCACGCAGGGTGTAGCGATGGCGGGGGCTGCGGCGATCCGTACCGCTCTGCAGCAGAAGCCGGCGCGGCTGACCACCGGGCCGGTGACGGTCACCGCCAGCATCGGCCTGGCCATGGACGACGGCCACGGCGACCTGTCCACGCTGCTGGCAGCGGCAGACGCGGCGCTGTACCGGGCCAAGGCCGCCGGCCGCGATCGCCTGGCCTGCGCCACGCCGGCGGAGATTTCGCGTCTGCCCATCGCCGACGACGCCGTGCCCGTGTAAGTTGAGTCACATCTTCCGCGGCAGCCCGTCGTGGTTGCCAGGAACGTCCTCCAGGGGAAACGAGCACGATGCAAAGTCACCACCTCGCGCTGGCCGCAGCGTTGGCCAGCCTGATGCTTGCCGGTTGCAGCCAGTCACCGTCACCCGGCGCCGAAGGCGCCAGCGATGCACCCAGCCGCCGCTTCGGCAGCATCGATTTCCAGCCCTGCACGCTGTCCACCGAAGGCGCCAGCGCCAACGTGGAAGCGCAGTGCGCCACCCTGCAGGTGCCTGAGGACCGGGCCCGGCCCGATGGCCGACGCGTCGGCCTGCGCATCGCCTGGCTGGAATCGGGCGATGGCGGCAGCAGCCAGCCCGATCCGGTGTTCTTCCTGGCCGGTGGTCCTGGCCAGGCAGCCAGCGAGGTGGCCGTCATTGTCGATACCGCCCTGCGTCAGGTGCGCAAGCAGCGCGACATCTTCCTCGTCGACCAGCGCGGTACCGGCGGCTCCAACCCGCTCAACTGCCGTGGCGCGGATGGCAAGGAACTGGCCATGGACGAGGATGCCGCACCCACTGAAGCATCGCTGCGCGATTACGCCGAGCGCTGCGCCGCTTCGCTGCAGGGGCGGGCCGATGCGCGCTTCTACACCACCACCGAGGCCATTGCTGATCTGGATGCGGTGCGTCAGGCGCTGGGCGTCGAGCGCATCAACCTGGTCGGCGGCTCCTACGGTACGCGCGTGGCCCAGCGCTATGCAGGTGCCTATCCACAGCACACGCGCAGCATCGTCATCGATGGCGTAGTGCCGAATGAGCTGGTGGTGGGCGGTGATTTCGCCACGACGTTCGAGGATGCGATCGCCCTGCAATCGGCGCAGTGCCGCAAGGATGCCGCCTGCAGCAAGCGCTTCCCGACCGACACCCGCGCGCAGCTGCGCAGCGTGGTCGAGACCCTGCGCCGTGCGCCGGTCTCGGTGGAGTATCGCGACCCCGGCACCAACCAGACCCGGCAGGATGTACTGAGTCCGGACAGCGTGATCGGCCTGGCGTTCGCCTTCTCCTATGTGCCGCAGTATTCCTCGCTGCTGCCGCTGGTTCTCGATGAAGCCGCGCATGGCCGCTATGCACCGCTGGCGTCGCTGGCACGTGGTGCGAACCGCAGCATGGATTTCCAGATCAATCGTGGCATGCAGTGGTCGGTGATCTGCAGCGAAGATGCGCCGCGCTACCACGCACCGGCCGAAGATCCCGAGCGCCTGTTCGGCAACGACGTGGCCAGTGCCTTCTTCGCCGCCTGCCCGGTATGGCCGCACCGGCCGGCACCGGCAGGCAATGCCGTGCCGCTGCGCAGTGACGTACCGGCGCTGCTGCTGTCCGGTGAGCTGGACCCGGTAACGCCGCCGCGCTATGCCGAGCAGGTGCTCAAGGGCCTGCCCAATGGCCGCGCGCTGGTCGCCCGCGGCCAGGGCCACGGCACGCTGACCGCCGGCTGCATGCCGCGCCTGCTCGGCCAGTTCATCGACAAGACCGATGCCAAGGCGCTGGATGCCGGCTGCCTGGACACGCTGAGCTACGTGCCGGCGTTCACCTCGTTCAACGGATGGGAACCATGATCGTCGCCGACAACCTGCACAAGGCTTTCGACACCCGCACGGGCCGCATCGAGGCGGTCTCCAACGTCGGCTTCCGCGCCGAGGATGGCCGCATCACCGGCCTGCTCGGCCCCAATGGTGCCGGCAAGACCACCACCATGCGCATGCTGTACACGCTGATGACCCCCGACCAGGGCAGCATCAGCGTCGATGGTGTCGATGCTGCGCGCAATCCGGTGGACGTACGCCGCCACCTTGGCGTGCTGCCCGACGCGCGCGGTGTCTACAAGCGCCTGACCGCGCGCGAGAACATCGCCTACTTCGGCGAACTGCATGGTCTCTCGGCCGAGCGCATCCGCGAGCGCATCGAGGTGCTGTCACATGCACTCGACATGGGCGATATCCTCGACCGCCAGACCGATGGCTTCTCGCAGGGCCAGCGCACCAAGACCGCGATTGCCCGCGCGCTGGTGCACGACCCACGCAACGTCATTCTCGATGAGCCGACCAATGGCCTGGACGTGATGACCACGCGCGCACTGCGCCGCTTCCTGCTGGGTCTGCGCGAAGAGGGCCGCTGCGTGATCCTGTCCAGCCACATCATGCAGGAGGTGGCCGCGCTGTGCGATCACATCGTGATCATTGCCAAGGGCACGGTGATGGCTGCCGGCAGCGCCGATGAACTGCGTGCGCAGGCCGGCGAATCCAACCTGGAAGATGCGTTCGTGAAACTGATCGGCAGCGAAGAGGGCCTGCACGCATGAGCATGATGTCGACCCTGATGACGGTGATGCGCAAGGAACTGCGCGACCTTTCCCGTGATCGCCGCACGCTGCTGCTGACCCTGCTGTTCGGGCCGCTGCTGTACCCGGTGCTGCTGCTGGGCATGGGCAAGCTGGCCGAGAGCCGGGTGCGCACCCAGATTGAACAACCGCTGCAGATTCCGACCATCGGTGCGGACAACGCCCCCAATCTGGTGCGTTTCCTCGCCGCGCAGGGGCTGAACGCCGCGCCGGCACCGAAGGACCTGGCCGAGGCCATCCGCAGCCAGCAGATCGACGTGGCACTGCGCATCAGCGATGACTTCGGCAAGGACTGGGCCGATGGCAAGCCGGCGCTGGTGGAGGTGATCAAGGACAGTACCCGTCGCGCCGCAGAAGTGCCCAGCGCACGCCTGGAGGCGGCACTGGCGACCTACAATGGCCAGATCGGTGCGCTGCGCCTGATGGCGCGTGGCATCGACGCACAGGTCGCGCGGCCGCTGGACGTGGCGCGCCAGGATCTGGCCAGTGCCGAAGCCAAGCGCGGCATGATCCTGTCGATGCTGCTGCCGGTGCTTCTCACACTCACCTCGTTCATCGGTGGCGCCTACCTGGTGATGGACGCTACCGCTGGTGAGCGCGAGCGGCAGTCGCTGGAGCCGCTGCTGGCCACGCCGGGTTCGCGCAGCGCGATCGTAAGCGGCAAGATCGCCGCCGCCTGCGTGGTCGGGTTCGTGTCGCTGCTGCTGACCCTGGTGGCGTTCAAGGTGAGCGCACAGATCGCGCCCGGCAACATCGGCCGCCAGTTCAACATGAATGTCGGTTCGATGCTGCAGATGCTGCTGGTGATGTTGCCGATGCTGATGATCGGCACCTCGCTGCTGACCTTCCTGTCGGCCGCAGCCAAGAGCATGAAGGAGGCGCAGAGCCACATGACCTGGCTGATGCTGCTGCCGATGATGCCCGGTTACGCGCTGGTGGCCTACCCGTTGAAGAGCGAGCTGTGGCAGTACGCCGTGCCGTTCCTGTCGCAGAACCAGATGCTGCTGAAGGTGATCCGCCACGAGCCGATCACGCCGGCAGTCTGGGCCATCTACCTGGGCGCCAGCCTCGGCCTGGCCGCACTGCTGTGGTTCGCCGCAGTGCGCCGGTACCACAACGAGCGCCTGGCCATCTCCGGCTAAGTGCGGGTGGTAGCGCCGGGCCATGCCCGGCGGATCTGAAACGAGGCCCGGTCATTCCGGGCCTCGTTGATTTCAGGACTGCGTTGCCTGCCAAATGGCGAAACGCTGGGCAATCACCGGTGCCAGTCGATCGAAGTTCTCCCAGGTATCGGCGACGTGGTACAGATCCGGGACATTGGCGCCCAGCTGTCCCTCATAGTCGTCCAGGTACTGGCCATTCTCGAGGTCGTGGTACGCAGCGGTGAACGTGTTGGCTTCATCACTGATCAGATCGTCGACGAATTTGCCGTCGCTGCACTCCAGCAGGAACAGGCCTGGCGTCGTTCTGCGTTCCAGCAACGCCTGCAGGTCTTCTTCTGCGTCCTCGGCGAGTTCCGCGCTTGCCATTCCCTGTAGCAGCAGCCACGCCAGGTACATGCCAATGTGAGTAGCACCGGCCTCTGCAGGAAGATCCGAAGGGAAGTCACCCCCGGAATGCCAGCTGGCGTCGTCGTACTTCATCTGTTGCGCTCCTGAAATCAGCAAGCAGCTTAGGTCGCAAGGAAGGCTAGAGGGAGTGCTGGATACGTCAGTCCTCCCCGTACCGCGCAGGCGTCACTCCCATCTCGCGCTTGAACACGGCGATGAACGCACTGGGCGTGTCGTAGCCCATCGACAGCGCGACGCTGATCACCGGTTCGCCCGCCAGCAGGCGTGGCAGCGACAGCAGCACGCGCAGGCGCTGCCGCCACTGGCTCAAGGTCATGCCTGTTTCGGCCTGCCAACGGCGGGCAAGGCTGCGGCCGGACAGGCCGCTGCTGGCGGCCCAGTCCTCGATGCTGCGGCCGTCTTCGGGTGCGCGCGCCAGTGCGGCGGCGATCTTCTGCAGTCGCCGGTCACGCGGTTGTGGCAGGGCAAGCGGCAGAGGCGTGCTGGCGGCGATCTCATCGGCGATCACACCGGCCAGTCGTGCCTGCGCAGCATCCAGTGGCTGGTGGGGCCATCGCAGCGCACGTGTCGTCGCCGCCCGCAGCAGTGCATTGGGCTGGAAAATGCGCGGTGTGGCGGGCAGGCCCAGGCAGGCCTCGGCGTTGAAGTACAGGCTCCAGCCATCGAACCCGTCTGCGCTCAGCAGCGCGTGGGGCAGCAAGGGCGGTATCCAGGCGACGTGACCTGCGGGCAGCAGCCAGTGCAGGTCGTCGGCGGCGATCCGCAGCAGCCCTTGGTGTGCACCCAGCAGCTGCCCACGGGCATGCCGGTGGCGCGCTGTGAGACGCATACCGCGTTGGCGCAGCCCGGCCGCCAGCACCACCGGTCCGTCGGCGGTATCGGCCAACGCGGGGTCGAGTAATCCGGTGGTTGTCTGATCTGCCATATCAATTGGCAGTTATACGGCAGAAACGTCGCGTCCGCGTCCCGACACTGGAGCCTACTTCAACGGAGCGCTTCCCCATGCAGCCACAGGACATTCTTCCCGACCATCAGAACGACGTGCAGGTGAACGGCGTCACCGTGCGCAAGGGCAGCGTAGGTGCTTTCCTGGCCAGCGTTCGTGACTGGCAGGATCCGTCCAGCGATCCCGCCTTCCGCGCCACTGCCGAAGCTGACCTGCGTGCGTTGCTGCCGGGCCTGCATGCGCTGGGTCTGTTCCAGGTGCTGGTCGCGCGCGATCCTGCCCTGCAGCACCTGATTGATGGCGCGGCCTGAAACGGACAAGGCCCGGACGGACCGGGCCTTGGCGTCATGGAGGCGGCAGAAACGACTTGATCCCGTCCGTCCCCTTTTCTGCGGTCAGCCGCCCGGCGCGAACACCAGGGTGCGGCGGGTGGTGACCGGCGCGTTGACGGGCTCGAAGCGCCAGCGCTTGACCGCGTTCAGGGCTTCGCGGTCGAAGGTCCGTCCGGACGTTGCGCGCAGCACGCGGGCGCTGACCACTGAGCCGTCGGTGCCCACGGTGATCTCCACCAGTACTTCCCCCGACGTTCCCGAACGCAGGGCTTCGGCCGGATAGCGCGGCGCTGGCGTACTGACCGGGCGCAGGGTGGGAGCTGCGGCGGCGGCTGCCTGGCGCGCGGCGCTGGCCTGCTGGGCGGCGGCCTGCTGCTGCTTCTGTTCGGCATCGCGACGGGCCGCGGCTTGGCGCTCGGCCTCCTGGCGCTCGCTGTCGCGGCGTGCGGCATCCTGCTGCGCGGCGATCTGCTTGGCCGCGTCGGCTTCCTTGGTGCGCTGTTCGGCCAGGCGCTGCTGTTCGATCTGCTGCTTGCTGCGGTCCTCGGCGTCCTTCTTTGCCTTCTCGGCTTCGGTCTCGGTGCGCTTGGCGGCGTTTTCCACGCCCTTGGCCAGGCCTTCCTTCAGGCGCGGAAGTGCGGGGGCGGAGGCATCCACCTTCTCGATCAGTGCCATCAGGCGCTGCGCCTCGGTGTAGTCCTCGCGGCCCAGGTGCTGCTCGGCGGCGATCAGGGTGTAGGGCAGCAGATCGGTCAGCGCGCTCTTCACCGAGGCGTCGTCCGGCGTCTTGTCACGCAGGGCGAGGTAGTACTCGATGGCGTTGTCGCCGGCCGGTGCATACATGCGGTTCTCGCGCAGCGCCTGGCTGGCCGACTCGCGCAGCTGCTCGGTACCCATCGACTGCACCTTGGCAGCGACCACCGGTGCGGCGGGTGCGGCAGCGGCAGGCGCCGTGGCGGCAGCAGGCGCTGCGGATTCTTCCTTGCCCGAGCAGGCGGCCAGTGCCAGTGCCAGGGCAACCGGCAGCCACCGGCGCGCGGCGGTGATCGTTGAGACGTGCGACATCCTGCTCCCCTCTAGAAGACGACGTGACGTAAATCATTGATACGCATGGCCGGGACTTGGGGTCCGGGCGCGGCAGGGTGACGTTTCCCGACGCCACCGCCGGCAACGGCGAGGGTGCAATCTAGCATCCCGGCCACCGCCGCGTACAAGGGCGGTGGCCGGGACGGGGCAACGGCGTCACGTCGCTGCTGGCAACGACCTCAGTGGTCGTGCGCCTTGTCGTGCGACTTGCTGTGGCCGTTGGACATCAGCTTGTCGGTCCAGGCGATGCCGATCGCCGACAGGATGAACACGCAGTGGATGATGGTCTGCCACAGCACGCCTTCCTGGGTCATGGTCGTGCAGGTATCGACGCCAGCGTTGTAGAAGCTGGTCGAAGCCGACGACACTGCAGCGGCCCATTGTTCCGGTTTGCACAGCGGTAGTCCCTTCAGCGCGCTGGTGGCGATGAAGGTCTTCAGCAGGTGGATCGAGGAGATGCCGATGATCGCCATCGCCAGCTTCACCTTCAGCACGCTGGCGTTGACGTGGCTCAGCCATTCCGGCTGGTCCGGGTGGCCTTCCAGGCGCAGGCGCGAGACGAAGGTCTCGTAGCCGCCGACGATCACCATCACCAGCAGGTTGGAGATCATCACCACGTCGATCAGGCCCAGCACGATCAGCATGATCTGCTGTTCGCCCATCGAGACCGAGTGGGACAGCAGGTGCCAGAGTTCCTTGCCGAACAGGAACACGTAGACGCACTGGGCAAGGATCAGGCCCAGGTACAGCGGCAGCTGCAGCCAGCGCGAGGCGAAGATCAGCGAGGACAGCGGGGACAGGGGGCGAGGACTGTGGCTCATGCAGGACAGTGCGTTTCGGGGGAGCCGCGAGGTTACCGGCCCGCCATGACGGTGCCAACCCAACTCACGCACTAGACTTCAGGTTCCTTTCCGCACCCCGAGCCGCCGCCATGATCGACCTGTATTACTGGCCCACCCCGAACGGCCACAAAGTGACCCTGCTGCTGGAAGAAGCCGGCCTGGAGTACCGCATCCACCCGGTCAACATCGGCTCGGGCGACCAGTTCAAGCCGGAATTCCTCGCGATCTCGCCGAACAACAAGATGCCGGCCATCGTCGACCACGCCCCGGCCGATGGCGGCGCCCCGCTGAGCGTGTTCGAGTCCGGCGCGATCCTGCTGTACCTGGCCGAAAAGACCGGCCAGTTCCTGCCCAGCGACCCGCGCGGCCGCGTCACCACCCTGGAATGGCTGTTCTGGCAGATGGCCGGCCTGGGCCCGATGAGCGGCCAGATGGGCCACTTCAACGTGTATGCGCCGGACAAGATCCCGTATGCCATCGAGCGCTACGACAACGAGGTGCGCCGACTGCACGGGGTGATGGACAAGCGCCTGGCCCAGCACGCCTTCCTTGCCGGCGACGCGTACAGCATCGCCGACATGGCCAGCTATCCGTGGATCGGCGCCTACGACAAGCTGCCGGTGGATTTCGCCGCGTTCCCGAACCTCAAGCGCTGGCACGACGCCATCGCCGCACGCCCGGCCACCCAGCGCGCCTATGCCCTGCGCCAGCAGGTGAACCCCAACGCCGGCAAGCCGCTCAGCGACGAAGAGCGCAAGCACCTGTTCGGCCAGCGCTGACCCAGGACGGTGGGTGCCGGCCGTTGGTCGGCACTCGTCAGCATTCCTTATGGGCAAAAGGTCATGCTGCCTTCCTGCACGGGCTTGGTTAGGATGGGGAACGACCGCCCCGTGCTCCGAGACGGGGTGGACCTGCCGTTTGCCGGGATCCTCCATGCGCCACCTGTTCGCTTCGCTCGCCCTCATGCTCGCCACCACAACCGCCGCCCACGCTGAAAAGCTGACCCTGGAAGCCATCACCGGCCCGTTGCCGTTGTCCGGCCCGACCCTGATGAAGCCGAAGGTGGCGCCGGACGGTTCGCAGGTCAGTTTCCTGCGCGGCAAGGACAGCGACCGCAACCAGCTGGACCTGTGGACCTACGACATCGGCAGCGGCCAGACCCGGCTGCTGGTCGATTCCAAGGTGGTGCTGCCCGGCACCGAAACCCTCAGCGATGAGGAAAAGGCACGCCGCGAACGCCAGCGCATCGCCGCGATGACCGGCATCGTCGATTACCAGTGGTCGCCGGACGCGCAGCGCCTGCTGTTCCCGTTGGGCGGCGAGCTGTACCTGTACGACCTCAAGCAGCAGGGCCAAGCCGCGGTACGCCAGCTGACCCACGGTGAAGGATTCGCCACCGACGCCAAGCTGTCGCCCGAGGGCGGCTTCGTCAGCTTCATCCGCGGCCGCAACCTGTGGGTGATCGACCTGGCCAGTGGCAAGCAGCTGCAGCTGACCCGTGATGGCAGCACCACCATCGGCAACGGCGTGGCCGAGTTCGTCGCCGATGAGGAGATGGACCGCCACACGGGCTACTGGTGGGCGCCGGATGATTCGGCCATTGCCTTTGCCCGCATCGACGAGGCACCGGTGCCGGTGCAGAAGCGCTACGAGGTCTACGCCGACCGCACCGACGTGATCGAGCAGCGTTATCCGGCCGCCGGCGATGCCAACGTGCGCGTGCAGCTGGGCGTGATCGCACCGGCCGCCGACGCGCAGCCGCGCTGGGTCGACCTGGGCAAGGAGCAGGACATCTACCTGGCCCGCGTCGATTGGCGCGATGCGCAGCACCTGAGCTTCCAGCGCCAGTCGCGCGACCAGAAGCAGCTGGACCTGGTGGAAGTGGCGCTCGATTCCAACCGCCAGCGCGTGCTCGCCCACGAGACCAGCCCGACCTGGGTGCCGCTGCACAACAGCCTGCGCTTCCTCGACGACGGCAGCGTGCTGTGGTCGTCCGAGCGCACCGGCTTCCAGCACCTGTACCGCATCGACAGCAAGGGCAAGAGCACCGCGCTGACCCACGGCAACTGGCCGGTGGACGAACTGCTGGCGGTCGATGAAAAGGCCGGCAAGGCCTACTTCCGTGCCGGTATCGAGACCTCGCGCGAAAGCCAGATCTACGCGGTGTCGCTGCAGGGCGGCGAGCCGCAGCGCCTGTCGAAGGCACCGGGCATGCACAGCGCCACGTTCGCCCGCAATGCCAGCGTCTACGTTGACAGCTGGTCCAACAGCACTACGCCGCCGCAGATTGAACTGTTCCGCGCCAACGGCGAGAAGATCGCTACGCTGGTGGAGAACGACCTGGCCGATCCCAAGCATCCGTATGCGCGCTACCGCGATGCGCAGCGCCCGGTCGAGTTCGGCACGTTGACGGCGGCCGATGGCAAGACCCCGCTGAACTACAGCCTGATCAAGCCGGCCGGCTTCGATCCGTCCAAGCGCTACCCGGTGGCGGTGTACGTCTACGGCGGCCCGGCCAGCCAGACCGTCACCGACAGCTGGCCCGGCCGTGGCGACCACCTGTTCAACCAGTATCTGGCCCAGCAGGGCTACGTGGTGTTCTCGCTGGACAATCGTGGCACCCCGCGACGTGGCCGCGACTTCGGTGGTGCGCTGTATGGCAAGCAGGGCACGGTGGAAGTGACCGACCAGCTGCGCGGCGTGACCTGGCTGAAGCAGCAACCGTGGGTGGACCCGGCGCGCATCGGCGTGCAGGGCTGGTCCAACGGTGGCTACATGACCCTGATGCTGCTGGCCAAGGCCTCGAACCAGTACGCCTGTGGCGTGGCCGGTGCGCCGGTGACCGACTGGGGCCTGTATGACAGCCATTACACCGAACGCTACATGGATCTGCCGGCGCGCAATGAAGCGGGTTACCGCGAAGCGCGCGTGCTGACCCATATCGACGGCCTGCGCTCGCCGCTGCTGCTGATCCACGGCATGGCCGACGACAACGTGCTGTTCACCAATTCGACCAGCCTGATGAGCGCGTTGCAGAAGCGTGCACAGCCGTTCGAGCTGATGACCTACCCGGGTGCCAAGCATGGCCTGTCCGGCGCCGATGCCCTGCATCGCTACCGCGTGGCCGAAGCCTTCCTGGGACGTTGCCTGAAGCCCTGATCCGCAGCCGGGAAGGAGCCCGCCGATGACCCTGCCACCACCGATTCCCGCCCATCGACAGACGTCCGCCGGTTGGTGGTGCCGTCATTGGCGCTGGGCGATGCCGCTGACGGTGGTGCTGGTGCTGGGCGGCGCAGGTGGCGTGGTGACCTGGAGCGTGCTGCGCTGGAGCGAGGCGGCACGCGAGAGCCCGCCGATGCGCGAAGCGCTGCGTCGCGCGGGCTGCAGCATCGAACTGGTGGAAGCCTTCGGCGAGCCGCTGCATATCGAATCGATGCCGCTGGGCAGCATGCAGACCGCGATCAATGGCCAGCGCGATGTCGGCCTGACCGTGGCCCTGGAAGGACCGCATGCGCACGGGCGATTGTTCGTGCAGGGCAGCCGTCGCGAGGAAGTCTGGGATTACCCGGTGATGTATGTACTGGCCGAAGACAAGCAGACCTTCGATCTGACCGCGCTGGATGACGACGAGGCTGCGGGAGAGTGCGAGTTGCAGGCCTGCCGTGATCGCGGCGAATGCCCGCTGACCGCGGCGTTGTGACCTCCAGCCGATTGTCGCCATCGCCGTGAGCGCGTAGGGTGCGGGCAACCCTGTCCTGGAGTGCACCATGAAGCCGATTGCATTGGCCGTTGCCCTGGCCCTGACCGCCGCCCCGTTGCTGTCCGCACCGCCAGCCCTGGCCGCGCCGGCTGCCAAGGCCACTACTCCGGCCAGCCCGGCCTGGGTTGCCCGCAGCAATGCACTGGCGCAGATCCTGCTTGATGCACAAGGCCCGTTCCAGCCGGAGGAAACCGGCTTCTTCGGCGTTCCCGGCTACGACGACAAGGTCGCAGACCTTGGCCCGGACAACGGCAAGCGCTATCGCGCCGCGATGGCCAAAGCCCGCGATGAACTCAAGGCAAAGCTGGTCACCGAGAAGGATCCCAACGTCCGCCAGGACCTGGAGATCATGATCCACGCCGCCAGCCAGAACATCGAAGGCAGCGAGCTCAACGAGAAATACCTGCTGCCGTGGAGTGATGCGCCGCAGACCGTGTTCAGCGGCCTCAACCTGCTGCTGTCCGACCAGGTGCCGGCCGAGCGCCGGGCCAAGGCGCTTGACCGCCTCAAGGCCTATGCCGGCCTGCAGCCGGGCGGCACCGCGTTCACCACGCTGGCCCGCCAGCGCTACGAAGAACGCCTGAAGGACAGCAGCCTGCTGCAGCCGACCAAGATCGAAGTGCAGCAGTCGCTGGACAACGTTGAGACCTACATCACCGGCATCGAGTCGCTGCTGAAGAAGTACCAGATTGCCGGCGCCGATGAAGCGATGAAGGCGCTGGCCGGGCAGATGAAGGACTACGCCGCCTGGACCCGCAAGGAAGTGCTGCCGAAGGCACGCACCGATGCGCGCCTGCCGGCGCCGTTGTACGCCTACCAGCTCAAGCAGGTCGGCATTGACATCGATCCGAAGCTGCTGATGCAGCGCGCGCAGCTGGAGTTCATGGAAACCCGCTCGGCGATGCAGCAGCTGGCGCCGCTGGTGGTGAAGGACAAGGGCCTGAAGGTGGCCGACCCGAGCGACCCGGTAGCGGTGATCCGCGCACTGAAGGCCGACAAGATCGCCGACGATCATCTGGAAGGCCACTACCGCAAGGTGATCGATGCGATCGACCCGCTGATCCGTGAGCACGCCATCGTCGACGTGCCCAAGCGCGCCATGCAGATGCGCCTGGGTTCGGCTGCCGAGAGCGCGGCCAGCCCGGCGCCGCACTTCCTGCCGGCGCCGCTGGTCAACAATACCGGGCAGCAGGGCACCTTCGTGCTGCCGCTGGGCAACCCGGCTGCGGGCCCGGGTGCGCAGTACGACGACTTCAATTTCGGTGCGGCGGCATGGACGCTGAGCGCGCATGAAGGCCGCCCCGGTCACGAGCTGCAGTTCACCGCCATGGTCGAGCGTGGCGTGTCGCTGGCACGCACCATGTTCGCGTTCAATTCGGTGAACGTGGAAGGCTGGGCACTGTATGCCGAGGCCGAGATGGTGCCCTACGAACCGCTGGACGGTCAGATGATCGCCCTGCAGTTCCGCCTGCTTCGTGCCGCGCGCGCGATGCTGGACCCGATGCTCAACCTCGGCCTGACCGATCGCGCCAACGGCGAGCGCGTGCTGATGGAGCAGGTCGGCCTGTCCAAGGCGATGGCCACCCAGGAACTGGACCGCTACATGGTGCGCATGCCGGGCCAGGCCGGCAGCTACTTCTACGGCTACACCCGCATCCTGGAGCTGCGCATGCAGACCGAGCTGGCACTGGGCGCGAAGTTCGATCGCCTGGCGTTCAACAACTTCCTGCTCGACCAGGGCCTGCTGCCGCCGGACCAGCTGGCCGATGCGGTGAACAAGGTGTTCGTGCCGAAGTACCGGCAGAAATAATCGGTAGCGCCGGGCCATGCCCGGCGAGCGCAGCGGGAGAGACGCCGGCCGCTGGCCGGCACTACCCGCGGTGACGCTGCCGCGTCACCGCTGCGGGGTGATCACCTGTGTCGGCAACCGCGCTGGCGGTGCCGGATTCGGCACCCAGATGGCGACGCCGGCGGCGCGCTTCTGCGTCGTCGGAATACCGATGCCGACGCCGCCACCGACGTGCGAACCGAACGTGCCGGCGCCCACCGACATGCCCACCGGCGAGCCGCTGCTGCCCACGCCCATCAGCACCACGCCATTGGCGCCGAGCGCGGCGGCCTCGCGCTTCAGGCGGGCCACGGCGGCATCGGTCTGGCCCTGGGTGCCGAAGCCGACGGCGGAGGCCGATTCCAGCTGGGCGATTTCCTGGGAGCCGGCCGGTGGCGTCGAGTAGATCTGCACCAGCGCCGGATCGATCGGTGCGCGGGCGCGGCCCAGCATCACCTTGGAGGTGCTGGCACAGCCAGCGGCGACCAGCAGGATGGCCGCCAACGCGGCCCAACGGATGTTCATGGCACGACCCCTGTAGGACTGGTTGCGATCATCGGCGGGCCACTCTGAATCGGCGCCAACACCCGGGCCAGGGCACGCACGGCAGCACGCTAGCACGGTGCGGGTGACAGCCCCGCCAATGGCAGTAGGCGGCGGCAGCGGGAACGTCTATGGTTGGGGCAGGAACCAACTGCGGGAGAGCGGCATGGGTGTGATCAGTCTGTTGTGGGGCGTACTGGCGCTGTTGTGGATGATCCTGGCGCTGATTCCGCTGCTCGGCTGGGGCAACTGGTTCCTGATCCCGTTCGCTGCGGTGGGCGCGGTCATCGCCGCGCTGGGCATCCTGTTCACCCACCCGAGCAAGCGTGGCCGGGCTTGGGCCGGCCTGGTCCTGAACGGCATCGTGGTGGTGGTGGGCATCCTCCGCCTCGGCCTGGGTGGCGGCGTGATCTGAGCCCGCGCCCGGGTGCGACAGGGCGTCGCAGGCGCACGGCCGATGGCCGGGCAGGGGCGTACAATGAATGGCTGCGCGAGCCCCCCGCGTGCCTGTGAATCCGCGCCCGGCGCGGCTGCCCCATGATCATCCGACCCCGTCCCCACGGCTGGCAACTGCTGTACATCCTGCGCGGTTCGATCGTCAAAGCGATCGCGCCCAAGGTGCTGGCCATCCTGATCCTGTCCATCGCCGTGGCCGCGGTGGTCGAGCTGGCGCCGCCCACCGGCATCGAACGCGTGTCGGTCACGCCGTTCACCCTGCTTGGCCTGGTGCTGTCGATCTTCCTCAGCTTCCGCAACAGCGCCTGCTACGAGCGCTGGTGGGAAGGCCGCAAGCTGTGGGGCCAGCTGGTCTACGAATCGCGCTCGCTGGCCCGCCAGGTGAACCTGCTGCTGGCCGATGACACCGGCCGTCGCCGCCGCATCGCCTATCTCACCACCGCCTTCGCCCATGCATTGGCCGGTCGCCTGCGCGGGCGCATCGTGGCGCTGATGGCCCTGCCGTGGCTGGACAAGCGCCAGCGCGAACAACTCGGGCAGCGTGAGAACGTGCCCGACGCGCTGCTGTCGATGATCGCGGCCGAGTTGGCCCAGGCCCTGCGCGCCGGTGACCTCGACCCGATCCTCTACACCCAGCTGGAAGAGCGCCTGCACGCGATGTCGTCGATCCAGGCCGGCTGCGAGCGCATCCTCACCACCCCGCTGCCGTTCGCCTACACCCTGCTGCTGCACCGCTGCGCGTGGATGTTCTGCGTGCTGCTGCCGTTCGGCCTGGCCAGTTCGCTGGGCTGGGGCACGCCGGTGCTGTCGGCGGTGCTGGCCTACGCCTTCTTCGGCCTGGACCAGCTGGGCGAAGAAATGGAAGACCCGTTCGGCCTGGAGCCGAACGACCTGCCGCTGGACGCGCTGGTGCGCACGATCGAGATCGACCAGCTCGACGCGCTCGGCGAACGCCCATTGCCCGAACCCCTGCTGCCGCAGGGCTACCTGTTGCAATAGCCACTCCTCGGAGCCTGCCATGTCCCACCCGCTTTACCGCCCGCGCCGCATGCGCCATGACGAGTTCTCGCGCCGCCTGATGCGCGAGAACACGCTGACCACCGACGACCTGATCTACCCGGTGTTCGTGCACGAACTGGCCGGCCGCACCGCAGTTCCGTCGATGCCGGGCGTGGAGCGGCTGTCGATCGAAGAGCTGCTGAAGGTGGCCGAAGAAGCGCTGGAGCTGGGCATTCCGGTGATCGACCTGTTCCCGGTGATCGACCCGTCGCTGAAGTCGCTGGATGCGTCGGCGGCGTGGGCCGAGGACGGTCTGGCGCAGCGTGCGATCCGCGCGCTGAAGTCGCGCTTCCCGGAGCTGGGAGTGATGACCGACGTGGCGCTGGACCCGTACACCACCCACGGCCAGGACGGCATCATCGATGACAAGGGCTATGTGCTGAACGACATCACGGTCGAAGCGCTGGTCAAGCAGTCGGTGTCGCACGCCGAGGCCGGTGTGGACATCGTCTCGCCGTCGGACATGATGGACGGCCGCATCGGCGCGATCCGCCGTGCGCTGGATGCCGGCAACCACATCAATGTGCGCATCATGGCGTACTCGGCCAAGTACGCCTCGGCGTTCTACGGTCCGTTCCGTGATGCAGTGGGCAGCGCGGCCAGCCTCGGCAAGGCCGACAAGAAGACCTACCAGATGGACCCGGCCAACGGCGACGAGGCCCTGCGCGAGATCGCGCTGGACCTGGAAGAGGGCGCCGACATGGTGATGGTCAAGCCGGGCATGCCGTACCTGGACCTGGTGCGCCGGGTGAAGGAGACGTTCGGCGTGCCGACCTTCGCCTATCAGGTGAGTGGCGAGTACGCGATGATGAAGGCCGCCTTCGCCAACGGCTGGCTGGACGAGCGCGCCTGCGTGCTGGAGTCGCTGCTGGGCTTCAAGCGGGCCGGTGCCGACGGCGTGCTGACCTATTTCGCGCCGCAGGTGGCGCGATGGCTGCGCGAGCGCTGACAATAGCGCCACGATAGACGGAGGACTGCGCGATGGGACCCGAACTGGGATGGATGCAATGGTTGATCTGGGGCATCGGTACGCTGGTGTTCGGCGCCATCATCGTCGGTGTCTTCATCGCCGCATGGCGCGCGGGCAAGCGCCCGCCGGAGCAGCTCTCCGCCGCCCGCCACGTGGCCCGTGAGCAGGCCCTGCCGGAGAGCGTGCAGGCCGAGCTGGCCGCGCTGAACCAGCGCAAGGACAACGGCCAGTTGAGCGAAGTCGAGTACGAGCAGCAGCGCGCGAAGGTGTTGTCGCGCTGACGGGTGGGTGCCAACCTTGGTTGGCACTTTCCCGCATGCCAACCAAGGTTGGCATCTACCGGGCGGCAGGCACGCACCCCGCAACCGCCGCCACCTTCGGCACCGCCAACCGGTACACATCCACGCCACCGGCACGTGGCGCCTTCGCCGCACTGCTGGCAACCATCATCTCGCCCGGCTTGGCGTTGTCGATCACCGGCGCGCCGGTCCAGCCGCCGGCCTGGTTGAATGACAGCCCCAATGGCTGCAGCGCCGCGCCGGTCCACGCACAGCCGCTGCTCCACACCTGCGCGGTCGCGCCGCTGCCACGACTGAACACCACGGCGCCGTCGTTGCCCAGCCAGTCGCCGTCGGTCTCGTCGTCGGCGCTGTTCAACGCGGCCAACGCGGTGGCTGGGCCACGCACGCCCTGCGCGTCCAATGACGCCACGAACAGGTCCCAGCCCGCGCCGCGACCCTGCTCGCGGGCGAACAACAGCCGCTTGCCGTCCGCACTCAGGGCCGGCCCGCGCTCTTCCCGGCGCCCACCATCGCCCGCCAAGGGCTGCGCCTTCCCGAGCTGGCCGTCGGCTTCCACCGTGGCCCGGTACAGCGCCAGCGCGCCCTCGCGGCCGGCCGCGAACAGCAGCCAGCGGCCATCACGGCTGAAGTAGGGATCGCGGGCCTCGCCGGCCACGCCCACCGGCAGCGCCTGCGCCTGCTGCCAGCGGCCCTCGACCATGCGTGCCTGCCACAGGCCCCAGCCCGCCTCGCCGCGGCGTGCGAACACGATGCGCTGGCCATCGGCGCTGATCGTGGCGCGGCCCTCGTCGGCACGGGTCGAGACCACGCCCATGCCTTCGATGCCGTACTCGTTCAACGCCATCGCCACGGGGGCAGAGAGTAGACTGGCGGCAAGCACCAGCAGGGGCGGGGTGATGCGCATCATCCGGGTCCGTGCACGAAAGAGCATCAGTCTAGCCAGCTTGAGGATTCCATGACCGACCGTTACGCCGTCTTCGGACACCCCGTTGCCCACTCGAAGTCGCCGCAGATCCACGCGACGTTCGGTCGCCAGGAAGGCATCGCGGTGGATTACCGCGCGATCGACCTGGCGCCGGATGCGTTCCTGGCCGGCCTGGAAGCCTTCGCCGCCGAAGGCGGTGTCGGCGCCAACGTCACCTCGCCGCACAAGGAGGCTGCGTTCTCGGTGTGCTCCACCCTGACCGCACGTGCGCGCCGCGCCGGCTCGGTGAACACGCTGCTGCGCAAGGGCGACCGCTGGCATGGCGACACCACCGATGGCATCGGCCTGGTGCGTGACCTGACCGACCGTCATGGCCTGGACCTGCGTGGCCGCCGCATGCTGCTGATCGGTGCCGGTGGCTCCGCGCGCAGCGTCGCCCCGGCCTTCCTCGATGCCGGCATCACCGAGCTGGTGGTGGTCAACCGCACGCCGGAACGCGCCGATGAACTGATCGACGCGATGGGCGAACCGGGCCGCGCGATCAGCCGCTACTGGGAAGACCTGCGTGATCTGGGCGACTTCGAACTGATCGTCAATGCCACCTCGGCCGGCCGCGACCGCGACGTCGAGTTCAAGCTGCCGCTGTCGCTGGTCAATTCGATGACCACCGCCGTCGACCTGAACTACGGCGAGGCCGCCATCGCCTTCCTGGCCTGGGCGCGTGCGGCGAACTGCCGCAATACCGTGGATGGCCTGGGCATGCTGGTCGAACAGGCGGCCGAGAGCTTCCTGCAGTGGCATG
Source organism: Stenotrophomonas geniculata (assembly GCF_034508895.1). Lineage (NCBI taxonomy): Bacteria > Pseudomonadati > Pseudomonadota > Gammaproteobacteria > Lysobacterales > Lysobacteraceae > Stenotrophomonas > Stenotrophomonas geniculata. The sequence continues at coordinate 2,116,733 of NZ_CP140571.1, forward strand.
GCGTGCGCCCGCAGACCGACGAGGTCTACCAGTCGCTGCGCCAGGGCTCGGCCGTGCTGGCCGGCGAGGACTGATCGATGGACAGCACAACGTTGATGGTGACCGTGCTGAGCATGGTCGGCGTGCGCCTGCCGGTACTGATCGCGCTGTGCATCGGCCTGGTCTGGGTGATCGGCGCACCGCGCGATGCCACCCGCACCGGCGCCCTGGTCGGCCTGGGGCTGTTGCTGCTGTCCAGCCTGGGTGGCCTGGCGGCGGGCATCCTGCCCATGTGGCTGGTCAGCAGTGGAAACTTCAGCGCCATCTCGGGCATGGGCGCCATCCTCGGCGTGCTGCATTTCGCGCTGGCGATGGTCGAGGCCATCGGCGTGGTGCTGCTGGTGTGGGCACTGGTGCGCCTGCTGCGTAGCCGTACGATCCCGGCGGCCTGACCGGTCGCGCCGGGCCATGCCCGGCGTATCTGGCCCCTGAGAGGTCCGGCCACCGGACCGTGACCGCCGCCAGGCGTCGTCGCTGGCCCGTTCAGGGTGCCAGCGGCGGTGAACGTGGCCGGCCATGCGACAATGACCGGCCTGATCCAGCCACGGTACTTCCCGGCGTGACCGAAACCGTTGCCGCTCCGCGCACGCTCGATGACACCTTGAAGGATGCGATCCGCAAGGCGTACACGACGCTGCAGGCCAATACCCCCGGCTTCTCCACCCGCCGTTCGCAGAGCCAGATGATCGGCGTGGTGTCGCGCGCGCTGTCGAAAAGCGGCGGCGTCGGCGTGGTCGAGGCGCCCACCGGCGTCGGCAAGAGCCTGGGCTACCTCACCGCAGGTGTACCGATCGCGCTGGCCAGCAAGAAGAAGCTGGTGATCAGCACCGGTACCGTGGCGCTGCAGTCGCAGCTGGTGGAGCGCGATATCCCGAATTTCCTCAAGGCCACCGGCCTGGAAGCGACCGTGGCGCTGGCCAAAGGCCGCACCCGCTATCTGTGCACGCGCAATGCTGCCGAGGCACAGGGTGAGGGCTCGCAGGGCGGCATGTTCGAGGATGACGCGCCGCTGTTTGATCGGCCGCTGGCGCCGATCGAAATGGACATCGCCAAGCGCCTGACCGACGCCTTCACCAGCGGCAGCTGGGATGGCGACATCGACAACGCACCGGAGACCATCAGCCCCGGCCTGCGCAGCCGCATCACCACGCCGGCCTCGGGCTGCGCCGGGCGCCGCTGTGCCTATTCGGCGCAGTGTGCGGTGCTGCGTTCGCGCAACACCGTGCGTGATGCGCAGATCGTCGTTACCAACCACGCGCTGCTGCTGTCGGCGCTGTCGATCGGCGACAGCGACAACGGCCAGCCGTTGATCGCGCCGCCGTCGGACATGCTGCTGGTGCTGGACGAAGGCCATCACATCGGCAACGTGGCGATCGACCAGGGCGCGGCCAGCCTGGCGCTGGATGAAATGGCCAAGCGCACCGGCCGCCTGCAGATCCTGATCGCCGGTGCCTACCGCGCGGTCGACAAGGACCGCCTCGGCAACCTGCTGCCGAACGAAGCGATCGAAGTGGCCAGCAACGTGGCCAAGCAGTTGCGCGCGTTCCGCGATCATATCGAGCGCGTGTGGATGCCGGCGCCGGCGGACGAAGAGCCGATGTGGCGCGCGGCCAATGGGCGACTGCCCGACGCCTGGCGCGAGCCGATCGAGGCGCTGGCTGACGATACCCGCAGCCTCTACAACTGGGCGCATGCCGCCACCGCGCAGGTCGCCAAGGGCAAGCCGGACGATGCCGCGCGCGAGCGCCTGCAGCGCAACCTGGGCATGGCGCTGGAAATGATCGAGCAGCAGTACAACCTGTGGCAGGCCTGGCGCCGCGAGGACAAGGACGGCGCGCCGCCGATGGCGCGCTGGGTCACCGCCACCCGCGACGGCGACCTGGTGCTGCACGGCTCGCCGGTGTCGGCCGCGCACGTGCTGCGCAAGCTGCTGTGGGATGAAGTGGATTCGGTGGTGATGACTTCGGCGACGCTGACCGGCGGTGGCGATTTCCAATCGCTGGCGATCGACAACGGCATTCCCGAAGAGGCCGAGATGGTTTCGCTGTCGTCGCCGTTCGACCTGCCCAACCAGGCCGAGCTGATCGTGCCGAAGTTCCCGGTCACGCCGGATGACCGCGAAGGCCATCCGCGCGAAGTGGCACGCTACCTCGACACCGAGCTGGATTGGGCCAAGGGCTCGATGGTGCTGTTCACCTCGCGCTGGAAGATGGAGAAGGTGGCTGGCCTGATGTCGGCCGCGCGCCGCAAGCAGGTGCTGGTGCAGGGCGAGATGTCCAAGACCCGTCTGATCGACGAGCACCTGCGCCGTGTCGCGGCGGGTGAGGGCTCGGTGCTGTTCGGGCTGAATTCGTTCGGCGAAGGCCTCGACCTGCCAGGTGAAGCCTGCACCACGGTGGTGATCACCCAGGTGCCGTTCGCGGTGCCGACCGACCCGCAGACCGCCACCCTCAGCGAATGGTTCGAGGGGCGCGGGCTCAATGCGTTCAACCTGATCGCCATTCCGCATGCGCTGCGCACGTTGACCCAGTTCGCCGGCCGCCTGATCCGCACCTCCACCGACACCGGCCGCGTGGTCATTCTTGATTCGCGGCTGCTGACCCGTCGCTACGGCAAGCGCATCATCGACGCCCTGCCGCCGTTCAAGCGCGTGATCGGCTGAGGCGGGGTCGGATCCCTTCCGCAGGAAGGGCTCTGACCCCAGCGCGCGCGCTGGCGCTCAACCGCCCTCCGGCTTCCGGCAGCCTGGCCCATAGGCCTCCACGTAGGGTTTGCCGAAGCAGCGCAGCAGTCCATCAAGCACGTCCAGGTTCGGCGGCCACGGCATCTGCACCTGCTGCCCGCCCTCGGTGGTGAAGTGGTAGCGGCCGTCCTTGATGTTCTCCGCCATCGCGGTGGGCGTCGATATCGCGACCAGCCTCGCACGAGCCTTCTCCAGGGCGCTGCGGTCCTGGCGCAGGAACGCGACCATGCCGTCCACGTAGGCATTCCAGTAACCCGGGTCGCTCCCGTTTACTGGCTTGTGGCTGCGTTCCATCAGCGCAATCGCCTGCGCGGTCTGCCCCAGCTCCGCGCGCAGCTGGCCCTCGTGCCACGTGATGATGACATTGCCTTCCGCTTTGGGCAGTGCGCCGTAGGCGGACAGCAGGTCGGCCGCTTCGCGGGTACAGCCGCGGTCGGCCAACGGGCGCCAGCCACCTTCCAGGTCCTGATCGAACCGGCCAGGTTCCATCGCCAGCATCGCTGCACGGTCGTAGCTGCAGTCGGGTGCTTTTGGCGGTTCGGCTGCTGCACCCATGGCAGCGGCCAGCGCAAAGGAAAGCAACATCATCTCAACCTCCGTGTTGGTGACTTCCTGGACCACCATAACGGATCAGGATGGGTAGCGCCGGCCGCCGGCCGCCGGCCGGCAACCTCATTGATGTGGAGCGTCGCAGTACAGATGCCGGCCAGCGGCCGGCACTACCGTATGGCGGTCAATCGCCCAGAAGCGCGGTGTTGCGCACGGCACCCTTGTCTGCGCTGGTGGCGAGCAGGGCGTACGCCTTCAGGGCGCTGGTGACCTTGCGCGGGCGCGGCGCACGCGGCTTCCAGCCGCGGGCATCGGCGTCGGCGCGGCGTTGGGCCAGGGTGGCCTCATCCAGCAGCAGATCGATGCGGCGGGCCGGAATGTCGATGCGGATGCGGTCGCCGTCTTCCACCAGGCCGATCGCGCCGCCGCTGGCCGCTTCCGGCGAGACGTGGCCGATCGACAGGCCCGAGGTGCCGCCGGAGAAGCGGCCATCCGTGAGCAGCGCGCACTGTTTGCCCAGCCCCTTCGACTTCAGATAGCTGGTCGGGTACAGCATTTCCTGCATGCCCGGGCCACCCTTCGGGCCTTCGTAGCGGATCACCACCACCTCGCCGGGTTGCACTTCGTCCGCGAGGATGCCGGCGACGGCCGCGTCCTGGCTTTCATAGACGCGCGCAGGGCCTTCGAACACGTGGATCGACTCGTCCACGCCGGCGGTCTTCACCACGCAGCCATCCACGGCCAGGTTGCCGCGCAGCACGGCGAGGCCGCCTTCCAGTGAGTACGCGTGCTGCAGCGAGCGGATGCAGCCTTCAGCGCGGTCGATGTCCAGCGTCGGCCAGCGCGTGGCCTGGCTGAAGGCTTCCTGGGTGGGAATGCCGGCCGGGCCCGCCTTGAAGAAGGTGTGCAGGGTGTCGTTGTCACTGCGCACCACGTCCCAGCGTTCCAGCGCTTCGGCTAGGCTGGTGCTGTGTACGGTCGGCACCGTGGTTTCGAGCAGGCCGGCGCGCTCCAGTTCACCGAGGATGCCGAACACGCCGCCGGCGCGGTGCACGTCCTCGATGTGGTACTTCGGCGTATTCGGCGCCACCTTGCACAGCTGCGGTACGCGCCGCGACAGCGCGTCGATGTGGGTCAGGTCGAAGTCGACCTCCGCTTCCTGCGCGGCGGCCAGCAAGTGCAGGATGGTGTTGGTGGAACCGCCCATGGCGATATCCAGGGTCATTGCATTGGCGAACGCGGCCTGGGTGGCGATGCCGCGCGGCAGCGCGCTCGGGTCTTCGCCGCCATACCAGCGATGGCAGAGTTCGACGATCAGGCGCCCGGCACGGCGGAACAGCGCCTCACGGTCGGCGTGGGTGGCCAGCGTGGTGCCGTTGCCGGGCAGCGACAGGCCCAGTGCTTCGGTCAGGCAGTTCATCGAGTTGGCGGTGAACATGCCCGAGCAGGAGCCGCAGGTGGGGCAGGCGCTGCGCTCGAATGCGGCCACCTTCTCGTCGGAGGCGCTGTCATCGGCGGCCACCACCATTGCATCGACCAGGTCCAGCTTGTGCTCGGACAGCTTGGTCTTGCCCGCTTCCATCGGCCCGCCGGACACGAACACCACCGGGATGTTCAAGCGCAGCGCGGCCATCAGCATGCCGGGGGTGATCTTGTCGCAGTTGCTGATGCACACCAGTGCGTCGGCGCAATGCGCGTTGACCATGTACTCCACGGCGTCGGCGATGATCTCGCGGCTGGGCAGCGAATACAGCATGCCGTCGTGGCCCATCGCGATGCCGTCGTCCACGGCGATGGTGTTGAATTCCTTGGCGACGCCGCCGACCTGTTCGATCTCGCGCGCGACCAGCTGGCCGAGGTCCTTCAGGTGCACGTGGCCGGGCACGAACTGGGTGAAGGAGTTGGCGATGGCGATGATCGGCTTGTGGAAGTCGCCGTCCTTCATGCCGGTGGCACGCCACAGGGCGCGGGCGCCGGCCATGTTGCGGCCGGCGGTGGAGGTGCGGGAACGGTATTCGGGCATGGCTGGCGGAACGGGCGGGCCGTACGACGTGGGAGTCAGCCGATCATGGCCAATTTTTTCGGTTGCTGCTGCAACCACCGGAGGTGGTCCGGCCGGGCTGCGCCCGGCACCCGCCGAAGCAACAGCCGAAGCAACAGCCGAAGCAACAGCCGAAGCAACTGCCGAAGCAACAGCCGAAGCAACAGCCGAAGCAACAGCGGGCTTCCTGCGGGAGGCGGGGTGGGTCCGCTGGCGGGGGACGCCGTAAACCCTTCCTTGGGGGCTTGGCCGCGGCATCCATGCCGCGGACACCCCCGCCAGCGGACCCACCCCGCCTTCGACAGTTTCCCGCGATCTGTCGGGGCCGGCGCTCTGCGTTGCTCTTGGTAGGTGTCGACCTTGGTCGACACGATGGATCCACGCCATGCGTGGACGATGGGGAACGACGAAAATGAAAGGCCGTTCATCTTTCCCACTTTGCCGATTCCGGTTGCTGGCCCGGATTTGGCATCATTGGGGCATTGATCCGTCGACAGGGCATGAGGCCATGAAACGTTCCCGCACCACCGCGCTGCTGCTGATGAGCGCCGCGCCGCTGCTGTTCACCGCCTGCCAGAAGGAGCCGGAGGTGAAGGTGCAGGAAGGCCTGTACACCTCGGTGGAAGCCTGCACCGAGGCCACCGGCGATCCGTCGGCGTGCCGCAATGCCTTCGCCGAAGCGCAGAAGCAGGCCGCCGATGCGGCGCCGAAGTACGCCAGCAAGGAAGCCTGTGAGAAGGACTACAAGCCGGAACAGTGCGTGCAGCAGCACACTTCGGCGGGTACCTCGTTCATCGGCCCGATGATGATGGGCTTCTTCATGTCGCAGATGCTGAGCAACCGCGGCGGCCTCGCCCCGCAGGCGCCGGCGTCGGCACCGGCTTACCAGGACAAGAACGCTGGCTGGGCGCGCCCGGCACCGGGCGGCACCGGTGGCCTGAACACCGCCAGCGGTATCGGTGCCGGCAAGGCTGGCCTGGCGCCGGTCACCAGCGAGCCGAACCGTGCGGTCACTGCCAGCCGTGGTGGCTTCGGCAACACCAGCGCGCGCCGCAGCACCAGCGGCAGCTACGGCGGCTGATCGACCCATGCAGCGCATCCGGATTGCCGAGCGTGCCCAGTGGCGGGTACGCGCGGAAGAGGCGGGTTTCCGCTTCCACACCATCGACGGCCAGCCGTACTGGGATGAAAGCGCGTACTACGCCTTCACCCTGCGCCAGATCGAACAGGACATCGAAGACCCCAGCGCCGAGCTGCACCAGATGGCGCTGGACCTGGTGGGCGATGTCGTCGCCAGTGAACGGTTGATGGACCAGCTGGCGATTCCGTCGCACTACCGCGACTGGATCGCCGACAGCTGGCGCCAGCGCCAGCCACACCTGTACGGGCGCCTGGACCTGGCCTACGACGGTACCGGCCCGGCCAAGCTGTACGAACTGAACTACGACACGCCGACCTCGCTGTTCGAGGCCAGCTTCTTCCAGTGGCAGTGGCTGGAAGACCAGCGCAACGCCGGTCGCCTGCCGCAGCACGCCGACCAGTTCAATGCGATCCACGAGGCGCTGGTCGAGCGTTTCGGCGAACTGGCTTCACAGCTGCCGCCGCCGCTGTACTTCAGCGCGGTGGGCAGTTCCGAAGAAGACCGTGGCACCGTCGATTACCTGCGCGACTGCGCTTCGCAGGCCGGCCTGCATGGCCAGGCCATCGCCGTCGAGGACATCGGTCTGTCCGAGGACGGCCGCTTCACCGCGCTGGATGATTCGGTGATCGGCACGCTGTTCAAGCTGTACCCGCTGGAAGACCTGATGGCCGAGGAATTCGGTCGCGCGCTGCCCGGTTCGGGCATGCAGCTGCTGGAACCGGCGTGGAAGGCGGTGCTGAGCAACAAGGGCATCCTGCCGCTGCTGTGGCAGCGCAACGTGGGCCATCCGAACCTGCTGGAAGCGCACTTCGATGACGGCAGCACGCTGGCCTCGGGCTGGGTGCGCAAGCCGCTGTTCTCGCGCGAGGGCGCCAACATCGAGATGCACCTCGCCGATGGCAGCACCCAGCGCAGCGACGGTCCCTACGACGGCCCGGCGATCATCCAGCGCGCGCATCCGCTGACCCGCTTCGAAGGTGGCTACCCGCTGATCGGCAGCTGGGTGGTGGGTGACCACGCCTGCGGCATCGGTATCCGCGAGGACGACAGCGCGATCACCCGCGACAGTGCGCGCTTCGTGCCGCACGCGATCGTTGATGAGGCGCCGACGCGGATCTACGTCTGATGACGGTGCGGCGTTGGCCTGGCCGGCATGGGCGTCCCACGCCCGTGCCGGGCCGGCATTTCGATGACGGGCGCAGCCTGCAGGCCTTCGCGGACCGCGTCGCTGTGCGTTGCCATCGCTGCGACACCCCCGGTTGGGTGATCGCCAGCTGGAAACCCTACCGGTGGACGGCGCGATTCCGCTGCACAGGCTGCAGTTCAGCGCTGGACAGTGGTGACTGGGTCGGTGCGGTCTACATCCTGGGCCGCCAACCTTGTGGATTCTGTGGGCATCAGTGGCTGCATGTGCGCCGCCGGGTTCCCGCTGGCGTGCCTGCACCGGCGTCCTTCGCTGCTCTATGTGCGCAATGTGATCGCAGTACCGATGTTTCGGTCGTGGTGCGTCCGTTGCGTGACGCCGAGCCTGCCGATCCGCACTTCGGATTGCCGCTGCGCCTGGTCGAACCGACCCGCGCGGGCCTGCTCTGGGCCTATAACACTGAACATCTGCAGGCACTGCACGAGTACGCGAGCGCGACGTTGCGGGAAAGCCGCGGCCATCACCGATCCATGTTCTCGCGCCTGCCGCAGTGGATGAAGCTGGCCCGCAACCGGGTGTTGCTGCAGCGTGCGGTGGAGCGGTTGCAGCGGCGATTGCTGCAGGGGTAGTGCCGGCCGCTGGCCGGCGCTGTGGGTTTCGTGCCAACCAAGGTTGGCACCCACCAGCGCGATCGTTGGTATCAGAGCAATCCTTCGCGCTTCACCGCCAGGTAGCGCTCCACCAGCGCGCCGGGCAGGGCATCGGCGGTCACGTCCAGCACCATCACCTTCTCGCTGCGCAGTGCGTCGTGCGCCTCCGCGCGCTGCTGCAGGTAGAGTGCGGCGGCACCGGCCTGGGTGGCGTCTTCCAGTGTCTGCACTTCGCTGTCCAGCACGCCGTCCAGCTCGCGCTCGCGCAGGCTGGCCACGCATACCAGGTGGCGCCGCTGCAGCAGGCGCACTGCCGCCAGCAGGTCTTCGATGTCCTCGTCGCGCACGTTGCTGACCAGCATCACCAGCGCGCGCCGGCGCTGGCACAGCGATACCTCGGTGGCCGCAGCCAGGTAGTCGGTGGCCACCGCGCGCGGCTGCAGGTCGTAGCTGGCACGTAGCAGGTGCTCGACCGTGCCCATGCCACGCTGCGGTGCCACCCAGCGGCGTTCACCACCGGCAGCAAACAGGCCGGCGGCGTCACCCTGGCGCAGCGCCAGGTACGCCACCACCAGCGAAGCGTTCAATGCGTGGTCGAAGTGCGAGAGCCCGCCTTCGCTGGCCAGCATGCGCCGGCCACTGTCGAGCATCAGCAGCAGCTGCTGGTTCTTCTCGTCCTGGTACTCGCGCGAGATCAGCTTGCGTGCACGCGCGGTGGCCTTCCAGTCGAGCTGGCGCAGGCTGTCGCCGATGCGGTACTCGCGCATCTGGTGGAAGTCGGTGCCCTCACCGCGGCGGCGCTTCACGTGCGCACCGACCAGCCGCGAGGCCTGGTCGGCACTGAACAATGCGAAGCGGGTGAGCGGCACGAAGTTCGGATAGACCCGCACGTCCAGCACGGGAGGCAGCGTGCGTTGCTGCCACCACAGGCGCCACGGCGAGCGCATGCGCAGGTGCACGCCTTCAAAGCGGAAGTGCCCACGCTGCAGCGGCTGCAGGTGATAGTGCAGGGTGGAGGCGTTGCCGGCCTGCAGGCGTACGCGCTGCGGCAGCGATTCCAGCGGCCAGCCGCCGGGCACCAGGTCGAACACCTGCACCGTCATCGACGTGTCTGCCTGCAGCCGCAGCGCGGCCTCGCGGCGCACGCCCAGTGCCAGCGCTTCGGGCAGTTCGCGTTGCACCTGCGGCGACGGACGCCGCGACTGCCGCCACAGATCCATCAACGCCGGCACGGCAATCGCCAGTGCCGCCAGCGCCCAGCTCCAGCGCGGCAGCAACCCGCCCAGCACCAGGCCACCCAAGGCGGCCCAGGCCAGCAGCAGCGCCAGCAGCAGCGGGGCCGGCCTCATCGGCGCGGCGCTTCCACCTTGGCCAGCAGCGCGCCCAGCACGTCGTCGGCGTCCTGGCCTTCGATCTGCAGTTCCGGGGCCAGCGCGATGCGGTGGCGCAGCGCCGGGCGTGCGATGTCGCGCACATCATCCGGAGTGACGAAATCACGGCCGGCCATCACCGCCTGCGCGCGCGAAGCACGCACCAGCGCGATGCTGCCACGGGGGCCGGCACCGACCGCGATACCCGGCCACTGCCGGGTGGCGGCAACGATGCGCACCGCGTAGTCGATCACTTCGTCATCGACGGTGATCGCCGCAGTGGCACGCTGCAGTTCCAGCAACTCGCCGGCACCGAGCACGCGCGGCACCTGGCTCAGGTCGAAATCGCTGGCAGCACGACCACTGGTGATCGCGGTCACCATGCGCTTCTCGTCCTCCAGCTGCGGATAGTCGATCAGCACCTTCAGCAGGAAACGGTCCAGCTGCGCTTCCGGCAGCGGGTAGGTGCCCTCCTGCTCCAGCGGGTTCTGCGTGGCCAGCGCCATGAACGGCGGCGCCAGGGTGAAGGCCTTGCCTTCGATGGTCACCTGGCCTTCCTGCATCACTTCCAGCAGCGCCGACTGGGTCTTGGCCGGTGCACGGTTGATCTCATCGGCCAGCAGCAGATTGGTGAACACCGGGCCGCGGCGGATCTTGAAGCTCTCGCTCTTCGGGTCGTACACCGCGTGGCCGCTGACATCGCTGGGCATCAGGTCGGGGGTGAACTGCACGCGACCGTAGTCCAGCTCCAGGGCCTGGGCCAGCGCGCGCACCAGCAGCGTCTTGCCCAGCCCGGGCACGCCTTCGATCAGCACGTGGCCGCCGGCCAGCAAGGCCACCAGAATCTGGTCCAGCACATCGGCCTGGCCGATGAAGGCGTGTCCGACGGCGGTGCGGATGGCATCGACGCGTTCGATCAGGCGGGCGTTGGCGGTCGCCGGCAGCTCGGGGACTTCGGTCATAGCAGGGATCTCATCTGGAGCAGCAAGCGGATGCGCTCGCGCAGGGCGGAGGAATCGTGCGGCGGAGGGGGCGTGAGCGCGCTGGCAACGCGGCCTTGAGGCCACTTCAGCAGCTCGGCGATGGCCTGATCGCGTGGCGCACCCTCCAGTGCGGCCGCAACCGGTGCGCGCAGGCGCAGGCGGTGCAGGAACAGGGCGAGTACGGCCTCGTACAGGCGCGTACCGTGGCCGAAACGCAGCAGCAGTTCACCACTGGCACGCACGTGTTCCAGCAGCGAACGGCGTTCCAGTACCGGTGACGGCAGCAGGCTGCCGAAGCGCTGCGAGCGGCCCCACAACCAACCCAGCAGGGCCAGCAGCAGTGGCGCCCACAGTGGCCAGCCCTGGTAGAACATGCGCGACCACAGCGACGGCGGGCGGCTGGCGTAGATCAGCCAGACCGCACCCTTGCCGTAGTTCGGATCGAGCAGATAGCGGGTCAGGTCGCGGTGCGCCGCGTCGTGCAGGCCGTCGCTGGCCTTGCCCCCTGCCGATGCCAGGCGCGCTGCCGGTGAGTCCACCTCGCTGCGCATGAACTCCATGTCGGCCAGCACGCTCACCTTGCCCTGGCCATGGCGCAGGCGCGCAAACACCAGGTCGCGATCCGTGCCCCAGCGACGTTCGGCCTGTGCACTGGCGGCAAAACCCAGGGTGAAGCGGCGGCCTCCACAGAACTCAACGTGACCAGGATCGTCGTCGACATGGAACGGCTGGCAGTCGCTGCGCTGGAACAGGCTGTCCACGCCCAGCTGATCCAGCAGGGGCCCCTGCGTGCTGCCGGCATCGTCCTCGGCCGGTGGCGGCGTCCGCACCAGCAGGTGGCCGCCCCCGTCGACCCAGTCCAGCAGCGCGCTGGCGACGGGCGGCGGCAGTTCGCTGCTGTCCTGCAGCAGCACCACCGTGTCGTGCGGCCCCAGCGTCATTTGCCGCAGTTCCAGCCGTGGCCGCGAGTGCACGTCAATGCCGTCAGCGCGCAGGGCCTGGCCGAGCACGTACAGCGGGTTGTAGCCAGCTTCGCCCTGCGGCGGCAGCTGCACGGTCTCGGTCACCCGCTCATGCGTGCGCAGGTAAAGGATCGTCAGCGGTACACCGAACAGCACCAATGCACCGAGCAGCAGCGACCAGAACAGGCGCGGGCTCATGCCTGCCACCCGTACTGCTGGCGCAGCGTATCGGCCAATGCATCGAAATCGGCGCGGCTGGGCAGGCGGCCACCGTAGGCGGCGTACTGCCACATGCGCACGATGCGCGCGAACAGGTCACGGTCGCTGGCCTCGGGCATGCGCCGCGACGCGCGCAGGCATTGCGCTTCGGTGGCACCGGGTGGAAGCGCGATACCGCTGCGCTCGCCCACCGTGCGCACGCTGGCGCGGTACAGAAGGGCCAGCGCCTGCCGCGGCCGGCCCTGGTCCCAGAGCAGGCCGGCCTGGGTGGCCACGTCCGGCGGCAGCACCACCGGCAACTCCACCTGTTCCTCCACCACCGGCGGTGCGGCCCCGGCCTTGCGTCGGCCACTGCCCCGCAGCCACGGCAGCCACAGCCGTGCGGTCAGCAGCAGCACCAGCAGCAGGACGCCGAGCAGCCCCCACAGGCCCCATTCGGCCAGCCGCGCCAGCCAGGCGATGCCGTCCTTGCGCGCTTTGCGTTCACCGTTGCTGTTGGTGTCACGCTGCAGCTGCTTGTCTTCCTTCTTCTCTTCCTCGGCCTGTTCGATCGGCTTCCAGCGGGTGACCTGGCGGGTCGGGCGCTGCAGCGGGTCTTCATAGGCGCGGTTCACTGCCTGACGGAAACCGGCGGTGTCCACCGGCGTACCGCCGAAGATCGTTGCCGGGGTGTTGGCCGGGTCGATGGTCGGTGCTTCGTCGCTTTCCTCGGCGTCGATGCCACGGTCGTTGGGCTTGCCCATGGCGCGTTCGGGCTCGGCGTCTGTGTCCTGCGCATGCACCGGTGCGGAGACCAGCGGCAGTGCCAGGCACAGCAGCAGGGCCAGCGTCGATGCCGCCGGCAGCAGCCGCTCGCGCAGGCGGCGCAGGGCGATCTCCACATCCCAGGCTTCCATCTGCGTGCGCCGGTTCAAGTACAGGCCAAAGCCCGCACCGACGAAGAACGGGCCGATCAGCACCGAGGCCAGCCAGCACGCCAGGTTGAAGCCCAGCCGTGCCCATGCGGGTGTGTCCTGGCCGATCATGTCCCATGCGGCGCGCCATGATTCGGACATCAGCTCCAGTGGCATGAACATGAACACCGCACCGATCGCGCCGGACACCAGCACGGCTTCGAACGCCATGCAGGTCACGGTCAGTACCAGTGCCGCGCCCACTGCGCCGGCTGCCACTGCACGACGACGTGGGCCGCGCTGGCCCGGTGTGTTGCCTTCCAGCAGGTTCACCGGCAGGCACAGGCTGCGCAGCACGCTGAAACGACGCCAACCCAGGTAGCCCCAGAAGCCGCTGTTGCCCCAGTGACGTTGCGCACGCAGCGCGGCCAGCGTGCCGACTGGTTCACCGAAGATGCCGCGCGACAGCACATACAGCGGCGCACGTTCGAACAGCGGTTTGCACCACCACATCGCCAGCCAGGCCCAGCCGAAGGCATCCAGCCACCAGCCCAGCGCGTTGAAGATCACGAACAGCGGTGCACTGGCCAGCAGCCAGCTGCCCCACAGCGCGCGCGCGTGACGGCGGGACAGCGCGGTGCCCAGCTCCATCGCTTCCCAGCCACTGCGGGCACGCAGCGCCACGTCCAGGTGGTCAATGCGCATGGCCAGCTCCACGTCCGCCGCGCCACAGCCACAGCAGCACGCCGGCCCACAACACACCGGCCACGCTGAACTTGCCCCATGCAGGTACTTCGGCGATCGATGACCAGAAGGCTTCGATGAAGGCGGCCACCAACAGCATGAAGGCAACGCCGAGGCACAGCCGCGCGCCGATGCGGCCGCCGTCGACCAGTGCATCCAGGCGGCTGCGCCGGCCCGGCGCCAGCAGCTTCATGCCCAGCTGCAGGCCGGCACCGCCAGCGATCACGATCGCAGTCAGCTCGAAGGCGCCGTGGCCGACCACGAAGCGCCAGAACGGGTCGCCATGGCCGATGTGCTGCAGGTGGCCTGCCACTGAACCGATGATCACGCCGTTGAACAGCAGCACCAGCAGCGTGCCCAGCCCGGCCAGCAGTCCGCTGGCGAAGGTGCGCAGGGCGATGCTGATGTTGTTCATGATGTAGTGGCCGAACATCATCCAGTCGGTGCCGCTGTCACGCCCCAGGCGCTCGGCGGCGGGATCGTACATGCGCTCCATCTCTGCGATCTGGCGGTTGTCCATCAGCATGTGGATCAGGTCCGGATAGACCTGCACCAGCACGAAGCAGGCCACCGCCGGCAGCGCGAACATCGCCAGCGCTACCCACATGCTGCGCGCCTGGCTGCGCACCAGCAGCGGGAAGTCGGCCACCAGGAACTCCAGGGCACCCCGCCAACGTGTCGGCGGCGTGCGGTACAGCACGCTGTGGCCCTGCTGCATCAGCTGCTGCAGGCGCTGCACCAGCTGCGGGCTGTAGCCGCGCTCGCGGGCCAGCGCCAGCTGCTGGCACAGCCGCCGGTAGCGCTGCGGGAAGGTCGTGTCGTCCAGTGCCAGGCCGCTGGCCTTGCGGCGCGTGCGGCGTGAGGCGCCGGCACGCAGCAGCAGCCACTGCTCCAGGTCCTGCCATTCCTGCTGGTAGCGGGCGACGAACTGCTCCTGTTTCATCGCCGCCCCAGCAGCCAGTTGGCCATCGCATACAGGCGCAGAACGCCGACCTGGCCGTGGGTGCCGGTCAGTGGCTCGGCAATACCGGCCAGCTCCTGCTGGCGCGCCGCCGACAAGCGTGGCGCGCGCTCGGCGAAGGCCATCAGCGCGGCCTGTTCCTCTGGTCGCAGGGGCTGCGGCGGGGCCAGCACGCTGTCGATGGTCGGCGGCGGTGGCAGGTACAGTGCGGGTGCATGCACCACCACGGTGCCGGCCACCAGGTCGCCCAGGCGGCGGCCATGCGGATCGAACAGGCTGCTGATCAGGCCCAGCGCATAGCCGAAGGGCAGCATGTCCACCGTGCGCAGCAGGTTGCGGGTGATCGCCGCCATCCAGCCTACCGGCGCGCCATCGCGGGACAGCACGCGCAGCCCCAGCGCACGCTTGCCCAGGGTGCGTCCCCACACTGCTTCGCAGACGATCGGGTAGGCCCAGTAGACCAGGAACATCAGCACCAGGTAGAGGCCGGAGCCGAACTTGTCCAGCAGCGCCAGCGGAATGGACACCAACACCAGTGCCGCGATGCGCACGCCGAGATCGACCAGCCAGGCCATCGCCCGCGGTACCGGGCCGGCGGCAGGCAACTGCAGCGGCACACCCTCTGGCGTCACCACCTCGCGGTAGGTATCGAGCATCGGTGCGGCCATCAGCGCGATGGCCTTCGTTGTGGGCGCCGGAGTCCTCTCCGGCAGGCAGCCACAGGCATGGGGGTCTCGACAGGTCCTGGTCGGGCCCAGACTTTAGCAGAGCCGCGTGGCGGCGTTGGCTGCTCAGCCCCGGTATTCGTCCTTCAACCGCACGTAGTGGTCGGCCGAATAGTGCAGCGACTCGATCTCCTTGTCGCTCAGCGTGCGCGCCGGCCGGGCCGGGTTGCCGACCCACAGCTCGCCTTCGCCCACCACCTTGCCCGGGCCGACCACCGCACCGGCGCCGACGAAGCCATGGCGCTCCACGCGGGCGCCGTCGAGGATGCAGGCGCCCATGCCGATCAGGCTGTAATCGCCGATCGTGCAGGCGTGGATGATGCAGCCGTGGCCGACGGTCACGCCTTCGCCGATCAGGGTCGGGTAGCCGGCCTTGTTGTACGGGCTGTGATGGCTGACATGGATGATGGTGCCGTCCTGCACGTTGGTGCGCGCACCGATGCGCACGTAGTTGACATCGCCGCGGATGACCGTGCCCGGCCACACCGACACGTCGTCGGCCAGCTCCACGTCACCGATGACGGTGCAGGCCGGGTCGATGTACACGCGCTCGCCGAGGACGGGCATCTTGTCGCGGAAGGGGCGCAGCGGGTTCATCGAAGTCTCCGGAAATCAGGGCGTTCGCGACGATGATACGCGTGCGAACGCTGGGGGAGGTACCGCCCTGGGGCCGCGCGGATACACAGTAGATCCACGCCATGCGTGGATGGTGATCTCGGTGCCGACCAAGGTCGGCCGCTACCAGAAACGGGTGCAACCGCTCAGGACGGCGCGTGCTCGGCCAGCATCTGCCGGAACAGCGCGTCCAGCCAGGCGCTGTCGCCCTGGCCAGCAGGCAGCCGTGGGGCCTGCTTGGCGCGGGCGGCTAGTTCACGATCGATGAAATCGCTGATCGCCGCGATGCGTGGTCCGGCACTGAACTCGGCACTGGCGCGTTTCACGGCCAGCAGGGCATCGGTGGCTTCACGCACCGGGCCAAGCGGCAGCAGCCGGTCCAGCAGATCCTCGAAGGCCATCGGCGGGGGTGTCTGTTCGTGTTCGATCCACTGGCAGGCCAGCAGTGGGCGCAGCACGTACAGGTATTTCTTCGTGCGTACCGTTTCGCCACGCAGGTAACCGCGATGGTTCGAGCGCGCCATGTTGAAGTAGTGCCACCACGTTCCCAGTGGTGAATAGAACGACTCAGCTGCCTTCCACAACTGCGACATCGCAGCGTGATCCTGCTGGTAGATGATCGGCGAACGCAGCCATTCGATCAGTGTCGGATTGGATTTTGAGACCAGCCGCAGTGCCTTGCGCAGGTCCCAGCCGCTGACATCGAGCTCATCGTCGATCGGCAGTTCGATCACATCGCGCTGCGCTTCGCCGGGACCGGTGCTCTCGTTGACGCTGAGATACCACGGCTGGCGATGCACGTAGATGAAGCGCGCGTCGTAGTCACTGTCCGGCGAGGAAAAGCCCCAGCCGCGGCTGCCCGACTCGCAGGCCAGCAGCACGCGTACGTCGTAGCGTTGTTCGATGTCGGCCAGGGTCGAAAGGATGGCGGCGCGCTTGTCCGGCGCGATCGGGTGGATGTCGTCCATGCAGTCGTGATTCGTTGATGTCGAGCGTTCTCGACTGTAGCGCAGGTCTGCATCGCTGCGCTCGCCGGGCATGGCCCGGCGCTACCAGGGGGTGACGTTCGTCGACGAGGCATGACGGGGTAGCGCCGGGCCAAGCCCGGCGAACGCGATCACGGCTCGTAGCTGTAGCCCATGCCGTACACCGAACGGATCGGCTCGCCTTCCATGCCGGCGTCGGCCAGCTTGCGGCGCAGGTTGCGCACATGGCTGTCGACGGTGCGGTCGACCACCACGCGATGGTCCAGGTACAGCCGGTCGAGCAGTTCATCGCGCGCCCAGATCCGGCCTGGCGTGGCCAGCAGCGTGCGCAGCAGGCGGTATTCCACCGGCGTCAGGTCCAGGCCCTTGCCGTTCCAGGTGGCGCGTGCGGCCGGCTCGTCGATGTGCAGGCCGCCGTTGGCGCGCGCACCGGGGTCTGGGCGGTAGCGGCGCAGCACCGCCATTACCCGAGCGACCACTTCGCGCGGACTGAACGGCTTGCAGATGTAGTCGTCGGCACCGATCTCCAGGCCCAGCAGGCGGTCGATCTCTTCCACCCGTGCGGTGACCATGATGACCGGCACATCGCTGCTGGCGCGCAGTTCGCGGCACAGGTCCACGCCGTCGCGCTGCGGCAGCATCAGGTCCAGCAGCACCAGATCGGGCTGGTAGCGCGCGAACGCGTCGATCACCTGGCCACCGTCGTCCACCCACTCGCTGGCCATGCCGGCAGCGGCCAGGTAGTCGCGCAGTACCGAGGCCAGGCGTGGCTCGTCCTCGACGATCAGGATCTTCGCGGACGTGGCGAGCGACGTGCTCATGCAGGCTCCGGCAGGGTGATGACCACGCGCAGCCCGCCCAGTGGCGAGGGCTCGGCGTGGATGACGCCGTGGTGGGCGAGGATGATGTTGTGGCTGATGGCCAGGCCCAGCCCGCTGCCACCACTGGCACGATTGCGCGAACTCTCCACGCGGTAGAAGCGTTCGAACAACAGCGCGCACTTGTCGGCCGGCACGCCCGGCGCGGTGTCTTCCACGATCAGCTGCACGCCGGCAGGCACGTGCGCTGCCTGCACGAGTACGCGGCCACCGGCGTGGGTGTAGCGCAGTGCATTCTCCAGCAGGTTGGCCAGCACCTGCTGCAGGCGCCGTTCGTCACCGGACACCTGCAACGGCATGGCGGGCAGATCTTCCTCCAGCGCCAGGCCTGCATTGGCGAAGCGCACGCGCATGCCGTTGAGTTCGCTGCGCAGCAGTGCCGCCAAGTCCAGTGGCGCGAAGCGGTACGCCAGGCCGCCAGACTGGGTCATCGACAAGTCGTGCAGGTCGTCGATCAGCTTGCCCAGCTGGCGGATCTCGCCCTGCAGGCCCACCAGGTTGGCGCGGTCCAGCGGACGGATGCCATCTTCGATCGCCTCCAGCTCGGCGCGCACCACCGCCAATGGCGTGCGCAGCTCATGCGAGATGTCGGCGATGAAGGCGCGGCGGTTGCGCTCGGTATCGTCCAGCGCCTGCGCCATCCGGTTGAAGTCGTTGACCAGTGCGTCCAGCTCATCGTCGCTGGTGCGCTCGATGCGGGTGGCGTAGTCACCGGCCGCCAGCCGGTGCGTGGCCGCGGCCAGCTTGGCCAGGCGCTGGCGCAGCGCCCGCGATACCAGCCAGGCCAGCAGTACCGTCACCAGCAGTAGGGCGATGCCGATCACCCACCAGGCGCGCACCTGGGTGTTGTAGAAATTCAGGTCGTTGGTGGCGATGACGGTCTGGAACGGCACCATGCCCAGCCAACCTACGGTCTGCCCGTCCACCTGCACCGCATGCGGCTCGTCATCGCTGGTGGCGTCGGGGTTGCCGGCCACGAAGTGGTGCTGCGCATCGAACAGGCCCAGACGCGACGGCACGCCGGTCTGGTCGGACAGCGGCGGCACCGGTCCTTCGTGCCCATGGGCCAGATCCGGGCGCAGCAACCGCGCCCAGCGGTCGCCATCACCATGCAGATGTCCCCAGCCACCGTGCTCGCGGTACTCGCGCTGCAGGTGGGGCATCAGCCGCTGCATGCGCAGGTCGCCCTGGTCGTTGAGGTAGTCCAGGAATCCGGTCTGGAAGGCCACGCGGCTGGCAATACCGTTCACTGCCAGCACCAGCAGGCAGGCGGTGAAGATCGCGAGGAAGGTCTTCGCGGTCAGGCCGAATTTGAGTCGAATCTTCGCCATCGCGGAGGCCATTAGCGGCGCATGCGGCGCCGAAAGCAAGCGCCAGCTGAGCCGGTCGCACAATCTCCATATTCTCTGCACAGTTCCACGGCAGCGTGCACGGGTCAACGCAAGGCCCCCGACGCCCCCATGTCACTCCTGCGCCCGCTGTCCTGTTCCCCGCGTCCCCTGCTGCTGCCCCTGCTGTTGGCCCTGGCGGCCTGTTCGGCGGGCAGGACTGAAGCACCGGCCATGCCCGAAGTGGGCGTCATCACGGCCAGCGCGCAGCCGCTGGCACTACAGCAGACGCTGCCCGGCCGCGCCGTGCCGTTCGAGATCTCCGAGGTGCGGCCACAGATCGGCGGCCTGATCCGCCAGCGGTTGTTCACCGAAGGCCAGCAGGTCAAGGCGGGGCAGCTGCTGTACCAGGTCGATCCGGCGCCATACCAGGCGGCCTTCGATACCGCCCGCGGGCAGCTGGCGCAGGCCGAGGCCACCGTGTTGTCGGCACAGCCGAAGGCCGAGCGCACCCGCGCGCTGGTGAGCATGGATGCGGCCAGCAAGCAGGATGCCGACGACGCCACCTCGGCGCTGAAGCAGGCGCAGGCCAACGTGATTGCCGCGCGCGCTGCATTGCAGGCCGCCCGCATCAACCTCGACTACACCCGGGTGACCGCGCCCATCGACGGTCGCATCGGCACCTCCAGCGTGACCGCTGGTGCGCTGGTAGCGGCCGGGCAGGACGCCGCGCTGACCACCATCCAGCGGCTGGACCCGGTGTACCTGGATGTCACCCAGTCCAGCACGCAGATGCTGGCGCTGCGCAAGCAGCTCGATGCCGGCCTGGTGAAGGCCATCGATGGCAAGGCACAGGTGAAGGTGCTGCTGGAGGACGGCAGCACCTATGCGCACGAAGGCACGCTGGAGTTCGTCGGCAGCGCGGTCGATCCGGGTACCGGCAATGTGGTGCTGCGTGCGGTCATCCCGAACCCGGACGGCCTGTTGCTGCCCGGCATGTACCTGAAGGCGGTGCTGCCGATGGCCACCGACGCGCGCGCGCTGCTGGTGCCGCAGAAGGCGGTGACGCGCAACGAACGCGGCGAGCCGCTGCTGCGCCTGCTCGACGCCAAGGATCATGTGGTCGAGCGCCGGGTCAGCACCGGCCAGGTGGTCGGCAACCAGTGGCAGATCACCGATGGTCTCAAGACCGGCGAACGGGTGATCGTCAGCAACGGCAGTGCGGTATCACTGGGCCAGCAGGTCAAGGCGGTGGCGGCCACCACGGTGCAGCTGGCGGCGATGCCGGCGATCGACCCGAACGGCAACACCGACGAAAAGTCGCACTGAGGCCTGCCGCGCATGGTTCGTTTCTTCATCGACCGGCCGATCTTCGCCTGGGTGATCGCCATTGCGGTCAGCCTGCTCGGCCTGCTTGCGATCCTGATCCTGCCGGTGGACCGCTACCCGCAGATCGCCCCGCCCACCATCACCATCCGTGCCACCTACACCGGTGCCTCGTCGCAGACCGTGGAAAATGCGGTCACCCAGGTCATCGAGCAGTCGCAGCAGAGCCTCGATCACCTGATGTACATGACCTCGACCAGTGCCTCCGACGGCTCGGCGCAGGTCAACCTGGTGTTCGCCACCGGCACCAATCCGGACACCGCGCAGGTGCAGGTGCAGAACCAGCTGCAGGCGGCCATGGCCACGCTGCCGCAGGCGGTGCAGCAGAACGGCCTGACCATCACCAAGTCCAGTGGTTCGATCTTCGAGGTGCTGTCGTTCACCAGCGAAGACGGCAGCATGGACAACTTCGATGTCGCCAACTTCATGGAAGCGCGCATCGATGACCAGATCAGCCGCGTCAGCGGTGTCGGCAACATCCAGCCGATCGGCCAGGAGTACGCCATGCGCATCTGGCTGGACCCGGAGAAGATGCGCCAGTACGCGCTGATGCCGTCGGACATCGAGACCGCGCTGCAGGCACAGAACACCGACGTCTCGGCCGGTGAACTCGGCGGCCAGCCGGCGCTGAAGGGCCAGCAGCTCGACGCCACGGTGACCGCGCGCAGCCGCCTGCACACGCCCGAACAGTTCGCGCAGGTGGTGCTGAAGGCCGATGCCAACGGCAGCGTGGTGCATCTGGGTGAGGTGGCGAAGATCGGCCTGGGCCCGGAGAGCTACGACAGCATCAGCACCTTCAACGGCAAGCCGTCTGCATCGCTGGGTATCGAACTCAATGCCGGTGCCAACGCCATCGCCGTGTCCAAGGCCATCGATGCACGGCTTCAGCAGCTGCAGAAGTACTGGCCGCATGGCTACACCGCCCACGTGGCGTTCACCACCACGCCGTTCGTGACCATCTCGCTGAAGGAAGTGGTGATCACCCTGATCGAGGCGATCATCCTGGTGGTGCTGGTGATGTACCTGTTCCTGCAGAACTGGCGCGCCACCCTGATCCCGACCATCGCAGTGCCGGTGGTGCTGCTGGGCACGTTCGGCGTTCTGGCCGCGTTCGGTTATTCGATCAACACGCTGACCATGTTCGCGCTGGTATTGGCCATCGGCCTGCTGGTGGACGATGCCATCGTGGTGGTGGAGAACGTGGAACGGGTGATGACCTTCGAAGGGCTGGCGCCGAAGCCGGCGACGCTGAAGGCGATGGGCCAGATCACCGGCGCGCTGGTCGGTATCGTGCTGGTGCTGACCGCAGTGTTCCTGCCGATGGCGTTCTTCAGCGGTGTCACCGGCGTGATCTACCGCCAGTTCTCGGTGACGATTGCGGCAGCGATGATCCTGTCGGTGCTGGTGGCGATGACCATCACCCCGGCGCTGTGCGGCAGCATCCTGCACCAGATTCCCAAGGGCGGCCATCCGCACGGCGACCACGGCGGCGAACCCAGCCTGCTGGGCAAGTTCTTCATCTGGTTCAACCACCGTTTCGAGCGCACCTCCAACGGCCTGCGTCGTCGGGTGGATGGCTTCCTCGGTCGGCGCACGCTCGGCGTAGTGTTCTACCTGGTGCTGAGCGTGGTCACCGGCCTGCTGCTGTGGCACCTGCCCGGCGCGTTCCTGCCCGACGAGGACCAGGGCATGCTCAACGCGCTGGTGAAGCTGCCGGCCGGCGCCACGCTGGAACAGACCCGTGCTGTGATGGATCGCCTCAGTGCCGCCGCAGTAAAAGACGACAGCGTGCTGTCGATCCAGGCCACCGCCGGCTTCAGCGTGACCGGCAGCGGCCAGAATGTCGGCCAGGCCTTCATCCGCCTGAAGGACTGGGATGACCGCAAGGATGATGCCGATACCATCGCCGCACGGTTGACCAAGGCCATGGCCAGCGTGCCCGATGCGCAGGTGTTCATCACCTCGCCGCCGGCCATCCTCGGCCTGGGTGATGCGGGCGGATTCACCCTGGAACTGCAGGACGAAGGCGGTGCCGGCCATGCCGCCGCCGTGGCTGCACGCAACACATTGCTGAAGGAAGCTGCCAAGGATCCGAAGCTGGTCAACGTGCGCTATGCCAGCCTGGAAGATGCACCGGTGTATGCGGTCAAGGTGGACGACGCCAAGGCGCAGGCGATGGGCGTGAATCCGCAGGACATCAATGACACCTTGAACGCGGCGCTGGGCGGCGACTTCGTCAACAACTTCATCTACAAGGGCCGCATCAAGAAGGTGTTCATCCAAGGCGCTGCCGAAGCACGCATGCAGCCGCAGGACATCGAGCGCTGGAGCGTGCGCAACCAGGCTGGGCAGATGGTGCCGCTGTCATCGCTGGTCAGCGCGCACTGGTCCAGCGCACCGGCCGCGCTGCAGCGCTACAACGGCATCTCGGCGATGGAGATCACCGGCCAGCCGGCGCCGGGCGTCAGCTCCGGCGAGGCGATGGCCGAGATCGCGCGCCTGGCCGATACGCTGCCGGAAGGCTTCAGCCACGCGTGGTCGGACATGGCCTACCAGGAACAGCTGTCGGGCAACCAGGCGCCGATGCTGTACGCCATCTCGCTGCTGTTCGTGTTCCTGTGCCTGGCCGCGCTGTATGAAAGCTGGGCGGTGCCGTTCGCGGTGATGCTGGCGGTGCCGGTAGGCGTGTTCGGTGCGGTGCTGATGATGAATCTGCGCGGCCTCAACAACGACGTGTACTTCCAGGTCGGCCTGTTGACCACGATTGGCCTGGCGGCCAAGAACGGCATCCTGATCGTCGAGTTCGCGCGCATCCTCGAACAGCAGGGCAAGAGCACCCGCGAGGCGATCCTGCAGGCGGTCTACCTGCGGCTGCGGCCGATCGTGATGACCTCGCTGGCCTTCCTGATGGGCGTGCTGCCGCTGGTGTTCGCCACCGGTGCCGGTTCAGCCGCGCGCCGATCGCTGGGTACCGGCGTGGCCGGCGGCACGGTCGCCTCGATGGTGCTGGGCATGTTCTTCGTGCCGTTGTTCTACCTGTTGGTTCGCCGCATGTTCCCGGGCCGCGCACCGACCGAAGCCACTGTCCCGGAGGCACACCCATGAAGCCGATGCTGCTGCGCGCCCTGGCGGCCGCGACGATGACCACCGTGCTCGGTGGCTGCGTGGGCATGGCGCCGCATTACCAGCGGCCCGGGGCACCGGTGCCGGTGCAGTTCGGCAATGCGGCCACCGGCGAGGCTGATCCTGCGCTGGCGATGCCGGCATGGCGTGAGGTGTTCCTGGAACCACGCCTGCAGCAGGTGATCGCGCTGGCGCTGCAGAACAACCGCGACCTGCGCGTGGCCGTGCTGCAGGTGGAGAAGGAGCGGGCGCAGTACCGCATCCAGCGTGCGGCGCTGCTGCCGTCGGTGGATGCCAGCGGCAGCGTCACCCGTTCGCGGGTCAGTGACGCCAACAGTGAGACCGGGGCCACCCAGGTGACCGAGTCCGACGCGCTGCAGGTCGGCATCAGCAGCTGGGAGCTGGACCTGTTCGGGCGCATCCGCAGCCTGAAGAGCGAAGCCCTGCAGAACTGGCTGGCCAGTGCCGAGAACCAGCGTGCGGCGCGCACCAGCCTGGTCGCCGAAGTGGCGACGGCGTGGCTGGCGCTGGCCGCCGATGGGCAGTCGCTGGCATTCACGCAACAGACCCTGGACAGCCAGCAGCAGACCCTGCAGCGCACCGAGGCCCGCCATGCGCAGGGGCTGGCCTCGGGGTTGGACCTGTCGCAGGTGCAGACCAGCGTGGAAGCCGCGCGCGGCGCGCTGGCCAAGCTGCAGACGCAGCAGGCGCAGGATCGCGATGCATTGCAGCTGTTGGTGGGGGCGCCGCTGGATCCGGCCCTGCTGCCGACCGCGCAGGCGCTGGAGGGCAGCGTGGCACTGGCGCCGTTGCCGGCCGACCTGCCCTCAAGCGTGCTGCTGCAGCGCCCGGACGTGTTGTCCGCCGAACACGCGCTGCAGGCGGCCAATGCCGATATAGGCGCCGCGCGCGCCGCGTTCTTCCCGACGCTGACATTGACTGCCAACTACGGACACAGCTCCACCGCGTTGTCGACGCTGTTCTCGGCTGGTACCCGTGGCTGGTCGTTCGCGCCCAGTATCACCGCTCCGATCTTCCATGCCGGCGCACTGAAGGCGTCGCTGGATGCCTCGAAGATCGGCAAGGACATCGGCGTCGCGCAGTACGAGAAGGCGATCCAGCAGGCTTTCAGCGAAGTGGCCGATGCGCTGGCCACGCGTGATCACCTGACCGCGCAGATGGACGCGCAACGCGCGCTGGTGGCTGACAGCCAGCGCAACTACATCTTGGCCGATGCGCGCTACCGCACTGGACTGGATGGCTACCTGCAGTCGTTGGATGCGCAGCGCAACCTGTATGCCGCGCAGCAGGACCTGATCGCGTTGCAGCAGCAGGAGGCGGGCAACCGGGTGACCTTGTTCAAGGTGCTGGGTGGTGGCGCGGACGCGCGGTAACGCGAACTGCTCTGGTAGGTGCCGACCTTGGTCGGCACGGATCATCAGATCGCGACACTCCATGCTTCCGTGCCGACCAAGGTCGGCACCCACCAAGGCAGACTCATGTGCCGACCAAGGTCGGCACCCACCAGAGGCAGGTGCGACCGCTTACGCCACGCGGCCGCGGCGTGCGCGTTCCAGATGCACCAGCAGCAGCGAGATCGCCGCCGGCGTCATGCCGGGAATCCGCTGTGCCTGGCCGATGGTCTGCGGGCGTACGCGCTCCAGCTTCTGCAGTGCTTCGGCCGACAGCCCGCGCACCGTCGCGTAATCGAAGGCTTCAGCGATCGGCGTGGCTTCGTGCCGCTGCTGGCGCTCGATTTCCTCGCGCTGGCGATCCAGATAGCCGGCGTACTTCACGCCGATTTCCACCTGCTCGGCCACTTTGGCGTCGGCTACCGCCGGGCCCAGCGACGGCACCTGCATCAGCTGCGCGTAGTCCAGCTCCGGGCGCTTGATCAGGTCCAGCACGTTGGTTTCGCGGCTGACCGCCACGCCCAGCGTGTCCTGCACTTCGCGGCCCAGCGCATTGGCCGGGGTTGCCCACAGTGCACCCAGGCGTGCGCGCTCGGCGGCGACGGCGGCCTGCTTGGTCTCGAACGCGTTCCAGCGGCGGTCATCCACCAGACCCATCTCGCGGCCGGCCGGGGTCAGGCGCTGGTCGGCGTTGTCTTCGCGCAGCTGCAGGCGGTACTCGGCGCGGCTGGTGAACATGCGGTACGGCTCGTTGGTGCCGTGGGTGATCAGGTCATCCACCAGCACGCCCAGGTACGCCTCGTCGCGGCGCGGGCACCAGCCGTCCAGCCCGCGCACCTGGCGTGCGGCGTTGAGGCCGGCCAGCAGGCCCTGCGCGGCGGCTTCTTCATAACCGGTGGTACCGTTGATCTGGCCGGCGAAGAACAGGCCGTTGACCAGCTTGGTTTCCAGCGAGGCTTTCAGCCCGCGCGGGTCGAAGAAGTCGTACTCGATCGCATAGCCGGGGCGGGTGATGTGCGCGTTTTCGAAACCGACGATGCTGCGCACCATCTCCAGCTGCACGTCGAACGGCAGCGAGGTGGAGATGCCATTGGGGTAGATCTCGACGATGCCCAGGCCTTCGGGTTCGACGAAGATCTGGTGGCTGGCCTTCTCGGCGAAGCGCACCACCTTGTCTTCGATGGAGGGGCAGTAGCGCGGGCCGATGCCTTCGATCTGGCCGCTGTACAGCGGCGAGCGGTGCAGCGCGTCGCGGATGATCTGGTGGGTCTGCTCGGTGGTGTGGGTGATCCAGCAGCTGACCTGCTGCGGATGCTCGTCCACCGAGCCGAGGAAGGACATCACCGGGCGCGGCGTGTCGCCCGGCTGCTCGTCCATCACGCTGTAGTCCAGCGAGCGGCCATCGATGCGCGGCGGCGTGCCGGTCTTCAGGCGGTCGACCTGGAACGGGCGCTCGCGCAGGCGCGCGGCCAGCGTGGTGGCCGGCGGGTCGCCCATGCGGCCGGCGGCATACTGGGTCGGGCCGACGTGGATCTTGCCGGCCAGGAAGGTGCCGGCGGTCAGCACCACCGCCTCGGCGTCGAAGCGCAGGCCGGTCTGGGTGATGACCCCACGCACGGCATCGCCTTCGATGACCAGGTCATCGACCGCGGCCTGGAACACCGTCAGGTTGGCTTGGCCTTCGACGATGGCGCGGATCGCCATGCGGTACAGGTTGCGGTCGGCCTGGCAACGGGTGGCACGCACGGCCGGGCCCTTCGATGCGTTGAGCGTGCGCCACTGGATGCCGGCGCGGTCGGCGGCATGCGCCATCGCACCGCCCAGGGCGTCGATCTCCTTGACCAGGTGGCCCTTGCCGATGCCGCCGATGGCCGGGTTGCAGCTCATCGCGCCCACCGTTTCGATGTTGTGGGTCAGCAACAGGGTGCGCACGCCGGTGCGGGCCGCGGCCAGCGCGGCTTCGGTGCCGGCGTGGCCACCGCCGATGACGATGACGTCGTAACGATGGAAGGACGGGTTCATGGGGGCTGTTCAGCTTGGGGCAGGCGCGGCCGGGGGCGCCGCCGGGG
The DNA here is from genome assembly GCF_034508895.1 of Stenotrophomonas geniculata. Classification (NCBI taxonomy): domain Bacteria; kingdom Pseudomonadati; phylum Pseudomonadota; class Gammaproteobacteria; order Lysobacterales; family Lysobacteraceae; genus Stenotrophomonas; species Stenotrophomonas geniculata. Next base: position 2,143,694 of record NZ_CP140571.1, read on the forward strand.
TGGCGATTTTAGCGCCATTCGGGGTGCGGACGCCGGCGCCGGCCAGTTGGCGGCGAAATCGGCCCTAAAGTTGGCAGGATTTTTGCAGATAACCCAATAGCACCCATCGTGGCTGGCGCCGTAGGCGCCCGTGACCGGAATTGGAACAGGGGCCGGTACAGGCGCACGGTGGGGGAGCAGAGGGCCGGCAGTCGGGGGACTGTCCGGCCCTGTTTTTTTGGGGCTGTCGGGAAGGCGCCATCCACGCATGGCGTGGATCTACTGAAGCTGGGCTTTCGCCGGTTGGCGACCTGACAAAACAAACGGCCCCGCATTGCGGGGCCGTCTGCCTTCAGAGGTGCCGACATCCGACAGGGCCGGAACAGGGGGGATCCAGATGTTCCTGTCGGATATCGACGTAGAGCTTTTTGCGGCGGCCCGTGTCGTTTTTGTCACTTTGTGACGCGGGCCGTCACTGTCCGCGTAGAGTGCGGCTTAGACCGTGTGAAATGCAAGACGGTTCAGCGCTCAACTGTGCGCTGCGTCGCACGATCCATGTTGCGCCAGGGGGAACCGTTCATCCTCGGCGCACTCGGTGCCGGTGCCGGACGGGCCTGCGGCGGGGGCGCCGACGGCTGCGCGTTCGACTGCGGCGGGCGGCGCATGGAGTCCATGTTCCGCCACGGCGAACCACCGTTGTACGACGGTCGCGACGGCGGCGGCGGACGGTGCTCGCCACCATTGCCCGGGCGCGGCGGCGGGCGATGGTTGTGCGGCGGGCGGTAGATCGGGCGCGAGTAATACGGATTGCCGTAGCCGCCGTAGTAGCCGCCATAGCCACCGTAGTAGGGGCCGTAGTTGTAGGGATAGCCGGCCGGGTAGCGGTACTCCACCGACGGCGCACCGTGGTAGTAGCTGCCGCTGCGGCCGCCGCCGACATAGTCGTAGGTGGTGCAGCCGGTCAGGGCCAGCAGCAGGCCACCGGCAAGCATCAGGCGCATTTTCATGGTGGGTCCCCCCAGAGGACGGGTGTGCAGTCAGCTTCGGGCGCCAGCGTTGAATCGGCCCTTAATTCCGCCGGCCAGGATGAATGGAGGCGTAGGGCTGCATGCTGGCATGACCTGTGTCCCGGTCGCCAGCGCGAAGCCATACGTTAATCTTGCGTCATGAGCGATTCACTGTTGCCCCGCGCCGATGACGTCCTGCTTGCTGCAGCGAGGATCGCCCCGCACGCCAGCGTGACGCCGGTGCTGCGCTCGCGCACGCTCGATGCGCTGGCCGGCGCACAGCTGGCGTTCAAGGCCGAGCACCTGCAGCGCGGTGGCGCATTCAAGTTCCGTGGTGCCTGCAATGCGGTGTGGTCGCTGGAGGCCGATCGCGCCAGTGCTGGCGTGGTGACCCATTCCTCCGGCAACCACGGTGCCGCGTTGGCCCTGGCCGCACGCACCCGGGGCATCCCCTGCCATGTGGTGGTGCCGGAAGGGGCGGTGGCCGCCAAGCTGGCGAACATCGCCCGCCACGGCGCCACGCTCTGGCGCTGTCCGCCGACCATCGCCGACCGCGAGGCCACCTGTGCCAGGGTGCAGGCCGATACCGGCGCGACCCTGGTCCATCCGTATACGGACCCGGCGGTGATGGCCGGGCAGGGCACTGCGGCCCTGGAACTGCTGCACAGCGACGGCCCGTTCGATGTGCTGGTGGTGCCGGTGGGCGGCGGTGGCCTGGCCAGCGGTACCGCGCTGGCGCTGCAGCACGCCAGCCCGCAGACCCGCCTGGTGCTGGCCGAGCCAGCCGGAGCCGACGATACCGCGCGCTCGCTGGCCGCTGGCGAGCGGCAGGGCGCGTTCACCCCGGACACGATCTGCGATGGACTGCGTACCCTGATCGGCGCGCCGAATTTCGAACTGCTGCGCGCGGCCGGTGCCGAGGTAATCGTGGTCGATGACATTGCGACCACGGCCGCAATGCGCCTGCTGTGGGAGGTGCTCAAGCAGGTGGTCGAGCCATCCTCGGCCACCGTACTGGCCGCGGTGCTGGCACAGCCGCAACGTTTTGCCGGCCTGCGCGTGGGCCTGGTGCTGTCCGGCGGCAACGTCGACCTGCCCGCGTTGCGCTGGGGGGCGCCATGAGCCGCGACCGGCATCGGCCTCGCACCGGCTTGCTGGGCTGGCTGTGGCGGCTGTTTGTCCTGCTGGTGATCTGGCTGCTGGGTGTGACTGCCTGGATCGTCTGGGTCGGCGAGCGCGACCAGGCCGCCAAGGCCGATGCCATCATCGTGCTGGGTGCGGCCGCCTATGACGCCAAGCCATCTCCGGTGTTCGAAGAACGTATCCGGCATGGACTGGACCTGTACGAGGCCCAGTACGCGCCGCTGCTGATCTTCACCGGCGGCTATGGCGGCACCGGTGCGCGCTTCTCCGAATCGCAGGTGGCGCGGCGTTATGCGCTCAAGCATGGCGTGCCGGACGATGCGATCCTGATCGAGACCGCTTCGCGCAACACCGTGCAGAACCTGGTCGAAGCCAAGCGACTGATGGACCAGCGCGACCTGCACCGGGTGATCATCGTCAGCGACCCGCTGCACATGGCGCGCGCGCTGCGACTGAGCAAGGCACTGGGCATCGATGCGCTGGCCTCGTCCACGCCCAGCACGCGCTTCCGCAGCTTCCACACCAGCTGGCGCTTCCTGGTGCAGGAGATCTACTTCTTCCACCGCGACCTGGTGCGCCCGCCGCTGAGTTCGCCGGCCAATACCTGAGGCGGAAGCCTGCATTGGGTGGGTGCCGACCTTGGTCGGCACAATCTGTCAGATCGCGATGCCGCCGGCACTGTGCCGACCAAGGTCGGCACCTACCGGAGCGGGTTCCGTGCATGAATCGGTAGTCGCCGACCGTGGTTGGCGCATGACCTGCGGTCGCTCGATCAGGTCTGCTTGCGTCGGATCGGAATCGCCGACACCGGCACCGCGGCCACGTCATGCCCGCCTTCGCGGATTGGTGCGCCGGGGTCCGGTGCCCAGGCATGGGCATAGATCACTTCCCAGCTGCTGGGCAGCTTGCCGTCGGCGCGCCGCATCGGTTCATACGCCGCTGCCGCCGCCGCGAAACGGCCACGCCCGGTCAGGGTATGGCGGCGGTCTACCCGCGCGTTGGTCGCGCCCATCGCGCGCAGTTCGCGCATCAACGAGGGCAGGTCGTCGTAGGTCAGGGTGAACAGATCGCGGTCCAGCACCGGGTCGCGGAAGCCGGCCATCATCAGCGCGTCGCCGAACTGGGCGATCTGCGCGAAGCGGCTCACGTGCGGGCGGTCATCGGCGGCCGCGAAGGCTTCGTTGAGTTCGATCAGGGTTTCCGGGCCGAAGGTGGAACACAGCAGCAGGCCACCGGGCTTGAGCACGCGACGGAAGCCTGCGAACACCGCCGGCAGGTCGTCCACCCACTGCAGGCACAGGTTGCTGAAGATCACATCCACGCTGTTGTCCGCCAACGGCAATGCGGCGGCGTCGCCGCACAGGCGCTGGAACGGCTTCCACCAGCCGGCCTGGCGCTTGGCCTGGTCCAGCATCGGCAGCGCCACGTCCAGCGCGATCACCTGCGCCTTCGGCCAGCGCTTCTTCATCAACGCGCTGGCGTGGCCGGTGCCGGCACCGATGTCCAGCATCACCTCGGGCTTGCGTGCCTCCAGGTAGTCCAGCGATTCGATCAGCCGCGACTGCACCTCGCGCTGCAGGGCGGCGGCGGCGTCATAGCTGCTGGCGGCACGCGCGAACGCGCGGCGGACATGGCGGGCATCGAAGTGGGACGGCATTGCGAAAGTCTCTTAGAACGTACCGGGGTAGGCGCCGCCGTCGATCAGCAGGTTCTGTCCGGTGAGGTAACCGGCCTGTGCACTGCACAGGAAGGCGCAGGCGGCGCCGAATTCGTCAGGCGTGCCGAAGCGGCCGGCGGGAATCTGCTGGCGGCGGCGTTCGGCGACTTCGCCGGCATCGCCGTCCTTGCCCGCACTGTGGGCGAAGTTGGCGCGCAGGCGGTCGGTGTCGAACTGGCCGGGCAGCAGATTGTTGATGGTGACGTTGTGGGCCACCGTGCGGCGCGCCAGGCCGGCGACGAAACCGGTCAGGCCACTGCGCGCGCCGTTGGACAACGCCAGGATGTCGATCGGGGCTTTCACCGCCGACGAGGTGATGTTGACGATGCGGCCGAAGCCGCGCTCGATCATCGCGTCGACGGTGGCGCGGATCAGTGCGATCGGCGCCAGCATGTTGGCGTCCAGCGCGGCAATCCAGTCGTCGCGTTCGAAATTGCGGAAATCACCGGGCGGCGGACCACCGGCATTGTTGACCAGGATGTCCACCTGCGGGCAGGCGGCCAGCGCCGCAGTGCGGCCGGCCTCGGTGGTGACGTCGGCGGCGACGGCGCGCACCTCACCGGCACCGGGCAGTGCACGCAGTTCGTCGGCGGCGACCTTCAGTGCAGCCTCGCCACGCGCCACGATCACCACGTTCACGCCCTCGCGTACGAGCGCACGCGCGCAGCCCAGGCCCAGCCCCTTGCTCGCGCCGCAGACCAGTGCCCAGCGGCCGTTGATACCCAGATCCATGCGTCAATCCTGCGGAATTCGGAGGGGGCTCATTGTCCGCCATCGGCCGGCGACAGGCCGGCAACGAAGTGTTGCAGGGCGGCGGCCACTTCGTCGGCATGGCCGAGGAAGGGCGCATGGCCGCCGTGGGCGATGGTCAGCGCCTGCGCACCCGGGGCCAGCGCCGCAGCGGCCTGCATGGCGACCGGTGACACCAGGCGGTCGCGCTGGCCGGCGATCCACAGGCTGGGCTTGCCCAGCGTCGGCAGTGCCCCGCGCAGGTCGGTGCTCTCCAGCAGGCGCAGGCCTTCCAGCAGGGCGCGTTCGGTGGGCGCACCGCGCTCGACCAGGCGCTGGCGCAGGGTGCGCAGTTCCTCGCGGGCATGCGCCGAGCCCATCACGTCCAGCGCGAGGAAGCGTTCCAGCGTGCCGCCGAAGTCGGTCGCCAGCTCACGCCCGAACTGCTCGAACACCGCCGGCTCCACCGCGTGCGGCCAATCCTCGCCACGCACGAAACGCGGCGTGGCGGCGATCATCGCGAGACCGCGGACCTTCGGCAGCGTGGCCGCCGCATGCAGTGCGAACAGGCCGCCCAGCGACCAGCCGCACCACACCGCCGGGGGTGTGGCCGCGGCAATGGCACTGACCACGAACGGCAGGCGCAGCGGCGTGGTGTCGTCGCGGCTGTGGCCATGGCCGGGCAGGTCGACCAGGTGCAGGGTGAACTGGTCTGCCAGGCGCTGCACCAGCGGCGCGAATACACCGCCCTGCAGGGCCCAGCCGTGGATCAGTACCAGGTCCGGCCCACGGCCGGTGACGTCAATATGCATGGGCAACGACACGGAACTCAGGCAAAAGCGGGCAGCGGCGGTGGCGCGGCTTCACGCACGGCCAGGGTCACGCGATCGCGCGCGCTGGCGATGGCCTCCACCAGGCCACCCACCTGTTCCGGCGTATGCAGCGCGGACAGTGTCACGCGCAGGCGTGCCTTGCCTTCCGGCACCGTCGGCGGGCGGATTGCACCGACCAGCCAGCCGGCCTGTTCCAGCGCCGTGGACATCGCCACGGCGGTGCGGTCATCGCCGAACAGCAGCGGCTGGATCGGTGTTTCCGAAGCCATCAGGTCCAGGCCATGGCGACGCGCTTCAGTGCGGAACAGCGCGATCAGGTCGGTCAGCTTTGTGCGACGCCAGTGGTCGCGGCGCGCCAGGCGCACTGCTTCAAGCGCAGCAGCGGCCATCGCCGGTGGCACGGCAGTGGTGTAGATGTACGGGCGCGCGGTTTCGGCCAGATGCTCGATCAGGTCGTCGCGGCCCAGCACCAGCGCACCGGAACCGCCCAGTGCCTTGCCCAGTGTGACCAGCTGCAGCGGTACGTCGTCCACGCCCAGCCCGGCGGCGGCCACGGCACCACGGCCATCACCGACCACGCCGACACCGTGCGCATCATCCACATAGAACAGCGCCTGCTGCAGGCGTGCCACAAGCGACAATGCACGCAGCGGTGCGATGTCGCCATCCATGCTGAAGACACCATCGGTGGCCAGCATGGCCGCGCCATCGGGCGCGTGCTTGAGCTGACGCATTGCGCCTTCCGGATCCAGGTGCGGATAGCGGCGCAGACGTGCACCGGCCAACCGGGTCGCATCGAGCAGGCTGGCGTGGTTGAGCTTGTCCTGCACGCACACGTCGTTCTCTTCGCTCAGCAGTGCCTGCTGCACCGCCAGATTGGCGGCGAAGCCACTGCCGAACAGCAGCGCACGTGGATAGCCAAGCCACTCGGCCACCTCGCGTTCCAGCGCCTCATGCAAGGCATGATGGCCGCAGACCAGGTGCGAGGCACCGGCGCCAGCGCCTTCGCGTGCGGCGGCGTCCTGCAGCGCGTTGACCACGCTGAACTGCTGGGCCAGGCCCAGGTAGTCGTTGCTGCAGAAGCCGGTCAGCCACTGGCCGTCCACTTCCAGGCGCACGCCATCACGACGGGTGACCGTGCGTCGCGGGCGGCGACGGCCTTGGGCATCGCGCAGAGCGCGCTGGGCGTGGAGGCGGGCGGTCAGGTCGGGGCGGGCCATGGTGGCTGAATGCGTCGACGGGGCGGCTAGGGTAGCGCGTTGCCGCGGCGCCTGCTTGCGGCCCGTCTCAGGCCGCGTGAGCGCAGCCACAGCCGGGCGTATCGGCACTGATATCGGCGTGCACGGTACCGCCGTGGTCGTGGCCTTCGGCATCCACCTGCACCGCCATCGGCTGCAACCCCAGCCGAGCGAACAGGGCCAGGTCGCGCTCGCTTTCCGGGTTGCCGGTGGTCAGCAGCTTGTCGCCGTAGAAGATGGAGTTGGCGCCGGCCAGGAAACACAGCGCCTGCAGTTCGTCACTCATCGCCTCGCGCCCGGCCGACAGCCGCACCATCGAGCGCGGCATGGCGATGCGGGCCACCGCGATCATGCGCACGAACTCGAATGGGTCCAGTTCGGCGCTGCCATGCAGCGGCGTACCCGCCACCTGCACCAGCTTGTTGATCGGCACCGAATCCGGATGCGCCGGCAGCGTGGCCAGCGCCAGCAGCAGGCCGACGCGCTGCGCGCGCGTCTCGCCCATGCCGACGATGCCGCCGCAGCAGGTCTTCAGGCCGGCATCGCGCACGTGTTCCAGCGTATCCAGGCGGTCCTGGTACTGGCGCGTGTGGATGATCGAATCGTAGTAGTCCGGCGCGGTGTCGAGGTTGTGGTTGTAGTAGTCCAGGCCGGCGTCCTTCAGCGCACGCGCCTGCTCGCCGCTGAGCATGCCCAGCGTGGCGCAGGTCTCCAGACCCAGTGCCTTCACCCCGGCGATCATCGCCGCGACCTTCGGAATGTCTCGATCCTTCGGCGAACGCCATGCGGCACCCATGCAGAAGCGCGATGCACCGGCGGCCTTGGCCTGGCGTGCCTTGGCCAGCACCGCGTCGGTCTCCATCAGCTTCTGCGCGTTCACCCCGGTGCTGTAGCGCTGCGCCTGCGGGCAGTACGCGCAGTCTTCCGGGCAGCCGCCGGTCTTCACCGACAGCAGCGTGGACACCTGCACCTGCGACGGGTCGAAGTGCTCGCGATGGACCGCTGCGGCGCGAAACAGCAGCTCGGGGAACGGCAGATCGAACAGCGCCTGCAGTTCGTCGTGTTGCCAGTCGTGGCGGATGGCAGCAGCCATGGCGGGACCTTGGGTACGAGTGGAGCGAGGGCGGCAGTGTGGGTGGGGGGGTACGGGCTGTCAACTTTTAGTTTGATGTTTTGGTTTACTTTGCCGTGACTGGAATGGAATCCCATACAAGCGATGGCCATGGCGCTGCATCGATTGCGGGCATCGCTGCTGCCGCGGCGAACCACGTCCTCGGGCCGGGAGCGGGGGCAGCCTGCGCGGTGAGCTTGGCCCGAACATCGTCAGGATCGACCCGCGCAGCGCGTTGGACGTAACCTCAAGCACACACGTTCAATCGGGCAGCGCTGCAATGGACAATCCGGACAACTGGCAGCCGATCACCCGGGAAGAACTGGAAACCCTGGTCGCACGGCAGTTGCAGGATTGCTCACCTGTCCAACGAGCCACCTTCGAATCCCTGCGCGTGCCATTCCATGCGGTTCGGTTGCACAGGCTGGGCATGATTGAGTGGGTCTGGGCGGTCGCACAACTGCCCGACGGGTTGCTGTACTACGAGGACGTTGAGGAAGGATTCGAGGTGGGCACGCCGGGAGAGGATGGTGTGTTGCCGAACCAAGGTTGTTCTCAGCTGACGCTGACCCACATTCTCCATCGTTTGGTGATCTGAGCATCAGATCTCGCAGATCGCTGCATCTGCCCGAGTTCAGGACGCTCTTCTGGCGGCATACGTGCATTTCACCGCATCCTGCAAGGCCTTCGGCCACAGTGGCCGCTGTCTAATCAAAGCGCTGGCGCGCAGACTTTGACTCATGACCGATCTCCATCGCCTCCGCGGCCGCATCACCGCGCTAGTTCTCAGCGAAGCCTGGCGCCGCCGCGCCGCGCTCTGGGGCGGCGCCGTGGCCGTGGCGCTGGTGGCGATCCTGTTCGCCAAGGCCAGCGACGCGGCGTTCCATCTGTTCCAGCGCATCACGTCGCACTCGCCGTGGTGGGCCCTGCTGCTGACGCCGGGCATCTTCGCGCTGCTGGCCTGGTTGACCGCCGGTGTGCTCAAGCCCACGCGCGGCAGCGGCATTCCGCAGGTCATCGCCGCGTTGGACAAGGCCGATGAGCCGTTCCGGAAGACCAACCTTTCACCCGCGGTTTCGGCCGGCAAGCTGCTGCTGACCTCGCTGTCACTGCTGGGTGGCGCCTCGGTGGGCCGCGAGGGCCCGACTGTGCACGTAGGCGCCAGCTTGATGTACCTGTTCGGCCGCTGGTTCAGTTTCAAGGATCCCCGCGAGCTCTCGCACTTCCTGCTGGCCGGAGGTGCGGCGGGTATCGCGGCGGCGTTCAACACGCCGCTGGCCGGCATCGTTTTCGCCATCGAGGAGCTCAGCGGTCGTTTCGAGCATCGCTTCTCAGGCACCCTGCTGACCGCGGTGATCGTCGGTGGCGTGGTGTCGCTGGGCCTGCTGGGCAACTACACCTATTTCGGCCATGTGAGCGCACGCCTGCCGCTCGGCCAGGGCTGGCTGGCAATCCTGCTGTGCGGCGTGGTGGCGGGCCTGCTGGGCGGCCTGTTCGCGCGTGCGGTGCTGGCCAGTGCGGCGGGCCGCCCGCGCTGGCTCGGGCAACTGCGGCAGCGGCATCCGGTTCTGTTGGCCGCAGGCTGCGGCCTGGTGGTGGTACTGCTCGCCCTGGTCTTCGGTGAAGGCGCGTTCGGCACCGGCTATGAGCAGGCGCGCAGCCTGGTGCAGGGGCAGGCGGTGGTCGGCCACGAGTTCGGGTTGATGAAGCTGCTGGCCAACCTCGCATCGTACGTGGCCGGTATTCCCGGAGGCTTGTTCTCGCCCGCGCTGGCGGTCGGTGCGGGACTGGGGCACAACCTGGCGGTGCTGATGCCCGGCGTGGACCCGCGCGCGTTCGTGCTGCTGGGCATGTGTGCGTACCTCACCGGCGTCACTCAGGCGCCACTGACTTCGGCGGTGATCTCGCTGGAGCTGACCGACAGTGGTGATCTGCTGCTGCCGATCCTGGCCACGGTGCTGATCGCGCGTGGCGTGTCCGGGCTGGTCTGCCGGGTGCCGATCTACCGTGGGTTGGCGGAGTTGTTGATGGTGCCGAAAGCAGAGCCAGCGGATAGGCATCACTGATTACCTTGATCAACAGGATCAATCAGGTCGAAATCTTCACTTTTGCAGTGAAGCTGATTCCCCGTTGCACCGTCTACCCGATGCCGGGTGCGCCGCTGAAGATGCGTCGACACCGGGGCTGTACCCGGACCTGCATCGAGAGCAACCATGATCAACTGCCGTATCCGCAGCCTGGCGGCTGCCGTCCTGGCCCTGGCCAGTTCCCCCGCGCTGGCGCTGGCAGGCACGCCTGTGCTTCCCAGCGAACGCAGCATCGGTGTCATCGAGCCGGTGGCGCGTTTCGAAGGTGCGATGCCCACCAGCGTGGCGGTGTCCGGGACCGGGCGGATCTTCGTCAACTTCCCGCGCTGGGGCGATGAAGTGGCCTACAGTGTGGCCGAGTGGCGCGATGGCCGTGCCGTGCCCTATCCGGATGCGCGCATCAACCGCAAGGACGATCCCGACCCGGCAGCACACTTCATCAGCGTGCAGAGCGTGGTGGCCGATGGCCAGGGCCGGCTGTGGGTACTGGACACCGCCGCACCGGGCTTTTCAGCGCCGCAGGCCGGCGGCGCCAAGCTGGTGGCGATCGATCTGGCCACCAATACCGTGGCCAAGACCCTGGTGTTCCCGGCCAACGTCATCGATGCGCGCACCTATGTCAACGATGTGCGCTTCGATTTCCGTGTCGGCCGCGAGGGCGTGGCCTACGTGACCGACTCGTCACTGAGCGGCATTGGCGGCATCATCGTCATCGACCTCGCTACGGGGGCGGCATCCAAGCGTCTGATCGGTCATGTATCCACCTCGGCCGATCCCGCGTTCGTGCCGATTGTGGAGGGCCGGCAGATGCGGTTGCGCAAGGCCGACGGTTCGTCGGCACGTTCAGCGTTGCCGCCGATGGCATCGCGCTTTCGCCGGATGGAAGTACGCTGTTCTACACGCCACTGTCCAGCCGCCATCTGTACAGCGTGCCCACCGCACTGTTGCGCGACCCGAAGGTGAGCGAGGCGGCGCTGGCTGCTGCGGTCGTTGACCTCGGCGAGAAGGGCGCCTCCGATGGCATGGAGATGGATGCCAACGGGCGGCTGTACGCCAGCGACTACGAGCACAACGCCATTCATGCCCGTGATGCGCAGGGGCGCTGGACGACCGTGGTGCACGACCCGCGCATCCTGTGGCCGGATACCTTGTCGATGGGGCCGGATGGCTACCTGTACTTCACTGCCAACCAGCTGCATCGGCAGGCCGGATTCAATGGCGGCGTTGATCGCCGGCAGACGCCGTACATGGTGTATCGCACCCGGGTGGATGCGAAGCCTGCGCCAACGCGGTGAGGTGATCGGGGCAGCGGGTGGGCGACAAAACCCCTACGGCTCGTTGAGGGCCCCCCCGATGGCAACGCACTGACGGCGCCGTCAGGCTGAAGCGCATGTCTGCCTTCTTCGACCCGGGCCGCCACGTGCAGGCCGCACTTCGTGTGCTGCTACCGCTCCGTTGCCTGGTCTGCGGTGGCCCGGGCCACGATGGACTCGATCTTTGCGATGCCTGCCTGGCCGGACTGCCCTGGGCCGGCCGGGCCTGCCTGCGCTGCGCGCTGCCGTTGCCGGGCACAGCGTTGATCGTCTGCGGCACCTGCCGCGAAGAGGTGCCGCCACAGGCCGCCACGCATGCCAGCCTGCTGTACCTGCCGCCGGTCGACCAGTTGCTGGTCCGCTACAAGTTCCATCAGGATCTCGCCGCCGGACGCCTGCTCGCGCAGCTGATGCAGCGCGCACCGCCGCCGTGGTCGTGCACGCCGCTGGTGCCGGTGCCGCTGCACAGGCGACGCTTGCGCCAGCGCGGCTACAACCAGGCCGGCGAGCTGTGCCGGTTGCTGCCGATGCCGGTCTGGCAGGGGGTGTACCGGCAGCGGCATACCGCACCGCAGTCTGAACGCACGGCCGAACAGCGCAGGGAAAACCTGTTCGATGCGTTCGACGTGCGTGGTTCCGTGCCCTCGCGGCTGACCGTGGTCGATGACGTGATGACGACTGGCAGCACGGTGATGGAGGTCGCCGAGACGCTGCGCCTGGCCGGCGCAGCGGAGGTGCGCGTGTGGGTCTGTGCGCGGGCGCCGTGATCGCCCTCTTCATCCACAGGGGCTAGGATGAGGCCGGTTCCGGATCGGAGGAGTGGCCATGAATTCCCCCTTGTCTCCCTTGTTGTCGGCGGTTGGGCGCAGCTGGTGGATCCTGCTGCTGTACGGGCTCGTCGCACTGGGTTTCGGCATCGTTGCCATTGGCTGGCCGCTGTCCGCAGCGATGGCACTGGCCTGGACACTGGGCGTGATGGCCATCGTTGAAGGCGTCATCAGCCTGTTCGCACTGATCAGCGGCGGCAGTGGTGCCTCGCGTGGCTGGTTGGCGCTGTATGCCATCGCCTCGCTGGGCTTCGGCATCCTGGCGGTGATCAATCCGCTGGCCACCGCCAGCGTGCTGGTACTGTTCCTGGCGGCATGGCTGCTGGTGGCCGGCATCTATCGCATCGTGTTCGCGATCCGCGTGCGCAAGCAGATCCAGGGCGAGTGGCTGCTGATCCTCAGTGGCGTGCTGGCGGTGGTGCTGGGCCTGCTGTTTGCGGCCAATCCGTATGCAGGCGTGGCGGTGACCACGCTGTGGATCGGCATCGGCAGCCTGCTGTACGGGCTGCTGCAGGTGCTGGTGGCGTTCAAGCTGCGGAAGCTGAAGTGAGGGGCGCGTTTCCGTTCCTGCTGGGCGCAGCGCTGGTGCTGGCCGGATGCATGCCGGGTGCCACGCCCGGTGCGCTGGCAGGCAAGGATCATGCGCCGCGCGCGGGTGTGGATGTACGCCTGAGCGCGGTCGATGCGGACGGCAAGGGCAGGCAGGCGCAGTGGCAGGGCGAAACGCTCGCCCTGCGCGAGCCGCCGATCGCTGGCAGCGCCGACATCGCCGATGTGCGCTACGTGCTGGACGAGGCCAAGCAGCCGGGCCTGCAGATCCGGTTTCGACACGAAGCGCACCAGCGCATCCACGATGGCACGGCAGCACTGGTCGGTCAGCGAGCGGCGATCAGCGTGGATGGCCGCGTGCTGTTGGTGGCGACGGTGCAGGGACCGTTCGGCGAATCGATGATGCTGAGCGGGCTGCCCAGCGTTGCCGAGGCGCAGGCGCTGGCCAAGCACATCACGGGCGACTGACGGACGTGCCAACACCCCCACGCTGCGCATGGAGGTCGACCAAGGTCGACCGCTACCGGGCGAACCGTGCCTCGATCTCTTCCAGCGACTTGCCCTTGGTCTCCGGTAGCCAGAACGCGGCCACCAGGAAGAACACAAAGGTGCACGCCGCCCAGAACACGAACATGCTGGCGTAGCCGTAGTGGCCCACCGTGGGCAGGAAGATGGCGGCGATGGTGGTGGACACGAACTGGTTGATCAGCAGCGCGATGCTCATGCCATTGGAACGGATGCGGTTCGGCATCAGCTCCGACAGTGCCAGCCACACGCACACGCCGGGGCCGACGGCGAAGAACGCGACGAACACCAGGATGCAGGTGGCCACGGCCCAGCCGTGTGCCGGTGGCGGCACCGGGCCAATGCGGGCCTGCTCGATGCGCAATGGCGCCTGGCTGGCGTTGGCCGGGTCGGCAAATGGATTCAGGTGGAGTTTGCGGAAGAACGCACCGATCACGCTGTCCGGCTGCACGGTGCCGGTGCGCTCGATGCGCAGTTCGCGATCAATCAGGTTGTCGCTGCGCAGGGCGCGCACATTGGTGAAATCACCATAGGCGTACGACACGGTCAGCTGCATCGGTCGGCCCTGGCTGTCGATGCCATTGCTCAGGCGTTGCCACTGCGCGTCATCCAGCACCAGCTGCAGGCCTTCGCCGCTGACCGCCGCCTGCAGCTGAGGCTGCACATCGGCGCGTCCGCGCTCGGCCTGGAAGAACAGCGTGGCCGCCGCCAGCAGGGCCACGCAGATGCCACCGCTGCCCAGCATCAGCAGGAACTTGCGGCCCTTGCGGTCGACCAGCAGCAGCGCGACCACGGTCATCACCGCGTTGAGCAGCTTGATCACCACGTCGGCACCGTTGGCCACCGAACCGGACAGGCCGGCCTGGTTGAGGATGTTGACCGCGTAGGCCAGCACCGAGTTGATGCCGGTGGCCTGGGTGCAGGCCAGCACCACGCACGCGAGCACGAACGGCACCACGTAGCGGCGGCTGAGCAGCGGATCGCGCTTGCCGTCGCTGCTGCTCGATTCCGGCGCCTGGATCTGGGTCAGCGTGGGCTCGACGTCTGCGGCGGGGAGGACGCGCTGAAGGCTGCGGCGGGCTTCATCGATGCGGCCGCGGCGCACCAGCCAGCGTGGTGATTCGGACAGCCAGAAGATACCGGCGCAGAACAGCAGGCCGGGTGCCAGGCAGGTCCAGAAGATGGTGCGCCAGGCGTGGTCCTTCACCGTGAACAGTTCCTGCGCCTGCTGCGCGACCGGCAGCGAGCGCACGGCCTCGGCGGCGGCATCCACGGCATGGGCGTGGTACAGGCCGATCAGGGCTGCCAGCACCAGGCCAACGGTCAGCAGCAGCTGGAACATGGCCGCGCCGCGCCCGCGCCGTTCGGGGCTGAGCACTTCGGCCAGGTACAGCGGAATCACGACGCCGATCAAACCGCCACTGATGCCCTGCAGCAGGCGTCCCAGCAGCAGCGGCGTGTAGCCGGAGGCCAGTGCCATGATCGGAATCGAGGCGGTGAACAGCAGGCCGGCCAGCAGCATCGCGCCGCGGCGGCCAATCAGGTCGGCGATCATGCCGGCGAACAGCGAGGACAGCACGCTGCCCAGCAGTACGGCCGCCACCACGAAGCCGAGCTGCTGGCTGCTGAGCTGCCAGGCGTGACTGGCGGTCGCTTCAAGATAGGGCAGGGCACCGGCGATGATGCCGATGTCGATGCCGTACAGCAGGCCCCCCAGGCCGCCGATGAAGAGCAGGTAGCGTACGGGCCAGCGCGGGGCGGTGCTTGCAGTCATCGGCAGTTCCTGTGGTAGCGCCGGGCCAGGCCCGGCGGCGGTTCGTCGCAGAGTGCATTCTGTAGAGCCGAGCCATGCTCGGCTGCTTTCCGTTCCGATATCGAGGTTCCCCATGCCGCGCTTCGCGCGGCGAGCCGAGCCTGGCTCGGCTCTACAGGGAGCCCGCGCGGCATCCGGGCCGCATCGCTTGCGTCAGGTCAGATCGACGACGCGCCCGCCGATCACCACCTGCTGCAGGCGCAATCCGGCATCCAGTACCACCAGGTCGGCACGGGCGTCGGGCGCAATGCGACCGCGATCATCCAGGCCCAGGTAATCGGCGGGGAAGGTGGACACGCGATGCGAGGCATCGGCCAGTTCCAGTCCCACGCGCACCAGGTTGCGCAGCGCCTGGTCCATGGTCAGTGCGCTGCCGGCCAGCGAACCGGTGGCCAGGCGCACGCAGCCGCCGCACTTGTGCACGCGCTGTTCGCCCAGGGCGTACTCGCCATCGGGCATGCCGGTGGCGGCGGTGGCGTCGGTCACAGCGTACAAGCGCGGGATCGCGCGCGCGGCCAGGCGGATCACGCCGGGATGGATGTGCTGCAGGTCGGGAATGATCTCGGCGTACTGCGCATGTGCCAGCGCCGCCGCGGCGATGCCAGGCCGGTAGTGGTCGACGCCGGTCATGCCGTTGAACAGATGGGTGAAGCCGGAAGCCCCGGCCTGCAGCGCAGCAACACCTTCTTCGTAAGTGCCGGCGCTGTGGCCAAGCTGCACACGGATGCCCATTGCCGAAAGCGCGGGAATCAGCGCGGTGTGCTCGCCGATTTCCGGCGCCAGTGTCATCACCCGGATCGGTGCAAGTGCATGCAGTTGCTGCACCAGCGCCAGCGTCGCCTCGATGGTGCGGTTGGGTTGCGCGCCCAGGCGCTGCGGGCTGATGAACGGCCCTTCCAGATGTACGCCGGCAATGCAGGCGGCGTCGGCATCGGGCGCTGCCATGGACGCGGCCACGCCGTGCAGCGCGTGCTCGATCTCATCCAGGCCGGCGGTCATGGTGGTCGCCAGCAGTGTGGTGGTACCGAAGCGCAGGTGGGTGCGGGCAATGGTGCGGGCCACGTCGCCGCCCTGCATCAGGTCGACGCCGGCCGCACCATGCACGTGCAGGTCGATGAAGCCGGGCAGGATCACCGGCAGCTGCAGGTCGTCAGCGCCGCTGTGGTCGTCCACCTGCAGCTGGCGGATGTGCGAATCGAAGTGGACGTGGCCACGCCGCCAACCCAGCGGCGTGAGGATGCGGCCATGCAGGGTGCGGGTGTCGGTCATGCAGTGGGCTCGGCGATGATCACCTCGATGCCCAGCCGCTGCAGCCCTTCACGGGTTGCGTCGTCGATGCCGGCGTCGGTGATGATGGCGTGGATCTGATCGAGAAGTGCGATGCGGTGCAGGCTGACGCGGCCGAACTTGGAGGCGTCGGTCAGCACCACGATGCGGCGCGCGCGCTCGACCATGCGGTGGTTGAGGCGGGCTTCGGCTTCATCGTGGGTGGTCAGTCCGAACTGCAGGTCCAGGCCGTCCACGCCCAGGAACAGGGTGTCGAAGCTGTAGGAGTTGAGGCTGGCTTCGGCCTGGCTGCCCTGCAGCGACAACGACTGCTGGCGCAGCAGTCCACCGGTCAGCAGCACGTTGATGCCGGGCGCGTTGGCCAGTTCCCAGGCGATGTTCAACCCATTGGTCATCACCGTCACGTCGCGCTGGGTGCGCAAGTGACGGGCCAGGGTCATCGTGGTTGAGCCGGAGTCGATGATGATGTTGTCACCGGGCCGCACCAGGCGCGCGGCACACGCGCCGATCGATTCCTTCAGCGGCAGGTTCAGTGCGTCCTTTTCGTGGATGTCCTGTTCCTGCGGCGGCGTGCGTACCAGCGTGGCGCCACCGTGGGTACGGTTGGCCAGGCCTTGCGATTCGAAGTGGGTCAGGTCGGCACGGATGGTCACCGCCGACACGCCGAAGCGCTCGACCAGATCGGCCACCTGCACCGAGCCGTGCTCGATCAGCAGCTGCAGGATCTGTTGCCGGCGGGAGCGGGTGTTGCGCATGGCCATTCTCGGTGTCGCGGGGAAAGGTAGAGATTAGCCGTTCGCAGCAACGGCGGCAGCCGCGTCTGCGTGATGCGTGCGGGTTCCGGCCTGGTTGGCGCTGCACGCACGGGCGTACTCGCCCAGGCACAGGCCGACGCGATGCCGTGCCAGCGCGGTAGGCGTATTGGCCAGGGTGCCCTCGCGCACGGCGCGGTACTGCTCCGGCAGGTACTGGCTGAGCAGTACCAGCGGCGGCGCGTGCTGTTCCAGGTTGGCGAACAGGGTCTGCACCGCCTGCACCAGCGCGGGCTCGCCCCAGTAGTAGCGGCAGCGGTCGCTGAAGGAATAGCTGCGCAGCAGGCGCAGCGCTGCCTCATCGCCCTGGTAGTAGGACTGCCAGTACTTCGGCTGCGCCACCATCACTTCATCCAGCACCTGCGGCAGGCGCGAGCACTGTGCGGCCGGCAGCAGTTCGGCCTCGATCGCGGCCAGCGCGAACAGCGCTTCGCGGTAGGCGAAGGTCGCCGCCGGGCCGACCTTGAGGATGGCGAAGTGGTCGCGCACCAAGGCGTGCAGGCCACTTTCGCGCTGGTAGTCGGTGGAATGCGCTTCGAACACGATGCGCGGCTGCTGTTCGAGGAAGTCGGCCAGCGTGCTGGCGGCGGCCGGGTCGTACTCGTGCACACTGCTGTGGTCGAAGTCCACGCCCGGTTGCACCACCATGGCGATCACGCGCTGCCACGCATCGCGCAGCTGCGGCGTATCGAACGCCTGCTGATGAATCGCCAGGGTCTGCGCGGCAGCAGCGGGCGTGGTCACCTGCAGGCCTTCGGCCAGCGAGGCTTCGCCACCGGGAATCGGCACTTCGGTACCGATCACGTAGACCGGCGGCGGCAGGCCATGATCGGCGGCGGTGCGTTCGGCGATCTCGGCGAGCTCGGCCGAGCGCGCGGCGACGATGGCGTCGGGCAGCGGCACCGGATCATCGGCGCAGGACATGCTGCAATCGAGGTGGATCTTGTGGAAACCGGCGGCGACGTAGGCTTCGATCAGCACGCGCGCGTGGGTCATCGCTTCGGCAGCCGGGCGCTTCTGCCAGGCATTCGGGCCGAGGTGGTCGCCACCCAGGATCAGCCGCTCGCGCGGGAAACCTTCTTCATCGGCCAGCGTGCTGACGTAATCGCGGTACTGCGGCGGAGTCATCCCGGTGTAGCCGCCGAACTGGTCGACCTGGTTGGAGGTGGCCTCGATCAGCAGCACGGTGCCGTGCGCCAGCGCCACGTGCATGGCCGCACGCAGCACCTGCTCGTTGCTGCAGCAGACGCTGTACAGGCCGACGTTGGCACCGGCGCGGTGGGAGGCAAGCAGGGTCTGCAACGGGGACATGGTCAGGCTCCGGTCAATCAGGAAAACGAGGGTTGGCAGGCGAGCAGGGCGGCACCACGTGCGCCACCGGCATCGCCGAAGCGCGGCGGCACGATCGGCGGAACCTGCACGCCGTTGAACAGATGAGCGGCGATGGCTGCCGGCAGCTGCTGGTACAGCGGCGCGTACTGCGAGAGGCCACCGCCGAGCACGATCACGTGCGGGTCCAGCGCCAGCACCAGCGCGGCCAGGCTGTGGCCAAGCAGATCGCGGTGGATGTCCAGCGCCTTGCGCGCATGTACATCGCCGGCTTCGGCCAGGGCGATCACGGCGCTGGCGTCCGCGGCACTGCCACCGAGGTGGCGCTCGATCATTGCCAGCCCGCTGCCGGACACGTAGCGCTCCACGCAGCCCTGCAGGCCGCAACCGCAGTCCAGCAGCGGCAGGCCGTGGCGCTGCAGCAGGTGGCCGGGCACGCTCCAGTGGCCCCATTCGCCGGCCAGACCGTTGAAGCCGGACAGCAGCCGGCCCTGCAGGCAGAAGCCGCCACCGGCACCGGTGCCGAGGATGGCGCCGAACATGCTGGGGTAACCGTCAGCCGCGCCGCCGTGCGCTTCAGACAACGCAAAACACTGCAGGTCGTTGCCGAAATGCAACGGGCGTTGCAGCCGCGCCTGCAGATCCTGCGCCACGCATTGGCCGGTCAGTGCGGGCACGTTCGCGCTGAGCTGGCGGCCACTGCGTCGGTCGCGCACGCCGGGCAGGGCGATGCCGATGGCCGCATCGCTGCGGCCGAGGGCAGCGTCCGCCTCGGCGACCAGCGCCACCACCGCCTGCAGGAAGCCGTCGTAGTCACCCTGTGGGGTGGCCACGCGGCGGCGCCAGGTGACCTGCATCGCCGCATCGCACGCCACCAGCTCGATCTTGGTGCCGCCGATGTCGATGCCATAGCAGGCGTGGGCGATCAGCTCAGCCATGGTGGATGGTGACGCCCTTGACGACGCGGTTGACGGTGCCGTCCGGGAACGGGTTGTCCGGGGTCAGGCCCAGCGCGGCCGAGCGCTGCAGCGCGAACAGCTGCGCGAAGCCCAGCCACACCGGTGCCAGCCACGGATCGTCCAGTGCCGGCACGGTGAGGGTGTATTCGTCATCGGCGCCGATGTCCGAATGCGGGCCGATCGCCAGCACCTGGCCGGCCACGCCGTCGCGGCGCAGTTCTTCCAGCAGGTCCTGCTCGTAGCGGCGCGCCAGCGGCTGCACGCTGCGCAGCACCACCACCAGGGTGTTGCGGTCCAGCGTCGACTTCGGGCCATGGCGGAAGCCCAGCGGTGTGTTGGCCAGCGCCAGCACGCGGCCGGCGGTCAGCTCCAGCACCTTCAGCGCGCATTCGCGCGCCAGCGCTTCCAGCGGGCCGCTGCCGAGGTAGATGATGCGGTTGAACGGGCGCTGCGCCAGCACCGCCACCGGTGCATCCCACTGCGCCTGGCCTTCGCGGGCCAGCGCGGCGATCTGCTTCAGGCGCGCCACGCGCGCATCCCACGGCGAACGATCGAACACGGTCAGTGCGGCCAGCAGCATGCAGGTCAGGCTGCTGGTCATGGCGAAGGCGCGATCGCAGCTGGCCGACGGCATCAGCAGCGTGCAGGTATCGGCACGGCCGGCACCACGACGGGCGAGTTCGCCATCGGCGTTGCAGGTGATGTCGAGGAAGCGTGCCTCATCCACATCGGCACGCACGCGGTCCACCGCGGCCACGCTTTCCGGACTGGAACCACTGCGGCCAAACGAGACCAGCAGGGTGGGGCGGTCGCGCTGCAGGTACAGCGCCGGATGGGTCAGCAGGCTGGTGGTGTGCACCACGCGCACCTCGGCCGGCCACTGCGCGTTGATCGCATCGGCCACCATCTCGGCGATGAAGCCGGAGCTGCCGGCGCCGGTGAACAGCACGCGCTGGTTGGGATCGTTGAGGCTGCCGCCGAGGAAGGCCTGCAGGCGGTCGCGGGCACGCGACAGATCCTGGGCGAGGGCTTCCCACAGCGCTGGCTGCTGGGCGATTTCGGTAGCGGTATCGGCTCCGCCAAGGCGCTGCCAGGCGGACACATCGGAAAGCAGGGTGACGTCCATTCGGAGGTTCCAGTTGGGCCAGCGCACCATCTGCGTTTTCTTTCGAAATGTCAAACATCGAAAGTAAAAAGAAAGAAAATGACGCGATGACTTTTCCCGCTGCCGGGCGCTCGGGAAAACGAAAGAACGGGGCGAATGCCGTATCGCACAATGCTTAACAGGCTGCTGCAATCGATTACACAAAGTATTGCGACGCAACAACTTTCGTTTCAACGGAATATATCTTCCTTTTTCCTTTCAATTTGTTGACATCTTTCGAATCGCTGCCCTAGAGTCGGCCCAACCGCTTTCGAAACGCCCGGTGAACGGGTTGGGAGTCCGTGTGGAAATCTGCGTTCGTCGCTCGCCGCTGATGCTGGCTCTGTTGCCGGCATTGATGTTGGCGTCCATGCCGGCCCAGGCCGAGCCGGTCGGCAACCTGCGTTCGGTTGCCGCCAGCGCCAGCCGCGACGGCGTGCAGGGCTGGGACCTGCAGACCGACAAGGGCGCGCGCCTCCGCATCGAACTGCCGGCCACCGACATCATCCGCGTGCAGGCCGGCCGCAACGGCACGCTGACCGGCGCCGGCGACAAGGCCGCGCCGATCGTACTGCCGCAGCCCAAGGCCAACGTGCAGGCGAAGCTGGAAGAAGACGCGCAGGAAATCCGCGTGCGGACCGAGTCCCTGGTGCTGCATGTACAGCGGCAGCCGCTGCGCATGCGCCTGGAACGGCTGGACAACGGCCAGCCCACCGCGCTGTGGCAGGAACTGCAGCCGCTGGACCTGGATGCCACGCAGAGCGTGCAGGTGCTGTCCTCGCAGGCCGATGAGGGCTACTTCGGTGGCGGCCAGCAGAACGGCCGCTACCAGTTCAAGGGTCGCGAGCTGGAGGTGTCCTATTCCGGCGGCTGGGAAGAGGGCGACCGCCCCAGCCCTGCACCGATGCTGCTGAGCAGCCGTGGCTGGGGCATGCTGCGCAATACCTGGAGCGATGGCAACTACGATCTGCGCGAGGCCGACCAGGCCACGCTGCTGCATCGCGAAGACCGCTTCGATGCCTATTACTTCGTCGGCGCCGACCTGCCGAAACTGATCGAGCGCTACACCCAGCTGACTGGCCGCCCGAACATGGTCGCGCGCTGGGCGCTGTCCTACGGCGACGCCGATTGCTACAACGATGGCGACAACAGCAAGAAGCCCGGCACCGTGCCCGAAGGCTGGAGCGACGGCCCGACCGGCACCACCCCCGATGTGATCGACAGCGTGGCCAAGCAGTACCGCGCCCACGACATGCCCGGTGGCTGGATCCTGCCCAACGACGGCTACGGCTGCGGTTACAAGCAGTTGCCGGAAACCGTGAAGGGGCTGGCCGGCTACGGTTTCCGCACCGGACTGTGGACCGAGAACGGCGTCGACAAGATCGCCTGGGAAGTGGGCAAGGCCGGCAGCCGCGTGCAGAAGCTGGACGTGGCCTGGACCGGCAAGGGCTACCAGTTCGCGATGGACGCCAACCGCCAGGCGTTCAACGGCATCCTCGACAATTCCGATTCGCGCCCGTTCCTGTGGACGGTGATGGGCTGGGCCGGCATCCAGCGCTACGCCGTGGCCTGGACCGGCGACCAGAGCAGCAGCTGGGACTACATCCGCTGGCACGTGCCGACCCTGGTCGGTTCCGGCCTGTCCGGCATGGCCTATGCCAGCGGCGACGTCGATGCGATCTTCGGCGGCAGCGCCGAGACCTTCACCCGCGACCTGCAGTGGAAGGCGTTCACGCCGGTACTGATGGGCATGAGCGGCTGGTCGTCGAACGCACGCAAGCATCCGTGGTGGTACGACGAGCCCTACCGCAGCATCAACCGCGATTACCTGAAGTTGAAGATGCGCCTGACCCCGTACATGTACGGCCTGGTGCACGAGGCCGCGCAGACCGGCGCACCACCGGTACGTGGCCTGATGTGGGACAACCCGCGCGACCCGCACGCGCAGGATGAAACCTACAAGTACCAGTTCCTGCTTGGCCGCGATCTGCTGGTGGCGCCGGTGTACCGCAGCCAGGCGGCCAGCCGTGGCTGGCGCCGCGATATCCACCTGCCGGCCGGCGGCTGGATCGACTACTGGGACGGCCGCCGCGTGCAGGCCGGCGCCGACGGTCGCCAGCTCGACCGCCAGGTGGACCTGGCCACGCTGCCGGTGTTCGTGCGTGCCGGAGCGATCCTGCCGATGTACCCGTCGATGCTGTTCGACGGTGAGAAGCCGCTCGATGAAGTGACCTTCGACCTGTACCCGCAGGGCGAGTCGCACTACACGCTGTACGAAGACGATGGCAACACGCGCCGCTACCAGCAGGGCGAGTCGAGCACGCAGGTGATCCGCGTGCAGGCGCCAGCGCAGGGCAGTGGCCCGGTGCAGGTGCAGATCGATGCGGTGCAGGGCCAGTACAACGGCCAGCTGCCGCAGCGCCGCTACGGCCTGCGCGTGCTCAGCCGCCAGGCGCCGCGTGCGGTGCAGGCCGCTGGCCGCGCGCTGCCGGCGCTGGCTGATGCCGCTGCGTTCAACGCTGCTGCTGAAGGCTGGTACTTCGATGCCGCCGAACGACGCGGCACGCTGCATGTGCGCACCGCCAGCCAGGACATCCGCCAGCCCCTGCAACTGCAGCTGGACTTCGCGGTCGCCGCCGCCGCTGCCGACGATGCGTATCCGGCGGCACCGGTACTTGGCCGCGAACTGCCGGCCGACAGCCTGCTGGTGGTCAACCGCCCGGCCGAAGAGCCCGGCCACGCGCTGGAAAACGCCTTCGATGATGACCCGGGTACCTGGTTCCGCAGTGTGCGCAACCAGGCCGTGCGCACTGGCGCGCACGAGTGGGTGATCGGCTTCGGCGAGCGCAGGATGATCGATGGCATCGACATCGCGCCGCGCAACGACAAGAACTGGAAGCACGGCCAGGTGCGCGATTACGAGGTGTACCTGGGCGACAGCAATGGCGAGTGGGGCGAGCCGATCGCCCGTGGCCGCCTGCAGCTGAAGGAAGGCGTGCAACGCATCGACTTCCCGGCCCATGCCGGCCGCCTGCTGCGCTTCCGCGTACTGAGCGTGCAGAACCCTGAAGGCGACGGCGCCAGCAGCACCGACCCGATGGTCACCGCCGCACAGGGCAGTGCCCGCGCCTTCGATGCGTTGCAGCCGCGCGACGTCGGCCCGATCGCACTGTCCACCTTCCACATCCTCGAACACCAGGAACCGGAGCGACCGGCCCGGCAGCGCTATCTCTCCGAGCTGCCGGTGCCGGCCGCGCTGGCCAGCCAGCTGCGTACCGACCAGTCCTTCCGTGGCGACGCCGGCATGCGCATGAACGGCCTGCAGTTCCGCCGTGGCCTGGGGGTCGGCGCCAACAGCCGCATCGACCTGCGCCTGCAGGGCGGCTGGCACCTGCTGCGTGCCGACCTCGGCATCGACGACGCCTGCCGCAACGCCGGCGGCCTGCAGTTCCAGGTATGGGGCGACAACCGCCTGCTGTACGACAGCGGCCTGGTGAAGGCGCCCGGCGTGGTCAAGCCGGAGCTGGACATCCGTGGCCTTTCCACCCTGAGCCTGCGCACGCTGGGTGCGCAGGGCAGTCAACCCGCCCAGGTCTGCGCCAACTGGGCCAATGCCGTACTGATCGGCCAGGAGGGCGACTCCGCCAGCATCGTCGCCCCATGACCCCCTCGTAACACCGCTCCTCCCCCCGCCCATTCCGACTACGGCCCCCATGGCCGTGGCCCGGGAGCGTTTTGCCCGCCGAACGCCCACGCGCTCACCATTCGCGCCGCACCCCTGCCAGGAGAGAACCCCGATGTTGCCCGCCCGCCACCACCGCCCCCCCTGTCGTTCGATCGCTCCGCTGTCGCTGGCCATCGCCGGCGTGCTGCTGTCGGTCGCCGTTCCTGCCTTCGCCCAGGAGAGCAAGGACAAGGCCACCGACCTGGCCCGCATCGAGGTCACTGGCTCCAACATCCGCCGCACCGACGTTGAAACCGCGTCGCCGGTGCAGGTGATCAGCAAGCAGGACATCCAGAACATGGGTGCGCGCACGCTGTTGCAGGTGCTCGACAACCTGCCTGCCGCACGTCCGGCGCAGCAGGATGCGCGTTCGTTGTTCACCGGTTCCGACGGTGCCTCGCAGGCCAACCTGCGCGGCCTCGGTGCCCAGGGAACGCTGGTGCTGCTGAATGGTCGTCGCCTGTCGTACTACGGTGCACCGGCCGGCTTCCAGACCCAGTTCGTCAACATCGACGCGATCCCGGCTGCGGCCATCGAACGCATGGAAGTGCTGACCGACGGCGCGTCGGCGGTGTACGGCACCGACGCGGTGGCCGGGGTGATCAACGTGATCACCAAGCGCAACTTCCAGGGCGCCGAGGTCAGCTTCACCAACGACACCTCCTCGCGCATCGACTCCTACGGCGAGCGCCAGGCCAGCATCACCGCCGGCTTCGGTGACCTGGCCGAGAACCGCTTCAACATCTACGGTGCGGTCAACATGTACCGCCGCGACGCGATTCCGCTGAGCGATTTCTACGACAAGCGGCCCGACCAGTACTACGTCAACAATCCGAACTACCTCAACAACCTGCGCCTGGGCGTGGGCAGCAAGCCGGGTGAATTCAATCCGGGCACTTACTTCGCCTTCGATCCGGTCACCGGCCGCCGCGTGCAGGAAGCCGCGCCGGGCTGCAAGAACGTGCTGACCAGTGAAGCGGCCGGTCCGCGTTGCGTCTGGGAAACCTGGATGAACAACGAGATCGATGCCGGCGCCAAGTCCGAGCGCAATACCGCCTACCTCAACGGCACTTTCCTGGTGGGTGACAGCACCGAGATCTTCGCCGAGGCGACCTACACCGACATCGACCTGCGCGCCAACGGCGGCACGCCGCGCACCTACGGCACCACCACCGGCAACCCGACCAGCTGGTTCTCGCGCAACACCGGCAACACTGTCAACCAGTTCCTGTACCCGTTCCTGGGCCCGAACAACGAGTACAACCACGCCAGCCCGCAGATGAAGGCAATGATGGGCGGCGTGGTCGGCCTGAACTACCTGCTGCAGGATGCCGGCCCGAACTACTTTGGCCAGCGCAATACCGACAAGAGCTACCGCGTGCTGGCCGGTGCGCGTGGCAACCGGGGTGACTGGAACTGGGAGACCGCCTTCGCCAGTGCCGGCACCCACTCCACCACGTACCAGACGATCAACGTCAACATCAAGGGCTTCGAGAAGGCGTTCGGCCCGTACTCGGTCGATCCGACCACCGGCCGCGTGATCATCTCCGACCACCCGGCATACAAGTTCGGTGAGATCAGCGAAGCCAACGCTGCATTGATCCGTGAAGCGTTCCCGACCTTCGACATCCAGTCGTGGACCCGTCTGCACACCCTGGACGGCAAGATCGAAGGCCCGCTGTTCCAGCTGCCGGCCGGTGAGATGCGTGCGGCATTCGGCTTCAACGCCAGCCGCGAAACCTTCTACACTCCGGGCAACGCCGATGCAGCCAACGGTCTGATCACCCAGCAGGGTGGTTCCTGGTTCGACGGCAAGCGCAACACCTACGCGCTGTTCGCCGAGACCGTGGCGCCGATCACCGACAAGCTGGAACTGGATGCGGCGGTGCGCGTGGACAAGTATCCGAACTTCAGCGCCAATGTGGCGCCGAAGATCGGCTTCAAGTACCAGGCGTTCGACCAGCTGATGCTGCGCGGTACCTACTCGACCGGTTTCCGTGCACCGAGCCTGGCCGAATCCGGCAACGGCGGCGTGTTCGCGCAGCTGGGTGGCTACCGCGACGAGCTGCGCTGCAACGAGACCAACGCCATCGCCAACCTGCTGCTGCGCTCGCAGCGTCCGGGCGATGTCGACCTGGGCAAGAACCTGCTGAACGTGGATTGCAGCCGCACCGTGGCGCGCATGACCCAGCCGAACAAGAACCTGAAGCCGGAGAAGGCCAAGATCGCCACTCTCGGCTTCGTCTACGAGCCGGCGACCTGGCTGTCGGTGTCGGCCGACTACTGGTTCATCTATCGCGACAATGAAATCGTCGCGCCGGACTACCGCCGCATGGAAGACATCATCTCCTCGTCGCGCTCGCCGATCACCGACAGTGACCGCGCCAACCTGGCGCAGCTGGCGGCGATGTGTGCCGACCCGGCCAGTGGCGTGAGCTGCCCGTCGGTGCTGCCGGGCTACTCCGCCGGCAACGTGGCCAGCGTGGTGGGCCAGTACAAGAACCGTGGCAAGACGCTGATCGACGGGTTCGACATCGATGCACGCAGCCGCTTCTCGCTGGGTGACTGGGGCAACCTGAACATCGGTCTGGCCGCCACCATCGCCAACCGCAACCGCTTCTACATGGATGAAGCCAACGGCTGGTACTACGGCGACGTGGTGGGCTACTACAACAACCCGCGCCTGCGTGCCACGCTCAATGCCGACTGGACCTACAAGCAGGTCACCACCAGCATGTTCGTCAACTATGTGGGTGGCACCAAGTGGGCCACCGACCAGATCGACGAAGAGAGCAACAACAAGGAAACCTGCACCGGCGGCTACCTGGCCCTGCAGAAGAGCAAGTGCGACGGCGCACCGTCGTGGTGGACCGCCAACATGAGCGTCACCTGGCGCCCGGATGATGCCTGGAACCTGAGCTTCACCGTCAAGAACCTGTTCAACCGCCTGCCGTTCTACGATCCGAACAGCTTCCTGGGTGACTCCAGTGACTACGCGACCATCTTCGGCCGTGGTTACAGTGTGACCATCGGCTACCGTTTCAAGTAATTCCGTTTGCGTGACCCGGCGAGCCGGCTACGGCCGGCTCGCTGCCAAGAGGAGAGATGTTTGCCATGAAGCGTAGGGAATTCATCGCGGCCAGTGCCGCTGTCGCCGCCAGCAGCCTGCTGCCGCAGACCCCGGCATGGGCACGCGGGCGCAAGGTGCGCCTGGCCATGATCGGTACCGGCATGCGCGGGCTGGTGCTGCTGAAGGAACTGGTGCGCCGCGACGACGTCGAGGTGGTCGCGCTGTGCGACATCGAGCCGATCATGCTCGGTCGCGCCGTGGAGATGGTGACCAAGGCTGGCAAGCCGGCCCCGAAGACCTATGGCCAGGAACGCGACAGCAACGCCTGGAAGCGCCTGCTGGAACAGAAGGGCATCGATGGCGTGATCATCGCCACGCCGTGGGAATACCACGCGCCGATGGCGATTGCCGCGATGCAGGCCGGCGTGGCCGTGGGCTGCGAAGTGGTGGCCGGCATCACCCTGCAGGACCACTGGGACGTGCTGAAGACCCAGCTGAGTACCGGCACCCCGTACATGCTGCTGGAGAATGTCTGCTACCGCCGCGACGTGATGGCCGCGCTGCAGATGGTGCGCCAGGGCCTGTTTGGCGAACTGGTGCACCTGCAGGCCGGTTACCAGCATGACCTGCGCGGCGTGAAGTTCAATTCCGGCGACCCGAACCAGCCCTATGACAGTGGCGTGGAATTCGGCCCCAAGGGCTGGAGCGAAGCACGCTGGCGCACCGAGCATTCGGTGGAGCGCAACGGCGAGCTGTACCCCAGCCACGGCATCGGCCCGTGCGCGATGTACACCGGCATCAACCGTGGCAACCGCTTCACTCACATCAATGCGTTCGCGACCAAGGCACGCGGCCTGCACGAATACACCGTGGCCAAGAGTGGTGGCACCACCCACCCCAGCACCAAGGTCAAGTTCAAGCTCGGCGATATCGTCACCACCACGCTGGCCTGCGAGAACGGCGAGACCATCCTGCTGCAGCACGACACTTCGCTGCCGCGCCCGTACTCGATGGGCTTCCGTGTGCAGGGCACCAAGGGCCTGTGGATGGACGTGAACCATTCGATCCACATCGAAGGCCGCAGTCCGCCGCACCAGTGGGAAGAGTTCAAGAAGTACCAGGACGAGTACGAGCACCCGCTGTGGAAGCAGAACGCCGACACCGCCGCCAGTGCTGGCCACGGTGGCATGGACTGGTTCGTCATCCATGCATTTGTTGAAGCGCTCAAAGCCAAGGCACCGATGCCGATCGACATCTACGACGCGGTGACCTGGAGTGCGATCACCCCGTTGAGCGAGCAGTCGATTGCCAACAATTTCCAGACGCTGGAGTTCCCGGACTTTACTGCGGGTGCGTGGAAGCAGCGCAAGCCGATTTTTGCGTTCGACGGTAAGTATTGAGGTTTACACCCTTCCACGCTGTGACGGAGACGCCGGGCACTGCCCGGTGTTTCTGTTTCTGGGGGCATTCGCCTTGTAGAGCCGAGTCCACGCTCGGCTGCCTATCTGATGGTCCACCCGGTATCAGAAAACTCTGAAATTCGACCCATTCCACAGTTTCTGACTTGAATGTGTAAACGACATCGGAGATAACGTCCCATGTGGCCAAGCCGCATTCCGGACCAGGGACGATCCGAAGCATGACGTGGTTAGGCAACCGCCCCACGTTCTCGTTCCCCACCGGCGCTGTGTTCGTCCAGGAAGGAGAACAGGGATGTTGGAACGACTGAAGTCCATTTCGTGTGTCGCACTGGCGATGATTGCGCTGGCGAGCTTGGCTCCCGGGGCTGCGCAGGCGCAGGAGGTGCAGAAGAAGTGGGAAAGCTACCTGTCGATGGGCCAGCCGCGAGCCACGGAAGCGGCGGTGCAGAAGGACATCAAGTCGCTCTTTTCCCAGTACGAGGAGGACAAACCCTTCGATTGGCATGTCAAACGCCAACGCGTCCTTGGAAAGAAGGTCATCTACGATTACCGGGTGAAACCCGAGAAGATCGTTACTACCGACTGGGTCTACACCCACTCAGGGCAGGAGTATTCTTCCGAAGATCAGATTCGGAGCGTGATCCTCGCCACCCGCGTCAGCGACCCGCAGTGCCCGGCGACTTCCCTCACGGAGGATCCGTGGGTCGAGCTCCTTGGGCTTGGAAGGGGCGACGACGGTAGTGTCACCAACGAGGAGAAGGATTTCCATTACACCTTGAACTTCTATCATCAGAGCACTCAACAATGCTCGTCGATAGTGGGGTGGGAGCATGTGCGCCGGGCCAGAACGGCGCTTTGCCCGAATCGACCGTCCCTGACGTGGAATGACGCCTTGCAGATGTGCTCACTGGTCCAGCAGGACGAGCCGCACATGGCGCCCATGCTGTCCTATACAAGCACGCCGCTGCCGCCGCAGCAATGTCCTGTTGGCAACCCATGTGATCCGACCACTGGCGATAAATCCCAGCCTGAGCCGGATTTCAACTTTGGATGGGTGAGCTTCCAACGCCACTATCATTCCCTGACAAGCACGGCGGGCGGCGCGTTGGGTACGGGCTGGACCCATTCCCACAATCTGCGGCTTACCGCAGGCGTAGACGATTCTACCTTCCCTCCCAGCCCCGAACTGAAAGTTGGGTTGATCGGCGCCGATGGCGGGCAGACCGCGTTCCAGAAAGTGGGGGCAAGCTACGAAGCCATGGACGGAAGCGGTGATCGCGCTGTCCAGCAGGGCACCAACTGGCAACTTTCACGTGCCGGAGAGCGCATTCATTTTGATGCCGCTGGCTTGATGCAGCGCCGCGATTTCGAAGACGGAACCTCGCTGACCTATGCACATGACAGCCGTGGTCGTCTGCTCAGTATCACCCATTCAACCGGTCGACGCGTTGATGTCCAGTACCTCGCGCCGGGCGACGATTCGCTGATCTCGGCCTTGGTGGTTGCCGGCCAGCCTGTGGTCAGCTACACGTACTCTCCTGCTGGCGAGCTGACCACTGCGACCTATGCAGACGGCACCAGCCGTACATACCACTATGAAGACGCCCGTTTCCCCGGCTACCTGACCGGCATTACCGCTGAAGGCAGCCAGCGCTACAGTTGGTACGGCTACGACGCCAAGGGACGGGTCACCTGCAGCCGTCACTCCGGCGACTGCAGTCAGGCCGACGTAGGCATTGATGGCGTGCGCCTGGAGTACACCCCGGCAGGAACCACCATCGTCACCGACGCACTGGGCAAGCAGAGCACCTACGCCTTGACCGCCATCGGCTCCAGTGGCCTTCCGCGCAAGGTCAATGGCATCACCGAGAGCAACGGCAGCATAAGCCGCACCTATCTGCCCGAGGGCACCGATTTCCGGCGCCGGCTGCAGTCGGTGACCGACCGCCGTGGCGTCGTTACCAACTACGCCTATGCCGAGGCCAGCGACGCTACCGCAGGCGCCGTCAGCGTGACCACCACCACCGAAGCGACCGGTACTCCGGATCAGCGCATCAGCGAAACGCGCGTGGCCATGGACAGCAATCGGCTGGTGCAGCAGACCGTTGGCAACCGTGAGATCCGCATCGCGCGCAACGCGCGCCTTCAGCCGACCACCATCACCGTGCGCGACACGCTGACCGGTGATACCCGCGTCACCACGCAGACCTATTGTGAGGCCGAAGGCGCAGAGTGCCCGTTGGTGGGTCTGCTGCGCAGCGTGGATGGCCCGCGCAGTGATGTGGTGGATGTCTCCACCTATGCCTACTACACTGCGGACGACGCGGGATGCGCGACCAATGGTGCATGCGGTTATCGCAAGGGCGACCTGCGCAGCGTGACCAATGCGCTGGGCCAGACGGTCGAGACCTTGGCCTACGACGCACTAGGACGGCCGTTGTCGACGAAGGATGCCAACGGCGTGGTCACCGACTACACCTACCATGCCCGTGGCTGGCCGACCTCGGTCACCGTGCGCGGTGCCACCACAGCCGAGGACAGGGTAACCCAGATCAGCTACTGGCCGACCGGCCAGGTGCAACAGGTCACCGAGCCGGACGGCAGCAGTGTCACCTATGTCTATGACGCCGCCCAGCGGCTGACGGACATCGCGGACAGTGCGGGCAGCACCATTCACTATGTGCTGGACAACGCCGGCAACCGCCTCAAGGAAGACACGCTGGATACCGGCGGCACCCTGCGCCGCACCTTGGCACGGACGTTCAACACGCTCGGCCAGCTGACCGCGCTGAAGGACGCAGGCAATCACGCTACCGGCTTTGCCTACGATGCCAACGGCAACCCGCAGACCGTGA
Source organism: Stenotrophomonas geniculata (assembly GCF_034508895.1). Taxonomy (NCBI): domain Bacteria; kingdom Pseudomonadati; phylum Pseudomonadota; class Gammaproteobacteria; order Lysobacterales; family Lysobacteraceae; genus Stenotrophomonas; species Stenotrophomonas geniculata. The sequence continues at coordinate 2,175,166 of NZ_CP140571.1, forward strand.
CCGACGCCCTGCAGCGCGTGACCAGCCAGCAGTACGACCCGCTGAACCGCCTGGCCCGGACCCTGCAGGACGTGGGTGGCGTGGCCGCCGAGATCCGCAGCCAGTACAACGCGCTGGACCAGGTCACCCAGGTCACTGACCCGAAGGGCCTGCATACCACCTACGCCTACAACGGATTCGGTGACCTGACTGGGCAGGTCAGCCCGGACAGTGGCGCCAGCAGCTTCACCGTGGACGCCGCCGGCAACCGCAAGACGGCCACCGATGCGCGTGGCGTCACCGCCACCTATCACTACGATGCACTTAACCGCCTGATCGGCATCGCCTACCCGGACCCCAATCTGGATGTGGGCTACAGCTATGACGTAGCGCCAGCGGTCTGTGCCGCCGACGAGCGCTTTGCCAAGGGGCGTCTGGGGCAGGTGCTGCACGCCAATGGCAGCACCCAGTACTGCCATGACCGCTTCGGCCAGGTCACCCGCAAGGTGCAGACCGTCAACGGTGTCGCCAGCACGCTGCGCTATGCCTACAGCAAGTCGGGTCGCCTGACTGCGTTGACCTACCCCGACGGCAGCGTGGCCGACTACGTCCGCGATACGCAGGGCCGCATCAGCCAGATCGGCCTGACCCGCCCCGGCCAGGCCCGCCAGATCGTGGTGAACAACGTGACCTATGCGGCCTTCGGCCCGGCGACAAGCTGGATTTACGGCAATGGCCGCCAGCTGCGGCGTCCGCTGGATCTGAACTATCGCCCACAGGCGGTGCATGACACGGCCGCAGGTGGCCTCTCGCTGGGCTATGGCTATGACCCGGTCGGTTCGATCACCGAGCTGAAGAACGGCGCAGGCTCAACGGTGCTCGCCAAGTACGCCTACGACACGCTGGGCCGCCTGACCCAGACCCAGGACGGTACGACCGGTACACCGATTGAAACCTATGCGTATGACGCCACCGGCAATCGCACTGCGCTGACCACCTCGGCAGGCACCGCCAGCTATACCTATCCCACAACCAGCCACCGGCTGACCGCAGTGGATGGCGAGGCGCGCACCCATGACGCAACGGGCAATACCACCAGCATCGGCAGCAAGACGTTCACCTACAGCGATGCCAATCGCATGAACGCGGTGAAGCAGGGTAACGCCCCACTGGAGAGCTACGGTTACAACCACCGCGGCGAACGCGTGCTGCGTACCCCGGCCGGTGGCGCAGCGCAGATCACGTTGTACGACGAGGCTGGGCAGTGGCTGGGCAACTACTCGGCCACGGGCCAGGCGCAGCAGCAGGCCATCTGGCTGGACAACTATCCGGTGGCGCTGATCAATGTGCCGGCTACCGGCGTGCCTGAACTGGCCTACGTCCAGCCGGATCACCTAGGTACGCCGCGCGTGGTGATCGATCCGGTACGGAATGTCTCGATCTGGGAGTGGAGCAACAGGAGCGAGGTGTTCGGCAACCAGATTCCGAGTGCCGATCCGGACGGCGATGGCGTGGCGTTTGAACTGGCGCTGCGATTCCCGGGCCAGCAGGCGACGGATGCGAGTGGGTTGTTCTACAACTACCAGCGGGAATACGACCCGGCGGTGGGCCGTTATTCGCAGAGTGATCCGATTGGGTTGGATGGGGGAGTGTCCACCTTCTCCTATGTATCAGCTGATCCAGTGCGGGCAGCTGATCCGCTCGGACTGCTGGCCAATTGCACTTGTGTGGACGGCGGAGTTCAGATCGACATCCCTATTCGTTTCAGTGGTGAGGGAGCTACTCCTGAGACTCTGAGTAAAATGATAAATGCAATTGAATCGACCTGGTCTGCGCCCGGATTTACAGTCACTGTTAGCCAGCCGGAGAAAGGGCGGTTAAACCGTGTTGAGGTTCCGCTGGGGAAGGGGGTATCGACTGTAACCGGAGGCAGTGTCGGTAAATGGTATGCAGGAAACACTGAGTGGACAGCTGCGCACGAGGCAGGGCACTTGATGAAATTCAAGTACGACGGTCGTTTTGATATGTACGATGTGGTGTCACAGGCGCCCTCTCGTTCTACTAAGCCCGTTCCGGGGTGGGAGGGGAACATCATGGCAGAGCATCTGGGCGTTCCAGACGATAGGGTTCGGGACGCTATCAAGAAGAGATTGAGGTGCAAATGATAGGGAATCTACGCGTGGCTGCGCTCCTTCTTCCATTGCTAGGAGGCTGTAGCACTAGTCAGTTCAAACACGCTGAATGGAGTTCAGATTGGGTGGATGTTTCATCGGATGAGATCATTCCTGGGAACTCCACGACACTTCGGAGTGATCGCTTGGCCACCTTGAATCCGCAGAGTGAAAATTCGATTGCTCAGTGGATGCTCGCTCAAAACTTGAGCATCGTTCACGCATCGGATGCTGCTGAGAAATTCGCGCCTCTACAGTTGAATGGGTTAGTGCCGGCAGAGGGGGAGACTATTTATCTCGTCAGAGCGGCCTCGGATGCAGGAGGCGGAAATTTTGTCGGCTACGTAAATGACAGTGGGATTCTCATCTTGTATGGGGTAATGGGAAGTTGTGGGGAGCAGGTGCATCGAGTGGTTGCTGTGAGCCTGAGTAAGAGGCCTGCCAAGGTCTTCGGAGGGTGCTCAGGAGCGCTTTGAAGATTCTTATGTGTGTGGGTCTGAGGTGCGAATAGGAAAGTGGGAATTTCATTTGCGAGCGCTCTGTTGGTGTGTTTGCGGGCGGGGGCATAGATTGCAGCTGTTGAGCGGCTTGGCGACACCGTGGTCTTCATTGAGGCCTCTGTCGGCGCAGAAGATTGCACTTCAAGTAGAGGGCGCTTGGGAAGGCCGGTTGATTCCTGTCAAATCATGATTCTTGAGCAGAGCTTCCCGGGACGATCGAGCTATCGATCACAGGCGTAACAGTAGACCGCTAGGCCAGATGGGGACGGGCTGTTCTTTTTCATGCGAATCCATCGTGGGTGCGGAGCGATTGGCCGTTGTGGCGCATTGATCGATTGAGGGCATCACCCCACGGCGCAGGCACCGCTTGGCTTGAGCTGGGGCAGGTTGCGGGGCATGTAGGCCGGCAGGGAGCTGACGAAGGGATGGATTACAGGACGGACCACCATCGGGCCAACGCAATGGGCTCTACCGTGCGTGCAGCTCGATGAACATCATGGATCCTGTACTCAGCGAACTGCTTTCCCGGCTCGGTGTCGACAGTGACTTCGGGCAGGCAGGTACTCTCGAGCGCTGCGCGATGGGCTGCGTGAGTAGGCCGCCAAGCAGGAGGCAAGGTGCATGAGCTCCCGCGCTCCTCCACAACAGAACGCGATCGGCCTGCACGCCTCGGAGAGGTACAAGATGAAAGCCAGGCGGATTTTTCGGTATGGGTTGGCCTACGCGGTGTCGTGTGGAGCACTCTGGCTGTTCCTGAACTTTGTGGGCAGGACGCTTTACGCCTTCGACTCACATCAAGTTTTCTTCTGGCTGTATGCCGTCAGCCTTCTGTTGCTGGGAATTGGCGCACGGGTTGCCGCCGGCGGCCGCCTGACCATCAGGCGGCTTGCCAAGGGGGCTGGCTTGGGGCTGCTCGCGGGCCTTCTGGCCCAGGTCGTGGTGCTTGTACTGGAAGTCTATAGATTCAGCGGGTTCAGGCCATCGCTGCTTTGGCAGGTACCGGTTTCGCTGACGGTGATGAGCGTCGTGCTGCTCACGCCGCTCTGGGGCGTAGTGCTGGTTGCCCTCACCGCTGCATGCCGCCGCGACAACAACTCACAGGCCTCGAACCCATGAAGCGCCTGACTGCCTTTTGCCTCGTGGTTGCACTGACATCCTGCGCGGCGCATCCGAACCGCACCACGAAGTGTCCGCCGGCCCATTTCACCTACGTCGGCACCGAGAGAGTCGGCGGACTGACCTACGGGCGCTTCCAGATCACCCACAATGCTGATCAGCCGCTTCAGCTGTGGGTGGATGAAAGACGCAGGTTGAACTCAAGGACCGCTCGCGCAGAGATGAGGCGCACAGGCGAGGATGCCTGGCGGCCTTACAACGTGATCCTTGAGGAGATCACACCGGGAGCGATCGGGCAGGGTGAACAGCAGAGCGTTCTGTTCGATGGTGATGGCCTGTTTCTGCCCGGCGCATCCAGCGCGGGCGCGAATTACTCCATCGTGGTACAGGACACTGCAGGTTGCGAGCATCGCTCGGCAACGTTCATTCCCTGACATTCCTGGCGGCGTGCCGGATACCTCGCGACATCGCAGCATTGCCCGGTTGGGATACTGCGGACAGGCAATGAAGGGAAAATGGCGCGCCCGGAGGGATTCGAACCCCCGACCAATGGCTTCGGAAGCCACTACTCTATCCGGCTGAGCTACGGGCGCGTTGTAGAACCGCCGCGCCACCGGCCAGTGCCGGGGCGGGCATCGCAGCGCCATGAGGCGGTGCGGGACCGGCATTCTATCCAGTTTCGCCGAACAAATCTCCCCCCACGGGCAAAGCCCTGCCGGAGGCGCAGGAGTATCCTATCGCCATGGCTGATACCCCCCTCACTTCGCCGCAGTCGCCGGCGACGCCGCGTTGGCGGCATTACTGGAGTCTGATGCGCGCTGATCGCCCGATCGGCACGCTGCTGCTGCTGTGGCCCACCTGGTGGGCGCTGTGGCTGGCCGCAGGTGGCCTGCCGCCGCTGTGGACCCTGTTCGTGTTCACCGCCGGTGTGTGGCTGACCCGCTCGGCCGGCTGCGTCATCAACGACTACGCCGACCGCTGGCTCGACCCGCATGTAGAGCGCACCAAGGCGCGCCCGCTGGCCACCGGTGCGATCAGTGGCCGTGCCGCGCTGGCGCTGTTTGCGGTGCTGATGCTGGTTGCGTTCGGCCTGGTGCTGACGATGAACGGGCTGACCATCGGCCTGAGCTTCATCGGCGTGTTCCTGGCCGCCAGCTACCCCTACCTGAAGCGCTACACCCATCTGCCACAGGTCTACCTGGGCATGTCGTTCGGCTGGGGCATCCCGATGGCGTTCGCCGCCGTGCAGGGCGAAGTGCCGATGTTGGGCTGGCTGCTGTATGCCGGCAACATCCTGTGGTCCACCGCTTACGACACCTGGTACGCCATGGTCGACCGCGAAGACGACCTGAAGATGGGCTCGCACTCCACCGCGATCCTGTTCGGCGACCTGGACCTGGTCATCCAGGGCGTGCTGTACGCGCTGTTCCTGGCCACCATGGCGCTGGTTGGCGTGCGCGGCGGGCTGGGCGGCTACTACCTGGCCGGCGTGGCCGTGGCCACGGTGCTGGTGGTGTACGAGTTCTGGATCTGCCGCAACCGCGAGCGCGGCCCGTGCTTCAAGGCGTTCCTGCACAACAACTGGGTGGGTGCCGCGCTGTTTGCCGGCATCGCTGTGGACCTGGCGCTGCATTGAGAAGCGCAGCCGAGCGTGGGCTCGGCTCTACAGCTGACAGTGCTTCCGTAGCGCCCGAGCCCATGCTCGGGCGGCGGCGCACAGCGCCGGGCCTTCCGCCACCTACGACCAATAGGTGGCTGACAGCCCGCACCCCACCGCCCAGAATCGAAGCATCGAACCTGGGAGGGTAGGCGATGGCCTCGACGGCAGCAGTACAGGACGGCTGGATGGCGCGCGCAGCGTTGCGCTCGGCCGCCTGGGCGGAAAAGTGGTTCCCCGATGCGTACGTGTTCGCGGTGCTGGGCGTGGTCATCGTCGCGCTGGCGGCGATGGGCTTCGGCTCGACCCCGCAGGCCACCGCCAGCGCCTTCGGCGACGGCTTCTGGAGCCTGATTCCCTTCACCATGCAGATGGCCTTCGTGGTCATCGGTGGCTACGCCGTGGCGACGGCACCGGTGGTCGCTCGCTTCATCGATTTCCTGGCCCGGGTGCCGCGCACCGGACGTGGTGCGGTGGTGTACGTGGGCCTGGTCAGCATGCTGGCCTCGCTGCTCAGCTGGGGGTTCTCGCTGGTGTTCGGCGGCCTGCTGGTGCGTGCGCTGGCACGCCGCACCGAGCTGCGCATGGACTACCGCGCGGCCGGTGCTTCGGCCTACCTGGGGCTGGGCGCGGTGTGGGCGATGGGGCTGAGTTCGTCGGCCGCACAGCTGCAGGCCAACCCGGCCAGCATGCCGCCGGGGCTGGTCGAGATCACCGGCGTACTGCCGTTCACCGAAACCATCTTCCTGTGGCAGTCGATCGCGCTGACCTCAGTGCTGATCCTGGTTTCGCTGCTGATCGCCTGGCTGACCGCACCGGCCGCAGGCAGTGCCCGCACCGCTGAAGACTTCCCCGGTGCCGCGCAGGCCGAGCCGGAGCCGCTGCAGCGCCGCACGCGCCCGGGCGAATGGCTGGAATACAGCCCGCTGCTGACCGTGCTGCTCTCGCTGCTGGCGTTCGGCTGGCTGTTCAACGAGTTCGCCAACAAGCCGGTGGTCACCGCCATCGCCAACCTCAACACCTACAACTTCCTGTTCATTTCGCTGGGCCTGCTGCTGCACTGGCGCCCGCGCAGTTTCCTCAACGCGGTGGCCAAGGCGGTGCCCAGCACCACCGGCGTGCTGATCCAGTTCCCGCTGTACGGCGGCATCGCGATGATCCTCACCCACGCCGCTGGCGGCGATGGGCAGACGCTGGCGCACCGGCTGTCGAGCCTGTTCGTGCACGTGGCCAGCACCGATACCTTCGCGCTGGTGATGGGTGTCTATTCGGCCGTGCTGGGCTTCTTCGTGCCCTCCGGTGGTGGCAAGTGGATCATCGAGGCGCCGTACGTGATGCAGGCCGCCAACGAACTGAAGGCGCACCTTGGCTGGGCGGTGCAGGTCTACAACGCCGCCGAAGCGCTGCCGAACCTGATCAATCCGTTCTGGATGCTGCCGCTGCTGGGCGTGCTGGGGCTGAAGGCACGCGACATCGTCGGCTTCACCTTCATCCAGCTGCTGGTGCACATTCCGCTGGTGCTGGGCCTGTTGTGGCTGCTGGGGATGACCCTGGCGTACGTGCCGCCGGTGATGCCCTGAATGCTGGGCTGGCTTGCCTGCGCGAGTTGGGAAGCCAGCCTCCTTCCGCGCGTGTTTCCGGCTGCGAGCGCCATGAATGCGTGCAACGCCGATGACGGCATGAGCACATGCCGAACCCGCATGAATCCTTCAGCCGCTTGTGCCACAAGGGCTTCTGCGCGTTCATTCACATGCGTACACACAGATGTAGCCGCCCACCCACGCGTGATTAACCATTCGCTGCAGACGATGGCCACGTCCACCGCATTCCGCGAGTGGCTTTGGAGATCGGACATGGCACAGCAGAACCAGAACCCGAACCAGAAGCAGCAGGGCCAGCAGAACCAGCAGGATCAGCAGCAGGGCCGTGGCCGCGACCAGCAGCAGCAACAGCAGCAGGAACAGCAGAAGCGCAACCAGAACCAGCAGCAGGGCGGCCACGACGAAGAAGAATGATCGCGTTGCGCGTGCAACGTGACCGGCGAAGCCCCGCCCCGTGCGGGGCTTTGCTTATTCCAGCACGCCGATACGCTGCAGCACCGGCGCCGCCGACATGTCGTTCGGATTGGTGCCCGGCTGATCCTGCGGCACGTCCATGCCCATGCCGCGGTAAAGATCGACCCAATGCTGGGCGATCTGCCCGGTCTGCGGGTTGCGGAAGTTCATCGGCTGCAATGCGAACACGCGGTGCGCACGGAACGCACGCTCGATGAAGTCCGAGCAGTAATAGCTGTCCTCGTTCAATACATACGACGTGTTGTAGGGCTTGCCCAGCATCGTGCGCGCGGTGGCGACCGCATCCTTGATGGCCGCCTGCTGCGGCGCGCGCAGGCGATAGACCACGATCTGCCGCTGCTTGGCTTGGGCGTCCTGCTGGAACTCGGTCAGCGATTGCCGGCGTGATCCCTTCTCGTCGGCGTGCAGCACCTCCCAGCCCTTCGACGCCGAGGCGACCAGGGCGACGTGATCGAAGCTGGGTGCGCCCTGCGTGCCGGTGGCATCGTCGATGGCCGCGCTCAGGCCGCTGCGGCCGGCAGTGACGAACAGCAGGTCGCCTTCGTGGACATCGACGGCCAACGCCACGGCCGGCCACAGGGCGGGCAGCAGCAGGCCGATCAGGAGCAGGAGGCGATGCATGAGGACTCTCGGACAGGCGGAATGCCGGAATTGTAGGGTGCGCGGTAGCATGGAGCGACCGGACCGGATTCAGGATGAGCCCATGCGTCGATACCCTTCTCCTGCACTGCTGGTGCTTGCCTGCGGCGCGGTGCTGGTTGCCTGCACGCCAGCGCCGCAGCCACCACAGACAGCGGCCGAAGCCGTGACTGCCGCAGCGGCGCCGGCGACCAGCGCCACCGAGCCCACACCTGTGGCTGCAGCCAGTGAATGCCCCTACCCGGAATTCGATACGTTCCTGAAGCATTTCGGCAACGAGATCACGCTGCAGGAAAAGGCCACGGCCGATCCGCTGCTGGACAGCTACATCGATGCGGAGGCCGAGCCGGAACCGCGCAAGGTGGAAAGCCGGGTGGCGCTGGCCGATGTCGAGTGGCCGGTGATGCCCGATCCTGCCGCGTTGGCCGGGCAGGGCCGTGAAATGCAGGTCAGCCCCCTGGCCGATGGGCAGCGGCAGGTGCAGATCCGTACGCCGGACAGCAGCGACCAGCAGACCTATACCTTCGCGCAGGCGCCTTGCTGGACACTGGTCAAGCGTGAGGACGAGTCGATCTGAAGCCTGATCCGGCACAGGCGCGGCGGGCCAGTGACTGCTAGTCTCGACCCCAGGTCCAGGCAGGGAGACGCCGATGCAGGCTTTCAGGAAGCGCACCACCGCCGCCGTCGTCGCCGTATTGGCGATAGCTCCCTTCAGCGGCGCCCAGGCACAGTCGGTGCATGCCGATGACCGCGCCTACTTCGCCAATGCCACCGCCGAACAGGCCGCGCGTGTCGCCCTGGGCAGGCGCGTCGAGGCCCTGCAGCAGGCAACCGCCCTTGCACCGGCGGAACGCTTCCGGCAGGCCGAGATACTGGAGGCGCAGTGCCTGCGACATCACGGCTACCTGCACCTGCAGGCCGCCCGCAATGCGCGTGATCGGCGTCCGGCCCAGGCGCTGGATCAGGTGACGGGGCTGTGCAGCCGCATCGCCCGCAGTGGTCGCGCCGCACTGCGCGAGGCACCCGCAGATGCAGCGTGGGCAGCACCGTATGGCTTCCTGCGCGCACGCGCGCTGAAGGAGGCTGCCACCCCGGCCAACGCCGCGCTGGATGAGGCCGTGGAGGCACTGGCCGATCCGGCGCTGGACAGCTTCGCGCGCCTGCGCGGGCAGATCCTGCGCAGCGCCGAGTACCCGCAGATCGAGCACGGCGGCCGGCACTGGGACACGGGGCGCGACAAGCAGGCGCTGGCCCAGCAGCCCGACCGTGCCCTGCGCGAGGCAGGCTGGAAGGGTTACTGGCAGGGGCTGCACTCGCGCCGTGAGCCGATGGCATCGGTGCTGCTGGGGCTGGTGCAGGTGAATGACGCGGCCGCACGCCTGCAGGGCGATGGCTCGGCGCCGGCACATGGCTACCAGCGCATGGGTCTGGATACCGCCGTAGTGAATGCAACGCTGGTGGCGGTCGAACAGCACGCGGAGGACCGCCGCGCCTACCAGGAGATGCTGCTGCACCACGCTGCGCGATCCGGCATTGACGCGCCGCAGATCTGGGATACCACCGTGCCCGATGCCGGCTACACGCCACCGGTGCTGACGCTGGCGCAGCTGCGCGACAACGCCGCCGATGCCATGCAGCACCTGGGGCCGGCGTACGTCGCTGAACTGCGCGCGCTGCTCGATCCGGCCAACCAGCGTATGGATCTGGCCACCGAACGCGGTGACCGCAGCCAGGACGCGTTCCCGGTGAGCGCTCCCGGTGTGCCGGCAATGCTGTTCGTTGGCGTGCGCCGTGGCGATCTGGAAAGCGATGTCGAAATCGCGCATGAAGCGGGTCATGCCATGCATGGCGAGTGGATGCAGCGCGGTCATGCGTCGCCGCTGCAGCGCAATGGCAGCCAGTGGCTGACCGAGGCGTTCGCGATCTACAACGAGCTGCGCTTCCGCGACCAGCTGTACCAGCAGGCACAGGACCCGCGTGCCAAGGCCTATTACCTGAAGTCGCTGCTGGACGACATGGTGCTGCAGCTGTTCACCTCTTCCGAGGAAGCGCAGCTGGAGCAGTCGATCTACCAGGGCGTTGCCGCCGGTACGCTGGGCACCGCCGATGATCTGGACGCGCTGACCGGGCAGGTGCTGGCGCGCTTCGGCCAGCAACCGGAGCGCTACCCGCAGCTGCGCAACACCTGGATCGGCAAGCGCCTGATGTATGAAGACCCGAACTATCTGGTGAACTACCTGTATGCGGGGCTGCTGGCCGTGCAGCTGTATGTGCAGGACCAGCGCGACCCCGACGGGTTCCGTGAGCGTTATCTTGCTGTGCTTGGCGAGGGCTTCGATCGCGCGCCGGACGAGCAGGTGGCGCAACTGCTGGGGCACGCGCCAGACTGGGCGGCCCTGGTGGACGCCGATCTGCAGGTGTTCAACCAGACGGTGGCACAGCTGCAGGCGCTGCATGCGCGGATCGAGGCAGGGCAGGGTACGTGAGCATGCTGCGGGCAGGACAGCAGGCCGCAGCCATGACATGCCTGTTGTTGCTGCTGTGCCTGCTGCCGATGGCGGCGCTGGCGGCAATCCCGGTGCCGGCGCTGGACGATCCCGTGGTGGACACGGCCAACGCGCTGTCCACTGAAACCCGCGCCACCCTGCGCAGGCAGGCGCTGCAGCTGCAGGTGCGGAAAGGTGCACAGCTGCAGGTGCTGGTGGTACCCAGCGTGGGCAACGAGGGCATCGAGCCCTACGCACAGCGGGTATTTGATCAATGGCAGCTGGGTCGCGCCGGTGTCGACGACGGTGTGCTGTTGCTGGTGGCGGTGCAGGATCGCCGCGTACGCATCCAGACCGGCTATGGCCTGGAAGGTGCGCTACCAGACGCGTACGCCGCTCGCATCATCGACAACGCGATCGTGCCGCGCTTCCGTGAGGGTGATGTCGACCAGGGCGTGCTTGATGGCACGACGATCATGGTGGCGCTGATCGAAGGCGAGGACCTGCCTGCATGGGAAGCGCCGTCGGCCAGCAATGTGCTGCCTGCGGACTGGCGTCGCGCAGACTCGGTGGTGGCGTTGACCCTGCTGGCCGGCTTCCTGGCCGGGCTGTGGCGCTCGCCGCCGCCCCTCCCGCCAGCGAAGACCGAGGACGATTTCAGCGGCAGCCGTCGGGAGCGGCGGCGCAAGGCACTGGCCGCCAATGCGTCGGCACCGAGGCCGAGCTGGCCGACCTTGCCGGCCTGGGGGCGTCCGATGCTGCTGACAGCGGTGGTTGCCGCAGGCGCGCTGTCCGTGGCGTTGCTGCTGCCACGCCACCTGCTGGCGGGCCTGTGCTTCGTGATGGCGCTGGGCGTGCCGGTGGCGGCCCTGCTCGGCTGGTGCTGGCGTCGCAGCCGCGGGGTGCGCATCGTCCTGTGCGGCATGCTGGTGCTCAGCATGGTCTTGCTGGTACAGGCGCTGCTTCGTGGCCAGCTGCCACCGAGCCTGGCCCGGCACCTGCTGCTGCAGGCCGCCGCGGGTGTTGTCACCTTGATGGTGTTCCTGCTGGTGCAGGCCTGTCGCGCACGCTGGAAGAAGAACCGCAGCAGCTTCGTCGTGCGCATGACGGTGCTGGTGCTGTTGACCCTCGGCTATGCCGCGGGCGCGTTGCTGGCGATCCATCGTGCCGAAGGTGACGATCCACGGCTGCTGGCGATGATCGTGTCAGGTGTGTGTGGCGTGCTGCTGTACTTCGTAGGGTTGTTCACCATGTTGCCGGGCGAGCGCGCACGTGGCCGGGTTTCGTCACGCCGTGAGCGCAGCGCGTCCAGTTCGTCATCCAGCAGTTCGTCATCGAGCAGCTCCAGCAGCTGGTCCGGAGGCGGCGGCCGCAGCGGCGGAGGCGGTGCGTCGGGCAGCTGGTAGATCAGGTCGCCTGCACCCGCCAGCCGAGTGCAGCGTCCTCCACAACGCCCGGGCCGGCCACGTCGCCGACCTGCAGCAACAGGCCCTGTGCATTGGGCAGGTCCTTCTGCTCGGGGAACCAGCGCCGGTCCGCAGCGACCACGATCAGCAGGCCCTCGTCGTCGCCCATCGGCGCGAACTGCGGCGAAGGCGGGCTGATCGGTTGCAGGCCGAACCGCAGGCTGGACTGCTCGCGTACCGCGTCGACATCGTGACTGGGCAGGCCGACCTCGCTCAGGCAGGTCAGTTCGCTGCCGTGGAAGGCACCCTGATGCGTACTGGCCGACAAGCGACGGCGACCGATCAGTTCCAGGATCAAGCCATCGGGGCCGGTGAAGTACACCGACTGCGACTGCCAGCTGCTCTCCAGCGCGAAGTAGTCCAGTCCCGCCGGATTGCGCTGCAGTGGCGTGCGTTCGCGCAACCAGGTCATCGCCTCGCCGAAGCGGTTGTCCGGCACGTTGAACGCCAGGTGCACACCACCGAGCGGGCGTCCTTCAGCGGGCTGCAGTGCGATGGTGCTCCAGCCGATGTGCACGTGGGTACCGACCACGCGCTGCTGCAGCACATCGTGGAAGTAGCTGGCCACGGCACCCACGTCAGATACCGGCAGAGTGAGGTGCAGCAGGCGCATGATCGGTTCTCCGTGTACGCGTCCACTGTAGCGCCAGGCCATGCCCGGCGGCCACTAGCGCAGTGAATGGTCAAAGAACCGTATCGCTGCATCCACTGCCTGCGCGTGGGTCTGTGCCTTTGGCACCGACGTAGTGCACAGGTCCTGCAGCCGCTGCTGCCCGGTCGCGGTGCACGCGGCCAGGAAATCATAGTGGCCCACATCGGCCAAGCGCTGCAGTTCCGCGCCCGGAATCAGGACCCCGGCGGCCGCGCCATTGGTCTGTGGCGGCGCAACCGTGTCAGCCTCACCCAGCACGATCGACACGGGCAGCCGCAACGAGGACAGCTGCTCGGGCGCGAAGGCCTGGATGATCGCCGGAGCCAGCAGGAATGCCGCCCGCACGCCGGGAATCGCGCGCGCGTCGTTGGCCTGGGAGATCCATGGCGCCAGTGCTGGAGAGGCCGCAGCGGCAACGCGCGCTTCCATTGAGTGCGTTGCGGCCTCCTGTTGAGGCCGGCAGACGCCGTCATCCGGATGTGCGGTGCAGAAGGCCAGCAGTCGCTGCAGGTCCGGTCGTGCACCGGCTGCCAGCAGCGCCGTGTAGCCACCGGCCGAGAACCCGGCAACCCCCAGGCGTTCAGGATCGACGTGCGGGCCCAGCACTGGATCGGCCTGCACGGCCGCCAGAGCGGCGCGCAGGTCATCCGCACGCAACCAGCTCAGGATGCTGCCGGGCAGGGTCATCGTGTCAATGCCGTTGTTGCCCGGATGATCGACCGCGATCACCAGATACCCGGCCCGCGCCAGCGCGGTGCCCAGCCAGCCCATCATGCGCGCACTGCCGCCGTTGCCATGCGAGAGCAGCAGCGTTGGCAGGCGATCACCTGCGACGGGAGCCTCCATCGCGGCACGTCCGACGTCGAACAGCGGCGCGTCGGGTGGGCCGATGGTCAGGGCGGTTTCCCGGCTGCCGGCCAGCGCTGGGTACCAGACCGTGTAGCGCAGCGCGTCGTGGTGCTGCGCATCGCGCACAGCCGCGCTGGCCACCGTGGTGGCGCCGTGGCGCTCGCCGGCTGCCTGCGTCTCGCTGGCATCGGCCACGGCAGCGGAGACCATGAGGATCATTCCCAGCACAGCAACCGTCATGCGCATCTTCAGTTCCTTGTCAGTTGGGACGTTCGTCGACTGGCAGCCAGATCTCCACGCCGCCGTTGCCGGTGTGCTCATCGAATCGGGCGTCGTAGCATTCCAGATCCGGTGCATCGGCAAGGCTGAGGTTGGACGCAGGAAGATAATGATCCAGCAGCCAGAACCAGGTCGAGCGGATGGTCGAGATGTGCGCGCCGTGCCAGGCCACCAGATAGCGACGCGGCGGAATGTGCACACTTTGCCAGTGTGCAGGCACGCTCGGCACCACGCTTGCCGGCAGTGCGGCGATGTAATCGAAGCCGCCATCGTTGTCGCTGTTGCAGCACACACCGAAGCTGATCGGCGCGGGCGTCGGCCATTCGCGGTTGAGCTGCGCCCATTGGCCGGGAATCGCGCCGCCACTGTCGCGGGTATGCCGCATGCCGATGCCCACCACCTGGAAAGCGGGCGTGTCGAGCAGCCGCGGCGCTTCACCGCAGGGCGCCGGCGCATCATCCACGCGGATCGCCTGTACCAGCGCCAGCCCATCGGTGCCCTGTTCGCGTACGCGCTCCGGCGTCTGCCCGAACTGTTCACTGAAGGCGCGGGTGAACGCGGCATGGGTGGTATAGCCGGCCCCCAGCGCGACCTGCAGGATGTCGCCCGCACCGTTGGCCAATCGTTGCGCGGCGGCGGTCAGGCGCCGTCCCCGCAGGTAGCGCACCACCGAGGTACCGGTGCGGGCCTGGAACAGGCGTGAAAGATGGAAGGGTGACAGTCCCGCCGCAGCGGCGATATCGGCCAGCGCCAATGGCCGGTCCGCATGGGTTTCGATGTACCACAACGCCTTGCCCGCCGCGCTCATCGGCCTTTCCCCGAATCCAATGCCGGCACAGTAGCGGATCGGCAGGCGCGGCGCTTAGCAGTTCTTGCGCCTGTGCGGCCTCAAGCTGTCGTACTGACGTCATGCCTCCTTCACACATCGGGCCGAGACTGCGCGCCTTGTCCAGGCCTGTTGTGTCCGCACAGGTGCTGGCCCTGTCGCGTCCTCCCGGAGCCCTGCTGTGCATCGTTCGAAGCTTTCGCGTTCCATCCTCCTTGCCCTTTCCATGGCCAGCGCAGGAGGCGCGATCGCAGCGGAGGCCGATGCGATCGACGCCGCAGGCGGTAGCCGTGCCGTGCCCACCCAGCTCGATGCGATGCTGGTCACCGGTACCCGTGCCTCCAACCGCACCCAGTTCGAAACGCTGGCGCCGGTAGACGTGTTCACCAAGGAAGACATCACGTCCGTTGAATCAACCGACCTGAAGGATGTGCTGGCCCAGCTGGTGCCGTCGTTCGTGGTGCAGCGCCTGCCGATGGCGGACGGCCAAGTGTTCGTGCGCCCGGCCACCCTGCGCGGCCTGTCGCCGGACCAGACCCTGGTGCTGGTCAACGGTCGTCGCTTCCACCGCAGCGCGCTGCTCGGCAACCGTGGCGCGCAGGCCGCCGACCTGGCGCAGATTCCGACCAGTGCAATCAAGCGCATCGAGGTACTGCGTGATGGTGCGTCTGCGCAGTACGGCTCGGACGCCATCGCCGGTGTCATCAACATCATCCTCGAGGATGGTCCGGGCACCGAGATCACCGCCGGCTATTCGCAGTACGCGCAGGGCGACGGTGCCTCGCGCGACTTCAGTGCGCGCACCGGCTGGTCGCTGGGCGACTATGGCAGCCTGGTGCTGTTCGCTGAGTCGTCCAACTCCGACGCCACCTCGCGCACCCGCCAGCGCCCCGATGCCATCGCCTTCCAGGCGGCCCATCCGGAGCTGGACGTGCCCAACCCGGTGCAGCGCTGGGGCCAGCCGGACCTGGAAAGCCGCCGCGTTGGCTTCAACGTGAAGGCCAACGCCAGCGAGACGCTGGAGCTGTACGCGTTCGGTGTTTACAGCCACAGTGATGGCGTCAGCGATTTCAACTGGCGCAACCCGGACACCACCACCGGTGCCTACCGCACCACGTCGATCTTCCCGGGCTGGAACCTGCGTTCGCTGTACCCGGTGGGCTTCAGCCCGCGGTACGGCAACGTCCAGAACGATCTGCAGCTGGTCGGCGGCCTGCGTGGCGAGATCACGCCGAAGCTGCGCTGGGATGTCAGTGCTTCGTATGGTCGCAACGCCATCGACTACAGCCTGAAGAACTCGATCAATGCCTCGCTGGGTCCGGCCAGCCCGACCGCGTTTGACCTCGGCCGCCTGGCCCAGACCGAGAAGAACGCCAACGCCGACGTCAACTACGAGTGGGAGGTGGGCGCGCTGTCCAAGCCGATCAACGTCGCCTTCGGCGGCGAGTTCCGCCAGGAGACCTACCAGGTGCGCGCCGGTGATCCGGCCTCGTACGCGGTGGGCCCGGGCGCGGTCGCGGGCCTGGAAGCCAATTCCAATGGCGCACCGGGCTTCTCCGCCAGCCAGGCCGGGCAGTGGAGCCAGCGCAGCAAGGCCGCCTACGTGGATATGGAAGTGCCGCTGGGCGAGCGCTGGAGCATCGGTGCGGCCAGCCGCTACGAGGACTTCTCCAGCTTCGGCAGCACGCTGGACGGCAAGCTGTCGGCGCGCTTCGCGATCACGCCGGACGTAGCCCTGCGCGGTACCGTGTCCACCGGCTTCCGTGCACCGACGCCGGCGCAGCTCAACACCACCAGTACCACCCAGGGCCTGGACACGCGCACCCTGCAGATCTTCACCAGTGGCCGCCTGTCGCCGAACGATCCACTGGCGCAGCTGCTCGGTGCCAGGCCGCTGAAGCCCGAAGAATCGCGCACCGCCTCGCTGGGCCTGACCTGGCGCACCGACCTGGGCCTGTCCGGTTCGGTGGATGTCTACCAGATCAGGCTCACCGACCGCTTCAGCCAGTCGGCCAGCTTCGCCATTCCGGCCGGTACGCCCAATCCGCTGGGCTATACCTCGGTGAACTACTTCACCAACGACTTCGACACCACCACCACCGGCGTGGACGTGGTCGGCAATTACCTGCGCGACCTCGGCGCAGGCCGCATGACGCTGACCCTGGCCTACAACTACAACCGCACCCGCGTGGACAACGGCAGCACCTCGGTGGCGACCAACGAAACCCAGCGCGTGCTGTTCGAAGACCGCCTGCCCGAGCACAAGGGAAGTCTGACCGGCAGCTGGGACATCGGTGCCTGGTCGCTGATGGCGCGCATGCGCTACTACGGCGCCTGGACCGATTCCAGCGGCAACGCGGTGGGCGACATCTACCAGCGCTTCGGGGCGATGAGCTTCCTCGACCTGGCCGTTGGCTATCGCATCAACGAACATCACAGCCTGCGCGTGGGTGCCGACAATGTGCTGGACAGTTATCCGGACGAGGCGACTTTCCAGGCCAGCCGCGGCCTGGTCTACTCGCGCAACGCGCCCTATGACACCGACGGTGCCAATCTGTACGCGCAGTACCGGCTGAGCTTCTGATGGACCCGGCCCGCCGTTCCCTGCTGCGTGCAGGTACCTTGCTGCCGGCTGCAGCTGCACTGTCTTCACTGCCCGCCACGGCTGCCGCGCGTTACGCTGCACCCATGCAGATTCCCGCAACGACCGTGGCGCCGGACGTGCTGGCCCGCGATGAAAACTACTGGACCGCCGTGGCCAGCCACTTCGACATCACCGACGAAGTGAACCATCTGGAGAACGGCTACTGGGGCGCGATGGGGCTTGAGACGCTGGCCAGTTACCAGCGCCACACCGCTGAAGTGAACCGTGGCAACGCCTGGTACGGCCGCCGTGAATTCCCGGCGCAGTACCTGGCAGTACAGCGGCAGGTGGCCGAGCTGCTGGGTGTGGATGCGGATGAGATCGCACTGACTCGGGGCGCCACCGAGGCGATGCTGGCGTTGATTGGCGGCTACAACCGCCTGCAGCCCGGCGACCAGGTGCTGTATGCCGACATCGACTACGACAGCATGATCGGGGCGATGCGCTGGCTGCAGCAGCGTCGCGGCGTGCAGGTCGAGCGCATCGCGCTGCCGGCGGTGCCCGACCACGCGCAGATCCTGCAGGCGTATGAGGACGCATTCGCGCAGTTTCCGCGCCTGAAGCTGGTGCTGCTGACCCAGGTCAGCCATCGCCATGGGCTGGTGCTGCCTGTGGCCGAGATCGCCGAGCGTGCACGCGCACGGGGTATCGACGTGATCGTCGATGCGGCGCATGGCTTTGGCCAGATCGACTACGCGGTGCCACAGCTGAAGGCCGATTTCGTTGGCATCAACCTGCACAAATGGATCGGTGCGCCGGTCGGCGTCGGCGCAATGTACGTGCGCAGGGGCCGCGTTGCGGACCTCGACCCGTACATGGGCGAGACCGACGACGGCCGCGTGGGCAGCCGCGTACACACCGGCACGGTCAACTTCGCCGCCTACCTGGCACTGCCGGAAGCGATCGCGCTGCACCAGCGCATCGGCGTGGCCAACAAGCAGGCGCGCCTGCGCTACCTGCGTGAGCGCTGGACGCTGCCAGCGCGGCAGATGGCGCACATCGAAGTGCTGTCTTCGCCCGATCCGGCGCTGGCCAGCGCCTTGGCCAGCTTCCGTCTGCGTGGGCGCACCAACGTGGCAGACAACATGGCGCTGCAGAAGCGCCTGCTGGACGAGCATCGCGTGTTCACCACGCATCGCGACGGGTTGGACTCCGGCGCCTGCGTGCGGGTGACGCCGTCGGTGTTCACCCGGCCGCAGCAGATGGATGCGCTGGTGCAGGCGCTCTCCGCCCTGGCCTGACCCTGCTTGGGTAGGTGCCAACCTTGGTTGGCACATTTCGAGCGTGCCGGGGAATCGTCCGCCGGGCAGGGCCCGGCGCTACCGCTCTTCTCCAGCCTGGTGGGTGCCGACCGTTGGTCGGCACACCCTATCCACGCATGGCGTGCACGGACATTGCCAACCAAGGTTGGCATCTACCGAAGCGGATCCCGCAGATCCACGCCCTGCGTGGATGCTCTCCGCCTACCGCTCGATCGCCGGCAACGCATCGGACAACAACAACCGGTCAATCCGCCGCAACGCACTCTCCAGCTGCCGTCGGTCCGCCGCCAGCCCCAGCGACAACCGCACGCCGTACTGGTGCGAGACCCCCGGCGGACAGAACGCCGATGACGGCGCAATCGCCAGCCCCTGCAGCTGTGCGGTACGCACCAGCGTGGCGTCGGTCCAGGGTGCCGGTATCCGGCACCAGGCATGCAGGCCCTCCGCGCGCTGCAGCAGCGACGGCGCGAGCAGGTAACGTGCCATGCGCATGCGCTCGCGTGCCTCGGCGCGTACCTGGGCCAGCAGTGACTGCGCCGAACCATCCAGCAGCAGTTGGCTGGCCAATGCCGAGACCAGCGGATGGCCCATCAGCCGCGTCGCCCGCAACGCAGCCGTCATCGCCTCGGCGTGCGCAGCGCTCGGGCACTGCACGAACGCGGTGCGCAGGCCAGGGCTGATCACCTTCGACAGCGTCGCCACATAGAACACATGGCGCGGTGCCAGCGTTGCCAGGGGTACCGGCGCCTCTTCGGCAAGGTGCCAGTACGGATCATCCTCGATCGCCAGCAGGCCTTCACTCTCCAGCACACGCGCCAGCGCTTCGCGCCGCTGCAACGGCAACGTCAGCGCGGTCGGGTTCTGGCAGGTGGGGTTGAGATAGAGCAGCCGCGCGCCACTCCCGCGTGCCTGCCGCACCAGCGCTTCAGGGCACATGCCGTGTTCGTCGCAGTCCACCGGCAACAGCCGCCGGCCAAGCGCCGCTGCGGCCTGCAGCAGGCCCGGATAGACCAGCGCATCGCACAGGATCGCGTCGCCATCGCGGCCCTGGCTGAGCAGGATCGCGGCCAGCGCCACCTGGGCGCCTTCGGTCAGTAGCAGGCAGGCATCGTCCACCGTGCCCAGCATCGGTTGCAGCCAGCGCGCTGCCGCATGGCGGTCGGTCGGGTTGCCGCCGCCCAGGTGATAGGTCATCAGGTTCGGTGCGTTGCTGCGCGCAAGCACGGCGGCGGCACCGCGGCGCAGCGTCTCGGCCAATGCATCGGCATCAGGCACCGGCGGCACGTTCATGCTCAGGTCCACCACCTGGTCGAAGCCGGCCTTGGGCGGTGCGATGAAGCTGCCCTGTGGTCCACGCGCTTCGATCAGGCCACGCTTGCGTGCTTCATCGAAGGCGCGGGTGACCGTGGTCAGGTCGATGCCCAGCTGCTGCGCCAACGCGCGCTGCGAGGGCAGGCGCTGTCCCGGTGCCAGACCACCACGGCGCACCGTGCGTTCCAGCGAATTGACGATGCGCAGGTAGATCGGGCCGCTGTGCGCGAGGACGTCCTGCACCCACTCGCGCGCTGCGACATCCGGTCGCGGCATGTACGGAGCATGTCGGGGCGTATCGTTGCTTCCAACGGCGGGAGCCTGTCCATAACCATCGGTCGGTTCGGACAGGTGACCGCCGTTGTTGTTTGCGGCGGTCGCGTCACCCAGAGCCAGTGATGTCATTGCGCGTCCTCAGCGCTTGGCCTGCCAGGGGCAGTAGCAGCCCACGGCAAGCAGTCCCTTGGGGCGCACGGTTTCGCCGCGCACCAGTCTGTCCAGCAGCGGTTCGACGAAACTGTTGGCCGAGTTGCAGACCATGCCGATGCTGTACGGGCCGGCGTAGGCCAGATGGCCCTGCCGGTCCCAGATCGCCACCGCAGGGCTGGCCGGGATGTGCTCGATGCCGTCGATGGACGGCAGGTTGATCACCTTGTTGCGCAGCGGCTCGGGCAGTTCGCCCTGCGTGCCAGGGCGACGGATCGCGTAGAAGTCGATGCCGGCGCGGCGGTACATGCTGATCAGGTAGCTCAGGTGGGCACCGGTCTCGCGGTTGCACACCCCGCAGGCCGGGTCCCAGAAATGCACCACGCGGATGCGGCCGGTATCTCCGTCCAGATCGGCCGGCAGGCGCAGCTGCGAGTCGTCGAAGACGATGGCCTGTTCGGTGAACGTGGACTGCGCGCTGTAACCAAAGTACTGCCACAGTGCAGCCGCCACGCCTGCCATGAACAGGCAGGCGAGGGCGATCATCGTCGGCAGCAGCCAGCGGCGGCGCGGCGCGGCTGCGCCCATCAGGAGTCTTCCCGGCCGAACTTGTGCACGTACTGCTTGCGCATCTCGCGGCAGGAATCGGCCTGCGCGCGACGCTGGATCTCGCTACGCGACGGATCCTCGCTGCGCTGCAGGCACTGCTCGATGGCATGGCGTTCGGCGGCCTGTACGTCCACGGTCTGTGGCTGCAGGCAGACCCAGGCCAGCGCGGCCAGCATCAGCACGACAAAGCCGCCGCAACCGGCCATCACCAGGTGGAACTTCAGTTTCTCGGCGCGCATCGATGCACGTCCCTTCATCCATACATTGCATACAAAATATCATCTTGTATGGATGCCGTGCCACGTGGACGACTCAGACGATGGCGTTGTGCCGGGCCTCGGGGGCTTCGGACAGGATCTCGTTCAGCTTGGCCAGCGCCCCGGCCAGCGCGCCCTGGTCGACTGCGCCGCCCAGCGACAGGCGGATCGCGTTGCCCGGTGGCGGTTCTTCCACGCTGAAGGCGTCCGAGCTGGCGATGCCCAGCCCCTGTTCCTGCGCGGCCTGGATCAGCCGGTACTGGTCCAGCCGCGGCGGCAGCGGCAGCCACACGTGCAGGCCGGCCGGATGCGCCTGGGCACGGGACGGCAGGTACTGCGCGGCAATCGCCTGGCGCTCGCGCAGTTCCTGCTGGAAGCGCTGCACCATGTCCTGGGCCTGGCCGCTGCGGATCCACTGCGAGGCCACCGCCACCATCGACTGGGTCGGCATCAGCGCGATTGCGCGCAGCGCATCCAGCACCGGTTCCATCGGCTCGCCGGCCGGCACCACCAGGTAGGCGGTGCGCAGGCCCGGCGCCAGGCACTTGGACAGGGTGGAGATGTAGTAGACCGGGCAGCCGGCGTCGCGGTGGGCGGCCAGCGGTGGCGCGGCGTCACCGGCCAGCAACCAGTAGGGATCGTCTTCGATCACGGTCAGATCGTGGCGCTTGGCGACCGCCAGCAGGGCCTGCCGGCGCTGCGCCGACATCGTCGCCGTGGTCGGGTTCTGGATGGTCGGCACCAGGTACAGCAGGCGCGGGCGGCGCAGCTGGCAGGCTTCTTCCAGCGCATCGGGCAGCATGCCCTCGGCGTCCATCGCCACCGGCACTACGCCCCGCTGCAGCACACGCGCGGCGGCCAGCAGGCCCGGGTAGGTCAGCTGCTCGGCGGCGATCAGCTCGCCTGGCTGGGTGCGAGCCAGGATCAGCGCGCACAGCGCGGTCTGCGCACCGGGGCAGATCACTACCTGGTCGGTGCCGACCGTCCCCAGCATCGGTGCCAGCCACTGTACGGCGGCGGCGCGGTCCTCGCGGGTACCGGCGCCGACGTGGTAGCTCATCAGTTCACCCTGGCCCAGCTGCTGGCCCACGTGCTGGAAGCCGGCTTCCATGCCCTGCGCGAACGGCGCGCTGCCCAGCAGCGGCGGGATGTTCATGCTCAGGTCGACCGAGGTGCTGCGGTTGCCGGCCGACAGCGCGATGAAGGTGCCGCCCGCGCCCTGCGCGTCGAGCAGGCCGGCCTGGCGCAGTTCGGCAAAGGCGCGGGTGACCGTGGTCAGGTCCACGCCCACCTGCTGGGCCAGGTCGCGCTGCGGCGGCAGGCGGTCGCCCGGGCGCAGCACGCCGTCATCCACCGCCTCGCGCACCTGCTGGGCAATCTGCAGGTACAGCGGGCCGGCGCCCTCGCGGAAGGGGCGGACCCAGGTGCGATTGGGGTGTTTCAGGCGGCGGCCGGCGGCAGGTGGCGTCATCGGTCAGATTTTTCCATACGTGCAGATGCATAAGTCCATACAATGTTGTATTTTGTATGGGCTTGATTGGAGTGGTTCGCCTGCTTGTAGGCGACCTCGTACCCACAGTGTAGCCGCTCCACGCCCGGGCGCTGCGCGCAGGCGAGCCGGTCAAGCGCGCTTCTTCAACAGGGTTGACCTCCAATGAATATCTGCTGGAACCGCATCCGCCTGGCGCTGGTCGCCCTGGCCTGCGTCGGCCTGTCGGGCTGTGACTGGGTGCTGCTGGATTCGAAGGGCATGGTCGGGCTCGCCCAGCGCGACCTGATCCTGATCTGCATCGGCCTGATGCTGATCGTGGTGATACCGGCCATCGTGCTGACCTTCGTGTTCGCGTGGCGCTACCGCGCTGGCAACACCAAAGCGAAATACACGCCGGACTGGTCGCACTCCACCAAGGTGGAGATCGTGGTCTGGGGCGTGCCGCTGATCATCATCGCGGTGCTGGCGGTGATCGTGTGGAAGTCGACCCACGAGCTGGACCCCTACAAGCCGCTGGACGTGGCTGGCGAACCGCTGCACGTGGACGTGATCGCCACCGACTGGAAGTGGGTGTTCGTGTACCCGGACCTGGGCATCGCCACGGTCAACCAGCTCAACTTCCCGGCCAATCGTCCGCTGGCATTCAACATCACCTCCAACTCGACGATGAATACCTTCTTCATCCCGCAGCTGGGTGGGCAGATCTACGCGATGGCCGGCATGCGCACGCAGCTGCACCTGATCGCCAACGAACCCGGCCAGTTCCGTGGCATGTCCGGCAACTACAGCGGGCATGGCTTCTCGAACATGAAGTTCATCGCCACTGCCAGCAGCAACGAAGACTTCGAGCGCTGGGTGGCCGAAGTGCGCAGCGCGCCCGACGCGCTCAGCTTCACGCAGTTCAAGGCGCTGGCCGCGCCGTCGAAGAACGCACCGGTGCAGCACTTCTCCAGTGTCGAACCGCTGCTGTTCAAGAAGGTCATCGACCAGTTCATCGGCGTCGGTGAGAACACCACTGCTGCTACCCCGGCGGGCGCTGCCGGCGGTGCTCAGGTTTCCCAGGAGTAACGAACATGTTGGGTAAATTGACGTGGGAGGCCGTGCCGCTGCACGAGCCGATCGTCGTGGTCACATTGGCGGCCATGGTGCTGGGTGGCCTCGCGCTGCTTGGCGCAGTGACGTACTTCAAGCTGTGGGGCCCGCTGTGGCGCGACTGGTTCACCACCGTGGACCACAAGAAGATCGGCATCATGTACGTGGTGGTGGCGCTGGTCATGCTGGTGCGCGGCTTCGCCGATGCGCTGATGATGCGCGCGCAGCTGGCCGCGGCGGGGCCGGGCAGTGACGGTTTCCTGCCACCGGAGCACTACGACCAGATCTTCACCGCGCACGGCGTGATCATGATCTTCTTCGTAGCCACCCCGTTCGTGGTCGGCCTGATGAACATCATCGTGCCGCTGCAGATTGGTGCGCGCGACATGGCGTTCCCGTTCCTCAACGCCTTCAGCTTCTGGATCTTCGTGGTCGGCGCAGCGCTGATGATGATCTCGCTGGGCGTTGGCGAATTCGCCATGACCGGCTGGGTGGCCTATCCGCCGCTGTCGGGCATCGAGTTCAGCCCAGGCGTGGGTGTTGATTACTACATCTGGGCGTTGCAGGCATCCGGTATCGGCACCTTGCTGACCGGCGTCAACCTGTTCATCACCATCCTGCGCATGCGTGCGCCGGGCATGACCCTGATGAAGATGCCGGTGTTCACCTGGACCGTGCTGGTCACCAGCGTGATCATCATCGCCGCCTTCCCGATCCTGACCGTGGCGCTGGGCGCGCTCACCCTGGATCGCTACCTGGACTTCAACTTCTACACCAACACATTGGGTGGCAACCCGATGATGTACGTGAACCTGGTGTGGGCCTGGGGCCATCCGGAGGTGTACATCCTGGTGCTGCCGGCGTTCGGCATCTTCTCTGAAGTCACTGCCACGTTCGCGCGCAAGAAGCTGTTCGGTTACAAGTCGATGGTGGGCGCCACGCTGGCGATCGGCATCCTGTCGTTCATCGTCTGGCTGCACCACTTCTTCACCATGGGCTCCGGTGCCAGCGTCAATGCCTTCTTCGGCATCATGACGATGATCATCGCCATCCCCACCGGGGTGAAGATCTTCACCTGGCTGTTCACCATGTATGGCGGCCGCGTCGAGTTCAGCGTGCCGATGCTGTGGACCATCGCCTTCCTGGTCACCTTCACCATCGGTGGCATGACCGGCGTGCTGCTGGCCATCCCGGGCGCGGACTTCCTGCTGCACAACAGCCTGTTCCTGGTCGCGCACTTCCATAACACCATCATCGGCGGCGCGCTGTTCGGCTACCTGGCCGGCTTCGCCTACTGGTTCCCGAAGGTGTTCGGCTTCACCCTCAACGAGCGCCTGGGCAAGTGGTCGTTCGCCTGCTGGGTGATCGGCTTCTACCTGGCCTTCATGCCGCTGTACATGCTGGGCTTCATGGGCATGACCCGTCGCATGAACCAGTACGACAACCCGGCGTGGACGCCGTACCTGATCGCTGCCTTCATCGGCGCGCTGTTCGTGTTCGCGGGCATCATCCTGATGCTGGTGCAGATCTACGTGAGCGTTCGCGACCGCAAGCGCAACCTGGACCTGACCGGCGACCCGTGGAATGCGCGCACGCTGGAATGGGCCACGCCGTCGCCGCCGCCGTTCTACAACTTCGCGGTGGTGCCCAAGGCCGATGAGCTGGACGCCTTCCACGAAGCGAAGAAGCGCGGCCTGCCGCCGCCGCCGAAGACGTACGCGCCGATCCACATGCCGAAGAACACCGGCGTGCCGCTGATCCTCAACATCTGGATCCTGGTGCTGTGCTTCGCCCTGGTCTGGCACATCTGGTGGATGGCCGCGGCCAGCTTCATCGCGATGATCGTCACCCTGATCGTGCGGTCCTACGACGAGGACGTGGACTACTACGTCAGTTCCGAAGAGGTGGCGCGCACTGAAGCGGCCAACCTTGCCAAGCTGAAGGAGGTACGCGCATGAACCTGTTGACCCGCCCCGAGCTGGCCACCGGCACGCAGGCACACGAGGACCACCACGAACACGACCACAGCCACGAGCAGGGCGGCATGAAGGTGTTCGGCATGTGGGTCTACCTCATGTCCGACCTGGTGCTGTTCGGTTCGCTGTTCGCCTCGTACGCGGTGCTCAGCACCGCCTACGCCGGCGGCCCCACCGGCAAGGAGCTGTTCTCGCTGCCGTTCGTGATGGCCGAGACCTTCCTGCTGCTGGTCTCCAGCATCACCTACGGCCAGGCCGTACTGGCGATGCACCGCCACGACACCTCGGCGGTGCTGCGCTGGCTGGGCGTGACCTTCGTGCTCGGTGCCTCGTTCATCGGCATGGAGATCTATGAGTTCTCGCACCTGATCCACGAAGGCGCAGGCCCCAGCACCAGTGCCTACCTGTCGGCGTTCTTCGCGCTGGTCGCCACCCACGGCCTGCACGTGGCCAGCGGCCTGATCTGGATGGCGGTGGTCATGCACCAGGTCTACCGCCGTGGCCTGACCCCGACCAACATCACCCGCGTGTCGTGCCTGAGCCTGTTCTGGCACTTCCTGGACCTGGTGTGGATCTGCGTCTTTACCTTCGTCTACCTGATCGGAGCCTTCTGACATGGCCCACGTCGAAACCTCGCGCGCCGGCAATGCGCACGGCTCCACCAAGTCCTACCTGATCGGCTTCGTGCTGTGCGCGCTGCTGACCGTGGTGCCGTTCGCGCTGGTGATGAACCCGGTGCTGTCGCGGCCGCTCACGCTGTTCCTGCTGGTCGGCTTCGCGGTGGCGCAGATCCTGGTGCAGCTGGTCTATTTCCTGCACATGGACCGCAAGTCCGAAGGTGGCTGGAACCTGGCCAGCTTCGTGTTCACCCTGGTGATCCTGTTCATCATCGTCGCGCTGTCGGTATGGATCATCTGGAGCATGCACTACCACATGATGATCAACTGACCGTGGCCGGGGTGATCGGCACGGATCGCGCGATCACCCCGGCACCTCAGCCCTCTTTTCCCCCAAGGGCAGGCCTGACCGAGACCCCGCCCGCATCTGCGTTGGTGGTACCCGTGAAGCGTCCTGCTGCTGTTGTCCGTTCGTTGTTCTCTCCCCGTTTCCGCCTGCCGCTGCTGGCCGGCCTGGCCATCGGCCTGCTGGCCGGCTGCAGTGCGCAGTCGCGCATGGACTTCTACTCCAAGGACATCGCCTGCGAAGAACTTGGCCAGCAGTGGTCGATGCCCGACAGCCACGGCACCGTGCGTGGCCCGAAGGACCTGCAGGGGCAGGTGACCTATCTGTTCTTCGGTTTCACCAGCTGCCCGGATGTGTGCCCGACCACCATGGTCGAGCTGAGTCAGGTCAAGCACCTGATGGGCAAGGATGCCGACCAGCTGCAGGTGGTGTTCGTCAGCGTCGACCCGGCGCGCGATACGCCGGAGGTGGCGCGCACCTATGTGGAAGCCTTCGACCCCAAGGCGATCGCACTGGTTGGCAACGAAGCGCAGTTGGCCGCGATGGCCAGCGACTTCAAGGCGTTCTATGAGAAGGAACCCGGCCAGGTGCCGGAGACCTACACCATGAGCCACATCGCGGGCGGCTACGTGTTCGACCGCCAGGGCCGCCTGCGCCTGTTCGCGCCCTATGGCATGCCGGTGGACAAGCTGTTCTCCGACGTGCAGCGCCTGCTGCTGGAGCCCGCTCATCCAGCCGCCGGCAACGACGCACTGGCCAGCTGCAGCCGCAAACACAGCGACACACTCGCCGCCCGCTGACGCTGGTGGCTGCCAACCTTGGTTGGCACTTCTGGATCTGCTGTGGGTGGGTGCCGACCGTTGGTCGGCACATCCCCCACACCCATCCCCCGGCCGGCCAGGAGAGCCAACCGGCCGGGGGCACCACTCAACGCCTTACTTGGTTTCTTCCCACTGCACCACGTCCGGCTCGGCCGCCTTGATGCCGGCGGTCGACAGCAGCTTGGTGGTCGCATCCAGCGCCGCGTTCACCGACGGGTACTCCACAATCGCGCGGCCCGAGGCCTTGGATACCTTCACCACGGTGCCGCCGGTGGCGGTGGCCGCACGCTGGGCCGAGGCCGCATCGGTGAAGAACACCTTGACCCGCGAGGTCGCCACTACCGGCGCGCCATCGTTGGAGACAGCGGCCGCAAACTTGCTGGCGCCGGCATCTGCACGTGCGACCACACCGGTAGACGCATCGGTGGACCGCTTGCTGCGGGTACCGACGGCCGCCGCCCTGGCATCAGCCCCGGTCGTGATCCGGAACTGGCCGCCGCTGGCCGGCTGCACGGTTGCCGACGGCGCCAGCTGGAAGCGCGCGCCGCCCACATTGAACGAACGGCCGGTGGCCTCCGCCTTCAACTGCTGCGTGTCTACGGTCGACAAGGTCTTCGCCGGAGGTGTCTGGCCCGAACTCTGTGCCCAGGCGGTGGTGGTCATCGCCGCGAGGGCGAGGGTGCTCAACAGAATGGTCGTCTTCATCATCAGTGCCCCAGAACGCGGATCTTGAAGAATTCGAGGTTGCCACGCGATGCAGCGTTCGCGGCCTGCCCCAGGTCGGTGACTTCCAGCGTCCAGGTGCCCGTGGCGTTCTCATCCAGGAAGGCATTGCTGGACAGCAGGTCCCAGTTGGTGAAGTTGCGCTGGACACCATTGAGGCCAGAGCCGATCGCGGTGAATGCCGGCTGCACCACGCTGCGCGTGCCACTGGGCGAGACCAGCACGAACTGCAGCTGGCGGGTGTTGCTGTGATTGACCCGGAAGCCGAGCTGCACGCTTTCGATGTTGCGCGCGCCATTGGCCAGCTGGAAGGTCAGGCGAGCAGCAGCGGCCGAGGTATTGCCGATGGCTACGGTGCGCGTCGTGTTGCGCCAGCCGCTGTCCACCAATGCACCCAGCGACTGGAAGTTCTCGGCGACCTCTACTGCACGGGCGGCGTTGACCACGCCGAAGCCGTACCAGTTGCTGTAGGCGCGGCCGGCGGCATTCACCGTCCAACCCGGCACCAGCACGCGGCCATCGGAGTGCGTGACCGCCGCCCGGTTCGGGTCATTGCGGGTGGCCGTGGTGGCCAGGATGTACTTCACATCGCGGTAGGACAGGTTTGGATTGGTTTCCAGCAGCAATGCCGCCACGCCCGACACCATCGGCGTGGCCGCCGAGGTACCGTTCATCTTGCCGGTGTAGTTGCAGGTGCTGTCGATGGCGGACTGGTCGCCGTCCAATGTGTTGCGCAGGCTCGTATTCTTGTTGCTGCCCTGCGCGCAGCCGGTGACGTCGGTGGTGAGGATGGCCGGATCGTAGCGGATCGCCAGCTGCCCCGGCACGACCTGCCGCTGCCAGCCGTTCTCGCCACCGAAGCCGGACACCCACAGCGCCGAGCCGGTGGACGAGTACGAGGAGCGCACGCCATCGGCGCGCACGGCGGCAACAGTGATCACGTTGAACAGGTTGTTGCGCGGATCGCGGCCGGCCGGAATGCAGCCCGTGTTGCGGTTCTTGGTGTCTGCCGAGCAGATGTCGGTGCCATCCGAGCGTGCGCCGTTGTTGTGGTTGTTGCCGGCGGCTTTCACGTAGATGCCACCGCGCCCGCCACGGGTGCCGGACATGGCCTGCTCATAGGCGGTGATGTCGTTCTGGCTGTAGGCCAACGGCAGGTTGGGGTTGCCCGGGCTGGAGCCCCAGCTGTTGTTGAAGACCCCCACGTCGGCCACTTCGGCGCCGTCCCACCACGAGTACTCGATGTTGGAGTTCGAATTGCCCTGGGCATTGGATGCCAGGAAATTGAAGCCCTTGAGTGTGGCCGCCGAGGCCACGCCGCGCACGCCCAGGTTGTTGGCGCCCACCGCACCGGCGATGCCGCCGACCATGGTGCCGTGATTGTCGCGGTCCGGATTGGACGGTGAAGGGTTGTTGCTCTGGTTGGCGAAGTTCTTGCCCGCGACCGCCGCCACGTTGGCGGCCAGGTCCGGGTGGGCAATCTGCAGGCCATCATCGACGATGGCGATGGTGACGCCCTGGCCACGGATGCCATTGCGGAACAGGCCGTCCACGTTGAGATCGTTGCCGGCCACCGGCAGGGTATCGCCCAGTACGGCCTGCCCGGTGTTGAGCAGATGCCACTGACGCCCGGCCAGCGGATCGGCCTGCTGGGCCTGGGCGGTGACGGCCAGGCTGCCCAGCACCAGGGCAGTGGCAAGGGCCAGGCGCGCGGAGCGTGGTGGCGCGGAGCGTTGCGTGTGTCGCTTCATACACGAATCCTTCTGTTGTGAATCGGCATGGCAGGACGGCGGGGCGGATCTGCCCCATCGCAACGAGCCAAACGCGACACAACGAACAACCCCCTACCTCTTCACACACCCAATCTGCAGATGTGCCGATTGCGTCACAAACGCTTATCCCGCGGGGTAATGACGACTGCCGTGCCCCGCATCTGGTGGACGCCAATCCTGATTGGCACCTGCATCCACGCATGGCGTGGATCTACCAGGTGTCATCGCGTGGCTTCACACGCGGCTGTGCTACTACAGCCCGTGCACCCTTCCGCGTCGGAGCACGATGATGGTCAATCCGCTCGCCCAGGCCCATCGCGGCCTCGGCACCACGCTGTTCAGCCTGTTGAACCCGATACCCTTCGGCTTCTTCGTCGGTGCATTGATCTTCGACGCGATCTATCTCAACAGCGCCGAGGTGATGTGGGGCAAGGCCGCTGCCTGGCTGATCACCTTCGGCCTGCTGATCGCCATCATTCCGCGCCTGATCAACCTGTTCGCGGTCTGGCGCCGCAGCGGTACCGCCACCCGCATCGACCGCATCGACTTCTTCCTCAACCTGGTCGCGGTGGTGCTGGCCATCTGGAACGCGTTCGTGCACAGCCGCGATGCGTATGCCGCTGCCGTGCCGGGTACGATCCTGTCGGCGCTGACCGTGGCCCTGATCGCCCTGGGCCTGATCCTGCTGTCACTGCAGCCGCCGGTGCTGCAGGGAGGTCGTCATGGCTAAGCACATCCTGCCCACCGTCGCCGCGCTGGCACTGGCGGTCACCCTGTCGGCCTGCGCGGGCAAGGCCGAATACCACCCCGCTGACCAGTCCGGCGCACAGCCGCCGTTGCCGGCACCGAAGAACTTCCTGATGCCGCCGATGCAGGTGCCCAAGGGCGTCGGCTGGGCCGACGGCCAGTCGCCCTCGGTGGCAGAGGGCCTGAAGATCGAGCGCATCGCCGCCAACCTGCTGCATCCGCGGCGGCTGTTGACCCTGCCCAACGGCGATGTGCTGGTGGTGGAAGGCAACGGCCCCGGCGAAGAACCGGTCACCACGCCCAAGCAGTGGATTGCCGGCAAGGTGAAGGCGCGCTCGGGCAAGGCCGGCAAGGGCGGCAACCGGGTCACCCTGCTGCGCCGCTCGCCGGGAACGAACACCTGGAGCCAGCACGTCTACATCGAAGGCCTGCACTCGCCGTTCGGCATCCAGCTGATCGGTGACACGCTGTACGTGGCCAACACCGGCAACATCATGCAGTACCACTACGTGCCCGGCGAAACCCGCATGTCCGACAAGGGCCGCGAGTTCACCGACCTGCCCAGCACCATCAACCACCACTGGACCAAGGAACTGCTGGCCAGCCGCGACGGCCGCAAGCTGTACGTGGGCGTCGGCTCCAACAGCAACATCACCGAAAATGGCCTGGCCGTCGAATACCGCCGCGCGGTGGTGCTGGAAGTGGACGTGGCCACCCGTGGCAGCCGCATCTTCGCCTCGGGCATCCGCAACCCGACCGGCCTGGACTGGGAGCCGAGCACCGGAAAGTTGTGGGCGGTTGCGAACGAACGCGATGAGATCGGTGCCGACCTGGTGCCGGACTACCTCACCTCGGTGAAAGAAGATGGTTTCTACGGTTGGCCCTACAGCTACTACGGCCAGCACGTGGACGAGCGCGTGCAGCCGCAGCGGCCGGACCTGGTGGCCAAGGCGATCGTGCCGGACTACGCCATCGGCTCGCACGTGGCACCGCTGGGCCTGCTGTTCTACACCGGCCAGGCACTGCCGGCGCAGTACCACGGCGGTGCCTTCATCGGCGAACACGGCAGCTGGGACCGTTCGCCACTAAGTGGCTACGAAGTGGTGTACGTACCGTTCAAGGACGGCAAGCCGACCGGGCGGCCACAGACTGTGGTCAGTGGCTTCGCCTCGAAGGACGAGAAGACGCTGATGGGTGCGCCGGTGGGGATGGCCATGGATGCAGAGGGCGCGCTGCTGGTCGCCGACGACGTGGGCGACGTGGTGTGGCGGGTGTCGGCCAAGTAGTTCTGTAGAGCCGAGCCCATGCTCGGCTGCTCTTCGTTCGGTGCACGGAAACCCGCGCGGTGCGCGCCTAAGCCGAGCATGGGCTCGGCTCTACAGTTCCGCAGTACTGCTGCGGAACCCGCTGAACACCGACTCGGCAGCAAACCCGACGCCGCCCAGCAGCACGCCGAAATACACCACCGTGGCCACCACGAAGCCGTAACCGGCCGCCACCGCCGCGCCATCGCGCTGGATGAAGCCGATTGCAAAGGCCATCAGCGCCAGCGCCGGCAGCGTGTTGCTGAAAGGAATCGGTCCGGCGGGCGCCATCAGCAGCAGGGTCGCGAACACCAGCATCAGGTTGTTCAGGCGCATCATCTTCTTCGAGCGCACCATCACCGCCAGCCGCATCGGCCGCGACAGCCGCTCCATGCGGTACACCCACTTCAGCGCACGGCCCAGGTTGGCCTTCAGCTTGTCGGTGGCGATCTCGCGGCGCGCCAGCTTCTGCGGTACCCACAGCGGGCGGTTGCGCACCCGGCTCAGGCCGATGAGCAGGATCGAGGCGCCGAACACGGTGCTCAGCCCCGGAATCGACACCGGAATGATGAAGATGGCCGAGAGCAGGATCACGATCAGCAGCAGGCCTTCATCGCCCAGCGCACTGAGCAGGGTGCCGACGCTGACCTGCTCGCCGGGCAGCTCGTCGATCATCTGCTCGATCTGCTGGGCCAGAGGCGCACTGTCGTTGGTTTCGGGGGCACGGTAGGTCATGCGTCGCAAGGTTCTCCAGGGAAGGGCGGTCAGCGGGCCGTCCTGCGGTGGGGGGACGCACAGGCCCCTGCAGTATCCCGGCCAACGTGGGCAAAGAGGTGAACCGGGCATGAGGCGGTAAACTGGTGTGCCCCGCACGAGTTGAACGCAATGGACATGGGCCGCAGGCAATCGACCATCGAACTGGTCGCCATTGATATGGATGGCACCCTGCTGGACCCCACCCACACGCTCACCGGGCGGGCCAAGCAGGCCATCGCACAGGCGCGCGCGCTGGGGGTGCACATCGTGCTGACCAGTGGGCGCCCGGTTCCGGGCCTGGCACCGTTCCTGCACGAGCTGGGCATCACCGGCGACGACGACTACTGCATCGCCTGCAACGGCGGCCTGGTGCAGCGCATCGGCACGCGCGAAACCGTGGTCGAGTATCCGCTCAGCTTCGACGACTTCCTGTTCTGCGAGCAGGTGGCCCGCGACCTGGGCGTGCACTTCCAGGCGCTGGACAGCCAGCGCATGTACACGCCCAACCAGGACATCAGCTACTACACCGTGGCCGATTCGCATCTCTCGCGGATGCCGCTGTCCTATCGCCGCGTGGAAGACATGGACCCGTCGATGTCCTTCATCAAGCTGATGATGATCGACGCGCCCGACGTGCTGGATGCCGCCATCGCGCGCCTGCCCAGCGAACTGACCGAGCGCTTCGCGGTACTGAAGAGCGCACCGTTCTTCCTGGAAGTGTTCGACCGCCGCGCCGGGAAGGGACCGAGCCTGCAGAAGCTGGCCGCGCACCTGGGCATCGACCGCGCCAACGTGATGGCCATCGGCGACCAGGAAAACGACCTGACCATGCTGCAGTACGCCGGTACCAGCGTGGCGATGGGCAATGCCATTGACGCTGTGAAGGCGGTTGCGCGGTTTGAAACCACCAGCAATGCCGATGAAGGCGTGGCGCGCGCGATCGAGCGCTTCGTCCTGCAGTAACCGCGCGGTCAGCTGTCGAGGTAGCTGCCAACCTCATCCGCCCCGGTGGGTGCCAACCTTGGTTGGCACACGCAGACGGCAAGCGCCGACCAAGGTCGGCCCCGACCACGCCGGGGCTATACCCACGTATAACCCACCCATCCCTATCGCCATTCGTGCTGTACCACCGCGCAATGGCGAATGCGGCAGCGCGATGCAAGAATTTCGCACGTCGAAATCACGCCATCGAATTCTGAGGCAGAGGATCGTCCTCCTCTGCCACTGACCGGCGCGCACTGCGCCGTCACCCTCAACGCAATCGCATCGCCAGCCAGGGCGCCGACACCGGCGCTGCAACGCGCTGGGCGTGCGCCTGCGCCGCTCTCTCCCTGCACCCTGGATCTGCCCATGAACACCCCACCCACGACGCGCCTCGCCCTGGCCATCATCGCGGCCATCACCGCACCTGCGTACGCCGCAGAAACGCACGACGCCGCGCTCGACACGCCCACCACGCTCAATGCCCTGCAGGTCATCGCAACGCCGCGCGGTGCGGCCGTGGCACCGACCCAGGTGGTCGGTCCCAACCGCTACATCATCAAGGCCGAAGACCTCGACGCGATGGTCACCGGCAACAACGGCCTGGCCATGCTGAAGCAGGTACCGGGCGCCAGCTACACCGCCACCGACGGACTGGGCCTGGATATCTCCGCCACCAGCCTGTTCGTGCGCGGCTTCCGCATGAATGAAATGGGCATCACCTTCGAAGGCGTGCCGCTGAACGACAACGGCTTCCTCTCGCTCACCGGCACCAGCGTGGTGAACGTGGGCGTGCCCGATGGCATCGGTGCGATCACGGTCAGCCCCGGTGGCGCACCCGTCAGCGTGTTCTCCAGCAGCGTCAATGGAGGCAGCCTGGAATACCGCCTGCGCGACCTGCAGGACACGCCCAGCCTGCGCGTGAAGCAGGGCGTGGGCAGCAACAGCACGTTGGTCACCACCGTATCCGGGCAGAGCGGCCAGCTCGGCGAGCATGGCCCGAAAGTGCTGGTCGACCTGCAGCGCGTGTCCGCCGACAAGTACCAGGGGGGCGGCACCCAACACTTTCTGCGCGGCGACCTGAAGCTGCAGCAGGATGTGGCCTGGGGCGATTTCACTGTGTTCCTCTCTGACAGCAAGGCCAAGGTCTGGGGCTACAACAACATCTCCTTCGACATGATCCGCAAGCTGGGCTGGAAGGCCGACATCTTCTACCCTGACTACGCCTGGGCGTATTACGTGGCCTCGCCGGAAAATGCGGACAAGTCCTGCGGCGCCTATACCTGTGGTGAACTTTCCGAGCTGATTCCGTACGACACCGGCCAGACCACCCGCGACCGCGTGTCCTCGATCAACCACCGCTTCCAGATCACGCCGGCGCTGAGCGGCAACGTGCAGCTGTACAACGCCAACAGCCACACCCAGGCCACGCTGACCGACCCGACCGTACCGTCGCCCAACGGCGCACCGTTCTCCGAACAGGTACAGACGCCGCGCCTCAACCGCCTGGGCGGCATGGTCAACCTGCAGTTCGAGACCGGCGCGCACACCTTCACTGCCGGTTTCTGGCAGGAGAAGAGCAAGGCCGCGGCCAAGACCGAGTGGTACCAGCAGCCACTGCTGGGCGAGGGCCCGCCGCTGAAGGCCACCGGCCCGTTCGACGTGTACGGCCCCGCGTTCAAGACCGACAACGCATCGAGCTGGGTGACCCGCTCGCGCCAGTTCTACCTGCAGGACGACATCGTGCTGAACGACACGCTGAAGCTGGGTGTCGGCTTCAAGGCCGTGGACTTCCGCACCCGCGGTGGCGGCCTGGGTGATGCCAAGGACCGGCCGGTGAACGGTACGCTGCGCGCGAAGAGCAACTTCCTGCCACATGTCTCGCTGTTCTGGAGCCCGACCGAATCCACCGACGCCTTCATCGACCTGGCCAACACCATGAACGGCTACCGCGTGGCCCAGCGCGGCAACATCGGCTACACCGCCTCCGCATGGACCATCACCGACCAGGAAGAGTTCGACCGCGTGGCCGGCACGCTGCGCCCGGAGAAGAACTGGAACCTCACCGTAGGCGCGTCGCATCGCTTCGACCGGCTGACGATCACCGGCGACGTGTTCTACAACGACATCCGCAACCGCCTGCTGTCGGCCGCCATCGGTACCCAGTTCGCGCAGATCAACACGGTTCGGCTGATGCCGAAGATGCATGTGATCGGCGCCGACCTCGGCATCACCGCCGACCTAACCGACCACCTGCAGTTCTACCAGGGCGTGGCCGTGGCCCGTTCGTACTACGACAGTGATTTCGTCGTGGGCGACACGGTGTACCCGATCAAGGGCAACGCCCAGCCGGGCTACCCGCAGATCTCGCTGGTCAGCGACCTGTCCGCCCACTTCGGCGACTGGCGCTTTGGTGCCACCAGCACCTCCTACCTGCGCCAGCCGTTCACCTACGAGAACGACATCCGCGTGCCGACCTTCTGGCAGGTCAACACCTATGCCGCCTACCGCTTCGGTGCGGACAGCGCGGTGCCCGGCCTGGAGCTGCGGCTGGACGTGAGCAACCTGTTCAACCGCCACAACATCGGCACCGCCACCATCGCCGGCTCGTCGTTCTCTGGGGATTACCAGACCCTGCAGCGCAGCGCGCCACGACAGCTGATGTTCAGTACCTCGATGACCTTCTGAGTGGATCCACGCCATGCGTGGATAGCTGACCCCTGCCAGAGGCACGCCTTGCGCAATCAACAGGGATTTTCTGGCGGCGACGCAAGGTTCCCACAATGTTGCTGGGTCATCCTGTCGGCATGGCTCAGTACAACCCGCGATCACCGTTGTTCGACATCCAAAGCCCGGGACGGCCCCGGCAGGCGCCGTCCGTGACGCCTGTGATCGACCTGCAGGCCGAGTACCAGTTCTGGCACGTCTACGAGCGCGTGGTCCGTCCGTTGCCCGGTGGGGGGCTGCGGCTGGCCTGGCTGGTGTGCCAGAAGGTGTACCGGGACCGGTGGCAGCACCCGGACGACAGCGACGAGGCGGCGTTGTCACGGGTGCTGTTCGGCGACAACATGACGGCTGGCCGGGCGTCGGAACTGGCGGAGCTGCACGCGCTGGTCAGCCGTCGGGTGGCGTCGCTGGCGAAGCGGGGTGTACTGTTCGGACGCGGCCGCTGAACCGCGAATTTGCCGAGAGTTCCGATGGTTCTTCTTCCTGGGCAGTACCGCATCCTGGCGTATCGCGGATTCCATGACCTGCCGCGAATGATGCTGGTAACCGATAGCGCATCAAAGCGCTGGGTGCTTGACTGTCCGTTCGAGGACGAACGGGATGACTACGCGCCGGTGTATCGCATTCATGCCGTGGATACTGATATCGCGGGGCCTTCGGAGGTATGGGAGCGTCACACTCTTGGGCTACTGCCCGACATTGGCGCCCTTTCAGTGAATAGCCTGCAGTTTGACGAGACGCGGCGCGCCTCCTTCATCCTGATGTGATCTTTCGTCATACTCCCGGCTTTCCCCGATCCAGCTGCCGATAGCCAATCGCCTCAGCCAGATGCGCCGTCCGGATCACCTCGCAACCCGCCAGATCCGCAATCGTGCGCGCCACGCGCAGAATCCGGTGCATCGCCCGTGCGGAAAGCTGCAGACGTTCAATCGCCTGCTCAAGTAGATCCTGATCGGCCTCGCTCAGCTTCGTGCACGCCCGCAGCGCCGCCGGCGGCAGATGTGCATTGAGCCCGCCACGTGCCTGCTGCCGGGCATGGGCGGCTTCCACCCGTGCACGTACCGCAGCACTGGGCTCACCCAGCGGCGTGCTCTCCCGCAGCTCCACCGCGTCCATTCGCGTTACGCCGATATGCAGATCGATGCGGTCCAGCAGCGGGCCGGACACTCGCGCACGATAGCGGTTGATGCGCTCGTCGCTGCACAGGCAACGGTTGCTGCGGTCACCGGCCCAGCCGCACGGGCAGGGATTCATCGCAGCCACCAGTTGGAACCGCGCGGGGTACTGCACGCTGCGCGCCGCGCGGGCGATGCGGATGTGGCCGGATTCCAGTGGCTCGCGCAGGGTCTCCAGCGCGCTGCGGTTCCATTCTGGGAGCTCATCAAGGAAGAGGACTCCATGGTGGGCCAGTGATATTTCACCGGGGCAGGGCGGGTTGCCCCCACCCACCAGCGCCGCCGCACTGGCGCTGTGATGTGGCGCCCGAAAGGGCCGCTGCCGCCATCGTCTTGGGTCCAGCCCTTCGCCACTCACCGACGCAATCGCGGCAAGCTGCAGCGCCTCAGTCTCTTCGGTATCCGGCAACAGGCTGGGCAGGCGCGAGGCCAACAGAGTCTTGCCGCAGCCAGGACTACCGATCAACAACAGATGGTGCCCACCGGCAGCGGCCACTTCCAACGCGCGCCGTGCATGCGCCTGCCCGCGCACGTCAGCCAGATCCGGCAGCGGCAACGGCGTCGTGTCCACGCGCTCCACAGGCGGCAACAGGCGCGGGTTGCCCAACCCGGCGCAGCATTCCAGCAGCGTGCGTGCCACACGCACATCCGCGTGCTCGGCCAACGCAGCCTCTGCGGCATTCCCTGGCGGCACCACCAGGATGCGCCCGGCTTCAGCGGCCGCGATCGCAGCCGGTAGTGCACCGGCCACCGGCCGCAGCTCGCCGGTCAGCCCCAGCTCGCCAAGGAATTCGTACTGCAGAAGCGACTGCGGATCGACCTGGCCGCTGGCCGCAAGAATGCCCAGGGCAATCGCCAGGTCGTAGCGGCCGCCTTCCTTGGGCAGGTCGGCGGGCGCGAGGTTCAACGTGATTCGCCGCTGCGGGAAGTCGAAGCGCGCGCAGAGCAGGGCGGCACGCACGCGCTCGCGCGATTCGCGCACACTGGTCTCGGCCAAGCCCACGATCTGAGTGACAGGCAGGCCGCCAGAGAGATGCACTTCCACCCGCACCAGCGGGGCATCAACCCCGGCGCGGGCGCGGCTGTGAACCAGCGCCAGACTCATGTGTGGTTTCCTGTAGAGAGGCGCTTGATGGTGCGGTAGGTGTTCCGCAGGGCGCTATCGGGAATTGGCGGCGAATCGGCTAGGGGATTCTGGTCAACGACGATCCTTTGCCCTGACTAGATATCGCTGTGCATCAGGTGTCGCTCACTGAAGCGAGGGAGCATGAGCGCCACCGTAGTGGGGTTTTTCCTGCCTGGCTCAGTGCGCCTACATGCCAAGATCAGAGAGCCGCGGGTGGTCAACGCTGTGAGAGGCTATCCGCAGCCGTCGCTTGATGGCTGACGGAGCCGCCAGATATCATAATTTTCTGCTTCCAAGTAAAAATGCCCACATGGACGTTGGCCGCACCTCAAAGCAATCTCCAGCGCTGTTTCGCGAGGCACTCAGGCCAGATGATCAGCGTCGACACGACGTGCCGCTTGACGGCTTGGGCTTTGGCTGGCGCTCGACCGCCCTGTTCTTTCTCCTGCTGACTGGCGTTGTCGTAGCGGTTGCAGCAACTGCACGCTTTCCAAGGAAAGAACGCGCCCAGGGCGAGATATCCACCGAACTGGGAACAAAGCGAGTAACTGCGACTCGACAGGGCGTGGTCTCGGCAATACACGTCAAGCCGGATGAAGTTGTTCGGAAAGGGCAGAGTCTGCTGAGCCTTTCCTACGACCGGACGGTCGACGGCATAAGTATCGGAAATCGCAGCCTCGAAGCTGCCCGTAGGCAGATGGTGTCACGCGTGGACTCACTGGGTGACACTGCAGAGGTCATTCGGCAGAAGATCCATGAGGTGGAACTTGAGTCGGCAGAGAACCGCGAGCAAGTTCGCTATCTCAACGAGCTTATCGCCCTGAAAGAGATGCAGATTTCGGACAAGCAGCGGACAGTTGAGGCTATGGGGCAGCTCACTCGGGAGAAGATCGTGTCGGAGCTGCAGTTCCGCGCTGCTCGTGGTGAACTTCTGGACCAGCAGCAGCAGCTTGTTGGTCTCAAACGAGAGCGTGGCCAGATGCTGTCCAAAATAGGAACGACGGAAAGCTCCAGGCGCCAGTTGGAGCACCAAGCATCTTCATCCGAGTCGATGATCACGGCTGAGACGGCCGCGTTCGATGAGAAGGAGATCTCATTGCGAGCCAGCAGCGCGGAGACACTGACGGCTCCAATGGATGGCCGCGTTTCGAGTCGGATTGCATCTTTGGGCGAGTCCGTCCAACCAGGTGCATCACTCATGATCATCGCAGCAACGGACGAGCCCGCGATTGGGCGCGCATGGGTGAGGTCATCGGCCATCGGATTCCTGAAGCCTGGAAGCGAAGCACGTTTGAAGGTCTCGGCGTTCCCGTACCGCAAGTTTGGCACGATCTCGGG
Organism: Stenotrophomonas geniculata; assembly: GCF_034508895.1. Lineage (NCBI taxonomy): Bacteria > Pseudomonadati > Pseudomonadota > Gammaproteobacteria > Lysobacterales > Lysobacteraceae > Stenotrophomonas > Stenotrophomonas geniculata. Next base: position 2,215,363 of record NZ_CP140571.1, read on the forward strand.
AACGGTACGGGAAGTGGCCAAGGCGCCCACGCCAGTGGCAGATCTACCCAGAGATCTGAATGCATCCGAAGCCATGTATGCAATCACCATCTCCCTATCGTCCAACCATCACGGGTCGTCCCGTAATCGGACCATTGATCCATCCATGCTCGGAGACGGAATGAAGTTTGATGTGGATCTTATGATGGAGCGGAGAACACTTCTGGAGATGCTGCTTGACCCCGCAAGAACGGCGCTCTCCGGCCTGGAATGACCTGCTCAGGCGTTACACGCTTTACGCTAGTTATTGAACCTCCGGCACATGTAGCAAGTAGCGTCGCCAGGCTCGCGATCTGCGGTCGATGAGTAACGGCGATGATGGTGATTCCGATCGATCGCAGCGATAGGAAAATCTCCCGTTCCTTATCCAGATCAACGTTCGCTGTCGCCTCGTCAAGAAGAAGAACGCAGGGTCGGCGGTACAGCGCGCGAGCAATCAGGAGCCGCTGACGTTGGCCGGCAGACAATGAGCTTCCAATCTCACCAATGCGCGTCTGCAGCTGAAGTGGCATTGCTTTGACCTCTGTCGCGAGTCCAGCAAGTACCAGGCATCGCCAGATCCTCTCTGGCTCAGCATCCTCAGCAAAGAACGCTACGTTCTCGGCGATACTCCCTCCAAGCAATTCGTCCCCCTGCATGACTACACCAATCTGCGCCCTTATGGAGCGCGAGAATGGCGTAGACAATGCCGTACCGTCATACCGGATCTCACCTTGCTGCGGGAGATACAAGCCAGCGAGCAGCTTCATGATGGTGCTCTTGCCACAACCGGACGGGCCATTGAGGAGAACAAAGTCTCCTGGATTCACCGCGATATTGAGTGCCTTTACCGAAAATTCGTCTGATTGACCGTAGCGATAGTACACATTATGGGCGTACACGCGTCCCTCTAGCGGAGGGTGATCCATTGCCTCGGGTCCCATCAACTCGCTCTCACTTAGAACAATATCTGCCAATCGATCTGAGTGAAGGACGGTCTGACGGAAGGCGGTGATCTGCTGGACGAATGTATGGATTCGTGCGGACAACTGGCGCTTGAGTGCGAAGAAGGCAAAAAGCGCACCAACTGTCAGCGCTTGGTCCAACAACAGATGAACGCCCAGGTACACGGCACCTGCCGTTGCGAGATTGTCCAGCAAGGTGCGGCTAGCAGACAGGGACGCCAGCAATGAGTTCAGTCGATTTCCTGCGTTGGTGGCGTCTGCAAGTCGGGCGGACCATTCCGCCTCACGGTTCAGTTCGGCGCCTGCAGACTTTATGGATGCGATTGAACGAATTGTTTCGATCCTAGCCGTCTTCTCACGCAGTGATGCCTGGAAGGCCTCCCCACCCAGCTTGTTTCGGGCTGGCGACGAAGCCCAGGAAAGGACCAGGTAGATTGCCGAGGCAGAGCTGCCGATAAGAGCAAGCAAAGGGGAGACGAAGAACATTGTCGTCACGAGTAGCAATGACAGCATTCCATCCATTACTGCGGACACTAAGCCTCCCGTTAGCGCCTGCTTGAGAGAGTCCATGGTGTCGAATCGCGACGAAACGTCGGCAAGGCGCCTCCGCTCGAACCACGATAGGGGGAGGAGAATCATATGCCGGAAAAGTCGGCGCGTTGCATTCCAGGACAACGCGCTTGCAGCCTTGGTCATTGCCTGCGAACGAAGTATCTCAGCCAAGAAGTTGAAGATCGCAAGCAGAGCAAAGCCGAGCCCCAAGAGGACAAGCAAGTCTGTGTCTGTATGGGTTGCCGCCTCATCTACCGATATCTGGATGAAGAACGGCGAACTGACGAGGAAGAGCTGAAGGAATACGGAGTAGATGGATCCAAGTCCCAGAGCCTGCTTCACTTCGGGCGTGATTGTCGCAAAGCGCCGAATGCTGAACTGACGATCACTCCTGCTTGCGACGAAGCCTGGAAGCCGAGTCAGCTCGAGCGCGACTCCAGTAAAGGACTCCGAGACATCCGCACGACTTAGGCTCGTGTGGCCGCATGCGGGATCAAAGATGCTGAAGCGCCCGCGTGAGTACCTACTAAGCACAACGAAGTGAGATAGCTTCCAGTGCAGCACTGCCGGCAACGAAATGTGCTGGAGATCGTCCACCTCACACCGGATCGCACGGGCATGGATGCCGAGGCTCGTGAACGCCGAGATCAGCCCCGCAGCATTCGTCCCTTGAGACGACGAGGGGTGTCGTATCCGAAGAGAGGATAGGCTTGTCTCTCTACCCATCAGAGAGGCGCATGTGGCCACACACGCCAGTCCACACTCGGAGTACTCGCTTTGATACTGGAAGTGCTGCCGTGACATTGCTGCTTGCTCGTTCTATCTTCTGGCGCGTTGTTCGACGTACGGCAGCGGAGTTCATTGCCACGCCGCTGCTATCGGATCGCTGACCGATAGCCATTCCAACTGCTACATGTAGATGCGCAGTGTTGACGCCTGATCAAGGCTTTGGCGTGTGCCCGGAACGCTCGCACGCACAGGCTGATCAAGAGTCGACTTCCCTGGGGGAATTCCGCGTGATCAGGATAGGGGACAAGGCGTCGTCAGGAGAGAGTCCTCATACGCGGTGATGGGCGCACACCTCGTCTTTGCAGCAGTCGGCTAGTTCTTGTACTTGAACTCAACGCTTCCCAAGCAATCGCTTCCAGGAGCTCTGCTGATGGCATCGACGCTCACTTGAGAATCCTCATGAAAAGCGCGCGTTCGCTGCCCTTCGGTCTTCCATAGTGGAGTCGGTTCTGGCGGCTGCACAAACAGACCGAGTGCATCACTTGCCTCAGCTAGCTTCAGGCAGTGAGCATCATCGATGGTCGATCTCTGCGTCACCGTCAACTGTCTTACTCGTCCCGAGAATCGATCGCGGATAAGTACAGCCGGACCCATGGCAGAGTCGGGCCTCGGCTCAAGCTCAGAGAACCGCACGTTGCCCGTAGCGCCAATCCTGTTTGCAGTCACATCGAACGTGCGCGCAATGCTCGCGTCATCAGGTCGTTGCCGGAACTGAATCAGATCCTCGACAGTGAGGGTAGAGGGGTAAGGCTGAGCGGATTGATGTGCCTGCGCAGTCAGCACGACTCCCAACAAGCATGCGAGAGCGCACGCGGCGGCAATGGTATGCCTTCCAGAATTGGGTACGCGAACTCCATTCGACATCCGATCTCCTTGCGCTTGATCTAGAACTAAGCCGGCCTGTAAGGTCGGGTTGGAATGTTCGTCATGTGCCGAATGAAAGTCAAGGAAATCCATGGCGATCCATCTGGTCCCGCCGGTATCGTTCAGTACGTTCGTTGCGGGAATGGCCAACCATGCTCGGGACATTGTTGCAGTCGAGGAAAAGCGATCGGCACTTCTACAACTTGGATCATGCCTCAACACGCATGATCTATGCCACGGATTGCTGCAGTTCTGGGGGGCACACGAATCCGAGCTCGTTCATCCACTTTCAGAACATGTCACGCTCCGACAGGTGCTGAAACGCCCTCACAGCTCGAGTGTCGAACACGCCGCGCTCTGCGAGGTGGCTGCCCAGTGCAGGGCACTTCTGGGTAATCCAGCGCCAGCGGCTTTGCAGTCGGTTATCAAGTTGATTGCGGATCGTCTGGGGCTGGATGGGGGGCTGCGCGATGGTCCCAATGTCACGTCGGCCGATGAAGCCGGGAATCGTTGGGGCTACATGCCACACACACTGCTTGCCAAGAGGCTTGACTGGCTGGTTGCTTGTGCCTTTGATAAGGGCTGGCCACCCTTCGTACGTGCGACCTGGTTCTATGTCGGACTACTCAACTGCCACCCACTTCGAGATGGAAATGGTCGGGTCGCCAGGGTGCTTTTCAACGCATTGCTCTGGCAGCGCGAAGATGTCTATCTTCCAATCCATGAGGCCAGCGACTCTCTAGGCTCAAGCTTGGAAATCTGTCTGCGTCGAGCGGCCAACGGAAATGACTGGTCAGACATCATTAGATTTCTACACAATCTCCTGAGTGCTCAGTTGAATGCATTGATGCTTCGTATGCAATTTCCACGAGCGCAGTAGGATGTTGGAAGCAACAGGGCTTGATCGAGCGCTTCGATCTGAGAATCGACAGGAAGATCAGGCGGTGTATTCCACCTGATCTTCTGGCTGGCCTTCAGGAGGAGCGCCATTGTCTCTGGCTTGATCGTCAGCTTTGCCGAAACGTAGCGACCACGTGTGTCAAAGGGTTGATGAGGTCACTCTTCTTCCCATGTTTCACGGCCTCCGTTACTGCCGCCGGTGCCGCCCATGCCAATGGTCCAGCCACCGCTACCCCACGTCCAACTGCCAGCGGTCCAAGGAACGCCCCCGGTTCCCCCGGTGCCTCCCCAGCTTCCGTGGCCTGAGCCGCCCTTCGCGCCGAATGTTTCGTCCCACGGCTCGGCCAGATAGTCAGCCTGGGTCTTATTCGGATCGGAGGGATGCTTCATGCTGCCGTAGATGTCGCCCATAGCCTTGATTGCCTGTTCGACCGTGTACCCAGACCCAATCTGGTTCCTTATCTCGATGAATCGAGAGTCCCAGGTGTAGTTGGCAGCTTCCGGGTATTTTGCTGCCAGGGCAGCGTTGGCATCCATTGCTGCGAGCACTCCGCGCCCCTCTTCCTTGAGATAGGTGGCGAGGTACTCTTCCCTGGTTGGTTTGTGGTCCCAAGTCACCCGATTCTCCACGTGGGCCAACTCATGGGCGATGGTCCTCGCCATCTGCAGAGCATCACCCTTGATGTTAGGGTTCAAGTAGATGGAGCCGAGCTCAACGTATCCGTTGGCCGAACCCAACTCGCGGAACTGAATAGACCTTCCGCTGTCCATATAGTTCTTCAGCGACTGCTGCACATTGGGTACGTTACTAAGGACTTCATCCAGCTCACTTGATATGCCCGAAGAGAACTTGCTCGTTGCAGCGAGCGCGTACATGCCAGTAGCGCTGATATCAAATTGGACGTTCTCCGGTCCATCCCAGTGACTCTCGTCAAAGTAGTGCCCTACCATTCCTTGGTCGATCTCCCCGTCCCAAAGGCCGCTTGAGGCTGCTTGGAAATCCGTCTGACTGCCGCCTGAAACCAGCAGCAGTTCTTCGGCGGTGAGTTCGCGTACGGCACGCATTCCTGTTGCCATGTTTCTTCCTTTCAATTCGTTCGTTTATCCAGCGCGATGCGAAGCGCGGCGGACGATGTTGGGAGCAGCTTGAACTGAAGTCAACAGTACCCTCTGAGAGCGCAACCGCTCGAGTGTCGTTAGGGATGGCAGTTCCAGCTTTCGAGATAGTTGCCAGGCGGTTCTGGGCAGACCTCAGAATGCGCGCTGACCGATTTCGGAGGAAAAACACTGAGTCGGAGCAGTTCGTTTGGGTCTTCAGTCGTGCAGCTTCAGATGCTGGCTGCTCGCGTGCAGACCTCTTGTTCAGCCAAGTGGGAACTCGGATGGCGCTAACCCTCCTAGGAAGCCCAAGAGATGGATTCAGCAATGCTGGCCCACACGTTCGACTACGTGCGCGAACACAAGACGCCCATCCATAGCCTGACCATCGTTTGCAACGGCTATGTCGTGGTGGATGCCTACAATTGGCCGTTCCAGAAGGCAGTTCCACGATGTTGCGTCAGTGACCAGTAGTGTCACCTCCACGCTCGCCGGCATCGCCATCGGCAGGCGCGAATTGGAGCTGCACCAGTCCTCGATGCCCGTCTTCGCTCCCAAGGGCATCGCGAACATGGACGAACGGAAGAGGAAGCTGACCATCGAGCATCTGCTGAGTATGACTTCCGCGCTGGATCTCGACGCCAGCCAGGGCGAAGCAACCCTCTCGCAGATGAGGCAGATCAGCGACTGGAGCCGGTTCATGTTGGATCTGCCGATGCGCGATGAGCAGGCAACCACTTCGAGGACTGCTCCGGCAGGCGTTCCGCAGGGCGCCATCGGTCATTGCGGGTGAAACGGCTAAGGGGACTCTGGTCAGGGGAGATCCTTTTCCCTCGATCGCGCTGACTGCCCCACGGAGCAACCGGATATTGGATCAATGGAGCCTGCTGGATGCACCCAGCAGGCGGCTGCATAATCGGCGTACGAGGCGGTTCTTGCTTCGGCTTGCGTCTGAGCAGAGAGGATGGGAATGAAGATAGTTGCAGCACAGATGCAATCAGCTCCTGGCGACATCGATGGCAATATCGAACGGCACGTGCACTTCATTGAACGGGCCGCCTCATGTGGCGGTGCAGCGGTCTTCTTTCCAGAGATGTCGCTCACCGGCTATGAGCCGCGGTTGGCCGAACAGCTGGCAATGACGGCAGATGATGCACGCCTGAAGGTGTTCCAGTCTCTGAGCGAACGGCACCAGATTCTGGTCGCAGTCGGCGGGCCATATCGCGGCAAAGATGGTCCGGAGATCGGCATGTTCGTCTTCCGCAGCGGTCAGGCACTGGCTGTCTACACCAAGCAGATGCTGCACGCCGACGAACTGCCTTATTTCAAGGCAGGAACCACGCCCCTGTCAGTAACCCTTGGAGAGGAAATTTTGGTCCCCGCCATCTGCTTCGAATCGCTAAAGATGGAAAGTGCATTGCGGGCCAAGGACGTGGGAGCAACGGTCTACGTTGCCAGTGTTGCAAAGAACATGATTGGTATGGAGCGCGCTCACCGCCACTACGCAACAGTCGCGCGGGAGCTTGGGATGATCGTGTTGGCATGCAATGGCGTGGGCAATGCCGATGGATTCGAGATGACGGGAGGGTCTGCAGCCTGGGACAACAGTGGTGCGCTCAGGTGCAGCGCCGGAACTGGAGACGAGGCATTGGTGGTGTATGACCTCGCAGAACAGAGCGGTAGTACCGTGGCAGTCCCGGTAATGAGCATGGCGGGAGCACAGGCCAACGCCGGGGAAACTTGACTGGCAAGCGACTTCTGCAGCTGGCCTTGTTCGAACAGAGTCTGTTCGATCAGATGGCGTCCCTGAGGAACTGGTGTGCCGGCCATGCGCGCGACTTCGTTCAAGAATCCGTTTGAACGAGCCTGCCTTGGATGTCGGCTACATCGCGCAACAGTACGCCAGAGAAGCAAAGGCCTCGGTGTCCATCTGCTCAAACAGCTGTTTCAACAGCTCCAACACAATTCATATGCCAGCGAGCTCTTCCAGATCGCGTGGGACGCCCTTCTCGGGTACATGACCAGGCGGGAATGCTCGGGTTGCGCCGAGGCGTTGCCTGGGGCGCTCGAATCGCGTGTATCTTGGGAAGGTTCGGAGCAACGCAGAAGAGGGTGCTGCGATTCATTCGACTGCCTGCAATGGCTTGCTGGGTGGACGAAGCGACGAGGGAGATTTCGGCCAAGGGTGGCCTGGGTCCTTGAATACACAGCGCTGCTCATCAAGTGCGGACCTGTCGAAGCGCCCAAACCGCGCCTCAACCCACGATGGCCCCGCTCGCTCCACCAGCAACCGCCCCTCGATCTGCTGGACAAGCAGCCACCGCTCGAAGCTGATACGCAGCCGTTCGATACCCGGCGAACGCCAGCGGGCATCGGCAGGCATGCGGATCAGCACGCGCGAGGGCGCGTTCTCCACATCCATCACCGGCACGCCCTTGCATCGAATCTCGAAGGACGTCGCCCCGGCATGGCGCGCATGCAGTTCAAAGCCTTCGTGCGCCTTCGCGCTCACGAAGCCGAGCGCATCGCTGTACAGCAGCCGGTAGTTGGCCGGTTGCAGCTTCTGGTAGGCCCAGACCTGATCACCCGCTGGCTCGGGCCACGCGGCCCACACTGCAGCCATCACCGCGATGCACACCGCAGCGGCCAGGCCGTGCATCTTCATTCGTCACCCCCGCACACAGGCAGAAAACCCAGCGCCATAAGCGCGCTCAGTCCTTGGGTCGCATCCGCTCGTGGATGAAGGCGGTCAGCGCCAGATCGGCCATCACCAGCCCCTCCATCACCCGGTCGCCCACGTACTGCTCCGGCTCGCCGTTCTGGCGCGTGCGCTCGGCCGCCAGCAGGATCTCCTGCACGATGCGCTGGCCGGTGAGCGCGCAGTCGGCGTCGGACAACGCCATCTGCCGGCTGCGTAGATGGTGCCGCTCGGGCCAGGGCTGGCCGTCGGCCGCAGCGCCCGCGCCGATGGCGTGCAGGATGGCGATGAGGCTGTTGGGGTCAAGGGCAGGCGCGGATAACGGCGCTTCCTGGATGGGGCGCGGGGGAGGGGAGTGCGGTGTGGTCATGGCTGGCTCCGTGCATGCAGGCGGAAGCCGCCACCGATAAAGGTGGCGGGCAGAGCGTGGCTCGAAAACCGGTTGCTAGACAAAGCCGGCGGGTACAAGACCCCCACGCCCCGCCCGCCATAGCCGGCAGACGGATTGCCAGCCGGCATCACGCGAGGTGATGCCGGCTGGCAAGCGCAAACTACATCTAGCAAAACGGGTTTTCGAGGCCCGGCCACCCGTTTTCGGTGGCGATACCAGAGTTGCCTGATGTAGTTGGGAATGCCAAGGGGATGGGGTCAATGCCGCCAAAACCCGAGACGCTTTTGGCATTGTCGCATAGCGAGGAAAGCGGCGAGAGCCTTGGCGTGCTTGGCGCAGCGGCGCTTCTGGAACGGAGTCGTCAGAACCTTCTGCCAGAGATGTAAGGCGCGGCAAATGCGACAGCACTCGCCCATCGGGCATGTGTGATCGCTCATGCAACCGAACCGCTGCGACACCGGCTGGATGGTTTAAATGACTTCTTGCCTATTGAACCTACCGAGTGCCGCACGCAATCTGACTACCGCTGTAGTCACGCGGGGCTGCCCTGCCCGCAGCAGGACGGTCTTGTAGCGTTTGAACGGATTTCACCCACTGGCGCAGGCCAATACAAGGATCACTGTACGTGTTACGCCGCAATCGACTTCTTCTGTCTGCGGGTCTGGTCCCGCTTCCGTGGTTCCTGTTCTGGACCAGCGTTGCCGCCCTGTTCGCGCCGGGCTACAACCCGCTTGCACAGCACGCCAGCGAACTGCTGCAGGCACCAACGCTTGCAAGCATCTGCGCCAGGATTGCCCCCATCGGCTGCGGCGTGGGCTTCGTGGCGTTTGCCATCGGGGTATGGCGGGAGTCCGGCCGCCGGATTGCCGTAGGCGCGATCTGCTGGATGATCTTTGGCATCTCCATGCTGACCAACGGTCTCTGGCCCATGGGCCATCCGATGCACGGCTTCTATACCATCGGCATCGCAAACATCATTGCACCGGCGATGTCGCACATCGAACTGAGTGCGTGGTCTGCCAACCGAAGGACGTACGCCGTGACCGCTATGGTGAGCATCGCGAGCATCGTCTATCTATGGTTGAACGTGGTGGGCGCGGACCCGGAGGGTTACCGGGGGCTGACCCAGCGCGTGTTCTCGTCGATCAACTCGCTGTGGCCATTCCTGGTTGCGCTGTATCTGCTGCGAAGGGATTCAAGCGTGCTGAAGGCGGAGCCGACGTATTGATGGGCGGGCGTGCAGGCACATGGGCGACCATTGAGTGTGTGGGGCTGAGAAGGGGATGAGGATTTTTCGCCGTCAGCTGATCTACGTTCGAGTGCACCAGGACCACTTCATTGCGCGCGTGGTGGGTGGAGACAGGACCATCCGTCGTCAGTGTCATGCCCTTGGCAATCGCGCGGGCCCGATCAAGGACTTTTCGAGTATCCGGCCCCTGCTCAAGGCGATCTTCGCGGAACTCATGCCTGGATTCTCTCTCGTCAAGCCGTGGGGGATTCTGCACTTTGATCCGGTTGAGTACCCGGTCACGAAGGAAGAACTGGCCGGGTTCCAGAAGGCTGCCATGCGAAGTGGTGTGAGCTTCTGTTTTCTCTCCACGTGGGAGCAGCGGCATGAAGACAAGGATCTGTTGGAGATGTTCAAGTAGTGCCGGCCCGATACTTCGTTCCAGGCCAGGCAAATTCGTGGTTGGGTCTGTTCAAGGTACTGCGAGAGTCCGCTCTTGGCCGGGAGCGGACATCGTTCGACGACCTGCTGCGTTGATCCTCCGTCGGCCAAAGCACGTGTCTCTCCTTCCCTCAATTGATGATCTCCCCACTCCCCGAAGCAACAAACGCCTTCAACTGCCGGACGAACTCCGCGTCATACAGCTCCCACTCCACAATCTCCCCCACAATCCGCAACGGCTGCGCACTCCGATACGACCGCGTCGGGTTCCCGGGAAACTTCTTGTTGGTCACATTCGGATCGTCCTCAAACGGCCCGGTCGGCTCCACCACATACACGCGCGGCCGCCCCTCACCGCGGGCCATCTCCGCAGCCAGCCCAGCGCCCTTGGCAATCGTGGTGAAGTAGATGTGGTTCATCACCACGCTGTCGCGATAGTTGGAGCGGAAGCCCGCACTCAGCAGATCGCCCACCGCCAGATCAGCGCGGGTGCCGTGATAGAACGGCCCGGCGACCTGGTCGCAGGTGTCATGCGAAACGGGTGTCCATTCGGTGTCCTGCGCCATCGGCACTGCCCCTGCGTGTCCTGCCGGATCGACAGGCCGGCGAGTCTAGGGCGCCCGGTGGGCCTTGCTGCAAGGCCCCATCCGGGAAATAATCTGTAAACGGGAGGCGCAGTGCGCCTCCTTTTTTCATTCTGCGGCGCCGCGCCCTTCCAGCTCGCGCACGGCCGTTTCCAGCGCATCCAGCTTTTCGCGGGTCTTCAGCAGCACGGCGCGCTGCACTTCGAACTCCTCGCGGGTGACCAGGTCCAGCTTGGCCAGACCCGCCTGCAACGCGCTCTTGAAGGTGGCCTGCAGTTCCTCGCGCGATTCGCGCAGGCCCGGCGGCACCAGGTCGCTGAGGCGACGGGCGAGGTCATCGATTTGATTCAGGTCGATCATGGGGTGCTCCGTGGGGTAGGGCCCGTGCATCCGGCGCGGGCAGGCCGATCGGGCACAAGGATACTGCCGGCACCCATTGCCCGGACAGGCCGCAGCGGCTTCGCACGGGCCACGTTCAGGCGCTATCCTCCACGCCGGAAGACAGGAGATAGACGATGAAGATGGTCATGGCGGTGATCAAGCCGTTCAAGCTCGACGACGTGCGCGAAGCGCTGGCCGAGCGTGGGGTTACCGGCATCACGGTGACGGAAGTGAAGGGCTTTGGTCGCCAGAAGGGCCATACCGAGCTGTACCGCGGTGCCGAGTATGTGGTCGATTTCCTGCCAAAGGTGAAGCTGGAAGTGGCGGTGACCGATGACCAAGTGGAGGCCGTGGTTGAGGCCATAGTTAAGGCCGCCGGCACCGGCAAGATTGGCGACGGCAAGGTGTTCGTGTACGACCTGGGCAGCGTGGTGCGTATCCGTACCGGTGAGTTGGACGCGGACGCGTTGTAACCCGTTCGGCGGGATGTTGTAGAGCCGAGCCTATGCTCGGCTGCATTTCGCGCGATGCAGGAACAGCAGCCGAGCGCGGGCTCGGCTCTACAAAGAGCGGTAAAGCGGTCGAGCGAGCTCGACCCCTACCGCCGCTTCGCCCACGTGTAGAACCGCTTCCAGCCCTGGCGCACGGCGGCGACCCAGCCCGGGTCGGCCACCAGTGCGGCCTGCGCGGCACTCGGGGCCTGGCCGGTCATGCGCTGGCGGATCTTCAGCAGGTTCTTCATGTCGCTGCGGCGCATCTGCCGGCTGAGCGGGTTGCGGCGCAGCCAGCGCGGGGCGCGCCAGGCGGAGGTGAAGTCCAGCAGCACCGGCACGCCGCCGCTGACCACCACGTTGGTGCCATGCAGGTCGTTGTGGGTGATGCCGGCGGCATGCAAACGGCTGAGCGCGTGCTGCAGCTGCTCGAACACTTCATTGCCCACGGCCTGCGCGGTGCTCAGGGTCTGGCCGGGAATGAACTCCATGCCCAGTGCCAGGCCACCCAGGGTGCCAAGCAGCGCGGGGGCATGCTTCCAGCCGCCCAGGCGCTGCAGCATGCGGGCCTCACGGCGCACCATCAGCCGCGCGATCAGTGAAACGGGGGTGCCGCGGTAGCGGGAGTAGTCCTTGATGACCGCCTCGCGCCCGTCCAGGCAGGTGCGATAGACGTCGGGGGCCAGGAAGCGTTCGCCGCGCTTGAGCAGCAGCGGGGTGGCGGCGTCTTCGCCGCAGGGGGAGGGGGGCAGGGCAGGGAGATGCATGTCGGGGTCTCGGTCGACCCGGTGGGTGGCGCAAAGCGTCAAGCGAACCGGTGTTACAGGGAGTTACTAAGTTTTCGTTAATTTTAGTACTCGCCAGTTCGCTATTCCACGATTTGTCGGAGAAATGTCGGGGTCGTGGCTGGAACAGTTCGTCGCACCCGATCGGACAATTCCGTCTCACTTCGTCTTTGGTTCTTTCAGAATCAATAGGTTGGGCGTCGCATCGCCTCGTTCATCCGCGGCCCGCTGAACGTCACGCACGTCCGGCTTGACCCCGACGCACGGCCTGCCGACCATAAGCTGTTAATTCGCGACATCGGCGGCCGCCCCTTCCTGGCACGTCCCCGTTCCCTGCCGCGGTCCCCACCGGTGCTGGCCGCTTGGCCGTGCATCGCCCTGTTTCCCGTTCCGGCTGCGGCTGGAGGAAAGTGTTTTGATCATCAAAATCGTCATTGCAGCGCTGTTCGTCGCCTGCGTGCTGTACATCCACTTCCGTGGCAAGGTGCGCGCGCGCTGGTCGCGCCAGCTGCTGGACCATTCCAGTTTCATGGCCCCGATCAACGTGGTCATGTACATGTTCTCGAAGGTGCCGACCACGCCGTTCCTGGACCCGGCCAAGGAGTTCCCGCAGCTGGAGCCGCTGCGCCAGAACTGGCAGATGATCCGCGACGAGGCGCTGGCGCTGCGTGATGCGCAGGCGATCGCCGCCTCCAGCACGTTCAACGATGCCGGCTTCAATTCGTTCTTCCGCCGTGGCTGGAAGCGCTTCTACCTTAAGTGGTACGGCCCGTCGCACCCGTCGGCGAAGGCGATGTGCCCCAAGACCACGGCGTTGCTGGAGTCGCTGCCGGACGTGCGTGCGGCGATGTTCGCGCAGCTGCCGTCGGGCAGCGAGCTGCGTCCGCACCGCGACCCGTTCGCCGGTTCGCTGCGCCTGCACCTGGGCCTGGCGACGCCGAACAACGACGGCTGCTACATCGAAGTGGACGGCATCAAGAAGAGCTGGCGCGACGGCGAGTGGATGATGTTCGACGAGACCTACATCCACCATGCGCACAACGAGACGCCCGATGACCGCGTGATCCTGTTCTGCGACATCGCCCGCCCGCTGCGCTTCGGCCTGCCGGGCCTGTTCAACCGCGCGGTGGCGGCCACGCTGCTGGCCGGTGGTGCCTCGCCGAACCTGCCGGGTGACCCGACCGGTGGCGTCAACAAGGCCTTTGGCAGCGTCTACAAGGTGCGCCTGAAGGCCAAGGCACTGCGCGAGCGCAGCGTGGTGGCCTACCAGCTGATCAAGTGGGGCCTGGTGGTGGCGGTGATCGCGGGTATCTGGGCGCTGTGAGCGAACCGCGGCCGGGTCGCGCGCGGGGGATGTTGTAGAGCCGAGCCCATGCTCGGCTGCTTCTGCGCGAAATGCAGCCGAGCATGGCCCGGCTCTACAGAAAGCAAAAACCCGCGCTGGCGACAGCGCGGGTTTTTGTTTGGATCAACCTTTCAGTGCCGCCTGCACGAACGGCGGGGTCACCAGCACGCCGGTGTGCAGCGCGGCGGTGTAGTACAGGGTGTTGAAGGTCTTGGCGGCCGAGTCGGCCTGGCGGAAGTCGAAGCTGCTGTCGCCCTTGCGCGCCATGGTCACGCTCCACCAGCCGGTGGGGTAGCACGGCTGCGGGAACGGCAGGGTCTTGAACGAACCGAAGCCGGCCTTGCCCATCTCGGTGCGCATTTCGTTGATCAGCTCGAGCTGCATCAGCGGCGACTCGGACTGCTGCACCAGGATGCCGTCGTCCTTCAGGGCCTTGAAGCAGCTCTCGTAGAAGGCCTTGTTGAACAGGCCTTCGCCGGGGCCGACCGGGTCGGTCGAGTCCACGATCACCACGTCCACGCTGCCGGCCGGGCAGTTGGCCATGTAGGCCACGCCGTCGTCGAACAGCAGCTCGGCGCGGGCGTCGTCGTTGGAGTCGCACAGTTCCGGGAAGTGCTTGCGCGCCATCACGGTGACCTGCTCGTCGATATCGCACTGGGTCACGCTCTCCACGCCGGTGTGCTTGAGCACTTCGCGCAGGGTGCCGCAGTCGCCGCCACCGATGATCACCACGCGCTTGGGCGCGGCGTGGGTGAACAGCACCGGGTGGCTGATCATCTCGTGGTAGAAGAAGTTGTCCTTGCTGGTCAGCATGATGGCCCCGTCGATGGTCATCAGGTTGCCCCAGTCGGTGGTCTGGAAGATCTCGATCTTCTGGAACGGCGACTGCACCTCGTCCAGCTTGCCGGTGATGCGGTAGCCGATGGCCGAGCCGGTGCGCTCGAAGTGTTCGATGTACCAGTTGTTGCTGTCAGTCATTGGAAAACAGTCCTGTTCGGAGGGGTGGAGCCGGGCTGGCGGGCGGGGCCGCGTGGCACAGATGCCACATCCGGACGGATCGGCCCGTTCAGGTTGAAACCTGTCACGGGCGCGGGCGCGCATGATAACGAACCTGTGGGCATATAGGCGTTATCATGCCCCCCCTTTTATTGCCAACAAGGCCGACTGAAATGACCGATTGGTCCCTCGACCAAGCCCGCAAGACCTACTCGATCCCGCATTGGGCGGACGGTTACTTCGACGTGGATCAGGCCGGGCACATGGTGGTGAGACCGACCGGGGCGGACGGCCCGGTGGTGTCGCTGCCCAAGGTGGTCGATGCGGCGCGCGCGGCCGGTGCCAAGCTGCCGCTGCTGGTGCGCTTCCCGGACATCCTCGGCCAGCGCCTGGGCAAGCTGCAGGCGGCCTTCGCCCAGGCCCAGCAGGACTGGGAGTACAGCGGCGGCTACACCGCCGTGTACCCGATCAAGGTCAACCAGACCCGCGGCGTGGCCGGCACCTTGGCCAGCCACCACGGCGAGGGCTTCGGCCTGGAAGCGGGCAGCAAGCCCGAGCTGATGGCCGTGCTGGCGCTGTCGCGTCCGGGTGGCCTGATCGTCTGCAATGGCTACAAGGACCGCGAGTACATCCGCCTGGCCCTGATTGGCCGCAAGCTGGGCCTGCAGACCTTCATCGTCATCGAGAAGCCGTCCGAGCTGAAGCTGGTGCTGGAAGAGTCCAAGGCGCTGGACGTGAAGCCGGGCCTGGGCGTGCGCATGCGCCTGGCCTCGCTGGGCGCCGGCAAGTGGCAGAACAGCGGTGGCGACAAGGCCAAGTTCGGCCTGTCGCCGCGCCAGCTGCTGGACCTGTGGAAGTCGCTGCGTGACACCGAGTACGCCGACTGCCTGAACCTGCTGCACTTCCATATGGGCTCGCAGATCTCCAACGTGCGCGACATCGCCAACGGCATGCGCGAAGCCACCCGCTACTTCGTGGAGCTGTCGCGCCTGGGCGCGAAGATCACCCACGTCGACGTGGGTGGTGGCCTGGGCGTGGACTATGAAGGCACCCGCTCGCGCAGCTTCTGCTCGATCAACTACGGCCTGCATTCCTACGCCAGCAACATCGTGCAGCCGCTGGCCAATGCCTGCGAAGAGTTCGGCCTGACCCCGCCGCGCATCGTGACCGAGTGCGGCCGCGCGATGACCGCGCACCACGCGGTGCTGATCGCCAACGTGTCGGAAGTGGAAGAGGCGCAGGAAGGCCGCGTGCCGGACCAGCACGATGACGAGCCGGCGGCGATCCGCCACCTGCGCGAGATCCACGACGAACTGGACGTGCGCCCGGCGGTGGAGCTGTTCCAGGAAGCGCAGCATTTCCATGCCGAAGGCCTGGCCAGCTACGCGCTGGGCCAGATCGACCTGCCGCAGCGTGCGCGCATCGACGATCTGTTCTACGCCATTGCCCACGGCGTGCGTGCGCGCCTGAGCTATGACGAGAAGAGCCATCGCCCGGTGCTGGACGAACTGAACGAGCGCCTGGTCGACAAGTACTTCGTCAACTTCAGCGTGTTCGAATCGATCCCGGACGTGTGGGCGATCGACCAGGTGTTCCCGATCGTGCCGATCGAGCGCCTGGACGAAACCCCGGACCGCCGCGGCATCATCGCCGACATGACCTGCGACTCGGACGGCATGGTGGAAACCTATGTCGAGAACGAGAGCCTGGACAGCTCGCTGCCGCTGCACAAGATGAAGCCGGGTGAGAGCTACCGCATCGGCTTCTTCATGGTCGGCGCCTACCAGGAAATCCTGGGCGACATCCACAACCTGTTCGGCGATACCGACGCGGTGGAAGTGCTGGCCGACGCCGATGGCTACGCCATCACCCAGCAGCGCCGCGGCGACACCACCGACGTGATGCTGGACTACGTGGGCTACCGCCTGGATGAGCTGCGCGCGACCTACGCGCAGCGCGTGGCCGAGGCCCAGCTGTCGCCGGAACGCGCGCAGGAGCTGTCGGAGGCACTGGAAGCCGGCCTGACCGGTTACACCTACCTGTCCGACGAACCTCTGGTCTGATGGACAGCGCCGGGCTTGCCCGGCGCTACCGTTGCGATGAGCGCGCGCGCGATCTTCCACCTGTTCCTGCATGCCGCCGTGCCAGCCCTGCTGGCATGGCTGTTCTGGCGCAAGCGCTTCGCCTCGGCGTGGTTGCTGATGCTGCTGGGCTGGATCATCGATCTGGACCACCTGCTAGCCGACCCGATCTACGCACCGAACCGCTGCAGCATCGGTTTCCACCCGCTGCATACGGCCCCGGCCATCGCCGTCTATGCTGGGCTGTGCGTGCCGAAGAAGACCAGGTTGTTCGGCATCGGTTTGATCATCCACATCGTGCTGGACGCGATTGATTGCTGGTGGATGCACCACCGTTGATGCTTGATGCGTGTCGACCAAGGTCGACACCTACCGGGTGCGGGTGAACCGGTAGCGCCGGGCGGCGCCTGGCGAGCGCAGCGGTGCGTCACGCCACGGGCAACCACAACGTCGCACGCAACCCCGGCTGCGCATTCTCCAGCGCCACGCGCCCGCCATAACTGGCGGCGATATCGCCCACGATTGCCAGGCCCAGCCCGCTGCTGCCCTCGCGCTCATCCAGCCGCACACCGCGCTGGGTGACCTGTGACAGTGACTCCGCGGCCAAGCCCGGGCCGTCGTCGCGTACTTCGATGCGTAGCTGTCCGTCGCTGATGTCCGCAGTGATGTCTACCTGCTGTCGCGCCCACCGCCCGGCGTTGTCCAGCAGGTTGCCCAGCATCTCTTCCAGATCCGCACTGGCACCGGCGAACTGCAACGCTGGATCGATACCTGCGGCCGTGAACGCAATGCCGCGTTCGCCATGCACGCGTGCCATCAACCGGCATAGCGCCTGCGCGACAGTCGCAACGTCGCTGCGCTGGCGATGGTCTGCGGCCAACCCTGCCGCCAGGTAACGGTCAACACTGGCCTGCATGCGGGCGCTCTGCTCGCGCACGGTGGTCCGCCAGTCCGCGCCGTCGCCGTCAGCCTCGGTGGCCAGCACGCTCAATGGGGTTTTCAATGCATGCGCCAGGTCCTGTGCACTGGTGCGCGCGCGCGCGACCATGCGTTGCTGGTGCTCCAGCAGCGCGTTGAGTTCTTCGCCCAGTGGCGCGACCTCTGCCCCCAGTCCCTGCGTGTCGATGCGTTGCGCGTCGCCGCGCCGCACCCGTTCCAGCTGTGCACCGAGGCGGTGTAGCGGACGCAGGCCGAAGTGCACCTGGCTGGCCAGCACCGCCAGCCACGCTGCGACCAGTACACCCAACGCGATGGCGGTGCGCTGCCGGAATGCGGCAACATCGGCATCCAGCGCGCTGCGGTCGGTGGCGACCACGGCCACGAACGGTTCACTGGCACGTGGCAGGCGCACCTGCTGCACACGTGCGCGCAAGGATTGCTGCAGCGGCCCGGCCAGGTTGCGCGTGGCCGGGCCAGTGACGGTGGTGGGAAGCGTTTCATCCCACAACGAGCGTGACTGCAGCAGCACGCGGCCATCGGCACCGGCGATCTGCCAGTAGGAACCGGAGAACACCCGCTGGAAGCGCGCGTCATTCGGTTGCTGGCGCAGGCGCAGCTGTCCTTCGGGGTTCACTTCGGCCTGCGCCAGCAGGGTCAGCATGTCCTGCTGCAGTTCGTGGTCCAGCCGATCACGCGCGCTGCGCTTGAACAGTTCGCCCAGTAGTGCGCTGGCCAGCAGCGAAACCAGCAGCAGGCCGACGCCGCCAGCCAGCAGCAGGCGCCGCCGCAGCGAGGATTGCCGGCTCACGGTGCGGCCAGCCGCCAGCCCTGGCCGCGCACGGTCTGGATCAGATCGATGCCGAGCTTGCGGCGGACCCGACCCAGCAGCACGTCCAGCGCGTTGGAGTCCGGGTCGTGGCCGCCTTCGAACACCTGCTCGCCCAGACGATCACGGCCGATCACCTGGCCGCTGTGGTGGATGAAGTAACTGAGCAGGCGGAACTCCTGCGGGCTCAGCGCCAGCGGCTGTCCGTCCAGTTCGAAGCGGCCGGCGTTGACGTCCAGCTGCAGCGGCCCGCAGTGCAGGCGCGGGCTGGCATGGCCATGGCTGCGGCGGATCAGGGCGCGCATGCGCAGCACCAGTTCGTCGGCCTGGAACGGTTTGGTCAGGTAGTCGTCGGCACCGGCATCAAAGCCGGCCAGCTTGTCGTGCCAGCGCCCGCGTGCGGTCAGCACCAGCACCGGAAAGCTGCGGCCATTGCCGCGCCAGCGCTCGATCACGCTCAATCCGTCAAGCCCGGGCAGGCCCAGATCAACGATGGCCGCCTGCAGGTCCTCGATCTGGCCGATCTCCTCGGCCTGGCGGCCATCGGCAACCACATGCACCACGTAGCCGGCCTGCTCCAGCAGGGGCACCAGGCGCTGTGCCAGTGCGGCATCGTCTTCGGCCAACAGGATGCGCATCAGTCGTCGAGCTCCGTCTTCAGCAGCTTTCCGCTGCGCGCATCATAGTCCAGCTCCACCACCACGCCGTCGCCGCGCAGGATCTCCACTTCGTAGACACCATCGTCCAGCTCCACTTCCAGCAGCTGCCCCGGAAAGCGCTTGAGTGCATCGCGCACCACGCTTTCCAATGGCACGTAGCGGCCCTGCTGCACGGCACGGCGCGCGACCTGCTGTGCCGGGTCCTGGACGGGCGCGGCGGCGGTAGGAGCGTTGGCCAGGGCCAGCAGCAGGGGCAGGGTGGAGAGCATCGGGGCGCAGGGAGGGCTGTAGGAACAGGCGTGAGTGTGCCGGGGGTGACTAACAGCTGGCTAACAGTGCCGGCTAAGGCGCTGTTAACCACGGGGTGCATTGTGGCGTTGCCGGGATGGTCCGGCCACGAACACGAACAGGAGAACCCCCATGTTGAAGTCGCTCACCCTCGCCACTGTTGCCCTGCTGACCGTCGCGCCGGCCGTACAGGCCGCGCCGCTGGGCATGGCCCAGGTTGAACAGACCCTGCGCAAGGCCGGCTACACCCAGATCCACGAGATCGAACGCGATGATGGCCTGTGGGAGGCCGACGTGAGCCGCGCCGATGGCCGCTTCAGCGAGGTCTACGTGGACCCGAAGACCGGCGAGATCTTCGACGAGCACAGCGGCCGCGCGCTGCTGACCACCGAGCAGGTGCTGGCACGGGCACAGGCGCATGGCCTGCGCGAGATCCATTCGCTGGAACGCGATGGTGCGACCTGGTCGCTGGAGGCCCGCAATGCACGCAACCAGAAGGTGGACGTGCGCCTGAGCGGTTATGACGGCCGCATCCTGCACAGCGAGCGCGATGGCTGGCTGGATTGACGTTTGCCCATGTAGAGCCGAGCCCATGCTCGGCTTTGCGGCCAACCGTAGCCGAGCATGGGCTCGGCTCTACAGGAGCTGGCTTACCAGCCGTACGGCGGCGGGTAGTCCCAATAGCCCGGGCCGCGGCCGTAATAGCCGCCATACGGACCGAAGAAGCCCGGTCCCTTGCCTTCGCTCACGTGGATGTTGACGTTGACCCCGTGGGTCTTGCCTTCATCGGTGGTGTAGTTCTTGCTCAGGTTCAGCGTGGCGGCGTTGTAGTGGCTGTTGCCACCGTTCTTGGAATAGCCGATGCCGGTGGTGAAGCTGCCGGACACCTTGACCTTGTCGTCGGTCACGTCGGCGATCTTCGCGTCGTCGTGCACGCGCGGGCCGCTCTTGTCGCCGTAGTACGTGCCCGGCGGGTCCTGCTGCAGGGCCGGGTCGTTGAGGTAGCGCATCGGCGCCTGCGGCAGCGTCAGGTCCAGGCCGGCCGCCTGCGGCGCGGTGGCACCTGCGGCGGACTGGGCCAGCACGGTTCCCGGCAGGGCCAGGCACAGCAGCAGGGTCAGGGGGCGGATCATGACGGCGCTCCAGCGGACAGGTGGCCACGCAACACGCGGCGGTACAGGCCGACGCTAGCAGGGGTTGCTTGAATGATGCCTGTCGGCGCCCGCTTACGGTAGAGCCAGGCCATGCCTGGCTGCAGGCTACAACCGGCCGAACCCGAACAGCCCCTCCAGCGCATGCGTGCGCCGCTCGATCCGGGCGCGCAGCAGCTGCGCGCCGATCATCGAATAGGTGATGCCGTTGCCACCGTAGGCCATGGCGAAGTGCACCCGCGGGCCCCATTGTTCGTGCGGGCCGAAGAACGGCAGGCCATCAGCGGTCTCGGCGAAGGTGCCGCCCCAGGAGAACGCCGGCACCGGGTCCAGCCGTGGGAACCAGCGCCGCAGCTGCTTCATCAGCTGGTCGGCCTTGCTCTGAACGCGCCGGTCGCGGCGGGCGGGGATGTCGATGGCGTCGTCCAGCCCGCCGACCAGCAGGCGACGGTCGCCGGTGGCGCGCAGGTACAGGTAGGGGCGGGCGCTCTCCCAGACCATCGTGGTGCGCAGCCGGCCGAGCACGTCCGCATCGATGGGATCGGTGATGAAGGCGTAGCTGCTGCGGTTGCGTGCGACCCGTTGCTTGAGCCAGCGTTGGTTGGCATAGCCCATGGCCAGCACCACGTGGCGTGCGCGGATGGTGGCACCGGCTTCGGTACGGGCGGCCACCCCGCGCGCGGTAGCATCGAGGCTGTGCAGTACGGTGCGGTCATGCACATGGCCGCCGCGCCGACGCACGCGCTGCAGTAGCGCATAGGTCAGCCGATACGGATCAACCCGGGCCGCCTGCCGGGTCAGCAGGGCGCCGCCGGCCTCAACGTCGAAACGTTCCCGCAGTGCCTCCGGGCCCAGCCAGCGGGCATCCAGGCCGATGCCGCGACGGGCATCGCCCTCGGCCATCAGGCGCGGCACGTCGCGGTGGCGGCTGGCCAGATAGAGGCTGTCCATGCGCTGGAAATCCACATCCTTCAACCCGCGCGCCACGTCGCCCAGGGCCGGAATGGCCTCGGCACACGCACGGTAGGCAAGCGCGGCGGCGTCCTGGCCGTAGCGCTGGGCCAGTTCCAGCAGATGGGTATCGATCTCGTACTGCAGCAGCGCGGTGCTGGCAGCGGTGCTGCCCCAGCCGATGTCGCGCTGCTCGATCACCGCCACGTCGTGGCCATGCCGGGACAGCTCGTCGGCAATCAGCGCGCCGGTGATGCCGCCGCCCACCACCAGTACGTCGCAGCGCAGGTCCTGCTGCAGCGGCGGGAAGGCGTGGATCAGGCCGTTGCGAACCGCCCACCACGGGTAGCCACTTTTCAGGTCCATGGTTGTGTGCGGCTCAGGCCGTGGGATGGCCGGTATGCGGGGTCTGGATCAGTTCGGACAGATCGAAGCCCTGCAGGCGCGCGGCCGCCAGATAATGGTCCTGCACGGTGGCGTCCAGACGCGGCTCTCGCGCCAGCAGCCACAGGTACTTGCGATCGGGGCTGCCGACCAGTGACACGCTGTAGTCCGGGGCGACCTGGATCACCCAGTAGTCGCCCTTGGCGAACGGCAGCCAGCGCAGGCCCTTGGGCAGGAAGCTGACCTCCAGGCGCGCGCTGTCGTTGTCGACGGCACAGGCCTCGCCGGTGGCTTCCTCGACCTCGCCGTCCATGCGGCAGCGGTTGGTGACGCCGACGTTGCCGTTGTCGAGCAGGGTGTAGTGCGCCGACACGTCGGTGCAGCCTTCCGGTTCATGGCGCATCGGCAGGCGCGCGATCTCGTACCAGGTGCCCAGGTAGCGGGGCAGCTTGAGGTCGGCAACGGTCTTCAGCGGCGGGTGCTCGGTCATCGGCGGTCGTGGCAGGGGGGGACCTCCACGATGCCGATGGGCTTGCCATGGGCGGGTGAAGCCTGGGCGATGGCCGTGTCCAGAACGTTCCGTCGCTGCTGCGGCGTGCCCGTTGTCACCGGTGCGGCGGTATGCTGCCGCCAGCGCCGTGTTTTCCTGATCCAACCGAAGTGGAGGTGCCGATGTACCAGGTGATCCTGTTGAAGAGTGAATCCGCGTTCGCACGCGAACAGTGGCCGCAGGTCGATGACCTGGTCGACTACGAGGGCGTCAGCTACAGCCTGCGTGCCGGCCCGCGCCAGCCGCTGCCGACCGACCACGACTGGCATCCGGTGGCGGTGTACGCGCCCGATGAGATCACCGAGGAAGAGTTCCAGGACTGGTACGCGCTGCAGCAGCCGACCGTGGAAGAGCTGCGCCTGAAGTACTGATACTGCTGCGCGTCGCCCATCCGCCCTTTACCGCCTGTGCCGTATAGTCGCGCGCAGGCGCGGTGGTCCGCGCGAACCGGTGTGGCTGGCGTGTCTTCTTTCCTGCGATCGATCCGTGCACGGGGCCCCTGGTGGGTCCTGATGCTGTGCACCGCCCTCCTGCTGTCCGTGCCGGTGCTGGCACAGGATGAAGACCCTACGCCAAAGCAGCAGCTGGCGCAGATCGAGTCCAGCCTGAAGGAGATCGATCGCAAGCGTGGCGATGCTGAAGCCATCGAGACGCTGGCGATGCTGTCGGAGAATGCCTCGCAGGTACGGCGTGACGCCGAGGCGCTGGAAAAGGCGCTGCAGCCGCAAAAGGACCGCCTCGACGAACAGCTGGCGCAGCTGGGCACGCCTGCCGAGGGCACCACCGAGCCGCCCGAACTGGCGGCGCAACGGCGCACGATCAACAAGCAGCGCGACGGCCTGGCCGCATCGGTGGCGCAGGCCAAGACCAGTGCCGTGCGTGCGCAGCAGCTGGCGGCGGACATCGAGCAGCAGCGCACCGCACAACGCACCGAAGAACTGGGCCAGAAGGTCGCCTCGCCGTTGTCGCCTGCGTTGTGGAGCAAGGTGGCCGAGCGCCTGCCGATCGATATCGCACGCGTCGCGCCGTTGGCCGAGCAGGGGCGCGATACGTTCGTTGCCGGCGTCCGGGCCAATGGCTGGGGCACGCCGTTGCTGGGCCTGATCGCCGCGCTGGTGATGATGTTCCCGCTACGGCTGTGGCTGCGTAGGCTGGGGCGGCGCTTTGCGGCGTCGGAGCGTGCGCCCGATGGTCGCCTGCGCCGTTCCGGCCTGGCCATGTGGTTGTTGCTGGTCGGCACGTTGCTGCCCGGCTATGCCGTGGTGGTGCTGATGGCGGCGCTGGACGCCATCGATGCCATCGCGCCGCGCCTGCAGGTGGTGGCCGACGGCCTGGAGACGGCCACCTTCCGCGCCGCCTTCATCGCTGCACTCAGCGCCTGCATGCTGGTGCCCAAGCGCCCGTCATGGCGGCTGTTGAACCTGGACGACACCGCCGCGCTGAAGCTGCGCAAGTACGCGTGGGGCGCTGCGGCGCTGGCCTGGCTGAGCACGGTGCTGATGGCCCTCGACCAGGCCACGCGCACCAGCGATGTCACCACGGTGGCGCTGGATGGCCTGATTGCCCTGACCTACCTGGGCCTGATCATGGCCATGTTGGTGACCCTGGCACGCCTGCATCGCCGGCAGACCGCCGAGGCCGAGGCCAAGCTGGAGGCACAGGCCGATGGCGTGGGCGCGGCCACGCCGGTGCGCCGCAGCAGCTGGCTGGTATTGGCACGCGTGGCGGGCAACGTCGCGGTGGTGGCCGCCATCGTCGCGACGTTGCTGGGCTACCTGAACTTCGCCAAGTTCGTGAACCAGCAGCTGATCGGCGGCAGCATCGTGGTGCTGGCAGCGACCCTGCTGTTCAAGTTCGTTGATGACCTGAGCACGTGGATGCTCAACGCGGACAGCAAGGTGGGCCAGACCATCCTGCTCAGCACCGGCCTGAGCGTATCGCGGCTGGAACAGGCGGGCGTGCTGCTGTCGGCGGCGTTGCGCACCATCGTCGTACTGATCGCGCTGCTGGCGCTGGTGGCACCGTTCGGCAACATCGGCGCGGTGGTGGAGCGCTTCTCCTCGCTGTTCACGTCTGGATTCGACATTGGCGGGACCAAGCTGGAGCCGGTGCGCATCGTGCTGGCGGTGCTGGTGCTGCTGGCTGGCCTGGCCGTTACCCAGCTGGTACAGCGCTGGCTGACCGACACCTACCTGCCCAAGACCGAGCTGGATCTGGGCGCGCGCAATTCGGTGAGTACCGTTGCCCGCTATGTGGGCATCATCATCGCGGTGATCTGGGCCCTGAGCGCGATGGGACTGCAGCTGAGCAAGCTGGCACTGCTGGTCAGCGCGCTGTCGGTGGGTATTGGTTTCGGCCTGCAGGTGATCACCCAGAACTTCGTCTCCGGCCTGATCCTGCTGGCCGAGCGCCCGGTGAAGATCGGTGACTGGGTGAAGCTGGGTGATCAGGAAGGCGACATCCGCCGCATCAGCCTGCGTTCGACCGAGATCCAGGTGGGGGACAAATCGACCCTGATCGTGCCCAACTCCGAGCTGGTCACCAAGACCGTGCGCAACATGACGATGGGCAACAACCAGGGCCGCATCCAGATCCAGTTCGCGGTGCCGCCCAGCACCGATGTCGGCAACCTGCGGCAGGCGCTGCTGGATGCGTACACCGCGCACACCAACGTGCTGAATCAGCCGGCACCGACGGTCTACATCGACAGCATTGCCGGTGGCCAGATCACCATCAACAGCTTCGCGTACGTGGCCAGCCCGCGGCAGGTGTATGCGACCCGCAGCGATCTGTACTTCAGCCTGCTGCAGATCCTGGCGGAGCGGAACATTCCGCTGTCGACCCCGACGGATATCCACATCACCCGCGATCCGCAGGAGTAGGGGTTTATTTGCAGGGCTGCGCCCTGCACCCGCCGAAGTAACGGCCGAAGCAACAGCCGAAGCAACAGCAACGGCAACAGCAACAGCGTGCATTCCGTGGGATGGCGGGGTGGGTCCGGTTGCGGGAGACGCCGTAAACCCATCCATGGGGGCTTGGCCGCGGCATCCATGCCGCGGACACTCCCGCAACCGGACCCACCCCGCCTTCGACAGTTTTCCGCGATCTGTTGGAAATACTATTGGGGTCAGATCCGTTTTCCTCCGGAAAACGGATCTGACCCCAGATTGATTTCGATATCTGACAGAAGTGTCGACCAAGGTCGACACCTACCGACAGCCGCAGGAATCTGTCAGAGGTGGGGCGGTGCCGGAGTGCGGGGTGTCAGCCGCATGGATGCGGCTGCCAAGCCTCCAGGGACGGATTTACGGCGTCCCCGCACTCCGACACCGCCCCGCCATCCCACGGAATGCACGCTGTTGCTGTTGCCGTTGCCCCGGTTTGTAGCGGGTGCAGGGCGCAGCCCTGCAAAGAACCCTACCCCCGCGGTCGGCTGCGCGAGGGCACCAGTGCGAACGTATCCACCGCCAGCTTCTCGGCGTGGTTCAACCACGCGCGGATCTCCAGATCGTCCACTTCGTGATCCAGCCCGAACGACACGTTGATCTTGCCGTCAGCATCGGGCTGCACCCACTGCTGGGCCAGCACCACCTTGCGCTGCGACGACACCGCTTCGATCCAGAAACCACGATCCGGGCGCGTACTCGCCACCAGCTGCAGCATGTACTGGCCGGCGCGGGTACGGCGGCCCTTCTGGGTGATCATGTGTGCCTGGCGCACGCTCGGGCGCGGGCCCTGGAAGGCGTCCAGCGGCGCATCCACGGCAATGCCGCCACGCAGGTCGTTGTCGCGGTACAGCTTGATGCCGTTGTCGCGGTTGACGAGCAGGGCGCACCAGTCACCGTCGGCCGAGCCGTCCTCGAACGCGGTGCAACGGTCGACATAGGCCAGGGTGTTGTCCGGGTTGGCATCATCGAACTGGCGCGAGGTGTTTTCCAGATACACGGACTTCAAACCCCAGTCCTTGTCGTACTCCAGCAGCACCGGTGGCTGCACGTGCTGCAGGCCGACCACCACCTGGTCGTCGCCGTCGATCTTCAGCTCGCGGGTCGGTTCACCCAGCCACAGTGAACGGGCGAAGGCCAGATACTGCGGGTAGTCGCGGCCGCCATCGCGCTGGGTGGCCACGCTGGCGCTGGGCGCGCGCTGGGTATCGATCAGCGAACGGCCAAAGCCCATCGTCTTCAGGTTCGGGTCCAGCAGGCTGAGCAGGGTCGCACCCGAATCCAGGGTGGTGCCGGCGTCGGCGCTGAGCTGCTGCGGGGCAATGCCATCGCCCAGGAACAGCAGCAGGTTCTCGCGTTTCTGCCGGGTCAGAATGTGGGTCAGATCGTTGGGCATCGCCAGGTGATCGGAGGCGATCACGATCAGTGTGTCCTTGCCGTAGGGGCTGGCCTGGATGCGCTGCACCAGCTGCGAGATCAGCCGGTCACTGCACTTGAGCGCGTTGAGCATGTTGATGTTGCCGTACTGGCTCTGGTAGCGCTCGCCCTTGCACGACACCGGCAGATGGCCGGCTGGGTGATGGGTATCCATGGTCAGCGTGGTCAGCATGAACGGCGAGCCGGCGCGCGAGAGCTGCTCGAAGCGCTGGTAGGCGGTGTCCAGCAGCACGTCGTCGTGCACGCCCCAGGCCGAGTAGTGGATGCGGCCGATCTTCTTCTGCTGCTTGAACCAGGCCAGGTCATGCACTTCATCGAAACCGTGGCTGGCCAGGAACTGGCCCTTGCCGGCGAACTGGCCGTTGGCACCGCCCAGATAGTGGTTGGTGTAGCCCTGCTGCTTCAGGTAGTCGCCCAGGCATACCGCCTTGGGCAGGAAGCTGCCCATGCGGTCCATGCTGTTCTCATCGCCCTGCGAGGTGGTCAACGGCACGCCGCACATCGACGACACCAGGCCGGCGATGGTCCAGCCGCTGCCTTCGGCCGAGGCCAGCCCGCGCACGTCCAGCGACTTTGTGGCCAGCCGGTTGAGATTGGGCATCAGGCCCGGGAACACGTTCTCATCCAGGTAGGTGCGCTCCAGGCTTTCGCCGTAGATCCAGACGATGTTGCGCGGGCGCTGCAGCGGCTTCGTCGGAACCTGGTACTCGGGGGCGATGCGCGCGAAGTCGACCGGGCGCAGCTGCTGGTAGAGGCGCTGGCCGTCGCGGGCCAGTGGGCTGATCATGATCGTGGCCACCCACACGGCCGCGAAACCGGCGAACAACGCGCCACCGTGGCCGGGCCGGCGCCAGCGCTTCACACGCGTGGCGAACAGCGGCAGCAGCGAGACCAGCGCCAGCACGATGAAGCCGGCGATGTAGCCCTTGAAGTCGGAGACACCGGCGCCTTCCATGTCGGCGCCGAGGTGGTACAGGGTTGCAGCGTTGAGTCCATCACCGGACAGCTTGTCGATCAGCCACCATGCGCTGAGCATGAGCAGCAGCAGCGAGAATGCGCTGGCCTTCCACCACACCCACTTGTCGGACGCGAGGAACAGCCAGCACAGCAGCAACAACGACAACAACAGTATCCAGAGCATAGGCAGCTTCGGCAGTGACGGGATGTTGATGGACGTCGTACCGACGCGTGTCCATCCGACCGGCGCTGTCGCAAGCACATGCACATGACAGGCCGATGACCCGATAGTGCATGCACGAACCTGACTGAAATGTTTGTTGGAATGACGCGCGCGAAATCGCGCTCAGAAGGTAAAACGAGCGTGAAAGGCTACGTTGGATTGCATTAAAAGCCGCATGAATACGGCGTTTTCGTTGATGTGCTAGCGATGCCCGCGTTCTTCGCGTGCCCGTGCGCGACGGTCGAACAGCAATGCACTGGTCACGATGCCAAGGCCGAGCACCACGCCGATGAACAACAGAATCAGCGCAATCAGCGGGTAGCCGAACAGATGCCAGCCGGTGTCGATCTTCATCATCATCGCGGCGGCCATGATCAACGCGGCGCTGATGATGCCGGCCGCGACGCGGTTGGCGATCTTCTGCAGGTTCTCCATCAACCGCGATTCTTCCAGGCCGGTCACCTTCATCTGCAGGCGGTTTTCGGCCAGCAGGGCCATGATGTCCGACAGCTTGCGCGGCCCATCGCGCAGCAGCTGCTGCAGCTCCATCGCCTCGCTGGCGAGGTTGGCGGCAGACAGCGATTTCTTCAGGCGTGCGCGCATCACGTGCTGCAGCTGGCGCTCGACGATGCGACGTGTTTCCAGCTCTGGTGCCAGCAGCCGGCACACGGTTTCCAGGTTGAGCAGTGCCTTGCCCAGCAGGCTCAGTTCCGGCGGCGTGCGCAGCCCGCAGGCGGTGGCGATGCGCACCATGTCCAGCACCACGCGGCCTTCGGAGAACGTGCCGCTGGCGGCGTAACGCGCGATCAACTGGCCGGTCTCGCGCAGATAACGTTCCTCGTCGAACGCCTCCAGCCGCGTGCTGATGCTGATCAGGTCGTCGGCCACTTCCTCGCCACGGCCGTCGACCGCGGCGAACAGGATCTTCAGCAGGCGCTCGCGCAGGCGCGGCGGCATGTGCGCGACCATGCCCAGGTCGAAGATCGCCAGCCGGCCATCGGGCATCACCCGCAGGTTGCCGGGGTGCGGGTCGGCGTGGATCTCGCCGTGCACGAAGATCTGGTCGAGGTAGCCGCGGATCAGCGCCGCCGCCAACGGGTCCATCGATTGTTCGGTGCGGCGCACATCGGGGATCGCATCCACGCGCACGCCGGTGGCCAGTTCCATGGTCAGCACGCGCTGGCTGCTGTAGTCCCACAGCGGCTGCGGTATCCACAGGCGGCGGAACGGCTTCAGGTGCCGGCCGAAGCGGGCCAGGTTCTCGGCCTCGGCGTGGTAGTCCAGCTCCTGCATCAGGGTCTTGGCGAACTCGTTGAGCCAATCCCGCAGGCGCACGCGGCGGCCCACCTGGGTCAGATGGTCGGCGGCCAGCGCGAAGCTGCGCAGCGCCTCCAGGTCCGAGCGCAGCTGCGCGGCGACTTCAGGCTTCTGCACCTTCACTGCTACCTGGCGGCCATCGTGCAGCACCGCGCGGTGCACCTGCGCGATTGACGCGCAGCCCAGTGGCTCGGGATCGAACGCAGCGAACAGCTTGTTCACCGGGGCGCCCAGTTCCTGCTCGACGATGGCATGGATGCGCTCGACCGGAATCTCGGCCACCTTCTCCTGCATGCGCTCCAGCGCCGTGGCGAACTCCACCGGCACCATGTCCGGGCGGGTAGAGAGCATCTGGCCCAGCTTGACGAAGGTGGGCCCCAAGGCTTCCAGGTCACTGACGAACTGTTCCGGGTTGCCATCTGCCGGTACGTCGGCCGGATTGCCCGCGGCATCCAGGTTCATGCCGGAAAATACGCCTGAATGGCGGTAGCGCATCAACAGGCGCAGGATCTGGCTGCGCCGGTTCATGCCTTTGACCAGCGGGGGATTGCCATTGGCGGTGGGCGGATTGCTCAAGCGGAACTCCCATGCGGCAAAGACGGTCGTGCCGGCCGCTGGCCAGCAATGTCCGGATTCCGCAGTGTCGCCGGGGGGCGGTAGGCACGCGGTGAATCCGACCGCTTCCGCAGCCGCCCCGGTATCGGTCAGAATCCGCTCATTCCCTCTCTGGACTTCCCATGGCCGGTGCCAGCCTGTTCGCCCTGCTCGACGATATCGCCACCCTCCTCGACGATGTCTCGGTCCTGACCAAGGTCGCGGCGAAGAAAACCGCCGGTGTGCTGGGCGACGACCTGGCGCTGAACGCGCAGCAGGTGACCGGGGTCAACGCCAACCGCGAGCTGCCTGTGGTGTGGGCGGTGGCCAAGGGCTCGCTGGTCAACAAGGTGATCCTGGTACCGGCAGCACTGGCGATCAGCGCCCTGGAGGCCTGGCTGCACAGCCGCGGCTGGAACGTGCCGCTGATCGTGCCGCTGATGATGATCGGTGGTGCCTTCCTCTGTTTCGAAGGCGTGGAGAAGCTGGCGCACCGCTTCCTGCACTCAGCCGAGGACGACGCCGAGCATCAGGCCGAACGGCGCAAGGCGCTGGCCGATACGCAGGTGGACATGGTGGCGTGGGAGAAGGACAAGGTGAAGGGCGCGATCCGCACCGACTTCATCCTCTCGGCCGAGATCATCGTGCTGACCCTGGGCGTGGTGGCCACCGCGCCGTTCACCAACCAGGTGGTCACGCTGGCCGTGGTTGCATTGGCGATGACGGTGTTCGTCTATGGGCTGGTCGCGGGCATCGTGAAGCTTGATGACGTCGGCCTGTACCTGTCGCGCAAGGGCGGAGCCATTGCCGCTTTCGGTCGCGGTCTGGTGGCGTCGGCGCCGTGGCTGATGAAGTTCCTGTCGGTGGCTGGCACCATCGCCATGTTCCTGGTCGGCGGCGGCATCCTGGTGCACAACGTGCCGGCGCTGCACCACGCGGTGCAGGCGCTGGGCGGTGAAGGGCAGTGGGGCTGGCTGATCAGTGCTGCGGCCAACATGGTGGTCGGCATCATCGCCGGTGCCATCGTGCTGGCGGCGGTGACCGGGTTCCAGAAGCTGCGCGGGAAATGATCTGTAGAGCCGAGCCCACGCTCGGCTGCTCTACGGCGCTGCGCGCCGCCGCCCGAGCATGGGCTCGGGCGCTACAGCGTCTGCACGCTGGATCATCAGCCCGCCTGCACCCGGTTCTTGCCTTGCCGCTTGGCCGCATACAGCGCGTCATCGGCGCGGCGCAACAGGGTCTCGGTATCGTCACCGGGCTGCCATTGCGCCAGCCCGGCGCTGAAATGCACCGGCACGCGCCGGTCCTGCACGGTCAGCACGCGGTGCGCCAGTGAACGTTGCAGGCGCTGCACGGTGGCCATGCTGTCTGCGCCCTGGGTTTCCGGCAGTACCAGAACGAACTCGTCGCCGCCCAACCGTGCGATGCCGTCGGTGGCGCGCAGCAGCAGCTTGCACACGGCCACCAGGTGCTGCAGCAAAGCATCGCCACCAGCGTGACCGTGCGCCTCGTTGGTCAGGTGGAAATCATCCAGATCGATCACCGCCACGCCCAGCGGCGAGTTGTTGCGCATGGCACGCGCCAGTTCACGCTGCAGCAGTTCGTCCAGGCCGCGGCGATTCAGTGCCTGGGTCAGCGGATCGATACGCGCCAGGTCACCGGCAGCACGCAGTTCCTGCTCCAGCTCGGCAATGCGCTGCTCTGCGCGTTCCACTTCCTGCCGCGCGCTGGCCAGGTGATCGCGGGCCTGCGCAGCCTGCTGCTGCACCTTGCCGGTATCGCGCATCACCTCCTGCAGCAGCTGGTTGAGGTCGGCGATGCTGCGTGCCTCGCGCAGCTGCAGGGCGTAGCTGCCGATGCGGTCGTGGTATTCACCGGTGCTGGTGGCCATGCCATCCATGCGCTCGATGAACTCGCCCATCAGTCCGCGCATCGCGGCCTTCGAATCATCAATGCCCTGGCGCAGCAGGCCCTGCTTGTAGATCACTTCGCGCAACTCGGCGCGGGTGCGCTCGACCGCTTCGGCTTCCAACGGACCGTCCAGCAACTGGCGCACTGCCGCGATCTGGCCCTGCAGCCAGCTGCGGTCATCCAGCAGCTCGCTCACGTTCTCCAGCAGCAAGGCGAACAGCTCCAGCAGCAGCGCCTGTTGCTCCTGCCAGCTCTCGGCGCGCACGCCGACCTGGTGGCCGAGTTCGCGCACTCCTTGTTCGATCGGCTCCAGTGCGGTACCCGGCTGCCACTGGCGGAGGCGCGTGGCCAGAGCTTGCGCCTGTTCGCGCAGATCCGGGTCGTGCTGCAGCAGGGCCACCACCGCACCGCCCAGCAGCAGCCGCAGCTGCTCGGACAGGCGCAGGCTTTCCGGCTGCCCGTCCGGCGAATGCTGTTCGATGGTGCGGATGTACTTGTCGATCAGTTGCCGCATCGCGCGGCCGTAGCGCGGCCAATCGGCGCTGGCCTGCGCCGACTGCAGGCGGTCGCCCATGTCGCCCAGCTCGCCCGGCAGGGTGGCCATGCCGTTGGCGAACGCCGCCAGCAGCGGTTCCGGCGCGTCGGCGCCTGCGAACAGCTGCTGCAGGGCCACGCCACCGCCGCCCTGCAGCACCACGCGGTCACCCAGCCCATCGTCCACCACCGCGCGCACGCGTGCCGGCGGCCCAAGGGCGGTACCGGGGGCAGGGCGGTGGTCGGGCTGGTCCGTCATGGAGCGAATCCTGGGGGGCTGGCAGGGACTGGTTCCAGCATATCGGCGCGGCCGCCGACGGCTTGAACGGCTAGGATGGGCGACAGGATGCCGCAGTGGAGGTGCTGATGCGCGTGATGTTGCTGGGGGCGACCGGCCTGGTCGGTGGGCTGACCCTGCCCAGGCTGCTGGACGACCCGCGCTGCAGCGCCGTGGTGGCGCCCACCCGCCGCCCGTTGGGTGTAGCTCACGGGAAGCTGGAGAACCCGGTGCTGG
The DNA here is from genome assembly GCF_034508895.1 of Stenotrophomonas geniculata. Classification (NCBI taxonomy): domain Bacteria; kingdom Pseudomonadati; phylum Pseudomonadota; class Gammaproteobacteria; order Lysobacterales; family Lysobacteraceae; genus Stenotrophomonas; species Stenotrophomonas geniculata. Next base: position 2,248,150 of record NZ_CP140571.1, read on the forward strand.
CCTTCGATGCGTTGCCCGCTTCGCCCGAATGGGCGCGCGTGGACGCGGTCATCTGCGCGCTGGGCAGCACCATTGCCCAGGCCGGCAGCCGCGAGGCCTTCCATCGCATTGACCACGACTATCCGCTGGCGTTCGCACGGCTCGCACAGGCACAGGGGGCCAGTACCTATGTGCTGAATTCCGCGGCCGGCGCCAACCCGCAGTCGTCGATCTTCTACAGCCGGGTGAAGGGCGAGCTGGAGCGTGACCTGCGCGCGCTGGGCTTCAACTCGTTGACCCTGGTCCGTCCCGGCCTGATCGGGGGCGAGCGCAACGAGGTGCGTCGCGGCGAGCGTTTCGCACTGACGGTACTCGGCGCGTTGGGGCCGGTACTGCCGCGGGCGTGGCGGATCAACCCGGCCAGCGAGATCGCCAAGGCACTGGTCGAGGCCGCGCTGGCCCCGCAACCGGGCGAGCACGTGGTGGCGTCGCGCGCGCTGGTCGGCTGATGTCGCGAGCGCTGCGCCTGACCCAGCTGCTGCAGCTGCTGCGTCGTCATCGACGGCCGGTCGCGGGGCAGGTGCTGGCCGATGCGCTGGGTATCAGCCTGCGCACGCTGTACCGCGATATCGAGACCCTGCGCGAGCAGGGCGCCGACCTGCGTGGCGAGGCCGGCGTCGGCTACCAGCTGGCGCCGAGCGATACCCTGCCGCCGATGACCCTGCCACCGGCCGAGATCGATGCGCTGGTGCTGGGCCTGCGCTGGGTCGCGGCCCGCACCGAGCCTGCGCTGGCCGAGGCAGCACGTGACGCCCTGGCGCGTATCGCCCATGTGTTGCCTGCGGCGCGCCGCGAGGCCTTGCGTGACAGTGGCCTGCGCGTGGGCCCTTCGCGCGCTGGGAGCAAGGTTCCCCCCGCGCGCCTGCAGGCCGTGCGTGAAGCTGTGGGTTCGCAGCAGCGATTGAAGTTCGGCTACGAGGACGCGCAGGGCCAGCGTACCGAGCGCACCGTCTGGCCATTCGCGCTGGGCTACTTCGATGAAGTGCCGATGCTGGCGGCGTGGTGTGAGCGCCGCGAGGATTTCCGTCATTTCCGGCTGGACCGCATCCGCCAGGTGCGTGTGCTGGAGGATCACTACCTCGTGCCACGCGCCACCCTGCTGCGGCGGTGGCAGAAGGCACAGGGCATCGCACCGGACTGGTTGGACCGCTCATAACCACAGCAACAGCGGGAAGCGGGCGGGGGGGAGAGTCGACTGTTAGTCGACTATCGCGCGCAGCGGGGGGCAAGCAGGCTGAAGGAAGAGCAGTCGACTGACAGTCGACTCTACCGACAGACGAATCTGCTGACAGAATCTGTCAGCAGGCCCGTACCACCATGATTGCTCCCAACAACGGAGCCTCCCCATGTTCAAGCCCAGCACCCTGCTGCAGTACGTGCGCGACGTCGCCACCAGCGCCACCTTCTACAGCGGCATCCTCGGCAAGCCGCCGGTCGAGCAGTCGCCCGGCTTTGCGCTGTTCCTGCTCAGCGATGGCGCTGCACTGGGCCTGTGGCAGCGCGACGACGTGCAACCGCCGGTGTCCGCGCAGGCCGGCGCCGCGGAACTGGCGATGGTGGTCGCCGACCCCGAGACGGTGCAGCAGACGCATGATGCGTGGCGCGCGCTCGGCGTGCAGATTCTGCAGGCGCCGGTGACGCTGGAGTTTGGCCACACCTTCGTCGGTGCGGATCCGGATGGCCATCGCCTGCGTGTGTACAGCCGTGCCGAGGGTATGGTCGCGCGCGATTGATCGCACGCATTTGGTAGATCCACGCCATGCGTGGATGCGGGCAAAAAAAACGCCGGGCAGTGCCCGGCGTTTCTCCAATTCATGTGCCAACCAAGGTTGGCACCCACCGATCAGCTGGCCAGCGCCAGGTCGTCCATCATCGCGCGCAGGAAGCGGGCGGCTTCACCACCCGTGGCTGCGCGGTGGTCGAAGGTGACCGACAGCGGGATCACCTTGTGCGCTTCCACACCGCCCATCACCGGGGTCATCTGGTGGCGGGCACGGCCGGCACCGACGATGGCCACGCACGGCGGCACCACGACCGGGGTCGCATAGCGGCCGGCGAACATGCCGAAGTTGGACAGCGAGATGGTGTAGCCGCTCAGTTCCGAGGCGGCGATCGAACGCGATTCCACCTGCTCGCGCAGGCGGTTGACGCCCTCGCGGATGCCACGCGCGTCGAGCATGTCGGCATTGCGCAGGGCCGGCACGAACAGGCCGTCGTCGGTGTCTACGGCAATGCCGATGTCCACCTGCGCGTGCAGGGTACGGGTCAGCGCTTCGCCATCGAACCAGGCGTTCATCGCCGGCACCTTCTGCGCGGCGACCACGATCGAACGCACCAGGCGCGCGGTGACGTCGTTGCCCGGCAGCCAGGCGTGGATGTCGGCGTCATCGTTCAGCGTGGTCGGCACGACCTTGCTGTGCGCGTCGGCCATGACGCGCGCCATGTTGCGGCGCACGCCCTTCAGCGGTTCCGGCTGGCCCTTGGCGACCACGCCCGGCGGCTGGGTGCGCATCGGCTTGCCGGCGGCGGACAGCGGGGTGCGGGCTTCGCTCTGCACCGGGGCAGACACCTGCGCCGGGGCTGGCGCGGCATACGCGGCGGCAGCCACCGGTGCCGGAGCAGCGCCGAGCTTGGCGGTGCCGTTGGCTGCGGCCTGCTTGACGTCGGCCATGGTCACGGCGCCATCGGTGCCGGTAGCGGCCACGCGGCTCAGGTCCACGCCCAGCTTGCGCGCCATCGCACGCACGGCCGGCACGGCCTTGACGCCGCCGACGGCCAGCGCCTGTTCGGCATGCACGGTGTTGGAGCTCTGCATCGCGCCGACCACGGTACCGGCGTCATCACGCTCGGCAGCGGCGGGCTTGGCTTCTTCCGCAACGACCGGTGCAGCCGGCAGCGGCGGCGGGGTCGGCGCGGCAGCCGGCGCGGCCGGTGCAGCGTGGCCATGGCTGTGGCCGGTGTCCTGGCCATCGGCGCGCTGCGGCAGGTTCGGGTCCAGTTCGAAGCTGGCCAGCACCGAGCCGGTCGGGATGATGTCGCCGGCGCCGCCGGACAGTTTCAGCACCTTGCCGGAGAACGGCGAGGGCACTTCCACCACGGCCTTGGCGGTCTCCATCGACACCAGCGGCTCGTCCAGCTTGATCACATCGCCTTCCTTGACGAACCACTCGACGATGGTCGCGTCCGGCAGGCCTTCGCCCAGGTCGGGCAGGTTGAAGTTCTTGGTCTGGCTCATTTGCAGTTCTCTTCCAGCAGTTCCAGTTCGCGGGCCGGCAGCCAGCCCGTCGCGCCATTGGCGCGCTCGGACCACCACCACCCACCGTGTTCGTGATGAAGCTTCACCATCTCGCCGCTTTCCACATCCAGCTCGCGGGCGTCGTAGTCGCACAGGGCTTCGGCGCGACCCTCGTCCAGCAGCTGCAACCAGGCGATGGGCGCCCATCCAGCGCGCCCATCGTTGGTGCGTACCCAGGCAAACGCCGGCCATTCCTCGTCACGGACACCTACTTCGACGATCTGGCCGGTATGGAACCGGAGCGGGTTGGGATACTGGCTGCGGTAAGCCCCCAAAAGGCGGGCCCGCATGTCAGCCGGCCGCCACCGCGCGCTTGGCTGCAGCCACGATCCGCTCAACGCTCGGCAGGTACTTCATTTCGAGGCGGAACAGCGGAATGTGGGTGTCGTAGCCAGTGACGCGTTCGACCGGCGCCAGCAGGTCGTAGATCGATTCCTCGGCCAGGCGCGCGGCGATCTCGGCGCCGAAGCCCGCGGTCTTAGGGGCCTCCTGCACGATCACGCAGCGGCCGGTCTTGGCCACCGATTCGGCGATGGTGGCGAAGTCCAGCGGGCGCAGCGTGGCCACGTCGATGACTTCGGCACTGATGCCTTCGCCGGCCAGCTTGTCAGCCGCTTCCAGTGCTTCCTTCACCTGCGCACCCCAGGTCACCAGGGTCACGTCGGTGCCATCGCGCAGCACGAAGCAGACGTCCAGCGGCAAGGCTTCGCCGTCGTTGACGACCACTTCCTTGTACTGGCGGTAGATGCGTTTGGGCTCCATGTAGATCACCGGATCCGGTTCGCGGATCGCGGCCAGCAGCAGGCCGTACGCACGCTGCGGCGACGACGGCAGCACCACGCGCAGGCCCGGCACGTTGGTGAAGATCGCCTCGTTGGCTTCGCTGTGGTGTTCCGGCGCGCGGATGCCACCGCCCCACGGCACGCGCAGCACCATCGGGCAGTGCAGGCGGCCACGGGTACGGTAGCGCAGGCGTGCGGCGTGGCAGACGATATGGTCGACCATCGGGTACATGAAGCCATCGAACTGGGCTTCTGCCACCGGCTTCATACCCTGCGCGGCCAGGCCAATGGTCAGGCCGGCGATGGTGGTTTCATCCAGCGGGGTGTCGAGGATGCGTTCGGAACCGAAGCGCTGCTGCAGGCCGGCGGTGGCGCGGAACACGCCGCCGTTGACGCCCACGTCCTCGCCCAGCACCAACACCGACGGGTCGTGCTCCAGCTCCCAGGCCAGCGCCTGGGTGATGGCTTCGATGAGGGTGATCGGCGTGGTGGTCATGCTCTCTTCTCCGCGCGCGATAGCAGCGCTGTCGGCGGCGTTGGTGTGCGCGCCGGGCGCGCCGTTCTTGATCTCATCCATGGCGCTTCTCCAGGGCGATCGCCTGGGCACGCTGGGCCAGCAGGTCCGGCGGCGGATCGGCATACAGGAAGTCGAACATCGCCTCGACCGGCTGCACCGGCGTGTTGAGGTACAGGTTCACTTCCTCGTCCACGCGCGTGCCGCACTCGGCAACCCAGGCGGTTTCCTCTTCTTCGCTCCACACACCGGCGTTGATCAGGTACTTGCGCAGGCGCAGCATCGGCTCGCGCTGCCAGGCATCCTTCACCTCGGCGTCGTCGCGGTAGCGGCGCGCGTCATCGGCGGTGGTGTGGTCGGACAGGCGGTAGGTCATCAGTTCCAGCACGGTGCCACCGTCGCCGGCCAGCGCACGCTCGCGTGCCTGCTCCATCGCCGCCAGCACGGCGATCAGGTCGTTGCCGTCCACCTGCAGGCAGTGCAGGCCGCCGGCCAGGCCCTTCTGCGCCAGCGTTTCGGCACCGGTCTGGGCCGAACGCGGGACCGAGATGGCCCAGCCGTTGTTGACGATGCACAGGATCAGCGGCAGCTTGTAGGCGCCGGCCGAATTCAGTGCCGCGTAGAAGTCGGTCTTGGAGCTGCCACCGTCGCCGCACACGGCCACCGCGATCTGCGGTTCCTTGTTGAGCTTGAACTTCAGCGCGGCACCGGCGGCATGCAGGCACTGGGTGGAGATCGGCACGCAGAACGGGAAGTCCTTGGCCGCGTTGCCGCCGTAATCGTTGCCGCGTTCGTCGCCGCCCCAGTACATCAGCACGTCGTGCGGGCGCACGCCACGCATGAACATCGCGCCATACTCGCGGTACGAAGGCGCGAATACGTCGTCCTTCTGCATCGCTGCGCCGATGCCCACGTGCGCCGCTTCGTGGCCCAGGCAGGCGGCATAGGTGCCCAGCTTGCCGGTGCGCTGCAGCGCGATGGATTTGCTGTCGAACGTACGTACGAACAGCATCTGCTTGAACAGCGGTACCAGGACCTTGGGGTCGCGCAGCGACGCGGGCAGGTCATCGCGGACGAGCTTGCCGTCCGCGTCCAGGTACTGCAGGTATTCGATCTTGAATTCAGCGGCAACCGTCATTGCGTACTGCACCTTCGACAGAGAAGTTACAAATGATATGAATCGCCATGTTAAGGAACGCGTACGGAATAGCCTTCCTGCGCCGCAACACGGCAACGCCCTGTTTTACCCCTGCCGGCGGGTGGGGGGCCAATAACAACAACGTATTCAGTCGTTGCTGCAAAGCATCAGAATACGCCTCTGGCTGACTGCTGGCGCAACGACCCGATCGGTTCCACGCGCAGGCCCCGCATTGGCCAATGCTCCACGGGGCACCGCACGCCCCGGTATGGACGGCGCGGCTGCCCGCGCGGCTGGCAACGCGCTACCCTTGCCGCCCCCGATCTGGCCGCACCCATGTCCGTCGACAACAACCAACGCGATCTCGAAGCCGGCATCCACACCGACCTGCAGGGGCGCCTGACCTACGGCGGCTACCTGCGGCTGGACCAGCTGCTCAGCGCGCAGCAGCCGCTGTCCAACCCGCCGCACCATGACGAGATGCTCTTCATCATCCAGCACCAGACCTCGGAGCTGTGGCTGAAGCTGCTGGGCCATGAGCTGCGCGCCGCAATCGGCTTCCTGCAGCGCGATGAAGTCTGGCAGTGCCGCAAGGTACTGGCGCGCAGCAAGCAGGTGCTGCGCCAGCTGACCGAGCAGTGGTCGGTGCTGGAAACGCTGACCCCGTCCGAATACATGGGCTTCCGCGACGTGCTGGGCCCGTCGTCGGGTTTCCAGTCGCTGCAGTACCGCTACATCGAGTTCCTGCTGGGCAACAAGAACGCGCAGATGCTGCAGGTGTTCGAGCACGATGCGGCCGGACAGGCGCAGCTGCGCACCGTGCTGGAGGCGCCCAGCCTGTACGAGGAGTTCCTGAAGTACCTGGCCCGCTTCGGCCACGCCGTACCGGCCGTGTATGAAAACCACGACTGGACCCAGCCGCATGTGGCCGACGACGCACTGCAGCCGGTCTTCGAACGCATCTACCAGGACACCGACCGCTACTGGCGCGAGTACGCGCTGTGCGAGGACCTGGTGGACCTGGAGACCGCCTTCCAGCTATGGCGATTCCGACACATGCGCACCGTGATGCGGGTGATCGGCTTCAAGCGCGGCACCGGCGGCTCGTCCGGGGTGGGCTTCCTGGCCAAGGCGCTGGAACTGACCTTCTTCCCCGAGCTGTTCCAGGTGCGCACCAGCCTGCAGGCCGGGCCCCCGTCAGCGCAGGGCTGATCCGTATTCAGCTTGGATCCCGGCCACTGGCTGGATCGTTTCAGATGCAAGTTCAGCGAGCAGGCTGGCACCTGCCTCAAACGGCGTGTATTTGACGTGAACGCCAGAAGTCGGTGATCCTCGCGCGTTGCTCCAACTGCACAGCGGACGTGCTCGTCATCCACCGAACCAGGAAACCCGCATGAGCGTAAACGCCACTGCGAACACCCCAGAGCCGGCGCTGCCGGACTTCAAGACCACGCTGGGCCACCCGCGCCCGTTGTGGATGCTGTTCATGACCGAGTTCTGGGAACGCTTTGCGTTCTATGGCATCCGCTGGGCCTTGGTGCTGTACATCGTTGCCCAGTTCTACAACGGCAGCGCTGCCGGTGAAGGCGACGCCAGCCGCATCTACGGGGCCTACCTGGCCCTGGTGTATGCCGCAGCCATCTTCGGTGGCTACGTGGCTGACCGGGTACTGGGCTATCAGCGATCGATCCTGACCGGCGCGATCATCATGGCCGCCGGCCTGTTCATGATCTCGCTGCCGCAGGAGCACATCTTCAAGCTCGGCCTGGCCACGATCATCGTCGGCAATGGCCTGTTCAAGCCGAACATCTCGACCATGGTCGGCAAGCTGTACGGCCTGAAGGACGAGCGCCGCGATTCGGGCTTCACCATCTTCTACATGGGCATCAACATTGGCGCGATGATCGCCCCGGTGCTGACCGAGTACCTGGCCCGCAAGGTCTTCGGTACCGATGCCATGCCGTCCTACAAGGTCGTGTTCATCGCTTCAGGCGTGGGCATGCTGATCTCGCTGGTGTGGTTCTACATCGGTCGCGCCGGCCTGAAGGGCATCGGTGCACCGCCGGCCGGCGCTGAAGGCTTCGGCCGCATCATCATGGTGCTGGCCGGTGCCGTGGTCGCCATCCCGGTCGCGTACTTCCTGCTGGCCACCGGCGCCACCGCGCTGGCCTGGATCCTGGGTGCGATGTTCACCGCGCTGGCCATCCTGCTGCTGGTCGAGGGCATCCGCGGGGGCAAGGTGCAGCGCGACCGCGTGATCGCCATGCTGATCATCTTCGCCTTCAACGTGATGTTCTGGATGTTCTTCGAACAGGCCGGCAGCTCGTTTACCTTCCTGGCCGAGAACATCGTCAACCGCCAGTTCGGTGAATGGACGTTCCCGACCGCGTGGTTCCAGTCGGTCAACTCGGTGGCCATCATCACCCTGGCCCCGATCATCGCCTGGATCTGGGTGGCCATGGGCCGCGCCAATCCGTCCATCCCGCGCAAGTTCGGCCTGGGCCTGCTGTTCAATGGCGCCGCCTTCGCCCTGCTGATGTACGCGCTGTCGCAGATGGTCGTGGACGGCAAGATCCCGTTCTGGACCCTGTTCATGGTCTACGTCATCCAGTCCGTGGGTGAGCTGTGCCTGTCGCCGATCGGCCTGTCGATGGTGACCAAGCTGGCCCCGGTGCGCCTGGTCGGCTTCGGCATGGGTGGCTGGTTCCTGTCCACCGGCATCGGCAACAACCTGTCGGGCATCTTCGCCGGCGTGGTCAGTGGTGAAGGCGGCATGACGGTCGAGTCGGCCCTGAAGGGGTATACCTTCGGGTTCTGGGCCCTGATCGGCTCCGGCGTGGTGCTGTTCCTGATCGCCCCGCTGATCAACAAGCTGATGCACGGCGTCAAGTAATGATGAGAGGGTAGAAGGCATGCGTAGCAAGCTCGGTACTGCGGTAGTGGTGGTCTGTGCGGCGCTGATCGGCGCCTGTTCCCAACCGCAACCGCCTGCCGTCGCCGAGCCTACGCAGCCGCTGGATACCCGACCCACCGAGCCACCGGTCGCTGACCCCAGCGAACCGGTGGCCTCGGGCAACACCCCGGTGGCGGCGGATATTGCCGCCATCGCCGGGCTCGGCGCGCAGTTCGACCCGGCCCGCAACCCCGCCGACGATCTGGCCACTGCCAAGGTGGAAGCCCAGCGCGGCAAGAAGCGCATCCTGCTCGAGGTCGGCAATGCCGCCTGCGATCGCTGCCGGGCGCTGGACGAGCTGGTGGAAGGTAACGGTGATCTGCGCCGCTTCCGCGATGCCCACTACGTGTGGGTAAAGGTCAACGCCAGCGACGAACAACCCAATACCGCTTTCTTCGCCCAGTTCCCGATGATGGAGCGCGACTACCCGTACCTGCTGGTGCTCGATGCCGATGGCGGACTGCTGGTGTCGCAGGCCACCGGCGAGCTGCGCAAGGGCGAAGCCTTCCAGCCCGCGCGCGTGACCGCGTTCCTCAAGCAGTGGGCACCTGACAAACCGGAATAGGGTAGTGCCGGTTGCTGGCCGGCATGCTCGGCAGGTGCCGACCGTTGGCCGGCACTGATGTCGGGTCGCATCCACGCATGGCGTGGATCTACTGTGGTTGCGGTCACATTCCCGGAATCGGCATCTCAATATCGCAACGCGCTCGCCGTTACCGGCAAGGACCTCAGTCGACGCCCCGTCGATGCAACCTACCGGAACGCCCATGCACAGCGACCACGCCGAACGACTGCCTGAACCTGCCAGCACTCTGGTCGAAGGCGAAGCAGGCGAGGGCGTGACCCTGCCGCCGCAGGAGGCGCTGCTGGATGACGCTGGTACCGGCGAGGACAGTGTTGAACTGGCGCCGCCACGCCACCGCCTGCCGCAGATCGCGTTGCCCGACAACGTGGTGCTGAAGGGCGCGGTGCAGAAGCTGGTCGAGCAGAAGTCCCGGCTCGATGCATTGGCCGCCGACGGCCAGCTGGCCGGGTTGCTGCCGCCGGAATGGCAGGGCCATGGCGTGCGTGCGATCGAACTGTCCACCTTCATCCAGGGCGTGCTGCCGTTCCTGCAGCCAGGCGAGCGTGGCGAAACCGCGCCCGCGCGCCTGCCAGTGCGCCATGTGCTGGGGGACGACAGCCGTTGGGGCCTGGACGATGTGTCCGAACCGAAATCGCTGGCCTGGTACCTGGCCAGCGACGAACGCGCCTCCGCCGGCAGCAAGGACGTGGCCGAGGCCTATCTGGTGGGTGCACTCGGCTTGGCGTGGATGCAGGAAGGGCGCAGCCGCCCCGGTTTCCTGCGCGCGATGGGCCAGGACAGCCTGGCGGCACGGGTGACCATGCTCGGCTATCCGCCGGCCAACGAACTGGCGCTGTACAGCGTCACCGCGCACGGCCAGCCGCAGATCTGGTGCGTGCAGGGCCGCCGCCGCATGCGTCCGCTGGTGGCGCCGTGGTTGAGCGTGCCGCTGCTGACCGCCTATGGCGTGCCGGCGCCGGTGGCGTGGCCGTCCAGCTTCCCGCCGGTGGAGGCCGTGGCCGAACTGCTGGCGACCGCTCGCCTGGGGCGCGCGCTGCCGGAAGTGGACCTGGCCAAGGCGGTGGCGAAGATCGCCGAAGATGCCGCATCCGACGCCTGGCAGCCGGTCAGCCTGCTGCAGCTCAACACCTGGTCGCCGCGCTGGCATTTCTTCCTGGGCACCTTCGTCGGCCTGCCGTCGCTGCTGCTTGTAGCTGCCGCGCTGGCGCTGCCGGGGGCGGTCGAAGCGGCTACGGTTGCCGCCTCGCTCGGCTTCGCCGGCGGTGCCATTGCCGCACTGGCGGTGCCGTGGATCCATGCGCGCCGCAAGCATCTGAGCTGAAATAAGGGGACGGAGGGGATTAAGCCGTAATCAGCACTCGTGTGCCTGAAACGACTTAATCCCCTCCGTCCCCTTTTTCTTTCAGACCCCTTCGCCCATCCGCTCCAGGCCGTCACCGGCCAGGCGCAGGATCAGCTTTTCCAGCAGCTGCTCCTCCTCCTCGCTCAGCACCGACATCAGCTTGCGGGTGATCTCGATCACCATCGGCGCGATGGTCTCGTAGACCTCGAAGCCGGCTGCGGACAGCGCCAGCACCGAGCGGCGGCGGTCGTCGCCGTGGGTCTCGCGCTTGATGAAGCCGCGCTCCAGCAGGCGGGCCACGGCGCGGCTGACCGCCACCTTGTCCATCGCCGTGCGGTCGGAGACCTCGCTGGCCGAGGAGCCCGGGTACAGCGCCAGGATGGTGATGACCCGCCATTCGGGAATCGCCAGACCGTAACGATCACCGTATAGCTTGGCGATGTTGCCGCTGACCCGGTTGGACAGCACGCTCAGCCGGTACGGCAGGAACTGTTCCAGGTCGAGCAGGACGTGCGAGGCACGCAGGCGGGTCGAGGCGGGATCGGCGGGGCTCATGTTGCGGTGCACCTTGCTGGTGGTTTCAAGTGTAACTATAAGGGGTAGGTCCAGACCCTGCATTCTCGCCGGGTCCCTACCTGCCCGCACCTGGTTTGTACCGATGCGGTACCGATTCGGAGCCACGCCATGAATACCGCAGTCCCGACCGCCTCGCACCCCAACCCCGGCATGCAGGTCACCACCTTCGAGAACCCGATGGGCATCGACGGCTTCGAGTTCGTCGAATTCGCCGCCCCGGCCGGCCGTGGCCAGGAGCTGCACGAGTACTTCCGGAAGATGGGCTTCAGCGCGGTGCTCAAGCACAAGCAGCGTTCGATTACCGTCTATCGTCAGGGCGACGTCAACTTCCTGGTCAATGAAGACCCCGATTCGTTCGCCGCCGACTTCGCCGAGAAGCACGGTCCGTGCGCCTGCGGCTTCGCCATCCGCTTCAAGAAGCCGGGCCAGGAGGTCTACCAGACCGCGCTGGGCAACGGTGCCGAAGCCATCGCCTTCAAGCCGGACAGCAAGGCGGTCAGCGCCCCGGTCATCAAGGGCATCGGCGATTGCATGCTGTATCTGGTCGACCGCTACGGCGCGGCCGGCAGCATCTACGACGGCGACTACGAGCCGATCGCCGGTGCCGACCTGCACCCGGTGGGCTTCGGCCTGACCTTCATCGACCACCTGACCCACAACCTGTACTTCGGCAACATGCAGCAGTGGTCGGACTACTACGAGCGCCTGTTCAACTTCCGCGAGATCCGCTACTTCGACATCAAGGGCCTGAAGACCGGCCTGGTGTCCAAGGCGATGACCGCGCCGGACGGCATCGTGCGCATTCCGCTGAACGAATCGTCCGACCCGAAGAGCCAGATCAACGAGTACCTGGACGCGTACAAGGGCGAAGGCATCCAGCACATCGCCTGCTTCACCGAGAACATCTACGAGACCGTCGAAGCGATGCGCGCGCAGGGCGTGGATTTCCTCGACACGCCGGAGACCTACTTCGATGTGATCGACCAGCGCGTGCCGAACCACGGTGAAGACGTGCCGCGCCTGGCGAAGAACAAGATCCTCATCGATGCCGATCCGGAAACCCACCAGCGCAAGCTGCTGCAGATCTTCACCCAGAACTGCATCGGCCCGATCTTCTTCGAGATCATCCAGCGCAAGGGCAACGAAGGCTTCGGCGAAGGCAACTTCACCGCGCTGTTCGAGAGCATCGAACGCGACCAGATCCGCCGCGGCGTGCTGTAAGGTCATCGGTAGCGCCGGGCCAGTCCCGGCGCCTGCCCATCTGTAGAGCCGGGCCATGCTCGGCTGCTTTCCGTTCCGGTCTCGCCGTACCCAGGAGCCCCCATGTCCCCCGCCATCACCGCCCGCGGCTACCAGTCCGGCTTCGGCAACGAATTCGCCACCGAGGCCGTCGCCGGCGCGCTGCCGGTCGGGCAGAACTCGCCCCAGAAGGTGGCCCACGGCCTGTACGCCGAACAGTTGACCGGCACCGCCTTCACCGCGCCGCGTGGCAGCAATCGCCGCAGCTGGCTGTACCGGATCCGCCCGGCGGTGACCCATGGCGAGTTCACTCCGTTCGCGCAGTCGCAGTTGCAGTGTGATTTCGGCGCACAGCCGGCCTCGCCGAACCAGCTGCGCTGGAGCCCGCTGCCGCTGCCGGAACTGCCGACCGACTTCGTCGAGGGCCTGTACACGATGGGCGGCAACGGCTCGCCCGATGCACACGCGGGTGTTGGCATCCACCTCTACGCCGCGAACCGCGACATGGTCGGCCGCTACTTCTACAACGCCGACGGCGAGCTGCTGATCGTGCCGCAGCTGGGCGCGTTGCGCCTGCTGACCGAGCTGGGCGTGATCGAGATCGAGCCGCAGCAGATCGCGGTGATCCCGCGCGGCGTGCGCTTCCGCGTCGAACTGCCCGATGGCCCGAGCCGCGGCTACATCTGCGAGAACTACGGTGCGCTGCTGAAGCTGCCCGACCTGGGACCGATCGGTTCCAACGGCCTGGCCAATCCGCGCGACTTCGAGACCCCGCATGCGGCGTTCGAGGATGTGGATGGCGACTTCGAACTGATCGCCAAGTTCGAAGGCCGCCTGTGGCGTGCGCCGATCGACCATTCGCCGCTGGACGTGGTGGCCTGGCACGGCAATTACGCGCCGTACCGCTATGACCTGCGTCGCTTCAACACCATCGGATCGATCAGCTACGACCACCCGGACCCGTCGATCTTCCTGGTGCTGCATTCGCCCAGCGACACGCCGGGAACCAGCAACATGGACTTCGCGATCTTCCCGCCGCGTTGGCTGGTGGCGCAGAACACGTTCCGCCCGCCGTGGTTCCACCGCAACATCGCCAGCGAATTCATGGGCCTGGTGCATGGCGCCTACGATGCCAAGGCCGAAGGCTTCGTGCCGGGTGGCGCGTCGCTGCACAACTGCATGAGCGGTCACGGCCCGGACGCGCCGACCTTTGACAAGGCGTCCAATGCCGATCTGTCCAAGGCCGATGTGATCAAGGACACGATGGCCTTCATGTTCGAGACCCGTGCGGTGATCCGCCCGACCGCACAGGCGCTGGCCGCCGGCCACCGCCAGGGCGATTACCAGCAGTGCTGGAACGGCCTGCGTAACAACTTCCGGTCGTCCCGCTAGCGTGGTGGGTGCCGACCTTGGTCGGCACGGATCCTGATCGCATCCACGCATGGCGTGGATCTAGCGAAAGGCGGTCGTGATGCAGTAGGTCCACGCCATGCGTGGATGCTCTCCGCCGGAACTTGCGCTTACGCCACTTCGGCGAACGCCTCGCAATGCTCCAGCGGCAACGCCTCCAGCAGGCGCTGTCGCACGCGTTGGCAATAGCCCTCCGAGGTCAGCCCGGGCAGCATCTGCATCGCTGACTGCAGCCGCTGCAGCACCTCTTCTTCCGCACGCGCCTGCTGCAGGTCACGGAACAGTGCTGCCGCCTGCGGGTGGCGCTGCATCTCCAATATGCCCAGCACGTAGATGCGCGCGGCCACCAGCGAGCGGCGACGTTCGATCGCGGGGGCAGCAGGTGTGGCTGCCGGCGGCGTGGGCACCGGCGTTGCTGCGGCTGCGGTCGACGGTGCCGGGGTCGTGGCGCCCGTGCCGGTGCTCAGGTACCCCGCCTGTACCAGCTGGATGACCATCGCCGGTGCTTCCTGGCCGAGCAGACCGGTCAGGTCAGCAACGGTGCGCTGGCCGTCGCACAGGATCAGCAGCCGGCGCTGGCGCATGTCCAGCGGCGCGCGGTGGGCCTGCAGCGCGGTTCGGGCGAGATCGGTCTTGCGCGGTTGCATGGAAGGGACGGCATGTCGGTGCTCGCCGAGCCTGAACGAAGGCGATGAAACCGCGATGACAATGCAGCGCCTGCACACCGGATGGGCTAGCGTGCAGCCATCTTCGTGCCAGGGAACCGCACCGATGAAGCACCTCCCGATTGCTGGTCTGTTGCTCCTTTCGCTCGCCGCCTGCAGTGGCGGCCCCGACAAGCAGGGGGCGGCCGGCAGCGGCAGCGACACTCCGGCGGAAACCGCCTCGGCGACCGGCCCCGCCCAGTCGACGGATCCTGATCTGGCGGCCCGCCCGGCGAACGACCTTCGCAAGGACAGTCCAGCCCGCCTGGACGGCTTCGCTGGTGCGAAGCTGGGGGCCGGCATCGCCGACGTGCGCGCCGGCTTCGGCACGCCGCTGCAGGGGCTGGGCACCGATGCCGCCGGCAAGCCGCTGCCGGCTGACGATGGCAACGATGGCTGTTACTTCCTGCGCCCGCAGGATGCCGAGGGCCCGCGCCTGATGATCGAAGGCCGCAAGCTGGTGCGCTACGACGTGCGCAGCGCCGCCATCACCGCACCAGGCGGCGGCAAGGTCGGCATGACCCTCGGTGAGCTGCAGGTGCTGTACCCGGAGCGGGCCGATGTCGGCCCTGACAAGTACGACGAGAAGGCCCAGCACCTGCGCGTTCGCCCGGCGCAGGAGGGCGGGGCGGTGATCGACTTCGCGCTCGGTGCCGATGGCCGGGTGGGTGCCTGGCGCGTCGGGCAGACCCCGCAGGTCGATTATGCGGAAGGGTGTGGCTGATCCTTGATCCACGGCCCAGCCGCACGTGCGGGCCAAGCGTAGAATCGCGCCACCACTGCTGGGGGGAGTGCTCGATGATCGCCATTGCCATTGCCTGGTTCCTGCTCGGCCTGCTGCTGCTGGCGCTGGGCGGGGACTCCATCGTCAAGGCCGTGTCCGGCCTGGCCCAACGTTTCGGGGCCAGCCCGTTCACTGCCGGGCTGCTGCTGCTCGGGGTAACCACCTCGTTGCCGGAACTGGCGGTCAATGCGCGCGCGCTGGCGGTGGGCCAACCGGAGCTGGCCCTGGGCAACGCGGTGGGCAGCAGCATCGTCAACCTGGGCCTGACCCTCGCCGTGGCGGCCATGGCTGCGCCCCTGCTGCTGCGCGCCCGCCTGCAGACGGTGCTGTGGTGGTCGCTGCTGGCGGCGGGTGTGCTGCTGATCCTGTTCGGGCTTGATGGCGGCCTCGCACGTTGGGAGGGCGGCATACTGCTGGCCGGCTTCATCGTGGTGCAGGTGCTGCTGCTGCGCCGTGGCCGTAGCGAGAGCGCCGAGGTGCAGGCGGCCATCGCCGAATCCGCACTGAGCCGCACCAGCCTGCCGTTGAACGTGCTGCGGGTGCTGATCGCCGTGCTGGCCCTGTACTGGGGCGCGCGCCTGGTGGTGGGCGCCGCCGCGGACTTCGGCGTAGCCCTGGGCTGGACGCCCCTGCTGGTCGGCCTGCTGCCGGTGGCAATCGGCACCGCACTGCCGGAGGTGGCCACCGCCATCGCCGCCGCGCGTCGCGGGCATGGCGACATGGTGCTGGGCCACGTGCTGGGTTCCAGCGTGGTCAACCTGCTGCTGGTGATTGGTGCGATGGCAGTGCTGCAGCCGCTGGCGTTGCCGGCCTCGTTCGTGCGCCTGGAGCTGCCGGCGCTGCTGGCGTTCGCGCTGGTGCTGTACCCGATGCTGCGTGGCGATCTGAAGATCAGCCGTGGCGAAGGCGTGATCCTGCTGGTCGCGTTCGTCGGCTGGCTCGTGCTGGAGCTGCTGCTGGTGGGCGCACCAGCGTTGTAGATCCACGCCATGCGTGGATGCGGTTGATTTCGTGCCGACCAACGGTCGGCACCCACCACCGATCACCCGGTGGGTGCCAACCTTGGTTGGCACTCGCGCAAACAATGCGCCGACCAAGGTCGGCCGCTACCGGATTTACCGGCCCTGCGTGGTCTCTTCTTCCCGCACCGGTTCCGGCGGCGGCAGCTGCTCTTCGGCGGCCGGCTCGTTGCCCGGCAGGCTGGGGCGGGTTTCCATCAGCAGCGACAGCGCGGCCTTGGCCATCATGTGTGCGCTGATCGGCGCGGTGATGAACAGGAACACGGTGATCAGCAGCTCGCGCGGCTGCGGGTCCTGGCCCAGGAAGATGTGGTAGCAGACCGAGCACACCAGCACGCAGCCCACGCCCAGCGTGCTGGCCTTGGTCGGTGCGTGCAGGCGCTTGAAGAAGGTGGACAGCTTCACCAGGCCCAGTGCGCCGACCAGGATGAAGAAGCAGCCGAACAGCAGCAGGATCGACAGGCCGATCTGGATCGCGGTGATCATTCGACGATGTCCCGGCGCAGCACGAACTTGCTCAGCACCACGGTGCTGCCGAAGCCGAGCATGGCGATGATCAGCGCGGCCTCGAAATAGATCGGCGAGTTGAGGTACATGCCGAACAGCATCAGCTCGGCGATCGCGGTCACCGACAGGGTGTCCAGCGCGAGGATGCGGTCGGGCACGGTCGGCCCGCGCAGCAGGCGCCAGGTGGCCAGCAGCATCGCCAGGCCGACCACGTGCATGCACACCACCAGGGTGGTCTGGATGACTTCAAAACCGGTCATGGGAAGATCTCCATCAACGGCGCCTCGTAACGGCGCTTGATCGTATCGATCAGGTCCTGTGGGTCCTCCAGGTGCAGCACATGCACCAGCAGGAACTTGCGGTCGTCGCTGAGCGCGGCCGAGACCGTGCCCGGGGTCAGAGTGATCATGCTGGTCAGCGCGGCGATGCCGTGGATGTTGGCGATGTCCAGCGGCAACCAGATGAAACCCGGGTGGATGTTCTTCTCCGGGCCCAGCACCTGCAGGGCAACGCGGATGTTGGACATCAGGATGTCCCACAGGGTCACGCACAGCAGTTTCGGCAACGGGCGCAGAGTGCCGATGCGAGCGAACTCGCGATCCAGGCGCGCGGCGAACAGCGGCACCACCACGCCCAGCACCAGCCCCAGCACGATCTGGCCGAGGGTGAAGCTGTCGGACATCAGCAGCCAGAATGCCACCACCATGATGCTGAGCATCGGCGAGGGAATGACGCGGCGGAACAGGGAGCGCTGGGCGGTCATGGCTGGCGGATCTCCGGCGTGGTCGCGCGCAGCTGCTGCACGTACTCGCTGGGGTGCAGCAGCTGTGCGGCGGTGGCGTCGGTGTAGCGCATCAGTGGGGCGGCGGCCAGGGTCATGCCGATGCCGTAACCCAGCAGCAGGCAGGCGGCGTAGAGCTCGACCCGGCGCAGGCGTGCCTTGCGCGGCTTCGGTGCCTCGGGATCGACCGGTGGCACGCGCCAGAACAGGCGGATGCCGCCGCGGGTCAGGCCCATGATCACCAGCAGGCTGCTGACCAGCACCGCGGTCCAGACGGGGGCGGTGTACTGTGCCGGCATGCCAGCCAGCAGCGCGGCCTTGGCCAGGAAGCCGGACAGCGGCGGCAGGCCGGCCACCGATACCGCGCCGATCAGGAACAGCACCGCTGGGGTTTCCTTGCCCGGCATCGGTGCCACCACTTCCTTGCGGTCGCTGGCGCCACCACGTCGGCGGCGGATCAGGTCGGCAATCAGGAACAGCGCGGCGGCGACGAAGCTGCTGTGTGGCAAGTAGTACAGGCCGGCTGACAGCACCTGCGGCGTGCCTACCGAGAAGGCGATGAACAGCGTGGCTGCCGACACGATCACCAGGTAGGAGATCAGCACGCGCAGGCGGGTTGCGGCCAGCGCACCCAGGCCACCGAGCACCAGCGTTGCCACGCCGGCCCACAGCAGCCAGTCGCGGCCATAGCCGGTCATCGCGCCGGCATCGTCGCCGAACCACAGCATCTGGATGCGCAGCACCGAGTACAGGCCGACCTTGGTCATGATCGCGAACAGCGCAGCCACAGCGGCCGGCGCGCGCGAATAGGCTTCCGGCAGCCACAGGTACAGCGGCATCAGTGCGGCCTTGGCGCAGAACACCAGCAGCAACAGGCCCATCGTCGCCTTCACCAGGGTCAGCTGCGCCGCTGGCACCTCGGCGATGCGCTGCGACAGCTCGGCCATGTTCAGCGAGCCCAGCGAGGCGTACAGCAGGCCCAGCGCGATAAGGAACAGGGTCGAGGCGGTGACGTTGAACACCACGTAGTGCAGGCCGATGCGCATGCGCAGGCCGCGGCCACCGCTGAGCAGCAGGCCGTAGGAGGCGATCAGCATCACCTCGAAGAACACGAACAGGTTGAAGATGTCGCCGGTCAGGAACGCACCGTTGAGGCCCACCAGCTGGAACTGGAACAGTGCATGGAAGTGCGGTGCGCGGCGGTCCCAGCCCGAGCAGGCATGCAGCAGGCAGGGAATGGCCAGCAGCAGGGTGGTCAGCAGCATCCACGCCGACAGCCGGTCGGCCACCAGCGCGATGCCCAGCCGCGACGGCCAGTCTCCCAGCAGGTAGACGTTGATGTCACCGCTGGCCGTGCTGGCAAACAGCAGGCCCACCGCCAGGGCCAGCGCCGACAGCGCGGTCCAGGCCACCGCGCGCTGCACTCTGGGGCCATAGCGGCGGTGTTCGACGAACAGCGACAGTGCAGCACCCAGCAGCGGAATCAGGATAGGCAGGATCACCAGATGATTCATGCGCGGTCCTCGTCCTGGCGCGGCGGCACGCGCTCATCCTGCAGGTCGTCATCCGGTTCGTGGGCGTCCACGTGGTCGCTGTGGTTGTCGCTGCGGCTGCGCATGGCCAGCACGATGCTCACGGCAGTCATCGCGAAGGCGATCACGATCGCGGTCAGCACCAGTGCCTGCGGCAACGGGTCGGTGTAGTTGCCGAGATGGCTGTCCACACCCTCCTGCAGCACCGGCGCCTTGCCCAGCACCACGCGGCCACCGGCAAAGATCAGCAGGTTGGTGGCGTAGGACAGGAAGGTCATGCCGAGGATCACATCGAAGCTGCGCGCACGCAGCAGCAGGTAGATGCCGATGGCGGTCAGCACGCCGATCGCGGTAGCCAGGGCCAGTTCCATCAGTGCATCTCCCCGGTGCGGGCCGAACGGCGTTGCAGGTCGATCTCACCCTTGCGGGCAGTGCGGGTACGCGACGGCTTGATCGTGCCCATCATCGACAGCATCAGCATGGCGCCGCCGAACACCACCAGGTAGACGCCGATGTCGAAGCCGATGGCACTGGCCAGTGGCACGTCGCCGATCAGCGGCAGGTGCAGGTCCAGGTGCCCGCTGGTCAGGAACGGTACGCCGAACAGCATCGAGGCACTGCCGCTGAGCAGGGCGATCAGCAGGCCCATGCCGATACAGCGGATGTAGTCGAAGCCGAAGCGCGATTCCACCGACGCGGTGCCCTGGATCACGTACTGGATCAGCAGCGGTACCGCCAGCACCAGGCCGGCGATGAAGCCACCGCCCGGCGCGTTGTGGCCCCGCAGGAACAGGAAGATCGATACGGTCAGGGTCAGCGGGAACATGATCTGCGCCAGGTCAGCCGGCACCGGCAGCTTGATCGGCGGGCCAGGCATGATCTGTTCCGGCGCCATCCGTGTGCGCCGCAGCAGGGCATGTACCACCAGTGCGGCGATGCCGAACACGGTGATCTCGCCGAAGGTATCGAAGCCGCGGAAGTCGACCAGGATCACGTTGACCACGTTCTGGCCGTACGCCTCGGGCAGGGCGCGGGCGAGCAGCTCGCCGGCCATGGTGTTGGGCGGCAGGGTCATCGCCGAATAGGCCAGCGCGCCAAGCCCGGCACCGGCGATGATGGCGATCACCGCATCGCGCCGCTTGCGCCAGCGCGGCCGCTCCGGTCCGGACTGCGCGGGCAGGTAGTTCATGCCCAGCAGCATCAGCACCAGGGTCACCATCTCCACCAGCAGCTGGGTGAGGGCCAGGTCGGGCGCGGACAGGAACACGAAGGTCAGCGCCACCATCAGGCCGACACCGCCCACCAGCAGCACCGCCAGCAGGCGCTGCTTGTAGACACGCAGGGTGGCCACCGCACAGGCCATCATCACCAGCCACAGCGCCCAGCCCAGCAGCGGGATCGGCTGCGGTTTGGTCCAGTTCGGCGAGGCCGGGTTGGCGATGTAGGGCGCGGCGGCCACGGTGATGGCCACCAGCACCAGGCCCAGCAGCATGCGCTGCAGGCTGCCATTGGCGATGCCGTTGGTCAGGCGCATGGCCAGCGCGGAGATCGCATCCAGCTGTGCATGGAACACGTTGCGCCCGGTGGTGCGGGTTTCCACGCCGTGCAGGTTGATCAGCCTGCGCAGGCCGAAGTACAGCGCCACGCCACCGACTACGCCGATCGCGCTCATCGCCAGCGGCAGGTTGAAACCGTGCCACACCGCCAGGCTGTACTCGGGCATGGCGTTGCCGAGGATCGAGGCCGCAGCAGCATGCAGCACCGGCGCCACGGTCAGTGCCGGGGCGATGCCTACCGCCACGCAGATCACCACCAGCAGTTCCACCGGCACCTTCATCCAGCGCGGCGGTTCATGCGGCACGCGGTCCAGGTCGTGCGGGCCGGGGCCGAAGAAAGTGTCGTGCACGAAGCGCAGGCTGTAGGCCACGCCCAGCACGCCGGCCAGCAGCGCGGCGATCGACACCGCCGTGCGCATCGCGCCCGGGCCGCCACCGGCGGTCAGTGCCTCGGCGAACAGCATTTCCTTGGACAGGAAGCCGTTGAGCAGCGGGATGCCGGCCATCGCCAGCGAGGCGATGATCGCCAGCGCGCTGGTGAACGGCATCAGCTTACGCAGGCCTCCGAGCTTGCGCATGTCACGGGTGCCGGTTTCGTGGTCGATGATGCCGGCGGCCATGAACAGCGAGGCCTTGAAGGTGGCGTGGTTGAGGATGTGGAACACGCCGGCCACCACCGCCATTGGCGTGGACAGGCCGAACAGCAGGGTGATCAGGCCCAGATGCGAGATCGTGGAGTACGCAAGCAGGCCCTTCAGGTCGTGCTGGAAGATCGCGTTCCAGGCCCCGATCAACAGGGTGATCGCGCCGATGCCGCTGACCGTGTAGAAGAACAGGTCGCTGCCGGCCAGCGCCGGATGCAGCCGCGCCAGCAGGAACACGCCGGCCTTCACCATGGTGGCCGAGTGCAGGTAGGCCGAGACCGGGGTCGGCGCCGCCATCGCGTGCGGCAGCCAGAAGTGGAACGGGAACTGCGCGCTCTTGGTGAAGATGCCGGCCAGCATCAGGAACAGGGCATACGGATACAGCGCGCTGGCGCGGATCTGCTCGCCGGCGGCCAGTACCACGTCCAGGTCGAAGCTGCCGACGATGCGGCCGATCAGCAGCACGCCGCCGAGCAGGGCCAGGCCGCCGCCGCCGGTGATCACCAGCGCCATGCGCGCGCCTTCGCGGGCGTCCTGGCGGTGCGACCAGAAGCCGATCAGCAGGAACGAGCTGATGCTGGTCATTTCCCAGAAGATCATCAGCAACAGCAGGTTGCCCGACAGCACCATGCCCAGCATGGCGCCCATGAACAGCAGCAGGTAGGAGTAGAAGCGGTGCGCGTTGTCCTGCTGGCTCAGGTAGTAGCGCGCATACAGCACCACCAGCGCGCCGATGCCCAGCACCAGCCCGGCGAACATCCAGGCCAGCCCGTCCAGGCGCAGGGTGAAGTCCAGGCCGATCTGAGGCAGCCAAGGGACCATCGTCCGCATCACCTGGCCGCCGAGTACGGACGGGGTCAGCCAGCCGAGGATGGCCAGCCCGCCCAACGGCGCCAGCGCCGCCAGCCAGGCAGCAGTCGAGCGCGAACTACGGGGGAAGGCCGCAACAGCCGCTGCCATCAGGAACGGCAGGGCCAGCAGCAGGGGCAGGCTGGGGAGCATGCAGGGAATCCATGATTCACGAGCAGGTCAGGGAGGATAACAGGCCGCGAAATGTCGCCGAAACCCATCGAACAGCGATCAATTGCATGTAACGTTCGCTGATTCATTTTTTCTGCGGTGCAGCATCACGTTCCTGCAGTCCTTCCCCGGTTGCCCTCGGGGACACCCTACGCCCACGCAGGGAGACCGCAGGCCCTGTCGCACAGGGGCTGCCGTCGACGGGCGGGAAGTGGGGAGCGAGTCACCGGGGCAGGCTGGCAGGGCTGTCGTGGAGTGTGGGTGACGGAATCTGCCCGTTCAGGAAACGACGGCCGCCGTCGGCCGCCCGCAGTTCAATAGCGCCAGTCGAGCTTGCGGTAGAACTTGGCCATCACCCAGGCCGGGCCGATCAGCAGGTAGGTCAGGTCAGTCAGGAAGCTGGGCTTGCGGCCCTCGAACGTGTGGCCGATGAACTGCGCAATCCAGGCCACCACGAACACCCCCACCGCCAGCCAGCGCAGGGCCTGCAGGCCGATTTCGGCTTCCAGCAGGCGGCACAGGCAGCCGAACACGAAGAACTGGATGAGCATGCCGATGCCCAGCGGGCGCGACAGCTTGTTGTAGAAGCACCAGGCGCTGAACATCGCGAACGCCGACCAGATGCCGTACTGGAACCAGGTGATCAGCGGCGGCAGGCACCACAGCAGGGCCACCACCGACCACAGGATCGCCGGTACCGCCACCACGTGGATGCGCTGGTTGATCACATTGCGGTGGTCGTCGGAGTAGCTGGCGAAATAGCGGTCGATCGGCCGCGCAAGCTCGGTGGATGTCTGCATGCGGCCAGCATACTCCCGCCAGAGCCGACAGTAGAGCCAGGCCATGCCTGGCTGCGGATTCGCCGAGGTTGCCGGCCAGCGGCCGGCACTACCCCTTCAGAGTGCCCCCGCCTTTCCGGCCGGGGGCGCAGGCGGATCAGTCGACGCTGATCCCGGCCAGGCGCTGCAGCGCCTCGGCGTACTTGGCGCGGGTGCGCTCGATGATCTCGGCCGGGATGGTCGGTCCCGGGGCGGTCTTGCCCCAGTCCAGCGTCTCCAGGTAATCGCGCACGAATTGCTTGTCGTAGCTCGGCGGGCTGGTACCCACTTCGTACTCGTCGGCCGGCCAGTAACGCGAGGAATCCGGCGTCAGCATCTCGTCCATGATGTACAGGCGGCCATCGGCGTCGGTACCGAACTCGAATTTGGTATCGGCCAGGATGATGCCGCGCTCGCGGGCGTAGTCGGCGGCGAACTTGTAGATGCGCAGGGTGGCGTCGCGCACGCGCTCGGCCAGGTCCGCACCGACCTGCTTCACCATCGCATCGAAATCGATGTTCTCGTCATGGTCGCCGACGGCGGCCTTGGTGGACGGGGTGAAGATCGGCTCCGGCAGCTGCTCGGCCTGGCGCAGGCCATCGGGCAGGTCGATGCCGCTGACCTTCCCGGTGCGCTGGTAGTCCTTCCAGCCGCTGCCGATCAGGTAGCCGCGGGCGATCGCTTCCACCGGCACCGGCTTCAGCTTGCGGGTGACCACCGCACGCTTGGCGTACAGGGCCGGATCCACGCCCTCGGGCAGCACGCTGGCCACGTCGATGCCGGTCAGGTGGTTGGGCATCAGGTGCGCGGTCTTGGCGAACCAGAAGTTGGACACCTGGCAGAGCATCTCGCCCTTGCCCGGGATCGGGTCGGGCAGGACCACGTCGAACGCCGACAGGCGATCGGTGGCCACCATCAGCAGGTAGTCGCCCGGCGGGGTCCCTGCAGGCAGCCGCTCGCGCGGGATATCGAACACATCACGCACCTTGCCGCGATGGCGCAAGGGCAGGCCGGGGAGATCGGATTGCAACAGCGTGGTTGGCACGGGCACTCCTGGGGCGTTGTCGATACGGCTGCCCAACGGACCCGGCGGGCCCGCTGACCAGCGGGCGGCCTAGTGTAAAGCCGTCCGGGCCCGCTGTGACGTAAAATGAGCGTCCATTTCGTCGGTCGACCCCGGAGCGCCATGCGCTGGTACGGAAAACTGCTCGGATTCATCGCCGGCGCCCTGCTGTTCCGGCCCAATCCGCTGTTTGGCGCGGTGGTCGGCCTGTTGATCGGCCATGCCTTCGACTCGGACTGGTTCCGCCTGAACAAGGAGAACCCGTACCGGGAGCTGGGGCTGACCTCCGAGGCCACCGATGCCGAGGTAGAGCGCGCCTATCGCAAGCTGATCTCGCAGTACCACCCCGACAAGCTGGGCGGTGCCGCCCCCGAGCTGCAGCAGCAGGCCGAGCAGAAGTCGCGGCGGATCAACGCCGCCTACGACCGCATCAAGACCCTGCGCAAGCGCTGACCCGACAGTCCCGCCTGCGGGCGGGAGAATCCTTTCCCCGTTCCGAAGGCCCCGGCCATGTCCAACTGCCTCATCGCCCCGTCCATTCTCTCCGCCAACTTCGCCCGCCTCGGCGAGGAAGTCGACAACGTCCTCGCCGCCGGTGCGGACTGGGTTCACTTCGACGTGATGGACAACCACTACGTGCCGAACCTGACCATCGGCCCGATGGTCTGCCAGGCCTTGCGCAAGCACGGCGTCACCGCGCCGATCGACGTGCACCTGATGGTTGAGCCGGTGGACCGCATCATCCCGGACTTCGCCGAAGCCGGTGCCACCTACATCAGCTTCCACCCGGAGGCCAGTCGCCACGTGCACCGCACCATCCAGCTGATCCGCTCGCTGGGCTGCAAGCCGGGCATTGTGCTCAATCCGGCCACCCCGGTGGACATCCTCGACTGGGTGCTGGATGACCTGGACCTGGTGCTGCTGATGTCGGTCAACCCGGGTTTCGGTGGCCAGGCCTTCATCCCCTCGGCGCTGGACAAGCTGCGCGTGGTGCGCAAGATGATCGACGCCAGCGGCAAGGACATCCGCCTGGAGATCGACGGTGGCGTGAAGGCCGACAACATCGGTGAGATCGCCGCCGCTGGCGCTGACACCTTCGTCGCCGGCTCGGCCATCTTCAACGCCAAGACCAGCTACCAGGACGTGATCGCGCAGATGCGCGCGAACGTTGCTGCGGCAAGGGGCTGAGCCATGGGTACAGTGGCCGTGTTGAACATCCGTCCGGCCACCGTGGCCGATGCCGGCCTGATCCTGCACTTCATCCGTGAGCTGGCCATCTACGAGAAGGCCGAGCATTCGGTGCAGACCGATGAGATCGGCATCGCCGAGAGCCTGTTCGGTGCCGACGCCACGGCGCGTGCGCTGATCTGCGAAGCCGACGGCGAAGCGATCGGCTATGCGGTGTACTTCTACAACTACTCCACCTGGCTGGGCCGCAAGGGCATCTACCTGGAAGACCTGTACGTCAGCCAGGAAAAGCGCGGGGCAGGCGCCGGCAAAGCGCTGCTGAAGTACATCGCACGCCAGGCCGTGGCCGAGGGCTGCGGACGTTTCGAATGGTCGGTGCTGGACTGGAACACCCCGGCCATCGAGTTCTACACCGCCGCTGGTGCCAAGCCCCAGGACGAGTGGACCGTGTATCGGCTGCAGGGCCAGGCGCTGCACGATTTCGCCAACGGTTGAAATGAAATGCATCCACGCATGGCGTGGATCTACCAACCCGATGGGGCGAACCGCAACCAGGTAGGTGCGAACCTTGGTTCGCACTCCCTGCGAACGCCGAAAAAAAAGCCACGCCAATCACTGGCGTGGCCTCGCTGCATGCGTGGGAGGCTGATCCTGCCTCCATCCGTCGTCCCTGCTATGGCCTTCCATTCTCCGGTTGCTGAATGACATCTGCGTGACATTCACCGCGGACAAACAGCGCATTGCTAGCCTGTGCGCCCCCGTCCTGGAAGCACCACATGGCCGCACCGCGCTGGCGCCTGATCCTCAATGGCAAATCCGCTGGCAACGATGAGTTGCGCGACGCCGTCGGCCATTGGCGCGGGCAGGGCGTGCAGCTGGAAGTGCGGGTGACCTGGGAGGACGGTGACGCCGAACGCTACGTGGCCGAGGCGATCGATCATGGTGTGGACGTGATCGTGGCCGCCGGTGGCGATGGCACGCTCAGCGCGGTGGCCGAGACCCTGGCCCACCGTGAGGAACCGGCGGATGCGCTGCCATCACTGGCGCTGATTCCGATGGGGACCGCCAACGACTTCGCGACTGCTGCCGGCATTCCCACCGAGCCGAAGGAGGCCTTCGGCTTGATCGGGCAGGCGACGCCGCATGCGATCGATCTCCTGCGCGTGGACGCCGATGGCACCCACTGGTGGTGCGCCAACCTTGCCAGCGGTGGTTTTGGCACGCAGGTAACGGTGGAGACCGATGCCGGCTTGAAGAAGATGCTGGGCGGGCTGGCCTACGTGATCACCGGCATCGCCAAGCTGGGTCGCATCGAGCCGATCACCGCGCGGCTGTCCGGCCCGGACTTCGCGTGGGAAGGCGACTTCATCGCGCTCGGCATCGGCAATGGCCGCCAGGCAGGCGGTGGCCAGCAATTGTGCCCGCAGGCACTGATCGATGATGGGCAGCTGGACGTGACGGTGCTTCCGGAGCTGGAGGGGGAAGTCACCGCCACGCTCGGCCAGATGCTGAAGTCCGGCACCCAGGCCGCGCTGGAACAGCTGGCAACGCGCGCGCGGCTGCCATGGTTGCAGGTGGAGTCCGAGCGCCCGCTGACGCTCAACCTGGACGGTGAACCGGTACAGGCGCGCCAGTTCCGCATCGCGTGCGTGCCGGGCAGGGTGCGGATGCACCTGCCCGTGGGCTGTGCACTGTTGTCCGAGCCGCGCTGAGCCGGACCGGAAGTCCTACAACGGCGGTATGTCCTGCTCCTTCGCCGGGAACCCGAATGCTTCACGCTTCTCGCGGATGTACTGCGGCAGCGGCGGCCGGGCAATGCCGTGATCGATCAGCCACTGCTGGCACTTCTTCTGCCACGGCAGCAGGTCCGGTGTGGTGATTTCCCAGTAGATCGCTTCGACCATGGCCATCCGATCGGGCGCGCCCGATTGCGCCGATGACGGCGATGCAATCGTGGGGTCCGCACCATGTTCAAGCAGCCAGTAGGCCTGCTCGAAGCCGCCACGGCCGGTGTACCAGCTCAGGACCGTATCGGCCTGGCCGATGTTGGATTCGTTGACGTGTGCGCCGCGCTCCACCAGCAGCTGGATGTTCTTCCACAGGTTGCCGGAAATGAAGGCCTGGAACAGCAGCGTTTCGGTATTGGAGGTGCGCGTGTCCGGGTCGCCGCCATGATCCAGCAGGAGGGCCAGGTAGCGCGGATCGTCCATCTTCGCGGCATAGACCATGGCGTTGTTGTGGCGGAACGTCTCGCCGTCCAGCGTTTCAATACGCCGTGCATTCGGATTGGCGCCGTTGTCGAGCATCGCGCGCAGGCCTTCCAGGTTCCGCGCGCGCAACGGCCACGCGATGAGCGGAATGCCATCCTGCTTCGAGAACTCCTTGTCGGGGTTCACGCCTTCGGTCTTGATCAGGCGCGTGATCGTCGCCGCATCTCCCTGTTCGGCGGCAATGGCCAGCTCCAGGGCTTTGCCTTCGAAATAGCGCTCCGCGTCATGTGAAGACGTGCGCGCGCAGGCGCTCAGCAGTATCAGCAGCATCAGCGCCAGCCAGGAGAATGGCGTAAAGGAACTGTGAGGGTGACGGTGCATGTGATTCCTTGACATGGACGCGTTCGGGGGATGATAGCGTTGGCCGTGGTCATTCCAGCAGGTCCTGGATGACCACGTCTTCACTGATGAGCAATGGAGTCTGCCATGAGCGGTCACGATCCCGAGCAGCAGGAGCGCCTGCTGCAGGCCCGCGCCAGGAGCGTCCAGGCGCAGCAGCACCTGGTCGAGCAACTGCAGGGCGGCGGACACGCCACCGAAGCGGCGCGCCTGCGCGAGACCTATCACGCCCGCGAGCTGGGTTCGCTTGCTGATGATGTGTATGCCTCGGCAAAGGGCAAAGGAGAGCCGCCGGTCGGGTGGACGCGAGCCAGTGCCGTGACCGACCCGGACACGCTCAAAGCAGCGGGCATCAGCCTGGGGGCAGCCGACCTGAAGAAGCTGATGCGGCCGAACGACTCGGGTTTCCGCGCAGAGATCTACATTCCGGACAAAAGGGTGTTCGGTGATGACGCCAAGCCGGTGCTGGTGTTCAAGGGATCCACGGGCGAAATCATCGATCCCCGGGCGAAAGGCGGGCGGCGTGAGTCCGGAGGCGAGGATTTCCTCAACAACGGACGCCAGGGCATGGGCATGCAGAGTGACTACTACGATCGGGCCATGGCACTGGCGAGTCGCTTGAAGACCTCCGGTACCCACTTTGAACTCGCCGGTCATTCGCTTGGCGGCGGCATGGCCTCTGCCGCTTCGGCGGTGACCGGTGTACGTGCGACCACCTTCAATTCGGCGGGCCTGCATCCGGCCACCGCCGATCGCTACGCGAAATCCCACGGATTGCCGGTGTTCAACACGCGCGACACGGTGCACACCTACCAGACCTCGGGTGAAGTGCTCAACGATGTGCAGAACGGATTGAAGCGGCTCAACGAGCATCACCGGCAGGGCTTTGGCCTGCTGGCCAGCGAGACCAGCCAGCTGCTGCGCCAGCCCGGCGTGCAGCAGATGGTTACCCGCAAGCTGCAGGAGATGATGCCGGCCGGTGCGCAGACGGCCACCGCCCAGCTGGTTGACCAGCTGGCGTCGAAATCCGGGGCGGAGGCATTGCGCAATGTTCCGGTGGCCGCGGGCAGGATGGAACTGTTGCTGGATGCCAAGACCGAAGTGAATGGAAAGGTGGTGGACCGCCGCCATCGAGAAGCGCCAAGCCAGCTTGCCGAATACGGTGGCCCGTTGGCCGAGGTGCTGATCGCAGGTGCGCGTGGCATGCGTGCCGGACGGGTTGCCGGTGAACATGTCGAGCAGGTCGGCGCGCTGGCGGGCCGGGGCATGAGCCTGTCCGGCGTGGCCGTCGAGCGTGCGTCGACCCTGCAGGGAAATGCGATCGGCACCGTGGTCGACTACGGTGGAAAGAGCATGCGGGTCGGCATCGAAGGCGGTGCGACGGTCATTGCCAAGGGACGCGAGCTGCAGGGCCTGGTCGAATCGGTCAGCCACCGCGTGCAGGCCAAGGGCAGTTACGGCTGGAACATCGGGGCCAGCGTGCTGGGTGCGCTCGGTGCCGACGACATGGCCAGGCAGATGCGCGAGCACGGTGACGCGGCCCGCAATCAACACGAAACCAAGGCCCGTGAAGCCACCCGTGAAGCAGCGGCGGATGCCGGCCGCATCCGCGCCGGCGGCCATCATCTGGGCGGCCAGCTGCAGCAGGGCGTGCATGGCGTGGCCAATGGGCTGCGCAATGGCTATGCCGTGTACGGCGCGACTTTCCACATGGGCATGAACTGGAGCAGCCATCAGATCACCGGGCTGACCTCGCAGGCGCCGGCCGTGCTGGCCGGCACCGTCGGGCTGGGTGCGATGGCCAACAAGGGCATTGCCACGCACCTGCCCACGCCGGCACTGCCGCAGAACCTGGTCAACCTTGCCAAGACGTCGTGGGTGATCGGGCGCGGCAGTGCGACCATGGGGGAGTCGGTGGACCGGCATGGCATGAGCGAGACGATGAACCCCAGTCTCGACGCGGCAATCGCGAGCCAGGAGGCGGCCGCGCGCAAGCTGCTTGGACGGCCGCATGCGCAGCTGCAGGAGGGGGCCGCGAAGATGCCAGCGCTGAACGATCCGGGGCACATCGACTTCCATCTGTTCAAGGGCGCGCAGACCGGCGTGCACGGCCTCGATGTGGCACATGGCCGCATCCCGAACCTGCAGAGCGACCAGCTGGCCGGGGCGTTGGCTGCGCAGGCCAAGCGCGATGGGCTGCAGGCCATTTCCCATGTGCTGCTCAGTGACGACCGCACGCGGGCATTCGCGGTCGACACCCCGGATCTGCAGGCGGCCCACCGCCGACATGCGCACGTGGACGTGGCGGCCGGCATGGCCCAGCCGCTGGCCGTGAGCACGGCGCAGGTTGACGCCCTGAACACCGGTCGCGAACAGGCGACGGCGGCTGGACTGGCCCAGCAACAGGGGCTGGAGGCCCAGGAGAACGCCCGGCGGATGGGCTAATGGCCGAATGAACCGCGCCGCGGCGGCGGGGTTCCCCTCCCGCCCCGGCTGCGATACAGTCAAGGGGTGTCCAGCCTGACGACCCCGCATACCCTTTCTTCCGCACGCCGTTGGTGGCGATGGTGGCCCGTTGCCGTCGTCCGCCCCCATAACGCTGTGTCCCGGAAGGAAAGTCGTCTTGAACTCGCACGCTCAGTTTCAGCAGCAGGCCGCTGAAGGCCACACCCATATTCCCGTCGTCCGTGAAGTGCTGTCCGACCTGGACACGCCGCTTTCGGTCTATCTGAAGCTCGCCGACGGCCCCAATACCTACCTGTTTGAATCCGTCGAAGGCGGCGAGCGCTTTGGTCGTTACTCGATCATCGGCCTGCCGGCGCGCCGCGTGTACGCCTTCCACGGCCATACGCTGACCGTGCGCGAAGACGGCCAGATGGTGGAAACCCGCGAGGTGGCCGACCCGTTCGCCGAGGTCGAGGCGCTGCGCAGCGCTCACTCGGTGCCCAAGCTGGACGGCCTGCCGGGCTTCACCGGTGGCCTGGTCGGCTGGTTCGGTTTCGAATGCATCGGCTACATCGAACCGCGCCTGGCGCCGCCGGCCGGCCGTGATGAACTGGGCACCCCGGACATCCTGCTGCTGGATTCCAATGAGCTGGCGGTGTTCGACAATCTCAAGGGCCGGCTGTACCTGATCGTGCATGCCGACCCCCGGGTCGAGGGCGCCTTCGAGCAGGCCCAGGCCCGCCTGGATGCCCTGACCGCCAAGCTGCGCGCACCGGGCGCCGGTTATCCCGCCCCGCTCAACAGTGATGTGCTGGACGAGTCCGATTTCGTCTCCGGTTTTACCCGCGAAGGCTTCGTCGATGCGGTCCAGCGCAGCAAGGAATACATCCGCGCCGGTGACATCTTCCAGGTGGTGCTCAGCCAGCGCCTGAGCGTGCCGTTCAAGGCGCGCCCGGTGGATGTGTACCGCGCGCTGCGTGCACTGAACCCGTCGCCGTACATGTACTTCCTGGATGTCGGCGACCTGCAGGTGGTCGGCTCGTCGCCGGAAATCCTGGTGCGTCTGCAGGATGGCGAAGTCACCGTGCGCCCGATCGCCGGTACCCGTCCGCGCGGTGCCACCGTCGAGCAGGATCTGGCGCTGGAAGCCGAACTGCTGGCCGATCCGAAGGAACGCGCCGAGCACCTGATGCTGATCGACCTCGGCCGCAACGATGCCGGTCGCGTGTCCAAGGCCGGCACCGTGGAAGTGGGCGAGCAGTTCGTGATCGAACGCTACAGCCACGTCATGCACATCGTCAGCGAAGTGACCGGGCAGCTGCAGCCGGGGCTGAGCTATGCCGATGTGCTGCGCGCCACCTTCCCGGCCGGCACGGTCAGCGGCGCGCCGAAGATCCGCGCGCTGGAGGTGATCCGCGAGCTGGAACCGATCAAGCGCAATGTCTATGCCGGCAGCATCGGCTACATCGGCTGGCACGGCGATGCAGATACCGCGATCGCGATCCGCACCGCGGTGATCAAGGACGGCCGCCTGTACGTGCAGGCCGGCGCCGGCATCGTCTACGACTCGGACCCGGACAAGGAATGGGACGAGACGATGAACAAGGGCCGCGCGCTGTTCCGCGCCGTCGCCCAGGCTGCCAAGGGCCTGTAAGCCTGCCTCGCCACGGCCGTTGCGCCGTGGTCGTTCCGCTGTTCCCGTTCAAGACAAGGAGTACCGCATGAAGCTGCTGAGCGCATTGCTGTGGTCGTCACTGCTGGCCACGATGGCCCCGTCTGCGTGGGCGCAGGCCAATACCATTCCCTCGCAGCCGCACCTGCTGGTGAAGGGCGAGGCGCGCCGCGTGGTGATGCCGGACCGGTTCGGCCTGCAGTTGAACATCGAAGAGGCCGACATGGATGCCGACGCCGCGCGCCACCGCGTGCAGGACAACGTCGCGCGCGTGCTGGCGCTGTTCAAGCAGCACAAGGCGGTGGAAGGCAGCGTGCGCGCGGACAACCTGCGTATCGGTCCGGCGACGCGCTATGAGCAGAACCGGCAGGTCTTCATTGGCACCCGCGTGTCGCGCCAGCTGCGTGCCAGCTTCGCCAGCGTGAAGGCGATGCAGGACGTGCTGGGTGCGCTGAAGGCCAACGAGAACGTGCAGGTCAGCAGCGTGGCCCCGACCTACTCGGGCGAAGTGGCGCTGCGACGCGAACTCAAGGGCGAAGCAGCGGCCAAGACCCGCGAGTCCGCGCAGGGCCTGGCCAAGGCCTATGGAACGAAAGTGCGTGGCCTGTACAGCATCTCCGACGTGGCGCCGGACTTCGCCTACGGCATCCAGGCCGGGCAATGGCCGCAGCCGGGCGAGGATGGTGAGTATCTGGACAGGATCTCGGTGACCGGCAGCTATGCACCGGCCTCGGCACCTGCGCCCGGTGCACCGGAGTCCATTGAAGCCGGCCCCATCACCTACACCGAAAACGTATACGCCATTTTCCTGATAAGCGACGGAACCTGACCATGTTGTGGATGATCGACAACTACGACAGCTTCACCTACAACCTCGTGCAGTACCTGCAGACGCTGGGCGCCGAAGTGAAGGTGGTGCGCAACGATGCGATGAGCGTGGACGAGATCGCCGCGCAGAAACCCGAGCGCATCGTCATCTCGCCCGGCCCGTGCACGCCCAACGAGGCGGGCGTGTCGCTGGAACTGATCGAGCGCCTCGGCCCGACCACGCCCATCCTCGGCGTCTGCCTGGGCCACCAGGGCATCGGCCAGGTCTACGGTGGCACGGTCATCCGCGCGGGCAACATCATGCACGGCAAGACCTCGCCCATCCGCCATGAAGGCAAGGGCGTGTTCGCCGGCCTGCCGGATCGTTACCAGGCCACCCGCTACCACTCGCTGGTGGTGGACAAGCACAGCCTGCCCGATGTGCTGGAAGTGACCGCCTGGACCGAGAACGAGGACGGCTCGATCGAAGAGATCATGGGCCTGCGTCACCGCCAGTTCCCGGTGGAGGGCGTGCAGTTCCACCCCGAATCCATCCTCACCGAACACGGCCACGCCCTGCTGCGCAATTTCCTGCAGCGCCCGGCGGCCTGATCCAAGGAGCATTCCCATGAGCTTCTCCCCCCAGGAAGCCCTGCAACGCACCATCGAGCACCGCGAAATCTTCTTCGACGAAATGGTCGACCTGATGCGGCAGATCATGCGCGGCGATGTCTCGCCGATGATGACCGCCGCCATCCTCACCGGCCTGCGGGTGAAGAAGGAAACCATCGACGAGATCGCGGCCGCGGCCACGGTCATGCGCGAATTCGCGCTGGCGGTGCCGGTGGCCGATACCACCCACCTGGTCGACATCGTCGGTACCGGTGGCGATGGCTCGCATACCTTCAACATCTCCACCTGCGCGATGTTCGTGGCGGCCGCAGCCGGTGCGCGCGTGGCCAAGCATGGCAACCGCAGCGTGTCGTCCAAGTCCGGCAGCGCCGATGCGGTCGAAGCACTGGGTGCGGCCATCGAGCTGCAGCCGGCCCAAGTGGCCGCGGCCATCGAGCAGACCGGCATCGGCTTCATGTTCGCGCCGATCCATCATCCGTCGATGAAGGTGGTCGCGCCGGTCCGCCGCGAGATGGGCGTGCGCACCATCTTCAACATCCTCGGCCCGCTGACCAACCCGGCCAGCGCGCCGTCGGTGCTGATGGGCGTGTTCCACCCCGATCTGGTGGGCATCCAGGCGCGCGTGCTGCGCGAGCTGGGTACCGAGCGCGCCATGGTGGTCTGGGGCCGCGACAACATGGATGAGATCTCGCTGGGCGCCGGCACCCTGGTGGGCGAGCTGCGCGACGGCAAGGTGCGCGAGTACGAGATCCACCCGGAGGACTTCGGCATCGCCATGTCGGCCAGCCGCAACCTGCGCGTGGACAGCCCGGAGCAGTCCATCCAGATGCTGCGCGCCGTGCTGGACAACGAGCCGGGCCCGGCACTGGACATCGTCGCGCTGAACGCCGGCGCCGCCCTGTACGTGGCCGGCGTGGCCAGCGACATCGGCGATGGCCTGGCCCGCGCACGTGCCGCCATCGCCAACGGCAGCGCCCGCCAGCGCCTGCAGCAGTATGTGGAGACCACCCGCGCGCTGGTTGCCTGAGCGCGCGGTTCAGCCTGACCCTCTCGATGGCCGATAATGGCCGTCCTCACCGCCCCCGCACCGAACCGACGACGATGAGCGACATCCTGCAGACGATCCTGGCCCGCAAGGCCGAAGAAGTGGCCCAGCGCCGCGCCCAGCGCCCGCTCGAGGCGCTTCAGGCCGCCCTGGCCAGCGCCCCGCCAGTACGTGGCTTCGTGCGCGCGCTGCAGGCGGCGGCGGCCAATGGCGACCCCGCAGTCATCGCCGAGGTGAAGAAGGCCAGCCCGTCCAAGGGCGTGATCCGCCCGGATTTCCGCCCGGCCGATATCGCCGTCAGCTACGAGTTCGGTGGCGCCAGTTGCCTGTCGGTGCTGACCGACGCGGATTTCTTCCAGGGTGCCGACGCCTACCTGCAGCAGGCCCGCGAGGCCTGCACGCTGCCGGTGCTGCGCAAGGACTTCGTGATTGACGCCTACCAGGTGTACGAGGCGCGCGTGCTGGGCGCCGACTGCATCCTGCTGATCGTCGCCGCGCTGGACGACACCCAGCTGGCCACCCTGTCCGAACTGGCACTGTCGCTGGGCATGGACGTGCTGGTGGAAGTGCATGACATCGACGAACTGGAGCGTGCGCTGCAGGTGCCGGCACCGATGATCGGCATCAACAACCGCAACCTGCGCACCTTCGAAGTGTCGCTGCAGACCACGCTGGACATGCAGAAGGCGGTGCCGCGTGACCGCCTGCTGGTGACCGAGAGCGGCATCCTGGGCCCACAGGACGTGGCGCTGATGCGCGATGCCGGCATCCATGCGTTCCTGGTCGGCGAGGCCTTCATGCGCGTGGAAGAGCCGGGCGAGGGCCTGCGTCAGCTATTCTTCGCGGCATGAAAACGCACTATCCGACGCCGCGCGACGATGCGCCGCTGGTGGTCTTCGATTTCGACCACACCCTCTACGACGGCGATTCGGGCACCCACCTGTTCGCCTCGCTGATCAAGCGCAACCCGTTGCGGATGCTGGCGGCGCTGCTGGTCACGCCGATCGCCGGGCCGATGGTGGCGCTGCTGCCGACCCGTCGTGCCGGTATTTCGGTCTATGTGTGGATCGGCAGCTTCGGCCTGCACCGTGCGCGCGATTTCAACAAGGTCATCGACGCCTATGTGCTGCGCAACGAGGCGCAGATGCGCGCCAAGCTGCTGCCGCAGGCGCTGGAGGTGTTCGCCGCGCACCGCGCCAAGGGCGACCGCGTGGTGGTTGCCACCGGCGCGCCGCCAGAGCTGGCACGGGCGATCCTGGCCTTCGTCGCCCACCAGGACGTACCGGTGATCGGCACCGAGGTTGGCCCACGGCTGGGCGGCGTCGGCCCGACCCGCCACTGCCACAACGAAGAGAAGATGCGCATGCTGCGCGAGCGCGGCTACGGCGATATCGATATCGCCTACTCCGACAGCACCGCCGACCTGCCATTGCTGCTGGCGGCCAAGGCGCCGGTGGTGGTGAACCCGAAGCCGGGCAGGGTGGACTTCTTCCGCCGCGTGCTGCCGGCCGGCACCCGCATCCTCAACTGGGGCTGCGTGGACCGTGGTGGCGACAAGGCCTGATCCGAGCCTGTTGTAGAGCCGAGCCATGCTCGGCTGCTCTTCGTTGCGGTATCCGTGCGCGATCAGCCGAGCATGGCCCGGCTCTACAGGGAATGCCTCAGCGATACAGGTGCCCGTACACCGCGTGGCCGATCTGGAACAGGCTGATGCCCAGCACCAGCACGCCAACGGCCACCAGCACCCAGCGCTCCTTCACCCGCTTGACCAGGATCGCCGCCACCGGCGCGGCCATCATGCCGCCGATCAGCAGGCCGGCGACGATCTGCAGGTGCTGCACCCCCATCGACAGCAGGAAGGTCGCCGACACCGTCAGCGTGACCACGAACTCCGCCGCATTGACCGTACCGATGGTGGTGCGCGCCTGGCCACCACGAGCGAGCAGGGTGGACGTGGCGATCGGCCCCCAGCCGCCACCGCCGCTGGCGTCGAGCAGGCCCGCGAAGAAGCCCAGCACCGGTACCCGGCGGATTTCGCCTTTGGGCATCCAGCGTCCGGCCGCGCGGGCCAGGATGATGATCGCCAGCACCAGCAGGTACAGGTAGATCAGTGGCCGGATGATCTCGCCCGGGATCTGGGTGAGCACGTAGGCGCCCACCGCGCCGCCCACCGCGCCGGGCAGGGCCAGGCGCAGGAACAGGCGTTTATCGACATTCCCGGCGGCGAGGTGCGACACACCCGAGGCGCCGGTGGTGAACACTTCCGCGGTGTGGATGCTGGCGCTGACCTGCGCCGGCGGCAGGCCCATGCTCAGCATCACCGACGATGAGACCAGGCCGAAAGCCATGCCCAGCGCGCCGTCGACCAGCTGCGCGCCGAGGCCGATGAGGATGAACCACCAGAATTCGCTGCTCAGCTCCATGCCCCGAGCCTAGCGCGCGAAGGAGTGCGGACCAAGGTCCGCACCCACCGGGTGCTCAACGGTCAACGGGTGCCGTACAGCACCACGGTCTTGCCGCGGGCATGCAGCAGGCCGTCGGTCTGCAGCTTCTTCAGCACGCGGCCGGCCATTTCGCGCGAACAGCCGACCAGGCGCGCCAGTTCCTGGCGCGAGACGCGCAGCTGGCTGCCCTGCGGGTGGCTCATTGCTTCCGGTTCCTGCGCCAGGTCGTGCAGGGTGCGCACGATCCGGTCGGTGACGTCCAGGAATGCCAGTCGGCTGGCCTTGCGGCTGGTGTCGAGCAGGCGCTTGGAGATCTGCTGGCCCAGCGCGTACAGCAGGCGCGGGGCATCGGCCGACAGCGGGCCGAGGAACAGCTGATGCAGGCGCTCGTAGCTGATTTCGGCCAGCTCACAGGCGGTGCGGGTCCGCAGGATCACCTCGCGGCGGTCCGATTCAACGAACAGGCCCATCTCGCCGACGAACTCGCCAGCACCGAAGTAGCCCAGCACGAGCTCGCGATCGTCATCTTCCTCGGCCATGATCGAAACCGAGCCGCTGATGACGTAATACAGGGTTCCCGCCGGGTCACCGGGTCGGAAGACGTCGGTACGGGTGGGGTATCGCCGCCTGTGGCTGTGCGCCAGGAAACGATCGATTGTGGCGATATCCAGGGCCAGTGGACTGCTAGCTAGGCGCACGGTTGACACGATAGGAGCGCTCCCTCTGCGCATGAACGGATTCACGGGGTCGATAGCGGAGCTTAACCAGCGCAATTGTTAAGGGCAAACAGTGTGCCAGATGTGAGCGATCTTCACGTTCCCCCCGGGGACAGTTTGCCCCATAATTCCCCCTTTCCCTTCTTACACAGGAATCGACCGCCGTGGTCAAGCCGTTGCCTCGCCTGAGGCTGCAGGGTTTCAACAACCTCACCAAGGCGCTGAGCTTCAACATCTATGACGTGTGTTACGCGCGCACCGAAGAGGAGCGTCAGCGTTACATTGAATACATCGATGAAGAGTACAACGCCGACAGGCTGACTCAAATCTTGACCGATGTCGCCGAAATCATCGGCGCCAACATCCTGAACGTGGCCCGCCAGGACTACGACCCGCAGGGTGCCTCGGTGACCATCCTGATCTCCGAAGAACCGGTGATCGACAAGAAGCAGGCCGGCAAGGAGCTGATCTCCGACGCCGTGGTCGCGCACATGGACAAGTCGCACATCACCGTGCACACCTATCCGGAAACGCACCCGCAGGAAGGTATCGCCACCTTCCGCGCCGACATCGACGTGGCCACCTGCGGCGTCATTTCGCCGTTGAAGGCGTTGAACTACCTGATCGAAAGCCTCGAGTCGGACATCGTGATCATGGACTACCGCGTCCGTGGCTTCACCCGCGATGTGAAGGGCAAGAAGCACTACATCGATCACAAGATCAACTCGATCCAGAACTTCCTGGCCAAGAACATCAAGTCGCGTTACGAGATGTTCGACGTCAACGTCTACCAGGAAAACATCTTCCACACGAAGATGCACCTGAAGGACTTCGACCTGGACCAGTACCTGTTCGAGGAAAAGGCCAAGAACCTGTCGTTCAAGGAACGCATGAAGATCGAAGCGCTGCTCAAGCGCGAGATCGAAGAGCTGTTCCACGGCCGGAACCTGTCCGAGTAAGCCCCATGCGCGATGCCCGCAGGCATCGCCGCCCAGGCGGGACGACCCGCCCCGTGGAACTGGTGTCGCGCAAGCGACGTGGTTCCACGGTGATGTACCGACCCACGGCCCGGTGTGAAAACACCGGGCCGTTTCGTTTTTCTCAAAAAGGTAAGGAGCCCCCACCCATGCCCTGGATCTACCTGCTGCTGGCCGGCCTGTTCGAGATCGGTTTCGCCCTCGGGATGAAGTACTCCGAAGGCTTCAGCAAACCCCTTCCCACTGCTGCCACGGTCGTGTCCGCGCTGATCAGCCTGTACCTGATGAGCCAGGCGATGAAGAGCATCCCGGTCGGCACGGCCTACGCGATCTGGACCGGTATCGGCGCCATGGGCGTGGCGGTGCTGGGCATCTACCTGTTCAACGACAGCGCATCGCCGGCCCGCCTGGCCTGCGTGGGCCTGATCGTGGCCGGTGTGATCGGCCTGAAGCTGGTGTCGCCGAACTGATTGATGGCCCGACCAACG
Organism: Stenotrophomonas geniculata; assembly: GCF_034508895.1. NCBI lineage: Bacteria > Pseudomonadati > Pseudomonadota > Gammaproteobacteria > Lysobacterales > Lysobacteraceae > Stenotrophomonas > Stenotrophomonas geniculata. The sequence continues at coordinate 2,287,476 of NZ_CP140571.1, forward strand.
GTCGGGCCCACCGTCAGGCCCCGCCGCACCTCTTGGTAGGCCCACGCCGTTGGTGCGGACAACCCTTCAGATGCGGTAGGCGATGGTCTTCATCACCCTGGAGGCCAGCGCCATCGCGCCCGGGATCGGGAACGGCAGGCGCCGTGCGCCGGCCTGCTCGGCGTGCTCCGCATGGCGGGCCTCGTCTTCCTTCATCACCTGGATGACCGCGCGGCTGCGCAGGTCGCTGGCCGGCAGGTCGACCAGGTGCTCGTCCAGATGGGCTTCCACCTGGCGCTCGGTTTCGACCACGAAGCCCAGGTTCCAGCCGTCGCCACGCAGCCCGGCCAGGGTGCCGATGGTGTAGCTGCCGGCATACCAGAGCGGGTTGAACAGGCTCGGACGGCTGTCCAGTTCGCCCAGGCGGGTGGCGCACCAGGCCAGGTGGTCGGTCTCTTCCTGGGCCGCTTCCAGCAGGTGTTCACGCGTGGCCGGGTCGCGGGCCACGGCGGCCTGGCCGAAGTACAGGCCCTGCGCGCAGACCTCGCCGACATGGTTGATCCGCATCAGCCCGGCCGCATGGCGGCGTTCAGTGCTGTCCATGCCCGGCTCGTCGGTGTCCGCAGCCGGGTAGGGACGGGCCGCCGGCGGGTTGCCGAACACCGTGTCCAGGGCGCGCTGCGCCTCGGTCAGCAGGTGGTCCAGCGGGGTGATCTGGCGGAGCACGGTCATGGCGGTACACGGTGGGGCGGAAGACCCCGCGATTCTCGCCCGGCCCCGTCCCCCTGCCAACCCGGTCAGGGGCCGGCTTGCAACGGGGGTCTGACCTGCGTACAATCCCGCCTCTTACGCTTCACCTTTTCACAACGCGTGGCAGAGTTCCGGTGAGCCTTTCGCCGCAATGAGCCCGACCTAACCTAGAGTTCTTCATGAGCACTTTCACTGCCAAGAACGAGACCGTCCAGCGCGACTGGTACCTCGTCGACGCCGAGGGCAAGACCCTGGGCCGTCTCGCCACCGAGCTGGCCCGCCGTCTGCGCGGCAAGCACAAGCCGGTCTACACCCCGCACGTTGATACCGGCGACTACCTGGTCGTCATCAATGCAGAAAAGATTGCCGTCACCGGCAAGAAGCTGCAGGACAAGATGTATCACCGTTTCACCGGTTACATCGGCAACCTGAAGACCGAATCCCTGGCACAGGCGCTGGAGCGCCACCCGGAGCGCGTGATCGAGATCGCCGTGAAGGGCATGCTGCCGAAGGGCCCGCTGGGTCGCCAGATGTACCGCAAGCTCAAGGTCTACGCCGGCACTGAGCATCCGCACGCCGCACAGCAGCCGCAGGTTCTGGATATCTAATCATGGCTATCACTCAAAACTACGGCACTGGCCGCCGCAAGTCCTCCACCGCTCGCGTGTTCCTGCGCAAGGGTTCGGGCAACATCACCGTCAACGGCCGTCCGCTGGACGAGTTCTTCGGTCGTGAGACTGCGCGCATGATCGTGCGCCAGCCGCTCGAGCTGACCAAGAACACCGAAAGCTTCGACATCCTGGTCACCGCCGCTGGCGGCGGCACCACCGGCCAGGCCGGTGCGATCCGTCTGGGCATCGCCCGTGCTCTGGTCGAGTACGACGAAACCCTGAAGTCCGAGCTGCGCAAGGCCGGCTTCATGACCCGTGACGCCCGTGAAGTCGAGCGTAAGAAGGTCGGTCTGCACAAGGCCCGCCGCGCCACCCAGTTCTCCAAGCGCTGATCTACCGCGCCTGGTTGGGCTCCTTCGGGAGCCCGCTGGATGGAAAAGCAAAAGCCCGGCTTCGGCCGGGCTTTTGTCGTTTCGGTGTCATGCATTCCCGGGTTGCCGGCCAGCGGTCGGTACTACCCGTGGCTTCACATGTCAGAAGGGGGTGGGGTCGGAGCCCTTTTCTCTGAAAAGGATCCGACCCCGGACCCCTCTCTGGAGGAGAGCCCCCTTGATGTTCAAGGGGGCGCGCCGACAGGCGCGGGGATCAGGTGGAATGCGCGACCAAATTAAAAGCAAAAGGCCAGATCTTTCGATCTGGCCTTTTGCTTTTAATTTGGCTGCCCCGGATGGATTCGAACCACCGAATGCCTGAGTCAGAGTCAGGTGCCTTACCGCTTGGCGACGGGGCAAAACGTGCAACTATTTTCTCACTTTTCACACTGAAAAACAACTTGATTTTCAGTGTGGTGGCTATGGGTGGACTCGAACCACCGACCCCAGCATTATGAGTGCTGTGCTCTAACCGGCTGAGCTACATAGCCTTGGTGAGCCCGCTATTCTGCGGATGTGTATCGACCCTGTCAACACTTTTGTGTCGTGCTTGTGGGTCGACAGAGGGCATGGGATAGTCCCGACCAGTAGATTTTCTTAGGAGTCCGCATCGTGATCGATCCGGACGGCTATCGACCGAACGTCGGCATTGTGCTGATGCGGCAGGACGGCCAGGTGTTCTGGGCACGACGTGTGCGCCGGGACGGCTGGCAGTTCCCGCAGGGTGGCATGAACACCGACGAGACGCCTGTCGAGGCCATGTATCGTGAACTGCAGGAAGAGACCGGCCTGCTACCTGAGCACGTGGAAGTGCTCGGGGCGACGCCCGGCTGGCTGCGCTACAAGCTGCCGGCGCGGGCCATCCGCCGCAATGAGCGGCAGGTCTGCATCGGCCAGAAGCAGGTCTGGTTCCTGCTGCGCCTGACTGGCGACGAATCGCATGTGCAGCTGGACCATACCGATTCGCCCGAGTTCGACCACTGGCGCTGGGTGGACTTCTGGTACCCGGTGGAGCACGTGGTGATGTTCAAGCGTGGCGTCTATGCGCGCGCTCTGCGACATCTGGCGCCGTTGGCGCGCGGGGTGGCCGGGCAGGGCGTCACCGCCATGCCCAAGAGCGCTGCGGAGGCCTGGATGCCGGGTCACGCTGCCGGCCACGACAGGCCCCGCAAGCGCACGCCCAAGCGCGGTGGCTACTGGCCGCGCAAGGCCAAGGGTGAGCCGGGGGCGGTTTGATGGGGAGGCCGCGCAGGCCGCGGGTCGATCCGTCACAACGCGTCCCCGCCGGGTATCTCCAGCAGGGCCTGGTTGTCCGGCTGGCCAGCCTGCCCTGGATGGCGTTGGGCGTGGTGGTGCTTGGCGGCAGCGCAACGATCCCGCTTGGGCTGGGCATGGTCCTCATCCTGGTGAACTGTGCCGGTGCCCTGTATCTGGCGGACTACCTGCTGCGCCTGAGGGCGCAGGCGGTGGCCTGCACTGGCTGACCATGTTCTTCAGTACGCCGGTGCTGGCCCTGTTGTATTCGATCGCACTCTGAACCGTATCGAGAATGGTTCAGGTCTCTGATTGACAACCATTCTCGTTTCCATTGGAATAGCCAACAGGCCACTCTTGGCCTGTCAGCCCGGTTCACGCCTGTGTACGTCTGCATCTGCAACGGAGTCACCGACCACCAGATCCGCGAAGCCGCCAGCCATGGCGTCAGCACGGTGGCCGAGCTGACCATGCGTACCGGTTGTGGCGCGACCTGCGGTTCCTGCCTGGACATGGCCGGCGACCTGCTGGCCAAGGCACGTGCCACCCACGATCTGCCGCTGCCGGTCCTCGGTCTGGCCCAGGTCGCCTGACGTCTCTTTCGCGGCGCGTTGACGCCGCGCTTCCGGATCCTTCACGCGTGGCCGCATAGGCCAATGCGCACGATTCGCGTTCCTTCACGACCGCACGCAAGGCGTTAGAGTGCGTGCGTTTTCAGCGTGCAGGAGCATCCCCATGAAGGGCGACACCAAGGTCATCGAATTCCTCAACAAGGTCCTCTACAACGAGCTGACCGCGATCAACCAGTACTTCCTGCACGCCAAGATGCTGAAGAACTGGGGCATCAAGGAACTGGCCGAACATGAGTACAAGGAATCGATCGACGAGATGAAGCATGCCGACATGCTCGCCGACCGCATCCTGTTCCTTGAAGGCCTGCCGAACTTCCAGGCGCTGGGCAAGCTGCGCATCGGCGAGAACCCGACCGAGATCCTGCAGTGCGACCTGTCGCTGGAACGCGATGGCGTGGTCACCCTGCGCGAGGCCGTGGCCTATTCCGATTCGGTGGGTGACTACGTCAGCCGCCAGCTGTTCGTGAAGATCCTCGACTCGGAAGAGGAGCACATCGACTGGCTGGAAACCCAGCTCGACCTGATCGAGCGCATCGGCGAGCCGAAGTACCTGCTGAGCAAGCTGGAAGAGTGACTCAGCCGGCCTGGCCGGCGCGATGCTGTGCCAGGTAGCCCGTCAGTGCCACGCGCGCACGGGCGAATTCGGCAACCAGCAGCGCTACCGCTACGGCGGGGCGCTGCAGGCTGCCGCTGCGGGCCTCATGTTCGATCCGCTGCGCCACCGCCGACAGCGACAAGGCCCCCACGTTCGCGCTTGATGATTTCAGGCTGTGCGCGACCGCCTGCAGGCGGGGCTCGTCGCCGTTCTGCGCGGCCTGCTGCAGCTGCTGCACCATCGCCGGCGCATCCTCCAGGAACACCGAGACGATCTGGAGGGCGGTATCGCCGATTACCGCGTGCAGTTCGTCCAGCACGTCGCGGTCCAGTACCGGTTGCGGTGCTGGCGCCACCTGCTTTTCCGGATTTTGTAGCGCCGAGCCATGCTCGGCTGACGGCGTGCGACTGCAATTGGCCGTCAGCCGAGCATGGCTCGGCTCTACGGAAGGCTGTCCAGGTGATGCAGCTTTCCCGCCACCCCAGCGCTGCAACAGCGCATGCAGCGTGGCACGTGCGATCGGCTTGGACAGGTAGTCGTCCATGCCGGCCTGCAGGCAGCGCTCGCGATCACCGGCCATGGCGTTGGCCGTCATCGCGATGATCGGCAACCGCGTGCGCCCGGTTTCCGCTTCTTCCGCACGCCAGTGGCGCGTGGCGGCGTAGCCGTCCAGCACCGGCATCTGGCAATCCATCAGCACCACGTCCACGCCGCCTTCGCGAAGGGCGGCCAGCGCCTGCTCGCCATCGGCGGCATTGCGCACCTCGCACTGGAATACGCGCAGCAGATGCTCGGCCACCATCCGGTTGACCGTGTTGTCTTCCACCAGCAGCACGCGCAGGTGCAACGGCGGCAGCGTGGGCGTGGGCTGCCCCTGTTCGGCGTTGGCCAGCAGCGCGGCAGGGCGCGCATGCGCGACCGGTGCAGCCAGCAGTGCATGCAGCGCAGCGTCGTCGAAATGCGAGGGTAGCTGCCGCTGGTGCGGGCGTGCCGGAAGGGTATCGTCCTGCAGCCACAGCACCTGCAGGGCATCGTCCTCGCCACGTTCGGCCAACGCCTGTTGCAGCGTCGCTTCACCGATGCGGCGCGCACGTGCATCGACCAGCAGCCAGGCCGGCGCCGGTTGCCCCGGCCTCGGCACCGCGCGCAGGCGCTCGACCACGGCATCGAGCTGCGCCATGGCGTGCACCAGCAGGCCATGATGGGCCGCGATGCGCTCGATGCGTGCCTGCAGCGTTGCATCGGCACTGAACAGCAGCAGCGGTGCTGGCGCGCGCGCCATCGCCGGCAGGTCGCCAGGAACCTTCAGCAGCGGGATCTCGAACCAGAACGTAGCGCCCTGGCCAGGCGTGGACTGCACGCCGATCTGCCCGTGCATCAGGTCGATGATGCGCTTGCAGATGGCCAGGCCCAGGCCGGTGCCGCCGTAGATGCGGGTGGTGGATGCGTCGGCTTGGCTGAAGGACTGGAACAGGCGTGCCTGCAGCGTGTCGTCGATGCCGATGCCGGTATCGATGATCTCGAAGCGCAGCTGGTGCTGCGCGGCACCTTCGCCCAGCCGCAGCACGCGCAGCTGCACCTGGCCACGGGCTGTGAACTTGATTGCGTTGGCCAGCAGGTTGCTCAGCACCTGGCGCAGGCGCACCGGGTCGCCGCGCACCGGCAGGCGCACCGAAGGATCCAGTTGCAGGCCCAGGGCCAGGCCCTTGGCGTCGGCGGCGCGCTGCATCAGCTGCACCACGCCATCGAGCAGGTCGCGCAGGTTGAAGCTGGTGATCTCCAGTTCCAGCGCCTGTGCTTCCAGCCGGGAGTAGTCGAGGATGTCGTCGACGATGCGCAGCAGCTGCTGTGAACTGGCCGAAGCGGTGGCCAGCATCTGCCGCTGGTCCTCGCCCAGCGGCCCGCGCGCGATCAGCTCCAGCATCGGCAGGATGCCGTTGAGCGGGGTGCGGATCTCGTGGCTCATCGTGGCCAGGAACTCGCCCTTGGCCAGCACGGCCGCTTCGGCGGCCTGCTTGGCCTGCAGCAGCTGCTGTTCCAGCTGGCCCTGGCGTTCGGTGGTATGGCGCAGCTGGTCGCGGTCGGCGGCCAGCGCGCTGTGCTCGCGCTGCAGCCGGGCCAGTGCCCGGCTGCGCGTGCGCAGGCGCAGGCCCAACAGCAGCGCCATGGCGGCCGCGGCAAGGGCAACCAGCAGCACGCCCCACAGCGGCACGTCAGAGCACCGCGTTGTGGAAGTCGAAGTTCAGGTCGCTGCCGGCCGACTGCACCATGTTGCCCTGGATGTAATCGACGCCGCCGACCCACATCGCGGCCGCGGCCTGCGGGTCTTCGATCTGCTGGCCGATGATCTGCAGCCCGGCCGCATGCGCCTGTTCGATCGCCTTGCGCAGTTCCTCGCGCGTGGCTGGGTTGGAATGGCTGCTGGAGAAGCGCGCGGCCATGCGCACGAATGACAGCGGCAGCTGGGTCAGCAGTGCATCGGCTTCGCCGCTGGGCTCGAACTGGCTCAGGCAGAAGCGCACGCCGGCGCCGGCCATGCGCTGGCAGAACTGCTGCAGCGGCACGGTGTGGATCAGCGCGTCGGGCAGGCGCACGTCGATCACCAGCGCACTGCCGGGCAGGTCACGCTGCTGCAGTGATTCCAGCAGCCAGTCGCCAAAAGCATCGCGCTGCAGCGTGCGCAGCGACTGCGAGACGAACAGGTTCAGCGGCTGCGTTGCGTGCCGGTACAGGTCCAGCAGGCCCAGCGCATGGTCCATCACCTGCTGGTCGAGGTCGGCGATGCGGCCTGCCGCCTCGGCGGCGGGAATCACCTGGCCGGCCGCCAGCACCGTGCCATCGGCCTGGCGCAGGCGCAGCAGCAGCTGGTACTGCGCGGTGTTGCCACCGGCGACGGCGACGATCGGCTGATAGGCCAGCTCCAGCTGGCCTTCCAGCAGTGCCAGGTGTTCCTGTTCGGTGACGGCCTGGCGGTGCACGTGGCCCGCCACGCCGGCGCTGAGCAGGCGTGCCTGCAGGGTGGTGCGCTCGACCGCTTCCAGTGCAGCGTTGGCATCGTCGAAGCCCGGCGACAGCGGCGCGTAACCCACCACGCCGCGCAGGTGCACCGATTCATCGTCGCGGATCACGAAGGCGCGTGCCGAGAGCTGCTCACGCAGGGTCGCGGCGATGCTTTCCAGGCTGTCTTCATCAGTATTGCGGGCCAGCAGCAGGAAGCTGTTGTCGTTCAGGCGTGCCAGCAGGTGCGGATGGCCGGCCTCGGCCAGGCGCTGCCCGGCCTGCACCATCAGGCGCTCGAAGGCGGCGTAGCCATAGCGTTCGCGCAGGCCCAGCGCGCTGGCCACTTCAACGAAGAACACGCCACCCCGGTCGCCATGGGCGAGGGCGGCATTGAGCTGCTGCAGCACGTGGTGACGCGTCGGCAGGCCGGTTTCCGGATTGCTGGTGGCCGGTGCGCCGGTTGCACCGGGCAGGGTTGCTGCCTGCGCACGTGCGCGACGGATGCGGTTGGCCACGGCGGCGATCAGGTGGCGCGGCCGGATCGGCTTGCTCAGGTAATCGTCGGCGCCGCTGTCGAGCACTTCGAACTGGCGCTCCGGGTCCGGATCGCCGCTCAGGAACACGATCGGCAGCAACTGCAGGCCAGGCTGCTGGCGGATCAGCGCGGTCAGGCGCATGCCGTCCAGGCCGGGCAGGTGCAGGTCCATCAGGATCAGGTCGGGGCGATGCTCCTTGATCGCCTGCAGCGCACCATCGGCATCGCTGTGCACGATGGCCTGCATGCCGGCGCCATGCAGCACGCTCTGTGCGAACAGGGCCTGCGCGCGGTCGTCCTCGACGATCAGCACGCGGTAGGGCGAATCGGAGGTCGGCGGTGCCTGGTCGTTGTTGCCAGCCTCGGCCAGCATGCCCGGACCCGGCAGCGGCGGTGGTGCGCTGCCGATCGATGCGGGTGCGTCGGAGGCTGCCAGCGGCGGAACTGCTGCCGGCGCTGCGGCGACGGCGCTCGCCGATTCAGCCGTCCAGCGTTGCCAATGATCGGCCGGAGGGGATTCAGCGCGTCCCGGGCGGGCGCCCGCGGGGGATTCGTTTGCGGCCATCGGTGCTCCTGGTGTTCGCGTCCATTATGCGACAAGCCCGGCGATCAACCGGTACCGGGCTGGCGTGGACTGTCGGGCGACGCACCGCGTGCCAGCCAGCGCACGCCCTTCCACAGTGCGCGCCAGACCAGCCACACCAGCAGCGCACCGGCCAGGCTGCAGGCCAGCACCACGATCAGCGCGATCCACGGGTGTGCCAGGGCCAGGGCCAGGCCACCGACCACCACGGTGTCCTCGGCGGCGGAGGCCACCCAGTTGCTGGCAGGCTCGGGCGAGGTATTGAGCAGAGCGCGGGTGCCGGCCTTCAGGCCATGACTGGCCAGCGCCACACCGGCGCCGGCGGCAAGCGCACCGGTGCCCAGCTGCCCATCCGGCGACAGCGTGGCGGCGGCGAGGAAAGCCCCCGCTGGCACACGTGCCAGGGTCTGCACCAGATCCCACGCCGAGTCGACGCCGGGAATCTTGTCGGCGAAGAATTCGGTCACCGCCAGCGCCGCCGAGGTGCCCAGCACCCACCACGATTCAGTGGCCTGCAGGGCCGGCGGCAGGTCGACCCAGCCGAGCAGGCCGGCCAGGCCGACACCGAACACCGTGAGGTAGACGCGGATGCCGGCCAGCCAGGCCAGCAGGATGCCGATCACGAACAGGTGGGCTTCGGTCATGGCGATGCTCCGGCGACGGAACTGTGCAGGGGACCACACTATCGACGATGGCATGCCTGAACGCCACAGACCGTGGCTCGCCACTGCGCAGGAAACCCACCCGTCCTGTCATACACTAGCGCGTCGTTTGCCACAGGGGCCGTACCGGTGTCGCCCTCGCGATGCCCCGGAATCCACCCATGACCAACCGTCCTCCCATGCGCGTGCAGGTCCGCCTGCCCGGCGCGCCACAACCGCCGGCCGACCGTCGCCGCCTGCTGGTGATCGGCGGCATCTGGCTGCTCAGCCTGGTACTGGCCGTGCTGGGTGGCTGCTGGATGGCCACGCCGCGCGACGCCCAGGGCCAGCGCCTGCAGGCTGCCGAGAAGCGTGCCGAGACGTTGCAGGCGCAGCTGACCGAATTGCGCCAGAAGCAGGCCACGCTGGAAGCCTCCGACCGCATCAGCCGCGCCGCCAACACCGAGGTGCAGTCCTCGCTGGCCGAGCGCGATGAGGAAATCGCCGGCCTGCGTGCCGACGTCGCCTTCTATGAGCGCCTGGTGGGCTCCACCAGCCAGCGCAAGGGCCTGAACACCCATTCGATCGAGTTCAGCCCGGAAGCGGCCGGCACCTGGCAGTACACCGCGGTGCTGACCCAGAACCTCAACCGTGGCGCCATCAGTCAGGGGCAGATGCGCTTCACCGTGGAAGGCGTCAAGAACGGCAAGCTGGCCACGATCAGCTGGGATGATCTGCACCAGCGCAGCAAGGTGCCGGGACAGGATTACTCGTTCCGGTACTTCCAGCAGCTCACCGGCAGCGTGATGCTGCCGGCTGACTTCACCCCGCAACGCGTGCGGGTGACATTGGGGAGTGGTACGGGGGGTACCACCCAGGTATTCGACTGGAAACAGGCCGGTGCGCCGGCCGCCAAAGGGGAGTAGGCAGATGTTCGGAAGCAGCAAATCCAACCGTGAAGGCCAGCTGGTGGTGGATGCCCTGATCGGCAACCAGGTGGTGATCCGCGGTGATGTGGAATTCAGTGGGGGCCTGTATGTGGAAGGTCGCATCCATGGCAAGGTGATCGCCGCCGAAGGCGCCAGTGGCGCGACCCTGACGGTCGCCGAGCATGGCGTGATCGAGGGCGAGATCCGTGCCCAGGTGGTGGTCATCAGTGGCCGCCTGGACGGCGACGTGCATGCCACCGAGAAGGTCGAACTGACCCCGAGCGCACGGGTCAATGGCAACGTCCATTACCAGGTGGTGGAGATGAATGCGGGCGCCCAGCTGAACGGTCGCCTGATCCATGCCAGCGCCCCGATGGCCGCCCTGCCGGCTCCGGAAGGCGAAGAGGCCAATGGTGGCAAGGGTGACACCGCCGCACGCCGCAAGCTGGCCGAGGCGATGGCTTGAAAGCCATCGTCGGCACCCCCATGCTGACGGCATGAGTACGCTAGTCTCCCTGCCCGGCGCCACCCCGGTTGCCGCGCCCGATTACCAGTCGCTGGAGCGCCCGCTGAACTTCACCGAGTCGGCGGCCGCCAAGGTCAAATCCCTGATCCAGGAAGAGGGCAACCCCGACCTGGCCCTGCGCGTGTACATCGAAGGCGGTGGCTGTTCGGGCTTCCAGTACGGGTTCGAGTTCGACGAGAACCGTGCCGAGGACGACCTGGCGGTACAGACCAGCGGGGTGACCCTGCTGGTCGACCCGCTGAGCCTGCAGTACCTGATGGGCGCCGAGGTGGATTACACCGAGAGCCTGACCGGTGCGCAGTTCGTGATCCGCAACCCGAACGCAAAGACCACCTGCGGCTGCGGCAGCAGCTTCAGCATGTAAGAGCCCTGTGGCCAGGATGTGCCAACCAAGGTTGGCACCTGCCAGAGCGGATCCGTAGATCCACGCCATGCGTGGATGCTCTGCGCCCTCCAGCCCACAACAGCAGATTGCGCACAGCGCCGACCTTGCCACCCGCATCGATTGGCGGCACGCTTGCCGGATGCCCAATACTTCTTCGCCGCTTTCCGGTTTTGCCTTCGTTGGCGAACCGCTGGAGCGCGCCGATGCCCTGCGCGACGATGCCGATGCACTGGCGCGCCTGTGGCCGGGCGCGCGCATTCTCGTGCTCGATCAGGACGGCAGCGCCTTCACCGGCGATGACGACCAGCCGCTGGCGCTGACCGGCGCCGACATCGGGGGTGGTCCCGGCTCCGCGATCTTCCTCGGCCTGCGCGGGGAACAAGCGTGGTTCTCGGTTGAAGCCGCCAGCGTCACCGTCACCGCACCACGTCGCCTCGACCTGCGCCAGGCCGCTCTGCTGTGGTCGATGGCCGATGCGACCGCCTTCAGCTATGCCCGCGGCATGTCCTACTGGCACTCGCGCACCCGCTTCTGCGGTGTGTGTGGCGGCGCCGTGGCGTTTGCCCGCGGCGGCTTCGTCGGTCGTTGCGCGCAGTGTTCCACCGAGCACTACCCGCGCGTCGACCCCGCCGTGATCGTCGCCGTGGAAAACCAGGGCCGGCTGCTGCTGGGCCGGCAGTCCAACTGGGCACCGCGGCGTTACTCGGTGCTGGCCGGCTTCGTCGAACCCGGCGAGACCTTCGAGCAGACCGTGGTGCGTGAAGTGCATGAGGAGAGCAAGGTGCGGGTGACCGCGTGCCAGTACCTCGGCTCGCAGCCGTGGCCGTTCCCGGGCGCGCTGATGATCGGCTTCCGTGCACAGGCGCAGGATGACCTGCCGACGGTGGATGGCGAGCTGGAAGACGCGCGCTGGTTCAGTGCCGACGAGGTGGGCGCGGCACTGGCACGCGATGTGGAGGACGATGGCCAGGGCATCCGCCTGTCGCCGCCGATCTCGATTTCGCGCGGCCTGATCGAACACTGGTACCGCCAGCAGAAGGGCTGAACCCGATCCTCTGCCGGTCCGGTCGTGGCAGCTGTATTGCCGCCACCTGAACACGGCCCGGGTTACAGTCCGGTTCACCGCTGAGGGCGCCGCTGCGACAGGTAAGGTAGCGGCGCCGAGCGTTCTGTTTCGTAGGGAGACCTGCCATGTTCACCACTCTGGCCGCCGTGCTGGTGGCACTGGCCCTGGGCCATGTTGCCCCGGCCGCTGCCGCCTCGCTGCGCCGTTTCGACGGCTTCCGGCGCTGGCTGGGCTGGCTGGACGCGCGCGGCGGCAAGGCCTGGCAGGGTCCGGCAGGCGTGGCCCTGGCATTGCTGCCGCCGCTGCTGCTGATGGTGCTGCTGGCGTGGTTGCTGCGCGGGGTGCTGTTCGGTCTGCCGTCGCTGTTGCTGGGCGTGGGCGTGCTGGCCTGGTGCTGGGGGCCACGCGACCTGGATCGGGATATCGAAGCGATCATCGACGCGGATGATGCGGCGACACGACAGGCGGCCGTGCGCAACCTGCAGTCGGCCGGGGGCAGCCTGCGGGAGGACGTGCCCTCGCTGGTCGAGGCGACCGTGCTCAATGCACTGCGGCGCTGGTTCGCGGTGCTGTTCTGGTTCCTGCTGCTGGGCCCGGCCGGTGCGCTGGGCTATCGCCTGCTGGCATTGATGGCGGAAAGCCCGATGCGTGCCCGCGTGCCGGTGGAGCCGCTGGCGCTGGCGCAGCGCCTGCTGGGCTGGATCGAATGGCCGGTGGCGCAGTTGATGGCGTTCTCGATGGCGCTGGTGGGCAACTTCGATACGGCGTGGAAGGCCTGGCGCCAGGCCCATGGCGAGCGCTTGGCCGGCAACATCGGGTTCCTGGGCGCGGTGGCGCGGGCCAGCGTCAACGCCGAACTGCGCGAGGACGCGCACGATTACACCGAGGCGGGGCTGTTGCCGGTGTGGCAGCGGTTGCCGGACCTGCGTGATGCGATGAGCCTGGTGTGGCGGATGCTGCTGCTGTGGCTGGCGATCCTCGCCCTGCTGGTGATTGCAGGCTGGGTGACGTAGTTGCTTTGCAGGGCTTGCAGCCCTGCACCTGCAGAGGCCAACGCCAAAGCCAAAGCCAAAGCCAAAGCGGCTCTGGGTTGCTGAGGGTTGGGCGGGGCGGTGTGGGGCTGCAGGACACGCCGTAAACCCGTCCCTGGGGGCTCGATGGCGCCATCCATGGCGCCAACGGTCCTGCAGCCCCACACCGCCCCACCCCCGACAGTTCCCGGTGACGGTGGGTCAACTGCGACTGCCGGTGGGTGTCGACCTTGGTCGACACGGTAGATCCACGCCATGCGTGGATGCGGAGCGAAGCGATCCGCTTTTGATCTTCTCTTTCTTTTCCGTGGTGGACGGACACGGAAACTGTCCGTGGCCGGGCGGGATGGGTTTGCGGGGGTGTCCGCGGCATGGGTCCGAGGCATGCCTCGGGCGGGTTGGGCAGGACGCCCAACCCTGGTCTTGCCGTGCGCGCAGGACAGCGCACACGAGCAAGCCGCGGCCAAGCCTTATCTGATGGAAATCTGGCAGCGTAGGTGCCGAGAGCCGGCGTGGGCCGCCGTGTAAGCCTGGATCTCGACGATCGCCTTGGAGCTTGGCGCCCACGCCGGAATCTCCCTTGATCCGCCCGAACAGTTGCTGGAGCTGACACTCGCAGTGATAAGACTGGGCAAGCGGGGGAGCTCTCGACCCTTCCAGACTATACGGAGTCCGGTGATGAACGGGATCGGGATTGATGTCAGCAAGCGCCAACTGGATGTCGGCACGACGGACGGAGAGACCCTGCAGGTCTGCAATAACCGCTCCGGCTTTTCTGAATTGGATGTTTGGCTGAAGAAGCGTCCGGTCAGCCAGATCGTGCTGGAAGCCACCGGCGGCTACGAACGACCGGTGCTGGATTTTCTGCACGCAGTGGGCCATCCGGTGGTCCGCGCCAATGCCCTGCGGGCCCGCAGGCTGGCTCAGGGGATGGGGCAGATGGCCAAGACCGACCGGTTGGATGCCTATGCATTGGCGCAGATGGCGGCCTTGGTGAAACTTCCGGCCTACCAACCGCTGGAGCCTTGGCAGCAGAAAATGCGGGAATTCGTGCGGGCACGTCGACAGGCGATGCACGCGCTGACCATCGCGCGGCAGCAGCTGGAAATGGTCGGTGATCGTGAATTGCGCCGGCTACTGCAGGCCAACATCACCCGCTTGCAGACGCTGGTTGAACGTCTGGGAAAGCAAATTGCCGAGCAGGTCACCCAGCAGCCTCAACTGGCTGTCCTGAAGTCGATGAAGGGCGTTGGCCCTGGCCTGCAGGCGGTATTGGCAAGCTATCTTCCCGAGTTGGGAAAGATCAGCGGCAAGGCCATCGCCAGCCTCGTCGGTGTGGCTCCGATGTCCCACGACAGCGGAACCATGCGAGGGAAACGCAGCATCCATGGCGGCAGAGCCGAGATCCGCCAGGTGCTCTACATGGCCAGCATGTCGGCCATGCGGCATGAACCTCAACTGCGCGATTTCTACCAGTCGCTGCGAGCCCGAGGCAAAGAAGGAAAAGTAGCCATCGTGGCGGTGATGCGGAAGATGCTGGTGATCCTCAACGCCCGGGTGCGCGACGCTGAAAACGGGTTGGTCCCAGCCTAAGGCCAGGCAGGGCGCAAGACCAAAGGCTGCCGGCCAGCGGCCGGCACTACCGTGCCCGTCTCATGGAGGGGCCAAGCTCCTCCATCAACACAGTTGCTCCACGGACGGATTCACGGCGTCCCCCGCAAACCCATCCCGCCCGGCCAACCCCATGATCGACGAACGCCGCCCACCACGAGGGGCTGCGCCGTTGGCTGGAAATCTAGACCGGTGCCAGTGCAGTGAACGGTGCCCACGGCAGGTTGCGCAGCAGCGCATACCCGGGCAGCACCCAGAGCCAGAACACGGGATTGGCCAGTACCCGCATCAGCGGGTCGAGCGCGCGTGGGCGGATGCCGGCGATGTTCAGCAGCATCAGCAACAGGAACGGCAGGCTGATGACCAGCAGCGGGTTCATCGCCATCGCGCCGGGCAGGTCGAAGTGGACCAGGGAATACAGGCAGCGCGTGCTGCCACAGCCCGGGCAGTACAGGCCGGTCAGGGCGTAGAGCGGGCAGCTCGGCAACGGATTGCCGGCGACATACGGATTGACGTTGCGCAGGACCACCGTGGCACCCACGGCCAGGCCGGCGGAAACCAGCAGCGGTGCCCAGCGGGCGAGTCGGGAAGGAGCGGGAAGCGCGGACATGCAACAACGGATCCGGCGCAGGCGCCGGATCCGTCCAGGCGTATCAGTAGCTGCTGTTGCTCATCGCGCCCATGCCGCCGAGCACAACGAAGAACAGCACGTACAGCACGACCACGACGACCCAGGCGATGGCCGACCAGATGGCCCACTTCTTGGCCTTGGCAGCCGAATCCTGGGCGCCGGCGATGTCGCCAGCGGCCAGCTTGCCATTGACCTGGGCGGCGTAGACGATCGACACGATGCCGGCCGGCAGGCAGCAGAACAGGGTGGTCAGGATCGCCCAGACCAGGTTGTTCGGGACCTGCGGAGTAGCGGTATTCATGGGTTCAAGCTCCTTGATGGGTGGTGGTGGTGAATCATTGGTCGGAAAGAGCGCCCAGTACGGCCAAGCCGCCGAACAGCCCGAACCACAACAGCAACAGGACTGGCAGGGCCACGGCCGAAGCCACCGCCCACCAGCCCGCCTTGCGCGACGCGCTGTAGGCCCCCGGCAGGTCGCCGGCCGCGCGGCGGCCATCGACCTGGGAGGCATAGACGATCGACACCACGCCCAACGGCAGGCAGCAGAACAGCGTCGTCAGGATCGCCCAGACCAGATGGTTGGGGATGTAGACCGGACGGCTGAGCGGTGGTGGTTGATTCAAAGCAAGACTCCATTCCTTGGTGGCCGGCCGTGATGTATCGACCGGACCTCCCCCCTGTGGGTGCGTAATCTACCGCAACCGACGTTGCATGTATGCGTTTACAGTCACGACATGTCGCGTACGCCACTGGACGGTGACGTATGTGGGGGAGGTCGCCGGGCCCGACTGGCGGGCCGGTACCGTCAGGCGTGATCGCCGCGCAAGGCCCGCACCTGGGCCTCCAACACCGGTGCGCTGGTGCTGTGGCCATCCACGGCCGGTGCGGCCACCACCTCGACGGTGGCACGGAAACGGCGTGGCACGCGCATCCGGCCAAGGCGGCTGTCGCGACGGCTCCACATGCTCGACCACATGCCGCGCAGCGCCATCGGCACCACCGGCACCGGCCGCCGTTCGAGGATCTTCTCGACGCCGGACTTGAACGGCGCCATCGCACCATCCTTGGTCAACGCACCTTCGGGGAAGATGCAGACCAGCTCGCCTTCGGCCAGCGCGGCGTCTATGTCATCGAACGCGCGCTGCATCAGCGCCGGGTCTTCGCGCGCGCCGGCAATCGGGATCGCCTTGGCGGTGCGGAAGATCCAGCGCATCACCGGGATGTTGAAGATCCTGTAGTACATGACGAAGCGCACCGGGCGCGGAATCGTCGCCGACAGGATCAGCGCGTCCATGTAGCTGACATGGTTGCAGACCAGCAGCGCGGCGCCTTCGTCGGGCACGTTCGCTTCGATGCCGTGCGGGCGCAGCCGGTACAGGGTGCGCACCATCAGCCAGCTGAGGAAGCGCATCAGGAATTCGGGGACGATGGTGAAGATGTAGATCGCCACCAGCGCGTTGGCGATGGCCAGCGCCAGGAACTGCTGCGGAATGGTCCAGTGCAGCAGCTTGTGCGCGGCCAGCGACAGCAGGGCTGCGCCGACGATGAAGCCGGAATTCTGGATGTTCAGCGCGGCGAACACGCGCGACATCTGGGCCTTCGGTGTGCGGCTCTGGATCAGCGCGAACAGTGGCACCACGAAGATGCCGGTGAACAGGCCGATGCCGATCAGGTCGATGACGATGCGGATGCTGCCCGGCTGCTGCAGGAACGTCCCGATGGTCAGCCCGTGCACCGTTGCTTCGCCACTGCGGGCGAAGTACAGGTCGAGCAGGAACGCGGTCATGCCGAACGCACCCAGCGGCACCAGGCCGATTTCCACCGTGCGTGCCGACAGCTTCTCGCACAGCAGCGAGCCGATGCCGGTGCCGACCGAGAACAGGGCCAGCGCGAAGATGTACAGGGTCGGCTCACCGCCGAGGTTGGTCACGGCATAGGCCGGCAGCTGCGAGGTCAGCACGGTGCCGACGAACCAGAACCAGGACACACCCAGGATCGAATTGCGCACCGCCTTCTGCTGGCGCGCCATGCGCAGCACCGCAAGCGACTCCGGCAGCGGGTTCCAGTTGATCTTCAGGTTCGGGTCGCCGGCATCGACCTTGGGAATCAGGCGCGCGGCGATGTTGCCGCAGATGGCCAGCGCGATGATCGCGCACGCTGCCACTACGGTGCCGTGGCTGCCGGCCACGGTGAACACCAGGCCGCCGACGATCATGCCGGACAGGATCGACATCGAGGTGCCCATTTCAACCAGACCGTTGCCACCGGTCAACTCTTCGGGCTTGAGTACCGAGGGCAGTACCGAGTACTTCACCGGTCCGAACAGGGTTGACTGCATGCCGGTACAGAACAGCGCGACCAGCAGTACCGGCAGGCTCTGGGTGAGGAAGCCCGTGGCCGCCAGCGACATGATCACGATCTCCATGGTGGTGGTGATCACGATCAGTCGCGATTTTTCCAGTTTGTCGGCGATCTGCCCGGCCAGTGCCGAGAACAGGAAGTACGGCAGGATGAAGATGGCAGGTGCCAGCGTGGCATACAGCCCCAGTTCTTCCTCCGGTACGGCCATGAACAGCAACATGCTGATGATCGCCTGCCGGTACACGTTGTCGTTGAACGCTCCGAGCGCCTGGACGACGAAGAACGGCAGGAAACGGCGCTGGCGCAGCAGGGCGAACTGGTTGTGACCGGACATGGAGCCTCCTTGACCGGCGCAGCCTAGCATTCCTGCCCATCCGCTGTGGGTGCGGACCTGTGGGTGCGGACCGTTGGTCCGCACACTTTGAAAGATCTCAGACGATATCGTCGACCACGCCGCCATCCACGCGCAGTGCCGCACCGGAGGTGGCGGAGGCCTGCGGCGAGGCCAGGTACACCACCATGTTGGCCACTTCCTCGACCGTGGCGGTGCGCTGGATCACCGAAGACGGCCGCTGTGCCATCACGAACTCGCGGCCGATCTGCTCCAGTGGCTTGCCACTGCGCTGGCGTTCACCTTCGAACATCGCCGCGAAGCCGTCGGACAGGGTCGGGCCGGGCAGCACTGCGTTGACGGTGACGCCGCTGCCGGCTACACGCTTGGCCAGGCCGCGCGACAGCGACAGCTGCGCGGTCTTGCTGACCCCGTAATGGATCATGTCGGCGGGAATGTTGCGTGCCGATTCGGAGGAGATGAACAGCACGCGACCCCAGCCGGCATCGACCATCGCCGGCAGCAGTGCCCGCGACAGGCGCACGCCGGACATCACGTTGGTCTGCCAGTAACGCTCCCAGGTGGCGTCTTCGGTCTCGAAGAAGTCCTCGGGGCCGAAAATGCCGGCATTGTTGACCAGGATGTCGACCTTGGGCAGGCCCGCCAGCAGCGTGTCGACGCCGGCCGCATCGGAGAGGTCGGCGGCCACGCCGAGCACGTCGGCACCCGGAACGGCGGCGAGCAGGCGCTGGCGGGCGCGTTCGACGCTGTCGGTGCTGCGGCCGTTGAGAATGACCCGCGCACCCGCTGTGGCCAGGCCCTGGGCGATCGCCAGGCCGATGCCGGCGGTGGAGGCGGTAACCAGCGCGGTACGGCCGGCGAGTTCGATCTTCATGGGGGAGTCCAGGACCAGGGGATCACCCAGTATCCGCGCGGAAACGTGATCGGGATGCATCGCAAGGCGCAACACACGGTTGCTCACGGTGCAGTAGATCCACGCCACGCGTGGATGGGATGTCCGACCAGCGATGAGGGATCAGGTCAGGCTGGTTACCGCCTCATTCGCCGCCGCCCGCACCTTCGGCAGCATCCGCAGCACCAGCGCCATCTGCGTGCGGATCAGCTGCAGCTTCGGCGGCATCGCTTCATCGATCTGCTCCAGCTCGGCGGCCACCGCGCGGTCGGCGTCATTGTCGTCCTCGCTGACCGGCTGCCGTGCGGCCAAGGCCGAGGACAGCTGCTGCAGCGCCTTTCGCACGCGCTCACCGGCGGCCAGCGCCAGCGGATCACCGGCGTAACTGTCCACCTGGTCGCGGTGCGCACCCAGCGCCGAGAGATGGCCGAGCAGCATGTTGGACAACGCCAGGAAATGGAAACCGGCATCGAGGTTGCGGCGCACGTGGCCCGGCTCGCGCAGCATGTTCGACAGCGCGGTGGACAGCGCGGCATCGGCGTTGTGCATGTCGCGGCGGGCGATGCGGTAGGCCAGGTCATCGCGCATGCCGCTGCGGTACTGGCCCAGTACCGAATCCAGGTAGCGTGCGGCGGTGTCCAGCACGCGCGCCAGCACGAGGTGCAGTTGGCGGCCCTGCCAGTCGGGCAGGATCAGGAACGCGGCGGCGGCGGCAATTGCGCAGCCCAGCAGCGTATCGACCATGCGCGGCACGATCAGCACGAAGCCATCGCCGATCAGGTTGAAGCAGGTCAGGGCCATCACCGTGATCGCCGCCGATGCCACCAGGTAGCGGTCGGTGCGGGTGAAGAAGAACAACAGCGCCGACAGCAGCGCGATCAGCAGCTGCACGTGCAGCTGCGGGAACAGCTGCAGCAGCGCCCAGGTCAGCACCAGGCCGGCCACGGTGCCGACGATGCGTTGCGCCAGGCGCTGGCGGGTGGCACCGAAGTTGGGGCGGCATACGAACACGATGGTCAGCAGCACCCATGAGCCGTTCTGGGCATTGAACAGGCGGATCGCTGCGAAACCGGCGATCAGTGCCAATGCCATGCGCAGGCCGTGGCGGAACAGGACCGAACCGGGCGTGAGCTGCTGGCGCACGCGCACGCCCATCTCGCGAAGGGTGTGCGGGTTGCTGTCGCGCAGGCGGGTATCGACGTTGTCCAGGCTGGCCTCGGAACGCTCCGCATCCAGCAGGCGGCGCTCGATGCTGCGCAGGTTGTGCACGAGCAGGTCGAGCGAGCCGAGCAGTCGCTGCCACTGCGGCCGCTGCTGGTCGCGCAGGTAGGCCAGCGCATCGGCCAGATCGCGTCCGGCCTGCTGGTTGCTTTCGCCATACACGAATGGACGGCGCAGGCGGATCGCCTCGCCCAGCCGCGCGCAGGCCTGCCCCTGCAGGTCGAGCAGGCGCTGGCAGCGGTACAGCACATCGCTATGGAAGAAAGCATCGACCAGCGCACCGTACGGGTAGTGCGAGGAACTGGCGCGCTCGTGGAAATCCTGTGCCATGTAATAGAGGCGCAGGTACAGGCCGGAGTTCACGCCTGGCCGCCCGGAACGGCCGAAGCGGGCGAGGATCGCGGTCTTGGCCTCGTTCAACGCACCGACCACGCGCCGGTTCTGCTCGGCCAGGTCGAGCTGGCGACGTTGCAGGTCGGCCTCGCGCACCGGCTCGAACAGTGTTGCCTTCAACTGCAGGTAGCGGCCCAGTTCAACGTACAGGCGCGCCACGCGTTCGCGGACCGGACGGTTGGCGAACAGCGCGGTCCACAGGATCGACAGCAGGCCGTACCAGACCGCACCGGCCAGCAGGTGGCTGACCGCTTCCAACGCGCTGTGCAGGTCGCTGGCACCGTGTTGTTCCAGGCCGATCATGGTGTAGATCGCCAGCGTTACCGTGGCTTGGGCGATCGACGCGTAGCGTTCGCCGAGCGCACCCAGCAGGGTCAGCCCGAACGTGGACAGCGCCAGCGCCCCGATGAAGATCCATGGCCAGGGGAACAGCCAGATCACCGACGCGGCGGCAAGGCAGAAGCACAGCAGCGACAGCAGTACCGCCTTGGTACGTCCCCACCAGTTGTCATCGGTCTCGGCGATGGCGCTGGCGATGATGCCGAGGAACACGCCGGGCAGGGCGGTGAGCGCATCCAGTTGCCAGCACACGGCAAGCGCTGCGGTCAGGGCGATGAACACGCGCAGGCCGTAGCTGGCCTTTTCGTGGGCCCACAGGCGGCTGAGGCGGGATTCGCGGGCGGACATGCAGGCTCGGTGGAAGGGTCTCCCACCATTATTGCGGGCTGCGCGTGAAATATGGAGTGCGGACCAACGGTCCGCACCCCCGGCGGTGCCGGGCCTTACATGTCGAACCGCACGCTCACAGCGAACGTACGCGGCAGGCCGACGCCGGCGTTGGACCAGTATTTCCGGTTGGCCAGGTTCTCGACGCTGGCGCGCACGGTCACCGGGTGGCCGGAGGCGAGCAGGCGATAGCCGATGCCTGCATTGACCAGCGTGTAGTCGGGCAGCTTCAGGGTGTTGTCGGCGTCGTACCAGACATCGCCGTAATAGCGCACGGCGGCGTAGGTCTCCAGCCCATCCACCCATGGCAGCTGGTAGGTGGCATGCAGTACTCCGCTCCAGCGCGCAGCACCTGCGGTGCGCTTGCCTTCCTGCGAGGCGCTGCCCGGAGACAACTTGTCGTAGGTCGGGTCCAGCCAGGTCACGCCGCCCCCCACCGTCAGCGCGTCTGTCACGTGCAGGTCGCCATTGGCTTCGATGCCTTCGTACAGCGTGATGCCGTCCTGCACCAGGCGAGGCAGGCTGCCGGCGATCAGCTGGTCGATGTTGGCGCCACGTTCCAGCCGGAACGCCGCCAGATTCGCATTCCAGCGTGCCGCGTCGACCTTCGCGCCGATCTCGTACTGCTTGCTGATGGTCGGGTCGAGCACGTCGCCGGCGTTGGCGTAGCTGTTGCCCACGCGGCTGCCCGCTTCCAGCGATTCGATGTAGCTGGCGTAGAGTGTGACCGCCTCGCTGGGCTTGAACATCACGGCGTAGGTCGGTGTGACCGGGTAGGTGTGGTAGCGGCCCTTGGTCTCGTAGTCATTGTAGCGCCAGCCCGCCAGGACCGACCAGCCGCTGCCGAGATCGACGGTATCGCTCGCGAACACCGCCTGCTGCACGGTCTCGTCGCCGCGGGTCATCACCCGTAAACCCACGGCGTCATGGCGGATCGCGTGGCGCTGGTACAGGTTGGCGCGGCCGATCAGGCTCCATTCGTAGGGGCGGTCCCAGCCCAGCCCGGTCTGGTGGCTGATGCCCGCCACCACCTGATGCTGCAGGGGGCCGGTGCGGAAGCTGCCCTGCAGCATCGCCTGGGCCAGCTTCCACTCGCTCTTGCCACCCAGTTCGTAGACGTTGACGTCGTAGTCGCCGTTGGGACTGTCGATGTAGGCGAAGATCTTGTTGACGTCATTCCACGAGGTGGTGACGCCGTAACTCAGGCTGGCTTTCCAGTTGCTGTTGATCTGCCAGTTCAAGCCGGTCGACAGCAGGCTGGATCGGGTGTCGTAGTAGGTGCCGGGTACGCTGTTGTCGGTATCCCCGGCAATCGGTCGCGGCAGCGATGTCAGGCCACGGAAGTAGTACTGCGGCGACTCTTCGCGCAGATCGCGTGACTGGAACACGCCGTCGAAGGTCCAGGTCAGTACATCGCTCAGGCGCGCATCCAGCGACAGTGCGCCAACCTTGCGATCGACGTGCCCACCATTGAAGGTCTCGCCCTTTTCCTGGAAGGCGTTGAAACGGTAGCCGAACATCTGCTCGTTGCCGAAACGTCCGCCAACGTCGATGCCGCCGCTGACGATGCCCTGTTCACGCCAGCCCAGCTGGGCGGAGAAGGTGGGCGTGTCCGTCGGCTTCCTGGTGATGTAGTTGACGATGCCGCCGGGTGCACCGAACCCGTACAGGAAACCGCCCGGGCCTTTCAGCAGATCGACCTGTTCCATCACTTCCAGCGGCCATTCGGTACCCCAGGAAGAGACCTGCAGGCCATTGACGCGATAGCTGTCGAAATTCAGTTCGATACCGCGATTGCGGATGGGCGAGCTCCAGCCGCTGGCGTAGGCGCTGACCTGGGTGGTGACCGAGGGGTCGAGCAGGAAGGCTTCGCCCAGCGAGACCACCTGGCGCTGCTCGATCTGCTCGCGGCCAACAGCGGTGATCGCAAACGGAGTGTCGCGCAGGGCGCGGTCGCCCAGTGCGCCGGCGTCGGTATGGGTGCGTTCGGCGGTGACCTTCACCGCATCCAGATCGATGGCATTACGGCTGACGGCCGGCGCTTCGGCATGGGCAGCGCAGGCGGCGGACAGGGCGGAGGCCAGCAGGGCCAGGCGGGGGAGACGGGAAGGCAGCATCGATGGTGATCCTCGACGGACGGCCACAGGCCATCCGCCCACGGGTGGGGGAAGGGGCAGTGGCTGGGATCACGCAGGCTGGCCGGAGATGGCAGCGGGGCGCCGCGAAGGGGCGCAGGACCATGGCTGGATGAGAATTGTTCTCTTTTCGTTACGGCACGTCAAATCCAAAGCGGCGTGCGGACCAACGGTCCGCACCCACCAGAGGCAGGTGTTGCAGTAGATCCACGCCGTGCGTGGATGGGCCCTTCTACACCCGCTGCGCGCGCTTGAGCAGCTTCGCTTCGCGCCTGCGCGCGCGACGTGCCCGCCAGCGCTCGGCCAGGCAGGAGAAGATCACGTACAGCGCCGGGGTGCTGAGCAGGGTCAGGCTCTGCGAGAACAGCAGGCCGCCGATCATCGCGATACCCAGCGGACGACGCAGCTCGGACCCTTCGCCCAGGCCGATCGCCAGCGGAACCGCCGCCAGGATCGCCACCATCGTGGTCATCATGATCGGACGGAAGCGTACGATGCTGGCCTCGCGTGCAGCCTCGCGCGGTGCCAGTCCATGCTCTCGCTGCGCCACCAGCGCGAAGTCGATCATCATGATCGCGTTCTTCTTGACGATGCCGATCAACAGCACCAGCGCGATCATCGAGATCACCGACAGTTCGGTGTTGGTGCCGAACAACGCCAGCAGCGCACCCACGCCCGCCGCCGGCAGCGTGGACAGGATGGTGACCGGATGGATCAGGCTCTCGTAGAGCATGCCCAGCACCAGGTACACGGTCAGGATCGCGGCAAACACCAGGATCAGCATGTCGCTGGGATCGGAGTTGAACCCGAACCCCGCATCATCGGCCAGGCGGATGTCGCCGGGCATGCGCATGCCGGCCACGGTGGCGTCGATGATCGCCTTGGCTTCGCCCATGCTCACGTTCGGCGCCAGGTTGTAGCTGAGGTCCATCGTCGTGTACTGGTTCTCATGGGTGATCTGCGAAGGCGCCAGCCCCGGCACCTGCTTGGCCACCGCAGTGAGCGGCACCATGTCGCCGTTGCGCGCACGCACATGCACCTCGTCGAGCGCCGCCGGCGTAGCGGTCTGCGAAGGCAGGGCGTTGACCACCACGCTGTACTGGTTGATGTCTGAATAGATGGTCGAGATCTGGCGCTGGCCGAACGCGCCGTACAGGGCGCCGTCGATGGCGCCGACCGAGACACCCAGGCGGGCTGCCTTGGCACGGTCGATCTCGATGTTCTGGCGCAGGCCGGCATTGTCCACGTCGGTGCCGACGTCGCGCAGCTTCGGGTTCTTCTTCAGCTCCGCCTGCAGTTTGGGCAGCCATTCCTGCAGTGACGCCAGGTCATTGCCCTGCAGCGAGATGCGGTACTGCGCGCCCTGGCTGGAGCCACCGCCATCGTTGCTGGGCAGATCCTGGATCGCGCGCAGGCGCAGTTGCAGGTCGGGGTAGCGGTCGGCCTTCGCACTCAGACGCGCCAGGACATGCGCGGTGGTTTCGCGGCGGCCTTCCTTTCGCGACTTCAGCTCGACGTTGAACTGTGCGCTGGAGCCCTGGCGGCCGCTGCCCAGGCGCACGCCCACGGTCTTCACCGCCGGGTCGGCCATCAGCATGTCGGTGATGCGGCGCTGGCGGCTGACCATGTCCTCGAAGGAGACCGTAGCGCTGGAGTTGGCGCGGCCCCAGATCAGGCCGGTGTCCTGCGGCGGGAACGCGCCCTTCTTCACTGCACCGAACAGGAAGATGGTTGCACCGATCAGCAGCAGCGGTGTCAGCGACAGCAGCAGCGCATGGCGCAGCGAGAAGTCCAGGAACATGGTGTAGATGCGCAGCATGCGCTCGTGGCCGGCGTCCAGCCAGCGGCCGAAGCGTGACGGCGGCGCCGTGTGGTCGTGGGCGCTGAGGAAGCGGCTGCACAGCGCCGGGGTCAGCGTCAGCGAGACGATCATCGAGACCACGATCGCTGCCACCAGGGTGACGGTGAACTCGCGGAAGAACGCGCCCATCATGCCGCTGGCGAACAGCAGCGGAATGAACACCGCCACCAGCGAGGCAGTGATCGAGACGATGGTGAAGCCGATCTCGCGCGCGCCGGTCAGTGCCGCCTGCATCCGCGGCATGCCTTCGTCGAGGTGACGCATGATGTTCTCGATCACCACGATCGCATCGTCGACCACGAAGCCGATCGCGATCACCAGCGCCAGCAGGCTCAGGTTGTTCAGGGTGAAGCCCATCACGTACATCACCAGCGCGGCACCGGCCAGCGACAGCGGCACGGTTACGGCGGCGATCAGCGTCGGCGCCAGCCGGCGCAGGAACAGCGCCATGGTCAGCACCACCATTGCCAGGCTGATCAGCAGGGTGATCTGCACTTCATGCAGCGACGAGCGGATGGTCGGTGTACGGTCGAAGTACGGCGTCATCGTGGTGCCGGGCTGCAGGTAGTCGCGCAGCGCGGGAATCTGCGCCTTCACCCGGTCCACGGTTTCCACGATGTTGGCGCCGGCGCGGGTGAACACGTACATCACCACGGCGGGTTTGTGGTCGAACCACGCGGCCTGGTAGGCATCCTGCTGGCCGTCGTAGACGTTGGCGATGTCCTTCAGGCGGATCACCCGGCCATCGCCCTGGGTCTTCACCACCAGGTCGGCGAAGTCGGCCGCACGCGCGACCGAATCGTTGGCGATGATCGCGGTGGTGGTATTTCCATCGCTGAGGAAGCCGGTGGGCGAGGTCACGTTGGCCGCGCGTACGGCGTTGCGCAGATCATCGGCAGTCAGGCCCAGCGCGTTCATCAGGCGCAGGTTGACGTCCACGCGTACCGCCGGCGTCGAAGCACCGGCAATGTCGACCGAGGCAACGCCGCTGATCTGGCGGATGCGCTGCGCCAGCAGCGAGTCGGCGACGTTGTACAGCTCATCGGCCGACTGCGTCTGCGAGGTCAGTGCGATGGCGATGACCGGGTCGTCGTTCGGGTTCGCCTTCTGGTACATCGGCGATCCCATGCCCGAGGGCAGGTCGGCCTGTGCCGAGTTGATCGCGGTCTGTACGTCCAGCGCGGCCGAATCGATGTCGTGGCCGCTCTGGAAGATCATGAACACCAACGAGCTGCCTTCCGAGCTCGACGAGCGCATGCGGTCGATGCCCGGCAGCTGGCCGAGATGGCGTTCCAGCGGCGCGGTGACCGTGGACGCCATGGTTGCCGCATCGGCACCAGATTGGCTGGCGTGCACGAAGATCACCGGAATCTCGATGTTCGGCAGTGCCGACACGCCCAGGCGCAGGTAGCAGATCAGGCCGACCATGAACAGGCCGATGGCCAGCAGCGCGGTGCCGATCGGGCGGCGGATGAAGGGGCCGGACAGGTTCATCGTGCGGCCCCCCGCGGCAGCGGGGCGTGGATCATGCCTGCGGCTCCTGAAGCGATCCGTCGCGCAGTGCGCGCTGCTCGCGGCGGCGGGCAAGCCATTCGGAGAAGCGCTCCATGTACAGGTAGATCACCGGCGTGGTGTACAGGGTCACCAGCTGCGACAGCAGCAGGCCGCCGACGATGGCGATGCCCAGCGGGCGGCGCAGCTCCGAGCCGATGCCGGTGCCCAGCGCCAGCGGCAGCGCGCCGAGCATTGCCGCGGCGGTGGTCATCATGATCGGACGGAAGCGCAGCAGGCAGGCCCGGCGGATCGCTTCATGCGCATTGGCACCGGCGCGGCGCGCCTCGATCGCGAAGTCCACCATCATGATGCCGTTCTTCTTGACGATGCCGATCAGCAGCACGATGCCGACGATGCCATCCACCGACAGGCTCAACCCGCACAGCATCAGCGCCAGCAGCGCGCCGACACCGGCCGGCGGCAGCGTGGAGATGATCGTGATCGGGTGGATGTAGCTCTCGTAGAGCACGCCCAGCACGATGTAGATCACCACCAGCGAGGCCAGCAGCAGCCACACCACATCGGTCTGGCTGCCGGTGAATTCGGCGGCCTTGCCGATGAATTCGGCATGCAGGTGTGCCGGCATGTCCAGGCTGTCCTTGGTCTCCTGGATCGCACGCACGGCGTCGGACAGCGAATAGCCCGGCGCCACGTTGAACGAGACCGTCACCGCTGGCAGCTGCTGCTGGTGGCTGACCACCAGCGGCGCACTGCTGACCTTGCCTTCGGCCAGTGCCGAGAGCGGAATGATGCTGCCGGCGCCGACGGTGATGCCGGTGTTCTGCGCGCCGATGCCGGTAGCCGTCGATGAATTCGACGAGGTGACCTGGCCGAAGCTGGTGGCATTGGTACCGGTCAGCGCACCGGCACCATTGGAGGCAACGGCCAGCTGTTCCATCAGCGCGGTGCTGGTGCGGAACTCCGGCGCCACTTCCAGTACAACCCGATACTGGTTGAGTTCGGTGAAGATGGTCGAGATCTGGCGCTGGCCGAACGCATCGTAGAGCGTGTCGTCGATGGTCTGCATCGGCACGCCCAGCACGCTGGCCTTGTCGCGGTCGATGTTCAGCTCGAGGGCGCGGCCCTGGTTGGACAGGTTGTTGTCGACGTCAGCCAGTTCCGGGCGCTTGCGCAGCGCTTCGGTCAGGCGCGTGGCCTGGGTGGCCACCGTCGCCGGATCGACGTCCGACAACGAGTACTGGTACTCGGTGGCGGCCACGCGGGTGTCCAGGGTTACGTCCTGTACCGGCTTCAGGTACAGCGCCACGCCCGGAACACCGGCCACCGCCTTCTGCAGGCGCGGCAGGATCTCATCCAGGCCATCGCGCTCGCCGCGTTCCTTCAGCACGATCGACAGCTGGCCCTGGTTGAGCGTGGGATTCATGCTGCCCGCGCCAATGAAGGCCGACACGCCGGTCACATCCGGATCCTGGCGCAGCGCTTCGGCGACCTGCCTGGTGCGCTGCTCCATCTGCGGGAAGGCGATGTTCTGGTCGGCCTGCACCACGCCGGTGATCAGGCCGGTGTCCTGTTCGGGCAGCAGGCCCTTGGGAATCAGCACGTACAGCAGCACGGTCAGCACCAGTGCGCCGCCGGCCACGGCCAGGGTCAGGCGCTGGTGGCCCAGCACCCAGTCCAGGCTGCGCTCGTACAGGCCGACGGTGCGCGTCCACAGGTTCTGCGTGCCGGCCGCCGCCGCACGCTCATGCGCGTCCTCGCCCTCGGGCAGGGCGTCGGGCTTGAGCAGGTAGGCGCACATCATCGGGGTCAGCGTCAGCGAGATCAGCATCGACAGGACGACGGCGATGCTCAGCACCCACGCGAACTCATGGAACAGGCGGCCGGTGACGCCGGGCATCAGCAGCAGCGGCAGGAACACTGCCACCAGCGACACGGTCAGCGACAGCACAGTGAAGCCGATCTGGCGCGCACCGATCTCGGCCGCTTCCTTGCCACTCTTGCCCTGCTCGATGTAACGCACGATGTTCTCGATCATCACGATCGCATCGTCGACCACGAAGCCGGTGGCCACCACCAGCGCCATCAGCGAGAGGTTGTCCAGCGACATGCCGGTGAAGGCCATCACCGCGAAAGTGCCCGCCAATGACAGTGGCACGGCCACCGAGGGAATGATCGTGGCCCACAGCCGGCGCAGGAACACGAAGATCACTGCGACCACCAGGCCGATGGTGAGGATCAGGGTGAACTGCACTTCATGCACCGAGGCGCGGATGGTCTCGGTACGGTCGTTGAAGATCTCCAGGTGCACGTCGGCTGGCAGCACGCCCTGCAGCTGCGGCAGGATCGCGCGGATGCGCTCGACGGTCTGCACGATGTTGGCGCCGGGCTGGCGCCGCACTTCCAGCAGCACCGCCGGCTTGCCATCGGCCCAGGCGGCCAGCTGGTCGTTCTCCACGCCATCAACCACTTCGGCCACGTCGGACAAACGCACCGGACGGCCGTTCTTGTAGCTGATGATGGTGTCGCGGTACTCGGCGGCACTGGTGAGCTGGTCGTTGGTACCGATGCTGTAGGACTGGGTCTTGCCGTTCAGTGAACCCTTGGGTGCATTGACGTTGGCCTGGGTCAGCGCGCTGCGCAGCTCTTCCAGGGTCAGGCCCATGTTCGACAGCTGCGCCGGATTGACCTGGATGCGCACGGCCGGACGCACGTTGCCGGCGATCGAGACCAGGCCCACGCCCTGTACCTGCGACAGGCGCTGGGCGAGGATCGAGTCAGCGTAGTTGTTGACGTCGCGCAGCGGCCGCGTATCGGAGGTCAGCTTGAGGGTGACGATGGCCGCGTCGGCCGGGTTCACCCGGTTGTAGACCGGCTGGTAGGGCAGCGACGAGGGCAGGGTGGCCTGGCGGATCGCCGCCTGTACGTCCTGCGCGGCGATGTCGATGTTCCGGTCCATCGAGAACTGCAGGATGATCGTGGACAACCCGGCCGACGAGTCGGAGGTCATCAGCTCCAGCCCGGAGATCTGACCGAACTGGCGCTCCAGCGGCGTGGTGACCAGCGAGGCCATGGTGGTGGCGTTGGCGCCAGGGTACTGGGTGGTGACCACCAGGCTGGGCGCATCGATTTCCGGCAGCGCCGACACCGGCAGCTTGCGGTAACCGAGGATGCCCAGCAGCAACAGGCCCGCCATCAACAGCGAGGTGGCGATGGGGCGGCGGATGAAGATCGTCGAAAAGCCCACGGACTGATCCTTGCTGGCACTTCAATGGCAGCGCCGGCAGGCTTGCCGGCGCGGGAAGGTCAGTAGCCTGCGCTCAGCGCGGGCCACCACCGCGACGGCCACCGCCGCCGTTCTTCTGCTCGGCGGCCTTCAGTTCGGCCTCGGTCGGTGCGACCGGGGTCTCGCCCGGCTTCAGCGCGGTGACCTTGCTGCCCGGCTTCAGGCGGAACTGGCCTTCGCTGACCACGCGCTCGCCGCCCTTCAGGCCTTCGGCGATCTGCACCTGGCTGTCACCCACTTCCACGCCGCTGCGCACGGTCTGCATCTTCACCGTGTTGTCGCCCTGCACGACATAGACGTACTCGCCATCCGGCCCGCGCAGTACGGCCTGGGTCGGAATGACCACGCCGCCGGCAATCGTGCGCAGCTGCATGCGCACGTTGACGAACTGGCCCGGCCACAGGCCGTTGTCGGTATTGTCGAAGATCGCGCGTGCCTTGAACGTGCCGCTGTCGGCACTGATCAGGTTGTCGACCACGTCCAGCTTGCCGTCACCGGACAGCACGTGCGAATCGGCGCGGTCCAGCGCTGCCACCGGCACCGCACCGGCGGCCTGTGCCTGGCGCACGTCGCCGAGCTGGCGCTCGGGCAGGTTGAACAGCACGTGGATCGGATGGATCTGGGTCAGGGTGACCAGCGCGGTGCCGGCGTTGACCACGTTGCCGGCGTCGACCGCACGGATGCCGGCGATGCCGGTGATCGGCGCGGTGACCTTGGTGTACTGCAGCTGCACCTGCGCCGAGCGCATGCTGGCCTCGTTCGCCGCGACTGCGCTTTCGTACTGTGCCACTTGGTTTCGCTGTGTATCCAGATCGGTCTTGGCGACGAACTGGCGATACTCCGGCGCGTTCGAGCGCTGGTAGTTGGAACGCGCGGTGGCCAGCAGCGCCTCGTTCTGGCGCTTGGATGCCACCGCCTGGTCATAGCTGGCCTGGGCGGTGCGCGGGTCGATCACCGCCAGCACATCGCCCTTCTTCACTTCCTGGCCTTCGCGGAAGTTCAGGCTCATCAGCTGTCCGCCCACCTGCGGGCTGACGGTGACGGTGTTCATTGCCGTCACCGTGCCCAGCGCGCTGGCATAGACCGGCACGTCCTGGCGTGCCGCATCCACCACGGTGACCGGCACCGGGCCGGCATCCGGGTCTTCACCGCCCTGGCGCGCAGCTGCTGCCGCGCCACCGGCCTTTTCCTTGCCGCCGCCAAGTACGCGCAGGCCGACCACGGCCAGCACCAGTACCGCCACGACCAGCAGCACGATCTTCCAAACACGTGACATTCAAGGACTCCAAGAGGGCTGGACGGGGCGCGGCCCCGGTGGGCAATGCGCAAAGCATACCTGCGCCACATCACGTTTCCTGCATGACGGATGGGACGGGCGCTATGACCGGATCTGGCCGCGGAGGTTCCCGTGGCGGCGGCGTTGCCCTACATTCAGCTGGAACCCCCTTTGCCGTGGAGATTGCGATGCGCCGTTCGCTGCTGCTGTCCGCCCTGCTGCTGGCCCTGCCGGTCCTTGCCCATGCCCAGGACGGGCAACGCCCCGAAGTGACCGCCGCCGCCCAGCGCCTGCAGGCCAAGGTGGTCGAATGGCGCCGTGACTTCCATCAGCACCCGGAGCTGTCCAACCGCGAGGTGCGAACCTCGGCCGAGGTCGCCAAGCGCCTGCGTGCGATGGGCCTGAAGCCGAAGACCGGCATCGCCCACCACGGCGTGGTGGCGATCATCGAAGGCGGCAAGCCCGGCCCGAAGATCGCCCTGCGCGCGGACATGGACGCGCTGCCGGTGACCGAACAGACCGGCCTGCCGTTCGCCTCCAAGGCCACCGACCAGTACCGCGGGCAGACCGTGGGCGTGATGCATGCCTGCGGCCATGACGCGCACACCGCCACCCTGCTGGGCGTGGCCGAAGCATTGGTCGCGATGAAGAAGGACCTGCCGGGTCAGGTGATGCTGATCTTCCAGCCGGCCGAAGAAGGCGCGCCGCCGCCGGAAGAGGGCGGTGCCGCACTGATGCTGAAGGAAGGCCTGTTCGCCGACTTCAAGCCGGAGGCGGTATTCGGCCTGCACGTGTTCTCCAGTGTGCAGGCCGGACAGATCGCGGTGCGCGGTGGCCCGCTGATGGCGGCCTCGGACCGTTTCGGCATCAAGGTGATCGGCCGCCAGACGCACGGCTCGGCGCCGTGGAACGGGGTTGATCCGATCGTCGCCACCGCCGACCTGGTGGGGACCGCGCAGACCATCGTCAGCCGCCGCGCCAACCTGTCCAAGCAGCCTGCCGTGCTGACCTTCGGCGCGATCAACGGCGGCATCCGCTACAACATCATTCCCGACGAAGTGGAGATGGTCGGCACCATCCGCACCTTCGACGAAGGCATGCGCCAGCAGATCTTCGCCGATCTGCGCAACGTGGCCGAACACACGGCGGCCGCGCATGGCGCCAAGGCGGTGACCGACATCTACGAATCGGAGGGCAACCCGGCCACGGTGAACGACCCGGCACTGACCGCGAAGATGCTGCCGAGCCTGCAGGCGGTGGTGGGCAAGGACAACGTGTACGAGCCGCCGCTGCAGATGGGTGCGGAGGATTTCTCGCTGTACGCGAAGGAAGTGCCGGGCATGTTCTTCTTCGTCGGGTCCACCAGCGTGGGCATCGACCCGGCGACGGCGCCGGCCAATCATTCGCCGAAGTTCCTGCTGGATGAGAAGGCGCTGGATGTGGGATTGCGCGCGTTGCTGCAGGTGAGCCTGGATTACCTGCACGGTACCGGCACTCCGGCGGGGTAAGGGTTACCGGCAGGGCTTGCAGCCCTGCACCCGCTCAAATCAACGTCAACGTCAAAAGCGTGCATTCCGTGGGATGGCGGGGTGGGTCCGGTTGAGGGGGACGCCGTAAACCCGTCCCTGGGGGCTTGGCCGCGGCATCCATGCCGCGGACACCCCCTCAACCGGACCCACCCCGCCTTCGACAGTTTCCTGCTGCTGTCAGAACGACATCCTGCTTTGGTAGGTGTCGACCTTGGTCGACACGGTGGACGTCATGAACGTCTGAAGGATCGGCTTTTGATTTTGATTTTTCTGATCCTTCCCGTGGTGGCGCAGGAAACTGTCCGTGGCCGGGAGGGTGGGTTGGCTGGGGGCGTGAGCCGCATGGATGCGGCGACCGAGCTTACATGGACGTACTTGCAGCGGCCCCCAGCCAACCCACCCTCCCGGCCGACCCCGAGATCCTGCCCTGAACCACCACGGAGGGGCTCCGCCGTTGGCCGGCCCGGCCGAAGGCCCGCCGTCCGCGCGATACAATGACGCCCATGAACACCCCACAGGATTCCAGCCTCGGTCGCGAGGTCAGTTACCCGTCGCAGTACGATCCCGGCCTGCTGTTCCCCATCCCCCGCAGCGGCGCCCGCGCCGAGATCGGCCTCGATGACGCCGCGCTGCCGTTCGTCGGCCACGACCGCTGGCACGCCTTCGAGCTGAGCTGGCTCGACCCGCGTGGCAAGCCGCAGGTCGCCGTCGCCACCGTGCAGGTGCCATGCACCTCGCCGCGGTTGATCGAATCGAAGTCGTTCAAGCTGTACCTCAATTCCCTCAACAGCACCCGCATCGACAGCGCCGAGGCTCTGCGCGCGCGCATCGTGGCGGATCTGTCGGCCTGCGCCGGTGCGCCGGTCCAGGTCGAGTTCGGCCTGCCGGGCCTGCGTGAGACGCCGCTCGGTGAATCCATCGACGGACTGGACGTGGAGATCGACTGCTACGGTCCACCGCAGGCGGACTTCCTCGCCGCCGATGCGGGTGAGGTGGTGGAAGAGACCCTGGTCTCGTCGCTGCTGAAGTCCAACTGCCCGGTCACCGGCCAGCCGGACTGGGCCACGGTCAGCCTGCGTTACCGCGGGCCGAAGATCGACCGTGCCGGCCTGCTGCGCTATCTGGTCAGCTACCGCGAGCACGCCGAGTTCCACGAGCAGTGCGTTGAGCGGATCTTCAGCGAGGTGACTTCGCGCTGCCAGCCGCAGTGGCTGGAAGTGGAGGCCCGCTATACCCGCCGTGGTGGCCTGGACATCAATCCCTGGCGCGCCAGTCCCGGCATCGCCGCCCCGGCTGCGACCTACCGCGAACTGCGCCAGTAACCGTCGCAGGCGGTTACGGGTAGCGCCGGGCCACGCCCGGCGAGCGCAGCGGCCACCTTCCGCCCCGATTGTTCAGCCGCCCCCGGGGGCGGCTTCACATCTGCACCATCCCCATTTAACAACCTCCATGGCACCGTGCGAACCACGTAGTCATGCAGACGGGAGTTGTGGATGAGTACCGAGAAGAAAGCCGATTTCTCCGGCGTCAGTGGCAGCGTCGACAGTACCGCCGAGCAGGTGCCGAAGGCGGACTTCTCCGGCGTCAGCGCCTCGGTGGACAGCACCGCAGACGTTGTCAGCGGCGGCACCTATACCGTGCAGAAGGGGGACTCGCTGTCGAAGATCGCCAAGCAGCATCTGGGCGACGCCAATGCCTGGAAGAAGATCTTCGAAGCCAACCGCGATGTGCTTGATGACCCGGACAAGATCTTCCCGGGCCAGACCCTGAAATTGCCGCCGAAGTAAGCCGGCCGAACGTCGTCCGACAATCCCTGGGAGGAACCCCGAATGATCAAGACCACCCCGCTCCAGACCGCCCTGATCGCCGCCCTGCTGGGCAGCGTCGCCTTGGTCGGTTGCAAGAAGAAAGAAGAGTCGACCGACAACAATGCCGCTCCGGCAGCGACCGCTCCGGCCGAACCGGCAGCACCCGCACCGATGACCGGCGCGCCGCCGCCGATGGCCGAAGCTGCTGCAGTGAGCGTCTCGGCGGTCACCGTCGGCAAGACCGCAGCCGCCGACAAGTCGGTTGCGACCACGGCGTTGTTCGCACCGAAGGACGACATCATCGTTTCGGTCAAGACCGACGGTGCCGCCAACAACGTCACCGTTGGCGCGAAGCTGACCTACCAGGACGGCCAGGTGGCCGGCGAACAGAACGCCACCCTGAACACCAGCGGTGCGGAAACCACCAACGTCACGTTCAAGAATGCAAAGGGCTGGCCGGCCGGCAAGTACCGCGCCGAGGTCACCGTCGATGGCAAGGCGGCCGGAACGCCGCAGGAGTTCGAGGTCAAGTAAGTCCTGCCGACTCTCTCCCGGCAGGGCTCACGATGGACGCAGCCGCGAGGCTGCGTCCTTTTTTATTGGGCGACGATTGGCCCCATCCACGCATGGCGTGGAGCTACTGACAACCGGGCCGCGCTTCATCCACACGGTGTGCGGATGGATCACAGCGTTGCCGGCATGCAGTACCACTGCGTATGGCGCGGCTTTGCCCCGCGCGGCTGAAAACGCGACAATGCAGGGGTTTCCCCGCCGCGCGCCCACCCTGACGGCGACGGGGGAAAGCGACACGGTTGCACGTGGCCCGGCGCTGGCGCCGGCCTTCCCCTGAGCATTGCTACAGAGTCCAAGTCCCCCATGTCCAAGATCCTCTACACGCTGACCGACGAAGCCCCGTTCCTGGCCACCCAGTCGCTGCTGCCGATCGTCGGCGCCTACACCGCCACCGCAGGCATCGTGGTGGAAACCCGTGACATCTCGCTGTCCGGCCGCATCCTGTCGCTGTTCCCGGAACTGCTCAGTAACGCGCAGAAGGTCAGCGACGACCTGGCCGAGCTGGGCCAGCTGGCGACCACCCCGGACGCCAACATCATCAAGCTGCCGAACATCTCCGCCTCGGTGCCGCAGCTGAAGGCGGCCATCAAGGAACTGCAGGACCAGGGCTATCCGCTGCCGGATTACCCGGAAACCCCGGCCGACGACCAGCAGCGCGACTACAAGGCGCGCTACGACAAGGTCAAGGGCAGTGCGGTGAACCCGGTGCTGCGCGAAGGCAACTCCGACCGCCGCGCACCGCTGTCGGTGAAGAACTACGCGCGCAAGCATCCGCACCGCATGGGCGCCTGGGCGTCGGATTCGAAGTCGCACGTCGCGCACATGGCCGCCGGTGATTTCTACGGCAGCGAGAAGTCGGCCACCCTGGCCAACGCCGGTGCGCTGAAGATCACTTTCCACGGCAAGGACGGCAGCACCGTCGTGCTGAAGGAAAAGACCGCGGTCAAGGCCGGCGAGATCGTTGATGCCGCGGTGATGAGCCGCAAGGCGCTGGCCGCGTTCATCGCTGAGCAGATCGCCGATGCCAAGGCCCAGGGCGTGCTGTTCTCGCTGCACCTGAAGGCGACCATGATGAAGGTCTCCGACCCGATCATGTTCGGCGTGGCGGTCAACGAGTTCTACAAGGACGTCCTGGCCAAGCATGCCGACGTGCTGAAGCAGGCCGGTTTCGATGCCAACAACGGCATCGGTGACCTGGCTGCGCGCCTGCCGTCGCTGCCCGAAGCCACCCGCGCTGCGATCGAAGCCGACCTGGCTGCCGAGTACGCACAGCGTCCGGGCGTGGCCATGGTCAACTCGGACAAGGGCATCACCAACCTGCACGTGCCGAGCGACGTGATCGTCGACGCCTCGATGCCGGCGATGATCCGCGACTCCGGCAAGATGTGGAATGCCGAAGGCAAGCTGCAGGACACCAAGGCCGTCATTCCGGACCGCTGCTATGCCGGCATGTACCAGGCCGTCATCGACGACTGCAAGGCGCACGGGGCCTTCGACCCGGCCACCATGGGCTCGGTGCCGAACGTCGGCCTGATGGCGCAGAAGGCCGAAGAGTACGGCTCGCACGACAAGACCTTCCAGATCGCCGCCGATGGCGTGGTCAAGGTCACCGACGACGCTGGCACCGTGGTGTTCGAGCACGCTGTGGAAGCCGGTGACATCTGGCGCATGTGCCAGACCAAGGACGCGCCGATCCAGGACTGGGTCAAGCTGGCCGTCGAGCGCGCCCGCCTGAGCAGCACCCCGGCCGTGTTCTGGCTGGATGCCGCCCGCGCCCACGACGCGCAGGTCATCGCCAAGGTCGAGCAGTACCTGAAGAACCACGACACCAACGGCCTGGACATCCGCATTCTGCCACCGGTGGAAGCGACCTCGTTCTCGCTGGCCCGCATCCGCAAGGGCGAGGACACCATCTCGGTGACGGGCAACGTGCTGCGCGACTACCTCACCGACCTGTTCCCGATCATGGAGCTGGGCACCAGCGCCAAGATGCTGTCGATCGTGCCGCTGATGGCCGGTGGTGGCCTGTTCGAGACCGGTGCCGGTGGTTCGGCGCCGAAGCACGTGCAGCAGTTCGTCGAAGAGGACTACCTGCGCTGGGATTCGCTGGGTGAGTTCCTGGCCCTGGCCGCCTCGCTGGAACACCTGGGCAACCGCTACGACAACGCTGCCGCCCGTGTGCTGGCCAAGGCGCTGGACGAAGCCAACGGCCAGTTCCTGGACAACGACAAGTCGCCGTCGCGCAAGCTGGGTGGCATCGACAACCGTGGCAGCCACTTCTACATCGCGCTGTACTGGGCCCAGGCCCTGGCCGCGCAGGACGAAGATGCTGCACTGAAGGCGCGCTTCGCTCCGCTGGCCAAGGCACTGACCGACAACGAGCAGAAGATCGTTGAAGAGCTGATCGCGGTGCAGGGCAAGGCCGTGGACATCGGCGGCTACTACCGCCCGGACGTGGCCAAGGCCAGCAAGGCGATGCGCCCGAGCGCGACCTTCAACGCCGCGCTGGAGCAGCTGCGCGGCTGATCCGTCGCCGTTCGGTCGTGACCCCGGAACCCGCGCTTCGGCGCGGGTTTCTTTTTGGCGGCCCCATTCGACCCGCGTCCAGAATCGTGACATCCGTTGGCTGTCGGAATGCCGTCAAAGCGGCATGAAACTTGCCCGCGATGGCTGTCGCAGAACCGATCGGACACCGTCTGCAACCGCTTCCGATCTGAGCAGTCGATCACGACGGCTGCCGCTGGCGATGTCCTAGCCTTGGCGACGCGAGGCCACCGGGGAGGTGGCCGCACGGGGAACACGGATGGCACGCGTGCTGGTAGTGGGAACCGACATCCAGGGCGAGCAGGCCCTGCTGCAGCGGCTACGCGTAGCATCGGCGCTGCCGGACGGCCAGATCCGCCGCAGCCAGGATCTGGACGATTGCGACCTGCTGGTCATCCGCGATACGCCGGCACTGCGCAACGCGGCCTTGCGCATGCGCCAGCAACGCCCGCGACTGCAGTGCTGGATCGAGGATCTGGGGGGCCAGCTGCGCGACGGCGATGGCCATCAGGACATACTTGATGACGGTGCCATCGGCCGCGCCCTGCGCGGGATGCAGTTGGCAGTGGAGCCCCTGACCATGCACGCACCCGCACCGATCCGCCTGGCTGATGGTGCGCATGCCATCACCCGTCTGCTGCGCGAGCGGCTGCCGCTGCGACAGGGGAAGGCACTGCTGAGTGACGCGGGTGACCCCGTCCTGCTGATGGACCTCGAGCATGACCAGGCCGTGCTGCTGCAGGAGCCCGCGAGCGCGCTGGTGGAGCGTTTGGCCGATGCCTTCGAGCGCCTGCAGCTGGATGCGCTCACGCCGGCTCGCCTGCAGGCCCTGGCCGGTGAGCGGCCGCGCCAGCCACTGCGGCCCCTGCTGTGGCAGTGGGCACAGCGCAGCCGACATTGGCAGGCACTGGACGAACGCCTGCGTGGCGCCTCGGTGAAGGTGCTGCGCTGGCCGGATTTCCGCGTGCTGGGTCACGACCACGATGGCTTCCGCCTGTGTTCGCTGCTGCTCAAGCGCGCGTGCACGGTTGAAGAATGCGCGATGCTGCTCGAGTTGCCGGCTGCGGCGGTGCGTGATTTCATCCATGCCGCCTATCTCTGCGGTTACGCACAGTTGCAGAGCGCCCCGGCGGCACCGATGACGGCACTACGCGGCAATGGCACCGACAACGGCCTGCTTGCCCGCCTGTGGCGCCACCTGCGTGGGAGCGAGCGCAATGCGTGAGCACAAGGTGGTCGTGCTCGGTGGCATGGGCAGCGGCAAGTCGACACTCGTGCGCAGCATCGCGGCCGGGGCGGTGATCGACACCGATGTGGCCAACAGTGATCGCCTCGGTGCCGACAAGGCCTCCACCACCGTCGCGCTGGACTACGCAGACATCGACCTGCCCAACGGCGAACGCCTGCGGCTCTACGGGACACCCGGCCAGCAGCGCTTTGATTTCCTGTGGCCGATCCTGCTGCAGGGTGCACGTGGTGCGGTGCTGCTGCTGGACGCGCGCCGTGCCGGGTTGGCCGGCGAGCTGGAGGACTACCTGCAGGTGCTGCAGCCGTTCGCAGCGTCATTGGCGCTGGTGGTGGCGGTCACCCATCTCGACCAGGCGCCGCACGCTGCGCTGGACGACTGGGCTGCACGCGCCAGCCTGGATGATCAACCGCTGCCTTTGCTGGCGGTGGATGCCCGCGACCGCGAACAGGGATTGCTGCTGATGGATGTACTGATGAGCGAAATGGAAGCGCACGCACTGGTGGCCGCGCATGGCTGACGGGCAGATGGCGGTGCTGCCCGATGCCGGCCAGCGTGCGCGCCTGCAGCCGCTGCTGCAGGACCTGCAGCAGCGGGTGGAAGGCGTGCGCACGGTAGTGCTGGCCAGTGTCGATGGCTTTGCCCTGGTCAGCGCTGGTGCCGAAGGGCGCGGCGAACGGCTGGCGGCAATGACCAGCGCGATGCTGGCGCTGGCCGCGGCGGTCGGGCGCGAACTGCTGCTGGGGGATCTGCAGACGCTGATGCTGGAGGCGGCCGGCGGCAAGGTGCTGATGCTGGCGATCCAGGCCGAGGGACGTGCACCGCTGCTGCTGATGGCGGCCTGCGACCAGCGCAGCGTGATCGGCCAGGTGCTGTGGCAGAGCAGGGAATGTGGCCAGGCGATCCTGGCCGAACTCGGCGGATCGTGAGCCCGGCCGCAGGGGAACGAGGGGCTCGAACCAACATCGACAAGGGGTGCGACGTGGCTGGATTGAATGAATCGTTGAACGCACTGATGGGCATCGACGGCGCGCAGGCAGTGGCGCTGGTCGACTACGAAAGCGGCATGCTGCTGGGCGAGGCCGGTGCCGGCATGGACATGGAAGTGGCCGCCGCCGGCAACACCGAAGTGATCCGCGCCAAGATGAAGACCGCCGCGTCGCTGAACCTCAACGACAGCATCGAGGACATCCTGATCTCGCTGGGCAAGGCGTACCACATCATGCGCCCGGTGGCGAAGAAGAAGGGCTTGTTCTTCTACATCGTGCTGGACCGTACCAAGTCCAACCTGGCGCTGGCCCGGCGCAAGGTGCAGGACGTGGAGGCCGAACTGGCGATCTGAGCCATTGGCTTCGGTAGAGTCGAGCCCGCCCGACTGCTCTTTGCAACTGTAGAGCCGAGCCATGCTCGGCTGCTTCTGCCTGGATCAGCCGAGCATGGGCTCGGCTCTACACAAGCAACCCCACGCCAGCGTATGGTAAAGCCGGTCTTCCCGGGTGAGCCATGCATGTCCAAGCCTGACATCGCTACCGAGCTGGCGCCGCGTATCGCCGGTGCCATCCGCGATGGTTTCGAGCAGTACCATGCCCGCTTCGCGGCGATCACCGCGCGGGCGCGGCAGCGCTTCGAGCAGCGCGACTGGGCCGGTGCGCGACAGGATGCGGTTGAGCGCATCGCCCTCTACGATCTGTGCATCGCCGAGCAGATGGATGCGTTGCGCCGCCTCGCCGGTGACGCGATCGGCGAGCGCGCGCTGTGGCTGCAGGTGCACGCCGGCTACAGCGCGTTACTGCAGGGCCTGATCGACGCCGAGCTGTACAAGACCTTCTACAACACGCTGTCGCGGCGCCTGTTCGCTACCCGCGGCGTGGACCCGGCGCTGGAATTCATTGCTTTCGACGTCGAGCCGTCCGATGCGATCACCCATCCCGTCGCGCGGCATACCTATGCCGTCTCGCCGACGCGGCCGGTGGAGGCCCTGCAACGCGTGTTGGCCGACTATCGTTTCGACATTCCGTACGCGCACCAGCTGCGCTGCGCGGCGGCCATCGCCGTGCGCCTGCAGGATGATCTGGCCCACTGGGGTGACACGCCGGTGCGCAGCATCGAGCTGCTCGATACCGTGTTCTACCGCGAGCGCCGCGCCTATCTGGTTGGACGTGTATTCGGCGAGCACCGCTTCTCACCCTGCGTGATTGCCCTGGTCAACGACGCGCGCGGCCTGCGTGCCGATGCGGTGCTGACCCGGCGCCGTGATGTTGCCCATCTGTTTGGCGTATCGCGCAGCTACTTCCAGGCCGATCTGGGTACGGTGGGCGATGCCGTGGTGTTCCTGCGCAGCCTGCTGCCGGGCAAGCCCATCGATGAGATCTACACGGTGCTGGGACGTGCCAAGCAGGGCAAGACCGAGCGCTACCGCACGTTCTTCCGCCACTTCAACGAGCACCCGCAGGAGCGGCTGGTGCATGCCGAAGGCACGCCGGGCATGGTCATGGCGGTGTTCACCCTGCCCAGCTATCCGCTGGTGTTCAAGCTGATCCGCGACCGTTTCGCGTGGCCCAAGGCGATGTCGCGGCAGCAGGTGGAAGAGAAGTACGCGCTGGTGTTCAATCTCGATCGTGTCGGCCGCCTGCTCGATGCGCAGCCCTATCGTCATCTGCGCTTTCCGCGCGCGCGTTTCGCGCCGGCCCTGCTGGACGAACTGCTGCAGCAGTGCGCGCAGAGCGTACGCGTTGATGGCGATGAGGTGGAGATCGCACTGTGCTACGTGCAGCGCCGTTTCCGTCCATTGAACCTGTACCTGCGCGAGCAGGGCGGGGAGGCGGTACGTGCAGCGGTGCTCGACTACGCGCAGGCGATCACCGACATGGCGCGCAACAACATCTTCCCCGGTGACATGCTGCCGAAGAACTTCGGTGTATCACGGCACGGCCGGGCCGTGTTCTACGACTATGACGAGCTGTGCCTGGTCAGCGACTGCGTGTTCCGTGCGTGGCCGCAGCCGCGTACGCCGGAGGAGGCCATGGCCGACGAGCCCTGGTTCCATGTTGGCCCGCGCGATGTGTTTCCCGAGCGCTTCGGTCCGTTCATGGGCCTGCCGGCTGCGGAGCTGGCAGCCGTGCGCGAGCACTACCGGCACCTGTTCGACCTGGGCTGGTGGCAGGGCCTGCAGGAACGCTTCGCACGAGGGGACTATCCGGATACGCCGCCCTATGCGGGTGCACACCGGCTGGCCTGAGCCGGCTGTCATGGGTATTGGGACTGAGGTACGCTCGCTGTTCATCACCAAGGATCCGGCAATGATGCGTTCCCCACTGTTTCTCGCCCTCGCGCTGGCCGTCGGTGCCGGCGCCCCCCTGCTTGCAGGTGACGCCACTGCGCAGACCGCACGCGCTGTACGTGCGACTGCGGAAATGAGCATGGTGCTGTCCGGTCATATCGAGGTCACGCCGGAGGGCGCGGTCAGTTCGCTGGTGCTGGACCAGAAAGCCATGGTCGCCCCGGGCATCGCCTCCTTCGTCGAAGGCACCATCGGTGGCTGGCGCTTCGAGCCCACGCTGCGTGATGGCCAGGCGGTGGCCACGCGGGCCCCTTTGCGCGTTCGCCTGCGCGGCAAGGCTGCGGCCGACGGCGGTTATGAAATCAGCATGACCAGTGTCGACTTCAGCGAGTACGATCCGAAGGCCACTGGTTCGGTGACCCCGCTGCACATGACACCGCCGCGCTACCCGGAGGCGGCCTACCGTAACGGTGG
The DNA here is from genome assembly GCF_034508895.1 of Stenotrophomonas geniculata. Classification (NCBI taxonomy): domain Bacteria; kingdom Pseudomonadati; phylum Pseudomonadota; class Gammaproteobacteria; order Lysobacterales; family Lysobacteraceae; genus Stenotrophomonas; species Stenotrophomonas geniculata. Next base: position 2,330,135 of record NZ_CP140571.1, read on the forward strand.
CCAGGGTGAGGTGCTGCTGCTGGTCAAGGTGGCGCGTGACGGAACAGTGGCCGACGTGGCCGCCGAGCAGGTGAACATGGCTGTGGTCGCGTCCGAGCGGACCCTGGCCAAGATGCGCGACATCCTGGCCAGAGCCAGCGTCAGCACCGCCCGCACCTGGACCTTCAAGCCACCGACCACCGGCGAGGACAGCACCCGGGACAGCTGGACGGTTCGCATCCCGGTGAACTTCGCCCTGAACCATGATCCCAATGCAGAGGCGGAACGCTATGGCCGCTGGCGCGCTTTCATTCCGGGGCCGCGGCAGAGCGTGCCGTGGCACGAGGCCGACCCGGTCGAGCAGGCCGGCAGCGATCTGCTGCCGGAAGGCGGCGTCTACATGGTGGACGGCGCCAAGCGCGGCCTGCGCCTGCTGACCCCGCTGCAACAGAGCTGAGACCCGCTGCGGAGCCGGGCAGCCCGGCTCCGCGTCAGTCGGCGTACGGGTAGACCACCACCCGGTTGCGGCCCTGTTCCTTGGCCATGTACAGCGCCTTGTCGGCCAGCCGCAATGCCTGCTCGGCGTCGACATGGAAGCTGGGGAAGTGGGCCACGCCCAGCGATACGGTGATGGTGCCGACCGGTTCGAACCGATGGTCGGCGATGTGCTGGCGCAGGCGTTCACCGGCCTGACGGGCCGATTCAGTACTGATGCCCGGCAGCAGCAGCAGGAATTCCTCGCCACCAGCGCGGCAGAGGATATCGCTGTCGCGCGAGTAGCGGCGCATCTGGTCGGCGATGTGGACGATGGCGTTGTCGCCGACGTCATGCCCGTAACTGTCGTTGATCGACTTGAAGCAATCGATGTCCAGCGCCAGGATCGCAAACGGAATGCCCTGCACCTGCAGCGCGTCCAGCGCCTGCTGCAGCCCGCGGCGGTTGAGCAGGCCGGTCAGCGGGTCGGTGCGGCTGGCACGGTTGAGCGTGCCGATACGATCCTGCAGGGCATTGAAGCTGTGCAGCACGGCCTGCTTGAGCTGGGCGACCTCGAAGTACCAGGCGCGGATGCCGCTGACATGGTTGATCGCATTGCCGGTGTCCTCGCCGCCCTGCACATTGCGCGCCAGCTGCCACAGCGGCATCGAAATGCGGCGCGCAAACCACCAGGTAACCAGCAGCGACAGCAGGCCGAGCGGAATCGCATTCCAGATCACCGCGGTCATCAACCGTGACAGCGGCTGCAGGGTGGCCTCGGTCGGGCGCTGGGCAATGATGCCCCAGCCAGTGGCCGCCACCGGCGCATAGCCGGCCAGCATCGACACACCACGGTTGTTGCGTACCTGCTGTGCGCCACGCTCCCCGCGCACCACGGCCTTCACCGCCGGGTTGCCGACCACGTAGTCACCCACCCGCTTGCCATCGGCGTGGTACAGCAGGCGGCCATTGCGGTCCACCACGTACAGGTAGGAGCCGTCGCGGTAGTAGTGCTTGCCCAGCAGCGTGTGCAGTGCGCTGCGCTGGCGCAGGTACAGGGTGCCGCTTACATAGCCGCGATAGCGACCCTGGCGGTCGAAGATCGGGTGCGACAGCGACACCAGCAGCTTGCCCGTGGCCGACTGGTAGGGATCGCTGATCATCGGCTGGCGCGCCGCCAGTGCCGCGTTGTTGCCGACACTGTGCAGCACCTCACCCTGCAGCTGCAGGGTCTGCGGCGAGGTGGCGATCACCAGGCCGTCGGCGTCCACCACCAGCGAGGAGTTGAAGCTGCTGGACTGCAGTTGCAGGCGGCTGGCTTCATCCTGGGCCTGCTTCGGATCGAGGTCGTGCTCGCCCAGGCGGGTCGCGGCATAGGCCAGCTGCTGCTGCGCAGCCAGCAGGAAGTTCTGGGTGGTCTCGGCCAGCTTGGTGGCATAGACGCGGTTGGCTTCCAGGGTGTTGCCGACCAGCTGGTCGCGCTGCACCCGGTAGCTGGCCAGCAGGGTGTTGGCCAGGGCGATGATGGCACTGAGCAGGGCCAGGGCGAGGATCAGCTTGCCCAGGTTGAGGCGGGGAGACAGCGTTCGCATGCGTCGACGGATCCGGCAGGAGGCTGGACCCGACCGGTTCTCCGGAAGGGGCGACAGCGGGAATCGGTGGCCAGGCCGTCAGGGCCGGGCAGGGGCCGGCGGATTATCGCCAAAAGTGGGCGGCGGCGAAGTGAAGTGCGTCGCCCTGCAGGCAAAAAAAAAAACCTGCCGCAGCGAGCGGCAGGTTTCTTCCGATGCAGCGCCGTGGATCAGCGCTTCATCGAACCGAAGAACTCGTCGTTGGACTTGGTGTTCTTCATCTTGTCGAGCAGGAACTCCATCGCAGCCATTTCATCCATCGGATGCAGCAGCTTGCGCAGGATCCAGATCTTCTGCAGCAGTTCCGGCTCGATCAGCAGGTCTTCGCGGCGGGTGCCCGAACGGTTGATGTCGATGGCCGGGAACACGCGCTTTTCAGCGATACGGCGGCTCAGGTGCACTTCGCTGTTGCCGGTGCCCTTGAACTCTTCGTAGATCACCTCGTCCATCTTCGAGCCGGTGTCGACCAGCGCGGTGGCGATGATGGTCAGGCTGCCGCCTTCTTCCACGTTACGCGCGGCACCGAAGAAGCGCTTCGGGCGGTGCAGGGCGTTGGCGTCCACGCCACCGGTCAGCACCTTGCCCGAGCTCGGCACCACGTTGTTGTAGGCACGGGCCAGGCGGGTGATCGAGTCGAGCAGGATCACCACGTCCTTCTTGTGCTCGACCAGGCGCTTGGCGCGCTCGATGACCATTTCGGCCACCTGCACGTGGCGCGCGGCCGGCTCGTCGAAGGTCGAGCTGATGACCTCGCCGCGCACGGTGCGCTGCATTTCGGTCACTTCTTCCGGGCGCTCGTCGATCAGCAGCACGATCAGGTGCACGTCCGGGTGGTTGGTGGTGATGGCAGTAGCGACCTGCTGCATCATCATGGTCTTGCCGGCCTTCGGCTGCGACACGATGAGCGAGCGCTGGCCCTTGCCCTGCGGGGCCATCAGGTCGAGGATGCGGCCGGTGATGTCTTCCGACGAACCGTTGCCACGCTCCAGGGTGAAGCGGCGGCGCGGGAACAGGGCGGTCAGGTTCTCGAACAGCACCTTGTTCTTCGACGCTTCGATCGGCTCACCGTTGATGGTGTCGACGATGTTCAGCGCGAAGTAGCGCTCGCCGTCCTTCGGGAAGCGGATGCGGCCGGAGATGTGGTCGCCGGTGCGCAGGTTGAAGCGGCGGATCTGGCTGGGCGAGATGTAGGTGTCGTCCGGGCCGGCCAGGTAGCTGGCTTCGGCCGCGCGCAGGAAGCCGAAGCCGTCCGGCAGGATTTCCAGCACGCCGTCGGCGGCGACGCCGTCACCGTGGCGGGTCAGCACCTTCAGCAGGGCGAAGATCACATCCTGCTTGCGGGCGCGGGCCACGCCTTCGGAGATCTGCAGCTGCTCGGCGATTTCCAGCAGCTTCTGTGCCGGCATGCGCTTGAGGTCGCTCAGCGAGTAGACCGGGAAGCCCTCGGGCACGTTGGCGTGCGGGCGCGGCACGAACGGCTGCTGCTCGCCGCCGTCGTTGGGCAGGCCATCGTCGCGGAAGCGGTTGTTGCGGTCACGGTCGCGGCGGTTGCGGAAGCGGTCGCGGCGGTTGCCCTGGCCTTGCCCCTGGCCCTGCTGGCCGTTCTGGTTGTACGGGTTCTGGCCCTGGTTCTGGCCGCCCCCCTGGTGGTTCTGCTGGCGCGGCTGGCCGAATTCGCGACCCTCACCGCCTTCGCCGCCGCCACTGCTGGCAGGGGCCTCGGCGGCGGGCGCGCTCGGTGCGGGGGCAGCAGCCGGTGCCTCGGGCGCGGCGGCCAGCGGCAGGGTCGGCTGCGCCGGAGCGGCGCTGGTTTCGGCGGCTGCCGGGGCGGCGGCCTTGCTCACGCGGGGCTTGCGCACGCGCTTTTCGGCGGGCGCATCGGCGCTGCCGGTTTCGGAAGTGTTATCGGACAAGAGCGTTATTCCTCGCTTGAAGGTGCGAGCGCCCGGCTGGGGCGGCGAACGTTGGGAATGGGTCTGGAGGAAACTGCGTCCAGAGGGTGCGGCACGCGAACGCGGCCGGATATGCCGACACTATCATCGGCCTGCGGCGCCGTGCAAGGGCTGCCGGGAACAGCATTCATCATGGGCGCGGGACGCCCGCCGGCAGCCGCGGTCGGCGGCTGCCGGAGAACAGCAGGAATCAGGCCAGGGCCTTGTCCAGCAGGCCGGCCAGCTGGGCCTTGCCCACCGCACCGATCTGCTCGCCAACCTTCTCGCCGTCCTTGAACACGACCAGGTACGGAATCGAACGCACGTGGTACTTGGCGGCCAGCGCACGGTTGTGGTCGACGTTGACCTTGGCGATCTTGGCGCGGCCCTGGTAGGCATCGGCCAGCTCGTCCAGCGCCGGGGCGATCATCTTGCACGGGCCACACCACTCGGCCCAGAAATCGACCAGCACCGGTTCCTTGGAATTCAGCACTGCACTATCAAAGTCGGCGTCGCCGACATGTACAACCTTGTCGCTCATCTTGGTTTCTCGTCTTGGATTGCACCCGGCCATGCCGGAGGTGGGTGAACTGGGCCATGCCCGGTGGCGCGACCCTCGTCGTTGCCTCGCGGCGCACTGCCGCGGTGCGTTCGGCGGGATGCCTGGACGCTCACGGCCGGCAGTGTACCCCTATCGCAGGGCAGGGACAGGCGCCGGCTGGAACCCAGCGTATCGTGATCGCTTCGATGCCTGGTATGTGTCGGATTTCACTGTCTTCCTGTACATGGGGCTGGCAGTGGGCGACACCAGCGGGCCTGGCAGGGCCGTTCAAGTCCGGTGTGGCTGGGTGAAGGGCGTCGTCTCTTGACTTTATGAGACAGGTCATTCCGGTTTGCTGGCCCGAGTGCGTTAAACTGGGGCATTGTGCGGCGCACGGACCGGGTGGTCCCAGCCTGCCAACCCGCCGCAGGGGCCGCAGTTTGCGACGGTGCCCCTAGACGCTGAAGTGCCAGCCGCCCCACGGGCCGGCGGCCATACCAAGACGGACTCATGAGCGACAAACCGCTGACCGATTTGACCTTTTCCTCCTTCGAGCTGCACCCGGCCCTGCAGGCCGGTCTTGAAGGAGCCGGATTCACCCGTTGCACCCCGATCCAGGCGCTGACCCTGCCCGTCGCGCTGCCCGGTGGTGATGTTGCCGGCCAGGCTCAGACCGGCACCGGCAAGACCCTGGCCTTCCTGGTCGCTGTCGTGAACCGCCTGCTGACGCGTCCGGCCCTGGCCGACCGCAAGCCGGAAGATCCGCGCGCGCTGATCCTCGCCCCGACCCGCGAACTGGCCATCCAGATCCACAAGGATGCGGTCAAGTTCGGTTCCGATCTGGGCCTGCGTTTCGCGCTGGTCTACGGCGGCGTGGATTACGACAAGCAGCGCGAACTGCTGCAGCAGGGCGTGGACGTGATCATCGCCACCCCGGGCCGCCTGATCGACTACGTGAAACAGCACAAGGTGGTGTCGCTGCACGCCTGCGAGATCTGCGTGCTGGACGAAGCCGACCGCATGTTCGACCTGGGCTTCATCAAGGACATCCGCTTCCTGCTGCGCCGCATGCCCGAGCGCACCACCCGCCAGACCCTGCTGTTCAGTGCCACCCTCAGCCATCGCGTGCTGGAGCTGGCCTACGAGCACATGAACGAGCCGCAGAAGCTGGTGGTCGAAGCCGAGACCATCACCGCCGCGCGCGTGCGCCAGCGCATCTACTTCCCGGCCGACGACGAGAAGATCCCGCTGCTGCTGGGCCTGCTGTCGCGCAGCGAAGGCGCGCGCACCATGGTCTTCGTCAACACCAAGGTGTTCGTCGAGCGTGTGGCGCGTTCGCTGGAAAAGGCCGGCTACCGCGTGGGCGTGCTGTCCGGCGACGTGCCGCAGAAGAAGCGTGAGAGCCTGCTCAACCGCTTCCAGAAGGGCCAGCTGGAAATCCTGGTGGCCACCGACGTGGCTGCGCGCGGCCTGCACATCGACGGCATCAAGTACGTCTACAACTACGACCTGCCGTTCGATGCCGAAGACTACGTGCACCGCATCGGCCGCACCGCGCGCCTGGGCGAAGAGGGTGATGCGATCAGCTTCGCCTGTGAGCGCTATGCAATGGGCCTGCCGGACATCGAGGCCTATATCGAGCAGAAGATTCCGTCCGAGCCGGTGACCAAGGAACTGTTGACCCCGCTGCCGCGCCCGGAACGCCCGGCCCCCGCAGCAGGCGAGGAAGGCGAGGACAACGAAAGCGTCGGCCAGATCTTCCGCGAAGCGCGCGAAGCCCGCGCCGCCGAGGAAGAGCGTCGGGGCGGTGGCCGTAGTGGCGGCCGTTCAGGCGGTGGTGGCCGTGGTGGTCGCGACGGTGAGCGCAGCGGCGAGCGCCGTTCGCGTGGCCCGCGCAAGCCGCGCGTGGAGGGCGAACAGGGCGCTGCCGCCCCGGCCGCCGGTGCCGAAGGCGCCGTTGCCCAGGCCCCGCGTCCGCCGCGCCCGCCGCGCGCCGAAGGCGCACCGGAAGGTGCGGTGGACGGCGAGCACAAGCCGCGCAAGCGCCGTCGTCGTCGCCACGGCCGTCCGGTCGAAGGTGCCGAGGGCGTGCAGAGCGCTGCCGGCAATGGCGCCAGCCCGGTCACCCCGGTGCAGGTGGTGGCCAAGCCGGTGCGTACCGCCGCTGATACCGGTGATTCGTTCCTGACCCGCATTGGCCGCAAGATCCGCCGGATGCTGTCGGGCAACTAAGCCGCCGATGGTGGGTGCGGACCTTGGTCCGCACTGAGCCGAGCATGGGCTCGGCTCTACAGCCCCCATGCCGCCCTGTAGAGCCGAGCCTACGCTCGGCTGCTCCCGCGGCTATCACCAATCGCGCCACCATCTCCACGACGTCGCGCCGGTCCTGCATAATCGGGGCATGAGTGTCCTGCGCTTCGACAATGTCAGCAAACAGTACGCCGGTGGCCACGAGGCACTGACCGATGTCAGCTTCGAGGTCGCGCCGGGCGAGATGCTGTTCGTCACCGGCCATTCCGGTGCGGGCAAAAGCACCCTGCTCAAGTTGATCCACCTGGACGAGCGGCCCAGCCGCGGTGCGGTGGTGTTCGACGAGCGCAACCTGCTGAAGGTGCGTGGCGGCGACGTGCCCCGCCACCGTCGCGCGGTGGGTGCGGTCTACCAGGACCATCGCCTGCTGATGGACCGCTCGATCGCCGAGAACGTGGCGTTGCCGCTGATCCTGCGCGGCACCCGCCGTGGCGACATCAACAAGCGCGTGCGCTCGGTGCTGGAGCGGATGGGCCTGGGCCATCGCGAGAAGGCGCTGCCCTCGCAGCTGTCGGCCGGCGAGCAGCAGCGCGTCGGCATCGCCCGCGCCATCGTCGGCGAACCCAAGCTGCTGGTGGCCGATGAGCCGACCGGCAACCTCGACCCGACCCTGGCCGCGGAGATCATGGCCCTGTTCGCCGAGCTGCCCTCGCGCGGCACCAGCGTGCTGGTGGTCAGCCACGATCTGCCGCTGCTGCGTCGCATGCGCAAGCGCGTGCTGATCCTCGACCACGGCCGGCTGGTGGATGACATCTCGCCGCAGGACCTGGCGGAGTAACGCATGGCGAAGAACGAAAACAGCGAAGCCGCCGCGCCCTCGCGCGTGGGCGTCTGGTTCCAGCACCACGTGCACAGCGTGGTGTTCAGCCTTGGCCGCGCCTGCCGCAAGCCGTGGGCGACCCTGCTGACGGTGATGGTCATGGCGCTGGCACTGGCCCTGCCGCTTGGCCTGTCGATCGCGCTGGACAACCTCAAGCAGTTCGCCGGCAGCGTGCAGCAGTCGCGCGACATCAACGTGTTCCTGAAGGGCAACGTCGATGGTCCCGGCGCACTGCGCCTGGCCGGCCAGCTGCGCGACCGCGACGACGTGGCCGAAGTGAACGTGCGCACGCCCGAGCAGGGCCTGCAGGAACTGCGCGATGCCGGCCTCGGTGAGGCGATCGACGCACTCAACGACAATCCATTGCCCTCGCTGCTGGTGATCACCCCGGGCCAGGGCAAGGACGACGCACGCCTGGCGCGCGCGCTGGAGAGCCTGCCCGAGGCCGACCTGGTGCAGCACGACGCACTGTGGCGCCAGCGTCTGGATGCCTGGCTGGCGTTCGGCGCACGGCTGGTGCAGGTGCTGTCGGTACTGCTCGGCGTGGGCGCCGCGCTGGTGGTCGGCAACACCGTGCGCCTGGATATCCAGGCGCGTCGCGAAGAGATCGGCGTGCTGCAGCTGCTCGGCGCCAGTGATGGCTTCATTCGCCGCCCGTTCCTGTACCTGGGCGCGTGGTATGGACTGGGTGCCGGCGCGGTGGCGCTGGCCCTGATTGCTGCGGCCGGCGCCGCCCTGCGCGTGCCGCTGGCCGAACTCTCGCGCAGCTACGGCAGCCCGTTCGTGCTGCATGGCCTGGACCTGCTGCATGGCAGCCTGGTCCTGCTCGGCACGCTGCTGCTGGGTTGGCTGGGCGCGTGGCTGGTGACCGGCCATTTCCTGCGCCAGACCCGCCCGACCGACACCTGAGACCGGCATGCAACCGCAAGCGCTGAAGCACCTTGAAGGGCCCGCGACGCGGGTGATGGTGGTCGACGGGTCGAAGCTGGTCCGCAAGCTGATCGCCGACGTCCTGCAGCGTGACCTGCCTGGCGTGGAGGTGATCGGCTGCGACAGCATCGAAGACGCGCAGCAGGCGCTGGCGCAGGGCCCGGTCGACCTGGTGACGACCTCGCTGACCCTGCGCGATGGCGACGGCCTGGCGCTGGCGCGGATGGTGCGCGAAGCGGCGGGCCAGGCCTATGTGCCGGTGATCGTGGTCTCCGGCGATGCTCAGCAGCACCTGGAGCAGCGCCGCTTCACCGAGTACGTCACCGACTATTTCGACAAGGCGCTGGGCCACGAGGCACTGGCGACCTTCGTCCGTGGCTATGTGCAGCCGCAGACCATTCCCGGCGCCACCATCCTCTATATCGAGGACAGCCGCGTGGTCGCCGAGGCCACCAAGCGCATGCTTGAGCGACAGCAGTTGAACGTGCTGCACGTGGTCAGCGCCGAAGAGGCGTTCACCCTGCTCACCGCCGAGTCGCTGGGCCGCAGCCGCCATCGCATCGACCTGGTGCTGACCGACGTCACCCTGAAGGGCGAGCTGAGCGGCCGCGACGTGGTGCAGCGCGTGCGCGTGGACTTCGGCTACGGCAAGCGCCGCCTGCCGGTGCTGGTGATGACCGGCGATGGCAACCCGCACAACCAGACCGGGCTGCTGCAGTCCGGCGCCAACGACCTGGTGCTCAAGCCGATTGAAGAACGGCTGCTGGTCACCAAGGTGCTGTTCCAGCTGCGCCTGGCCCGATTGAACGATGGACCCCTGATTCGATGATGGATGAAGTAGCCGGCACCCCGACGATCCAGCTGGAACCGAGCTGGAAACAGCATGTCGGCGATTACCTGATGCAGCCGCAGATGCGTGAGCTGTCCAGCTTCCTGCGCCAGCGCAAGGCCAGTGGTGCGGCGGTGTTCCCGCCCGGTCCGCAGATCTTCGCCGCGTTCGATGCCACGCCATTCGAGCAGGTGAAGGTGGTGATCCTCGGCCAGGACCCGTACCACGGCCGTGGCCAGGCGCATGGCCTGAGTTTCTCGGTGCCGCCGGGCGTGCCGGTGCCGCCGTCGCTGCTGAACATCTACAAGGAAATCGAGAGCGATCTCGGTATCCCGCGCCCGGACCACGGCTGCCTGATCCCGTGGGCGCAGCGCGGCGTGCTGCTGCTCAATGCCGTGCTGACCGTGGAAGAGGGCAAGGCCGGTGCGCACCAGGGCCGTGGCTGGGAGGGCTTCACCGACCACGTGGTGGACGTGCTCAACCGCGAGCGCGAAGGCCTGGTGTTCATGCTCTGGGGCGCCTATGCGCAGCAGAAGGGCAAGGTCATCGATACCCGTCGCCATCGCGTGCTGAAGTCGCCGCACCCGTCGCCGTTGTCGGCCCACCGTGGCTTCCTGGGTTGCCGGCATTTCTCGATGGCCAACGAGTACCTGCAGCGTCGCGGCCAGGCCCCGGTCGACTGGTCGCTGCCGCCCCATTCGGCGCTCTGAGCGGCGGTGCCGGTCCGGGGCTGAACGCCGGGCAACGTTTCCGGCCTGAATGGGCGTCCGGGGACGGCCTGTTCAGCTAACCTTGACCGGAATCGGCCGGTTTCCGGCAGGTAATTGCTTGAATTCCAAGGGATTGTGAATCCCGAAAAGCGCGCTCGCCACTGTCATCAAATCGCGCTACGGTAGGGCTCTGTTTGGGACCAGTGTTGCATCAATAGGATGCTGGAACTTTTTCCTCCTTTAGCAGTCCAAATCCCGGACTGCTAAGATGGGTGCCTATGAGCCAGAACACCTCTACTGCCCTTGTGGCAAACAATCTCCCGATTCCCAGTGCGCTCGGTTCGCTGGACGCCTACATCGGTGCCGTGCACCAGATCCCGGTGCTGTCGGTCGATGACGAACAGGACCTGGCCCGTCGCTTCCGCGACGGCAACGATCTGGACGCCGCCCGCGAGCTGGTGCATTCGCACCTGCGCTTCGTGGTGCACGTGGCCCGCGGCTACAACGGCTACGGCCTTGCACTGGGCGACCTGATCCAGGAAGGCAACATCGGCCTGATGAAGGCGGTCAAGCGCTTCGACCCGGATATGGGCGTGCGCCTGGTCTCCTTCGCCGTGCACTGGATCCGTGCCGAGATGCACGAGTTCATCCTGAAGAACTGGCGCATCGTGAAGGTCGCCACCACCAAGGCGCAGCGCAAGCTGTTCTTCAACCTGCGCAAGTCGAAGACGCGCCTGGGCTGGATGAACGCGGCGGAAGTCAGCGCCGTCGCCAAGGACCTGAACGTGTCCGAGCGCGAGGTCATGGAAATGGAATCGCGCCTGTCCGGTCGCGATATCGGTTTCGATGCACCGACCGACGAGGACAACGAACACGCGCCGCCGTCGCCGGCCGCGTTCCTGGTTGCCAACGACGAAGATCCGTCGATGGCCTACGAACGTGCCGACAGCGAAGACAACCAGATGCAGCTGCTGCGCGAAGGCCTGGCCGAGCTGGATGCGCGTTCGCGCGACATCATCCGCCGCCGCTGGCTGGATGCCGACAGCAAGGTGACGCTGCAGGAACTGGCCGACGAGTACGGCGTGTCGGCTGAGCGCATCCGCCAGGTCGAGGCGAACGCGCTGAAGAAGATGAAGGCGCTGTTCACCGCGTAAGGCGGGATGGCGTTGAAGCAATCAAAAGGCCCGGCACTGCCGGGCCTTTTTCGTTTGTGGGGTTTAGCCACGCATGGCGTGGCTCTACTCTGACGCCAGAGCGGTGATTGTGCCGACCGGGTCATGTGCTGGATGCTGATGTTCACGCCATACCACGCAGTGGCACGGTATGATCATGCCACGCGTCTTCCGCACACGAAGTTTCGCAGTATGCGTAGGACCACCCTGTCCGACGCTGCGCTGTACCGGTCGGTACGTGAAATGGAAGCGGGTCTGGTGGATGCTGATCTTGGCGGCGGAATCTTCAAGAAGCGCGTTCCGTTGCCGGGGCGAGGAAAGCGTGGGAGCGTTCGAATCATCGTCGCCACACAGCGAGGCGGGCATTGGTTCTTCCTTTTCGGCTACGAGAAGAATGAACGTGCTGCGATCACGAATGCGGAACGGGATGCGCTGCAGTTGTACGCATCGGAGTTCCTGAGAATGAGTACGGCGCAGATGAATCGCGCCGTGGAGTACGGGGATCTACAGGAGATCGGCCATGACGAAGACCCCTGAGCGACGGCGCGCGAAAAGTGCGCTTCTTGAAGCGGTGCATGATGCTGCTGTGAGTCTGCACGCGCATGGCTTCATCGATAAACGTCGGTTGAGCAGCTACGAAGCACTTTGCCTTGAGCCGGTCCCTGAGTACAGCAGTGCCCAGATCCGTGCCCTGCGTACGTCACTGCAGCTCAGTCAGCCGGTCTTTGCGGGGGTTCTCAATACCAGCGTTTCCACCGTACGCAGCTGGGAGCAGGGCGAAAAGAAACCCAGCGGACCGTCACTGAAGTTGCTTAACCTGATTGATCGGAAGGGTCTCGAAGCAGTCCTGTAAAGCAAAGGCCCGGCAATGCCGGGCCTTTGCTTTACCGTGGTATTCAATCCGCGCCATGCATGGGAGCGGGGGAGCCTCACCCCTCGCGTGCGATCGCGCGCCAACCAATGTCGTTGCGGTGGAATTCGTTGGCCCAGGTCACCTTGGCCACGCCGGCATAGGCGTTGGCCTGCGCGTCGCGCACGCTGTCACCCAGCGCCGCCACGCACAGCACGCGGCCGCCGGCGCTGACCACCTGGCCCTGCGCGTCCAATGCAGTCCCCGCATGGAACACCTTGGCACTGGCCGGCACGTCGTCCAGGCCGGAAATCACGTCACCGGTGATCGGCGCTTCCGGGTAGGGCTTCGCGGCCAGCACCACGCCCAGCGACGGGCGTGCGTCCCACTGCGCCTGCACCTGGTCCAGGCGGCCATCGATGGCGGCTTCCACCAGCTCGACCAGATCCGACTGCAGGCGCAACATCACCGGCTGGGTTTCCGGGTCGCCGAAGCGCACGTTGAATTCGATCACCTTCGGCGCGCCGCTGGCGTCGATCATCAGGCCCGCGTAGAGGAAACCAGTGAACGGGATACCGTCGGCGATCATGCCCTGCACGGTCGGGTTCACCACCTCGCGCATCACGCGTGCATGCACCTCCGGCGTCACTACCGGCGCGGGCGAGTAGGCGCCCATGCCACCGGTGTTCGGGCCGGTGTCGCCGTCGCCGACGCGCTTGTGGTCCTGCGATGTGGCCATCGGCAGCGCATGCACGCCGTCCACCATCGAAATGAAGCTGGCTTCCTCACCATCGAGGAACTCTTCGATCACCACGCGCGCACCGGCATCGCCGAACGCGTTGCCCGACAGCATGTCACGCACGGCATCTTCGGCTTCGGCCAGGGTCATCGCCACGATCACGCCCTTGCCGGCGGCCAGACCATCGGCCTTGACCACGATCGGCGCGCCCTTCTCGCGGATGTAGGCCAGGGCGGCATCCACCTCGGTGTGCACGGCATAGAACGCGGTGGGGATGTTGTGGCGGGCCAGGAAGTCCTTGGCGTAGGCCTTGCTGCCTTCCAGCTGCGCGGCGGCGGCAGTCGGCCCGAAGATGCGCAGGCCGGCGGCGCGGAAGCGGTCGACCACGCCGGCCACCAGCGGTACTTCCGGGCCGACCACGGTCAGCGCCACGCCTTCGGCCTGGGCCAGCGCCAGCAGGCCGTCGATGTCGGTCACTTTCACCGCCACGTTGCGGCACTTGTCTTCGCTGGCGGTGCCGGCGTTGCCGGGCGCAACGATCACTTCGGTGACACGGGAGGACTGGGCCAGCTTCCATGCCAGGGCGTGTTCGCGGCCGCCAGAGCCGATGACAAGTACGTTCATCACGAGATTCCAGATTGCGTGGGAAGGGAAGATCGATATCCCCGGCGGCGCGCGTGGCTCACTCGCAGCCTTCGCGTTGCAGTGATTCGGGGAAGGAATAGGCCCAGGTCTTCGGGTCCAGGGTAAAGCGGTGTTCCTGCCGGACCTGCTTGCCACCACAGGTGGTGCCGGTTTCCTCGATCAGCAGCGGCCAGATGCGCGCGCTGCGATCGCTGTCGTCGAAACGCAGGGCGAAATCGATGCTGAAGCGACGGGTACGGCAGTCCTCGACAGTCTCCGGGTCGCTGCTGGCGCCCAGGTTGTCGCACTCGTACTGGGCGTCATTGTCGATATGGCTGCGCACGCTGCCACTGGACACCAGGCCGTTCGGGCCTGGCAGGATCAGCGACTGCGAGAGCAGCGAGAAGCCCTGCCCGAACCAGCCGTCCTCGACGCGGAAACCATAGAAGTCGCTGCCTGCGCGGATGATGCTGGCGGTGCCGGGCTGGCCGCCGCTGCCAAAGCGTTCGCCAGTCAGTTCACTGGTCACGTCGAAGCCCTCGCCCTTCGGATGCAGCACGAAGAAGTCGATCATGCCTGCGTCGATGTGCGCGCCTTCGGACAAAGCACCGCAGACCGCCAGCAACTGCTGCCAGCTGTCACCGCTCACCACCGGTTGCTCGGCGCAGACGTGCCAGTCCATCGGGCGGGTTTCGCCGTCGTCGTTCCAGCTGCCGTGCCATTCACCGGAGAGCCTGGCGTTCTTGCCGTAGCGCTGGACCAGGAAGGCCTGCAGTCGCGCGGTGCGGCTCACGTGCGCCGTCGGCTCGGCAGGGGCCGACGTGGCGGCCTGCGGCGACGACGCAGGCACCGGGGCGGCCGCAGGCTTGCAGCCGGCCAGCGCGGCCGCGCCTGCGAGGGCGAGCAAGGCCAGCGATTTCAGTGAGACTGCGGACATCCGTGTCGCTCCAGTATCAGTGGCGGAAGTGGCGCACGCCGGTGAACACCATGGCCAGGCCGTGTTCGTCGGCGGCGGCGATCACTTCGGCATCGCGCATCGAACCGCCCGGCTGGATGACCGCCTTGATGCCGGCGGCAGCAGCGGCATCGATGCCGTCGCGGAACGGGAAGAACGCATCGGAAGCCATCACCGAACCCTCGACCACCAGGTTTGCATCGGCGGCCTTGATGCCGGCGATGCGCGCCGAGTACACGCGGCTCATCTGGCCGGCGCCGACACCGATGGTGCGGTTGTCCTTCGCATAGACGATCGCGTTGGACTTCACGAACTTGGCCACCTTCCAGGCAAACAGCAGGTCGGCGAACTGCTTGTCGGTCGGTGCCAGCTTGCTGACCACCTTCAGCTCGTCGCGGGTCATGCCGCGGTTGTCCGAGGACTGCAGCAGGAGGCCCGAGCCGACGCGCTTGCTGTCGAAGTTGTTCAGGCCATCACCATGCGGGATGCGCAGCACGCGCACGTTGGCCTTCTTCTGCGCGTATTCCAGCGCGGCCGGCTCGTAATCCGGGGCGATCAGCACTTCCACGAACTGGCGGTCCAGGATGACCTTGGCGGTGGCAGCGTCCAGCGGCGTGTTGAAGGCGATGATGCCGCCGAAGGCGCTGGTCGGGTCGGTGGCGTAGGCCAGCTCGTAGGCATCGCCGTTGCCGGCACCGACGGCCACGCCGCACGGGTTGGCGTGCTTGACGATGACGCAGGCCGGCGCGTCGAACTGGCGCACGCACTCCCACGCCGCATCGGCGTCGGCCAGGTTGTTGTAGCTCAGTTCCTTGCCCTGCAGCTGCTGGAACGTGGCCAGGGTGCCCGGCACCGGGTACAGGTCTCGGTAGAACGCGCCGCTCTGGTGCGGGTTCTCGCCGTAGCGCAGGTCCATCACCTTCACGAAGGTGGAGTTCATCTGCGCCGGGTACTCGGCACGGGCCGGCACGGCGGCGTCGGTGGCGGTGACCGCCGACAGGTAGTTGCTGATCGCCGCGTCGTACTGGGCGACGCGGTTGAACGCGGCCACCGAGAACGCGAAGCGGGTGGCGGCCGACAGCTGGCCGTCGTTGGCCGCCAGCGAGGCCAGCAGTTCGGCGTACTGCGACGGATCGGTGGCCACCGCCACGCGGGCGAAGTTCTTGGCCGCCGAGCGCAGCATGGCCGGGCCGCCGATGTCGATGTTCTCGACCGCGTCGGCCAGGGTGCAGTCGGCCTTGGCGGTGACCGACTCGAACGGGTACAGGTTCAGCACCAGCAGGTCGATGGCGCCGATGCCATGCTCGGCCATCACCGCATCATCCAGGCCCGAACGGCCCAGCAGGCCACCGTGCACCATCGGGTGCAGGGTCTTGACGCGGCCGTCCATCATTTCCGGGAAACCGGTGACCTCGGCCACGTCCTTCACGGCCAGGCCCGCATCGCGGATCGCCTTGGCGGTGCCGCCGGTGGACAGCAGCTCCACGCCGCGTGCCGCCAGCGCAGTGGCCAGCTCGACCAGACCGGTCTTGTCGGAAACGGAGAGGAGGGCCCGGCGGACGGGCAACAGATCAGCAGTCATGGGACAGAATCGGCAGCGGAGCGGGGTCGATATTGTAGGCGGTGGGGGCCCGTGGCGGGCGCTGGAAGGGGTAATTTGCCGTGGCAATCGGCGTAAGGCCGGGTCGGGCACACCGATCCGGCCCGATCCGGAGTCTGGGCTGCGGACCAGAGCCGGGTTGTCGGAATCTGCCAACGATGGGGTAGGCTGTGCCCGCACTGCCAAGGATCAGCGGGTACGGATCATGTCGATCTATGCATTGAAGGGACGTTTCCAGGACCTGTTGCGTCCAGCCGTACGCGGTCTGTTCCGCATGGGGATCACTGCCAATACGGTGACCGTGGCCGCTGCCGTGGTCTCGCTGCTGGTGGCCGCGGCCGTGTGGTGCTGCGCGCCTGCCCAGCCTCTGCTGTACCTGCTGCTGCCGTTGTGGATGCTGCTGCGCATGGCGCTCAACGCGGTGGACGGCATGCTGGCGCGCGAATTCGGCCAGCAATCGCGGCTGGGCGCCTATCTGAACGAATTGTGCGATGTGATCGCCGATGCGGCGCTGTACCTGAGCCTGCTCAGCGTACCCGGCGTGCGCCCGGAGGCGCTGTGGCTGCTGGCCTGGACGGCGGCGCTGAGCGAGTACGCCGGCGTGCTGGGGCTGATGGTCGGTGCCAGCCGCCGCTATGACGGCCCGATGGGCAAGAGCGACCGCGCCTTCGTGATCGGTGCGCTGGGCTTGCTGCTGGCCTTCGGCTGGGGCGGTGCACTGACGGTCAGCGGCGTGGCTGCAGCCATGGCAGTGTTGTGCGTGCTGACGATGATCAACCGCGTCCGTCGCGGACTGCGGGAAGCGGCGGTTTCGCCGAATTAATCAAGCAGATACAAAAAGACAATCAGGAGATTGCATGCGTCAGGCGCAGGAACGGGAATTCCACAGCTTCGACCAGGTACCGCTGTTCTACCGGTACTGGGCGGGCACCACCGCAACCCCGGCCACCAAGGCCATCGTGCTGCTGCACCGCGGCCACGAGCACTCCGGCCGGGTCACCCACCTGGTCGATGAGCTGGACCTGCCCGACACCGCCTTCTTCGCCTGGGATGCGCGCGGCAATGGCCGTTCGCCGGGCGCACGTGGCGATGCACCGGGCTTCCCGGCGCTGGTGCGTGACCTGGACAGCTTCATTGCCCACATCGGCGCCGAGCACGGTATCGCGGTGGAAGACATCGTGGTGATCGCGCAGAGCGTGGGGGCGGTGGTCGCCGCGACCTGGGTGCACGATTACGCGCCGCGCCTGCGTGCGCTGGTGATGGCTTCGCCCGCCTTCAAGGTGAAGCTGTACGTGCCGTTCGCACGCGCTGGGTTGGCGCTGATGCAGAAGCTGCGCGGCAATTTCTTCGTCAACAGCTACGTCAAGCCGCAGTGGCTGACCCACGACCCGGCACGGGTGGAAAGCTATCGTACCGATCCGCTGATCACCCGCCCGATCTCGGTGCGCGTGCTGCTGGGCCTGTACGAAGCGGCCGACCGCATCGTCGCCGATGCGCAGGCGATCAGCGTGCCGGTGCAGCTGTTGGTGTCCGGCTCGGACTTCGTCGTGCATCGTGGCCCGCAGGACCGCTTCTACGAGCGCCTGTCCAGCCCGATCAAGGAGCGCGTGCACCTGCCGGGCTTCTTCCACGACACGCTGGGCGAACGTGATCGCGCGCCGGCACTGGCGCGCATCCGCAGTTTCATCCAGGCGCGCTTCGCCGAACCCCTGCGCGAGTTGTCGCGTCGTGACGCACACCGGCATGGTCCGACCTTCGAGGAATCGGAGATCCTGGCCTGGCCACCGGAACGCAACAGCCTGGCCGACCTGCGCTGGCGCGTGGTGCGTGGCGGCCTGCGTTTCGGTGGCACGTTGTCCGAAGGCATCGCGCTGGGCCTGCAGACCGGTTTCGATTCCGGCAGCACGCTGGACTACATCTATCGCGACCAAGCGCGCGGCAAGGGCCCATTGGGCCGCATGGTCGATCGCAACTATCTGGATGCGATCGGCTGGCGTGGCATCCGCGTGCGCGGCCAGCACCTGCAGGAACTGCTGCGTGACGCCGCCCAGCGCCTGCGCGGGCAGGGCAGGCCGGTGCGCGTACTGGACGTGGCCGCTGGCCATGGCCGCTATGTGCTGGAAGCGCTGGGCCAGGGCGAACAGCGCGCCGACCGCATCGTGCTGCGTGATTTCAGCGATCTGAACGTGACCCAGGGCCAGGCCTTGATCGAGCGCCTCGGCGCAGCCGACATCGCCCACTTCGAGCAGGGCGATGCGTTCGATCCCGCGCAACTGGCGGCGGTGGACCCGGCGCCTACGCTGGCGGTGGTATCGGGCCTGTACGAACTATTCCCCGACAACGACGCCGTGCTGCGCTCGCTGCAGGGCATCGCCGCAACCGTACCGGTGGGCGGCTACCTAGCCTACACCGGCCAGCCCTGGCACCCGCAGCTGGAATTCATCGCCCGCGCGCTGACCAGCCATCGAGGCGGCGCCGCGTGGGTGATGCGCCGCCGTACCCAGCAGGAGATGGATGAGCTGGTGCGCCTGGCCGGGTTCGAGAAGGTGGCGCAGCGTATCGATGACTTCGGCATCTTCACCGTGTCGCTGGCGCGCCGGACCGCGTGATGGCGACGCTGGCCGCAACCCCACTGGCCGCGGAAGGGCGCCCCTGGCGGCGCGCCCTGCTGTGGCTGGCCCTGCTGGGTCCGTTCTTCTTCGCCAGCTACGGCTTCGCCAACTGGATGGCTGGTCGCCATCCCGAACTGCCGGTGATGGCGTTCGCCTGGGAGACGCGCATTCCCTTCGTGCCGTGGACGATCGTGCCGTACTGGTCGATCGACCTGTTCTACGCGGTCTCCTTCTTCCTGTGCCGGCAACGTCTGGAACTGGACCGGCATGCGCTGCGGCTGTTCAGTGCACAGCTGATCGCGGTCACCTGCTTCCTGCTGTGGCCGCTGCGCTTCAGTTTCGAGCGGCCGGAGATCGGCGGCGTGTTCGGTTGGCTGTTCGATGTGCTGCTGGGCTTCGACAAGCCGTTCAACCAGGCGCCATCGCTGCACATCGTGCTGCTGATCGTGCTGTGGGTGAAGTTCGCGCAGTACCTGCACGGCGTGTGGCGTTGGGTGCTGCATGTGTGGGCACTGCTGATCGGTGTCTCGGTGCTGACCACGTTCCAGCACCATTTCATCGACATCCCGACCGGGCTGCTGGCCGGCTGGCTGTGCGTATGGCTGTGGCCGGAGCAGGGCACGCCGCCGCTGCGCGCCTGGCGTACTGCGGGTGATGCCAAACGTTGGCGATTGGCCGCGCTGTACCTGCTGGCGGCCGCCGTATTGCTGGTGCCGGTGGTGCTTCTGCGTGGCGCGGCGTTGTGGCTGCTGTGGCCGGGGGTGTCGTTGCTGCTGGTGGCGCTGGCCTATGCCGGGCTGGGTACGGCGGTGTTCCAGAAGCGTGCCGATGGTCGCCTGACCATGGCGGCACGCTGGCTGCTGGCGCCGTACCTGGGCGCGGCCTGGATCAATTCGCGGTTGTGGACGCGACGCGTGCCGCAGCCGTTGCCGGTGCTGGACGGCGTGTGGCTGGGCCGGATTCCCTGCACGGCATTGCCGACACCTTTGGTGGGCGTGGTCGATGCCTGTGCCGAGCTGTCCTGCTGCGCGCCGGATGCGGCGTACGCCGGTGTGCCGATGCTGGACCTGGTGGTGCCAGAACCGGAGCAGCTGCGCGAGGCAGCCGAGGCCATCGAGCGCCTTCGCACGCACGGGCCGGTGCTGGTGTGCTGCGCGCTGGGTTACTCGCGCAGTGCGGCCAGCGTGGCGACCTGGCTGCTGCACAGCGGTCGTGCGGCGGGTGCCGATGCGGCGGTGGCGATCGTGCGTGCCGCGCGTCCGGGCATCGTGCTGGGCAAGGCGCACCTGCGTGCGATCACCGTTGCCGCCGGAGACCCTGCATGAGCACCACGCCTGATATTTCGACCATGCAGCTGCTGCTGCGGCAGGGGCGTTGGCCGGCAGGCCTGTCGCTGGGGCTGCTGCTGGTGGCGTTGCTGCTGCTCGGCATCGAGCCCGGGCTGGCGATGCTTGCCGCCGGACTGATGCTGCTCAGCGTGGTGGCAGGCGTCGCCCAGGCCTATCACGCGTGGCGGGTGGCACTCGATGCCAGCCTGCTGCAGCTGCTGCGCGATGAAGGCTTGAATGATGAGGCCGCGGCGCAACGCATCGACCGGCTGCTGCATGACAGTGGCCTGCGCCGCACACCGGGCGCGGAACCGTCGCGGGGATGGGATCTGCGATGGGCCGGCATGCGCCGCCTGCTGCTGCGTCAGTACCTGCTGACGGCGGTGCAGCTGGTGCTGGTGCTGCTGGCCGTGCTGTGGCCGCAGACGTGAACGGGAGGGATGGATGTTCGCCGAACTGATTGCCCGCGCCTGCAGTGGCGCGATCCATGTGGTGACCGGCGCGCGCGCGCTGTGGATCGGCTGCGCGCCGTCCAGCGAGCACCGCGTCTACTACGGCAACCACGCCAGCCACGGTGACTTCGTGCTGATCTGGTCGTCGATGCCACTGGCCCTGCGCCGCCAGGTGCGTCCGGTGGCGGCGGCGGAGTACTGGCAGCGCGACGGCCTGCGCCGCTACCTGATCGACGCGGTGTTCAACGGCGTGCTGGTCGAGCGCGAGGCCGGGCATCGCCAGCAGGACCCGTTGCAGGTGCTGCGCGAAGCGGTCGATGAAGGCTGTTCGCTGATCCTGTTCCCGGAAGGCACGCGCAATGTCGGCGACGAGCCGCTGCTGCCGTTCAAGAGCGGCATCTACCATCTGGCGCGGCAGCGGCCGGAACTGGAGTTCGTGCCGGTGTGGATCGACAACCTGAAGCGGGTGATGCCCAAGGGCCGCTTCCTGCCGCTGCCCTTGTTGTGCACGGCTACCTTCGGTACGCCGTTGCGACTGCAGGCCGACGAGGACAAGGCCGCCTTCCTGGCCCGCAGCCGGCAGGCGCTGCTGGACCTGGCGCCGAATGGAGGTCGTGCATGAGTTTCGTGTTGGATGTATCTGGCGATCTGGCAACGCAGAGTGTCGGCCAGCAGACCGGCCTGCTGTTTGCTGGTGTCGGCGCGGTGCTGGTACTGGCCACGCTGGTGGCCGAGACCCTGCGCTGGCGCCAGCGCGGCCAGCCCAGTGCAGTCATCGCCAACCTGGTGTCACGCATCCGCGCCTGGTGGGTGATGGCGATCGTGGTCGGGCTGGCGCTGTTCTTTGGACGTGCCGGGGTGATCGTGCTGTTCGCGATCATCTCCCTGTTCGCGTTGCG
This sequence comes from Stenotrophomonas geniculata, assembly GCF_034508895.1. NCBI lineage: Bacteria > Pseudomonadati > Pseudomonadota > Gammaproteobacteria > Lysobacterales > Lysobacteraceae > Stenotrophomonas > Stenotrophomonas geniculata. The sequence goes on from NZ_CP140571.1 coordinate 2,351,521, forward strand.
CGAGTTCATCACCCTGGCGCCGACCCGCTCGGGCGACTACTACGCGCTGCTGGCCGCGTTCTACATCGTCCTGCCGTGGCAGTACTACCTGGTGTGGATCGACTGGTACGGCATGTACACGCTGCTGATTCCGGTCTATGCGTTCCTGTTCCTGCCGATCCTGTCGACCATCGGTGGTGATACCACGCATTACCTGGAGCGGACCGCGAAGGTCCAGTGGGGGCTGATGATCTGCGTGTTCTGCATCTCGCATGTGCCGCTGCTGCTGAACCTGCACGTGCCCGGCCATGATCCGTCGCGCAACGTGTTGCTGTTCGCCTTCCTGGTGATCGTGGTGCAGTCCTCGGACGTGCTGCAGTACATCTGGGGCAAGCTGCTGGGCAAGCACCTGATCGCGCCGAAGCTGTCGCCGTCGAAGACGGTGGAGGGCTTCGTGGGCGGCGTGCTGAGTGCCAGCGCGCTGGGTGCGGCGCTGTGGTGGATCACCCCGTTCACGCCGCTGCAGGCGTTCGGCCTGTCGCTGCTGATCAACCTGATGGGGTTCTGGGGCGGCCTGGTGATGTCGGCGATCAAGCGTGATCGTGGCATCAAGGACTGGGGCCACATGATCGAGGGCCATGGTGGCATGCTCGACCGGCTGGATTCGGTGTGCTTCGCCGCGCCGGTGTTCTTCCACGTGGTGCGGTATTACTGGAAGGCGGGCGGGGGTGGCTGATTCCGCCGGGCGTCCACCCACGCATGGCGTGGCTCTACTGGAACGGCATTGACCCGCTTCTGTAGCGTCGAGCCATGCTCGACTGCCTTTCACGTGTTGCCCGGCGCAGGAGCAGTCGAGCATGGCTCGACTCTACACATCGGTGCGCTCAGGCGCTGATGCCGTATTCCTTCAGCTTCTTGCGCAGGGTGGCACGGTGGATGCCCAGCATCGCCGCGGCGCGGCTCTGGTTGCCTTCGCAGTGGTTGAGCACTTCCACGAACAGCGGGATCTCCATCTCGCGCAGCACGATCTCGTAGACATCGTCCGCATCGCAGCCATCAAGGTCACGCAGGTAGCGGCGCACGGACTGGGCGACGTGTTCACGCAGCGGTGGCCGGGGAGCGCCACGACTGTTGTCAGGACGAGAAAGGACAGCGTTCAAGGGGGTTCCCGATTCGGTTGGCCCGTGCGCGCGGAGCGCGCGGCCGGACGAGGTGGTGGCGGCCAGTCTAGCGCGAGCGTGCCCGGCCTGCCACGGCTGGTCGCCTCACCCCGGTCAGAGGAAGTCGAAGGTGAATGCGACGGTGGATGCAGCAGGCTCCTGTACCCGGAACGCGACGCGCGCGCTCTGGCCCGGTTCCAGCAGGGCTGCGCCGGGGTTCTCACCCAGGTACTGCGCGGGCGTGAACACGCCGCTGCCGATCACCCGGCCATCGGCATCGGACAGTGAGAGGCGCAGGTCTGGCCACGCCTGTGCCCAACGTGCGTCGTTACGGATGCTGGCCTGCACCTGCAGCACGCCGGCCTGCCCGGGCAGCGGCCGGATCTCGCGGCTGGTCATGGTAAAGGCGGTGGGTTCGTGCCAGGCCGGCAGGCTGCAGTGCAGTACGCCGCACAGCGTGCCCAGCCACGCGCGGTTGCCGGCGTCGGCGGCCAGCCGCGCGCGGTCGGCCAGCACGCTCTGCAGTAGCAGCAGCAATGCCAGCCCTGCGACCAGCAGCCAGTGCCAACGGGGTGCTGGCAGCGTGCGTGCGCGCGTGCTGCCCAGGAAGCTGGGGGCATCACTGGCGGCCGCTGCTGCCTGCACCGCGAGCGGCGCCGGTTCGATGGCCGCTGCTTCATCAACGATGACAACGTCATCGTCGTGTCGCATCCCTGTCGCCGAGGGGGGGGCCAGGTCGATGGGCTCGACGGGCATCTGCTCCACAGGCGCTGTGTGCCCGGCTTCGTCCTGCGTGCGCGCATCAGTCGCAGGCGCGGGCTCACCTTCCGGCGCGGTGCGCAGGAAGGTGGCCAGGGGACGGCGCGGTGGGTTCGGCTCGGACATGCTCAGGGCGCGGGCTCGGATCCAGCGGTCATTCAACCACGATCAGGCGCGGCGCACGCCGGTGATGCGCATCCAGTCGCCATCCTGGGTGGCCTGCAGATCGTCGAACCAGGCCGCATAGCGCTGCAGCAGTTCACCTTCCTGGCCATGCAGGATGCCGGACAGGGCGATGCGGCCACCGGCAGCGACGCGCGCGGCCAGCAGTTCGGCCAGCGCATCCAGCGCCGAGGCGAGGATGTTGGCGACCACGATCGGATAGGTCGCGACCGGTTCGTCCTGCGGCAGGTACACGTGCATGCGGGCCTGTTCGCCGTTGCGTTCGGCATTGTCGGCGGTGGCGACCAGGGCCTGCGGATCGTTGTCCACGCCGATGGCTTCAGCGGCGCCCAGCTTCAGCGCGGCCAGTGCGAGGATGCCCGAGCCGCAACCGAAGTCGAGCACGCGCTGGCCCTGCAGCAGGCCATCGCCTGCCAACTGGTCCAGCCAGCGCAGGCACAGTGCGGTGGTCGGGTGGGTGCCCGAACCGAACGCCAGGCCCGGGTCCAGCCGCACCACGGCGGCATCGGCGGCCTGTGCGGCATCGGGCAGTTCATGGTTCCACGGCACGATCCAGGTACGGCTGCCGAAGTCCATCGGCTGGAACTGGTCGATCCAGGCGCGTTCCCAGTCTTCATCCTCGACCGCGCGGAAGCTGCCGCTGCTCCAGTCCAGTTCCGGATCGAAGGATTCCAGTGCGGCCAGCAGCAACAGCGCGTTGCTGTCGGCGGGGAACAGCGCGCTCAGCACCAGCGTGTCCCACAGCGGGGTCTCGCCCACGCCCGGCTCGAGGATGGCCTGTTCGTTACTGGTATCGGCCTCGGCATCAAGCAGCGTGACGGCCAGTGCGCCGACGTCCTCCAGCGCATTCTCATAGCGGGGCTGGGTAGCTTCGGTGCAACGCAGGGTCAGTTCCAGAAACGGCATGGCGGTGGGGGCAATCGCGGGAAAGGGGGCCATGCTAGACCATCGGGGCGTCTCCGTATCGCCTGAGATGCCGCTCCGAGATGAACGAAGCCCGTTCAGACAGGCCCGTCGGGCCTTGCTAAACTTCGTGCTTTCCTGTCCGCCGCATCGCTCACCGCCGCCGATGGCCTTCGCTCCGACCCTGAAAACCTGGTTGCTCGTACTGCCGGCCGTGGCCGTGCTGGGCGTGGCCGGTTATCGGGCCAGCGGCCATGCCGCGACCTCTTCGCTGGCGTCGGCGGATCTGGCAGGTGGGGTGGCAGCCACTGACAGTGCGGCGCCGCTGCCGGTGATGCCGGAGGCGCTCGCGCGCCGCCTGGCACCCTTCGAGCGTGGCAATGCATTGCCGTCCGGGCTGCCCCTGGATCTCCGCGCCGATATCGAAGACGCCACCGACCTGTATGCCTATGCACAGCGGTTGCGTGTGCAGGCGGACGAAGGCAACCACGAGGCGCGCTGGATGCTCAGCCGTGTCTATGACTATTGCGCGCAGTACGCGGTCGATCCGGGTGGCTACCGCCTGGACAACAACGTGCTGGCCGGGCTGGGCCTGACCGCCGCGCCGGCGATGGTGCAGGCGCGCGAACGCGTCGCGCAGCGTTGTGGTGGTTTCGTGCCGGGCGACAAGCTGGGCACGGCCCTGGTGCTGTCCGAACGTCGCAAGGCGGCCGCACAAGGCAATCTGGCTGCAGAGGCTGCGTTGTTCGCCGAGGGAGAGCCGCTGCAGGACAGCCCCGAGTACCGCCGTGACCTGGTTGAACGGGTGCGCACCTCGCGCGACCCGGAGGCCTTCATGGCGATCGCACCGGGCATGGGCGTGCGCGCCTCGGGGGACCGTGCGCTCAACGGCCTGGTGGCGGGCGAGCAGCTCAGTGAACTCGCTTGGCGGCTTGCGGCCTGCGAACTCGGTCTACCGTGTGGGGCAGACAGTGTGCTGGTCAACAGTTTTTGTGCGAACGGAGGGATCTGTTCGCAGGATGGTACGCAGGATTTCCGGGATTTCGTGTATGACGCTGCGGTATCGCGGCAGGGCGCTGGGAAGATGAAGGAATGGATCAAGCGATTGGTTGGAAAGAGGAACGAGCAATGAACTACCGCCGATTCCTGCACGGGGCCAAGTTCTGGTTCTGGGTGGCCCTGTTCGTGGCCTACTCGGCCGGCGCGGTTGGCCTGTTGATGATCGATACCTATGAAGATCGCTACCGGCATCTGTCGAAGGTGGAACTGACCACGGTGAAGGCGCAGGAAGACGTGCGCCGTGCCGGTGCCAGCCAGGTGGCCGCGGTCTATCGCGCGCAGAGCGGCATGCCGTTCGCGTCGCTGCCGGCGGGCAGCACCTTCCAGGTGGTGTGGCCGGATGGTTCGACCGAGACCATGGTGATCGTCGACCCGACCTCGCCCAATGGCGTGCGTCCGCTGGCGAACTCGCAGATTCCGGCCGAAGCGGCCGACAAGCGCTGATGCGTCTGCTGTAGAGCCCGAGCCCACGCTCGGCCGGGCTTCTGGCAAGCCGGGCAGGGACTCGGCCCTGCAGCAACAGAAAAGGGCGGGAATATCCCCGCCCTTTTCATGTCCAGCACCGGGCACCGATCAGGTCAGCGCGATCGGCTTGTTCTTGCGTTCGGCCAAACGCTTTTCCAGGTAGTGGATGTTCTGGCCACCGGCCTGGAAGCCCTTGTCGCGCATGATCCGCTGCTGCAGGGCGACGTTGGTCTTGATGCCATCGACCACCATTTCGCTCAGTGCCACGCGCATGCGGGCAATGGCGGTTTCGCGGTCCGGGCCGTGCACGATCAGCTTGCCGATCATCGAGTCGTAGTTCGACGGCACGCGGTAGCCACTGTAGATGTGGGTGTCCACGCGCACGCCGGGGCCGCCCGGCGGATGGAAGCCGGTGATGGTGCCCGGGCTCGGCACGAACGTTTCTGCATCTTCGGCGTTGATGCGGCATTCGATGGCATGGCCGGTCAGCACCACGTCACTCTGCTTGATCGACAGCTTCTGGCCGGCGGCGATCTTCAGCTGCTCGGCCACCAGGTCGATGCCGGTGACCATTTCGGTGACCGGATGTTCCACCTGGATGCGGGTGTTCATTTCGATGAAGTAGAAGCGGCCGTCCTCGTACAGGAACTCGAAAGTGCCGGCGCCGCGATAACCAATGCGGATGCAGGCTTCCACGCACACCTTGCCGATCTGCTCGCGCTGCTCGGCGGTGATGCCCGGCGCCGGCGCTTCTTCCACCACCTTCTGGTGGCGGCGCTGCATCGAGCAGTCGCGCTCACCCAGGTGGATGGCGTTGCCCTGGCCGTCGGCCAGCACCTGGATCTCCACGTGGCGCGGATTCTCCAGGAACTTCTCCATGTAGACCTCGCCATTGCCGAACGCGGCCTTGGCCTCGCTCTTGGTGGTTTCGATCGAGGTCTTCAGCGAGGCTTCGGCGTGCACCACGCGCATGCCGCGGCCACCGCCGCCACCGGCTGCCTTGATGATGACCGGGTAGCCGATCTCACGGGCGATCTTGGTGTTGGCGACGATGTCCTCGCCCAGCGGGCCGCCCGAGCCGGGCACGCACGGCACGCCGGCGGACTTCATCGCGCGGATGGCTTCGACCTTGTCACCCATCATGCGGATGGTGTCGGCCTTGGGGCCGATGAAGATGAAGCCGGACTCTTCCACCCGCTCGGCGAAGTCGGCGTTCTCCGACAGGAAGCCGTAGCCCGGGTGGATGGCCTGGGCGTCGGTGACTTCCGCTGCGGCGATCAGTGCCGGGATGTTGAGGTAGCTCTGCGGCGACGGCGCCGGGCCGATGCAGACCGACTCGTCGGCCATGGCCACGTGCTTGAGGTTGCGGTCGACCGTGGAGTGCACGGCCACCGTGCGGATGCCGAGGGTGTGGCACGCGCGCAGGATGCGCAGCGCGATTTCCCCTCGGTTGGCGATGACGACTTTGTCGAGCATGGCGTGCCCCTCAGCCGATCACGAACAGCGGCTGGTCGAATTCCACCGGCTGGCCGTTCTCGCCGAGGATGGCGACGATGGTGCCGGACTTGTCGGCTTCGATCGGGTTGAACATCTTCATCGCTTCGATGATGGCCAGGGTCTCGCCTTCCTTGACCTGCTGGCCCACGGTGACGAAGGCCGGCTTGTCCGGAGCGGACGAGGCGTAGAAGGTGCCGACCATCGGCGAGCGCAGCACGTGGCCTTCCGGCAGTGCCGGGCCCGGCTTGGCGGTGCCGCCGGTGGAAGCTTCGGTCGGCGACTGCATCGGCATCGCCTGCGGCGCCGGAGCAGCCGGAGCGGCATACACCGGGGCGGCGACCGGGGCGGCATAGCCGGCCACCGGGGCGCGCGACAGGCGCACCGACTCTTCGCCTTCCTTGATTTCGATTTCAGCCAGGTTCGACTCTTCCAGCAGGTCGATCAGCTTCTTGATTTTGCGGAGATCCATGGTGGCCTCTTTGCTCTTGATGTCAGTGTGGTGGGAAGCGCATCGCGCTCGGGTCAAAGCAGTTCGTAGAACTCGCGCAGCTGCCGTGTGCGGTCGCGCGCGAGGGTGATCAGACAGCGCATCTGTGCGCCGTTGCGCGCCGTGCCATCGGAATTGAGGGCATAGACGGCGTTGCAGTCGTGGTCGCGCAGCTGCATCCAGGCACGCTGGGCCAGGACCAGCTGCTGCTCGGCATCGCCGCAATAGCTGCAGCCGCCACCGTTGGCGGGTGTGCGCAGCTGGCGCCGGGCTTGTGCATACACCGCATTGAGTTCGACATCAGCGGCTGCGGCCACGTCCGAGGCGCACAGGTCGCTCTCCATCGTGGTGGTCGGACGTGCGCAGTCGATGCCTTCGTCCTCGCGGTCGAACGCCGTGGCCGCACCGCAGAGACCGGCCCACGCCAGAACGCCGGCAAGCACGCGCGGCAGCACGTTCACGCGCGGGCCGCCTGCACGCGCAGCAGCGCCGCGTCCATCGCGTAGCGGTAGCTGTCGGCGCCGAAGCCGCAGACCACGCCCACGGCCTTGTCACTGAAGTAGCTGTGCTGGCGGAACGGTTCGCGGGTATGCGGATTGGACAGGTGGATCTCGATGAACGGCACCGCCACCGCCGCCAGCGCATCGCGCAGGGCCACCGAGGTATGGGTGAAGGCGGCGGGGTTGATCAGGATGAAAGCGGTTCCGTCGTCGCGCGCGGCCTGCACGCGGTCCACCAGTACGTGCTCGGCATTGGACTGCAGGCTCTCCATCGCGTGCCCGGCGGCCGAGGCCTGGGCCGCCAGCGCCTGGTCGATGTCGGCCAGCGTGGTGTGGCCGTAGACCTCCGGCTCGCGGGTGCCGAGCAGGTTGAGGTTGGGGCCGTGCAGGACCAGCAGCTTCGCCATGGGATCCGGAAGACGGGAAAGGGCGGCAGTCTGGCGGAACCGGCGGATGCTGTCCAGTTCGGCGAAGTTTGCCGCGTTTCAATCGTTTGTTTGAAACCTGCCGAAGCGCTTGCGGCCCTACGCGGGGCGGCGGATCAAGGCGCGCTGAACGCCGTGCGGGCGGGGGATGCGTGCACGTAGGGCGACGATAGCGGCAGGCAGGGGCAGGGCTGATGCTGCCATGGGCGGTGATGCGGTAGATCCACGCCATGCGCGGATGAGGCCACCGATCAGTAGATCCACGCCATGCGTGGATGAGGGAAGTTCGGTGCGCAGCAAGCTACGCACCCACCGAGACGCAGCCCAAGGTGCGCAGCAAGCTACACACCCACCGAGAGGCAGCCCAAGGTGCGCAGCAAGCTACGCACCCACCGGAGGGGGGCTCAAGGTGCGCAGCAAGCTACGCACCCACCGAAGGGCGTCCCAAGGTGCGCAGCAAGCTACGCACCCACCGGAAAGGCGGGTCAGGTCTCCAGCGGCACCGTCGGCACCACGTTCGGGAACACCTCCTCCAGCGGCTCCCGTTCCCCCGGCTTCGGTGCCGGCCAGTTGTAGGCGTTCACCGGCTGCGCGCGGTTCACCCACAACGCGTAATACAGGTGGTCGGCACGGCCATCACCGGTATTGGGGTGGATCAGGATGGTCAGGCCCAGGCTGTTGAGCTGCAGCCAGGGCACCAGCACCGGCAGCAGGTCGTTGGTGAAGCCGAAATAGAACGACGGGGTGACGTGTGGTCCGCGTGGCTCCAGGTTCCAGTTGCCCAGCTCCACCGGGAAGCGCTCGGCCGCCCAGCGCCGCAGCAGCGCAGCCTTCTCGAAGCTGTCCTCGTCGAAGTAGATATGCGCGTGATAGCTCTTGATGTCGGTGTAGGCGCGTGGGGTCGCGGGCAGGGTGGCTTCGCCGGGACGCACGCTGGCCGGGCGCAGGGTCGGTTCGCTGGCTGTGGCCTGGCCCCAGGGGCTGCGCCCTTCCGGCGCTGGCGGCACGATGACACGGAAGCCGGGGCGGCCAGGCTCGGTGGTATTCACCGCGTCGTTGCCGCGCGGTGCTGCGGTGCCGGTCGACGCACTGGCCAGGCCACCGGCGGCCAGACCCGCCGAAGCGATCAGGCGGCGCCGTGCCGGCGAGAGCAGGTCGGCCCACTGGGCGTCATCATCGCCGGCGTCGATGAGGGGCTGCGGGTCAGGCTGCATGAAGGGCTCCGTGGCGGCACTGGTGTGGACAACCACGTACGCTCGGGCAGGGCTGCCGGTGGCGTCCAATAAGCAGGGGGCATCACTTCATGCATGGCCGGCTTCGATGCCATTGAGCGCGACCGCACGGCGGGCTAGGGTGCAGGTCTGCCGCCCCGGAGCCCTGCCATGACCTCGCCCGATGCCGACACACAGCACAAGCGCGCGTCTTTCCGCCAACTGCACGCGCAGGGGTGCTTCGTGCTGCCCAACCCGTGGGACGTGGGCAGTGCGCGCTACCTGCAGCGGCAAGGCTTCCTGGCGTTGGCCACCACCAGTGCCGGCTGCGCCTGGAGCGAAGGGCGGCCGGATGGCGCGGTTTCGTTGCCGGCCACGCTGGCGCATCTGCGCCTGATGGCGGCGGCGACCTCGTTGCCGTTGAATGCCGACTTCGGTGATGGTTTCGGCGCGACGCCGCAGGCGGTGGAGGAGGCGGTGGCTGCAGCGATCGACACCGGCATCGCGGCGTTGTCGATCGAGGATGCCAGCGGCGTCGCCGATGCACCGCTGCGTTCGATCGACCAGGCGGTCGAGCGCCTGCGCGCTGCCCGTGCAGCCATCGACCGCGCAGGCGGTGACGTGCTGCTGGTCGGGCGTGCGGAGAATTTCTTCGTCGGCGTGCCGGATCTGCAGGACACCCTGCAGCGCCTGCGGGCCTATGCCGAGGCCGGTGCCGATGTGCTGTATGCGCCTGGCATCAGCACGCGCGAGCAGATCAGCGCGGTGGTTGCCGCTGCAGGGTCAAAACCGGTGAACCTGCTGGTTGGTGGACCGACACCGCTGAGCCTGCAGGACATCGCAGCACTTGGCGTTCGCCGGGTCAGCCTGGGCGGTGCGCTTGCGCGTGCGGCATGGGGTGGGCTGATACAGGCCACACAGCCGATCGTGCAGGAGGGGCGTTTCGATGGGCTGCAGCAGGCGGCTTCGGGGGCCGCGTTGAACGCGTTGTTCCGCTAACGGACAGCCGGTAGATCCATGCCATGCGAAGATGGATGCGCCGGAGCGTACCGACGCCCAGCAATCGCGCTACAGCGTTTCCACTCCACCCCTGGGCAGCGTCACGCCAGGCTCCAGCGCTGGCAGCAGTTGCCAGAGCAGCTCAGGGTTGTCGAGCAACCCCGCGCCATCCAGATAGCTCCATTGCGCGGCGCCGACGCGGCGCACGGCGACCATGAACGAGGTGCTGCGGATCGGGGATTCACGTACGCGCAGCAACGAGTAGCGCGGGACGAAGCAGACCTCCTCGTCGCCGGCGGCATAGGTACGGGTCGGTACCCCAGCTTCGTCGCTGATGATGGTGACGCCGGCCTCGTGCAGCGCCTTGACCGTGTCGCGGGTTGATCGGGCGTATACCTCATCACCGCCGGCCAGGCGTTTCAGGCTGGGATGCGTGCGGGCGATGATCAGCTCGGCATCGCCGCGGGCGAACGCGGCCAGCATCCCCTGCACGTCCTGGCGCAGGGCGGCCGATTCGGATGGGGTGAGCTCGCCGGCTACGGCCGTCGGCGCCATCGTGGCCAGCAGCAGGAACAGCAGGGGAGCAAGCAGGCGTCGGTGCATCGTCGGAGACCTCCACGGGATGCGGCGCACTATACGGTGAACGCAAAAACAGCGTCCCATCGGTGGCGCTGGTGATCCGGGAATCATTACTTACCATTGGTAGGTAATGATTTCTGGAGATTCACCCATGCACAGTCTCATCGTCACCACCCACCCGGAAACCGGATCGCTCACCCATGCCATCGCCCAGCGCATCGGCGACGCCATCCGGGCCATCGGCGCCGGCAACACCGTAACCCACGCCGACCTGGTCGCCGAAGGCTTCGATCCGCGCTTCAACCGCGATGACCAGGCACTGTTCCGCGGGACCGGCCCGGTTCCGCCCGATGTGGCGGCCGAGCATGCGCGGCTGGACGCCATCGATACGCTGGTGCTGGTCTACCCGCTGTACTGGTGGTCGTTCCCTGCCTTGCTGAAGGGATGGATCGATCGCGTGTTCACCCAGGGCTGGGCGTACCAGGACGGTGCCGATGGCAAGGTGCAGAAGAAGCTGCAGCGCCTGCGCGTGCATCTGGTCGGCGTTGGCGGTGCGGGCGCGGAAATGATCGAACGGCGCGGCTATGGCACGGCGATGAAGACCCAGATCGACATGGGCATCTTCGACTACTGTGGCGCGCGCGTGCTGTCGTCCGAACTGCTGCTCGACGCCGACAGCGGTGCCGCGCAGGCGCATCTGCAGACCGCCATGGAAATCGGCCGTAAAATCGGTACTCCGATGAGTTGATCACCGTGTTCCGCCGATGCCTGCCAACGCCGCTCCCACGCGCCGCCGATTGACCCGCGAGCAACGCGCCCGCCAGTTGCTGGACGTGGCCTGGGCGCTGGTTGGCGAAGAGGGCACCGACGCGTTGACGCTGGGACGGCTGGCCGAGGCGGCGGGCGTGACCAAGCCGGTGGCCTACGATCACTTCGTGACCCGCAACGGCCTGCTGGCCGCGCTCTACGATGACTATGACGGGCGGCAGACGGTGGTCTTCCACGAGCGTATCGGCCGCGCCCGGGCGCAGCTGGCCGACCGTGCGGCAGCCATCGCCTCCGGCTACATCGACTGCATCCTCAGCCAGGGCAGTGAAGTGCAGGGCATCCTCGCCGCGCTGGTGGGTGCGCCGGAACTGCACGAGGTGCGGCGGCGTTACCAGCAGGACTTCATCGACAACTGCGACGCCTGGCTGGGCCCGTTCGCCAGCGACGGCTCGGTGCCGCTGGCGGGACGCTGGGCGATCCTGGGTGCGGCTGAAATCCTGTCCGAGGGTGTGGCCGCGGGCGCGCTGGACAAGACCGACGCCGAGGCCGAGCTGCAGCGGCTGATCGTGGCGACGGTCAAGCGTCGCTGAGCCGCTTCGAAGGTCAGGCCCCGGCGGTACTGCCGGCCAGCGTGGCGAATCCTGCCGCCAGCTGATCGCGCACCCATGCGTCGCGCGCGTCGCGGCTCTCAGAACCCAATACCACGGTGATCAGGCGTATCGGCTCGTCCCGCCCGTGTACCACCCGGCATGCGGTGGCGGCCAGGCAGAAGCCTGCGGCCTGGGTGTAGCCGGTCTTCAAGCCATCCACGCCGTCATCGCCAAGCAGGGCGTTCTGGTTGTTGCGGTTGAAGCTGCCGTGCGCGAACGCGCGCTGCGCGGTGACCGCCAGGATCTGCGGATGATCGTTCAACAGGCACGCGGCCAGCACCGCCATGTCGCGCGCGCTGGACGCATGATGCGGCGTGGTGATGCCGGAGACGCTGGCGAACCAGGTGCTACGCAGGCCGAGCTGGCGCGCGTGCCGGTTCATGCGCTCCAGGAACGCAGGCTGCGATCCGTCCAGGTGGCGCGCGACCGCCAGCGCCGCGTCATTGCCGGAGACGATCATCAAGCCTTCCAGCAGGCGCGCGAGAGTGACCGTTTCGCCGGGCACCAGGCCCATGCGCGTTTCATCGTCGGCGACCGCATGCACGTCGTCGGCGGCGATGGTGACTTCGTCCTCCCACGAGCGCCCGCGCTCCTCGACACACTCGTAAGCCGCGTAGGCGGTCATCAGCTTGGTCAGCGAGGCCGGTTGCCTGGCGATGTCCGCGTTGTGCTGGTGAATCACTGCGAAGGTTGCCGCATCGAGGGTGATGGACGACAGCGGTGCACGCGCAGGAGCAGGAAGCGGCATGGAAACGACGATGACAGTGGGGGCCCTGGAGGATAGTGTGCGGCGGCTGCACGAAGCTGAAATATTGCAACGATATAACGTAGCATCATTGCGGGCCGCCGATGGCCCGACGGGACATCCGATGACTGCACGCATTCCACGCCACTGGCTTCATTCTTCGTTGCTGCTCGCGCTGGCCGCACTTGGAGGCTGCCAGCCCAACCTGCGCACCGAGGCTGTTTCCTCCGCCGAAGCCGGTCCGCTCAATGTGATCGTGATGATCAACGACGGTGCCGGCTGGGGTACCTGGGACGCGGCGGCCTACTGGCAGTATGGCCGCCGCGAAGGCGCACCCTATGCGGATTTCCCGCTGCGCCTGGCGGTAACCAGCTTCCCGTTGAATGCCAGCAGCCAGCCGACCCGCGACAACGCACAGACGCTTGGCTACGACCCGGGCAAGGCTTGGGATGACACGCCGGTTCCTGCGCAGGACCTGCCGTTTGCCGGCTACCAGTACCTGGCCGCGGTGGCTACCGACAGTGCGGCGGCGGGCACCGCGTTGTCCTCGGGCATCAAGACCTACAACAACGCCATCAACTACAACAACGATGGCCAGCCGGTCGAGTTCAATACGCTGCGCGCCAAGCGCCTGGGCATGGCGACCGGTGTAGTGACTTCGGTACCGTTCGCGCACGCCACACCGGCCGCATTCGCAGCGCAGAACGAATCGCGTAGCAGCTATCACGCCATTGCGCACCAGATGCTGGCGCAGGGCCACATGGACCTGGTGATGGGCACCGGAGGCCCGGGCTACAGCGTCGACGGCCGCGCCTGCAACGAAGGCACGGACGCCGCAAACGCAGAGGGCTGCGCGAATCCATGGGAGTGGGTGTCGCAGCAGGATTGGCAGCAGCTGGAAGCGGGCAGCACCATCGCCGGCAATCCGGCGGGACCGTGGCGCCTGATCCGCAGCAAGGAAGCGTTCGCCGCACTGGCGCAGGGACGGTTGCCGGCCGACAGGCCGCTGATCGGTGTACCGCGCGTGGCCAACACCCTGCAGCAGGCGCGCCGCCTGCAGGTGCTGGGCAAGGATGCAGCCACGCCTTCGGGAGTGAGGAAGATCGACAGCGTCCCCGATCTGGCGACCATGACCCGCGGCGCGCTGCAGTTCCTGCAGCAGCGCTCGTCCAAGGGGCTGTACCTGATGGTGGAAGGTGGCGCCACCGACTGGGCCGCACACACCAGTGCCTGCGGCACCGAATGGCATTACGGCCAGTGCAGCGATCAGCCGCAGTATGGCCGGTTGATCGAAGAGACCATGGAGTTCAATAACGCGGTGACGGCGGTGGTCGACTGGATCGAGCGTAACGGTGGCTGGGAGCGCAACCTGCTGATCGTTACCACCGACCACGACAACAGCATGCCGATGGGCCCGGATGCACAGGCCGTTGCCTTCTCTCCGGTACGCAACAACGGCCGCGGCCGCATGCCCGGGATCAGTTTCCGTCCCACCGGCAACCATTCCAATGCACTGGTGCCATTGTGGGCCAAGGGCGCGGGGTCGGAACTGCTGGGCAAGCGCGTGCGCGGCGTTGATGCCGGCTACCGTCAGCACGTGCGCTGGAACGACGGCAGTTACATCGACAACACCGACGTGGCTGCGGCGGTGCAGGAGGCGCTGCAGCGTCCACGGTAACGCCCGGTTGCACCCGGGCTGTTGTCGAGGCAGCCTGCGCACATGCAGTCGGATATCCGCATCGACGGTCGTGTCTTCGCCTACGTCTTCCCCTGTGCGTGGGAAGACTACGCGAAGATCGGTTTCTCACGTGATCCGCTCGGACGCATCAGCGCATTGCACCGGCATTGGTTCGAGTTCTTCGACCTCGACGCCGGTGCACTGGTGGAAGCGGAAAGCGAGCGCGATGCGCGAGATCTGGAGCTGCAGCTGCGTTCGCCGTTCAAGGCGCACCGCGCGCCGGCGCCGATGACGGTCCAGGACAAGGCTGGAGGTCGCACCGAATGGGTACGTGGTGCCAACCAGGCCTTGTCGCGTGCAATTATCGCGTTGGGCGAACAAGGCTATCGCTGCTATCCACTGAAGGCGTGGCTGCGGGCCGCCCTGTGCCTGCGCATGGACCAGCTGCACGACTGGGCTGCGGTGCAACTTCCGGAGGAGGAAGGCCTGCGGCTGCCCAGTGGCCCCGGCGAGCGCGCGCTGCGTGACACCCTCGACGGTTGTCGGGCATTGGATATCGATCCGATCCCGTGGCTGCCTGAACACGTCCAACGCTGGTACGCAGGGTGAGGAGCGTTCAACGGGTTCTCGGCGGCTGAACAGGCGCAGCCGGTTGCTGCGCGCACTGCGGGGCAGGTGTGGAAGGGCTGGCCAGCTGGCGTGCCAGCTCGGTGCTGGCCACGTGGCCCTGCAGGAACAACAAGCCGCCGAAGATGTTCATGAGCGTGCCTCCACTTGAGTGGATTGCACGATACGGGCAGCATGGGCGGGCAAAAAGCGACATTTCCGCAAGCGTGCCTTGAGAGGAATTCAAGCCTGATGTCCCGCCCACCGCTCCATGCCCTGCAGGGTTTCGTGGCCGCCGCCCGGCTCGGCAACCTGTCGCGCGCGGCGGCGTCGATGAACCTGACCGTCAGCGCGCTCAGCCATCAGATGCGGCAGCTGGAAGAACGGCTCGGGCAGCCGCTGCTGATCCGCCAGCCGCGTGGTGTCACCCTCACCCTGGAGGGCCAGCGCCTGCTCGACCAGGTGGGTCCGCATCTGGATGCGATCAACGAAGCCTTCCAGCCCTATGCCGCACGTGCCGAGCACGTGCTGACGATCAGCGCAGTACCGTCGATGGCCTCGGCCTGGCTGGTGCCGCGCCTGGGTCACTTCGTGGCAGAGCACCCGCAGATCGAGATCAACCTGCAGTCGAGTGAACGCCTGATTGATTTCGAGCGGCAGCGCCAGTTCGACGCCGCGCTGCGGCTGGGCAGCGGGCAATGGCCAGGTCTGGTGGTGGAGCCGCTGTTCGACGAATGGCTGCTGCCAATGGCGAGCCCGGCGCTGATCGAACGCATGGGAGGCGTCGACCGTGTGCCGTTGACCCAGTGGCCGCTGCTGGGTGATCCGGACGGGGCATGGGGCGCCTGGTTCGCGTTGAGCGGGCAGAGCCCGCCGTCGCGCTTCGTGGCGGTGCTGGATGATTCGGAGGCGCACCATCGCGCCGCTCTGGATGGCGTGGGCGTGGCCCTCGGGCGGGTGACGCGGGCGCGGCTGCTGCTGGATTCGGGCCAGTTGGTCGCGCTGTCCAGCCAGCGCCTGAAGACCGACTGGCCACATTGGCTGGTGTACCCGCAGCGCTCGGCCAGCCATCGTGGCTTCCTCGCGTTCCGCGACTGGCTGCATGCGCAGGCCGCCGAGCACGTGCGGCACATGGCAGACGCGCATCTGTAGCGTGGCGCGGTGCTTGATCTCGCATCTGTAGAGTCGAACCATGCTCGACTGGTCTTTCGAAGAAGCAGTCGAGCATGGCCCGACTCTACAGTCACCGCACCAGCGTGACTGCCTGCCCTGCACGGGCGAACGCTTCGCCCAGCAAGGGACCGGTCTTGATCGCTTCCACCTCGTCGAACAGCGTCTGCAGTGCCTCGGCTGGGCGCGACGCTGGCGCCGCCACGGCCTGCTGGATCGCGGTGAAACGGTCGGCCAGCACGCGATGGCCGGGATGCGCCTGTGCCCAGGCCTCCAGCGGCTGGCGCACGCCGGCGGCGGCATCCAGACGCTGCTGATCGAACAGGGTGATGGCCGCCGCCGAGGTCTCCGCCCGCTCGATCGTGGCGTTGCGCAGTTCACGGCTCAGGAACAGGTCATAGGCCGCGCCACGCCCCACCGCGATGCGCAGCCCCTCGCGGTCGAGGTCGGCCACCTGCCGCGCAGGGCTGTCCTCGCGAACCAGATAGGTGCCTTCGATCTCCACGTACGGGGCACTGAAGGCGATGCGGTCGGTGCGTGCCGGATCGATGGCCAGGAAAGCCAGGTCCCAGCCGTCTTCGCCCGCTGCGGCAACCACCGAGGCTGCGGCATCGTGGCAGGTGAAGCGTGCCTGCACCCCCATCCGTTGCGCCAATGCGGTAGCCAGTTCCAGCGAGGGGCCGCGCGGTGAGCGCGCATCGCCCTGTGCCAGCACCGGGTTGCCCAGGTTGATCGCCACGCGCAGGAAACCGTGCGGTGCCAGCGTACTTCGATGGTCGGCCAAGGACATGCAGGACTCCACGGGGCAGGGGAGACCCAGCATGCCAACAACGGTGTCCGCGTAGCGTGGACTCAGCCGTGCGCGGCGAAAGTGCCGTGGAAGCCCAGTGGCACCGCATACGGCAGCCAGGCCTGTGCCAGCGGGCCGTCATCCACATGGCGCGCATCCAGCACCGCCAGGCCACTGCGCTTGTTGACCGGGTCAAGCAGGGTGCCGATCAGCCAGCCATCATCAGCGTCGCGGCTGCCCGGGCGCGGTACGAACACATGCTCTTCGGCCATGATGTCCGGCCCGTAGTTCCACCGCTGGCGGCGCCCGCGATCGATGTCGAACGCAGCCACGGCGTTGAAGTACGGTGCGGTGGCCGGGCCGTCGATGGTCGGCGCATACAGCCGTGCGCCACGTGTGTTCGTCGAGCGCGGGTCGAACAACGGGAACTCCACCGCGCTGATGCCCAACGTCTCCCAGCGGGCCTGTCCACGACGCAGGTCCAGATGCAGCTCGACCAGGCTGGCGCCACTGTTGGCCGCATGTGCACCGTCACCGGCCATCGCTTCCTTCATCGGCGAGCGCGCCTCGTTGATGTCGTCATGGCGTACTGCGCGCAGCACGATGCCGCCATCGCGGGTGAACGCGTCGCCGAAGTGATAGATCGCCGCGAACGGGGCCTCGAACCATTGCGCCTTGTCCGGCGCATCCTTGGCGACCACCGCGATACGCACAGGACGCTGCGGTGCGAACTGCATGCGCTCGAAGAAGCTGCCACCTGCGCCGGTGAAATCGAACGGCATCATCACGAACACCAGGTGCTGGTCGGTCATCGCGAAGGCATGCAGGTAGCCATGCTCGGGTGTTTCGATCACATTGGCGCTGCGCAGCTGGCCGTCCGCACCGATGTGCCAGACCAGCAGGCCATGGCCCCCCATCAGGCTGATCGAGCCGAAGTTCCAGAGGCTGCCGTCGCGATCGGTCAGCGGGTGCGCCGAGAACGGCAGCGCGGCCAGGTCCGGGCGCCAGGTGACCGGGCCGAGCGTCTGCAGCGAATCGGGGTCCACTTCGAACGCAGAACCGGATTCGCACAGCGCGAACAGGCGGCCATTGATCATCGTCACCGAGGTGTTGGCCACGTTGGCATCATCGTTGTTGCGTACCGCCAGCGCACCGGGAACGCTGGTGCCGGCAGCCGGATACTGGAAGCGGCCGGCCTTCTGTTCACGGGTGAATTTCGGCGTGGCGACCATGCGCCCGTGATGGGTCAGGCTGCCATCACCATTGAAACGCCAGCCATGCACCATGCCGTCGCCGTCGAACCAGTGGTCGTAGCGGAAGCCATCGCGCTCGGTCCACGCCGGGCCGTTGCGGTACAGCGTACCGGCCAGGCCTGACGGCAGCTTTCCCTGCAGCTGCACGGTGGCCGGGCCGAGGCTTTCGCTGCCGACGCTGCGCCAGCCGAGCAGCCAGGGGTGTTCCTGCATACCCTGCGCGAACCGCGCCGGGTCGCCGGCGAAGGCGGGAGCGCTGCGCAGCGCGGTGGCGCCCAGGGCCAGGCAGGCACTGCTGCTGAGCAAGGTACGAAGGAAGCGGCGACGGTCCATGGTGGCCTCGGGTCTGGATGCGGAATCAGCGCAGGGTGATGTCGATGGCGGCGCCAGCGGCTGGCACGTTGACGCGTGCTTCGTCGAAGGTCGGCTTGCGCATCACCTGCGGGTTGTTGCTGAAGCCGTAGCCTTCCACCGGCATGCCGACCAGGTTGGTGTCGAGCTTGCCGTTGTCGTTCTCGTCGTGGGTGAGCAGCACGGCATAGCTGCCGGCCGGTATACCCTTGAACGTGAAGTGAGCGCTGTCGCCGCTGGGCGCCGCCTGCTGGGCCTGCACGGGCTTGGCCTTGCCGTCCCAGGCGGCAGCGCTGTCGACCAGCGCAACGCGCAGGGTACCGGTCTGCACGCGGACGTCGTGCACGGTCACGGACAGGTCGGCGGCGTGGGCACTGGCGGCCAGGGCCAGTGCAGTCAGGGCGGTGCTGAGCAGGGCGGTGCGGATCATGGCAGTGGCTCCGGAAGTGTGTGTGGCGGTGTGGCGCCAGTCTGCGTGGCGCGGTGCACGGGGTTCAGGGCCAGTGGTCATCGATTCGACGTGCCAGAAGTCACTTTCTGCGCCGGACCCATTGCCGCCGGCGTGTGCGGCGGTCAGCATCTGGCCATGCCCAGCCTGTTCCGCCATCTCTTGCGTCCTCTCAGCCTTGCCGGCCTGGTTACCGTGCTGGCGGTGGGCCTGTCGTTCGCTGTACAGCGCAACGGTGCCGGGCTGAGCCTGCTGCTGCTTGCCGTGTTCCTGTTGCTGTTCGTGGTGCACGGCTGGGCGTCGATGCCATCCCGCGTGCGCGCCGTCGCTGCGGTGTTGCAGGCGCTGCTGGCGGTTGCGCTGGTTGCGCTGCAGCCGCGTACCGGAACTGCTCCGGTGCTGCTGGTGGTGCTGGTCGCACAGCTGGCCGAGCACTGGTCGCCGCGCTTCGTGCTGGGCGTTGCGCTGCTGGCCAACCTGGCGGTGTATGCCGCGCTGCGCCACAGCGGCTTCAGCCAGCCGCTGCTGGTCGTTCTGCTCTATGGCGGCTTCCAGGCCTTCGCCGCACTGACCGCCCACTATGCCCGCAGCACGGCGCTGGCCCGCGATGACCTGGCCCGGGTCAACGCCGACCTGCTGGCTACCCGCGCGCTGCTGGCCGACAGCGCACGCGATGCCGAGCGCCTGCGCCTGGCGCGTGAGCTGCACGATGTGGCTGGGCACAAGCTCACCGCGATGCGGCTCAACCTGCGCGCCCTGGCCGCTGACCCAGCACTGGCCGGCCGCGAGGGACTGGTGCTGGTGGAACGGTTGTCCGGCGAGTTGCTGGCCGACATCCGCCAGGTGGTGCAATCGATGCGCGATGATCGCGGCCTCGATCTGGCCACCGCACTGCATGCGCTGGCCGCACCCTTCCCACGACCAAAGCTGCAGCTGCAGATCGGCGACGGGGTGCGCGTGGCTGACCCGTTGATGGCCGAGACCGTGCTGCGGCTGGTGCAGGAAGCCCTGACCAACGCCGCCCGCCACGGCAATGCAGACACCGTCTGGCTGACGATCAGTGAAGAGGATTCCCGGTTGCGTATCGATATCCGCGATGACGGCCAGCGCGCCGAACGCATCCGCGAGGGCAATGGCATCGCCGGCATGCGCGAGCGCCTGGCGGCCGTACAGGGGCGATTGGAGCTGGCGCGAACCGCACAGGGCGGCATGCACCTGACCGCATGGTTGCCGGCATGAGTGGCGCCGCGATCCGCGTTGCCCTGGCCGATGACCAGGCGCTGGTGCGTGCGGGTCTGCGCGCGCTGCTGCAGGGCCTGGGGGTAGACGTGGTGCTGGAGGCCGAAGAGGGCCAGGCGCTGCTGGACGCGTTGGCTGCCCAGCGCGTGGATGTGGTGCTCAGTGACATCCGCATGCCCGGGATGGACGGCATCGAGGCACTGCGCCAGCTGCGCGCGCGCGGTGATGCCACGCCGTGCCTGCTGCTGACCACCTTCGATGAAAGTGATCTGCTGCTGCGTGCCAGCGAGGCCGGCGCACAGGGCTTCCTGCTCAAGGACGCCGTGCCCGCAGACCTGCGTGAAGCGATCGAGCGCGTCGCCGCGGGTGAAACCCTGCTGTTGCCGGTCAGCACCGAGCCGGTGCGCGCCCGTTACCGCTTCCACGACGAAGCACCGCCCACCGATACCTTCGGGGAACGCGAAGTGGCGATTCTGCGCCTGCTGGCTGGTGGATACAGCAACAAGGAAATCGCGCGCAGCCTGTTCCTGGCCGAAGGCACGGTGAAGAACTACGTGTCGGCCATACTCGACAAGCTGGGCACCCGCGATCGCACCCGTGCAGTGCTGAAGGCGATTACCCTGCGCATCATCTGAGTGGACCGAGCAAGGCGTGCCAGTGAACCCGATCCTGCATGTGGAAATCCCGGCCAGTGACCTGGACCGGGCCATCACGTTCTACCAGCGGTGGCTGCAGGTCGCGGTGGACGAACCTATCGTGCTGCACGACTGCCGGATGGCCTACCTGCCGTTCTCCGATGACGCCGCCGGTGCCAGCATTGCGCTGGTGCACGGCGCGGACTACCGGCCCTCCGAGCAGGGCGCCCGCATCTACATCGGCGTCGATGACCTGGATGCGAGCCTCGACCGTGCACTGCAATCGGGAGCTGAGCTGCGCTTCGGCCCGGCCGACGCGGGTGACTGGCGTGTGGCCGAGATCCGCGACAGCGAAGGCAACCGCATTGCGCTGCAGGCACGCGCAGCTCTGTAGAGCCCGCCCACGCTCGGCTGCTGTTGGCCCAGCCGCTCCAGCTCAGCCGAGCATGGGCTCGGCCCTACAAGGTCGCGGCGCGCGAGCGCTGCAGCCAGTCATTGATGGCCGGGTCCAGTCGCGGGTCGTCCGGCAGCTGCATGCCGAAGCGCTGCTGCAGCACGTCACGCACATCACCCACATCATGCAGCGGGCGCTTGTCCGGCGCCTGCCCGGGGCGGTACTCGGTGTAGTTGCCGCTGCCGATGGTGCGGCGCCAGTCCGGTCCGGTCAGCGACACGCGTAGCTGGCCCGGGAAGCTGGAATCGGGGTGGGTGCATACGTACCAGTTGCCCACCACGTTGTCGATCGGTGCAGGCGCCTGCAGATCGAAGCGGTACATCGCCCGCCAGCCGTCGCTGGATTCGGCTGACAGCACGAAGTCGCCCTCGTCAGGCAGACGCTGCAGCAGATAGCGCTCATGCGGCGTGGCCTGCGGCTGCGCATCGTGCAGCCGCAGCGGCACGGTCGGGGTCAGGCTGCCGAAACCGGCATCCACCAGCCAGTCGTCCCCATCCACATGCACGCGCAGCAGCAGATGGGTACGCGCGGTCAGTTCGCCGTCATGCGCTGCCAGCAGCACGCGCGCACTCAGCGGCTGCGCATCAAAGCCCAGTGCCTGCAGCAGGGCCAGCAGGCCGCCATTGAGTTCGAAGCAGTACCCACCGCGGCGGTCGTCAAGCAGCTTGCGTTGCACGCTGTCCAGGTCGATCGGCACCGCGTCGCGCAGCAGGCAGCTGAGGGTCTCGAAGGGCAGCAGTGCGTTGTGGCGCTGCTGCAGCAGGGTCAGGCCGGCCAGGGTCCGCGGTGGCGGCGCATCCAGCTGCAGGCGTTGCAGGTAGCGGGGGACATCGAGCGTCGTCATGGAGGCACCGGGCGGGGAGGAACGTCCACTGTGCTCCCCCAACCGGGGTTGAGGTCAAGCGCGGCGCCCGCGTCATGCCCCCGTCGCTTGCACCCTGTACAAAGGCCGCGTCCACCCGCGACGGGGGGACCCGGACGAAGAAGGCGCTAAAGTTGCCCTGAATCCGGCCGATACAGGTGCGTCTTTCCGCCTGGAGTCTGTCATGTCGGCCGTTGTCCCCCACCTCCGGTCCCTGCGCACGCGCCTTGCCGCGTTGCACTCGGCGTCCCCCGGCCTGCTGCGCTGGCTGCAGCCGCATCGGCTCAGCGTGGCCAACAAGCTCAAGGCGACCCTGTGGGTCTGTGGCCTGGGCCTGGTCGCGATCGCCGCTGTCTACGCCTGGACCGGCCATGCCAACGCACTGGCTGCGCGCAGCCAGGCCAGCTACCAGCGCGGCAGCGATCTGGCCGCCAGCCTGTCCACGCGGGTGGCCGAAGCGCGTCGCCTGCAGACCCAGTATGCACGCAGTTTCGATGATGCCGACCGCGCGCAGCTGCTGGCCACGCAGAAGGCACTGCAGGTCGATCTGCAGGCGCTGCGCGCGACGCCGATGGATACTGGCCGGCGCAAGGCCCTGCAGGCGCTGACCGAAGCCGCCGACGCGTTCTCGCAGGGTGTGGCCGCCCTGTTCGAACGTGTCGACGAGATGGGTCGTGGTGATGCCGGCCTCGCCGCGCAGCTGCAGCAGGCCGCCGATACCCTGCAGGTACAGGTGGATGCGCTGCAGCGGCCGTCGTTGGCGTTGTCACTGCAGAAGATGCGAAGGCAGGAGGCACTGCTGCTGGTCGACGGTGACTCCACTCACGCCGACCGCGCCAGCGAGGAAAAGCTGCCGTTCGACCTCGCGCTGGCGGGCCTTCCCGCAGATGCGCAGGACACCCTGCGCACCGGGATGGAGGCGTATCAGGCCGCATTGCTGGGGTATACCGCTGCCCGCGTCGGCCTGGATGTGGAAGCGCAGTCGCTGCTGGATACCGCCGCGGGCGTAGCACCGGCGCTGGCCGCCTTCCAGCAGGCGCAGGTGGCGGCGCTGGCCACGGCGCAGGCGCGCCAGCAGGCCGGCGCACGCACGATGAGCGTGCTGTTCGCACTGACCCTGCTGCTGGTGGCCGGCGTGCTGATCACCAGCCTGATGCTGGTGCTGCGTGCGGTGCGCCAGCCGATCCAGGACACCCTGCGTTTCGCCAGCGATATCGCTGACGACCGCCTCGACACCACCCTGCGCGTCTACAACGCCAATGATGAGATCGGCCAGCTGGCCCAGCGCCTGGTCGACATGCAGCAGCGCCTGCGTGCGCGCATCGAGACTGAGCGTGCCGTGGCGCGCGGCAATACCCGGGTGCGCCAGGCATTGGACAGCGCGCAGACCGGGCTGATGGTGATTGATGCGGAAGGGCAGGTCGCCTACGCCAATCCGGCGCTGCTGGAGCAGCTTGACCTCCAGGTTGAAGATCTGGTGGCGAGCGATGCGGTGCGCCTGCATCCGGCACTGGCCAGCCTGGCCGGTGTGCGCCAGCGCGAGGAGCGCGAGATCGGCCATGCAGGGGTGCGCTACCAGCTGATTGCCAACGCCATCATCGACGAAGGTCACTTCCTTGGTGTGGCGGTGGAGTGGCGCAGCCGTGCGCTGGAAACCCTGTTGGAAACCGAAGTGGCCGCACTGGTCGACGCCGCCGCGCACGGCGACCTGCACGGGCGCATCGCGCTGGAGGGAAAGCAGGGCTTTGTGCGTACGTTGTCGACCAGCATCAATCGCCTGTTGACCACCTTCGAGACCAACCTCGGCGATCTGCAGGCGCTTCTGGCCGCGCTGGCCCGCGGCGACCTCAGCGTGCGCATGGAAGGTGAGCTGCAGGGCGTGTTCGCACGCATGCGCGACGATGCCAACGCCACCGTCGCGCAACTGGGCCGCATCGTCACCCGCATCCAGCACGCCACGTCCAGCCTGGATGCCGGCGTTGGCGAGATCGTTGCCGGTCACCATGACCTGTCGCAGCGTACCGAACAGCAGGCGGCCAACCTGGAAGAGACGGCGGCGTCGATGCACGAGCTGACCGATACCGTTGGCCGCAATGCTGATGCCGCGGGCCGTGCCGACGTGCTGGTCAAGGGCGCGGCGGCAGTGGCCCAGCGCGGTGGCGAGGCCGTTGGCCAGGTGGTCGCGACCATGCAGGGCATCAGCGAGGCCTCGCGACGGATCGGCGACATCACCCAGCTGATCGATGGCATCGCTTTCCAGACCAACATCCTCGCGTTGAATGCTGCGGTGGAAGCCGCGCGCGCGGGTGAGCAGGGCCGCAGCTTCGCCGTGGTGGCCGCAGAAGTGCGCCTGCTGGCACAACGCAGCGCGGAGGCGGCCAAACAGATCAAGGGCCTGATCGAGGATTCGGTGGCGCGTGTGGGCCAGGGCAACCAGCAGGCCGAACAGGCCGGCACCACGATGGGCGAGATTGTCGGCAGCGTGCAGCAACTGGCGGATCTGCTGGCCGGTATCCGCAGCGCGTCGCAGGACCAGCATGCCGGCATCGCCCAGGTGAACCAGACCATCGTGCAGATGGAAGCCAGTACCCAGCGCAACGCCAGCCTGGTGGAAGAGGCGGGTGCTTCGACAGCGCAGATGCAGGCGCAGGTGCATGCGCTGGCGGAAGCGGTGGGCGCGTTCCGTCTGCAGTCGATGCCACAGGCGCGCGCTGCGGCGGCCTAGCCTGCGGTTCCTTGTCGGCTGGCCGGGAATCAGCCGAGCGTCGGCTCGGCTCTACATCGGCTGCAGGCACACTGTAGAGCCGAGCCCATGCTCGGCTCAGGCCAATGCGCGCTGGCAGGAATCAATACACGTCGCGACGGTAGCGGCCGTTCTCCAGCAGTGTTTCCACCGCCTCATCACCGAGTGCTTCACGCAGCACCTGGTCCACGCCTTCGGCCATGCCCTGCAGCGAACCGCACACGTGGATGACTGCACCACGCTGCATCCAGTTGCGCAGGGCATCGGCCGCCGCACGCAGGCGATCCTGTACATAGCCACCGTCGCCATCGCGCGAGAACGCCAGGTCCACCCGCGCAAGATGACCATTGGCCTGCCAGGCCTCGATCTCGTCGGCGAACAGGAAGTCATGCGCGCGCTGGCGTTCGCCGAACAGCAGCCAGTGCCCGTGCTCGCCCGCATGCGCGGCTTCGCGCAACAGGCTGCGCAGGCCCGCGATGCCGGTGCCGTTGCCGATCAGCACCATCGGTGCACCGGCGACGCGGTGGAACCCGGGATTGCGGTGCACGCGGGCGACGAGACTGGCACCGATCGGTGCATGCAGCGACAGCCAGCCCGAGCCGAGCCCGGCGCGGCCCGTGTCGTCGTGCACCAGTCGTACCACCAGTTCCACCGCGCCATCCTCGGTGCACGAGGCGATTGAATATTCGCGTCCGGGCAGCATCGGCAGGCCGGCCAGCCATAGGCACGGATCCTGCACCGCCAGCGCGGCGTCGGCCTCGGGCAGCTCGCGTTCACTGGCCAGCGCCAGCAGGGTGCGTGGGTGGCCGTCCACCAGCAGCGGCTGTAGCGGATCCAGCCCCTGTGCCTTCAACACCGCGCTGGCATGCCGCGCGTTGTGCCGGGGCGCGATATGCAGGATGTCGCCCGCCTGCCACTGCACCTCGGCCGGTGGCGCAAGACAGATGCGCCAGATGGCGCCGCCCACGCTGCCCGGGTTGAGCCGGTCGCGGCCGAGCAGCCGCCACTCATGCATCTGCGTGGCCGCCGGCAGCACGCTGTCATCGGTGGCGATGCCGGTCAGCGCGCCCAGCTGCAGCTGCCATTGGCGCAGCGCCGCGACCGAGGCGGCATCGACTTCGATGCGGTCGAACAACGGGCGCGCGCCGTTGCCGAGCAGCCAGCCATCAACCTGGCGGCCGAAGCCGCAGTAGTGCGGGTACTGTCGATCACCCAGCGCCAGCAGTCCAAACTGCAGGCCTGACAGGTCGAGTGTCTGTGCCATCAGCCGTCGTGCAGCACCTCGCGCCGCATCCGGTGGTTCGCCATCGCCGAAGGTGCTCAGTACCAACAGCGCCTGCGCGGTGCGTGCCAGCTGCACGGCATCGACGCGGGCCAGCGGCAGCACCTGCACCGCATGACCGGATGCCTGCAGCTGCGCGGCTGCGCGCCATGCGAGTTGTTCGCCCAGTCCGCTCTGGCTGGCATGCACCACCAGCCACGGCGTGCCACCGCCATCGGCAGGCGTTGCTGGCAGCGACTGGCGCAGGCCACGCGCAGCGCGCTGGCTGCGTCGGCGGTCCAGATAGAGCATCCAGCCGGTGATGAAGAACAGGCTCATGCCCAAACTGCTGAGCATCACCACGACACGCCCGGGCACGCCGAAGTAGCTGCCCGAGTGGAGCGCGAACACGCTGGTGGCCAGCTGCGCGCCGACGCCCTGGCGTGCATAGGGGCGGGCATCGAGCGTGGCACCCGTGCCTGGGTCGAGCTGCAGCAGATCATGCGCGCGGTCATGCTGGCCGCCGCGCTGCGACGGATCACCGGCCATCACGCGTACATTCAGTGCCTGCCCGGGCTTCTCCGGCAGGCGCAGGTCGATGTAGCCGGTGCGCACGCCGGGCAGTGCGTACAGCGTGGCTTCGACGCGTTCCAGGTTCAGGGCGGCGCCGGTGGCGATCTTGTGCTTGGCGGCCGGTGCGACGCCAAGCAGGGTGTTGGCGGCGCTGCGATACCAGTCGAAGGACCACCACAGGCCGGTCAGCGCACTCATCAGGTAGATCAGCAGCACCCACGTGCCGACCACCGAGTGCAGGCTCCACAGGAAGCCACGGCCGCTGCGCTTCCATTCCACCGCCAACCAGCTGCGCCAGTGCCACCAGCGCCGCGGCCAGCGCAGATAGAGGCCGGACAGGGTGAAGAACAGCAGGGCGATCGCACAGCTGCCGGTGATCCATTTGCCGCGCTCGCCGGCGGCGAGGTGGCGATGCAGGTCCTCGACGAAATCGAAGAACGCCTGCCCGCGCAGGGCGCTGAATCGCTCGCCGCTGTACGGATCGAAGTAGACCCAGTGTTCCTTGCCACCGGCGAAGCGTGCCACCGAGGGCCGCAGCCCGGTGGCATCCACGCGCAGGCGCTGCAGGGGGCGATTACTGTCGGCCTGCAGCAGCGGCACCAGCTCGCTCAGTTCAAGCGGAAGCTGACCGTCGGCATGGTGCTCGGCAATCTCGGCGAAACCGGGATTGGCCGCCCGCAGCAGTTCATCCTCGAAGGACAGCACGGCGCCGCTGAGGCCCATCACGGCCAGTACGGCGCCGGCGGTGATGCCCAGCAGCCAGTGCAGTTGGAACAGGACGTTCTTGAACATCGAAGGAGGAGGGCCAGGAAGGCTGCCGCCCGCATCCTGCGCAACAGCAAATGAGAATTAGTCGCGGAATTCTCCGTGGCGGACGGGCTACGGTCAAGGAGGGTTTTGTTGCAGGGCTTTGCAGCCCTGCACCCGCTACAAGCCGGAGCAACGTCAACGTCAAAAGCTGGCTTTCCGTGGGTTGGCGGGGTGGGTCCGGTTGAGGGGGACGGCGCAAGTACGTCCCTGTAGCCTTGGCCACGGCATCCATGCCGCGGACACCCCCGCAACCGGACCCACCCCGCCTTCGACAGTTTTCCGCGATCTGTCGGAACGGGGTCTGACTCCGTTCTGAATATCGATATCTGACAGATGTGTCGACCAAGGTCGACACCTACCAACAGCCGCGAAGATCTGTCAGAGGTGGGGCGGTGTCGGAGTGCGGGGTGTCAGCCGCATGGATGCGGCTGCCAAGCTTACAGGGACGTACTTGCAGCGTCCCCGCACTCCGACATCGCCCCGCCAACCCGCGGAACGCCCGCTTTGGCTGTTGGCGTTGCATTGAGCCGGGTGCAGGGCTGCAAGCCCTGCAAAAACCCCCCTCACTTCACCCAGCTGTCGATCTCGCCGTGGGCGAATGGTCCCAGCTTTGCCTTCACCAGCCGCCCTTGTGCATCGAACAGCACGCTGTGGGGAAGCAGGCCCTGTGTATTGCCCAGCTGCACGCTGGCATCGCGCGGCCCCGGGGTCTCGATCACGATCGGGTAATCCACCGGGACACGCTGCAGGAAACCGCGCACGTCTTCCGGGGTATCCAGTGCCAGGCCCAGCACCTGCACGCCGTTGTCGCCCTGGGCATGGGCGAAGCGGGCAAGCTCCGGCATTTCTTCCACGCACGGAGCGCACCAGCTGGCCCAGACATTGATCAACAGCGGGCGACCGGCAGCGTGCTGGCGCAGGTCCAGCGGCCGTCCATCAAGATCGGGCAGCGACAATGCGGGCAGGCTGTCGCCAACCTGCAAGGCGGGTGCCGCAGCCGCAACGGCGGGCGCCGCTGGCATGGCCTCAGGCGCAGCCGGCGCAGGAGCCAATCGATGCCCGGCCCACAGTCCAAGGCCGGCGGCCAGCACCGCTGTCCACAGCAGCGCTGGCCGTTGCCACTTCATCGTGCGGTGCGCAGCAGCGCTTCCTCGACCACCGCCTGGGTCAGCAGGGTCGGCAGCACGGTCGGCGGTGCGCCCGGGCCGTACACCACGTACAGCGGCACGCCCACGGCCTTGTGCTCTTCCAGGAACGTGGTGATCTGCGGATCGACGTTGGTGTAGTCCCCGCGCATGTACACCGCGTTGGTGCGCTTGAGCAGTTCCTTGAACTCCGGCCGCGACAGCACGGCGCGCTCGTTGGCCTTGCAGCTCACGCACCAGTCGGCGGTCATGTTCACGAACACCACGCGGTTGTCGGCGCGCAGGCGGTCCAGCAACTGCGGCGAGTACTCGACCACGTTGTCGCTGGCGGCCTGTGCGGCGCGTGCCGGCGGTGCCAGCTGGGTCACGCCCCAGGCGGGAACCAGTGCACCGATCGCCAGCAGCACGCCGAGCAGGGTCACTGCACGCGAACCAGTCCAGCGGTTGCGCTCGAATAGCCACAGGCCGAAGGCCAGCAGCAGCAGGCCACCCAGCACCAGCGCCATGCCGTCCACGCCACGCTGCTTGCCCAGCACCCACATCAGCCACAGCGCGGTGGCGTACATCGGGAAGGCCAGCACGTGCTTGAGCGTCTCCATCCACGGGCCCGGCTTGGGCAGGCGGCGCGCCAGTGCCGGCACGAAGCCGATCAGCAGGAACGGCAGCGCCAGGCCCAGGCCGAGGAACAGGAACACGGTCATCGCCTTCAGCGGCGGGGCAATGAACGCGTAGGCGATCGCGCCGCCCATGAACGGGCCGACGCAGGCACTGCCGACCACGCAGGCCAGCGCACCGGTGAAGAAGTCACCGGCCGGGCCACTGCGGCTGGCCAGCGACTGGCCCAGGTTGCCGATACCACCGCCGAGGGTGAATACGCCGGACAGGCTCAGGCCCACCGCGAACATGATGTAGGCCAGCACCGCCACCACGCCCGGGTGCTGCAGCTGGAAGCCGATGCCGACGGCGTTGCCGATCGCGCGCAGGCCGACCATCAACGCGCCGATCACCGCGAACGCGACCAGTACGCCCAACGTGTACCAGAGGGCGTGGCTGCGCGCGCGCTGCGGGCTTTCGCCACTCTGCGCCAGGCTCAGCACCTTCAGCGAGAGGATCGGCAGCACGCAGGGCATCAGGTTCAGTACCAGGCCACCGGCCAGGGCCAGCAGCAGCACCCAAACGAACGAACGGTCCGGATTCTGCGTGGTCGCCGGTGGGCGCGTGCGCAGGGCGTTGTCACCGCGCGCATCGGCAGCGAACTCATCGCCGTTTTCGGCGCCTGCAACGGCCGGGGTGCTGGCATCCGTATTGGGCACCGTCGGCAGCAGGCGCAACGGGGCGCCGTTGGCGGCTTCGCGTGGTGCGCCGCTGGCGGTAGGCAGCGGACTGATCACCTCGTTGCGCGGCGGCGACTGATCGGTGCTGGCGTTGATCTTGCCGGCCGGGATCGACAGCTTCACCCGGCGGGTCATCGGCGGGTAGCAGATGCCATCGGTCTGGCAGCCCTGGAACGTCACCACCAGGGTGCTGTCGACCGCATCGGCGACGGCGCGGCGCAGCGGCAGCGGCACTTCCACCTGGTTGAAGTAGACCGAGACATCGCCGAAATGCTCGTCGCGATGCGACTGTGCGGCCGGCCAGCGCAGCTTGTCGGCCAGCACGCCGGTGCTGCCGTCCAGCTTCACCGAAGTGCGGTCGCGATACAGGTAGTAGCCCGGCGCCGGGCTGAAGCGCAGCAGCAGGGTGTTGCCGTCACTGGCGATGGCATCGAAGCCGAACGCCTGCTCCGAAGGAAGCGGCAGCGCCTGGCTGTTGCTGGCGGCACCCGGCAGGCGCAGCCCACCGCTGTTGCCGGCACCGGCCAGCGGGTTGTTGAACGGGCTGGTGGCGCCGGCACGCGTGGCCGGCGCCGCGGCCTGTGCGCCGCTACCGGGCAGGGTGACCTGCACCACGCGCTTCTGCGGCGGGTAGCAGACACCGGCATCGGCGCAGCCCTGGTAACGCACTTCCAGGCTGATGGTGCCGGCGGCGTCGGTCGGCGTGCCGGGCAGGGTGGCCTGCAGGCGTTCGCGATAGGTTTCGACTTCGCCGAAGAAATCGTCGTGGTGCTTGTCGCCCTTGGGCATCTGCAGCGCGCCGGCGTTGAACGCCGGATCAGCCTTGACGCTGGTGCGGTGGCGATACAGGTAGTAGCCGGGTGCGATCTTGAACTGCAGTTGCACCTGGCCGCGTTCGGGGGCGGTGGCGGTCAGCGCGAACGCCTGGTCCACCGGCAGCAGGTCCTTCTCATCCAGGGCGAAGGCGGGCAGCGAGAGCCACATCAGGGCGCACAAGGCGGCGCCACGCGCAAACAGAGTCTTCAATCAGTGTCCTCCCGGGTCTGTGCCCGGATCCAGTCCAGATACGCCGGCAGGCCGGCCCGGGTTTCGACCGCGATGCACTCCGGGAGTTCATACGGATGCAGTTCGACGATCCGGGCAATCGCGTCATCGACGCGGCTTGCGGTGGTCTTCACCAGCAGTTGCAGCTCGGCGTCGGTGGTCACCTCGCCCTGCCAGCGGTAGGTCGACTGCGCGCCATCGAGGCGGGTCACGCACGCGGCCAGGCGCTCGCCGACCAGCGCGTGCGCGATGCGCTCGGCACTGGCCCGGTCCGGGCAGGTGGTCAACAGCAGCAGGACGGGATCGACGGTCGACATGACCGTCGAGTATAGGGCCGCCGCCGGGTCAGGGCCCGGCGGCGGCAGTGGACCGCTGCGTTGCGCGGTCAGTTGGCCAGCTGGCAGGTAGCCGGCTTGGCCGAGGTGAACAGGCCCGGGGTCGCCCACTCGGGGTGGTCGATGAACGGATTGCGGTTGCCCTGGAAGCTGTAGATCACGTCATTGCGCGCACGTTCGGCATCATCCGGCGGATCGGACAGGTGCCAGTCGATCAGCGTGGACAGCAGGCCCATGTAGGCCGGCGAACTGCTGGTCTTGACGATCTTGCTGCGGTCGTCGGTCAGCTCCAGGTCCGGCTCGGACTGGCCGGTCGCCGCATCCTTGCCGCCCTCGTAGCGGATGGCCATGTACAGCACCGCACGCGCCATGTCGCCCTTGCGCTTGCCCCACACCTCGAAGGTGCCGGTGTTGCCGTCCGGCGTGCGTACCCAGTTGGAGTTGCCCGGGTAACCGCCGCTGCCGCCGCCCTGGCCGTTGTTGGCCTCGGTGGCGCGCTCGCCGCAGTTGGCGTCGCACTTGCCGAACGGCTTGTTGCCACGGTCGGCGTTCCACTGCGCGTCGGTCAGGTACAGCATGTGGGTGTCGGTATACGGCGCGTACGGCAGGCCCTTGTCACCGGTGGTGGTGGCAAAGCCCAGCGAGTTCGGCCAGGTGTGCTCGCGGTTGTACTTCAGGCCACTGCCGCTGCCGGCGCGGTCGGTCACCTTGGCGTAGCTGCGGTTGCGATACGCATCCAGGATCCTGCCGGAATTGTTCGGATCCTCGTCGGCGATTTCCAGGATGGTCCAAGTGCTGGTGCCCGAGCCGCTGTACGGATAGGCGGTATGGCCCTTTATGGTGGCGTGCAGCGAGCAGCGCAGCTGGCTGGGGCTGCTGGTGTTGACCTTTGAGTAATAGCCGGCCGGTACACCCGGATTGCCCGGGTCGGGGTTGCCGCCGGTGCTGGCCACGGTGAACGCGATGCGGCTGTCGGCCGCCGGATGCGCGCCCTGCAGGTCGGTGATGCGCGCGGCGCGGATATCGAAGCGGCAGGCTTCACCGGCCACCAGCGCGGTGTTGGTGGACAGTTTCACGCTGCGGCCGCTGGC
The DNA here is from genome assembly GCF_034508895.1 of Stenotrophomonas geniculata. NCBI lineage: Bacteria > Pseudomonadati > Pseudomonadota > Gammaproteobacteria > Lysobacterales > Lysobacteraceae > Stenotrophomonas > Stenotrophomonas geniculata. The sequence goes on from NZ_CP140571.1 coordinate 2,383,712, forward strand.
CGGGAAGGTCAGCGGCACGCTGCCGGAGGTGCCGCAGCTCAGCGCGAATGCGCCACTGGCCAGGTTCACGGTTTCGCTGAACACCACTTCGAGATCGGCCGCGGCCGGGAAGGTGCTGCTGCCCTGTGCCGGGGTGGTGGTGGAGACCGACGGCGGCGTGTTCGGGCCCGGGGTGCCGCCGCCGCTGAAGGTCTGGCCGTTGTTGCAGCTGCCAAACGTCTGCCCGGCCGATTCGGCCCAGGTGAAGTGGGCGTATTGGCTGCCGCTGCCGGTCAGCTGCAGCGAGGTGCCCGGCGCGGTGCTGTTGGTCTCGGCCACCGGGATGTTCTGGCTGGTCATGCCGGCGGCAGGGCCACCGGAGGCGGTGATGGCGCCCTCGTAGCTGAGGAACTGGACCACCTTGCCGCTGGCATCGACCAGGGCGATGCCGTCGTTCGGGCCGTTCTGGAGGCCGTTGGTCGGGTAGTTGACCACGGCGATTCTGGCGCTGCCGCAGCCAGCGGCGGTGCCGGCCGGGACCGGGTTGTTGGCGTAGGCCGTGGCCGCCGAAGGATTGCTGCCGTTGTAGAGGTAGAGGCGGTAGCCGGACAGGTCCTCGCCCGCGGTAGCGACCACTTCGATGGCTTCGCCGACGTCACCGGCGGCGGTGCTGTCGTCGTAATGCAGTTCGTTGATGAAGACCTCGGCCTGGGCCGGCGCGGCGGCCAGCGCCAGCAGGCAGGCGGCGGCAAGCGGGGACAGCAATCGCATCGACTACTCCTTGTGATTGGGAATGCGCGGCCGAGCCTAAGGCCGATCCAGTGACACTTTGTCGTAAATGAACGTCAGATATCTGACAGTGGGACATCTATCACTAAATAGCACCCCTTGCCCCCTTGGCTTGCCGCACTGCATCCCTATACAGGCGTCCACGCAGGGAGGCAGGTTTCCCGGTCCCGAGAAAAATTTCGGGATCGGCCCTTGAAAGGCCTGTGGAGGTCTCCATCTCTGTCGTGCTCCCGACTTGTCGGGCTTTTTCACGCGCGTTGCTGGCACTCGCCTGGTGTGACTGCTAACATCGCCGGACTTTTTCAGACCAATCAATAACTTAAGAGGTCTCTCATGAGCATCAAGCCGCTGCACGACCGCGTTGTGGTCAAGCCGATCGAAGCCGACGAAATCTCCGCCGGTGGCATCGTCATCCCCGACTCGGCCAAGGAAAAGTCCACCAAGGGTGAAGTTGTGGCCGTCGGCCCGGGCAAGCCGCTGGACAACGGCAACGTGCGCGCGCCGTCGCTGAAGGTTGGCGACAAGGTCATCTACGGCCAGTACGCCGGCAGCTCGTACAAGAGCGAAGGCGTCGAGTACAAGGTCCTGCGCGAAGACGACGTGCTCGCCATCATCGGCTGAGCCTCGGCGCGACCTGCTTTTCTGTAAGACATCCCTTTTCGTCGCCGGGCCCGGCCCGGCGCAAACATCGAGGTAATCGCAATGGCTGCCAAGGATATTCGTTTCGGTGAAGACGCCCGTTCGCGCATGGTGCGCGGCGTCAACGTTCTCGCCAATGCCGTCAAGGCCACCCTGGGCCCGAAGGGCCGCAACGTCGTGCTGGAAAAGAGCTTCGGCGCGCCGACCATCACCAAGGACGGCGTCTCCGTCGCCAAGGAAATCGAACTGGCTGACAAGTTCGAAAACATGGGCGCGCAGATGGTGAAGGAAGTTGCTTCCCGCACCAACGACGACGCGGGCGACGGCACCACCACCGCCACCGTGCTGGCCCAGGCCCTGATCCGCGAAGGCGCCAAGGCTGTGGCCGCCGGCATGAACCCGATGGACCTCAAGCGCGGTATCGACAAGGCCGTTTCGGCCGCCGTGGCCGAGCTGAAGAACATCTCCAAGCCGACCGCCGACGACAAGGCGATCGCCCAGGTCGGTACCATCTCGGCCAACTCGGACGAGTCGATCGGCCAGATCATCGCTGACGCGATGAAGGAAGTCGGCAAGGAAGGCGTCATCACCGTTGAAGAAGGCTCGGGCCTGGACAACGAGCTGGACGTGGTCAAGGGCATGCAGTTCGACCGCGGCTACCTGTCGCCTTACTTCATCAACAACCAGCAGTCGCAGACCGCTGACCTGGATGACCCGTTCATCCTGCTGCACGACAAGAAGATCTCCAACGTCCGCGACCTGCTGCCGGTGCTGGAAGGCGTCGCCAAGGCCGGCAAGCCGCTGCTGATCGTGGCCGAGGAAGTTGAAGGCGAAGCGCTGGCCACCCTGGTCGTCAACACCATCCGTGGCATCGTCAAGGTCGTGGCCGTCAAGGCGCCGGGCTTCGGCGACCGTCGCAAGGCGATGCTGGAAGACATGGCCGTGCTGACCGGCGGCACCGTGATCTCCGAAGAAGTCGGCCTGTCGCTCGAGAAGGCCACCATCAAGGACCTGGGCCGCGCCAAGAAGGTGCAGGTCTCCAAGGAGAACACCACCATCATCGACGGCGTCGGCGACAAGGCCAACGTTGATGCACGCGTGGCGCAGATCAAGACCCAGATCCAGGACACCTCCTCGGATTACGACCGCGAGAAGCTGCAGGAACGCGTGGCCAAGCTGGCCGGCGGTGTTGCCGTGATCAAGGTCGGCGCCTCGACCGAAATCGAAATGAAGGAAAAGAAGGATCGCGTCGACGACGCCCTGCACGCCACCCGTGCGGCCGTTGAAGAAGGCGTGGTTCCGGGCGGCGGCGTTGCGCTGGTCCGCGCGATCACCGCGCTGGCCGGCCTGAAGGGCGCCAACGAAGACCAGAACCACGGCATCCAGATCGCCCTGCGTGCGATGGAAGCCCCGCTGCGCGAGATCGTTGCCAACGCCGGTGACGAGCCGTCGGTCATCATCAACAAGGTCAAGGAAGGCACCGGCAGCTTCGGCTACAACGCCGCCACCGGCGAGTTCGGCGACATGCTGCAGTTCGGCATCCTGGACCCGACCAAGGTGACCCGTTCGGCGCTGCAGAACGCAGCCTCGATCGCTGGCCTGATGATCACGACCGAAGCCATGGTTGCCGAAGCTCCGAAGAAGGACGAGCCGGCCATGGGCGGCGCCGGTGGCATGGGCGGCATGGGTGGCATGGGCGGCATGGACTTCTAAGTCCCCGCGTTACCGATGCAATGAAAAACCCCGCCGGAAGGCGGGGTTTTTTTTGGGGGCCGGTCGGAATCGAATCAGATCCACGCCATGCGTGGATACCGCTCCCAGGCGGGTATCTACGCGCGGCCCTCGCGCCGCTGCAGCCACAGGTGGGCCGCCAGCAGGGCCAGCGCGCCACCCGCGATCATGCCCTGTACCCACGGCAGCTCCGTGATCGGCGCAAGCAGCAGGCCCGCCGCCATGCCGATCAGGCTGGCGCCGGCGCCCACCCGCTGCCGCCGCTGCCGATGTGCAGCCTGGCGATGGCGTGCGGCGATGCGCAGGCGCCGTGCATCCGGCTGCAACACCGCTTCGGCAATGGCATCGATCTCTGGGCGATTCATCCTGTCTCCTGCATTGCGTCCGTGTCTGCATGCTGCACGACTGCGGGACCTGTGTGCAACGGCAACGCTTCGATCATCTGACGAACGCCTTCGCCGCGCCGTACTCCCACTGCCACGGCACGCCGGTGTCGCCCAGCACAAACGCTACCAGGGCCGGGAAGGCCGCCTCTGCCCGCACATCGTTGCCCAGGATCACCACGCAGCGCTGGTGCTGCTCCACGCATACCAGCGTGTTGCCCACTGCATCGTCGTGGCCGCCCTTGTAGAAGCCTGCGCCCTGCGGGCCGAGAAACGTCACCACGCCCAGACCTGCCGCCAGGTCCTTGCGTTGCTGCGCCTTCGGCAACTCCGGTTGCAGGGTGGGGAACTGGCTGGCCGTGGTGATGGGCAGCTGCGGCCGCACCAGCTCCCTGCGCATCGGTGCGGATAGCCCGTCGCCACGCACGTAACCGGCGGCGAAGCGGGTCATGTCGGCAATGGTGGTATCCATGGACCCTGCCGCACGTACGCGGCTGCGCTCATCATGCGGTTCGGCCACACCTTCCGCCGTCCAGCCATCGGCCAGGTTGGCGGCGAAATCCTCGCGCCACATCATGCTGGTGCGGGTCATGCCGAAGCGGTCGAACACCCGCTGCTGCATCAACGCGCCCACATCCTCGCCCAGCCGCCCGCGTTCGATCACGAACTGCAGCAGGATCAGTCCCTCCCCGGAATACCCATATCGACTACCCGGATCAAAGTGGAACTTCAGGCGCCCATCGGGCTCCAGGAAGCCGAAGTTGGCAAAGCCACTGGAATGGTTGAGCAGCAGGCGTGGGGTGAGCTGGCGCCAGCGGGCATCGCCGGCCAGCACGCTGTAGTCGGCGTACTTCTTCGGTTCCGGTGGATAGTCCGGCAGCGGTTTGTCCAGGGCGGTAGCGATGCTCGCATCCAGATCGATCCGCGCGTCCTGCGCCAGCTGTGCGACCAGGTGGCCGAAAGCCATCTTGGTCAGTGACGCAGCGTACATCACGGTGTCGGTGCGCAGCGGCTCGCCTGCGGCATTTCGCTCGCCGTAGGCGGCCACATGCACCACCTTGCCGCCATCGATCACCGCCAGCGCCATGCCGCGCGCGTGGGCGGCATGCATCAAGCGCTGGGCTTCGGCGTCGATGTGGGCCGGGGTGGGTAACGGGGGCGGCGCGGCCAGCACGGCCAGCGGGAACAGCGTCAGCAACAACAGGGCAGCACGGCGCATGCGTGAACCTCCTGGTGGGACGTGGCGCGATGCTACCGCAGCTTCGGCTGCTTCCAGCCCCTTGTGCCAGGAGCGCACCCTGCGTGGATCGGCGGCTGGCCCGGCCAGTCTTGCATTCTGTTGTGGCGTGAATATGATTAGGCGCCTAAACATAACGGAAATCATGATGCTCGAGGCAAAGCATGGCGCCCTTCTGGACGAGGCCCGGCGGCGCGGCCACGCCAATGTCGCCCAGCTGCATCTGTGCTTCCAGTTGCTGTCGCTGTCCTCGACAATCGATCGCGACTGCGCCGCCCGGCTGGCACCACACGGGCTCAGTGAGGGTCGCTTCATCGTGCTGTTCCTGTTGCATGGGGCTGGCGGCACGTTGCCGCCCCACGTGCTGGCCGAGCGCGCAGGCGTGACCCGCGCCACCATCAGCGGCCTGTTGGATGGCCTGCAGCGCGAAGGACTGCTGCAGCGTCGCTGCGATGCCGAGGATGGCCGCCGCCTGCAGATCGTACTGACGGGACCGGGTAAGCGCTTGGCCGAGACGCTGTTCGACCAGCACACGCAGTGGATCGGTGGCCTGTTCAATGCTCTGGACTCCGATGAACAGCAGCACCTGTCGCGATTGCTGCACAAGGTCTGGCAGCACACCGATGCCGGACGAGAGCCTGCAGCATGAGCCCGGCGATTGCGGCGGAACGGCTGCATGCCCTCAACACTGGCAGCGTCGCCGCCAGCCATCTGGCTGAATGCCTGGCGGTGGATTTCGCCGCGCTGCTGCAGGTGGTAGCGCCTGCGCTTGCACCGGAAGCGCTGCAACGCATGCAGGATGCTTCAGGCAAGGGCATCACACTGCGCATGGCCTTGGCTGCGCAACTGCTGCGTGAGGCGGGGCAGGGCGATCCCGTGCAATGGCAGGACCATGCGTCCGACACCGTGCGCGGGTGGGCCTGCTACCTGATCGGCAGCGATGCCCGCGCGACGTTGGCAGAGAAGCTGCAGCAGATGCGCACGCTGGCCGACGATCCACACTTCGGTGTGCGCGAATGGGCGTGGCTGGCACTACGCACGGACATCGTTGCCGCGCCGATGCAGGCGCTTGAGTACCTGCAACCGTGGACACAGGAAACTTCGCCGTACCTGCGCCGCTTCGCCTGCGAAGCAATGCGTCCGCGCGGTGTCTGGGCCACACATATCGCGCTGTTCAAGCAGCACCCTGAACATGCATTGCCGATGCTGGAAGCACTGGCTGACGACCCGGAACGCTACGTGCAGGATTCGGTCGGCAACTGGCTCAATGATGCCGGCAAGACTCAGCCGAAGTGGCTGCGCGTGCTGTGCACGCGTTGGCAGCACGAGCGCCGCAGCGACGCCAACGCCTACATCCGCAAACGCGCACTGCGCTCGCTCCGGTAGTGCCGGATGCTGGCCGACAAACCCGCAACCCCGTCAACCTCAAGGAAGAACCACCATGTCGCACACCTTCATCGAGCTCTATACCGCCACGCCGGCCTGGACCACACTGCCGCCCGAGCAGCGGAATGCCTTCTTCGCCCGTATTGGCGCCGGCATGCAGCAGTTCGATCCAGCCCGCATCACGCCGCTGGCGATGGGCCGCATTGCCAGGGACGTACCGCATAGCAGCGATGAACAGTTCTATGCGGTCTGGCGCTGCGCGAGCCGCGAGGAGGTCGATGCGCTGGTGGCTGGCATTGCCGCTACCGGCTGGCATGAGTACTTCACCACCACCCATGCGGTGGGCGCGATGGACAGCATGGCCCAGCACTTGGCCGACCTGGCCGCCTTGTAGCGGGGCGGCAGACGCCGGCAGATCCCGGTCCTCGGCATGGGTGGCACATGCGCCTGTCACCCGGACGCGGTAAACAGGACATTGCCCATGTCCATCCGCAGGGAAGTCGATCATGCAGAGCACGCTCCAGGTCACGCTGTTCGGCCCTCTTGGCGACAGCCCGGCGTTGCAGTTGCCGGGGCTGGAGGGGCCGTCGGTGGCCATCCAGGAATCGGCCCTGCGGCGGTTGGTTTCCGACCTCTACACCGCGCGTTCCCTGCTCAACCCCGAGCAGCTGGACGAGGCCCGGCAGGAACTGGATCGCGTGCTGGAACGCTGGGCCGACATCCATGAGGGCCTGCTGCTGGACGTGGAAGTGCATGGCAAATGAGCGACGTTGCGTGGTTACCGCCGCGTAGGCCGGGCTGGCGCGCATCTCGCTGAACCGCGTCCCCAGTTGCGTATGAAACATTTTGCACTGCGCAAAAGCTGTGCTATCAATAGATCCCATGAACGCAGCCCCCACCAGCTTTTACTGGTATTACTTTCCGAAGCCACCGGCGGAGGAAGGATTGCGCTCACCCTGAAGAAAGCTTCAGACGCATTCCCGAAAGCCGCCAGCGAACCTGGCGGCTTTTTTCATGCCGCCACGCTGGGGACCCCCAACGTTCCGGAGATCTCCCGCAATGCCCCCGCACACCGACGACCTGCGTATCCGCACCATCGAACCGCTGACACCGCCTGCCCAGCTGCTGGCGATGCTGCCCTGTGACGATGAAGCCTCCGACACCGTCAGCGCCTCGCGCGCGGCCCTGCACCAGATCCTGCATGGCCGCGACGACCGCCTGGCAGTGGTGGTAGGCCCGTGCTCGATCCACGACCCGAAGGCCGCCATCGAGTACGCCCAGCGCCTGAAGCCGCTGCGCGACGCGCTGGCCGGTGAACTGGAAATCGTCATGCGCGTGTACTTCGAGAAGCCGCGCACCACGGTGGGCTGGAAGGGCCTGATCAACGATCCGGACCTGGACGGCAGCTTCAGGATCGACAAGGGCCTGCGCATCGCACGCGGCCTGCTGCGCGACATCAACAAGCTGGGCCTGCCGGCCGGTGTCGAGTTCCTTGACGTGATCTCGCCGCAGTACATCGCCGACCTGGTGGCATGGGGCGCGATCGGCGCACGCACCACTGAAAGCCAGGTGCATCGCGAGCTGGCCTCGGGGTTGTCGTGCCCCGTCGGCTTCAAGAATGGCACCGATGGCAACGTGAAGATCGCCGCTGACGCGGTGGGTGCTGCGTCCAATCCGCATCACTTCCTGTCGGTCACCAAGCAGGGCGGCACCGCCATCGTGTCGACCACCGGCAACCCCGACTGCCATGTGATCCTGCGCGGCGGCAAGCAGCCGAACTACGACGCAGGCAGTGTTGCCGAGGCCTGCCAGGTGCTGGCCAAGGCCAAGCTGCCGGCGCGCCTGATGATCGACGCCAGCCATGCCAACAGCCTGAAGAACCCGGAGAACCAGCCGAAGGTGATCGACGACATCGCGGTTCAGCTGGAAGACGGCGAACAGCGCATCGTTGGCGTGATGATCGAGAGCCATCTGGTCGGTGGCCGCCAGGAACTGGTGGAAGGCCAGCCGCTGGTCTACGGTCAGAGCATTACCGATGGCTGCATCGACTGGGATACCACGGTGACGGTGCTGGAGCGACTGGCCGCGGCCGTGCGCGCCCGTCGCGACGTAAAGGTGTCCGAAGCCGCTTGAGTGCGGCACGTGTGTGGATGGCGGCCAGCGCCTGCGGGGGTGCGGCCGCGATCAGGGCCGGTCGGAGTTGGAGTCCGGCCCATCTGCACCGGCGATGCGCCTGGCGCTGCGCATGAGCGACAGCGCCAGGTACATCGCCGGGGTGGTGCAGGGTGCGAAGGGTAGCGCCGGGCCATGCCCGGCGAACACGCTATCGTTCAATGCACTTCGTCGTGGTACACGAACTTCGGCATTTCCCAGCGGTAGTGGATCGCCAGCAGGCGCAGCGCGAAGCCGCCGCCGAGGCAGCACAGGATTGCGGTGGCATCGGCCACGCCCCAGTGCAGCAGCAACAGGTAGGCCGCGCCGGTCAGCAGCGCGATGATCGCGTACAGCTCCTTCTGGAAGATGAGTGGTACCTCGTTGCAGAGGATGTCGCGCAGCACGCCGCCGAACGCGCCGGTCAGCATGCCGGCAATCAGCACGATGGGCATCGCATGGCCGGCTTCGCGCGCGATCGAGCAGCCGATCAGGGTGAAGGCGATCAGGCCCAGGCCGTCGAGTACCAGGAAGGTGCGGCGGAAGTGGTGCATCCAACGTGCGACCCAGGTGGCGATCAGCGCCGCGCATACGGTGAAGCCCAGGTACTCGGGATGCTTCACCCAGCCCAGCGGATAGTGGCCGAGCAGGATGTCGCGCAGTGAACCACCACCGAGGGCAGTGACGCAGGCGATCATGACCACGCCGAACAGGTCCATGCGGCGGCGGCCGGCGGACAGTGCGCCGGTCATGGCTTCGGCGGAAATGGCGATCAGGTAGATGACGGACAGCAGCATGGGACAGGCTCCGGGCGCGGTGGGGCCGGCCATGCGCGACTACCGCCACTGCCTGCGCAATGACGGGATGACGATGACCGGTGCCGCTCCCGCTGTCCTTTTGCCTGAGAGTTCAGCGGCATGGGCCGCGTGCCCCTTCGGCGGATCGTCCCGGGCGTGCCCGGTGACCTCTCTCCAGCTCGGCGAGTCGAATGCATGGTTGGTGGGATTCCAGCCCACCGGCCTGAGCGATCATGGGAGCCTGCGCCTTCGGCGGGCGCCAGCGCGGCGCCTCTCTCCTGCATTCGGCCGCCAGTATATCCGCTGCAGTGCAGCACGGCATAATCCGGGCATGGCCCCGTCCCTCCGCCCCTGGTTCCTGTACCTGCTCGAATGCCGGGATGGCAGCTATTACGCCGGCATCAGCACCGACGTGGGCGCGCGTTTCGCTGCCCACCAGGCCGGCAAGGGCGCGCGCTACACCCGGGCGCGGCCACCGCTGCGCGTGCTGGCCGTGCGCGAGTACCCGGACCGGGCCGCCGCGTCACGGGCCGAATGGCAGCTCAAGCAGCAGCCGCGCGAACGCAAGCTGGCCTGGCTGCAGGCGCCGGATCCCGCGCTTCTGTAGAGCCGAGCCCACGCTCGGCTGTTGTTGCTGCTGCCTGATGGTGAAGCCGAGCATGGGCCCGGTTCTACAGTAGATCCACGCCATGCGTGGATGCGGCTCGCACATGCCATGATCGCCCAGCCCTCAGCGCTGGAGACCCGGATGTCCACGATCGCCCTGCTGTTCGCTAAACGCCGTGGTTTGTCGACTACTTCCACATGGGGCGCTTCGACCAGCGCTGGGTAATCGTCAACGCACTGTGGTACCCGAAACCGAAGGCGCCGTAGAGCCGAGCCCATGCTCGGCTTCTGCAAACCGCGCGAAGTGCAGCCGAGCATGGCTCGGCGCTACAGGAGCATGCGTGCGGCCCTAGCGCTTCGGTCGCCGGTCGTCCTGGTCATCACCGAAGATGATGCGCGCGCTGCGCTGGTAGCTCCAGTACGCCACGGCCCAGTTCAGCAGCACCACGATGCGGTTGCGGAAGCCGATCAGGAAGAACACGTGCGCGGCCAGCCAGAACCACCACGCCAGCACACCGGACAGCTGCAGCCGGCCCAGGTGCACGATCGCAGCCATGCGGCCGATCGTGGCCAGGTTGCCGAAGTCTGCGTACTTGAACGGGCCGGGTTCGGGCTTGCCGTGCAGGCGCGCGCGGATCACCTCGGCCACGTACTTGCCCATCTGCTTGGCCGCGGGCGCCACGCCAGGCACCGGCTTGCCGTTGGCCTGGTTCAATACGGCCAGATCGCCAGCCACGAACAGTTCCGGGTGGCCAGACAGGGTGAGGTCGGGTTGCACCTGCACGCGCCCGGCGCGGTCCAGCGGCACCTCCAGCGTGCGCGCCAGCGGTGAAGCGGCCACACCGGCGGCCCACACCACCGTGCGTGCCGGCACGAACTGATCGCCGAGCCTGAAGCCTTGGCTGTCGATGTCGCTCACCGGAGTGCCGGTCAGCACTTCCACGCCCAGCTTTTCCAGCTGCCGGCGCGCCTTCAGCGAAAGCACTTCCGGGAACGAGGACAGTACGCGCGGACCGGCTTCGACCAGCCGCACCTTGGCACTGGCCGGGTCGATGTGGCGGAATTCATTGCGCAGCGTATGCCGCGCGATTTCAGCCAGGGTGCCGGCCAGCTCGACGCCGGTAGGGCCGCCGCCGACGATGGCGAAACTCAGCCACGCCGCCTTCTTTGCCGGGTCCGGTTCGGCCTCGGCGCGTTCGAAGGCCAGCAGCAGCTTGCGGCGCAGCGCGATGGCATCGTCCAGTGTCTTCAGGCCGGGCGCGTCATCGGCCCACTGATCGTTGCCGAAGTAGGCGTGGGTGGCGCCGGTGGCCAGCAGCAGGCTGTCGTAGTCCAGCGTGCTGCCGTCGGCCATGCGTATCTGCCGGGCCTGCTTGTCGATGGCCACCACTTCGCCCAGACGGACTTCCACATTGCGCTGGTGGCCGAGGATGTGGCGCAGCGGTGCGGCGATATCCGGGGCGGACAGGCCGGCGGTGGCCACCTGGTACAGCAGCGGCTGGAAGAGGTGATGGTTGCGGCGGTCGACCAGGGTGATGCGTATGCGCTCGCGGGCCAGGGCGCGGGTGGCCCAGAGACCGGCAAAACCGCCGCCGACAACAACCAGGTGGGGAACGCGCTCGCGACTCATCGACTCACTCCAGTGGGGGCATTGGGGGAAGCGCTTGGCATCTTCGCATGATGGCCCCCTGTCACGTCAGCGCCCGCGTGAATCGGCGATACTCGGGTTCAGGCAACGGCCCGTGAGGAGCCCATGAGCGAACCGGAAAAGCGCATCGCCCTGTTGATCGACGCCGACAACGCGCCGGCCTCGAAGATCGACGAGGTCCTGGCCGAAGTCGCCCGCTACGGTGTGGCCAACGTGCGCCGCGCCTATGGCAACTGGAAGAGTCCGCGGTTGAAGGGCTGGGAGGCGGTGCTGCACGAGTACGCGATCCGTCCGATCCAGCAGTTCGCCTACAGCAAGGGCAAGAATGCCTCGGACATGGCGATGGTGATCGACGCCATGGATCTGCTGTACGCGCGCAACCTCGATGGTTTCGCCATCGTCTCCAGTGATGCCGACTTCACTCCGATGGTGATGCGCCTGCTGACCGACGGCGTGAAGGTGTATGGCTTCGGCGAGAAGAAGACGCCCGAGCCATTCGTCAACGCGTGCTCGAAGTTCACCTACCTGGAAGCGCTGGGCCAGACCCACGCCAGCGTGCCGGATACCGAACAGGCCTCCAGCGAACAGGCCTCGAACGAGCCGGTAGCCAACGACGATGCGCGGCCGCGCAAGAGCGGTGCGGAAATGCGCAGCGACACGCGGCTGGTGAAGATGCTGCGCCGCGCGGTGTCCTCGGCCGAGGGCGAGGATGGCTGGTCGCACCTGGGGCCGGTTGGCAGCCAGATCGGCAACCAGGCTTCGTTCGATCCGCGCAACTACGGTTACGGCAAGCTCAGTGACCTGCTGGCAGCGATCGGGCTGTTCGAGCTGAAGAAGGACGGCAAGTCATCCTACGTGCGCGCGCTGCCGAAGAAGAACCGGTAGTGCCGGCCGCTGGCCGGCAACGCCGGATGCAAGATCCCGCATCCGGCACGCACACACCCCACCCGATCAGGCGTATCGTTGCCGCTCGCATTGCCAGCAAGGAAAATCCGCATGTTGAAGATCTGGGGCCGCCGCAATTCCAGTAACGTCCGCAAGGTGCTGTGGTGCGCCGAGGAGATCGGCCTGCCGTATGAATCCATCGAAGTCGGTGGCAGCCACGGCGGCACGCAGACGCCGGAGTACCAGGCGATGAATCCCAACAGCCTGGTGCCGGTGATCGAAGACCACGGCCTGCCGCTGTGGGAATCGAACGCCATCGTGCGCTACCTGAGCGCCCGCTACGCGCTGGGCACCCTGTACGCCGAAGACCCGATGGAGCGTGCCCAGGCCGAGAAGTGGATGGACTGGAGCACCTCGCGGATGGCGCCGCTGTACACCGACCTGATCTGGGGCATCATGCGCACCGCCCCGGCCGACCGTGACGAATCGCGCATCAATGCCGCCATCGTGCGTGCCGGTGACTACCTGGCGATGGCCGATGCCACGCTGGCCAAACAGCCGTGGCTGTCGGGTGAGAAATTCGCGATGGGTGACATCCCGCTGGGCTCGCTGATCTATGCCTGGTTCGAACTGCCGATCCAGCGCCCGGAACTGCCGCACCTGGCCGACTGGTATGCGCGCCTGCGCGAGCGGCCGGCCTACCAGCGCGGCGTGATGTCGCCGCTGACGTAAGCGGGGACGGGTCTTTTCCTGGAAAGAGAAGCAGCCGAGCATGGCTCGGCTCTACCGTAGTGCCGAGCCGTGCCCGGCAGCACCTACCGGATCAATACAGGTCCGTCGGATCCACATCCAGCGACCAGCGCACTTTGCGTGCTTCCGGCAGCGCATACAGCTGCGGAACCAGTTGCCCGAGCACGCCGTGCAATGGCGGTCGCTGCACGGCAGACAGCAGCAGTTGCGTGCGCTGGTAACCGGCCCGGCGCGGCATCGGCGCCGGCATCGGCCCATACGCCTCCACCACGTCCTGCTCGCCTAGCAGCTGCCGCGCTGCCAGCAGGAATGCATTGGCATGCTCCACCTGCTGCGCCTCGGCACGCATCAGCGCCAGATGCGCGAACGGCGGGAATCCGGCGGCCTGTCGCTGGTTCAACTCGGCCTGCGCGAACGGGTGGTAGCCACCACTCACCAGGGTTTCCAGCAACGGGTGCCCGGGGTGATGGGTCTGCAGCCAGACCTCGCCGGGATCACGTGCACGGCCCGCACGGCCCGCCACCTGGATCAGCTGCTGCGCCAGCTTCTCGCTGGCGCGGAAATCGGCCGAGAACAGGCCCTCGTCGATGCCGACCACCACTACCAGGGTCAGCTTCGGCAGGTCGTGGCCCTTGGCCAGGATCTGCGTGCCGACCAGGATGCCGGGCTGGTCGCCCAGCTTCGCCAGCTGCTGTTCCAGCGCGTCACGTCGCGACGTGGTACCGCGGTCGATGCGCACCACCGGGAAATCGGCGAAGGCCGCGGTGAGATGCTCTTCCAGGCGTTCGGTACCGATGCCCTGCGGCTGCAGCGCCAGGCTGCCGCAGGCCGGGCATGCCAGCGGCGCCGGTTGCCGCGCGCCGCAGTGATGGCACTGCAGGCGACGGCCGCCGCCATGCACGGTCATCGGTGCATCGCAGCGGTTGCACGGCGCGGTCCAGCCGCAGTCGTGGCACAGCAGTACCGGCGCGTAGCCACGGCGGTTCTTGAACACCAGCACCTGCTGGCCGCGCTGCAGGTGCTCGCCGATGCCGGCCAGCACATCAGCCGAGAGGCCATCGTGGAGCGGCCGCTTGCGCACATCGAGGATGCGCACGCGCGGTGGCCGCGCATCACCGGCACGCTGCTTCAGGCGCAGGTGGGTGTAGCGCCCGGCATAGGCGTTGTGCAGCGTTTCCAGCGAAGGGGTGGCACTGCCGAGCAGCACCGGAATGCCCAGCGCCTTGGCGCGCACCAGAGCGAAATCGCGCGCGTGATAGCGGATGCCGTCCTGCTGCTTGTAGCTGCCGTCGTGTTCCTCGTCGATGATCAGCAGCCCGGCCTGCGGCAATGGCGTGAACACCGCCGAGCGGGTGCCGACGATGACCCGTGCCTCGCCACGCGAAGCCGCAGCCCAGACGCGCGCGCGCTCGTTGTCGTTCAACCCCGAATGCAGTGCATGCACGGCGATGCCGAGGCGGCCGCGGAAGCGTGCCAGGGTCTGCGGGGTCAGGCCAATTTCCGGCACCAGCACCAGCGCCTGCCTGCCCTGTGCCAGGCAGTGGATGATGGCCTGCAGGTAGACCTCGGTCTTGCCGCTGCCGGTCACGCCATCCAGCAGGAAGGGTTGGAAGCCTTCGGCAGCGTTGATCGCGGCCACGGCCTCGGCCTGGTCCGGGTTGAGCGTGGGGCCGGGCAGTGGCTGCGCATGCTGCGGTGCCACCGTCATCGCCACGCGCTCGGCCAGCGCACGCTTGGCCAGGCTGCGCGCGGCGGTCCGCCAGTCCTCCATGCGTTCGCCCAGCACGTCCTCGTCCACGACGGCTTCGGCCAGCAGTTCTGCCAACTGTCGCGGGCGGCTGCCGGCGCGCAGCTTCCCGCGCTGGGCATGGCCTTCGGGGGTCAGCTGCCAGCCCCAGTGATGGGTGTCAGGCAGGGTGTCGCCATGGCGCAGTGGGCCGGGCAGGGCGGTGCTGAGGACTTCGCCCAGCGGTGCGTGGGTGTAACGCGCCAGCCATTGCAGGCTCTGCCACAGCTCCCCCTGCAGCAGCGGCTGCGGGTCGCACCAGGCCAACGCCTGGCGCAGTCCCTGGCCGTCGTCGGTCTGGCCGTGCCCCACCACCACCCCGACCAGCTCGCGGTTGCCGAACGGCACCTTCAGGCGGCAGCCGACCGCAACCGTGGGGCCATCGCCCTCCGGCGACAGGTAGTCGAACAGGCGGGGCAGGGGGACGGGCAGGGCGACCTGCAGGGTCGGAATCGGTGAAAGCATCGGGCCAGTGTACCGGGCCATGCGCGCGCGAATGGCGGGGTGGGAGACGGCGGAGCGGCGCCCGTTGAATCATAAATGTCACCTAAATATCGGTGTCCATTGGAGATTCAGGCTTATCCACATGTTCTGTGGATAACGTTGTGCGTTACCGGTCGACGGGAACGCAGGAGGCCGATGGCGACGAGCTCACGCTTGGGTTGGTCAAAAAATCGCCATACTTAAAAAGAATTCAAAATCAAGGGCTTAAGTGTGAAACATTGCTGAAACAGAGTGAATTCAGCTGCATGCCGCAGTTTCCCGCGCCGGGAGCGTGGTGCTGTGCACAACCTGCAGCACGAAGTATCCGTGGGCGCAAGTCCTACGGGCGTCGATTGCCTGCCGCTATCATTCCCCCAGACCTTTGGAGTGACCGATGACGGCTGTGCCCGCCCCTGTTTCCTCGACCGCGGCCGGCGCGCTGTCGGCGTTCCTGCGTGGCGTCGAGCGCCGCGCCTTGGTGGTGGCTGAGCTGCAGTGCGGCGATGCCGCGCGTGCCGAGCAGACCCTGGTGGCGGTGATGCGTGCCTTTGCCGCGGTCGCCAGTGACCTGCCGATGGCGCAGTGGCCGACCCGCTTCTGGACCCTGCTGGGCCAGCGCCAGGCGCTGCGCGAGCCGGTGGGCGGCCAGTGGGAACCGCCGCTGGCCGCGCTGGGCGAGATGGGACCGTTGCCGCGCCTGGCGCTGTTGCTGCGGGTGGGCGGCAGCCTGGATGAAGGTATCGCCATGCGCGTGCTTGACCAGGATGAAGCCGGCTACCAGCACCTGCTGGCCGAGGCCTGCCCGCGTGACGCGCACGGCCAACCCGATGCCTCGGCCTGGCGCCAGCTGGCCGAACAGGTGCAGTTGCGCATCCGCGACCTGCCCGCCAAACGCCTGCAGCAGCTGCAGCAGCCGGCCGCGCCGGCGGCCAACAATGAAGCCCCGACCTCCGGCTGGCGTGCGCCGCAGCGTGAAGATCGCACGGCTGCCAATGGCAAGCGCCGCCGTTCGAACGCAAAGCCGCGCTGGCGCGGTCCATTGATCCTGCTGGTGACCGTGGTTGTGCTGTTGGCAGCCGCGCTGGGCTGGCGCTATTGGCAGGGCCATTCGTCTGGCAGCGACGCACCGCTGCCGGAAGGCGTGGTCGGTGAGGCGGGCCCCGTCACGGTGGAAGCACTGCCGCCAAGCAAGGTCAACGCCACGCCGGACGCGACCCCTGCGCAGGCTACGGACGACGCCACCATGCTGGCCGACCGCGACTATCCGCTGGTGGCCGATGCTGATCTGTATGCGTGGACCGCTGCTGGCGGCCCGTTGCCGGTGGACGAATCACAATCCAAGCCGAGCCGGCCCGAGCCGGCCAGTGCCACGCTGGAAACCGCTGCCGCCGATGAATAAGACCCTGCTCGCCAGCCTGCTGCTGGCCCTGCCGTTGTCGCTGTCCGCCGCGCCGCAGACCTTGAACGTGCCGCTGCCGCCGCCAGTGCCTGGCAGTTCACCGGCGGCTACGGCCCCGGCCATCACAAGCACGACACCCGCCGCGTTCGCCCAGCTTGACGCCCCGCAGCAGCGCCAGCGTCGGGCCGATTACGCGGCCTGGCGCGCCCTGCCGGAGGGCGAGCGCGAGCGGATCCGTCAGGCCGCTGCGCGATTCAATGCACTGCCAGCCGACCAGCAGCAGCGCCTGCGCCAGCAGTTCCAGGCGCAGGACCAGGCGTTCCGCGAAGGCTGGCGGTTGGGCCCGCAGCTGGGCCTGGAGTTCCCCAAGCTGCACGGCCTGTTCGGGTTCGTGCCGCCGCAACAGCGTGAGGCCGCGCTGGCCGTGCTGCGCCAGCTCAGCCCGGCGCAGCTGGCCCAGCTCACCCTGGTCGCGCAGCGCACGCCGCCGCAGGAGCGCGACACGGTTCGCAGCGCGTTCCTCGCGGTGCCGGCCGCCGAGCGCGACACCTGGCTCAAGCGCCAGGCGGGTCAGTAAACAAAGGGGACGGAGGGGATTAAGTCGTGTTCGGCACAGTCGGGCTGGAAACGACTTAATCCCCTCCGTCCCCTTTCCTGTTCGTAACGCGATCGCAACGCGTGATGCTGGGGCCTGCCGGAACCCAGCATCCACGCCATGTCATGGGAATGCGCGCGCTGCACGCGTAAGATGACCGGCCGCAACCCGGTGCCTGTGCCCTTCGCGCGCAACCGCAGTTCGCGTCAAGCACCTTATGTCTACTGCAACCTCCACGCCGCGCTTCAGCAAGGAAGTCGGCGCCACCGGTCTGCTCGCCCTGCCGCTTGTGCTCGGGCATGTATCCACCGGTCTGATCTCCTTCGTCGACAACGTCATTGCCGGCCACCACGCCACCGCGACCCTGGCCGCGGTGACCATCGGCACGGCGCTGTTGTGGCTGCCGATGCTGATCCCGATCGGCACCCTGATCTCGCTCACGGCCTCGGTGTCGCAGCTGCATGGCGCCGGCCGCGAGCGCGAGATCGGCCCGCTGTTCCGCCAGGCACTGTGGCTGGCGTTGGGCCTGGGCCTGATCATGTTCACCTTCCTCACCGTGGTGCCGCCGCTGCTGCCGGCCTTCGGCATCGCGCCGGACATCGTGCCGGGCGCCACCGCGTTCCTGCATGCGGTGCGTTGGGGCGGCCCGGCGCTGACCCTGTATTTCTGCATGCGCTATCTGAGCGAGGGCATGCACTGGACGTTGCCGACCATGCTGCTCGGCTTCGGCGGCCTGCTGGTGCTGGCGCCGATGGGCTACGTGCTGGCCAACGGCAAGCTGGGCTTCCCGGAAATGGGTGCCGAGGGCCTGGGCATCGCCTCGGCGGTGATGATGTGGCTGCAGGCGATCGCCTTCGCCACCTACCTGTGGTTCACCAAGCGCTTCGCCCACCTGCAGCTGTTCTCGCACTTCGAAGGGCCGCGCTGGAAGGCGATCTGGGATCTGCTGCGCACCGGCCTGCCGATCGGCATCACCGTGCTGATGGAGGGCGGCCTGTTCATCGTCACCGCGCTGCTGATCGGCCGCCTCGGTGCCAATGAAGCGGCCGCGCACCAGATCGCGATCAACGTGGCGCAGCTGTGCTTCATGATCCCGATGGGCGTGGCCGAAGCCACCACCGTGCGGGTCGGCCATGCAGTCGGCCGTGGCGATGGCTTCGGCGTGCGCCGTGCGGCGTGGGCTGGCTACGCGATCATCATGGGCACGCAGACGTTGTCGGCGGCGGTGCTGCTGTTCGGCCACGATGCCATCGTCGGTGTCTACACCAACGACCTGGCGGTGGCCGGCCTGGCCTCCACCCTGCTGCTGTACGCGGCCACCTTCCAGTTCCCGGATGGCATCCAGGTACTGTCCGCCGGCGCACTGCGCGGCCTGAAGGACACCCGCGTGCCGATGTTCATCGCCATGTTCGCGTACTGGGGCCTGGGCATGCCGCTCGGCGCCGGGCTCGGCCTGGGGCTGGGCATGGGCCCGCAGGGCATGTGGATCGGCCTGATCGTCGGCCTGACCGCCGCCGCCATCCTGATGGGCTGGCGCCTGCGGCGCAGCAGCCTGCGCATCGGCCAGTCCGTACTGTCCTGATTTGCCCCGCCCGCCGCGATGACCCGTGGCGGGCGATCCCCTGACTTGTGTCCGATGCCGCATCACGCGGCACCGGCTATGCTGGCACCACGGCAAGAAGCCATCCGGAGCGTTCCATGAATCAACCCGTGCCCCCGTTGCCCCCGGCGCGTCGCAACCCCGTCGCCAGTTTCTTCATCGGGCTGTGGGACGTCATGAACTTCACCCGCCGGTTGATCCTCAACCTGGTGTTCTTCGGCCTGCTGTTCCTGCTGCTGGTGATGTTCGTCATCGCTGCCGGCATGGGCGCCGGTGCCAGCAAATCGCTGCAGGACCGCACCACCCTGGTGATCGCGCCGGAAGGCCGCCTGGTCGAGCAGTTCAGCGCTGATCCGGTCAGCCGTGCGCTGGCCAAGGCGGTGGGCGACAACGGTGCCGAAGAGATCCAGCTGCGCGACCTGCTGCGGGTGATCGAGTCGGCCAAGGAAGACAAGAAGATCGAACGCGTGGTGCTGGAGCTGGACAAGCTGCAGCCGTCGGGCTTCGCCTCGCTGCGTGAAGTCGCCGCCGCACTGCAGGACCTGCGCGCCTCCGGCAAGCAGCTGGTGGCTTACAGCGAGAGCATGGGCCAGTCGCAGTACCTGCTGGCCGCGCAGGCCGACGAGGTCTACCTGGATCCGATGGGGTCGGTGGTGCTCGAGGGCCTGGGCCGCTACCGGCAGTATTTCCGCTCCGGCCTGCAGGACAAGCTCGGCGTGGACGTGCACCTGTTCAAGGTGGGCGAGTACAAGTCCGCGGCCGAGCCGTACGTGCTCGATGCTGCGTCGCCGGCCTCCAAGGAAGCCGACCTGTTCTGGATGAACGACGTGTGGCAGCGCTACCTGGGCGACATCGCCAAGGCCCGTCGCCTGGACCCGGCACAGCTGGCCGCCGGCATCGACACGCTGCCGGAAGGCATCGCCGCTGCCGGTGGTGACCTGGCCAAGTTCGCCCTGCAGCAGAAGCTGGTGACTTCACTGAAGACCCGCGAGGAATTCGAGGATCTGATGATCGAGCGCGGCGTGGCCGACGACGATGCCGACGGTGGTTTCCGCAACGTCGACTTCGGCACCTACCTGGGCCAGCTCGATGCGCGCCGCAACCCGGTCGACAACCGTCCGCAGGTGGCGGTGGTGGTGGCCGCCGGCGAAATCAGCGGCGGCGATCTCCCGGCCGGCCGCATCGGTGGCGAATCGACCTCGGCGCTGCTGCGTGCCGCGCGTGACGATGAGAACGTGAAGTCCGTGGTGCTGCGTGTCAATTCGCCGGGTGGTGAAGTGTTCGCCTCCGAGCAGATCCGCCGTGAAGTGGTGGCCCTGCAGGCCGCCGGCAAGCCGGTGGTGGTGTCGATGGGCGACCTGGCCGCCTCCGGTGGCTACTGGATCAGCATGAACGCCGATCGCATCTATGCCGATCCGTCGACCATCACCGGTTCGATCGGCATCTTCGGCATGGTGCCGAACTTCAGCCGCGCGCTGGACAAGATCGGCGTGCACACCGATGGTGTCGGCACCACCCGTTTCGCCGGGGCGTTCGATGTCACCCGCCCGATGGATCCGGCTGTGGGCCAGGTCATCCAGTCGGTAATCAACAAGGGTTACGCCGACTTCACCGGTCGCGTCGCCGACGCCCGCAAGAAGCCGGTCGAGGCCGTCGACGAAGTGGCCCGTGGCCGCGTGTGGAGCGGTGCGCAGGCAAAGGAACGAGGCCTGGTCGATGCCTTCGGTGGCTTGAAGGATGCCGTGGCCGATGCCGCCAGCCGCGCCAAGCTGGGCAAGGCCGATGCCTATCGCGTGCGCTACATCGAGAAGGCGGCAACGCCGTTCGCGCAGTTCGTCAGCGGTTTCGCCGGCAGCCGTGCCGGTGCCTGGATGCTGTCCGACTCGGGCATGGCACGGATGGTGCTGGCGCGCACGATGCCGGAAGTGGATACGCAGCTGCGCTTTGTCGAGAACGCGGCCCGCGAGAAGGGCAACGGCACGCCGGTGAAGGCGCTGGCGTACTGCTTCTGCGGGTTCTGACCAGAAGCCATCCACGCATGGCGTGGATCTACTGGAAACGCCCGGCCTTGGCCGGGCGTTTTCGTTTGCGGGGTTACTGCGTGGCGTCAGCCTCGGCCTTGCGCTCGCTCGCAGCGGCGTCATCGACGGTTTTCTGCACGCGCTTGGCGCGGTCCAGTGGCTGCTGGATCGCACGGGCCATGGCCTGCGGTTCCGGCGGCTTCTCCGGATTCGGCGTGGGCGGGCGCTGGCAAGCGGACAGCAGCACGGTGACCAGCAGGGACGTGGACAGGATCAGGATGCGCATGGCGGCACTCCGTGATGGGCGTGCGGGCAGTGTCGCATCCTCGGCAGGGGGCGGCCGTGAGCGCGTATCCTTGCCGCATCGAAACACAGCGGGCGCGGCCCCGGAGAGCACATGACCCAGCAACGGTGGCGCCTGGACGGCCAGACCGCCCTGATCACCGGCGCCAGCGCCGGCATCGGCCTTGCCATCGCGCATGAACTGGCCGGCTTCGGCGCCGATCTGATGATCGTCGGCCGTGATATCGACATGCTGGAGACGGCGCGTGACGAACTGCTGGACGTGTATCCGCAGATGCAAGTGCATGCACTGGCTGCCGATGTCTCCGACGACGAGGACCGCCGCCAGATCCTGGACTGGGTGGAGGACCACAGCGATGGCCTGCACATCCTGGTCAACAACGCCGGCGGCAACGTCACCAAGGCGGCCACCGAGTATTCCGAGGATGAATGGCGGAAGATCTTCGAGACCAACCTGTTCTCGGCATTCGAGCTGTCGCGCTACGCGCATCCGTTGCTGGCCCGCCACGCGTCGTCGTCCATCGTCAACGTCGGCAGCGTGTCCGGCCTGACCCATGTGCGCAGCGGCGTGGTCTACGGCATGACCAAGGCGGCGATGCACCAGATGACCCGCAACCTGGCCGTCGAGTGGGCCGAGGATGGCATCCGGGTCAACGCGGTGGCGCCGTGGTACATCCGCACGCGGCGCACGTCCGGGCCGTTGGCGGACCCGGACTACTACGAGGAAGTGATCAACCGCACGCCCATGCGCCGCATCGGCGAGCCGGAGGAAGTGGCTGCAGCCGTGGGCTTCCTGTGCCTGCCGGCGGCCAGCTATGTCACCGGCGAGTGCATCGCGGTGGATGGTGGATTCCTGCGCTACGGGTTCTGATCGCTCTGCTGTAGAGCCGAGCCCTTGCTCGGCTGCACTCCGCCAACGGCAGCCGAGCATGGCTCGGCTCTACAACAGATCCACCCCATGGGCAGGTGCGGCCATGCCGCCGCTGTCACCCCGGTACCGGGCAGTTGCTGGCTTCCAGCACGTCCTGCAGCCGCTTGCGTTCACCGCGCGCGGTATCGCGGTTCTCCGGCGCGGCGAAGCGCTCACGGCCGCGGGCATCGCGGAAGCGCTGCTGCCAACCACCGCAGCGCTGCGCTTCGGGAAGCGCTTCGCAGTGGTCGCGCACCACTTCACAGCTGGCGGCGTTCACCGGCGTCACTCCGCCAAGGCCCTGTACCGTCATCAGCTCGCAGCGGCCGGGCGCGGCCTCGTACTCGTACAGGTAGCCGCCGCCCTGGCTGTCGGTGCACTGGAAGATCGGAGGAAGTGGCGGCTTCGGTGGACCATCACCTGCGGCGGCGCGGGCCTCGGCATCGCGGCGCAGCGTCGCGCTGTCGAGGATCTGGTCGTCTCCTTCGTGTTCGACCATGCCTGCTTCCATGATCGTGCGTCCTTCATCCGCGCGTCGTGGTTTCGCTGGGGCCGCAGGGGCAACGGCCGCTCCGGCCGGCACCGGCGCGGGTGTTTCGACAGGGGCGGGTGCAGGTTCGGCCGCCACAGGTGCAGCGGCGGCCGGCTGCGAGTTGGCCGGGTCGGGTATGCGCAGCACCTGCTGCTTGCTGCCGGTGGGGCACGGCGTGCGCTGCAGGGTAGGGACGTCACTGCTGCTGGAGGTACAGCGGTAGATCACGCCCTCTTCGGCCAACGCGCTTCCAGGCAGCAGCACCAGAAGCAGCCAGATCACTCGGTTCATGCGCACAGCGTACAGGCTGCGACGGCCTGCTGCGCTCAGCGTTCGCAATCGCGCGACAGGCGCGCATCGATGCCGCGCTGTTCGTTGCTGATGGCGGTGCGTTCACTCTGCAGTGCGCTGTTGTAACGGCGATCCAGCTCCCAGCGGCGGTCACTCAGTCGCGCGCAGACTTCCTGCGGCGGCAACGCATGGCAGCTGTCGCGAACCAGCACGCTGCCGGCCGGGACCTGCACGCCCATGCCGATCGAGGGAGGGCGATAACCCGCGCCTTCGCCGATCGGCGTGCCGATGGCCGGGCGCGGACCCGGGTAGGCCGGGCCCCGATGGCCGTGTGGCAGCCAGACACTGGTCCACAGCGGCACCCAGCGCGGATTGCCTTCGTTGTTGTCGCTGGTATAGCGGCGTCCATCCTCGCTCACGCATTCGTACATCGGTTGCGGCGGCTGGATGTAGACGTGGCGGACTTCGCGCTCGCGGATGACCGGGGGTTCGCTGGGCGGCGGAGGCGTGGCATCACTGCGTACCACCCGTGGAGCGGGATCGCGCGGGCGCTGCAGGTCGCGTACCTGCTGGCGGCCGCTGTTGCAGGGCGTGTCCTGCAGGGCAACGGCGCCGTTGCTGGCAACGCAGCGGTACACCCGCACGTCCTCGGCCCCGGCGGCGGACGCCGTCCACGGCAGCAGCAGGCACAGGCTGAAGGTGGCGCGCAGCAGGCTCATGGCGGCAGCGTGCGTGATTGTCCGCGGCAGTGCAATCGGCAGCTCAGGAGCGCAGCACGTTGCCGCTGAGCGCGTCGCGTATGGGGGTGGGTTGGGCCAGGCCACCGGTCTGTCCGTCAAGGATGCCGTCGAGCAGGCGCAGCAGGCGCGGATCCAGCTCTTCGCGGCTGCGCGCCGGTGGTTCGCCGGCCAGATTGGCGCTGGTGGAGACCAGCGGGCCACCCCAGGCGCGGCAGAGTTCGGCCACCAGCGGGTGTGCGCTGATGCGCACCGCAATCCCGCTGTGTTCGCCGGTGACCCAGGGCTGCGCGCGCGGGCCGGCGGGCAGGATCCAGGTGTTGGCGCCGGGCCAGCTGGCCAGTACTGCGCGCTGGCGGGCGTCGGGCAGCGCCTGCAGGCGCACCCAGCCTTCCAGCTGCGCCAGCTCGGCCGCGACCAGGATCATGCCTTTTTCGATCGGGCGCTGCTTCAGCCGCAGCACCATGTGCACCGCAGCTTCGTGCGAGGGATCACAGCCCAGGCCCCAGACCGCTTCGGTCGGGTAGGCGATCACGCCGCCCGCGCGGAGCGTGGCGACAGCAGAGTCCAGGGTGAGTTCTTTCATGGCGGCGACCGGCCCGGCGTGGGCCTTCATTATCCCCCGGCTGCGTGCAGAAGGGGTGGTCGGCGCGGACGGTAGGTGCGGACCGCTGGTCCGCACACCTTGCCCCTCATCCACGCATGGCGTGGATCTACTTCTTTGCAGCGGCCTTCTTCGCCGGGGCCTTCTTGGCGGCGGCCTTCTTTACCGCTTTCTTGGCCGGGGCCTTCTTGGCAGGCGCTTTCTTTGCAGCGGCCTTCTTTGGCGCCGCTTCCTTCTTCACCGCTGCTTTCTTGGCCGGGGCCTTCTTCGCGGCGGCCTTCTTGGCGCCAAAGCCCTTGCGCACCGGCTTGCCGGTTTCTTCCATCAGCTGCTGCACTTCGGCCAGGGTCAGCGATGCCGGCTCGCGATCCTTGGGGATCTTGCCGTTCATCTTGCCGTCGCTGATGTACGGGCCGAAACGGCCGTTCAGCACCTGGATGTCGCTGCCCTCGAACTCCTTGATGATCCGGTTGCGCGCGATCTCTTCCTTCTCTTCGATCAGGAACACGGCGCGGGCCAGGTCGATGGTGTACGGGTCGTCTTCCTTCTTCAGCGAGGCATAGGTGCTGCCGCGCTTGGCAAACGGGCCGAAGCGGCCGATGCCGACGCTGACCGGCTCGCCCTTGTCCTCACCCAGCGCGCGCGGCATCAGGAACAGCTCCAGCGCGTCTTCCAGGGAGATGGTGTGCATCGACTGGCCGGGGCGCAGCGAGGCGAACTTGGGCTTTTCTTCGGCATCTTCGGCGGTGCTGCCGATGGCGGCGTATGGCCCGAAGCGGCCCAGGCGCACGCTGACCGGCTTGCCGGTCTTCGGGTCGGTGCCGAGCTCGCGCGCGCCACTGGCCTCGGCACGGTCGACCGATTCCTTCTTGTCTTCCACCAGCTCCTTGAACGGCTCCCAGAAGCGGGCCATCAGCGGGATCCACTCTTCTTCGCCACGCGAGACGGCGTCGAGCTCGTCTTCGAGCTTGGCGGTGAAGTCGTAGTCCACGTACCGGGTGAAGTGGCTGGACAGGAACTTGGACACTGCGCGGCCGACGTCGGACGGGCGGAAGCTGCGGCCTTCCATTTCCACGTACTTGCGGAACAGCAGGGTCTGGATGATCGAAGCGTAGGTCGAGGGACGGCCGATGCCGTACTCTTCCAGCGCCTTCACCAGCGCCGCTTCGGTGTAGCGCGGCGGCGGCTGGGTGAAATGCTGTTCGGCCTGGATGCGTTCCAGCGGCACGCGGTCGCCGGGCTTCATCGCCGGCAGCTTGCGGCCTTCGTCCTCGTCCTCGGCGCTCTTGTTGTCCTTGCCTTCTTCGTACACGGCCAGGAAGCCGGGCACCACCACGGTGGTACCGCTGGCACGGAACACGTGCTCGCTGCCGGCCGAGAGGTCGACGCTGACGGTATTGAGCGTGGCCGGGATCATCTGGCAGGCGACGGCGCGCTTCCAGATCAGTTCGTACAGGCGGCGCTCGTCGTCGGTGAGGAAGCGTGCGACCTGGGCCGGCGTGCGCAGCGCCGAGGTCGGGCGCACCGCTTCGTGCGCTTCCTGGGCGTTCTTGGACTTGGTCTGGTAGGTGTTCGGCTGGTCCGGCAGCGAGGCGATGCCGTAGTCGCGGGCGATCACATCGCGGATCTCGGCCAGCGCGTCCTGCGACAGGTTCACCGAGTCGGTACGCATGTACGAGATCAGGCCGACGGTGCCTTCGTCGCCGATGGCCACGCCTTCATACAACTTCTGCGCCACCTGCATGGTCTTGCGGGTGGTGAAGCCGAGCTTGCGTGAGGCTTCCTGCTGCAGGGTGGAGGTGGTGAACGGCGGCGCCGGGCGGCGCTTGCGCTCCTTGCTGGCCACATCGGTGACATGCAGCGAGCCCTGCGCGGCCTGCTGGATGCGCATGCGCGCTGCTTCAGCGGTGTCGCCATCGGTGATGGTGAACTGCTCGAACTTCTGCCCGTCCAGCTTGATCAGCTTGGCGTTGAAGTGCTGCGACGGGTGTGCGCACTCGGCGGCGATCGACCAGTATTCGCGGGCGATGAAGGCTTCGATCTCTTCCTCGCGCTCGACGATCATGCGCAGCGCCGGGCTCTGCACGCGGCCGGCGGACAGGCCACGCTGGACCTTGCGCCACAGCACCGGCGACAGGTTGAAGCCGACCAGGTAGTCCAGCGCGCGGCGCGCCTGCTGGGCATCGACCAGATCGCTGGCAATCGCGCGCGGCTGGCTGATGGCCTCCTTGATGGCGCGCGGCGTGATCTCGGTGAACACCACGCGCTGCATCGGCTTGTCCTTGACCAGCCCGCGTTCCTTCAGGATTTCGGCGATGTGCCAGCTGATCGCCTCACCCTCGCGATCCGGGTCGGTGGCCAGCAGGATGTCGTCGGCGCCCTTGGCGGCCTTGGCGATCGCATCGACGTGCTTCTCGTTCTTGTCGATCACGTCGTAGTGCATGGCGAACCCGTTGTCCGGGTCGACCGCGCCTTCCTTCGGGATCAGGTCGCGCACGTGCCCATACGAGGCCAGGACCGTGTAGTCCTTGCCGAGGTATTTGTTGATCGTCTTGGCCTTGGCCGGCGATTCGACGATGAGCAGGTGCTTGGGCATGTCAGGAAAGGTCTGTGGGCGGACCGGGGGAGAGGGGCCGCTAGGGTGGAGCAAACGGCCGCATTAGTGAAGCGGCCACGGGCAAATCCATAAACTGAACGCCCGGTAATGTGCCGGGCGTTCAGGTTTCACCTTATTAGAGGAATCACGCCCGGCCAGCCCATGTCAAGCAGCCAGGCGTGAGGATGGCCGTTCATGAGGCCATCTTGGCGATGAAGCCGACCGCGAACACCAGCAGGACCACGCCCGCCAGCGACAGCAGGCCGGTCAGCACGAGCACCAGCACGGTCACCGTGCCCAGCTCGCGGCGCTGCAGCTGCGGCTGGTCGGTGTAGGCCCAGCGGTCGACCACCAGGGTGTCGCAGATCATGTCGTGCAGGCCCTGCTTGCGCTCGGTGAAGGCCGCCATCAGGAAACCGATGCCGAGGGTGAAGCTGCTCAGCAGCATGGCCCAGTAGCGGCCAAATGCGCGCGCCTTGGTCAGGCGCTCGCCGTTGCCACGCACGACCTTGATGCCGACCGCCATCTTGCCCAGCGTGGCGCCGCCCTGCGAGGCGTGGAACCAGGTGTAGTAGGCCATGCCGATGCAGAGGTTGATCAGGGCACTGGCCAGCTGCGCCACGATCTCGATGGCCGATTCGCCACTGCCCACCGCGCCCATGCTGGCGCCGAGGATCGCACCGAGGATGGCACCGATGATGCTGCCGGGGATGACCAGCACGAAGTAGTCGATCATGTAGGCCGCCACACGCTTCCAGAAGCCTGCGTAGACCACTTCACCGCCAACCACCGGCTGTGCGTGGCCACCGCTGCCGGCGGCGGCTGGAGCGCTGTATGGCGAGCTGCTGAGTGCGCCGGTGCCGGGCAGCGGGGCGCTGCCGTTGTCGATGGCGGCATAGTCGCCACGCAGGTCGAAGCCGCCGCTGCTGGTGGCAGTGCTGGCATCGGCCAGCGTCTGCAGGCCGAGCTCGTCGACCACCTGGCGCAGTGCAGCCCACTGGGCCATGCCCTCGCGCCAGACCAGGGTGTCCAGGTTGAGCTGGCCACGCTGGAAGCGCTGGCGGATCTCCTGGACCGGCAGCGGGCCCTGGCGTTGCTGTCCTTCGGCGTAGTACCACTCAGTCATTGCATGTTCCCTGTTGAATCATCCTTGGAGGTGCTGGCGTGCGCGTGGCTCAGCCGCGGCACGACGGCGGCAGGTACTTGTCGTTGCTTTCGCCACTGCATTCCCAGCGGCCGCTGTCGCGATCGTATTCCAGCCACAGCAGGTCGCCATCGAGGCTCTTGCCGGGCAGCGCCAGGGTGGCTTCGATGCCACAGTGGCCATTGTTGAAGCGACCGATGTTCACCGCCGACAGCCCTGCATGGGCGAAGTCACCCGGGGCCGGGAAGCCGGCGTCGTTGGCACCGGGGCAACGGCCTTCGTCATCGGCGAAATGCTGCACCTGGTCCTTCAACGGCTGCAGTGCGGTCACTGCGCCGGCGACCTTGGCGCGCACGGTGTAGTCGTTGTAGGCAGGCAGCGCGATGGCGGCCAGGATGGCCACGATCGGTACCAGCACCAGCAGCAGGCCGCCGCCGATGATGGCGGTCAGTGCGCAACCGGACAGCTTCTTCTTCGGCGCTGGCAGGGCGGTGGCCGATGCACTGGTGGTGTAGGGGGTGGACGGCGGCAGTACCGGCGGCTGCGGCGGAGGCGGTGCCACCGGTTCCGGTTCGGGCTCGGGTTCCACGGGTGGCGTGGCAGCGTCCAGCGCCGGCACGATCAGGCCGAGTTCGTCGACCACGGTGCGCAACGGCTGCCATTGCGGCAGGCCGTCGCGCCAGACCAGGGTGTCCAGGGAGATCTGGTTGTTGCGGAACAACTCGACCAACTGTTCCGCTGGCAGCGGACCCTGCTGCCGGTTGCCTTCTGCATGGAACCACTCGCTCACGGGGACGCTCCTGAATGCGCTATGCCCCCAAGTGTACGGTCAGTGCAGGGGTTCTGGCTCGTCCATGAACATCTGCGTCTCCATCCAGGCATACGCCGCCTCGGAGCCAGGCTGGTTGAACAGCACCATCAGTACGACCCACTTCAGGTCGTCCAGGTCCAGTTCGTCCTGGTCCAGGGCCATCGCCCGGTCCAGCACCAGCTCGCGCTGGTCGGCGTCGAGGATGCCGTGCTGTTCCAGGTACAGCAGGAAGCCGCGGCATTCCACGTCCAGCTTGTCCAGCTCGGGACCGTGGTAGACGCGCACGGGGCCATCGACCCGTGCCTGGGCCACGCTCGGCCGCTGCGCGGCCAGGGCATCGAGCCAGTCGAATGCCTTGTTGATCTCGGTTGGGCTGAAACCGGCCTGGATCAGGCCGTTCTGGAGCGAATCGCGGTCACGGATCAGGTCCGCATCTTCGCTGAAATAGTGTTCAAACAGGTACAGCAGTACGTCCAGGATGCTCTCTTTCATTGCCCCTCGGCCTGCGTCGCGCGACGCTGTGGAGGTGAAGAAACTAGGGAGTTCGACAGTAGCGGCCGTGTACGCACACCACGATTCCCGCCAGTTCCATGGCCAGCAGCATGGAGGACACCTGGGGCGCCGTCAATCCACAGCGCGTGATCAGTGAATCCATACTGCTTGGGTTGTGGTCCAGGGCCCGCCACAAGCACTGGTAGTCAGGGTCGTCGGCCCAGCGCGCCGGCAGGAGTACCGGCGGTGCCTGTTCAGTGGGGGTGGCCAACCGTGATTGCAAGCCCGGCAGCTGCTGGCGGAGGGCGGGGGCCAGCAGTTCCAGGACCTCCTCCGGGCGCTCGACCAATGCAGCACCCTCACGGATCAGCCGATGGCAGCCCGCCGCGCGTGGATTGAGCACCGAGCCGGGCAGGGCGCAGACCTCGCGGCCGGCTTCGGCGGCCAGGCGTGCGGTGATCAGGGCGCCGGAGCGCTGGGCGGCCTCGACCACCACCGTCGCCAGTGCCAGCCCGGCCACCAGCCGGTTGCGGGCGGGAAAGTGGCCGGGGCGTGCCGGCGTGCCTGGCAGGTACTCGCTGAGCACCGCGCCTTCGGTAGCGATCCGGGCCTGCAGGCGGGCGTGGCTGTCCGGGTAGGCCCGGTCCGGGCCGGTGCCGATGACCGCCACGGTGCAACCACCGGCGTCGAGTGTCGCCTGGTGGGCGGCGGCGTCGATGCCCGCCGCCAGGCCGCTGGTCACCGTCAGTCCGGCTTCGACGAAACAGCCGGCAAAGCGGGCTGCCAGCGCGCGTCCGCCCGGCGTTGGCGAGCGGCTGCCGACCAGCGCCACCGACGGGCGCCAGGCCAGGCTGGGGTCACCGGCGATGAACAGCGCAAGGGGTGGGTTGGGGACATCCAGCAGGGCCGGGGGGAATGCCGGATCGGTGAAGGCCAGCAGGTGCTGGTTGTCGTCTTCCAGCCAGCGCCGTGCCACGGCCGAGGCCCGGGCGTCCGGGCGTTCCAGTGCGACGCACTGCTCTGGCGTGCAGCCGTGGGCGCGCCAGTTCGCGGTGCCCTGCGCGATCGCGATTTCCGCATTGCCTGCGGCCTCCAGCAGCGCCCGACGTGGTGCCAGCGCGCCGCCTGCCATCAACAGGCGCAGCAGCGCCTCGTCAGTTGGGTTGGTCATCCCCCCACTATCGAGCGCATACAACAAAGGCGCCCTAGGGCGCCTTCGCATGTGGCTGTCAGACTTTGCCGGAGGTGCCTGCCCGCCAGAGGCCGGCACTACACGCAGTGGCCGGGCCGCCTGGCGATGGCTACTTCGCGTCCGGGTGCAGTGCGTTGAACCCCACGCGCACCGGCTTCACGCCCTGCATCACCAGCGCGTAGCTGACGTTGTCGAAGGTACGGAACACCATGGCGTGCGCGGCGTATTCGTCCGGCAGCGAGACCCGGCCTGCGCCGGTGCTGAGCGAATCGTCCATGCGCGACGAGGTCGGGTACTTCATGCGGTGCGCCACGTGGCGGCCTGGGCGCCACAACGAGAACACGGTGCCGTTGTCCACGCCCTGCGCGCGGCCTGCCGAGATCGCGATCACATCGCGCGGGCCGGCGGCGGTGAACATGTCGGTGACGGCCAGCACGCGCACGTCGACGCCCTCCACACCGGCGGCCGGGACATGGGGAATGAACTGCAGGTCGTACGGCTTGGCCTCGACCGGGACCAGGCGGTCGCCGGCACGCACCTCGCGGCCGCCCTCGTTCTTGTCCAGCACCAGGGTGGACGCCTCGACCTTGCCGCCGGCGACATGGGTGATGGTGCCGGTGGCGACCTGGGCCAGCTCATAGCCGAGCACGCCGCGGCGGTGGTTGGGGGCGTTGTAGGCCCGCCACAGGTTGCCGCTGCCCGGGGTGACGTCGCCGTTGGCGGTCAGGTCCTCGGTCGGCTTGGGCTGGGCATAGCGCACGGTCGGGCGGACCACGGCCCAGCGCTGGCCCAGCTGGGCGTCGGCCAGGCGTACGTACACCGCGCTGCCGCTGGTGACGCGCAGGCGTTCTTCCTCCAGGCCGGCCACGTAGGGCAGCTGCTCGATGCTGTCGACCACGCTCAGCTGCTTCAGGAACGGCTCGACCTGGGCCAGCGGAATGGCATCGATCGGGGCTTCCTGGCGCGGGCCGGGCTTGGCAGCGACGGTCACCCGGTCCAGATAGGCCAGGCTGAGCACGTCACCGGGATAGATCAGGTGCGGATTGGCGATCTGCGGATTGGCCTGCCAGATCTCCGGCCACAGCCACGGCTTCTGCAGGAAACGTGCGGCGATATCCCACAACGTATCCCCTTTTCGGACCACATAGGTGTCCGGGTGCCCGCCATTCACTTCCACGGCGGTAGCATAGGCAGCCACGGTCAGCATCGCCGCGGCGACGACCGTACGAAAACGAAGCAACATAGGTGTGAAGCCCTGATTCCCCAACAGGTTCGCGCACTATAGTCCAGAAACCGGGGCGCAAGGCAAGCGTTGGAGCTAGAATCTGCGACGTATGCCGGCGTGCCGGCCCCCTATCCGGAAACAGCCATGGCCCTTCTCCCCATTCTCGAGTTCCCCGATCCGCGCCTGCGTACCAAGGCTGCGTTGATCGAAGCCGCCGAAGTCACCACGCCGGCCTTCCAGGAACTGATCGACAACATGTTCCTGACCATGTACGACGCCCCGGGCATCGGCCTGGCCGCCACCCAGGTGGACGTGCACAAGCGCTTCATGGTCATCGACGTCAGCGAAGAAAAGAATGAACCGCATGTGTTCATCAACCCGGAAATCGTCGCCAAGGACGGGGGCCGGGTGTACCAGGAAGGCTGCCTGTCGGTTCCGGGCATCTTCGCTGACGTCACCCGTGCCGATACCATCACCGTGAAGTACCTGGACCGCAACGGCCAGGAACAGCAGATGGAAGCCGGCGAAGTGCTGGCCACCTGCATCCAGCATGAGATGGATCACCTGGACGGCAAGCTGTTCATCGACTATCTGTCGCCGCTCAAGCGCGAGATGGTGCGCAAGAAGCTGGCCAAGCAGCGCAAGCACGTGGCGTGATCGCCAATCCGGGCCACCCTTCGGGTGGCCCGCGCCTGCGCGGCACGCGCGGGCTGTACGGCGCCGGCCGACGGCGCCGTTTTCTTTCCTGCACGAATCCATCCTGCAAGTGGGG
Source organism: Stenotrophomonas geniculata (assembly GCF_034508895.1). Classification (NCBI taxonomy): domain Bacteria; kingdom Pseudomonadati; phylum Pseudomonadota; class Gammaproteobacteria; order Lysobacterales; family Lysobacteraceae; genus Stenotrophomonas; species Stenotrophomonas geniculata. Next base: position 2,416,186 of record NZ_CP140571.1, read on the forward strand.
TAGCCATGAGGATTGTCTTTGCCGGTACGCCGGAATTCGCGGTGTCATCGCTGCGCGCGGCTGCGCGCCATCATGAGGTCGTGGCCGTCTACACCCAGCCTGATCGTCCGGCCGGCCGTGGCCGTGGCCTGGCGCCGTCGCCGGTCAAGCTGGAAGCCGTGGCCCGTGGCATTCCGGTCTACCAGCCGGAGTCGCTGAAGGACGCGGCCGCCCAGCAGCAGCTGCGCGACCTGCAGCCGGATCTGATGGTGGTAGTGGCCTATGGCCTGATCCTGCCCAAGGCGGTGCTGGCCATTCCGACCCACGGCTGCTGGAACGTGCATGCCTCGCTGCTGCCGCGCTGGCGCGGTGCCGCGCCGATCCAGCGCGCGATCCAGGCCGGCGACGCCAAGACCGGCGTCTGCCTGATGCAGATGGAGGCCGGCCTGGATACCGGCCCGGTGCTGCTGCACCAGGAACTGCCGATCGCGGCCACCGATACCGGTGGCCAGATGCATGACAAGCTGGCCGAGCTGGGCGCACAGGTGCTGTCCGATGGCCTGGGCCTGCTGCGTGCCGGCATCAAGCCGATCGCGCGGCCGCAGCCGGAGCAGGGCGTGACCTACGCGCACAAGCTGGACAAGGCCGAAGCGAAGCTGGATTGGGCGCAGGACGCCGGCGCGCTGGCGCGTACCGTGCGCGCGTTCAATCCGTGGCCGATCGCCGAGGCGACGCTGGCCGGTGAACGCGTGCGCATCCATGGTGCGGTGGCGTTGGAGGCGGACCACGGCCAGGCACCGGGCACCGTACTGGCCGCCAGCCGCGATGGCATCGACATCGCCTGTGGCCAGGGCGCGCTGCGCCTGCGAGTGCTGCAGCGGGAAGGTGGCAAGGCGATTACTGCGGCCGACTACCTCAACGCCCGCCGCGATCTGCGCGTGGGGGCATAAGCGGTGTCGAAGCAGAACGATTTCTCCGTCGCCAAGGCGGCGCCGGGCGCGGCCACGCGCATGCTGGCCGCACGTGTGCTGGCACAGGTGTTCACCCGTGGCCGTTCGCTGAAGGCCGAGCTGGCCTGGGCGCTGCCGAAGCTGGCCGACAGCCGCGACCGCGCGCTGCTGGAAGCCCTGTGTTTTGCCGTCCTGCGTCGTCGCAGCACCTATGACGCGGCGCTGCAGTCGTGGATGCAGAAGCCGCTGTCGGCGCGTGATGCCGACCTGCGCACGCTGCTGATGGTCGGGTTCGCCCAGCTGGACGTGCTCGAGCTGCCGGCGCACGCGGCGCTGTCGGCCACGGTCGATGCCGCGCGTGCACTGGGCCGTGAGCGCCAGGCAGGCCTGGTCAATGCGATCCTGCGCCGCGCGCAGCGCGAAGGTTTCCCGGAACAGCCCGCGCGCGATGCCTTCCCGGAATGGCTGGCCGATGCAGTGGAACGCGATTGGCCGGCGCAGGCCGACGCGATCTTCAGCGCCAGCCTGCAACCGGCGCCACTGTGGTTGCGCGCCAACCGCCAGCAGGGCGGCCGTGACAAGGCACTGGCAGCGCTGGCCGAAGCCGGCATCGCCGCGGAAGCCAGTCCGCTCAGCGCCGACGCGTTGCGCCTGGCCTCTCCGGTTGCCGTGAATCAGCTGCCCGGCTTCGCCGAGGGTGCGATCTCGGTGCAGGACGTGTCGGCGCAGTGTGCGGCCGATGCGCTGGCCCCGGTGGCCGGTGCCCGCGTGCTGGACGCCTGCGCGGCACCCGGCGGCAAGTCGGCGCACCTGCTGGAGCGCGACCCCAGCCTGCGCCTGCTGGCGCTGGATATCGACGCGCGCCGCCTGGCCCGCGCACGCGATACCTACAGCCGCACCGGCGTGGGCGAACATGCGCAGACCCTGGCTGCCGATGCCAGTGATCCCGGTGCCTGGTGGGATGGCGTGCCGTTCGACGCGATCCTGCTGGATGCGCCGTGCTCGGCGACTGGCGTGATCCGCCGCCAGCCGGATGTGATGTTCCACCGTCGCGCTGAAGATATCGATGCACTGGTTGGCGTGCAGGCGCGCCTGCTGGAAGCCTGCTGGTCGATGCTGCGCCCGGGTGGCGTGCTGCTGTATGCCACCTGTTCGATCCTGCGCGCCGAGAACATCGATCAGGTGCGCGCGTTCCTGAAGTGGCATCCGGATGCCGTTGCGCAGCCACTGGGCGACGCGTTCGGCGTCGATTGCGAAGGGGTGGCACGCCAGCGGCTGCCGGGTGAAAACGATGCTGACGGTTTCTTCTACGCGCGTCTGTTAAAAGCAGCCTGACCCCCGCTGCCGTTTCGAGTCCCATGCTGAAAACCCACGCGTCGCGCCAGACGTGGTTGTTGGTGGTGATGGCCCTGCTGGTGCTGGGGGCCGGCCTGGGCCTCCGAGATCCGTGGCCATCGGATGAGCCACGTTTCGCGCTGGTGGCCAAGCAGATGGTCGACAGTGGTTACTGGTTGTTCCCGCATCGCGGCCCCGAACTGTATTCGGACAAGCCACCGATGCTGATGTGGTGGCAGGCCGCGCTGTACAGCCTGGTCGGCCACTGGCGGGTGGCGTTCCTGCTGCCCTCGCTGCTGGCCGCGCTGGGCACGCTGTGGTGCGTGGTCGATCTCGGCCGCCGCCTGTGGACGCGGCAGGTGGGGCTGTACGCGGGTTGGGCACTGCTGTTCGCGCTGCACTTCACCTTCCAGGCGAAGAAGGCGCAGATCGATCCGCTGGTGGTGCTGTTCATCACCCTGGCCAACTACGGCCTGCTGCGCCATCTGCTGCTGGGCCCGGCCTGGCGCTGGTGGTGGATGGGCTGGTTCTTCGCCGGCATCGGGGTGATCACCAAGGGCGTAGGCGTGCTGGCGCTGATGATGATCGTGCCGGCCGCAGTCGCATCCATGCTGCATTGGCCGCGGGTGAGCCTGCACGTGCGTGACCTGCGCTTCTGGCTGGCACCGCTGGCCTTCCTGCTGGCGGTGTCGTTGTGGCTGGTGCCGATGCTGCTGGCCGGCCTGGCCACCGGCTCGGAGCCGTATCGCGCCTACATGGACGACATCCTGTTCCGGCAGACCGCACGGCGCTATACGCAGTCCTGGGACCATCACCAGCCGTGGTGGTACTTCCTGGCGATCATGCCGTCGATGTGGATCCCCGCGTTCCTGCTGCTGCCGTGGGCGCTTCCGGCCTGGTTCCGGCGGCTGCGCCGGCGCGATGCGCGCTACCTGCTGCCGTTGGCCTGGTGGCTGCTGGTCGTGCTGTTCTTCTCCATTCCGCACGGCAAGCGCGACGTCTACATCCTGCCGGCATTGCCGATGTTCTGCCTGGCGTTGGCGCCGTTGCTGCCGGGGCTGCTGAGGCGGCGCGATGTGCAGCGTGTGCTGGGCGCATTCACCGCGTTGCTGGCACTGGCGCTGGGCCTGGTCGGTGCGCTTGCGCTGCTGGGTGATCCGGATTTCGAAGTGCGCCTTACCCATGGCCGCGGGTTGCTTCCCGGTGCCACCGATGCGCTGGCCTGGGCGGCGCTGGCGATGGCGGTCTGGTCGGCCTTGAGCCTGTGGGTGTGCGGGCGCCGGCGCAGGCACGTTGCCCTGGTCGCTACTCTGGCCGGGGTCTGGGTGCTGTACAGCCTGGTCGGTTATCCGGTGTTGAACGATTCCAGCTCGGCCCGTGGCCTGATGCGCGAGGTCAGCGCACGCATCGGCCCGCAGGCCGAGCTGGGACTGGTGGCATGGAAAGAGCAGAACCTGCTGATGGCCGATCGTCCTGCGGCCACCTTTGGATTCGAAGCGCGTTGGCATCAACAGCTGCAGGCAGCCGTGCGCTGGCAGCGGCTGGTTCCGCAGCACCGCTGGCTGCTGGTGAACGAAGATGCGATGCAGGCCTGCATTGATCGTGCGCAGGCCGAAATGGCGGGCATTTCCAATCGTCGCCGCTGGTGGCTGGTGCCTGCCGACGCGGTCGCCGGCACCTGCCGGCCGTCGGCGGCGGAACTCGAGCACGAGCGCCGCCTGCAGGGGCCCGGCATCACCGATTGAGCGTTCGGGCAACCTGGCTCAGGGGCTGGCCAGGGCGGCGTGGTAGCTGGCCAGCGTGGCGTCGGCGAATGTCTGCAGGCCGAACTCCCGCTGTGCATGGCGGCGTGCTGCCCGGCCATGTTCCGGCAGCGCATCGCGCTGTGCGTACAGCGCCTGCACCTGTGCGGCGATGGCGTCGATGTCGCGGGTGGCAACGACCCAGCCATCGACGCCTTGTTCGATGTTTTCCGGCAGGCCCGCGTAATCGCTGACCAGCATCGGCTTGGCGCTGGCCATCATCTCGCGGCAGGCGAAGGAGATCGTCTCGACGTCATGGGACAGCACGAAGCCAGCATCGCCGGCCGCGATCAGTATGCGGGTATCGGCCAGCAGGCCGGTGAAGTGCACCTGCGCGGCCACCTCGCCCAGCGCCTGCACCTGTTCGCGCTGCTGCGCGGTGGGCAGGTGGCCGGCCACGGCCATGTGCACGTGCGGGCGTACCGCATCGGGCAGCCGCGCGATGGCCTGGGCCAGGTCGATCCAGCCCTTGTAATCGTCGGTGCCGGCATTGCTGACCAGCACCAGCGCCTGTGGATCCTGCGTCCATTGCTGCCGCAGCGCGCTGCCGGTGCCGGCCGGCTGTGGCGAGTAGCGCTCCAGGTCCACGCCGTTGCGGACCACGTCGATCGGGCAGCGACGGTATGGGCCCTGTTCCAGCAGGCGCTTGGTGTCGGCCGAGACTGCGATCAGCCGATCGGTGGCCCAGCGCGCGCGCAGCACATTGCCGAAGGTGTCGGTGGGTTTGCTGTTGTGCTTGGTCAGCACGATCGGCGGGCGGCGCATGCCAAGCAGCCCCTGCATCACGAAGCGGTGGTCGCGCGCACCGTTGACGTGGATCAGGTCGATGCCTTCATCGCGCACCAGCCTGCGCAGCGCACGCTGTTCGGCCAGCTGCCGGGGTAGCGTTGGCAGGCCGCTGCCGAACGCAATCGGCAGTGTGCGGGCAAGGCCTTCATCGGCCATGGTCCGCAGCAGCCGGCTGTCGGCCGGCGCGGCGACATGGAGCGTGTGCTGGCCGTGCAACGCACGCGCCAACGAGACGATGTACGTGGTGTGGCCGCCACCGTCGCCATAGTGGAAGTTGGTGTACAGGATTTTCATGGGGGATCTTCAGGCAACGCCCGCGAAGTGTGACACAGCGTGGTCACGGCCGGTCCGCGGAAGGCGCCGGGTCGGCCACCGCCTGTCCATTGCCCAGCATCCACAGCATGATGGTCTTCTGCCGCACGTAGTTGGCGCGTACGTAGGCGTAGACCAGGCCATGCCAGCCATCGCGGAAGCCGCCACGGAACAGGAAGCCGCGCCAGAACCGCCAGGCCGGCGCCAGTACCAGCTTGCCCAGGGTGGCCCGCTTGCCCCGTGCGAACTCGTGCTCGGCCATCATCCGCGCATACTTCTCGGTCTTGGCCAGCTGCTGCTGCAATGACCGGTACGGGTAGTGGATCAGGTCGCCGCGCAGCGTACCGACGCTGCCGTCGACGCTGGCCGCCTCGTGGATCTCGCGCTTGCCGCGCCAGCCGCCCTGGCGGCGGTCGAACAGCCGCATCACCCGGTCCGGATAGGCGTTGCCGTGGCGCAGGAACCTGCCGAAATACTCCGAGAGGCGGGCGAATCGGTAGCCGGCGTGGCCGCTGAAGCCGCCGTCGCGGGCCTGTTCGATGGCCGCGCGCAGTTCCGGGCTGATCCGTTCATCGGCATCCAGGCACAGCACCCAGTCATGGCTGGCCTGCTCGACGCAGAACGCCTTCTGGCTGCGGAAACCCTCGAACCGGCGCTGCAGCACGCGGGCACCGGCGGCCTCGGCGATGGCTACGGTGGCGTCAGTGGACTGCGAGTCCACCACCACAATCTCATCGCAGAAGGCCAGCGAGGCCAGGCAGTCGCCGATGCGCCCGGCCTCGTTGAACGCGATAATGCACGCCGAGATGCAAGGCCGTTCGATGGGAGCGGTCGTGGAGGACATGATGGCCGGGTACCTGTTGTTTGCGACGGAGCGCTATGCGCTGCCTATTCTCGCCCCGTTGGCGCAGGCCTTGCACGCGTCCGGGCAGGAGGTAGCAGCCTGGTTCGAGGATGGCGCGGCCGGCAGCAGCCTGCCGGGGGTGCCCAACCTGGGCCTGAAGCAGGCCCTGGCAATGCGTCCGCGGGCGGTATTCAGCGCGGCCAACTGGGTGCCGACGTTCCTTTCGGGGGCCAAGGTGCAGCTGTTCCATGGCTTCAACGTGGAAAAGCGCGACAGTGCGCGCGGCCACTTCCGGGTGCGCGGCATGTTCGACCTGTACTGCACGCAGGGGCCGGCCACCACTGCGCCGTTCCGCGAGATCGCTGCCCTGCAGGGCCATTTCGCGGTGGCAGAGACCGGCTGGCCGAAGCTGGACCCGCTGTTCCGCGATGACGGTGGCGAGAGCGCCGCGTTGCGTGCTCCGGCCGGCGAGCGCCCGGTGATCCTGTTCGGCTCGACCTTCACTGAACGGTTGAGCGCGGCCCCGCACCTGCACGCGCAGATCGCCGCCGATATCGCTGCCGGTGATCACTACTGGCTGCTGACCCTGCACCCGAAGTGCCCGCCGGAACTGTTCGAACGCTACCGCGCGCTGGCCGGTGCCAATGCCCGCTTCATCGAGCCCGAGCAGGTGATGGCCGCGCAGCGCGCCGCCGATGTGCTGGTATCGGATACCTCGTCGATCGTTTCGGAGTTCATTGTCCAGCACAAGCCAGTGGTGACTTTCCGCAACCGCGTGCCCAAGCCGCACATGATCGACTTCGATGATCCTGCGCAGCTGCAGGCGATGCTGCAGCGCGCGCTGCACCCGGACGCGGCGCTGCAGGCGGAAATCGTGCGCTACGCCGATGCCATCCACCCGTACCGCGATGGCCTGTCCAGCGAGCGCGTGATCGCGGCCACCGAGGATTTCCTGTCGGGTGAAATGGGCGCGCTGCGGCGCAAGCCGTTCGGCAGCTGGGTGCGCGATCTGCAGATCCGCAAGGACCTGGGCTATTGGGGCCCCTCGCAGCGGTAGCGGGGGTGATGTAGCGCCGAGCCCATGCTCGGCTGCGTCAAGCCGAGCGTGGGCTCGGCGCTACAGTAGATCCACGCCATGCGTGGATGCGCGGCCGGGATCCGGCCCCGCCGTCACCAGCGCAGCTTGCGCCGCGCGAGTGCTGCGGCCAGCTGCTCCATCACCTGTTGCGCCTGTGCCTGCGGCAGATGGTGCAGGGTCAGCGCCACATCGCCATGCGCGCCGGCGGTATCCAGCTGCAGGCTGCTGGTGCCCAGCAGCCTGTCCAGCGGCGAGCGCTGCAGGCGCAGGCCCTGCACCTTGTCCAGCTCGGCCCAGCGCCACCAGCGCTTCCACCAGCCGCCGCGCACCGCCACATAGTGCTCGTCCAGGTACCAGCCCATGCGCGCCATCTGCCGGTGCGCGACCAGCAGCGCCACCGGCAGCCACGCAAGCACCAGCAGGCCCCATGGGCCCCAGCGCCAGTACGCAGCCGCAGCCAGCAGCGGCACCAGCAGCAGCGCGCCCAGGCACAGCCGCCACCAGCCGCGCTGCGGAATGGACTGCCACTGCGCGGGTGGCCACTGCAACTGTGGCAGCAGGTGCTGCACCAGCTGCTCGCAGCGCGTACTTGACGCCAGCGGTGCCAGTTCGCGCAGGGCGCGGTCCTCATCGCGCGCAGGGCCACCGGCGGCGCTGTCGATGCGCAGCTGGCGCAGTCCGAACCAGCGCTGCAACGTACCTTCGCGCAGCGTCCAGGCCTGGATGCGCCGGCGCGCCACGCTGCTGCGGGTGCGGCTGAGCAGGCCAGCCGAAACGGTCAGGCGGCGATCCTGCTCGCTGAGGGTGAAGCCGTGGTAGCGCAGCAGGGTCAGCACCACCGACAACACGCGCAGCGCCAGCCAGCCCAGCAACAGAGCCGCAGCCAGCAGCAGGAACGCGCCGGCCACGCCGGGGTGCAGGTGGCTGGCGTAGCCGAATGCCTCGCGGCCACCGCGCTGGAGGGCATCGTCCATCACCGGCCGCGGCACGGTCTGGAACAGGACACCGAACGCGGCGATCGCCAGCGCCCAGCCACGGTTGGAGAGCAGCCCCATGCGCACCACGTCCCAGCTCGACAGGCGCAGCAGTACCTGTTCGGTGTCGGCCTCGGTGATCGAGGCGGCGGCGACAACGTCGGCGGCCTGCGGCGCCTGCCCGCGCTGGCGCACCAGTCGTTCCAGCGCCAGCGCCTGGTCCAGCTGCAGCACCCGCATTTCGGCTTCTGGACGCACGCCGCCGGCCGATTCCAGGCGCAGCTCGGCCACACCGAACAGGCGGTGCAGCGGGTTCTGCCGGACCTCCACGTTGTGGATGCGCGCAAACGGAATCTCGCGCCGGTTGCGCGCCAGCAGACCGCTGCGCACGGTAATCGCATCACCGCCGATACGGTAGCGGTAGCTGAGGTACTGCAGCACCGACACCAGTACCAGTGCGGCAATTGCCGTCAGCGGAATCAGCTGCGCCCACATCGGGTCGCGGTCACCCCGCTGGCCGAACACCAGCAGCGCGACCAGCGGCAGGAAGTAATGGCGCAGCTGCATCAACAGTACGAACAACCATGACCACGGATGCAGGCGGTGGTCCTCGCCACCGGCGGGCAGTGCTGCAGGCAGAGGCGGTGGCAGGCTCACAGGGCGTCGGCGTCCTGGTCGAGCTGATGGGACAGGGTGTCGCGCAGGCGCTCGGCATCCGCCTCGTCCAGGCCGCTCACGGTCACCGCGCTCATGCGGGTGCCGGCGGTGTGCACGATCAGCGTGGCCAGACCGGCGCGGCGTTCCAGTGGCCCGCGGCGCAGGTCCAGGTGCTGCACGCGCGACAGGGGAATGCGCGTTTCCAGCTGCCACATCAGGTCTCGTCGCAGGCCCAGGCCCTGTGCGTCCAGCCGCCAACGGGTGCGGACCAGGCGGCGGTGGCCGAGCCACGCACCACATGCAGCCCCCACCAGCAGCCCGAGGGCTGCGACCCATACGCCACCGGGCAGATCGAAGAACCACCATGCAGCGGCCAGCGGCAGGCCTGGCACAAACAGGCCACCGAAGGCACCTTCCAGTGCGGCCAGCCGCGAGGCGCGGCGCGGCAGCGACTGCCAGGCATCGGTGGGCGGAGCAGTAAGGGGAACGTCGGTCACGCGGGCTCCGTCAGGTGGCAGGGCGGGCGGTGGCGGCCGTGGCCGCCGTGGCCGCACCGCGCAGACGGTAGCAGGTCGGCTGCGTTACTGGGCAGCCTGGATCAGCGCGTCCACATCCAGCAGGTGGCCGGCACGATCGGCCTTGGTGCGCAGGTAGTGTTCGTTCTCGGCGGTGATTTCGCCGGTGACCGGAATGCAGTCCAGCACTTCGATGCCGGCATTGCGCAGGCGCTGCGCCTTGGTCGGGTTGTTGCTGAGCAGGGCCACGCGCGAAATGCCCAGGCCACGCAGCATGGCCACCGCGCTGCCGTAGCGGCGCTCGTCGGCACCGAAGCCCAGCTGTGCGTCGGCGTCGATGGTGTCCAGGCCGTCGTGCTGGTAGCCGTAGGCGCGCATCTTGGCCGCGATGCCGGTGCCACGGCCTTCCTGGTCCAGGTACAGCAGCACGCCGCCCCCCAGTTCCTTCAGCTTGCGCAGGCCGCGCCGCAGCTGGTCGCCGCAGTCGCACTTGAGCGAGCCGAACAGGTCACCGGTCAGGCACGAGGAGTGCACGCGCACCGGCACCACCGCCGACAGGTCGGGTTCGCCGACGATGATCGCGACCTGGTCACGCTGGGCGACGCCGCCGCGGAACACCGCGAACGTGGTCATGCCGACGTCGCGCAACGGCACCGGTGAACGCGCCACCAGTTCGTAGTCGTGGGCCGCATGTGCTGCGCCTTCGGCGAGGTCGCACAGCGCCACCTCGGAAGCGCCATCGAAGGTGCGGTCTTCGGCGTCCAAGCGCACCGCCACCATGGCCGGCAGCAACAGGCCAAGGCGGGCCAGTTCCACGGCGCCTGCATCGAATGCGTCACCGGCACTCCAGCCGTGCGGCATCGGGCCCGGTTCGCGCAGATAGCCCAGCGAGGGCAGGGCGTCGAAGGCAACACCGGCCAGCGGCAGGCGCGCACCTTGCGGGGCCTCCACGCCAAGCACGCGGGCGCGGGTGGCGGTCAGGAACAGGTAATGCCGCTCGTGGGCGGCATTGGCGAAGGCAGCGAAGCTGCTGGCCGTGGCGCTGTCCAGCGCGATCACCGCCAGGCGCTGGCCCTGGCCATCGTGGAGCAGCACCGGGCGACCGGCACGCAGTTCGGAAACCGCGCGCTCGCAGCGGATCGCGGCCGGATCGCCGAACAGGGAAGAAGCAGCAGGCATGGCAGGACCGGGGGAGGCGGACATCGCAGTCTCTATGGGGGCGCCGGCGTCGTATTCAACGTGGTGCGGCCGCCGGTCGCAGGGGGCGGTGGCCTGAGTGGAGCGGCCGTCAGTGCGGGTGTTCCTCGGTCGCGTAGGGGTCTTCCTCGCCACTGCCCGATGGTCGCAGCGTATAGCGCTTGTAGGTCCACTGGTACTGCGCAGGGTCGCGGCGGGCGATGCGCTCGATGCCTGCATTGAGCGCGGTAGCGGCCACCAGCGGGTCCGGGTCGGCCACGGCGGGGTCGGTCGGTTCGATGTGCAGGGCGAACTCCATGTCCGGCCCGATGCGCTCGCACCAGCCATACAGCACGGTGGCGCCGGTACGCTCGGCCAGCCGGTTGACCAGGGTCATGGTCAGCGCCTGCACGCCGAAGAACGGCACGAACACCCCATCGCCGGCCTTGGGCTGCTGGTCGGGCAGGATGCCGGTGGCACCGCCGTCCTTGAGCACCTTGAACAGCTGGCGCACGGCCGGGCCTTCGGCACGCACCTGCTGTACGTTCTGGCCGCCCCGCACCAGCTGCAGGAAGGCATCGCTGGCCTCGTCCTCCGGTGGCTTGTAGACGATGGCGATCTGCCCGCGCGAGGCCAGCCACTGGTTCAGCAGCTCCCAGTTGCCGAAGTGCGGCGCCGCCACGATCACGCCCTTGCCGCTGGCCAGCGCCGCGTCGTACAGGGCCTCGCCGTGGCGCTGCTTCAGGTGCAGGCGCAGGTTGTCGGCCGGCGCCTGGCTCCACAGTCGCAGGGTTTCGATGGCCTGCAGGGCGGTGGAGCGCAGCAGCTCCCGGTGCAGGCGGTCGCGCGCGGCGCCCTCCAGGTCCGGGTAGGCCAGCTCCAGGTTGCGCCGGGTGACGCGGCTCTCACGGGCGTTGAGACTGATCCAGGTCCAGGACAGGGCACGGGCGACTCCCCGCAGCAGCGGCCAGGGCAGGCGGGCGAACAGGGTGGTGGCGCGGTAGACCAGCCGGGCTTTGCGTTGCGGATTCATCGGCGCCAGTTTAGCCAAGGGCGCTGCTATCGTGGCCGGCCGTGTTCATTGGAAGCCCCCGCATGCTCGTCCTGATCCAGCGCGTCAGCCAGGCCGCCGTCCACGTCGAGGGCGAAGCGGTGGGGCAGATCGGCCCCGGCCTGCTGGCGCTGGTCGGCATGGAGCCGGGCGACAGCGAGGCCCAGCTGCAGCGAATGGCCGAGCGCCTGCTGGGCTACCGGGTGTTCGCCGACGAGGCCGGGAAGATGAACCGTTCGCTGCGCGACACCGGCGGCGGCCTGCTGCTGGTCAGCCAGTTCACCCTAGCCGCCGACACCCGGTCGGGCATGCGGCCCAGCTTCACCAGCGCCGCGCCGCCGGCCGAGGCTGAACGCGGGTTCAATCGATTTGTCGAGATCTGTCGTGAAAATCACGCGCCAGGGGTGGAAACGGGCCGATTTGGTGCCCATATGGTCGTCAGCCTGGTCAATGACGGTCCCGTGACCTTCCTTCTCAGGCCCTAGGCCGCCGGGACCACCGCCCGGCAGGCCGGGCCCCGGGCTGGTATAATGCTACGTTCCCTATTTCTCCCTAGCCGGTGGCGCGAGCACTACATGGCCAACGAACGTCCTGCCCAATCCGAAATCAAGCAACTGATCAGCAAGGGCCTGGAACAGGGCTACCTGACCTACGCCGAAGTCAATGACCATCTGCCGGACGACATGGTCGACCCGGAACAGATCGAAGACATCATCGGCATGATCAACGGCATGGGCATCGATGTCCATGAAGTTGCGCCGGATGTGGAAACCCTGCTTCTCAACGACGGCAACACCGGTAACCGCGAAGTCGATGACACCGCGGCCGAAGAAGCCGCCGCCGCACTGAGCGCGCTCGACACCGAAGGTGGCCGTACCACCGACCCGGTGCGCATGTACATGCGCGAAATGGGCACCGTCGAGCTGCTGACCCGCGAAGGCGAAATCGCCATCGCCAAGCGCATCGAGGAAGGCCTTTCGCAGGTCCAGGCGGCCCTGGGCCAGTTCCCGGTCTCGGTCGAGTCGCTGCTGACCGACTACGAAGCCCACAAGGAAGGCAAGAAGCGCCTGGCCGAAGTGATCGTCGGCTTCAACGATCTGACCGATGAAGAGCCGGCACCGCCGGCGGCCGCTGCCGATGACAGCGCCGATGCCGACGCCGAAGGCGACGAGGACGAGGACGACGATGTCGACGGTGGCGATGAAGAAGCCGCACCGACCGGTCCGGATCCGGAGGAAGTCGCCGCGCGCATGCAGGCGCTGAGCGATGCCTTCAACGCTTTCAAGAAGGCCGCGACCAAGGGCGACAAGAAGAACCTGCCGCGCCTGCGCGAAGAAATGTCGGCGGTGTTCGTCACCCTGAAGCTGCCGCTGCCGCTGACCGATGTGCTGACCAAGCAGCTGCGCGACACCATGGCGTCGATCAAGGCCCATGAGCGCCGCGTGCTGAACCTGGCCACCGTCACTGCACGCATGCCGCGCAAGGACTTCATCCGTTCCTGGGAAGGCAACCAGACCAACCTGGAGTGGGTGGAAGACGCACTGAAGCGCAAGCAGAAGTGGTCGTCGGCCCTGCGCGAAGTGAAGGACCAGATCATCGCCGAACAGCAGGCGACGATCGACATCGAGAAGCTGACCCAGCTGGACCTGGAAGAGCTGAAGGAAATCAGCCGTGCCATGGCCTACGGTGAAGCCAAGGCGCGCAAGGCCAAGAAGGAAATGGTCGAGGCCAACCTGCGCCTGGTGATCTCGATCGCCAAGAAGTACACCAACCGCGGCCTGCAGTTCCTGGACCTGATCCAGGAAGGCAACATCGGCCTGATGAAGGCCGTGGACAAGTTCGAGTACCGCCGCGGTTACAAGTTCTCGACCTACGCCACCTGGTGGATCCGCCAGGCGATCACCCGCTCGATTGCCGACCAGGCGCGCACCATCCGTATTCCGGTGCACATGATCGAGACGATCAACAAGTTGAACCGCATTTCCCGCCAGATGCTCCAGCAGTACGGCCGCGAGGCTACGCCGGAGGAGCTGGCCAAGGAAATGGACATGCCGGAAGACAAGATCCGCAAGGTGATGAAGATCGCCAAGGAGCCGATCTCGATGGAAACCCCGATCGGCGACGACGAGGATTCCCATCTGGGCGACTTCATCGAGGACACCAACGTGGAGTCCCCGATCGAGAACACCACCAACATCAACTTGTCTGAAACCGTGCGCGACGTGCTGGCCGGCCTCACCCCGAGGGAAGCCAAGGTGCTGCGCATGCGCTTCGGCATCGACATGAACACCGACCACACCCTTGAGGAAGTCGGCAAGCAGTTCGACGTGACCCGCGAGCGCATCCGCCAGATCGAAGCGAAGGCCCTGCGCAAGCTGCGTCACCCGAGCCGCTCGGAGCAGCTGCGCAGCTTCCTGGATATCGATTGATTTCCAGCGGCTGTTGAAGCGTTGAGAGAAACCCCGCTTAGGCGGGGTTTTTCTTTTTGGGGTGTGTGTGCTTTCTGTAGAGCCGAACCATGCTCGGCTGCCGTTTGCGATTACCGGGTAGCCGATCAAGCACAGGCTCTACTACACTGTGACGCTGCGCCGGGCCTATAGCTCAACGGTTAGAGCAGGGGACTCATAATCCCTTGGTTCCAGGTTCGAATCCTGGTGGGCCCACCAACCCAGTTCGCATGATCGACTGCCGGTCTCCTCCTCCCCGCGCGTTTGCCCTTTAGGGCAACATCTGGTCCGAACGCAAGGATCAAACATGCCCGGCACCCACGCCCCGGTGGAAGACTTCGCCACTGAAATCGAAGACAGCCGGCATCTGTTCGCCTGGTGCCTGGTGCGCTACGGCCAGGTTCCTGAAGCGCTGGCAATCGAACAGGCACGCCAACGCTATCCCGACCAGGCTCCCGGCTGCGAGTACGAGCATGCACTGATCTTCCACGACGAGCCTTGGCACTGGGCGATGCTGCACGTGTTGGGTGAAGGGTACTGGCACCAGAACCCGGAACTGGCGCAGCCGTCGCTGGCGTACGACACCGAGTCGGATGCGTTGTGCCTGGCTCGCGGTGAGTCGGTTCCCTTGCTGGATGAGAATGAGTATCTCGGTGCGCTTGCCCACGCCCGCCATATGCATGCGTGGACGCTGATCCATCAGGCAGGCATTGCTGAAGAGCAGGCGCAGCAGCAGGCGCTCGAACACTACGCCTACTTTCCGCCGCATCATCGTTGGCGGATGCGCGTCCACGATGCGCGTGCTGCATGGGGCGGCGTGATGGGTGCGCTGCACCTCGATGACTACTGGTCGCAGCCGGAGCTGCATACGCCACCACAGGCCTATTGGCATGCGTCGCGTGCATTCGTTGCCGCAAATGGAATTCGCCTGCCGGGTGGTCCGGGAAGTGCCTGAGGCACTTCCCGGATCCTTCACGATCAGCTTTCCAGGAACGCCAGAAGGTCGGCGTTGATCCGGTCGGCATGCGTGGTCGGAATGCCGTGCGGCGCACCTTCGTAGGTGATCAGCGTGCCGTTCTTTACCAGCTTCGCGGAAAGGACGCCCGAGTCGGCATACGGGACCACCTGGTCGTCATCGCCATGGATCACCAGCACAGGAATGGAAATGCCCTTCAGGTCTTCGGTGAAGTCGGTCTGGGAGAACGCCACGATGCCATCGTAGTGCGCCTTGGCCGAACCCTGCATGCCCTGCCGCCACCAGTTCCAGATGACCGCATCTGAAGGCTGCGCGCCGGGCCGGTTGTAACCGTAGAAGGGACCTGCGGGCACGTCGTGGTAGAACTGCGCGCGGTTGGCCGCCAGCTGCGCCTGGAAATCGTCGAAGACCTCCTTGGGCGTGCCCTGCGGGTTTGCCGCGGTCTTGACCATCAGCGGCGGCACCGAGCTGATCAGCACCGCTTTGGACACGTTCTTCTCGCCGTGGCGAGCGATGTAGCGGACCACCTGTCCACCGCCGGTGGAATGACCCACGTGCATCGCGCCGTGGGTACCCAGCTGCTCGACTACCGCCGCAACATCGTCCGCGTAGTGGTCCATGTCGTGGCCGTCCCACACCTGGCTGGAGCGGCCATGCCCGCGGCGGTCGTGGGCAACCACGCGATAGCCCTTGTTGACGAAGAACAGCATCTGCGCGTCCCAGTCGTCGGCGCTGAGGGGCCAGCCATGATGGAAATGAATGACCTTGGCGTCGCGCGGGCCCCAATCCTTGTAGAAGATTTCGACGCCGTCTTTCGTAGTAACCGTAGCCATTTCCGGGTTCCTCGCAGTTGGGGTTGGGGGCGTCCTGCCTACCGGCAACCTTGCATCGGTGCAGGAGGAAGGACGCTGTCAGTGCGTGTTGCAGAAGTGGCCCCAGGGCGGCATTTCCTTCTATCCTGAGGCGGCCATCACTCCGTCCGAATCCATTCTAGGAAGCGCTGCATCAATTGAAATTGGCGGAGGTGACATTCATGGGTATCGAAACTGACAAGCGGATCGAAGTGGCCCTGCTGATCTATCCGGATTGCCAGATGGCGGCGATCCATGGCCTGACGGATCTGTTCCGGATTGCAAATGAGTGGGCGGCGTATCCCCACGAAGATGACCGGCGGTGTTCCCTGCGGGTAACGCATTGGCAGCTGGACCCGGTGTCGGCGCAAATGGAATGTTGCTGGGACAGCGATCTAGGCGAGGTGAACGCCCCCGCGTTCGTGATCTCGCCGCCCAGCGTCGCGATGCCCGAGCGGATGTCGGCGATGCCGCGTGAGGCGCAGTGGCTCAAGGAACTCCATGCCGGTGGCGCAATCATGTGCTCGGTCTGCGCAGGGGCGTTCGTGCTCGCCCAGACCGGCCTGCTTGCGCGACGGCGGGTTACCACCCACTGGGCCTTTGCAGGGCTGCTCGCCAGCGCGCATCCCGATGTCCAGGTGACGACCGAGAATGTCGTCATCGATGACGGTGACGTCATTACCTCCGGGGCGATCCTCGCGTGGAATGATCTCGGCCTGCTGATCGTCGATCGCGTCATGGGTTCCAGTGTCATGCTGGCCACGGCCCGCTTCATGCTCAGTGACGGCATCCGGCAGGACCAGCGTCCCTTGCAGGGATTCCTGCCCCGGCTCGATCACGATGATGCCGCCATCCTGGCGACCCAGCATCTGATCCTTGCAGAACCTGGGCTGCGCCACACCGTGGCCGGGCTTGCCCAACGTGCCCATTTGACCGAACGAACATTCATCCGGCGCTTCCAGAAGGCCACGGAACGCAATCCCGCCGACTACATCCGTCAGGCCAGGATGGCCAAGGCCAAGGATGCGCTGCAGCTCGGCGATCTTCCCATCGCACAGGTGGCCTCGCGCCTGGGTTATGACGACGCGGCTTCATTCCGCAAGGCATTCCAGAGCGTTGTCGGCATGTCACCGTCCGCGTATCGCGATCACTTCCGGATCAGGCGGGGCGGGCAACGCTGAGTCACGCCAGTGTTGGTGCAATGTGTCTCTTGTCAGTTTCCGGCACTTTCAGGAGGTGGCGCTTGGCATTTCAACTGCCACTACACGTTTCGCACCTGGAAAGTGTCTGGAAAGAGATATTGCGAGCTGGATTGATGAAGCCAAGCGTGCGAACAAGGCTGCTCGCGACGAGATGGAGGCATTTTAGAGTTATTTCGGGAGCATTGGCGCAGGGTGTGCTGATAGCGCGAATCTGGATGAAGGCATCTCACACGTATGATGAGAAAATCGAGCAGGCGCGCGAGACCATCCTGTTTTGGAATGAACAGGCTGGCGCATTTTCGGAAGAACTCCTACAGGAGGATCTCAGGATTCCAGTAATGGATCTTCCAATGCACCTGATTGAGTTGCGCAACAAACTGCTCGATGAAGTTGCGTCTGCAACGCACTGGTCAACACACATGAATCAGCTGCTGAAGGACCTGACACGATAATGGCGGCTTGCCACCCGCGCGCTCATTGCTCTTGACAGACCACCCTGCCGGAGTGGACCTTTCCCGGCATGACTATCGATATCGAATCGCTCAGCCTGCGGGAGCTGGGCGCCTTGGTGGTTGCCGCTGAACAGCGCAGGCAGCTCATTTCCAGCCGTCGTCCGGCCAGTGCGGTGCGCCGCATGCTGAAGGCGGCGGCCGCCGAAGCGGGCTATACGCTCGAAGAACTCTTTGGCGATGCGTCCGTCGAAGAACCCGCGACGCCGCGGAAATCCAGCCGCCGCAAAGCCGGCAAGGTTGCTGCCAAATACCGCGACCCGGAATACAAGCGCCTGACCTGGTCCGGCCGCGGGCGCATGCCGCGCTGGCTGGCCGCCAAGGTCCAGAAGGGCCACAAGGTGACGGATTTCCTGATTCCCGGCCTGGCCCGTCCAACCGCCCGCAAGGGAAGCCCGATCGGCCAGCGCACCGTGTTCAAGAAGGACTGAGGCCCGCAGGGCGACGCCTGCCGCGCCCGTGTCCGCTTCACGCTACCCTGCATGGGTCCGCACTGGAGGGAGGCACGCAATGGCACATAACGGCAGCACGGCGATCGCGCCGAGGGTCCTGTACGTCGCGGGGGCGGCAGCGGTGCTGATCAGCCTGTTGGCCTGGTCGGTGGAATGGAGTGGGCTGGCCTATGTCTGCCCTTACTGCCGCGTGCAGCGCACCGTCATCGGCGTGCTGGGTCTACTGATGATGTCTGCACGGTCGGGTGGCATCGTCGTGCCGTGGCTTTCGAACGCGATGGGTGGTTTCGCGTTCGTGGTCGCGGCGATGCAGCACTTCAACGGCTGGAAGCGAATCTCCGCCGGCGAATTCAGCTTCAATGCCCAGTGGTACATCGACCCATGGCTGCTGTCCGGCTGCGCGATGCTGATCCTGGTGGCACAGCTGATGCTGGTGCAGGCCGCCTGCCGGCGCCCGGTGCACGCCGCTCTGGAGGCCGCATGATGCGCCCTGCCTGCGCGCTGGTCCTGCTGATTGCATTCCACAGCATTCCGGCGCGTGCGGCCGAAGATGCCGGAGCGCCCAAGCGGCCTTCGGTGGAAACCCTGCAGCGCCTGATCGTGGACAAGGCTCCGCAGACGCAGATCGGGACGCCCGACAACGAGCGCATCACCGCGCGTCGCATCGATATCGTCGATGACCAGGGCGTGATCCGCATGACGCTGTCCGGGAAGACGCCGGCGCCGATCATCGATGGCATCCAGTACAAGCGCGCCTTCAACGTGGCCGGCATGGTGCTGTACGACGACAAGGGCAGCGAGCGCGGTGGTTTCGGCACCGCTGATGTCGACGGCGGCATGGCGGTGCTGGCGCTGGATCATCCGGCGATGGATGCGATCGGATGGCGGGTGTCTCCCGATGGCCAAGTGAGCTTCTCGATCAACCAGGCACCGAAGCTGATACGCGAACCCGCGCTCGGGAATGCGTTGATTCCCGGTGTGCAGGCGCCGACCCGCATCGGCCTGGTGGTCGGCGCCGATGGAACGCCGGCCATCGCACTGAATGACAAGGCGGATCGGCCGCGACTGCGGTTGACCGTCACGCCGGAGGGCTACGGGGCAATCGAGTTCCTCGATGCGCAGGGCAAGGTGGTCCACACGCTGGCGCCGGAGGCGGAGCTCCGTCGCTAGCGTGGCGAGCCTGCTGGCCGGTACCTATGCGCCGCGTCCCCGGCCGTCGATGCTGTAGCGCCCGGCTCCAGTGCAGGCCAGCAACAGGAAGCCACCGGCCAGGCCCAGATTCTTCAGGAACATGATCTGCTGGGTCTGGTCGCCGAAGTTGTGGTGGAAGATGAAGGCGGTGACCAGGCTGAAGCCCACCAGGACGATCGATACCAGCCGGGTCTGGAAGCCGAGCAGGATGCACAGGCCGCTGCCGATCTCGAAGGCGATGGTCGGCCACAGCAGGATGCCGGGCACTCCCATTGCTTCCATGTAGCCCTGGGTACCACTGAGGTCGCCAAGCTTGCCCAGGCCGGAGACGAGGAACAGTGCCATCAGCAGGATGCGCGCAAGCAGGAAAGCAAGCGAGTGCGAGGAAGTGCTCACAGTGAAGTCCTTGAGGGTGTCCGACCCCCGCGATCGGAGCCCACAGGCAGTGAAGCCCGTGTATACACGACACGGCTGCCTTCCGGTTTCCCGCGCGGCCGGGGGACCTTCGAATGCCGAAGGAGGCTGCCTCAGTCATCCTTTGGTGATGGTGCGTCTGTGCTTTGCCGGAACACCTGCAGCTGCGCGGCAAACGCACGCTGGTAGGCGGGGCGTTGCGTTGCACGGCCCACATAGGCAGCCACCTTCGGGTATTCGTCGAGGAGGCCGCTGCTCTTCAGGCGCAGCAGCACCGAGACCATCATCAGGTCGCCCACGCTGAAGTCGCCATCCAGCCACGCCGCCGTGCCCAACCACGCAGACAGCTGCGAGAGACGCATCCGCACGCGCTCGTCCAGCATCACCAGCCGCTGTGAATACCAAGGCAGTTCGCGTTCCAGCACCCAGGCCATCGAGCGTTCCACGATGGGCGGTTCCACCGTGTTCAACGCAGCGAAAACCCACATGATCGCGCGCATGCGTGCGTCCGGATCAGCGGGGAGCAGGCCGGCATGCTGTTCGGCCAGGTGCAGGACGATTGCGCCGGATTCGAACAGGACCTGGTCGCCGTCCTGCCAGGTGGGGATCTGCCCGAAGGGGTTGCGCGCCAGGTGGACGGGCTGCTTCAGCTCGGCAAAGCTGAGCAGCTGCACGTCATAGGGCACGGCCAGTTCCTCCAGCGCCCAGCGTACGCGCATGTCACGGGCCAGGCCCTGGCCGCGGTCGGGAGAGGTGGCGAAGGCGGTGAGGATCGGGCACATCGGGGCACTCCTGCAGGCTGAAAGACCCGCCTTTCCTTCTCCGACGAACGATGGGGCGGGAAATCGACAACCTTCCCGGGGCGCCGGGCGATACACTGCCCGCCACCCATCAATCCTGTGCCTCCTCATGTGGCAGCGCCGCACCTCCCTGGCCGAACTGCAGCGGCAACGCGATGTGCTGCAGGCTGAGATGGATGCGGACGCCCAGCGACGGGTCTCACGGCTTGCGCCGGATGATCTCGTGGCAGCGCTGATGCCGCAGGCGCACCGGCTCCAGGAGCTCAATCAGCTGATCCTGCGGGCTACACCGCCGCGTGAACTGATGAAGCGCCTGAAGGCGCTTGAGCGACAGCTGCTCGAACCCGGTGCACAGAGCGCAGGCGTGCGGAAGGAGCGGGAAGATGAACTGCGCGATCTGCACCTGTACTTCAGCAATCCGCGCCGTCGCCCCTTGACGGCGAAGGTCCTGCTGATCCTGTTGGCCAGCGTTCTGGCCGCCTTGTTCCTGCCGGGGCTGCTTGTGGACCTGCTGGTCGCTCTCTAGGCCGCGCTCACCCCGCCCGATGCAGCTTCCTGTACTGATCCGGCGTGCACTGCGCGTGCCGCTTGAACATTTCGGCGAAGGCGCTGACGCCGGAATAGCCCAGCTCTTCGGCGATCCGGCTGATCGGCCGGCGTGTACACAGCGCCTCGGTGGCGCGCACGAACTTCACCCGCCCACGCCAGTCGCCCAGCGACATGCCCAGTTCGCTGCGTGCCAGGCGCTCCAGCTTGCGCACGCTCATGTGGTGCCGCCGCGCGATCTCGGCAACCGATTCGGCCGCCGACAGGTGTTCCTCCATGTACGCCATCACCTGCTTCAAGGCATCGCTGCTGGCGATCGGAAGGAAACTGGGCAGCACAGCGGCATTGACGATCTGGTCGATCACCACGGCGGCCATGCGCCGCTGGACCGGTGTCTGCGGATCGGTCACGCCCTGTCGTGCCAGTTCATGCAGCAGTTCGCGCAGCAGCGGGCTGACTTCCAGCGCACTGCAACGCGTGGGCAGCCGGCGTGAAAGCGCCGCCGACAGATAGGCCGAGCGGTAGGCCAGCTGCGAGCGGTTGCGTGAATAGTGCGCCATTCCTGGTGGAATCCAGATCGCGTAGTGCGGCGGCGACACCATCCACTCGCCGTCGATCTTCATCTCCATCACCCCCTGCGCGACGAAGTTGAACTGACCCCACGGATGGCTGTGCGTGCCCCAGTCCGTGGGCTCCATCGCGCCCTGCCGGAAGTAGATCGGGCCGGGCAGCTGGCGGAAGGTGGGGATCGGCTCCATCGATTGCCGCAAGCCGTGGTCGGGGTGGCGCATTTTCGGGATGTCCTCAATATACGCCAAGCGTACGCTGGCCATTCCCACACGTACACCTGCACGCGTGAACTATCTCTTCCCGATCTTCGCCTGCCTGCTGTGGGGCGCGAACACCATCGTGACCAAGCTTGCTTCGGGCTCGGTCGGTCCCATCGATATCGGCTTCTTCCGCTGGCTGGTCGCGGCGGTGGTCCTGCTGCCATTCGCGTTGCCGCGGCTGCGCGGCAATCTGCCGACCGTGCGCGCCAACCTCGGGCGCTTCCTGGTGCTGGGCTGCCTGGGTGGGGTGATGTACCAGTGCCTGGCCTACCATGCGGCGCACTTCACCTCGGCCATCAACATGGGGGTGATCCAGGCGCTGATTCCGTTGATCGCGCTGGCGCTGTCACGCGTGTTCATGGGCCATCCGGTGCGTGGTACTTCCATTCTTGGCGCGGTGATCTCCACCGCCGGCGTAGTGGCGGTGGTATCGCAGGGCGACCTGGCACGGTTGGCGGCGCAGGGCCTGAACCGCGGAGACGCGATCATGCTGATCGGCGCATTGGCCTTCGCCGCCTACAACGTGCTGATGCAGCGCTGGAAGATTCCGCTGTCGGTGCTGGAGTCGCTGTTCCTGCAGGCCACGGCGGCCTCGCTGATCCTGCTGCCACTGCAGTTGCTGGTCGGTACCGGGGTGAGCAATCTGACCGCCGTCGGTTGCATCGGCTTCGCGGCGGTCTGTGCCTCGATCCTGGCGCCGCTGACCTGGATGACCGGACTTTCACGTCTGGGCGCTGCGCGCGTCTCTGGCTTCTTCAACCTGGTGCCGATCGTGACCGCCGCGCTGGCCGTGCTGCTGTTGGGCGAATCGCTCAGTGGCTGGGTACTGGGCGGTGGCCTGCTGGCGGTGTCCGGCGTGGTATTCGCCGAGTACAGCGCCAGGCGCGCTGCTGCGGTGCCGAGCGAGCAGCCCGCCTAGGGCTTCGGTCATGCGGGGTATGTGTTCCCGCTCAGCGCCTGTTCCACCCGCTGTTCCAGCGCGTCTGCATCATGGCCGCGTTTGCCCTGCAGGCTGAGATACAGCGAAAGCGGGTCAACCACATCGCCGATGCTGGTGAATGCCGGCGGATAGGCCCAGATCTGCAGCCGTGCGCTCTGGACGCAGTCCGGGCCGGGCATGGGAAGTGCACCCAGCAACCGCCACGCATCGATGTGCAGCGCGCGGGTGCCGCCGATCGCGGGCGGTGACGTGTCAGCAAGCGCATCGAGGCCCGCCGTCGGCGCCGGGTGCCCGGCATCGCGGAGCGCCTCGGCGGTCGGGCCCCAGCAGACATCCACTTCCTTCAGGATGGGGGAACGCAGGAACGGCTGCGCCCTGGCCCAGACCTCGTCGCGGTTGCCGGCCAGCTTCAGGAAGCGCTCGCGGCCACCGGTGGAGCGTTCAACCAGGCCGCGACCAACCAGTTCGGCAGACAGGCGCGACGCCGTCATCGAGGTGTAGCCGGCGGCAGCACTGATCTCGCGCGGCGACCACCAGCGCGACTGGCCGCTCAGCAGCACGTGGATCAGCACGGCCTGCGCCGAAGGCAGCAGCGAGATGGCCTTCTTCTCATGATCAGGGTCGTCGCGGAACTCAATGGCCAGGCTGGGCGCGAACAACTGGGTGTGCGGGACGACGAAGTCGATGTGGTTCTCGACCAGGAAGCGGCGCTGGGTCGGCGTGAGATAGGGCGAGACGTACAGCACCAGTGCATTCGCAGCAGAGCGCAGGCAGCGTACATCCTGGATCACACGGGTGCTGGATTCGCCGGGCTCGCGGGCCACGGCGAGCATGGCGGGGGTTTCCCCGTACAGCATCAGTCCGGCGAGGTGGTAGCGCGATGCCATTGCGTGGGGAATGGCGTGCAATGAAGCAAGTGGATGCACTGCCGAGGCCAGCCCGGGGAGAATCCTGCGCAGGTACCGCTGCGCGTCAGCGACCAGGTCGGTCAGGCCGGTGCGAACTGCCGTCGTCATCTCGTACTTCCCTTGCGGCGGCACGTCCGGAGGGTCGGAACCCGGCCACATCGCCACATTCAGTGGTGAACCTGGAGACGGGTGTGCAGCGTCGGGGCGCGTGGCGATCCATGCGGTCCTGCTCCTTAGCCGTCATGACATCAAGTGTTGCCGGGAACCTTGGAGATTCCGTCGAAAAACGATGGAGATTGGGTGGAGGTGGTGTGCATCGTGGCCGGCGGACTCCCCTTCCGCCGGCCACGAGCACGGACATGCCCGTCAGAAGCGCTGGGAGTACTTCACGTACACGGTGCGGCCGATATCGAAGCCGCCGTAGTAGGGGAAGGAGCTGGACGGCTTGGAGAACATGATCGGGCCCTGGTGGTTGAACACGTTGTTCGAACCCAGCGCCACGGTACCGTCCCACGGCAGCTTGTAGCTGACCTGGATGTCATGGAAGGCATTGGAGCCCACCTTGCGCAGGGCATCCGGTTCTCCGTAGGCGTAGCGATCGGGCAGCGAGCACGGTCGGTTCGGCACGCAGCTTTCGGCCATGCCGGAGTAGTAGCGCACCGTGTACTGCGTGCTGAAGTTGCCAAGCTGCCAGTTCACACCCAGGTTCGAGCGCAGGCGGAAGATGCCCGGCCGGCCGATCCGGCCCATCATGATGGTGTCGCCGGCCGAGTTCTGGTTCTCCTCGTCGTACTTGGAGACATAGCTGTTCTGCAGGTCGATGGTGAAGCGGCCGAACGAGAACTCGGGCAGGCGGTAGTGGATGCCCAGGTCCCAGCCTTCGGTTTCCATCGAGCCCAGGTTGGCCAGGCCGTAGAACATGCTGGTGATGTGGCCATCGCCAGCGCGCTTGATGCTGCCACAGCGCGAGGAATTGCCCAGCACGTAGCAGTCACGCAGGATGCGGTCGACGCTGTCCTCGATGATCATGTTGGTGATCTTGTAGCTGTACCAGTCGAGGTTGATGTCCAGGCCATCGACCCAGCGCGGGCTCCAGACCACGCCCACGGTCTTGCTCTTGGACTCTTCCGGTCGCAGCTTCGCGTTGGAGCCGGTGGTGAATTCGTCGGGCGTGGCACACGGATAGCTGGCACAGGGCTTCAGGCTCTGGTTCAGCTGCTGGTAGCCCAGCGGGACGCCGGCAGCGTTGCAGGCAGCGTTGCCGTTGACGCTGTTGGTGGCGCCGGTGCCGCAGGGATCGACATAGGTTTCGAAGCTGGTCCCCATTCCACCATACAGGTCGGAGATGCTCGGTGCGCGGAAGCCTTCGGCGAAGGTGCCGCGGATCATCAATTCCTCGATCGGGCGCCAGGCGAAGCTGGCCTTGGAATTGGTGGTATTGCCGAAATTGCTGTAGTCGGAATAGCGCGTGGCCAGGTTCACGGTCAGTTCCTTGGCGAACGGCAGGTCACGCAGCACCGGCACGTTCACTTCGGCGAAGAACTCATTGAGGCTGTACTCACCCGAGGTGGTGGACGCGCCCAGCGCCGTGCTCTGGCGCGACTGGGCAAAGGCGTCGGGCACGAAGCGGCCTTCTTCCTTGCGGTATTGGTAACCCAGAGCGACGGACAGGTCACCGGCAGGCAGTTCGATCACTGGCCCGGAAATATTGGCGAAATAGCTGCGGGTCTTGGTGATGCCGGTATCGTTGAACGTCGGGAACAAGAAGCGCTGCAGTTCGGGATCGGAGAGAGAGCCAGCCCCCGCGACACCGTATGGCAGCAAAGGATTCCAGGCCAGGCAGCCCGTGACCGGCGATGCCGCCGTGCCACACCGGGCCACACCGTTGGCATCGAGGTAGGAGGGCCCCAATGCCTGCCGGGAAGCGATCAGGCTCATGTCGCCACGGCCTGTTTTTGTGACTTCATTGCGGTTGAACAGCGCACCGACTTCCCAGTCGTACGTCTTGGCGCCCAGTTCGAAGTAGCCGGACAGGCTTGGTGCAATGCGCAGCGACTTCAGCTTGCTTTCGGTCGTGCGCGGCACTTCCCACAGGCGGCGATTGAACGCGATGCCGTGGTCGAGCGGATTGAATACGCTGGCTGCGTCCAGGGGCGTGCCGAACTTGGTCGACTGGTACGGGTAGCCCGCGATCTGCTGGTCGGTGGTGCGCTCGTTGTAGCCGATGTCGGCGGCGAACTTGATCTGGTCGCTCAGCGCGTAGTCCGTGCTGAGGAACAGCGAGCGACGCTCGATGCCGGTCTGCAGGTGCATCTGGTCGTTGCCGTTGGCGAACTCGGCCGGCGTGATCGGGTGGTAGTCGTTCGGATTCTTCGGGTCGCCGCCACGGTTGAGCGTCTTGAACACCGCGTCACCGGTGTTGCACTTGTAGAGCGCCGGGTCGCACCACGAACCGTTCTGGCTGATGTTGCTCCAGTCCGCGCCCGGGTAATTGGGGCCGGCGCCGCCGTACCGGGAGAACTCGCGGTCGCGGGCAAATACCGGATCCGACTTCTGGTATTCCAGTGCGAGGGTGTATCCGCCACGTTCTCCACGGGCGCCGGTCACCAGCGAGAACGTGCTGTCCTTGCCATCGCCCTGGCTGAACTGCCCGTGCTGCATGGACACTTCCAGCCCTTCGTAGTTCTTGCGGGTGATGATGTTGACCACGCCAGCGATCGCATCCGAACCGTACAGCGAGGAGGCGCCGTCCTTCAGGACATCGATGCGTTCCACCGCGCTCATCGGAATCTGGCTGAGATCCTGCAGGCCGCTGGTGGTCGCACCGAGGCGCTTGCCATTGACCAGCACCAGCGTGCGCGTGGCGCCCAGATTACGGATGTCGACGTAGTAACCGCCGACATTTTCACCGGACGACAATGCGCGTGCGCGGGAGATCGCCGGCGCGCCCGTAGACGTCAGGTTCTGCAGCAGGTCGGCGATCGTGGTGAAGCCCTGCTGCTCGATCATCGTGCGGGTGATGGCGATGATCGGCTGCTGCGTTTCGATATCCACGCTGCGGATGGCAGAGCCGGTAACCTGGATGCGATCGAGGTTCTTCGGCGTCTTGTCGCCGTCGTCCTGCGCATGCGCGGCCGGTGACCAGGCGGCGGCCAGGGCCGTGCCCACTGCCAGGGAAAGCAGGGTGTACTTGTAATGCATTTGGCTCTCTCCAAATCCAGTTGAATGGGTTTCCGCATAGCTGCGTGGAAACCGATCTGAAACTCCGCTGTGCGGAATCGGAAGGAACCTAACATTCCGTTTACAACTCGATTACGTTATGGACGCGTTATCGTCGCGCGCTGGATACAGCGTTCATGCACAAGCCATGCACGAAACCGCGACGCGCACGGGGGGTGCCCTGCTTCAGTCTGGCTGCGGGCCGATGACAGACTCCAGGAGACATCCGATGAATACCCCCGGTAAACCAAAACCCACGTGGAAGCAGTGGCATGTGCTGTTGCTGGTGCTTGCCATCGCACTGCTGGTGGCGCTGATCATCGTCATCGCGCCCTGGTGAATCGTGGGCGTTCTGCTCAGATGCCGTGAACGCGGAAATGCGATGGGATGAAGGAGTCAGGACGCGTTGAGGGTGGTGATGCATGCATCAATTCGTACTCACCCAACCGGCACATTCAAACCTCCACAGTGATCCCGAAGGCAACGCACTCGCGCTGTCATTCTCAATAGACCATCGAGCACACAGGAGCGATTCCATGAGCACCCAGTCCACCATCGAACATCGCCTCAACGACCTGATCGAGATTGCCCGGGACGGAAAGTCGTTCTACGAAGAAGCTGCGACCAAGGTGAAGGATGCCGAACTGTCGGCCCTGTTCACCCGCATTGCCGGCGTCAAGGGCCGCATCGTCGCCGCGTTGAGCAGTTCGGTCACCGCCAGCGGCGGCAAGCCCGCCGAGCACGGCACCATGGTCGGGTCGATGCAGCAGTTCTACGGCAAGGTGCGCGCTGCATTCGGCGACACCAACTATGGTTACGTGGCCGAACTGGAAGAGTCGGAAGACCGGCTGCTTGGCGCGTTCAAGGACGTGCTGAAGGACAACGAACTGCCGCCGGCCGTGCGCCAGGAAGTCACCCAGCTGCTGCCCGAAGTGCAGGAATGCCACAACGTGATGCGGGCGCGCAAGCACGCCATGAAGGCGGCCTGACGATCATCGGCGGCCTTCTCCCCGGGGCCGCCACGGTCGGGGCAGCGTGGCTGCCCCGGCCAACTTCGTAATCCGCGCTCCAGCGTCATCGCTGTGCGGGACTACGGCCCAGCAGCAACACCGCAAGGCTGGCCAGCAGCGCGGCAATGGCCGATGTCCACAGTGCACTGGCAAATCCGTGGCTGTAGATCGCCTGTGCGAAGGCCATGTTGCGCGCACCGGTGAAGGTGCCGGTAGCGATCGCATCGGCCATCGACAGTACATCGCGCGCGGGACCCACAGCCGACAGTGCGTTGCGGATGCCCAGGCTCAAGGCGCTGGACAGCACGGTGAATCCGAGCAGGATGCCGACAAAGCGCGTGGTCGCGCTGATGCCGGAGGCCATGCCGGCCCGCTCGCGCGGTGCTGCGCCGATGATGGCTTTGGATGTCTCGCCATTGAGGATGCCGCCGCCGGCACCGATCACCACCATTGCGACGAATGCCAGCCAGGGGAGATGCTGCGACGCGGCCAGTCCGGCCACGGCATTGCCCGCGGCCGTGATCGACAGCCCGATCGCCAGCACCGCTGGACTGTTCAGATGGCGACCGAGCCGGCGGCCCACGCTGGGAAACAGCAGCATCGCCGCAGCGAACGGGAGCATGCCGGCACCCGCAGCCAGTACGCCCAGGCCGATGCCGTTCTGCAGGTACTGCGGCAGCATCGACGCCATCACCTGTGCGCTGACCGAATAGCCGACCATGGCAATGAGTGCGCCGACGAAACGTGGACTGGCCAGCAGCCCGAGATCGACCATGGGATGTGACCGTGCCCGTTCAACGAGGACGAAGGCGGCGGCCATGATGATGGCCAGGCCCAGCCCGCCCAGCGCCGGCGCCGATGACCATCCTTTTGCCAGTCCTTCGACCAGGAAGAACACGATGCCGAAGATGGCAACGCTGAAGGTGATGATGCCGGGCGGGTCGAGCGGGCGGACCGCGCTGTCGGACGACTCGGGTATCCAGCGCAGCGTGCCGTAGCCGAGCAGGCCCAGGAACGGCAGGATCGCAATGAACACCGCGCGCCAGCCCCAGAGCGCGGACAGCAGGCCGCCGATCAGTGGCGAGAGCACCATCATCACGCCCATGGCTGTGCCCCAGAACGCCCATGCAGTGTCTTTGGCGGCCCCCTGGTGGTAGGTGTGGCCGATGATCGACAGCGAGGGCGCCAGCAGGAAAGCAGCACCGATGCCCTGCAGTGCCCGCGCCAGGTAGAGCAGGGTGGCACCGGGCGCCAGTGCACAGAGCAGAGAAGTGAGGGCGAACAGGCTGATGCCGATCAGCAGCACCCGGCGGCGGCCGTAGCGGTCGGCGACAGCACCGGCGGGCAGCAGCAGTGAGGTGAAGGACAGGATGTAGGCACTGATCACCCACTCGATATCGGCGAATCCGGCGTGAAGGTCACGCGCGATGCTGGGCAGTGCGACCGCGACGGCATTGGTCTCCAGCACGGTCATCGTGCAGCCCAGCGAGGCCACCAGCAGGATCGCGTCAGGCAGCGTGTGCCGTGCAGGCGAAGAGGGAGGGGAGGGCGGCACCGGTCACTCGCAGGAAGGGAGGACCGCCATTCCAGCAATGATCGGTGTTTGTTTCATTCTCGGTGTTTTCTGGTTACGTTAGCTTGAACCTAACGAAATGCCGCCCATGGAACGCCGTCACCTGGAGTACTTCGTCACCTTGGCCGAGGAACTGCACTTCGGTCGCGCGGCCCTGCGGCTGGGGATCGCCACTCCCACGCTGAGCGTGCAGATCCAGGACATCGAGCGTCGCCTCGGCACGCGCCTGTTCGACCGCGGCCGGCGCGAAGTGCTGCTGACCTCCGCAGGCGAGGTGTTCCTGGCGGAAGCCCGCGATGTGCTGCGCCGGTTCGAACAGGCCGAAACCCTGGGGCGGCGCGCCGGGCGGGGTGAGATCGGCAAGATCGAGATCGGCTACGTCGGCTCGGCGCTGTATGCCGGTGCGTTGCAGGATCAGCTCAGCCGGTTCCGCAGCCGCTACCCGGGCGTGGAACTGCAGGTGAGCGAATGGCCGATGGGCGAGCTCCCGCAGCTGCTGCAGGAAGGCCGGGTGGATGTGGTGTTCTGCCGGCCTCCGATGGATGTACCCGACAGTTTCGGCGAACACACCCTGGTCGAAGACCAGTTCTGCGTGGCCCTGCCGGAAACCCATCCGCTGGCGCAGGCCCGCGCGCCGGTACAGCCGGCGTCATTGGCCCGGGAAAGCTTCGTCATGCCGGAGCAGCCGGTGGGCGCAATGGAAGTCGGGCGCCGCGGCGGGTTCATTCCACGTATCCGTTCCCAGCCCGGGCATCTGGCGGCGGTGTTGGCCGAGGTGTCGGTCGGCGTTGGTTCGGTGGCGATCGTGCCATCGGTACTGCAACGCACGCTGGTGCTGCCCGGAATGATCTATCTGCCACTGGCCGGCCCCACCATCGTCTCGACCATCGCTGTGCAGTACCGGCGGGCGGAGACCTCGCCTGTGGTGCGACGGCTGATCGAGCAGGTGAAGGAGACGCCGTGCCGGCGCATCGACATGTTGCCCCTGGCCTGAGCGCCGCGCGGCAGGTGGACGATTGCTACACTTGCGCCACCTGCATTTGCATTCGATGGACATCATGAACAACGGGAACGGTCCGCAGACAGTTCGCTGAGCCGCAACAACGATGCAGACGTTGTTGCGGTGATCATCCCTGCGATGCACGCGAAGTGGATGGATCACCGCCGGATTCACTCTGGGCGGAGACTCCCCATGTTCAATCGACAGGCCCCGCGTTGGGCCCACCCGCTGCCATCGGCCATTGTGCTGATGGCGCCGTTCGACCTCCTGGCCTCGCTGGCCATGGATATCTATCTTCCTGTGGTGCCGGTGATGCCGCGGGCACTGCAGACATCACCGACGGTGGTGCAGCTGACGTTGAGCATCTACCTGCTGGTGCTCGGCCTGGGCCAGTTGCTGTTCGGCCCGTTGTCCGACCG
This sequence comes from Stenotrophomonas geniculata, assembly GCF_034508895.1. NCBI lineage: Bacteria > Pseudomonadati > Pseudomonadota > Gammaproteobacteria > Lysobacterales > Lysobacteraceae > Stenotrophomonas > Stenotrophomonas geniculata. The sequence continues at coordinate 2,446,935 of NZ_CP140571.1, forward strand.
CATCGGGCGGCGGCCGGTCCTGTTGCTGGGGGCGTTGCTGTTCGCGCTTTCGTCATTTGCGCTGGCCATGTCCAGCAGCGGCGCAGCATTCCTGGCCTGGCGAACCGTACAGGCGGTGGGGGCGTCGGCGGCATTGGTGGCGACCTTTGCCACGGTCCGTGACGTGTATGCCGATACACCCGAAGGTGCGTCGCTGTATGGGCTGTTCGCCTCGATGCTGGCCTTCGTGCCGGCACTGGGACCGATCCTCGGCGCACTGCTGGCAGGCGCGGTTGGCTGGCGCGCGATCTTCGTTCTGCTCGGCGCACTGGGCATGATCGCCGGCATGCGCGCGGTACGGCATTGGCAGGAAACCCGCCCGCGGTGCCATGACGCGTCGCGACCGGCGGTACGACGCATCCTCGGCAGCGGCGCGTTCTGGGTCTACACGCTGGGCTTCAGTGCGGGCATGGGCACGTTCTTCGTGTTCTTCTCGGTCGCGCCCCGGCTGCTGGTCGGGCGCATGCAGTACTCGCCCCTGTCGTTCAGCCTTGCCTTCGCCACGGTGGCGCTGGTGATGATCGTCACGGCGCGGATGGCGCACGTGTGCATTGCCCGCTGGAACGTGCGCGGTACCTTCCTGCGCGGCCTGTGGGTGATGGTGGCCGGGGTGCTGCTGATGGCGTTGGCCGCAGCGTGGCCTCCCTCGTTCATCGCGGTGGTGCTGCCCATGTGGGGCATCGCGGTGGGGCTGGTGATGGTGGTTTCGGTGGCCGCAAGCGGCGCGCTGCGTGATTTCGCCGATGCGTCGGGTACGGCGGTGGCTCTGTACTACGCGGTGCAGAGCCTGATCGTGGCAGGCATCGGCACGCTGGTTACCCTGGTGCTGCCCGGCGACACCGTGTGGCCGCTGGTGGCCTACGGGTTGCTGCTGCCACTTGCCAGCCTGGCAGGTACCGCCGCGCTGCGGCACCGCACATAGCGCTGGATGGCGGGCAAAAAAAGGGGCGGCCGCGAGGCCGCCCCAACCCGTCAAGAGAACACGTGTTTAGAAGCGGACGGACCAGCGTGCAGTGGCGCCATGGTCGCGGCTTTCACTGCCGAACTGACCGCTGTAGCCCAGCTCCAGCTGCTGCCGCGGGGTCAGCCACGCCGCCAGGCCCAGCTCGGCCACGACGGCGTTGTCGGCAATCGGAGCACCCTCGACCGCGAACGTGGTGCTGCTGTTGGCAAAGGCGAGGTTGGCCACCTGGCTGCGGTCGCCGGAGGCACGGCGGTAGCCGACACCGCCACGCAGGTGCAACCAGCTGTCCTGCTGGAACGATGCCTTCAGACCCTTGTCGAAGCGGAGACCAGCGGTGGCGATGGTGGTGCCGGTGTCGTCCACCTTGCCGTGCAGTGCCGCCGCGCCGCCACGCTCGTTGATCTGCTTCAGGTCCACTTCCACGCGGGCGACCTGCAGGTACGGCTCCAGCCCACCTTCCGCATTGCCGAAACGGTAGCCCGCTTCGATGAAGGCCTGGCGTGTATGTGCGTTGTAGCGCGCGCTCAGGCTGTCGCTGAAGCCTGCGAAGGCAACATCACGCGTGCTCTTCACTTCATTGCGGCTCCATGCCACGCCACCGCGCAGGCCGAACCCGCCCCAGGTGTGGCTGGCGTAGGCGCCGAAGTGCGTGTTGTCGATCTTCGACTTGGCACGACGCTCCTGCTGCTTCACGTCGGTGCGGCCGGTACCGGCCAGCACGCCGATCTGCCAGCCACCGAACTCGCGGTCGATGCCGACCAGCAGGCCATTGCTGTTGGCGTCAGTGCGCGCGGTGTTGCTGTTGCCATCCAGCTTGCTGTTGCCGCCCAGCGCCTGCACCCAGGCACCGGTGGCATCACCCGTATCGGATCCCGGTGCGGCTGCACCGGCACGGCGTGACAGTGCGGCATCGCGCACATGGCGGCTGCCCTCGACCAGGGCCAGCGCCGTGGCCGGATGCAGCTCGCCGCTGAGGCCATCGAGCACGCCACCGACCTGCTGCGGGAACAGTTGGGTCAGCGGCTTGGGCAGGCCCTGGTTGATCGCCAGTCCATCGGCAGCCGCTGCGGCCGCACGCTGGTTCGGCGTGGTGGCGGCACTGGCGAGCGACGCACCCCGGGCCACGTCGATGCGGGTGCCATTGGCACCGTAAGCCAGGCTGAACTGGAGGAACGGCGAGAACGCGCTGAAGTCGGTTTTCGCGAACTGGCCGCTGACACCGCCGTCGGCGCGGATGAAATTGAACTGCTCGCCGAGGTAGTAGGTGCCCGGCTCCGGCAGTGCGACCAGGGTGCCGCCGAGGGTGGCGGTGCCGGTCACGTGCAACTGGTCACTGCGGCCGCCCGGAGCAAGTTCGGCGGCATAGACGCCGGTTGCACCCTGTACGTAGTTGCCGTTGATGGTCAGCGTGCCGATCGAATTGCCGGGCGCGATGATGCCGTCGACGTGGGTGCTGCCGAGCGTACCGACACCCTTCAGCAGGCCGTTGGCACCGACCGTGGTGGTGCCGCCGGTCTGCGTGCCGTTGAAGGACACCACGCCACCGTTGACGGTCAGGTTGCTGTCCTTCAGCAGGCCGCTGCTGCTGACCGTGCTCACGCCCCCGGTGGTGTTCAGCGCGGTGGAGACCAGGCTGCCATTGAGCAGGAACTGGCCACCCTGGACCTCGACCGCAGACGTGAGCGTGTTGGCGCCATTCAATTCCAGCGTACCGTCCTGCAGTACCGCGCCGTTGAAAGTGTTGTCACCGCTCAGGCGCAGCCAGCCGATGCCGGACTTGGTCAGCTTGCCGGGGCCACCGATGTCGTTGGTCCAGTCGTCCCAGGCATCGCCTTCCCAGACCTTCAGGCCACCGGCCTTCTGGTTCATCACCACGTTGGTATCCACGCGCAGCGAGCCGTAGCCTTCGATGGCCTTGCGCAGGTCGACCATGCCCCAGCCGTAGATCGGATCGATGCCTGCTGCACCCAGGTCGCGTGCGGTGGTCAGCAACACGTCGCGGACCTGGGCGTTGTCCAGATAGGGGAAGCGCTCCATCAGCAGGCCGAGCGCACCGGTGATGTGTGGCGCCGCCATCGACGTGCCCGTCTTGGTGCCATAGACGTACTGGGTGTTCTCGCTGTCGATGATCAGGCGGACATAGGCGGAAGTGTTCTCGACGCGACCCTGGATATCACCGGACACAATGGTGCTCAGGATGTCGGTGCCGGGTGCCGAGATGCACCAGTTGGCGGCAACGCCGCAGATGCTGGAACTGCCATCGATCACGTAGTCGGTTTCGCCCGCAGCAGCGTTGGGCCGGCGGACGTTGGCCACGGCCAGCCAGTACGGTTCAAGTTCCGGCTTCCAGCGCGGCATGGCGGCCGTGATTCCGGCGACGGCGCCACTGCCGTTACCAGCCGACCACACCTGGATGAGGGTGGAGGAGGGGGCATCGCCATCGTTGGCGTAGATGCTGCCATACACGCCGTAGCCGTCACCGATCGCTGCATACTGTGCATCCAGCGCGGCAGCAGTCATGTTGCGGGTAGAGATACCCCAGCTGTGGTTGATGGCGCGCACGCCCTGCGCCTGGATCTGCGCATACATATCCAAGGTAGCGGTGTCATCGGGATCGGTGCGATATAGCGCGCGCGGACGATAGAAGTTGTCCGGATCCAGGCGCCACTCATAGTAGGTATCACCAAACACACGGGCTGCGGTCAGGTTCGAACCGAATGCTACGCCATGCATGCCTTTGCCATCGCGGTTGGCACCGATGGTACCCAGCACGTGGGTGCCGTGGTCGGCGTAGCTGAAGCCATAGGGCTGGCCTGCCGCGATCAGGCGTGCGGCCAGTGCGGCGGGAACGCCGGGGCCAAGGCCGTAGTAGTTGTAGCCTGGCTGCTCGCCACGGGTTTGTTCGCAGGCACCGGTACCGGCCACCACGCCTGGCGTGGCGCAGTCCGCGCCGATGGTGATGCTGGACGTATTGCGCCCCGCAAATTCCTGATGGGCCAGTGCCGAGCCCGAATCGAACAGGGCAAGACGTACGCCCTGGCCGGTCAGTCCACGTGCATAGGCGTAATCGGCCCCCATCGCACCCAGCCCCCAGTCAGCGTTGAATTCATCGCTGCGCCAACTGGCTGCATCGCCGGGGTTGCCGAGCACGGACGTGTTGGCCGCCGCTGGCGTGGTGGCCGTCGGTGCTGCGGACGCGCCGACGCCTGGTTGCGCCCACGCCGCCTGCAGTTGGCGCTGTTGTTGCCAGACCTCGAATGAGTCGTTGGCCATCGCGGGCAACGTGCTGGCAAGCAGCAATGTGCTGGTGACCGCCAGTGCGAGGCGGCTGTGCATCGGAGAACGGGAGCGGGACGACCGGCCGTGCAGCGGGTGATTCATCGGACAACTTCCTTGATTGACGGACAACAAGGCCGTTAACCCCGCAGCGAGCCGATCACCCCCAGTGGTGTGAAGGAAATTTAATGAACAGGTTAATGTTTCGTGACGCGCGTGTTCACTCCATCTCCGGGAAACCCCGCTACCGTGGCCCGGCCTGGGCTCACCAGGCTTATCAAGGAGTGATGTCGATGCGTACTTTCAGGAAAATGATCGTAGGTGCCGTGTTCGCCTTGGCCTGCAGCGGTTCGGTTGCTGTGGCCGGGCCGATTCCGCCATGCGATCTTCCCTGTTGGAAGGCTTACCAGGCCTGTTTGTCCGGTGGCGGTGATGCGATGGAATGCCAGTACGAATACGATCGTTGCGTCATGGATCGCTGCGGCGCTGTGTAAGCAGTGGCAATGCAGGACTGATGACGAGCCCCGTCACCGACGGGGCTCTTCTGTTTCAGCGCAGCCCGCTTGCAGGCCATGCACGCAGCGGCGAGGATGGGGAATCGCATCGGAGCCGCTGCACATGGCCGTCAAACGTGTCGTCGCCAACATCGCCACGCCTGATCCTGCGCGTGCCGCAGTGTTCTATGGCGAGCTGCTGGGCATGCCGGTGGTGATGGACCACGGCTGGATCGTCACCCACGGCGGCGAGGGCAGCGCGCTGGCGCAGGTCAGCTTTGCCAGTGAAGGGGGGTCCGGCACCGCAGTGCCGGATCTGTCGATCGAAGTGGACAATCTGCAGCAGGTACTGGAGCGCATGCGCGCGGCCGGCATCCCGCTGGAATATGGCCCGGCCGATGAGCCCTGGGGCGTGCGTCGCTTCTTCGTCCGTGACCCGTTCGGGCGGTTGTTGAACATCCTCGCCCATACCTGAGCGACAGACGGTTCGTCAGCGCCGCTTGGCACCGGCCGGTGGCACGCCGACCATGCGCAGGCAATCGGCCTGCACGGCTTCGATGAACGCATCGGCATCCTGTGCCGGTGTGGCGATCAGGTCGTCGGTAGCGCCGTGCACGCCGGCGTAGATCAACGAGGCGGTAACCTGCGGCGCCGAAAGCTGCCACAGACCGGCGGCGTTGCCCGCTTCGAGGATGCCCAGCAGCTGCTGCTGGATTGCATTGCGTTCGGCGTTGCCGCGCTGGTGGTGATGATGGTTGGCGTAGACCACGTCGTGCAGTGCATGGGTGCGCACGTAAAGTTCGATGTTGGCGCGGATCCAGGCGCGCAAGCGTGCTACGCCATCGCCGACGGGGTGCTGCTGCACGGCCTGGTCAACCGCTTCCATGAACTGCCGCGTGTAGCGCTGCGCCAGCGCCTGCAGGATCTCGGTGCGCGAGGCGAAGTAGGTATAGAAGGTGCCCTTGGCCACATCAGCCGCGGCGACGATGTCGCTGATGGTGGTGGCGTCCACTCCCTTTGACAGGAACAGTGCCTGCGCGGCGTCCATCAGTTCTTCCTGGCGGGTTTCCGCAGGCTTGGTGCGAGGCCTGGCGACAGCTGGGGTCTGCATGGTGGGCAAGGTCCGGGTGCGACGGTGGCCATTCTAGCTGTCCTTCGGCATTGACTGACCGTCGGTCATTGACCGACGGTCAGTCAGTGGCTACGATGCGCGCACGTCCTCCCCCGGGATCCACACATGCAGCGTTTCCAACGTCCGGCCCTGGTGTTGGCCGCCTACCTCGGCACATTCCTCGCCTCGCTGGACATCAGCATCGTCAACGTCGCCCTGCCGGCCCTGCAGCAGGCGTTGCACACCGACATGGCCGGCCTGCAATGGGTGATCAACGCCTACGCGATCGCGTTGTCGGCGTTGATGCTGTCGGCGGGGCCGCTTGGGGATCGTTACGGTCATCGGCGGATGTGGCTGCTCAGCGTCGCCACCTTCACGCTGGGGTCCCTGCTGTGCGCCTGTGCCAACACTCTTGCGACCCTGGTGGCTGGACGCGCAGTGCAGGGCATCGCGGGCGCATTGTTGATTCCCAGCGCCATGCCGATCCTCAGCCACGCCTTCCCCGATGCGCGCCAACGTGCACGTGCGATCGGTGGCTGGTCCGCGTTCAGTGCGCTGGCCCTGGTGCTGGGCCCGCTGCTGGGCGGCGTGCTGGTGCAGCGTGCCGGATGGCCCAGCATCTTCCTGATCAACCTGCCGCTGGGCCTGCTCGCGTTGGCACTGGGCGCCTGGGGAATTCCGGAGCGGCGGCATCCGCAGCACGCCGCACTGGACCCCGCCGGGCAGCTGCTCAGCATCGTCGCGCTGGGTGCGCTGAGCTATGGCCTGATCGCGATCGGCGAGCATGGCCTGCTGGCGCCGGTGACCCTGCTGGCGCTGGGCGTCGCAGCCGCCGGACTGATCCTGTTCGGCATCGTTGAACGCCGGGTTGTACGCCCATTGCTGCCGCTGGACCTGTTTGCCGACCGCCGCTTCGGCATGTTCAACCTGGCATCGTTCGTGCTGGGCTTCACTGCCTATGCCAGCCTGTTCTTCCTGTCGCTGTTCTTCCAGCAGGCGCAGGGCCACAGCGCTGCGCAGGCCGGCTCCCAGCTGGCCCCGCAGTTCCTGTTGATGGGGGTCGTCTCGCTGTTGTTCGGTCGTCTGGTCGCCCACCTCGGGCTGCATGCCGCGCTGGTGCTGGGCTACGCCCTGGCCGGAATAGCGCTGTGCGCGATGGCCACGTTCGAACCGGCTACGTCGCGTGCTTTTGCCAGCGCTGTGCTGGTGCTGCTTGGCATTGGCATGGGGCTGGCAGTGCCGGCAACCGGCATGGCGGTCATGGCCAGCGCGCCGGTCGAGCGCGCGGGTATCGCCTCAGCCACGATGAACGCGTTACGCCAGGCAGGCATGAGCCTGGGCATCGCGCTGCTGGGCAGCTTGATGGGCCAGCGCGCCGTGCAGCACTTCGCCGTTTCCGCGCAGGCGGCCGGGCAGCGGGGGCTGGTGGCACAGGCGCGCGAACTGATCCTGCAACCAAGCTCGATGCACGCCACGCCGCAGACACTGGCGTGGTATCGCAGTGCGATGGCCAGTGGTTTCGGCTGGGCGATGGCTGTGGCCGGTGCGCTGGTCCTGCTTGCTGCGCTGGGTCTGTATCGCCAGCGCGCACCGGCCTGACGCGCAGCGGTCAGCCCTGCTGGCGTTGCGGGCCCTCTGCCGTGCGTTCGATCTCGTGTGGCTGCTGTTGCTGCTGGCGCGCATTGGCGTGGCGAGCGTGTCCACCTTCACGACCGATCGCGGCCATGTGCTGGCGGTTGCGGCTGATCGCCTCGCCGCCCTTGCGGCCTGCGACACGTGCTTCGGCCGGACTGAATTCGTGCGCGTTGCCGGAGGCGTGCGCGGCCCGCCCGCCCTTGGCAGCGATCGCGCGCTGCTTGTCCTGGTCCATTGATGCGAAGCCCCGGTTGGAGCTGCGCGGGTTCTGCTCAGTCATGTGAAATCTCCTGCAGTGTGGACGCCGCCTTCGTAGACGACGGCCTCCATGCTTGGCCATCGCACGCTAAGTCCAGGTCGCCATCTTCGCCACGGTTTTCACGCGCCCTGCGCACGGGACCGATCACGCAGCCATTCAGGTGGGCGCTGCCTTCGCTGCAGCCAATGCCATGCCACCGACCACCGCCGCGATCGTCTCTACGTCTGCCAAGGGGGCTCCCTGGTTCAATCTGGCCTGCAGAGCCCCATGGGAGACGGCGAAGACGATCGCCTGACCGAGCAGGGCGTGGGTACGCAGCAGCGTCTCGACGCTGGTTGGTTCGCTGCCACGCAGGCACGCCACGCACGCGGCCAACGTGGTGTGCAGGGGTTCGAACAGCGTACGGTGGGCGCTGGCGAACGCGGCCGTCGGTTGGATCTGTTCGCGCGCCAACAGCAGCGTGCGTGGCCCCGCATCCGGTGCCGACAGCAAGGCATGGACAAATACCTGCATCAATTGCTGCAGCTGCTGCGCGGCCTGCCGCACGCCAGTCGGCGGTGCTGCCGGCAGCGGCAGTCGTTCGGCAATGGATTGGGCACAGCGCTGCAGCACTGCGGCATACAGTTCCTGCTTGCCGCCGAAGTGATATGGGATGGCCGATTGGCTGCAGCCAGCCATGTCCACCAGCTGGCGGGTACGCACGCCCTCCACGCCGAACGCGCTGAACAGCTGCAGCCCCGCGTGCAGCAGTCGGGCTCGGGTCTGCCCGCTGCGCGTCTCGGCCGCGCGCCGCCGTGCCGGTGTCTGCAGGTGGGCGATGAACTCAGGCATCGGCCTGCATCAACCGTGTCGAGTTTTCATTCAGCGCGGTACCCGCATCCGTGCCGACGATGACCGTACCGCCGATGTTGGCCATGTGCCGGCCGAATGCACAGTTCGGTTCGAAGGCGAAGCACATGCCGGCCTGCAGGGGCAGTTCGCGCCCGACAGTCGGCAGCGGCGCGATGTGCGCATAGCGCGCGGCCTCCGGCAGCGCTTCGATGCCCGGCGCACGGCCAAAGCCAACCGGTCCATAGGGGTTGAGGCTGTGGACCAACGGATGCACGTGCCAACCCCCCGCCTCCAGCAGGGGCGCTTCCATCGCGTCGACGACGTCGCCGAAGGTATTGCCCACGCGCAGTGCAGACAGGCCCGCTTCGTAGCTGCTGCGGGCGACAGCGGCGGCGCGATGGATGTCGTCGTGTACCTCGCCGATGGCAACCGCGGCCTGATGCTGTGTTTCCATCAGCCCGTACAGTGCGAAGATCTCCGACAACACCAGGTCACCATCGCGCAGAATGCGCGGCGGCTGTGCACGGTACTGCCAGGCGGGCGGTCCCCAGCCTACATACTCGGGACCCGAGCCGAGCAGCACCTCGGCGGTATAGCCTCCCAGCGAGAAACAAGTGGCGGTCACTGCGGCAACCAGTTCGGCTTCGGAAACACCGGGGCGAGCGGTGGCACGCAGCGCCTCGCTCATGGATTCACCGATCCAGGCGGCATGCGCGATCAGCGCCAGTTCCTCCTGACTCTTGACCGAGGCGCGCTGGAAGAACGCACGATACACCGGTACGAATTCCGCGCCCGGCACTGCCGCCTGCATGCCCTGCAGGGTGCGCGCAGGCATCGCGCCGTCGAAGTAGAACGGCGGATACGGCTCCAGCCCCAGCACGCCGATACGTGCCGAGTGCAGGCCACACTGCTGCAGCCAGCGGCCCACCTCCTGCCCGGATTTGCCCACCCACAGCTGTTCGGGTGCGATCCATTGCAGATCGCCGCGCAGGCCGGCCTGCAGGTGGTCGGCAATCATCAGCGAGGCAAAGGTGAACACCCGGGGGGGCTGGTCGCCGACGAACACCACGATCGAGCCGGGCCGGTCATTGGTGAAGTAGCAGTCTGGCGAGAAGCCGGCGGGCGCGGCGGCTTCCCGGTCGCCATGTACAACCAGGGCATCGAGGCACTCACCGGCCATGATGTCGCGGGCCAGCGCCCAGCGGCGGTCGCGTTCCATCAGGCTGAGCGGTGCGGGCGGCGTGCGCATGAGAGGTACTCCAGGGGAAGGAGCGCGCAGGCTCGATCACGCAGATGAATGAATCAACCACTTGAATCGACTTTGCATGTGCGCTGCTGCAGCGGCAGCTGATGTCGGCGATCGCGCAGCGCTGCCGATGATGGTGATGGGGCCACCGCCGCTGTTGATAGCATGCGCGACAACGCCACTTGCCTGGCCACCACAGGGACGTAGAACATGAACAGGATTGGAGTGATCGCATTGCTGGCCTGTATCGCCCCCGTCCATGCAGCCAGCCCCCTGTTGTCCGGCAGCTTTGTTCACGTCGGCTATTCGGCCACCGACGAACAGCTGCCAGCCGCGCAATTGCCGCTGTTCCTGGATGAACTGCAGGACCTCGGCAACGACACGATCATCCTCGGTCAGGTGCGTGCCACCCGTGCCGGCGTGGGATGCGCCAGCGGTGTGCAGGATTTCGAATGGATTGCCGGCTTTCCCGGCAAGCTCGGCACCGTGCTCGATGCGGCAGCCGCGCGCGGCATGAAGGTCGTGGTGGGCATCACCTACAGTTCGGGGCAGTGCGCCACCTTCTGGCAGGGCCAGAATGCAACGGCCGTGGCACAGGATGCGGCGCAGTCGCTGGCGCAGCTTGGCCAGCAGTACGGATCGCATCCGGCGTTCGCCGGCTGGTACATCACCGACGAGCCGGCACAGGTGCCGATTGATCGCGCGTCGTTCTATCGCGCGATCGTGACGGCGCTCAAAGGCAGTACACCCTCGCGGCCGGTGATGGTGGCACCCTACCTGGCGTCATCCAGCGTGGATCCGGCCAGCGTGGGCCGGGCTGCTGCACAGTTCCGTACAGCCACCGGCGTGGACGTGCAGATCTGGCAGGACGGCATCGGTGCTGCCTCGCATGCCCGATTGTTCCAGTGGGATCGCGCGGGTCATTCCACCGAGGCGTACTACGAGGCGCTGTCGGCGGCGCTGGGTGCCAGCGGCCTGTGGGCCGACATCGAACTGTTCAACCATGGCAGCCCCTTGTTCCTGGAGACCGGCAACGGGCTGTCCGGTGCCTATCGCTCCGCGTCGGTGCAGCGCATCAACCAGCAGTTGTGGAGTGCGCGTTCGGCCGGCAAGCGCGTTGCCTGGCTCAACCAGTACCACATGTCCGAGGTGGTCGGCCCCGGCCAGGGGTATGGCGAATCGCCGCGGCTGATGAACACCTATCGCGGGTTGTATGGCCTCGGTGCGTCCTACAGTGTCGATCCGGTGCAGACCACCTACAGCTACAGCACGGCGCCGGACGCAAACTATCCCGACAGCACCGGGCATGAACTGTTCGATCGCCGGGTGGGGGATCCGCGCAACCCGATGGATGCCGGCTGGGTGGGCGTGCACGGCAATGTCAGCATCACCATCGACCTCGGCCAGCGCCGGCGGGTGGACTGGATCGGCCTGCACACGATGACCCGCCCGGCCTGGGGTATCGTCACGCCGACGTCGGTGGAGGTGATGTGCGCTGAGCCGGGCTCTGCCGCAACCCGCATCGGCGTGCTGTCGGCGCCATTCACCCAGGCCGGGCTGAGCGGTTCGACCGAAGAGGAATACGTGCTGGGCAATGCCGCGCCGCTGGCCGCGCAGTGCCGCACGCTCGAGCTGCGGTTGGCCAATGGCAGCTGGACCTTCCTCAGTGAAATCGAGATGGCAGCCGAACAGTAGGTGCCTCAGCGCTGGGGTGTGTCGCGCAGTCGCTGCGCGAACGGCCGCTGCTCAAGCGCCTGCAGTGCGTCGCGCAGCACCTGCTCCAACGACTGTCCAAGATCGGCATCGAGGCTGCGCGCCGCGCGAGCCGTGGCCTGCCACTGCGTCTGCAGCGCCGGCAGCGCCTGCAGTGCGCGCGGGCTCAACTGCAGGATGCGCTCACGGCTGTCTTCACCGACCGCAGCGTGCAGCCAACCGTCGCGCACCATCGCTGAAACCGTCTGGCTGAGTGCCGAATGGCTGAGCCCGCAGGCCAGTGCGAGGTCCTTGATGCGGCAGGGGCCCTGCGCCATCAGCGTGCGCAGCACCGGGGTGTAGCGCGGCCGGTAGTCCAGCTTCAGGTCGCGGTAGGCCTGCTCGACCGCCGGGTCGAGCTGGTCGAGCAGGGCCCGCAGCAGCGTTCCCAGGGAGGCATGTTGGAGATCCATGGTCGCGATGATATATAAGCAATTACATATCATCAACGTGGAGTGCGGTCATGGTGGTTTCGTGGATGCTGGGCGCGCTGCTGGCGGCGTCCTGCCCGGCCCAGGACGCGGTGCTGCAGGCGGCGGCCACGGCGATACAGGCGCAGTACCTGGACGTGGCCGAAGGCGCGCGCATTGCCGAGGTGGTGCGCGGCTGGTCCGCCCAGCAGCGCTATGCGGACAGCTGCGCGGACCCGAAGGTGTTCAGCGCACGCCTGAACCAGGACCTGGACGTGTTCGATGGCCACTTCCATGTCGAGCGGGTGGATGCCAGCGCCGGCCAGGACGACTGGCTGATGGCCTGGCGCGCGGATGCACGCAGCAATGGTGCGGGCGTGCGCGAGGTGCGGGTGCTGGAAGGCAACATCGGCTACCTGCGCCTGAGCACCTTCTATCCGCTCGATCTGGCCCGGCCGAAGCTGGCCGCGGCCTTCACCCTGCTGGCCGACACCGATGGCCTGGTGCTCGATCTGCGCCAGAACGGGGGAGGTGATGACGGCAGTGCGGACCTGCTGGTGCGGACCCTGCTGGCGGCGGAGATCAACCAGGTGCAGTCACTGCAACAACGTGGCCAACGCAGTCCGGTACCGTTGCCACCGGCGAGCCTGGGGCTGTACCTGAAGCCGCTGGTGGTGCTGATCGACCGCCGCACCGGCTCGGCCGCCGAATTCGTCGCGTACTCGCTGCAGGCGCAGGGGCGGGCACGTGTCGTTGGGAGTCGAAGTGGCGGCGCGGCACATATGTTCGATGATCCTGTGCTGCTGCCGGATGGCTATCAGATAAGCATTCCCGACCGGCAGCCGATCAACCTTCGTACCGGAACCAACTGGGAACGTACCGGGGTCACGCCTGATGCGGCAGGCGGTGACGATCCGCTGTTCGTCGCCCGGCAGCTGCTGGCCCGATCGGCATCGCCAGAATGAACGCACAATTGCAACCGCGCCCTATCGCAGACGACATGCAGCGTGCCTAGAATCGAAGCATCCCGGTAGTTCCCGGGCGCTTCGAGTGAATGGACTCAATGAAGATTCTGTTGACCGGCAGTTCCGGGCGGATCGGGCGTGCGATCTTCGGCGCGCTGGCGGCGGCCCACGAAGTGGTGGGGCTGGATCGCAGCCCATTTGCCACCACCCGCATCATTGCCGATGTCACCGATCGTCAGGCCGTGACGCGGGCGGTGCAGGGGGTCGATGCGGTGATCCATACCGCCGCCCTGCACGCACCTCATGTCGGCCTGGTGCCGGATGCGGTATTCCAGCAGATCAATGTGGAGGCGACCGCACACCTGTTGCAGGCTGCCCGCGAGGCCGGTGCACGCCGCTTCGTGCTGACCAGCACCACGGCGCTGTATGGCCATGCGGTAGTGGCGGGCGGATGCCGCTGGATCGATGAAGATACCGAGCCGTTGCCGCGCACGATCTACCATCGCAGCAAGCTGCAGGCAGAGGCGTTGGCCGAAGCCGCTGCGGCACCGGGCTTCAGCGTGCGCGTGCTGCGCATGGCCCGCTGCTTCCCCGAGCCACCGGAGCGGATGGCGATGTTCCGCCTGCACCGCGGCATCGACGCGCGCGACGTGGCCAGTGCACATGCCGCGCTGCTGCACGATGAGGGCGCTGCCTTCGCACGCTATATTGCCTGCGCACCGACACCGTTCCTGCGCGAGGATTGCCTGGAACTGGCGACCCAGCCCCGCCGGGTGCTGGCCCGCCGCGCCCCGCTGCTGCTGGCCGAGTTCGAGCGCCGCGGCTGGCCGCTGCCGTTGAGCATCGACCGCGTCTACGACAGTGCGCTGATGCGCAGCACACTGGGCTGGCAGCCGCGCTTCGGCCCGGACGACGTGCTGCAGCAGTACGCGGCTGGCAGCATCGAGGTGCTGCCTCGGGCGCAGTGGATCAAGGATCGGGTTGCCGAATAGGACGGAACGGGGCGGGTTCCTGACCCGACCCTGAGCAGGTTCAGGAATGTGCAGGCGGAGCGCCTCAACCTCGTTCGCAGGCGGCCGCTAACCCGGTGCGCTTCCTGCGCCGGGCGGGTCCCGGCGGCAGGTGGCCTGCGCGACGGATCGCGCACCTGCGCGGTGCCCTCGCGGTGCCGGTCGTCCTGAACTGCCTTGCGGACCCTTCCATGCATTCTCCCCGTTCCGCCGCTGCCCGCCGCCCGGGCAGCATCGCCCACAAGCTGATGCTGGGCACCGCTGCGATCGCGCTGCTGTGCTTCGGCCTGACCGCGTTCCTGATCTACCGCCAGGCCAGCGCCAGCCTGATCGATGCCTCGCGCCAGACCATGGCCAGCGAAGCCACCGCCGAAGCCCGCCAGGTCGCGGCGGATCTGGGCACCGCCTTTGCAAGCAACGACGCCATGGTCGAGGCCGTGCTCGCCCAGCGTGCGCGGGGTGACGCGCCTGATCGCGCCAGCCTGGCGGCCGTGCTGGGCGAGCAGCTGCGCAGCCATCCAGAATGGCTGGGCAAGAGCACCATGTGGGAAGCCGACGCCTTCGATGGCAAGGATGCCGAGTTCGCCAATGCCGAGATGCACGATGCCAGCGGCCGCTACATGAGCTACTGGGCCTGGCATGACGGCAAGCCACAGCAGTCGACCATGACCGACTACACCGAAGCCGCTGACGGCTCGGCCGACTGGTACGTGGTGCCCAGCCGCGACAAGCTGCCCAAGGTCAGTGAACCTTATGCCTACGACATCGCCGGCCAGCAGGTGCTGATGAGCACGCTGAGCACGCCGATCATCGAAAACGGCACGTTCCTCGGTGTGTTCACCGTGGACTTCTCGCTGGCGGCGCTGCAGAAGCACCTGGCCACGCTGAAGCCGATGGGCGCCGGGCGCGTTGAACTGCTCTCGCCGAACGGCGTGGTGCTGGCGTCGGCGAACGCCGCCGAGATCGGCAAGCCGCGCAACGACGCATTGACCCGCAGCATGCTGGCCGACATCGCCGCCGACCGCCGGTTCGAAGCCTTCACTCCGGATGCGGCAGGCAACGTGCGCGTGTACGTGCCGCTGCGCGTGGGCGATGCGCCGCAGCGCTTCGCGCTGGGCGTGGTGATGCCACACGCGGTGATCGTGGCCGAGGCGCGCCAGCTGCTGTGGCTGACCCTGCTGGTTGGTGTGGTGGCCGCGCTGACGCTGAGTGTGGGTGTCTATGTGCTGCTGCGCCGGTTGGCGATCCGCCCACTGGCCGAAGCCGTGCGCGTGGCCGGCGACGTCGCCGCAGGCAAGCTGGACAGCACCCTGCCGGCACGCAGCAACGACGAAGTGGGCCGCCTGCTGGATGCGATGCAGGGCATGCGGGGTCAGCTGCAGTCGGTGATGGCGGCGCAGGCGGAGATGGCGCGTCGCCATGACGCCGGCGAACTCAGCTACCGCATGGACGCCGCGGCGTTCCCGGGCGAGTACGGCCGGATGGTGGCCGACAGCAATCAGCTGGTGGCCTCCAGCAACGCCGTCACCCAGCGCCTGGTCGAGGTGATGCAGCGTTATGCGGTGGGTGACCTGAGCGTGGACATGGAAGCGCTGCCGGGCGAGAAGGCGGTGTTCACCGCTGCGATGGCCACCACCAAGAGCAACCTGGCGGCGATCAACGATCAGATCCAGCAGCTGGCCGCCGCCGCCGCCGCCGGCGACTTCGCGGTGCGCGGCGACACGCTGCGCTTCGACCACGACTTCCGCCGCATGGTGGAAACCCTCAACACCATGATGCAGGTCAGCGACCACAACCTGGCCGAGCTGTCGACGCTGCTGCGCGCGATCGCCGCAGGCGATCTCAGCGCGCGCATGCACGGCGACTTCCACGGTGTGTTCGCGGTGATGCGCGACGATGCCAACAGCACCGTGCAGCAGCTGACCCAGATCGTCGGCCAGATCCAGCAGTCGGCGGCCAGCATCCGCCTGGCGGCGGGTGAGATTGCCGCGGGCAACAGTGACCTGTCGCGCCGTACCGAGCAGCAGGCAGCGAACCTGGAAGAGACCGCGGCCTCGATGGAGGAGCTGACCTCCACGGTGCGCCAGAATGCCGACCACGCGCTGCAGGCCAACACCCTGGCCGGCTCCGCAGCGGGTGTGGCCAGCGAAGGCGGGCAGGTGGTCAGCCAGGTGGTGCAGACCATGGAGCAGATCGAAGCCTCGTCGCAGCGCATTGCGGAGATCATTTCGGTGATCGACGGCATCGCGTTCCAGACCAACATCCTGGCGTTGAACGCGGCGGTGGAAGCGGCGCGTGCCGGCGAACAGGGGCGTGGATTCGCCGTGGTCGCCAGCGAAGTGCGCGCGCTGGCCCAGCGCTCGGCAGGTGCGGCGAAGGAGATCAAGGAGCTGATCGACGCCTCGGTGGCGCAGGTCGGTGCCGGTGCGCAGCTGGTGCACGGCGCGGGCCGCACCATGCAGGAAATCGTCGGCCAGGTCGGTCGAGTGAACGAGATCATGGCCGAGATCTCGGCGGCCTCTCGCGAGCAGTCGGCGGGCATCGAGCAGGTCAACCAGACCGTGGTGCAGATGGACGAGACCACCCAGCAGAACGCCGCGCTGGTGGAGGAAGCCAGTGCCGCCGCGCGTGCGATGGAAGAACAGGCCGAGCAACTGGCGGTGGCGGTCTCGCGCTTCCGCCTGCAGGCCGAGCCGGTGGCCACGGCTCGCCGCGCGGCCTGATCCCGCAAACGAAGACGCCCGGCGGGGGCCGGGCGTCGATTGCATCCTTGCCGCGCATCCCTGCGCAGTTCTGAGGGCTCAGAACATGCCTTCAAACGGGTTCCAGCTGGTGCGTCCTTCCACCTTCTCCAGGTAGTAGCTGTAGTTGGTGCTGGAGGCGACGAGCAGGTTCATGGCGATGAACAGCATGCGCCCCACCACGTCCGGAAGGAACATGGTGATGATGGCGAGCACGATGTTGATGCCGATCAACACCAGTGCCTTGCGCCACATGCCCAGGATCAACAGGTAGATGGCGCCGAAGAACAACGCAAAGAAGTTCAGGTTGATCTTCAGGCGGTCACCGAAGGACAGCGCCTTCCAGGCCTGCTTGAAGCCGGGATTCTTGGGGGCGCCGTGCTGGCGGAAGAAGTTGAAGCGGAACTGCCACTTCGGGCTGAACTGGGACAGGTCAGTGGTATTCATGGGAAACATCCCTGTTGGAAAACGTTTTCATGATAGGACAAGTCCTATTCAGGATCCAAGCTTCGGCGTCAAAAATGTGACGCCCGCCTTGTTCCTTGTGGTGCGGCGGGGCGCCGCACCGTCACCCATCCGCCTTGTTTTTAGGATAGGGTGCGCAGTTCCGCTGCTGCCCCAGCTGAACCCGGGTGGCGGCGGGATGTCCATGGAGGTTGCATGACCACACCTGCTACACCGGAAAACGCACCGGGACCGGTGCTCCTGCCGACACCTGAAGTGGTGCAGGCACAACAACTGCTCGCACGCCAGCAACTGGCGGTAGCGATGGACCGTGCACGCACGGCCGCTACGCAGAACGCGGCCGCGGCCGCGCTGGAAAGCGAGTAATCCGCAACACCGCCGATCGCGCTGGCGTGCTGCCAGCGCGATCGCGGCGCGCGCGGCCGGTCAGAACCGCGCGGTCATGCTCATGAAGTAGCTGCGCCCGGCCACGAAGTAGTCGGTGGAGCCTTCGGCATACAGCTTCTTGTCGGCCAGGTTGCTGACGCCGCCACGCAGGGTCAGTACCTCGTTGACGTTCCAGGCCGCGGTCAGGTCATACAACGTGTAGGCCTTGAGGAAGGTCGTCGCCGTGCCGGTCTGCTTGCCGGTGTACTGCGCCGACAGGCTGCTGGAAAACACCGTACTGGGCGTCCAGTCCAGCGACGAATAGCCAGAGAATTCCGGAGTATCGATCAGGTTGCGGCCGGTGGTCAGGTTCTTGGCTTCCTTCATCCAGGTCGCCGAGGTGCGCCAGCGCCAGTGCTCGCCGAAGCGGAAATTGAGGTTGCCTTCCATGCCGCTGGTGCGTGCGCGCTGCACGTTGCTCATGCGCGTCCACCAGATGCCGTTGAACCTGCCCAGCGGTGCGTACTCGATCTTGTTCCTGAAGTCGGTATGGAAGTAGGTCAGGCCCGCATCGACCAGGTCGTTGTCGAAGCTGATGCCGATCTCGCGGTTGGTGCTGGTTTCCGGGTCCAGGTCCGGGTTGCCGGCCATGTAGCAGCCGCCGCGGGTATAGCCCAGCGGGATCAGCGAGGTGCAGCCTCGGCCGCCGGACTGGGTGGCGGCGGTGGCCGAATTCTCGGTCAGGCTGGGTGCGCGGAAGCCTTTGGAAACGCCACCGCGGATGGTCCATTGCTCGGCCGGATGCCAGACCAGGTAGGCACGCGGGCTGACGTGGCCGCCGAACTTCTCATGGTGATCCAGACGTGCGCCGAGGGTCAGCGCCAAGGTGCGGTGCAGCTTCAGTTCGTCTTCGACGAACAGGGCCCAGGTATCCACTTCCAGATCGGAGCCGCTGACGGCATTGCCGGCATAGTCGATCGGCGCGCGGCCGATGGTGTCGGTGTTGGTCAGTTCCTGGCGCTTCCATTGGCCGCCCACGGCGAACTGGTGTTCAACCCCCAGGGTGAAGGGCGTGGTCAGGCTGCCCTCGATGATCGTATCGGTGGCTTCGGAGCGGCCTGTGGCACCGATGTCGTTCTTGTACTCGGTCCAGTACGCACTGATCTTCGAGTTGCCGAAGCTCCACTTGCCGTCGTGGTTGAGCGCCAGCGAACTGCGCTTGAGTTCGCTGGCACCCCAGGCGCCTTCGTCCTGCTTCTCCAGAGAGGCATCGATGAAGGCCTGCTGCACGCCATGGCCGGCTTCCAGCGACAGTTCCTGCGCATCGCTGAGCTTCCACTGCAGCAGCGCGTCGACGTTGCGGTCCTTCTCGCCGGCGTAGGCGTTGCCGTAGACACCGCCGTTGGAGCGGTCCGAGTCGCGGCGCATGCTGTTGGCACCGATGCGCAGGCCGAAGCGCTCGCCGAGCGGGCCGGAGAAGGTCGCACCGATCTGCTGGGTATCACCGCGCTTGCCATCGCCCGGGCGGGTATAGCTGTGCGTGGCACTGCCGTTCCAGTCATCACCGATGCGCTTGGTGATGATGTTGATCACGCCGCCCATGGCATCGGAGCCGTAAAGCGATGACATCGGTCCGCGCACCACCTCGATGCGTTCGATCTGGTCGGGCGAGATCCAGTTCAGATCCTGGCGGCCGAGGTCGGGGCGGTAGTTGGTCGAGGCCGAGCTGCCCATGCGCTTGCCGTCCACCAGCACCAGCGTGTAATTGGACGGCATGCCGCGCAGCTTGATCTTGGACTGCTCGCCGACCGCACTGAGGCCACCGGTCACGCCCGGCACGCGGCTGAGCAGGGTGGCCAGGTCGTGCACCGGCTGGCGCTCGATGTCCTCGCGGCTGATCACGCTGATACTGGCCGGCGCGTCCTTGATCCATTGCTGGTTGCCCGAGGCGGTGACCACCACGGTATCCAGATCCTTGGTGGAGGCATCGGCGCTGGCCTCTGCAGCGGCCAGGCCGGGCAGGGCAAGCAGGCAGGCGGTGGCCAGAGCGCGGGACAGGCGGGTGCGCGGCAGGCGCGCGGAACGGGTACGGAACGGCAGGGACATGACGGCTTCCATCGGAGGAGGGGGACCCGGTGGAAGCAGCAGGCGCACGCAGACAGCAGGCAGCCCCCTTCCATGGGTCGTTGGGCGCTGGGTTGGAACCGGCGCAGCTGGGTGGGTCTCGGCCGTGCGGAAGACGGTGACCTGCCTGGTTAATGAAATGATAACCGTTCGCGTTTGTTACGATCCAGTACCTGGGGCGACCAAGTGACATACGTACCCATGCCCCGGCACTCGCCTGCTGTTTGCTGAATGGGGATAAATCCCGGCGTAGACCTTCGCACTCGGCTTACATCCGGCGCCCTAGACTGAGCCGCATTTTCGATTCCGCCCCGTTGGAGATCGTGTGGGTTCCGGTAGTGACAGACAGCGACTGCGTGGCGTGAGGCCGACGCAGCCAGGACAAGTGCGGGCGCCGGGAAAGCGCGCCGGGAACCTTGGTGCATGCAGCCCGGCCGGGATGGCCGGCCGTGCCGACTGCGCGGAGTAGGCGGCAATGGGGGTGCAGACCATCCATGCGGAAGCAGATACGTCCCGGCGTGATGCCGGCTGGACGCTGCTGCCGGCCGAATCGCCGTTGCAGATGCCCGAGCAGACCCTGCGCGAAGGCCAACTGAAGGTTCGCCGCCACCGCACCTCGCCGCGACTGATCGGCCTGCGCCGGTTCTACATCTTCGGCGGCACGCTGGCGATGACCGCCATCGCCACCCGGATGATGTGGCGGGTGCTGTCGGCCAATGGCATCAGCGTGCTCGAAGCCTGCCTGCTGGTCCTGTTTGTCGGCCTGTTTGCCTGGATCGCGCTGTCTTTCGCCAGTGCAGTGGCCGGCTTCCTGACTGCCGTGTTCGACCGGGGTTACCGCCTCGGCATCGACCCGGACAAGCCGCTGCCGGCGGTGCACAGCCGCACCGCGCTGCTGATGCCGACCTACAACGAAGACCCGCGCCGGCTGCTGGCCGGCCTGCAGGCGATCTACGAGTCGGTGGCCGCCACCGGCCAGCTCGACCGGTTCGACTTCTTCGTGCTCAGTGATACCCGCCGCGAAGACATCGCACGCGCCGAGGAGCAGGTGTTCGCCGAACTGCGCGAGCGCGTGCCCGATGGCCCGGCGCGGCTGTTCTACCGCCGCCGTGGCGACAACAGCGGGCGCAAGGCCGGCAACATCGCCGACTGGGTCCGCCGCTTCGGCGGCGCCTACCCGCAGATGCTGATCCTCGACGCCGACAGCCTGATGACCGGTGACAGCATCGTGCGCCTGGTCGCGGGCATGGAACACAACGCCGATGTCGGCCTGATCCAGACCCTGCCGTCGGTGATCGGTGGGCGCACCCTGTTCGCGCGCATGCAGCAGTTCGGCGGCCGCGTGTACGGTCCGGTGATCGCCCGCGGCGTGGCCTGGTGGCACGGTGCCGAGAGCAATTACTGGGGCCACAACGCCATCATCCGCACCCGCGCCTTTGCCGATCAGGCCGGGCTGCCGGCGCTGCCGGGGCGCAAGCCGTTCGGTGGCCACGTCCTCAGCCATGACTTCGTCGAAGCGGCGCTGATGCGTCGTGGCGGCTGGGCCGCGCACATGGTGCCGTACCTGGGGGGCAGCTATGAAGAAGGTCCGCCGACGCTGACCGATCTGCTGGTGCGCGACCGCCGCTGGTGCCAGGGCAACCTGCAGCACGGCAAGGTGGTCGGCAGCCGCGGCCTGCACTGGATCAGCCGCATGCACATGCTGATCGGCATCGGTCATTACTTCACCGCGCCGATGTGGGCGATGCTGATGCTGATCGGCATCGCCATCCCGCTGTTCCAGGAAGGCATCGATTTCAACGCCCTGCTGCACCTGTCGCCGAGCGTGTACTGGCGGGCCCAGGACGAGGAACAGGTGGTGCGCCTGTTCGCGGCGACCATGGCGGTGCTGCTGCTGCCCAAGGTGCTGGGTTACCTGGCGATGCTGCTGGACCCGGTCGACCGCCGCGGGTGTGGCGGCGCGCTGCGCGCGTTCGTCTCGATGCTGGTGGAAACCGTATTGGCGGCACTGATGGCACCGGTGGTGATGTACGTGCAGTCGCGCGGCGTGGCCGAAGTGCTGTCCGGCCGCGATTCCGGCTGGGACGCACAGCAGCGCGACGATGGCGGCATCTCGTGGTTGGCGCTGATCCGCGGCTACGGCGGCCTGGGCGTGTTCGGTGCCTTCATGGGCTTGCTGGCCTGGGCGGTATCGCCCTCGCTGGCCGCGTGGATGGCGCCGGTGGTGATCGGCATGGTGCTGGCGGTACCGGTGGTGGCGCTGACGTCTTCGCGCGGCCCGGGTGCCTTCCTGCATCGCCTCGGCCTGCTCGACATTCCCGAGGAGAACATTCCGCCGCCGGTGCTGGTACGTGCTGCGCAGCTGCGCCGGGAAGCCGCCGAACAACCGCCGCTGTACTGATCGTCCCGCGGCAGCGGCATAATGCGGCTCGAACTTGAAGGAGCCGCATCATGCTGCAAACGGTGGAACAGGAAACCGGCGTCTCGCCGCAGTGGTCGGTGATCTGGCTGCACGGCCTCGGCGCCGACGGCCATGACTTCGCGCCGATCGTGCCGGAGCTGGTGCGCCCGCATTGGCCGGCGCTGCGCTTCGTGTTCCCGCATGCGCCGGTGCGGCCGATCACGATCAACAACGGCGTACCAATGCGTGGCTGGTACGACATCGTCGGCATGGACTTCCGTTCGCGCGCCGACATGGCTGGCGTGCAGGAATCGGTGGTGCAGCTGGATGCGCTGATCGCGCGCGAGATCGAGCGCGGCATCGCACCGGAGAAGATCTTCCTGGCCGGCTTCTCGCAGGGGGGCGCGATCATCCTGACCGCCGCGCTGTCGCGCACCGCGCCACTGGCTGGCCTGATCGCACTGTCCACCTACCTGCCGGAAGCCGAGAGCGCCAAGCGCGTTGACGGAGCGGTGCAGGTGCCGGTGTTCATGGCCCATGGCAGCAGCGACCCGGTGATTCCGCAGGCGGTGGCCGTACACAGCGCGCAGGCCCTGCAGGCGATGGGCCTGGAGGTGGAATGGCACAGCTACCCGATGGCCCACCAGGTCTGCGCCGAAGAGATCCAGGCGCTGGGTGACTGGTTGCAGGAACGCCTGGGCGCCGCCTGAGCCATGTCACCGGCCAGCGCCCCGCCCTGGATGCCGGAACTGTGCCGCCTGCCGCGGCTGGCGGCGATGCTCGGCCTGGCCGAACTGGTGGTGGTGGTGCTGGCCCTGGCCCCGGATGGCAGCCGCCACTGGACCGTGGGCGAACTGCTGTCGGCCAGTGGTTTCGCGCTGTGGCTGGCGCTGGCCGTGACGGCCAGCCTGTGCCTGCTGCGGAACGCGTTGTCGCGGTTGCCCCAGGTCCTGGGGGCAGTCTCGGCCATCGCACTGGCGACGCTGATCGCGGTGGTCTGCGCGGGCATCGTGCATGCCCTGTACGCGGTGCTTGGCGACAACTTCGCCCGCGGCATCAGCTTCTGGCGCTTCACGCTGGGCAGCGCCGCGACGACGGCGCTGATCACGGCGTTGGCACTGCGCTACTTCTATGTGAGTGATCGCTGGGCCGCGCAGGTGCAGGCCAACGCACGCGCACAGGCCGACGCGCTGCAGGCGCGGATCCGCCCGCATTTCCTGTTCAACAGCATGAACCTGATCGCCAGCCTGCTGCATCGCGACCCGGTGGTGGCCGAGCGGGCGGTGCTGGACCTGTCCGATCTGTTCCGTGCCGCGCTGGGGGCGGGCGAGGGCGATTCCACCCTGCGTGACGAATGCGAGCTGGCCGAGCGCTATCTGTCGATCGAATCACTTCGACTGGGTGAGCGCCTGCAGGTGCGCTGGCAGCGCGACGAGCCACTGCCCTGGGATCTTCCCCTGCCTCGCCTGGTACTGCAGCCGCTGGTGGAGAACGCCGTGCTGCATGGCATCTCGCGGCTGCCCGAGGGTGGCACCATCGAGCTGCAGCTGGCGCGCGAGGGCAATGAGCTGCAGATCCGCGTGCGTAATCCGGCGCCCGATCCGCAGGCCCCCGGGCTGGCCCTGGCGCGCGGTGCCGGCCATGCCCAGCACAGCATCGGCCATCGGCTGGCCTGGCGCTTCGGCAGCGCCGCGCGGATGACGGCTGGCTGGAGCGAGGGCTACTATGCCTGCCAGGTGACAGTGCCGATCCAGTGAGGGAGCGATCGTGAGGGTAGTCATCGCCGATGACGAACCGCTGGCGCGCGAGCGCCTGCGCAGCCTGTTGGCCGCGCAGGACGGCGTGGATGTGGTGGCCGAGGCCGGCAACGGCGAGCAGGCCCTGCACGCGTGCGCGGAGCTGCAGCCGGACCTGGTCCTGCTGGATATCGCCATGCCCGGGCTGGATGGCCTGGAAGCGGCCCGCCACCTGGCCAGCTTCGAGCCACGCCCGGCGGTGGTGTTCTGCACTGCCTACGACGCGCATGCACTGTCGGCCTTCGAAGCGGCAGCGATCGATTACCTGATGAAGCCGGTGCGTGCCGAGCGCCTGGCTGCAGCGATCGCACGCGCACGCACGTTCCTGGCCGGCCGCGACGGCCAGCCGCAGGACCACCGCGGGCAGCAGGCCCGCAGCATGCTGTGCGCGCGCCTGCGCGGCAGCCTGCGCCTGATTCCGCTGGACGACATCCACTACCTGCAGGCCGAAGAGAAGTACGTGGTGGTGCACCACGCACGCGGCGAAGACCTGATCGAGGAGTCGCTGAAGTCGCTGGAGGAGGAGTTCGCCAGCCGCTTCATCCGCATCCATCGCAACTGCCTGGTGGCACGCCATGAGCTGGTGGAGCTGCGACGAGGCACGGGCGGCCAGGTGCAGGCGATGCTGCGCCATGGCAAGCAGCCGCTGGAAGTCAGCCGCCGCTGCGTGGCGACGTTGAAGCAGGAATTGCGGCATCTGTGAGTGTTCCCGCGCGGCCTGCGGCCGCGACTGCTTCGAGATCAACAGCAACAGCAACGGTAACAGCAACAGCGGGTCATGGCTCGGTGTTTCTACGTGCGGGGTCGGGCCGGGGTGGGGTGGCGGGACACGCTGCAAGTACATCCCTGTAAGCTCGATGGCGCCATCCATGGCGCCAACGGTCCCGCCACCCCACCCCGGCCCAACCCTCTCGCTTTTCCCGTGTCGGACGGCAAAGGCATTGTTGTTATCGGGTGGGGGGAAGAGGGGTCAGATCCCTTTTCCTGCGGAAAAGGGATCTGACCCCGGAAGCCGACGGCTGTTGCTTCTGCTTCTGCTCCTGCTTTTTTCTTTTTTCTTTTGATCTTCCGTGGCTGACGCACACGGAAACTGTCAGAGGCCGGTCGGGGTGGGCTGCGCAGGGGCGTGAGCCGCATGGATGCGGCGACCGAGCTTACATGGACGTACTTGCAGCGACCCCTGCGCAGCCCACCCCGACCGGCCAAGCCCAGCTGCTGCTTCAAGCCACGAGGGGCTCCGCCGTTGGCCGTATCCCGCCGATAGGCGCGATAATGACCGGATGGAAACCGTCCGCATCGCCACTCGCAAGAGCCCGCTCGCCCTCTGGCAGAGCGAACACGTCGCCGACCGCCTGCGCCAGGCCCACCCCGGCCTGCATGTGGAACTGGTGCCGATGAGCACCCGCGGCGACGAGGTGCTCGACCGTTCGCTGGCCGCGATTGGTGGCAAGGGCCTGTTCCTGAAGGAACTGGAGCTGGCCATGCTGCGTGGCGAGGCCGACTGCGCCGTGCATTCGCTGAAGGATGTGCCGATGGAACTGGACGCGCCGTTCGCGTTGCCGGCAATGCTGACCCGCCACGATCCCGCCGATGGCTTCGTCTCCAATCTGTACGCCTCGCTGGACGCGCTGCCGATCGGCGCGCGGGTCGGTACCTCGTCGCTGCGTCGTCAGGCCCAGCTGCGCGCGCTGCGCCCGGACCTGGAGCTGCTGGACCTGCGCGGCAACGTCAACACCCGCCTGGCCAAGCTCGACAACGGCGGCTACGACGCCATCGTGCTGGCCGTGGCCGGCCTGGAGCGTCTGGGCCTGGGCGGGCGCATCGTCGCGCGCCTGCAACCGCCGCAGTGGCTGCCGGCCCCGGCGCAGGGCGCGGTGGCAGTGGAGTGCGATGGCGGCAATGCGCGCCTGATGGCGTTGTTCGCCCCGCTTGATGACACGGCCACGCGTGCCTGCGTGGAAGCCGAGCGGGCGATGAACCGTGCGTTGCATGGCAGTTGCCATGTACCGGTTGCGGCCATCGCGCAGTGGCAGCGCGACGACCTGCACCTGCAGGGGCTGGTTGGCAGCGCCAGCGATGGCCGTGCGGTGCGTGCCGAGGCGGTGGGCCCGGCCAATGCCCCGGAAGCGCTGGGCCGGCGCGTGGCGAACATGCTGCTGGATGCCGGTGCCGGCGAACTGCTGAACGTCTAAACCATCGCAGGTAGTGCCGGCCGCTGGCCGGCACTACCGAAAGAGAACGGGCGCCCTCGGCGCCCGTTCTGCTTATTTGAACTTGTAGACCACGTTCATCGTGGTCAGCGTATCGGTCTTGCGCTTGTCCTCGGCCACGTCACTGTTGTAACGCGCCTGCCAGCCGGCCTTCAGCGCCAGATGCTCGTTCATGCTCACCGAAACCCCGAAGTCGTTCTGGCCGAAGGTGTTGTAGGAACCCGATTCGACCAGCAGGGTGTTGACCAGGTCGGTGTTGTCGGTCAGCGAGTACTTCATGTCGAACAGGCCGCGGCCGATCATGCCGGTGCGGGTGCGGTCGTCCTCGGTGCTGTGGGTGCGGCGCACACCGGGGCCGATCTGTGCGTCGAACGAGAAACGCTCGGTGTTCCACAGGCGGGTGCCGTAACCCAGACCGAACGAGCTCTGGCGGTCGTAGGTGGCGAAGTCATCGCGCTCGGTACGCACCGTGGCCGTCAGCTGGCGGTGCTCGCCCAGCTGCAGCGCGCTGCCGGCACTGCCGGTGTAGCGGTTGGCGGTGGTGTTGTTGCGGCGGCTGGTGGAGCCGTCGTCGCGGGTCTCGATCACCTTGGAGCTGGAACGCAGGCCGGCCAAGTCCATGCTGTGCACCCAGTCGCCATCGGTGTAGCGCAGGCGCAGGCGGCCGTTGAAGCTCTCGGTGCTGCTGTTGCCGCGTGCCGAAGCGAAGCCGAGCTCGCCGCCACTGCCGCTCCACGGCGAGGACATCGCCGCCAGTTCGGAGGCATCCTGCGCATACGCGAGCGGTGCGCACAGCAGCAGGGGGATCAGCAGGGACACGCGCAGGGACATCGGGGCTTCTCCGAAGCGGTTGACAGCCGGTGATGATACTGGAAGCGTGATGGCGGTCCGAATCGATCCAAACGGTTTCTTCAGCAGACGTTGCCGCGATCGCCTATTCAGGGCAGATCGACGCGCAATGCCGGGTCGTTGAAGCGCGAATAGCGCAGGCGCAGCTGGAAGCTGCGGCCATTGCTGCTGCCGCTGCGGACGATCTGCCGCGGCAGGCCCTGCGCGTCCACCCAGTACTCCAGGCGTTCGCCGGGCTGCGCGCCACGCAGGCGGTAGTGACGCGTCTCGACCCCGTCCAGCGACTGGCTGCCTAGGTCTTCGGCCTGCAGATCGGCGGGCAGGGCATCGGCCGGCAGCGGGTTGCGCCATTGCTCGAGCAGGCCCGGTGGGGTCGGCACCTGCCGGATCGCGTCGTCGGCCTGCAGGAACATGGTGTCGCCGATGATCGTCTGCGGACCGGCCGGGGTCTGCACCCGGAAGCGGTCGGGGGCGACGAAGTCCATGGCGCTGCGCACCGGCTGCGGTGCACCCAGCACCTCCAGTTCGGCGTGGAAGCTGCGCAGGGCCGAGAAGCGCTGGCTGGCGCCCAGTACCGCCTGCGCCGGATCCGCCGCAGGCACGGGCGCGTCGGTGCTGGCCGGCGCGGGCGCGCGATCACAGGCGGCCAGCAGCAGGCAGGCCAGCAGGGACAGGGCAGGCAACCGGCGCATCGGGTGTTCCAGAGGGGTGGGGGCGACCACGATAGCCCAAACGTCCCACACAAGACCCGCGACTCGGACATAATCGGGGGTATGGACCGATACGAACGCATCACCGCCCTGCATCGTCTGCTCAAGTCCGCACGCTATCCGGTGACGGTGGCGACCCTGCAGGACAAGCTCGGTTGCTCCCGTGCCACCGTCTACCGCGATCTGGCCTTCCTGCGCGACGCGCTGATGGCACCGATCGAGGGCGACGGCGAGGCCGGCTTCCGTTACCAGGCCGACGAGAGCGACCGCTTCGAGCTGCCCGGCCTGTGGCTGAGCTCGGAGGAACTGCATGCCCTGCTGGCCTCGCAGCACCTGCTGGCGCGGACCGGCGGCGGCGTGCTGTCCTCGGTGCTGGCACCTCTGCAGCAGCGCATCGAGAGCCTGCTGGCAGCCCAGGCTGGTGTTTCCAGCTGGCCGGTGGACCGCGTGCGGGTAATTCCGCACCGTGGCCGCAAGTTCGATGAAGGCAGCTTCCGCAGCGTGGCTTCGGCGGTGCTGGAGCGCCGCCAGCTGGCGTTCGAGTACCGCGCCCGCTCCACCGACGAGCCGACCAAGCGCACCGTTTCGCCGCAGCGCCTGACCCACTACCGCGACAACTGGTACCTGGATGCCTGGGACCATGACCGCGAGGCGCTGCGCAGCTTTGCCGTGGATCGCATCCACAAGGCGCGGGTGATCGACAGCACCGCCCGCGACGTGGCCGACAGCGAACTGGACGAGCAGCTGGGGGCCAGCTACGGCATCTTCTCCGGCGCGCCGAAGGGCTGGGCGACCATCCTGTTCAGCGCCAAGGCCGCGCGCTGGGTGGCCGACGAGCACTGGCATTCCAAGCAGCAGGGCCGCTTCCTGGCCGACGGCCGCTATGAACTGAAGGTGCCGTACAGTGTCTCGCGCGAGCTGCTGATGGACGTGCTGCACTACGGCTCGGATGCCGAGATCGTCGAACCGGTGATGCTGCGCGAGCAGGCCAAGGCGCTGCTTGAGCTCGCCCTGAGCAACTACGACAACTCCTGACACTCCCCCCGAGAACCCTCCCGCCCATGAAGAAGACCCTGTTGCTGCCCCTGCTCGCCGCTGCGCTGGCCCTGACCGCCTGCGGCACGTCCGGCGAGCCCTCGCAGAAGCTGGTGGTGGCCGCCACGGCCGTGCCGCATGCCGAGATCCTTGAAGTGGTCAAGCCGATCCTCAAGCAGGAAGGCGTGGATCTGGACGTGCGCGTATTCAACGACTACGTGCAGCCCAACGACCAGCTGGTGCAGAAGCAGGTGGACGCCAACTACTTCCAGACCGAGCCTTACCTGGACGCCTACAACCGCGACCGCAAGACCGATCTGGTGAAGGTGATCGGCGTGCACATCGAGCCGTTTGGTGCGTACTCGCGCAAGATCAAGTCGCTGGCCGAGCTGCGCGAAGGCGCCGACGTGGTGATCCCGAACGACCCGAGCAACAACAGCCGTGCGCTGATCCTGCTGCACAAGGCCGGCGTGATCGAGCTGAAGGATCCGACCAACGCGCTGTCGACCCTGCGTGACATCACCGCCAATCCGAAGAACCTGAAGTTCCGCGAGCTGGACTCGGCGATGCTGCCGCGCGTGCTGGACCAGGTCGACCTGGCCCTGATCAACACCAACTACGCGCTGGACGCCGGCCTCAACCCGACCAAGGATGCACTGGCGATCGAGAGCAAGGACTCGCCGTACGTGAACTTCCTGGTCGCGCGCCCGGACAACAAGGACGACGCCCGCGTGCAGAAGCTGGCAAAGGCCCTGACCAGCCCGCAGGTGAAGGCCTTCATCGAGACCAAGTACAAGGGCGCGGTGCTGCCGGCGTTCTGATTGCCGGCGCCAATGTCCCTGTAGAGCCGAGCCCATGCTCGGCTCTGCTTTTTTGCGGCACCCCACCAACGGCAGCCGAGCATGGCTCGGCTCTACAAAGTCAGTCGACGTGGAAGGCGAGGGTGGCGGCAACGGCCTGCTGCCATCCTGCATACAGTTTTTCACGCCGGGCCACGTCCATCTGTGGCTCGAAGCGCCGGTCCAGGCCCCATTGCGCGGCGATCTGTTCGCGGCTGGACCAGAACCCCACTGCCAGACCGGCCAGGTAGGCCGCGCCCAGCGCGGTGGTCTCGGTCAACCGCGGCCGCAGCAGTGGCACGCCGAGGATGTCGGCCTGGAAGCCGGCCAGGAAGTCGTTGCCGATCGCGCCGCCATCGGCGCGCAGTTCGGTCAGCGCGATACCGGCATCGGACTGCATCGCATCGAGCACGTCGCGGGTCTGGTAGGCCATCGCTTCCAGCGCCGCGCGCACGAAGTGCGCCTTGCGGGTGCCACGGGTCAGGCCGAACATCGCACCGCGCACATCACTGCGCCAGTACGGCGCCCCCAGGCCGACGAAGGCGGGAACCAGATAGACGCCGCTGCTGTCGGGCACCTGCGCGGCCAGCGCCTGGCTGTCACTGGCGCGCTCGATCATCCGCAGGCCGTCGCGCAGCCACTGCACCACCGAGCCGGCGATGAAGATCGAACCTTCCAGCGCATATTCCACGCGGCCATCCAGGCCCCAGGCGATGGTGGTCAGCAGGCCGTTGCGCGAACGCACCGCCTGCGTGCCGGTGTGCATCAGCATGAAGCAGCCGGTGCCATAGGTGTTCTTGACCATACCCGGCTGGAAGCAGGCCTGGCCGAACAACGCCGCCTGCTGGTCACCGGCGATGCCGGCGATCGGGATCGGGTGGTCGAAGAAGAACTGCGGCCGGGTATGCGCATACACCGAACTGGAATCGCGCACCTGAGGCAGCATCGCGCGCGGGATGTCCAGCAGCGCCAGCAGATCGTCATCCCAGTCCAGCGTGTGGATGTTGAACAGCAGGGTGCGCGCCGCATTGCTGTAATCGGTCACGTGCGCCTGGCCGCCACTGAGGTTCCACACCAGCCAGCTGTCGATGGTGCCGAACAGCAGCTCGCCGCGTTCGGCGCGCTGCTGCGCGCCCTCCACATGGTCAAGTATCCAACGCACCTTGGTGGCGGAGAAATAGGCGTCGATCAGTAGACCGGTACGCTCGCGGATCAGCGCTTCATGCCCGTCGGACTTCAGCCGCTCGCAGATGGCGTGGCTCTGCCGCGACTGCCAGACGATGGCATTGTGGATCGGCTGGCCGGTGGCACGGTCCCAGACCACGGTGGTTTCGCGCTGGTTGGTGATGCCCAGTGCGGCGATATGGCGCGGGTCGATCTGCCCGCGGCTGAGCAGTTCGGTCAGCGTGGCATAGACGCTCGTGAGGATCTCGCGCGGGTCATGCTCGACCCAGCCGGGCTGCGGGAAGATCTGCGCGAACTCGCGCTGCGCACTGCCGACGATGTCGCCGGCACGGTCGAACAGGATCGCGCGCGAACTGGTGGTGCCCTGGTCGATGGCCAGCACGTAGCGGGGCGTCATGCAGCGTCTCCGGTAGCGATGGGGAGATCCTAATGCATCGATCGCGTCGCGCGCGGCCGCCCTGGTAGCTGCCAACCCTGGTTGGCACACGTGGCAACACGGGGGGTCAGAGCCCGTTCCGTGGGAAAGGGATCCGCCCCCCCATCCACGCCTGCAGCCGCGCCACCTGCGCCGCATCCAGCCGCAACCCCAGCTTGCTCCGCCGCCACAGCACGTCCTCGGCATCCAGGGCCCATTCGTGCTCACGCAGGAAGGCGACTTCCCGCGCATGCAGGCCGCCGCCAAAGTCCTCGCCAAGATCGTTCACACCCTGCAGGCCATGCAGCAGCTCCGCGCTGCGGCTGCCGTAGGCGCCGGCCCAGCGGCGTGCGATTTCCTCGGGCAACCACGGTGCCAGCGCCTGCAGGCGGGAGCGCGCCTGTGCGGCGTCACCCCAGTCGCTGCCCGGCAGCGGGTCTCCACCTGCCGTCCAGGCCGGTCCCATCTGTGGCAGAGCTGGCTGCAGCAGGTTCAGCGCTTCTTCGGCCAGCACCCGGTAGGTGGTCAGCTTGCCGCCCAGCACATGCAGCGCCGGCGCCGGGTCGGACTGCAGCTGAAGGCGGTAGTCTCGGCTCAGCTTTGCCGCACGCGGGTCCGGGTCGGCCAGTAGTGGGCGCACACCGGCGAACTGCCAGACCACGTCTTGCGCAGTGATCGGCTCGCGCAGATAACGGTTGGCGGCCGCGCACAGGTAGCTCACCTCGGAGGGCAGTACGCCGCAGCGCGCCGGGTCACCGCGGTAGTCGGTGTCGGTGGTGCCGACCAGCAGATGATCGTGGGCGAACGGCAGCAGGAACACCACGCGGCCATCGGGCTGCTGCAGCAGGCAGGCACTGTCACCGGGCCAGGGACGGCGCAGCACGATGTGGCTGCCTTGTACCAGCCGCAGTGACGGGCCGCCGCTGCGTGCCTCCATCTGCTCCAGCAGGCCGCCGGCCCATGGACCGGCCGCATTGGCGACGGCGCGCGCGGTCACATGATGCTGTCCATCGGCGGATTCCAGCATGGCCTGCCAATGGCCCTGTACAGGGCGCAGCTCGATGCAGCGGCTGCGCACATGTACCTGCGCGCCACGTTGGGCAGCGTCCAGGGCGTTGAGCAGCACCAGGCGCGCGTCATCCACCTGCGCGTCGGCGTAGCTGAAGGCCTGCCGCAGGTCCGGAGAGAGCCAAGGGCCGAGCGGATCACGCTGAAGGTCCAGGACGTGCGAGGCGGGAAATGCCGGGCTGCGCCGGCCCAGGTGGTCGTACAGCCACAGTCCCATGCGCAGCATCCAGCGTGGGCGCAGGTGGGGTTCCCACGGCAGTACGAAGCGCAATGGATGGACCAGATGGGGCGCCTGCCGGCGTACCACCTCGCGTTCGCCCAGCGCCTTGCGCACCAGGCCCAGCTCGCCCTGTTCCAGGTAACGCAGGCCGCCGTGGACCAGTTTGCTGCTGGCACTGGAGGTATGCGCGGCCAGGTCGTGCTGTTCGCACAGCAGCACGCGCAGGCCGCGGCCGCTGGCATCACGGGCGATGCCGGCGCCGTTGATGCCGCCACCGATCACCAGCAGGTCGACGTCGTGCATCGTGCCTCCGCATCCTGTTTATGTAGAGCCGAGCCGCGCCACCATTGACCGTGGGCGCCATTGAACGTAACGCATCGCAATGCGTGCGGAGCCCGCCGCTCGACTCGGGATAGGGGCTTGGCTCGACTCTACATAAAAGCAGCCGAGCATGGGCTCGGCTCTACAGGTGGAACGCGGGTGACAGAAACGACGACGGGCCCCGAAGGGCCCGTCGCGTTACATCAGTGAAGCAGGTGCAGCCTGGATCAGAAGCGGGCGCCGATGCCGAAGCCGACGGTCCACGGATCCATCTTGGCTTCGCCGATCTTCTCGCCGCCCACCTTCACGTCCGGGCGCGAACGCATGTAGCGGGCGTCAGCACGGGCGAACCAGGTGGAGTTGATGTTCATGTCCACACCGACGGTGCCGATCACGCCCTTGGCATCCTTGAAGCGGATGTCGGTGTCAGCGCCGTTGCCCAGCTTCTCGTTGCTGAAGCTCGACTGGTAGTAGCCCACGCCCACGAACGGGCGGAACACGTTGTCAGCCTGGCCGAAGTGGTACTGGCCGCTCAGCGCGATCGGCTGCTGCTCGACCGAGCCCAGGCGGGCGTTGTCCGGGCCCTTGAACTTGTTGTCGAACTTGTCGGCAGCGCCCCACAGCTCAACGGCCCAGTTGTCGTTGATGTAGTAGCTGAAGCTGACGGTCGGCGCCGGGCCACCATCGGTCTTCTTCACGCCGGTGATCGGGTCGTTCTTCGGTTCCAGCAGCGAGATGCCGCCGACAACGGCAAAATGCTTGCCCGAAGCGGTGTCGGTGCTGCTGCTGTCCTGGGCGAAAGCGGCCGGCGCGAAGGCGGCGGAGGTCAGCAGGGCGAGACTCAGGATACGGATGGAGCGCATGGGGGTATCTCCTAATGTTTCTTGTTTTGGGCCCCCGGTTGCGGGGCGAGCACACCGTAGTCGCCCCAACATGAATCAAATCCGACGCACGTTAAAAAATAGTTTTCCTTGTTCAGCGACCGGAGCGAAAAGCCTGTTTTCATGGGCTTTTCGGCCTTCGGCGACATTCATGCAGTTGGAGAAGATGTGAGCGAAGCAACGGTGTGCGTCGGCCTGCAAGCGCAGGTGAACATGAAGTGCCGGGTGCTGCTGCTGGGTTCGATGCCCGGCGTTGCGTCATTGCAGGAGCAGCGCTACTACGCGCATCCGCGCAATCGCTTCTGGCCTGTGCTGGCCGATATCTGTGGCTTCGATGCGGGTCTGCCCTATGCGCAGCGACTGCAGGCACTACAGGCGGCAGGTATCGGCCTGTGGGATGTGATCGGCCAGTGCGAGCGGCGTGGCAGCCTGGATGCCGACATCGTGCGTGGCACGGAAGTGCCCAATGCGCTGCCGGCATTGATCGCTTCGCTTCCTGAGCTGGAGCTGATCGGCTGCAACGGTGCCGCTTCGCTGAAGGCATTCCAGCGTTGGGTGCTGCCCTGCCTGGAGACTCCGCCAAGGCTGCTGGCACTGCCGTCCACCAGCCCGGCCAACGCGGCCTGGTCGCTGCCGCGGCTGCGCCAGGCCTGGCAGCCGGTAGCCGACGCACTGGCGACATGAAGCGGACATCGTCCGGACAATACGCTACCGACTGGTCGCGGCCGCAACCCATGAGCAACAGCGTGTCCCGGCTGCGTGAGTACTGAAAACACCTGTAACGGTTGGCGCTGGCCCCCGCTGGCCGCACAATAGACGTTTCCCTACACCAGATTGCCGGAGTTATCCCCATGGCCGAAATCAAGGAAGCACTTGTCCCCGATATCGGTGACTACAGCGATATCCCGGTAATCGAGGTGCTTGTCGCCGTCGGCGACACGGTCAAGAAGGACCAGGGCCTGGTGACGCTGGAAAGTGACAAGGCGACCATGGAAGTGCCGTCGTCGGTGGCTGGCGTGGTCAAGGAACTGAAGGTCAAGGTCGGCGACAGCCTGTCCGAAGGCAAGGTCGTGGCGCTGATCGAAGTGGCCGAAGGCGAAGCCGCCAAGCCGGCCGCTGCTGCTCCGGCACCGGCCAAGGCCGCTGCCCCGGCCGCCGCTACCCAGGGCGCGCCGGCTCCGGCCGCTGCTGCCCCGGCTGCCCCGGCTGCCCCGGCCGCCAGCGGTGGCGCGGTGGAGGCGCTGGTGCCGGATATCGGCGATTACTCCGGCATCCCGGTCATCGAAGTGCTTGTCGCCGTCGGCGACACGGTCAAGAAGGACCAGGGCCTGGTCACGCTGGAAAGCGACAAGGCCACCATGGAAGTGCCGTCGTCGGTGGCCGGTGTGGTCAAGGAGATCAAGGTCAAGGTTGGCGACAATCTGTCGCAGGGCAATGTGGTCGCCATCATCGAAGCCGAGGGCGCTGGCGCACCGGCGCCGACCAAGGCTGCCGCAGCCGCCGCTCCGGCTGCCGCCGAGACCGCCACCAAGGTCGAGCCGGTCGCTGTGCCGGCGCAGCCGGACAAGCTGGCGGCCCGCGAGATCGCCTCGGCCGGTACCCCGTCCAGCCCGCCGGTGCAGTTCAACGCCGATGGCGTGCTGCCGGCCAAGGTGCCGTATGCCACCCCGGCGGTGCGTGTGTTCGCCCGCGAACTGGGCGTGGACCTGCTGCAGATCAACGGCACCGAGAAGGGTGGCCGCATCACCAAGGGTGACGTGCAGAAGTTCGTCAAGGCCGCACTCAGCGGTGGCGTGCCGGCTGCCGGCGGTGCTGCTGTCGCTGCCGGTGGTGGCCTGAACCTGCTGCCGTGGCCGAAGGTCGACTTCAGCAAGTTCGGCGAGACCGAAGTCCAGCCGCTGTCGCGCATCAAGAAGATCTCGGGTGCGAACCTGGCCCGCAACTGGGCCATGATCCCGCACGTCACCCAGTTCGAGCAGGCTGACATCACCGATCTGGAAGGCCTGCGCGTGGCGCTGAACAAGGAAAACGAGAAGGCCGGCATCAAGCTGACCATGCTCGCCTTCCTGATCAAGGCCAGCGCCGCGGCGCTGAAGAAGTTCCCGGAGTTCAACGCCTCGCTCGATGCCAGCGGTGAAAACCTGACCCTGAAGAAGTACTTCCACATCGGCTTTGCCGCCGATACGCCGAACGGCCTGGTCGTGCCGGTCATCCGCGACGTGGACAAGAAGGGCGTGGTGCAGATCGCGCAGGAAACCGGCGAACTGGCCAAGAAGGCGCGCGACGGCAAGCTAGGCCCGGCCGACATGAGCGGCGGCTGCTTCTCGATCAGCTCGCTGGGTGGCATCGGTGGCACCGCGTTCACCCCGATCGTCAATGCACCGGAAGTGGCCATCCTGGGCGTGTCCAAGTCGTCCATCCAGCCGGTCTGGAACGGCAAGGAATTCGCACCGAAGCTGATGCTGCCGCTGTCGCTGAGCTACGACCACCGCGTCATCGACGGCGCCCTGGCCGCACGCTTCACCACGTACCTGTCGCAGGTACTGGCCGACATGCGCCGCGTGCTGCTGTAAGGCATCGCTTCGCCCCCACCGTGCGGCCGCAGCCCCTGGCGCGGCCGCGTGAACAGATGCAGTGACAGCCCGCCGGCCATGCCGGGCGGGCACGAGGAAAACCACCATGGCCACGATTGAAGTCAAGGTTCCCGACATCGGCGATTACAGCGATGTGCCGGTGATCGAAGTATTGGTCGCCGTTGGCGACACGGTGAAGAAGGATCAGGGTCTGGTGACCCTGGAATCGGACAAGGCCACTCTGGAAGTGCCGTCCTCGGCTGCTGGCGTGGTCAAGGAAATCAAGGTCAAGCTGGGCGACACCCTGTCCGAGGGTGCCGTGGTCGTGGTGCTGGACGCTGAAGGCGTCGCCGAAGCCCCGGCCAAGGCCGCTGCGCCGGCTCCGGCAGCAGCTGCTCCGGCCAGCAAGCCGCCGGTGACCCCGTCGCACCGCGCCCCGGCCGAACCGGCCGCACCGAAGCCGGCGTTGTCCAGCGGCAAGCCGGCCGACATCGAATGCGAGATGGTTGTGCTGGGCTCCGGTCCGGGCGGCTACACGGCGGCGTTCCGCGCCGCAGACGTCGGCCTGGATACGGTGCTGGTCGAGCGCTACGCCAGCCTCGGCGGCGTCTGCCTCAACGTGGGCTGCATTCCGTCCAAGGCGCTGCTGCATGCTGCTGCGGTGATCGACGAAGTGGCCCACGCCGGTGATTTCGGCGTCGAGTTCGGCAAGCCGACCATCACCCTGGACAAGCTGCGCCAGTACAAGGAAAAGGTCGTCAACCAGCTGACCAAGGGCCTGGCCGGCATGGCCAAGCAGCGCAAGGTCCGCAACGTGCAGGGCGTCGGCAAGTTCGTTTCCGCCAACGAACTGGAAATCACCGCAGCTGACGGCAGCACCCAGCTGCTGCGCTTCCAGAAGTGCATCATCGCCGCCGGTTCGCAGGCGGTGAAGCTGCCGAACTTCCCGTGGGACGACAAGCGCGTGATGGATTCCACCGACGCGCTGGAGCTGGCTGAAGTGCCGGCTTCGCTGCTGGTCGTCGGCGGCGGCATCATCGGCCTGGAAATGGCCACCGTGTACGGTGCGCTGGGCAGCAAGGTCACCGTGGTCGAGTTCATGGACCAGCTGATGCCGGGCGCCGACAAGGACCTGGTCAAGCCGCTGGCCGACCGCTTGAAGAAGCAGGGCATCGAAGTGCACCTGAAGACCAAGGCCTCGGGCGTCACCGCCGATGCCAAGGGCATCACCGTGACCTTCGAAGCTGCCGAGGAAGGCCAGGCGCCTGCGCTGGCGCAGGGCACCTTCGACCGCGTGCTGGTGGCCGTGGGCCGCTCGCCGAACGGCAGGAAGATCGATGCGGAAAAGGCCGGCGTGCAGGTCACCGACCGCGGCTTCATTCCGGTCGACCGCCAGATGCGCACCAACGTGCCGCACATCTTTGCCATCGGCGACATCGTCGGCAACCCGATGCTGGCCCACAAGGCCACGCACGAAGGCAAGCTGGCCGCCGAAGTGGCTGCCGGCCACAAGAAGGAGTGGGTGGCCCGCGTGATTCCGTCGGTGGCCTACACCAACCCTGAAATCGCCTGGGTCGGCGTGACCGAGACCGAAGCCAAGGCCAAGGGCCTGAAGGTGGGCGTGGCCAAGTTCCCGTGGGCCGCCAGTGGCCGCGCGATCGGCATCGGCCGTACCGAGGGCTTCACCAAGCTGATCTTCGACGAAGAGACCCACCGCATCATCGGTGGTGCGATCGTTGGCGTGCATGCCGGTGACCTGCTGGCCGAGATCGGCCTGGCCATCGAGATGGGTGCGGAAGCCGAAGATATCGGCCACACCATCCACGCGCACCCGACGCTGAGCGAGTCGGTGGCGATGGCCTCGGAAATCTACGACGGCACGATCACCGATCTGTACATGCCGAAGAAGAAGTAAGGCGTCAGCGCCGCTCCACACGAAAAGCCCCGGTTTCTGCCGGGGTTTTTTGTTGGCTGCAGGAATATCTTCGGCTGTTGTCATCGCGAGGGTCCGGGCCACTGCGCGGGTGGCAGGCATTTCGACAAATGTCCCCCGTCGCCCGCCTGCGGCGGTCGCCTCCTCCTTTACTTTGTCCAAACGCCTGCCACCCGCGCAGCGGCTCGGCTTGCGGATAGTCGAGAGCCACAGCCTGGCCCGCCTGGATGCCTGACACGCGGGGGAAGAGGGGCTTGTGTGCGAAGTAAAGGAGGAGGTGACGGCCGTAGGCCGGCGCCGGGGGACATTCGCACGCAAGCCCCTCTTCCCTCAGCGCTCGACCAGCCTGCGTCTACGGGAACTGCCACCCACGCAGCGGCTCGGCTTGCGGACAGTCGAGAGCCACTGCCTGGGCCGCCTGGATGCCTGATACGCGGAGTGAGAGGGGGCTGGGTGCGAAGTAAAGGAGGAGGTGACGGCCGCAGGCCGGCGCCGGGGGACATTCGCACCCAGCCCCCTCTCACTCAAGCGCTCGACCCAGCTGCTCTTGCTCCTGCACGCAGGGAAAAACAGCACAAAAAAGCGCGGCCCCGATGTTCCGGAGGCCGCGCCAGGAGAGAGAGCGTGTGGAAGGAGCGGGGGATCAGAACACGAAGCTGACGCCGGCCACCGGGCCCTTGAATTCCTGCTTCAGGCCGATGGTGCCGTCGCTGCCCTTCTTGTCCGCGTCCAGCTTGAACCAGTCATAGCCGGCGAACACGCCGAAGTTCTTCGTGAAGCGGTAATCGACGATGGCGTTGGCGCGGCTCAGGTCGCCCTTGTAGTCATCAAAGCTGCCCCAGCGCGTGTTGAGGTACTGGCCCTGCAGCGTGATCATCCACT
The DNA here is from genome assembly GCF_034508895.1 of Stenotrophomonas geniculata. NCBI lineage: Bacteria > Pseudomonadati > Pseudomonadota > Gammaproteobacteria > Lysobacterales > Lysobacteraceae > Stenotrophomonas > Stenotrophomonas geniculata. The sequence goes on from NZ_CP140571.1 coordinate 2,485,941, forward strand.
TCTCGGACGGGGTGAAACTCAGCCGCGCACCGACCACCGGCGCCACGCCGTCGGTCTTCTCGTTGAGGAACTGGCCTTCGTAGACGGTGCCCAGATCGGCGTAGGCCTTGGTGCTCACCTTGGCGTACTCGGCACCCAGCTGCAGGCCGAGGTCGAAGGTGTCGGTGTCCACCACCGAGTAGTCATAGACCAGGCTGGCGACCTGGTACTTCAGCTCGCCCTTGACGAAACTGCCCGACGGCACGTTGACGTCACCGAAGGAAATGTCCTGGCCGAGGGTCTCGCGGCGGTCCTTGTCGTACTTGAAGTAGTTGAACAGCAGGCGCTGGCGGTTGCTGATGCGGAACATGCCGTCGATGCGTGGTTCCCACTCCTTGCCACCCAGCTTGAAGTCCTCGGAGAAACCGATGTCCTGGCCGGCCACGTTGGTCTTGCCGCGGAGGGTATTGTCCGAGTCGATGTTCATCGCACCCAGGCGCAGGGCGAAGCGGTCGTCGCCTTCAGCGGCGTGGGCGGCAGTGGCGAACGAGGCGCCGGCGGCGAGCAGGGAGAGGGCGAGCAGGGTGGGTACAGGGCGCATCGAAGAGTCCTTGCAGTGGTTCATCAGAATGAAGACCACTGTGCCGGACAGGCCCGTCCACCATCCGTGAACGTATGGTCCACGGCGTGTGCACGGTTCAGCGCTGTCGCGACGATGCAAAAAGATGGCCCCGGAGCCGGGCTTCGGGGCCATCGTGGGACCTGCGGGGCGGAGCGTCGACGAGGTTGCTGCAGGCAGGTCGAAAGATCGGACCGGCGCATTCGGCGAAAGTTCCGCCGGATGCGACCAAAGTTCAATATTGCGCCGCAGCATCATACAGACGTCATTGTCCCCCGGGTGGCACGCAAAAATGTAACCGTTACCGCAACTTGCGGCTTCCCGGGATGAACAGGCAGCGGTTGTCTCGCAAATTGTCCCATTGCTATAATTTGGCGGCTCGATGAGGCCCCCCTGCTGTAGCCGCCTCAGCCCTCCACTTGCAACCACGCGGGACGTCCTGTGCTGAACTCCGTTGATGCGGGTCGGCGACTGATGCTGCGCGCCGCGGTCTACCCGCTGGCCGCAGTGGCTGTCCTGGCCCTGGCCTTCCTGCTGGTAGGTCCGAAATATGCCCTCGGCGCGCTGGCGTCCGGTGTGGCCATTTCGGCCGGTGGCTGGGTGGCGGCACGGATGGCACTGGGTGGTGGGGCACTGGCCGCAGGATCGGCGATGGCTCGCCTGATCATTGCGATCGTGGCCAAGTGGGTGGTGGTTTTCGGCGTCCTGCTGGTGGGGTTCCTGGTCTTCAAGCTGCCTGCATTGGCGCTGTTGGCCGGTATCGCCGTCGGCTTGATGTTCCAGGTCCTGGCCATGGCCAGGCGTTGACAGAATTCAATTAACTGAAGGTTCCGGACACATGGCGGGCGAGGCTCTAACCCCTACCAGCTACATCCAGCATCACCTGCACAACCTGACCGCACCGGTCGGCAAGGGTGAGGGTATGTTCTGGCATATCCACGTCGATACCTTCCTCACTGCGGTCCTGATGGGCCTGGTGATCGTTGTCGCGTTCTGGCTGGGGACCCGCAAGGCCACCGCCGGCGTGCCGGGCAAGTGGCAGGCCTTCGTCGAGATCTGCCTGGAGTTCGTCGACCGCCAGGCCAAGGACACCTACCACGGCAAGAGCAAGCTGGTCACGCCGATCGCCATCACCATCTTCTTCTGGATTCTGCTGATGAATCTGCTGAAGATGATCCCGGCCGATTTCATCGCCAAGCCGCTGGAATGGGTGGGCGTACACTACTGGAAGCCGGTCCCGACCGCTGACGTCAATGCCACCCTGGGCATGGCCATCAGCGTGTTCTTCCTGATGCTGTTCTTCGCACTGAAGTCGAAGGGCCTGGGCGGCTTCATCAAGGAATTCCTGACGGCGCCGTTCGGCAAGTGGATGATGCCGTTCAACCTGATCCTCAACATCGTCGAGTGGCTGAGCAAGCCGATCTCGCTGGCGATGCGACTGTTCGGCAACATGTTCGGCGGCGAAATCGTGTTCCTGCTGATCTGGGTGCTGGGTGGTGCCGGTTTCTTCGGTGCCATTGCCGGTGGTGTGTTCGGCCTCGGCTGGATGCTGTTCCACCTGCTGGTGATCCCGCTGCAGGCCTTCATCTTCATGATGCTGTCGATCGTGTACCTGAGCCTGTCGGAAGACGCTCACTGAGTTTCAAGCTTCAACGCGTTTCAACCTTCATCCGTTTCATCACCCTTAGCAACTTAAGTTCCTGGAGATAACCATGTACTTCGCCGTCCTGACCAACTTCGCGCAGATTCAGAGCTCCACCGCCCTTGCCGTCGGCATCATGATCGGCCTGGCCGCGCTGGGCGCCGGTCTGGGTCTGGCCATCATGGCTGGTAAGTTCCTGGAGTCGGCCGCCCGCCAGCCGGAACTGATCCCGGTCCTGCAGGTCCGTATGTTCATCACCGCCGGCCTGATCGACGCCGCGTTCATCATCTCGGTCGCCGTCGGCCTGCTGCTGGCCTTCGCCAACCCGCTGTCGGCTGCCTTCGCTGGCGCCGTCACCAAGGCTCTGGCCGGCTGATACAGCGGTTTGAGACGACCGGGTGCTGATGCACCCGGTTTCGGATGAAGGCCGGATGCGCCGCTACGGCGGCGCGTCCACCCCGAAACCAGCGATCGAGCTAACCATGAATATCAATTTCACCCTTCTTGCGCAGGCGCTGGCCTTCGCTGGTCTGATCTGGATCATCGCGACCAAGATCTGGCCGCCGCTGATGAACGCGATCGAAGAGCGCCAGCAGAAGATTGCTGAAGGCCTCGCTGCTGCCGACCGCAGCCAGAAAGATCTGGCCCAGGCGCAGGAGAAGGTCAACGAAGCGCTGAAGGAAGCACGCACCAAGGCCAACGAGATCATCGATCAGGCCCACGCACGTGCCAACCAGATCGTTGATGCTGCCCGTAACGAAGCGATCACCGAAGCCACCCGTCAGAAGGAACTGGCCCAGGCTGAAATCGACGCCGCCGCCAACCGTGCCCGTGAAGATCTGCGCAAGCAGGTGTCCGCGCTGGCCGTGACCGGTGCTGAAAAGCTGCTCAAGCGCGAAATCGACGCCAACGCCCACAAGGCGCTGCTCGACGAGCTGGCCTCGGAGATCTAAGGATGAGCCAGGCCCTCACGCTTGCCCGCCCGTACGCCCGCGCCGCGTTCGCGACCGCGCGCGACGAAGGCGCGTTCGCGCCGTGGTCGGACGCCCTGGCGTTCTCCGCCCACGTCGCCGCCGACCCGCGCGTGGCGGCCCTGCTCGCCAACCCGGAGCTGGGTCGTGACGACGCCGTCGCCCTGCTGGCGCCGGTGTCGCACGGCGAGACCTACTCGCGCTTCCTGGCCATCCTGGCCGAATCGCATCGTCTGCCGCTGCTGCCGGAAATCTCCGGCATGTTCGACGCCCTGCGCGCCGAAGCCGAGCACGTGGTCAAGGCCACCGTCACCTCGGCCGCCGAACTGTCGGCCAGTGAGCTGGACGCGATCAAGGTCGCGCTGCGCAAGCGCTTCAACCGCGAGGTCGATGTGACCACCGCGGTCGATGCCTCGCTGATCGGCGGCGCCGTGATCGACGCCGGCGACGTGGTCATCGATGGTTCGCTGAAGGGCAAGCTGGCCCGTCTGCAGACCGCGCTCGCTAACTGAATTCATTTAACGTCCGGCCCCGCTGCCGGCACTAGGACTTGACGATGGCAACCACGCTCAACCCCTCCGAAATCAGCGAACTGATCAAGAACCGCATCGAGAAGGTCAAGCTGGCCGCGGAATCGCGCAACGAAGGCACCGTGACCAGCGTGTCCGACGGCATCGTGCGCATCTTCGGTCTGGCCGACGTGATGCAGGGCGAAATGATCGAACTGCCGAACAACACCTTCGCCCTGGCCCTGAACCTGGAGCGCGACTCGGTCGGCGCCGTGGTGCTGGGTGACTACGAGCACCTGCGCGAAGGCGACGTCGCCAAGACCACCGGCCGCATCCTGGAAGTGCCGGTTGGTCCGGAGCTGCTGGGCCGCGTCGTGAACGCGCTGGGCGAACCGATCGACGGCAAGGGCCCGCTGGGCACCGACCTGACCGCTCCGGTGGAGCGTGTTGCTCCGGGCGTGATCTGGCGCAAGTCGGTCGACCAGCCGGTGCAGACCGGTTACAAGTCGGTCGACTCGATGATCCCGATCGGCCGTGGCCAGCGCGAGCTGATCATCGGTGACCGCCAGACCGGCAAGACCGCGATGGCGATCGATGCGGTGATCAACCAGAAGGGCACCGGCATCAAGTGCGTGTACGTTGCGATCGGCCAGAAGGCTTCGACCATCGCCAACATCGTGCGCAAGCTGGAAGAGAACGGCGCGCTGGCCCACACCATCGTGGTGGCCGCGACCGCTTCCGAATCGGCTGCCATGCAGTACATCAGCGCCTACTCGGGCTGCACCATGGGTGAGTACTTCATGGACCGCGGCGAAGACGCGCTGATCGTGTACGACGATCTGTCCAAGCAGGCCGTTGCCTACCGCCAGATCTCGCTGCTGCTGAAGCGCCCGCCGGGCCGTGAAGCCTACCCGGGTGACGTGTTCTACCTGCACTCCCGCCTGCTCGAGCGCGCTGCCCGCGTGTCCGAGGAATACGTCGAGAAGTTCACCGAAGGCAAGGTCACCGGCAAGACCGGTTCGCTGACCGCGCTGCCGATCATCGAAACCCAGGCCGGCGACGTGTCCGCCTTCGTTCCGACCAACGTGATCTCGATCACCGACGGCCAGATCTTCCTGGAAACCGACCTGTTCAACGCCGGCATCCGCCCGGCCGTGAACGCCGGTATCTCGGTGTCGCGCGTCGGTGGCTCGGCCCAGACCAAGATCATCAAGAAGCTGTCGGGCGGCATCCGTATCTCGCTGGCCCAGTACCGCGAGCTGGCTGCGTTCGCGCAGTTCGCCTCGGATCTGGACGAGGCGACCCGCAAGCAGCTGGAGCGTGGCCAGCGCGTCACCGAGCTGATGAAGCAGAAGCAGTACGCGCCGATGTCGATCGCCAACCAGGCGCTGTCGATCTACGCCGTCAACGAGGGTTACCTCGACGACGTGCCGGTCAACAAGCTGCTGGCGTTCGAAGAAGGCCTGCACGCCCACTTCGCCAACACCCAGGGCGAACTGGTCAGCAAGGTCAACGCCACCGGCGGTTGGGACAACGACATCGAAGGTGCCTTCAAGAAGGGCATCGCCGAGTTCAAGACCACCGGCAGCTGGTAATCCAGCGCTCGTAGAGCGGGGCTCGCCCCGCTCAAACGGTTGAACAACGCGGGGCATCAGCCCCGCGCCACGGGAAACAAGAGATGGCAAGCGGACGCGAAATCAAAACCAAGATCAAGAGCGTGCAGAACACCCGCAAGGTGACGCGCGCCCTGGAAATGGTCTCGGCCTCCAAGATCCGCAAGGCGCAGGATCGGATGAAGACCTCGCGTCCGTACGCGCAGGCGATGAAGCAGGTGATCGGCCACCTGGCCCAGGCCAGCACCGACTACCAGCATCCGTTCCTGGTCGAGCGCGAGCAGGTCAAGCGGGTCGGGTTCATCGTGATCTCCTCCGATCGCGGCCTGGCCGGCGGCCTGAACAACAACCTGTTCCGCAAGATGCTGGGCGAAGCCAAGGCATGGCAGGACAAGGGTGCGGAAGTGGACCTGGTGACCATCGGCCAGAAGGCATCGACCTTCTTCCGCCGCGTGAAGGTCAACATGGTCGGCAGCGTGACCCACATCGGCGACGTGCCGAAGCTGGAATCGCTGATCGGTGTGATCAAGGTCATGCTCGACGCCTTCACCGAAGGCAAGGTCGACCGCGTGTACCTGGTCTACAACCGCTTCGTGAATACCATGGTGCAGAAGGCCAGCTTCGATCAGCTGCTGCCGCTGCCGCCGGCTGAGAAGCAGGTCGCTCACCACGACTGGGATTACCTGTACGAACCCGATGCCGCGACCGTGCTGGAGCACGTGATGACGCGTTACATCGAGTCGCTGGTGTACCAGGCACTGCTGGAAAACGTCGCCTCCGAGCATGCCGCACGCATGGTTGCGATGAAGGCGGCGAGCGACAACGCCAACAAGCTGATCGGCACCCTCCAGCTCGTCTACAACAAGGCGCGCCAGGCAGCGATCACCCAGGAAATCTCCGAAATCGTCGGCGGCGCGGCAGCAGTCTGACCGCGTTCGTTCAAAGCACACATTTAGAGGATGCAGCAATGAGTCAGGGCAAGATCGTTCAGATCATCGGCGCGGTCGTCGACGTCGAATTCCCGCGTGAGTCGGTGCCGAAGGTGTACGACGCACTGAAGGTCGACAACACCGAAATCACCCTCGAAGTCCAGCAGCAGCTGGGTGACGGCGTGGTGCGTACCATCGCCCTCGGTTCCACCGACGGCCTGAAGCGCAACCTGGTTGCCACCAATACCAACCGCGGCATCTCCGTGCCGGTCGGCGCCGGCACCCTGGGCCGCATCATGGACGTGCTCGGCCGTCCGATTGACGAAGCCGGCCCGGTGGACGCCAGCGACAGCTGGGAAATCCACCGTGCGGCCCCGTCGTACGAAGACCAGTCCCCGGCCACCGAACTGCTGGAAACCGGCATCAAGGTCATCGACCTGATGTGCCCGTTCGCCAAGGGCGGCAAGGTCGGCCTGTTCGGCGGCGCCGGCGTCGGCAAGACCGTCAACATGATGGAACTGATCAACAACATCGCCAAGGCGCACAGCGGTCTGTCCGTGTTCGCCGGCGTGGGTGAGCGTACCCGTGAGGGCAACGACTTCTACCACGAAATGAAGGACTCCAACGTCCTGGACAAGGTGGCGATGGTGTACGGCCAGATGAACGAGCCGCCGGGCAACCGTCTGCGCGTCGCCCTGACCGGCCTGACCATGGCCGAGTACTTCCGCGACGAGAAGGACGAGAACGGCAAGGGTAAGGACGTCCTGCTGTTCGTCGACAACATCTACCGCTACACCCTGGCTGGTACCGAAGTGTCGGCACTGCTGGGCCGTATGCCGTCGGCCGTGGGTTACCAGCCGACCCTGGCCGAGGAAATGGGCGTCCTGCAGGAGCGCATCACCTCGACCAAGAACGGTTCGATCACTTCGATCCAGGCCGTCTACGTTCCCGCGGACGACCTGACCGACCCGTCGCCGGCGACCACCTTCGCCCACCTGGACTCGACTGTCACCCTGTCGCGTTCGATCGCCTCGCTGGGTATCTACCCGGCCGTCGATCCGCTGGACTCCACCAGCCGCCAGATGGACCCGCTGGTCATCGGCCACGAGCATTACGACACCGCCCAGCGCGTCCAGCAGACCCTGCAGAAGTACAAGGAACTGAAGGACATCATCGCGATCCTGGGCATGGACGAGCTGTCCGAAGAGGACAAGCAGGCCGTGTCGCGCGCCCGTAAGATCGAGCGCTTCTTCAGCCAGCCGTTCCACGTGGCCGAAGTGTTCACCGGTTCGCCGGGCAAGTACGTGCCGCTGAAGGACACCATCCGTGGCTTCAAGGCCATCGTTGATGGCGAGTACGACCACCTGCCGGAGCAGGCGTTCTACATGGTCGGCGGCATCGAAGAAGCGGTCGAGAAGGCCAAGAAGATGGCCGAGAAGGCCTGATCCGGGACGGGCGGGAGCGATCCTGCCCGACCTGACGCCGGCGCCGGGCAACCGCCCGCGCCGGTGGACCCCCACGGTGGCATTGCGCCGCCGCGAACAGCGAAGAGATTTGCATGAGCACGATCCGTTGCGACATCGTCAGCGCCGAGCAGGAAATCTTCCGTGGCGAAGCGACCCTGGTCGTGGCCACCGGTGAGCTGGGCGAACTGGGCATCGCGCCCAAGCACGCGCCGCTGATCACCCGCCTGAAGCCGGGCAAGGTGGTGGTGACCACGCCGAACGGCGAGCAGCTGGATTTCGCCATTTCCGGCGGCATCCTGGAAGTGCAGCCGCAGGTGGTGACCGTGCTGGCCGACACCGCGATCCGCGCGCAGGACATCGACGAAGCCTCGGTCCGCAAGGCCAAGGAAGAAGCCGAGCGCATCCTGGCCAACCGCGGCGAGGCGATGGAAGTGGCTGAGGCCCAGCAGAAGCTGGCTGAAGCCGTTGTCCAGCTGCAGGCGCTGGAGCGCCTGCGCAAGAACCTCAAGCACTGAGGTTCGCGCTGCACCCACGAGAACGCCGGCCCTGTGCCGGCGTTTTTGTTTGGGCGGCGGGTCGAGTCGACTGTCGCGCGCAGCGTGGGATTTCCGCGGTCTGATGGAAGGGCAGTCGATTGACCGTCGACGCTACCGATCCCGATCCTGACGTCGTATCAGCGGTACACCACGTGCCGCAGCAGCAGGAAGGAAATCACGGCCAGGCCGCCCTCCACCAGTGGCTTGGCCAACCAGGCGTACTGCAGGCCCAATGCATGGTCGGCGCTCGAGACCAGCAGCGTGCTGGCGGTGGTGAGCAGCAACCACAGCGGCAGGAAGCGTGCGAAGCGTCGCCAGCCCAGCCGTTGCTCGCCGTCGGCAGTGGCGAAGGTGATTCGCCCGTTCAACCAGAACCCCAGCAGCATGCCGGCCACGCGCCCGGCCAGGTTGCCCTGCACCACGGGCAGGCCGGCGGCCGTGACCAGCACGAACACCGCCCAGTCGAGCAGCAGTTGCAGCACGCCGATGATGAGGTAGGCGCTTCCCTGGCGGAGCAGGCTCATGGTCGGAGTGTGGGCGGGCAGATCCCCATGTTAACGGCCCACGCTCTAGAATCACCGGCAACGAACTACGGACTGCTGCTCCCATGACCCAAGCCCTGCACGTCATCATCCTCGCCGCTGGCGCGGGCAAGCGCATGAAGTCGGTGCTGCCGAAGGTGCTGCAGCCGATCGCTGGGCAGCCGATGCTGGCGCATGTGATCGATGCCGCCCGCGAGCTGCAGCCGGCCGCGATCCACGTGGTCTACGGCCATGGTGGTGAAGCGGTGCGCCAGCACTTTGCCGACCGGCCCGATCTACAATGGGCCGAGCAGGCACAGCAACTCGGTACCGGGCACGCCGTCGCGCAGGCGATGCCGCAGGTGCCCGACGCCGCGCAGGTGCTGGTGCTGTACGGCGACGTGCCGCTGATCCGCGCGCAGACCCTGCGCGACCTGCTGGCACAGCCGGGTCGACTGGCGGTGCTGGTCGCCGATGTCGATGACCCGACCGGTTACGGCCGCGTGCTGCGCGATGCCGAAGGCAAGGTCGGCTCGATTGTCGAACAGAAGGACGCCACCGACGACCAGCTGCGTGTGCGCACGATCAACACCGGCATCATTGCCGCCGAGTCGACCGCGCTGCGGCGCTGGCTGTCGCAGCTGTCCAACAGCAACGCGCAGGGCGAGTACTACCTGACCGACGTGTTCGCCTTTGCCGCGCACGAGTACACCCCGGCCGAGATGGCGCTGGTGGCCGACGCGCAGGAAGCCGAAGGGGCAAATGATCCCTGGCAGCTTTCGCAGCTGGAGCGTGCCTGGCAGCGCCGTGCGGTTCGGGCCCTGTGCGCGCAGGGCGCGCGCGTGCGTGACCCGGCACGCCTGGATATCCGTGGCACCGTCACCGTGGGCAGCGACGTGCTGATCGATGTCGACGTCGTTCTGGAAGGCAATATCGTGCTCGGCGACGGCGTCACCGTGGGCCCGTTCAACCGGCTGAAGGACGTCAATCTTGGCCCGGGCACCGAAGTGCGCGCGCATTGCGACCTGGAAGGCGTGGTCACCGAAGGTGCTGCATTGGTGGGGCCGTTCGCACGGCTGCGCCCGGGTACAGTGCTCGCCGATGGCGTGCATGTCGGCAATTTCGTCGAGACCAAGAAGGTCACCCTCGGTGTTGGCAGCAAGGCCAATCACCTGACCTACCTGGGCGACGCGGTGATCGGCAGCAAGGTGAACATCGGTGCCGGCACCATCACCTGCAACTACGACGGCGTGAACAAGTCGACCACCACCATCGGCGACAACGCCTTCATCGGTTCCAACAGCGCATTGGTGGCACCGGTGCTGATCGGTGAGGGCGCCACCATCGCTGCCGGTTCGGTCATCACCCGCAACGCCCCGGATGGCAAGCTGACGCTGGCACGTGCACGACAGGAAACCATCGATGGCTGGAAGCGCCCGCTCAAGAAGTCCTGAGCCACGCATCCCGCACGCCGACGAACTCGGCATGCTGCCGGCAATTGAGCAACGTGCCGGTGAACTGCTGAAGGGGCACCAGGCCTACCCGGTATTTGCCGGGCATGGCCTGGACCTGCCGACGCTGCAGGATGGCCTTCAACGTGGCCAGTTGTGGGTGCTGGATGCGGCTGACGGTGGCATCGCGGGCTACCTGCTGGCCGGTGAGCTGTGCGGTGACTTCCATGTGCTGCAGATGGACGTGGATCCCGCGCACGCGCGCCGCGGTCATGGTCGCGTGTTGTTGCGCCATGCGTTGGCACAGGCCAGGGCTGGCGGCTACGCGGCAGCGGTGCTGACCACGTTGTCCGACGTGCCGTGGAATGCGGCCTTCTATGCCAGTGAAGGGTTCGAGGTAGTGCCCGAGGCGCAGTGGAACGATGGCCTGCGTGCGGTGATGGCCGAAGAAGCCGCGCTTGGGTTCCCGATGCACCTGCGGGTGGCGATGCGGCAGGTCTGGTAGGTGCCGACCTTGGTCGGCACGTCCACGCATGGCGTGGATCTGCCCGCTCAGCCCACCGGCAACAGAATCGACACGCACAGCCCGCCATCGCCGCGGTTCTGCAACGACACCCGACCACCGTGGGCCTCCACGATCTCGCGGGTCAGGGCCAGCCCCAGCCCGGTGCCATTGCGCTTGGTCGAATAGAACGGCATCAGTGCGTTCTGCAGCACCTGCTCGTTCATGCCCTTGCCACGATCCAGCACGTCCAGCCGCAGCCACTGCGGCAGCCGCGTCAGCTGCACCTGTACGTCATCGTTTGGGGGCTCTGCTTCGGCGCAGGCTTCGTGCGCGTTCTTCAACAGGTTCAGCAGCGCCTGCCCGAACTGCGCGATGTCGATGCGGCTGCTCAGTTCTTCGTCCGGCTCGCGCTCCATGGTAAACGGGATCTGCTGGCGCAGGCTGGACAGGAAGGGGGCCCAGTGCACGGTCTGCAGTTGCGGCTGCGGCAACTTGGCAAAGCGTGCGTAGCCACGGATGAAGCCTTCCAGGTGACGCGCCCGGTCCTCGATGGTGGTGAAGATCTCGGGCAGCCGGTCAAAGCGCTCACGCTGCACCAGCACGCCGCCGGAATGGGCGAGCGAAGCGATCGGCGCCAGCGAGTTGTTGAGCTCGTGGCTGATCACCCGGATCACCTTCTTCCAGGTCTGCACTTCCTGGCGGCGCAGTTCGGCGGTCAGCAGCCGCACGAGCAGCAGGTCGTGCGGGCGGCCGTTGAGCTGGAACGCGCGGCGCGAGAGGTGGTAGACCTGCTCGTCATCCTCGTCGCCGTCCTCGCCCTCGGCATGCACCGCGAACAGGCTGTCACCGCCACGGGCGATGGCATCGCGCAGTTCCACCGGCACCTGTTCCAGCACGTCCTCCAGGCGCTGGCCTTCCAGCTTCCAGCCGCCATGCAGCAGCTTGCGTGCCGCCAGATTGGAGAACACCACCCGGGCGATGCCATCACCGCCCGAGGCGATCAGCAGCATCGCCACCGGCGTGTTCTGCACCATTGTGTCCAGCAGCAGTTCACGCTGCACCAGGCCCTGCCGCTGCTCACGCAGTACATCGCCCAGTTCGCGGTGGGCCTGCACCAGGTCGCCCAGCTCGTCGTTCCCCGGCCAGTGCACGCCGAAGTTGTACTCGCCGTCGCGATAGCTGCTGGTGGTACCCGCCAGGGCCCGCATCAGAGATCGCACCGGGGCGGTCGCCCGGCGCAGGGTCCACCACATCAATGACAGCAGGATCAACGCCGACACCGTGGTCACCACCCAGCCATGGTCCATCCAGTAGGCCAGCAGCCACGGCAGTGCCGCCGCCAGTGCCAATACCGGCAGCAGGCGCAGGAACAGGCGGAAAGTGAACGAGCGCCGTTTCATTCGCGGGGAATACCGTGGCGGTCCATGCGCCGGTACAGCGCCTGGCGGCTCAGGCCGAGTTCTGCGGCGGCCTGGGCGATGACGCCATGGTTGCGCGCCAGCACATCCTCGATGCGTGCACGGTCGGGATCATTGCCCGCACTGGGGGCCGGGCGCGGTGTGGCGGCTGCGCGCGGCAGGTTGAGATCGGCCACTTCGATGCGGTTGCCGGTGGCCAGCAGCTCGGCGCGCTGGATCACGTTGCGCAGCTCGCGCACGTTGCCCGGCCAGGGGTGCCGCTGCAAGGCCGCGGTGGCCGCAGTGGACAACGGCTTGCCAGCGGTCAGGAAGCGCTCGGCCAGCGGCACGATGTCGCCCGGTCGTTCGGCCAGCGGCGGCAGCACCAGTTCCACCGTGTTGAGGCGGTAATAGAGGTCTTCGCGGAAGGTACCGTCGCGGATCATCGCCGGCAGGTCGGCATTGGTCGCGCTGACCACGCGGACCTTGACCTGGCGCTCGCGGTTGGAGCCCAGGCGCTCGAAGCGGCCGGTTTCCAGCACGCGCAGCAGCTTCATCTGCCCGCCCAGTGACAGGTTGCCGATCTCATCCAGGAACAGGGTGCCGCCATCGGCGGCCTCGAACTTGCCTTCGCGGGCCTTGTTGGCGCCGGTATACGCACCGGCTTCGGCACCGAACAGTTCGGCTTCGATCAGTTCCGAGGGCAGCGCGCCGCAGTTGACCGCCACGAACGGCCCCTTGGCCACCAGGGAATTGGCCTGGATGATCTGCGCGATCTTTTCCTTGCCGGCACCGTTCGCGCCGGTGATCAATACCGGCAGTTCCGAGCGTGCGACCTGGCAGGCCAGCGCGATCACGCGCTCGCTGGCGGGGTCGGCGAAGACCGCACCGCACAGGTCGTACTTCTCTTCCAGCGCGTTGCGCTGGTGCAGTTCACGGCTGCGGCGCCGGTCCAGTTCGCGGCGCGCCTCGGACAGTTCCAGCAGGTTGTTGACCGTGGTCATCAGCTTGCGGTCGTCCCAGGGCTTGGCCAGGTAGTCGGCGGCGCCGGCCTTGACCAGGTCCACGGCGCTGCTCAGATGGGTCCACGCCGTGAGCAGGATCACCGGCAGGTCCGGATGGCGCGCGCGGATCTGCGCGAACAGGGCCTCGCCTTCCTCGCCGGAGGTGGTGTCCTCGCTGAAGTTCATGTCCTGGATGACCAGGTCGACCGGCTGAGATTCGAGCAGCGCCAGCCCGTCGGCGGGCGTCTGCGCCTGCAGGGTGTCGATGTCGTGCAGGGAGAACAGTACGTCCAGCGCGGTACCCACGCTGGCGTTGTCGTCGATGATCAGGATCGCAGGCATCAAACGGTTCTGCAGAAAGGGATGGGCGGCGCCGTTGGAGCCGTTCGTGTCCACGCACCGGGAGAGCCCGGCGCCACCCATCAAGCATAGCCAAACCCGTGGCTGTGCAGGAGCGGCCCCTGCTCAGCGCCGGGGAGGCGCCGGGGGCGCTGGCGGCGCAGGTGGCGGCGGCACTTCCAGTGCCTGGCGCCAGGCTGCGGCGTCGACCGCCACCGTCAGTTCGCGTCTGTCGCGGCGCAGCAACAGATAGGCGGTGGCGGCGTGGGAATGGCGCAGTGCCTCGGCCAGATGTTCGACCCGGCGCACCGCCGTGTCGTCCACGCGGAGGATGCGATCACCGCTGCGCACGCCGAAGCGTGCTTCCGGGCTGGCAGCCTCCACGCGCACCTGGCCCTCGGTCGAGCGCAGTGACAGCCGCGCGGCATCCTGGCGCCATTCCAGTGTCTGCGCGTTGCCACCGCCGGCCAGCGCCGGCAGCGGCAGGAGCAGCATCAGGCACATCGCGCAGGCACGCATCTCAGGCGCCCCGCGTGGCGACCGCAGGCGGTACCGCCGCCGCACGCCGTGCCGGACCGAACACCGCGATCTGGCCCAGCACCCACAGCAGCAGCGCACCCAGCGGCAGGTAGTACAGCGGCATGCGCGGCAGCTCGTACAGGTTCATCAGCGCCAGGTTGATCGCGTAGGCCGCCAGCATGCCCAGCACGATGCCCAGCGAGGCCAGCAGGAAGTTCTCGGTCTGGAAGTAGCGCAGGATCTGCCCGCGGGTCGCGCCCAGCGCACGGCGGATGCCGATCTGCTTGCTGCGCTGCTGCACCCAGAAGCTGGCCAGGCCGATGATGCCCAGCGCAGTGACCACCAGCAGCGAGATGCTGACGGTGATCAGCAGGCCGACCATCGCGCGGTCGTTCTTGAAGAAGTCCTTGCGCTGGTCTTCATAGGTCAGCTTGTCGCGCATCAGCCGGTTGGGATCGTTGCGTTCCAGCGCGGCGGCACCGGCATCGAGGACCTCCTGGCGGCGCTCTGGCGAAGTGCGCAGCACATAGGTGCCACCTTCATCGAAGGTGCGCCGCATGGGCAGCAGCATCGAGTTGGTCCAGTTGTCATTCCAGCCATTGGGCGTGCTGAGCGTGTCGACGATGCCGACCACATGCAGCGGCTGCTTGCCCATGTAGTAGGTCTTGCCCAGCGCACTGCCGTTGGGTTCCATCTTGGCGGCGGTGGCCTGGGTGAAGATCACCGGAATCGCCTTTTCCTTGGCACCGCCCTTGCTGGCGTCTTCGAAGTTCTGGTATTCGTCGGGCAGGAAATCGCGGCCTGCGATCAGGTTGATGCCCATCGTGGCCAGCCCGTTCTCGGACAGGGTGTACATCGAGGCGTTGGTGGTCGGCCGTTCCTGGTCGACCTCGCGCGAGATGCTGCTGCTGGAGGAGCCGTTGCGGAAGGGAACCTGGTTGATGATGGTGACGTTGCTGACGCCGGGAATCGCGCGCAGCGATGCCAGGTCCTCGCGGGTGCGGGCCATGGCGTCGGTCTGCTTGCCGATGCCACTGACGCGCAGCATCACCAGTTCGCTCTCGGCGATGCCGCTGGGCATGCTGATCTTCTCCACGCGCTGGCTGACCAGGAACAGCGCGTTGCAGACGATGGCGCAGGTCAGTGCGACTTCCAGCACGATCAGGGCAGCGGCAGTCTTGTGCCGGCGCAGCGTGCTGAGGATGGGGCGGATGTCCATGGGAGTCCTCGTTCGGGTGCTTACTGCGACTTGAGCTGGATGGCCGGGGTGACCTGCATGGCGCGCCAGGCGGGCAGGAAACCGGCAGCAAGGCTGGCGAGCAGGGTCAGGCCCAGTGCGAGCAGCAGCATGTTGCCGTCCAGGTGGGCCAGCTTGGCGTATTCCACCGGTTGCTGGCGCACCGCGAACAGGCCGAGCAGGGCCAGGCCGATACCCAGCACGCCACCGACCACGCCGACCGCACCTGCTTCCACCAGGCATTGCAGGAAGATCTGTCCGCGGCTGGCGCCGAGCGCGCGGCGCACGCCGATCTCGCCGCTGCGACGCAGGAACTTGGCCAGCAGCAGGCCCACCGTGTTGACCAGGCAGACACCGAGGAAGCCCAGTGCCAGCCACAGCTGCAGGCGCACGTCGCTGGGCACTGCGCCATTGAAGTCCAGCCACTCCATCACGGTGCGCAGGCGCACGTTCGGCGGGTGTTTGAAGCGGCCGGCCTCGCGCTGCTGGGTCGAATAGTTCTCCAGGTAGCGGCGGTAGTCGTCGGCCTTGGCCGGGTCCATCTCCACCCAGTACTGCAGCCACGCGCACGGTGCGTTGAGCGAGTAGCTGTTGCCGTCCGGATTCTCGCCGAAGCAGTTCATGTTGCCGTTGTTGCCCAGCTTCAGGTCGAAGGAGGTGGAGATCGGCAGCAGCAGGTCTTCGTTCTTGCCGTAGCTGCCAGTGGTCAGGTCGTAGAAGTGCGGCTCCGGGCTCCATTCCTTCATCACGCCGACGATGCGGTAGCTCTGGCCTTCCATGCGCAGGTCGCGGCCCACGCTGTTGGCGCCCTGGTACAGCTTGTCATTGAGCGCCTTGGAGATGACCACCACGCGCGCACGGCCTTCATCGTCCTCGCGCGTCCAGGGGCGGCCGTACTGCATGGGCACCTCGAACATCGGGAAGAAGTCGGCCGAGGTCCAGCGGGTGTCGATGCTGAAGGGCTTGAGGGTGCTGTTGTCCGGTTCGATGGTGCCGCCGCCGCCGCTCATCAGCGCCTGGCGCTCGCCCTTGGCTTCGCGCAGCAGGGCTTCACCGTCGAAGCGGGTCAGCTGGGTTTCCGGTTCCTCGCCGGCGACGTAGGCGCCGGTCGCGGCGTCGAGCTGGACGTAGAACAGGCGGTCGCTCTTGCCGGGAATCGGGTCACCGGACAGCACGTGGAACACGGTCAGGGTAGTCATCGAGGCGCCGATGCCGAGCGCGATGGCAACCACCATCAGCGCGGTCAGGACCTTGTTGCGGCGGAAGCTGCGCACCGCCAGTCGGGCGTAGTAGGCGAACATGGTAGGGCCCTCACTCGTTGACGGCGACGATGTGGCGCGGCGGCGTGGCCAGCACCGGCTCGCGCACCAGGTCGGTGACCTGGCCATCAACGATGTGCACGTTGCGCTGCGCGCGCGCGGCCAGTTCCGGATCGTGGGTGACCATCACGATGGTGGTGCCGGCAGCGTTGATCTCCTCCAGCAGCTCCATCACGCCGCGGGCCATCTGCGTGTCCAGGTTGCCGGTCGGTTCGTCGGCCAGCAGCAGGCGCGGGCTGCCTGCCAGGGCACGTGCGATCGCCGCGCGCTGCTGCTGGCCGCCGGACAGCTCGTTCGGGTAGTGCTTCATGCGCGAGCCGAGGCCGACCTGGGTCAGCGCCTTCTCGATGCGTTCGCGGCGCTCGTTGGCGCTCATCTTGCGATAGCGCAGCGGCACGTCGACGTTGTCGAACAGGTTCAGGTCGGGGATCAGGTTGAAGCCCTGGAAGATGAAGCCGATCTTCTGGTTGCGCAGGCGGCTGCGCGCATCATCGCCCAGCGTGCTCACGTCCTGGCCGTCCAGCATGTAGGTGCCACTGGTGAAGGTTTCCAGCAGGCCGGCGATGTTGAGGAAGGTGGTCTTGCCGGAGCCTGACGGGCCGGTGACCGCGACGAACTCACCTTCCTTGACCTGCAGTTCCAGTGAGCGCAACGCGTGGGTTTCCACCTGTTCGGTGCGGAAGACCTTGGCGACCGAGCGCATTTCGAGCATGTACATGGGGTGTCCTCTCTCCAGGATTCAGGATTCAGGTATCAGTTGACGGAGACGCGTTCGGCGTCCTTGAACAGGTCGCTGCCGGAGACCACGATGCGGTCGCCCGGTTGCACACCCGACTTGATTTCCACTTCACCCAGGCTGCTGACGCCCAGTTCGACCGGACGGCGCACGGCGGTGCGGCCATCCATCACGTAGGCCACGCCGTTGCCCTGTTCGACGAACGGACCGCGCTCGACCTTCAGCACGTTCTTGCGGGTATCGAGCAGCACGCGCACCGACATCCGCTGGCTCTGGCGCAGGCCTTCCGGCTGCGCGCTGGCGAAGCGCACGCGGGCATTGACCTCGCCATTGACCACTTCCGGCGACACCGCGCTGATCTCACCCGGGAACGGCTGGCCATTGCCGCCGGTCAGCTGTGCCGGCATGCCGATCGCCAGGTCGCGGGCGAAGCTTTCCGGCACCTTGATCTCGACCTCGAACTTGGACAGATCGACCACGCCCAGCACCGGCGCATTGGCGGCCAGGTTGGTGGACTGGACGGCCTGCACCTGGCCGACCTGGCCATCGAACGGTGCACGCAGAGTCAGCGCATCGACCTGGCGCTGCACTTCAGCCACCACGGCCTTCTGGCGGTCGGCCAGCAGGCGCTTGTTGCGGGCATCCAGGTCGGCGCCCTGGCTCTGCAGGCGTGCGTCGGTGGTGGCGTTGGCCAGGGTGATGTCGGCCTTCTTCAGCGAGTCCTTGGCTTTGGCCAGATCGATCTGCGGCACCGCACCGCCGTCGTAACCGCGCTGGTAGCGCTGCAGGTCGCGGTCGGCGGCCTGCCGCTCGATGGTGGCCTGGTCGGTTTCCTTGCGCGACTTGGCGCGGGCCAGGGTGGCGTCCAGCGCGGCGCGGCTGGCCTCGGCTTCCAGGCCGGCCAGGGTGGCCTGTTCCTGGGCCAGCTTGCTGCGCAGTTCCGGGCTGTCGATGATGGCCAGCTCCTGGCCCTTCTTCACCACATCGCCGGCGACCACCTTCAGGTCCACGGTACCGGCCGAGATGGCGTACAGGATCGGGCTGTTGGCGGCGATCACGCGGCCGTCGGCGGCGATGTCGCGGACCAGGTCGCCGCGCTTCACTTCGGCGATGCGCACGCGGCTGCTGTCGAAGGAGCGGCTGGCGTTGGACCAGGCGTGCACGGCCCAGCCGATGCCGGCGAGCAGCACGATGGCGCCCAGTGCCGGCCAGCGGTAGCGCTGCCAGTTGGCGCGGGTGGTGCCGGCCGGGGCGGAGGAAACGATCTGGTCCTGTGCGGAAGTGTCGCGGATCATCGGGTGCGTGCCTGACGGTGGTAGCCAGTACCAAGCACGTAGCGTGCCAAGTTTATTTCCTTTCAGGTCAATGAGTTGGGCGGCGTGCTGAAGTGTCCGGGTGTCCGCGGACACCTTTCCGGACACTTTCATTAAGCGGACAGGAGGGGGAGCGCGGGCCCGCAGGCTAGAATGCGCCGATCGTCTTCAAGGAAACGCGTGACATGTGTGGAATCGTGGGTGCGATCGCTGATCGCGACGTAGTGCCGGTGCTGATCGAGGGTCTGAAGCGCCTTGAGTACCGTGGTTACGATTCCTCGGGCATCGCGGTGATCGACCAGGGTGAGCGCCGCGATGTGCGTCGTGTGCGTCGTACCGGTCGTGTGTCGGAAATGGCCACTGCGGCCGAGGCCGAGGGCTTCAACGCGGTGCTGGGCATCGGCCACACCCGCTGGGCCACCCATGGCGGTGTCACCGAGGCCAACGCGCATCCGCACATCAGCCACGGCGTGGCGCTGGTGCACAACGGCATCATCGAGAACCACGAAGAGCAGCGCGAGAAACTGCGCGCGCTGGGCTACACCTTCGAGTCGCAGACCGACACCGAAGTCATCGCGCACCTGATCCACCATCATCTGAAGGACGGCGACGACCTGCTGGTGGCGCTGCAGCACACGGTGAAGGAACTGACCGGCGCCTACGCGCTGGCCGTGGTCAGCCGTGCCGAGCCGGAGCGCTTCGTCTGTGCGCGCATGGGCTGCCCGCTGCTGGTCGGTCTGGGCGAGGGTGAGAACTTCGTCGCCTCCGACGTCTCGGCGGTGATCTCGGCCACGCGCAAGGTGATCTTCCTGGAGGAAGGCGACACCGCCGAAATCCGCCGTGACGGCGTGCGCATCTTCGATGAGCATGACCAGCCCATCGAGCGCGACGTGCATCTGTCCGATGTGTCGTTGGCTTCGCTGGAGCTGGGCCCGTACCGCCACTTCATGCAGAAGGAAATCCACGAGCAGCCGCGCGCGCTGGGCGACACCATCGAAGCGGCGATCGACGCCGGTGGTTTCCCGGCCGAGCTGTTCGGCAAGAACGCCGAAGCCGTGCTGTCGGGCATTGAAGGCGTGCAGATCATCGCCTGCGGTACCAGCTATTACTCCGGCCTGACCGCGCGCTACTGGATCGAGGCCATCGCCGGCCTGCCGTGCAGCGTGGAAATCGCCAGCGAGTACCGCTATCGCGCGGCCTATGCGAACCCCAAGCATCTGATCGTGACCATCTCGCAGTCCGGCGAAACGCTGGATACGATGGAAGCGCTGAAGTACGCCAAGTCGCTGGGCCATAAGCACACGCTGTCGATCTGCAACGTGCCGGAAAGTGCGATTCCGCGCGCCAGCGAACTGGTCTGCTACACCCGCGCCGGCGCCGAGATCGGCGTGGC
Organism: Stenotrophomonas geniculata; assembly: GCF_034508895.1. NCBI lineage: Bacteria > Pseudomonadati > Pseudomonadota > Gammaproteobacteria > Lysobacterales > Lysobacteraceae > Stenotrophomonas > Stenotrophomonas geniculata. The sequence continues at coordinate 2,505,939 of NZ_CP140571.1, forward strand.
CTCGACCAAGGCCTTCACCACCCAGCTGGCCGCGCTGTTCCAGCTGACCGTGGTGCTGGGCAAGCTGCATGGCCGCATCGACGCGGCGCAGGAAGCGGATTACCTGGAGCAGCTGCGCTTCCTGCCGGGCAGCGTGCAGCACGCGCTGAACATGGAACCGCAGATCGCTGCCTGGGCCGAGCGTTTCGCGCGCAAGAGCAGCGCGCTGTTCCTCGGCCGTGGCCTGCATTACCCGATCGCACTGGAAGGCGCGCTCAAACTCAAGGAGATCTCCTACATCCACGCCGAGGCCTACCCGGCGGGTGAGCTGAAGCACGGCCCGCTGGCGCTGGTGGATGAGGACATGCCGGTGGTGGTGATCGCCCCCAACGACAGCCTGCTGGAGAAGGTGAAGTCGAACATGCAGGAAGTGCGCGCCCGTGGTGGCGAGCTGTTCGTGTTCGCTGACCAGGACAGCAACTTCAACGCATCCGAAGGCGTGCACGTGATCCGTACGCCGCGACATGCCGGCGTGCTCAGCCCGATCGTGCACACCATTCCGGTGCAGCTGCTGGCGTACCACACGGCGCTGGCACGTGGCACCGACGTGGACAAGCCGCGCAACCTGGCCAAGAGCGTGACGGTGGAGTAAAGCACTCCCGGCGCTGTTGGATGCTGTATGCGAAAGGGGCCTGCGTGGCCCCTTTCGTTTGCGTCGGTAGCCGTGGAAAGTGGGACAGCCGCCGCGCGCTTTGTCCGCCTTCGGCAGGGCGCACTCAATCTTTAACGCGTGGCACCGCCAGTATTCAGCGGCGGTTTCAGCCGCGGTGCCATTCTCTGGATCGTCAGTTGGTTCCCACGACGAACTGTCCCATCGATGCCGGTAGTGACCGATGGTCGCAGTCGTAGAATCACTTTGACCGAGGGCCGGGTTGCGCCGTTGAGCCCACCTCGTTCGCGTTGCAGCACGTCGTCTGCCGATCCATTCCAAGCGGCAGCCGGGTGCGCCAGACGTGCGCTGAAAGGTCTGTTCCCGGGGAGGGGGCGTATCGGAAGAGCACACTTTTTGACTTAGTGACCTGCACCAGGAAACAAGAATGAACGTCCGCGAACTCCTGCAATCCAAGAAAGAAGCTGTCATCACCATCGACGCCGAAGACACCATCGGTGCCGCCGCCCACAAGATGAGCGCGAACAGGATCGCTGCGCTGGTGGTGATGAAGGACGATGCCCCGGTCGGCATCATTTCCGAAAAGGACATCGTGCGTACCCTGGCCGACGACGGCCCGCAGGCCGGCCGCCGGGTGATCTCCAGCCTGCCGTCCACCGGTCTGGAAGGCATTGCGCCGGAGGCCACCCTGAAGCAGGCCATGTCGTTGATGACGTACTCGCGGCGCCGTCATCTGATGGTCACTGAAGGCACCCGACTGGTCGGCATCCTCAGCCTGGGCGACATCGTGAAGAACCTGTTGGGCGAGCTGGAACTGGAAAAGGCCGTGCTGCAGGACATCTACATGGCGGCGCACTGAGGACTGGATCCTTGGACGCAGAGAAGCCGGGCATTGCCCGGCTTCTTCGTTCACGGCATCGGTGAAATCAGAAAGTGACCTTCACCGAGTCGGCGCTGTACTTGGCTGGGCCGTGGTAGACCACTTCAATGTTGTTGCCATCGGGATCGAGCACGAACGCGCCGTAGTAGCCCGGATGGTAGGGGCGTTCGCCCGGTGCACCGTTGTCGGTGCCGCCGGCGGCGATGGCTGCAGTGTGGAAGGCATCAACGGTGGCGCTGTCGCGCGCTTGGAACGCCAGGTGGTGGCGGCCGGTCAGCTGGCCGGCGGCAGCCTCGCTGCTGGCGCTGGAAATGAACAGCTCATCGGCCCAGAAGTAATCATCGCCTTCGCCGGCGATTGGAATGCCGATCGTATCGAACACCGCCTGATAGAAGCGGCGGCTGGCGGCCAGGTCACGCACCACCAGCTGGATGTGGTCGATCAATCGCCCACGGTGCAGTTCCATCGTTTCCATACGAACCTCGTAAAAAAGGGGACGGAGTCGGTAGCGCCGGGCCGTGCCCGGCGAGCGCGCAGCGCGGCCTGCTCAAGGCCGCCGGGCATGGCCCGGCGCTACCGGAATTGTGCCCCTTTCCGGGTCAGACGTTGGCGATGATCTCGACCCAGTAGCCGTCCGGGTCCTTGATGAAGGCCAGGTTCTTCATGCGGCCGTCGGTCAGGCGCTTCTGGAAGGTCACGCCCAGGTCCTCGAAGCGCTGGCAGGCGGCCTCGATGTCCGGCACCGACACGCAGATGTGGCCGAAGCCGCGCGGGTCGCTGTTGCCGTCGTGGTAGACCGCACCGTCCTGGGTCTCGGTGCCGTGGTTGTGGGTCAGCTCCAGCACGCCCGGCAGGCCGGCCATCCACAGGCGGCGCTGGGCATCGTCTTCCGGCACCACCGTACCGGCCGGTACGTAGGCAAGGAAGTACAGGCTGAACTGGGCGTCCGGGAAGTCGCGCTTGTCGATCAGCTGGTAGCCGAGCACGCGGGTGTAGAAGTCCAGCGAGGCGGTGATGTCCTTGACCCGCAGCATGGTGTGGTTGAACACGAAGCCGGTGGTTTCGGCCGGGGCCTGGGCGGCGACGCCGGGGACATCGCGCAGGGCGGGAATGGTCATGGGGGAGGTCCTTCAGACAGGGCCGTTGCAGGCCGGATGGGGTCATTCTACCGGCCGTCACCTGATGGCACCGCGACGTACAATGGGTGGATCGCACCGTTCTGTTCTGAGCATTGCCCGCCATGTCGCAGCGTGAATGGGTGGCCGCTGCCATCCGCAAGATCGAAGCCGATTTCAACCGTTCCGCCGATACCCACCTGATCCCGTTGGCGCTGCCCGGGTTCGAGGGCATCGACCTGTACCTGAAGGATGAATCGAGCCATCCCACCGGCAGCCTCAAGCACCGGCTGGCGCGCTCGCTGTTCCTGTATGCGCTGGCCAATGGCTGGTTGCGCGAAGGGCGGCCGGTGATCGAGGCGTCCAGCGGCTCGACCGCTGTCTCCGAAGCCTATTTCGCGCGACTGCTCGGTTTGCCGTTCATTGCGGTGATCCCGGCCACGACCTCGCCGGAGAAGATCGCGGCGATCGAATTCCATGGCGGTCGCTGCCATCTGGTCGAGCGTGCCTGCGACCTCAACGGTGAATCGGAAAAACTGGCCCGTGAAACCGGCGGCCACTTCATGGACCAGTTCACCTATGCCGAGCGCGCCACCGACTGGCGGGCCAACAACAACATCGCCGAGTCCATCTTCAAGCAGATGGCGGAAGAGCCGAGCCCGGTTCCGGAATGGATCGTGTGCAGCCCCGGCACCGGCGGTACCGCAGCGACGCTGGGCCGCTATGTCAGCTACCGCCGGCATGACACCCGCATCCTCTGTGCAGACCCGGAAGTATCGGTGTTCTTCGACGGATACCAGTCCGCCGTGGCCGGTGAGCAGGACTGGCGTGGCCTGACCTGCAGCGGCGGTTCGCGCGTGGAAGGCATCGGCCGGCCGCGGGTGGAGCCGAGCTTCATCCCGACCAGTGTGGATGCGATGGTGAAGGTGCCCGACGCGCTGAGCCTGGCCGCGATGCGCCATGTCAGCCGCCAGCTCGGCCGCCGCGTCGGTGGCTCCACCGGCACCAACTTCATTGGTGTGCTGCAGGCCGCGCAGTGGATGCGCGAGGCGGGCCATCAGGGCAGCATCGTCAGCATTCTGTGCGACAGCGGCGAGCGTTACGCGCAGAGTTACTACGACCCGGCATGGTACGCGCGGCAGGGCATTGATGTTGAGGGCGCCGATGCACAGCTGGCCGCCGCAGTGGCCGGGCAGGGGTTGCCGGAACTGCCGTGGTGCAGCCTGGAGGCGCTGTAGGTCGGTTGACGTTGTCGCCGGGCCACGCCCGGCGATCACGAGGGCGTCTCAATACCCCGCCGCGGTGAACGCATCCAGCACCGCATCACGCAGCGCATCGGGCAAGGCCTCGATGTCCATCGCGCGATCATCCAGGTGCAGGCTCGGGTCCAGCATGCTGGCGCGGCCTTGGGCCAGCGCCTGCAGCCACAGCAGCACGCAGATCACGAACTCGCGCTCATGGCCCAGCCGCAGCTGGCTGGCGCCGCGTTCGATCACTTCGAACGGGTACCACTCCTGGGCATCGCTGAACGTGCCGCCCTGCTGCAGCACAGCCTGCAATTGCTGCAGGTGACGCGGGGCGTCGTCGTCGGCATCGCACAATGCGGCGATCCAGGTCAGTTCGGCCGGGCTGGCGGACAATGCCAGTGACCGGGCCGGTGAGGCGGATGCAACTGCAGCCAGACCTTCCATGTAGGGCCTCGTTCGGTGCGTACCGCTGCGGACTCCCCCGCAGCCAGAGCTTCGAACCGCGACCGTAAGGCCGACGTGAATACCGGGCCGCGCCCCCTTGTCAGCCCCGCCTGCCAGCGCCATATCTACTGGGCTGCCCGCCTGCCGGGCCCGTACCCTGGAGATCTGCCGTGACCGTTGCCAACCCCCTGCTCGATTTTTCCGGCCTGCCGCGCTTCGAGGCCATCCGCCCCGAGCACGTGGCGCCGGCGCTGGACGTGCTGCTGGCCGCGGCCGAAGCCGCCGTCAGCGCGGCCGAGCAGGTGCAGCCGGTCACCTGGCAGACCTTCGTTGCCCCGCTGGACGATGCCACCGAGCGGCTGTGGCGTGCCTGGGGCCTGGTCGGCCACCTGCAGGGCGTGGTCAACACCCCGGAACTGCGTGAGGCCTACAACAGCAACCTGCCACGGGTGACCCGCTTCGCCAGCGCGCTGGGCCAGAACCTGGCGTTGTACCGGCAGTACCAGACACTGGCCGACAGCCCGGAAGCCGCAGGCTTTGACGAATCCCAGCGCAAGGTGCTGGACAACACCCTGCGCGATTTCCGCCTCGGTGGTGCCGAGCTGGCGCCGGAGGCGCAGCAGCGCTTCGCGGCGATCAAGGAGGAGCTGTCGGCACTGTCGGCGAAGTTCTCGCAGAACGTGCTGGACGCTACCGATGCGTGGTCGCTGATCATCGAGGACGAAGCGCGACTGAAGGGCCTGCCGGAAGATGTGAAGGCGGCCGCGCATGCCGCAGCACAGAAGGATGGCAAGGCCGGCTGGAAACTGACCCTGCAGATGCCGTGCTACCTGCCGGTGCAGACCTGGGGCGAGGACCGCGACCTGCGCGAGATCCTGTACCGCGCCAGTGCGCAGCGTGCGTCCGAATTCGGCGACGACGCGCTGGACAACAGCGGCAACATCGACCGCATCCTGGCCCTGCGCGCGGAACTGGCCGCGCTGCTCGGCTTCGGTTCGTATGGTGATTATTCGGTGGCGACCAAGATGGCGCAGGACCCGGCCGAAGTGCTCGGTTTCCTGCGTGACCTCGCCGCGCGCGCCAAACCGTTCGCGGCCAAGGACCGTGCCGAGCTGGAGCAGTTCGCGCGCGAGCAACTGGGTATCGAGCAGCTGCAGGCCTGGGACCTGGCGTTCGCCGCCGATCGCCTGAAGCAGGCGCGTTACAGCTATTCCGAGCAGGAAGTGAAGCAGTATTTCACCGAGCCGAAGGTGCTGGGCGGCCTGTTCTCGGTGATCGAACAGCTGTACGGCCTGCGTGTGCAGGAGGACAGCGCGCCAGTGTGGCACGAGGATGTGCGCTTCTTCCGTCTGGTCGATGCGCAGGGCGCACTGGTTGGCCAGTTCTACCTGGACCTGTACGCGCGCGAAGGCAAGCGCGGTGGCGCGTGGATGGATGATTGCCGCAACCGCCGCGTGCGCGCGGACGGCAGTGTGCAGACGCCGCTGGTCTACCTGGTGTGCAACTTCGGTCGCGGTGCCAATGGCAAGCCGGCTACCTTCAGCCACAACGAAGTGACCACGCTGTTCCATGAGATGGGCCATGGCCTGCACCAGCTGCTGACCCGCATCGGCGAGCTGGGCGTGGCCGGCATCAACGGCGTGGAGTGGGACGCGGTCGAGCTGCCGAGCCAGTTCATGGAGAACTTCTGCTGGGAATGGGAGCACCTGCAGGCGATGACCGCGCATGTGGACAGTGGCGAGCCGCTGCCACGCGCGCTGTACGAACGCATGCTGGCTGCACGCAACTTCCATAGCGGCATGGCGACCGTGCGCCAGCTGGAGTTCGGCCTGTTCGACATGCTGCTGCACAGCCAGTTCGAACCGGCGCAGGACAGCGTGCTGGCGCTGCTTGATCGGGTGCGCGCGGAGGTGGCGGTGAACCATCCGCCGGCCTGGAACCGCTTCCCGCACCAGTTCAGCCACATCTTCGCGGGGGGCTATGCGGCCGGCTACTACAGCTACAAGTGGGCCGAGGTGCTGAGCGCCGATGCCTACGCCGCGTTCGAGGAGGCGCCGCAGGCGCTCGCGGAAACCGGTGCACGCTTCCGCGATGAGATCCTGTCGCGGGGTGGCAGCCGCCCGGCGGCGGAGAACTTCAAGGCCTTCCGCGGCCGCGCACCGCAGATCGACGCGCTGCTGCGCCATTCGGGCATGGCGTAAACCGCTCTGGTAGGTGCCAACCTTGGTTGGCACTTCCTGGCAATGGTGCGGACCAAGGTCCGCACCCACCGGAAAGCGGTGCTTATTCGGCGTAGATCATCTTCCGGGTCATGCCGCCGTCGACGACGAAGTCCTGGCCGGTGGTGAAGCCGGACAGTGACGACAGCAGGTACACCGCCAGCGCGCCGATGTCCTCGGGCTGGCCGACCCGGCCGACCGGGTGCTGCGCATGGTCGATGGCCGAGTACTCAGGCTCATGGCGCCGTGAGGGTGCCTGCCACGCAGTGGTGCCGATCCAGCCAGGGCTGATGCTGTTCACCCGCACCGCCGGGCCGCTGCTGATCGCCAGCGCATGGGTAAAGGCCACCAGTCCGCCCTTGGCCGCGGCATAGGCTTCGCTATGTGCTTCGGATTGCCAGGCGCGGGTGGAGGCGGTGTTGATGATCGCACCGGCAGCGCTGGCGGTCAGCGCGGGCAATGCATGCTTGCTGCACAGGAACGCGCCGTGCAGCGAGGACAGCCGGCGCTGCCACTCATCCCACGCCATGTCCTGCAGCCGCGTGCCGTGCGGGCCGGCGATGCCCGCGTTGTTGACCAGTCCGTCGATGCGGCCGAAACGCTGCAGCGCCACGGCGATGAAGTCGCGCACGCTGGCTTCGTCGGTGATGTCCAGGCGCTGGAACGCGGCGTCATCACCGCGCTGCCATTCCGCCAGGCACGCCTCGCCGGCCTCCACGTCCAGGTCGCCGATCAGCACGCGGCCCCCGGCACCGAGCACGGCCTGGGCAATACCGCGACCGATACCGTTGGCGCCCCCGGTGATCAGCGCCACCTTGCCCGACAGCGGCGCGGCCGGCCATGCGGCAATCGGCGGCACCGTGCTCACGTCAGGTCTTCGCCACGCAGGCGGCGATGCCAGCCGTCCACGCCGATGCGGTCCAGGGTCTGGATGTTGCGCTCGACGATCACGTCCGGGTCCGGATAGACGTCCACCGCGCGTGCCACGCTGTCCTCGCGCAGCAGGTGCAGGGTGGGGAAGGGCGCACGGTTGGTGTAGTTGCTGGCGTCGTTGGCGGCCACGCCTTCGAACTGGTAGTCCGGATGGAAGCTCGCCACCTGCAGGATGCCCTGCAGGTCCAGCGCTTCGATTGCCGCGTCGGCGTTGTCGAGGAAATCGTTGTAGTCGAGGAAGTCGGTCAGCACCTGCGGATGCACGATCAGCGTCGTGTCGATCTGCTCGGCCGGCGTATCGCGCAGCAGCACCAGCTCCTCGGCCAGCTGTTCGACCAGCGCTTCGGGCGTGGTCGCATCACTGAGCACGAAACGGACCTGGTCCTTCACGTACACCGCCTTGGCGAACGGGCACAGGTTCAGGCCGATGACGATGCGCTCCAGCCACAGGCGGGTGGCGGCGATCGGGTCATCGGTGGGCAGGTGGGTGTCGGTCATGGCGGGCACGTCGGCTGGCGGGGCGGACATTGTAGGCAGTGTGCCGCTGCCGCGCTGTTCACTGTGCAGGAACTGGACAGTCGCCATGCTGGAAATTCCCGCCGATTCAAGCCCTTGCGGGCGACCGCTGGATGGCCGATTGCCTGTCGCGGACGGCGGGCGTGGAATGGACGCACGACACAGGAGGACACCCATGACTGCATCTTCCCCGTGGCTGCCGGATGCCCTTTGGGCCGGCGCCTTCTTCGATGGTCATTGGCAGGCGGCCGAGCAACGGCAGCCGGTGATCGAGCCGGCCACCGGCAACACCCTCGGCGAAATCGGCCTGGCCGACCCGGCGCAGGTAGCGCGTTCGGCGGCGGCCGCTGCACAGGCGCAACAGGCGTGGGCGTCAGCGCCTTACGAGCAGCGCGCGGAGGTGCTGCGCAACGCGGCACGCCTGGCCGAGGAACACATCGACACCCTGGTGGAGTGGCTGGTGCGCGAAAGCGGCTCGACACGGCTCAAGGCCCGCTTCGAAGCGAAGGTGACGATCAAGGCGCTGCACGAAGCTGCGGCGCTACCGTCGCGCAGCACCGGCGAGATCCTGCCCTCCGAGCCGGGTCGGCTGAACCTGGCGCGACGCCGGCCGCTGGGCGTGGTCGGCGTCATCTCGCCCTTCAACTTCCCGCTGTACCTGGCCATGCGCGCGGTGGCGCCGGCCATCGCGCTGGGCAATGCAGTGGTGCTCAAGCCGGACCCGCGCACGGCGGTGTGCGGCGGCGCGGTGATCGCACGCCTGTTCGAACAGGCCGGTCTGCCGGCCGGCGTGCTGCACATGCTGCCCGGCGATGGCGCGGCCGGTGCAGCGCTGACCAGCGATCCGCACGTGGCGATGATCCAGTTCACCGGTTCCACCGCCGCTGGACGCAAGGTCGGCGAAGCGGCGGGCAAGCACCTGAAGAAGGTCTCGCTGGAGCTGGGCGGCAAGAACTCGCTGATCATTCTCGACGATGCCGACCTCGACCTGGCGGTGGCCAACACCGCGTGGGGCGTCTACCTGCACCAGGGCCAGATCTGCATGGCGACCGGCCGCGTGCTGGTGCAGCGGAAGATCCATGACGCATTCCTGCAGAAGCTGGTGGCCAAGGCCAATTCGCTGAAGGTGGGGGATCCGGCACGCGAAGAGGTGGCCATCGGCCCGCTGATCAATGCCGGCCAGCGTGACCACGCCGCGCGCGTGGTCGAGCAGGCGCTGCAGGCCGGTGCTTCGCTGGAGGCAGGCGGTACGCACCGCGATCTGTTCTTCGCGCCGACCGTGCTTGGCAACGTCTCTGCCGACAATCCAGCCTTCAACGAAGAGATCTTCGCGCCAGTGGCGGTGGTCGTGCCGTTCGACGATGACGACGATGCCGTGCGCCTGGCCAACGACAGCGAGTACGGGCTGTCGATGGCGATCGTGTCCAGCAACGTCGGCCGCGCGCTGAAGATCGGCGAGCGCCTGCGTACCGGCCTGCTGCACATCAACGACCAGACCGTGAATGACGAGGTGATCAATCCCTTCGGCGGCGTCGGTGCGTCCGGCAACGGCACCAGCATCGGTGGCCCCGCCAACGGGGAAGAGTTCACCCAGTGGCAGTGGTTGACCGTCAAGGGCGAAGCGCCCGCTTACCCGATCTGATCGAAGGAGCCATCACGATGAACGACAAGACCACAACCCACGAGATCACCGCCGCCGTGGTCCGCGGCAAAGAACAGCCCTTCGTCATCGAGCAGGCCCGGCTGCGTGGCCCGCAGGACGACGAGGTATTGGTGAAGGTGGTGGCGACGGGCCTGTGCCATACCGACCTGATCGTGCGCGACCAGTACTACCCGGTGCCGCTGCCGGCAGTGCTCGGCCATGAGGGGGCTGGCATCGTTGAGGCGGTGGGCCCGAACGTGCGCGACCTCAAGGTGGGCGACCATGTGGTGCTGACCTATGGCGCCTGCGGTCACTGCAATCCCTGCCGGGGCGGCCACGGTGCCTACTGCAAGGACTTCTTTGCGCTGAACTTTGGTGGCGACGATGGCCACGGCCATACCGCGATCACCGATGCGCAGGGTCAGCCGCTGCACGACCATTTCTTCGCGCAGTCTTCGTTTGCCACCTTCGCCATCGCGCGCGAGATCAACGCGATCAAGGTACCCGACGATGCGCCGCTGGAACTGCTGGGCCCGCTCGGCTGCGGCATCCAGACCGGTGCCGGTGCGGTGCTCAATTCGCTGCAGGTGCGCTCGGGCAGCAGTTTCGCCAGCTATGGTGCCGGCGCGGTGGGCCTGAGCGCGGTGATGGCGGCGAAGGTGGCCGGTGCCACCACCATCATCGCCATCGACGTAGTGCCCTCGCGGCTGGAGCTGGCGCTGGAACTGGGCGCCACCCACGTGGTGAACAGCCGCGAGACCGACGTGATCGAGGCCGTACGCGCGATCACCGGCGGTGGTGCGGACTTCGCGCTGGAATCGACCGGTCGCCCCGAGGTGCTGTCGGCGGGTATCGAGGCGCTGGGCGGCTTGGGCATGATGGGCGTGGTCGGCGCACCGAAGCTGGGCACCACCGCCAGTTTCGATGTGAACAACCTGCTGCTCGGTGGTCGCAGCATCCGCGGCATCGTGGAAGGCGACAGCGTGCCGCAGGTGTTCATTCCGCAGCTGGTCACGCTGTTCCTGCAGGGCCGCTTCCCGTTCGACAAGCTGGTGAAGTTCTACCCGCTGGAACAGATCAACCAGGCGGCGGAGGACAGTACGAAGGGAATCACGCTCAAGCCGATCCTGCGCATCGCAGCGTAAGGGTGGGGAGGGTTTGCAGGGCTGCGCCCTGCACCCGCCGAAGCAACGTCCACGGCAACGGCAAAAGCGGGCATTCCGTGGGATGGCGGGGTGGGCCCGGTTGCGGGGGACGCCGTAAACCCTTCCCTGGGGGCTTGGCAGCCGCATCCATGCGGCTGACACCCCCGCAACCGGACCCACCCCGCCTTCGACAGGTTCCCGCCGCTGTTGGTCGGCACGGGGTCGGATCCGTTTTCCAAAGGAAAACGCCTCTGACCCCGTGTTTGAACCGTTGGCGGAAACATTCCGTTGTCGGAACGTAACGTGGCGTTGCCGCCGACGGGTGTAGGCTGCGTCCATGATGGCCACGACAGTCGGGCAGCAACAACTGGTGGCGGCACGTGCCGCTTTCGCCGAGGGCGATGCGCGCTCATTGGGCGTGTTGCCGCTGCCGCTGCAGCAGTCATGGCTGCGTTCGCGCGCGGCGGGCCTGCTGCCCGGGCAGGAGCCGGACTACCGTCCGTTGCTGGGTGATGGCCGGCATCTTTCCGATCCCGGCGACCGCCGGCTGGCGCGCTGCGTGCGGCCGGAGCTGGAACAGTTGTGGGCCGCCTTTGGTGGGCGTGGATGGACGATGTTCTGCGCCAATCGCGAAGGCGTGGTGATCGCGCAACAGGCCCATGGCCTGGAAGATGCGCCCCTGCTGCGACCGATCCAGGTCGGTCGGCGACTGGGGGAGACGGAGATCGGTACTACCGCCCCGGCGGTGAGCCTGGCTGACGATGTGCAGGCGCTGGTACGCGGCAACGAGCACTACCTGCAGCGCTTTGCGCCGGTGTTCTGCCTCAGCGAGCCGCTGCATGATCTTGAGGGGCAGGTATGCGGGGTGATCGATATCACCGGCCTGGGTGAGCGCGATCCCTCGTTGCTGCAGGGCTACTTCCGGCAGGCCGCGCTGGCCAGCGAGAACCGGTTGTTCCACGCGCTTGCCGACGTGCACCTGCTGGCGCTGCAGCATGATCCGCGCTGGCTGGCGTCGCCATTGCAGGGGCTGCTGGCGGTGCAGGAGGATGGCCAGCTGCGCGCGGCCAACCGTGTTGCGCGGCGCCTGCTGGGCCTGCCGCGTCGGGGGCCATTGCCGTTGTTGAACCTGGAAAGCGTGTTTGCCGGCGCCAGTGCCGCGCAGCGGCGGCGCCTGCTGCAACCCGGGGCGCCGCATCGGGTGCGGGTAGGCGAGGGCAGTGCGGTTTACCTGCAGCACCTGCAGGCGCCGCGCAAGGTCGCTGGCCGCAGCGCGCAAAGCCCTCCAGCGGCGACGATGAATACACCGCTGCTGCGTGATCAGCAGCGTGAAGCGGCGCGCCGTGCGGCGCAGGCGGCGGACGGCAATCTGAGCCTGGCCGCTCGCCAGCTGGGCATCTCGCGCACTACGCTGTACAAGCTGCTGCGCGGTTGACGTTGCAGTCCGCCGGGCCATGCCCGGCGGGCAGATCAATCGCGGAAATTGTTGAACTGCAGCGGCAGCTCGAACTTGCCTGCCTTGAGTACGGCAATGGCGTCCTGCAGGTCGTCGCGCTTCTTGCCCTGCACGCGCAGCTTGTCGCCGTTGATCTGGCTTTCGACCTTCAGCTTGGCTTCCTTCAGCGCGGCAGCGATCTTCTTGGCGATCTTCTGCTCGATGCCCTGCTTGACGGTGATCTTCTGCCGGGCCTGGGCCAGGTTGGTCTCGATGTCGCCGAACTCCAGGCTGAGCACATCGATGCCGCGCGCGGCCAGGCGGGCACGCAGGATGTCGTTCATCTGCTTGAGCTGGAACTCGGTCGGCGCAGTCTGGTTGATGACATCGCCATCGCGCTCGAACTTGGCGTCCACGCCCTTGAAGTCGAAGCGGGTGGCCAGTTCGCGGTTGGCCTGGTCGATGGCGTTGGTCAGCTCGTGGGTGTCGACTTCGGACACGACGTCGAAGGAAGGCATGGGCGGGCTCCGCGGAATTCAGTGGCTGCCATTCTATCGCGGCGCCCATGCCCGGCGCCCGGCGGGGCGCGCGGTCGGCGATAATGGGCCATGAACGTGCAACGCTCCCCTTCGCGCGCGGTGGCCTGGATGGTCGCGGCGGTCGCCTGTTTCTCGCTGATGGACGCTGGCATGAAGCAGCTGTCGGCCAGCTATCCCACGCTGGAAGTGACTTTCCTGCGTGGTGCGGCCTCGTTGCCGTTCGTGCTGGTGTGGGTGCTGGTCAGCGCCGGCCCGCGCTCGCTGATCCCGCGCCGCTGGGGCCTGCACCTGCTGCGTGGCGGGCTGGGCATGGCGATGATCGGCTGCTTCGTGTTCGCCCTGCGCGACCTGCCGCTGTCCACCGCCTACACCATCTATTTCGTCGCCCCGTTGTTGATCGCTGCACTCTCGGTGCCGCTGCTCGGTGAACGGGTCGGGCCGCGGCGCTGGGTTGCCATCGGCATCGGCCTGGTGGGCGTGCTGGTGGTGCTGCGGCCGGGCGTGGATGGCTTCATCTCGGTACCGGGGCTGATGGTGCTTGCTGCGGCCACCGCCTATGCCGTGGCAGCGATCACGGTCAGCCTGCTGACCCGCACCGATACCTCGCAGTCGATGGTGGTCTGGTTCCTGGTGATCATGGCCATCGGTGCCGGGCTGCTGTCCATTCCCGGTTGGGTGCCGCTGCAGCTGGCACATGCCCCGCTGATCGCCGGCATGGGACTGGCCGGGGCACTGGGCCAGATCGCCCTGACCAAGGCCTTCCAGCTGGGCGAGGCCTCGATGATCGCGCCGCTGGAGTACAGCGGGCTGGTCTGGGTGATTGGCTGGGACCTGGCCTTCTGGGGCCAGCTGCCTGATGGCTATACCTGGGTGGGCGCGGCGATCATCGTGGCTTCGGGGCTGTACCTGCTGCACCGCGAGCGGGTGAACCGGCAGGAGCCGCCGAAGCCGCTGGATCACCCCTGAGCCGGGTGGGCCAGGATCCGACCCCGGGGTCGGGTCCCCACAGGGGCCCTAACCCCAGCCAATGCGTCGGCGCGGGCGACTTAGAACCAAAAGGAATAACATTCTGGCCCATGGCGCGGGCGCGCGACCGCCTGCGCTGGTAGGCTGCACGCCCCCTTCCGTCACCCAGCCGGTGAGCCACGCCCGTGATCGAGTTCCAGCGCCTGCACAAATCCTATGCCGTTGCCGGCCGCGAAGTCAGCGCGCTGCAACCGCTGGACCTGACCATCGAGGCCGGTGAGGTCTTCGGCATCATCGGCCATTCCGGCGCCGGCAAGTCGACCCTGATCCGCATGATCAACCGCCTGGAAGAGCCCAGCGGTGGTCGCCTGCTGATCGGTGGCGAGGATGTCACCGCACTGGATGCGGACGGCCTGCGCGCACTGCGCCGGCGCATCGGCATGATCTTCCAGCACTTCAACCTGCTGTCCTCGCGCACGGTGGCCGGCAATGTCGCCTTCCCGCTGGAGCTGGCCGGCACACCGAAGGCGGAGATCGACGCGCGCGTGGCCGAGTTGCTGCAGACCGTGGGCCTGGAGGCGCACGCGCAGAAGTACCCGGCGCAGCTGTCCGGTGGCCAGAAGCAGCGCGTCGGCATCGCCCGCGCGCTGGCGACCCGCCCGCAGATCCTGCTGTGCGATGAGGCGACCAGTGCGCTCGACCCGCAGACCACGGCCTCGGTGCTGTCGCTGCTGTCGAAGATCAATCGCGAGCTGGGCCTGACCATCGTGCTGATCACCCACGAGATGGATGTGATCCGCCGTGTGTGCGACCGCGTGGCCGTGCTCGACGCCGGCCAGATGGTCGAGACCGGGCCGGTCACCCGCGTGTTCCTGCACCCGCAGCACCCGACCACGCGCCGTTTCGTCAGCGAATCGGAGCATGTGGACGAGGGCGCGCTGCACCGCGATTTCGACGTGGTGGGCGGCCGCATCGTGCGCCTGACCTTCCTCGGCGGCGACACCTACGAACCCCTGCTTGGCAGCGTCGCGCGCCAGACCGGGGTCGACTACAACATCCTGTCCGGCCGTATCGACCGGATCAAGGACACCCCGTATGGCCAGCTGGTGGTCGCCCTGGTGGGCGGCGACCAGTCCGCCGCGCAGGCCGCGTTCGTGGCCGCCGGCGTGCATGTTGAGGAGCTGCGTCGATGATCATCGCTACTGCCGGCGGCTTCTTCCGTCACCTGGATGCGGGCAAGTGGGCCGACATCGGCCAGGCCACCATCGACACCCTGCTGATGCTGCTCGGTTCGCTGCCGCTGACCCTGGCCATCGGCCTGCCCCTGGGCGTGCTGCTGTATCTGTTCGGCGCGCCGCAGATGAAGCGCCGGCCGTTCGCCTATGGCGTGCTGGCGCTGGTGGTGAACCTGCTGCGCTCGGTGCCTTTCATCATCCTGATGATCGTGCTGATTCCGGTCACGCTGTTCCTGATGGGGACGTCGCTGGGTGTACGCGGTGCGATCGTGCCACTGGTGATCGGTGCTGCACCGTTCTATGCGCGCCTGGTCGAGACCGCGCTGCGTGAAGTCGACCGGGGCGTGATCGAGGCGACCCAGGCGATGGGTGCCACCACCTGGCAGCTGGTCACCCGCGTGCTGCTGCCCGAAGCGCGCCCCGGCCTGATTGCCGGTGCGACGGTCACCACGGTAGCGCTGATTGGTTTCACCGCGATGGGCGGTGCGATCGGCTCCGGTGGCCTTGGCGACCTGGCCTTCCGCGACGGCTACCAGCGCTCGCACACCGATGTGGCCCTGGTCACCGTGGTCCTGCTGCTGATCCTGGTGCAGCTGCTGCAGATGCTCGGCGACCGCCTGGTCGCGCACTACAGCCGCAGATAACAGAATGCCGGGCGGCGCCCGGCATCTCGTTCGGGTAGTGCCGGCCGCTGGCCGGCAATCCCACGTGCGATCAACGCACGTTCGGCACTTCGTAGCCCAGCTTCCCGACCTGTTCCGGGTGCTGCGGCACGCGCTTGAGCTTGTCGGTGTTCACGCCGTACTCGTCACGCAGGCGCTCGGCCAGCTCCTTGTACAGCGCCTTGTCCATGTCCGGCGTGCGCGAGAAGATCCAGGCCATCTCACGGCCGGGGTAGCCGATCAGCGCCCACGAGTAATCCGGCGCCACTTCCAGCACCCGCGAATGGGTCGGCACGACGCGGTAGAACCAGGTGCGCCAGCCGTGGTTGCCGCTGTCCGGGTCGACGCTGGCGCGGGCACGCACTTCCTGCAGCGGTTCGCCGAAGCCATCACGGTAGCGGTAGGTGATGCCGACCTTGTGCGCGTCGCGCAGCTCGTACTCGTTGACGCTGGCGACATGGCCACGTTCGATGAAGTTCGGCACGCGGCCGATCACATACCAGGTGCCCATGAAGCGCTTCAGGTCGATCGGTGCGTCCAGGGCAGCTGCACCAGAGGCACTGGTACGGGGCGACGGCGGCTCACTGGCGGCCACGGCGGGGCCGGCCAAGGAAAGGGCCAGCAGCGCGGCGCAGAGCGGGCGGATCGAAGTCATGCGGGAGCGGGCTCCAGTGGGCTTGCACGCGCATGGTCGACTGTGTGCACGCGATCCGTCAATGGTGTCGCAACCTGTGAGAAGGGCCTTGCCCAAACTGTGTTGCATTGTCCACCGGAGAAGCCCCATGAACGCACGTTCCGTTCGCCGCCCTGCAACTGAACGCGTCATCATTGAACGCGCCGATCCACGCCTGCTGCGCAGCGTGCAGCAGGTGGCGCTGGCCGGCCTGGCACTGGTGCTGGTCTGGCCAGCCGCGCGCGGCAGCAACGCCTGGCTGGGCTGGCTGCCGATGTGGCTGGTGGGCATGCCGCTGGTGGCCTGGTGGGCGTTGCTGCGCTTCCCGCTGCCTGGACTGTCGTGGCTGCGGCTGGCCCGGCGTACCGGTGGACAGGCCCGTCGCCGGACCGGCGGCACGACCCGTGGCCGGCGCAGCCCCGTGGCCACGGCCTGACCTTCGACACGGGGGAGACCGCGACATTCCGTGCTAGCGTTCCAAGGCTTATGACTGCCTGGAGCTGCAATGTCACGACTCGCTTCCGCCTGCCTGCTGGCCGGCATGATGACCGCTGCCTCGGTGGGGACCGCCGTGGCCGCTGAAGACACCGACCGTTACGCCTGGCTCGAAGACGTCACCGGCGACAAGCCGCTGACCTGGGTCAAGGAACAGAACGCCAAGTCCGAGGCGCGCCTGGCGCAGACCCCGGCCTTCAAGCAGATGGAGACCAGCATCCGCGAGGTGCTCGACTCCGATGCCAAGATTCCCGGCGTGCAGAAGATCGGCGACTACTACTACAACTTCTGGAAGGACCAGCAGCACGAGCGTGGCCTGTGGCGCCGCACCACCCTGGCCGAGTACCGCAAGGCCTCGCCGCAGTGGGAAACCGTGCTTGACCTGGATGCGTTGAACAAGGCCGAAGGCGAGAACTGGGTCTGGCACGGTGCTGACTGCCTGCGTCCGGACTACAGCCGCTGCCTGATCGCGCTGTCACGCGGTGGCGCCGACGCCGATGTCACCCGCGAATTCGACCTGTCCAACAAGAGCTGGATCAAGGACGGCTTCTTCCGTCCGGAGTCGAAGGGCGGCCTCAGCTGGATCGATCGCGATACGGTGTTCGTCTACACCGACTTCGGTGCCGGTTCGATGACCACCTCCGGCTACCCGCGCGTGGCCAAGCTGTGGAAGCGCGGCACGCCGATGGCCTCGGCCACGGCCGTGTACGAAGGCAAGCCGGAAGACATGTACATCGCGGCGATGCACGATGACACCCCGGGCTTCGAGCGCAACCTGGTCAGCCGCACCCTGGCCTTCTACAACAACGAGATCTACCTGCGCGGCGACGACGGCACGCTGACCAAGATTGATGCGCCGAACTCGGCCGAGAAGGGCCTGCACAAGCAGTGGCTGACCCTGGAGCTGCGCGACCCGTGGACCGTGGGCGGCAAGACCTATGCCTCCGGTTCGCTGCTGGCCACCAAGCTGGATGACTTCCTGGCGGGCAAGCGCGACTTCGAGGTGCTGTTCACCCCGACCGCGACCACCTCGCTGGCCAGCGCCACCTGGACCAAGAGCCATCTGGTGCTGAACGTGCTGGATGACGTCAAGAACCGCCTGTCGGTGCTGACCCCGGGCGCCGATGGTTGGCAGACCAGCCGCTTCGTCGGTGCGCCGGCCTTTGGCACGCTGGGCGTGGCCGCGGTGGACAGCAACGACAGCGACGCGGTGTGGCTGACCGCTACCGACTACCTGACCCCGACCACGCTGGCACTGGCCGAGATCGGCCAGGCGCCGGAAACGCTGAAGACCATGCCGGCCTTCTTCGATGCCAAGGGCAAGGTGATCGAGCAGCACTTCGCCACCAGCAAGGACGGCACCCGCGTGCCGTACTTCGTGGTGCACGACAAGGCGATGAAGCTGGATGGCTCCAACCCGACCCTGCTGTACGGCTACGGTGGTTTCGAGATCTCGCTGACCCCGAACTACTCCGGTGGCATGGGCCGCGCCTGGCTGGAGAAGGGCGGCGTTTACGTGGTCGCCAACATCCGTGGTGGTGGCGAGTACGGCCCGCGCTGGCACCAGGCAGCGCTGAAGCAGAACCGTCACAAGGCCTATGAAGACATGGCCGCGGTGGCGCGCGATCTGGTCAAGCGCAAGATCACCAGCGCCAAGCACCTGGGCGTGCAGGGCGGCAGCAACGGTGGCCTGCTGACCGGCAACATGCTGACCCAGTACCCGGAACTGTTCGGTGCGGTGGTGGTGCAGGTGCCGCTGCTGGACATGAAGCGCTACAGCCATCTGCTGGCCGGTGCCTCGTGGATGGCCGAGTACGGCAACCCGGATACCAGCGACTGGGAGTTCATCAAGACCTTCTCGCCGTATCACCTGTTCAACGCGAAGAAGAACTACCCGCCGGTGCTGTTCACCACCTCCACCCGCGATGATCGCGTGCATCCGGGCCACGCCCGCAAGATGGCGGCGAAGATGATCGACGCCGGCAAGGACGTGACCTACTACGAGAACATCGAAGGTGGCCACGGCGGTGCAGCCAACAACGCGCAGGCCGCACACATGTCGGCGCTGGCCTACAGCTTCCTGTGGGAACGCCTCGGCGGTAAGTGACGGAATGAAAAACGCCGCCTTCGGGCGGCGTTTTTCGTTGGGTCCGCGTATCCACGTGGCGTGGAGCCAGTAGATCCACGCCATGCGTGGATGCTGTTCGCGCAGGGCGATCAGGTGCCCCAGCTCTTCAGCCCACGCGCGATCCGCGCCACCGCCTCCTGCAACCGCGGCACTTCCTGCGTATAGGCCAGGCGCACATGCTGGTTGGCGCGATGGAAGCCGAAATCCAGCCCGGGGGTGAATGCCACGTGCTCGGTTTCCAGGAAGTGCGCGCAGAACGCCTGCGCGTCGTCGGTGAATGCGCTCACATCGGCGTACAGGTAGAACGCACCCTGCGGCTCGACTTCGATGCGGAAGCCCAGTTCGCGCAGTGCAGGCAGCAGGAAATCGCGGCGCTGGCGGAACGCCTCGCGGCGTTGCTCGAAGATCGCCATCGATTCCTCGCTGAAACAGGCGAGGGCGGCATGCTGAGCGATGCTCGACGCGCTGATGTACAGGTTCTGTGCCAGCTTTTCCAGATCGGGCACGGCCGCCGGCGGTGCCACCAGCCAGCCCAGCCGCCAGCCGGTCATGCCGAAGTACTTGGAAAAACTGTTCAGCACGAACGCGCTGTCATCCACCTGCAGCACGCTGGGCGCATCCAGGCCGTAGGTCAGGCCGTGATAGATCTCGTCCACCACCAGGTGGCCGCCCCGCGCGTGCAGGGTCTGCGACAGGGCTGACAGTTCGTCGGCGGAAAGCACGGTGCCGGTCGGGTTGGCCGGCGAGGCGACCAGCGCGCCGACGCTGTCGGCGTTCCAGTGTTGTTCCACCAGCGATGGAGTCAGCTGGTAGGCGGTTTCCGGCCCGACCGGCACCAGCTGCGCACCGCCTTCCACCAGGCGCAGGAAGTGGCGGTTGCACGGATAACCTGGGTCGGCCAGCAGCCAGTGGCGACCAGGATCGACCAGCAGGCTGCTGGCCAGCAGCAGCGCACCGGAGCCGCCGGGGGTGACCAGGATGCGTTCGGGATCGATGTCCAGCCCGTAGTGGCTGCGATAGAAACCACTGATGGCCTGGCGCAGGGCCGGCAGGCCACGTGCGGCGGTGTAGCGGGTATGGCCGGCGGCCAATGCGGCCTGGCCGGCACGCACGACCGGTTCGGCCGTGGTGAAGTCCGGTTCGCCGATTTCCAGGTGGATCACATCGTGGCCGGCCTGTTCCAGCGCCTGTGCGCGGGCCAGCAGCGACATCACGTGGAACGGAGCGATTTCATGGCTGCGCCGGCTGTAGCCCGGCGTGTGGGGCAGGGTACTCATCTGCCCATGGTACGCCGGTCGGCATGACCCATGACGATCCGCAGGGTTGCCGCATTGCAGGGATTGGGGTCAGATCCCTTTTCGGGAAAAGGGATCTGACCCCGCCGAAGACCATTGCATTGATGCGCCTGGAGCCTTATCTCATGAAATCCACTCTCTGCCTGTTGCTTGCGAGCCTGATGACCACGACCGCTACCGCCGCCACGCCGCCCGTTCCGCCGGATGCCGCCAAGCACCCGCATGTGGTCAAGGCGCCGTTCGGCGCGACCCGCAACGATGACTATTACTGGCTGCGCGACGACAAGCGCGAGAACAAGGACATGCTGGCCTACCTGCAGGCCGAGAATGCCTACGCTGACCAGCTGCTGGCACCGCTGAAGCCGCTGGAAGACACCCTGTACAAGGAGATCGTCGGCCGCATCAAGCAGGACGATTCCAGCGTGCCGGCGCGCGAGCGCGGCTACTGGTACTACAGCCGTTTCGAGACCGGCCAGGACTACCCCATCCACGCGCGCCGCAAGGGCAGCATGGACGCGGCCGAAGAGATCCTGCTGGACGTCAACACGATGGCCGCTGGCAAGGGCTACTTCAGCGTCGGCTCGATGGAGGTCAGCCAGGACAACCAGCTGCTGGCCTGGGCCGATGATGATGTGGGCCGCCGCCAGTACACGATCCGCTTCAAGGACCTGGCCACCGGCAAGGTGTTGCCCGATGTGATCACCGGCAGCTCCGGCGACCTGGTCTGGGCCGACGACAACCGCACCGTGCTGTATGTCGAGAACGATCCGGAAACACTGCTGACCGTGCGCGTGAAGAAGCACGTGCTGGGTACCCCGGCCAGCGCCGACACCGTCGTCTACGAAGAGAAGGACGACAGCTTCTACATGGGCATCGGCCGCACCCGCGACGATCGCTTCATCACCATCGGCGTGCACAGCACCGTGTCCTCGGAAGAGCGCTATGCACCCGCCAGCGACCCGACCACCTTCACCGTACTGGCCCCGCGCCAGCGCGATGTCGAGTACGACGCCGATCACTACGACGGCCGCTGGGTGATCCGTACCAACGATGGTGCGAAGAACTTCAAGCTGGTCACCGCACCGACCGATGCGACCTCGCGCGTGCAGTGGAAGGACTGGATCGCGCATGACGATGCGGTGTTCATCGAAGGCTTCGAACTGTTCGACGGCTACACCGCCATCGCCGAACGTTCCGAAGGCCTGGAACGCATCCGCCTGCTGTTCGAGGACGGTCGCAGCGACTACGTGAAGGCCGACGAGCCGGCGTACTCGATGGGCCTGGGCGACAACACCGAGGCCGATACGCCGTGGCTGCGTTACATCTACACCTCGATGACCACCCCGACCACGGTGTTCGAACTGAACACCGCCACCGGCGAGCGCCGCCAGCTGAAGGTGCAGCCGGTGATCGGCTATGACGCCTCGAAGTACGAAACCGATCGCGTCTGGATCACCGCGCGCGATGGCGTGAAGGTGCCGGTGTCGCTGGTCTACCGCAAGGGCTACCAGAAGGATGGCAAGGGCGCGCTGTTCCAGTACGCCTATGGCAGCTACGGCATGTCGATGGACCCGTACTTCAACCAGACCGCGGTGAGCCTGCTCGACCGCGGCGTGGTGTATGCCATCGCCCACATCCGCGGTGGCCAGGAAATGGGCCGCGACTGGTACGAGAACGGCAAGCTGCTGCACAAGCAGAACACCTTCAACGACTTCATCGACGTCACCCGAGGGCTGGTGGCACAGGGCTGGGCGGCGAAGGATCGCGTCGCCGCATCCGGCGGCAGTGCCGGTGGCCTGCTGATGGGCGCGGTGGCCAACCAGGCCCCGCAGGATTACCGGGTGATGGTGGCGCAGGTGCCGTTCGTCGATGTGGTCACCACCATGCTCGACCCGACCATTCCGCTGACCACCAACGAGTACGACGAGTGGGGCAACCCGGAACAGAAGCCGTACTACGACTACATGCTGTCCTACTCGCCCTATGACAACGTGAAGCAGCAGGCCTATCCAGCGCTGTTCGTGGGCACCGGCCTGTGGGATTCGCAGGTGCAGTACTGGGAACCGGCCAAGTGGGTAGCCAAGCTGCGTGACGACAACACCGGCCCCTACCCGATCCTGTTCCGCACCAACATGGAAGCCGGCCACGGCGGCAAGTCGGGGCGCTTCCAGCGTTACCGCGAGCTGTCCGAGTCGTATGCGTTCGTGCTGCAGCAGCTGGGCATCGCCCAGCCGTGATCGCGACAGGGTGCCGGGCACTGCCTGGCACCCTGAACCGGTATCCTTGCGGCCATGAGCGCGCCAGATCCTTCCCCCCCTCGCGACGCCACCACGCCACCGCGCGTGGTGCGTTTCCGCTGGGCGTGGTGGCTGCTGGCGTACGTCAGCCTCGGTACCGGCATCGTCGGGATCTTCGTGCCGGGCCTGCCGACCACCGTATTCATCCTGATCTCGGCGTGGGCCGCCTCGCGCGGCTCCGAGCGCCTGCACAGCTGGCTGCTGCAGCATCCACGTTTTGGCCCGGCCATCGCCAACTGGCAGGCGCATGGTGCAGTCAGCCGTTACGGCAAGTGGATGGCCACGGTCACCATGGCGGTATGCGCCGGCATCATGTTGTGGTGCGTGCCGATCGCCTGGGTGAAGGGGTTCTCGATCGGCAGCATGACCGTGGTGGCGATCTGGCTGTGGACCCGGCCGCTGCCGCCGCCCGCGGATTGAACCCCTGCGGTGGTGCCGGCCGCTGGCCGGCAACCCGATCCCCTGCACCAACCGCTCAGCCGCCAGTGGCTATACTCGGGGCATGAAGACCCCCCATCGAAACGCCATCCTGATTCCGCTGGCAGCGGCTTCGCTGCTGTTCCTCGCCGCCTGTGGCAACAAGGGCCCGCTGGTACTGCCGCAGAAGCCGGTGCCGGTGGAAGAAACCGTCGAACCGGTTGCCGAGCCCGCGACCGAAGCGACCCCGACCGAGACCCAGGGCAGCGGCACGCCGGCCACGACCGTGGACCCGGCTGCACCGACCACCCAACCGGCGCCTGCGCCTGCGAAGAAGGTGGGCGGCGGGAATGAGTAAGGCCGGTTCCAAGGCGCTGCGCTTCAGCAAGATGCATGGCGCGGGCAATGATTTCGTAGTGATCGACCTGCGTGACGGCACTGCGCCGCCCACGCCTGAACTGGCCGCGCGCCTGGCCGACCGCCACACCGGCGTCGGCTGCGATCAGATCCTGACCATCGAAGCACCGCGCGCGGAAGGCTCGGTGGCGTCCTACCGCATCTGGAATGCCGACGGTTCCAACTCCGAGCAGTGCGGCAACGGCGCGCGCTGCATCGCGGCCTGGCTGGTGCGCGAGGGCAGTGCGCAGGGCGATGCATTCGTCATCGACAGCCCGTTGGCCAGCCACGAAGTGAAGATGCTGGGCGAGGGCCAGTTCGCGGTGACCATGGGGGTGCCTGCGTTCGAGCCGGCCAACGTGCCGCTGATGGGCTTCGCCCACGCGCGCGAGGAATACCTGCTGCCGCTGCAGGGCGAGAGCGTCCGCTTTGCTGCGGTATCGATGGGCAATCCGCATGCGGTGATTGAAGTGGGCCTGATCGATGCCGCACCGGTCGAGCGCGTCGGTTCGCTGCTGCAGCAGCATGCGTCGTTCCCGCGCTCGGTGAACGTGGGCTTCGTACAGGTGATGGGCCCGGCGCATGCGCGTCTGCGTGTGAATGAGCGCGGCGTCGGTGAAACCCTGGCCTGTGGCAGCGGTGCCTGTGCCGCTGCGGTGACCCTGATGCAGCGTGGCCGCCTGCAGCGTGACGCGCGCATCAGCCTGCCCGGTGGCGACCTGCGCATCCAGTGGCCAGGCGATGGCCAGCCGGTGGTGATGGCCGGCCCGACCGCATTCGTCTTCGAAGGGGAGTGGATCGCATGACCGAAACCGTCGACAAGCTCGGGGCCCATGAAGTCGCTGCCTGGTTGCGGCGTCATCCGGGCTTCCTCAAGCAGTTCCCGGACCTGGCCCTGACCCTGGTGGTGCCGCGTGATGACGGTCCGACCGCGTCGCTGGCCAGCTACCAGCTGGAAGTGCTGCGCGAGAAGAACCGCGAGCTGGCACGACGGTTGGCCGATCTGGGCGCAACCGCCCAGATCAATGAACGCCTGGCAGTGCGCACGCATCAGCTGACCCTGGCGCTGATGAAGCAGGACAACGCCGCCGATACCCTGCGTGCTATGGCTGCCTCGCTGCAGGAAGATTTCGCCGGCGACCTGGTACGGCTGGTGGTGCACAGGCCGGTGGCCGGGCTGGAGCAGGCCGACTGGCTGCAGGTGATTGCCGCCGATGATCCGCAGCTGGGCCCGTTCCGCGACTGCCTGAAGGATGGCGAGCCGATCTGCGGCCGCCTGCAGCCGGAAAAGAATGCCGTGCTGTATGGCGTGCGCAGCGAGGAAGTGCAGACCACCGCACTGCTGCCGCTACCGGGCGTGGGCCTGATTGCGGTCGGAAGCCACGACCCGAACCGCTTCTATCCGGGCATGGGCACGCTGTTCCTGCGCATGATGGGCGATGCGCTGGTCACCGGCCTGAAGCGCTTCCCGGGCTGAGCAGGACACGACGATGAGCGCGGTACAGGCCTTCCTGCAGCACCTGCAGGTGGAACGGCGGATGTCGGCGCATACGCTTGATGCCTACCGCCGCGACCTGGATGCGCTGTCGGTCTGGGCCGAGCCACGTGGTGTAGCGGTGGAGGCGCTTGATGCTGACGCGGTGCGCCAGTTCGTCGCCGACGAGCATCGCCGCGGCCTGTCGGCCAAGAGCCTGCAGCGCCGCTTGTCCGCCTGCCGCAGCTTCTATGCCTGGCTGCTCAAGCACGGGCGCATCGAGGTCAGTCCGGCGGCGACGCTGAAGGCGCCGCGTGCGCCGCGTCGGTTGCCGCAGGTGCTTGACGCCGACGAAGCCGTGCAGCTGGTCGAGCTGGAACCGGAAGGCGAGCTGGGCCGCCGTGATCGCGCGCTGCTGGAACTGTTCTATTCCTCCGGCCTGCGCCTGAGCGAAGTCTGCGCGCTGACCTGGCGCGATCTGGATTTCGACAGCGGCCTGGTCAGCGTGCTGGGCAAGGGCAATCGCCAGCGGCGGGTGCCGTTCGGCAGGCCTGCGCGCGAAGCACTGCAGGCGTGGCGCGCGGAAAGTGGCGGTGGACCGGCCTCGCCGGTATTTCCCGGCCGCAACGGGCCGATCAGCCAACGCGCGGTGCAGATCCGCATCCGCCAGCTGGCGCAGCGCCAGGGCCTGTTCAAGCACGTGCACCCGCACATGCTGCGGCACAGCTTCGCCAGCCATATCCTGGAATCATCCGGTGACCTGCGTGGCGTGCAGGAGCTGCTCGGCCATGCCGACATCGCTACCACCCAGATCTACACCCACCTCGACTTCCAGCATCTGGCCAAGGTCTACGACGCCGCGCATCCGCGCGCCAAGCGCCGCAACAAGGGCGACACGGCTGAATAGCCCGCCCTTGATCTGGATCAGGGCAGGGCGGGCGCTACCGGCGCATCGTGGCCGCAGGCCACGAAGAACCCGCCACCATGGCGAAGCCCATTCCGCTGCATCCCAGGCATCCCGAGCGCATCTGCTGGGGCTGCGACCGCTACTGCGCAGCTGACGCACTGGCCTGCGGCAATGGTTCCGGCCGCACCCAGCATCCGATCGAGACGCAGGGCGAAGACTGGTATATCGCCTGGGGCATCGAGCCCAATCCGGATCGGCCTTCGCAAGCCAAGCGCTGAACGGCAGCCATCCGCACAGGCTTGATCGCACCCGGCGCTGTCCCCATGTCCCGGGAACAGCTATCGGAGGCCGCATGGACCCCAGTCAGAATCCCAACGTTTTCCACGCCACCACCATCGTCTGCGTCCGTCGCGGCGAGCACGTGGCCATTGCCGGCGACGGCCAGGTCACGCTGGGCCACACCGTGATGAAGGGCAATGCGCGCAAGGTGCGCCGCCTCGGTCGTGACGGCCAGGTGCTGGCCGGCTTCGCCGGTGCCGCCGCCGATGCCTTCACCCTGTTCGAGCTGTTCGAGGCCAAGCTGGAAAAGCACGGCCAGCTGCAGCGCGCTGCGGTCGAACTGGCCAAGGATTGGCGCACCGAGCGCCGCCTGGGCAAGCTCGAGGCCCTGCTGGCAGTGGCCGACAAGGAAACCTCGCTGATCATCAGCGGCACCGGCGATGTGATCGAACCGGAGGACGGCATCATCGCCATCGGTTCCGGCGGTTCCTATGCGCTGTCGGCCGCGCGCGCGCTGATGGCGCACACCGAACTGGATGCGCGCACCATCGCCAGCGAAGCCATTGGCATTGCCGGCGACATCTGCATCTACACCAACCGCAACGTGGTGGTCGAGGAGCTGTAACGCCTCCCGATCCGCCGGGCATGGCCCGGCGCTACCGACAACGAATCCGTGAGCACATCCATGTCGAAGATCGAAGTTTCCTCCGCCACCATGACCCCGCGCGAGATCGTGCAGGAACTGGACCGGCATATCGTGGGCCAGCACGACGCCAAGCGCGCCGTGGCCATCGCCCTGCGCAACCGCTGGCGCCGCATGCAGCTGGTGCCGGAGCTGCGCAATGAAGTGATGCCGAAGAACATCCTGATGATCGGCCCGACCGGCGTCGGCAAGACCGAAATCGCGCGCCGCCTGGCCACGCTGGCCAACGCGCCGTTCGTGAAGGTCGAAGCGACCCGCTTCACCGAAGTCGGCTACGTCGGCAAGGATGTCGAGCAGATCATCCGTGACCTGGCCGATACCGCAGTGAAGCTGTACCGCGAACAGGCCAAGGTGCGCGTGCGTACCCAGGCCGAAGAACGCGCAGAGGACCGCATCCTCGATGCGCTGCTGCCGCGCCGCAGCGGTGGCATCGGCTTCGATCCGGAAGTCGCCCGCAACGAACCGTCGGCGCAGGACAACGAGACCCGCATCAAGTTCCGCAAGATGCTTCGCAACGGTGAGCTGGACGAGCGCGAGATCGAACTCGACCTGGCCGCCAATGTCAGCATGGACATCATGACCCCACCGGGCATGGAGGAAATGGGCCAGCAGCTGAAGTCGATGTTCGCCAACCTCGGCGGCGGCGCCAAGGCGCATAAGCGCACGCTGACCATCAAGGCCGCGCGTCCGTTGCTGGTGGAAGAAGAGGCCGGCAAGCTGGTCAACGAAGACGATATCCGCACGGCGGCGATCGAGGCCTGTGAGCAGCACGGCATCGTCTTCATCGACGAGATCGACAAGGTCGCCAAGCGTGGTGACAACGTGGGCGGTGGCGACGTGTCCCGCGAAGGTGTGCAGCGCGACCTGCTGCCGCTGGTGGAAGGCTCCAACGTGTCCACCAAGTACGGCACCATCAAAACCGACCACATCCTGTTCATCGCCTCCGGTGCGTTCCACCTGGCCAAGCCCAGCGATCTGATTCCGGAGCTGCAGGGTCGCTTCCCGATCCGCGTTGAACTGGGGGCGCTGAGCAAGAACGATTTCGTGCGCATCCTGACCGAGCCGAAGGCCGCGCTGACCAAGCAGTACGAAGCGCTGCTGGCCACCGAGGGCGTCAAGGTCAGCTTCACTGCCGACGCCATTGATCGTCTGGCCGAGATCGCCTTCCAGGTGAACGAGCGCCAGGAGAACATCGGTGCCCGCCGCCTGCATACCGTGCTGGAGCGCCTGCTGGATTCGCTCAGCTACGAGGCACCGGACCGCGACGGCGAAACCCTGGCCATCGACCGTGCTTATGTCGATGCACACCTGGGCGAGCTGGTGCAGGATCCGGACCTGAGCCGCTACATCCTGTAATGCCCGGCTCCGCAAAGCTATGGGGCCGCCGAAAGGCGGCCTTTTTGTTGGCGGTCAGTGCGGGTGCCGGGCGCGGTAGGCCTGCAGTACCTGGTCGATCACCGCACTGGTGCGCGCAGCGCTGATGCCGGTCGACGGTGAACAGCCGTTGCCACGCAGTTCGTCCACGAGGGAGGCGATCAACGGCTGCTGGACCGCTGGCGGGTTCGGGATATCGAACGCCTGCACGCCCGCTTCGGTCTCCAGAACCACCGGAACGTCCTCGAAGGTGGCAAAGCGCAGCTGCCCGCGGTCGCCGGTGATCTCGATCTCATCCTGGCGGCGGAAGGCGCAGAAGCTCCACTGCGCGATGCCATGCGCGCCCATTCCGGTGCGGAAGCACATCGAGACGCTGTCCTCGGCGGCGTAGGCGCCGGTCAACGAACTGGCCAGACCACGCACATCGCTCAGCGGCCCCAGGAGATGGTCGAGCAGGTCCAGGGTATGCGAGCCCAGATCGACGAACAGCCCGCCGCCGGCGATCGCCGGATGGGTCCGCCAGAAGTCCGGCGAGGCGGCATTCGCCGAATGCGGCCGGTGCAGGGTGGCGCGCACGCTGCGCGGCGTACCGATCGCGCCGCTGTCCAGCAGCTGTTTCACCTGTGCGAAGCGGGGCAGGGCGCGGCGGTAATAGGCCACGAACACCGGCACGCCGCGGCGTGCGCTGGCCTCCAGTACGCGTTCGCATTCGGCGTGATCCATGGCCATCGGCTTTTCGATGTAGACCGGCTTGCCCGCGGCGATCGCCTGCAGCGCGTACTGCATGTGCGTCGAGGGAGGCGTTGCGACGTACACCGCGTTCACTTCCGGATCGGCGATGAGCGCATCAGCGTCCGCGTACCAACGGGGAATGGCATGGCGCCTCGCGTAATCCTCGGCCAACGCCGCATTGCGGCGCATGACCGCTGCAACCCGTGATCCGGGTGTGCTGGCCAGGGCCGGGCCGCTCTTCTTCTCGGTGACACTGCCGCAGCCGATGAAGCCCCACACCACATTGTCCAGGATCATGGGTCTGTCCTCAGATGGGTACGGCGGTGGTGGCAGCAGCGCCGCTCACGCGTCCGGCAACGGCTCGGGCACCGTTCCGGGCACGAACACGCCATCCTTCACGTAGGCGGCCAGAGTCATGTCCAGCGCGAGCATGCCGTCGCGCTTGAGGTCCATCAGTTCCGGTTCGACCATCGCGCCGTGCAGCACGCCCAGTACGGTGGCGTGCAGCATGCGCGCGGCGATCTTCGGGTCCGCTCCTTCGCGCAGCTGGCCCAGGTCCCGGGCCCGGCGAAGCGCACGCTCCATCCGGTCCAGCGCATCGCGGAATCCGGCCTGCTGCATTTCGGTCAGCACCTTGGTGTCGGCCGAGGCATCGCTGCGCAGCATGATCTCCATGGTCTTGCGCAGGCGCTCGTCCTCGGACAGCTCGATGAACGAGTGGATCATCACCGCGCGCAGGTCGTGTACCGGCGTGTCGCGCTGCTCGGTGGAGGTGCGTTCCAGTTCCTGCATGAAGGGCAGGTGCACCCGTTCAACGATCGCGGCCAGCACCTCGCTCTTGTTCTTGAAGTGCCAGTACACCGCGCCACGGGTATAGCCGGCGCGGGCGCCGATCATCTCCAGCGTGGTACGGGCCACGCCGTGTTCATGGAAACAGGCTTCGGCGGCGTCAAGGATGCCTTCCCGGGTTGCCTGGGTGTCCTCTTTGGTCTTGCGGGCCATGGATGGGTACGAGTGCGGGTGAAACGTGGCTGAATTGTACCTGTTTACAAACAAACACGCATGTATGT
The DNA here is from genome assembly GCF_034508895.1 of Stenotrophomonas geniculata. NCBI lineage: Bacteria > Pseudomonadati > Pseudomonadota > Gammaproteobacteria > Lysobacterales > Lysobacteraceae > Stenotrophomonas > Stenotrophomonas geniculata. Next base: position 2,535,806 of record NZ_CP140571.1, read on the forward strand.
ATATTTCCGTCCCATCATTCCCGCCGTGTGCGTGGCAGGCCGTTGCCGGCTGCTTCTCCCCGCCGGTGAGCGTTGCCTGCTGGCGCTTTCGGCCTGTATCAGCGCGTTTTGAGATTCCTTCCCCTGAGAGCCTTTCCGTCATGTTGCTGAGCCGAATCCGACCCATCGCGCTGTCGCTGGCCATCGCCGCGACCGTGGCTGCCTGCGGCGGCCAACCCCAGGCCCCCGAACAGGGCCCCGGTGACGTCACCGTGGTCACGCTGAAGTCCGAGACCGTGGGCCTGACCCGCGAACTGCCGGGCCGTACCAATGCCTTCCTGGTCGCCGAAGTGCGCCCGCAGGTCAATGGCATCGTCGCCAAGCGCCTGTTCACGGAAGGTGGCATGGTCAAGGCCGGCGAGCCGCTGTACCAGCTCGACGACGCCAGCTACCGCGCCCAGGCCAACAATGCCCGTGCCCAGCTGGCCCGCGCAGAAGCCACCGCCAATGCCGCCCGCCTGAGCGCCAAGCGCATCACCGAGCTGGCCAAGGTCGACGCGGTCAGCCAGCAGGATCTGGAAAACGCCGTGGCCGCGCAGAAGCAGGCCGAGGCCGACGTCGGCGCCGCCAAGGCATCGCTGGATGCGGCCAACGTCACCCTCGGCTACGCCCGTATCACCGCGCCGATCAGCGGCCGCATCGGCAAGTCCAGCGTCACCCAGGGTGCGCTGGTCAACGCCGGCCAGGCCAATGCGCTGGCCACCGTGCAGCAGCTGGATCCGATCTATGTCGACCTGACCCAGTCCTCGGCCGAGCTGCTGCAGCTGCGCCGCGAACTGGCCGCCGGCCGCCTGCAGGACAACCAGACGCTGCCGGTCAGCATCCTGATGGAAGACGGCAGCACCTTCGAGCACAAGGGCACGCTGGAGTTCTCCGAAGTCAGCGTCGATCCGGCCACCGGCAGCTTCGGCCTGCGCGTGAAGGTGGACAACCCGGACGGCCTGCTGATGCCGGGCATGTACGTGCGCGCAGTGATCGGCGGCGGCGTGCGCAGCGATGCGGTGCTGGTACCGATGGCCGGCATCGCCCGCGATCCGAAGGGTGACACCTCCGCGATGGTGGTCGACAAGGACAACAAGGTCGAAGTGCGCCCGGTCAAGGTCAGCCGCACGGTTGGCGACAAGTGGCTGGTCGAGGACGGTCTGAAGGCCGGCGACAAGGTCATCGTCGAAGGCCTGCAGAAGATCGGCCCCGGCATGCCGGTCAAGGCCACCGAGAAGGGCGCTGCTCCGGCCAAGCCGGCAGCGGCCGCCCAGCCTGCCGCTCCGGCCGGCGACGCGAAGTAAGCGGAGAACCCCATGGCACGCTTTTTCATCGATCGACCCATCTTTGCATGGGTGATCGCCATCATCATCATGCTCGCCGGCGGCCTGGCCCTGTTCAAGCTGCCGGTCTCGATGTACCCCAACGTCGCACCGCCGGCGGTGGAAATCAGCGCCACCTACCCGGGTGCATCGGCCAAGGTGGTCGAGGACTCGGTGACGCAGATCATCGAGCAGAACATGAAGGGCCTTGATGGCCTGATCTACTTTTCCTCCAACAGCTCGTCCAACGGCCAGGCCACCATCACCCTGACCTTCGAGAGCGGCACCAACCCGGACATCGCCCAGGTGCAGGTGCAGAACAAGCTGCAGCTGGCCATGCCGCTGCTGCCGCAGGAAGTGCAGCGGCAGGGCATCAACGTGGCCAAGTCCAGCTCGGGCTTCCTGAACGTCATCGCGTTCGTGTCCGAGGACGGCAGCATGGACGCCAACGACATCGCCGACTACGTCGGTTCCAATGTCGTCGACCGCCTGAGCCGCGTGCCGGGCGTGGGCAACATCCAGGTGTTCGGTGGCAAGTACGCCATGCGCATCTGGCTGGACCCGAACAAGCTGCATACCTATGGCCTGTCGGTCGCCGAAGTGACCGCAGCGATCAAGGCACAGAACGCCCAGGTCGCCATCGGCCAGCTCGGCGGTGCGCCGTCGATCAAGGGCCAGCAGCTCAACGCCACCATCAACGCGCAGTCGCGCCTGCAGACCCCGGAACAGTTCCGCAACATCATCGTGCGCGGTGCGCAGGACGGTGCCGAGCTGCGCCTGGGTGATGTCGCCCGCGTCGAGCTGGGTGCGGAATCGTACGACTTCGTCACCCGCTACAACGGCCAGCCGGCCAGCGGCCTGGCGGTCACCCTGGCCACCGGCGCCAACGCGCTGGATACCGCCGCCGGCGTGGATGCCGCGCTGGAGGACATGAAGAGCTTCTTCCCGGCCGGGCTGAAAGCCGAGATCCCGTACGACACCACGCCGTTCGTGCGTGTGTCGATCAAGGGCGTCGTGCAGACCCTGATCGAAGCGATCGTGCTGGTGTTCGTGGTGATGTACCTGTTCCTGCAGAACTTCCGCGCCACCCTGATCCCGACCATCGCCGTGCCGGTGGTGCTGCTGGGTACCTTCGGCGTGCTGGCGATGCTGGGCTTCTCGGTGAACATGCTGACCATGTTCGCGATGGTGCTGGCGATCGGCCTGCTGGTGGACGATGCCATCGTGGTGGTGGAAAACGTCGAGCGCATCATGTCCGAAGAGGGACTGTCGCCGCTCGAGGCCACCCGCAAGTCGATGGGCCAGATCACCGGCGCGCTGGTCGGCATCGGCCTGGTGCTGTCGGCAGTGTTCGTGCCGATGGCCTTCATGAGCGGTTCCACCGGCGTGATCTACCGCCAGTTCTCGGCCACGATCGTCTCGGCGATGGCATTGTCGGTGCTGGTCGCGATCGTGCTGACCCCGGCGTTGTGCGCGACCATGCTCAAGCCGCTGAAGAAGGGCGAGCACCATGTTGCCCATCGCGGCCTGGCCGGTCGTTTCTTCAACGGCTTCAACCGCGGTTTCGACCGCACCAGCGAAAGCTACCAGCGTGGCGTGCGCGGCATCATCCATCGTCCGTGGCGCTTCATGGGCATCGTTGCGGCGCTGTTCGTGCTGATGGGCGTGCTGTTCGTGCGCCTGCCCAGTTCGTTCCTGCCCAACGAAGACCAGGGCGTGCTGATGGCGCTGGTGCAGGCGCCGGTGGGTGCCACCCAGGAACGTACGCTGGAATCGATCGCGGCACTGGAAAACCACTTCCTGCAGAACGAGAAGGATGCGGTGGACTCGGTGTTCTCGGTGCAGGGCTTCAGCTTCGCCGGCATGGGCCAGAACGCGGGCATGGCATTCGTCAAGCTGAAGGACTGGAGCGAGCGTGACGCCAACAATGGCGTGATGCCGATCACCGGTCGCGCGATGGCGGCCCTGGGCCAGATCAAGGATGCCTTCATCTTCGCCTTCCCGCCGCCGGCCATCCCGGAGCTGGGTACCGCTTCGGGCTACACCTTCTTCCTGAAGGACAACAGCGGCCAGGGCCACGAGGCACTGGTGGCCGCGCGCAACCAGCTGCTCGGCCTCGCCGCCGGCAGCAAGAAACTGGCCAACGTGCGCCCGAACGGCCAGGAAGACACGCCGCAGTTCCGCATCGACATCGATGCGGCCAAGGCGACCTCGCTGGGGCTGTCGATCGACCAGATCAACGGCACCCTGGCCGCCGCGTGGGGCAGTTCGTACATCGATGACTTCGTCGATCGCGGCCGCGTCAAGCGCGTGTTCGTGCAGGCTGACCAGCCGTTCCGCATGGTGCCGGAGGACTTCGATCTCTGGTCCGTGAAGAACGACAAGGGCGAGATGGTGCCGTTCAGCGCGTTCGCCACCAAGCACTGGGACTACGGCTCGCCGCGCCTGGAGCGCTACAACGGCGTGTCGGCAATGGAAATCCAAGGCGAACCGGCCCCGGGTGTGGCCTCCGGTGACGCCATGGCCGAGATCGAACAGTTGGCCAAGCAGCTGCCGGCGGGCTTCGGCATCGAGTGGACGGCGATGTCCTACCAGGAACGCCAGGCCGGCTCGCAGACGCCGCTGCTGTACACGCTGTCGCTGATGATCGTGTTCCTGTGCCTGGCCGCGATGTACGAAAGCTGGAGCGTGCCGACCGCGGTGCTGCTGGCGGCCCCGCTGGGTATCCTCGGCGCCGTGCTGGCCAATACCTTCAAGGGCCTGGAACGCGACATCTACTTCCAGGTGGCGATGCTGACCACGGTGGGCCTGACCAGCAAGAACGCGATCCTGATCGTCGAGTTCGCCAAGGAGAACCTGGAGAAGGGCGCCAGCCTGATCGAGTCGATCATGCACGCCGTGCGCGACCGCTTGCGTCCGATCGTGATGACCTCGCTGGCCTTCGGCATGGGCGTGGTACCGCTGGCGGTCTCCACCGGTGCCGGTTCCGGCGCCAAGCAGGCGATCGGTACCGGCGTGCTCGGCGGCATGATCGTCGGCACCGTGCTCGGTGTGTTCTTCGTGCCGCTGTTCTTCGTGGTGGTGCAGCGCGTGTTCAAGCGCAAGACCGCCGAGTGATGAAATCCGGTAGCGCCGGGCCATGCCCGGCGGATGCCTCACCGCGTAGCCGCCGGGCATGGCCCGGCGCTACCACCGTGACCCCCAAGGTGTCGCCATGAAATTCTCTTCTCTTGCTGTATCCCTGGCCGGCGTGCTCGCGCTGGCCGGCTGCTCCACTCTGGTGCCGAAGAACACCGCTGTCGCTCCGGCGATTCCGGCGCAGTGGCCGGCCGAAGCCGCGCAGGGCCAGGTGGCCGATGTCGCCGCCGTCGGCTGGCGCGACTTCTTCACCGATCCACGCCTGCAGCAGGTGATCGAGCAGTCGCTGCAGAACAACCGCGACCTGCGCGTGGCCGTGCTCAATGTAGAGCGCGCGCGCGGCCAGTACCGCGTACAACGCGCCGACCGCGTGCCCGGCGTGGCTGTCACCGGCCAGATGGAGCGCCGAGGCACCGACGCCGGCGTCACCGAGCAGTTCACCGCCGGTGTCGGCGTGGCCGAGTTCGAGCTGGATCTGTTCGGCCGCGTGCGCAATCTCAGTGAAGCGGCGTTGCAGCAGTACTTCGCCGTGGCCGCCAACCGCCGCAACGCGCAGCTGAGCCTGGTGGCCGAGACCGCGACTGCGTGGCTGACCTATGGTGCCGATGCACAGCAGCTGAAGATCGCCGAGGCCACGCTGAAGACCTACGAGGATTCGCTGCGCCTGGCCGAGGCCCGCCACGAACGTGGTGGCAGTTCGGCGCTGGAGCTGACCCAGACCCGTACCCTGGTCGAGACCGCACGTACGGATGCTGCACGCCTGCGTGGCCAGCTGGCCCAGGACCGCAATGCGCTGGCGCTGCTGGCCGGTGGCCAGCTGGATCCGGCACTGCTGCCGGACAGCATCGAACCGCAGCTGCTTGCACTGGCCCCGCCGCCGGCCGGCCTGCCCAGCGACGTGCTGCTGCAGCGCCCGGACATCATGGCCGCCGAACACCAGCTGCTGGCCGCAAACGCCAACATCGGTGCGGCACGCGCGGCGTTCTTCCCGAGCATCTCGCTGACCGGCAGCATCGGCAGTGGTTCGAACGAACTGTCCAACCTGTTCGACAGTGGCACCCGTGTATGGAGTTTCCTGCCGAAGATCACCCTGCCGATCTTCCAGGGCGGCAAGCTGCGCGCCAACCTGGCCATCGCCAACGCAGATCGTGATATCGCTCTGGCGCAGTACGAGAAGTCGATCCAGGTGGGCTTCCGCGAAACCGCCGATGCGCTGGCATTGAATGTCAGCCTGGACGAGCAGGTGAGTTCACAGCAGCGCCTGGTGGACGCGGCCGAACAGGCCAACCGCCTGTCGCAGGCCCGCTACGACGCGGGGCTGGACAGCTTCGTCACCCTGCTTGATGCGCGGCGTACCGCCTACAACGCGCAGCAGACCCAGCTGCAGGCCCAGCTGGCGCAACAGGCCAACCGCATCACCCTGTACAAGGTGCTGGGTGGCGGCTGGCACGAGCGCGGGTAGTCCGCGCTTCCGGTAGGTGCCAACCTTGGTTGGCACGGATGCGTCAGCGCTGGTGGCTGGCCCTGTGCCCACCAAGGTTGGCACCTGCCTTGATGGTCGAAGGTAGTGCCGGTCGCTGGCCGGGATTGTCATTTCCGGACCTGCTACACCGCTTCATCGTCGCGCCGCGCTGCATGGCAGGCGCGCACCCGCGCCAGCGCGTCGCCGGCTTCGCGCGCCATCTGCTCGTACTCGCGACGGATCTCTTCCAGCCGCGCTTCGTCCAGTTCTTCCAGATCCAACAGTTCGTTGTTGGCTTCGGCTGTCGCCCGGATCAGCTCGTCCAGCTTGATCTGCATCGCGGCGGTATCCGCGTTCTGCGTGTGCTGGATCAGGAACACCATCAGGAAGGTGATGATGGTGGTGCCGGTGTTGATCACCAGCTGCCAGGTGTCGTTGAAACCGAACACCGGGCCACTGATGCCCCAGATCACCACGATCGCTACTGCGGCCAGGAAGGTCCACGGCGAGCCGGTGGCGGCCGCGGCCTTCTTGGCGATCGTATTGAACAGGTTGCGTGCTTTCATCGTCGTCGTCCCACTCAGGTGACGAGGATGATCGGCAGTGGCCCGTGCAGGCGCCGTGCAGCGGCGGTCAGGCGCGCATGCGCTGCAGGCGCGGTGCCTGCAGGCTGCGCACCGGACTGCTCTGGTAGACGTGCTGCCAGCAACGGTCGACGAACTCGCGGGCCTGTGCTTCGCTCAGTCGCGGCATGATCTGCAGGGCGTACTGGGTCTGGAACATCTCGTCACGTTCGGCCTCGCTGGCGCGCGGCTGGGTGATCAGCGAATCGCAGGCAAACTTGATCCACGGCACGTATGAGCCGAACGAGTTGTGCGGCAGTGCGCCTTCGGCATGTTGGCGGCGCCAGTGATCCAGCTCGGCGTCAACGTTGATGACCGGAGGGATGGTGGGGACTTCAGCGTGCATGACAATCCAGTTCGGTTGAGTGGAAAGGGAGTGGGGGTTCATCGGAGTGTGGCGTATGTGGCGGTGCATGCCGCGTCAGCGCGATGTGGAGCTGGCGTTGGCATGTCCGATCAACTGCGCACGCTCGACGGCACCGAGATCTTCGGCGATGTCGGCCATCGCATTGCACAGGCGCTCATGGTCGAGCGGGTGGCCGCGCACCAGCTCCAGCTGCAGGCCCTGGTAGGCAGTCCAGAACAGTGCGCCACGCTGGTGCAGTGCGTACTGCTGCTGCAGGCGCTTGCGGATGGCGTCGAGGATCGGGTCAGGCGTAGGTCGTACGGCGTGCGCGCACATGGCTGGCTCCGCCGGGGAAAGAAGTCCCGGTAACCCCACCCTAGGCGCGGCAGCCGGGCGGGGTGTTATCGCTGCGTGTGCACGTTGCGCAGCTGACTGTGCACGGGTTCACGGCAATGGCCGCAAACGCTGCCGGCACTAGGGCGTGCCGGCACTGAAGCGTTCATTAAACGGGTTCAACAGGACACTGCGTGGTGATCATTCACCGATGTCTTCGTTCCAGATCTCCGGGTGCTGCGCAATGAAGCCGCCCAGCAGGTCCACGCATTCCTGGCTGTCCAGGTCGATCACGTTGACGCCATTCTCCCGCAACCAGTCGATGCCGCCCTGGAAGGTGCGCGATTCGCCCACCACCACGGTGCCGATGTTGAACTGGCGCACCAGGCCCGAGCAGTACCAGCACGGTGCCAGGGTGGTGACCATGATCGTGTCCTGGTAACGGCGCTGGCGGCCGGCCTTGCGGAACGCATCGGTTTCGCCGTGCACCGACGGGTCGCCCTCCTGCACGCGGCGGTTATGGCCGCAGCCGAGCAGGCGGCCGTCGTTGTGGTACAGCGCCGCGCCGATCGGCACGCCGCCTTCGGCCAGGCCCTGGCGGGCTTCGGCGATGGCGGTCTGCAGCAGGGCCTGGTAGTCGGGCGTGGTGATCATGCGGGGCTCCGGTAAGTCGTGGCCCGCCATGATACGGGCAGGGGGTGCCGCTGGCCCCCGGCGGTGCGATAATCGGGGCCATGAGCGAATCCCCCTACAAAGCCGGTACCACCCATTTCGGGTTCCGCGACGTCGCCGCCAAGGACAAGCAGAAGCTGGTCGGCCAGGTGTTCACCTCGGTCGCGCGCAACTACGACCTGATGAACGACCTGATGAGCCTGGGCGTGCACCGGGCGTGGAAGCGCTACTACGTGGCGACCGCGCAGGTGAAGCCGGGCGACCGCGTGCTCGACCTGGCGGGCGGCACCGGCGACATCGCCGCCCTGCTGAAGGAGCGCGTCGGCGCCGAGGGCTCGGTGGTGCTGGGCGACATCAACGCCGGCATGCTGTCGGTCGGCCGCGACCGCCTGACCAACCGCGGCCTGGTGCTCGGCCTGGACTACGTGCAGTGCAACGCCGAAGCCCTGCCGTTCCCGGACAACAGCTTCGACCTGGTCACCATCGCCTTCGGCCTGCGCAACGTCACCGACAAGGACGCCGGCCTGCGCGAGATGTACCGCGTGCTGAAGGTGGGCGGCCAGGCCCGCGTGCTGGAGTTCTCCGAAGTCACCGCGGACTGGTTCAAGCCGATCTACGACTTCCACTCGTTCAAGATCCTGCCCAAGCTGGGCAAGTTGTTCGCCAATGATTCGGACAGCTACCAGTACCTGGCTGAGAGCATCCGCAAGCACCCGCCGCAGGATGAACTGAAGGCGATGATGGGGCAGGCCGGTTTCGAGCGCTGCCACTACAAGAACCTGACCGGCGGCATCGTTTCGATCCACTCCGGCTACAAGCTGTAGGCCTTGCCCTGGTGGGTGCCAACCCTGGTTGGCACTCGGCCGCTGCGGTCATCCGCTCTGGTAGGTGCCGACCTTGGTCGGCACGGGCCTGCCACATGCGATGAAAGATCCGTGCCAACCAAAGTTGGCACCTACCCGGGGCGCCGCCGCAGGATCGGCCTTGGCCGCATTACCCCGCACCGCGCAACGCCTGCCGGGCCGGAGGGAGGTACCATTGGGGTTTGATCCCCGTAACGGTCCCGATTCATGCGTAATCCGCTGATGCTCCTTCCGCTGGCCGTGGCCCTGGCCGCCGGCTGCTCCCAGGAGGCGGCCGCGCCCGCCGCCGCCCCGACTGCCGCAAAGGCCCCCGCCGCCCCCGTGAACGCCGAGAACCGCAGCCACGACGAAAGCTCGTACGCCGAGCCGGACAAGGTCGTCATCAAGGACATCGCGCTGGATCTGAAGCTGGACTTCGACCAGAAGCAGATCGGCGGCACCGCCACCTACACCCTGGAATGGAAGCAGAAGGACGCCAAGCAGCTGGTGCTCGACACCCGCGAGCTGACCGTGTCCAAGGTTGAGGCCGTTGCCGCCGATGGCGCGCGCAGCCCGCTGAAGTTCGAGCTGGCCGCCGCTGACAAGGTGTTCGGCAGCAAGCTGACCATCGAGGCTCCGGAACAGCCGGCCAAGGTGGAAGTGACCTATCACACCGCGCCGACCGCCTCGGGCCTGCAGTGGCTGGCACCGTCGATGACCGAGGGCAAGAAGCTGCCCTTCATGTTCAGCCAGTCGCAGGCGATCCACGCCCGTTCCTGGGTGCCGTTGCAGGACACCCCGAGCGTTCGCTTCACCTACAGCGCGCACGTGGTCTCGCGCCCGGACGTGATGGTGCTGATGAGCGCCGACAACGATCCGAAGGCCGCGCGTGACGGTGACTACACCTTCAAGATGCCGCAGCCGATTCCGTCCTACCTGCTGGCCATCGCCGCCGGCGACCTGGTGTTCGAGCCGATCTCCGGCCGCTCCGGCGTCTGGGCCGAGCCGACCATGGTCAACAAGGCCGCCAAGGAATTCGAAGACACCGAGAAGATGATCGGTGCCGCCGAGAAGCTGTACGGCGAATACCGCTGGGGCCGCTACGACATGCTGGTGCTGCCGCCGTCGTTCCCGTTCGGCGGCATGGAAAACCCGCGCCTGACCTTCGCCACCCCGACCGTAATCGTCGGCGACAAGTCGTTGGTCTCGCTGGTCGCCCACGAACTGGCGCACAGCTGGTCGGGCAACCTGGTGACCAACGCCAGCTGGAAGGACATCTGGCTCAATGAAGGCTTCACCACCTACGTCCAGGGCCGCATCACCGAAGCCCTGTACGGCAAGGAAATGGCCGAGATGGAGAAGCAGATCGACCAGACCGACCTGCTGGCCGAAGTGAAGGACATGAGCCCGGCTGACCAGGCACTGGCGCTGCCGCCGCTGAACGAGCGTGATCCCGACGAAGCGCTCAGCCAGGTCGCCTACGTCAAGGGTGCGTGGTTCCTGGAATTCCTGGAGCAGCGCTTCGGCCGCGAGACCTTCGATCCGTTCCTGCGCGGCTGGTTCGATGACCACGCCTTCCAGAGCGCGAACACCGACCAGTTCGTCGAGTACATGAAGAAGAACCTGCTGCCGAAGAATCCCTCGGCCGTGACCGAGGCCGAACTGAAGGCGTGGCTGGACGAGCCGGGCATTCCGGCGTTCGCTGCCAAGGCGCAGTCGCGCAACTTCAGCAGCGTCGATACCGCGCGCATCGCCTTCGCCAGCGCCGGCACCGTGCCGAGCAGCCAGGTCATCGCCGACTGGAGCACGCAGGAATGGGTGCGCTTCATCGACGGCCTGGGTGCGACCCAGCCGCTGGACAAGCTGGCCACGCTGGACAAGGCCTTCCACTTCACTGGCACCCCGAATGGCGAGATCGCCATGCGCTGGTACCCGCTGGCGATCCGCAGCGGCTACGAGCAGGCCAATGAAGGCGCGGCGGCATTCATCGAGCGCGTCGGCCGTCGCAAGCTGATCCTGCCGATCTACGCCGAACTGGTGAAGACCCCGAAGGGGCTGGAGCTGGCCAAGCAGGCCTTCGAAAAGGCCAAGCCGGGCTACCACCCGATCACCACCGCCTCGGTCCAGGACATGCTGGCCAAGGCTGAAGCCAAGTAAGCGGTAGTGCCGGCCGCTGGCCGGCAACCGGTCACTGCTTCACCACCAACGGCGGGGAAACCCGCCGTTGGTGTATCCGCTTTTCGCTGCCGATAGAATCGGGATGCACCCGCAAAGGACCTCCGCCATGAAACGACTGATCCTGCTCACCGCCTGCACCCTGGCGCTGGCCGCCTGCAGCAACCCCGAGGAAGAACGCAAGGCGCAGGAAGTCGCCGCAGCCGCCGTGCAGGCGCAGAAGGAGGCCAAGGCCGAAGACGTGGCCAAGCAGTACGACATGGCCGTGGCCGCGCAGGACTGGGAGCGTGCGCGCCTGCATGGCGCCTCGCTGCTGGACCAGTACAAGGACACCGCGGCCGCCGAGCGCATTGCCGCAGGCTTCGACGAGGTCAAGGCCAAGGGCGATGCCGCGCGCGACCTGCGCCGCATGCAGGCGCTGTGGCAGTACAACCAGATCCCGGTGGGCAACAAGGGCAACCAGGTTTCGGCGCAGATCTACAGCAAGGAACGGGTGGACGTGGATGGCAGCGGCGCCAAGCCGGTGCAGCTGGTGTTCCGCGATCATCCGGAGTGGAAGCGGCATGCGTATCTGGTGCTGCAGGCCGGCGATTTCCGTTGCCCGCAGTGCACGGTGAAAGTAACCGTGGACGACGGCAAGCCGATTTCCATGGCGGCGTGGCGTCCGAAGACCGATGAAGCCATTGCCCTGTTCATCACCGACCAGAAGGCGCTGTGGAAGCTGGCGCGCAAGGGCAAGTCGATCAGCATCGAGTTCCCGGTCAAGGCCGGTGGCACCCGCACCGCTGTGTTCGAAACCGGTGGCGTCGACGCCAGCCGCATGCCGCAGTGGTGGCAGTGATGGTTGCGGCGGGCAGCGCAGTGCACGCGTTGTCCGCGATCCGGCACTGGGTGTTCGACATGGATGGCACGCTGACCGTCGCCGTGCATGATTTCGCCGCGATCCGCCGCGCGCTGGAGATCGCGGCCGAGGAAGACATCCTTGACCATATTGCGGCGTTGCCGGACGCACCGGCGCAGGCCAAGCGCGAGTGGCTGCTGGATCATGAGCGCGCGCTGGCCGAGGACGCACTGCCGGCACCGGGTGCGCTGAAGCTGCTGCGCGCGTTGTCGGCGGCAGGCTGCCGGCTCGGCATCCTGACCCGCAATGATCATGCGCTGGCGAAGCTGACGTTGGACGCGATCGGGGTCGGGGCGTTGTTCGACGATGCCGACATCATCGGCCGCGATGAAGCGGTGCCCAAACCCTCACCGGATGGCCTGCAGCAGCATCTGCGGCGTTGGGGGATCGGGGCTGCGGAGGCGGTGATGGTCGGTGACCACGCCTACGACCTGGAGTGCGGCCGTGCGGCCGGCGCCCATACCGTGCTGGTCAACCTGCCGGAAAACCCATGGCCGGGCCGTGCCGACTGGCATTTCGCTGATTGCCGCGCCTTGCTGGCTGCCTGGCAGGGCGCTTGCTGATGTAGAGCCGAGCCCACGCTCGGCTGCTCTCCTCCGGTCGGATCGCGCTGGCGCGCGCAAGCCGAGCATGGCTCGGCTCTACAGAGAGCAGGCCACGTGTCGGTCGGAGGTTCCGGTAGTGCCGGCCGCTGGCCGGCAGTGTCGACCAAGGTCGACACCCACCGATCAGATGTGCGGGCAGTTCGGTTACGCGCTCAGCGCGTAACCGAACTGCTGCTTGAACTGCTCGTTGAACTCATCGAAGGTGAAGCGCTGGTTCTGCGTGCCCGGGTGCTCGACCTTCAGCGCGCCCATCAGGTTGCCCATGCGGCCGATGGTCAGCCAGTCGTAGCCCTTCTGGATGCCGTAGATCAGGCCGGCGCGGAAGGCGTCGCCACAGCCGGTCGGGTCGACCACGCGGCGCTCATGCGCCGGCGGAATGTCGTAGCTCTTTTCCGGGGTGTGGATGACCGCGCCCTTCGGGCCGCGGGTGGTGATGTAGGCCTTGACCCGGCTGACGATCTCTTTCTCGTCCCAGCCAGTGCGTTCCTGCAGCAGGTTCGACTCGTAGTCGTTGACCACCACGTAGTCGGCCTGCTCGATGAACTCGCGCAGTTCCGGGCCGTTGAACAGCGGCATGGCCTGGCCCGGGTCGAAGATGAACGGGATGCCGTCTTCGTGGAATTCCTGCGCGTTCTGGATCATGCCTTCGCGGCCGTCCGGGCCGACCAGGCCCAGGGTCACGCCCGGTACGCCACGCACGTGGTTTTCGTAGGAACGCATCATCGCGCCCGGGTGGAAGGCGGTGATCTGGTTGTTGTCGTGGTCGGTGGTGATGAATGCCTGCGGGGTGAACAGCTCATCGATCACGCGCACGCGCGACAGGTCGATGCCCAGGCCTTCGAAGTATTCGCGGTACGGGCCGAAGTCCGAGCCCACGGTGCCCATCGGGATCGGCTGGCCGCCCAGCAGGTGCAGGTTGTAGGCGATGTTGCCTGCGCAGCCGCCGAACTCGCGGCGCATGCGCGGCACCAGGAAGGACACGTTCAGGATGTGCACCTTGTCCGGCAGGATGTGATTCTTGAACTGGTCCGGGAACACCATGATGGTGTCGAAGGCAAGAGAACCACAGATCAGAGCGGACATCGATGTAAGCCTATGCGGTGAATTTTGGGGTGGGCCGGCCCGGTTCGGCGGGCAAGCAAACGGCGCCCTTGGGCGCCCGACGGCGCAAAGGTTACCCGCTGGTGCCGCTCAGGGCCAGAACCGGGTGAGACCCGATCAGGCCGAAAGCCTGTGAAGACGCGGGTTCAGCTAGTTTTTTCCTTGCTCGGCGGCAGGCGGGTTGCTAGGCTTGTCGGCCTCGATTTCTGCCCATTTTTTCGCCATCCCGCGGCGGGCACGACACCCCTCAGGACTCCTTCCTCAGATGTTCAAGAAACTCCGTGGCATGTTCTCCAACGACCTGTCCATCGACCTGGGCACGGCCAACACCCTCATCTACGTGCGCGGGCAGGGGATCGTGCTGAACGAGCCATCGGTCGTGGCCGTGCGTCAGGACCGTGCCATCGGTGGCACCCGCTCGGTGGCAGCCGTAGGCGCCGAAGCCAAGCAGATGCTGGGCCGTACCCCGGGCCACATCACCACCATCCGCCCAATGAAGGACGGCGTCATCGCCGACTTCACCTATACCGAGGCGATGCTCAAGCACTTCATCAAGAAGGTGCACAAATCGCGCGTGCTGCGCCCGAGCCCGCGCGTGCTGGTCTGCGTGCCGGCCGGCTCGACCCAGGTCGAGCGCCGCGCGATCAAGGAATCGGCCGAGGAAGCCGGTGCCCGTGACGTGTTCCTGATCGAAGAACCGATGGCGGCCGCGATCGGCGCCGGCATGCCGGTCACTGAAGCGCGTGGCTCGATGGTCATCGACATCGGCGGCGGCACCACCGAAGTGGCGGTGATCTCGCTCAACGGCATCGTCTACTCGGCGTCGGTCCGCATCGGTGGCGACCGCTTCGACGAGTCGATCACCAACTACGTGCGCCGCAACCACGGCATGCTGATCGGTGAAGCCACCGCTGAGCGCATCAAGGTCGAGCTGGGCTGTGCCTACCCGCAGGCGGAAGTGATCGAGATGGAAATCTCCGGCCGCAACCTCGCCGAGGGCGTGCCGAAGATGATCAAGATCAGCTCCAACGAGGTGCTTGAAGCCCTGCACGAGCCGCTGTCGGGCATCGTCAGCGCGGTCAAGCTGGCGCTGGAACAGACCCCGCCGGAACTGTGTGCCGACGTTGCCGAGCGCGGCATCGTGCTGACCGGTGGCGGCGCCCTGCTGCGTGACCTGGACCGCCTGATTTCCGAGGAAACTGGCCTGCACGTGCAGGTGGCGGACGATCCGCTGACCTGCGTGGCCCGCGGCGGTGGCCGTGCGCTGGAGCTGGTCGACATGCACGGCAACGAGTTCTTTGCGCCGGAATAAGCCGTCCCGGCTGCCTGCGCCCGCAGCGCCCCTCCGGGGTGCGGCCCACCACGAGGGTGGGCCGGCACCGGCGGGGCGCCCGCGTGTTCCCCTTCCGCCTTCTGCCAATTGAATCGTTGCCGTGCCGCCCTACGCCGGACCTCCCGTTGCTTCCCGATCCGGTGATGCCGCCAGCCCGCTGCGTCTGCTGGCTTATCTGGCACTGGCCATCACTCTGATCGTGCTTGACGACCAGGCCGGCTGGCTCGCGCACCTGCGCGGGCAGGCCAACAGCCTGGTGCAGCCGGTATGGGCACTGGCTGGCCTGCCGGGCAAGCTCGGCAACCAGGTCAAGGACTCGGCGGCCAGCCATGGCCAGCTGGTCAACGAGAACCGTGAACTGCGCAACCAGCTGTTGCTGGCCAACGCGCGTCTGACCCGCCTGCAGACCGCCGCGCTGGACAACGCCCAGCTGCGCGAACTGCTGAACGTGGCCGAGCGCAGTGGCCTGGACGTGCAGCTGGCGCCGATCCTGGATATCGACCTGGACCCGGTGAAGCAGCGCCTGGTGCTCGACGCCGGCAGCCGCGAAGGCGTGCACGTCGGCCAGGCGGTGATCGATGCCGGCGGCCTGATGGGCCAGGTGATCAGCGTCACCGGCGGTACCTCCACCGTGCTGCTGCTGACCGACCCCGACCATGCCGTGCCGGTGACCGTGGCCCGCAACGGCGTGCGCCTGATCGTCTACGGCCGCGGCGACAAGCTGGAACTGCGCGACATCCCGCTCAGCGCCGGCGTGGAAGTGGGCGATGAGATCGTTACCTCCGGCCTCGGCGGTCGTTTCCCGGCCGGCTTCCCGGTCGGCACCATCACCGGCCTGCGCCCGGACGACACCCATGCCTTCCTGGTGGGCGAACTGAAGCCGGCCGCGCAGCTGGACCGCGGCCGCGACGTGCTTCTGCTGCGCCCCGGCGCGGCGATCCGTATTCCGCCGAACCTGCGCCTGCAGATGGAGCAGGGCGCTCCCGGTGGTCCGGCCGATGCCACAGCGCTGCCGACGGGCACCGCGCCTGCAGCGACGCAGCCCAGCCCGGTAGTGCCGGCCGCTGGCCGGCAACCGTCCTCGTCATCGACGAGGCCGCCTGCCCGCGCATCCTCCCTTACCCCCGCGCCTTCGGCGCGCCCCCCTCAACAAGAGGGGGGCTCTCCCCCAGCTGGATCCACGGGAGTGCCGGCCGCTGGCCGGCAACCGACCACGCCGGAGGCCCAGCGATGAGCCGCCTGCGCGACAACCCGTGGGTGCTGCCGGCCAGCCTGGTGGTGGCGTTGCTGCTGGGCCTGCTGCCGTTGCCGGCGCTGCTGCAGCCGCTGCGCCCGTACTGGCTGGCGCTGGTGCTGGCGTATTGGGTGATCGAGACACCCGAGCGGGTCGGCCTGGGCATCGCTTTCGCCAGCGGCGTCATCGCCGACCTGCTGTACGGCGGCGTGCTCGGCGAACAGGCGCTGCGGCTGGTGATGCTGGCCTTCATCCTGCAGCGTTTCCGCGCCCGCATCCGTTTCTTCCCGATGTCGCAGCAGATGCTGGCCATCGGCGGCCTGCTGTTCAACGATCGCATCGTCAGCGCCCTGGTGCACATCCTGGTGGGTGAACCCACCCTGCCGTGGTCGTACTGGTGGGCGCCGCTGCTGGGCATGGGCCTGTGGCCGCTGGTGTTCGTGCTGCTGGATGCGGTGCGCTTCGGCAAGCGCGGGCGCTGAGCCATGATCCCGCGCCGCCAGGTCAAGAATCCGCACGCCGAAGCCGAACAGTTCCGCCGCCGCGCGGCGCTGGGTTTCCTGGGCGTGCTGGTCTGCCTGCTGGGACTGGGCGGCTGGTACTTCAAGCTGCAGGTGCTGGACCACGACGTCTACGCCACGCGCTCGGAAGCCAACCGCATCAAGCCGCGGCCGGTAGTGCCCGGGCGCGGCATGATCTACGACCGCAACGGTCGCCTGCTGGCCGAGAACGTGCCGGCGTTCCGCCTGGACGTGACCCCGGACAAGGTCAAGGACATGGACGCCACCCTGGAAGGGCTGGCGAAGATCATCAGCATCAGCCCGGAAGAGCTGGAAGCGTTCAACAAGTCGCGCAAGGCGCGCCGCAAGTTCCTGCCGGTCACGCTGAAGCTGCGCATGAGCGACGAGGAGATGGCGCGCTTCGCCGTCGACCGCTGGCGCTTCCCCGGCGTCGAGCTGGAGCCCTACCTGACCCGGCGCTACCCGTATGGCGACCTGTTCGCGCACATCATCGGCTACGTCGGCCGTGTCGACGACAAGGATCTGGAGATCCTCGGCGAAGGCAATGCCGCGCTGACCCACATCGGCAAGTCCGGCCTGGAGCGCTATTACGAGCAGCAGCTGCGCGGCAAGGTCGGCTACGAGCAGGTCGAGACCAACGTGCAGGGCCGTGCCATCCGCACCATCGGCCGCGTTGCCGCGCAGTCCGGCGCCGACCTGCGGCTGTCGATCGACGCCGACCTGCAGCGCGCCATGGTGGCCGCGTTCGGCGACCAGGAAGGCTCGGCCGTGGCGATGGACCCGCGTACCGGCGAAGTGCTGGCGATGGTCAGCCTGCCGTCGTACGACCCCAACCTGTTCGTCAACGGTATCTCGCATGCCGATTTCAAGGCGCTGAACGACAACCCGTCGCGGCCGCAGTTCAACCGCCTGGTGCTCGGTGGCGTCGCGCCCGGTTCCACGCTCAAGCCGCTGATCGGCCTGGCCGGCCTGGATTCGGGGGTACGCCGCCCGGAAGACAAGGTGTTGTCCACCGGCATGTTCTATCTGCCCGGCACCTCGCGTGGCTGGGGTGACTCGCACCGCGGTGGCCACGGCTGGACCGACCTGCGCAAATCCATCGCGCAGTCGGTCAACACCTACTACTACAAGCTGGCGCTGGACCTGGGCATCGAGCGCTTCGACCATTACATGGAGTACTACGGCTTCGGCCAGCCGACCGGTATCGACCTGACCGGCGAGATCGGCGGCATCCTGCCGTCGCCGGCCTACAAGCGGAAGAGCCGCAAGGAGGCCTGGTATCCGGGCGATACAGTCAACATCAGCATCGGCCAGGGTGACTGGAAGGTCACCCCGCTGCAGCTGGCGCGGGGTGTCAGTGGGCTGGCCAACGGGCAGCTGCGCACGCCCCATCTGGTGATCCAGCAGCGTGCGGGGTTCGACCATGACTGGATGGCGACCGACCCGGGCGAAAGCAAACCGGTCAGCCCGAACCCGAACAATCTGCAGGCGGTGCGCGAAGGCATGATGGCCACCATGCTGCCTGGCGGCAGCGCAGCCCGCATGGCCGCCGGCGCGCCGTATACGATGGCCGGCAAGACCGGTACCGCGCAGGTCGTCAGCCGCAAGGGAACGGCCGCGGTGAATCCGAAGAGCCTGCCGATGCACCTGCGCCACCGCGCGCTGTTCGTCGGTTTCGCGCCGGTCGACCAGCCGGTGATCGCGCTGGCGATCGCGGTGGAGGGCGGCGGCTACGGCGGTGCGGCGGCTGCGCCGATCGCACGCAAGGTGTTCGACGCCTATCTGCTGGGCAAGATGCCTGAAGGCATGCAGCCGCTGGACAGCGAGCGCGGCACCACCGCCATCGGTGCCACCGCGTTCGACAACGAAGATGTGGGCGCGCGCCAGGCCGGTGACCTTGCTGCGGCACAGCTGGACGAGCACCCGGTGCTGGTCGGCGTGCCCGCGCCGGAACCGGCACCCGCACCGCCGCAGCCGGGGGCGCCGGCTGCGGCCGCGCTGCCGGCCACGCCACGCCCGACCACCGTGGAGCCCGCACGATGAGAGTGTTTCTGCGATGGGCCGGCGACATGCTGCGTCGCTTCTTCAGCACGCTGGACTGGGTGTTGTGCCTGGCCCTGGGCGCGCTGATGGTGATCGGTCTGGCCACGCTGAAGAGTGCCGGTGGCGACGGCCTGGTGATGGCACAGGGCGCGCGCTTCGCAGTGGGCATGGCCGCGTTGTGGGGCATCTCGCGGGTCCCGATCCTGCGGATCCGCTCGGCCACGCCGATGATCTACGCAATCTCGATGATCCCGCTGCTGGCGGTGTTTGTGCTGGGTACCGGCAAATACGGCCGGCAGTGGCTGGACCTGAAATTCTTCTACCTGCAGCCGGCCGAGCTGCTGAAGGTCAGCCTGCCGATGATGGTGGCCTGGTACCTGCACAAGATGCCGTTGCCACCGCGCTTCAACACCGTGCTCGTGGCCCTGGTCATCATCGGCGTACCAACCGGCCTGGTGATGCTGCAGCCGGACTTCGGCACCGGTGTGCTGATCGCCGCCAGCGGCGTGTTCGTGCTGCTGCTGGCAGGCCTGCCGTGGTGGTGGGTCGGCCTGGGTGTGGGCGGCGTGGCCGCGGTTGCGCCGGTGGCCTGGTTCTGGCTGCTGCGGCCGTACCAGAAGGACCGCATCATGATGTTCCTGGACCCGGAGATGGATGCGCTGGGGGCCGGCTGGAACATCATCCAGTCGAAGATCGCGATCGGTTCCGGCGGCTTCGATGGCAAGGGCTGGGGCGAAGGCTCGCAGTCGCACTTGAACTTCATTCCCGAGCAGACCACCGACTTCGCGTTCTCGGTGTTGAGTGAGGAATTCGGCTGGATCGGCGTGGCCACCGTGCTGGCGCTGTACCTTGTGGTGATCGGGCGTTGCCTGTGGATTGCCAGCCAGTCGCGCGATTCGTACTCGCGCCTGCTGGCCGGCGCTACCGGCCTGGCGTTCTTCGTCTATGTACTGGTGAACGGCGGGATGATTTCCGGCCTGCTGCCGGTGGTGGGCGTGCCGATGCCGCTGATCAGCTACGGCGGTACCTCGGCGGTGTCACTGCTGGCCGGCTTCGGGTTGGTGATGGCCGTGCGCAGTCACAACCCGGTGCACGGCGGCTACGGGTAACACCGGCTGCGCAGGACCACCATGACAGCTTCACGCAAGCGCCCGTTGCTACCGTGGCGCGCGTGGAATGGAAACGACTGCTTGGCGGCTGCCGTGAGGCGGTGCGCACGATCGACCTGCCGTTGCTGGTCGCGTTGTTGATCCTGATGGGCGCGGGCCTGGCGGTGCTGCACAGCGTGTCCGGGCCAGTGACCGGGCAGGCGGCGCGCTTTGCCGGTGGCCTGGTGGCGATGTGGCTGCTGTCGCGTGTTTCGCTGCTGCGCCTGCGCGCGTGGACACCGGCGTTGTATGCGCTGTCGATGCTGCCGCTGATGGCGGTGTATGTGATCGGCACCGGCAAGTACGGGCAGCGCTGGCTCAACCTGGGCGTCTTCTACCTGCAGCCGTCGGAGCTGCTCAAGCTCAGCCTGCCGTTGATGATGGCCTGGTACCTGCACCGGCAGCCGTTGCCGCCCTCGCCACGCACGGTGCTGACGGCCGCAGTGTTGATCGGCGTTCCTGCCGTGCTGATCCTGATGCAGCCGAACCTCGGCACCGCCACCTTGGTCACTGCCAGCGGGGTGTTCGCGTTGCTGCTGGCCGGCCTGCACTGGGGCTGGGTGGCAACGGGCGCGGCGGGGCTGGCGGTGGCCGCACCGCTGGCGTGGTTCGGGCTGTTGCGGCAGTACCAGAAGGATCGCGTACTGACCTTCCTCGACCCGGCGGCAGATCCGCTCGGCACCGGCTGGAACATCCTGCAGTCACGCATCGCGATCGGTTCCGGTGGCTGGCAGGGGCGTGGCTGGGGGCAGGGCACGCAGGCCACGCTGGATTTCCTGCCCGAGTACACCACCGACTTCGCGTTCTCGGTGCTGGCCGAGGAATTCGGCTGGATCGGTGTGGCGACGCTGTTCGCGCTGTACCTGTTCGTGGTCGGACGCTGCCTGTGGATCGCAGTGCACGCACGCGACACGCATGCAAGGTTGCTGGCCGGCAGCCTGGGGTTGGCGTTCTTCGTCTATGTACTGGTCAATGGTGGAATGATTTCCGGCCTGCTGCCGGTGGTGGGCATCCCCATGCCGTTGATCAGCTATGGCGGGACATCGGCGGTCTCGTTGCTGGCCGGCATCGGACTGGTGATGGCGGTGCGTGGGCACCGGCCCGTGCACGGGGGATAGGGTTTCCAGCCAACGGCGCAGCCCCTCGTGGATGACCGCGCAAAGCAGTTCATGGGTGGGGCCGGGTAGATGGGCCGCGCAGGGGACGCTGCAAGTACATCCATGTAGCTCGGTCGCCGCATCCATGCGGCTCACGCCCCTGCGCAGCCCATCTACCCGGCCACGGACAGGTTCCGTGCGCGTCTCCCACGGAAAAGAAAAAGAAGATCAAAAGCAAAGGCGGCCTGGCGGGTCGCTTCATTGCCTTGTGTAGAGCCGAAGGCAGCGGCAGGAGCCACTGCCAACGTCGCCCATGGCGACGGTCCGAAGGGTGCCGGTCAGGACGACCGGCATAGCCATGCTCGGCTCACGAGCAAGCGCAGCGTCGCGATCCGCTTTTGATCTCCTTTTTCTTCTCCGTGGGTGGCACACCTCCGAAATCTGTCAGAGGCCGGTCGGGTTGGGTACGCGGGGGTGTCAGCCGCATGGATGCGGCTGCCAAGCCTTATCTGATGGAAATCTGGCAGCGTAGGTGCCGAGAGCCGGCGTGGGCCGCCGTGTAAGCCTGGATCTCGACGATCGCCTTGGAGCTTGGCGCCCACGCCGGAATCTCCCTTGATCCGCCCGAACAGTTGCTGGAGCTGACACTCGCAGTGATAAGACTGGGCAAGCGGGGGAGCTCTCGACCCTTCCAGACTATACGGAGTCCGGTGATGAACGGGATCGGGATTGATGTCAGCAAGCGCCAACTGGATGTCGGCACGACGGACGGAGAGACCCTGCAGGTCTGCAATAACCGCTCCGGCTTTTCTGAATTGGATGTTTGGCTGAAGAAGCGTCCGGTCAGCCAGATCGTGCTGGAAGCCACCGGCGGCTACGAACGACCGGTGCTGGATTTTCTGCACGCAGTGGGCCATCCGGTGGTCCGCGCCAATGCCCTGCGGGCCCGCAGGCTGGCTCAGGGGATGGGGCAGATGGCCAAGACCGACCGGTTGGATGCCTATGCATTGGCGCAGATGGCGGCCTTGGTGAAACTTCCGGCCTACCAACCGCTGGAGCCTTGGCAGCAGAAAATGCGGGAATTCGTGCGGGCACGTCGACAGGCGATGCACGCGCTGACCATCGCGCGGCAGCAGCTGGAAATGGTCGGTGATCGTGAATTGCGCCGGCTACTGCAGGCCAACATCACCCGCTTGCAGACGCTGGTTGAACGTCTGGGAAAGCAAATTGCCGAGCAGGTTACCCAGCAGCCTCAACTGGCTGTCCTGAAGTCGATGAAGGGCGTTGGCCCTGGCCTGCAGGCGGTATTGGCAAGCTATCTTCCCGAGTTGGGAAAGATCAGCGGCAAGGTCATCGCCAGCCTCGTCGGTGTGGCTCCGATGTCCCACGACAGCGGAACCATGCGAGGGAAACGCAGCATCCATGGCGGCAGAGCCGAGATCCGCCAGGTGCTCTACATGGCCAGCATGTCGGCCATGCGGCATGAACCTCAACTGCGCGATTTCTACCAGTCGCTGCGAGCCCGAGGCAAAGAAGGAAAAGTAGCCATCGTGGCGGTGATGCGGAAGATGCTGGTGATCCTCAACGCCCGGGTGCGCGACGCTGAAAACGGGTTGGTCCCAGCCTAAGGCCAGGCAGGGCGCAAGACCAAAGGCTGCCGGCCAGCGGCCGGCACTACCGTGCCCGTCTCATGGAGGGGCCAAGCTCCTCCATCAACACAGTTGCTCCAGGGACGGATTCACGGCGTCCCCCGCGTACCCAACCCGACCGGCCCACCCGCGGCTTCTCCTTTCCGCGACCACCCAGACACCACCCACGAGGGGCTGCGCCGTTGGCTGGAAACTTCCTGACTCTGCGCAACGCCCGTTGTGGAAGCGTTCTCACAACGATGCACGGCAGCACACCCGCTGACCAAAGTCCGGAAAAAACGTTAGATGGTTCACACTTTTACAGCGCGTTGATCCTGATCAATGGACTTGTCGTAATCGGCCTGCACAATGGCGGCCCGTTCGGCACGGCGCGCCGTCAATCGTTGCAGCGCGAGGGGGCGTCGGGCGGGAGCAGTACTGATCCAACGGATACAGGGAGCGCGGGGTACTGCCACTGGGGAGCGGCAGCCGCGCGGGTATCGACCGGATCCGGTTGCCGGTTGCGTCTGCGGGGATGGGGACGCAACCGGCCACCTCTATCTGAATGGGGAAGCGCGATCACGACGCCTTCACATTTCCCGCTGAACGCGGGCAAATCGTTGTGATTCATGGTGTTAGGGGTTTTAATTCATCCATGACCTGCTAACCTGCGACGATGATTCGACGCACTCTGGCCTGCATGCTCACCCTCGGCCTGGTCGCCTGCGCGACCCAGCCGAAGTCCCCACCGTCTTCGCCCCAGGCCAGCAGCACGCCGCGCCAACCCGCCGCCAAGGCCCATGGCCCGGCCGAGGCCGCGCCCGAAGCCACCGCTGCCACCGCGCCGCCGGTCGATCTCACCCCGGTGCCGTTCGAGGTCGCACGGGCCCGCTTCATTGCCGATACCGCCAATCGCTATGGTCTGAAGCCGGAGCAGATCAGCAGCGTGCTCGACCAGGCGCAGGTGCGCCAGCCGATCATCGCCGCGATGTCGCGCCCGGCCGAACGGGTCAAGCCGTGGAACGAATACCGGCCGATGTTCATCAGCAAGGCCCGCATCGATGGCGGCCGCGCGTTCCTGGCCCAGCATCGCGCCGAGCTGGATCGCGTGCAGCAGCGCACCGGTGTGCCCGCTGAAGTGATCGTGGCGATCATCGGCGTGGAAACCAGCTACGGCAAGAATGCCGGCAGCCATCGCGTGCTCGATGCACTGTACACGCTGGCGTTCTATTACCCGCGCAGCGGCGACCCGGCCAAGCTGGAACGCGAAGTACGCCGCGAGCTGTTCTTCCGCGATGAGCTGGCCAAGCTGTTCGAGCTGGGCCGCGAAGAAAACCTGGACATCACCACGCTCAAGGGCAGCTATGCCGGTGCGATGGGCATGGGCCAGTTCATGCCGTCCAGCTATCTGGATTACGCAGTGGACGGCAACGGCGACGGCCGTCGCGACCTGTTCACCAGCTACGACGACGTGTTCTCGTCCATCGCCAACTACTTCGTGAAGAAGGGCGGCTGGGTGCGGGGTGGCCAGGTGGCCGTGCCGGCCACGCTGGCGCCGGGCCGCGAGGAGTTCAATCCGACCGAATGGATGCCGACCTGGTCGATGGCCGACCTGGCGCAGCGCGGCTACCAGCCGAGCGCGCCGGTACAGCCGGGCGCCACCGCCACCCCGATCACGCTTGAAGGCAGCACCGGCAAGCAGTACTGGCTGGGCTTCCAGAACTACTACGCGATCACCCGCTACAACCTCTCGAAGATGTACGCGATGGCCGTGTTCCAGTTGTCCCAGGCCATTGCCGGACAGGAGCTGCCCCCGGCATGAACATCAGATGGCTGGTCCCAGGCTTGATCGTCCTCGCGCTGGCTGCCTGCAGCAGCGCGCCGAAGAAGCCGGCCACGGCCGGCCATGGTGGCAAGTCCGGCGGCACCCTGGTGCAGGGGCGTGGCTCGCGCCCGGCACACTGCCCGGAAGGCTCGCCCTACGCGGCGGCCAAGGAAGACCTGAGCACCCGCGGCAACTACACCGCCGGTGGCCTGTACAAGCCGGGCGTGCGCGACAGCACGCCGGATTACATTCCCAACGTGGCCTGCATTCCCGAGCCGGAAGTGACCGCCGAGGAGCGCTCGGCGATCGGCAACAAGTCGCCGTACGTGGTGCTGGGCAAGTCGTACAAGGTGCTCGACGATACCCATGACTATGTCGAGCGCGGCACCGCGTCGTACTACGGTGCCAAGTTCCATGGCCGCCTGACCTCCAACCGCGAGGTCTACGACATGTACCAGTTCACCGCCGCGCACAAGACGCTGCCGCTGCCCAGCTTCGCCCGCGTGACCAACCTCGACAACGGCGAGTCGGTGATCGTGCGCGTCAACGATCGTGGCCCGTTCCACGATGGGCGCGTGGTCGATCTCAGTTATGCCGCCGCGGTGCGCCTGGGCATCACCCAGCGCGGCACCGGAAATGTCGAGGTGCGCGCGCTGCAGCCGGGCGAGGGCAACCTGCTGGCGCAAAAGCCCTCGCGCCGCGAACGTCGTGCTGCCGAAGCGGCCGCAACCACCGCCGTGGCCAGCGCGCGCCCGACGCCGGCTGCACGCGCCACAGCCGACAGCGACATCGATCGCCTGGTCAAGCGCCTGCCGGGCGACAGCATGCCTGCGCGTGGCCAGCCGGCCACCACCCAGGGCGTGGCCAGCACCGTGCCGGATGTGGCGGTCAGCAGCCTGCCGCCGAGCGCGCCGCCGGTGCGCAGCACGGTGCCCGCTCCGGCTGTCGTGGCCAGCACGACTCCGCGCGCGGTGGCACCGGCACCGGTGCGCAGTGCATCGACCACGCCGGCCGCACCCAGCCTGTCGCAGCAGGTGGTGGGCGCGGTGATGGTGCAGGTCGCCAGCTTCTCCAGCCGCGACAATGCCAACCGCGCGATGGGCCAGCTCAACGCCGCCGGCATCGTCGGCGCGACCATCAGTGACATCGCTGCCGGTGGCCGCACCCTGTTCCGCCTGCGCGTTCCCGCCAGCGACCATGCCAGTGCTGCGGAACTTGCCGGCCGCATCGCCGGTCTGGGCCTGGGTTCGCCGCAGATCGTCAAGGATTGATCCGCCCGGGCCGGTGCTGCCGGCCCATGCTCCCCCGGCCTTACAATGGCCGTTACGTTCCACCCTCCATTCCCGGCCGTCCCCTGGAGCCTGCTGTCCAATGAATTTCCGTTCCGCCGCCACCGCCCTGGCCGCCACCCTGGTGGTGGGCCTGGCTTCCGCCCAGACGCCGCTGCCGACCCCGGCCACGCCGACGCCTGCCGCCGCTGCCGCCCCGGCCACTGTTGCCACTCCGCCGGCGCCCGCGCCCAGCGTGTCCAAGGCCTGGGTGCTGATGGATTACGCCACCGGCCAGGTGCTGGCCGGTGAAAACATCCACGAACAGCTGGCTCCGGCCAGCATCACCAAGGTGATGACGTCCTACGTGATCGCCGCCGAGGTGAAGAACGGCAAGGTCCGTGCGGATGACCAGGTGATGATGAGCGAGCGCGCCTGGCGCGAAGGTGGCGCCGGTACCGATGGCAGCTACAGCGGCTTCCCGGTCAACCAGACCGCGCGCCTGGAAGACATGGAGAAAGGCATGGCGATCCAGTCCGGCAACGACGCCGCGATCGCCCTGGCCGAACACGTGGCTGGCAGCGAGGAAGCCTTTGCTTCGCTGATGAACAGCTATGCCGCCAAGATCGGCATGAAGAATTCGCACTTCGTGAACGCCCATGGCCTGACCGCTCCGGGCCACCATAGCAGCGCCTACGATCTGGCACTGCTGGGCCGCGCGATGGTGCGCGATTACCCGGAAACCTACGCGTACAACAAGATCAAGGAATTCCAGGTCGGCAACATCAAGCAGCCGAACCGCAACCTGCTGCTGTGGCGCGATGGCAGCGTGGACGGCATCAAGACCGGTCACACCTCGGAAGCCGGTTACTGCCTGATGAGCTCGGCCCAGCGTGGTGACCAGCGTCTGGTGGCCGTGGTGCTGGGCGGCCAGTCGGAAAAGCAGCGTGCCGATGACAGCCTGGCGCTGTTGAACTGGGGCTTCCGCTTCTTCGAGACCCACCGCCTGTACGAACCGGGCAAGGCCGTAGCCGAGCACAAGGTCTGGAAGGGCACCACCGACAAGGTGCAGCTGGGCGTGGCGCAGCCGATGCTGGTGAGCGTGCCGCGCGGCCGCTACAACGACCTGAAGCCGAGCATCGATGTGCCCAAGACCCTGGAAGCACCGTTCACCGCCGGCCAGCAGATCGGCACCGTGAAGGTGATGCTGGATGGCAAGCTGGTGGCTGAAGCGCCGCTGGTGGCGGTGGCTGCTGTTGAACAGGCCGGCTTCTTCAAGCGCCTGTGGGACAGCTTCTGGATGTGGTGGGAATCGGAATGATCCACGCCCCGGCGTGGTGAAGGAAAAGGCCGGCGAATGCCGGCCTTTTCGTTCTGTAGAGTCGGGCCATGCTCGACTGTCGTTGCCATCAACCGGCGTGCCGACCAACGGTCGGCACCTACCTACAGCGACCGGCTGATGGTGAAGCTGCCGAACACCGGTGCTTCGCGCTGGCCGTTGAACTCGCGCGTGCTGTGGTAACGCGCCGCAGCGAACTTCCAGCGTCCGTACATCACGGCCACGCCGTAGCCGCCGTAAGCCACCACATGGCGCTTGTCCACGCTGTGACTGTTGCGGAACGTGTTGCCGTCCAGCGTGATGTCGCGGATCACCCAGGCAGCGTCCGAGGTCGCGAACAGGTGCCAGGACCAGCCATTGGGACGGCCACCGCGGGTCGGCGCCGTGTTCTCGCCGGCCGGGCGCAACGGCGTGCTGCCGAAGTCGTCCGGCAGCTTCCAGCCGAAGCGCACTTCACCGCCGAGGTTGGCCTTGGTTTCCAGGTTGCCGATCGATCCACCGTAGTGGCTGATGGCGTCCCAACCCCAGCCGTCGGCATTGACGCTGGCATCGCCCGGCCAGCGACGCATGCGCTCGTGGGTCAGCATGAACAGCGGCTCGTTGTGCAACTGGTTGTCCCAGCCCTTGAATTTCTCGTCGCCCAGCACGTCGTGCACGGCGTTCTGCACCTGCTTGCCCTGTGCCCACGGGCCGACCACGCCCAGCGTCAGCTGGGTGGTCTGCAGGCGGTCGCCGCTGCGCGCATTGAAACCGAAGTTTGCGATCAGTACGCCAGCGTAAGGGCGGTCGTCCTCGATCAGGTCCCTGCGGCTGAAATCGGTCGGGGTGAAGATACCCTGGCCGATGCTGAAGATCATGTTCTGCTGTTCGAACTTGCCCGGGTGCAGCCCTTCCAGGTACTGGTTCACCCAGCGCGCCATGCGCGGCAGGCAGGGGTCGTCGGTGTAATCGACCAGATTGGGCGAGACCAGGGTCAACAGTGCACCGTTGGTGTAGCCCTGGTCCTGGTGGCGGCCGCCGAACAGGTCATTGTCGACGCGGAAATTGACCTGCGGCGGGTGGTCGCGCATTGCGTCCGGACCACATTGTTCGGCCGCCTGGGCGGCAAGGGGGAGGGCAGCAGCCAGCAGGCCTGACAGCCCGAGGGCTGCAAGGCGGCGTTGGGAAGGGGGGCTCATGTGAGAAGTTGTTTCTGTCTGTCGTTATATGCTGCGACACGGTACTCGCGCGAACGTGATGGAACGAGCGCGTTCGGATCACTTGTCTGTTCCGAAAACGACATTGTCTCGTGAAGACAATCCTGCCCTGTCCTGCGGTGCGCCACGGGGCCCGGGGCAATGCTGAACGGCCGTTCAGCTGCAACGCAGCGACTCACCGGTGCACTGTTTGACGTTGATGAATACTCTTGGGTTTGTTGCCCTGCGGCCCGATAATGGGGGGCATGGAAATCAAGTCCGACAACCCCGACCACGGCTTCCAGTTCCCCGGCCAGTTCGAGCTCAGTGCCATGGGCCCGGCCAACCGCGGCCTGGAACATGAGCTCCCCCGCCTGCTGCTGGCTGCCGGCATCGATGTCGTCAATGAACGCATCAGCTGGAAGCATTCCTCCAACGGCAAGTACGTGTCCGTCCGCATCGTGTTCAAGGCCGAGAGCCGCGAACAGTACGACCTGGCGCACCAGGCGCTGCGCGACCACCCGGAAGTGAAGTGGACGCTGTAGCCGACAGCTGCCCGGCCGAAGCCGCCCCGGAAGACCGCGCGCCGCGTCCGGCGCTGGTCCGCGACCTCGGCCGCCAGGCGTACGAGCCGGTGTGGCGCGCCATGCAGCGCTTCACCGACCAGCGCAGCGAGGCCGACGCCGATGAGCTGTGGGTGGTCGAGCACGACCCGGTATTCACCTTGGGCCAGGCCGGCAAGGACGAGCACGTGCTGGCGCCGGGCGAGATTCCGGTGCTGCACGTGGACCGCGGTGGCCAGGTGACCTATCACGGCCCCGGCCAGCTGGTGGTCTATCCGCTGCTGCGCCTGCCACGGCTGGGCATCGGTGTGCGCGACTACGTATGCCGCATCGAGCAGGCCATCATCGATACCCTGGCCGAGTGGAACATCGGTGCCGAACGCCGCGAGGGCGCCCCGGGCGTCTACGTCGGTGGCGCCAAGATCGCCGCGCTCGGCATCCGCGTGCGCCGCGGCTGTACCTTCCATGGCCTGGCCTTCAACGTGGCCATGGACCTGGAACCTTTCCACCGTATCAACCCCTGTGGCTATCAGGGGTTGCAGGTGACCTCGGTAGTAGACTTGGGCGGGCCCTCCGGGATGGAGGCCGTCAAGCCGGTGCTGCTGGACCACCTGGCCCGCCAGTTCGGCCTGCTGCTGCAGCCCACGCCCGAACTGCCTGATCTTTCTGCGGCCGCCTGACCGCCCCCCGGAACTGCCATGACTGAAACCACCGCCCGTTCCATTCCCCTGCAGATCGTGCAGGGCGACTCTCCGTCCGCCGCGCCGTTGCAGGCCGGGGTCAAGCAGCTGGGCGGTGACAAGATCAACCGCTCGCCGGTGCAGTTCGCCGACGCGCCGGTGCTGCGCAAGCCGTCCTGGATCCGCGTGCGCATTCCTTCGGGCAATGCCGTGCAGAACCTGAAGGCCAAGCTGCGCGAGAACCGCCTGGTGACGGTGTGCGAGGAAGCCAGCTGCCCGAACATCCACGAGTGCTTCGGCCACGGCACCGCCACCTTCATGATCCTTGGTGAAGTCTGCACGCGCCGCTGCTCGTTCTGCGACGTGGCCCACGGCCGCCCGAAGCCGCCGGATGCCAACGAGCCGGCCAGCCTCGGCCAGACCGTGGCTGACATGGGCCTGAAGTACGTGGTGGTGACCAGCGTCGACCGTGATGACCTGCGTGACGGCGGTGCCCAGCACTTCGTCGACTGCATCACCGCCATCCGCGAAAAGTCGCCGGGTACCCGCATCGAAGTGCTGACCCCGGACTTCCGCGGCAAGGGCCGCATGGAACGTGCGCTGGAGATCCTGGCGCAGAACCCGCCGGATGTGTTCAACCACAACATCGAGACCGTACCTGACCTGTACCGCAACGTGCGCCCGGGTGCGGACTACCAGTGGTCGCTGAACCTGCTGAAGAACTTCAAGGCGCAGCACCCGGACGTGCCGACCAAGAGCGGCATCATGCTGGGCCTGGGCGAAGACTTCGAACAGATCAAGGCCACCATGCGTGACCTGCGCGCGCACGACGTGGACATGATCACCATCGGCCAGTACCTGCAGCCGACCGCGCACCACCACCCCGTGCTGAAGTACTGGACGCCCGAGGACTACAAGGCGCTAGAAGTCTACGGCTACGAGCTGGGCTTCAGCCACGTGGCCTCCGGCCCGATGGTGCGCTCGTCGTACCACGCCGACGTCCAGGCCAAGGGCGCAGGGGTTTCCTGACACCCTCCCGGTGGGTGGGAGCTGCTCCTCCTGTGGGTGCGGACCGTTGGTCCGCACACCTCTGCCTGCCGTAGAGCCGAGCCCATGCTCGGCTGCTTGCTGCCGGCCAGCCGAGCATGGGCTCGGCTCTACATGCATTCACAATTTGCTACACCGGCCCCGCTAGGCTGGTTTTCCACCGAGCGCGGCCGGGTGACAAACCCGGCAACTTTCGGCACTGTCGTGGTGTCTGAACACCACGCAGTCTCCCCCTTGGCAAGGCGCCTTCGAGCACGTCAATGAAATTCAAAGCCCCCGCATTCCTGATGGCCCTGGCGCTGGTTGCGCCGCTGGCGCTGGCGGCCAAGGCCGACTCGCCGGCATTGCCCGCCGCGGCAACCGCCGATCAGGTGACCACCTCCAAGCTGGTGTACGGCCTGTTGTCCGACAGCCGTTACGCCTACCGCCCGCGCGCGCTGGACGAGGCCACCTCCAAGGACGTGTTCAAGCGCTACCTGGAGACGCTGGACGGCGGCAAGCAGTACTTCACCCAGGCCGACGTGGCGCGCTTCGCGCCGTTCGAAGCCAACATCTCCTCGGCCATCCGTGGCGGCGAGCTGGAGCCGGCGTTCCAGGTGTTCGCGGTCTACAAGCAGCGCGTCGGCGAACGTGTGGCCTATGCGCGCAAGCTGCTCAAGCAGGAACCGGACTTCACCACCGACGAGCGCTTCGAATACGACCGCAAGAAGGTGCCGTGGGCGGCCAGCAGCGCCGAACTGGATGAGCTGTGGCGCAAGTCGGTGAAGAACGACTGGCTGCGCCTGAAGCTGGCCGGCAAGAAGCCGGACGACATCCGCAAGACGCTGGACAAGCGCTACGCGACGCTGGAGAAGTCGGTCAATGAACTGAAGGGCGAAGACGTCTTCCAGTTCTTCATGAATTCGTACACCAGCGCGGTCGATCCGCACACCGATTACTTCACCCCGCGCACCGCCGAGAACTTCAACCAGGCGATGTCGCTGTCGCTGGAAGGCATCGGTGCGCAGCTGCAGCGCCAGGACGACGTAGTGGTAATCCGCGAGATCATCGCCGGTGGTCCGGCTGCGGTGGACGGCACGCTGAAGCCGGGTGACCGTATCGTCGGCGTCGGCCAGGGCAAGTCCGGCCTGGTCGAGGACGTGATCGGCTGGCGCATCGACGATGTCGTGGCCAAGATCCGTGGCGCCAAGGACACCCAGGTCAAGCTGGAATTCATTCCGGCCGCTGAAGGTGCCGACGGCAAGCACCATACCCTGGTGCTGACCCGCCAGAAGGTGCGCCTGGCCGAACAGGCTGCCAAGGGCGAGACCATGACCATTCCGGCCGCCAACGGCGAGCCGGCACGCAAGGTCGGCGTGATCAAGCTGCCGACCTTCTACCAGGACTTCGAAGGCCGTCGCCGCAATGCGGCCGATTACGCTTCGGCCACCCGCGACGTGGCCAAGCTGCTGGCCGGCTTCAAGAACGACAAGCTGGATGGCGTGGTGCTGGATCTGCGCAACAACGGCGGTGGTTCGCTGGACGAAGCCATTGAACTGACCGGCCTGTTCATCGAGCAGGGCCCGGTGGTGCAGGTGCGCGAGTCCGGTGGCCGCGTCACCGTCAACAGCGACCGCAACCAGGGCGTGGCATGGGATGGCCCGCTGGCGGTGCTGATCAACCGCGGTTCGGCCTCGGCCTCGGAGATCTTCGCCGGTGCCATCCAGGATTACGGCCGTGGCCTTGTGATCGGTGAGACCAGCTTCGGCAAGGGCACGGTGCAGAACATCGTCGACCTCGACCGTTGGCCGAGTGGTGAGACCCAGCGCTTCGGTCAGGTCAAGCTGACCATCGCCCAGTTCTTCCGCATCAGCGGCAGCAGCACCCAGCACAAGGGTGTGGTGCCGGACCTGGCCTTCCCGGCCAGCGTCGATGCCACCGAGTTCGGCGAGAGCACCTACGACAACGCGCTGCCGTGGACCCGCATCGCTGCCGTGCCGCACACCCAGTACGGCAACTTCGCGCCGCTGCTGCCGAAGCTGGA
The DNA here is from genome assembly GCF_034508895.1 of Stenotrophomonas geniculata. Lineage (NCBI taxonomy): Bacteria > Pseudomonadati > Pseudomonadota > Gammaproteobacteria > Lysobacterales > Lysobacteraceae > Stenotrophomonas > Stenotrophomonas geniculata. Next base: position 2,568,271 of record NZ_CP140571.1, read on the forward strand.
AACCCGCCATGACGCGCGCATTGCCGCCGACAAGGAATTCCAGTGGTGGAACGAGGACGTGCAGCAGTTCCGCACCGAGGCCGCGAAGAAGTACATCTCGCTCAACGAGGCCACCCGCCGCGCCGAGCGTGAGCGCCAGGACACCCAGCGCAAGGAGCGCCAGGCGATGCGCAAGGAACTGGGCCTGGCCCTGGACCCGCTGGCCGATGACAGCAACGACGACGGCCTGACGGGCAACGAGCGCGACATCGTCAAGGATGCCGCACGCGAGAAGGCTGCCGAGAAGCGTCCTGACCCGCTGCTGCGCGAGTCGGCCTCGATCCTGGCCGATGCGGTGAACCTGCTGGCCAGCGACCGCCCGCTGTCGGCGCAGGTGCTGCCGCAGTCCACCGGCGCCGGTCGCTGGGCGGACTGAGCCGGAGGCGGCATGTGAGATGCCCGAGGGGCCGGCATTGCCGGCCCTTCTGCTTGAAATGGGGACGGAGGGGATCAAGTCGCTTGTGCCACATGCCACAAACGACTTAATCCCCTCCGTCCCTTTTTTGTGCATGAACAGGCAGCAACGGGGTGGGGCGGTCATGCCGGTTTCGACCCGCCGCACACGGCCGCAGGACTACCCTTGGCGGTACCGTCCTCGCAGGAGTACCCATGCGGGCCTCCCGTCTTTCCAGTGCTGTTGTGGCGCTTGGCAGCGCCCTGATCCTGTCGGCCTGTGGTGGCCGCACCGCCGACAGCACGTTGCTGCGCGAATCCTTCGACTCCGGCGACACGTTCTCGCGTACCGTCGATGGCCGCCCGGGCGAAGCCTGTGAAGCTGCGCGACGCACCCTGCTCAGCCAGGGCTATGCCATCGCCCGTGCCGATGACGCACAGGTGGAAGGCAACAAGAACTTCCAGCCGCGCGAAGACGACCATGAGCAGCTGGTGCTGCGCATCTCCTGCGCGCCGCGCGGCAACCAGACGCTGGTGTTCGTCAGTGCGGTGCAGGACCGCTATGCGCTGAAGAAGAGCCCGACCTCAGCCAGTGTCGGTGTCGGTGCGCTGGGCTCGGTATCGCTGCCGTTCGGCAGCAACGACGATTCGTTGGTGAAAGTGGCGAGCAGCACGGTCACCGATGCCGATTTCTATCGCCGCTTCTTCCAGCGCCTGCAGCAGTACCTGCCGCCGGCTGCGGGCACGCCATCACCGTTGCCGCCGCCCTCTGCAGTTCCTGAGCCCGCACCCGCCCGCACGGACCAGAGCTGAACGTGCACGGCGGGTTGATGGGCGCGGCCCTGCTGCTGGCGCCCGTGCTGGGCATGGCGGCCACAGCCGCCGACTGTACGCAGGGGCTGCTGCAGCGGCTGGGCTGGCGTTTCGATGAAGCCGCGCTCAGTACGCCGCAGGTCCACGGCGGCGCAGTGTGTACGCGCGCGTCGCTGGCCGAGTCGCAGGCTGCCGGCGACCTGCACGTGCGCTGGCCGGCAGACATGTCTGCTGCAGCGCGCCAGGCGTTGCTGCAGCAGCTGCTGGACGATCCGGCCACGGTCTGCGCCTATGCGTTCGAGCTGGGTGCAGCCACGCAACGTGCCGCTACTGCATTGCAGGGCAATCCAGGATTCCGCTTCTCTGGCCTGCAGCTCGGTTGGATTGGCTTCGGCCTGCACGGCGCACAGGCGCAAAGCTGGCAGCGCACGCGAAGTTTCGGCCGTGGTTTCGTGCCCACTGCGAGCAACAGCCAGGCGCTGCAGGCGTTCTACAGCGGCAATGTGCGCGCCGAATGCGGAGTCGGCCGCCAGGTCGCGCAGCTGGCCACCCAGCGCGAACTGTATGGTGATGCTGCATTCGACGCCGAATTTGCCGCAGAGGAGCTGTCGATCGGCACGTTCCTCGCCCTGCACGGTACCGACAGCATTCTGCTCGGCGCTCATTCCGGCGATTTCTTCGCCGATGGCAAGGCGGTGCGCACCTCGGCGATGGGGCGGCAGGCGTTCGTGGGCGTGCCCGGTTTCATCGAACATGTGTACGACAAGGGCACGCTGGACGACCTGAGCAACCAGGCCGAGAACTTCGTGGTGGTTGAGGTGGGCGCGGACGCTGCGCAGGCCCTGGCCACCCACGGCGGCCTGGCCTGGTACGACCAGCGCAATGTCGAACTATGGAAACTCGCGCAGGACATCCCGCGGATCGGCCAACGCTACTTCGAGCGCCTGCTGTTCGAGCGCGACCCGGACCTTCGTGCACGGCTGGAACCGCGCTACCACGCCACGCTGGCACGCATGGACCAGCTGCTGGACGATCCGTTCTACCAGCAGTTCGTGATCTATGTGCATCCACGCGGTATACGTCCCATCGGCTACCACATCGCCCGCCTGCTTGATCGCAACCCACGAACGCCGTTCTCGATCGACCTGGCGGTGCACAATCTGCATACCACGCTCTACCGGCGTTGGCGCGAGGCGCAGCTGCGCCACTGCGCGGCTACCGGCAGGCCAGGCAGCCTGACCCTAGACCCCAACTGAAGGTGAAACAATGGATATTGCAATGATCGGCCTCGGCCGCATGGGCGCCAACATGGCCCAGCGCCTGCATCGCGGCGGCCACCGCGTGGTCGGCTACGACCCGGGCGAAGGCGCCCGCCAGCGCGCCGCCGAGGCCGGCCTGGAGGTGGTTGATTCTCTGGCTGCGGCCGTAGCCGCACTGCCGGTGCCGCGCGTGGTGTGGCTGATGGTGCCGGCTGGCGAAACCGTCGACCAGACCCTGGGCCAGCTGACCCCGCACCTGGCCGAGGGTGACATCGTCATCGACGGCGGCAACTCCAACTACCAGGACTCGATCCGCCGCGCCAAGGCGCTCGCCGAGGACGATCTGGGCTACGTCGACTGCGGCACCAGCGGTGGCGTGTGGGGCCTGCAGGAGGGCTACAGCCTGATGGTCGGTGGCGAAGCGCCGGTGGTGGAGCAGATCGCACCGCTGCTGCGCACGTTGGCACCGGCTGAAGATCGCGGCTGGGCACGTGTCGGTCCGTCTGGCGCCGGCCACTTCACCAAGATGGTCCACAACGGCATCGAATACGGAATGATGCAGGCCTACGCCGAAGGCTTCGCGTTGATGGAGCGCAAGCAGGAGATGGAGCTGGACCTGGCCCAGGTGGCCGAGGTGTGGCGCCACGGCAGCGTGGTGCGCTCGTGGCTGCTGGACCTGAGCACCGAAGCCCTCAAGCGCAATCCGTCGCTGGATGGCATCGCGCCGTACGTGGAGGATTCTGGTGAAGGCCGCTGGACCGTGGCCGAAGCGATCGCACTGGATGTGCCGGCACCGGTGATCACCTTGTCGCTGCTGGAACGCCTGCGCTCGCGTGAATCCAATTCGTTCACCGACCGCCTGCTGTCGGCGATGCGCAATGAATTCGGCGGCCACGCGATCAAGAAGTCGTAAGCACCGATTGGCGTAGATCCACGCATGGCGTGGATCTACGTGTCGACCAAGGTCGACACCCACCAGGAGCCGATCATGCCATTTCGGCAGATCGCGGATATCTGTCGAAGGTGGGGTGGGTCCGGTTGCGGGGGCGTGAGCGCCATGGATGGCGCGACCGAGGCTACATGGATGTACTTGCGCCGTCCCCCGCAACCGGATCCACCCCGCCATCCCAGGGAATGCCCGCTTTTGACGTTGCTGCTGCCGTTGATTCGGCAGGTGCAGGGCGCAGCCCTGCCGATCACCCCAACGCGATTCGCCGCCCTTCGCGCGCACTGTCCATGCCGGCCTGCAGCAGCCGCATCAACTGCAATGCCTGCACCGGGCTGACCGTGGCTTCTCCGTCGCCATGCATCGCCGCCGCGAACTGTGCATACAGCCGCCGGTAGTCACCGGGCAGGTTGTCGACTGTCGTGCGCTGCACGTTGTCTTCGGCATCGCAGCGCACCAGCTCACCATGCCGCGGATCGATACCCCAGCCTGGCGCACCGGGTGCCACACCGCGGCGCAGCTGCGCCTCCTGCACGTCTAGGCCGTGCTTGATCCAGCTGGCCTTGCTGCCATGCACGCTGAAGTGTGGCGTCTGCGCCGCCACCAGCGAACCGGAATGGATGATCGCGCGATGCCGCGGGTAGTGCAGCACCGCGTGGAAGTAATCGATGCCGCTGCCACCTTCGCGCTGCACGGCCAGATCGGCATCGACCGCCTCGGGCCAGCCGAACAGCACCAGCATCTGGTCCAGCAGGTGCGGGCCCAGGTCGTACCACAGGCCACTGCCGGGGCCATCCTGTTCGCGCCAGCGGTCGCGTACCTGTGGACGGTAGCGATCGAAGTGCGCATGGCACTCGGCAATGTCGCCGAGCGTCCCGTCCGCAAGCAGCGCCTGCAGCGTGAGGAAGTCGGCATCGAAGCGCCGGTTCTGGAACACGGTGGCGATGCGTCCGGCATCGCGTGCCGCAGCCAATACCGTTTCCGCTTGGGCCACGTCCAGCGCGAACGGCTTGTCGACCAGCACATGCTTGCCCGCAGCCAGTGCCGCGGTTGCCAGCGGCGCATGCTGTTCATTCGGCGTGGCGATCACTACGGCATCCACGCCTGGATCGTCGAACACCTCCTGCGGCGTGGAACGCACGTGCACGTCGCTGAACGCGCGCAGCAGCGTGTCGCGCTGCGAGCTCACGATGCTGTGCAGCACCAGGCCCGGCGTGTGCTGGATCAGGGGCGCATGGAAGACGCGGCCGGCAAGGCCGTAGCCGATCAGGGCCAGATGCAGGTCGGGGCGCATGGCAGAGCTCCGGCAGTGGGAAGGGCAGGGTAAACGACCCGCGACGGCAACCCCAAACTGAACCGTTGCCGTTGAATGCGGGTCGATTCACGGCAGCGTGACCGCAGCGCCACGCGTGCTCTACGCCTACTTGTCCAGACTGGCAGCACATTCCGCAGGAGTACGACACGATGAGCAATACGACCCGCACGCTGATTGCCTCGGCCCTTACGCTGGCCCTGGCGCTGTCCTCCTCGGCCGCATTCGCCAAGGATCCGGCCGCGAAGAGTCCCCCCAAGACCGATCATTCGGCAATGACCCACGCCGACCGCCATGATTCCAACGAGCCGGTGACCGACAGCTGGATCACCACCAAGGTGAAGGCTGATCTGCTGGCCAGCAGCAACGTTCCGGGCACGGAGATCAAGGTGGAAACGGTGAACGGCGTGGTCAGCCTCAGTGGCGCCGTGGCGACCCAGGCCGAGAAGGACAAGGCGGTCACCACCGCCAAGGGCATCAAGGGCGTGACCCGCGTCGATGCCGCTGCATTGAAGGTCAGTGCTGCTGCCAAGCGCTGACCCCGGTGGGCGCCCCATGCGGGGCGCCCACTGACCTGTAGAGCCGAGCCATGCTCGGCTGGAACTCCAAGGCAGCCGAGCGTGGGCTCGGCTCTACAGCATCGAATTCCGAACCCGTTCAGCCAACCGCGCTGGAAATTCCAGAGTCGTGACCGCCTGCGCTATATTGCCGGTTCCGCCGCAGTGGGGCCGGTAACGGCAGACGCTTTGCGGCTGTGCTGACGAGGAACTATGGCGCTGGTTTTCAGTGATGACATCTGGGACCGCTGGCGGTTGCCGGCCCTGGCGCTGGCCGCTGCCGCGATCATCGTGGTGCCGTGGTTGACCCTGCGCAAACTGCAGCAGGACAGCGAAGATGCGATGGCCTGGGTCAACCATACCCAGGCTGTCGGTGTGGCGCTGCAACAGCTGCAGGCCGATGTACGCGATGTCGAATCGGCCGCGCTGACCCTGTCCAAGGGCGTGGACGCACCTGGCCTGCGCGAGCGCATGGCCAAAGCCAATGACCTTCCCGGGCGCCTGGCTGAACTGGGGCGGATGACCCGCGACAATCCTGATCAGCTGATCCGCATCGGCCGCATCGAGTCGATGCTGGAAGGGCGCATGGCGCTTGCCCGCGAACTGGCAAAGTCCGAGCCCAACAGTGATCAGCGCGAGCTGGTGCAGGATCTGAGCACGCGTTATCCGATCCGTGGCCTGGTGGAGGAACTGCAGGCCAGCGAGCAGAAACTGCTGACACAGCGTGCCGAGCAGGCTGCCCGCCAGCGCAAGCAGACCGAGCTGGTGTCGTGGAGTTCGCTGGTGATCCAGCTGTCGCTGCTCGGCCTGGTGCTGTGGCTGCTGCAGCGGCAGATTGGTCGCCGCCTGTATGCCGAACGGCAGTCGCTGCGCTCGGCCGCACGTGCAGCCTCGGTGCTGCAGACCGTGCGTGAACCGATCGTGCTGCTCGACCGCGACCTGCGCGTGCAGCTGCACAACCCTGCCTTCGCCGAGTTGTACGGGCTGCAGGATGAACGCGCCGATGGCCTGTTGCTGGACACTGTCGGCGACGGCGCGTGGAAGGATCCCGTGATGCGCCAGCGACTGTCCGATGTGCTGTTGCGCGGCCGCGAACTGTGGGACTTCGAGCATGAACAGCGCGCCGCCGATGGCATGGTGCGCTACATGCTGCTCAACGCGCGGCGCATGCCGCTGCCGGACACCGATGACGAAGTGGTGTTGCTCACGATCAGTGACGTCACCGTGCAGCGTGCCGTGCAGTTGCGGGTGGAGGAACTGAACCGCCAGCTGGAAGGCAAGGTTGCGCAGGTGTCCGAGGTCAACAGGGAACTGGAAGCCTTCAGCTATTCGGTCTCGCACGATCTGCGCGCGCCGCTGCGCCACGTGGCCGGATTCTCCGACAAGCTGTCGCGCCATCTGGGCGACGCCGCCGATGACAAGAGCCGCCATTACCTGGAGGTGATCTCCAGTTCGGCGCGGCGCATGGCGGCACTGATCGACGACCTGCTGGTGTATTCGCGGCTGGGCCGCGCGGCAATGCGCCAGCAGGCGGTGGACATGCAGTCGCTGGTGGCCGATACCCGCGCCATGCTCGATTCCAACCTGCAGGCCGAGGCCGAGAACAGCGGCCACGCGCACCACGTGGAGTGGAGCATCGCACCGCTGCCGATCGTGGTGGGCGATGAGAACATGATCCGCCAGGTCTGGCTGAACCTGCTCGGCAACGCGGTGAAGTATTCGGGCAACCGCGAACCGGCGAAGATCCGCGTGGACTACCAGCCGCAGCCTGACGGCGGTCATCAGTTCACGGTCAGCGACAATGGTGCAGGCTTTGACATGGCCTACGCCGGCAAGCTGTTTGGTGTCTTCCAGCGCCTGCACAAGGCCAGCGACTACCCGGGTACCGGCATCGGCCTGGCCAGCGTGCGCCGCGTGCTCACCCGTCATGGTGGCCGTATCTGGGCCGAGGCTGAACCGGACGTCGGCGCCACCTTCCACTTCTACCTGCCTCCCGCGATCGATGCGGACAAACAAGGGCCTTCTGCATGACCACTCTGCGCACCATTCTTCTCGCCGAAGACAGCCCGGCTGATGCCGAAATGGCGATCGACGCCCTGGAAGAGGCGCGTCTGGCCAACCCCATCGTGCACGTCGAGGATGGCGTGGAAGTGATGGACTACCTGTTGCGCCGTGGTGCCTTTGCCAACCGTGAGGAAGGCGTGCCCGCGGTGCTGCTGCTGGACATCAAGATGCCGCGCATGGATGGCCTGGAAGTGCTGCGGCAGATCCGCGAGCACGAAGAGCTCAAGCGCCTGCCGGTGGTGATCCTGTCGTCCTCGCGCGAGGAAAGTGACCTGGCCCGCAGCTGGGACATGGGCGTGAACGCCTATGTGGTCAAGCCGGTGGACGTGGACCAGTTCTTCGGCGCGGTGCAGACCCTGGGAAAGTTCTGGGCGTTGATCAACCAGGCACCGGAACTCGAGTGAGCCCATGCCCCTGACCGGTCCCGCCCTGGGGGCGCTGCGCATCCTGCTGGTGGAGGACTCACCGGAAGATGCCGAGCTGATGTCCGAACAGATGCTTGATGCGGGCCTGGAGGCCCGTTTCGAGCGTGTCGAGAGCGAGGCTGAACTGCGCCAGGCACTGGTCGCGTTCCAGCCGGACATCGTGCTGTCCGACCTGAGCATGCCGGGATTCTCCGGTGACGACGCGCTGCGCATCGTGCGCGAAACCTCACCGGAAGTGCCCTTCATCTTCGTCTCCGGCACCATGGGTGAGGAGAACGCGGTGGCGGCGCTGCAGAAGGGCGCCAATGACTACATTATCAAGCACCTGCCGGCGCGCCTGCCGTCGGCAGTGGCGCGTGCGATCCGCGATGCACGCAGCGCGATCGAGCGTGCTCGGGTGGAAACCGAACTGATGCGCGCACAGCGCCTGGAAAGCCTGTCGCTGCTCGCCGCCGGCCTCAGTCACGACCTGCGCAACATCCTGCAGCCGCTGCTGATCATGCCGGACCTGCTGAAGGCGCGAACCGACGATCCGCAGCTGCACCATCTGGCCGATGTCATCGCCGAGTGCGGCCGCCGTGGCCATGAGATGGCCGAATCGATGCTGTCGTTCGTGCGCGGTTCGCGCAAGCCGAGCGAACGCATCGAGATCGATGGCCTGTTCGATGCGGTGGCGCTGCTGTTGCGCAGCAACGTGCCCGATGCGGTGCGCCTGGAACTGCAGGTGCAGGACGAAGGCCTGGTGGTCGACGCCAACTACACCGAACTGCAGCAGGTGATGCTGAACCTGGCGCTCAACGCGATCCAGGCGATGCCCAACGGCGGTCGCCTGAGCCTGACCGCCAGCCATGCCGGCCAGCGCGATGGCGTGGACTGGATGCACATCCGGGTGGCTGACGAAGGGATCGGCATGGATGCGGACACACTGTCGCATCTGTTCAATCCATTCTTCACCACCAAGGCCGATGGCACCGGCCTGGGCCTGATCTCCTGCAAACGCATTGTTGAAGGCGCCGGCGGCAGCATCCACGTCAGCAGCCAGCCGGGGCAGGGCACCTGCTTCGAGCTGCGCCTGCCGATGCACGACGCCATTGATGGCAGTGAGCCGATCGAACAGCTGGTGGCACTGGGCAGTGGCCAGTCGATCCTGGTGGTCGATGGCGAAGCCACGCGCCTGTCGCTGCTGGGCAATGCGCTGTCCAGCCAGGGCTACCAGCTGCAGCTGGCGTCCGACGGCCCGGCTGCGCTGCGCTGGATGCAGCAGGAGGCGTTGCCGGCACTGGTGATCGCCGACGCCGGCTCCAAGCTGCTGCCGGCCAGCCAGCTGCTGGGCGAGATGGCGGCACTGGGCTATCGCGGCCCGGCGCTGGTGCTGGAGGACCCTGCGGTGCCGGTCTCGGCCGATGCATTCCCGGCCGGTGTGGAGGTGCATGTGCTGCGCAAGCCGCTGCAGATGCAGCAGGTCTTCCGCGCGGTGGCCGAAGCGCTGGGTTGATGCCGCTGGAGTTCTGTAGAGCCGAGCCTATGCTCGGCTGCTGTTCGTATTGACCTCGACAGCCGAGCATGGGCCCGGCTCTACAGGATGGTTTCCCAGGGGAACCGCGGCAGGGCGTCCACCGCCTGTTCCAGCCGCCGCGACCAGTTCTGATGGATGTCGGCATACAACGCCGAATCCGCGCCCAGCCGCAGCTGCTGGCCGATGCGCAGCTCGCCGTCGCGCAGCAGCGCAAGATCGATCGGCAGGCCCACCGACAGGTTGGAACGGATGGTGGAGTCCAGCGAGACGATCGCCGTGCGCGCCGCGTCTTCCAGGCGGGTGGCCGGGCTGAGAATGCGGTCGAGGATCGGCTTGCCATACTTGGACTCACCGATCTGCAGGTAGGGCGTCTCCGGCGAGGCGGCGATGGCGTTGCCGAGCGGGTAGATCATGTACAGACCGGGCCGCTCGCCAGCGATCTGGCCGCCGAAGATCAGCGTGGCCTGGGTGTTGACCCCATCGTGGCCATGTTCGCTGTGGCTGCTGTGCACCTGGCTGTCCACCAGCAGCTGGCCGACGTACTCGGCAGCCTCGAACAGGTGGGTCATGTCGTGCAGGTTGGGCGTGCGTCGTTCACTGGCGTCGCGCCCCAGGCGCGACACCAGCAGCTGGGTGGTGGCCAGGTTGCCAGCCGCCATCAGCACGTAGGCTGCCTGGCCGGGGTACTCGAACACGTGCAGCTTGCGGTGCACGCGCACATCGTCCAGCGAGGCATTGGTCCGGGTGTCGGCAGCGAAGACCAGGCCCTCGTCCACCTCGATTCCAACGCAATAGGTCATGTCGGTGCCCTATCATGTGCGTCCCGGATTGTAGGCAGGCCGCCGTGACGACGGCATGTCCACGCCCCCCAAGTGCCGTCACCTGAACCGCATGACCACCGTGCTCCTGAGCTTGGGCAGCAACGTCCAGCCCCGCCGCTACCTCCACGCCGCGGTGACGGCCCTGCGCGAGCGCTTCGGCGCGCTGCGGGTGTCGCCGGCCTACCGTACTGCCGCGGTCGGCTTCGACGGCCCGGCCTTCCTCAACAACGCCGTGGCGATCGACACCGACCTGCCCCTCCAGGAACTGGACGACTGGCTGCACGCGCTGGAAGACGCGCACGGCCGCGACCGCAGCGGGCCGCGCTTCTCCGACCGGACCCTGGACATCGACGTGGTGTTCTACGGTGACCTGGTGGTGGAAGGCCCCGGCCACCTGCGCATCCCGCGCCCGGAGCTGAAGCATGCCTTCGTGCTGAAGCCGCTGGCCGACATCGCCCCGGACTTCATCGACCCGGTCAGCGGATTGGACCTGGCCACGCTGTGGCGTGCGCACACGCAGTTTGGCGAAGCGTTCGAGGTGGTCGACCTGGAATGAGGGAGGTCGCCGGCCAGCGGCCGGCACTACCGGTAGTGCCGGTCGCTGGCCGGCAACGCTTCAACTGACCGTGCGCCCGCCATCCACGCGCAGGGTGTGGCCGGTGACGAAGCTGGCTTCGGCCACCAGCCAGTACACCGCTTCGGCAATCTCCTCGACCGTGCCGATCCGCGCCAGCGGCGTGCGCGCCAGCAGCGCCTCGCGGGCGAAATCGTCCTTGCCCTGTTCCGGCCACAGGATCGCGCCGGGCGCCACCGCATTGACCCGCACCTTCGGCGCCAGCTCCAGCGCCAGCGAGCGGGTGGCCATCTCCAGCGCGGCCTTGGCCATCGTGTAGGCGATGTGGTCCCGCATCGGGTCGGTGCCGTGCAGGTCGGTCAGGTTGACGATGCAGCCCTGCTGGCGGCGCAGGTAGGGCGCCGCCGCCTGTGACAGCAGCAGCGGCGCGCGCGCGTTGACCGCATACAGCTCGTCCATTGCCTCGGCGGTGACCTGACCGAGCGGGGTGGGGAAGAAGTTGGAGGCATTGTTGACCAGCGCGTCCAGGCGGCCGAAGTGGGTGACGGCCTGTTCCACCAGGTCGGGCAGGGCGTCGGCGTCACGCAGGTCGGCCTGCAGGGCCAGCACGCTGCCTGGGCGCACGTTGTCGAAATCGAACGCGGCCTGCTGCAGCTCGGCGCTGGAGGTGTTGGCGTGCAGCACCACCGACCAGCCACAGGCGTGGAACTGGCGGGCGATGGCCGCACCGATCCGGCGCGCGCTGCCGGTGATCAGGACCACGGGGTGGGTGTCGCTCATCGAGGGTCCTCCAAGGCTCGGCTATCCTGTGCACCATTGTCACCGCATTCGAAGACGCCATGCAGCCCACCTTCCCCCTGCCCGAAGCCGATGCCCTGGCCCACAGCGACCAGCTGGCCGCCGCCCTGCGCGCCGAGATCCTTGCCCAGGGCGGGGCGATGCCCTTCTCGCGCTTCATGGAACTGTGCCTGTATACCCCTGGCTGGGGTTACTACAGTGCCGGCGCCAGCAAGTTCGGTGGCAGTGGTGACTTCACCACCGCGCCCGAGCTTGGCAGCCTGTTCGCCGGCAGCGTGGCCAATGCGCTGGCGCCGGTGTTCGCGCAGCTGGGTGCACAGGCGCGGATGCTGGAACTGGGCGGCGGTACCGGCGCCTTTGCCGAGGCCGTGCTGCTGCGCCTGGCCGAACTGGACGCGCTGCCGTCGCGCTATGCCATCCTCGAACCCAGCGCCGACCTGCGCGAGCGACAGCAGCAGCGCCTGCAGCAGAACCTGCCGGCCGAGCTGGCCGCGCGCGTGGACTGGGTCGACCGCCCGTTCGAAGAGGACTGGGAAGGCGTGGTGTTCGCCAACGAGGTGATCGACGCGCTGCCGACGCCGCGCTTCCTGATCCGCGATGGCGAGGTCTATGAGGAAACCGTCGAGCTGGATGCCGAAGGCAACTTCATCCGTGGTGCGCAGCCGGCCGATATTCTGCTCAACGGTGCGGTGCGCCACATCGAGCGCTACCTGGAAAAGCCCTTCGCCGAAGGCTACCGCTCCGAGGTGCTGCCGCAGCTGCCGTACTGGCTGCAGGCGGTGGCCGGCGGCCTGCAGCGTGGCGCGATGCTGTTCGTCGACTACGGTTACAACCGCGGCGAGTTCTACCAGCCCGACCGCGACGATGGCACCGTGCGCGCGTTCTACCGCCACCACGTGCACAACGACGTGCACCGCTGGCCGGGCCTGCAGGACATTACGGCGTCGGTGGATTTCACCGCGATGGCCGAGGCCGGCATGCACGGCGGTTTCGAGCTGGCCGGCTACTGCAGCCAGGCCAGCTTCCTGCTCGGTAATGGCCTGGACCAGGTGCTGCTGCTGGCCGAGGAACGCACCGACGAGGTCGGCCGCATCCAGTTGCGCGACCAGGTGAAGAAGCTGACCCTGCCGACCGAGATGGGCGAGCGCTTCCAGGCCATCGGCCTGCAGCGTGGCGTCGATTTCGAACCGGCCTTCGAACTGGGTGACCTGAGCTGGCGCCTGTGAGCGAGGTGTTGCCGGTGATCAAGCCACTGCGGCGGCCGCGGTTGTGGGCCGTGCTGTGGGGTTTGGCCGTGCTGCTGGTGATTGTGGTCTGCCTGATCCCGCCACCGCCGATTCCGTTGCCGGAAAACAGCGACAAGGGCGAACACTTCCTCGCCTATTTCATCCTGGCAGGCAGCGCGGTGCAGCTGTTCCGTCGGGGCCGCCCGCTGCTGTGGGTGGGCGTGGGCCTGGTGCTGATGGGCATCGGCATCGAGTTCGCGCAGGGCGCGCTGACCAGCAACCGCATGGCCGACCCGATGGATGCCATCGCCAACACGATCGGTGTGCTCGCCGGCATGGCCACCGCACTGACCCCGCTGCGCGACCTGCTGCTGCGCTGGCGCGGGTGAGGTTCCTGTAGAGCCGAGCCCATGCTCGGCTTTCCGGTTGAAAAGCAGCCGAGCATGGGCCCGGCTCTACAGTAGATCCACGCGATGCGTGGATCCGGCCGCAAAGCGCAACCAAGGTTGGCACCTACCTGAGCGTGACCTCATCCAGCACCCACATCGCCGGGCGCGTGTCGCCGGTGAAGTTGATGCACAGATCGCCGTTGCCAGCGGTGCCCTTCGGCAGCGCCGCGCGCAGGGTCACGAAGCCGTCGGCATCGGTCTGCGCCGGCAGCGGCACCTGAGCCAGCACCTTGCCCGTGCAATCACCGCGGCGGATCAGCATTTCACCGTGTGCGCTCCGGGCCTTTTCGAAGCGGCGCTTCGGCTCGTCGTGGGCCAGCTGGAAGTAGTACGGAATACGCCCCGCACGCACTTCCACGTTGCCGATGCCGTCCAGCTGCGCCTGCGGCCAGCGCCAGCACGGCTGGAAGATGTCCACGTTGAACACCGCACGCGTTCCCTCACGCGGGCCATCGTCTTCCAGGCGCAATACCAGGCCCTTCGTGCCCACGCAGCTGAGCAGCTCATCGCTGCGGCGGCTGAGCAGCGACTGCACGGTGAATGCGGCGATGGTCGGCTTCGCGGCCAGCATCTGCCCCTGGTAGAACGCCGCCGCCTGCACGGTGGTCGGCAGTTTCCCGGTCAGCGGCCGCTGGTACAGCGGCGACTGCGCGGTCACCGGTTGGCCATCGGTGCTGTAGCGCACTTCATAACCCAGCGGATTGGCCAGCGACACGGTCACTGTGCCGGCCGCGCGGTTGTCGGTGTAGTCCACGCCCACTTCGAACGGGGTCTGCGCATAGGCCAGGCCCCAGGCACGGTAGCGCTGCAGTTGGGAGGGCAGGCGCGCGAGGAAATCGCGGAAGTCGCGATGCTCCGGCGTGCTCCAGCCGGTCTCGGCCACCGCGGCCAGGCGCGGGAACAGGTTGTGCTGCAGGCGTGCATAGCTGCGCGTGTGCTCGGTGAACATGTTGGCCTGCAGGCCCAGGATGTGCCCACGCTTGTCGGCGGCCAGCTCGGCCGGCACCGGCTCGAAGTTGTAGAGCTTGCCGAGGTTGACCTGGGTCGGACGGCCCGGCGGTTCATTTGGCGAGGCCGTCTGCAGGTAATCCAGGTACAGGTAGCCGACCGGCGACATGATCACGTCATGGCCGGCGCTGGCCGCAGCCAGGCCGCCTTCGGTGCCCTGCCACGACATCACTGTGGCCTGCGGCGGCAATCCGCCTTCGAGGATTTCGTCCCAGCCGATCAGGCGCCGGTCGTGTTCCTCCAGGAAGGTTTCCAGGCGCTTGATGATGTGGCTCTGCATGGCCATTTCATTCTTGATGCCCAGCGCACGCATGCGCTGCTGCACCCGCTTGGATGCTTCCCACTGGTCCTTCACCGCCTCGTCGCCACCGACGTGCACGTACCTGGCCGGGAACAGCGCGATCACTTCTTCCAGCACGTTCTCGAGGAAGGTGACGGTGCTGTCCTCCACGTTGAACAGGTTCGGGAACACGCCCCATTCGCTGATCGGCTTCAGCGGCGTATCGATGGTGCCCAGCTCCGGATACGCGGCAATCGCAGCAGTCGCGTGGCCCGGTACATCGATTTCCGGAATCACCTGGATATGCAGCTTCGCGGCATAGGCGATCACTTCGCGGATCTGCTCCTGGGTGTAGAAGCCGCAGTACGGATGCTCCTGGCCGCTGACCGGATCGATGCCGCCGTCACCGGCCGGCAGGCGGCAGCTGCCCACGTCGGTCAGCTTCGGGTAGCGCTTGATCTCCATGCGCCAGCCCTGGTCGTCGGTCAGGTGCCAGTGGAAGGTGTTGAGCTTGTGCGCGGCCATCGCGTCGAGCACGTGCTTGATCTCGTCCAGGCTCTGGAAGTGACGGGCGGAGTCGAGCATGAAGCCGCGCCAGCTGAAGCGCGGCGCGTCCTGGATCTGCACTGCGGGCAGCACGCGGTTGCTGCCGCCGGTGGCGAGCTGGGCGAGGGTGGTCGCGCCGTAGAACAGGCCGGTTTCGTTGCCAGCCTGCACCAGCACGCCCTGTGCGGTGCTTTCCAGCGTGTAGCCCTCGCCGCTGTCGCGGAAGGTGGGCACGATCTGGAAGCGGATGCTGCCGGCCTTGGCGCTGGCTTTGCCCTTGGCCAGTGCCAGGCGCGGGCCACCGCTGCGGGCCAGCAGGTCGGCGAACTGGTTGGCGACGCGCTGCGCGGCTTCGCCTTCGGCCTGCAGCACGGTATCGGCGCGCACGGTGATGCCGCTGCCCTGGCCGCGCTGCACGGTGGCCGGGGCGGGAATCAGCATCAGGCTGCCGGCGCGCAGCTGCGGGCCGGGTGCTTCAGCGGCAGGCGTGGGGTCGGCGGCAAGTGCCGGCAGCGCCGGCAACAGGGCGAGCAGGCTGCCCAGCAGCACTGCGCTGCGCATCCGGGCGCGGGAAGGCTTGACCATCGGTACGACTCCTTGGAACGGTGCGATGAACGCTATACATGAAAAACGCCGGGCCCGGAATGACCCAGGCCCGGCGTGCGTGCACGACTCGGCGATGTTGCTGCCGCTGGATCAGTACTTGAAGCGGAAGTTGAGGTAGTACTGGCGACCGTTGCTGTAGAACGAGGTCGGGATCGCCGCGGTCTGGTAGTACTTGTAGGTCGGGTTGTTGAGGTTGAGCGCATCGAAGCTGATGCTCAGCCAGTCGGTGGCCTTGTAGCTCAGCGACGCCGACAGGGTGCCGAAGTCATCCTGGTAGTACGGGTTGGCGCCGGACAGGCCGATCAGGAACGACGAACGGCGGGTGTAGCTGACGCGTGCACCGAAGGTATCGTTCTCGAAGTAGGCACCGACGTTGTAGGTGTTCTTCGAAGTGCCCAGCAGGTTGTCGCTGCCGTCGGCCCAGGTGTGGTCGGTGCTGCCATCGGCGTAGGTGTAGTTGGCATTGACACCGAAGTACTCGCCGATCGGCTGCTCATAGGCCACTTCGATACCGCGGACCTTGCCGTCGGCATTGCGCGGGCGGGAGATGTTGTATTCCTCGAGACGGTTGGTCAGCTCGCTGAACAGCATCTCCTTTTCGGTGCTGAAGGCCACGTAGTCCTTCAGGCGCATCGAGTAGGCACCGATCGACAACATGCCGCGCGGCATGAAGTACCACTCCAGGTTGGCATCGAAGTTGGTCGACACCACCGGCTTCAGCTTCGGATTGCCGCCACCGCCAGTCCGGTTCAGGTCCGAACCGTAGGACGAGGCACCCAGTGCCGAGAAGTCCGGCAGGGTCTGGGTCTGCGAGGCGGCCACGCGCAGCACCAGGTCGTCGCGCAGGTCGTACTTGAAGTTGGCGCTCGGCAGCACGCGGTTGTGCTTGTTCTCGAAAGCTTCGCGGGTCCACGCGCCGAACAGGCTGCTCACGTCCGGCACGGTCGAGCCGGTGGCGGCGGCGTAGGTATCGATATCCTGCTTGATGTTGACGTAGCGCAGGCCGACGTTGCCGCTCCAGCGGTCGCCGCTGAAGTTGCCCTGTACGTACGCGGCGAAGTTCTTCTCGGACACCTTCCACTCGGCGCCGTAGTTGTGGCGGCCGGTCGGGCCGTCATTGCCGGACAGCCAAGTGGAGTTGTTGGTCACCGCTTCCTTCAGCGCACCCGGGGTGAAGTACCACAGGTCACGCGGGAAGCTGCCACCGATGCCGTTGGCAAAGCCGCCGGGGAAGTTGGCGGTAGCGCCGTTCTTCAGCGCATTCCAGATCGCGCCCGGGGTTGCGCCTTCCGGCGACTTGGCCTCGCGCTTGTGGTCGCCGAAGCGGGCGCCGAAATCGATCGAGTTCAGTACGCCAGCGTCGGCGAAGTACTGGTTGAAATCGAGCGTGGCCCACTTTTCCTTGTCGATCGCGGTGACCTGCTGGTTGCCCCAGGTGCCGAAGTCGGTCACGCCGCTCGGGCCGATGTTGCCACCGACGTTCCAGTCGATCGGCGAGCCGTTGCCGTGGGTTGCCCAGGTGGCGCCGCCACCACGGGCCAGGTTGACTTCGGCGATGTACTGGCGCGGCGTTTCGCCGGTGCCCTTGGTGCTGCCAGCCTGGAACTTCATGCCCAGGTTGTCGCTGATCTGCCAGTCGGCATCGAAGGTGATGTAGTTGGTCTTGGCCTTCGACTCGCGGTAGATCATGTCGTACACCGCGTAGTCGCGGTCGGCCTGGCCGGCGAAGGTGGCGTTGGACAGCACGCCATCCTTGACGACGTAACCCGGATTCGGGGCCTGGCCCGGAATCAGGATCTTGTTGCCATTGGCATCTTCAACGGTACGGTCGTTGAGGATGCGGCCGCCCCACAGCATGAAGTTGCGGTTGTAGTTGTTCGCCTTCAGTTCCGAGCTGAAGCCTTCCAGGCCGAGGGTCAGGTTGTCCATCGGCTTGAACTGCAGCGACACCAGGCCGCCCTTGCGCTCGCGGGTCTGTTCAAACAGGGTCGAGCCGAGCAGGCCCGGCGCGTACACGCCGGCCAGGTCCGGGTTGGACTTGGCCACGGTGCCATTCGGATCGATCTGGAAGAAGCCGCCCGGGATTTCCTGCGCTTCGCGGCGCAGCTCGCGCTTCTGGCTGAAGGCCTGCACCATCACGCCGAAGTTGCCTTCGTCGTTCTTGTAGTTGAACAGTGCCGACAGCTGCGGGTCGTTGGACTTGGCCTGGTCCGAACGCACCATGCCGATGGAGCCTTCCGCAGTGAGCTGCTTGGAGAATTCCAGCGGCTTGCGGGTGAGGATGTTGACGGTACCGGTGGTGCCGCCGTCCTGCAGCTTGGCCTGCGAGGACTTGTTCACTTCCACCGAGCGCACCAGTTCCGACGGCAGCAACGAGTAGCTGACGCTGCGGCCGACGTTGTTGCCCTGGCTGAGCACGAACCAGTCGGCGGTGCCGACGGTGTGGCCGTTGATCAGGGTCTGGGTCAGGCTCGGGCTGGTACCGCGCAGGCTGACACGGTCGGCTTCGTCGAAGCCGCCTTCGTCGGCGCTGGACGAGCTGATGTTCACGCCCGGCAGGCGCTGCAGCGTATCGGCGACGTTGTGCGCGGGCAGCTTGCCCACGTCTTCGGCGGTGACCACTTCCACGCGGGCATTGGCTTCGCGCTTGGTATCCAGCGACTTTTCCATCGAACCACGGATGCCGGTGACCTGCACGGTATCCAGGTCGGTGGCGGTCTGGGCGGCCTGCTGCGCGTGCGCACTGAAGGCGATGCAGCTGACGATGGCGGCCGAAAGCAGGGTCTTGCGGGTGTTCATGATGTCTCTCCTCATCACTCGATTGGATGCCGGCGGCGGTGTTCGGTTACGGTTGCGATGACATGCGCGGGGCGGCGGCGAAGTCCCGTGCGTTGGCGTGCCACGTACTGCGTGCTGCGATTGCGTTGAAGCCTGTTGCGGTGTCAGGCGGCCGACTGCTGCTGCAGGTACCAGCTTGCAGCGCCGACCACGCCCAGCTGGCCGTGTTCGACGACCTTCACCGGGATGCGTGCCAGTGCTTCGCCCATCGGCCCCTTCTGCAGGTAGCGTTCGACGAAGGTGCTGGCGTGCAGGTATTCGCGGATCTGCGGCAGGATGCCGCCGGCCAGGTAGACGCCACCGTGGGCGCCGTAGAACAGGGCCATGTCGCCGATGGTGCTGCCGAGCAGGCCGCAGAACACATCCAGCGCCTGGCGCGCGCGTGCATCGGTATCGGCCATGGCGGCGGCGGTGACCGCATCGGGGCTGGCCAGCGTCGGTGCCTGCCCCTGCAGCGCACACACCGCGCGGTACAGGTTCATCAGGCCCGGGCCGGAGATCGCATGTTCGATCGATACATGGGCGCGGTCGCGCTGCATGTGGCGGACGATGGCCATTTCCAGTTCGGTGCTGGCGGCCAGGGTCGGCTGGCCGGCTTCGGTGGGAAGCACCACCGGGCCGTGCGCGGTGGGAATCCACAGTGCTGCACCGAGGCCGGTACCGGGGCCGACCACCAGGGTCGGACCGCGCGTGGCGGTGTCCGGCCCGCACAGGTGCAGCACGCCGCTGGCGTCCACCTGCGCGGCGGCATAGGCCACCGCTTCGAAGTCGTTGACGATGTAGACGCGCTGCAGGCCGACGTCGGCCTCCACCTGGCGCGCCGACAGCGGCCACGGCAGGTTGGCGGTGATCACCGTGCCGTCCTCGCGGGCATAGCCGGCGCTGGCGACCACGCAGTGCGTGGGCCGCGGGCCTTCGCCGAGGAAGTCGGACAGGATCGCGCTGAGGCCGGCATGGTCGGCATTGCGGTACTTGCGGTACTCCAACACCTGCACCGGGTGGGCGGCGTCACCGCTGGCCTGGACCCGGGCCACGCGCACATGGGTGCCACCGACGTCGGCGGCCAGGAACGAGGGCGCGACTCGGGACAGGACATGGGCCGGGGCGGGGTGGCTGGCGGTCACGCGGGCTCCTGCTGCAGGTGGGGCCGGCCCCGGGATCGGGGGCGGCGATTGGGGCGGAGTCTGTAACCCCGCTGACAACGATGTCAACGAGTTCGTGACACTTTCGTTGCTGCATCGCAACGAATGCGACATGCAGTAAACGTTTACATGGCGTGAGTGCGGGTTTCACGTTGGAACCGTTGCCGCACATGGGCCAAGGTCTCCGGCGCATTCAGCACGATGCGTTGCGATCAGGTTGCGCAGTGCAGCACGAGGTTCACAGGGCTGCGTGTGGAAGTTGACAAACCGCAGCTGTCCATCGAAAGAATGTGACAACGTTGTTCCCAGCCACTCTCCGACGCCGCGTTCTGCGGCCGTCGCCGCAGGAGCCCTCCTGATGTCCGCCGTCCCCGCTGCAAGCGCGCGCCCGAACGTGGCCACCTCCATCGCCATCGTTGGCGTGTTGTTCTTCCTGATCGGCTTCTTTACCTGGCTCAACGGCCCGCTGATCACCTTCGTCAAGTTGGCCTTCGAACTCAGCGAGGTCGGCGCCTTCCTGGTGCTGATGGTGTTCTACCTGTCCTATTTCTTCCTGGCCCTGCCAGCGTCCTGGATCCTGCGCCGCACCGGCATGAAGAAGGGCCTCAGCCTGAGCCTGCTGGTGATGGCCGGCGGCGCGGCACTCTTCGGTGAATTCGCCACCCAGCGCTGGTACCCGGGCGCGCTCGGCGGCCTGTTCGTGATCGGCAGCGGCCTGGCGCTGCTGCAGACCGCGATCAACCCCTACATCTCCATCCTCGGCCCGATTGAAACTGCGGCACGCCGCATCGCGCTGATGGGCATCTGCAACAAGATCGCCGGCATGCTCGCACCGGTGCTGATCGGCACCCTGGTGCTGCATGGCATCGGCGACCTGGACAAGCAGGTGCAGGCCGCCGACGCGGTCACCAAGGTCGCGCTGCTCAACGAATTCGCCGCCAAGATCCATGCGCCGTACCTGGCGATGGCCGCGCTGCTGGTGGTGCTGGCGGTGGCCGTGCTGTTCTCGCCGCTGCCGGAGATCAAGTCCTCCGTAGCCAATGCAACGCCGTCAGGGGCACCGGGAACGGCCGAGCGCCGCAGCATCTTCCAGTTCCCGCATCTGTGGCTGGGCGTGCTGTGCCTGTTCGTGTACGTAGGCGTGGAAGTCATGGCCGGTGATGCGATCGGCACCTACGGCCACGGTTTCGGCTTGCCGCTGGACCAGACCAAGATGTTCACCTCGCTGACGCTGGGTGCGATGTTGGCCGGCTACGTGGTCGGCCTGCTGGCGATCCCTGGCCTGGTCTCGCAGTCGCGCTACCTGACCATTTCGGCAGTGATGGGCGTGGTGTTCTGCCTGGGCGCCTGGGCTACGCACGGCTACGTCTCGGTGGCCTTCGTGGCGCTGCTGGGCTTTGCCAACGCCATGATGTGGCCGGCCATCTTCCCGCTGGCGATCCGCGGCCTGGGCCGCTTCACCGAGACCGGCTCGGCCCTGCTGGTGATGGGCATCGCCGGCGGCGCGATCATTCCGCAGCTGTTCGCCGTGCTCAAGCAGCACATCGACTTCCAGCTGGTGTTCGTGCTGCTGATGGTGCCGTGCTACCTGTACATCCTGTTCTACTCGGTGATCGGCCATCGTGCCGGCCTGCCGCAGGACAAGGCCTGATCGGCGATGATGGACGGCAGCCAACCCCAGGGAAAACCCATGCGCAGAGCGACCATCAAGGACGTTGCGGAGAAGGCCAAGGTCTCGCTGAAAACGGTCTCGCGGGTGATCAACAACGAGCCTTCGGTGATGCAGGCCACCCGTGCGCGGGTGCTGCGTGCCATTGCTGAACTCGATTACGAGCCCGATCCGTCGGCGCGCAACCTGCGCAGCGGCACCACCTTCGTGATCGGGCTGGTCTACGACAACCCGAACCCGTACCACATCATCGGCGTGCAGAACGGCGTGCTGGCCGCCTGCCGCGAGACCGGTTTCGGCCTCCAGATCCACCCCTGCGATTCCAGCTCGCCGCTATTGGCCGATGAGCTGGCCGACTGGGTGCAGCGTTCGCGGCTGGCCGGGCTGGTGCTGACCGCGCCGATGTCCGAGCGCCGCGACCTGATCCAGGCGCTGACTGCGCGCGGCATCAAGCTGGTGCGGATCATCGCCGCCACCGAAGACCCCGCCGACGGTGCCTGCGTGTTCGTCGACGACCGCGAGGCGGCCTACGAAATCACCGAGCACCTGATCCAGCTGGGCCACCAGCGCATCGGCTTCCTCTGGGGCGGCATCTCGCACCGCTCCTCGGGCGAACGCTATGCCGGTTACGAAGCCGCGCTGAAGGACTACGGCATGACCGTGGACAAGCATCTGGTGGTGCAGGGCGACTACACCTTCGACGATGGTTTCCGCGGCGCGCGCCGCCTGCTGGCGCTGCGCGAGCCGCCCACCGCCATCTTCGGTTCCAACGACGAAATCGCTGCCGGCGTGCTGGCCGCCGCCAAGTCGGCCGGCATGAACGTGCCCTACGACCTGTCCATTGCCGGCTTCGAGGACAGCCCGTTCTCGCGCCAGTCGTGGCCGCCGCTGACCACCGCCAAGCAGGCCACCGAGGACATCGCCCGCCATGCCGCGCGCCTGCTGATCGCGCAGCTGCGCAGCGACGCCTACGACGATGCGCCGGCACCGCTGCACAACCAGGGCTTCGTGCCGCAGCTGGTGGTGCGCGGTTCGACCGCGCCGATGCGCCCGGCCGGCGCACGCCCCCTTCCTTCCGATCCTGCCTGAGCCTGCCATGTCGCTGTCAGACCCCACGTCCACCCTGATGTTCGCCGAGGCCGCTGAAGCGGCTGACGTGGTTGCCCGCCAGTTCTCGCGCAACCACGCCACCCTGGAATCCCTGGCCGCCAGCCTGCGTGCTGCGCCGCCCCCGTTCGTGGTCACCTGCGCACGCGGCAGTTCCGATCATGCCGCCACCTATGGCAAGTACCTGCTGGAAACCCAGCTGGGCCTGGTGGTCGCATCGGCCTCGCCGTCGGTGGGGTCGGTCTATGCCGCACCCCTGCAGCTGCGCGGCGCACTGTTCATCGTCATCTCGCAGTCGGGCAAGAGCCCGGACCTGCTGCGCAACGCCGAGGCCGCCAAGGCCGCCGGTGCGCGCGTGATCGCGCTGGTCAACGTCGAGGATTCGCCGCTGGCGCTGCTGGCCGATACGGTCATTCCGCTGCATGCCGGTGCCGAAAAGAGCGTGGCGGCGACCAAGAGCTACCTGGCGTCGCTGGCCGCACTGCTGCAGCTGGCTGCGTACTGGAAGCAGGACAGCAGCCTTCGCGCCGCACTGGACCTGCTGCCGGACGCGATGCGCGAGGCCTGGCAGTGCGACTGGAGTGCGGTGACCGAAGGCCTGGTCGAGGCGACCAACCTGTTCGTGCTCGGCCGTGGCCTGGGCCTGGGCGCGGCCCAGGAGGCTGCACTGAAGTTCAAGGAAACCTGCAGCCTGCATGCCGAAGCCTACAGCTCGGCTGAAGTGAAGCATGGCCCGATGGCGCTGGTTGACCGTGGTTTCCCGGTGCTGGCCTTTGCCCAACCCGACGAGACCGGCGCCGGTACCCGTGCTGTCGTCGAAGAATTCACCGCGCGCGGTGCACAGGTGTGGATGGCCGGTGCCGGTGGCAACCTGCCGGTGGCGGCCGCACCGCATCCGCTGTGTGCCCCGCTGCTGACCGTGCAGAGCTTCTATCGCGCGATCAACGCGCTGGCGCTGCGCCGTGGTTTCAACCCGGATCTGCCGCCGCATCTGAACAAGGTTACGGAGACGGTGTGATGGCCACGGTCCTGCGCAACGCCCGCATCCTGGCAGGCGAGGAGTTCCGCGACGATCTGGCCGTGGTGATCGAGGACGGCCGCATCAGCGCGCTGCTGCCTGACGCTGCACCACAGCTGGCCCAGGCGGCCGAGCAGATCGATCTGGACGGCGGCTGGCTGCTGCCCGGCTTCATCGATGTGCAGGTCAATGGCGGCGGCGGCGCGCTGTTCAACAACACGCCCGATGTCGCCTCGCTGCGCACCATCGCGCGGGCGCACCGGCGCTTCGGCACCACCGCGATGCTGCCGACGCTGATCAGCGACGATGTGGACGTGATGCGCGAAGCAATCGCTGCGATGCGCGAAGCAATCGCTCAGGGCGTGCCCGGCGTGATCGGCATCCACCTGGAAGGCCCGTACATCGCGCCGGCGCGCAAGGGCACCCACGATGCCAGCAAGTTCCGCGTGCCGGACGAAGAAGAGATCGCGCTGGCCGCCTCGCTGGACAACGGCGTGACCCTGCTGACACTGGCGCCGGAACGCGTGCCGCTGGAGACCATCCGTGCGCTGGTCGAACGTGGCGTGATCGTTGCTGCTGGCCACACTGCTGGCACGTACGAAGAGATTCGTGCCGGACTGGATGCTGGGGTGCGTGGCTTCACCCATCTGTACAACGCGATGTCGCCGCTGCAGGGCCGCGAGCCCGGTGCGGTGGGCGCTGCGCTGGAAGACCGCGACAGCTGGATCGGCATCATTGTCGATGGCGTGCATGTGCATCCGGCCAGCCTGCGCGTGGCGCTGGCGGCCAAGCCGCGCGGCCGCCTGCTGCTGGTGACCGATGCGATGCCGCCGGTTGGCGCCGACGATCCCAGTTACGTGCTGTATGGCGAAACCATCACCGCCCTCGACGGCGTGGTGCGCAATGCCGCCGGTTCGCTGGCCGGCTCGGCGCTGGACATGGCCACCGCCGTGCGCAACACCGTGCAGCTGCTCGGCCAGCCGTTGGCCGAAGCCGCGCGCATGGCCTCGACTTATCCGGCACAGTTCCTCAACGTCGACGACCGCCTGGGGCACATCGCCGAGGGCTACCAGGCCGACCTGGTGCTGCTGGATGATGCCCTGCAGGTGCGTGGCACCTGGATTGCCGGACAGTACGAGGCCGCCTGATGAACGCGACGCCGCCACGCCGGCTGGGCTCGATCGACGCCCTGCGTGGCATGACCGTGGCGGCGATGCTGCTGGTCAACAACCCGGGCGACTGGAGTGCGGTGTTCGCACCTCTGCGCCATTCGGAATGGCATGGCTGCACGCCCACCGATCTGGTGTTCCCGTTCTTCCTGTTCCTGGTGGGCGTGTCGATGGCGTTCAGCGTAGCGCCGCGCGCGCTGGACGTGTCGGCACGACCTGCACTGGCGCGCGGCGTGCTGGAGCGCGCGCTGCGCATCCTGCTGGCAGGTGCGCTGCTGCACCTGCTGATCTGGTGGGCGTTGGATACCCATCACTTCCGCATCTGGGGCGTGCTGCAACGCATCGCGGTGTGTGCGGCGTTGGTGGGCGTGCTGGCGGTCTACGCGCGGCCGCG
This sequence comes from Stenotrophomonas geniculata, assembly GCF_034508895.1. NCBI lineage: Bacteria > Pseudomonadati > Pseudomonadota > Gammaproteobacteria > Lysobacterales > Lysobacteraceae > Stenotrophomonas > Stenotrophomonas geniculata. The sequence continues at coordinate 2,593,240 of NZ_CP140571.1, forward strand.
CGTGCAGGTGGGCGCTCTGGTCGCGCTGCTGGTGGGGTACACCGTGTTGCTGCTGGGCATCGGTGACCTGGCGCCATGGACCAACCCGGCCAGCCGCCTGGATACCGCGTTGTTCGCGCCGTGGATCTATCAATGGCACGCCGATGCCGGGCTGGGCCATGACCCGGAAGGATTGCTGAGCACGCTGGGCGCGCTGGCCAGTACCGTGCTCGGGCTGTTGGCCGGAGGCCTGCTGCGCAGCGGACGTGCCGCGGCGCTGGCCGGGCTGGGTGTGGCGACTGCGGTATTGGGCCTGCTGCTGGCGGTAGTGCTGCCGTTGAACAAACAGCTGTGGACGCCCAGCTACGTGCTGTGGACCGGTGGCCTGGCGGCGCTGGCGCTGTGGCTGGGCCACCTGTTTATCGACCAGAAGGGCTGGCCGGCGCTGGGCCGGCGCTTCGGCGTCAATGCGATCACGGCGTATCTGGGCGCATCGGTGATGTCGGTGGTGCTGATGGCTACCGGGGTTTGGGGGTGGGTCTGGCAGCAGCTGGCCACCGCAATGCCGCAGGCGCTGGAGCTGGCGTCCATGCTGCAGGCGCTGGTGTTTGTCGCGCTGTGGTGGGGCGTGGCATGGTGGCTGGACCGGCGGAAGATCTATCTGAAGATCTGACCTTTCCCTGGAGGGCACCTCATCCACGCATGGCGTGGATCTACCGGGTGTATCGGCGGCTCAATCCATGCATGGCGTGGATCTACCAGGTGGGGCAGTAGATCCACGCCATGGGTGGATGCTCTCAGCGTGGCCTGTGACCGCCGCAAAGATGAACGATTTCAGCCACGTAGAGGTGGGGTGATGCCCGATCAAGTTCGCATCTGAGCTGTGATGATCGGCACGCAAATTCACCTGTCGAAACCGTTCACCATGGCGCAGACTGCGCTCGCAGTACCGCATGTCCGCAGTTCCTGATCCCTTTCCAGGAGTGCTGTATGTCCCTTGCTGTCCCGCGCGCACTGCGTATGCGCCGCCTCTCCGTTTCCGTACTGCACGCCCTGGCTGTTCCTTCCGTCATGCTGTTGACCGCCAGCGTTGCCTGGGCCGGCTGTGACAGCACCGCCCCCGTCGCCGGCCAGACGGTCACCTGCGATGCCAACGCGCCGAACCCGCAGGCCGTTCCCATCACCGCCAATGGCGCGGCCGGCATCACCGTCAATGTGGCCAACACGGCACAACTGCAGCAGAGCGGTGGCAGCAGCGCGATTTCGCTTGTTGGTGCTGGTGGGCACTTGTTGTCCAACCTGGGCACGATCAGTTCGGTGGGGGGTGTGGCGGTCCAGCTCGGTGGCGGCAGCCGCGTCGAAAATGCGGGCAGCATCAGCACCGGCAACAACACCGCGCTGCAGTTCGTCGGTGCGGGCGACAGCGTGCTGGTCAACCGCGGAACGATCAGCGGGCGTACCGGCGTACAGTTCGATGCAGGCAACGACCGCCTGGAAATGCAGGCCGGCAGCATCAGCGGCGGTGTCCTGCAAGGGGATGGCAACGACGTGCTGCTGCTGAGCAATGGCACGATCGACAGCGTCGACCAGGGCAGTGGCGATGACCAGATGACCGTCACCGGCGGCACCGTCACCGGCCTGGTAGCGCAGGGCAGCGGCCGCGATGATTTCGTCATGAGTGGCGGCACGGTCGGCGCGCTGCAGCAGGGCGACAACATCGATACCTTCCGCATGAGCGGTGGCCGCATCATCGGCGCGTTCGAGGATGGCGACCAGGCCTGGATGACCGGTGGCCGCATCGGCCGCGTCAACATGAAGCTGGACAAGAACCTGTGGGACCAGTCCGGCGGCACCGTGGATGGCAATGTGGTGACCGGTTTCGACACCGATACCATCATCATTTCGGGTACCGCCTACATCGGCGGCAACATCAGCGTCAGCGGCGGCAACGACAGCGTGACCATCACCGACGGCACCGTGCGCGGGCAGGTGCTGCTCAGTACCGGCAATGACACCTTCAACTGGAATGGCGGTGGCATCGTCTACGGCGCGATCGACATGGGCCCGGACAACGACGTGGCCAACCTCAGCAACCTCAACCAGGGCAACCTCGGTGCGGTGCCGCTGTTCGACGGTGGCAGTGGCATCGACCAGCTCAACCTGAGCAACGTCAAGACTGCGGGCGTGGGCCGCTTCCAGAACTGGGAAGCGATCAGCCTGGCCAACAGCACCGAGCTGAGCTTCGATGGCGACCTGGTGCTGGGTGACAGCGCAACCGGCACGGGTACGCTCATGGTGGATGACACCAGTACCGTCTACGCGGGCAGTGGGGGGCATGCCATCCGCCCATTCAACAGTGGTGCACTGGTGGAGATGGTCAATGCCGGGCGCATCGACCTGACAGGTACCGGCGCTGGCGACGTGTTCACCGTGCGTGGCAACTACCGCGGAGACGGTGGTGGCCTGTACCTGCGTACCGTGCTGGGCGCGGACAACTCCACCAGCGACCGTCTGGTGATCGACGGCGGTACTGCCACCGGGACCACCGGCATCGGCGTGCTCAATGCCGGCGGCAGCGGCGCCGCCACGCTGGCCGATGGCATCCTGGTGGTGCAGGCCTTGAATGGCGGCCGCACCGCGCCGGGTGCGTTTTCGCTGTTCGCACCGGTTGCGGCCGGTGCCTACGAGTACTACCTGTTCAAGGGCGGTGTCAGTGCCGGTACCGCCGAGAACTGGTACCTGCGTTCGACGCTGGTGACCGGGCCGACGCCAGCACCCAACGGTGGCGGCAGCGCGACACCGCCACCGCTGACGCCTCCAGTGGCCCCACCGCCGCCGATCACCCCGGCACCGCCGCCGCCGCCCGAAGGCGCCACCGATCCGGACCTGACCGCGGGCGAGACCGCGCCGCCACCACCGCCACCGGAACCCGCGCCAGTGGCGCCACCCAGCGATCCGGCCGTGCCGGACGTGCCAGTGGCCGGCGGTGCGCTGCCCGGAACCGGTGCCCCGCCGACGCCGGGTGCACGCCCCGCCGAGGGCGCAGTGGTGCCGCTGTACCGCGTGGAGACTGCCACCTATGCCGTGGTGCCGCCGCTCCTGCGCGAGACCTCGCTGGCCAGCCTCGGCACCTTCCACGAGCGGCAGGGCGAGCAGCGCCTGCTGTACAACCAGGGCGCATTCCGCACCGCCTGGGGCCGCTTGGTGGGTCAGAGCAGCGAGATCCATTGGAAGGGTGATGCGCAGCCGGGCTTCGATGGCGATGTGATGGGCCTGCAGGCCGGTCTCGACGTATGGGCCGCTGCCTCCGACAACCACCGCAACCAGATCGGCGTGTTCGTCGGCCGCACCCGCGCGCAGGGCAAGACCACCGGCCTGGCACTGGGCTGGGAGAACGTACAGGTGGGACAGAACCGCCTGGACGACAAGCACGTGGGCCTGTACTGGACGCTCACCGACAGCAGTGGTGGCTATATCGACGCCGTAGCGATGCAGAGCCGCTACGACGGCCGCGTGCGTTCTTCGCGTGGGCTCGGCTTCGGAATCAGCGGCGATGGCACCAGCGTGTCGGTGGAGGCCGGCAAACCGCTGCTGCACTTCGGTCAGTCCGCATGGTGGCTGGAACCGCAGCTACAGGTGATCTGGCAACGCACGTCGCTGGACGACCGCCGCGATGAGGTGTCGAGCGTGCGTTTCGACAACGACAACGCCTGGACTGGCCGCATCGGCCTGCGCCTGGCCGGCGATTACCAGCTGGCCGACAACGGCTGGCAGCCGTATTTCAAGCTCAATTACTGGCATGGCCGCTCCGGTGAAGACCGCATCCGCTTCGACGACGACGTGATCGTCAATTCGCAGCGCTCGCGCGCGCTGGAGGCCGGTGTCGGCGTGGTAGGGCGCTTCAATCGCACCATCAGCGCGTACGCGGTGGCCGACTACACGCGCGAGCTGGGCGGTGACCGCAACGAGAAGCGCCGCATCATCGAAGGCAACATCGGCCTGCGCGCGGACTGGTAGCGCGCGGTACGGATGTCATGACTCGTTCTGGTGGGTGTCGACCTTGGTCGACACGTCCTGAAATGTCGTTCGCTTTGGGCGATCGGGAATTGCTATGAATTGATGAATCCGTAGATGAGATTACCTTTCTCGAAATGGACATGAAGAACGGCTTCGCTGGGCTCGCCGTCCTCGAGGAGATAGCACTCAACTGCACTGTCACCATCTCCACGGTCATATGTGGTCATCAACGGTATCAAGTCGTCTGCTGCGTCGTGCGCAGGTGGAGGGATGGAAATGGCGGCACCTTCTAGGAAGTAAACCGGCAGAAGTTCGTAGATTTCCAGAATCATGACTGAGGTCAGGCCAAAGTCTTCCTGCAGTGTGGTGCTATCCCGATCTGATATCGCCTGCACGAATCTCCGAAGTAATTCATATCTCTTGTCGTCCATGGCTTGATCTGATGGCTTTCTCATGGGTCGATTTCTCCAGCAGGATTGCAACATCTAGCAGCATTCGTTGGCTCGTATCGGCAGCAGCTCGGGCGCGACCAACGCCCCGGCATGATCGGCCAACACCACCACTGCATGCAGCAGGCCTTCCTCCATCTGCGGCGGACACTGTGCCGCCGCGTCCTCCATCTCGCGCGCCGATTGTGCGGCCAGCAACACACCGCCGCAGGCGGACAATGCGGCAAGACAGCGCGTCGCCTCGGCCAGTTCCCGACCGCGCGCCTCGCTGAGTTGCCGCTCGCGCCACGCCTGGCCGTCGGCTCCGTGGCTGTGAGCGACGCCGTGCAACCGCGCGAAGAATGCGGAGGGCGGCGCCTGTTCGTGGACTTCGGTGAGCGCATCCTCCAACGCTTCGGCTGCGGTGTTGGACAGCTGCAGGCCGGGCAGTGCAGCGCCGAGCAGCGCCTGCAGGCGTGGATAGGCGGGGTAGGGCGTGTTCATGGCGGCAACCTCACGAGGCAAGGCCACCTGCGAAGCGCAAGGTGGCGGGCGGTGCGGGTTGGCGTGCCGGTCAAAATCAAAGCGAAAAAAGCCGACGGATCACGAGGATCCCCACGCACCGCCCGCCATGGGCAAGCCGGTGCATTGTCGCGATTGCCGTTGATGCGGCAAATCGATCGCTTCGATATTTGATTCAGGACGCCAATCCCGGCCAGCGCAAAGTACGTTGGCGCAGCCACCTTCGCGCTTTCACTCGAGCAACGACATGAGCAAAGTTGTAAATCATGCCCCGCATGGGGAGTGCCAAAGCCGACACACAACGGCGGCGGCAAGCGCGTATGCTGCGGTACCTGCTCACGACGAAGGAACGTCGAATGTCTATTGATCTCCGCGTGATGGCCACTGCACTCGGCGCCCTGTTCTGCACCACCGCACAGGCCGTGGCACCAGACGCCATCGACCTGCCGACAGCACAGGCACAGGCCCAGTTGCTGGACATGCTGGAGAAGGAATCGCTGTACCGCGACCGCGTGGATTGGCGGGCCATCCGCACGCGCCTGAAGGCGGCGCAGAACGACCCGGCTGAGGCCCGCGCGGTGCTCCGGCAGGCCATCGGCCGCAGTTCCGGCGGGCACGGGGCTTGGATCAGCGCAAAGCAGCTGCAGGCGAAGGCAGAACGCCTGGCGCGCGCCAATGGCACAGCGACAGTGGCCCAGAAAGAAACGACGGCCCCGGCCGAAGCACTGGACCCGCGCATCGGCCGGGTGGAGATCGAGGGCTACAGTGTCATGCAGGGCCTCACGGCGCACCAGCAGATGAAGGAGCGTGCCAAGCGCTGGCAGGCGATCATCGATGACCAGGACAACGGCAGCCGCTGCGGCTGGATTGTCGATCTGCGCGGCAACACCGGTGGCAACATGTGGCCGATGCTGCTGGGCGTGGCCCCGCTGTTGCGCGTCACGCCCAGCGCCGACGAGAACGTGGGTTCCTTCGCTGCCGCAGAGGGTCCGTCGCTCTGGCAGCTGACCTCGTCCAGTGTGCGTCTTGGCGATCGCGTGCGGATCGATCTTGGTGGGCCCGGCTATCTGCTCAAACATCCGGGCGCGCCCGTCGCCGTGCTGGCCGGGCCGCGCACTGCCAGCTCCGGAGAGGCCACTGTACTTTCCTTCCGCGGTCGGCCGCAGACGCGCAGTTTCGGCCAGCCCACCTCGGGGCTGTCCACCGCCAACGTGATGCGGCCGCTGGCTGATGGCAGCGCGCTGCTGCTGACCACCAGCGTGATGCGGGACCGCACCGGCCGCGGCGACGGGCTGAAGATATCGCCCGACCAGCGAACGGACGGCGATGCAGCCACCCTTGCTGCCGCACAGGCATGGCTGCTGGCCCAGCCGGCGTGCGCTGGGCACTGATGCCGTTCGCCGCTATGCTGCGGCGCTGGACACTGACAAGGATGCGTCAATGAACTCTCGACTTCCCGCACGCGCGATCCTGGGCGCAGCATTGCTGCTGGCCTTTGGCGGCCCGGCATTGGCAGCACCCGCTGCGGCCGTGGAACTGCCATCTGCCGAAGCACTTGAACAGATGCTGCATCTGCTGGAGACCCAATCGCTGTACCGCGATCGCGTCGACTGGAGTGATGCCCGCGCGCGGCTGGCCGCCGCAGGCGATGATCGTGCAGAGCAGCGCCGCGTGCTGGATGAGGCGGCCGCGCGTAGCAGTGGTGAGCATGGCCGATGGATATCGCCCAGCCAGCAGCGCGATCGCTCCGGTCGCGCCCAGCGTGTGAATGCTGGGCAGGGCGCTGCGTTGGCAGAATCCCCGAAGGTCGATGCCCGCATTGGCGTGCTGAAGGTCGGCCCCTTCGTGGAGGATCTGCAGCGCAGTGAACAGGAACGCTATGAGGCGCGCAAGGCCTACGCGCTGGCCCTGCAGCAACGCGTCGTAGACCTGGATGACGGCACGCGCTGTGCCTGGGTGGTCGACGTGAGCAGTAATGGCGGCGGCAACATGTGGCCGATGCTGCTTGGGCTCTTGCCCTTGCTGCACGGCACGCCGGATCCACAGGGGGCGCTGATCGGCGCCTTCCGCAGTGCCGATGGTCTGCAGTGGTGGCGGCAAGGAGAAGGAGAGGTCAGGCAGGACGGCACGCAGGGGCTGCGCTCACGACAGGCCGCCTATCACTTGCGTGCGGGTAGCGCACCGGTCGCGGTGCTGATGGGTGCGCGCACCGCGAGTTCGGGTGAAGCCGTCGCGTTGGCATTCCGCGGGCAGGCGGGCAGCCGCAGTTTCGGCCAACCCAGCGCAGGTTTCTCAACTGGCAATCGGCCCGTCAAGCTGGTGGACGGCACCACCCTGCTGTTGACCCACAACGTGATGGCCGACCGCAACGGGCAGGGCGACGGTACCAGGTTGCAGCCGGACGAGGCCACCGCCAGCGGACCGGCCACCCTTGCCGCCGCCCAAGCCTGGCTGCTGGCCCAACCCGCCTGCCAGGGCAGCTGACCCATGCTGCTGATCGGCCAGCAGGAACGGGTGCTGATCGTCGGCCCGACCGAAGCCCATCACTGCCTGCGCTGCCAGACGGAAACCGAGTTCGCACCGCAGTTGCGTTACAAAATGGCGCGTATCGACCTGCTGTTCGGGTTCACCTACCACCGCCGTTATGAGCTGGCCTGCACCCGGTGCGGGCACGGCTGGGTGCTGGACACCGACACCATGGACCAGCAGCTGGGTGGGGTGCCGATCCCGTGGCGGCACCGCTTCGGCCTGCCACTGATGCTGGTGGTGGTGGCCGGTCTGGCGGCGTTGGGCTGGCTGTGGCGGCACGGATTCCTCGGTTGAGGACCGGGCCTGTTAAAGTCTGCCCTGCAATCACGTACCGGAACCGACCATGGACCACGACACCCCGTTCGACCCCCTCAACGACCTCGAGGTGCGCCTGTTGCAGGCACAGGACGGCACGCTGACTGCGTCGCAGTTCCTCGACGGCCTGCTGACCTCGACGGCGTTCGTGCTGCTGGACAAGGCCATTGGCGAAGATGGCGCCTGGGACGAGAGCATCTCGCCGCTGGTGCTGACCAGCGAAAGCGGCGAACCGATGTTCGCGGTGTTCACTGCGCCCGAGCGCGCCGGCCTGTGGCACGAGCAGCTGCCGCAGTTTGCGCATGCCATGCCGATCGCGGTGCACGCGCTGCTGGCCGGTATCGGCGACGGCGTCGGCCTGGTGCTGAACCCGGGCCTGGACGTGGGCATGGAGATGATTCCCGATGCGGTGGCGCAGCTGAAGCAGCGGGCTGCGGCGATCACCCGTGGGATGGCGCACTGATCCCGCGAGTGTCTGGTTGCCGGCCAGCGGCCGGCACTACCCGTGGTGCCGGACGGCGGCGATGGCTTGCAAGTGCGTCCTGTTCAATGGAGAGGAGCATCGTGGGCAGGCGTTCTAACCGATCGCTGTGGGTCTATGAGGTCGGCCTTGTTGCGGGTTTGGCACTGGTAGCTGCGTTCATCACCCGGTTCAATCCGGTGGAGACACTCCGGCTGGGTGGATGGCTGTTCCTCTTGATGCAACCCATCTTGTTGGGTGCTCATGCTGTCGACCACTTCTCGCGTAAGCGTCGTCGATAGACGGGCGATCGGTGCCGGCCAGCAGCCGGCATCACCAGGTGCTTCAGCGGGCGGCGGCGATGGCTTTCACCCGCGCCTTGGCCAGCGCTTCGCCGATGGCCGGCCCCTTCAGGTGTGTCGTATCCAGATCCCGTGCCTGCACTGACAGCGCCGCCTGGTGCAGGCGCTTGAGTGTTTCGCCCTGCGGGTAGTCGGCGTCCTCGAAGCCGAGCCGGCCGCGCTTGTCGGCCTCGCAGCACAGTGCGATGCGGGCCACGCGCTCCGGCCGACGCAACGCATCACAGCGGCCCAGTAGTTCCAGCACGGTGGCATCGCGCAGTTCGTCGATGCGGTGCACGTTCAAGTGCTCGCGGCACACCGCTTCGGCCAGCTGCTGGTGTTCGGTGGGAATCTTCAACCGCGCACACAGTGCCTTCAACGGCTTGATGCCGCGCTGCTCGTGCATGATGTGGCGCGGCCATTCCTCCGGCGGGGTCAGGCCCTTGCCGAGATCGTGGGTGAGGGCAGCGAAGCCGACCAGGTCATCGCCGGGGGCGAGCTTCGCGGCCATGTCGCTGACCATTTCCTGGTGGATGCCGGTGTCGACTTCCGGGTGGAATTCAGCACGCTGCGGTACGCCGTACAGTGCTTCCAGTTCGGGCAGGATCGGGCCCAGTGCCTGCGCATCGTGCAGCGTGCGCAGGAAGGCGGAGGGCCGTTCACTGACCAGCGCCTTGCGCAGTTCCTGCCAGACGCGTTCCGGCACCAGCGCGTCCAGTTCACCGCTGGCGGCGACCTCGCGCATCAGTGCCATGGTCTCTTCGGCGACGCTGAAGCCCAGTGGTGCAAAACGGGCCATGAAGCGCGCCGCGCGCAGCACGCGCAGCGGATCCTCGACGAAGGCCGGCCCGACATGGCGCAGCACGCGCTGTTCCAGGTCGCGGACACCGCCATAGGGATCGACCAGCGTGCCGGTGTCTTCGTCGCAGGCAATCGCATTGATGGTGAAGTCGCGGCGCTGCAGGTCTTCTTCCAGCGTCACCGCCGGATCGGCATCGACCACGAAGCCGCGATAGCCGCGGCCGGATTTGCGCTCGGTGCGCGCCAGCGCGTATTCCTCACCGGTCTTCGGATGCAGGAACACCGGGAAATCGCGGCCGACTGCGGTGTAGCCCTGCGCTTCCATCTGCGCAGGCGTGGCGCCGACCACCACCCAGTCGCGGTCGCCGGCAGAGCGCTGCAGCAGGCGGTCGCGCACGGCGCCGCCGACAAGATAGATCTTCATGGGGGGATGATCGCATGGCCGGCGCAGATGTTCCGGCACGACCGATGCTGAGGCCTCACGGCAGGCCGCGCCACTCCGGCACGAACAGGCCGGCCAGGAACCATAGGCTGTAGACGATCCACAGGCAGAGGACGTACAGCTTGATCTGGGCTTCGTCCCACAGGCTGCCCCAGCTGTCGACGAAGGCCAGCGACTTCCAGCCCTCCATCCAGGCCGCGCCACCCCAGCGCAGTACCCAGGTGGCGAACAGGCTCCAGGCGGCGAACATCCCGATCCAGGCCAACAGGCTCATTGCGTTCCCCTCCCCGGGAAATGGCTACCAGGTCGTGCCAGCCAGAAGCCGGCACGACCGCAGTGCGATCAGTCGCCGCCCTGCTCGGCGTTGGCCGCGCAGCTGAAGCTCTTGCGCTTGTCCACCAGGCGGCCCATCAGGCGGTCGCTCAGCGGCAGCGCATCACCATTGAGGCGCCAGTCGTAGATCACGCTGAAGGCCAGCACGCGGGCCACGTACTCGCGGGTTTCCTTGTAGCTGATGGTCTCGATCCACAGGTCCGGATCAAAGCCCGGGCGCTGGCCCTGCCATCGTGCGGTCGGGGTCGGGCCGGCGTTGTAGGCGGCGATGGTCACGTACGGCAGGCCGTCGTACTTGTTCATCAGCTGGCGCAGGTAGGCGGTGCCGATGGCAATGTTGGTGTCCGGGTCGTACAGGCTGTCGGCGCCGCCGTAGCCGGTCAGGCCGATCGACTTGGCCACACCGGCACCGGTGGCCGGCAGCACCTGCATCAGGCCCATGGCGTTGGCAGGCGAGCGCGCACGCGGAGTGAAGGTGCTTTCGGCTCGGATCTCCGCAGCCACCCAGGCCGGGTCGATGGCATTGCGTGCCGACTCGCGGCGGATGGTGGCGTCGTGGTGCAGCGGGAAACGCAGGTCGTACAGGCGCTGTTCCTGCGGCTGCTTGCCGAGCGCGAACACGGCGCGGTCGAACCAGCCGTTGTCCTGCGCCACGCGTACCGCCAGGCGGCGCTGGGTGTCATCGAAGCGCGACAGCGCGCTGTTCCATTCGGCCACGGCCCAGCCGGCACGGTCGATCTGGTACAGCGCCATCGCGCGCTGGATGGCCGGATCGCGCGCGACTACTGCCTGTGCCTGCGCGCTGTCATTCGGCTTCCACGGGCACAGCGTGTAGCCCTGCTGCAGCTTGTCGGCGGCCAGGAAACCGTGGAAGGTCGGTGCGCGTGCGGCCTCGCGGAACAACGGCTGCGCCTGCTGGGCCTGGCCGGTCTTCTCCAGCATGCGGCCTTCGAAGTAGCGCCAGCGCGGGTCGCTGCGCTGCTTGCTGGCCATCTTGCGGATCGCTGTCAGTGCCGCTGGCCAATCGCCGCGCGACATCGCTTCGCGCACGCGCCATTCGTGCAGGCGTTCGTCATAGGCCGATTCGGGTACCGCATTGAGGCGGCGCGCCGAATCCGGAAGATAGGACGCCACCGTCCACAATGCGATCTGGTACAGCACCTGGCCCTGCTGCTCGGCACTCAGGCCCAGCGCCTGGGCATACTGCGGCAGCTGCTGTTCGGTGGCGGCCGGGTCGGCCTTGGCCAGCTTGGCCAGGCCATCGGTGGCAATGCGTCGGCTGCGTTCGTTGCGCGGCCAGTTCAACGCGCTGGCATTGGGCTTGTCGACAAAGGCAGCGTAATTGTTCGCCAGCGCCAGGTCGGTGGCAGGCAGGCCACGTGCGGCGCTGCGCATCACGGCCGGCTGCTGGGCGTCGGCGGCGGCATCGATGCGTTCCCAGCGCAGGGCGTCGCTCAGGCCACCCTGCGCCTGCAGCACGGCGAAAACGGCATCACAGCCGTCCGGCAGCGACTTGCCGTTCTTGCGCCACAGGTCCTGCGCCTCGCTGATCCACTGCGGATCGACCTTGCCCGTCACCTGGCGCGCGGTCAGCTGCGCACAGCGCAGGCCGGCGTTGTCGGTGGGCACCCAGTTGGCGAGCAGGGTGGGCCAGTCCTGGCGGCGTGCGACCGAGGGCAGCCACACGCTGCGGAACGTGTTGGCCACGGCCTGGCCGTCATAGCGCTTGAGGAAGGCCTGTGCCTGCGCGGTATCGACGGTGTCGATGTTGCGGCGCAGGTTGGCGTACTCCAGCCATCCGTAAGCCGGATGGCGGCTGAGTGCAGCGGCCTGGCCGGGATCGAACTGGCCGCGTTCGGCGGCAGCGATCGCAGCCTTCAGCTGCGCGTTCTGGGCGTCGAGGGACTGGGCGTTGGCGCAGCCGATCAGCAGCGTGGTGGCCAAGGGCAGCAGGGACAGGGCAGTTGAAGTGCGTCGGGTCATGGCGACCAGCATAGCGGGCGATGGCTGAATTCAGTTTCGCATTGCGTGCACGCCGAGCGTCGGCAACGACAGCTGAATGACCCGCGCAGGCCACTGCCGCAGCGGATGGGAGGCGTCGTAACGTCGGCCTTGGGCGAACGGCCCGGCTGCAGGGAGCGGCACATGGCGTTCAGTAGCGCAGGAAGAAGCGGCCCGCTGGCGGACATCAATGTCACGCCACTGGTGGATGTGATGCTGGTGCTGTTGATCATCTTCATCGTGACCGCGCCGATCGTGGCCCGGCCGATTGCCGTGCAATTGCCGCAGGCCACCGATCGGGTGGTCGACCGTCCCGAACCGCCACCGCCGATCGAGCTGCGCCTGGACGCTGCCAACCAGCTCAGCTGGAATGGCCAGCCGATGGCGATCGGCGAACTGCAGGCGCGCCTGCAGGCACAGGCGGGCGAACATGCCGGCAACCTGCCGGAGCTGCGCATCGCCACCGATCCGGCGGCCGAGTACGAAGGCATGGCGCGGATATTGGCTGCGGCCGAAGCCACTGGCATGGAGCGCATTGCCTTCGTGCGATAGAGCGTTGTCTCACTGCTGCTCATGCGGTGATTGCTGCATGAGCGGCGCTTGCCCTGCTGACAGCGTCGCATCCAAGATCCGCAGAAAAGCCATTTCAATCTGCACTGGAACCTGGGTCGGATGTGCTCGCCACTTTCTGCGCTCAGGGTCATGTTCAACGTGGAAAGCAGTCAACTCGGCTCTCTCGAAATCCACCACAACCGTCAGTCCCTCTCCCGAGGCCAAGGCCGCATCGCTGGGGGAGGGACAGTTGTTGCACTCGATCACGCCGCCTGCTCTCGATTCACCTGCCAGGGAAAGAAGCAGCGTCATCACCATCGTGACGCCCGGCACGGCAGTCACTGCTTTCATGTTCGGCCCTCCCGTGAATGGCTGGAGGTGCGAGTCTGCGCTGGGTCGACTGGTGGGGCCTCCTGAATGAAGGAATTTTCAAACCATTCCTGAAACGGTCCGGCAAAGGCCTTTTCCGTGAATGCGGAAGCTACCGGCGCGCGCTGTCGCAGCCTGCATCAAGGCTGCCTACGGTGAACAGTATCGTCCGGTCATAACCTGCAGCTATCTGACGCAATCGGCCTGCAATTACGTCAATTCCGCGTGAAAGAGTGTCGATCATCACGCCGCGATTTTTACCACTTGTTTACAAAGGAGACGGCGCCGCCATGCAGGGAGGGAGTGCGGCGGCCCATGTCCCGACATTCCTTTGGAGAGAGAGCGAATGAATCACCTGCACCACCGCCCTTTGGCGGTTGCCGTCGCGCTGTGCGTGATGACTCTGGCACCGTTGGGTGCCGCTGCACAATCCACCACCAACCTGGATGCGGTGGAAGTCACCGGTACCCGCATCAAGCGCGCTGAGGTGGAGGGCCAGGTGCCGATCCAGACGCTGACGCGCGGCGATATCGAACGCACCGGCCTGACCTCGATCGGCGAAGTGCTGCAGCAGCTCACCGGTTCCGGTTCGGCGCTCAACGCCAAGTTCAACTCGTCCGGCAACTTCGGCTTCCCGCCCGATGGCAGTGGTGTAGGTGCCGGTTCGGCGCAGGTGGACCTGCGCCACCTGGGCGCCAAGCGCGTGCTGGTGCTGGTCGACGGCATCCGCTGGGTCAATGAGTCATCCGCATCCGGCGTCGGCTCGGCCACCGATCTCAATACCATTCCGCTGGCCATCGTCGAGCGCATCGAAGTGCTGGAAGATGGCGCGTCGTCGCTGTACGGTTCCGACGCCATTGCCGGCGTGGTCAACATCATCACCCGCCGTGACTTCGATGGCGGCCAGGTGACCCTGAACTATGGCGAGTACAGCAAGGGCGATGGCACGCAGAAGGGCGTGGACCTGGCCTGGGGCAAGAGCGGCGACCGCTTCAGCCTGTTCCTGGGCGCCAGCTGGACCAAGCAGGATCCGGTGTTTGCCAAGGACCGCGAGCAGTCGCGCTTCCCGATTCCCGGCACCGGGCTGGCGTTCGGCAGCGGTGGCATTCCGCAGGGTCGTTTCATGTTCACCGACCCGAACACCGGCGCGGTGCAGAACATCGTGCCCAATACCGGCGTGAGCAACCCGCGCTACGACGGCAGCGCCGGCTGCGCGCGCACCGATGACTATCACTGCTTCACCAGCGCCGACCGGTTCAATTTCGCCGAGTACAACATGGTGCTGACGCCCTCGGAGCGCAAGGGCCTGTTCGGTCAGTTCCGCTTCGACATCACCGACAACGTGCAGTGGTACGTCAAGGCACTGGGCAACCGTCGTGAGTCGACCAACCAGGCCGGCCCGGAGCCGCTGTTCTTCGGCCCCGATGGCGCCACCGGCAATCCGCTGGCCGACAACATCACCGTGTCCGCGCTCAATCCGTACAACCCGTTCGGCTTCGACCTGGTCTCGGGTGACAACCTGAGCCTGATCGGCCGCCGCCCGGTGGAAGGCGGCGCGCGCGTGTTCAAGCAGGAAGTGGACACCACGTATTTCGCCACCGGCTTCGTCGGCAACTTCCAGGCGGCTGACCGCAGCTGGTACTGGGACGTCAACGGCATGTACAGCAAGAACAAGGCCGAACAGACCAACTACGGCAGCTACAACATCTACAACGTCAACATGGCGCTGGGCGATCCGTCGGTCTGTGCGGCGACGCCGGGCTGCGTGCCGCTGAACATTTTCGGCGGTGTCGGTTCGATCACCCCGGACATGCTGAAGTGGATCCAGCCGGTGGTGCGTGACCGCAGCCAGAACGAACTGAGCCTGTTCACCGCCAACCTGTCCAGCGACCTGTTCACGCTGCCGGCCGGCCCGGTGTCGTTCGCTACCGGCTTCGAGTATCGCAAGTACGAGGGTTCGTACCAGCCCGATCCGCTGACGGTGGCCGGCCACTACAACGGCGTGCCGTCGCAGCCGACCTCGGGCTCCTATGACGTCAACGAGGCGTATCTGGAGTTGAGCGTGCCGATCTTCGCCGATTCGACCTTCGGCAAGAAGCTGGACCTGAGCCTGGCCGGGCGCTACTCGGACTACTCCACCTTCGGTGGTGAATTCACGCCCAAGTACGGCCTGCGCTGGCAGGTGACCGATGACTTCGTGCTGCGCACGACCTATGCCGAAGGCTTCCGTGCACCATCGATCGGTGAGCTGTACGGCTCGGCCGCGCGTGCCGACCTGCAGCTGTTCGATCCGTGCTCGGTGGGCCTGGGCGGTACGCCGCCGCGTGGCAGCGCGGCCAACTGTGCTGCGCTGGGCGTACCGGCCGGGTTCCAGCAGGCCAACTCGCAGATCTCGGTGACCACTGGCGGCAACCGCGAGCTGGATCCGGAACGCTCGCGCAGCTTCAGCGCAGGCTTCGTGTGGAGCCCATGGTTTGGCAGCAACAGTTCGTGGTCGGAGCGCTTCGATGTGGAAGTGACCTTCTACCGCCATGCCATCGACGGCGCGATCCAGGCAATCAACGCGCAGACCCAGCTGGACCTGTGCGTGGACACGCTGGACCCGATCTACTGCAACGGCATCACCCGTGCCAGTACCGGCGCGGTCAGCAGCTTCAACAACCGGCTGACCAATCTAGGTTCGATCAAGACCGATGGCTGGGATGTGGATCTGTTCTGGACGTTGCCGCAGAGCTCGATCGGTCAGTTCAAGCTGGGCTGGAAGAACACCTTCGTGGGTCGCTACGAAGCCACCGGTGCGGCGGGCCAGAAGCAGCCGCAGAAGCCGGGCGTGGAAGTGGCCGACAGCTCGATTCCGGAATGGACCAGCAATGCCAGCATCGGCTGGACGCTGGATCGCTGGAGCGCCAACTGGACCGTGCGGCATATCTCCGAACTGACCGAGAACTGCGGTGACGCTTCCGTGTTCCCGGTCTGCAGCAACCAGGCTGCGGGCACCAATACGCTGTCGGCCACCACCTTCCATGACATGCAGGTGGGCTACAAGATCGACTGGATGAAGGGGCTGCAGCTGACGGCCGGCCTGAACAACGTGTTCGACAAGGATCCGCCGATCTGCCTGTCGTGCTCGTTGAACGGTTACGACGCTTCGACCTATGACATCCCGCGTGGCCGCTACTGGTACCTGCGCGCGGACCTGCGCTTCTGATGTAACGGTGGCAGTGCCGGTCAGTTCCGGCGCTGCCTTGCTGGTGTAGAGCCGAGCCCACGCTCGGCTCAGAGAATCAGCCGAGCGTGGGCTCGGCTCTACAGGTGCGGGGCGATCGTGCCCCGCGCCTGATCAGAACGCCCAGGTGAACGTCAGCGAGCCATTCCGGCCATCGCCGTACGCACCGTAGCCGGTGATCTGCGAGTAGTACTTCTTGTCCAGCAGGTTGTTGAGGTTGGCCTGCACGCTGAACTCCGGCGAGATGCGGTAGCGCACGAAGGCACTGACCAGCGCATACCCTTCCTGTTCGAAGCGGCCCACCACCGGTGCGGCGTAGTAGATGCGGTTCTGCCAGTTGGCACCGCCGCCGACGGTCAATTCCTGCAGCGATTGCGGGGTGTAGCTGGTGAACAGCTTCAGCGCGGTCTGCGGCAGGTTGGTGTTGATGTCGGCACCGTTGATGTCCTTGGCCACATAGCGCGAAGCACCGAAGGTCGCATTCCAGCCCGGGGCCAGTTCGCCGTTCACTTCGAACTCGAATCCACGGCTCACGGTGCCGCGCGCAGCGATCGAGGCGAACTCGCCCGGGCGGCCGATGATCGGTTCGCTGGTGACCTGGGCGACGTTGTCCTGCTCGATGCGGAACACCGCCAGCGAGGCGTTCAGACGGTTGTCGAACCAGGCGCCCTTGACGCCCACCTCGTAGCTCTTGCCGTCTACCGGATCGAGATAACGGTCGTTGCGGTCGCGCGCGGTCTGCGGCTGGAAGATTTCGGTGTAGCTGGCGTACGCGGAGTAGGTGTCGTTGATGTCATACACCAGGCCGGCGTACGGGGTGGTCACCTTGTGTTCGCGGTCGTCGTTCTCGCCTTCGCTCTTCCAGTGGGTGTAGCGCGCACCGAGGATCAGCTTCAGCGGATCAGCCAGCGACAGGCGCGCGGCGGCATAGCCGGCCTTCTGGGTGATGGTGCCCTGGCTGGCCAGCGCCAGCGGGTTCCAGTTCGGCTGGGCGATGTTGCCGGTCCAGTCGAGATAGGAGCTGAAGGGATTCCAGCCGGTGCCGGGACCGCCCATCTGGAAGTCACCGTAGTTGGCGAATTCGCGCTTGTTGTAGCTCAGGCCGGCCATGAACTGGTGTTCGCGGCCGAACAGCTGGAACGGACCGTCGATGTAGCCATCAATGCCGTCGACCTTGCGCTCGGTGTTGTAGAAGCCGGCCATCGGCGTGATGCCGGCGCCCGTGGTCTTGTTGAATGCGGTATAGGCCGGATAGAACAGCTTGTCGTCGGCCTTGGTGCGGTCGTGGGTGGCGCCGATCTTGAACTTCCAGCCATTGCTGAAGGCGTGCTGCAGGGTGGCGAACGCACGCTTGCTGGTGGTGTCCCAGTAGGTCCAGTCCGGCGACGGATTGAACGAGGTCGGATAGTTCGTCGGGCTGCCATCGGCGTACCACATCGGGAAGCCGCCCCAGGTCGCGCCATTGGCGCGCTTCTGCTGGTAGTCGTAGCCCACGCTCAGCTGCGTGTCCGGAGTCAGGTCGGCGTCGATGACGGCGTAGCCCAGCGTCTTGCGCTGGTTGTAGCGGTCCATCTGGCCGTCGGTGTCCAGGTAGCTGCCGATTACGCGGCCGCGCACCGTGCCACTGGCGTTGAGCGCGCTGCCCACGTCCACGGTGGTGCGGGTGCGGCCCCAGCTGCCGACGTTCACCGAGACGCTGCCGGTCAGTTCGGCGCTGTCGGCATGCTTGCGGATCAGGTTCACCGACGCCGACGGATTGCCGGCGCCGCTGAGCAGGCCGGTGGCACCGCGCACCACTTCCACGCGGTCATACAGCGCCAGGTCCAGGCCGGAATCGCCGTAGCTCCAGTTCTGCACCATCTGCGTCGGCAGGCCATCGAACTGGTAGGCATCGATGTAGAAGCCGCGCGCGTAGAACTCGGTGCGCTCGCTGTCGGACTGGGTGCTGGTGACGCCGGTGGTGTTGGCCAGTACGTCGATGATGTCGTCCAGCTTCTGATCTTCGATGCGCTGGTGGCTGATGATGCTGACCGACTGCGGGATCTCGCGCGGCGCCAGGTCGAAGCGGGTGCCGGCCGAGGTGCGGCGCACCGAGTAGCCTTCGGCGCGTTCGCCCTTGACGACGACCTTGTCCAGCGTGGTCGGGTCGGCGGCGGTGTCGGCGAAGGCGGCCGGGGCCACGGCGCAGAGAACGGCAAACACGGCAACGGACAGCCGCTGCGGCGGCGGGGTACGGAAGGCGGAACGGTTCATGGGGGTCCTGGGCGAGCACGCGCGATCGGCCGGCATCCAGGAGGCGAGGCGCTACGGGTAGGGAGAGGACGGGCAGGCCGTCCTGGCACTACCGGAAACGAAAGAAATGGTAATACGAACTATTCCTATTTACAAATCATGAACAGATCGATGCGCGGGTGCGCAATGGAGGTCAGCGCAGCAGTGGCAGCGGGTCGCGGGCGCCGTCTGCGCCGTAGATGCCCCAGTGCAGGTGCGGGGGCGTGCCCTTGGCGTTGCCGCTGTCGCCCACATGGCCGAGCAGGTCGCCGGGCTGGACCACCTGGCCACGCGCCAGGTCCTCGGCCCAGCTTTCCAGGTGCGCGTAGTAGTAGCGCTCGCGTCCGGGCCCGATCACCCACACCTGGCGCCCGCCGAGCCCACGTTCGCTGACATCCGCGATGACACCGGCCGTGGCGCTGCGCACTGGCGTTCCACGGCTGGCGAAGATGTCGATGCCGGCGTGCGAGCGGTCACGGCCTCGCGGCGCACCGAAGGTATCGGCAATCTGGCGTGGCCGCACGCCGTCCACTGGCACCGGCAGTTGCGTGGCCGGCGGCATCCGCGCGAGTGTCCACAGCATCTTCGGTGCGGCGGCCCAGGGACTGTTCCACAACGCCATCATCGCAACGACGGCAATGGCCAGCCACAGGCCGCGCAGCAACCAGCGGCGCAGGCGGTGGGCGTGGGAGGGCGATGTGCTCATGGTTTCGGAGTGTAGAGTCGAGCCATGCTCGACTGCTGCAGTTTTGCGGTCAAAAGGCAGTCGAGCATGGCTCGACGCTACAGGACCGGCAGCAGCGGAACCTCGAAACTCCGCTTCAGCGTGCCCAGTGCTACCGAGGTGCGGAAGCGCTCGATGTTGTCATCGCCACCGAACAGGCGCTCGGTGATCGCTTCGTACTCCTCCATCGACGCCGCCGAAAGCAGCAGCAGGAAATCGCCATCGCCGGTGATCGAGTAGCACTGCTGCACGGCCGGGTCGTCCTGCACGCGGCGCTTGAACGGCGCCACGCGTTCGCGCTGCTCGCTGACCACGCGCACCTCGACGATGATGGTCAGCGGTCGCCCGACCTTGGCTGCGGCGACCACCGCCACGTTGGCGGCGATCACGCCACTGTCCTGCAGGCGCTTGATGCGGCGTTGCACGGCCGGGGTGGACAGGTGCACGGCCTCGGCGATTTCGCGCTGCGGCAGGGTGTTATTCCGCTGCAGGAGGTCGAGGATGGCGCGGTCGAAGCTGTCGAGCACGGGGGCGGTGGCCATGGCGAGCAGAAGTTGCACGAACAGGCTGTCAATTGAGCCAAGTGCTCGGCGCCGGCGCAATAGACTTTGCGCATGCAGACCTCACGACTCGCGCCGATGTTGCCGGCGCTGGCGGTGCTCGGCTCGGTCACCTCGCTGGCCATCGGCACCTCCTACGCAAAACACCTGTTCCCGCTGATCGGCGCCCAGGGCACCAGCGCGCTGCGTGTGGGCTTCTCGGCCCTGTTGCTGCTGATGTTCTGGCGGCCATGGCGCTGGAAGACCAGCCGCGTGGACGCGATCACCATCCTGCGCTACGGGCTCACCCTGGGCCTGATGAACCTGCTGTTCTACATGGCCCTGCGCACGATTCCCTTCGGCATCGCGGTGGCCATCGAGTTCACCGGGCCGCTGACGGTGGCGATGCTGTCGTCACGACGCCCCATCGACTTCGTCTGGGTGGGCTGCGCGGTGGTGGGTTTGTTGCTGCTGCTGCCGCTGGGCGGTGGCCCGGCGCTGGATCCGGCTGGCGTGCTGTATGCGATGGGCGCAGCGGCGTGCTGGGGCCTGTACATTGTGTTCGGCAAGCGTGCCGGTCATCTGCACGCTGGGCACTCGGTCTCGCTGGGGCTGCTGGCCGCGTCGCTGGTGGTGGTGCCGGTGGGCGTGGTGCATGCCGGCGCCGCGCTGCTCGAGCCGAAGATCCTGGCGGCCGGCCTGCTGGTGGCGCTGGTCTCCAGCGCGATTCCGATGTCGCTTGAGATGATGGCGCTCAAGCGCCTGCCGAAGGAAACGTTCGGCATCCTGATCAGCATGGAACCGGCGGTGGCCGCGTTGTGGGCGATGCTGCTGCTGCACGAGCACCTGCATGGATTGCAGTGGCTGGCGATCGGCTGCACGGTGCTGGCCTCGGTGGGCAGCACGATGACCGCGCGGCGGTTGAAGGTGCCGGTGGTGCAGGCCGGGTAGCGGCAGAGAGCGTGCGGACCAACGGTCCGCACCCACCAGAGCGGCGTGCCAACCAAGGTTGGCACCTGCCAGGAGCGTTCAGCGCAGGGCGTCAGCCGGGACGTCGATTGCCATCGCCAGGGCGAGGTGATCGGAGAACGCGGCCGGTACGGCTTCCACGGTGCGGGTCTGCAGGCCACTGCTGACCAGGATGTGGTCGATGGCGCGGTCGGGGCGCCAGCTGGGGAAGGTCGGCACGATGCAGCCCGGGGGCTGCAGCCGGGTCTTCTGGTACAGCACCTGCATTTCCGGGCGCTCGGCCAGGCAGTTGAAGTCACCCATCAACACGGCGTTCGGGTGGTCGGACAACAGCTCGGCGATGAAGCCCAGCTGTGACATCCGCGAGCCTGCACCCAGCGACAGATGGGCCACCGCCACCGCCAGGCCGTCGGCGCCATCGCCGAACTTGGCCAGCAGCACGCCGCGCCCGCCGATACGGCCGGGCAGGGCGTGGTCCTGCACTTCCACCGGTTCCAGCTTGCTCAGCAGGCCGTTTGCGCTGGAGGCGACCCCACCCATGCGCCGGTTCGGCTGGTGGCTCCAGTAGTTGAAGCCGGCACGCTGGGCCAGGTAGTGGGTCTGGTTGGTGAAGCCCGAGCGCAGGCTGCCCGGGTCGGCCTCCTGCAGGCCGACGATGTCATGTTCGCGCGCCAGGGTGGCGATCGCGTCCAGGCTGCTGCGCTTGCGACCCGCCGGCAGCGCATGTGACCAGCTGCGGGTCACATAGTCGCTGTAGCGGCGGGTACTTGAGCCGGCCTGGATGTTGGCCGTCAGCAAGCGCAGGGTCCGTGTACGGGGGGAATTCACGGCCGGGAAACGCTTCTCTTGGATCAGTGAGCCTGGGCCGCACCGCGTTCGCGGGCGATCAGGTGGTCGGCAATGCGCAGCATGTCCGGGAAGCTCTTGCCCTTCACCAGGTACTTGCCGTTGACGATGATCGACGGGGTGCCGCTGATCTGGCTGCGCTGGGCGAACTGCTTGGCCGAGTTGGTCTTGGCATTCACTGCGAAGCTGCCCATGGTGGCGGCGAACTGCTTCGGATCCACGCCGTAGGCACCGTAGAACTTGGCGATGTCGTCAACCGAATCGGTGCCGCGCTCACCCTTCAGGGTCTTCTGCGAATGGATGGCAGCGTACAGGGCTTCGTGGGTCTTCTCCTGCACACCCAGGGTCTGCGCGGCGTAGAAGGCACGGGCGTAGTTGTCCCAGGTGCCGCCGAACATGGCCGGCACGTAGACGAAGTTCACATCGCTCGGCAGGCCGGCCTTCCACGGGCCGACCAGCGGCTGGAACGCGGCGCAGGCCGGGCAGACGTAGCCGAAGATCTCGGTCACTTCGATCTTGCCGGCGGCCGGCTGGAACGGCTGGCCGTTCGGGATCACCTGGTAGTCGGCGCCTTCCACCGGGGCCGGGCCGGTCAGCGCGGCGGTGTTCGGGGCTGGTGCAGCGGCCGGGGCGGCTTCAGCCGCGGCCTTCTCGCCTTCGGCAGCGGCCGGTGCGGCGCCTTCGGTACCCGCGGCCGGCGCAGCCGGTTCGGTGGTCGCCGGAGCTGCAGCCGGTTCGGCCGGGGCCGCGGTGGTGTTGGTGCTGCCGTCGTCGGCCTTGCAGGCAGCCAGGATTGGCAGCAGCGCTGCGAGGGCGAGGGCGTAACGGATCTTCATGGAAACGTCTCCAGCATCTGGAAAGGTGGGGCCGGCGTCATGCGCCGGCCAAGGGGAAATGATGACACGCGGCGGCGACAGCGCCGTGTCGGTGGTGGGTGTTGGTTCAGCGGCCGCGGGCGGCGCGGACCTGAGCGATCAGCGCCGAGGCGATGCGCAGCTGGTCGTCGAAGCTGTCGCCACGCACCAGGTACTGGCCGTTGATGATCAGCGCCGGGGTCCCCGGGATCCTGGTGCGCTGGGCGAACGCGCGGGCGGCATCGACCTTCTTCTGTACGGCATCGCCGCGCAGGGCCTGCAGGTAACGGTCCGGGGTCACGCCGTAGGCCTTGTAGAAGGTGGCGAGCTCATCGGCCGAAACGTTCTGCATCGGCAGCGAGCCATCATGGTGCAGGGCCTTGAACACGGCGCCGTGGCTGCGCTTGGCCACGCCGACTTCGTCGGCGGCGTAGTAGGCCAGGGCCCAGGCGTCCCAGGCGCCGCCGAAGGCCGCCGGAACCGGGGTGAAGCGTACGTCGGCCGGCAGCTTGGCTGCCCAGGCTTCCAGCTGCGGCTCGAAACGGGCGCAGTGCGGGCAGGTGTAGCCGAAGACTTCGACCACCTCGATCTTGCCGGCCAGCGGCTGGAACGGGCCCGGCTGGGCGATGCGCTCGTAGTCTTTGCCCTCGACCAGCGGGGCATTGGCAGGGGTTGCGGCGCAGGCCACCAGCGGCAGCAGCACCAGCACAGACAACAGCAGGCGGGAAATCAACCTCATCGACACGCATCTCCGTTGAAAAAAGCAACGCCGGCGCGGTCGCCGGCGTGAAGGAAACATACCGCAGGCGAGGGCCGCGGTGGCGGCCCCGGCCGACCAATGGTGGTCAGGGGGCGGCAGCCGGTTGTGCCGGCGTGGTGGCAACGGCCACGTCGTCGGCCTTGTTGTGCAGACCCTGCAGGTAGCTCGACAGTGCCTGCACCTCCTGCTCGCTCAGCTTCTGCGCGACCGTGGCCATGATCTGGAAGTGCGCCTTGTCGGTTTCGTTGGTCTGGCCGGCCTGGTATTCCTGCAGGCGGCGCGCGACATAGCTGGCGTGCTGGCCACCAATGTGCGGATAGGCCGGGCCGGGATTACCGGCGCCGCTGGGGCCGTGGCAGGCCATGCAGGCCGGCAGGCCGCGCTTGGCGTCGCCGCCGCGGTACAGCTGCTGGCCGATCTCGTAGAACTTCATGCCCTTGTAGGGGCCGTCGGTGACCGCCGTGTCATCGGCGATGCCGGCGGTGGCCTTCTGGGTGGCGAAGAACGCGCCGATGTCGCGCATGTCCTGCGGGGTGAGGTTCTGCACGAACGGCACCATCGCCACCGCCGCACCGGAGCTGCGCTGGCCGTTGGCGATCAGGGCCATCTGCTGGGCGACGTAGCGTTCGCTCTGGCCGGCGATGGACGGGTACATCTCCACTGTGGAATTGCCGTCGGCGCCGTGGCAGGCCGCGCAGGCCGAGGCCTTGGTCTGGCCGGCCTTGGCGTCGCCCCAGGTGGTCTTGCTGAAATCCACTTCCAGCGAGGCGGTGCGGATCGGCCCGTTGTCGGGCAGCGGGGTCAACGTGGTCTGCGCGAACGCAGCAGCGGCAACGACTACAGCAGTGGCAAGGGCGGATACGGCAAGAACGCGAGCGTGGCGCATGCTGAAGCTCCGTATGGACCGGGCCGGGCGGTGGCCGCCGGCATCGCCCGGATTATCAACGCCGTTTCCGCGCACGGTCAACGCAGCAGTGCAGCAAAATGCCCGCAACGGCCGCCGGCACGGGCGCGCGGCGCCGCAACATGCGATCCTAGGCACATGTCATTGCTCATCGAACGCGCCCGTTACCACCTTTCGGCCCACAACGTGCGGCAGCTGCCCCCCGACGAAGGGGCCGAAGTGGCCTTCGCCGGCCGCTCCAACGCCGGCAAGTCCAGTGCGCTCAACGCGCTGACCCGCCAGAACGCCCTGGCCCGTGTCTCCAAGACCCCCGGCCGCACCCAGCAGCTGGTGTTCTTCCAGGTCACGCCTGAAGCGCATCTGGTCGACCTGCCCGGTTACGGCTACGCCAAGGTGCCGCTGGACCTGCAGGCGCACTGGCAGGCCTTCATCGACAGGTATTTCCGTACCCGCGAAGCCTTGAAGGGCCTGGTGGTGGTGATGGATATCCGCCATCCGCTGAAGGACTACGACCGGCAGATGCTGTCCTATGCCGTGCAGCGTGGCCTGCCGGCGCACGCGCTGCTGACCAAGGCCGACAAGCTCAGCCGCAGCCAGCAGATGCAGTCCCTGCAGAAGGTGCGCAAGGAGCTGCAATCGGCCTATGGCGACAGCGTGAGCGTGCAGGTGTTCTCCGGCGAAGACCGTACCGGTGTGGACGAAGCCCGCGGCGTGATCGGCGGCTGGTTGGGGCTGGAGTAAGGCTTCCGGTTTTCCTGTAGAGCCGAGCCTACGCTCGGCTGCCGCGCGCAGCGCGGCCAGGCCCAGGTTGCCGAGCATGGGCTCGGCTCTACAAGGGCTCATCGGCTCATTTCAACGGCGAATACTCCGCCGGCACCCACGCATAGGCCTTGCCCTCGCCACGCACATGGCCCAGGCCGGGGAACGGCAGGTGCGCACCGGCCACCCACCAACCGTTGACGGTGGCCTGCTGCAGCAGCCCGCGACGGCTGGCGATGGCCGCCTTGCGGTCCGAATCGGCCTCGAATGCCGCCTCCGGGTGCGCGAACTGCACCGCATGGAAGTGCAGCACATCGCCCCATACCAGCAGTGACTCGCCCTTGCTGTCGAACCGGTAGGAGACATGGCCGGGCGTATGGCCATGGGTGTCCATCGCCACCGCGCCACCGGGCAGGGCATCGCCGGGGCTGAAGGTGCGCAGGTGGCCGCTGGCCTGGTACGGCGCCACCGCGTTGCGCGCCAACGGGAAGGCGAAGCGCACGCCCTTCGGTGCGGTGGCCTCGCTGGCCGGGTTGAGCCAGTAATCGGCATCGGCCTTGGACAGCCACACCGTGGCATTGGGATAGGCCGGCTTGCCCTGCGCGTCGAGCACCCCGCACAGATGGTCCGGATGGGCGTGGGTCAGCAGCACCTCGTCCACCTCGGCCGGGTCCACGCCGGAGGCGCGCAGATTGCCCAGCACCTGGCCCAGGCCGGGGCCAAAGCACTGCGCGGTGCCGGTATCGACCAGGGTCAGGTGGTTGCCTTGGCGGATCAGGAACGCGTTGATCGCTGTCTGCAGGCCTTTCTTGTCCTCAGGTACGTAGCGGCCTTCCAGCAGGCGGCTGACCAGCGTCGGCGGCACGTCCACCACTTCCTGCCGGCCCAGCGCGACCACGCCGTCGAACAGGGCGGTGACCTGCAGTGCGCCGACGCGCTGGTGATAGACGCCAGGCACCTGCTGGGTGGGGGCGGGTGAAGTAGCCTCGGCCAGCGCGGCCAGCGGCAGGGACGACAGGACCAGCAGCAGGGCGGAGCGCAGGGGCAGGTGGCGCAGGGTCATGGTGGTTCTCGGTGGATGACGGGTGGTTCCGTTGGCCTAGCGTGCCGTGGCTGGCGTGTGCGCGGCGCTCAAACCACTACGTGGAATGCTCAGGGAAGGGGGGGCTGCAGGGCTGCGCCCTGCACCCGCAGAGGCAACGGCAACGGCAACGGCCGAAGCAAAAGCTGGTTTCCTGTGGGATGGCGGGGTGGGTCCGGTTGCGGGAGACGCCGTGAACCCTTCCATGGGGGCTTGGCCGCGGCATCCATGCCGCGGACACTCCCGCAACCGGACCCACCCCGCCTTCGACAGTTGGCCGCGATCTGTCGGAACGACGTATTGCCTTGGTGGGTGTCGACCTTGGTCGACACAGTAGATCCACGCCATGCGTGGATGACTCATTCGATATCTGACAGATGTGTCGACCAAGGTCGACACCTACCTACAGCCGCCGGAATCTGTCGAAGGCGGGGCACTGTGGGTTTGCGGGGTGTGAGCCGCATGGATGCGGCGACCAAGCCCCCATGGGTGAGGGCGCTTTGCTTGCGAAGCACTGCTTCGCAAGCGCCCGAACGCACAGCCGCCAGCGGCTGGGCCGGTCTGGGGGTTTACGGCGTCCCCGCAAACCTACAGTGCCCCGCCATCCCACGGAATGCATGCTGTTGCTGTTGCTACGGCTGTTGCCGTTGCCTCTGCGGGTGCAGGGCGCAGCCCTGCCGAACCCCCTCAAATGTCTGTGGGAGCCAGCCCGTACTGCTCGGCGAAGCGCTTGCTGAAACTCGCCGCAGACCGATAGCCCGCGCGTGCGGCCACGGTCTTCAACGGCAGGTCCGTGGTGTAGAGCAGCTGCATGCCATGCGCCAGCCGTGCCTCGGTGAGCAGCTGGCGCAGGCTGGTGTCCTCGGCAGCGAGCCGGCGGCGCAGGGTCGCGCCGCTCAGCGCGAACTGTTCTTCCACATCGCGCGACTGCCAGTCGCGTGCCGGTTCGGCGGCGATGCGGTCGCGGATCTGTTCACCCAGGCTCGGCGCCTGCGGCAGCAGCAGGTTGCCATGGCCCTGCCGGCACAGGGTCAGTACCAGCGAGGCCAGGGCCAATCGTGCTTCGCTGTAACGCCCGTCCTGCAGCGATTGCCGCCATTGGCGCAGTACCGCGCCATGTTCGATCAACGGCAACCGCGCCATCGCCTGGCCAGGCGCGGGAAGCCCCTCGATCCACAGCGTGCGAGCGGCCGCCAGCACTTCGGCACACAGCGGCACGATGGCGCTGAGGTAACGGCCACTGCGCGGGTCGGGGGTGTTGACCACATCGATGCGGCAGCGCTGGGTCAGCAGCAGGATGTCGCTGGGAACGAACGCCAGAGACTGATGAGCGGTACGCACCTGCTTGCGGCCTTCCAGCAGGATCGCGAACTGCGGTTGCGGAATCTCCACCGAGCTGGCGCCATGCTCGCGACGTGCGGTGATGCAGGCATAGCCGTCGGCGCGCTCGCAGCCGGCCAGACTGGCCATCTCAGCCAGCAGTGCGGTGGCCGCGGGCAGCATGGCGGTCATGTCACGTGTGCGCCGAGCAGGCGACCGACGCCGGCGGCTGCGGCCATCGCCAGCGCGCCCCAGAACATCACCCGGATCGCGCCGCGTACCGGCGGTGCGCCGCCGGCCTGGGCTGCCATTGCGCCGGTCAGGCACAGGCCGAGCAGGGTGCTGGCGGTGGTCATCATCGCGACCTTGTCGACCGGCGCCAGCAGCGCGGTCAGCACCGGCAGTGCCGCACCGCAGGTGAAGGCGCCGGCCGAGGCCAGCGCTGCCTGCAGCGGGCGGGCGCGCAGGGTATCGGTAATGCCCAGCTCGTCGCGGGCGTGGGCGCCCAGTGCGTCGTGGGCGGTGAGCTGTTCGGCCACCTGCCGTGCCAGCGCCGGCTCCAGGCCACGGTGGCGGTAGATCGCGGCCAGCTCTTCCAGCTCGCTGTGCGGATCTTCGTGCAGTTCGCGTTTTTCCATCGCCAGGTCGGCGTCTTCGGTGTCGGCCTGGGTCTGCACCGAGACATACTCGCCGGCCGCCATCGACATCGCGCCGGCCACGGTGCCGGCCACGCCGGTGGCCAGGATGGTCGCAGCGGAGGCGCCGCTGGCGGCTACGCCGACCACCAGGCCGGCCACCGAGACGATGCCATCGTTGGCCCCCAGCACGGCGGCACGCAGCCAGCCGACGCGCTCGGAGCGGTGCAGTTCGGGGTGTCGTGAATGGCGGCTCATGCCCCCGAGTGTACGAGGGTCAAGAGGGCGTCGGTAGGATGCTGAAAACCGTCTCCGTCGCATGACGCAACGGGTCGCCACGCTATAGTGCGCCCTTGCGATGGAAGGCTCCGAGCCCCACATCCCCCGCCACCGTCCAGCGAGCCTTCCCCTTGTCGAGCCCCAGCCACGTCGCCGATACACCCATTACCGACCGCTCGCAGCTGGTGGAGGTGATCGCCTCCGGCGAGAAGCCCCGCGCGCAGTGGCGCATTGGCACCGAGCACGAGAAGTTCGGGTTCCGCCTGGATGACCTGCGCCCACCGACGTTCGAGGGCGAGCGCGGCATCGAAGCCCTGCTCAACGGCCTGGTCCGCTTCGGCTGGGAGCCGGTGCAGGAAAACGGCAACACGATCGCCCTGCTGCGCGATGGTGCCTCGGTGACGCTGGAACCGGCCGGTCAGTTGGAACTGTCCGGAGCGGCGCTGGAGACCATCCACCAGACCTGCGTGGAAACCGGCACCCACCTCAATGAAGTGGCGCAGGTGGCCGGCGAACTGCAGCTGGGTTTCCTCGGCATGGGCTTCCAGCCGAAGTGGAAGCGCGATGAGATGCCGTGGATGCCGAAGGGCCGCTACAAGATCATGCGCTCGTATATGCCCAAGGTCGGCTCGCTCGGCCTGGACATGATGACCCGCACCTGCACGGTGCAGGTGAACCTGGACTACGCCACCGAAGCGGACATGGTGAAGAAGTTCCGCGTGTCGCTGGCGCTGCAGCCGATCGCCACCGCGCTGTTCGCCGATTCGCCGTTCACCGAAGGCAAGCCGAATGGCTACCTGAGCTACCGCTCGCACATCTGGACCGACACCGACGCCGACCGTACCGGCATGCTCGACTTCGTGTTCGAGGATGGCTTCGGTTACGAGCGCTATGTCGATTACCTGCTCGACGTGCCGATGTACTTCTCCTACCGCGATGGCATCTATCACGACGCCAGCGGACAGAGCTTCCGCGACTTCATGCAGGGTAGGCTGCCGGTGCTGCCGGGTGCGCTGCCGACCCTGCGCGACTGGTCGGATCACATGACCACCGCGTTCCCGGAAGTGCGCCTGAAGAAGTACCTGGAAATGCGCGGCGCCGACGGTGGCCCGTGGAGCCGCCTGTGCGCGCTGCCGGCGTTCTGGGTCGGCCTGCTGTACGACGACACCGCACTGGATGCGGCCTGGGACCTGGTGCGTGACTTCACCCTGGCCGAGCGCCATGCACTGCGCGACGGCGTGCCGAAGCATGCAATGAACCTGCCGTTCCGCAGTGGCAGCGTGCGCGACCTGGCCCGCGAAGCGGTGAAGATTTCCGTCGAAGGCCTCAAGCGCCGCGCGGCGCGCAATGCCGACGGCCAGGACGAGAGCAAGTTCCTGGACGTGCTGCAGGAGATCGTCGAATCCGGCCTGACCCCGGCCGAGCGCAAGCTGGCGCTGTTCCATGGCCGCTGGCACGGTGACGTCGATCCGGTGTTCCGCGAGTTCGCGTATTGATGATGTTGGGTGGGTGCCGACCTTGGTCGGCACGCGATGAAAAAACCCCGGCACTGCCGGGGTTTTTCTTTTTCACACCTGCCTTGGATCAGGCCGCGTTCTTCATCGTCGCCATGTCGATCACGAAGCGGTAGCGCACATCGTTCTTCGCCATGCGTTCCCAGGCTTCGTTGACGTTCTTGATGTCGATCATCTCCACATCGCTGACGATGCCGTGCTCGGCACAGAAGTCCATCATTTCCTGGGTCTCGGCCATGCCGCCGATCGCCGAGCCGGTCAGGTGCTTGCGGCCGAAGATCACACTGCCGCCGGTCAGCGGCGGGTCCAGTTCGGTCAGCACGCCCACCAGGCACATGGTGGCCTCGCGCTTGAGCAGGCCCATGTACGGGTTGGTGTCATGGCCAACCGGGATGGTGTTGAGCAGGAAGTCGAAGCTGCCGGCGTGCGCCTTCATCTGTGCGGCATCGCGCGAGACCAGCACTTCGTCGGCGCCCAGGCGCTTGGCGTCGGCACCCTTTTCCGGGGTGGTGGTGATCATCACCACGTGCGCGCCGAGCGCCTTGGCGAACTTCACGCCCATGTGGCCGAGGCCACCCAGACCGATCACGCCAACCTTCTGGCCCGGGCCGACCTTCCAGTGGCGCAGCGGCGACCAGGTGGTGATGCCGGCGCACAGCAGCGGGGCGGCCGCCTTCAGGTCGAGGGTGTCGGATACCTTCACCACGAAGCGCTGCTCGACCACCACGTGGTCGGAATAGCCGCCGTAGGTCGGTGCGCCGCTTTCGCGTTCACGGCCGTTGTAGGTCCAGGTCGCGCCTTCGGCGCAGTACTGCTCCAGGTCGTGCTCGCAGGCGTCGCAGTGGCGGCACGAGTCGACCATGCAGCCCACGCCGGCGTGGTCGCCGACCTTGAAGCAGGTGACGTTGCTGCCGACCTCGGTCACGCGGCCGATGATCTCGTGGCCCGGCACCATCGGGTAGATCGAGCCACCCCAGTCGTCGCGGGCCTGGTGCAGGTCGGAGTGGCAGATGCCGCTGTAGAGGATCTCGATGCGCACATCGTCCGGGCCGACCGCGCGGCGTTCGAACTCGTACGGAATCAGCGGGTCGGTATGTGAATGGGCGGCGTAACCACGGGCGAGGGACATGGGGAATCCTTGGCAGGGTTTATCGAAAGGCGTTTTACAATACGCCCCGTTCCCAGCGGCAGGAATCGCGGATATCGGCATGATTCATCAAGTGGAACTGCACAATCATGGCCACTGACAACCTCACCCACCTGGCCGCGTTTGCCGCGGTCGCCCGCCACCGCAGCTTCCGCCGCGCCGGTGCCGAGCTGGCGCTGTCGACCTCGGCGGTGAGCTATGCGATCCGCGCGCTGGAAGAGCGGTTGGGGGTGGGCCTGTTCCATCGCACCACCCGCAGCGTGGCCCTGACTGAGGCCGGGCAGCGCCTGCTGGAGCGCCTGCAGCCGGCGCTGGGCCAGGTGCATGACGCGCTGGAAGAGATGAACCAGTTCCGTGCCGCCCCGGCCGGCCTGCTGCGCATCAACGCCACCCGCGCGGCGGTACCGACCCAGTTGGGGCCGCGACTGGCGCGCTTCCTGCACGCTCACCCCGACGTGCGGGTGGAGCTGACCGAGAACGATGGCCTGGTCGACATCGTCGCCGAGGGCTACGACGCCGGCGTGCGCCTGCACGAGTTCGTGCCCGAGGACATGGTGGCGGTGCCGATGGGGCCACCGCTGCGCGGGCTGATTGTCGGCTCGCCGGACTACCTGCGGCGACACCCGGCACCACAGCATCCGCGGGACCTGGCGGCACACGAATGCATCCGCTTCCGCTTCGCCAGCGGGCATCTCTACAAGTGGCAGTTCGAGCGTAGCGGGCAAGCGCTGGAGATCGATGTGCCGGGCCGGCTCACGTTGAGTGAGCAGGGCACCGTCGTGGGTGCAGTGCTTGATGGCATCGGCCTGGCCTACGTACTGGAAGACACGGCAAGGCCCTACATTGATTCGGGGCAGATGGTGGCGGTGCTGGAAGACTGGAGCGAACCGTTCGCCGGCTTCGCGCTGTACTACCCGAAGCAGCGGCAGATGCCCGGTGCGCTGCGCGCGTTCGTGGATATGCTGCGCGAATGAGTTGCGATGGATGATGTGGTGCCGACCAACGGACGGCACCCACCACCCACTGTCGTCCATGCGCGGATGGGGCAACCCTACGGCACCCGCAACACCGGCGCCAACAACGCCAGGCACTCACGCAGGTGCACCTCCACCGGCGCATCCTCGGCCACCACGCCGATCACGCGTTCGCGCAGCGGCTCGGCCACGGCCATTGCCAGGATCAGTCGCGCCGTGCGTGCGGAATCCCCCTCACGCAGCAGCCCACGCTGCTGCTGCCGTTCCAGCCAGTCAGCCAGCAGCGCACGGCCGCGTTCGATGCCGTTGTCCAGATAGGCCTGCAGCAGCGCATCCTTGCCAGGGAAATCGGTAGCCAGCAGCCGGAACACCTGCACCGCCTGCGCCGACAGTGCCTGCGTGCACACCGCCTGCAGGATGTCCTGCAGCAACGGCAGCACCTCGTCGGCACCGTGCGCATCGCGCTGCAGCTGCGGCGCGAAGCCGTCGGTCCATTCGCGCACCGCCAACCCGACCAGTTCCTCGCGGTTGCTGGCGTGGCGGTACACGGTCTTCTTCGCCACCCCGGCATGGGTCGCCACCGCTTCGATCGTGGTCGCCTCGTAACCCTGTGCCAGCAGCAGCTCCAGCGTGGCCTGCAGCACGGCGTGGCGGACCTCGGCTTCCGGTCGAGCGGGGCGGCCGCGGCGGCGGCTCGGTGTTGTGGGCTCGGGCAGGGGGGGGCTGTTCATTGCCCCCATCTTACCGCATCCGGCTAATTGAGAAACGAATAACGTTTCCGTATTGTCGGGTCTCCCAACACCGCAGGAGACCCCGATGGATACCGCTGTGAACGCACGCGCCTGGCTGGACCACCACGATCTGCTCGACCCGGCGCCGATGCACCTGGAGACCGGCATCCAGCGCCGCGAAGACGGCACCCTGCTTGTCGCGGTGCGTACCGATCTGCACGGCTGCAAGGGCCGCATGCTGGACTGGTGGTTCACCTTCTTCGAGACCACCCAGCACATCCGCTGGTGGCATCCGGTTGATCATGTCGAGCATCGCGGCTGGGACGCGGCGTGGCAGCGCGGGCGCAGCTACCACGGTGCCAGCATCCATGCGGTGGAATCGCTGGCCGACATTCCGCCGGTGGCGGCGCGCCTGAAGTTCCATGATCCGCGTACGTTGTTGGTGCCAGAGCGCCTGCAGGCGGCACAGGATGCCGGCGATGTATCGGCGGTGATCGCCGCGCGCATCGGCTTCGGCGACCACGTCCGCCTGGATGCAAACGGTGATCCCTGCGACGGGCAGATGCTGCACGTGGCACGCGATACGCCGTTCGGCTGTGTGCTGCGCAGCCGCTTCGTGCTGGGCCTGGACAGCGCTGATCCGCACCGCGATGCCGGCGATGCGGTCGGCCTGGGCCTGCTCAAGCACTGCTACACGGAGTTCAGTTTCCTCTCGCGGCTGCTGCCGTCGCTGTACTACGGCGAACGCGCGAATGGCGAGGCGGTACCGTTGCCGTGGTGAACCGCGCGCCGGTCATTCGACCAGCGCGTCGTAGCCTTCAGCACTGAACTGGATCAGGCAGAAGCCGTGGCCGAACGGGTCGGCCAGCACGGCGATGCGGCCCCAGCGACGCTCGCGCACGGACTGCTCGAGTGTCGCCCCGGCTGCAACCGCACGCGCCAGCGCGGCGTCGATGTCATCCACCACCCAATCCAGGTGCAGCGGCGTCCAATGGCGCTCGTAGTCGCGCACGTCGCCGTCTTCGGTGGCGGCGCTGCCGGCGTCGTTGTGCAGCAGGTAGAGCGGCGCTGGCCCACCGAGCAGCTCCACCGCGCCCGGGCCGAGACGGCGGCCGATGCGCAGGCCGAAGGCCCGGATGTAGAAGTCTTCGGCAGCGGCGAGATCGGGGACATCGAGATTGACGATGAATGACGCGGTGGGCGTATCCATGGGCAGATCCGGTGGATGCGGGCGGGCAGTGTACGCCCGCATCCACGCATGGCGTGGCTCTATTGTGCGCGCGGGTAGTCGAGGTAGCCTGCTTCGCCGCCACCGTAATAGGTGCTGCGGTCGGGCGTGGCCAACGCGATGTTGCGCTGCAGGCGTTCGACCAGATCCGGGTTGGCGATGAACGGCTGGCCGAACGCGGCCAGGTCGATGGTGCCGGCCTCGACCAGCTGCAGGGCGCGTTCGCGGGTCATGCCGCCGGCCAGGATCACGGTGCCACCGTAGGCCTGCTTGAACTGCTGCAGGAAGGCCTCGCCCAGCACCGACTGGCCCGCCTGCAGGTTGTCGTTGAGGTGCACATAGGCCAGCCCGCGCGTGCCCAGTTCCTCGGCCAGATACAGATAGGTGGCTTCGTTGTCGGGGTAGAACGGCATGTCGAAGGTGAGATTGTTCGGCGCCAGGCGTACGCCGATGCGGTGCGCGCCGATGCGCTGGGCCATCGCATCGACGGTGTCCAGGATCAAGCGCGCACGGTTGGGCAGCGAGCCGCCGTAGTGGTCTTCGCGCTGGTTGATGAGCGGGTTGAGGAACTGCTCGAACAGGTAGCCGTTGGCCGCATGCAGCTCGATGCCATCGAAGCCGGCGCTGATAGCGTTGTCGGCGCCCCGTGCGAAGTCGGCAATGATGCCGGGGATCTCGGCGGTCTCCAGTGCACGTGCCGGGGTGGGATCGGCATGGCCGCGGCTACCATCGGCCAGATACACGAACGAGGTGTTCTTCGGTGCGCTGGCCACCGGGCGCGTGCCGGCGCTGACCGGTTGCCCACCATCGGGCTGCAGCGAGGAATGCGACATGCGGCCGACGTGCCAGAGCTGGGCGAAGATCGTGCCCTGTTCGGCGTGCACGGCGTCAGTCACCTGCTTCCAGCCCGCCACCTGTTCGGCCGACCAGATACCCGGCACGTCGATGTAGCCCTGGCCCTGCGGCGAGACCGGCGTGCCTTCACTGATGATCAGGCCGGCGCTGGCCCGCTGCCGGTAGTACTGCGCGGTGAGTGCGTTGGCGACCGCGCCGGGGTTGCGGGCGCGGGTCATCGGGGCCATCGCGATGCGGTTGCGCAGGGCGGTGCCTGCCAGGTCGAAGGGGTGGAACAGGGCGGCGGTCATGTCGGTCATCTCAGTGCGGGGGAGGGGCGCCAGCGGCGCGATGCACACAGGATGGAGTTGACATGCGGGCACATAAAGCGCTTCGATCTCCCTGTGTGCGGGACTATTTGTCCCCAATGTGGAGTAGAGGATGCTGCCGCTGGAATCGTTGAATGGCCTGGTGACCTTCGTCACCACGGCCCGCTCGGGCAGCTTCACCGAAGCCGCCGACGCGCTGGGCATCTCGCGTTCGGCGGTGGGCAAGGCCATCGCCCGGCTGGAAACACGGCTGGGGGTGCGCCTGTTCCACCGCACCACGCGGCGCATCGCGCTGACCACCGATGGCGAGGCGTACTACGCCTCCTGTGCGGCGGCGCTGGAAGAGATCTCCGCGGCCGAGGCCTGCCTGGGGTCGGCCGGCCTGCCCAGCGGGCGGCTGCGCATCGACATGCCGTCCTCGTTCGGGCGGCTGGTGGTGCTGCCGGTGCTGTTGCGACTGTGCCGGCAGTACCCGGACCTGCAGTTGACGATGACCTTCACCGATCACTTCGTCGATCCGGTCGAGGAAGGCATCGACCTGCTGATCCGTTTCGGTGGGCTGCACCAGGCCGAGCATCTGGTGGCGCGGCGGCTGGGGCGCCAGCGGCTGGTCACCTGCGCATCGCCGGAATACCTGCAGGCATACGGCGTGCCGCGCACGGTGGAGGAACTGGCGCAGCACCGCAGCATCGTCGGCTTCCGTCATGGCCAGCCGGTCTGGTGGCGGATCGGCAGCGAGCAGGACGAGGGAACATTCATTCCCGGCGCGCCCTATCAACTCAATGATGGCGATGCGGTGATCGAAGCGGCCATCGCTGGCCTCGGCATCTGCCAGATGCCCATTTCACTGGTGCGCCGCCATCTGGATTCCGGCGCGTTGCAACTGGTGCTTGACGCGCACATGCAGCGGCACATCGACATCCATGCGCTGTGGCCACCGACGCGCCACCTGCGGCCCAAGGTACGCTATGTGGTGGACGAGCTGACCCGGTTGGCGGAACAAGGTCTGTTTGATTGAGCGGGGCCCGTATAGCGGGCCCCGCCTGTGAAACCGCTGTGGCTGGCCTACTTGAAGTTGTAGCGCAGGCTGGCCATGTAGCGACGGCCCAGTGCATCCAATACATAAGGGAACGGACCGATGTCGTCGCCCACGTTGATCACCGACAGCGTCACGCGTGCGGCATCGGTGATGCGGTAGGTGACGTTGGCGTCCCAGGTGGTCCAGCTGTCGCGGTAGAAGTACTGACGGCTTTCCGGGGTGTCGGTCATCGTGTACTGGGCGCGGCTGGTGTAGTTGGAGGCCACACCGTAGTTCCAGTTGCCGATGCGATGCTGGGCGGTCCAGCGGAACTGGCGCTTGGGCTCGTTGAAGCTGCCCGCCTGTTCGACGAACGGCACGTCCCGGTTCGCGGCCTGGCCACGGTTCTTCGGCATGTAGCCGTAGAAGTCCAGGTCCAGCACGCCCAAGCGCGACAGGTCCCAACGGTAGCCGACTTCGGCGGTCCAGCCGCGGAACATCAGCACCGGGCCGTTGCCATACTCGGTTTTGATGCTGGTAGCCACGCCGGTGTTCGGATCACGCGTCACCAGGCCGCAGAAGCGGTTGGCGTTGGGCACGTTGGCGGCGTTGAAGTCGGCAGTGTCGAAGCAACCGGTGATGATGTCGTTGGCGCTCAGCGACGTGATCACGTTGTTGATCTTGATGTCATACCAGTCGGCGGCGACGCGCAGGCCCGGGATCCACTCCGGCGCGAACACGATGCCGGCCGTCCACGACTTCGCCGTCTCGTTCTGCAGGCGGGTGCTGCCGTTGGTCGAGCCCAGCGTATTGGTCGGCTGCTGGCGGAAGGTGTTCGGATCGGCGCCCGGGTAGGCGGCGAAGAACGCTTGGCAGTTGCGGCGACGCACCGCCGGATTGGAGCCGCCGCTGATGTTGTCCAGCGAGCACACTTCCGGGATGTTGTAGTAGGCCGGCTGCTGGGTGGTGTAGAGCTCGGCGATGGAGGGCGCACGCAGTGACTGGGTCTTGTTGCCGCGCAGCTGCAGGCCGGCGATCGGTTCGTACTGGATGCCGTAGGTGAACGCATTGAACGCGCCGGCGACGGAATTGTCGACGCGGCGGAACTTGGCGGTCAGGTCCAGGCGATGCAGGCCCGGGATGTCCCAGTCGGGATTGAACAGCGGTGCCAGCACTTCGGCGAACACTTCATTGGTGTGGTATTTGCCTTCCGCCGCCTGGGTCGGCACCGAACGACCCTGGCCCAGGCGCTGGTACTCGCTGGGGGTGAAGGAGCCTTCTTCGCGGCGGTGTTCGAAGCCGGCCGCGGCGGACAGCTCGCCGCCGGGAAGATCGAACAGGCCGCCGGATACCGACGCGTTGATGACGGTCTGGCGGGTCTGCGCCTTGGCCACGGTCCGGGTGGAGACGTAGTCCAGGGCTTCGCGCGACGCCTGGTTCTCGCCGAACAGATTCAGCGGGCGGCAGTTCGCATCGGCCGTGGTGCCCGGGCGGGTGGCATCACAGATGATGCGCCCGCTGGCGTCGGTGGTGACGTTGATCGCATTGATGAAGTTCTGCTGGATCAGGCCGGTGCCGAGGTAGTCGAAGTCACCGCGGCCATGGGTGACGCTGGCTTCCCAGTTGAAGCTGCGCTTTCCAACCTCGAAGAAGCCGTTCAGCCCAAGCACCGCGCGGGTCAGGCGGGTTTCGGTGCTGGCGTTGTTCATCGACAGGTCGCGCGAAGAGCGCGACAGGCGGAACGAGGTGATGCCGTTGTCGGCGAGGATCCTGCGGGTTTCCGCACTCAGGAACGGATTGCTGGCGCTGAAGGTCAGCGCACCGCTGGCGGTACCGCCGCCATCCAGGCGTGCATTGCCGAAGGACACGGCGTTGTAGACGTTCTGGTCCAGGGTTTCGCGGGCGGTCGCTTCGTATCGCGATAGCTCGAAGAAGCCGCGCACGTTGTCGGTGAAGTCGAAGCTGCCGGTGGAGAACACCGAGCGTCGTTCAAGGTCGGCGATCAGCGGCACCGTCTCGAACAGGTTCAGGCCGTCACCGCCGGAGGCGTTGCCGCCCGCATAGCTGGTACCGGGATTGAACTCGACCAGCTTGCCCTCGTTGTTGAACTGCCACAGTTTGTCTTTGTTCGGACCGAAGCCAAGGATGTCGCCCAGGCCGTTGCGCGTGTAGCTGCCGGTCGCCGGCATCACCAGGCCACCGAAGGTCATGCTGGCGATGCGCCGGTTGCGGATCCAGACCTGGTCGGGGATGCCGTCGGCCGGTCCGGTATTGAAGGGAATGCTGCCGTCGATGCGGCCATCATTGGTTGGCCGGCGCAGGGGCTGGAAGTTGCCAGCGTTGGCTGCAGTGGGGTTGGCCTGCAGGCTGTAGCCCTGGCGGTAGAAATCACGTTGCAGCGCGTTCACGCCGTCGGCATTGTCCAGTTCCGCCGCCACCACGATGTGGCCCCGCCCATCGGCGAATCCGGTACCGAAGATGGCCGACCAGGAGTAGCGCTCGTTGTCGTTCTTGCTGGTTCTGCCATAGCCCAGTTCGACTTCGGCGCCATCGAACTTGTCGCGCAGGATGATGTTGTTGACGCCGGAGATCGCATCCGAGCCATAGGTGGGGGCACCGCCAACGCTCAGACTTTCAATGCGTTGCACCATGACGCTGGGAATGGCGTTCATGTCCACCTGGATACCCGAGCCGCCGCCGGCACCGAAGATGGTGGGCGGGGTAGAGGTCACGAAGCGGCGTCCATTGACCAGGGTCAGCAGGCGATTGCTGCCCAGGCCGAACTTGCTGGCGAAGTTGACGCCCGCACCGAAACCGGCCTGGTCGCCGCGCGAACTGACGCCGGCACTGACCCCGGGAATCCGGGTCACCGCGTCGATGAGGTTGGTGTCGCCATAGTTCTCGATCGATTCACGGCTGACCACCGCAGCGGGTTCCAGCGTGTCGAAGCCGGCGCGGTAGATGCGTGAGCCGGTGACGGTCATCCGGTCCAGCTGCACGGGGGTCTTGCTGCTGGCGGGCTCGGCCTCCTGTTCCTGCGTGGCGGCCTGCTGCGCCATGGCCGGTGCGGCGGCCACCAGCACCAATGCCGAACCCAACGCGACAGACAAGCGACTGCGGGCGAACAACGGTCGGTACATGATCTCTCCCTGGTCACGCCAATGTGACTCAGGGATAAACGCAAGGGCGAATGCGACACCCTAGGCCATGAAAAAGTAACAATTGAATCTATTTACTATTCATTCATATTTGCAGGCTGATCTGTCCGTAGCGCATGCCCCGGCATGCATGATGTGGCTTCATCCGTCCGCGCATGTATACTATCCCCCAGTATAGTTCCGAGGTGGCCCCGTCATGCCGCACTCCCCCGAGGAGAAGAAGAAGGTCCTGGCCCGCGTGCGCCGCATCCGCGGCCAGTGCGATGCGCTGGACCGCGCGCTGGAAGCCGGTGCCGACTGCGGGCCGGTGCTGCAGCAGATCGCGGCCATCCGTGGCGCGGTCAACGGCCTGATGTCCGAAGTGATGGAGGCCCATCTGCGCGAGGAGTTCGGGCAACCCGCAGCCTCCGACGAACAACGCGCCGAACGCGTGCGCGACATGAGCGCGTTGATCCGCTCGTACCTGAAATAAGCATCGGCGCCACATCGCGTCGATCGTCCTGCCATTCCATTCCCGCCTGATCCTGGAGAAGCCACCATGAAGTCCCGTGCCGCCGTCGCCTTTGGTCCCGGCCAGCCGCTGCAGATCGTCGAGATCGACGTCGCCCCGCCGAAGAAGGGCGAAGTGCTGGTCAAGATCACCCACACCGGTGTCTGCCACACCGATGCGTTCACCCTGTCCGGCGATGACCCGGAAGGCCTGTTCCCGGTGGTGCTGGGCCATGAAGGCGCCGGCATCGTGGTGGACGTGGGCGAGGGCGTGACCAGCGTCAAGCCCGGCGACCACGTGATTCCGCTGTACACCGCCGAGTGCGGCGAATGCCTGTTCTGCAAGAGCGGCAAGACCAACCTGTGCGTGTCGGTGCGCGCCACCCAGGGCAAGGGCGTGATGCCCGACGGCACCAGCCGCTTCAGCTACAACGGCGAGCCGCTGTACCACTACATGGGCTGCTCGACCTTCAGCGAGTACACCGTGGTGGCCGAGGTGTCGCTGGCGAAGATCAACCCGGAAGCGAACCCGGAACACGTCTGCCTGCTCGGCTGCGGTGTCACCACCGGCATCGGCGCGGTGCACAACACCGCCAAGGTGCAGGAAGGCGACAGCGTGGCCGTGTTCGGCCTCGGTGGCATCGGCCTGGCGGTGATCCAGGGCGCGCGCCAGGCCAAGGCCGGCCGCATCATCGCGGTGGACACCAACCCGTCCAAGTTCGAACTGGCGCGCGAATTCGGTGCCACTGACTGCATCAACCCGAAGGACTTCGACAAGCCGATCCAGCAGGTCATCGTTGAAATGACCACCTGGGGCGTGGACCACAGCTTCGAGTGCATCGGCAACGTCAACGTGATGCGTGCGGCGCTGGAATGCGCGCACCGTGGCTGGGGCCAGAGCGTGGTGATCGGCGTGGCCGGTTCGGGCCAGGAGATCTCCACCCGTCCGTTCCAGCTGGTGACCGGCCGCAAGTGGATGGGCACGGCCTTCGGCGGCGTGAAGGGCCGCAGCCAGCTGCCCGGCATGGTCGAGGACGCGATGAAGGGCGATATCGAACTGGCACCGTTCGTCACCCACACCATGGACCTGGACAAGATCAACGAAGCCTTCGACCTGATGCACGAAGGCAAGTCGATCCGTTCGGTGGTCCACTACTGAGCCGCGTCATGGGCTGGCTGGATGCCCTGCGCCGGCCGCGTGCGGAAGACCCGCGCGCGGCGCTGGTGGCCCCGATCGAGCAGGCGTTGCGTGCGCTGGGCTGGGTAGTGGGCGAGGTGGGGCCAGCGCGTACGGTGACCTCGGCCTTCGGCAGCGACGATGGCATGCCATTCGAGCAATGGCTTGCGCAGGTATTCCTGCCGCGCCTCTACGAGGCGCGCGCGGCCGGGCAGTGGCCACCGCGCAGCGATGTGGCGGTGGCGGCCTCTCGCAATCTTGATGGCCAGCCTGGCGTCGAACCATTGCTGCGCCTGCTGGCGCAGCTGGATGAGCTGATCAACAAAGGCATCCACGCCGCGCGTGGATAAGCCGACCAAGGTCGGCATCTACCAGAAGTACGCGTGCGCTGGCGCGCCGCGCAGGAGAGCACCATGGAACGCATTGAACACCGCGCCTGTTTCGGCGGCTGGCAGGACGTCTACCGCCATCATTCCACCACGCTGGGCTGCGACATGCAGTTCGCCGTGTACCTGCCGCCGCAGGCGGAAGCGCAGGCGCTGCCGGTGCTGTACTGGTTGAGCGGCCTGACCTGCACCGAGCAGAACGTCATCACCAAGGCCGGCGCGCAGCGCTATGCGGCCGAGCACGGTGTGATCATCGTTGCGCCTGATACCAGCCCGCGCGGCGATGACGTGGCCGATGCCGAAGGCTATGACCTGGGCAAGGGGGCGGGGTTCTACCTCAATGCCACCCGTGCGCCGTGGGCGAAGCACTACCGCATGCACGACTACGTGGCACAGGAACTGCCGGCACTGATCGAGGCGAATTTCCCGGTCACCGATGCGCGTGGCATCAGCGGCCACTCGATGGGCGGTCACGGTGCGCTGGTGATCGCGCTGCGCAACCCGGGGCGCTACCGCAGCGTGTCGGCGTTCTCGCCGATCGTTGCACCCAGCCACGTGCCGTGGGGGCAGAAGGCCTTCCACGCCTACCTGGGCGACAACCCGGCGGACTGGGCGCAATGGGACGCCAGCGAGCTGGTCGCCGTGGCCCGTGAGCGCCTGCCGTTGCTGGTCGACCAGGGCGAGGCGGACGAGTTCCTGCAGACCCAGCTGCAGCCGCAGCGCCTGCAGCAGGCCTGCGATGCCGCCGGCCATCCGCTGACCCTTCGCCTGCAGCCCGGCTACGACCACAGCTACTACTTCATCGCCAGTTTCATCGGGGAGCACATCGCCCACCACGCCCGCGCCCTGCACGGCTGAGGGCGTTCCGGTGGTGCCGGCTGCTGGCCGGCTACCTGCCGCCCTGTGATTCCCTGGGATTGCCGGCAGCAGCCGGCACTACCCTGGTGGTGCACGCGGAGTGTCGTTTTGCCGCAGTGGATCACGCCGCTGTGGCGTGCAGGCGCGCTATGGTGCGGCCATACGGCCTTGCGGATCGGGGGGGATGCATGCCGGTAGTGCTGGCGATGCTGTACGTGCTTTGCCATGGGCTGGTCGTGGCGTTCTGGCCGAGCCCGGCGGGCGTAGGCTCTTTCGTATTCCTGACCGGTGCGCCGCTGCTGGCCGCTGCCGCGTGCCTGGTGCGGGCGCAACGTGACCGCGCCGCTCTGGGCTGGCGTGCTACCGCGATGGCACTGCTGCTGTGGGCCGGCGGCATGACGTTCAACATGGTGGATGCGCTGGGCGCCGGCCGGGCTGACTTCACCCCGCGCGTCAGCCTGTTGTTGTACGTGCTGTATGGCGTGCCGCTGGTGTTCATCCTGGCCCGGGCACGCCGCGAGCGCTTGAGCATCAGCCTGATCGACGCGGCGATGGCGGCGTTGCTGGGGGTGCTGTTCTTCGTGCACACCGCATCGTTTGCCGCCCGTGTCGAGGTCGACGCCCATGCGATGTCCAACATGCAGCGCATGTTCGACATCCAGAATCTGTGTATCGCCGGGTTCGCCGTGGTGCGATGGCTGGCCGGCGACGTGCCCGAACGGCGTAGATTCTTCCGCGCACTGGCGCTGTACGCTCTGGCCTATCTGCTGGTGGCCTACTACATCAACCATTACACATCCGATGATGCATTCGGTGCGTTCAACGATCTGCTGATCGACGTACCGTTCCTGCTGATTGCCTGCCTGGCGCTGGACACGGCGCCGGACACAGGCACCACGGCACACCCGAGGCTGGCGCGGACGGTGCAGGCCGCCGGTCCGATCATCCTGCCATTGCTGCTGCTGGTGGTCGGCACGTTGGTGGTCGATCATGCGCGGCCGTTGGCGGTCGCGGGCTTCGTCGTAGCTACCCTTGGTTTCGGCCTGCGCAGCGTGTTGCTCCAGGCGGATCTTCTGGAACGCCAGGCAGCACTGGATCAACTTGCGCGGCAGGATGGCCTGACCGGCGTGGCCAACCGTCGCGAATTCGACGCACGGCTGATGTCCGAGTGGAATCGCGCACGGCGCAGCGGCACCGAGCTGGGCCTGCTGCTGGTGGATATCGACCACTTCAAGGCCTTCAACGACCAGCACGGCCATCCGGCTGGTGATCGTTGCCTGCAGGCGGTGGCCGGGGTGCTGAAGGCCATAGCCGGTCGCGGTGGTGACAGCGTTGCTCGCTATGGCGGCGAGGAATTCGCCGTGATCGTGCCGGGAAGCCCGCTCTCGGGCGTGCTGGCGCTGGCCGAGCGCCTGCGCGAGGCGGTGGCAGCGCTGCCGCTGCCGGAAGGGTCGGTCAGTATCAGCATCGGAGTGGGCTACCTGCATCCGCCGGCCCTGGCCAGTGCCGATCAGTTGCTGGCGGACGCCGATGCCGGCCTGTATGCCGCCAAGCGCGCCGGTCGCAACCAGGTGATCCTGCATGCGCACGTGCTCGACGACGAAGGCAGTGCGCACGGCAGGATGGATTGCTGAGCGCGCCAGGTAGCCGCTCCCTGTGCGCGATTGCGTACGGTCGGCGCGGCCGGGTCATCGCTGCCGCAGCCAGCCGGTGGGATCGAGCAGCCTCAGCCCGACTGGTGACAACGAGCGCTGTCGCAACGGCAGTTTTGCCGCCTGCACGGCTATCGCACAGCGCGCCAGCTGCTGGCGCAACGGTGCCAGCGTGTCGTCTTCGCGCGGGCACGCATGCCGCCATTGTGCGATGCGCAGCAGGCAGACCAGCAGGTCCAGTTCGCTGGCGGCAATGAACGGAGAGCCGGCGGGCAACAGGTCGATCGGTGCCGTCGGCGCGGCCAGCAGTGGCAGCAGGTTGATGAACGCGTCGCAGCCTTCAGGATCAACGCCGAGGCCGCTCAGCTGTGCGAGTCCATCGGCTACGAGATCGGGGTCACGCAGCTGGCGTATCGCCGCCAGCA
The DNA here is from genome assembly GCF_034508895.1 of Stenotrophomonas geniculata. Classification (NCBI taxonomy): domain Bacteria; kingdom Pseudomonadati; phylum Pseudomonadota; class Gammaproteobacteria; order Lysobacterales; family Lysobacteraceae; genus Stenotrophomonas; species Stenotrophomonas geniculata. The sequence goes on from NZ_CP140571.1 coordinate 2,637,416, forward strand.
GCGCCTGCTCGCCACGGCCGAACTGGCGGCCGAAGGCACGGTAGCTGACCCGGGTGGGAAACAAGGGGGAACGGGAGGCCATGGCAGCTAGGGTTGTGGGTCGCGGGTTTCCACCAGCACGGGGCAGGGGGCGTGATCGATGGTCCATTGCCCGATCGAGGGTTCGAACAGGCGCTCCAGCCGGGACAGGTGGCGGTGGCCGATCACGATCAGGTCGCACTTCAGGCGCCTGGCCTGGTCGCTGATGACTTCGCCGGGGTCGCCGGAGGGGATCTGCGCGATGGCATCGACGCCGCGCTCGCGCAGCTCGGCCAGGGCTTCGGCCAGCACCGCCTCGGCGCGGGAGCGCTGGCGGGCGGCTTCCGGGTACTCGATACGGTCGGCTTCGCTGGCATCGGCCGCCAGCGCGAATTCGGGGTCGAGCACGCACAGCAGGTGCAGGCGGCTGCGGGGGCCGGCAATGGCCGCGGCCAGGTCCAGCACGCGCGCGTGCTGGGGGCCACCGTCCAGGGCGACCAGCAGGGTATTGAACATGGATGTCTCCTTGGCAGGCCGGGGATGGTCGCCGATGTCATCGCGCGCACCCATGCCGTGCGCGGCAGTCAATGAATGCGTAGAACGCAATCCATGGTGGTTACAGGTGCCGTAGAGTCATCTGATTTACCGGAGACTGTCATGCCCCTGCCGGACCTGAACCTGTTGCTGGCACTGGACGTGCTGATTGACGAATGCAGCGTGGCCGCCGCTGCGCGCCGGATGAACCTGAGCGCGCCGGCAATGAGCCGCACCCTGGGCCGGATCCGCACTGCGCTGGGCGACCCGGTGCTGGTGCGTGCAGGCCGCGGTCTGGCGCCCACACCCCGCGCCCTGCAGCTGCGCGAGCAGGTCCGCGATGTGATCGAGCAGGCCCACCGCGTCTTCAACGCCGGTCGCGAAGTAGACATGCGCGTACTCGAGCGAACCTTCAGCGTGCGTGCCAATGATGTGTTCATCGGTGGATTCGGCGGACGCCTGCGTGAACTGTTCCGCCAGCAGGCGCCGCGCGCAGTGCTGCGCTTCGTGCCCGAGGGGGATACCGACGACGATGCGATGGCGCAGGGTCGGATCGACCTGTACATCAGCACCGCCGGCAAGCACGCGCCCGACACCAAGGTGCAGAACCTGTTCAGCACCTCGTTCATGGGCGCCGCGCGCGAGGACCATCCCCTGTTCGACGAGGAAATCAGCGCCGAGCGCTTTGCCGCGTGCGACCACATCGCAGTGTCGCGCCGTGGCCTGCCGCGTGGGCCGATCGATGATGACCTGGCCACGCTCGGCCTGCAGCGCCGCGTGGCGCTGATCAGCCCGACCTTCCACGGCGCGATCTTCGCGGCGGCCGAGTCGGACCTGATCCTGCCGCAGATGCCGAGCGTGATGCTGGAGCGGATCGTCAGCATGCGCCTGCCGTTGCGCTTGTTCCCGCTGCCGATCCCGGTGCGTACCGCGGCCATCGTGCAGGCCTGGCACCCGCGGCTGGACAACGATGCCGCGCACCAGTGGCTGCGGCGCGCGATCAAGACCATGTGCGAGCGCGTCGAGGACGCCCACCGCTGACGCCCGCAGGCGTGCGCCCGGCGCACACCTGGGATGCCGGTGACGCCATTTTTCGCAAGGTACCGGCTCCCTAGACTGCGCTCCCCGGAGTTTCACTGAGCGCATTCCAATGACCCTCAACATGCCGTGCACTGCACGGATCGGCGCCCGGCGATGAGTACGCCGGCCGCCGCTGTCCCGGCCGCCGCAGCGCCCCGTCCCGCCGCCGCCCCCGGGCTCGACCGCCGCGTGCTGGTCGGCCTGTGCGGTGTGTTGCTGGCGGTGCTGGTGTCGGGCTTCAACGAGAACGTCACCAAGGTCGCCTTGGCCGACATCCGCGGCGCGATGGGTTTCAGCGTCGATGACGGCAGCTGGATCGTCGCCCTCTACAGCGCGATGTCGGTCAGCGCGATGGCCTTCGCGCCGTGGTGCGCCGCCACCTTCTCGCTGCGCCGCTTCGCACTGGCGATGATCGGTGGCTTCATGGTGCTGGGCGTGCTCTGCCCGCTGGCCCCGAACCTGCAGGTGTTCCTGCTGCTGCGCGCGCTGCATGGCCTGTGCGGTGGCGCGCTGCCGCCGCTGCTGATGAGCGTGGCGCTGCGCTTCCTGCCCCCGGGCATCAAGCTGTACGGCCTGGCCGGCTACGCGCTGACGGCAACGTTCGGCCCGAGCATGGGCACGCCGTTGGCCGCGTTCTGGGTCGAGCAGGTGGGCTGGCACTGGGCGTTCTGGCAGATCGTGCCGTATTGCCTGGCGGCAATGGCGATGGTCGGCTGGGGCCTGCCGCAGGACCCGCTGCGGCTGGAACGCTTCGCCCAGTTCGATACGGTCGGCCTGCTGCTCGGCCTGCCAGCGCTGGTGCTGCTGGTACTGGGCCTGGTGCAGGGCCCGCGCCTGAACTGGTTCGACTCGTCGATGATCACGCTGATGATCGGGGGGGGCGCCGGCCTGATGGTGCTGTTCATGATCAATGAATGGTTCCACCCCTTGCCGTTCTTCAAGCTGCAACTGCTGGCCAACCGCAATCTCAGCTACTCACTGGTGACGCTGGGCGGCGTGCTGTTCGTGTTGCTGGCGGTGATCTCGATCCCGTCCGGTTTCCTGGCCAGCGTGCAGGGCTACCGGCCGTTGCAGACCGCACCGATGCTGCTGTGGGTGGCGTTGCCGCAGGTGATCGCGCTGCCGCTGGTGGCGGCGCTGCTGAACATCCGCGCGGTGGATTGCCGCTGGGTGCAGGCCACCGGCCTGGCGATACTGGCCCTGGCCTGCTGGCTGGGCTCGCACCTGGACGTGGCCTGGATCCGCGACAACTTCCTGTGGGTGCAGCTGCTGCAGGTGTTCGCACAACCGATGGCGGTGCTGCCGCTGCTGATGCTGGCCACCGGCGGCCTGGCGCCGCAGGACGGCCCATTTGCCTCGGCGTGGTTCAACACGGTCAAGGGTTTCGCCGCGGTGCTTGCCAGCGGCGTACTGGATGCCGTCGCCCAGGGCCGCCGTCATTTCCATTCCACCGTGCTGGTCGACCGCCTGGGCGAGCAACCGTGGCTGGCCGATGGCCCGCAGCTCGGCGCGCGCCTGCATGCACAGGTGCAGGCGCTGACCTCGGCCGACCTGTACTGGGTGGTCGCACTGGTGGCGCTGGCCTTCATTCCCCTCATTGCCTGGATGCCTACCCGGATCCACCCGCCACGTGCCGTGGCCTGAACCTTTCGCAGGAACCCCTCATGACGATCAATCGAACCACTCTCAACACCGGCCTGGGCCTGGGCGTACTGGCCCTGGCCATCGGCGCCTGGCTGCTGCTGCGCGACTCTGGCCACCAGAGCACCAACAATGCGTACGTGGTGGCCGACTACACTCTGGTGGCTCCGAAAATTCCCGGCTTCGTCAGTGCCGTGGAGGTGGAGGACAACCAGTCGGTGAAGGCCGGCGACGTGCTTGCCCGCATCGACGACCGTGACTACCAGGTCGCCCTGCAGGCGGCCCGTGCCGACCTCGCCAATGCCCGTGCACAGCTGGCCAATGCGCAGGCGGCACTGGCCCAGCAGGACTCGCTGATCGCGCAGGCCAAGGCCAGTGTCGATGTCAGCCGTTCCGAACTGACCCTGGCCAGTGCCGACCAGCAGCGCTACCGCGAACTGGCCCGTGACGGCGCCGGAACCGTGCAGAACGCGCAGCAGGCGCAGTCGAAGCAGGCCGTGGCCAGTGCCCACCTGCAGCAGGGCCAGGCGGCGCTGTCGACCGCGCGCCAGCGCACCGACATCCTGACCGCCGGTGTGCAGGCTGCGCAGGCCGCGGTGCAACGCGCGGAAGCGGCGCAGGCCCGCGCAGAACTGGATCTGTCGCACACCGTGCTGCGTGCACCGATCGACGGCATGGTCGGTCGTCGTGCAGTGCGCGTAGGTGCCTACCTGACCCCGGGTACACCGGTGGCCGCGGTGGTGCCGCTGAAGCGTGCCTTCGTGGTCGCCAACTTCCAGGAAACACAGATGACCCGCATGCAGGCCGGCCAGCAGGTCGAACTGAAGGTGGACGTGTTCCCGGGCAAGCCGCTGCGCGGGCACATCGACAGCATCGCGCCGGCCACCGGCGTCACCTTCGCCGCTGTCGCACCGGAGAATGCCACCGGCAACTTCACCAAGGTGGTGCAGCGTATTCCGGTGAAGATCGTGCTGGAGCCGGGCCAGCCGCTGCTGGACCAGCTACGTGCCGGCATGTCGGTGGAAGCCAGTGTCGACCTGGGCAGCCGCGCGCGCGCGCAGAGCGTGAAGCACAGTCCGGGCCATTCGGCCGGGGAGGGCGCATGAGCGCAGTTGCCTTGTTCCGCAGCACCTTGGTTGCGGCCAGCCTGTGCACGGCCCTGGCTGCCTGCACGATGGGTCCGGACTTCGTACGTCCTCAGGCGGAACTGCCCAGTCACTGGCAGGGCGAGGCCGTCGCGGGCAACGCGATCGATCAGGACGCCGCCTGGTGGGCCGGCTTCGACGACCCGCTGCTGGGACAGCTGGCCAGCCAGGTGCTGGAGGCCAACCTGGACCTGCAGCTGGCGGCCAACCGCGTGCAGCAGAGCCGCGCCGCGCGTGGCATCAGCGCCGCCGACCGTCTGCCCAGCGTCAGCGCAACCGCCAGCGGCGCACGCGCACGCAACAGCGAGGTGGGCTTGAACGATCCGTCCGGCAACGGCGGTCGTGATGACTATGGGCTGTTCCAGGCCGGCATCGGCCTGAGCTGGGAACTGGATCTGTGGGGACGGGTGCGCCGCCAGGTGGAAGCCGCCGATGCACGCGTGCAGATGGCCGAGGAGGATGCACACGCAGTGCGCATCGCGCTGCTGGCGGAAACCGCGCGTGATTACCTGCAATTGCGTGCAACGCGGCAGTTGTTGGCGATCACTGAAGACAACCTCAGCATTGCCCACGACATCAAGCGCCTGACCGAAGCACGCCAACGCCAGGGCGTGGCCAGCACGCTGCAGGTGTCCAGCGCGTCAGCGCAGGTAGCATCGCTGCAGGCACGCATCGCGCCGTTGCGGCATCGCGAATCGCAGCTGCGCAATGCGCTGGCGTTCCTGCTGGCGCAGCCGCCGCAGGCGCTGGACGCGCAGCTGCAGGATGCACGCCGTGACTGGCCGGCGTTGCCGGCCGTAGCGGTGGGGTTGCCGAGTGAACTGGCTGAGCGTCGCCCGGACATCCGTCGTGCCGAAGCGGCATTGCATGCCGCAACGGCCGGCATCGGCGTGGCCAAGGCCAGTTTCCTGCCGCGTATCACCTTGAATGGCGACGCTGGCTTCCAGGCCAAGCAGCTGGATGATCTGGATGGCTGGAACGCACACCGTTTCAGCATCGGGCCGTCGATCAGCCTGCCGATCTTCCAGGGCGGCAGGCTCAAGGCCAACCTTGCGTTGAGCAAGCTGCAGCAGCAACAGTCGTCGCTGCAGTTCCAGCGCACGGTGCTGCAGGCCTGGCATGAAGTGGACGACGCCATCGATGGCTACGCCGCCGAACAGCAGCGCACCGTGCAGCTGCACGTGGCGGTGGATGAAAGCGAGACCGCGCTCGGTGCGGCGCGCCGGCAGTACCAGGCCGGCGTGGTCGACATGCTGGACGTGCTGACCACCCAGCGCATCGCACTGGACAACCAGGCCGCACTGGCCAACAGCCAGGCTACGGCGGCAATCGCGCGGGTGGAGCTGTATCGCGCGCTGGGCGGTGGCTGGTAGGGAAATGGAAACGCCGGGCCATGCCCGGCGGGCGGGTGCCTCAACGCACGTCGCGCAGTTCCCAGTGGCTGCCGGCCAGCAGGCGCAGGCGCTGCTTGAACACGTCGCTGTCGATGCGGGTGGTGGCGACCAGGTTGATGCGCAGATCCTTCTGTTCGCCGGTCACGGTGGCATCCGGATCGGTCACGCCCCATTGCGGTTCCACCGCATCCGGGTCGGGTTGCTTGGCCTTCCAGCGCTCGAACAGCGCGCCGCTGCGCAGCGCGTCCTGCAGCTCCTCGGCGAAACCGGCGGCGCCCTGCGAATGGAAGGACAGGTCAGGATCGTTGCCGCGGGCCTTGGACGGGTCGGGCAGGCTGATGTGGTACTGCGCAGGCATGGAGTTCTCCTTGAAGTGCGGCAAGGCTGGCACAGTCGTGGTGGAATCGATGTGCAGATTCCAGCCACGGCTGGCCTTCATTCAAACCGATGTGGCCCATCGGCGAAGCCCACGGTGACCGCGCCCTTGCCGACGTTGACCATGCCGGTCAGGCTCATCACCGATTCGTACACGGTCACGCCGTGGCCGGCGCAGACCTCCTTCATCTGTGCATAGCCGGGCAGGGTGCGCAGCTCGTCCAGTTCGCCGCCGTAGCTGACGCACACCGTCGGTGTCATCAGCCCGGCACGCACACGTTGGCCGACCACCGCGAAAAGCTTCTGCACGGCGTTGTCGAAGCCCTTGATCTTGGCCACCGGCCCGGTCTCGCCGCGGTAGCCATGCAGCACCGGCTTGATGTCCAGTGCGCTGCCCAGCGCTGCACTGAGCAGGCCGACACTGCGGTCACCCTTGTGCCGCGCACGTGCGCGCATGTAGTACAGGTCGCGGGTAACCATGTAGCCATGCACGTTGCCCGCCAGTTCCTCCAATCGTTCGCGGATCTGCTGCACGCTGGCGTTGCTGTCGCGCAGGCGCACCGCTTCCACCGCCGTTACCGCCTGGGCAGCGAACAGGTTCTGGGTGTCGAGCACGCGCAGCGCGAACGGCGAGTTGTAGCCCGCTGCCTGACGCACCGGTTTGTAGTCGTTGAGGATGGCGAAGCTGGCCTGCAGCGCGTTGTCGTGGATCGGGCTGCGGGTCTTGGTGATGGTCATGCAGAACACGTGGTCGTAATCGATCACCAGCTGCTGCAGGAACAGGTCGCGGATCTGGTTGACGCTGAAGGGGATGGTCTCCGCCTCGGCGCCATGTTCGGCCACATGCGCGTGCAGGAAACTCAGGGTGGCCTGCTCATCGCGATGATCGGCCAGCACGGCTTCGCCGATCCGTACGGTGATCGGCAGCAGCACGATGTTGTGTGTGGCGATGAAGTCCGGCGGCAGGTCGCAGGCCGAGTCGACGACGATTCCGATGCGCATCCGCGGCTCCCCCTCCAGGGCGGTTGTAGGTTCGGAAACGTGAAATCTATCTCAAATTCCAGCGCGGCGCGCGAGGGAAACGCGCCACGCCCTGTTCAGCGACTGCGCTGCACCGCCACCGGCAGGTTGGCCAAGCGCTGCCATTCGGGCTGCCGCAGCAGGCCCGGATCGGCCAGCACCGCGGCCATCAGCGGGTGCGCGTCGTTGCCCCAGAACAGCTCGTCGCCGATGGCCAGGGTGGGTACCCCGAACACGCCGGCCGCGATCGCGGCCTCCGTGTTGCGCCGCAGCTGCTCCTTCACCGCCGGGTCGGCGATGGCGGATGCGACATCCTCGATGCCCAGCCGTGCGCCGGGTTCGCGCAGGGCTTCGGCGCTGTCGGCCGCGTTGCCGTCGCGCCAGATCCAGTCGAACAGCACGTCCACGGCCTGCACGCTGGCGCCGGCGGCCAGGCACAGGCGCAGGGCGGACAGCGGGTTGAACGGATGGCCGGGCGGGAACCGCAGTGGTGTGCCCTCGGCCTGTGCGGTCCACAGCAGCTGGCGGTAGATGAAGCGGCGCTTGGCCGGAATCTCGGCCGGCCCGAGGTTGCCCAGGTGATGCAGCACCGCACCGAAGGCGATCGGCACGGTCTGGATCTGCGCGAACTGCGGCAGCTGCTTCAGCTTCTGCCAGTGCAGGTAGGAGTAGGGCGAAACGAAGTCGAAGTACCAGCGCAGTGTCGCCATCGGTGTGTCCTCGTGTGCGGTCAGGGCTGCGCGTTGCGCTGAAGGTAGCGGTCGCGCAGGTCGGTCTGGCGCGAGCGCATCGGCATCGCACGGCCGCCCAGCCAGACCTGCTCGGCATAGTGCGCCACGTCCAGCGGGTCGCCTTCCCACAGCACCAGGTCGGCGCGCTTGCCCGGCTCGATGCTGCCGATCTGGTCGGCCACCCCGAACGCCTGCGCCGGCACCCGGGTCAGCCCAGCCAGGCCATCGGCCCACGGCAAACCGTTGGCCACCGCGTTGCCGGCCAGCTGGCGCATCTTGCGCGCGTTGTGGGTGGCGTCGCCGCGCTGCACGAACGACACCGGCACGCCGGCGCGTTGCAGGCGTGCGGCATTTTCCAGGGTGGCGCCGATCTGGTCGAAGCTGGCCGGCAGGTTGGCCAGCACGTCGACGAACACCGGCACCTGTGCGGCGGCCAGCTCCGGCGCGACCTGCCACGCTTCGCTGGCACCGGCGATGGCGATCTTCACCTTCTCGCGCGCGGCCCAGCGCAGCAGCTGGCGGATGTCCGAGGCACGATCGACCTCCACCACGATGCGGGCCTGGCCGGCCAGATAGCGGCTGAGCGTGCGGCGCCCGGCCGGGGTCAGCAGCGCATGCGGCGAGTCCGCAGCCACCTGTCCGCGTGCTTCGTCGACCATCTGCTGCAGCAGCATCCATTGCGCGGCGCGCGAATGCCCGGTCAGCTCGGATGCGGCTGCGCCAATGCGCAGGAACAGGGCGCGCGGGCCGATCGGGTCGGCGCTGCCGTCCAACCGCATCACGCCGCCCTGGCCAGCCACGAAACCACCGCCGGTGGCAGCGCCCAACGCAGTGAAGCCGATGCCTTCCAGGCGCGTGACCGGAATCAGCACCGAGGCCGGGTTGTAGGCGAGGGTGACGTCGAATTCCGGACGCAGTGGTTGCTCGCCGAGCTTCAACGAACTGTCCACCGTGCTCGATTCACCCGAGACCTCTTCGATGCCGGTTTCGGTGATACCGCCGAACAGCGCCGGCGTCAGGGGGCGGCCATTGGCCTCGATCACGGTGGCGCCGGCAGGCGCTGACAGGCCGTTGCCCACCGCACGGATGATGCCGCCCTGCACCAGCACATCGGCGTTCTGCAGGCTGCCGCGCGCGCTGGCGGTATGCACCGTCGCGTTGCGCACCAGCAGGTCCTGTGCCGATGCGGATGCGGAAATGCAGGCCAGCACCATGACAGTAGAACCGAGCCATGCCCGGCTGCCCTTCGCGGCAGACTGCGCCAACTGCTTGAGCACCACCATCAGCGCACCTCCTGGCCGAGCTGGAAATCAGAACGCGGCGTGCTCGCTGGCGCGCCGCGGTCATACAGCCGCCGGCCGTCGATGAAGACCTGCTCAGCCAGTGCGTACGAACTGAAGGGGTTGCCGTTCCACACCACCACATCGGCCATCTTGCCGGCTTCCAGGGTGCCGGTCTGGCCCTCGATGCCCAGCGCCTTGGCGGCGTTGGCGGTCATCCAGGTGATGGCGTGCTCGGGCGTGATCTCCGGCATGCGCGCGCGGCGCGCGGACGCCATCACCTTGGCCGCTTCCTGGTTCAGGCGCTGGATGCCCTCGGGTGAATCGGAATGGACGATGGCGCAGCTGTTCTTCGGCCGGTCGACCAGCGCGATGTTCTCGGGAATGCCGTCGAAGGCTTCCATCTTGAAGCCCCACCAGTCGGCCCAGAGTGCGCCGCAGACGCCGTCGGCGGCCAGCCGGTCGGCCAGCTTGTAGGCCTCCACACCGTGGTGGAAAGCGGCCACCTTGAAGCCGAATTCCTTGGCCAGGTCGAGCATGGTGGCCATCTCGTCGGCGCGGTAGCAGTGGATGTGCACGCGGATGTCGCCTTCGATGGCGCCGGCCAGCGTGTCCAGCTTGAGATCGCGCTTGCCGCCTGCATCCCCGGCGCTGTCGCCCTTGTCGCTGCCGAACCATCCCTTGCGCTTGGCCGGCTTGGGTTTGTTCTTGGCGATGTAGTCGGCGGCGTCGATGAAGGCGGCACGGTAGCCGGCCACGTTGCCCATGCGCGTGGCCGGGGTCACGCCCTTGCCTTCGCCATAGACCCGCTTGGGGTTCTCGCCGCAGGCCATCTTCAGGCCCCATGGAGCGCCGGGGAACTTCATCGCCTGGTAGGTGATGGCCGGGACGTTCTTCAGGGTCACGCCGCGGCCACCCACCAGGTTGGCCGAGCCGGGCAGCACCTGCATGCTGGTCACGCCGCCGGCCAGTGCCGTGGCGAAGCCTGGGTCCTGAGGCCACACCGAGTGTTCGGCCCAGACGTTGGCGGTGACCGGTGCGGTCATCTCGTTGCCGTCGCTGTGCGCGCCGACGCCGGGGCTGGGGTATACACCCAGATGCGAATGCACGTCGATCAGCCCGGGGGTGACCCACTTGCCCTGCGCATCGATGCGGGTGACACCGGCATCGGCCTGCAGTTGGCGACCGACGGCGGCGATGCGGCCGTCGCGCAGCAGCACGTCGGCGTTGTCCAGGCGCTGGCCGGTACCGGTCAGCACCGTGGCGTTCTGGATCAGTACCGGCGCATCAGGATGGGCCTGGTAGGTGCTGGGGTAGGGATCGGCGACGAAGCGCGAGGCGCCCACCGCCGGAGCCGTGCTCAATGAAAGCAGTGCCAGGGCTACCCCAGCGCGCAACAACGTCGATGCCATGCAGTTCCCCTTGCAGCCTGGTCCAACCGTCGACGCTAGCCCGGAGGCGGCGGGCTTGCCAAGTGACCTTCTTCACAGGCCTGCCGACGGTAGCTCGACGGCACCGGCCGGGTGGCTGAAAATACCCGGTCCCCCGCCGTACCGGACCGCCCATGAAGAGCAAGCAGGAAATCGTCGACAACTGGCTGCCCCGGTATACCGGTGTGCCCTTGGACCAGTTCGGCCAGCACATCCTGCTGACCAACTTCGGGGGCTACCTGCATACGTTCTCCGAGCTGACCGGCGCGCCGGTCATCGGCCTGGACCGGCCGATGGCCAGTGCCACCATCGATGGCATCACCATGATCAACTTCGGCATGGGCAGCCCCAATGCCGCGATCATCATGGACCTGCTGTCGGCGGTGATGCCCAAGGCGGTGCTGTTCCTCGGTAAGTGCGGTGGCCTCAAGCGCAAGAACCAGCTGGGTGACCTGGTGCTGCCGATCGCCGCGATCCGTGGCGAGGGTACCTCGGGCGATTACCTGCCGCCGGAAGTCCCGGCCCTGCCGGCCTTTGCCCTGCAGCGTGCGGTTTCGACCATGATCCGCGACCTCGGCCACGACTACTGGACCGGCACGGTCTACACCACCAATCGCCGGGTCTGGGAGCACGACGAGGCCTTCAAGGAGCGGCTGCGGGCGATGCGCTGCATGGCCATCGACATGGAAACAGCCACGGTGTTCGCCGCCGGCTTCGCCAACCACATCCCCAGTGGCGCGCTGCTGCTGGTCTCGGACCAGCCGATGATCCCCGATGGGGTCAAGACCGAGGCCTCCGATGCCAAGGTCAGCTCCCAGTTCGTGGAAAACCATATCCAGATCGGTATCGAGGCGCTTAAGCTTATCCGGCGCAACGGCAAGTCGGTACGCCACCTGCGCTTCGACGAATGATGATGAAGGCCGGGCGCGGGGCGTCCGGGCCTGGGAGTAGGTAATGGACGTTGCCGCGCAAGTGGTGGAATTCTGGAACGAGGCGGGCCCTGCAAAGTGGTTCGCCCGCGATGATGCGTTCGACGCGCAGTTCCGCCAGTTGTTCCTGGATGAGCATTTCGCCGCCGCTTCGCGCGCGCGCGAGCATTGGCTGGGCAGTGCCGAAGGGGCGCTGGCCCTGATGCTGCTGCTGGACCAGTTCCCGCGCAACTGCTTCCGCGGTACCGCCCACTCCTACGCCACCGATGGCCTGGCCCGGCATTACGCCATGCGCGCCATCGAGGAAGGCCTGGACCTGCAGCTGGTGCCGAAGCTGCGCGCCTTCATCTACCTGCCGTTCGAGCACTCCGAGGATCCGCTGGACCAGGACCGCTCGGTGGCGATGTTCGACGTGCTGGGTGACAAGGAATACCTGCAGTACGCCGAACTGCACCGCGACATCATCCGCCGCTTCGGGCGCTTCCCGCATCGCAATGCCGTGCTCGGTCGCTTGCCCACGGCGGAAGAGCTGGATTACCTGGCCGAAGGCGGCTTCGCCGGGTAGGTCCACGCCATGCGTGGATGCAGAAAACGCCGGCGAATGCCGGCGTTTTCTGTGCTGGGGCCAGAGCCCTTTCCTGCGGAAAGGGATCCGACCCCAAGTCGACCCCATGCCGGGGCCGATCAGTACTTCGGCACGCCGTTGTCCACGTCTTCGGACCAGGCATTGATGCCGCCGGTGACGTTGAACACCTTGGTGAAGCCCAGTGCACGGAACTGCTCGGCAGCCTGTGCGCTGCGGCCGCCGTGGTGGCACATGAAGGCCAGAGCGGTGTCCTTCGGCAGGGCTTCCAGCTCCGCACGGCCGTTGCCGTCGAAGCTCCTGAACGGCACGCCGACGGCTGCGATGGCGCGCTCGTCGGCCGGGCGCACGTCCACCAGGGTGATGTTGCCGGCGCGCACCAGGTCGTCGGCATCACGCACGCTGATTTCCTGTACCGGCTTCGGCGCGTTCGGGTTGTCGATGGCCAGGCCCTTGCCGCGGATGTCGTCCACCCAGTCGATGGTGATGCCGTTGGCGCGACGGGCGCTGGACAGGTCGAACTGCACGCGCAGGCCGTTGGATTCGGCAGCGATCGCGCCTTCGTCATGCGGGGCCAGCTGGAAGTTCGGCTGGAAGCCGGCGTCGATGGTCAGCTGCAGGGCAGCGCCCGGAGCGTCGGCCAGCGCGCCCTTGAGCATTTCCACGGCGGCCGGGGTGACGGTGATGCTCGGCGGGGTGCGGTCCGGTGCGGCCAGGCCCAGCACGCTGCTCAGCTCACCGCTGGCAGCCATCTGCAGCACGATGTCGCTGCCGCCGACCAGTTCGCCGTCGATGTACAGCTGCGGGATGGTCGGCCAGTCGCCGTAGGCCTTGATGCCTTCACGGATTTCCTGGTCGGCCAGCACGTTGACGTGGGCGAACTCGACACCGAGGTCCTGCAGGGCGCCCACGGCCTTGGCCGAGAAACCACACTGCGGCATCGACGGCTGGCCCTTCATGAACAGCACGACGCGGTTGGCGTTGAGGATGGATTCGATGCGCGAACGCAGGGCGGGATCGAGGGACATGGACGTCGGGGTTCCGGGAATTCGAATCATCAATTCTACCCCCCATGGCATCATGGGGGATGAGCAACGCAGGAACATTGCATCGCATCCCGACCCGGCCCTGGCGCTGGCTGCCCTGGCTGGTGGCGTCGCAGTTGGCCGTGATCCTGGTATGGGTACTGGCAGGCTGGCACTGGGCCCTGCCGCTGATGGTGGCCAGCCACGCGCTGTTCATGGTGCCGATATTCCTGCCCAACAGCCGTTTCTACGCGCCGGTATTGAGCCGGGTGCCGGACGCTGGCAACAGTGTCTGGCTGACGATCGATGACGGCCCCGGCCCGGAAACCCGTGCCGTGCTCGACCTCCTGGACCGCCACCAGGCGCGTGCGACCTTCTTCCTGGTGGGGGACCGTGCGCTGGCGCAGCCGGAACTGGTGGCCGAGATCCTGCGCCGTGGCCACGATCTCGGCAATCACAGTCTCAGCCACCCGCAGGCCCGCTTCTGGCGCCTGGGCCCAGCGGCGATGCGGGCCGAGATCGAAGGCTGCCAGCATGCGCTGCAGGCGCTGAGCGGGCATCCGGTGCGCTGGTATCGCTCGGTGGTGGGCATGACCAACCCGTTCGTGGCGCCGGTGTTGAAGCGGCTGGGCCTGGTCCGGGTCGGCTGGAGCGCGCGCGGCTTCGACGGTATCGGCTGCACGGCGCAGGGCGTGCTCGACCGGCTGCTGCCGGACCTGCGTCCGGGCGCCATCGTGCTGCTGCATGAAGGCGCCGCCCACGGCCACAACCTGGTGATCATCGCGCGCGTGCTGCAGGCGCTGGACGAGCGCGGCCTGAAGGCGCGGCTGCCGGTCAGCTGACACGGATGCAGTAGCGCCGGGCGATGCCCGGTGGGTTCCACGGGCGCCGCTGCGCTCGCCGGGCATGGCCCGGCGCTACCGGTTCCGCCGCGCTACCAGCAGCCAGCTGTTGAACGGCGTACGCCCATGCAGTGGCCGGGGGGCGGCCACCTGCAATCCCGCTTCGGCAAGCGTTGTCTGCAGTACCCGTGGATCGGGATAGTGGCGCGGGCGTGTGCCCATCCAGCCGACCAGCCAGGCCAGCCGGTCCGCCACCCGCGTGGTGCGGTCGCGGCCATCGCCGGTGGCCAGCGGCGTGCGCAGCAGCAGGCAGCCGCCGGGGGCCACCCGTGCACTGGCCGCGCGCAGCAGTGCCTGCTGTGGGTCCGCGTCCAGGTACTGCAGCACGTCCAGCAGCAGGACGTGCCCGGCCTGTGCCGGCAGTGGCGCCTGCACGTCCACGCAGTCGAAGCGCACGTCATGCAGCTCGACGGCGGCACGTTGCGCGCGGGCGATCTTGCCCGCATCCACGTCCACGCCCAGGTAGCGCTGGGTGCCGCCGCGCTGGCGCAGTACATGGGCGAACAGGCCCAGCCCGCAGCCGAGGTCCAGCACCGGCTGTCCGTCGTCAGGCAGATGCTGCAGCACGCCGTCGTACAGCGGATCGCTGCCGAGCTTGCCGCGGGTGTAGTAGTAGTCGCGGCGGCTGCCCCAGGCCTGCGCCGGGCGGAACGCTTCGGCGATCAAGCGGGCCTGCGGGGCCGTCAGGGGAGTACAGGGCAGGGGCGGGCCGTTCCGTGGCGTGCCGTCCATCGCCTCAGTCCGTGCCGCCAAGCAGATGCGCGGCAACCGGCAGCGCGCGCGCGCTCCACAGCGCGTACATCCGCGCTGAAGGATGCAGGCCGTCCTCGGCGATCATCGTCGGGTCTTCGCCCTGCGCGCGGCTGATGTCGGTGATGTCGACGAAGGCTACGCCGTGCCGGGTACTGATCACCTCGGCGGCGGCATTGAATTCGTCGGTCTCGATCTCGATCGCGGCCAGGTCGCGGCCACTGCCGACACCGAACGGGGTGGCGCCCCAATCGGGGAAGGACAGCACCAGCACGCGGCCGGCATCACCGCCGGCGAAGCCGATCGCCCGCTGCAGCAGGGCCTGGAACTGGCTGCGGTACTCGTCCAGCGGACGCCCGCGGTACTGGTTGTTGACGCCGATCAGCAGGCTGACGAAATCGAACGGGCCCTGCGGTGCAGCCGCGTCGATACCCGCATCGAGCTCGTCGGTCGTCCAGCCGGTGGTCGCAATGGTCTGCGGGTCGGCCAGCGCCACGTCCTGCGCGCGCAGCGCGGCGGCCAGCTGGTGTGGCCAACGGCCTTCGACTGCAACCGCTTCACCGATGGTGTACGAATCGCCCAGCGCCAGGTAGGACAGCGCCACGGCTCAGGCCACCGAGCGGCGAGGCTTCAGCGGCACGACCTTGGTCGCATCCTCGGCGCGGCGCGCCAGCACGCGGTCGATGCGGGCGAACACATCGCGCATCACCGAAGCTTCCGGCATCAGGGTCACGCGGAAATGATGGCGGTAGGGCACGTTGAAGCTTGAGCCCGGCACCACCAGCACGCCTTCGTTGTTCATCAGGTCCAGCGCGAAATCGTGGTCGTCGAAGCCCTTCGCAGCGGCACCGACCACGGCCGGGAACGCATACAGCGCGCCGGCCGGCGCGACCAGTGACAGGTGCTCGCTGGCTTCGCAGGCCTCGATCACCGCGCGGCGGGTTTCATACAGGCGGCCGCCCGGCGTGCACAGCTCGGAGATGGTGTCCGGACCGTTCACCGCCGCCTCGATGGCGTACTGGCCCGGCACGTTGGCGCACAGGCGCAGTGCGCCCAACAGGTCCAGCGCGGCGCGGAAGTCGCCCAGGCGGGCATCGTCACCGCTGAGGTGGGCCCAGCCCACACGCCAGCCGCAGGCGCGGTGCACCTTGCTCAGGCCACTGAAGGTCAGGCATGGATGATCACCGGCCAGCGGCGCGACCGGCTGGAACACCGCGTCGTCGTACAGGATCTGGTCGTAGATCTCATCGACCAGCAGCAGCAGGTTGTGGCGGCGCGCGATTTCCACCACGCGCTCCAGCAGTTCGCGCGGGTAGCTGGCGCCGCTGGGATTGTTCGGATTGATCAGCACGATGGCGCGGGTGCGCGAAGAGACCAGCGTCTCGATCTCGCTCGGGTCCGGCTGGAATCCGTTCTCCGGCGCGCAGCGGTAGTACACCGGCCGGCCATCGTTGAGGATGGTCGAAGCCGACCACAGCGGGTAGTCGGGCGAGGGCACCAGCACTTCGTCGCCCGGGTTGAGCAGCGCACGCAGTGACAGGTCGATCAGCTCGCTGACGCCGTTGCCGAGGAAGACGCGGTCCGGGTGCGCATCGGGCGCGCCACGGCGGGCGTAGTAGCTGGCGATGGCTTCGCGCGCCACCGGCAGGCCCTGCTGGTGGGTGTATGGGTCGGTGCGGCCCATGTCGTCGGCAATCGCGCGTTGCAGGTGCTCCGGCGCGCGGAAGCCGAAAGCGCCCGGGTTGCCGATGTTGAGCTTGATCAGCTTGCGGCCCTGCGCCTCCAGCTCCCGGGCTCGCCGCGCCAGTTCTCCGCGGATTTCGTAGCGCACTTCGGAAAGGCGCTCGCGGATGGCCAGGGGCTTGGGCGAGGTGGTGGACATGGGAGCTGGGCCGTCAAAAGGCATGGGGCTTCCATCCTACCGGAATTGCTGCACTGCATGGCAAGGGCTCCGGGCCCGTCACTGCTGGGCTGGCAGGGCGCTGGCACAGGTAGAATGGCGGCGATGACCCAGACCCCCGATTTCATCGCCCTGCAGACCATCGGCTGGCCCTGGCCGGGCCCGCCACAGCAGGCCGACTGGCAGGCCGCGATGGCCGCGCACCCGCAGGCCCGCCCGGCACGGGTGATCGAACAGCACCGCACCCACTACGTGGTGGCCGATGGCCCGGATGCATCGATCAAGGCCGAGTCGCTGCCCGAATGGCAGCGCCCGCGCTTCCCCAGCCATGAGCGGCCGGCGGTGGGCGACTGGGTGCTGCTCGATGGCATCCGCATCGTCGCCCTGCTGCCACGGCGCACCGCGATCAAGCGTGGTGCCGCAGGTGAGCACTACCACCAGCAGGTGATCGCGGCCAACATCGATACGGTGTTCATCGTCTGTGGCCTGGACGCTGACTTCAATCCGCGCCGCATCGAGCGCTACCTGCTGCTGGTCGGCGGTGGCGGTGCCGAACCGGTGGTGGTGCTGACCAAGGCCGACCAGACCGAATACAGCGAGGATGCGCTGGCGGTGCTGGAAGAGCTGGAGATGCAGGGCATCGCGCTGCATGCGATCAATGGCCTGGATGCCGACAGCGTTGCCGTGCTGCAACCGTGGCTGGGCCCGGGCCGCACCGTGGTGCTGGTGGGCTCGTCCGGTGCCGGCAAGTCCACGTTGACCAACACGCTGCTCGGCGAGCAGCGGATGAAGACCAACGCGGTGCGTGCCAACGATTCGCGCGGACGACACACCACCACCCATCGCGCGCTGATGCCGCTGCCGACGGGCGCCTGCCTGATCGACACCCCCGGCATGCGCGAGCTGAAGCCGACCGGTGAAGAGACGCTGTCGGAAGGCGGCTTCGCCGATATCGAAGCGCTGGCCGCACAGTGCCGTTTCAATGACTGCAAGCACCAGCAGGAACCGGGCTGTGCGGTACGTGCCGCGATCGAGGCCGGCGAGATCGAAGAGAGCCGCCTGCTGAACTACTTCAAGTTGAAGGAAGAAGTGGCCGCCGCCGCCGCCAAGCTGGCGGTTCGCCAGGCCGAGACCGCGCAGGAGCGTGGTGGCAGGAAGGGCAAGGGCCAGCAGTTCCGCCCGGCGAGCAAGAACCGCCGGCGGTAGCACAGCAGCCGGGCGTGGGCTTGGCTTTACAGTGGGTCCGCGGCGGAGTCATTTCCTGTAGCGCCCGAGCCGATGCTCGGGCGGCGGCGCGCAGCGCCGGACACAGCAGGGCGCTATAGTCCGCCCATGGAACCGACTGCGACGCTGGACAGTGACGTGGCCCACCATGCAGCGCTCGATGCGCGCCTGGTCGAGGCCGTGGGGGGCATCCGCCTGCTGGGGCTGACCAGCTGGCCGGCCACGCTGCAGGCACCGTTCCTGGACAGCGTGGCACGTGGACAGCCGGTGCTGCCGAAGGTGGATTACCCGAGGCTGGATTTCAGCGAGGAGCGCCGCGCACTGGCTGCGATCGCCGCCGACTGCGATGATACTCATCCGCTGGGCCACTACGTGCGCCAGTCGGCGCAGAGCTGGGACCTGGCCGCGCAGCTGCTGGAAGGGTTGGGCACGGCGGCGGTCGATACCTGTTCGGTGCAGTTGTTCGGCGCGCCCGAGCAGCCGTTGCCAGGCAATGGCCCGAGCACGCGCGAAGCGGCGCGTCACTTCATCCAGATTGCTGCCGAACTCGATCACGAACTGCTGGCGCCGGAAGAGCAGGTGCCGGTCTCGGCCATTGCCCTGCAGCTGCAGCTGCAGAATGACCTGGATGCGTTCTTCGAATCGCGCATCATCCAGGTGCAGCTCGATCCAGAGCTGGTGTCCAAGGCCGCTGCCGGACCGACCCGCATCCGCCTGCGCACCAGTGCGCGCTTCAGTGCCTACGACCGCGCGCAGCTGTTCCACCACGAAGCGCTGGTGCATTCGCTGACGGCCTTGAATGGCCGCGAACAACCGGTGCTGCCCAGCCTGGCGTTGTCCTCGCCGCGGGTGACGGCCACCCAGGAAGGGCTGGCTACCTTCGCCGAACAGATCACCGGCAGCATCGACATCGAGCGCCTGAAGCGCATCAGTCTGCGCACCGAAGCGATCGCGATGGCCCGCGAAGGCGCCGACTTCATCGAAGTGTTCCGCTACTTCTGCGATGCCGGGCAGAACGCCGAAGAGAGCTTTGCGTCGGCACAGCGCGTGTTCCGTGGGGTGCCGCCGAGTGGCGGCCTGGCCTTCACCAAGGACACGGTGTACCTGCGCGGCCTGGTGTCGGTGCATACCTTCTTCCGCCACATGCTGGCCGAGGACCGCCTGCAGGTCTGCCGCTGGTTGTTCGCCGGCAAGATGAGCCTGGCCGATGCGATCGCGTTCGCGCCGCTGTTCGAAGCGGGTGTGCTGAAGCCGCCGCGCTGGCTGCCGCACTGGGTGAGCCGGGCGAACGGCCTGGCCGGCATGCTGGCGTTCTCGCTGTTCGCCAACCGTATACGGATGGACCAGCTGGCGCCGGAATGAAAGGCGTTGGCGGGATGATGCGCTGGCGCCTCGATTGATATCGCTGGGCGGCGGTGGCGCACCCTGGCCAGGACACGCCGTAAACCCATCCATGGGGGCTCGATCGGCGCATCCATGCGCCTCACGGTCCTGGCCAGGGTGCGCCACCGCCGCCAGACAGTTTCCCGCGCGGGCGGCAGCACATCACCGCGCCGAAGGGATTGCGCTTGAAAATCTTGAAAAGCGAAGAGCCGGGCAATGCCCGGCTCTTCGCTTTTTGCTCTTGCTTTCCATTGCCTCCGCGCGGGCGCGGGGAACTGTCCAGCGGGGGTAGGCAGGCCCATGCAGGACCGTGAGGCGCATGGATGCGCCGATCGAGCCCCCAAGGACGGGTTTACGGCGTGTCCTGCATGGGCCTGCCTACCCACGCCATGCAGGAACAATCAACGCGCCGCAGCGCCCGCTTTCGATTTAGAACTCCGCCGCCACCGTCATGAACAGCTGCCGCGGCGCGCTCGCATGGATCGCATACCGCGTGCCCTTCGGATCGGTCGGCGCGAACGAACTCAGCTGGCCGGCATAGCGCTTGTTGGTCAGGTTGGTCGCGTTCAACGACACCCGCACGTTGCGCAGGCCAAGGCCCGGGCCGAAGTCGTAGCCCGCACCGGCGTCGAAGGTGGTCACGCCCGGCACCGACTGGTCGTTGGTGTAGGTGTAGTAGCGCTTGCCGGTGTACTTGGCACGCAGGCTGGCGAAGAAGCCATCGCGGTTCCAGCTGATCTCGCTGGAGGCCATGCGCTGCGGCGTATCCACCGTGATCTTGCCGGCCACCGGCACGATCGCGCCGCCCGAGGTGTAGTCATCCTCGTAGGTGGTCTTGTTCCAGGACAGCGCGTTGTACCACTGCAGGCCGTCGATCGGCTTGAGGATGAAGGTCAGCTCCGCACCGTGGCTCTTCACCGAACCGACGTTGATGAAGCGCGTCACGCACTCCGGACGCGTGCCGACTTCGATGCTCGAGCACGGGTTCAGCGACAGCAGGCGGTTGTCGAACTTCACGTTGTAGGCGGCGATCGAGGCCTGGTACTTCTCGCCGAAGGTACGGAAGCCGGCTTCAAGGCTCTTGGACTTCTCCGGCTCCAGGCCGGCGCTGGCCGCGAACGATTCCGGCGACACCTGCAACGGGCCACCGCTGCCGCCACCGACGAAGGCGGCGATGTTCTCTGCGTACGAAGCGAACAGCTCGTTGTTGTCGTTGAGCTTGAAGCCCAGGCCCACCTGCGGCAGCACCGACTTCTTGGCGGTCAGCGTGCCCGAGGCGATGCGGGTTTCCACGCCCGGCTGGGCGGTGGCGCGCATGCGGGTGTTCGGGCTCTTGATACCGACATCCACGGTCAGGCGCTGGTCCAGGAAGCGCATGCGGTCCTGCACGTAGAACTGGCGCGTGCGGATGTCGAAGTCCTGGTTGAACAGCAGGCGGTCCGGGTTCTTCAGGTACAGGTCGTCCAGGAACGGGCCGCTGATGTAGTAGAAGTTGCGCGACACGTTATGGTCGTTCTGCTCGTACCACAGGCCGGCTTCCAGTTCGTGGATGCCCACCGTCCACGACAGCGCGGCGGTCAGGCCATCGCGGTTGATCGTGTAGTTGGTGCTGCGGATCGAGATCGGCAGCATCTTGTCGGTACCCGGGTAGGACGGCTGGCCCGGCGCCCACCAGTGGCCCTGGCCACGGTTGTCGTGGTGGTAGGCCAGCAGCTTCAGGCGGCCCTGCTCGCCCAGGCGCAGGTCGGCATCGACCGAATAGAGGTTGTCGTCGCGCAGCGCGCGGCTCTGGTAGTAGGCATCGTCGATGCTGTTGACGCCGCCGCTGAACTTGCAGCGTGCCTTGTTGTAGGTGCCCGGTGCGCAGTACGCGGCAGCGACAGCGCGATCCCAGTCCGGCGCATAGATGTTCCAGTCGTAGCCCAGGCCACGTGCCAGCATGTCCTTGGACAGGTAGGCGTAGTTGGCCTGGCTGGCGCGCGAGGTCGCCACGAACGCACCGAAGCGGTGGTCGCCGACATTCCACACGGCCTTGGCGTTGAACTGGCGGGTGGTCTGGTTCTGGTACGGCGCGGCCCACATGTCCTGGTCCTGGTGCACGCCGGACACGTAGGCCGAGAAACCATTGATGTCGCCTGTATCCACGCGCAGGTAGCCGCGACGCTGGTTGTTGTCACCTACGGTGACGCTGGCGCGTCCACCGAATTCGGTGGACGGGTCCATCGAGAAGTACTGGATGGTGCCGCCCAGGTTGCTCGTCGACGCCACGCCCAGCGAGCCGATGCCCTGCGACAACTCTGCGCCGGCCAGGTTCTCGGCGATGATCGCGCGGGCAATGCTCAGGCCGTTGTAGTTGCCGTAGCTGTTGTCACCCAGCGGGATGCCGTCCAGCGTATAGCCGAGGCGGCTCTTGTCGAAGCCGCGCAGGCTGATGGTCTGCGATTCTTCGTTGGCACCGAAGGCGTCGTTGGACTGCACCGACACGCCCGGCAGGCGGTCGAGGATCTTCTGGCCGCTGGTGCCCGGCGGCAGCACCTGCTTGTCGACGGTGGTGATGCGCTGCACCTGGCGGGTCTCGCCCTGGCCGATCACGGAGACGGTATCCAGCGTCTGCGCGCTCAGCGCGGCATCGGTGCTGGCGCCGGTATCGGCGGCGGTGGCGGCATGGGCGCTGGCGGCGGCGGAGAGCGCGATCGCCACGGCGATCGTCAGGTGTCGGGTCTGCATGGTGGTCCGTTGCATTGGGGGTGGTCACCGGCACGCGTGCCGGTGCATGGCCACTATGCGAACGGAACATGAAACCTTCTTTACGAAAAACCAACGAACGATGCAGGGCAGTGGTGCGTGTCCTGCAACATGTTCGTCATGGTGGTAGGCCGGTGGGAATCAGAAGCGCTCCCCAGGCCAGCTCAATTTGAGCTGGTCCATGCAGTCACGGTCATGTTCGGAGAATGAGAACCCGATCTGGATGCCGTTCACTACTGTGCCGAACACCGTCGACTCGTCCAGGCTATGCCCTGACGGCACGGAAAGGACATTGAAGTCGGGGTAGCGACGACCCATCTGCTTTCGCGAGATGCAGGCGCCGCTCAGCCGCAGCGTAATGCCTTTGATGATTCGCCCCGACGCGTCGGTGTAGATCTGGCCAGAGGGCCCCTTGATCCTCCCAGCGACCACGAATGGCGCCAGATCGATGGTGGCGCTGTCGCCCCGGCCCATTCTTGCTTCCGAACGCGAGCCGGCCGGAGCCAGGGGTGATAGCTGCGCGACAAGGTCAGAGCGTGACAGCTGCAAGGACCAGCGCTCCACGAGCCGCCAGGTTGCATCCGCCTCATCCGCAGTGGCAGCAGGTGGGGTGGCCGCCAGTGGCGGGGTGGCGACCACGAGAAGCGCAATCAGCAATGCACGCATGCCAACCTCCTTGATCCGCGATTCCGGCCGTTCATCCATCGGGCTCGGCGAGCGTTGGCAGGTATAGCACCGGTTCTGCCGATGTATCGGGCAATACGTCCCGAAAATGCAGAAACAAAAAGGGGCCGGATCCCCCTCGCAAGCGAAGGTTCACCGGCCCCGCGCACTCCGTGGGGGAGGCGGTCCACGCCTTGCGTGGAGACGGGCTCAACCCATGTACAGACCGCCGTTGACCGGATAGTCGGCACCGGTCACATACGAGGCTTCATCCGAGGCCAGCCAGGCGCACAGGCCGGCCACTTCCTCGGGGCGGCCCAGGCGACGCACCGGTACCGACGCCGCCAGCCGGTCCAGCACATCCGGCGGGAAGCTGCTGATCGCCTGGCTGGCGATGTAGCCCGGCGACAGCGTGTTGACGGTGACGCCGCGCGAGGCCACTTCGGCAGCCAGTGCACGGCTGAAACCGTGCATCGCGGCCTTGGCGGTGGCGTAGTTCACCTGCCCGATCTGGCCCTTGTGGGCGCTGACCGAACCGATGTTGATGATGCGGCCCCAGCCACGCGTGGCCATGCCGTCCACCACCTGCTTGGTGAGGTTGAACAGCGCATTGAGGTTGGAGGCGATCACCGCGTTCCAGTCTTCCACCGTCATCTGCCGGAACAGCAGATCACGGCTGCCGCCGGAGTTGTTGACCAGCACATCGACCTCGCCCACTTCCGCTCGCACCTTGGCGAACGCGGCGCTGGTCGAAGCCCAGTCGGTGGCGTTGCCTTCCGAGGCGATGAAATCGAAGCCCTGTTCGCGCTGCTCGCGCAGCCAGTTGGCCTTGCGCGGCGAGTTCGGCGCGCAACCGGCGACCACGGTGTGGCCACTGCGGGCCAGGCTCTGGCAGATGGCAGTGCCGACACTGCCCATTCCACTGGTGACGTAAGCGATTCGAAGCGTCATTGCAGAAGGCTCCTTGGCAAAGGGTCAGGCGGCGAGGGGATACAGGCCGAACAGCAGGCTGCCGATCATCAGCAGCATCGAGATGGCGATGGCCCACTTCAGGGTGAACTTCTGGTGGTCGGCGAACTCGACCTTGGCCAGGCCCACCAGCAGGTAGGTGGAGGGCACCAGCGGGCTGAGCAGGTGCACCGGCTGGCCGGCCAGCGAGGCGCGCGCCATTTCCACCGGGGTGATGCCGTAGTTGCTGGCCGCCTCGGACAGGATCGGCAGCACGCCGAAGTAGAACGCGTCGTTGGACATGAAGAAGGTGAACGGCATCGACGCCACCGCCGTGATCACCGCCAGGTACGGGCCCCACGACTCCGGAATCACCGCCAGGAAGCTGTGCGACATCGCTTCGACCATGCCGGTGTTGTTGAGGATGCCGGTGAAGATGCCCGCGGCGAAGATCAGCGACACCACCGACAGCACGTTGCCGGCGTGGTTGACCACACGGCGGCGCTGCTCGGCCAGGTTCGGGTAGTTGATCACCAGGGCGATGGCGAAGCCGACCATGAACAGCACCGGCATCGGCAGCACGCCGATGATCAGCGCGGTCATCAGCGCCACGGTCAGTGCCAGGTTCACCCACAGCAGCTTCGGCCGCTTGATGTCTTCGGCATCTTCCACGGTCGGCAGCGCGTTGCTGTCGTCGGACACGCTGTTGTCCATCCAGCTGCCGCTCTTGGGCAGGGTCACAACACCCAGGCGACGGCGTTCCTTCAGGCCCAGGTACCAGGCCAGCAGCAGCACGCCGGCGCAGGCGATCACCATCGACGGGATCAGCGGCACGAACACATCGGCCGGGTCCACGTGCAGCGCGGTGGCCGCGCGTGCGGTCGGGCCGCCCCACGGGGTCAGGTTCATCACGCCGCCGGCCAGGATGGTCACGCAGGTCATGTTCAGCGCGTTCATGCCGAGACGCTGGTACAGCGGCAGCATCGCCGAGACGGTGATCATGTAGGTGGTCGAGCCATCGCCATCAAGCGAGATCAGCATCGCCAGCACCGCGGTGCCGAGCACGATCTTCATCGGATCGCCCTTGACGAAGCGCAGGATCACCCGCACCAGCGGGTCGAACAGGCCGGCATCGATCATCACCCCGAAGTAGAGGATCGCGAACATCAGCATCACGCCGGTCGGTGCGATCTTCTTGATGCCTTCCAGCATCATCTCGTCGATGCCGGCGCCGAAGCCGCCGATCAGCGCGAACAGGATGGGAATGGTGATCAGGGCGACGAGCGGCGATAGGCGTTTGCTCATGATCAAGTACATGAACGTAATGACCATGCCAAAGCCGAGGATGCTCAGCATCATCTGCGGACTCCTTGCGAATACAGGACGTGGGGGAGTGGAAGGGGCCCGGGCGGCATACCCGGGAATTCGGGCTTAGAAGTCGTACTGCAGGCGTCCGGTGACCGCGCGCGTGCGGTCCACCGTCACCCCGGCCAAGCGGTCGCGGTTGCGGCTTTCGATCACGTTGAGCATGAAGCGCAGGTTGTCGCGCAGGTACCAGTTGCCACCCAGCGTCCAGGCTTCGGTGCTGCCACGGCGCAGGTCCGGCGCACCATCGAGATGCTGCGCACCCCACATCTGGTCGTAGCGCAGCGCTACTTCGAAGGCACCGGCCTTGTGGCGGATGTCCTTCACCCGCGCAAAGCGGCCGGTCTTGCGGTCGTAGGCGCGGCTTTCGCCGGTAATGAACCAGCTGACCATGCCGTAGGCGGCCATCACGTCGCCACGCTGCGCACCGTCATCGAAGGTAGCGCCACTGAACTCGCCCTGCCACGACAGCGGGCCGCGCACCTGCGCGTATTCCAGCGACCACTTGTTGACGTCGGTATCGCGGCCGGCGGAGAAGTCGACCAGGGTCAGGCGGCTTTCATCGGACAGGTGGCCGGCCGGGCGTGGTCGGATCTTCAGGCCCGGAACGCCGTTCGCGCCGGGGTTGTCATAGGCCTCGCGGGCCAGCGACAGGCCCAGGTGCAGCACGTCGCCATCGGCGGGCGAGGGCGCCCAGGTGACACGGCCACCGGCAGCACGCCCCTTCACCTGCCAGGCGTCGATGCTTTCCAGGCTGTAGATGCTGGCGGCCCAGGTGAAGTCACCCGGATTGGCCTGCCACGACGCGCCCAGCCGGTACAGCGGCGCCAGCGTGGTGCCGGCGTTGCCGCGCTCCAGGAAGCTGCCGTAGTTGGAACTGGTGCGGTCATCCAGCGAGAAGTACTGCTTGAACTGGCCGACGGTCAGCTTGCCGGCCTTGCCGAAGCTGCGCGCCAGGTACACGTCCTTGGCCTCGACGCGGTCGCCGGAGAAATCGGCCTCCAGCTTGTAGTCGACCACGAAGAACTTGCCGGATACGTCAACCCACGCGCGGCGGATTTCGGTGTCGTCCTTGTTCGGGGTGCCGCGGTTGTCGTTGTCGAAGGTGGCGAAGTCCAGATGCAGGCGGCCACCCAGGGTGGCGGTGACCGGACGGTCGTCTTCGGCAGCGAAGCCCGGCGCCGACAGGACAGCCAGCGCCATCATGGCGGCAGGACGCCGCCAGGCAAACGTGAATTCCACAAACCCTCCCAGGTGCGCGCCAGGCGCGCGGCAATCGTGGGCACCGGACGGTGCGCGGCCGCAGTCTGGGTCGGGCAAGCTGTCATGGTCCTGTCAACGGATTGTGCGGTGCAGCGTAAAGCGGCTCGCTGCTTCCTGGCAGGGCCCGGCGAGCGCGGCAGCGGCATGCGGTAGCATTCGTTTCCCCTCCCACCCTCCTGCCCATGCGCCTGCTGCTGGTCGAAGACAACCCGGATCTGGCCGATGCGATCATCCGCCGCATGCGCCGCAGTGGGCACGCCGTGGACTGGCAGGCCGATGGCCTGGCCGCCGCCAGCGTGCTGCGCTACCAGAGCTTCGACCTGGTGGTGCTGGACATCGGCCTGCCCAAGCTCGATGGCCTGCGCGTGCTGGCCGGCATGCGCGAGCGTGGCGACAGCACGCCGGTGCTGATGCTGACCGCACGCGATGGCATCGAAGACCGCGTGCAGGCGCTGGATGTCGGCGCCGACGACTACCTGGGCAAGCCGTTCGATTTCCGCGAATTCGAAGCGCGCTGCCGCGTGCTGCTGCGTCGTGCACGAGGCCAGGCCAGCGAAGTGGTGCAGATCGGCGGCTTCCAGTTCGATAATGCCGCGCATCGGGTCAGTCTCGACGGCGAGCCTATCGAGCTACCCAACCGCGAGTACCGGCTGCTGGAGATTCTGGTCGGCCGCCTCGGTCAGGTGGTCGGCAAGGACGAGATCGGCAACGGCCTGTTCGGCTTCGACGACGAAGCCGGCCCGAATGCGATCGAGCTGTACGTCGGTCGCCTGCGGAGAAAGCTGGCCGGCGCACCGCTGCGCATCACCACGGTGCGCGGTGTCGGCTACCTGCTGGAAGCCAGCGATGGCAGCGCCGACGCCGATGGCTGACGCACGCGCTGCGAACGCGGCGCCAGGTTCGCTGCGGCGAACGCTGCTGCTCTACCTCGGCGCGCTGCTGGCGGTGTTCGCGGTGGCGCTGCTGTTCGCCGCGCGCGACTATGGCCAGCGCGCGGCGAACCGTTCCTACGATCACCTGCTGGTGTCTTCGGCGCTGTCCATCGCCGATTCGGTGGCGCTGGTCGATGGCCAGTGGCAGGTCGATCTTCCCTATGCGGCGCTGGACCTGCTGGCGATGGCCCCGGAAGACCGCGTGTTCTATCGGGTGGCCGACAGCCGCGGCAACCTGATCACAGGTTATGGCGATCTGCCGTCGCCGCCGCGCCGTCCGGGCACGCAGCCGCAGCTGTTTGATGCGGCGTACAGCGGCGAGACCGTACGCTTCGTAGTGGTCAGCCGCAGTTTCGCCGCGGCCTCGGCGCAGGGCGAGGTGCAGGTGCAGGTGGGCCAGACCCGGCGTGCGCGCGAAGCCGTCGCGCAGGACATGGTCAATCGCGCACTGCTGGCGATCGGCGTGCTGTCCGGCCTGCTGCTGGCGCTGGTGGCGTTTGGCGTGCACCGCGCGTTCCGCCCACTGGTGCGGGTGGAACGCGAGCTGTCGCGCCGCGAACCGTCCGACCTGAAGCCCCTCGACGCGCGCGTGCCGCGCGAGATGGACCAGATGGTGGCGGCGTTGAACCGCTTCATGGAACGCCTGTCCAGCAGCAACGAGACACTGCGCGCATTCATGGCCGAGGCCGCGCACCAGATGCGCACGCCGTTGGCTGCCCTGCGCGCGCAGGCACAGCTTGCGCTGGACGACGACGACCCCGAAGACATGCGGCGCAGCCTGCAGGCGATCGAGCGCAATGCCACCCACATGAGCCGGTTGCTGAACCAGCTGCTCAGCGATGCCAGCGTGATCCATCGCTCGCACCTGCAGCGCTTTGCGGCGGTGGACCTGGCCGAGACCGTGCACCAGGCCCTGCATGAAGCCCTGCCGCAGGCCGGCCCGGCACCGCGCGTGCAACTTGCGATGACCGCCGAGCCGGTGCAGGTGCACGGCGACGCGCTGCTGCTGCGCGAGGCGATCAAGAACCTGGTCGACAACGCACTGAAGTACGGCGGCGAGGGCCCGTTGCAGATCGCGCTGACCGTGGAAGGCGGTCAGGCGGTGCTGACCATTGCCGACCATGGCGCAGGCATCGCCCCCGCTGATGCCGAACGCGTGTTCGAGCGCTTCGCCCGTGGCGAAGGCGCGCCGTCCGGCGGCGCCGGGCTGGGCCTGGCCATCGTCAAGCGCGTGGTCGACAGCCATGGCGGCCGCATCGACCTCAGCAACCGCCCGCAGGGCGGGCTGGTCGCCACCATCCGCCTGCCACGGAGCAGTCCATGATCCGCCTGTTCGCTGCTGCCGTTGCCTTGCTGCTGGCCCTGCCGGTACTGGCCGCGCCCGGCGACGTACGCCGTTTCCCGGCCCAGGCAAAGGCCACTGCGCAGCTGCGCATTCACGGCACCACCGACATCGAAGTGTTCGCGGTGGTGATCGCCGATTACCAGCGCCTGCATCCCGGCACCGAGGTGGTGTACGAGGACATCATCACCCAGGACCTGTACGCGCGTTACCTGCACGACCGCGGCGGGCCGGCATCGCCGGACCTGCTGATCTCCAGCGGCATGGATCTGCAGACCAAGCTGGTCAACGATGGCCACGCGCTGCCACACCGTTCGGCGCAGACCGCTGCACTGCCGGCCTGGGCACAGTGGCGCAACGAGGCCTTCGGCATCAGCTACGAGCCGGTGGTGATGGTCTACAACACCCGCATGCTGCCGGCCGCGAAGGTGCCGCACACGCGTCGGCAGCTGCTGGACCGGCTGCGCGCCGAGGGAGCTCCGCTGCGCGGCAGGGTCGGCACCTATGACATCGAGCGCAGCAGCGTCGGCTACCTGCTGTCTACCCAGGATGCGCAGCGTGGCAGCATCGCCGGTGCGTTGCTGGGCGCGCTGGGCGACAACGACGTGGTGCGCGAGGAGCGCACCGGCGTGCTGCTGGACAAGGTGGCCAGCGGACAGCTGTCGCTGGTCTACAACGTGCTCGGCTCCTACGCGCAGGCGCGCGTTGATGCCGGCGCGCCGCTGGGCATTGTGGAGCCCGAGGACTACACGCTGGTGGTGCTGCGCACCGCAGTGATTCCGCGCACCGGCCCGCACCCGGAAGAAGCCCGGCGCTTCCTCGACTACCTGCTGTCGCCACGCGGCCAGCAGGTGCTGTCGCGCGAGGCACGGCTGATGCCGATCGTGACCGGCAACGCGCGCGGCGATGATGCGCCGGGCCGCAGCCGCCGCCCGATCCAGCTGGGTCCGGGCCTGCTGGTGTATCTGGACGCGCTCAAGCGCCGCCAGTTCCTCGATGCCTGGCGCAGCAGCGTGGAGTCGGCAGGGCGCTGAGGCTCCGGCCTGCCCGTACAATGGCCGCATGAGCGAATACACCATCCTGATCGCCGATGACCACCCGCTGCTGCGTTCGGCGGTGGTGCAGTCATTGCGGCAGAGCCTGCCGCTGGCGCAGGTGCGCGAGGTCGCCAGCGCCGAGGCATTGGCCGAAGCACTCGACGCACATCCGGATGTGGACCTGGTGCTGCTCGACCTGACCATGCCAGGCGCGCACGGTTTTTCCGCGCTGCTGCACGTGCGTGGCTCGCATCCGGACATCCCGGTGGTGATCCTCTCGTCCAACGACCATCCGCGGGTGATCCGCCGTGCCCAGCAGTTCGGCGCGGCCGGGTTCATCCCGAAGTCGGCCCCGGCCGAGACCATCGGCGAGGCCGTGCAGGCGGTGCTCGATGGTGGCCTGTGGTTCCCGGCGATGGCCGCCGAGCGTTCGGAGGCCGATGCACTGCTGGCCAGCCGCCTGGCGCAGCTGACCCCGCAGCAGTTCCGCGTGCTGCTGTGCCTGGCCGATGGCCTGCTGAACAAGCAGATCGCCTATACGTTGGGCCTGGCCGAGAACACGGTGAAGGTGCATGTCACCGCGATCCTGAAGAAACTCGAGTGCCATAGCCGAACGCAGGCAGCGGTGCTGGTGAAGGCACTGGAGCCCGAGGGCGACGCCGGCATCGGGTTGTAGTTTCCGGCCAACGGCGCAGCCCCTCGTGGGTGGGTTTGGGTTGGTTGCTGAAAGCAGACGCTGCGACCGGCCTCTGACAGATTTCGGTGGCCTGCCACCCACGGAGAAGAAAAAAGATCAGAAGCAAAAGCAGGCTGTCAGGCCGCCTTTTGTAGAGCCGAGCCCACGCTCGGCTTCGCGGACCGGCCGGAAAGCAGCCGAGCATGGGCTCGGCTCTACACGAGCAAGCGCAGCGGGCGACCCGCTTTTGATCTTTTTTCTTCTCCGAGGGTGGACGCGCACGGAACGGGTCCGTGGCCGGGTAGATGGGCTGCACAGGGGCGTGAGCCGCATGGATGCGGCGACCGAGCTTACAGGGACGTACTTGCAGCGCCCCCTGTGCAGCCCATCTACCCGGCCCCACCGATGAACTGCTTTGCGCGACCACCCACGAGGGGCTGCGCCGTTGGCTGGAAACTACCCGCGATGCCGGATCAGCAACTGACTCATCAGCGCCCGCAGCGCCGGCGGCTTCACCGGCTTGGCCATCATCCCCCAGCCTCGCTCGGCGGCCATCTCACGCAATCCCGCATCGCGCTCGGCAGTGACCAGCACCACCGGAGGGCGAGCCTGCCACAGTTCCGCCAGCGTCTCGTACAGCACCGGTCCGTGGTGATCGCCCATGCGCACATCCAGCAGCACCAGCTCCGGTACCGCGCCTGTCGCTGCCAGCTGCAACGCGGCCTGCGGGCCATCGGCCAGCATCACCTCGCAGCCCCAGCGTTCCAGCAGCGCGCGGCTGGCGGCGCAGACGTGCGGATCATCATCGATCACCCACACCCGGCGCCCGCGCAGCGGATTGTCCGCGGCCGGTTCCTGCACCAGCACCGGCGCAGGTGCCGTAGCAGGAATCGCACTGGCGTCGCCGAACGGTACGCCCACCGCGAACACGCTGCCCTGGCCCAGCTGCGAGCGCAGGCGGATCGGATGGCCGAGCAGACGACCGATGCGATCGACGATCGCCAGGCCAAGGCCAGCGCCGCGCTGCTGGCCGTCGTGAAGGCGGCGGAACTCCTCGAAGATCTCGTCCTGCAGCGCATCCGGAATACCCGGGCCCTGGTCGTGCACTTCGATCCACAGCAGGCCTTCGCGGCGGCGGCAACCCAGCAGCACGCGGCCGCGTTCGCTGTAGCGCAGCGCGTTGGACAGGAAGTTCTGCAGGATGCGGCGCAGCAGGGCTTCATCGCTGACCACCACCGCATCGGTATCGACCCAGTCGACCACCAGCCCGCGTGACTGTGCGGCGATGCCGAACTCGCGCGCCAGCGTCTGCAGCAGCGGCCCGAGCCGGAACGCCTGCACACGCGTGGGCAGGCTGCCCGATTCCAGTCGCGCGATATCCAGCAGGCTGTTGAGAATCGCGTCCTGCGCGGCCAGCGCGGCATCAATGTGGTCGCTGGTCTGCTGCTGCGCCGGATCACTCAGTTTGCCGCGCAGCACCGAGACGAACATGCGTGCAGCGTTGAGTGGCTGCAGCAGGTCGTGCACGGCCGAGGCGACGAAGCGGGTCTTGTAGCGGTTGGCCTGTTCGGCTTCGCGGCGTGCTTCGTCCAGGTCACGGGTGCGCTCGGCGATGCGGTGCTCCAGCGCATCGGCCAGCGAACGCAGTTCGCGCGCGGCGTTCTTGTAGCTGGTGATGTCGGCATAGCTGGTGACGAAACCGCCGTCGGGCAGCGGATTGCCGCGGATCTCCAGCACCGTGCCGTCGTCCTTCTCGCTTTCGCGCATGTGCGGGCGACCGCTGCGCAGGTGGTTCAGGCGACGCTCGATGGCCTCGTCCACCGGGCCGGGACCGAGCAGGCCACGGCGTGCATTGAAACGGAACAGTTCCTCGATCGGCCGGCCGACGCGAACCAGGTCTGCCGGGAACCGGAACAGTTCCAGATAGCGCGCATTCCATGCCACCAGCCGCAGCTCGCGGTCGATCACCACCACGCCCTGCGGCAGATGCGCCAGGCTGCGGCTGAGGCCGCTGTCAGCGTCAGTTGCGGCCTGCAGCAGGCCATCCTGTGCGGTGCGCAGTTCCTGTGCATGCTGCTTGAGCAGGGTTTCGAGTTCGCGGCGGCTGCGCAGGCGGTGTTTGGCCAGGCGCCGGCGCTGCTGCACGAACAGCACCAGGAAGCCCAGCGCCAGCCATGCAGCGCCACCGGTGAGTGCCGCGGCGCGGCCGGCGCCGGTGGCGGCACTGGCATCGTGCAGCAGGTGCAGGTTCCAGCCTTCGGCGGGCAGTGGCAGGCTCTGCCACAGCATCGGCTGCGGCAGCGCCGGATCCAGCAGGCGCACCATGCGGCCGCCATCGGCCAGCACGTCTTCGGTACGCGCACGCAGTGGTTGCAATGCGCGGTCGGCGTACTGGCGGGCATCGAGCATCTCGCGGCGCTCGTCGGCGCCCAGCGGGCGCAGCAGCCGGTAGCGCCAGCTGTCACGGTTGGCCAGGAACACCACGTCGTGGTCGTCGCTGGCCAGCACCACATCGGGGCTGCTCAACCATTCCTGTTCCAGCGCCGACAGCTCGACCTTGATCACCACCACGCCCAGCCGCTGGCCGTCTTCCTCGATGGCCTGCGACAGGTAGTAACCGGGCACGCCGGTGGTCATGCCGATGCCGTAGAAGCGGCCGCGGCCCTGCGCCAGTGCCTGGCGGTAGTAAGGGCGGTAGCTGTAGTTCTCGCCGACATTGGTGGTCGGCTGGTCCCAGTTGCTGGCTGCCACTGCCACGCCGTCGTGGCCCACCAGGGTCAGGGTCGAGGCGCGGGTAACTTCATTGGCGCGTTGCAGCTTGAGGTTCAGCCGCTGCCGTTCGGCAGGCGAGGGCGGTACGCGCAGGGCGTGCAGGAGATCCGGATCCAGTGCCAGCACCTGCGGCAACGTGCCGAAGCGGTCGATGCGCTGCTGCAGGCCCTGTCCATACAGCTGCAGCTGGCGTTGCACCTGGCTGCTTTCCTCGCCGAGGGCGCGCCGCCAGGCGTAGTGGCCGGCGGCGACGGCGCACAGCACGGTGCCACCGACCATCACCAGGATGGTCAGCAACAGCATGCGGTGGCGGCTGAGCCAGTACATGGCGGCAGTCTACGCAGGGCCGGCGGGCGTGGCGTGCACGCCCGCCGGGATCTGACGTGGAAGGGGTCAGAAGTGCATCTGCGCGCGCAGTTCGAAGATCTCCGGCGTGCTGTGCACGCCACGACGGCTGGCGTCGACCTTGACGTAGTTGGCCTGGAACTTGAAGTGGCTGGTCAGGTACCAGTTCGCACCCAGGGTCAGGTCGTGCTGGCGTCCGCCGAGGATGCTGTCATCGTCGAGGTCCATGCGGCTGTAGCGGGCCACCAGTTCCACCGCGCCGTAGTCGTGCGCCGGCTTGATGTTGGCCACGGCACCTGCGTTGTACGGGCGCGATTCGCCGGTCAACACCCAGCTGGCCATCGCGTACTGGCCGCTGCCGGTGTAGTCGGGCTTGCCATCATGGCGGGTGACCGTGGCGCGCAGGGCTTCGGCCTGCAGCGAGAACGGGCCGCGGATCCAGATGCCTTCCAGGCCGGTGCGGCGGATCTGGTCGGCGGTGACCAGCGCGCCGGAATCGACATAGCGGATGTCGGTCAGGCCGGCCTCCGGGCGTGCGCGCAGGCGCGCGCTGGCCTCGTGGTGCACGTCGCGGCCATCGCTGTAGCCACGCGGATTTTCCTGCGAGTAGGCCAGGCCCAGGTGGATTACATCACCCGGCGCCTTCACCGGGGTCCACACCGCACGCACGGCCTGGGTGGTGCCGGGGTTGTCACCCTGCAGGTCTTTGCCGCCATAGGCGCCAGCCTGCAGCAGGTACTGCGGGCGCTCCAGCACCCATTCCACACCCGTGCGGCGGCCGGCGTAGAAGGCCTGCACGGGCAGTGCGGTTTCCAGGAAGCTGCCGGCGCGCGAAGACGTGTTCGCGTCCAGGCCAACCGGGGTCTTCATGTAGCCGAAGCGGAAGCGGCCGATGTCGCGGCCGAAGAAGGCCTTGCTTTCGAAGCGCACGAACACGTCCAGCCAGGTGTCGGACTGGAAGTCGTAGTAGACCATCGCGTCATAGACGCCTTTCTTCTTCAGCGTCGCACCGAATTCCTTGCGGCGCACGGCGTCATCGTCCTCAAGGCCGCTGCCCGAGGAAAAATCGTTGTAGTCGTAGGCGATGTTGGCGGTCGCGGCCAATTCGGTGCCGTCGCCGAAGGCGTACCTGGTCGGCCAGTTGTCGAAATCGGCAGCCGAAGCGAAGGCGGGAAGCGCGGCCAGCGACAGGGCCAGCAAGGTGGGAATCGGGCGCATTAGGTGCGGCTCTCTCAGATTGCGTGTGGACAGGACAACAACGGCCGCAAGGGCCGGAACTTTCGCAATGACGCGCCCGGCCGTTCAGCCCGGGCCACCGGCCTCCCCGTGATCGGGCGGTGCGGCGCCAGTGTAGGCATCGCGGCCACCTGAACCGGGGGGCTAGTACCAATAGGTTATCTGCGCCAGCGTGCCCGGCGCGTACAAAGGCGTCCATTGGTCGCACCCCCTGCGCGTGCAGCACAGGGCCTGCGATCAGTTTCCACGGTTACGGTTCCCGTGCAGTCCCGGGGCCGTACGTGCCTGAAAACGCCCCTTCCGGAGTCCGCCATGCACATCCCGACCGCAGCACCGGTGCCTGCAAAGCCGTTGCCGATCTATCGCCAGCTGTACTTCCAGGTGATCGTGGCGATCGTCCTGGGCGCCATCCTCGGCCACTACGAGCCGTTGATCGGCGAGAAGATGAAACCGCTAGGCGATGCCTTCATCAACCTGGTGAAGATGATCATCGCGCCGGTGATCTTCCTGACCATCGTCACCGGCATCGCCGGCATGACCCACCTGCGCACGGTGGGCCGCGTGTTCGCCAAGGCGATGGCGTACTTCCTGTTCTTCTCCACGCTGGCACTGATCGTCGGCATGATCGTGGCGCACGTGGTGCAGCCCGGCGCCGGCATGAACATCAACCCGGCCGAGCTGGATCAGACCGCGGTGCACAGCTACGTCGAGAAGTCGCATGACCTGACCCTGGTCGGCTTCCTGATGGACATCATCCCGAAGACGCTGCTCAGCGCGTTCGTCGATGGCAACATCCTGCAGGTGCTGTTCGTGGCCGTGCTGTTCGGCATCGCGCTGGCATCGGTGGGCGAGAAGGGCAAGCCGATCGTGAACTTCCTGGAGGCGCTGGTCGCCCCGGTGTTCAAGCTGGTGCACATCCTGATGAAGGCCGCCCCGATCGGTGCCTTCGGCGCAATCGCCTTCACCATCGGCAAGTACGGCGTCGGCTCGCTGATCAACCTGGCCTGGCTGGTGGGCTCGTTCTACCTCACCGCGTTCCTGTTCGTGGCGGTGATCCTGGGCCTGGTCTGCCGCCTGTGTGGCTTCTCGGTGTTCAAGCTTGCGCGTTACCTGAAGGCCGAACTGCTGCTGGTGCTGGGTACCTCCTCGTCGGAGTCGGCGCTGCCGTCGCTGATGGAAAAGATGGAACGCGCCGGGTGCAGCAAGTCGGTGGTGGGCCTGGTGGTCCCGACCGGCTATTCGTTCAACCTGGACGGAACCAACATCTACATGACCCTGGCCGCGCTGTTCATCGCCCAGGCCACCAACACCGAACTGACCCTGGGCCACCAGATCGCCCTGCTGCTGGTCGCCATGCTCAGCTCCAAGGGTGCCGCTGGCGTTACCGGCGCCGGCTTCATCACCCTGGCCGCGACCCTGGCGGTGGTGCCGGAAGTGCCGGTGGCTGGCATGGCGCTGATCCTGGGCGTGGACCGCTTCATGAGCGAATGCCGCTCGCTGACCAACTTCATCGGCAACGCCGTGGCCACGGTAGTGGTCTCGCGCTGGGAGGGTGCGCTGGACCGCAACCGCCTGCAGCTGGCGCTGGATGGCCGCGAAAGCGAACTGCCGCCGCTGATCGATGCCGTGCCCGAGGCGCTGCCGGCCAGGGGCTGATCCAGGTGTGTGGTACCGCGGGGCCGATCACGACAGTGGTACGGCCCCGCGGCGTTTCAGGGCGTCCCATGGCTGTCATGGCAGACGCCGAAGCTGGTATCCCGGTACCGTCGCATACGGCACGGAATTGTGCGGTCGCAGCATGCCTGCGACAGGATAGCGACAGGTCCAGACGCTCCAACGGGGGTATCATCCCCTGTCCCTTCTGCCCATTCATGTAACCCACATCGATGTCCAACGAAGATTTCAAACAGGCCGCCCTCGATTACCACCGGATGTCCCCGCCGGGAAAGATCAAGGTTTCCGCTACCAAGCCCATGCTGACCCAGCGAGACCTGTCGCTGGCGTATTCGCCGGGCGTGGCGTACGCCTGTGAAGCGATCAAGGCCGACCCGCAGCAGGCCAGCGAGCTGACCGCCCGCGGCAACCTGGTGGCGGTGATCTCCAACGGCACCGCGGTGCTGGGCCTGGGCAACATCGGCGCGCTGGCCGGCAAGCCGGTGATGGAAGGCAAGGGCGTGCTGTTCCAGAAGTTCGCCGGCATCGATGTGTTCGACATCGAAGTGGATGAAACCGACCCGGACAAGCTGGTCGACATCATCGCCTCGCTGGAGCCGACCTTCGGTGGCATCAACCTGGAAGACATCAAGGCGCCGGAATGCTTCGTGGTCGAGCGCAAGCTCCGCGAGCGCATGAAGATTCCGGTGTTCCATGACGACCAGCACGGCACGGCGATCATCGTCGGCGCGGCCGTGCTCAACGCCATGGCGATCACCGGCAAGAAGATCGAGGAAGTGAAGCTGGCGACCACGGGCATGGGCGCAGCCGGCATTTCCTGCGTGAACATGCTGGTGCAGCTGGGCCTGAAGCCGGAGAACATCCTGGCCTTCGACCGCGAGGGCGTGATCCATACCGGCCGTACCGACCTGGACCCGGAAAAGCAGCGCTATGCGCGCGACACCGACAAGCGCACCCTGGCAGAGATCGTCGACGGCGCGGACATCTTCCTGGGCCTGTCGGCACCGGGCATCCTGACCGCCGACATGGTCAAGACCATGGCGCCGGATCCGGTGATCTTCGCGCTGGCCAACCCGACCCCGGAAATCATGCCGGAACTGGCGCGCGCCGCGCGTCCGGACGCGATCATCGGCACCGGCCGTTCGGACTACCCGAACCAGGTCAACAACGTGCTGTGCTTCCCGTACCTGTTCCGTGGTGCGCTGGACGTGGGCGCGACCGCGATCAACGAAGAAATGAAGATCGCCTGCGTGCGCGCCATCGCTGCGCTGGCGCGCCGTGCGGCCACCGACATGGGTTCGGCCTATGGTGGCGAGACGCCGAGCTTCGGCCGTGAATACCTGATCCCGCGCCCGTTCGACCGCCGCCTGCTGGTGGAGCTGTCGGCCGCCGTGGCCCAGGCCGCGATGGATTCGGGCGTGGCCTCGCGCCCGATCGCCGACATGGGCGCCTACCGCGACAAGCTGGCCCAGTTCGTCTACCGCACCAGCCTGATGATGAAGCCGGTCTACGACCGCGCGCGCAGCGACAAGCAGCGCGTGGTGTATGCCGAGGGCGAAGAGGAAGTGGTGCTGCAGGCGGTGCAGAACGTGGTCGATGACGGCCTGGCGCACCCGATCCTGATCGGCCGCCCGGAAGTGATCGAATCGCGCATCGAGCGCCTCGGCCTGCGCCTGAAGATCGGCGAGAACGTTGAAGTCACCAACATCAACGACGACCCGCGCTTCAACGAATACTGGCAGTACTACCACGGCCTGACCGGCCGCCGTGGCGTGACTGTGGCCGCGGCGAAGAACCTGATGCGTTCGCGCCCGACCCTGATCGCGGCGGTGATGGTGGCCCGTGGCGAAGCCGATGCGATGCTGACCGGCATCGTCGGCCGCTTCCACAAGAAGCTGGGCTACGTGCGCAGCGTGCTGCCGCTGGAGCCGAAGGTCACCTCGACCTCGGCGATGACCGGCGTGATCAACCAGCAGGGCGTGTTCTTCTTCGTGGACACCCACGTGCAGGAAGACCCGACCGCCGAGCAGCTGTGCGAAGCGACCCTGCAGGCGGCCTACCGCATGAAGCTGTTCGGCATCGAGCCGAAGGTGGCGCTGCTGTCGCACTCCAACTTCGGCAGCCATGATTCGAAGGATGCGCTGAAGATGCGCCAGGTGCGCGAGCTGCTGCTCAAGCGCAACCCGCGTCTGAACGTGGACGGCGAAATGCAGGGCGACACCGCATGGGATGAAGCGCTGCGGCAGAAGCTGCTGCCGGGCTCGACCCTGCAGGGCCGCGCCAACCTGTTCGTGCTGCCGAACCTGGAAGCGGCCAACATCGCCTACAACCTGGTACGCGTGTTCACCGACGGCGTGGCGATCGGTCCGATCCTGATGGGCGTCAACAAGCCGGTGCACATCCTGACCACCAGCGCGACCTCGCGCCGGATCCTGAACATGACCGCCATTGCGGCGGTCGATGCGCAGATCCGCAAGCAGATCGAAGCGGAAAAGAAGGCGTAAGCCTTCGTTCCGCTGCGATCTGCAGAAACGCGCCCTTCGGGGCGCGTTTCGTTTCCGCCCAGCGGAAACCGGATCGGGTAGCGCCGGGCCGTGCCCGGCGAGCGCGCAGCGCGGCGCTTCTCGCATTCCGCCGGGCATGGCCCGGCGCTACCCGATGAATTGCAGTCCGGCGGTCATTTCCCTGCAACGCCGCTGCGGCCCAATACGCCCACGCGGCCTGGCCGTGGGAAGGGACCGGACCGGCCTTCCCACCCTGGGCCCGACCAACTTTCCATGGGCGAGGGTGTCATGCGCAATCGAGTGACGCGGCGGTACTTCCAGCAGTTGTTCGCGCTGTACGCCGGCTTCGTGCAGTCGCGCTGAGGCCGCGATGCGGTAGCGCCGGGCACTGCCCGGCGAACGCAAAGTGCGTGGGGGCTCAGTGCCGCTTGCCGCGGCGTGCAGGGGCTGGCGGCGGTGCATCCGAACGCGGCTTGGCGTACTGCGCCCACAGCGCTGGCAGTGCCTTGCCGGTGTGCTTCTGCCACACCGTCGGTGCATAGCGGCCGTCGCGCAGGGCCTTGTCCAGTGCGAGCACCAGTCCCGGGTGTTCGGCGTCGGCCCACTTCAGGAACGCACCGGTCACCCGGTAGCCACTGTCGAAGTTCTGTCCCTTCTCGACCTTGCCCGGCAGTGCCCAGCCCGCGGCGGCATTGTCCATGCCATAGCGGTCGCGTGCGTAGTCGGCGATGCCTTCCACCAGCCAGCCCGGCACCCGCGCGTCGCCGTAGCCCGGATAGCCCTGCACGATGTGCATGGCCTCATGGGTGACCAGGTCGATGTCGTTCGGGTGTTGCGCCAGCCACCCCGGGTTGATGGTGATCGTCGCTGCGTGGTCCTTGTCGCCGACGAAGGCGATGCCGGTGTAGGCCGGATCGATCACGATGCGCACCATCGACGGCGCCGCCGGATGGAAGTCCGCACGTTCGCGCAGATAGGCGAAGAAGAACGTATCGATCACCCGCTTGCGCTGCGGCGCGGCCAGCGCGCCACGGGCGTCCTGGTAGTTCAGCGTCACGCCGTCGCGGGTCAGCTGCGTATCGAACGCCTGGGTCTGGCCGAAACTGGAGAAGGACAGGGCAACAAGGGCCAAGGGCAGAAGACGGAAGCGCATGCCGCTCATTGTACGGTGCCGGCCGCCAGCAGTTCGATCTCCGCCAGCGGCAGCCGTGCCGGTGCCGCCAGGCGCAGGCGGTACTCGCTGTAACGACCGGGTTTGGCGATCCGGAATGGACGGGTCTGGCGGGCGGATTCGAAGTCTTCGCCGCTGCGCTGGTCGAGCACGGCCCAGCTGCCGCTGCCGTTGCGCGCTTCCAGCGTCCACTCACCGCCCTGGATGCGGCCGTCGCCGCTGGTCAGCGTGTACATCGTCGGGGTGCCCTCGGCCAGGCCGGTCAGCGCGATGGTTGCGCCGCTACCCAGGCCCACCGTCGTGCCGGCATCGTCATCGAGCAGCGCGGGCAGGGCACGGCCATCGGCCAGCGTCGCCTTGGTGCCGCTGCCGAGCAGGTCGTGCAGCAGCTGGGGGCGCTGGCCGCGCGGGGTCAACGAGCGCGGCACATCGTCCACGCCACTGCCCCAGCGCGAGGGACGGGGGCCCATCACGAAGTCGAGGGTCGCGCCCTTGGCGATCAGGTCGTGCGGCACCCAGGTCTTCGTCCACGGCGTACCGTTGATCTTCAGCGACTGCACGTAGACGTTCTCACGCGAGTTGTTGGCCGCGTTCACGGTCAGCACCGCGCCACCCTGCAGTTCCACCCGCGCGTGACGGAATGCCGGCGAACCGATCACGTACTCCGGGGCGCCCATGCGCAGCGGGTACAGGCCCAGCGAGGCCAGCACGTACCACGCCGAGGTCTCGCCATTGTCCTCATCGCCCGGGTAGCCCTGGCCGATCTCGCTGCCGACGTACAGCCGCGACAGGATCTCGCGCACATGCTGCTGGGTCTTCCACGGCTGCCCGGCGTACAGGTACATCCACGGGATGTGGTGTGCCGGCTGGTTGCTGTGCGCATACATGCCCATGCGCACGTCGCGCGCTTCGGTCATCTCGTGGATGGTGCCGCCGTAGGAACCGGCCAGTGCCGGGTCCGCGGTTTCCGGTGTGGCGAAGAAGGTATCCAGCTTCGCCGCCAGCTTTTCGCGGCCTCCGTACAGCGCCGCCAGGCCCTCGCCGTCGTGCGCGGCGGTGAACGCGAACGTCCAGCCGTTGGATTCGGTGTAGTCGTGACCCCACACGCGCGGGTCGTAGGCCTTGGCGTCCACGCGCCAGCGCCCATCGGCCTTGCGGCCCTGGAAGAAGCCTGCGTCCGGGTCGAACATCGTCGCGTAGCTGGCGGCGCGGTGGCGGAAGTAGTCGGCCTCGGTGCTGTAGCGTTCGCGTGCGGCGGGCGAGGTCGCGCGCTTGGCCAGGGCGTCGGCCATGTTGGCGATGCCGAAGTCATTGAGTGCACCTTCCATCGTCCACGACATGCCTTCGTGCACGTCGGCGCTGGCATAGCCACGGAAGGTCGAGCGGTCCATGCCCTTGCGGCCGACGTGGCGGTCAGGCGGGACCACGGTCGCGTTCTTCAGCGCGGCCGCGTAGGCCTCTGCCGGATCGAAGCCGCCGACGCCTTTCAGCCACGCGTCTGCAAATGCCACGTCCGAGCTGGTACCGACCATCAGGTCGGCGTAACCCGGCGACGACCAGCGCGCGATCCAGCCGCCGGCGCGGTACTGCTCGATGAAGCCCTGCACCAGCTGGCCGGCATCGTCGGGCGTGAACAGCGCATAGGCCGGCCAGGTGGTGCGGAAGGTGTCCCAGAAGCCGTTGTTGACGAATACCTTGCCGTCGCGCACGGCGGCGTAGCTGCGGGTCGCGCTGCCCTCGGTGTTGTCATCGCTGGCGCTGGCCTGGTTGGCGTAGCGCCACTCCGGTGCGGCGGCGCTGCCCACGTTCTCATGGCCGGAATTCGGGTACAGGAACAGCCGGTACAGGCTGGAATACAGCGTGGTCTTTTGGTCGTCGCTGGCATCGCCGATGTCGAAGCGGGCCAGGCGTGCGTCCCATGCATCCTGCGCACGGCCGGACACGCTTTCCAGCGTGTCGGCCGCAGCGATTTCCAGTGCCAGGTTGTGCCGCGCCTGCTCCACCGAGATCAACGAGGTGGCGATGCGCATGGTCACCCGCCGGTCGCTGCCCGCATCGAACTTGATGTAACCGGTCGGGCGGCCGGTGTCGAGGCGCCCACTGCTGCGCCAGGGCTTGTCGAAGCGGGCCACCACGTACATGCGGCTGGCGCCGTTGGACAGGCCACTGCGCGTGTCGGTATAGCCGGACAGCGTCTGCGTGGCGGCGTCCAGAGTCAGGCCACCGCGTGCATCGACATTGTCGAACAGCAGGTTGGCGTCGCCGCCCTCGGGGAAATCGAAGCGGAACAGCGCCGCATGATCGGTCGGCGCGATGGCGGCGGCGATGCCGTTGTCGAAGCGCACGTCGTAGCGGTAAGGGCGGGCGCTCTCGTGGCTGCGATCGAACGACAGCGCGCGCTTGCGGCGGTCGGCCTCCGGCACGCCACGGCTGGCCGAGGGCATCACCTGGAAGGTCTGGCGGTCGCCCATCCACGGGCTGGGCTGATGGCTCAGCGCAAGCGCCTGCAGTTGCGGGCGGTTCTGTGCGTCGTTCTGTTCGTTCCAGCGGTACAGCCAGTTCAGTGCGCCGGCATCGGTCACCGGAGTCCAGAAGTTGAAGCCGTGGGGTACCGCCGTGGCCGGGAAATTGTTGCCGCGCGAGAAGGTGCCGTTGGCCTGGGTGCCACGGGTGGTCAGCACCCAGTCGGAGACGCGTTGCGGCTGTTGTCGCGGCTGAGCATCCAGGCGCACGTCGTCGATCCAGCCGGCGACCGGTGCACCGTCGGCACTCGCCACCTCCAGTTCGATCGCCACCACGCGGCGACCGTTCAGCGCGGGCACGTCGCCCAGCCGCACCGCCTTGCGCGCCCACTGCTGCGGATACAGCGTCTTCGACACGCCCTGCGCGTGTGCGCCAAGGGCTATACCGTGCTGGTCGCGTGCCGCGCCGGCCGAAACGCGGCTGCCATCGTCCAGCAGCAGGCCCAGTGACACATAGGTCGAGGCCACGGTGTCCTTGCCGACGATCTCCGGCAGCACCAGCCACGACAGGGTGGTATCGGCCTCGATGGCCATGTCCACCTTGAACAGCTCGCGCCGCGCGCTGCCGCCTTCGCTGCTGTAGCGCAGTGCATGCAGGCCGCTGTAGCCCGCATTGCGCTTGGCGGCGTAAGGCGCCGCAGGGCCGTTGCCGATCGTGACCTGCAGTGCACCCGCGGCCTGCGACGGGGCAGGTTCGCCGGGCTCGA
The DNA here is from genome assembly GCF_034508895.1 of Stenotrophomonas geniculata. Classification (NCBI taxonomy): domain Bacteria; kingdom Pseudomonadati; phylum Pseudomonadota; class Gammaproteobacteria; order Lysobacterales; family Lysobacteraceae; genus Stenotrophomonas; species Stenotrophomonas geniculata. The sequence goes on from NZ_CP140571.1 coordinate 2,680,662, forward strand.
ACGAGGTCTGCAGTCCCTGTGCCAGCACCGGCATCGCGGTAGTCGCACAGGCCAGGGCCAGGGCGAGCGGAAGCAGGGCGCGGCGTGGATCGGACAGGGTCATGCAAGGGTCTCCCGGAAGGGCAGGCGGCGGGCAGAACCCGCATCGGCGGACACCACGGACAGCATCGCTCCGCCCGCCGGGATGGCAGTGGAAGAAGCGATGCCGGTCCGGTGGGGGCGGGCCATGCGATCGGGTCGGATTGGGGCAGGCCGGTTCACGACCTGGCCCGATCCTGCAACAGCCGTGGCAACCTGACAAGTGCCATTTAGTTCGATCCAAATGCGGGAAATATCGTTGTCGGCGGTTTCCCGGCGTGATTCTGCTGGTTCGGTCGGGAATTTCCACCGGCACCCCATCCCGAGGTGGCATGCAAGGTCGCAGGGAATCGGCCCGGTACGCGTAAAGACCCGTTGCGGCGCAATGTCGGGGCGGCCCAGATGCTAGAATCACAGGCCTCGCAACCCGTTCATCGACATCCGCCATGAGCCATACCGCCACTGCGCCCGCCAACGCCGAGAAGCGCTACACCGTGCACCGCAGCGATCTGCCGCTGAGCTGCCCGACCCCGGAAATGGCGCTGTGGAACTCGCATCCGCGCGTGTACCTGCCGATCGAAGACGAGCCCAACGGCGAAGCGCAGTGCCCGTACTGCGGTTCCGTGTTCGTGCTGGCCGACTAAGCGGCCGCCCCTTCGATGCGCCGATTGACCGTGGTGCAGTTGCTGCCGGCGCTGCACTCCGGCGGCGTCGAGCGTTCGACCCTGGAAATCGCTGCGGCCCTGGTCGCCGCCGGCCATCGCGCGTTGGTAGTGTCGGCTGGCGGCCGCCTGGTGCAGCCGCTGCTCGATAGCGGTGCCGAGCACCTCACCCTCGACATCGGCCGCAAGTCGCTGCTGACCCTGCGCCACCTGCCGACCCTGCGCCGACTGTTCGCCGAGGTTGGCGCGGACGTCGTGCATGCCCGCTCGCGGCTGCCGGCCTGGCTGGGCCTGTACGCGATCCATGCCATGCCCGCCGCACAGCGCCCGCACTGGGTGACCACCGTGCATGGATTGAATTCGCCCAGTCGCTACAGCGCGGTGATGACCAGCGGTGAACGCGTGATCTGCGTGTCCAACAGCGTGCGCGACTACGTGCAGCGGCACTATCCGACAGTTCCCGAAGCGAAGCTGCAGGTGATTCCGCGCGGCGTCGATGTCGCACAGTTTCCGCGCGTGGCCCGCGCCGACCGCCGGCCACGACTGGCGCTGGCAGCCGACTACCCGTGGCTGACGCAGGTTGAGGGCCCGCTGCTGCTGTTGCCGGGGCGGGGCACTCGGCTGAAGGGACATGCTCATGCGCTGCAGTTGCTGGCGGATGTGCGCGCGGCCGGTGTACCGGCACAGCTGTGGATGCTGGGCACCGATGAACCGGGCCGCGAAGCCTACGTGGCCGACCTGCGCCGGCAGGCCGCTGCTTTGGGCGTGATGGATGCCGTGCAGATCAGCACACCGACCGCGCGCATCGCCCAGGCCTATGCGGCCAGCGATCTGGTGCTGCAGCTGTCGGACAAGCCCGAAGCATTCGGCCGTACTGTGGTCGAGGCGCTGTCGGTGGGCCGCCCGGTGCTGGGCTGGGATCATGGTGGCGTCGGCGAACTGCTGCGGCAGCTGCAGCCCGCTGGCGCGGTGCCGCTGGGCGATGCACGCGCGCTGGGTGAACGTGCGCTGGCCCTGCTGGCGCAGCCGCCGTCCTTGCCGACCCGCATCCCGTTTACCCTGCAGGCCATGCAGCGCGATACCCTCCGCCTCTATGCCGACCTCGCCGGCTGACCCCGCCGTCACCGTGCGCGACGACCGCGCCGGACGCTGGGCGCCCTGGTGGGTGCTGGCGTACGTGGCGATGTGGCCGTTGCCGGGCATCGCCGAAACCATTCTCGGTCTTGGCGCGGTCTACGCCGCCGCGCGCATGGTCATGCGCCGACTGCAGCGTCGTCCGCACCTGTTGAGCACGGCAGCGTGGGCGCTGACCTCGATCCTGTTCCTCGGCTATTGGCTGCCGCAGGCGTTCTCGGCGTTTGATGCGATCGATCCGGCAGCGTCGTGGACGAAGGCGGCCGCCGGCCTGCGCTACCTGCCCTTCATGTGGCTGGTGGCGATCGCGGTGGCCACGCCCGAACGGAGGCGGCTGACCTTCGGTGGCTTGGCGCTGATCACCGGCGCATGGACCCTGGATGCGCTGGTGCAGGCGGTGGCCGGAACCAGCCCGTGGTTCTGGTCGCTTGAGCAGCTGAAGCTTGCGGTGAGTGGTCACGCGTTGTGCCCGGCCACTGAGGCGGCCGTGGTCGATCGCCTCAGTGGGGCACTCGGGCCGTGCAACCTGAAGTTCGGCCAGGTCCTGGCCAGTCTCTCACCGTTCCTGTTGTTGCCGCTGGCGCGTCGCTTTGGCAATCCGGGTTGGGTACTGGCCGCGGCGGCGCTGGGCTGCGTGCTGCTGCTGGCCGGCTCGCGCGCATCGTGGATCACCTTCGCGCTGGTGCTTGCCTACAGCGGCGTGCGCCAGTTCGGCTGGAAACGGTTGGTGCTGCTGGCGCTGGTCGCTGTCCTCGGTGCGGGCGCGCTGACCGCCAGCGTGCCGCAGCTGCGCGAACGCTTCGCGCGAACGGCGTTGGCCTGGGATGGAAGCGAGCGCGGTGTCGACGAGGCACTGTCAGGGCGTGCGCGGATCTGGGACGCCGCGGCCTGCATGATCGAGGAACATCCGCTCAATGGCGTCGGTGCACGCGGCTTCCGCGATGCCTATCCGGCTTGCGTGTCTGGCGACGAACCGGCGGTGTGGGGCGATGCCCCGGCGTTGCATGCCCATCAGATCGTGCTGGAAATCCTGGCGGAAACCGGCGTGCTCGGCCTGCTGCTGTGGTTGGCAGCCGTGGCCCAGGCCTGGCGGGCCTGGCGCTATGCACCGATGGCCGCGCGTGAGCGGGCCCGCCCGGCGATGCTGGCGCTGGCGGTCACCGTGTTCCCGCTCAACACGCATCTGGCGTTCTATTCCGCGTTCTGGGGTGGCCTGACCGTGCTGCTGGCGGCGTTGTTCGCCGGCAGCCTGTTGGCCCACGAATCGGATGAATCTCCGCCGATGCAGTAGTTGCCAACCTTGGTTGGCGCCTCGGGACCGGCCTCGGTTCATCGGCGCCAGCCAAGGTTGGCGACTACCATGAGCACGCCGGCCCTTCCACCGCATCCCGTTATTTGTAGAAATCGCTCCGCCCGCCCGGCTGGCGCTTGAAACGGCGGTGGATCCACAGGTACTGGTCGGGGGCCTCGCGCACCATCTCCTCGATGGCCTGGTTGACCCGCGTGGTATCGGCTTCCACATCCTCGCTGGGAAAGTTCTCCAGCGGCGCGCCGATCTTCAGGAAGTACTTCCCGCCCTCGCGGCGGTGGAAGTAAGGAATCACCGCACAACCGGTCATCCGCGCCAGCTGGTGGGTGGCGGTAATGGTGGATGCGGTATGGCCGAAGAAGGGCACGAACACGGTGTCCTTGCCGCGCATGTCCTGATCCGGCGCGTACCAGAGGAAGCCGCCCTTCTTCAGGTGGCGCACGGTCGCGCGGATGTCTTCATTGGCGAACATCGCCTTGGCATAGCGCAGGCGGCCGAACTTCACCGCCCACTCGTACACCGGGTTCTTGTGCTTGCGGTACATGCCTGAAAGATCGACGTAGTCGCACAGCAGGCGGCCGCACATCTCCAGGGTCATGAAGTGGCCGGACACCAGCAGCACGCCGCGGCCTTCGGCCTGCATCTGCCGCAGATGCTCGAGGCCTTCGATCTTCACCTGTGGGCGGATGCGGTCGATGCTGCCCCACCAGGCGCGGATGCACTCGAGCACGCCCACGCCCAGCGCGTCGAAGCTGTCGCGCACCAGGCGCTGGCGCCAGGCTTCGTCCTTCTCCGGGAAGCACAACTTCAGGTTGACCTCGGCGGCGCGACGGCGGCTGCCGAGCAGGCGCCAGCTGATCCAGCCGACGCCACGGCCGAGCGCACGCTGCAGCATCCACGGCAGGCGGGCAATGGCGAAGGCGCCGAGCATGGCGGTGAACATCGGCCAGTTGCGGGGATCGCGCAGCGACGGGCGGATGGCGGTGGTGGCATCGGACATGGCGCCATTCTACCAACCCGGCTGCGTGTCTTTCCCGGGGGGCTCCCGTATCCTTGCCGCATGCGTAAAGACCCTGTCGAATGGATCCTGCGCGGCCTGTATTCGGCCGTGCTCTACATCCTGCTGCCGATCACCGTGTACCACCTGGTCTGGCGCGGTTTCCGGGTCCGTGAATACTTCCGGCGCTGGGACGAGCGCTATGCCTCGTATCCGCAGCCGACCGGCCAGCCGCGGGTCTGGCTGCACGCGGTCTCGGTGGGCGAGGTCAACGCCGCCGCGCCACTGGTCAATGCCCTGCGCCAGCAGCGTCCGGACATCCGCTGGGTCATCACCACCATCACCCCGACCGGTTCGGAGCGCGTGCGCGCGCTGTGGGGAGACGCGCTGGACCACGTCTATCTGCCGTACGACGTACCGGGCAGCGTCAACCGCTTCCTCGGCCACTTCCAGCCCAGCCTGGCGCTGATCCTGGAAACCGAGCTGTGGCCGAACATGCTGTTCGGCTGCCGCGACCGCCGCATTCCGGTCTACATCCTCAACGCCCGCCTGTCAGCGCGCTCGCTGCGCGGTTACCGGGTGCTGGCGGCGCTGATCCGCCGTGCGCTGCGCACGGTTACCTGCGTGGCCGCGCAGTCGCAGGACGACGCCGAGCGCTTCGTGCAGCTGGGGGCTGCGCGGGAACAGGTGCAGGCGCTGGGCAACCTCAAGTTCGATATCGCCACGCCGGATGTGCAGGGCTTCGTCGAGCAGTTCCATGCCTGCGTGCCCGCCGGGCGCCCGGTGTGGATCGCGGCCAGTACCCACGATGGTGAGGAGCAGGCGGTGATCGACCTGCATCGGCGCCTGCGCCAGCAGCACCCCGACCTGTTGTTGCTGTGGGCACCGCGGCACCCCGAGCGCTTCCCGAAGGTGGAGGCGCTGGCGCGCGAGCAGGGCTGGAACGTGGCGACCCGTCGCGCGAAGCAATGGCCGGAGGCCGGCACGGATGTTTTCGTCATCGACACCCTGGGTGAGCTGATGCCGTTCTATGCCTGTGCACAGGTCGCCTTCGTCGGCGGCAGCCTGCAGCCGATCGGTGGCCACAATCTGCTGGAACCGGCGGCGATGGGCACTGCCGCTGTGACCGGTCCGCACCTGCACAACTTCGCCGAGATATCACGGCGCATGCGAGAGGCCGGTGCCTTGCTGATCGGCGAGGACGTGCAGGCGGTAGGTGACCTGCTGCAGCACCTGCTGGACGACGCCCAGGCGCGCGAGGACATGGCCCGTGCCGGTTGCACGCTGGTCAGCAATGGCCGCGGTGCCCTGCAGCGCACGCTGGCGCTGGTCGCGCCACATCTGCCGCCGCCGCGCAGCTGAGCCGGGCAGCAACACCGCCAGGGCGGATGCTACGCGGACCGACTGACGTGATCGACTGCATCAATTCTGCTTAGCAGCCGGATTCCTGTCGCAGCAGGACCGGATGCGTGGCTGCGAACGTGTTTGTGGTCACATCGCGGTGCGCACAGTACGGATTCTGATACCGCCACTTGGCGCACGCTGCCAGCCTCCTGTCGACCGCGCTTGTGCGGATTCAAGAGGGCTTGCGATGGACAGCGATAACCGCCGTGGCCGGCACGCGCTGCTGGGAATGGATCACTTCGCGATGGTGGCGTTGACCCTGCTGCTGGGTGGCAGCGTGGTCGCGCTGGTTGGCCAGTACACCGCCGCCCAGGCGGGGCCGGCCATCGTACTGAGTCTGCTGCTGGCCGCATTGGGCACGGCGCCGATGCTGTATTGCCTGCACGTGCTGAACCAGCAGCGGCCCGCAGCCGATGGCCTGCACGGCCTGCTGCGGGCCGCTTGGGGCACGGCAGCCGCGCGCCTGCTGGGTGCTGCACTGCTGCTGGAACTGGTGATGACCAGCGCTGGCGTGGCGCAGTCCATGGCCGGCCACGCGCGTGCCGTGTTTGCCAGTCGCGGTATTGAAACCGGCAGCGCGCTGCCGGATCCGGTGATGGCCGTCACCAGTCTGCTGGTGTTGGGTGCGTTCGTGCTGCTGCCCCCGCGTCGCATCGCGCTGACGGTCTGCGTGTTGTTGACGGTGAAGATCGGTGTCGGGCTGTTGCTGTTGGCGCTGGCGGTTCGCCACGTGCACTACGCCAACTGGATTCCGTGGCTGCCGGATGCCACCGCGCCCTATCGATTCGGCCCCGGCGGGGTGCTGGCGGCAAGCGTGCCCTTGCTGGGGGTGTTTGCCAGTGTGGGGCTGGCACTGGGATTTCCTGGACGTGGCCGGCAGGCGCGTACGCGATCCCCCTGGCTGCTGGCGGCCGCGCTGCTGCTGGCGATGCTGCTGCTGATCATGCTGGCCGCGTTGCAGGCCGGCCTGGTCGAGTTCCCGGTATTGGCCAGTACGCGGCCGTTGTCGGTGGCATTGCAGGGCCATCCGCAGTTGCAGTGGCTGCTGCCGTTGCTGCCGCTGGCGGGCATGGCCGGGCTGGCAGCACTGCTGCTGGTGCTGTTGTCGCTGGCCGCACACCTGGCAGCGCAGCTCCGGCCTGTGGCCGGTGATGAAGCGCCCGGGTTGCGGACGCGGCTGATACCGGTCACCGTGGTGCTGGCGGCGGCGCTGCTGGCCTTGGGAGCGCCGGTCGGCGCATTGCCGGTGCTGCCGGGTCCAGCAACCCTGCTGGTGATGGCGGCCTTGTGCCCGGCAACACTGCGTGTCCGTGCGCCGATGCCGGGTGCTGCAATGGTGCTTGCGCCCCTGGCCACGGCGTTGTGCGTGCTGGCCGCAGTGGAACGGGCAGGCGCGTGGCCGGGCTGACGGCCGGCAGATCTGCGCCATGCGTGGGTCGGGCCGTACGCGCCGCCCACAAAAAAGCCACCCTCGCGGGTGGCTTCTTGGTTGCCGGCAGGGCGACGACTCAGTGCGTGGTCGTTGCCGGGTTGCCGGCGTCCTGGGTCAGCAGGCGGTTCACGTCCTGCAGCTCGGCCACGTCCAGCGCACCCAGCGACTGGCTCAGCAGCAGACGGTTCTGCAGGAAGGTGTAGCGGGCCTGGGCGTAGTCCAGCTGCGCCGAGAACAGGATGCGCTGGTTCTGGATCACGTCCAGCACGGTACGGGTACCGACTTCCAGGCCAACCTGCGACGCGTCGTATGCACTCTGCGCCGAGACTACCGCAAGGCGGCGGGCCTCCACTTCGCTGATGCCCTGCACCAGGGTCTGGTAGGCATTGCGGGTGTTGCGGTCCAGGGCACGCTTCTGCTGCTCGTAGCCATCCTGGGCGATGTCACGCTGGGCCAGCGCCTGGCGCACGTTGGACTGGGTGGCTCCGCCAGCGAAGATCGGCACGCTCAGGGTCAGGCCGATGCTGTTGGTGCGCGCGTCCGGCGACAGCGAGCCGGCGCCGGTGCTGTCACCCCAGGTCGCGGTCTTGCCCCAGCTGCCGCCCAGCGACAGGGTCGGGTAGTGGCCACCACGGGCGGCCTGCACGCCGGCTTCGGCGGCGCTGACCTTCAGTTCCTGCGCCTTCAGCGCCGGATTCTGGGTGGTGGCCTGGTGCACCAGCTCGTCGATGTTGCCGCGGTTGGCCGGCACTTCCGGGCGGAAGTCCGCCGGCAGGCCACGCAGGTTGACCACCGGCTGGCCGGTCAGTTCGGTCAGGGCCTGGTAGTTATCGGCCAGGGTGTTCTGCGCAACGATGGTGTTGGCGCGCGCCTGGTCGTACTGGGCGCGGGCTTCGTGCACGTCGGTGATCGGCGCCAGGCCCACTTCCAGGCGCTTGTCGGCGAAGTCGAACTGCTTCTTCGCGGCCGCTTCGTTGGTCTGTGCGGCGTTCAGCGATTCGATCGCCACCAGCACGTTGAAGTAGGCCGCCGAGGTGCGCACGATCAGGCTGTCGTTGGCCGAATCGAGGGTGAAGTCCGCCGCCTTGCTCAGCTCACGCTGCGAACGCAGGTTGTTGATCTGGGTCCAGTTGAACAGCGTCTGGCTGCCATCGATCGTGTAATTGCGGCGCTTGTTGGTGAACGAGCCGGAGTTGATGTCGGCGTTCGGCTCGCTGCGCGTGCGGTTCAGCGTGGCCTGGCCGTTGATCTGCGGCAGCAGGGCGGCGCGCGCCTGCACGGCGCCTTCCTTGTCGACCAGCCGGGTCGATTCGGCGGCGGACAGCTGCGGATCGCCGTTGCGCGCCATTTCGTAGACCTGCAGCAGGTCGGCGGCATGGGCGGACAACGGCAGCAGGGCAGTGGCCAGCGCAACAGCGAGGGATCGGCGGATCATTGCGGCTTCCTTGGACTCAGAGGTGGAACTGGGGTGCCGGGGCGGCACCGCGCAGGTAATCGATATCGGTCTCGAACAGGGACTCGGTGCTGCCGTCGGCCTTGACCAGCAGGGCCTCCATCGCCGGCGAGCGGCCGTGGATCACGAACAGGCGACCACCCGGACGCAGCCACGAGGCGAACTGTGACGGCACCACGTCGACCGCACCAGTGACACAGATCACGTCAAAGCGGCGTTCGGTCTGCCAGGACAGGGCGTCAGCCACTTCCACGCGGACGTTGGTGCCGAGGCCGGAAGCATCCAGGCGGGCACGCGCGGCGGCGGCCAGTTCCGGGTCGATCTCCAGGCTCAGCACGTCGCGCGCCAGCGCGCCGATGCAGGCTGCCAGGAAGCCGCTGCCGGTGCCGATTTCCAGCACTTCGTCACCCGGCTGCAGATCCAGTGCCTGCAGGGTACGGCCCTCGATGACCGGCTTCATCATCTTCTGGCCATGGCCGATCGGCAGTTCGACATCGGCGTAGGCCAGCGCCCGGTGTGCATCGGCGACAAAGGCCTCGCGCGGCAGGCGGGCCAGGACGTCGAGCACCTTGATGTCCAGCACGTCCCAGGGACGGATCTGCTGTTCCACCATCAGTTCGCGGGCGTGGGCGTAATCAATCGTCATGAGGTTCAAATCCAGCGCAGTGGGCCGGCCATTTTACCGGTGCCGGAGGCCGGCGGCGCGCCCAGAGCATCAGCTGCCGGGTGGCCGGGGTCGCAGTGCCGGAAGTCATCGCGACCTCCGGTTCGTTCAGTTTTGGTTATTCAGCCGTCCCGGCCCCTCGCGGCGCATAAGCGCGCAGGAAGAAGTCGATGCTGGCGGTCACATGGGCAAGAGGGTCGCACTCCACCGGTGACAGTGGCATGCCGCACATCATATGCATGTGCACTTCGCCCTTGACCAGGGTCAGGAACTGCTCGCCAGCCAGCGAATAGTCGGTGATGTCCAGTTCGCCGCGCTCGGCGCGTGCCCGCAGGAAGTCAGCCAGGGCCTCGCAGGTGCGCTCCGGGCCTGCCTTCCAGAACAGCTCGCGCAGGCGTTCATCGGTCTCCGGCGCCATCATCATGCGCTGGATCGAGATCGCCGCATCGGAGGTGATCAGCTCGAAGAAGGCCAGGCCGATGCCGATCAACTGGTCGCGCAGCGGGCCATCCGCGTCGGCCACGAACAGGGCATCGGGCAGCATTTCAATGCACTTGGACTGCACGGCCTCGGAAAACAGGGTTTCCTTGTCGCCGAAGTGGCTGTACACGGTCAGCTTCGAGACGCCGGCCTGGGCGGCAATGGCGTCCATGCTCACGCCGGTATAGCCCTGTTCGATGAACAGTACCTTGGCTGCTTCAAGGATCGCCGCGCGCTTGCCCAGATCCTTGGGGCGCCCGGGTCCGGCGGCCTTGGCAGCAGGCTTGGCCGACGGCTTGCGGGAAGTGGAAGAACTCATCGCAACAATACTAGACCAAGCGGTTCGATATTTATACTATACCGGCCGGTTTATTAAATTGGGCCGGCAGTCGCGGCTCCCCCTTGTTGCAACCCTGCGTTTTCAGGACGTTGACCGATGAAGATCGTGCGCTGGATGGGCGGTATGGTGTGGGTGGCTGCGCTGGCAGCCTGTTCGGGACAGGAACAGGCGCCGCAGGCGGCCGTGCCGGTACTGGTGGTTCACCCCGGCGAACAGGCCGGACAGGCGCCGGCGGCGTTCCCGGGTACGGTGCGTGCCCGCCAGGAAAGCCCGCTGTCGTTCCGCGTCGGCGGCAACCTGGTCAAGCGCCATGTCGATGCCGGGCAGCGGGTAAAGAAGGGCGACGTGCTGGCCGAGCTGGATGCAGCCGATTTCGCATTGCAGGCCCGCGCTTCGCAGGCGCAGCTGGCCGCAGCTGAAGCCGACCTGGTGCGTGCCCGCGACGACCTCAAGCGCTACCAGGTGCTGGCCGACCAGCAACTGGTCAGCCGTTCGCAGCTGGACCAGCAGTCCGCCGCCTTCAAAGCGGCGCAGGGCCAGGCCAACGCTGCCCGCGCCAACCTCGATGTGCTGCGCAACCAGGCCGACTACGCGCAGCTGCGCGCACCGGCTGACGGCGTGATCGCCAGCCGCGAGGCCGAGGCTGGGCAGGTGGTGTCCGCCGGACAGACCATCTTCAACCTGGCCGCCGATGGTGGCCGCGAAGTGCTGATCGACCTGCCCGAGGCCACCATCCGCGACTATGCGGTGGGTCAGCCGGTCGAGGTGGAGTTGTGGAACCGCCCGGGGCAGCGCCTGCCGGGCACGATCCGCGAGATTGCCGCCGCCGCCGATCCGCAGGCGCGCACCTACGCGACGCGGGTCAGCCTGGCCGCCGATGCGCTGGCCGATGTCGAGCTGGGCCAGAGCGCGCGCGTCTACAGCAGCGCCGGCCGCCACGGCACCCTGCAGCTACCGCTGGGCGCACTGCAGCGCGGTGCCAACGGTGCCGCCAGCGTGTGGGTGGTCGATCCGGCCAACAGTACGCTGAAGGCCGCAGCGGTCACCACTGGGGCGTTTGGCAGCGAGACGGTGCCGGTACTGTCCGGCGTGAACGCGGGTGACTGGGTGGTTGCTGCCGGCGGACACCTGCTGCGCGCCGGCCAGCCGGTGATCGCGGTGGATCGTCAGAACCGCCCGGTGCTGAAGCCGGCTACGCCGGCGGCTGCCGCCAAGGCCAAGGAGTAAGCCGGTGCGCCGCTTCAATCTTTCCGAGTGGGCGCTGGCCAATCGTCCGCTGGTGTTGTTTGCGATGCTCGCCTTCGCCCTCATCGGCGCATGGTCGTACAAGCATCTGGGCCAGTCCGAAGACCCGCCGTTCACCTTCAAGGCGATGGTGGTGCGCACGCTATGGCCGGGCGCCACCGCCGAGCAGGTCTCGCGGCAGGTGACCGAGCCGATCGAGAAGGCGTTGATGAACACCGGCGAGTACGAGTTCATCCGCTCGTACTCGCGCCCGGGCGAATCGCAGGTCATCTTCATGGCCCGCGACAGCCTGCGTTCCAGGCAGATTCCGGACCTCTGGTACCAGGTGCGCAAGCGCGTGGGTGACATCCGCCCGACGCTGCCGCGCGAGATCGTCGGCCCGTTCTTCAACGATGAGTTCGGCGATACCTACGGCAACATCTATGCGTTGACCGGCAAGGGCTTCGACTACGCGGTGATGCGTGACTACGCCGACCGCATCCAGCTGGAACTGCAGCGCGTGCCCGACGTCGGCAAGATCGACCTGGTCGGCCTGCAGGACGAGAAGGTGTGGATCGAGCTGTCCAATACCCGGCTGGCCACGCTGGGCGTGTCGATGCAGCAGGTGCAGCAGGCACTGGCCGACCAGAATGCGGTGACCGGCACCAGCTTCTTCGAGACCGCCACCGATCGCGTGCAGCTGCGCGTGACCGGCCAGTTCAACGACATCGAAGCGATCCGCCAGTTCCCGATCCGCGCCGGTGACCGCACCGTGCACCTGGGCGACATCGCCGAGGTCAAGCGTGGCTTCGCCGATCCCGCGTCGCCGAAGATGCGCTTCATGGGTGAAGAGGCGATTGGGCTGGCGGTGGCGATGAAGGATGGCGGTGACATCCTCAAGCTCGGCGCCAACCTCGATGCCGAGTTCGAACGCCTGCAGAAGACCCTGCCGGCCGGCATGCAGCTGCGCAAGGTGTCCGACCAGCCGCAGTCGGTGGAAGAGTCGGTCGGCGAGTTCGTGCAGGTACTGACCGAGGCGGTGGTGATCGTGCTGCTGGTCAGCTTCTTCTCGCTGGGCCTGCGCACCGGTCTGGTGGTGGGCGTGACCATCCCGCTGGTGCTGGCGATGACGTTCTTCGTCATGCACTACTTCGACATCGGCCTGCACAAGATCTCGCTGGGCGCGCTGGTGCTGGCGCTGGGCCTGCTGGTGGACGATGCGATTATCGCGGTGGAGATGATGGCCACCAAGATGGAACAGGGTTACGACCGCCTGCGCGCGGCCAGTTTTGCCTGGGAATCAACTGCGTTCCCGATGCTGACCGGTACGCTGATCACGGCGGCCGGCTTCCTGCCGATCGCTACCGCGGCATCGAGCACCGGTGAGTACACCCGCTCGCTGTTCCAGGTGGTGACCATCGCGCTGGTGGTGTCGTGGATCGCGGCGGTGCTGTTCATCCCGTACCTGGGCGACAAGATGCTGCCGGACCTGTTCAATCCGCAGCCGCCGAAGCCGGGCAGCCTGTCCGCGCGCTGGCTGGCCAGGCGCCAGCAGTGGGCCGACCGCTACCCGGCGCTGGCCAACCTGATCGCGCCGCCGCAGCACGGGCATGACCATGATCCGTACCAGCGCCGGTTCTACCGCAGTTTCCGTCGCTTCCTCGATGGCTGCCTGCGTCACCGCTGGTGGGTGATCGCCGCGACCATCGCGCTGTTCGTGTTCTCGCTGATGATGTTCCGCTTCGTGCCGCAGCAGTTCTTCCCGGATTCGACCCGGCCGGAATTGATGGTGGACATCGAGCTGGCCGAGGGCGCGTCGCTGCGCTCGACCCAGGCCCAGGCCGAGAAGCTGGAGAAGCTGCTGTCCAGCCGCGAGGGCATTGCCAACTACGTCTCCTACGTGGGCACCGGTTCGCCGCGCTTCTACCTGCCGCTGGACCAGCAGTTGCCGGCCACCAACTTCGCCCAGTTCGTGGTGCTGGCCAAGGACATCAAATCGCGCGAAAGCACCCGTGACTGGCTGCTGCACGAAGTGATTCCGAAGTTCCCGGACGTGCAGATGCGCGTGACCCGCCTGGAGAACGGCCCGCCGGTCGGCTATCCGGTGCAGATGCGTATTTCCGGCGAGCACATCGAGAAGGTGCAGGCGATCGCGCGCCAGGTCGAAGCCAAGGTGCGTGAGAACCCACACGTGATGAACGTGAACCTGGACTGGAGCGAGCCGAGCAAGGTAGTGCGGCTGGTGATCGACCAGGAGCGCGCCCGCGCGCTGGGCGTGAGCAGTGCCCAGGTCAGCCAGTTCCTGTCCAGTTCGCTGGCTGGGCAGTCGGTGAGCGTGTACCGCGAAGGCAACCGCCAGATCGAGATGCTGCTGCGTGGCCCGGCCGATGAGCGCAACCAGCTGGAGCTGCTGTCCAGCCTGTCGATGCCGACCGCCAACGGCGGCAGCATCACGCTGTCGCAGGTGGCGACGATGGAGTATGGCTTTGAGGACGGCATCATCTGGCACCGCAACCGGTTGCCGACGGTGACCGTGCGTGCCGACATCAGCGACGGCATGCAGCCGCTGGACGTGGTGCACCAGATCCTGCCGACGCTGGACGGGATCCGCGCTGAACTGCCCAGTGGCTACCTGCTGGAGACCGGCGGTACGGTGGAGGATTCGGCCCGTGGCCAGAACTCGATCAAGGCCGGCATGCCGCTGTTCCTGGTGGTGGTGGCCACGCTGCTGATGCTGCAGCTGCGCAGCTTCTCGCGTGCGGCGATGGTGCTGGTAACCGCGCCGCTGGGCATCATCGGTGCGACGTTGTTCCTGCTGCTGTTCCGCGCGCCGTTCGGCTTCGTGGCGCTGCTGGGCACGATTGCACTGGCGGGGATGATCATGCGCAACTCGGTGATCCTGATCGACCAGATCCAGCAGGATATCGATGCCGGGCATGATCGCTGGCATTCGATCATCGATGCCACGGTGCGCCGTTTCCGCCCGATCGTGCTGACCGCGCTGGCGGCGGTGCTGGCGATGATTCCGCTGTCGCGCAGTGCGTTCTATGGCTCGATGGCGATTTCGATCATGGGTGGCCTGATCGTGGGCACGGTGCTGACCCTGGTATTCCTGCCGGCGCTGTACGCGGCGTGGTTCCGGGTGAAGCCGGACGAATCCGGGGCATAACGCCCCGGGTTCTACGGCCACCGCCTCTGGTAGGTGCCAACCTTGGTTGGCACGGATGCATGCATCCACGCATGGCGTGGAGCTACTGCAGCTGCAGGCCGCTCCGCAGCACCGGCAGCAGCCATTCGATAAACACCTGTACGCGCAGCGCACGGTGGTGCCGATGCGGTTGCAACAGAGTCACCGGCAACGGCTGCGCCACATACTGCGGCATCACTTCCACCAGTTCGCCGGATTGCAGTTCCGCCTGCACGTCGTAGCGCGGAATCTGCAGCAAGCCAAGCCCGGCTACGCAGCACGCGATCGACGCCTCGGCGCTGTTCACCCGCACCCAGCCGGGCATCGGCAGCGTGCGCAGCTGGCCGCCGTCCTGCCACTCCCACGGTTCCACCCGTGCCGTGGTCGGCGACGCATAGTTCACCGCGCGGTGCTGCTGCAGGTCGGCAGGATGCTGCGGTACACCATGCTCGCGCAGGTAGGCCGGCGCGGCAACGTTGACGAAGTCGAGTTGTCCCAGTGTGCGCGCCACCAGGCTGGAGTCACCCAGCTGACCGACCCGCAGCACCGCATCGCAACCGTCTTCGATCAGGTTCACCGCGCGGTCGGTCATGCCCAGGTCGACTTCCACCTGCGGATACTGCGCGAAGAACCCGGGCAGCGCCGGAGCGATGATGCGACGGCCGATGCGACTGGGCACGTCGATCTTCAGCAAACCGACCGGTTGCGCGTCGTCCTGCCGGAACAGCGATTCAGCGTCTTCGACTTCGGCGATCAGGCGCAGGCAGCGGGCATGGAACACGTCGCCATCATGGGTGGTGGACACCCGGCGGGTCGAGCGCTGCAGCAGGCGGGTGCCGAGCCGCTGCTCCAGCTCCGCAATGGCTGCCGAGACGGTGGAGCGGGGTAGGCCGAGCTGGTCGGCGGCGCGGGTGAAGCTGGCGCACTCCACCACCCGGGTGAAGATGCGGAAGCGATCGATCCGGTCCATTGTTCGCTGGCTCTGGAAAGTTAAGTCAATGTGGCGGGCTTTATCCGCTTTTTCTGCACGATATCGTCGTCAGGGCAGGGTTGCCACCCCGGGCAGCCTCCTCCCCGAGACCGAAGCCATGACCGACCATTCCCTCAAGGGCAAGACCGTGCTGATCGCTGGTGGCGCCAAGAACCTGGGCGGCCTGATCGCCCGCGACTTCGCTGCACAGGGCGCCAAAGCCATCGTCATCCACTACAACAGCGCCGCCACCCAGGCCGATGCAGAGGCGACCGTCGCCGCCGTGCAGGCCGCCGGCAGCAAGGCGGTGGCCCTGCAGGGGGACCTGACCTCGGCGGCAGTGATGGAGCGCTTGTTCGCCGATGCCGTGGCCGCAGTCGGCCGTCCCGACATCGCCATCAATACGGTCGGCAAGGTATTGAAGAAACCGCTGCTGGACATCAGCGAAGCGGAGTACGACGAGATGAGCGCGGTCAACGCCAAGGCGGCGTTCTTCTTCCTCAAGGAAGCCGGCCGCCACGTCAACGACGGTGGTCGCATCTGCACCCTGGTCACCTCATTGCTGGGTGCCTACACGCCGTTCTATTCCAGCTACGCCGGTACCAAGGCGCCAGTCGAGCACTTCACCCGCGCGGCGTCGAAGGAGTTCGGTGAGCGCGGCATTTCGGTGACCGCGATCGGCCCTGGTCCGATGGACACGCCGTTCTTCTACCCGGCCGAGAGCGCCGATGCGCAGGCGTATCACAAGACCGCGGCGGCGCTGTCCGCATTCACCCGCACCGGCCTGACCGATATCACCGATATCGTGCCGTGGATCCGCTTCCTGGTCACCGATGGCTGGTGGATGACCGGGCAGACGATTCTGGTCAATGGTGGGTACACCACCAAGTAAGGCAGCCACGCATGGCGTGGCTGCCCGCTACCTGTAGCGTCGAGCCATGCTCGACGGCTGTTGAATGAGCCGGGCATGGCTCGGCTCTACAGGCGTTGCCCGATGGGTCAGCGCAGCTTGGCCAGCACCGCATCCGTGGCGGCGGCGGTACTCACGGCCTGGCCCTTGGCGGCCAGGTCGGCAGTGAACACCCCATCGTCCAGCACCGCATGCACGGCCGCTTCCACCGCGGCGGCTTCGGCTTCCAGGCCCAGCGAATGGCGCAGCAGCATCGCCGCGCTGAAGATCGTTGCGTACGGATTGGCGATGCCCTTGCCGGCGATGTCCGGGGCCGAACCGTGGATGGGCTCGTAGATGCCCACCGCGCCCGGCTCACCCAGCGAGGCCGACGGCAGCAGGCCCAGCGAGCCGGCCAGCATCGAGGCTTCATCGGTGAGGATGTCGCCGAACATGTTCTCGGTCACGATCACGTCGTACTCGCGCGGCTTGGCCAGCAGGTGCATGGCCATCGAATCGACCAGCTGGTGCTCCAGGGCAACGTCCGGGAACTCCTCGCGGCCGATGCGCGCGGCCACGTCACGCCACAGGCGCGAGGTTTCCAGCACGTTGGCCTTGTCCACCGAGGTGACCTTGCCGCGACGCTGCTGCGCCAGGCGGAAGGCACTGCGCAGCACGCGTTCGATCTCGGCCACGGTGTAGCGGCACAGGTCGCTGGCGCTGTCGGCGTCGCGGGTCTTGTCGCCGAAGTAGATGCCACCGGTCAGCTCGCGCACCACCACGAAGTCCACGCCCTGCAGCAGCTCGGCCTTGATCGGCGAGGCATGCAGCGCGGCTTCGTGGGTGCGCACCGGGCGCAGGTTGGCGTACAGGCCCAGCGCCTTGCGGATCGCCAGCAGGCCCTGTTCGGGGCGCACCTTGGCGTTCGGGTCGGACCACTTCGGGCCGCCAACCGCGCCCAGCAGCACGGCGTTGGCGGCCTGGCAGGCAGTCAACGTGGAGGCGGGCAGCGGTTCGCCATGACGGTCGATGGCGATGCCACCGATGTCGTGCTCGCTGAAGGTGAAGGTGTGGTTGAAGCGTCCGGCGACGGCCTTCAGGACGGCCACTGCCGCGGCGGCCACTTCCGGGCCGATGCCATCACCGGGCAGGACAACAATCTCAGCGTGCATGCTCACTCTCGTAACGTTCGATTTCAGGGACACGGCCCAACAGATACCCCAACTGGTCGACGCCTTCCAGCAGGCAGGTCTGCGAGAAGCCATCCAGCGGGAAGGAATAGACGCGGCCACCGGGCGTGTGCAGTTCGCGCGCAGCCACGTCGATGGTCAGCTCATCGTCCGGGCGCTGCATCAGCGCCTGCACGTCGGCCTCGTCCAGCACGATCGGCAGCAGGCCGTTCTTCAGCGAGTTGCCGCGGAAAATATCTGCGATCTCGCTGCTGACGATGGCACGCAGGCCCAGGTCGGTCAGTGCCCACGGCGCATGCTCGCGCGAGGAACCGCAGCCGAAGTTGCGGCCCGCCAGCAGGATGCTGCGGCCGGCGTTGTGCGGCTGGTTGAAGGCGAAGTCAGCCACCGGCGAACCGTCGGCCTGCCAGCGCCAGTCATTGAAGGCGTTGCGGCCCAGGCCGGCACGTTCGGTGGTGGACAGGAACCGCGCCGGGATGATCTGGTCGGTGTCGATGTTGGTCTGGCGCAGCACCACACTGGCCGAGATCAGGGTACGGAAACCGGCCATCACGCCACCTCCTGTGCGAACAGTTCGCGGGTATCGGCAACGTGCCCGTTCACAGCGGCCCACGCCGCGCTCATCGGCGACGCCAGCAGCGTGCGCGAACCGGGGCCCTGGCGGCCTTCGAAATTGCGGTTGCTGGTGCTTACGGCCAGCTGGCCGGGTGCGACCAGATCGCCGTTCATGGCGATGCACATCGAGCAGCCCGGCTCGCGCCACTCGGCACCGGCCGCGCGCACGATTTCGTGGATGCCTTCGGCCTCCGCCTCGCGCTTGACGATCTCCGAGCCTGGCACCACCAGCATGCGCACGCGGTCAGCGACGCGGCGGCCGCGCAGGACCTGCGCGACTTCGCGCATGTCGCTCAGGCGGCCATTGGTGCACGAACCGACAAACACCACGTCCACCGGCGTACCGGCCAGCGCCTTGCCCGCCTGGAAGTGCATGTAGTCCAGGCCCTTCTGTGCGGCGGCATCGTTGGCCGCCGGAATCGGCGCGTCCACTGCGATGGCCGTGCCCGGATGGGTGCCCCAGGTCAGGGTCGGGCGGATGTCGGCGGCGTGGATGTGCACTTCGCTGTCGAAGCGTGCGCCGTCATCGCCGCGCAGCTGCTGCCAGCGCGCCACGGCAGCGTCGAAGTCGGCGCCCTTGGGGCCGCGCGGCGTGCGGGCGACGAAGTCGAAGGTGACCTGGTCCGGCGCCACCATGCCGGCACGCGCGCCGGCTTCGATCGACATGTTGCACAGGGTCATGCGCTGTTCCATGTCCATCGCTTCGATGGTGCTGCCACGGAACTCGATGACGTGGCCGGTGCCACCGTTGACGCCGATCACGCCGATGATGTGCAGCACCACGTCCTTGGCACCGACGCCTGGCGCCAATGGGCCATCAACGGTGATGGCGAAGGTCTTGGCCTTGCGCTGCAGCAGGCACTGCGTGGCCAGCACGTGGCCGACTTCGCTGGTGCCGATGCCGAAGGCCAGCGAACCGAACGCACCATGGGTGGAGGTGTGACTGTCGCCGCAGACGATGGTCATGCCCGGCTGGGTGAAGCCCTGTTCCGGCGCGATCACGTGGACGATGCCGCGGTTGTCCGAGGCCATGTCGAACAGCTCGATGCCATGCTCGGCGCAGTTGCGCGCCAGCGTGGCGACCTGTGCCTCGGAGGCGGCGCTGGCATAGGGCAGCGTGCCGTCAGCGGCGGCCGGCAGGGTCGGCGTGGAGTGGTCCATCGTCGCCTTGGTGCGGTCCGGGCGGCGCGGCGACAAGCCGCGCTCGCGCAGCTCGGTGAACGCCTGCGGCGAGGTCACCTCGTGGATCAGGTGCAGGTCGATGTACAGCACGGCGGGCGCGCTGTCGGATTCGGGAACCACCACGTGGGCGTCCCACAGTTTGTCGTACAGGGTGCGGGGTGCGGAAGTCATGCGTATGCCTGGCAGAAGTACGAAATAGCGAACATCAGTAAAGAAAGCGGAACGGTCAAGTCAGCGACGGCGGGCGAGCACGCGCAGCCGCACGTAGTCCGCCAGCGGCTGGCCGGCGGCATTGCGCGGCAGCTCGGCCAGCAGCGCGGTGGCGGCCTCGCGCACCGTAGCGCGTGCCTCGTCTGGCAGGTCGTCCAGCAGCGGCGCGGCGAAGACGCGCAGCCAGCCGGCCACGCCGGTCGGCAATGCCGTTGGGCGCGGCGTGCACTCGATCAGCTGCACCTGGAAGCCATGCTGGCGCAGGCGGTCGGCGTAGGCATCGGCCGTCGGGAAGTACCACTGGAAGGCGCTGGCGCCATGGCCGTGCGCCACGCGTGCGGCCTGCACGGCCGCGATGATCGTGGCCACGTTGCCATGGCCGCCGAACTCGGCGACGAAGCGGCCACCGGGGCGCAGCGCGCGGCGTACGCCTTCCAGCACGCGGTCCGGGGTGCCCATCCAATGCAGTGCCGCGTTGCTGAACACTGCATCGAACTCGCTGTCGAACGACAGTGCGTGGCCGTCCATCACCTGGGCATCGACACCGCGCGCGCGGGCGGCGATCACCAGTTCCGGCGAGGCATCCACGCCGTGGATGCGTGCGCCGCTCAGGGCCAGTTCGGTGCTGAGCACGCCATCGCCACAGCCCAGGTCGAGGATGCGCTCACCGGCGCGCGGGTCGAGCAGGCGCGAGACCGCGCCGCCGAGCAGCGGGACGAAGCCGGCGTCGATCGCATAGTCCTGGGCGTTCCACTGCTGGCCAGCGGCGCTGGCCGGGGTGAAGGTGTCGAAGGCGCTCATGGCGGGTTCCTCAGGCGGTGGCAGGGGTGGGAACGTCGGTGCTGTTGTGGGCGGTGGCCTGGCGCTGGCGCAGCAGGCGGTTGGCCACATCCAGCCAGGCCAGCGCGGAGGCTTCGATGATGTCCTTGCTGGTGCCGGTGCCGTCGTACTCCACGCCTTCGTGGCGCACGCTCAGGTTGGCCTCACCGCGCGCATCGGCGCCGATGCCGACGCTGTGCACGTGGTAGCTGTCCAGCATCAGCTGCACGCCGGTGGCGGCCGACAGCGCGCCGAACAGCGCATCGACCGGGCCATCGCCCTGCGCGGTCTCGGCCACGCGGTTGCCGTCCGGGTCGGACAGTTCGACCAGCGCGTTGGCGCGGCTGCCGACATCGCTGATGGTCATCGAGGCCAGGCGGTAGCCCTGCGCGTTGGAGCCGCCCTGCATCAACGTCTGCAGGTCGGCATCGGTGACCACGCGCTGCTGTTCGCACAGGCCCTTGAACTGCTCGAACACCAGTTTCAGTTCGTCTTCGTCCAGCCAGAAGCCCAGCGCACGCAGGCGCGCTTCAACAGCGGCGCGGCCACTGTGGCGGCCCAGCACCATCTGCGAGTCCTCCCAACCCACGTCTTCCGGGCGCATGATTTCGTAGGTACCGCGATGGCGCAGCATGCCGTGCTGGTGGATGCCCGATTCGTGGGCGAACGCGTTGGCGCCGACGATGGCCTTGTTGCGCTGTACCGGCATGCCGACCAGGCGCTGCAGCAACTGCGAGGTGCCGACGATGCGCGGGGTGTTGATCGAACTGTCCTGCTCGTAGAAGGCCTGGCGTACCTTCAGCACCATCGCGATCTCTTCCAGCGAACAGTTGCCGGCGCGCTCGCCGATGCCGTTGACGGTGCACTCGACCTGGCGCGCGCCGCCTTCGATGGCGGCCAGCGAGTTGGCCACGGCCAGGCCCAGATCATTGTGGCAGTGCGCGCTGAAGATCACATTGGCAGCGTTCGGTACATCGGCGACGCCGGCGATGACCTGCTGGAACATCGCGCGGATTTCTTCCGGCGTAGTGAAGCCGACGGTGTCGGGCAGGTTGATGGTGGTGGCGCCGGCGGCAATCGCTACGCGCGAGACCTCGATCAGGTAATCCAGCTCGGTACGGGTGGCATCCTCGGCCGAGAATTCGACATCGTCGATGTAGGAACGCGCCAGCGCTACGTGCTTGCGTACCGACTCCAGGACCTGCTCGCGGGTCATCCGCAGCTTGTGCTCGCGATGCAGCGGGCTGGTCGACAGGAACACGTGCAGGCGCGGATTGGCGGCCGCTTCCAGGGCCCGTGCGGAAGTTTCGATGTCGGCCTGCAGGCAGCGCGACAGCACCGCCAGGCTCAGGCTCGGGCGGCGCAGTTCGCGGCCGATCAGCGCCATTGCCTCGCGGTCGGACTGCGAGCTGGCCGGGAAGCCGGTCTCGATGATGTCCACGCCCAGTTCGTCCAGCGCACGCGCCATCACCAACTTCTGCGGCGGGCTCATGCTGCAGCCGGGGGACTGCTCACCGTCACGCAGGGTGGTGTCGAAGATGCGGATGCGCGGGGTGGTAATTCGTTCGATGGTGGTCACAGGGAAATCTCCTCGACAGCGGGCGTTGCGGCTTGCAGGTGGGAAGGGGGAGAGGTGGGGGAGGTGGGGGAGGACGGCGCGCTGGCCCTGGCGGGCGAGCGGGGTGTTTCGCTGCGCCGTCGCCGCGGCTTGCGTGGCGGGCGCGGCCGGATGTCGGTGAGCAGGCCGGCCAGTACGCCGGCATCGATGTTGCCGCCGGACACCACCGCGCACTTGCGGCGGCCGGCGACGCGGCGGCCGGCAGCCAGCGCCAGCGCGCCGGCGCCCTCGGCGATGATGTGTTCTTCCAGCGCCAGCCGCACCAGGGTTTCGCGCAGCTCGGCTTCGCGCACGATCACCACGTCGTCCAGCAGCGATGTGCACAGGCGGCGGGTCAGGAAGCCGGGGATCTTCACCCGCACGCCATCGGCCAGCGAGGCGACGGGGGCAATCTCACGGACATCGCCACGGATCGCGCGCGCCATCGAGTCAACGCCTTCTACCTGTGCACCAACCACGCGCACGCCCTGTGATTTCAGCGCCAGGGCCACGCCGGAGGCCAGTCCACCGCCGCCGATCGGCACGATCACCACGTCAGGGGCATGCGCGGCCAGTTCGATGCCGACCGTGCCCTGGCCGGCGATCACGTCGGCATCATCGAACGCGGACAGGAAGCGGTAGCCGTGGCGCCGCGCCAGTTCGACCGCGAAGGCGTAGGCCTCGTCGTAGCTGTTGCCGTGCTGGCGCACGGTGGCGCCCCAATGGGCGACGCCGGCGATCTTGGTCGCCGGCGCGCCATGCGGCATCACCGTGATGGCCGGTACGTCCAGACGGTAGGCGGCCCAGGCCACGCCTTGGGCGTGGTTGCCGGCCGAGGCGCAGATCACCGGACGGGTGTCGCCGCGTTCGCGGCCGGCCAGCAGCGCATTCAATGCGCCGCGCACCTTGTAGGAACCGGTGCGCTGCAGGTTCTCCAGCTTCAGCCAGGTGCCGAAGCGCTCGGCATGGTGCAGCGGGGTGGGCGGCAGGAAGCGGCGCAGGCGGGCCTGCGCGGCCAGAACGTCGGCAACGCTTACGTCGCCGACATCGCTTTCCTGGCTGGCATCAGCGGCCGGCATGGGCCACCAGCGCGGTGCCGAAGACCGCCGCGTGCGGGCACGGGCGACGAAGAAGACGCCTCCGTACCGGCACCGTGGTCGCTACGGTACGGGTGTTCATGGCGATACTCCTTCCACGGCGGTGACCTGTACGGACACGCAGTCGTAGATCTTCTCGATCTGCCGGCACAGCGTTTCCGCCGGGCGCTGGCCATCCACCACCAGCTGCAGGTGCCAGCGGCCATCGTCGGCGGCCACCGGCGCACCGCTGATCGCACGCGGCGCGAAGCCGCGACGCTCGGCCATGCCGATCACGCGCAGCAGCGCGCCTTCGGCCGGGTGCAGCACCAGGTCAAGCCGGTATTGCATTGGGGGTCTCCTGGCGGGCATGGGCGGGGTTGCTTTCCAGCATCGTGCTGTTGGCGGTGTTCGGCGGCACCAGCGGCCACACGTTGGCGCGTGCATCGATGGCCACGTGCAGCAGTGCCGGGCCCGGTTCGGCCAGCAGCGCGGCCAGGCCGCCTTCCACGTCGTCGCGGTTGTCGACGCGGGTGGCGGCGATGCCGAACACCTGCGCCAATGCCACGAAGTCCGGGTTGTCGGACAGGTCGATCTCGCTGTAACGCTCGGCGAAGAACAGCTCCTGCCACTGCCGCACCATGCCCAGCGAACTGTTGTCCAGCAGCACGATCTTCACCGGCAGGCGGCAGCGGGCGATGGTCGCCAGCTCCTGCACGTTCATCATGAAGCTGCCATCGCCGGACACCAGCACCACGGTGCGGTCGGGGCAGGCGAACTGCGCGCCCATCGCCGCCGGCAGGCCGAAGCCCATGGTGCCCAGCGCGCCGCTGGTCAGGTGGTTGCGCGGGTGGTTGAAGCGGCAGTGCTGGGCCACCCACATCTGGTGCTGGCCGACATCGCAGGCGATCACCGCATCGGCCGGGGCCAGCTCGCTCAGGCGCTTCAGCAACGCCGGCGCGTAGATGTGCTGGCCGGGTGCATCGTAGCGGGCAGCGAAGCGATCGCGGTGCTGCGCGCAACGCTTGCGCCATGCATCCTGGTGGGCCCTGGGGGAGGGGAAGGCCGCACGCAGGGCACGGATGGCATGGCCGACATTGCCAGGCACGGCGACGTCGGCGCTGCGCAGCTTGGAGATCTCGTAAGCGTCCGCATCGATGTGGACGACGCGGGCGAATGGCGCGAACTCGGCCAGCTTGCCGGTGGCGCGGTCATCGAAGCGCGCCCCCAGCACCAGCAGCAGGTCGCTTTCCTGCACGGCCATGTTGGCCGCGCGGGTGCCATGCATGCCCAGCATGCCCAGCGACTGCGGATGGCTGGCCGGCAGCGCACCCAGGCCACGCAGGGTCATCACCGTGGGGATGGCGCTGGCCTCGACGAAGTCGCGCAGGTCCTGCACCGCATCACCCAGCGCGATGCCGCCACCGGCGTAGACCACCGGCTTCTCGGCCGCCGCCAGTGCGGCGATCGCCTCGGCGATGGCGGCCTCGGCCGGCGCCGGCGGCGGTTCGACGCTGCTGGGCACATGCACCGGCAGATGGCTGGCATCGGCCAGCTGCACATCCTTGGGCAGGTCGATCAGCACCGGGCCGGGACGGCCCTCGCGGGCGATGCGGAAGGCATCGGCCACCACGCGCGGCAGATCATCGACGCTGCGCACCAGCCAGCTGTGCTTGACGATCGGCATCGTCAGGCCGAACACATCCAGTTCCTGGAAGGCGTCGGTGCCCAGCAGCGGCGTGCCGACCTGGCCGGTGATGCAGACCATCGGCACCGAATCCAGCATCGCGTCGGCAATGCCGGTGACCAGATTCGAGGCGCCGGGGCCGGAGGTGGCCACGCAGACGCCGACCTGGCCGCTGGCGCGGGCGAAGCCATTGGCCGCCAGCGCTGCACCCTGCTCGTGGCGCACCAGGATGTGCTTCAGCGACGAATCCACCAGCGCGTCGTAGAACGGCATGATGGTGCCGCCGGGATAGCCGAACAGCGTGCGGACGCCCTCGGCCTCCAGCGCCTGGGTCAGCCAGCGCGCGCCGTTGGGCGGCGCGCTGCGGTGTGTGGGAGAGTTCATGGGGGACCTTGCAGAGCGGGTGGGGGTGCCGCGTTGTTACGCGGCTTGACCTTGCAACCAGACCATCTTGGCGCGCAGTTCCTTGCCTACCTTCTCGATCGGGTGTTCCAGGTCGGCCTGCTTGAACTTGTTGTAGTTCGGCAGGCCCGCTTCGTACTCGGCCACCCAGTTCTTGGTGAAGGTACCGTCCTGGATGTCCTTCAGCACTTCCTTCATGCGTGCCTTGGTGCCGGCATCGATCACGCGCGGGCCGCTGACGTAGTCGCCGTACTGCGCGGTTTCGGAGATGAATTCCAGCATGCGCGAGATGCCACCTTCGTAGAACAGGTCCACGATCAGCTTCAGTTCGTGCAGTACTTCGTAATAGGCGATCTCCGGCTGGTAGCCGGCTTCGACCAGGGTCTCGAAACCGGCCTGCACCAGCGCCGAGGCGCCGCCACACAGCACCGCCTGCTCACCGAACAGATCGGTCTCGGTTTCTTCCTTGAAAGTGGTCTGGATCAGGTTGGCGCGGGCGCCGCCGAGGCCGGCTGCATAGGCCAGGGCGTACTCAGCCGCCTTGCCGCTCTTGTCCTGGTAGACCGCCCAGATGCACGGCACGCCACGGCCGATTTCATACTCGCGGCGGACCAGCGCGCCCGGGCCCTTCGGTGCGACCAGTACCACGTCGAGATCGTCACGCGGCTTGATCATGTCGAAATGAACGTTCAGGCCGTGCGCGAACAACAGCACCGCACCCTGCTTCATGTTCGGCGCCAGCACGTCGTCGTACAGCTTCTTCTGCACCATGTCCGGGGTCAGCACGGCAACCAGGTCGGCATCCTTCACTGCATCGGCCGGGGCCTTGACGGTGAAGCCATCGGCCTGTGCCTTGACCTCGGTCGGGCCGCCCGGACGCAGGCCTACCACCACGTCGAAGCCGGATTCGCGCAGGTTCAGTGCGTGGGCGCGGCCCTGGCTGCCGTAGCCGATGACGGCGATCTTGGTCTGGGGCAGGTCGTTGGTGCTCATGGGGGAGGTTCCTTGCGGTGGGAAGAAAAAAGAACGGCCGGTCGTCGAAGGTGACGTGCCGGCCGGTCAGGGGAAAGCGGTGGAGGAGGCGCCATGCATCGCACAGGCACAGCCGCTACGAGGCGTCGTGGCGGTGCTGGTCCAGGTTTTGAAGTTGGCGTTGTTCATGGTGGTTGCGTCTGAAACCAGGTCCTGAAATGAAAAAACCCGCACCTGGGCGGGTGCGGGTTTTGATGAGTTCCGGTGTGTTTGTTGCTTACACGCTGGCTCGTCCCGCACCTGTTGGCTGGGTAATAAGTACGAGCACAAGAATCGAACGCAGCGAGGCGGCGCCGATGTCGGCGGCTTCGATGTGGGGTCGCGGTGGCGTGTTGTGATGCAACATGTGATCGAGAGAAACACAGCCATTTCGGCGCTGTCAACCCTCGCGACGGATTTTCTATCGGTTTCCGGCGCATCCAGCGCAATCGCTTGCGGCACAAGGATGGTTGCCGCTGAAAGTGTTTCGATGAACCCGAATTCACTCCTTTCAGAGCGGTTTCTGCGCGGAATCCGGGCTGTTTTCGCCTTGGTGGGTGCGGGCCTGGGTCCGCACCCACCGAAAGACCATCGCCCATGACCTCTGCCCGATACCGCGTGAAGGCCGCAGCGGCGAAGATCGGAGCACCACCCTTCCATCGGAACCCGACCGTGTCCCGACGCCTTGCCCGTTCCCTGCTCGCCACCGCCGTGCTCGCCGCCATGCCTGCACTGTCCTTCGCCGCCGACCGCATTACCGGCCAGACCTTCGCCACCCGTTCGGAGGTGATCGCCCCGCACGCGATGGCCGCCACGTCGCAGCCGCTGGCCACCCAGATCGCGCTGGACGTGATGAAGGGCGGCGGTTCGGCAGTGGACGCTGTGATTGCCGCCAACGCCGCGCTCGGCCTGATGGAGCCCACCGGCAACGGCATCGGCGGCGACCTGTTCGCCATCGTCTGGGACCCGAAGACGCAGAAGCTCTATGGCTACAACGGCTCGGGCCGCTCGCCGAAATCGCTCACCCTGGCCGAGTTCCAGCGCCGTGGCCTGAAGGACATTCCGGCCACCGGCCCGCTGCCGGTGTCGGTGCCCGGCGCGGTCGATGGCTGGTTCGCGCTGCACGAACGCTTCGGCCGCAAGCCGATGGCCGACAACCTCGCGCCGGCCATCCGCTATGCCCGCGAAGGGCACCCGGTGGCCGAAGTGATCGCGTACTACTGGGACCGCTCGGTGCCGAAGTTGTCGCAGTACCCGGGCTTCAAGGAGCAGTTCACGATCAACGGCCATGCCCCGCGCAAGGGCGAGATGTGGAAGAACCCGAACCTGGCCAGCACCCTGCAGAAGATCGCCGACGGCGGCCGCGACGCCTTCTACAAAGGTGACATCGCCCGCACGATCGGTGATTACTTCAAGGCCAACGGTGGCTACCTGAGTTACCAGGATATGGCCGACCACCATGGTGAATGGGTCGAGCCGGTCAGCAGCAACTACCGTGGCTACGACGTGTGGGAGCTGCCGCCGAACAGCCAGGGCATCGCTGCGCTGCAGATACTCAACGTGCTGGAAGGCTACGACTTCTCGAAGATCCCGTTCGGTTCACCGGAGCATGTGCACCTGTTCGTTGAAGCGAAGAAGCTGGCCTTCGCCGACCGTGCACGCTTCTACGCCGACATGGCATTCCAGCCGGCACCGGTGCAGAAGCTGATCTCCAAGGAGTACGCCGCGCAGCGCCGCGCGCTGATCTCGATGGACAAGGCGTTGAAGGAAGTGCAGCCGGGCACGCCGAAGCAGCTGGAGGAGGGCGACACGATCTACATGACCGTGGCCGATGCCGACGGCATGATGGTGTCGCTGATCCAGTCCAACTACCGCGGCATGGGCAGTGGCATGGCGCCGCCGGGGCTAGGCTTCATCCTGCAGGACCGTGGCGAGATGTTCGTGTTGCAGAAGAATCATCCCAACGGTTATGCGCCGGGCAAGCGCCCGTTCCAGACCATCATTCCGGCCTTCATCACCAAGGGTGGCAAGCCGTACGCCAGCTTCGGCGTGATGGGCGGCGCGATGCAGCCGCAGGGCCACGCGCAGATCGTGATGAACCTGGTGGACTTCGGGATGAACCTGCAGGAAGCCGGCGATGCGCCGCGCATCCAGCACGACGGTTCAACGGAACCGACCGGGCAGGCCACGGCGATGACCGACGGCGGCGAAGTGAATCTGGAAACCGGCTTCCCGTATGAAACGGTGCGCGCGCTGATGCGCAAGGGACATCGCATCGTGTTCGCCGACGGCCCGTATGGCGGTTACCAGGCGATCATGCGTGATCCCGAGACCGGGGTGTATTACGGCGCGTCGGAGAGCCGCAAGGATGGGCAGGCGGCGGGGTATTGAGGTTTCCCGGCCACCGGGCTGAGCCCCCTCTGCGGTGATGGCAGTGATACGGGGCTTGGCCAGGCGGGTGGATTGTCTGGGGGCCGCTGCAAGTACGTCCATGCAAGCTCGATCGCCGCTTGCTCGTGTGCACTGTCCTGCGCACACGGCAAGACCGGGGTTGGGCATCCGGCCCAATCCGCCCGAGGCATGCCTCGGGCCCATGCGGCTCACGCCCCCAGCCAACCCACCCGCCCGGCCACGGACAGTTTCCTGCGGCCGCCACCGCAGGAAGAGAAAGAAGAAGATCAAGAGCAAAGGCAACAGCAACAGCCGCGCGCTGTGGGTTGGGGTCGGATCCGTTTTCCGATACACCTGATCCACGCGTGGCGTGGATCTACTGACGTCACCGGGAAATTGTCGGAGGCGGGGAGGGGGCCGATGGCGGGACCGTCCACGGCATGGATGCCGTGGCCGAGCCTACAAGGACGTACTTGCGGCGTGTCCCGCCATCGGCCCCCTCCCCGCCAAACCAGCAGAAATCCAGAGCCGCTTTTGAAGTTGCTGTTGCCGTTGCTTGAGAAAAGCGGTGCAGCCGCAGGCTGCAAAACCCCCTCAATCCTGATCGTGCGCGCGCGCTGCCTCCGCCTGGGTCTCCTCCTGCGCCGCCATCTCGCGTGCGATCCACGCATCGATCATGTGCCTCTGGCGCTGCGCCTGCCGCCGCTCCCGCGTGTACTCCTGGTCCAGCACCCGGTACAGCGACACCATCACAAGAAGCATCAGCAGCGCGAACGGCAGCGCTGCGATGGTGATCATGCCCTGCAGCGCCTCCAGTCCGCCTGCCAACAGCAAGGAACCCGCCACCAGCGCAATGCCGACACCCCACGACACTTTGTGCTTGCGCAATGGCTCGCCAGCGTCGTCCGTGGACATGCTGGCCAGTACCAGTACCGCAGAATCAGCCGAGGTCACGAAGAAGATCATCAGCAGCACCAACGCGATGCTCGACAGAAGAAGAGGCAACGGAAGGCTGTCGAACATGGTGAACAGCACTGTCTCGTAGCCGTTGCCCAGCGCCTGCAGCAGGTCGGCCTGGCCGAAGATCTGCATCCAGATGGCGGTGCCGCCGAACACCGAGAACCAGAAGAAGCCCAGCAGCGTCGGCGCCAACACCACGCCGATCACGAACTCCCGAACACTGCGGCCTCGCGAGATGCGCGCGATGAACGAGCCCACGAACGGTGCCCAGGAAATCCACCAGGCCCAGTAGAAGATCGTCCAGTCGGCCACCCAGGTGCTGGACGAGAACGGCGACATGCGCAGGCTCATCGTCACCAGCTGATTGAGATAGGAGCCCAGCGTGGTGGTGAAGGTATTGAAGATCGCGCCAGTCGGGCCGAGCACCAGCACCAGTGCCAACAGCAGCGCCGCCAGTGCAAGGTTGAAGTTGGACAGCCATTTCATGCCGCGGCCGACGCCACTGAGCGTGGACGCCATGTACAGAACGAAGGCCATCGCAATGATCGTCAACTGCAGCGGAACGCCCGCCTGCACGCCGAATACGCGTTCCACGCCGGCTGCGATCTGCACCGTGCCGAAGCCCAGTGCTGTAGCCACGCCAATCGCAGTGGCAACGACCGCGGAGATGTTGACCACACGCCCGATCCAGCCACGATGGTGACGGCCGATGATCGGTTGCAGCATGTCACTGACCTGGCCACGGCCGTTGCGGTTGAACTGGAACCAAGCCATTGCCAGGCCGATCAACGCATAGATGGCCCACGGGTGCAGGCCCCAATGGAAGAATACGTAGCGCATGGCAGCACGCGCAGCGTCCATGCTTTCAGGTGCCAGCCCTTCCGGTGGTTTGCTGAAATGCGAAATGGGCTCGGCGGCGCCCCAGAACACCAGGCCGATGCCCATGCCGGCGGCGAACAGCATCGACATCCAGCTGGCCCGCGAAAATTCCGGTTCGGCGTCTTCGCCACCGATGCGCAGGTTGCCGAAGCGGCCGAAGGCCAGGTACATCAGGAATACCAGGGCGAGGAACACGACCAGCAGGTAGAGCCAGCCGATGCCGCGGATGAGTTCGCCGAGGATGCTCTGCACCACGGTATTGAAGGGACCGGGTGCAACACCGGCGAGCAGCACCAGCAGCAGAACCAGTGCAATGGAAACGCGAAACACCATGAAGGGGCTTCTCCGATCAAGGGATTGAGGGGAGCGAGCAGAGCTTGCTGCGAGGGGCCGGCGACATGAAGCACAGACCGGGCAGGGGCCGCGAAGGCGGCGAGGAAACACCGGCCGCAGCGGCACGATGCGCGTGCACGTTACTGAATGCGATGTCACGGTTCTGTTAATACAGAAACAGCGGATCCACGCCGTGCGTGGATGGAACAGCCAGGAGCTGCGGTGCGTTCTATGGTCTAATGCGGACCAAGAAGCGGGGGTACCGCGGCCATGTGGCCACGGTTGAGACAGTCCCTTGGAACCTGATCCGGCTCATACCGGCGTAGGGAAGCTTTGCAGTGCAGCCATGCCCGGACTCCGCCCAAGGACCGTCCGGGAGCGGCAGCAGTGCGCCGCCGCTTCGTCCCTGACCTTCCTGGACGATGCCCGATGAACGCACAGCTCTCCGCCCTGCAGCAACAGGCCCAGCAACTCTCCGAATCCGTGACCCGGCCCATTCCCGGCTCGCGCAAGATCCACGTGCCCGGCTCACGTCCGGATCTGCAGGTACCGATGCGCGAGATCGCGTTGACCCGCACGCCGACGTTGTTCGGCGGCGAAGAGAACGCACCGGTCACGGTCTACGACACGTCCGGTCCGTACACCGATCCGGAGGTGCGCATCGATCTGTCGGCCGGTTTGCCGGAACTGCGCCGCGGCTGGGTGGAAGAGCGCGGTGATACCGAGCAGCTCGAAGGACTGAGTTCTTCGTTCGGCCGCGATCGCGAGCAGGACCCGAAGCTCGATGCGGTGCGATTTCCCGCGCGCAGCCTGCCACGCCGTGCGCGTGCAGGTGCCAACGTCACCCAGATGCACTACGCGCGCCGTGGCATCATCACGCCGGAGATGGAGTTCGTCGCCATCCGCGAGAACCAGCGCCTGGACGCGATCCGCGATGCCGGCCTGCTGCAGCAGCACCCGGGCGAGGCATTTGGCGCCTCGATCCAGAAGATCATCACACCGGAGTTCGTGCGCGATGAGATCGCACGCGGCCGCGCGGTGCTGCCCAACAACATCAACCACCCTGAAAGCGAGCCGATGATCATCGGCCGCAACTTCCTGACCAAGATCAACGCCAACATCGGCAACAGCGCGGTGTCCTCGGGCATTGCCGAGGAAGTGGAGAAACTGGTGTGGGCGATCCGCTGGGGCGGTGACACGGTGATGGACCTGTCCACCGGCAAGCACATCCATGAGACCCGCGAGTGGATCATCCGCAACTCGCCGGTGGCGATCGGTACCGTGCCGATCTACCAGGCGCTGGAGAAGGTCGACGGCCGTGCCGAAGCACTTACCTGGGAGATCTTCCGTGACACGCTGATCGAGCAGGCCGAGCAGGGCGTGGACTACTTCACCATCCACGCTGGCGTGCTGCTGCGCTACGTGCCACTCACCGCCAAGCGCGTGACCGGCATTGTCAGCCGTGGTGGCTCGATCATGGCCAAGTGGTGCCTGGCGCACCACAAGGAGAATTTCCTCTACACGCATTTCGAAGACATCTGCGAGATCATGAAGGCCTATGACGTGACCTTCTCGCTGGGTGACGGCCTGCGCCCGGGCTGCATCGCCGATGCCAACGACGCCGCGCAGTTCGGTGAGCTGGAAACGCTGGGTGAGCTGACGAAGATCGCCTGGAAGCATGATGTGCAGACCATGATCGAAGGCCCCGGCCATGTGCCGATGCAGCTGATCAAGGAGAACATGGACAAGCAGCTGCGCGAGTGCGGCGAGGCGCCGTTCTATACGCTGGGCCCGCTGACCACCGACATCGCGCCGGGCTACGACCACATCACCAGCGCGATCGGTGCGGCGATGATCGGCTGGTTTGGTACCGCCATGCTCTGCTACGTGACGCCGAAGGAACACCTCGGCCTGCCCAATCGCCAGGACGTGCGTGACGGCATCATGGCCTATCGCATCGCCGCGCATGCGGCCGACCTGGCCAAGGGCCATCCGGGCGCGCAGGTGCGCGACAACGCGCTGAGCAAGGCGCGCTTCGAGTTCCGCTGGGAAGACCAGTTCCATCTTGGCCTGGATCCGGAGAAGGCCAAGGAATTCCATGACGAGACGCTGCCGAAGGATGCGCACAAGCTGGCGCACTTCTGCTCGATGTGCGGTCCGCACTTCTGTTCGATGAAGATCACCCAGGACGTGCGCGACTACGCCGAGGCCGGCATGAAGGAGAAGTCGGCGGAGTTCCGCGCGGCCGGTGCCGAGGTCTACCGCCAGGGGTGATGCGGAAGCGGGGGTGCCGGCCAGCGGCCGGCGCTACCGCTCATCACACCGCTCCCGGCTATCCTCGGCCCACCACCCTGGGGAAAGGACGCCATGCCCGTTGCCATCACCACCCGCTGGCTGGCCATTGCCCGCCGTCATCCTTCGGCCTGGCTGCTGGGAGCCCAGTTGATCGCCGTGCTGCTGTACCCCGCGCTGGATGACACCGCTGCGGGCCGCGCGGCGCTGGGCATGTTCGGCATGGCGGTACTGGGCCTGGCGCTGTGGGTGGTCCAGCGCAGCCCGCTGGGCACCTGGCTGGCGCTGCTGCTGGCCATTCCTTCGGTGGTGTTCTCGCTGGCCGGTGCATTGCTGGATCGCAGTGCGCTGCTGACCACCGCGCAGCTGCTGGAAAGCCTGCTGTACTTCTATACGGCCGGTGCACTCATCGCCTACATGCTCCAGGACCATAAAGTCACCCGCGATGAACTGTTCGCGGCAGGTGCGACATTCACGTTGCTGGCCTGGGCCTTCGCATTTGCTTTCGCCGTGTGCCAGCAGTGGTATCCGGGCAGTTTCCAGGGCACCGGTGGTGGTGCACAGCGCACCTGGATGGAACTGCTTTATCTGAGCTTCAGTTTGCTCTCGGGTGTCGGTTTGAGCGACGTCGTTCCACTGCATCCGCAGGCGCGTGCATTGGTCATGCTGGAGCAGTTTTCAGGCGTGATGTACGTGGCTTTGGTGGTTTCGCGACTGGTCGGATTGACCATGCTGCGGCGCATGTGAAAATGAACGCCAGATAAAAATTTCGCGCCCCGCAGGGCGCGAATGGTGCAGCAAATTATGTGAATGCGTCGGCGAGAGAGAGCCTGGATGTCGACCACGCGATAGGCGAGGTAACCCGCATAGGCTAGTATTCGCCCGCTTCATTGTTTTTGCGGTATGCGCCGATGCTTTGTGCGGAGTCTGGCTTTTTGCTGTTCCCAGGACGGGAGGGTATCGAAGGCAAACGCTGCCCCGGACCTGTCTCTACTGTGTAGCGGAAAATGAACAGCAGTGAAAACCAGCCCCCCGGATTCGATCGGATCCGGATCGGAGAGTGCACTGTCACTCTGTCCTCGCGAGAAGTCGAGGTCGTCGGTGCGCGTCGCCCGCGTCGGCTGACGCCGAAGGCGCTGGGCGTGCTGCGTGTACTGCTGCGCCAGCCCGGGCGTGTTGTCACCCGCGATGAACTGTTCGCGGAAGTCTGGCCGGACACGCTGCCGACCAACGATGTGCTTACCCAGGCCGTCACCCAGCTGCGCAAGGCGTTCAGCAACGACGACGACAACGGCCAGGCCTATATCGAGACCATCGCCAAGACCGGCTATCGCCTGCTGGTGCCGGTGCAGGTACTGGACGATGTCGAGGCGGCACCGTCCTCAGAAGCCGATGACGGAATCGCGGACGTGCAACCGGTGATGGGCATCGCCGAGGAGAGGCCGGCACACGTGCAGGCATCGCGCCGCCGCTGGCGCCATGTCCGCCGGCGCGTGCTGCTGGTGCTGGGCGTGCTGATGCTGGCCACGGTGGTGGTGCTGGCCGCGCTGCTGCTGCGGCGGGCACCGGCCAGTAGTTCAGCGGTGGATGCGGCCGTGGAGAACGGCACGCGCGTGATCGGCAGCCCGCAGCGTCCCTATCGGTTGATCACCGCAACCAGCGGTTTTGAAACCTATCCCACGCTTTCACCCGATGGCTCGTTGGTGGCCTATGAAGGCGCCAACGAAGACGGGCAAGGTGGGGGGGCGATCAAGGTACAGACCTCCGGCAACGCGCCAGCGCGGCAGCTGCTGGCTCCGCCGGCCGGCTCGGTTGACCGCTTCCCGAGCTGGTCGCCGGATGGACGCGAGATCGCCTTCGCGCGGTTCAGCAGCAACGGCGGCTGCCAGGTGCTGATCGCCAGCGCGACCGGTGGTGCCCTGCGCCAGGCCACGCGGTGCGATGGCACCGAGCTGCTCAGTTTCGACTGGACGCCGGACGGCCGTGGCCTGGTGTTCGGCAGCATGGTGGGGCGCTATGCCCATCGGGGCATCCGCAAGCTCGATCTGGCCAGTGGCCGATGGGAGGCGCTGGACTACGGTGTTGCCGAGGATGACTTCGACTATGCGCCGCGCTACTCGCCTGATGGCAAGTGGCTGGTGTTCGTGCGCAATCCGCAGCTGGGCGACCTGTGGCGCATGCCGGCAGCGGGGGGCACGCCCGAGCAGCTGACCAGCGAGGCCGCTGAACTGCGTGGCTGGGCCTGGTTGCGTGATGGCCGGACGATCGTGTTTGGACGCCGTGTCGACAGTGAAGTGCGCCTGTACTACCTGGACGTCGAGAGCCGCACGCTGCGCGATGCCGGGCTCGACGACGCACAGTGGCCGGCCACTGCGCGCCGCGCGGGCATGCTGGCCTTCGTCCATCGGCGCGCGCAGTTCGGCATCTTCAAGGTGCCGATGGAAGGCGGCTCGCCGCCGCAGCGCTTGTTTGCGTCCAGTGGCCGGGATGGGCAGCCGATGGCGGCGCCGGATGGACGCCAACTGGTGTTCACGTCCGATCGTTCAGGCAGCTTCGCGCTGTGGTGGGCGGACATGGAGCGCCCCGA
Organism: Stenotrophomonas geniculata; assembly: GCF_034508895.1. Taxonomy (NCBI): domain Bacteria; kingdom Pseudomonadati; phylum Pseudomonadota; class Gammaproteobacteria; order Lysobacterales; family Lysobacteraceae; genus Stenotrophomonas; species Stenotrophomonas geniculata. The sequence continues at coordinate 2,716,116 of NZ_CP140571.1, forward strand.
TTCGCTGCGGCCGATCGAAGGCTTGCGGCCCGAGGCACGTCAGGCACCGGACTGGTCGGCCGACAGCCGCCGGTTGCTGGTGGTGGGGCGCGACGAGCACGGACGCACAGTGGTCTATGAGGTCGCCCCACGTGACGAACGCGTCCAGGCGTTGCCTGTCCCGTCGGAGCAGCCGCTGCAGGCACTGTACGGGGCACGCCCGGACCAGCTGCTGGTGGTCGAGCGCGATGACCAGCAACAGACCCGGCTGAGCCTGTTTGATCGAAGCGTGCAGCCCTGGCGCCGCCTGGCCAGCATCGACGGTGTTTCGCAGGCGCGGTTCGATCGCAGCAGCGGGCGTGTGCTGTTCACCCGCCTGGCCGCAGGAGGCCTGTGGTCGGTGGATGCGGCGTTGGCACCGGCAAGCGTGCAGCAGATCAGCGATGACCGGCCCAGCCGGTGGCGGTACCGTGCCTGGACTGTGGCCGGCAACAACGCGATCGGCTACCTCGGTACGTCCACCCGTTGTGGCACGACACTGGTGCTGATCCAGGCCGGGCGCGAGGAACCGGAACGCTGCCTGGATGCGGAACGCCTCAGTGCCGGCAACGGGCTGAGTGCCGGCGCCGATGGGCACACGCTGTTCGTGGCAATGGCGGTCAGCGACGGTGCCGACATCGGCGTGATGCGCTTGCCCGAGCGCTCGCCGACGCTGCTTCCGGCGTTCTCCAAGTTGTTGTTGTTCAACGGAAATGGGCCTTCGTAATTTCTTCGTGGCGACCTCGCCGCGAATTCGTGGCGATCTCGTCTGACTTTCCTGACGTGGTGCCGCCTGATTTGGCAAAACGGAGGCCTGTACTAGGCAAACCGTGGTGCCCCCATGCGTCAACTCTCGCTGGCCGATCGCGGCCAAACCGTCTCTCTGGACCGGTCGCTCGACGATGCTGCGCCGACCTGCCTGGGCGTGGCCCGGCTCGGTAGCCTGCAGACCGCAGGCAGCAGCTTCACTGTGTGGATGCAGGTGCGCGGCAGCTCCTGGGTGGAAGCCAAGGAAGGACGCTTCCGCTTGCGCCAGGGCGAGTGGATCGCCTTCGAGAAAGAGTCGCGGCCGCTGGTGCAGGCAGGCCGCAACGGCTTGTGCGTTGGCCTGAACCTGACTGTCGAAGCGCTGCGCGTGCTGGCCGAGATGGCCGACTGCGGCCTGTACGCCGGGCGTGGCCGCATGAGCCGTGGCGATGCCCGCGTTGCGTTGCGCCTGTGGCGCGATGCGCTGGCCAGTGGCCAGCCGGCACAGGCACTGCGCCCGCTGCTGCTGCATCTGGCGGGCCTGCAGCGTGGGCTGGCCGACAACGTGCAGCGTTGCCCGGGTCGCTCGCGCAGCCGCAAGCGCCAGGTATTCGGCCGCATGCAGCGCGCCCGCCTGTACCTGGAAGGCAACAGCCACCGCGTGGTGCGCATCGGTGAACTGGCCGAGCTGACCAACTTCTCCAGCTGGTATCTCTCCAAGACCTTCCAGAGCCTGTACGAGGAAAGCCCGCAGTCGCTTTCAGCACGTTTGCGCCTGGAACGGGCGGCCGACCTGCTGCGTGACACCGACATGATGGTTGGCGAGGTCGCTGCGGCCAGTGGCTTCGACAACTGCTGCAGCTTCGCGCGTGCGTTCCGCGCCCGCTACGGCCAGTCCGCATCGCGCTTCAGGGAAAACGGCGGCTTGCTGCCGCCACAATCTGCAAAGTCTCCGGTTGGCTCGCGCAAATACAGCGCTGCAACGCAATCGTAACGTGCTGGGGTGTTTTAACACGCTGCTAACACGTACCTTGGAGAGATAGATGAACGTTCGTAATCCCGCAGTGCGGCTGGGCCTTCTGCCGGCTGGCATTGCGTTGGCGCTGACGCCCGCCTTTGCTTCTGCGCAGGAAGCAAAGGATGCGACCACCCTGGATCGCATCGAAATCACGGGCTCGCGCATCCGCGGCGCCTCGATGGAGACCCAGCAGCCGGTCCTCACGCTGAGCCGTGAGAACCTGGAAAAGCAGGGCTACACCACCGTCGCCGATGTCCTGCAGAACCTGACCTCGGCAGGTTCGCCGGCCATTTCCCGCGCGGACTCGCTGTCCTCCGGCGAAAACGTTGGCGGCTACTACGTCGACCTGCGCAACCTTGGCGCGCAGCGCACCCTGGTGCTGATGAACGGCAAGCGCCTGGGCGCGACCACTGCCGGCTACCAGGATCTGAGCCAGATTCCGATGGCCGCCGTCGAGCGCATCGAAGTGCTGAAGGATGGCGCCTCCGCCATCTACGGTTCGGACGCCATTGCTGGCGTGGTCAATGTGATCACCCGCAAGCGCTTCGATGGTGCTGAAGCCAGCGTCTACGTTGGCCAGTACGGCCGCGGCGACGGCGACACCAACACCTACTCGTTCACCCTCGGCTCTGAAGGCGAGCGTGGCGGCGTGACCCTGTCGGCCGAGTACTCCAAGCAGGATCCGGTGTGGGCGAAGGATCGTTGGTTCAGCCGCGACGGCGGCCTGGGCCCGAATTCGACCTCTGCCGACTGGAGCCCGCTGAGCCAGAACAGCACCTGGTGCGACCCGCGCGTGTGGGGCGACTGCAAGCCGCGCGCTGCAGGCCAGCCGCAGCCGGAGTGGAAGACCCTGAATCCGGGCGGTGACCCGAAGAATGCGGCCGACTACCACCTGCTGACTCCGGCCGAGTACTCCAACGCCAACCAGCAGATGATGGTGCAGACCGGCATCGAGCGTAAGTCCGTGTATGTCAACGGCAGCTACGATCTGGCTGATTCGATCACCTTCAATGCTGACGTGCTGTACAACCAGCGCACCACCGACCAGCAGATCGCGGGTTACCCGTACCAGTCGCTGTCGTTCGGTACCCCGCTGTCGAAGGACAGCGCGTTCAACCCGATCGGCCAGGACGTTGAGTTCCGTCGCCGCCTGTGGGAAGTGCCGCGTACCACCAAGAGCGACCTCAAGACCCTGCGCTTCGCGCCGAGCCTGAGTGGCTTCTTCGAGTTTGCCGGCAAGACCTGGGACTGGGACGTTGGCGCGCTGTGGAACCGCAACGAGCTGACCAAGACCGGCTACGGCGACATGAGCCTGATCGCTTCCGAGCAGGCACTTGGCAAGTCGTTCATCAACGGCCAGGGCGTTGCTCAGTGCGGGACCGCCGCCAATCCGATCCCGCTGAGCCAGTGCCGCCCGTGGAACCCGCTGCTGCCTTACGGCGTCAACGGCCAGGGCTCGCTTGCCGACCGTGATCTGCAGAACTTCCTGTTCCCGACCTACACCGACACTGGTGTGACCAAGACCACCAGCTACACCGCCAACCTGTCCGGTTCGCTGTTCGAGCTGCCGGCCGGTGACCTGGGTGTGGCCATGGGCTACGAGCACCGCAAGGAAGAAGGCCGCTTCGTGCCGGACGCCTTCCGTCAGTCGGGCCAGTCGACCGGCCTGGCGTCGACCACCACCTCGGGCAACTACTCGCTGGATGAGTTCTACCTGGAACTGAACGTGCCGATCCTGTCGGACCTGCCGTTTGCCAAGGAACTGACCTTCAACGTCGCAAGCCGCTACTCTGACTACAGCAACTTCGGTGACACGATCAACTCGAAGTTCGGCCTGGTGTGGCGCCCGATCGACGAACTGCTGGTCCGCGGTACCTACGCAGAAGGCTTCCGCGCACCGACCGTTGACGATCTGTACGGCGGCACCAACTCGAGCTTCGAGCGTTATACCGATCCGTGCGGTTCGACCTCGCCGGGCAACGTCGCTGGCAATGCTGCCTGCGCCGCGGCTGGCGTGCCGGCCAACTACGTGCAGGTCGGCCAGGGCTTCGCGCCTTGCAGCACCTTCCCGTGCGCGACCCCGGACCAGTTCGTCAGCGGTTCGAATTCGGCTCTGAAGCCGGAAACCTCCAAGAGCAAGACGGTTGGCCTGGTCTGGAGCCCGCGTTGGGTGCAGGGCCTGGACATCTCGCTTGACTGGTACCGCTACGAGCTGAAGAACATGATCATCGCTGACAGCGTTGATCGCATCCTGCGTGACTGCTACGTGCTGGGCAACGCAGCTCGCTGCGAAGGCGTCACCCGTGCCGCTGATGGCCATATCGAGGCGCTGACCTACGGCCTGGCCAACCTCGGCTCGATGGAGACCGAAGGCTACGATCTGGGTGTCAAGTACCGCCTGCCGGAACTGTCGATCGGCAAGTTCAGCATCGACTGGCAGACCAGCTACCTGGCCAAGTACGACGAAGCCGGCCAGAACAAGAAGGGTGAGAACATCACCATCGGTCGCGTTGGTGAGCCGGGCCTGTTCCGCGTCCGTTCGAACCTGGGTGTCAACTGGGAGATGGGTGACTTCGGCGTCAACTGGACTGCCCGCTACTACTCGGGCATGAAGGAAAGCTGCATCGACGACGCATGGTGCGACGCTCCGAACCACTACGCCAATGGTGAGCCGGATCCGCTGCGCCACACCGGCTCCAACACCTTCCACGACGTGCAGGTCAGCTGGAAGGCTCCGTGGGATGCCACCATCGCCCTGGGTGCGAACAACGTGTTCGATCACCGCGGTGCGCTGCAGTACTCGGCGCCGAACTCGAGCTTCGCCTACTACGGTGGCTTCGACGTCGGTCGCTTCCTGTACATGAAGTACACCCAGCGCTTCTGATAGTTCGAAGTGCGATAGCAGTACCGGGAGGGCGGACCGCAAGGTCCGCCCTCTTTCTTTGTAGGGGAATTCCGAAATATCTTGGAAGGTGAGGGAAGTCACGTTCCTGTCGTGTCGTAATCAACACAGTTGCTGGGTCCACTTGCGGACACTTGCACATGGAGAGAGCGATGAAGAGCACGCTGTTGCACAAACTGTCTGCTGCTGCACTGATCTATGCAACATTGGTGGGTGCGGTGTTTGCCCAGACCGGTGGCGTCTGTGGGGGCGGGCTGTACTGCGAGGAGCTGCGTCAGGAATGCCTGGCTGCAGGCAAGTCGAAGGTCCTGTGCGATCTGCAGTATCGCCACTGCGTGCAGGATGCCTGCGGCGCGCGCTGATGCAAAAAAGGCGCGCCTTTGGGCGCGCCTTCGAGGTTCTTCCTGCGTTGACAGCTCAGATCTCGCTGGGTACCAGTCCCATCAGGCTGTTGGCATGCTCCCGCCACTGCGGCAGCCTGTTGAGAACACCTGCGCGCTGCAGGTAGTCCTCGTCCACCGGATCACCATTGACCAGTGCCAGTGCCACGTGCACCGCGCCGGTCACCCAGAAGCTGCGCGTATTGGCACGCTGCGGCTGCAGATGGAACGCCACCGCCTCGATGATCGGCATCGGCAGGCCCCACAGGCCGAGCAGATAGGCACCGGCTTCGGCGTGGCCCGGGCGGGTGTCACCGGCCAGCGACGGTTCGCTGCGCTCGTTGCGCACGCCGGGCAGCAGCAGGCCGATGTCGGCCAGCAGCGCGGCGGTCGCGCCCAGTTCGGCGCTGGATTCGGGCAGCAGGCGTGCCGCCAGCCGCGAGGCGAGCAGGGCGCGCTGCTGCAGTGAATTGCGCTCGGCCGTGGACAGTGTCGGTGCCGAGAACACCTCGCTGGCCAGTACCAGATCGCGCAGCGTCGACAGGCCGAGGCGGGTCACGGCGGTGCGCAGGTCGGCGATGGTGCGGCCCTGGCTGAAGAACGCCGAGTTCGACAGCTGCAGCACCTTTGCCGCGATCGCCGGATCAGCGGCCACCAGCTTGGCGACGTCGGCGCTGTCGGCGTCGTCGTCATGTTCCAGTGCCTGGGTCAGGCTCAGGTACAGGTGCGGCGGCGAGGGCAGCTTCTCGATACGGCCGATGGCGTCGCGCAGGCGAGGGCTGTCCAGCACTTCACGCAGCTCTTCCAGGCTGGTCAGCGCTTCCAGCAACACTTCCGGTGCCAGCGGCAACGGCAGGAAGCGGTGGGCCACGCCGATCAGGCGTGCCGGCGGCGGCCGGTTGCCGTGCTGGGCGTCCACCAGCGCAATGCGGATGGTTTCCGGGCGCAAGGTCCGGATCTGGCCCAGCAGCGTGGTGGCATTGAGATCCGGCAGTTGCGGGCAGACGATCACCGCATCCACGCCCTGCGTGGCCACCGCGGTCATCGCGGTCTGGCCATCGGTGGCGGTCAGCGGCTGCCAGTCTTCCCCAAGATCGGCAATGAATTCGGTCAGCTCAGCCGGCAGGCTGGCTGCATCCCCAACAAGCAGAATACGCACGACACATTCCCCTGGCTGTCTCGACGATGGATGTCGACGACGTGTGAAGTGACGCAATTTACCTAATACGGCGGCAAGAGTGATGTGCCGTCGTCATGAAACGTGACCCGCATCGCTCCGGCGGGGTGCCGCCGGAGCGATCCGGTTCAGGCTCAGGCCTTGCTGTCGAGATGGCGCTGGTGCGCCTCGATCAGGATCTGCTTGGCCTCAGCGGCGCCGCCCCAACCGTCGAGCTTGACCCACTTGCCCTTCTCCAGGTCCTTGTAGTGCTCGAAGAAGTGGCCGATGCGCTCCAGCCAGTGGCTGGACACCTGGGCGATGTCTTCGACGTGGGCGTAGCCACTGAAGATCTTCGACACCGGCACGGCCAGGATCTTCTCGTCGCTGCCCGCCTCATCGCTCATCTTCAGCACGCCGACCGGACGGCAGCGCACGACCGAGCCCGGCACCAGCGGCAGCGGCAGCACCACCAGCACGTCGGCCGGATCGCCGTCGCCGCACAGGGTGCTCGGCACGTAGCCGTAGTTGCAGGGGTAGCGCATCGGGGTGGACAGGATGCGGTCGACGAAGATCGCGCCGGTTTCCTTGTCCACTTCGTACTTCACCGGCTCCGAGTCCTTCGGGATCTCGATGATGACGTTGATTTCTTCCGGCGGGTTCTTGCCGGGCGAGACGAGTTCCAGACCCATGGTGTGCTCCAGGTGGGGGATATAGACGGATAGCTCCCCATTTTATGCCTTTGCCGGGCGCTGTGCAGGGGAGGGGGCCGACGGCAGGGCGTGGAAGGCGCCGACCCGGCGGGCCGGGGTTGACCGATGGGGCCGGGGGGCGTGCGCGCGCAGGCTGGATGCACCTACCCGAGGAGTTCCCGCATGAAACCATCCGCCCTGTCACTCGGCCTGTTCTGCGCGCTGCTGATCGCGCCCGCCGCCCAGGCCTTTCCCTACGTGGACCTGATCGACTATCCGCACCAGGAAGCCAACTGGGACCGCTTCTTTGCCCTGGAAGGCCGGTTGCAGCATGGCTTCGACAGGATCTGCGGCGACACCTTCTGCGAGGGCGAGTACAGCGACATCCGGGCGCTGCGCCTGCGGTGTTCAGTGGATGCGGTGCGCGGCACGGTGCGTGAGTGCCTCTGGGCATTTGCCGCCAGTGACCTGGCCGTGTCGCGGAACGACGGTGCGATCGTGGCCCGGCAACCGACCTGGCTATGCCGGCTGCCGCTGGTGCCTGGCACCCCGGTTGAGGACTTCCATGCGGCGCTGGCGGCCCGTAATCCGCTGCATGATCCGTTGCCCGGCACGTCGGAGAGCGTCTATGACGGGCTGACCGGCTGCATCCACTGATGCGAACGTGACTGATTCTCATTAACGGAGTAGCATGCGCGGCGCCTTCCGTCTGTCGTCCCGGTTCCGCGCATGTCCTCCAATGCCGCCTCCCTTACCGAACTGCTGATCCGTGAGCGGCCGGCACTGCTGCGCCGGGTGCAGCGCATCCTCGGCGGAGACAATGGTGCCGAGGACGTGATCCAGGCCGTATGGTTCAAGGCCCGTGGGGTCGACGACAGCCAGGCCATCGACAACCCGCGGGCCTATCTGTACCGGCTGGCCGCCAACCTGGCCACCGACCACGGCCGCGAATCGACCCGGCGCAACCGCCTGCTGGCCGACCACTACCTGTGGGGGCCGGACGAGGTCATCTCGACCGAGGAACAGGCCATGGCACAGGACGAACTGCAGCGGGTGCTCGATGCGGCGGGGCACCTGCCGGAGCCGACCCGCACCATCTTCCGGCTCAACCGCCTGCAGGGCCTGACCCAGGCCGAGATCGCCCGCCGTCTCGGGGTGTCGGTGACGACCGTCGAGAACCATGTGCGCACCGCCCTGCAGCGCCTGGCCTGGGCACGCAGCGGCCGATGATGGCCCCGGCTTGGGGCTGGCCCTCGCTGAAACGTCTTGATCACTGGACCGTGGATGCGGTCTAGTTCCTCCGCCCGCGCTTGAATGCGCCTGTCCGCCAGCCGATGAGCCCGCCGAACACGCTGCCCGCCGCCAATGACGATCCCCTGGCCGAACAGGCCCGGGGCTGGATCGCGTGGCTGGCCTCGGGTGACATCGGCGAAGGGCGCATGCACGAGTTCGAGCGCTGGCTGGCACAACCGGGGCACCGACGCGCCTTCGAACACGAGCGCGCGCTGTGGCGCAGTGTCGGGCCACGCCCGCAGGTCCGGCCCGCCGAACGCCCGCGGCCGCATCGAATGCGCTGGGCAATGGCCGCTGCAGCCGCGCTGGCGATGCTGGTGGCATGGCCGGAGGCCTGGTTGCGGCTGCAGGCCGACCATCGCAGCACGCACGTCGTGCAGAACGTGCAATTGCCCGATGGCAGCCGCGCAGTGCTGGATGCGGACAGTGCGATTGCCGTGCGCTTCAATGCACATGCACGCGAGATCGAGCTGCTGCGTGGGCGTGCCTGGTTCGAGGTCAGCCCGGATGCGCAGCGACGTTTCAGCGTGCGTGCGGGCAACGGCGTGATCGAGGACATCTCGACCGCGTTCACCGTCGCGCGCGGCGATGACCAGGTTGAAACCCAGGTCGGGCAGGGCAGGGTGCGCGTGGCCAGCCCGGCCGACGGTGGCTGGACCTATCTGCAGGTGGGCCAGCGTGCGGTCTATGGCGAGCACAGCGGCGTGACGCGCCTGCGGGATGTGGCTGCCGACAGCGTTGGCGCGTGGCGGCAGGGCGAGCTGCTGCTGGAGCAGGCCAGCGTCGCCGACGCCGTGCAATGGGTGGGGCGTTACCGCGCCGGCCCGACCTTCGTGCGCGGCGATCTGTCGCGACTACCCGCAGTGAGTGCCGCATTGCGCATCGATCGCCCGGAGCAGGCGCTGGATGCACTGGCCGCAACAGCAGGTCTGCAGGTCACCCGCCTGCCGCTCGGCGTCGCCATCGTTCACCAGTAGATCCACGCCATGCGTGGATGAAGGTCCCAGTGTGCCGACCAACGGTCGGCACCCACCACGATCACCGGCCGGTCGGCACCTGCCGCGACCGCAAATCGCTCTTGGGGTTGCCGCGCGCCCAACCGTCTTACCACGCGAACGTACCCGCCGCCGCCACGTACGTCGCCGTGTCCGCCTGTGTTGCGGATGACGCCGCGCCTGCGGCACCGATTACCTGACAGGTTCCCCATGTTCGACTCCCACCGCCCGGGCCGCGCGCTGCGCCCGTCCCGCCTGTGCATCGCCCTGCTGGCCGCCGGCCTGGCCAGCGCCGCACCGTCCGTGCTGGCACAGGGCGCCACCGGCAACCACGCTCCCGTGCAGCGCTTCGACATTCCAGCGCAGCCGCTGGATGAAGCGCTGCGCAGCTATATGCGCCAGTCCGGCGTGCAGGTCGTGTATCCGGCCACCCTGGCCCAGGGCGTAACCTCGCGTGCGGTCAATGGCAGCCTGCCGGCCAACGAGGCGCTGCAGCAGCTGCTGCAGGGCAGTGGCCTGGCGGTGCGCCGCGTCAGCGCAGATGCAGTCACTCTGGAAGCGGCGACGCCGGTGCAGGCCGACAGCGGTGTGATCGTCACCGACACGCTCAGCGTGGCCGGCGACCGCGTCGACAGTGGCGCGACCAGCGACGAGGCGCGCCTGCTCGACAGCTATCGCAGTGTGGGCTCCACCACCACGCTCAGCCGCACGCACCTGGAACGTTTCCGCGGCACTTCCAACGGCGACATCGTCAAGGGCGTGGCCGGTGTCACCGCCGGTGACCCGCGCGTGGGCAATGGGTTCGACGTCAACATCCGTGGTATCCAGGGCCAGGGCCGCGTGCCGGTGATCATCGATGGCGGCCAGTCCAGCATGGATACCTACCGCGGCTATGCCGGCCAGTCACAGCGCACCTACCTCGACCCGGACCTGATCTCCAGCCTGACCATCACCAAGGGCCCGAGCCTGCAGGCCAACGCCTCCGGTGGCATCGGTGGCGTGGTCGAGATGGAGACGCTGAAGATCGGTGACGTGCTGCGCGAAGGCCGTGACTTCGGCGTACGCGTGCGTGGCGGCCTGGCCAACGCCAGCGCCAACAACCTGCCGTCCTATAGCGCCGCGCCGCGTTCCGACCGCAGCGCCACCGGCAGCCAGTTCTTCAACGTGGCCGCAGCCGGTCACTGGGACCGCTTCGATCTGGTCGCCGCCTATGCTTACCGCGACAACGGCAACTATTTCTCCGGCAAACACGGTTACGACGACTTCCCGCAGACCCGTCGCACGCTGGCACCGCTGAATCCGCCGCGTACCGAAGTGTTCAACACCTCGTCGCGTTCGAAGTCGGCGCTGCTCAAGGGCACCTGGCGCATCGACGATGCGCAGACGCTGGAAGCGGGCTACCGCCGCTACGAAGGCACCGCCGGCGAGATCATGGCCTCGCAGATCATCCGCGTCGACCGCGATCGCATTCCGCAGTGGGACCCGGGCCATGTCGACATGGACAGCTACACCCTGCGCTACCGCTTCAATCCGGACAGCGATCTGGTCGACCTGCGTGTCAACGCCACATACACCGATACCGACAGCGTGATGTACAACAGCCTGACCGGCATCACCCCGTGGTACTTCGACCGCCGCACCGAGTGGTATGACGCGCCCAGCTTCAGCGGCGACCCCGGCTACAAGGATGCCTACCGCAATCCGCTGCGACAGAAGCGCTTCGGCCTGGATGCCAGCAACACCTCGAAGTTCGACACTCGTGCTGGTGCGTTCACCTTCGACTACGGCCTGTCCTACAGCGACGAAGACATCGCGCCGGGCAGTTCGGGGCCGGTCATGCACGACGATCTGGTCAACAACCGCTTCCTGCGCAACGCCGAGCGCAAGGAATACAGTGCCGTGGCCTCGCTGAAGTGGCAGCCCGATGAGCATTGGGAACTGCTGGCCGGCGGACGCTGGAACCGCGTGGATGTGCATGACCGCAACCGCCTGGCCACGCCCGACGCCTATGAGGTACAGGGCCAGTACCGTTACACCGAACTGCTCAATGGCAACCCGGCGCTGCCGTCGTGGCGGGCCAAGCGCATCGCGCTGCTGAACTGGTACCCGGACGCCAACGGCAACTTCACCCAGGAGTCGCTGCTGGCTTCGCCGTACAAGAAGGGCACGGTGGGCGACATCGGTGGCTGGAACTTCTACGACGCCGGCAAGGCGCAGGACCTGGAAGTACCGGTCAGCTGGACCTGGTCGCAGCCGATCCGCCGTCGTGACACCGCGTTCTCGCCGACCGCCAGCGTGGCCTATCGCTTCAGCGAAGACACCATGGTCTACGTGAAGTACGCCGAAGGCACCAAGCTGCCGAGCCTGTTCGAGACCACGCTGGGCCTGTTCACTGCCGCCAAGCCGGTGGGCGAGCTGAAGCCGGAGCGTGCGCGCAGCTGGGAAATCGGTGCCAGCACCATCCGCTACGACCTGTTCACCGCTGGCGACCGCCTTGCGCTGAAGCTGGCGTACTTCGATACCCGCATCGACGACCTGATCACCCGTGACTACCGCACGCTGTCGGCAGGCCTGATCCGCAACGTCGACCAGTTCAAGGTCTCGGGCATGGAGTTCCAGTCCAGCTATGACAGCGGCAAGGTGTTTGCCGATCTTTCCGCGCACTACTACTTCAAGGCCAAGACCTGCGCGCCGGACATCGCCGCAGAGCGCCGCGCCTATGGTGCACAGCGCAAGAACGATGAACTGGCCAACACGCCGGACTGCGTGGACGGCGGATTCGAGGGGTCGTACACCAATACACAGAATCCGCCGCGCTACATGGTCAATCTGACGCTGGGCTCGCGCCTGTTCGACGAGCGCCTGACCTTCGGCACCCGCGTGGTCCACAACGCCGGCCCGATCAGCAAGCTGGACAAGGACTGGAACGTGGGCCTGTCGGCGATCCAGCAGCTGTACCGGCCAACGACGCTGGTGGACCTGTTTGCCAGCTGGAGCTTCAACGACCAGCTGTCGGTGGAAGCGGGCGTGGACAACCTGACCGACCGCTACTACCTGGATCCGCTCGCTCTGGGCGTGATGCCGGCCCCGGGCCGCACCGCGCGCCTGGCGTTGACCTGGAAGTACTGACCGACAGCACAGAGCGCCTTCGGTGGGTGCGGACCTTGGTCCGCACCGCCTTTGCAGTGCGGAAGACTTCGCACCGCTTCCGCCGTGTGATCGCCAGCGCCGGGCCATGCCCGGCGCCTGTTTACAGCCCGGTCGCAGCCTTCACTGCATCTTCGTGCAGCGACTCGTTCAGCTCATCCACCACCGTGCTCCATGCCGCATCGGCCTGCAGCGATTCGGACAGGAACTGGCGCTGGGCATCGTTCCAGTAGGGTGCCTCGACCACTTCAACGTCGGTGGCCAGCTGGTGCTCGCGGATGAAACGGGCGATGGCCTCGGCGCTGGCGTCCAGGCCCAGCTGCAGGAACAGGTTGGTCATGCGCGGTTCGGTGGTGATCATCATCGGTTCCTGCTGGAAGAAGGGATGGTCCATTATCGGCGCACACGGCCTTGGGGAAAGCCCCGCGGCGAACGTCTACAGCACGACGACCCCCTTGGCATCCCCCATGAACGCACACATCGCTCCCGAAGACAGCCGCAGCCTGCGGCTCAAGGCCGCCACCCGCGACAGCCACGGTGCCCTGGACAAGCGCATCATGGCCGGCGACATCTTCGCCGACCGCAGCAATTTCGCCCGTTTCCTGCGCGTGCAGTATCGGTTCCACCGCAGCATCGATGCGCTGTATGCCAACCCTGCGCTGGACGCACTGCTGCCCGATCTCGGTGAGCGCCGCCGCCTGGCCCAGATCGCGCGCGACCTGCAGGACCTGGAGCAGACCCTGCCAGGCGCGGACATCGACGCGCTGCCCTCGGACCTGGCGCTGCCGGCCGCCCTTGGCTGGCTGTACGTAGCCGAAGGCTCCAACCTGGGCGGCACCATTCTCTACAAGATGGCCGCCAAGCTCGGGCTGGACCGTGACTTCGGCGCCCGCCACCTGGCCGCGCACCCGGATGGTGCGGCGCGCCACTGGCGTGAGTTCACCGCCGCGCTGGACGCGGTGCCGCTGAGTGCCGAGCAGGAGCAGCAGGTGATCGACGCAGCCGATGCCGCGTTCCGCAGCGTGCACGGCCACGTCGAAGTGGAATTCGCCTGATGCACGGCGCGCGCCCGCAGGCGCAACGCTGATGCGCTGGCTCTGGTTCGCGCTGGGCTGGTTGATGGTCGGCCTCGGGGTAATCGGCGCGTTGCTGCCGGTGATGCCAACCACCATCTTCCTGATCCTGGCCGTGGGTTGCTTCGCACGCAGCTCGCCGAAGTTCGAGCAGCGCCTGCTGGCGCATCCGCGCTACGGACCGTCACTGCGGCTGTGGCGTGAGCAGGGCGCGGTGTCGCGCAAGGGCAAGGCGTTCGCCAGTGCCGGCATGGCGGTGGGCTTTGCCCTGTTCTGCTGGGGTGCGCACCCGTCGTGGCGTCTTCTGCTGGGCGTGGGCCTGTTCTTCGCGGTCAGCGCCGGCTACGTGCTCAGTCGACCCGCACCGCGGCTGGAGCCCCATCCGGTTGTGGAAGTGGACGACGCCCATGATCCGCGCGCGGCCCGTCGTCGCGCGGCGACCCCTGATGCTGATGGAAACCGAGACGATGCTGCCTGCTGACCTGGCTCCTGTGGCCGCCCACGCATTGACCCCGTGGGGCATGTACCTGGCCGCCGACGTGGTGGTGAAAGCCGTGATGATCGCGCTGGCATTGGCGTCGCTGGCCACCTGGACGGTGCTGCTGGCCAAGGGCTGGGAGCTGGCCCGCCAGGCCCGGCAGCTGCGGGCGGCGCGCGCGCTGTTGCTGCAGGCGCCGAGCCTGCCCGGCGAGAGCGCCGATGCCAGTGTGCAGCAGGGCACTGCGCTGGCGATGTTGGATGCGGCCCGCACCGAACTGCGCCTGTCGCAGGATCTGGAAGGGCGCGACGGCATCAAGGAACGCATCGGCTCGCGCCTGGACCGCATCGAACTGGAAGCCGCACGCGTGCAGCGGCGCGGCATCGGCGTGCTCGCCAGCATTGGCGCGGTGGCGCCGTTTGTCGGCCTGTTCGGCACGGTGTGGGGCATCATGAACAGCTTCATCGGTATCGCCCACAGCAACACCACCCACTTGGCGGTGGTCGCACCCGGCATCGCCGAGGCGCTGCTGGCCACCGCGCTCGGCTTGGTCGCCGCGATCCCGGCGGTACTGGTCTACAACCACTTCAGTCGCGTGCTGGCCGGTCTGCGTGGCCTGCTCGGCGATCTGTCGGCGGCCGTGCAGCAGCTGGTCTCGCGCGATCTCGACCGCGCCCTTCCACGCGCTGCAGCGGCGTCGCTGCGTGCGGTGCACTGAGAGGCGGCGATGGCCATCAGGACCGCGTCCGACCGCGACGACACGCCGGAAGAATCGCACGAGATCAACGTCACGCCCTTCATCGATGTGATGCTGGTGCTGTTGATCATCTTCATGGTGGCGGCACCGCTGGCCACCGTGTCGGTACCGGTGCAGCTGCCGGCCAGCAGTGCCAGTGCCACGCCGCCGGAACAGGCGCCGGTGTACGTGACCGTGCAGGCCGATCTGTCGCTGCGTGTCGGCGAGCAGGCGGTGGCACGCGACGGGCTGGCCGCTGCGCTGCAGGTAGCCACCCACGGTGACACCGCGCAACGCCTGTTCCTGCGTGCCGATACCCGCGTGCCTTACGGTGAACTGATGGCAACGCTGGATGCGCTGCGTGCGGCGGGCTACCTGAAGGTGGCACTGGTTGGACTGGAGCAGGGCGCGCGATGAGCGGACTGCGGCGCTGGGCGACCAGCCTGGCGATCGTGCTGCTGGTGCATGCGTTGCTGGTCAGCGTGGCCTGCTGGTGGGCGGCGCGCGCACCGGCGGTGGCCGCCGCAGCGCCGCCCGCTGCATTGATGCTGGAGCTGGCGCCGATGGCACAGGCGCCTCCGGTGCCGCCGCGCGAGGTTGCCACTGGGCCGCTGCAACAGCAACAGCAGCGACAGGCGCCGAAACCGGCCCTGCGTGAGCAACCCAAGGCACCGGTGCAGCCGCAGGGTGACCTGCCACCGCCGCGTACGCCGGAGCCGACGCCCTCGCCGGACACCGCCGAGGCCAATGTCGCGCAGACCAGCGCACCGCCGCAGGTGGCGGCCGACGCGGCCGCACGCTACACCGCACCGCAGACCACCGCCGGCGAGCGCAGTCGCGCCGAGGCCACCTGGGAGGGGCGCCTGCTCGGGCATCTGCAGAAGCATCGGCGCTATCCGCGCCAGGCCGAGCGGCTGCGCCAGCAGGGCGTGGTCTACGTGCGTTTTGCCGTGGCCCGGGATGGCGCGGTCTCGGGGCTGACACTGGGCCGCAGCAGTGGCTTCGCGTTGCTCGACCAGGAGACGCTGGACACCGTGCGACGTGCCAGCCCGGTACCGGCGCCGCCGGCCGAGGTAGCCGGCGACCCGGTGGACGTGATGGTGCCGGTGTCCTTCTTCCTGCGCGGGGGGTGATTGACGATGGGGTCGGATCCCTTTCCGCAGGAGAGGGCGCTGACCCCATTCGGCGCCGCCATCCACGCATGGCGTGGATCTACAACAGCGGTACCAGCAGCAGCGCGACGATGTTGATGATCTTGATCAGCGGGTTGATTGCCGGGCCGGCGGTGTCCTTGTACGGGTCACCGACGGTATCACCGGTCACCGCGGCCTTGTGCGCTTCGCTGCCCTTGCCACCGAAGTGGCCGTCCTCGATGTACTTCTTGGCGTTGTCCCAGGCGCCGCCGCCGGTGGTCATCGAGATGGCCACGAACAGGCCGGTCACGATCGTACCGATCAACAGGCCGCCCAGTGCGCGCGGCCCCAGCAGCAGGCCGACCACCACCGGTACCGCCACCGGCAACAGCGACGGCACGATCATTTCGCGGATCGCCGAGCGGGTCAGCATGTCCACCGCTTTGTCGTACTGCGGCTTGCCGGTGCCCTGCATGATGCCGGGGATCTCGCGGAACTGGCGGCGTACCTCCTCCACCACCGCACCTGCCGCACGGCCGACCGCTTCCATCGCCATCGCACCGAACAGGTAGGGGATCAGGCCACCGATCAGCAGGCCGATGATCACCGTGTGGTCGCTGAGATCGAAGCGGAACTCCTGGCCGGGATGCGCGGCCTGCAGGTTGTGCGTGTAGTCGGCGAACAGCACCAGTGCGGCCAGCGCCGCCGAGCCGATCGCATAGCCCTTGGTCACCGCCTTGGTGGTGTTGCCCACCGCATCCAGTGGATCGGTGATGTCGCGGATCTCCGAGGGCAGCTCGGCCATCTCGGCGATGCCGCCAGCGTTGTCGGTGATCGGTCCATAGGCATCGAGGGCGACGATCATGCCGGCCATCGACAGCATCGCGGTGGCGGCGATGGCGATGCCGTACAGGCCGCCCAGCGCGAACGCGCCCCAGATCGCTGCACACACGGCCACCACCGGCAGCGCGGTGGACTTCATCGAGATGCCGAGGCCGGCGATGATGTTGGTGCCGTGGCCGGTGGTCGACGCCTGCGCCACGTGCTGCACCGGCTTGTACTGGGTGCCGGTGTAGTACTCGGTGATCCACACGATCAGGCCGGTCAGGACCAGGCCGATCAGCGCGCATCCATACAGCGCGATGGGACCATGCACATTGTCGGCCATCAGCCCGGTGGTGATCGGGTAGAACGCGATCGCGGCCAGCACGCCGGAGACGATCACGCCCTTGTACAGCGCGCCCATGATCGAGCCGCCAGGCTTCACCTTGACGAACAGCGCACCGATGATCGAGGCAATGATCGACACACCGCCCAGCACCAGCGGATACAGCACGGCATTGGCGCCCGCCTCGGCCAGCATCAGGCTGCCCAGCAGCATGGTGGCGATCACGGTGACCGCATAGGTCTCGAACAGATCGGCGGCCATGCCGGCACAGTCGCCGACGTTGTCACCGACGTTGTCGGCGATCACCGCCGGGTTGCGCGGGTCATCCTCGGGAATGCCGGCTTCCACCTTGCCGACCAGATCGGCGCCGACGTCGGCGCCCTTGGTGAAGATGCCACCGCCCAGACGCGCGAAGATCGAGATCAGCGACGAACCGAACGCCAGACCGACCAGCGCGTGCAGCGCCTGTTCCATCGGCAGGCCCATCCGCAGCAGCAGTGCGTAATAGCCGGCCACACCCAGCAGGCCCAGGCCGACCACCAGCATGCCGGTGATCGCACCGCCGCGGAAGGCGACGTCCATCGCCGCACTGATGCCATGGCGTGCGGCCTCGGCGGTGCGCACGTTGGCGCGTACCGACACGTTCATGCCGATGTAGCCGGCCGCGCCGGACAGCACCGCGCCGACCGCGAAGCCGATCGCGGTGTACCAGCTGAGGAACACACCGACCAGCACGAACAGCACCACGCCGGCCACGCCGATGGTCAGGTACTGGCGGTTGAGGTAGGCACGCGCGCCTTCCTGGATCGCGGTGGCGATCGCGATCATGCGTTCATTGCCGGTGGGTTGGCGCAGGATCCAGCGCGCCGAGACGATTCCGAACAGGATCGCGAGAATGGCGCAGCCCAGCGCCAATGAAAGCCCGTGACGTTCCAGCATTAGACCCCTCCGCAGAATGGATGTAGGCATCCAGTGGCGATGAACGGCACCACGAGGGGGACGACGGGCTGCAGCCTGGAACCAACCCGTACCGACCTTGGCGGTCGTCCGACGTATGGCGGTGTTCAGCATTCCCTGGTACCCGCAGTATGCGTGCCGCCACTTGCAGAGTCGAGCCATGCTCGACTGGCTCTCAGAGGCCGAGCACGACGGGCTGCTGCGAGCTGCGGCGCATGCCGCCAGTCCATGGGCGTGATTCGAGAACCGCAGGCCTTTGCACCCCGTTAAGCCAGCCTCTGCAAGCCTGCGCACAGTCCCGTAGGAGATTCCCCATGCGCCTGTCCCTGTTGATGCTTGCCGCCCTGGTCCCGGCCGTACCGGCACTCGCCGCGGAAACCCCGGAGCTGCAGCGCGCCGTGGGCGCTCCCCAGGCAGTGGGCGCAGTGCACACCCTGCGGCAGATCCCCGAGGCCTGCGCGCGCCTGGAAGGTGCCTTCACCGGCCAGGCGGCCGAGCCGTATCGCTTTGCGTCGGTGCGGACCAGCGAGCAGTGCCAGCCGCGCGCGCGCTTTGTCGACTACACCAAGGCACAGCCAAGTGCCGACAAGGGCTGGAAGCTCAATGATGTGATCCGCGTGCCCAGCGCAGCATGCCCGGCACAGCAGGCGGTGGTGCGCGTGTGGCGACTGCCGTCGAGCAACAAGGTCGAGCTGGACGGTCAAGGCCAGTCGCGCATCTATCTGGAAGAGGCCAAGAAGCAGGCCGCGGCCGGCCAGATTCCGCAGGTGACCATGTTCGCCGCGCAGCTGCAGATGGAAGGCAAGGCCTGTAATTGATACAGGTGGGTGCCGACCGTTGGTCGGCACCGATGCCGCATCCACGCATGGCGTGGATCTACTGCGGCGCGCCATCATTCTCCGGCCGGCTTCGCCCCCCGCGCTACCAGCAACTCGCGCAATGCCTTGCGATGGCAATGCGCTTCGTCCTCGCAGTAGCACCCTACGCTGATGTCGCTGTGCCGTGACATCGCGGCCAGCAGGTCCAGCGCGTGGGCCGCATCCGGCGCCTTCATCTCCGCCTTGTAATCGCGGAAGAAGGCAGTCCAGTCGGCGGCGGTCTTCGCTTCATGCGCCCGCTTCACCAGCTCCGCGCTCGGTGACAGGGGCGGAAACCAGACGTCGTACCAGTCCTGCCGGGCGAACTCGCTGCGCGGCACGCCGCGCGGTGGGCGCCTGACGGTGCCGATACGCAGTCCCTCGCCGGGTTGGCGCGGCGTACCGAGTCGAACAACACGCAGTGCCATGACGATCTCCTGGCAGGGCATCCATCATCCTGCGATGCACGTGCGCCAGGCGTGAACCGCTGTGGAAACGAAAAGGCCCGGGCGCCTGCGCACCCGGGCCATTCCCATGCCTGCAGCGATCAGTTGCCGCGGCAGTCCTTCAGCCACAACACACGACCAATCTGGTCGTAGCTGTCGACCACGCCGGTCAGCGTCACTTTCTCGCGCGGTCGCAGGGCCAGCGCATACGCGGCCTGGTTGGCTGCGAACGAGCAGGAAATAGCCACGCGCTCAAAGTCGATGCTGCCATCGCTGGGCAGGTCGAAGCTGGTGTTGTAGGTGCCGCCACTGCGCAGCACGGTGGTGATGCGACCGGTGATGGCGTAGGTCTTGCCCTTGTAGCGCGGCTCGACCGCGGCCGGGTTGTCCTTGTTCTGGTTGCGCAGCTGGAAGCCGAAGCGGTCGGCGGCAATCGTTACCACCGACGCCTGCGGAGTGGCCTTGGCTGCCTGTTCGCCAGCCTTGCCCGGCTTGACCTGGTTGAGCAGCTTGCACATTTCTTCGCGCACGCCGTCGGCCGAGGCAATGGCGCCCTTGTTGACCTTCACCACCATGCCGACGGTGCCCTGGCCGCCTTCGGAAGTGGCGCTGATGATCATCGGGATCGGCTTGTGGGCCATGGATTCCGGCTCTTCGATCAGCATCGAGCCGCCTTCCACGTCCTCGCTGAGGACATCCATGTTGGCGTTCTTGGCGATCACCCGCATCTGGCCGATGGCACTCGCCACGGTCAGGTCCGGATGGGTGACCGATGAAGTGAAGGTCGTGCCGACGAAGGGATTGCCCTTCTTCTGGAAGTTGCTTTCGCAGGTCGCAGCGAAGGCGGGTGCGGCGGCACCGCACAGCAGCGCGGCGATCAGGATCGGGTGCTTCATGGTTACAGTCCTTGTGAAATGGCAGCACAGGCCCGGGCCTTGAAGGCCGGGCAGCGTCGAATCTGGCTTGCGGCGGCCCCTTTGCCCCGGGCCGGAGCCCGATTGTGGGGTGCTTCGGCGGCCGCCGCAATGTGCCCTGCGCTCCGCACAGGGCTCAGCACAGAGGGGCGTATACGACTCAATCCCCTCCGTCCCCTTTTTCGGCTCAGCCTTCGAAGGCCGGCAGCTTCTGCTTCACCGCCACGTTCTTGAGCGTGACGTACCTGGGCAGTCCATCGGTGCCATACGGCAGCGGGGCTTCGCCCTTGATCAGCGGCGACAGGTAGGCGCGCGCCTTGGCGGTGATACCGAAGCCGTCGCGGCGGATGAAGCCGGCGGGCATCTTCTTTTCATGGTTGGCGATCTTCGACAGCGGCGCCGCTTCGATCTTCCAGCGGTACGGTGCGTCGCTGCTGCGCACGATCACCGGCATCACCCCGTTCTGGCCCTTCAGCGCCAGCTGCACCGCGGCCTTGCCGACCGCCTGCGCCTGCTCCCAGTCGGTCCTGCTGGCCAGGTGGCGGGCCGAGCGCTGCAGGTAATCGGGCAGCGCCCAATGGACCTTCAGGCCCAGCTGGTCCTTGACCCGGCCAGCCAGGTGCGCGGCCACGCCGCCCAGCTGCGAGTGCCCGAACGAGTCCTTGCCGCCACCGGCATCGGCGACGAAGCGGCCATCGGCGGTGGCGATGCCTTCCGACGCCACCACCACGCAGTAGCCGACGCGGTCGACCACGGCCTTGACCTTGGCCAGGAACGCCGCCTCGTCATAGGCGCGTTCGGGCAGCAGGATGATGTGCGGCGCTTCGTCATCGCCGTTGCCGGCAAGGCCGGCGGCCGCAGCCAGCCAGCCCGCGTGGCGGCCCATGGCCTCGTAGATGAAAACGCGGGTGGAGGTCTCGGCCATCGCCGCCACGTCCAGCGCCGCTTCGCGCACCGAGACGGCGGTGTACTTGGCCGCCGAGCCGAAGCCGGGGCAGGTGTCGGTCACTGCCAGGTCGTTGTCGATGGTCTTGGGCACGCCGATGCAGGTCAGGTCGTAGCCGGAGGCCTTGGCCAGCTGCGAGACTTTCAGCGCGGTATCGGCCGAGTCGTTGCCGCCGTTGTAGAGGAACCAGCGCACGTCGTGCGCGCGCAGCACCTCCAGCAGGCGGTCGTAGCGGGCGCGGTCGGCGTCCAGCGATTTCAGCTTCACCCGGCACGAGCCGAAGGCGCCACCCGGGGTATGGGCCAGGGCGCGGATCGCGGCGGCGCTCTCCTTGCTGGTGTCGATCAGCTCCTCGCGCAGCGCGCCGAGGATGCCGTTGCGGGCGGCAAGGACCTTGATGCCCTTGGCCCGGGCCTGCTCGATCACCGCTGCCGCCGTGGCATTGATGACCGCGGTGACACCGCCGGACTGGGCGTAGAGGAGAGTACCGTTGCGCATGCTTCTACCTGCTCGGGGGAGGGGACATTGCAGGGACATTACCCGGATGCGGTAAAGTGGCGCTATTGCGGTGCAGCGATACCGGTCCGTCCGGGACGCGAACCTTCTTTGTTTTCAACACGTTGGAGTCAGGTCAATGCGATTGGTTCTGTTGGGACCGCCCGGTTCGGGCAAGGGGACACAGGCGACGCGCCTGAAGGAAAAGCTGGGGATCGCCCACATTTCGACCGGTGACATGCTGCGCGCGGAAATCGCCGCCGGCACGGAGCTGGGCAAGCAGGCCAAGACGGTGATGGATGCCGGCAACCTGGTGTCGGACGACATCCTGCTGGGCATGCTGGAGTCGCGCCTGACCCAGGCCGATGTCGCCAAGGGCTTCATCCTCGATGGCTACCCGCGCAATGTGGCCCAGGCCAATGCGATGGACGGCCTGCTGGCCAAGATCGGCCAGCCGCTGGATGCCGTGGTGCAGCTGGACGTGGCCACCGAGCTGCTGGTCGACCGCATCGCCGGTCGCGCCAAGGAGCAGGGCCGCGCCGATGACACGCCGGAAGCGGTGCGCCAGCGCCTGCAGGTCTACAACGACCAGACTGCCCCGGTGGTGGACTTCTACGCCGGCCGTGGCACCCTGGCCCGCGTCGATGGCGTCGGCGAGCTGGACGAGATCGAAGCCCGCATCCTGGCGGCGATCAAGGGTTGATCCTGCAGGGCCGGTGCACTGCCGGCCCTTCGGGCGCAAAAAACACAGGCCTGGTCCGCGAGGACCAGGCCTGTGTCGTTTGATAGGCGCCAGCAGAGGGCTTGCTCAGGGCCCCGCAGCATGAGCTCCCTTGGGGATGGCCTCTTGGGGAGTAGGACCGGTTCGGGTACTGCGGCTGGCAGTTCGAATTGTGTCCGGGTTCACAGAACATCGCTATCGGGAATTCCCTGACAGATGATTGGAGTTTTCTCACATCCTGTGTAGGACTTGTCTTACCCCGGATCGGACATTGGCCCTATACAGCCGTCATCGGTCACAATCCTCGGTCATGAGCAGCGTACATATCCTTGCAATCGCCGGCACCTTCATGGGCGGCGTGGCCGCCCTGGCGCGGGAACTGGGCCATACGGTCAGTGGCAGCGACCAGGCCATCTATCCGCCGATGTCGACCCAGCTCGAGCAGCTGGGTATCACCCTGGACCAGGGCTACCGCGCCGACAGCGTGCCACCGGGCACCGACGAGGTGGTGATCGGCAACGCACTCTCGCGCGGCAATGCCGCCGTTGAGGCCGTGCTCGACGCCGGCCAGCGCTACATTTCCGGTGCCCAGTGGCTGTCCGAACAGGTGCTGCCGGGCCGCGACACGCTGGCCGTGGCCGGTACCCATGGCAAGACCACCACCACCACCATCCTCACCTGGCTGCTGGAAAGCGCCGGTCGTTCTCCCGGTTTCCTGATCGGCGGCGTCGCCGAGGATTTCGGCGTCTCCGCCCGCCTGGGCCAGGGCCGCGAGTTCGTGGTCGAGGCCGACGAGTACGACACCGCCTTCTTCGACAAGCGCAGCAAGTTCGTGCACTACCGGCCGCTGGTGGCCATCCTCAACAACCTTGAATACGACCACGCCGACATCTTCCCGGACGTGGCCGCGATCCAGCGCCAGTTCCACCACCTGGTGCGCACGGTGCCGGCGCGTGGCCGACTGATCGTCAATGGCGAGGATCAGCATCTGGCCGAAGTGCTGGCGATGGGCTGCTGGACCCCGATCGAGCGCTTCGGCTTCGATCCATCGCTGGAGTGGCATGCGGAACTGCTGGCTGCCGATGGCAGCGCGTTCCGCGTGCACCACCGCGGGCAGGCACTGGGTGATGTGCAGTGGTCGTTGCTGGGCCGCCACAACGTGCTCAACGGCCTGGCGGCGCTGGCAGCCGCACATGCGGTGGGTGTCGCGCCGGCCGAGGTGATCCCGGCGCTGGCGCGCTTCCGCAGCGTCAAGCGCCGCATGGAAGTGATCGGCAGTCACGAGGGCATCACCGTCTACGACGATTTCGCCCACCACCCGACCGCAATCGCCACCACGCTGGAAGGGCTGCGCGCCAAGGTGGGCGATGCGCGCATCGTGGTCGCGATGGAGCCGCGCAGCAATTCGATGCGGCTGGGCGCACACGCGCAGGCGCTGGCCCCCTCGCTGGCGCTGGCCGATGAAGTGGTGTTCCTGCATCGCCCGGAACTGGCCTGGGATGCTGCTGCGGTGATCGCCGCAGTGCGTGGCGAAGCGCACGCGGTGCCCGATACCGACGCGCTGCTGGCGCAATTGCAGGCCAGCGCGCGCAGGGGTGACCACGTGGTGTTCATGTCCAACGGTGGCTTCGACGGCGCACCGCGCCGCTTCCTTGCCGCGCTGCAGGCCCGATGAGCGTCGACGGTTCGCTGCCGCTGTTTCCGCTGCACACCACGCTGGTGCCAGGTGCGGCGGTGGGCCTGCGCGTGTTCGAACGGCGCTACCTGGATCTGGTGCGCGACAGCGGCCGCAGTGGTGAGGGCTTTGGTGTCTGCCTGATCCTCGACGGCCAGGAAGTGGGAGCCCCGGCAACGCCGGCCGCGTATGGCGTGCAGGTACGCATCGAAGACTTCGATGTCGGCGCCGATGGCGTGCTGCAGTTGCGTCTGCGCGGCACCCGCCGTTTCCATGTCGAGCGCACCCGCGTGCGCGACAACGGGCTGGTGGTGGCCGACGTGCGCTGGTGCGAGGAAGACCCCGACGACGAACTGCGGCCGCAGCATGCGCTGCTGGCCACGGTGCTGGGGCACATCATCGAACAGGCGGGTGAAGCCTATGCACCGGCCAACCCGGCGTTGCTGGACCAGGCCAGCTGGGTCGGCTGGCGGCTGGCCGAGCTGTTGCCGCTGAGCGAGCAGCAGCGGTTGCAGCTGCTGCAGATGGACGACCCGCACCAGCGACTGCAGCAGTTGCTGGGCTGGATGCCGTAGAAGCCATCCACGCATGGCGTGGATCTACCTCCGCCGGGCATGGCCCGGCGCTACCCGTCCGTGTTCCGGTAGCGCCGGGCCATGCCCGGCGGCTCCATCACGGTGTGGTCTTCAACCGCAGCACCGGCAACCCGGTTTCGCTGTGCACATCCTCGCGCTGCGGCAGGTCCTGCACGGCGTCCTTCACAGCATTCAATGCCGGGTCGACGCCACGCAGCGGGTGCCACATGCCGATCCATTCGAAGTGGCGCTCGTAGCGCAGGGTCTGCGCGCTGCCCAGCCACAGCGGCGTGCTGCCCGGCTGCAGCTGCGCGGGCGCCGGCCACAGGCGCAGCACATAGCGCTCATCCGGCTGCGCGCCCTGGCGCACCATCAGCAGTGCTTCCACGCGGGTGTCCAGCGTGGCCGGCAGCACCGGTAGTTCGTCGGCGCCGGTGTTCTTGTCCAGCATCAGCAGCGCCTGTTGCCAGCCCGCCTGTTCCTGCCGCTTCCAGCCGCGTGCCTCCAGCTGCGCCTGCAGCGGGGCCAGCGGGCCGGCCACCTGCACGTCCAGCGGCCAGCGCTGGTCGTCGTCGAACTCGTTGCGACGCGCCGGCAGCTGCACCCAGTCGTGCTGCCACCAGGCCTGCATGTCCATCGCCTGCGGTGCCGGCAGGGTTGGCTCGAAGCGTTCCAGCTTCACCGGGATGTGGCGCGGCGCGTACCACATCGTCGCCACGGCGAAGACGCCATAGAACAGCCAGGCCACCGGTTTCACCCAGAACGAGCGGTTGAAGCGGCGGCGGTAGGCGATGCCCAGCACCAGCAGCCAGAACGTGCCGAACAGCATGCCGCCGATCACGTCGCTCAGCCAATGCGCACCCAGGTACAGGCGCGAGAAGCCGATCAGGCTGACCACGATGCCCGACACCAGGTACGGCCAGACGCGGGTGCGGCCGGGCATCTCACGCGCGATCAGCACTGCGAAGAAGCCGAAGGTGATGGTGGCCATGGTCACCGACACCGAAGGGAAGCCGAAGCCGCTGCTGGCGTCGACCGGGCGCACCACATCCACGGTGGCACCCAGCAGCATGGTCAGCGCCAGGCCGAAGGCGAGGGCGGCCAGCCAATGTGCGGCCGCCATCCAGCGCCGGCGCCAGATCAGGTAGCCCATCGCTGCAGCGGTGGCCGGCAGCAGTACCTGCCAGGCGCCCAGCGATGCCAGCGCGGCCATCGGGTAATCGGCCAGCGGATTACGCAGCGCCAGCATGGCCTGGTGCACCAGCAGGTCGATCGCCAGCGGCTCGCCGTGCGCGACCACCACGGTCAACAATGCGAACCAGCCCCAGCCCAGTACCAGCAGCATCAACGCCAACATCGCCAGCGGCACCGATTCACGGCGCTTGGGATCAAGCACGCCGACGGTATAGCGGCCCAGCGTGGGGTGGCGGTTGGACCAGTCCAGCAGGCGTGCCAGCCAGTTGTCCATGCGCGCGGCCGACCAGCGGTAGCCATACAGCACGATGGCCCAG
This sequence comes from Stenotrophomonas geniculata, assembly GCF_034508895.1. Taxonomy (NCBI): domain Bacteria; kingdom Pseudomonadati; phylum Pseudomonadota; class Gammaproteobacteria; order Lysobacterales; family Lysobacteraceae; genus Stenotrophomonas; species Stenotrophomonas geniculata. Next base: position 2,742,149 of record NZ_CP140571.1, read on the forward strand.
ACCAGGCCGAGGATCACCGCCAGCAGGCCGACCACCACTACCAGTCGCCCGGCCACGGCGGCCACCGCGTCATACGCCTCACCGAGGATCCAGCCCGGGGCCAGGAACAACACGGCCCAGGAGATGCTGGCGATGCCGCTGGCCTGTACATAGCGGCTGGCCGGCATCTTCATCATGCCGGCGATGGCCGGCACGAACGGGCGGATCGCGCCGACGTAGCGCGCGATCAGGATGCTTTTGAAGGCGTTGCGGCGGAACAGGTTCTCGCCGCGGTCGAGCAGCTGCGGGTAGCGGCTGAACGGCCACACGCCACGCAGCCGGTCGCCCCAGCGGCGGCCGATCCAGTAACTGATGCCGTCACCGGCGAACGCGCCCAGGGCTGCCGCCGCCACCGCGTACGGCCCGGAGATCTGGCCCAGGCCGATGAACACGCCCACCGCGAACAGCAACGGCAGCGCCGGCACGATCGCGCCGAGAATGATGACCGCATCGCAGAAGGCGATCAGAAAAATGACCGCACCCGCCAACACGGGATGAGCGGCAATCCACGCGAGGGTGGCGTCGATCCATGAAGAGTCCATTGCCCGATTATAGGGGCGTGAAGGTGACTGGTTCCCAGCCGCTTCGTGACCGTTTGCAACCAGTGCCATCGCCTAGAATGGGCCCATGCCGCATACGCCTGACGCTCAACCGCATGCTTTGAAGGCCGACAGCTTCGGCCGGATCCTCCTTGTGAAAGGGCCCGATGGCCCCTTCGTGCGCCGTGATCTGGGCGCCACGCCGCTGTGGTTGCGGCTGCCTGCGTGGTGGCTGGCCCGCCGTGAAGCCCGCGCGCTGCAGCACATTCACGGCATGGCCGACGTACCGCAGCTGCTGGCCTGGAATGGCCATCACCTGGATCGCAGCTTCATGGCCGGCGACGCCATGTACCAGCGTCCGCCGCGCGGCGACCTGGCCTGGTTCCGCGCCGCGCGCCGGCTGCTGCAGCAGCTGCATCGCAACGGCGTGGCCCACAACGATCTGGCCAAGGAAGCCAACTGGCTGGTCACTGAAGATGGACGGCCGGCGCTGATCGACTTCCAGCTGGCGGTGATCGGCAACCCTCGCTCGCGCTGGATGCGCCTGCTGGCCCGCGAGGACCTGCGCCACCTGCTCAAGCACAAGCGCATGTACTGCCGTGAATTGCTTACGCCGGTGGAGAAGCGGTTGCTCAAGCGCACCTCGTGGGTGCGCGAACTGTGGTTTGCTACCGGCAAGCCGGTCTACCGCTTCGTCACCCGCCGCATCCTGCATTGGGAAGACAACGAAGGGCAGGGGCCCAAGCCGTGAAGGCTTCGCGGATAGTGACCGGCCCGCCGAGCGCGGGCAATGTGTTGCGTGCGCAGTTGCCTGGTGCCGACTTCGTGCACGCCTGTCAGGCCACCACCCGGCGCGACGGGCGTACCTCACTGCAGGCCTACCGCGACATGGCGGCGACCATTCCCGGCTGGTTCGATGGGCTGATGGCGCTGCGCAACCACGGCATGCGCCTGCTCGGCATGAAGCATCTGGGCTCGTTGCGGGCGGTGCAGGTTGTCGAAGATCCTCAACCGGGCCAGCGGCTGGGCATCTTCACCCTGCAGTCGATGGATGACGATGCCATCGTGCTGGAGGACAACGACCGCCACTTGCGTGTGCAGCTGGCCCTGCAGTGGCAGGGCGACGTGCTGGAAGTGGCGACCGTGGTGCATACGCACAACGCGTTCGGGCGCGCGTACATGCTGCCGGTTGCGCCGGTGCACCGGTTGATCGTGCCGCATCTGCTGGAGAAGCAGGTGCAGTTGTACCGGTAGATCCACGCCATGCGTGGATGCGGTCTGTGATCCGCGGGCTGCTCAACGGCTAAACGGCTCATTGCCCAGTGCCGCATGAATGTGGATTCCATCGGCAGCAGAAGGCTCGCGACATCCAGGGACAATCCGCAAGAGAATGATCGAGGTGATGCATGTGGTATTGCGCGCACGCAATTTTCTATTACGAGAGCCCAAGCCAGGGCTCGTTCCTGGTGCATGAGAACGTGTACCTGATCAGTGCCGACAACGATGAACACGCTCTTGAGAATGCAGAAGCGCTTGCTTCCGGGTATGAGGATCTGACCGGTCGCCTGGTGGGTGAAGACGGTAGGCCGTACCTTTATCGATTCGCCGGAATCCGCAAGCTGATATCTGTGGAGCCTGGTCAGGACACCGCCGAGGGGCGCCTGCACTCCGGCGTGGAGGTCACGTACTCCGTGATGGCGGTGGATACGTTGGATCAGGTGAAACGGCTTGCCCGTGGTGATGGCGTGGCAGTGCTGTACCAGGAATAGAAATGTAGAGCCGAGCATGGCTCGGCTCTACAGGGGGCGGTGGCCTTACGGCGTTGCCGGCACCACCTGCTGGCCGATGAAATTGCGCTTGGCGTCGAAGTCATAGGCGATCTGCAACTGTCCCACGTCCGGGCAGGCGTGGCAGTCGCGCAGCGGTGTGCGGTACAGCAGCCGGATGCCGCCGTTATCCAATGGCGAGGCGCCGGCCGACTGCGCCGGTGCGAACGGCGTGGCTTGCGGGTTGGCCTTCAGCAGTTCCTGCACAGTGGGGTCGGCACGCAGGGTGTCGTCCAACTGCACGGCATCCACATCGATGCGCTTGCCGCTGGCATCGACCAGACGGGTACCTTCATTGGTGTTGGCGCGGAACGGATACTCGACCGTGGCAATGCCCAGTCCTTCGTTCTCGTGCCATGCGGTCACATAGGCCAACTCGCCGCCGGTGGACAACTGCTCGGCCGCAGTGATGGCATCGGCACTGGCGCCACCGGCGCGCATCGCGTCGCGAAGGCAATCCCGGGTGGCCGCGTTCTCGCCCTGGCGGCAGGCGTTGAGGTCGCCATCCCAGACCACCGCCTCGCTCCAGCGCATCTTGCCGTCGGCGGCGGCCTTCTCCGCACTGGGCGCGTCACCGGCGGGCGGCTCCTTTCCGGGTTCCGGCGAACGGCCCTGGCAGGCGGTCAGCAGGGCAAGCCCCAGGGCAGGCAGCAACAGGCGGGAACGGCGCATGGCGTGGACCTCGTGCGTTGTCTGGAGGCCCGAGTATCGTCAAGGGCGGGTGAACTCCGCGTCGGCGCGGCATACTAGCGGCTCATTGCATACGCTGGAGTGTGGAACGTGGGCAGTCTGCAGGGCAAAACGCTTTTCATCACCGGTGCCTCGCGTGGCATCGGCCTGGCCATCGCACTGCGCGCTGCGCGCGACGGCGCCAATGTGGCCATTGCGGCCAAGTCGTCGGTGCCGAATCCGAAGCTGCCGGGCACCATCCACACCGCCGCCGAAGCGGTGACGGCTGCAGGCGGGCAGGGCCTGGCGCTGAAGTGCGACATCCGCGAGGAAGAGCAGGTGCAGGCGGCGGTGGCGGCCACGGTCGACACCTTCGGTGGCATCGACATCCTGATCAACAATGCCAGCGCCATCTGGTTGCGCGGCACGCTGGATACGCCGATGAAGCGTTTCGACCTGATGCAGCAGGTCAATTCGCGCGGCAGCTTCCTGTGCGCGCAGGCCTGCCTGCCGTACCTGCTGCAGGCGCCGAACCCGCACATCCTGACCCTGGCACCGCCGCCGAGCCTGGAGCCGAAGTGGTGGGGCGCACATACCGGCTACACGCTGGCGAAGATGGGCATGAGCTTCGTCACCCTGGGCCTGGCCGCGGAATTCGGCCCGCAGGGCGTGGCGGTGAATGCGCTGTGGCCGCGCACCGTCATCGCCACCGATGCGATCAACATGATTCCGGGCGTGGATGCGGCTGGCTGCCGCACGCCACAGATCATGGCCGATGCCGCACACGCGGTGCTGGTGCGCGAAGCGGCCGGCTTCCACGGCCGGTTCCTGATCGACGATGAAGTGCTGGCGCAGGCCGGTATTACCGATCTTTCGGGCTATGCGGTGGATCCGTCGCGCGCGCTGTTGCCGGATCTGTTCCTGGATTGATCGCGCATCGCGGGAAGAGGCCGAGGGCTGCGACCCTTGGCCTGCTGCGTTAGAATACGTGGCTGTAATCGTTTTCAACAGGGATGTGAACACATGTCACGCACTCTTTCCGTCGCGGCGCTGGCCGCTTCGTTGTCGTTGATCCTGACCGCCTGCGGTGGCAAGGCCCCCGCAGCTGCGGGCGGCGCCGCTGCCTCCGGCACGCCGGACGCCAGCGCGGCGCCGTCCGACACACAGCAGCAGTTGACCGCCAAGCTCAACGCCTACATCGGCTGCTTCAACGCGCTGGATTCGAAGACCCACGGCAGCATCCAGTCCTACACGCGCTGGATCAAGGACGTCGACGCTGGCCCGACCGGGCGCGAGACGCACGTGTACGGACCGTTCGAGATCAGCGATTACGACATGAAGCAGTGCGACGCTCCGGTGACCGGGGCGATCGCTGCCAAGCCGGCGCTGGCCGAACTCGATGCTGCTGCAGGCCATTACCAGCAGGCGCTGAAGGCGCTGGTGCCGGTCAGCAAGGACGCGCACGACTACTACGATCGCCAGGACTACGAAGACGACCAGTTTGCCAAGGGCAAGCAGCTGCACGCGCCCTTGATGGCCGCCTTCAAGGATTTCGTGGCTGCAAGCGAAAGGTTCAATGCCGAGCTGGAGCGCCAGAACGACGCCGCCCAGCGCGAGCAGCTCAAGGCGCTGGAGCAGGCTGAGGGGCGCACGCGCGAGTACTACCGTCTGGCGATGATGCTGGAGGCCAAGGCCATCATGGATCTGATGAGCGAGGATGATTTCGATCAGGCCAAGGCCCGCGAACGCCTGGATGCCTTCAACCGCATTTCCGATGAAGCGCACGCCAAGGTTGCCGACCAGGAGCCGGGCAAGTCGGACTGGGAAGGCTTCGAACGTGGTGCCGAGAATTTCCGGCGCGAAGGCAAGGAGCGGCTGCAGCGCGTCAGTGAGAAAAAGCCTTACACCGATTTCGAACGACGCATGCTTGATTCGCCGTCGATGGCGCCGCGCGGTTCGGCCAGCAAGCTGATGCAGGAATACAACTCGCTCGTTTTCCAGAGCAACCGCCAGTGACCGGCGCGCCAGTACTCATGCGAGAGACCATGACGACGTCCTGTCTGCGTATCGCGCCGCTGCTGCTGATCGGCGCTGTGGCGGGCCTGAGCGGCTGCAACAAATCGGCAGGGCTGCCGGTGGCCGACCCCGGCCTGGAGAAGGTGAACGCCTACATCGAGTGCTACAACGGCGTTGAACAGCCCATCCACGAGGGCTTCCAGGCCTACACCAGCTGGATGAAGGACCCCGAAGCCGGCCCGACCGGCAAGGAAGCGCAGCCGCGTTCGCCCGGAAAGGTGCTGTCGCACCGCGTGGAGTACTGCGGCCAGCCACTGACCGACGCGCTGGCGAAGACCCCGGCACTGCCGATGGATGGCCCCGCGCGTGACTATCAGCAGGCATTCCAGGCATTGAACACCCTGGTCGAGCGTGCCGATGGCTACTTCACCCGCGAGGACTATCGCCGTGATGGCGGTGAAGGGATGCGCAGCCAGCATGCCCCGTTGATGCAGGCCTACGCCGATTTCTTCAAGGCCAGCGAAGCGATGGATGTGGCGCTGGAAAAGAACGAGAACGATCGCCGTGCCGCGCAGCTGAAGCAGATCGAGGAAAGCGAAGGGCGTTCGCTGGCCTACTACCACCTTCGCCTGCTGGGCGATGGCAAGCAACTGGCCACCGCGTTCCAGCACGACGCACCGGACGTTGCAGCGTTGCGCGCGCAGCTGGCTGACTATCAGGCTCTGGTGACGGAAATCCAGAATGGCGGTGTCGGCAAGGACGACCCGATGTGGGGCCACGTGCAGCGTTCGGCGGACAAGCTGGTGCGTACCGCGGGACGCGGCGTCGAGCGTCTGGAGCAGCACAAGCCGATCACCGCCGAAGCGCTGGCGGCAGAGCGGAAGGCGTCGGGCAGTTGGCTTACCACCGACCCGGAAGGGGCGCAGTCAACGATCCTCGCCGCATACAACGATCTGGTGACCACCAGCAACCGCATGCGATGAGCAACGGCGCACGCATCCCTGCGTAAGCGCCCAGGGTAGTGCCGGCCGCTGGCCGGCATGTGCCTCAATGGTTGAACGCATCCGGCAGCTTGCCACCGCACTTGCGGCAGTGCAGTGCATCCGGCTCATGGCCTTCCAGCCCGCAGTCCGGGCAGCCACGCGCATCGCGGCGCGCGGCCTGTTCGGCCTCGCGCATGGTGCTGGCCAGTTCGGCGGTGTAGATGCCGGTGGGCACGGCGATGATGCTGTAGCCGATCAGGATCAGCACCGAGGTGACGAAGCGGCCGAGCACGGTCTGCGGCACGATGTCACCGAAGCCGACCGTGGCCATGGTCACCACCGCCCAGTACATGCTGGCCGGGATATTGGTGAAGCCGTGTTCGGGGCCCTCGATCACGTACATCAGCGCACCGGCGATGATGGTGATGGTGATCACCGTGAACAGGAACACCAGCACCTTGCGCCGGCTGCGCCACAGCGACGTCATCAACACGCCGCTTTCTTCGATGTAGCGGGTCAGCTTGAGGATGCGGAACACGCGCAGGATGCGCAGTGCGCGCACCACCAGCAGGCTCTGCGCGCCGGGGATGAACATCGACAGGTAGGCGGGCAGGATCGACAGCAGGTCGATGATGCCCCAGATGCTCACCGCATACCGCAGCGGGCGCTTGACCACCGCCAGCCGCAGCAGGTACTCGGCGGTGAAGATGATCGTGAAGCCCCATTCCAGGATGTACAGGCCGGTGGACCATTCGGCGTGCAGGTGCTGCACGCTGTCGATCATCACCACCAGGATGCTGGCGACGATTGCCACCACCAGGATCAGGTCGAAATTGCGCGAAGGGCGGGTGTCGTGGCGGTAGATGATGTCGAACCACCGGCGGCGCCAGCCGGTCTCGGTGGCGGGGTTCAGCTGGGGGGCGGAAAACGGTCGCATGGGCGCATTGTGCCGCAGGGGTTCCGGCGCGAGAATGGGGATTCCTGAATCCTGCCGACTGCCATGACCGCCGCTACCGATCCGCTGATCTCCCTTTCGCACTATTACCTGCCGGTCTACAAGCCCCGCCAGGTGGTACTGGAGCGAGGCCAGGGCGCCCGCGTGTGGGACAGCCAGGGCCGTGAGTTCATCGACCTGGCCGCCGGCATCGCCGTGTGCGGCCTGGGCCACAACGACCCGGACCTGGTGGCCGCGCTGGTCGAACAGGCCGGCAAGCTCTGGCATACCAGCAACGTGTTCTACAGCGCGCCGCCGCTGCACCTGGCCGAGGAGCTGGTGAAGGCCAGCCGCTTCGCCGAGCGCGTGTTCCTGTGCAATTCCGGCGCCGAAGCCAATGAAGTGGCGATCAAGATGGTCCGCAAGTGGGCCTCCAGCCAGGGCCGCCCGGCCGACAAGCGGGTGATCATCACCTTCCGCGGCAGCTTCCACGGTCGCACCATGGGCGCAGTGACCGCGACTGCCCAGCCGAAGTACCAGGAAGGCTACGAGCCGCTGCCCGGTGGCTTCCGCTACATCGATTTCAACGATGAGGTGCAGCTGGAAACTGCGATGGCCGCCGGTGACGTGGCAGCGGTGATGCTGGAGCCGATCCAGGGCGAGGGCGGCGTGATGCCGGCCAAGTCCGGTTTCCTCAAGCGCGTGCGCGAGCTGTGCGACCAGCACAACGCGCTGCTGGTGCTGGATGAGATCCAGGCCGGCATGGGCCGCACCGGCACGCTGTTCGCGCACTGGCAGGACGACGTGGTGCCGGACATGGTCACCCTGGCCAAGGCGCTGGGTGGCGGCTTCCCGATCGGTGCGATGCTGGCCGGCCCGAAGGTGGCCGAAACCATGCAGTTCGGTGCGCACGGCACCACCTTCGGTGGCAACCCGTTGGCCGCTGCGGTCGCACGCGTTGCGCTGCGCAAGCTGGCCTCTGCGGAGATCGCCGCCAATGTCAGCCGCCAGTCGAAGGCGCTGCGCGATGGCTTTGCGCGCATCAACGAAGAATTCGGCGTGTTCAGCGACGTGCGTGGCCGTGGCCTGATGCTGGGCGCGGTGCTGAGCAAGGACTTTGCCGGCCAGGCCGGTGCGATCCTCGACCACGCCGCCGAGCAGGGCCTGCTGACCCTGCAGGCCGGCCCGGACGTGCTGCGCTTCGTGCCGTCGCTGAACATCACCGACGAAGAAGTGGCCGAAGGCCTCAAGCGCCTGCGCGCAGCGATTGCTGCGTTCATTGCCGCGCGCTGAAGCCTGCAGGGGCATCTGTAGAGCCGAGCCTACGCTCGGCTCATCGCGATGTCAGGCAACAGGAGCCGAGCATGGGCTCGGCTCTACAGCGCGTCACGCGATCCGATAGCGCTTCAACACCTTGCCCAATCCCCGGCCATCGCGCACGGTTTCCGCGTGCAGGCCGGCAGCGCGTGCGCCGCGCACATTGGCGAACAGGTCATCAATGAACAGCGTGTGCGAAGGCGCCACGCCGAGTACCTCAAGCGTGCGCAGGAAGACTTCCGGTGCGGGTTTGCGCAGGCCGAAACCGGCGCTGCAGAACACGCGCTCCCGCAGGGCCGGGAACAGTTCCGGCAGCAGGGTGGGCAAGGCCTGCTGCATCAGCGCGCCGTTGTTGGTCAGCACCGCCATCGGCAGCTGTAGGGCCTGCAGCCGCTGCAGCACGGCAGCCTGCGGATGGCTGGCGGCCCGCCGCGCCGCGGTCCATGCAGCCACATCGACAGTCGTGCCCAGACGCTCCCCCAGCTGCGCCAGATAGGCCGGGCCATCCAGCGTGCCATTGTCATGCGCCGCTTCCAGTCCGCTGTCATACAGCGCGGCCTGCACGGCCTGCGCCGGAACCTGCAGCGCCTGGGCCAGGTGCAGCACGCGTTGCGCGCGCTGGTACTGCACCAGCACGCCATCCACATCCAACAGCAACAGATCGATACGCATCGGCCGAGCATGCCATTGCAGTGAACACTCGGGAAACCCTGGAGCAGCCATGCGACAGACGGTCGCAGACGCGGCCACAGGGGCCTGCCTAGAATGGCGCTTGAATCCGCAGGAGATGCAACGATGAAGGCTTGGAGGGTGGCAGTGGGAGTGGGCGCGCTGATGCTGGCGCCGTCGGCGATGGCGCGGGTGTGTGCGGTGAGCATCGACAGCACCGACCAGATGAGCTTCAGCAGCCGCGAGATCAAGGTCGCCGCCGACTGCACCGCCGTGGACCTGACCCTGCGCCACACCGGCAAGCTGGCCACTACCGCGATGGGCCACAACTGGGTGCTGACCCGCACCGCCGACTATCAGCCGGTGGCGATGGCGGGCATGCGCATGACCCTGGCCGACAGCTACCTGCCGAAGGCCGACAAGCGCGTGCTGGCGCACACCAAGGTGATCGGCGGTGGTGAGACCACGCGTGTGCGTTTCTCTACCCAGGGCCTGCAGAAGGGCGGTGACTACACCTTCTTCTGCTCGTTCCCCGGCCACTTCGCGATGATGAAGGGCAAGTTCGTCTTCGGTTGAAAAAAGGGGACGGAGCGGATCAAGTCGTTTGTACACAAACGACTTGATCCGCTCCGTCCCTTTTTGCGATCAGCCCTTGGCGGCCTTGAACGCCACGCGTGCAGCGGCCAGCGTTGCTTCGATCACGGCATCGTCGTGCGCGCTGGACAGGAAGCCGGCCTCGTACGCAGACGGTGCCAGGAACACGCCCTGGTCCAGCATTGCGTGGAAGAAGCGGTTGAACGCCGGAATGTCACAGGCGGTGGCCTGTGCATAGGTCTCCACCTTCTCGTTGGTGAAGAACAGCCCGAACATCGCGCCCACGCGGGTGGTGGTCACGGCCACGCCGGCTTCGGCGGCGGCGGCTTCCAGGCCGGCGCACAGGCGCGCCGTGCGCTCGGCCAGGTCGGCGTGGAAACCCGGCTGCTGGATCAGGTCCAGCATCGCCAGGCCAGCGGCCATCGCCACCGGATTGCCGCTCAGCGTACCGGCCTGGTAGATCGGGCCGGCCGGGGCGATCTGCTGCATCAGCTCGCGACGACCGCCGTAGGCGCCCACCGGCATGCCGCCGCCGATGATCTTGCCGAAGGTGGTCAGGTCCGGGGTGATGCCGTAGTGCGCCTGCGCACCGCCGAGGGCGACGCGGAAGCCGGTCATCACTTCATCGAAGATCAGCAGCGCGCCATGCTTCGTGCACAGTTCGCGCAGGTGCTGCAGGTACCCCTCGCGCGGCGGGATGCAGTTGGCGTTGCCGACCACCGGTTCGATGATCAGGCCGGCGATGTCGTCACCCTGCTGTTCGAACAGCGCGGTGGCGGCTTCGAAATCGTTGTAGGGCAGGGTCAGGGTCAGCTCGCTGAGGCCGGCCGGGACGCCCGGCGAGGTCGGCACGCCCAGGGTCAGCATGCCACTGCCGGCCTTGACCAGGAACGAGTCGCCGTGGCCGTGGTAGCAGCCTTCGAACTTGACGATGCGGTTGCGGCCGGTGGCGCCACGCGCCAGCCGGATCGCCGACAGCGTGGCCTCGGTGCCGGAGTTGACCATGCGCACCATCTCGCACGACGGCACCAGCCGGGTGATGGTTTCGGCCATGGTCACTTCGGCCGCGCACGGCGCACCGAACGACAGCCCGTTGTTGATCGCCTTCTTCACCGCCTGGCGCACCGCCGGGTGGTTGTGGCCGACGATCATCGGGCCCCAGGAACCGACGTAGTCGATGTAGCGGTTGCCGTCGACGTCGTACAGGTAGGCGCCGTCGGCGCGTTCGACGAAGAACGGCTCGCCGCCGACCGACTTGAACGCGCGCACCGGCGAATTGACGCCGCCCGGCAGCAGCTGCTGGGCGCGGGAGAACAGGGCGTGGGACTGGTCGTGGTTCATGGGGCTTTCCTGGGCGTTACGCGAACTGGGCGAGGTAGGCGCGCTGGGTCGCGACCGGGTCCTGCGCGGCGTAAATGCCGCTGACCACGGCCACCAGGTCGGCGCCGGCGTCGATGATGGGACCGACATTGTCCGGCGTCAGCCCGCCGATCGCCACCCGCGGCACGCCCAGTGCGGCGCTTTGCCGCAGCAGGTCGGTATGGGCGCGGCTGGTGGTGATCTTGGTGGTGGTCGGGAAGAACGCGCCGAAGGCCACGTAGCTGGCGCCGGCAGCCACGGCCTTCTCGGCATTGGCCAACTGGTCGTAGCAGGAGGCGCCGATGATGGCGTCGGGGCCGAGCAGGGCGCGCGCGCTGGGGATGTCACCGTCGGTGCCGCCCAGGTGCACGCCGGCCGCGCCCACGGCCTTGGCCAGCGCCGGGTCGTCGTTGATGATCAGCGGCACGCCGCGCTCCGCGCACAGCGCCTGCAGGGCGGTGGCCTGTTCCTGCCGCAGCGCGTCGTTGGCGGTCTTGTTGCGGTACTGCAGCCAGGTGGCGCCAGCGGCCAGCAGCGGCGCGGTACGGGCCAGCAGGTGCGCGGTATCGGGCTCGTCCGGGGTGATCAGGTAGACGCCGCGGGGCGCCGGGGAAGCAGAAGTCATCGATGGCTACCGGTGCGTGGGCCGCGATGGGACAATGGCGGCCCGTGAATCCAGCCCTGATTATCCGATGAGCGATGCCACCCCCACCACCTTGCGCACCTGGATGTGCGTGGTCTGCGGCTTCCTTTACAGCGAAGCGGAAGGCTTGCCGGAGGAGGGCATCGCGCCGGGGACGCGCTGGGAGGACATCCCCGAGACCTGGACCTGCCCCGATTGCGGGGTGACCAAGGCCGATTTCGAGATGGTTGAAGTCGATTGACCGGTAGGGCCTGCAGGCCCTTCTGTGGGTGCGGACCGTTGGGGTGGGTGTGGACCGTTGGTCCACACACCGACTCCCTCAATGCAGCCGCGGCACAGGCCCGCCCAGGTCGATCAGCTTCTCACGCAGCCACTGCGCATCGCTGGCCTCGGGATTGCGCTTCAGGTACTGCCCCAGGTCGTGGCGGGCACCGGCCAGATATTCCAGCTGCAGATAGGCCAGGCCGCGATCCCGCAGCGCGTCGTCCTGCTCCGGGGCCAGCTTCAGCAGGCGATCTGCACTGCGTGCAGCGCGGTCCCACTCGCCGGCCTCGGCATACACGCCATGCAGGTTACGCAGCATGCGCATCAGGATCGCGCGCGCCGGCGCCGGGTCAAGGATCTGCGCCAGCACCTGGTCGTCCGGCATCTGCCCACCCAAGTGTGATTTGGCCCGCTCGCGCAGTTCGTCCACGTCCAACGGGCGGCCACCGTTGAACGGGTCCATCACCAGCACGCCGTCGTCCACCGGCAGGCGCACCAGGAAGTGGCCGGGGAAGGACACGCCATCGAGCGGAATGCCCAGCCGGCGCGCGACTTCCATCTGCACCAGCGCCAGTGAGATCGGGTTGCCCAGGCGCCGCTCGAATACCTGGTTGAGGTAGCTGTTGCGCGGGTCGTAGTACTCGTCGTGGTCGCCGCTGTAGCCCAGCTCGTCGAACAGGTGGCGGTTGATCGCTGCCATCTTCAGCGGGCTGTTGTCGATGCTGTCCACTTCCGAGCGGAGGTGGTCGACATGGCTCTGGATCAACGCGTCGTAGGTGGACGGCTGCAGATCGGGGTATTCATCGCGCGCGATCAGCAGTGCGGTCGGCAACAGTGGCAGCGCCTCGTCTTCGAGGTCGGCCAGTGCATCCCAGTCGGGGAGAGAGATCCGGTCCTGCATGACCACAGACTGGCGACATTTGCAGGCGGTTTCAAGCGGTGCCGCGTGAAAAAGTCACGGCCTGGGGCGATGGGTTTCCGGTGGGTGTGGACCTTGGTCCACACCACAGCCAGCCAGCGCGCGGAAAGTCAGTGCCGACCAAGGTCGGCGCCTACCGCTCCTCCTCAACGCAGGGCGAGGATCTACTCGATGCCCGGGCCGAAGGTCAGCGCGGTGCCGTCCTTCAGCTTCAGCTTCTCGGCCTGGCCCGCATTGAGCTCCAGCACGTACCGGGCCGGGCCACCGCTGGGATACGGCGGGCACATGTCGCCGGCCGAGCACGGCGGAACGTCGCGCTGCTGGCTGACCAGCCTGCGCTCGCTGTCGAAGTACAGGATGTCCAGCGCGATCTTCGTGTTCTTCATCCAGTACGCCTGCATTTCCTCGCGGTCGTGGATGAACAGCATGCCGTGGTCGGCGGCCATCTGGTCGCGGAACATCAACCCGCGCGCGCGGGTTTCATCGTTGGTGGCCAGCTCGACCTGGTAGCGGGCGCCATCCAGCTCGACCCAATGGCGGGCCGCATCGGTGGCGCAGCCGGCCAGGGCCAGCAGCGGAAGCATCAGCAGCGAACGCAACAGCGACATCGTCAGGATCCTTCGAAAGGGTCAGAGCACGACCGGCGGCTCGCCGCCGACGATCACCACATCGGCGCGACGGCGCGCGAACAGGCCGACGCAGACCACGCCCGGCAGCTGGTTGAGCTCGCGCTCCAGCTTTTCCGGATCGGTGATCTGCAGGTTGTGGATGTCCAGGATCTGGTTGCCGTTGTCGGTGACCACGCCTTCGCGCCAGGTCGGCTGGCCGCCGGTCATGTCGCGGATCTGGCGGGCGACCAGGCTGCGCGCCATCGGGATCACTTCCACCGGCAGCGGGAATCTGCCCAGCACCGGCACCTGCTTGCTCGGGTCGATGATGCAGATGAAGCGCTCGCTGGCCTCGGCGATGATCTTCTCGCGGGTCAGCGCGGCACCGCCGCCCTTGATCAGGCACTTGTTGGCGTCGCACTCATCGGCGCCGTCCACGTACAGCGACAGGTTGCCGCTATGGTTCAGCTCGATCACCTCGATGCCGTGCTGCTTCAGGCGCGCGGTGCTCTGCTCGGAGCTGGATACGGCGCCCTTGATGCGGTGCTGGATGCGGGCCAGGGCATCGATGAAATAGGCCACGGTGGAACCGGTGCCGACACCGACGATCATGCCGTCTTCTACGTACTCGATGGCTTTCTCGGCGGCCAGGCGCTTGGCTTCGGACATGGGAGAACTCTCAGGCAGGGAATCAGGATTTCTTTTCCAGCGACAGCAGCAGCTTCCACTGCGCGGCCGTCACCGGGAACACCGACAGGCGGTTGCCCTTGGCAACCAGCGGGAAGCCTTCGCCGAGCTCATCAGCGTGCTGCTTGATCTCGTCCAGCGCGATCACCTGCTTGAGCTTGCGGTCGAAGGCCACGTCCACCAGCATCCAGCGCGGGTTCTCGCGCGTGCTCTTGGGGTCGTGGTAGTCGGATTTCGGATCGAACTGGGTGTCGTCCGGGTAGGCCGTGCTGGCCACCGTGGCCAGGCCGACGATGCCCGGCACCTTGGTATTGGAGTGGTAGAACAGGATGCCGTCGCCCACCTGCATGCCATCGCGCATGAAGTTGCGCGCCTGGTAGTTGCGCACCCCGTTCCAGGGTTCGACCTTGACCTTGGCCAGGTCATCGATGGAGAAGGCGTCCGGTTCGGACTTCATCAGCCAGTAGCGCTTGCGGGCGGTCATGCGTTCACGGGGGCAGCGGAGGGGAACAGGGTGCCGTCTTCGGTGCAGATCGCATCCACCGGCACGTCCCACGACGCCACCGGCAAGGACTCGACCTGCTGCACCGCAAACGCAGCACCGACCAGCCAGGGCGGCGCCGGCCGATCGTGGCGGAAGGCGAAGCTGCGATCATACCAGCCGCCCCCCATGCCCAGCCGCCGGCACTGCGCGTCGAAACCCACCAGCGGGGTCACTACCAGCGCCATCTGCGCCGGTTCCAGGGTGTCTTCCACCGCCACGTCCGGTTCGGGAATGCCGTAGCGGTTGCTGGTCAGCGGCTGCCCCGGCCGCCACGGTGCGAAGCGCAGCACCTCACCGGCCAGCACCGGCAGGCAGTAGGTGAGGCCTTCGGGCAGTTGCAGCTGCCAGCGGTGCAGGGCGATTTCGCCATCCAGCGCCCAGTAGCCAGCCACGGCGCCTTCGCGCGGGGCGAACGGCAGCGCCAGCAGGGCATCGGCAAGGGATTCGGCGGCGGCGATGCGCTCAGCGGCGGAAAGGTCACGGCGGCGTTGCCGCAGGTCGTGGCGCAGGGCCTGGCGCGGGTCGGTCATGGCAGCGTGCGGCAAGGATCAGCCGTCATTGTGCCGCAAAGAACAAGGGCGACGCCCGAAGACGCCGCCCTTGCTGGAATATTGCATTCTCCGCAATGTCGATGCATGCGAAACGACCTTGAACCCGGGGGCTCAAGTGGGAACGCTGGAGAACCATCGGGCTTCCCGCTACAAGGCGGACCTGCACTCCCGGCGCTGTCGCGCTCCCGGTGTCGTTCTTAAGGGACAAGGCGAATGTTTGCACATGCCGTCGAGTACCGCAGAGAACGCGTGGCCATTATAGCCAGCACGCAGGATCTGGATAGGCCGTTCGTCGGCAACAGTCCGTGCCAATTCAGATATGAGAAGACGCGTTGTGCACGACCTTCAGGCGTTGCCGTCGATGGCGCGGTCCAGACGCCGGTTCAGGTCGGCCAGCGTCTGCTGCAGGGCCACCGCCTGGCGGGCGTTTTCGTCGCGCAGCAGCTGCAGTTCGTGGGCCAGGTTCAACGCGGCCAGCACGGCGACGCGATCGACCGCGGCCATGCGGTTGCTGCCGCGGATCTCGCGCATGCGCGCATCCAGCAGGCGCGCGGCGGCCATCAGGCTGTCGCGTTCATCGCCGCCGACGCCCACGGTGTATTCACGATCGAGGATGCGGACACTGACCGGTTCGGCGCTCATGTGTGCTGCTCCAGGGATTTGAGCCGGCTGATCATTGCTTCCACCCGCGAACGTGCCTGCTCATTCTTGGCCAGCAGCGTCGAGCGCTCGGCCACCAGCTGTTCCTGCTGGTGGCGCAGGCTGCGGTTCTCCTCGGCCAGGCGCTGGTTGCGTTCAAGCAACGCTTCCACGCGGGCGGCGAAGTCCTGCAGCTGGGCAAGGGGATCAGCGGGTTCCATACGGGCACGATAGGCAAGCCGGGTAAGGGCGGTCAAGCGTTGTCGCAGCAAGGCTGGACGGCTGCGGAGAGGATGCCGTCGGGTTGCTACACTACGGGGTCTCACGGGCGCGCGCGTGCGCGCCCCGGGTTTCCTTTCCGAACGAGCCGCACGATGACCGAACTTCCCTCCGTCGACGACGTTACCCGCGCCAGCCAGGAACTGGGCCTGGGCGCCACCGCTGCCGAGCTGCACGGCGCGCTGTGTGGCTGGCTGGCCGCCGGCGGCGCCCCCGGCAACGACTGGCCGGCGCGCGTGCTGGCCGACGACAACCTGCCGCCGGTGGCCGCCGACAGCGTGTTGGGGCAGCTGCTGCAGGCCACCATCAAGCAGCTGGAAGACCGTGACTTCGCCTTCGAACTGCTGCTGACCGATAACGATGACGTGTCCGCGCAGGCCGATGCCATGTTCAGCTGGACCCGCTCGTTCCTGGGCGGCTTCGGTCTGGGCAGTGGTGGCAACCGGCCAGCCCTGTCCGAAGAGGGCGAGGAAGCGCTGACCGACATGGCCAGCCTGGCCCGCGCCTCCAGCGAGGATTTCGAGGCCGGCGGCGATGATGACGACGAAGCCCTGTCGGAGATCGAGGAATTCATCCGCGTGGCGGTGCTGCTGCTGCACGGTGACGTGGTGCTGGCCTCGCGCCATCGGCAGCGCCTGAACTGATGGACATCAAGCAGCGCACCGGCATCGCGGCCGGCGAATACAAGCGTCGTCGCCGCCAGCTGATGGACATGGCCGGCGAGGACGCGATCCTGGTACTGCCGGCCGCAGCCGAGAAGGTGCGCAGCCTCGATACCCATTATCCGTTCCGCCAGGATTCGGACTTCCAGTACCTGAGCGGCTTCCCGGAGCCGGAAGCGGTGCTGGTGCTGATTCCGGGCCGCCGCCACGGCGAGGCCATCCTGTTCTGCCGCGAGCGTGATGCCGAGCGCGAGGCCTGGGACGGCAGCCGCGCCGGCCAGGAAGGCGCGGTGGCGCAGTACGGCATGGACGATGCCTACCCGATCGACGATCTGGACGACATCCTGCCGGGCCTGCTGGAAGGGCGCTCGCGCGTCTACTACCACTTCGGCCGCGATGCCGACTTCGACCTGAAGCTGATCGGCTGGGTCAACCGCGTGCGTTCGCAGGTGCGCCACGGCGCGCAGCCACCGCATGAGTTTCTGGAGCTGGGCCACCTGCTGCACGAGCAGCGCCTGTTCAAGTCGGGTGCGGAAGTCGCGTTGATGCACCACGCCGCGCAGATCAGCGTGCGTGCGCATCTGGCTGCGATGCAGGTGGCCAAGGCGGGTATCCACGAATACGAACTGCAGGCCGAGCTGGAGCGTGTGTTCCGCGCCAACGATGCCGTGCCGGCGTACTGCAGCATCGTCGGCGCCGGCCGCAACGGCTGCATCCTGCATTACCGCGACAACAACGCGCGTTCGCGCGATGGTGAGCTGGTGCTGATCGATGCCGGTGCCGAATACCGCGGCTACGCCAGCGACATCACCCGCACCTTCCCGGTGAATGGCCGCTTCAATGCCGAGCAGCGTGCACTGCACGACCTGGTCGGCGATGCGCAGGCCGCTGCGTTGGCCCAGGCCAAGCCGGGCGTGCCGTATGAGGCTGGCCACCTGGCGGCGGTACAGACCCTGACCGAAGGCCTGCTGCGGCTGGGCCTGTTGAAGGGCACGCTGGAAAAGAACCTGTCCGAGGGCCTGTACCAGCGTTTCTACCGGCACAAGACCGGGCACTGGATCGGATTGGACGTGCACGATGTAGGCGATTACCGCCTCGCCGGTGATTCACGCCTGCTGGAGCCGGGCATGGCGTTCACCATCGAGCCGGGGCTGTACATCGGCGTGGACGACACGACGGTGGAGCCGCGCTGGCGCGGCATCGGCATCCGTACCGAGGACGACGTGCTCATTACCGATGACGGACATCGTGTGCTGACCGAAGGCCTGGCGCGCAGCGCCGACGAGATCGAAGCGGTGATGGCGGGGTAAAGGGGGGCTCTGCAGGGCTTGCAGCCCTGCACCCGCAGACGCAACAGCTGGAGCAACAGCAACAGCGGGCTAGCCGTGGGATGGCGGGGCACTGTGGGTTTGCGGGGACGCCGTGAATCCGTCCGTGGAGGCTTGGTCGCCGCATCCATGCGGCTCACACCCCGCAAACCCACAGTACCCCGCCTTCGACAGGTTCACGGGGCTGTTGGTGGGTGCCGACCGTTGGTCGGCACATCTATCAGACATCGAATGAATCATCCACGCATGGCGTGGATCTACTGGCAATTGCGGTTGTTGGAACGAACGACGATTGGTAGGTGTCGACCCTGGTCGACACAGAGCGAGCGCAGCGAGCGACCCGCTTCTGCTTTTCTTTTTTCTTTTCCGTGGTTGGACGCGGCAGGAAACTGTCAAAGGCTGGGCGGGGTGGGTTTGCAGGACCGTTGGCGCCATGGATGGCGCCATCGAGCCCCCATGGATGGGTTTACGGCGTGTCCTGCAAACCCACCCCGCCCGGCCAAGCGCGGCTTTTGATTCAACGGGCAACCACGAGGGGCTCAGCCGTTGGCCGCCGCAAACTCCGGCCGCGTCAGGTTGTCCGCCTCGCCATCAGTGCACAGCACTTCGTCTTCGATGCGGATGCCGCCATACGGGCGGAAGAAGTCCACGCGCTCCCAGTTGATCGCGTCGCCATGGCCGGCGTCCTTCACTTCGTTCAACAGCATGTCGATGAAGTACAGGCCCGGTTCGATGGTCACCACCATGCCCGGTTCCAGCACGCGGGTCAGGCGCAGGTAAGGGTGGCCGGCCGGGCGCTCGATGCGGCCGCCTTCGTCGCTGGCCGCGAAACCCGCCACGTCGTGCACCTGCAGGCCGATCAGGTGGCCGATGCCGTGCGGGAAGAACGCGGCGCTGACGCCGGTCTCCAGCGCGGTCTGCGGCGATACCTTGATCACGCCGAAGTCCTTCAGCACGCCCATCAGCGAAAGATGCGCGTCCACGTGCAGCTGCTTGTAGTCGAAGCCCGGGCGCACCGCCGCGCACATCTGCTGCTGGGCGGCGTCGACGGCGGCGATCATCGCAGCAAACTCGTCGTGGCCCTGCGCGGCGTAGGTGCGGGTGATGTCGCTGGCGTAGCCGTAGGCGCTGGCACCGGCATCGATCAGGAAGCTGCGCAGCGGCTGCGGCGCCTTGCGGCCCAGCTCGGTGTAGTGCAGCACCGCAGCGTGCTCGTTCAGGGCCACGATGTTGCCGTACGGCAGCTCGTTGGCGTCCTGGCCGACGGCCTGGCAATAGGCCATGTGGATGCTGAACTCGTCGGCGCCGTTGCGGAACGCGGCTTCGGCGGCACGGTGGCCACGCACGCCCAGCACCTGCGCCTGACGCATCAGCGCGATCTCATACGGCGTCTTGCTGCCGCGGTGCCATTCCAGGTAATTCACCACCGGCGCCGGGTTGTTCGGCGCGTAGTTGCCCAGCGCGCTCTGCGGTTCGCCGAGGATCGCGCAGCGCGCCGGGTCGGCCGGCAGCAGGGCCAGCGCCTCTTCGGGCTTGCGGATGATGTGGATGTCGAAGTGCTCCACCCACCAGCCGCTGGGCGCGTCCGGCACCACGTGCCAGTAGTCGAAGGGCTGGTGGAAGATCACGGCCGGGCGCTTGCCCGGGGTGAACACGATCCAGCTGTTGGGCACGCGGGTCAGCGGCAGCCAGGCCTTGAACTGCGGATTGACCGCATACGGGTAGTCGCGGTCGTCGAACACCTGGTAGTGCAGGGTGCCGCTGGGCACCACCAGGTGATCGAAGCCACCGCGGGCCAGCGCCTGTTCGGCACGTCGGCACAGCACGGCCAGGTGGTCGGAATACAGGGCGCCGGGGTCTTGCTGGATCATTGCGGTGGCTCGACACGGAAAACGGCCCTAGATTCTGCCGCATACCGCGAAAAACCGCTGTGCCGGAACCGGCACTCAGGCCGTCGAAACCGGTCCCTCGTCGCTGTCCTCGCCCACCCACTGCCGCAGCAGCTGCCGATGCTCGCGTGACAGGGTGAGGAAGCGGAAGCCGGTCCAGCTTTGCCCGGGTACGTGCGCGGGCTCGCTCCATAGCAGATGCACGCCCACGTCGATGGCCTGCTGGCGGCCATCACCCAGTGGCAACGGGAAGCGCAGCTGGTACAGCGCATCCTCGCGCAGCGGCACGCTGGCCAGCATCAGCATGCCGGTTTCGGAGACATTGCCGAGGCGCCCGACCACGCACTCGCGCATCTGGTCGGTGACCGGCACCAGGTCCGAGACCTGGCGGCGCGGCGCGCGGCGGGTGTCCTGCGGCGGTACGGCTTTCATGCGGGGGTCTCCTGTGCGCGGCCCGTGGCCAGTGCACGCAGCGCACCGAGGCTGGCTTCCCAGGCGCGGTCGACCAGCCGGCCCTTGTCTTCGGTGACCAGCTGCGCGCGCCCGGCACTGATCTGCCGCGCCAGCGTATCCAGGTCGGTATCGGTGATCTTCTGCCCGCGCGCATTGACGAACAACGCATGGCCGGTCAGCAGGCTGTACCAGGACAGGCGCTGGCGGCGCAGCGTGCCATCGCCCGTGTCGATGTCGAACCAGCTGCCGAACGGCAGCGTGGACAGCTGCTGGTAGGCCGCTTCTTCAGTACTGCTGCGCGGTGTGGCAGGTGCGGTGCCACTGTTCGTGCCGGCGTGCTCGCCCAGGCGCGCACGTGCCTTCAGGCGTGCGCTGAGCTCGGTACGCGAGGTGCTTTCATCCTCGCCGCCGGGCGTGGCCAGCCTGCGCGCGACAGCGGCGGCTTCCTCGGCGTGGTAGCCGACCTGCAGCAGTGCGGCTTCCACCTCCGCTGCCAGCGCGGTATCGGTGCCGCCAGGGGCGTCGATGGCCTGTGCGGTGATGGCAGCGATGCGCTCGGTCTGTTGCAGGCGCTCCTGCCACTGTGGCGAATCGTCGCCATGGCGCAGGCGGGTGAGGGTCAGTGCATCGGCCCAGGCCTGGCGCAGCAGGGTCTGCACGAAGCGCGGCGGCGACTGCGTGTCGCAGCACTGGTCGATCTGCGCGGTGGCCTGGCGACGGGCCAGTTCCAATCGTTCCTTGCCGCGCGCGGCTTCCACATGGCGGCGCTCGGCCAGTTCGGCACGATGGGCCGCCGCGCGCTGGTGCTGCTGCACGTCTTCGTTGGCGGCGGCAAAGGCCTCCGGCGCACGTGCATCCTGCCCCAGCAGGCCCTGCACGCTTTGCGCCATGCGCTGCAGCAGCTGTGGGTCCACGTCGTCATCGCCCAGCCAGTTGGCGCCGACTTCGGCGATCTGGTTGAGCAGCTCACGCGCGGGGTGTTCGTCGCGCACGAAGAAGCCCGGGTCGGCCATGGCCGCGCGTGCCAGGGGCACCTGCAGGCGCGCCAGCAGGGCGGCCGGCACCGGATCGGGACGCTGCTGCTGTTGCACCTGCTGCATCAGCATGCGCAGCAGGTCGAGGTTGTCACGGTCGTGACTGCCCAGCTGGGCCTGCGCACCATGCTCGCTGCGCAGCTGCGCGACCACGGCAGCCTGCAGGTCGGCCACTCCGGTTGCGGCACTGGACTGGGCCTGCAGGCGCGCGAGGACTGCGTCGACTGCCGCGCTGGGCACTGCGCCGCTGTCCGCAGGGGCAGGGCTGGCATGCCGTGCCTGCTGCAGCAGTTCATGCAATGCACCGCCGGTGGACGTGGTTACGCCCGGCGTGGCGGGGCCGGCTGCGCCGCCCCCGTGGAAGGCGTCCTGTACCAGGCTGGACCAGGAGCCGGCCGGTGCCGAACCGTTCCAGCCGGTCAGCGGGGCTGCGGCGCGCTTGGCCGGCTGCGTGGTGCGGCCGCCACCCACCGACTGGGTGATGATCCGCCGCGTGCTCGACGAGCGTGCCAGGTAGGGGGTGTAGACCAGCCCCGGCAGTACGCCGGACTGGGCCAGCAGGGCATTGGCACGGTCAAGGATATCGCCCAGCCGTTCCAGCACCTGCCGTTCGAAACTGCGATACAGCGCCAGCTGTACCTCGACGCTCAGCGCGTCCTGTTCGGCAATCCGGCGCACCATCGCGCACAGTGCCTGCGGTGCCAGTGGCAGGGTGTCGGCCTCGAAGGCCGGCGCCGCCGCCAGTACGCCCAGGCGTTGGCCCAGCAGGTTCAGTGTGTTGGTTGAACGCAGCGTCTCGCGCCGCACCATCTCGGTCAGCAGCAGGTCGCGATCCACTTCATGCTCATCGACCAGCGACAGCCCGAGCATGCCCGGCAGCGCTGGAGGCGTAGCACTGGTGCTGACACCGCTGGCCGGTTCGCGCAGCCGTGCGAGGGCATCGGCCACGGCGTCGAGCATACGGTCGGCGAAGTGGCCGGAGAACGCATGCAGCTGCCCACGCTGGGCCATCAGCTCGGCCTGCTGCTGCGGATTGCGTGCGCGGTCGGCGTCGTGAAGCAGATTCTGCTCCAGCGCCTCCACCGTCAGGATCAGGGGCGCGGCCAGCGTCTGCCGGCACAGGCCGATCAGCGCGCCCAACAGCTCACGTACCCGCGGTGGCAGGTCGCTGGCGGCCAGTCGGTTCTTGTCGGCAGGAGTGATGGAAAAGACGGCTGACATCGGCAGGCGGTACCCGGATTCCCGCGGATCGATCTGGTGAATCTACCGTGTCGGCTGCTGTCGGCGCTACTTTAGGGTGGATGTGCCTTCCGTTCGCCAGGCATGGCCCTCTGTCACGCGAGATCAATCTTCCAGGAACAGGCTCACCACATCGTTGGTGAAGCGGCGGCCCAGCTCGGTCGGCTGCACATGGCCATCCGTCACGTCCAGCCAGCCGCGCTGCACGGCCTCGGCCAGGGGGGCATCCAGTACGCTGCGCGGCAGGCCGGTGCGCGACTCGAAATCGCGCAGGCCGAAACCTTCGTGCAGGCGCAGCAGATTCAGCATGTACTCGAACGGCAGGCGCTCGGGCGCGATCACGTCGTCACCACCGAACGAGGCCGGGGTACCCGCGCTGTCCAGGTAGGCCTGCGGATGCTTCAGCTTCCAGCGGCGCAGCACGTGTTCTTCGGCGCCTGAACTGATCTTGCCGTGCGCACCGGCACCGATGCCCAGGTAATCGCCGAAGCGCCAGTAGTTCAGGTTGTGTGCGCTCTGCCGGCCGGGGCGCGCATAGGCGCTGACTTCGTACTGGCCGAAACCGGCCTGCGCCAGCAGTGCCTGGCAGTGTTCCTGCATGTCCCAGGCGTTGTCCTCATCGGGAATGCCCTGCGGCGGCCGCGCGAAGAACACCGTGTTCGGTTCCAGGGTCAGCTGGTAGTGCGAGATGTGCGCCGGCTGCAGCGCGAACGCGCGTTCCAGATCGGCCTCGGCGCCGGCCAGGGTCTGTTCCGGCAGCGCGTACATCAGGTCGATGTTGAAGTTGTCGTAGCCCGCGTCCTGCGCCATTTTCACCGCGCGCTCGGCTTCGCCACTGTCGTGGATACGGCCCAGGCGCTTGAGCATCGCGTCGTCAAAACTCTGGATGCCGAAGCTGAGGCGGTTCACGCCGGCCGCGCGATAGCGGTCGAAGCGACCGTGCTCGGCGGTGCCCGGGTTGGTCTCCAGGGTGATCTCGGCATTGGGCGCGAAACGCAGGCGCGCGCTGGCCTGCTGAAGGAAGCGGTCGATCGCTTCCGGCGGGAACAGGCTGGGCGTACCACCACCGAAGAACACGCTGTGCACCACCCGGCCCCAGACCAGTGGCAGGTCCTGGTCCAGATCACGCAGCAGCGCGTCGATGTAGGCATCGAACGGCAGTTCGCCCTTGGCCTGGTGCGAATTGAAATCGCAGTACGGGCACTTGCGCACGCACCACGGCAGGTGCACGTACAGCGACAGCGGTGGCGGCACCAGCCGCGGCGGGCTGTCGTGGTCAGCGGAGCAGGCTTCGCCGGGCAGGTGGTTGCAGTGGTCGTGGGCGTGCGGCATGGGCTTCTTCGGTAGTGCCGGCCGCTGGCCGGCTTCCCTGGTTCGATCGGGTGGCGTCAGTACAGCGTCGCCAGCTGTTGCTTGAGCTGCTGCAGGGCGAGGGCGCGGTGGCTGATGGCGTTCTTCAGCGCCGGCTCCATTTCCGCGGCGGTCAGGCCGTGGGTGGTGTCCAGGAACACCGGGTTGTAGCCGAAACCATTCGTGCCGCGCAGCTCGCGGATGATCTGGCCCTCCCAGCGGCCTTCGCAGATCAGCGGCTGCGGGTCGGTGGCGTGGCGCAGCAGCACGATCACCGCATAGAAGCGGGCGCTGCGCTGGCCGTCGGGAACATCGGCCATCGCGTCCAGCAGCTTGGCGTTGTTGGCCGCGGCGTTGGTCGGGTGACCGGCATAGCGCGCGCTGTACAGGCCCGGCGCACCGCCGAGGGCATCGACGATCAGGCCCGAATCATCGGCCAGCGCCGGCAGGCCGGTTGCTTCGCAGGCGGCGCGCGCCTTCAGCAGCGCGTTCTCGACGAAGGTCAGGCCGGTCTCTTCCACGTCACCCAGGCCCAGCTCAGCGGCCGAGGTGATCTGCAGCGGCAGGTCGGCGAGGATCTCCTGCATCTCCACCAGCTTGCCGGCGTTGTGGCTGGCCAGTACCAGTTTCTTCATTGACGGGGCTCCAGCAGGTCCCAGGTGTTGCCATACAGATCGCGGAACACCGCGACCGTTGCATAGGGTTCTTCGCGCGGCGCTTCCAGGAACTCGACGCCGGCGGCCAGCATCGCCGCGTGGTCGCGGTGGAAGTCATCGGTGTTGAGGAAGAAGGCGACCCGGCCACCGGTCTGGTTGCCGATGCGGCTGCGCTGCTCCTCATTGCTGGCACGGGCCAGCAGCAGCGCGGCGGCACTGCCATCGGTCGGGCCGACCACCACCCAGCGCTTGTGGCCCTGGTCGATGTCCTCCAACAGTGCGAAGCCGAGCTTGCCGGTGTACCAGGCGATGGCTTCGTCGTAATCGGCCACCACCAGGGTGGTCAGGGCAAGGCGCCGGTTCATGCCGACAGCGCTGCCTGCTGCGCGGCCAGCAGCTCGCGCACGCCCTTTTCGGCCAGGCCCAGCAGCGCGTCCAGCTCGTCGCGACGGAAGGCATGGCCTTCGGCGGTGCCCTGCAGCTCGATGAAGCCGCCACCGTCGTTCATCACCACGTTCATGTCGGTGTCGCAGTCGCTGTCTTCGGCGTAGTCCAGGTCCAGCACCGGGGTGCCGCGGTAGACGCCCACCGACACGGCGGCCACTGCGCCCAGGATCGGGTTGCGCTTGATGTCGCCGCGCTTCATCAGCACGTTCACCGCATCGACCAGGGCCACGTAGGCGCCGGTGATGGCGGCGGTGCGGGTGCCACCGTCGGCCTGCAGCACGTCGCAGTCGAGGGTGATGGTGCGCTCGCCCAGCGCGTTGCGGTCCACGCACGCGCGCAGGCTGCGGCCGATCAGGCGCTGGATCTCCAGCGTGCGGCCGCCCTGCTTGCCGCGGGCCGCTTCACGGTCACTACGGGTGTGGGTGGCGCGCGGCAGCATGCCGTACTCGGCGGTGACCCAGCCTTCGCCCTTGCCGCGCAGGAAGCCCGGCACGCGGCTCTCGACGCTGGCGGTGCACAGCACGCGGGTTTCACCGAAGCACACCAGGACCGAACCTTCGGCGTGGCGGGTGAAGCCGCGTTGGATGACGACCGGGCGGAGCTGGTCGGGCTGGCGGCCGCTGGGGCGGGAATCGGACATGGTGCGGGTTCCGTAATGGCGAGGGAGTACGCCGCCACGCCCGCGGCCTTCACGGGGCGGGCAAGGGGGCTCTGGTGAGGGCGCTAGGGTACCATTCCCCCTTTGCACGCACCGGACACAATCCATGATTCGAAGCATGACCGCCTATGCCGGCGGCGAGCGGGTCACCCCGTGGGGCACGCTGGGCTGCGAGCTGCGCTCGGTCAACCACCGCTTCCTGGAGGTCGGCACCCGCCTGCCCGAGGAACTGCGGGCGCTCGAACCGCAGCTGCGCGAGCGCATCGCCGCACGCCTGAGCCGTGGCAAGCTGGATCTGGTGATGCGCCTGCGCGCGCCGGAAGCGGCGGCCAACCTGCAGGTGGACGAGGCCCTGCTGGGCCAGCTGGGCCGCCTGGCCCACCGCCTGACCTCCGATTTCCCCAACCTGCAGGTCAGCTTCACCGACCTGCTGCAGCTGCCGGGCGTGACCCGTGGCGAGGCCACCGATGCCGCCGCCCTGCAGGTCGAGGCACTGGCCCTGCTGGACCAGGTGCTGGACGGCTTCGTCGAGGCCCGCGAGCGTGAAGGCGGCAAGTTGTCCGCGGCCATCAGCGAGCGCGTGGACGGCATCGAACGCATCGCCACCGAAGTCCGCACGCTGATTCCGGCCATTCGCGACGGCCAGCGTGCCAAGCTGGCCGCACGCCTGGCCGACCTGCCGCACCCGGTCGATCCCGGCCGCGCTGAGCAGGAACTGGTGCTGTGGCTGCAGAAGCTGGACGTGGATGAAGAGCTGGACCGTCTTGGCAGCCACATCGTCGAGATCCGCCGCGTGCTCAAGCAGCGTGAGCCGGTCGGCCGCCGCCTGGACTTCCTGCTGCAGGAGTTCAACCGCGAAGCCAATACGCTGGGCTCGAAGTCGGTGGACAGCCGCACGTCCAATGCGGCGGTGGAACTGAAGGTGCTGATCGACCAGATCCGCGAACAGGTGCAGAACATCGAGTGATGCTGCACCCGGCGAAACGACAAGGGCGCCTTCGGGCGCCCTTGTCGTTTCCGCGCATCAGCGCACGCTGACGCCCGGTGTTCCAGCGCTCAAGCGGCCGATCACGGCTGCCTGGACGAACCCTGCGTCGTGGAAACAGGCCAGCACCGCGTCCACCGCTTCCGGGGCGCAAGACACCAGCAGGCCACCGCTGGTCTGCGGGTCGGTCAGCAGCGGCTGCCAATGTGCTGGCAACCCCTCGGCGAAGCGCACCTCGGTGCCATAGGAAGTCCAGTTGCGGTGGGAGGCGCCGGTCACGCAGCCACGCTGCAGCAGCTCCAGCGCCTGTGGCAGCAGCGGCACCTGTGCACTGTCCACCTCGGCGGCCACGCCACTGGCACGGCACACTTCCAGCAGGTGGCCGAGCAGGCCGAAGCCGGTGACGTCGGTCATGGCATGCACGCCGTCCAGCGCGGCCAGCGGCACGCCCACGGTGTTAAGTCGGGTGGTCGACGCGATCATCTGCCGGTAGCCGTCGGCATCCAGCGCTTCTTTTTTCAGAGCTGACGAATACACGCCCACGCCCAACGGCTTGCCCAGCACCAGTACATCGCCGGCGTGGGCATCGGCATTGCGCTTGAGGCGTTGCGGATCGAGCACGCCGATCGCGGCAAGGCCATAGATGGGTTCCACCGAATCGATGCTGTGGCCACCGGCCACCACGATGCCGGCATCGGCGCAGGCACGTTCGCCGCCCTGCAGGATGCCGCGGATGGTGTCCTGCGGCAGGCTGTTGATCGGCATGCCGACGATGGCTAGTGCGAACAGCGGGCGCGCGCCCATCGCATACAGGTCCGACAGCGCGTTGGTGGCGGCGATGCGGCCGAAGTCGAACGGGTCGTCGACAATCGGCATGAAGAAATCGGTGGTGGCGACGATCGCCTGGCGGTCATCAAGGCGGTATACCGCGGCGTCGTCGCTGGTCTCGCGACCAACCAGCAGCTCAGCCGGTGCCGGAAGCGCCGGCACGCCGCGCAGCAGTTCGGACAGCACGCCCGGCGCGATCTTGCAGCCGCAGCCGCCGCCATGCGCGAGAGAGGTCAGTCGTTGTGGGGCATCGGCCGTTGAAGGGGCGGGGGACTGCGCGTGCGTGGCCATGCCGACATCTCCTGCGGAAACACGAATGGCGGAAGGCAGCAGGAGTCGAACCTACCAGGGAACGATCGACGCCCCCTACTGGGTTTGAAGCCCAGCCGCATGCCCGGATGCGCATGCCTTCCGAAAGTACGGCGGTAGCGGTGGGCTCAGTCGCGGGCTGCGTTCCACTGCAGGTCGCCACGCGGCCGATGCTGGTCACCGACGCGTCGAGTGTAGCCAACGCGATTGAAGAACTCCAAGATCTGGATGCTGCGCTTGCGGCCCAGGCCGATGGCATCGCGGAAAGCGGCCGCATCCACCGCGCCGCTGGCCTGCGACAGCTGCGCGACGATCGCGGCCAGCTCGGCAATGCGGGCCGGTGCATAGAACAGGTCCGGTACCACCTGGAACAGTTCGCCACGTGTGGTGGCGCGGCGCAGGACGGCGCGGACCTCGTCTTCGGCCAGGCCGATGTCGGCGGCCAGGGTGCGCACCCACGGCGGATCGAAGCCACCGGCGTGCAGTTGCGGCAGCACGCGTTCCAGCAGCAGACGCTCGCGTTCCGGTGGCGCATGGTCATGGCCGGGCAGGCGCCACCAGGCGCCCACGCGCTGCACGCTGCCGTCGTCCAGCAGGTCCTGGAGAAGCGCGTTCCACAGGCTCGTTGCCAGTGCAGGCAGGGTGCTGCGTTGCAGGCGCCCGCTGTCGACACCGGGTTCGTCAGGGCGTCGTTCATGCCAGCCACGCAGTGAGGCGATTACCTGTTCGCGTAGCACCTGCCAGTGCGCAGCGAGGACGACCACCGTGTCGTCGCGGGTGGCGATGCGCTGTGCGCCTGCAGGAAGATCGATCCGGTCGGCGGCGCGCCGGCAGTAGCGCTGCAGTGCGGCCAATGGAATTCCGGTGGCCGCCTGCTGAAGCAGCGGGCCAACATCTGCGCTGGTGGCCAGCTGTTCCAGCGCCACCAGCCACGCCAGGCGTGCAGGGCTGCGCCGCCGCCGCTGTGGCGGATCCGGATCGAGTACGACACCGCCGCCCAGCGTACGGGTTGCCGCCGAGTCGCGGGCAATGAAGCGATCGCCACACATCGCACAGACCGGCGCATCGAACACCAGTTGCACCAACTGCCCATTGCCGTGATCGTCGTCCTCCAGCAGCACCACATGGGCCTGCCGGTGCATCGTGCCCCAGTGGATATGCAGCGGCGCCCAGTCGCGCAATGGCGCGGCCAACGCGGACAGCCGCAGGCGCACATCAACGCGGGTGGTGGGCAGCAGTGCGCGCGGGTCGGCGATCCAGTCGCCACGGCGGATGTCGTCACGAGCGATGGCTGCCAGGTTCAACGCGCAGCGCTGCCCGGCCATCGCGTGGTCGCTGGCCTGGTTCTGCGCGTGGATGCTGCGTATGCGCACTTCAGTGGCGGCCGGCATCAGCTGCAGATGCTCACCCACCAAGGCGATGCCGCCATGTACCGCGCCGGTCACCAGCGTGCCGTGGCCGGCCAGCGAGAACACGCGGTCCACCGGCATGCGGAACAGTTCGCTGCGCAGTGCGGCCTGGCGCGCGCTGGCGTCGTCCGCCGCCCACGCGTGCAGCTGGGTACGCAGTGCACTGATGCCGGCATCATCGGCTGAGGTGCTGTTGCAGGCGAATACAGGGGAATCCTGTAGCGGCGTTCCGGCCAGCAGCGCAGCGATCTCGATCTCGACCCGGGCGATGCGCGCTACATCCACACGGTCGATCTTGGTCAGCGCCACCGCACCGCGGTCGACGCCCAGCAGTTGCAGGATGGCCAGATGCTCGCGGGTCTGTGGCATCACGCCGTCGTCGGCAGCGATCACCAGCAGGGCGACATCGATACCCGTGGCGCCGGCCACCATCGTGTGCACGAAGCGCTCATGGCCCGGAACGTCGACGAAGCCCAGCGTCGCGGCCGAGCCTTCGACGTCCCTGCTTTCCACCGGGACATAGGCGTAGCCCAGTTCGATCGATATGCCGCGCGTACGCTCTTCCTGCAGGCGATCGGTTTCGATGCCGGTCAGTGCGCGTACCAGGCTTGTTTTGCCATGGTCGATATGCCCGGCGGTGCCGACGATCATGCCTGCAGCGCGCTCCATTGGGCGAGGAAGGCCGCTTCGTCCCCGGGTTCCAGGCAGCGCAGGTCCAGCCACAACGCGTCATCGGCAATGCGGCCCAGCACCGGGCGCGGTAGCTGACGCAAGCGCTTGGCCAGGCGATCCAGTCCGCCACGGCGTGCGCTGGCAATGCGCAGTCCGGCGCTGGCAAGCTGCGCCTGTGGCTGCGCGCCGCTGCCGATCTGGCTGTGCATCGAAGCAGGCTCGAGGGTGTAGTCCGCCGCCAGCGAGGCACGCATCGGCTGCAGCAGGCGCTGGGCCTGCGCATCGATGTCGTCCTGCGTGCGCGACAGCGTGCGCAGGGTCGGCAGGCGCTGTGCCAGCAGCTCCGGTTCGCGGTACAGGGCCAGCACCGCTTCCAGCGCAGCCAGGCCCATCTTGTCCATGCGCAGCGCGCGCTTGAGCGGGTTGCGGTTGATCCGCGCGATCAGGTCGGCGCGGCCGGCGATGATGCCGGCCTGAGGCCCACCCAGCAGCTTGTCGCCACTGAACGAAACCAGATCGGCGCCGGCTGCCAGCGTTTCCTGCACAGTGGGCTCGTGCGGTAGGCCGAACGTGGCCAGATCGCACAGGCTGCCACTGCCCAGGTCCACCACCAGCGGCAGGCCATGTTCGTGCGCGATTGCCGCCATCGCCGCGGTGTCGACCTTGGCGGTGAAGCCGGTGATCGCGTAGTTGCTGGCGTGCACCTCCATCAGCAGTGCGGTGCGCGCGCCGATGGCGTTGGCGAAGTCAGCCGGATGGGTGCGGTTGGTGGTACCCACTTCCAGCAGCCGGGCACCGGCGCTGCGCATCACGTCGGGAATGCGGAAGGCACCACCGATCTCCACCAGTTCGCCGCGCGACACCACCACGTCGCGGCGGTTGGCCAGGCTGTTGAGCAGCAGCAGGACCGCCGCCGCATTGTTGTTGACCACGGTGGCGGCTTCAGCGCCGGTCAGTTCGCAGATCAATGCCTGCACCCGTGCATCGCGGTCGCCGCGACGACCACGGATGACGTCGAACTCCAGATCCACCGGCGCGGTCATCGCGCGGCTGACCGCGTGCACGGCGGCATCGGGCAGCAATGCGCGCCCGAGATTGGTGTGCAGTACGGTGCCGGTCAGATTGAACATCGGCTGCAGATCCAGCCGTGCATCGGCCGCCAGTGCGGACTCGATCGCCGCGACCAGCGCCGGACCGCCAACCGCTTCCTGCAGCTGCGCGGCCGAAAGCTGGCCGGCGCTGATACGGTCGCGCAGCACCTGCAGGTGCGAACGCAGCAGCCGGGTGATACGACTATGGCCGTGGCCCTCGATCAGTGCTGCCAGGGCAGGCAGGCGCAGCAACCGGTCCAGCGAGGGCAGGGCGGATACCGATGCCGGGGTGGAGGGCGTGGCTGTCATCGCCTCACTCGCCGTCGGATTGCCACAGCAGCGGATTCTGGCTGGCGCGCGCATAACCTTCTTCGCCCAGCAGCAGGTCCAGCGCCAACGTGCCGAGGTCATCGGCGACCGGTTCCAGTGAGGGATCCTTTTCCAGGTACAGGATCTTGCGGTAGCTGTGGCAGTGGTCGCAGGTCTCGGCACGGACCGCGCTCTCGCGCACGGCCTCGCCGCTGTCGCCATCCACATCGGCCAGGGCGCGGTAGGCGATGTCCTTGCCGGCGGTGCCACACTGGCTGCACTGCACGCGCACGTAGTGCCACTGGCACGCGCACAGCGAGCACGACAGGTAACGGTAGGACGCATAGGGTGGGCGTGCCTGCACCACGCTGACCACCGGTAGCGAGCCGCACAACGGGCACAGGCCGGGTGCATCGGCCAGCGGTTTCAGGTCGGTGGAGCGGAAGCTGTCCGCCAGCACCGCCCAGTAGACCTGCAGTGCGTTCATCACCAGCAGCGCCGCGACCGCGTCCACCGACGGCGCATCATCACGCTCCAGCACGGCATGGGCCTGCGCCTCCAGCCAGGCATCGTCGGCCGCGGCGACGCGCTGCAACTCCTGGCGGGTTTCCGCCGGCAGCCCGGCCTCGTCGGCACAGTGCTGGCACAGCGTGCGCAGCCAGTCGCGCCAGCGTCCATCCAGGTGAAGCGTGTTGGCCGGCCGCAACGGCATGCCGGCACCGGCCGCCGCACTCGACTGCTGCGCACGTGCCTGCGATTGCAGCGCTTCGCGTTGCTGTGGTGTCAGTTCGTCCAGCAGTGCCTGCTGTGCATCTGCCAACGCCGCCAGCAGCTGCAGGTAACCGCCGATGGCACTGTGCGCAGCCAGGCTGCGCAGGCGCGTCGCGCGCTCGGCGAACAGGGAAGCGACATCGGGCAGGATGATGCGCGGAACATCGCGCGAGGCCAGCGTCTCGATCTCACCGGGTTCAAGGATGCGTTGCGCCATGCAGGGCCAGCCAGAAGAACCAGCCTCCATCCTCGCCGTTGTCGGCGCTGGCGTCCAGCGTGTTCGAGGCAGAGCAGTCGAGCATGGTTCGACTCTACAAAAGTCGGTTTCGGTCGTTCCCGTGTTCATCGTGTCGACCAAGGTCGACACCCACCAATCGCAACGTAGAACGCCGTCCCGACAGATCGCAGGAAACTGTCGAAGGCGGGGTGGGTCCGGTTGCGGGGGTGTCCGCGGCATGGATGCCGCGGCCAAGCCCCCAAGGACGGGTTTACGGCGTCCCCCGCAACCGGACCCACCCGGCCAGCCCTCAGGAAGCCAGCTTTTGACGTTGACGTTGACGTTGACGTTGCCTCTGCGGGTGCAGGGCCGCAGGCCCTGCCGCTACCCCTCTTCCCGGCGCCCGCGCAGGATGTCCCGGAACCACTGCCGGTGATGCTTGTACGCCCACCCGTAGGTCACCTTGCCCTGGGTCATCGCCCGCACCGACCCCTTGATCCAGATCGCCGCATAGATGTGCACCACGATGGCGCAGATCAGCACCCAGCCGAACAGCGCATGGGCAAGTACCGAGAAGCGGATCACCCCGATCGGGAAGAAGTGGCTGAAGTACTGCCGCCAGATCACGAAGCCGGTCAGCAGCAGCGCCGACAGGCATCCGATGATGGCCCAGAACAACAGCTTCTGGCCGGCATTGAAACGGCCCACCGGCGGCAGCTTCTCATCCTCGTTGCGCAGTACATCGCGCATGCCGCGCATCCACGCGCGGTCGTCGGCGGTCGGCAGGTTATCGCGCCACATGCGGAAGGCCAGCAAGGCAAAGCCCACCACCATGGCCAGGCCAACGAACGGGTGCAGGATGCGCGTCCACGGTCCACCACCGAACAGCTGGGTCAACGGGAACAGAGCAGGGTGGAACAACGCCAACCCGGACAGCGCGGTCAGCACGAAGCAGATCGCCACGATCCAGTGATTGATGCGGGTCGGCGCACGGTAGCGGATGATCTGGCGCGGGTGCGGGGCGTACTTCATGGCCGCTGCTCCTCTTCGATCTGCTTCGCCTCGTGTTCGGCTTCCTCTTCTTCCTCGTCATTGACCGTGTTGCGGCCGATGCCGATGTAATGCAGGAAGCCGGCGAAGGCGGTGGCGGCGATCGCCAGCACGCCCAGCGGCTTGGCCACGCCCTTCCAGACCTCCACCATCGGGCTGATGCGTGGGTCCTTGGGCAGATCGGCGTACAGCTCGGGCTTGTCCACATGCTGCAGCACGTACATCACGTGGGTGCCACCCACGCCCTGTGGGTCGTACAGGCCGGCGTTCTCGTAGCCGCGCGATTTCAGGTCTTCCACACGGCCGGCCGCATGCTCGGTCATCGCCTGCTTGCTGCCGAAGGTGATCGCGCCGGTCGGGCAGGTCTTCACGCAGGCCGGTTCCTGGCCCACCGCCACCCGGTCCGAACACAGCGTGCATTTATAGGCCTTGTGGTCCTTCTTGGAAATGCGCGGCACGTCGAACGGGCAACCGGTCACGCAGTAACCGCAGCCGATGCAGTTTTCTTCCTGGAAGTCGACGATGCCGTTGGCGTACTGGATGATCGCGCCGGGCGATGGGCAGGCCTTCAGGCAGCCCGGATCGCTGCAGTGCATGCAGCCTTCCTTGCGGATCAGCCACTCCAGCTTGCCCTTCTCGTCCTCGTACTCGCGGAACTTCATCACCGTCCACGACTGGTCGCTGAGGTCCGGCGGATTGTCATAGCTGCCAACGCAGCTGCCCACTTCGTCGCGCAGGTCGTTCCACTCCATGCACGCGACCTGGCAGGCCTTGCAGCCGATGCATTTGCTCACGTCGATCAGCTTGGCGACCTGGCCGGTGTGCGCGCTGCGCGCCTGTGGCGAGGGCGTGGTGGTGGCCGAGCGGCGGATGATGTCCAGCGATTGCAGTGACATGGCGTGTCTCCTACACCTTCTCGACCTTGACCAGGATGCACTTCGATTCGGGCGTCTGCGAGTTGCCGTCACCGATGGCGTTGGTCAGCGTATTGGCGATGTAGCCGGGTTTGGCCGCACCGAGGAAACCCCAGTGGATCGGAATGCCCACCTGGTGCACGGTCTTTCCATCGATCTGCAGGGCCTTGATGCGCTTGGTCACCATCGCAACGGCTTCGATATGGCCGCGCTTGGAACTCACGCGCACGCGGCTGCCGTTGTTGATGCCCAGCTCGTCGGCCAGTGCAGCACCGATTTCGACGAACTGTTCGGGCTGGATGATGGCGTTGAGCTTGCCGTGCTTGGTCCAGAAGTGGAAATGCTCGGTCAGGCGGTAGGTAGTGGCCACGTGCGGGAACTCGTCCGGCGAACCGATCTGGGCACGGTCGCTGGCGAACACGCGCGCGGCCGGGTTGTTGAGCGTCTGCGCCTGGCCCGGGCTGAGCGGGTTGCTGCGCAGCGGAGTATCGAAGGGCTCGTAGTGCTCCGGGAACGGGCCTTCGGCCATGCCGGCCTTGGCGAAGAAGCGCGCGATGCCTTCCGGGTTCATGATGAACGGGCCCATGCCGCCGGCGGGGTCTTCGTCGGCCTTGAAGTCCGGCACGTCCACGCTGCCCCAGTTCTTTCCGTTCCAGGCCAGCAGCGTGCGCCGCGGATCGAAGGGCTGGCCGGCCACGTCGCACGAGGCGCGGTTGTACATCACGCGGCGGTTGGCTGGCCACGCCCAGGCCCAGCCCAGCGTGTTGCCGATGCCGGTGGGGTCGCTGTTGTCACGCCGCGCCATCATGTTGCCGGCCGGGCCCCAGGCACCGATGTAGATCCAGCAGCCAGAGGCGGTGCTGCCGTCGTCGCGCAGGTCGCCGAACGCAGCCAGCTGCTCGCCGGCCTTGCGCACCAGTTTGGTCGGGTCCTTCGGATCGAACACGTCGGCCAGCGCCTTGCCGTTGTATTCCATCGCCAGTTCTTCCGGCGTCGGCAGTTCCGGGTTGGAATACTTCCAGGCCAGGTCGCGCACCGGCTCCCACCACGCACCGCCGTCCTTCTCGTACATCGCTTTGATGCGATGGAACAGCTCGGACATGATCTCGATGTCGCTGCGCGCTTCGCCCGGCGGATTGGCCCCCTTCCAGTGCCACTGCAGCCAGCGCGAGGAGTTCACCACCGCGCCGTTCTCCTCGGCGAAGGAAGTGGTCGGCAGGCGGAACACTTCGGTCTGGATCGTGCTCGGGTCGACGTCGTTCAGCGCACCGTGGTTCTGCCAGAAGGCGATGGTCTCGGTTTCCAGCGGGTCCATGCTGACCATGAACTTCAGCTTGGAGAACGCACTGATCAGCTTGCGCTTGTTCGGCGCCGAGGCCAGCGGATTGAAGCCCTGGCAGATGTAGCCGTGGATCTTGCCTTCGTTCATCAGCTCGTACGCCTGCAGCATGTCGTACGGCTTGTCGAGCTTGGGCAGGTGGTCGAAGCACCAGTTGTTGTCGGCGGTGGCAGCGTCGCCCCACCACGACTTCATCAGGCTGACGTGGAACTTCGGGTAGTTCTGCCAGAACGACATCTGGTTGGCGCGCAGGGGCTTCTGCGTGCGCTTGGCGATGTAGGCGTCGTAGTCCTGCTCGTCCTGCTTCGGCAGCGTCAGGTAGCCAGGCAGCAGGTCGGACATCAGGCCGATGTCGGTCAGGCCCTGGATGTTGGAATGCCCGCGCAGCGCGTTCATGCCACCACCGGCCACGCCGATGTTGCCCAGCAGCAACTGCACCATGGTGCCGGCGCGCACGTTCTGCGCACCCACCGAGTGCTGCGTCCAGCCCAGCGCGTACAGGATGGTCATCGCCTTGTCCTTGCCGGCGGTGGACGCGATCATCTCCCAGACCTGCCGGATGCTGTCGGCCGGCGTGCCGCAGATGCGTTCGACCATCTCCACGGTGTAGCGCGCGTAGTGCTGCTTGAGCAGGTTGTAGACGCAGCGCGGGTCCTTCAGCGTCGGGTCGCTGCGCACGAAGCCATCGTCACCGTAGGCGTAGTCCCAGCTGGAACGGTCGTAGCTGCGCTTTTCTTCGTTGTAGCCCGAATACAGGCCGTCCTTGAAGGCGAACTCGTCCTTCACCAGGAACGACATGTCGGTGTAGTTCAGCACGTACTCGTGCTGGATGCGGTCCTCGGTCAACAGGTAGTTGATCAGGCCGCCCAGGAACACGATGTCGGTACCGGTGCGGATCGGCGCGTACACGTCGGCCACCGCGGCCGAGCGGTTGAAGCGCGGATCGACCACGATCAGCCGGGCCTTGTTGTGTGCCTTGGCCTCGGTCACCCATTTGAACCCGCACGGGTGCGCCTCGGCGGCATTGCCACCCATGATCAGGATCAGGTCGGCATTCTTGATGTCGACCCAGTGATTCGTCATCGCACCACGGCCTAGCGTCGGGGCAAGACCTGCCACCGTCGGGCCGTGTCAGACACGTGCCTGGTTGTCGAATGCCAACATGCCAAGGGAGCGGACGACCTTGTGGGTCAGCACCGCGGTTTCATTGCTGGTGGCCGAGGCTGCCAGCATGCCGGTGGTCAGCCAGCGGTTGACCGTCTGCCCGGCCTCGTTCTTCTGCACGAAATTGGCATCGCGGTCTTCCTTCATCAGCCGTGCGATGCGGTCCAGTGCATCGTCCCAGCTCAGCCGCTTCCACTCGTTCGAGCCGGGCGCGCGGTACTCGGGGTAGAGCAGGCGCGACTTGCTGTGGATGATGTCGGCCAGGCCGGCACCCTTCGGGCACAGCGTGCCGCGGTTGACCGGATGGTCAGGGTCGCCTTCGATATGGAAGATGCTCGGCTCGGCGTTCTTGGCGCCATCGCCGAGGCTGTACATCAGGATGCCGCAGGCCACCGAACAGTAGGTACAGGTGTTGCGGGTCTCGGTCGCGCGGGTCAGCTTGTACTGCCTGACCTCCGCGAGCGCGATGCCGGGCGCGAAGCCCATCAGTGCCAGACTGGAGCCGACCAGGGTTGTCCCGGTCACTTTCAGGAACTGGCGGCGGCTCATCGATGGCATGCCGTTCTCCTGGGATGGCGGGGAGGCGCAGGCCTCCGGGCTGTCGTTGGGTACGGCCCGGTTATAGCACAGGCCCCCGCACGCCCATGTGGCACAAGGCCCGGCGCCTGCCGGGCGGGCGCGCAACGGGGCGGCTCTGGTAAAGTTGCGTGCCCGCACCCCGGGGAAAGCGTCTGCCGGGCCTGGTTCCAGGATGTTCCGCGCAGCCCCCGCCGTCCTGGCGCGATCCTCCGCGCCGGATCTGGAACATCGAGGAAAAATTTTGCGAAATCAACCCGTTGGATCCCCCGCATGAGCGCACCGTCGAAGCCGTCGGAGGCCGTTGCGCGCGGCACGCTGTACATCGTTGCCGCCCCGTCCGGTGCCGGCAAGAGCAGCATCGTCAATGCCACCCTGGCGCGTGACCCGCAGATCGCCCTGTCGATCTCCTTCACCTCGCGTGCGATGCGCCCGGGTGAAGTGAACGGCCAGCACTACCATTTCGTCTCTGCGGAAAGGTTCGAGGAAATGATCGCCGCCGGCGACTTCTTCGAGCATGCCTGGGTGCATGGCGACTGGAAGGGCACCGCCCGCCAATCAGTTGAACCGCAGCTGGCCGCCGGCCAGGACGTGCTGCTGGAGATCGACTGGCAGGGCGCGCAGCAGGTGCGCCAGCTGGTGCCGGGCACGGTCACCGTGTTCATCCTGCCGCCGTCCAAGCAGGCCCTGCAGGACCGCATGCGCAAGCGCGGCCAGGACAGCGAGGCGGTCATCGCCCAGCGCCTGGGCGCGGCCCGTGACGAGATGCTGCACTTCAACGAGTTCGACTACGTCATCGTCAACGAGGTGTTCGACACCGCCGTGGACGAGCTGTGCGCCATCTTCACCGCCAGCCGCCTGCGCCGGGAGGCCCAGAAGGTCCGCCACGCCGGCCTGATCCAGGCCCTGTTGACCCCTGATTCGGGCGCAACTGACTGATTCCAAAAGAATCGGGTGAGGGTTGGCTTGATTTTGTCCAGCCCCTGCCAGTACACTCCGTCCCCTTTCCCTCATTCGACTGAGCGGCCGACCGGTCGCCGGGAGCCCGTATGGCCCGCATCACCGTAGAAGATTGCCTGGAAGTCGTTAACAACCGTTTCGAACTGGTCATGATGGCTTCCAAGCGTGCCCGCCAGCTCGCCAACGGCGTGCAGGCCACGCTGGACAACAGCGAGACCGAGGACAAGCCGACCGTGCTGGCGCTGCGCGAAATCGCCGCCCGCAAGATCGACAACGCGCTGATCGACGAAGTCGAGAAGGCCGAGCGTGAGCGCGCCGAGCGCGAAGCGCTGGAGTGGGCCGCCGCCGAAGTGGTCGCCGACGAAGACATGTCCAAGAACGACGATTGATCGCATCGATCAACGTCATTGCTGGATCGCCGAACAGCCCGCCCCGTGCGGGCTGTTTCGCATTCAGGATTTGCCGTAAACGTCGCGCTGGAATAGGCTTCGGGCATGAACCCAGGCCCCACTGCCAAGGTCGCCGCAGCCCCCGCTGCCGCCGTACCCGACTACGTCCTCCAGCTTGAACGCGCCGCCCATTACCTGCCGCCGGAACAGCTGCCGCTGTTGCGCCGCGCCTGGGAAGTCGGAGCCGCCGCGCACGCTGGGCAGACGCGCAAGTCGGGCGAGCCCTATATCACCCATCCGGTGGCCGTGGCCCAGGTGCTGGCCGAGCTCGGCCTGGACGTGGAAGCGCTGATCGCCGCGATCCTGCACGACACCATCGAAGACACCCCGCTGACCCGTGAGGCGCTGGCTGCCGAGTTCGGCGAAGCCGTGGCCGAACTGGTCGACGGCGTGACCAAGCTGGACAAGCTGAAGTTCCGCGACCGCCAGGAAGCGGCCGCCGAGAGCTTCCGCAAGATGCTCCTGGCAATGTCGCGCGACCTGCGCGTGATCATGATCAAGCTGGCCGATCGCCTGCACAACATGCGCACGCTGGGCGCGCAGAGCCGCGAAGCGCGCGGCCGCATCGCCCGCGAGACGCTGGAGATCTATGCGCCCATCGCCCAGCGCCTGGGCATGAGCCTGGTCAAGAGCGAGTTGCAGAACCTGGGCTTCAAGGCGCTGTATCCGTGGCGCCACGCGATCCTGGAAAAGCACATCCGCAGCCAGCCGGTGGTACGCCGTGAAGCGCTGGCACAGGTGGAAGTTCAGCTGTCGCAGCGGCTGGCGAAGGAAGGCATCGAGCACCGCCTGGTCAGCCGCATCAAGACGCCGTGGAGCATCTACAACAAGATGCGCGACGAGAACAAATCCTTCGACCAGGTGATGGACGTGTTCGGCTTCCGCCTGGTCGTGCGCAGCGTGCCCAGCTGCTACCACGCGCTGGGGTCGGTGCATGCCACCTTCAAGCCGCTGGATGGCCGCTTCCGCGATTTCATCGCCATTCCCAAGGCCAATGGTTACCAGTCGCTGCACACGGTGCTGTTCGGGCCGTATGGCTCGCCGATCGAAGTGCAGATCCGTACCGAGGAAATGGACCTGATCGCCGAACGCGGCGTGGCCGCGCACTGGACCTACAAGTTCGGCGGCGATTCACCCAACAGTGCGCAGAGCCGTGCGCACGCCTGGATCGTCGAACTGATCGATTCGCAGCGTGCTGCCGGTTCCTCGCTGGAGTTCCTCGACAACGTCAAGGTCGACCTGTTCCCGGACGAGGTCTACCTGTTCACCCCGAAGGGCAAGATCCTGGCGCTGCCGCGCAACTCCACCGCGCTCGATTTCGCCTACGCCGTGCATACCGACGTCGGCAACATGGCCGTGGCCTCGCGCGTGGACAAGAAACTGGTGCCGCTGCGTACCAAGCTGGTGTCGGGCCAGTCGGTGGAGATCATCACCGCACGCTCGGCCACGCCGAAACCGCAGTGGCTGGAATTCGTGGTCACCAGCAAGGCGCGCACCGCCATCCGCCACCAGCTCAAGCAGCTGGAGCACGAGGACGCCGTGCAGCTGGGCCACCGCATGCTCGACCGCGCGCTGGAAGCGATGGATTCGTCGCTGGAACGGCTGCCGAAGGGGCGCCTGGATGCGTTCCTGGCCGAGCATCGTTTCCCACGCCTGGAGGCGCTGCTGGCCGAGGTCGCACTGGGCAACTGGATGCCGACCCAGGCCGCGCAGGCGCTGATGGCCTACGCCGAACTGCGTGGCGGCCCGCATTCGCGCCACCACTCGCAGGAAAAGATCCTGATCAACGGCAGCGAGCGCGGCGTGGTCACCTTCGCCGGCTGCTGCCAGCCGATTCCCGGCGACGAGATCATGGGCTACCACACCGCCGGCAAGGGCATCGTGGTGCACCGCATGGACTGCCCGAACCTGGCCGAGCTGCGCAAGTCGCCCGAGCGCTGGGTGCCGATCGGCTGGGACACCACCGTTTCCGGCGACTACGACACCTCGCTGGTGGTGGAAGTGGAGAACGGCACCGGCGTGCTGGCGCAGCTGGCCGCCGCCATCGCGCAGAGCCATTCCAACATCGAGCGCGTGGATTACCTGGACCGCGACTTCAACGCCGCCGTGCTGGCGTTCAACATCCAGGTACGCGACCGCAACCACCTGGCCGAAGTGATGCGCCGCCTGCGCCGCCTGTCGGTCGTGCAATCGGTACGCCGGCAGTAGAGCCACGCCATGGGTGGATGCTTTCTGTAGAGCCGAGCCTATGCTCGGCTGCTCCAGCCCGAGGCAGCCGAGCATGGGCTCGGCTCTACAGACGGCGCATCACATGACCGGATTGCCGTAGATCCACGCCATGCGTGGATGCACCCCCAACCGGTACAATCAGCGCTCTGTTTTCCCCCAAGCACCGGAGCGACCCATGTCCCGCCAGATCATCAACACCGAAAAGGCTCCCGCCGCCATCGGCCCGTACTCGCAGGCCGTGCGCGCCGGCAACACCGTGTACTTCTCCGGCCAGATCCCGCTCGACCCGGCCACCGGCGACATCGTCGGCGCCGGTGACGTCGAAGCACAGGCCCGCCGCGCCTTCGACAACCTCAAGGCCGTGGCCGAAGCCGCCGGCGGCTCGCTGGACAAGGTCGTGCGCCTGGGCCTGTACCTGACCGACCTGGGCGAGTTCGCCAAGGTCAACGCGGTCATGCAGGACTACTTCCAGGCCCCGTACCCGGCCCGTTCCACCATCGAAGTCTCCGGCCTGCCGAAGGGCGCCAACTTCGAGGTCGACGCGGTGATGGTCATCGACTGACCGCCACGTGGCACGCAAGGCGGCGGTCACCCCGGTTCTGTCACCGTCCGGCGAAGCATCTCTGGCGATGCTCGCGGGCGTCGGTCCGGCCGTGGCCGCCAAACTGCAGGCGCGTGGCCTGGCCACCCTGCAGGATCTCTGGCTTCATCTGCCGCTGCGCTATGAAGACCGGACCCGGCTGACCCGCATCGAAGACCTGCGTAACGGCGTGCCGGCGCAGGTGGAAGGGCGGGTGGTCGCGGTCGAGCGCGGCATGCGCTACCGGCCGATGCTGAAAGTGGCAGTGGAA
This sequence comes from Stenotrophomonas geniculata, assembly GCF_034508895.1. Taxonomy (NCBI): domain Bacteria; kingdom Pseudomonadati; phylum Pseudomonadota; class Gammaproteobacteria; order Lysobacterales; family Lysobacteraceae; genus Stenotrophomonas; species Stenotrophomonas geniculata. The sequence continues at coordinate 2,784,067 of NZ_CP140571.1, forward strand.
GACGAAGGGCGGGGCACCCTGGTGCTGCGCTTCTTCCACTTCCGCCAGCAGCAGGTCGGCCAGTTCGCGGTCGGCAACCGGCTGCGCTGCTTCGGCACGCCCAAACCGGGCCAGCTCGGCCTGGAAATCGTCCACCCCAGCTACCAGGTACTGGGCCGCAACGACGATCCCGAACTCGGTGACCGCCTCGACCCGGTGTATCCCACCGTCGAAGGCGTCGGCCCGATGACCATGCGCAAGCTGATCGGCCAGGCGCTGGACCGCCTGCCCGAGGAAGGCACGCTGGAACTGCTGCCCAGCGGCTGGCTCGATGGCCTCGGCCTGCCGTCGCTGCGCAGTGCGCTGCTGACCGTGCACCGGCCGCCGCCGGATGCCGACCTGGCCGCGCTGGCGGCCGGCACTCATCCAGCGCAGCGTCGCCTGGCGATGGAAGAGCTGCTGGCCCATCACCTCAGCCTGCGTCGCCAGCGTATCGCGCTGCAGGCGCATCATGCGCCGCCGCTGGCCGGCCCCGGCAAGCTGGCCAAGGCGCTGTTGAAGCAGCTGCCGTTCGCCCTGACCGGCGCACAGGCGCGCGTGTTCAAGCAGATCCGCGAGGACCTCGCGCGCCCCAGCCCGATGCTGCGGCTGGTGCAGGGCGATGTCGGCTCCGGCAAGACCGTGGTCGCCGCGCTGGCGGCGATGCTGGCGGTGGAGCAGGGCAAACAGGTTGCGCTGGCAGCACCGACTGAGCTGCTGGCCGAACAACATCTCAACAATCTGCGCGGCTGGCTGGAACCGCTCGGCGTGCGCATCGCCTGGCTGGCCGGCAAGGTCACCGGCAAGGCGCGCGCCAAGGTGATGGAGCAGGTCGCCAGCGGCGAAGCGCAGGTGGTGGTGGGTACCCACGCGCTGATGCAGGAGGCGGTGGTGTTCCAGGACCTGGCCCTGGCCATCGTCGACGAGCAGCATCGCTTCGGCGTGCACCAGCGGCTGGCGCTGCGTGACAAGGGCGCAGGCGGCAACAGCGTGCCGCACCAGCTGGTGATGACCGCAACACCGATTCCGCGCACGCTGGCGATGTCCGAATACGCCGACCTGGATGTCTCGGCCATCGACGAACTGCCGCCGGGCCGCACCCCGGTGCAGACCGTCGCATTGAACAACGATCGTCGCCCGGAGCTGATCGAGCGCATCGCCCTGGCCTGCCAGGAAGGGCGGCAGGTGTACTGGGTGTGCACGCTCATCGAGGAAAGCGAAGAGCTGGACGCCACGCCCGCGCAGGCCACCTACGAATCGCTGCAGGCGCTGCTGCCTGGCGTACGCGTGGGGCTGGTGCATGGCCGCCTGAAAGCTGCGGAAAAGCTGGCCACGATGGTGGCGTTCAAGGCCGGGCAGATCGACCTGCTGGTGGCGACCACCGTCATCGAAGTGGGCGTGGACGTACCGAACGCCTCGTTGATGGTGATCGAGAACGCCGAACGCCTCGGCCTGGCCCAGCTGCACCAGCTGCGCGGCCGTGTTGGCCGCGGTTCGGCGGTGTCGCGCTGCGTGCTGCTGTACCAGGCACCGCTCTCGCAGATGGCACGCGAGCGCCTGCAGACCATGCGCGAAACCAACGATGGTTTCGTCATTGCCGAAAAGGATCTGGAACTGCGCGGCCCCGGCGAACTGCTCGGCACCCGCCAGACCGGCCTGGCCGGTTTCCGCATCGCCGACCTGGCCCGCGATGCCGGCCTGCTGCCCGGCGTGCACGACCTGGCCGAGCGCCTGCTGGCCCAGCAACCCACGCTGGCCGACCGCGTGGTGCAGCGCTGGATCGGCACCGCCGTGCGTTACGCCTCGGCCTGATCCCTGTAGAGCCGAGCCCATGCTCGGCTGCCGTTCGCGCTGCGCGCGTGAATCGAGCATGGCTCGACTCTACAGACATCGCTTTCGATCATTTCCATGTTCATCCACGCATTGCGTGGATGTGTCGACCAAGGTCGACACCACCAACAGCTGCGGAGAACTGTCGAAGGCGGGGTGGGTCCGGTTGCGGGGGCGTGAGCCGCATGGATGCGGCGACCGAGCTTACATGGACGTACTTGCAGCGTCCCCCGCAACCGGACCCACCCCGCCATCCCCCAGGAAACCAGCTTCTGCGGTCGCTCTGGCCTTTGCCGTTGATTCGGCAGGTGCAGGGCGCAGCCCTGCCAGAACCCCAACACCCCGTACTTGCAACGGTCATCATCCCGGTCCACACTTCGTTGCCGATCTGAAGACGGCAACGATGACCCACAAGATCCCGCTGTTGATCGACACCGACCCCGGTGTGGACGACGCCCTGGCCCTGCTGATGGCCTTCGCCGATGAACGGCACGACGTGGTCGCCCTGACCATCGCCGCCGGCAATGTCGGCCTCGAATACACCGTCCGCAACGCCCTCAAGCTCTGCGACATCGTCGGCCGCGCCGACGTGCCGGTGTTTGCCGGCAGCCCGGATCCGCTGCTGCATCCCTCCGTTGACGCTGCCCACGTGCATGGCCGTGACGGCTACGGCGACGTGGACCTGCCGCCGCCGAGCCGCCAGGCCGAAGCCGAGCACGCCGCACTGGCCATCCTGCGCCTGTCGCACGAGCACGCCGGCGAACTGATGCTGGTGATGCTCGGCCCGCTGACCAACCTCGCACTGGCACTGAAGCTGGACCCGACCCTGCCACAGCGCATCAAGCGCATCGTGGTGATGGGCGGCGCGGTCACCTGCCACGGCAACATCACCCCGGCGGCCGAATTCAACATCGCCTTCGACCCGGAAGCGGCGCACGTGGTGTTCACCTCGTTCAAGCACCTGCTGGTGTCGGACTGGGAAGCTACCGTCGCCCATGGCCTGCCGCTGCAGGACGCCGAGAAGTGGCTGCAGGCCGATTCCGATCGCGCCCGCTTCTACGAGCTGATCTCGCGCAAGACCCGTGGCCTGTCCGAAGACAGCAAGGGCGGCCGCTGGTACACCGCCGATGCGGTGGCCATGGCCTGGGCGCTGAACCCGGAAGGGCAGCTGCGGGTCGAGTCGCGCCCGCTGAACGTGGAGCTGAACGGCACGTTCAGCCGCGGCGCCACCATCGTCGACTGGAACCGCCAGACCGGCCAGCCGGACAACTGCGATCTGCTGATGGCCTACGACCAGCAGCGTTTCGAGGCCCTGGTGCGCCAGGCCCTGGGCGCGGACTGAAGCCGATTGACCCGCACCGGTTGCCCCGAGCGGCAACCGGTGCTTATAATGCCGCTCTTGACCACCAGCCCATTTACGGTGTGAGCCCATGAAGGCCGATATCCATCCGAACTACCGCGACGTCGTCTTCCATGACGTCACCTCCGATTTCAAGATCCTGACCCGCTCGACCATGGCGACGAAGGAAACCATCAAGTGGGAAGACGGCAACGACTACCCGCTGGTGAAGGTTGAAATTTCCTCGGCTTCGCACCCGTTCTACACGGGCAAGCACAAGGTCATCGACACCTCGGGCCGTATCGACAAGTTCCAGAAGCGCTACGCGCGCTGATCTGTCGATCCAGCTTCGAACCAACGGCCGCGCTCTGCGCGGCCGTTTGTTTTTCCCCAACGCCAACCCAACGGGCGTTTGGATGGACGGAACACTGCGTTCGTGTGACAACACTTTTGCCGATCCGGGCCGCTCAACGGCCGGCGTCTGGTCGCCTGTCGTATACGACTTCTGTCTAGCGCCGGGCAAATGCTGCTGTGCGATAATGACCTGATCCCCGGCACAGGCCGAGGACGTCATTCACGTGCCTGACCAATGCGCTTGGGCAGGCGCCTTCCCATGAAGGAGCGCACACAGTGTCCGATCTTGATCAGGTCACGCTCAACGCCGGCGATAAGTCGGTCGTTCTGCCCGTCATCAAACCCACCCTTGGCAACGACTGCGTCGACATCGCGAAGCTGACCAAGGAAACGGGGTATTTCACCTACGATTCCGGCTTCACCGCGACGGCCAGCTGCAAGTCCGCCATCACCTACATCGACGGCGACAAGGGCGTGCTGCTGTACCGCGGCTACCCGATCGAACAGCTGTCGGAAAAGTCGAGCTACGTCGAAGTGGCCTACCTGCTGATCAACGGCGAGCGCCCGAGCGCCGAGCAGCTGAAGGCCTTCACCGATGAGCTGGCTGCCGAAGCCAACGTCGACGATTCGATCAACACCCTGATCGGCAGCTTCGCCAAGGATGCCCATCCGATGGCGATCCTGACCGCCGCCATCGCGCAGCTGTCGGGCATCTATCACGCCTCGCTGGACCTGTCCGACGCCGAACAGCGCCGCCAGGCCGCCGTGCGCCTGATCGCCAAGGTGCCGACCCTGTCGGCGCTGATCTACCGCCACGGCAAGGGCCTGCCGGCCAACAAGCCGGACACCTCGCTGGACTATGTCAGCCGCTTCCTGAAGCAGACCTTCGAGTCGGCTGACGGCCAGTACGATCTGAACCCGGACGTGGTCAAGGCGCTGGACCTGCTGTTCATCCTGCACGCCGACCACGAGCAGAACGCCTCGACCTCGACCGTGCGCCTGGTCGGTTCGACCGGTGCCAACCCGTACGCGTCGGTCGCCGCTGGCGTCACCGCGCTGTGGGGTCCGGCCCACGGCGGTGCCAACGAAGCCGTGCTGAAGATGCTGGAAGAGATCGGCACTGCCGACAACGTCGAGTCCGCCGTGGTCAAGGCCAAGGACAAGACCTCCGGCTTCCGCCTGATGGGCTTCGGCCACCGCGTCTACAAGAACTTCGACCCGCGCGCCAAGGTCATCGGCGAGATGACCAGCAAGGTGCTCAAGCAGCTGGGCGTGCAGGATCCGCTGCTGGACGTGGCCGTGAAGCTGGAACAGGCCGCGCTGCAGGACGAGTACTTCGTCGCCCGCAAGCTGTACCCGAACGTCGATTTCTACAGCGGCATCATCTACAAGGCGCTGCAGATCCCGACCGAAATGTTCACCGTCATGTTCGCCCTGGGCCGTACCTCCGGCTGGGTGTCGCATTGGCTGGAACAGCAGGTCGACCCGGAAATGAAGATCGGCCGTCCGCGCCAGGTCTACACCGGCAGCGACGTGCGCGACTACCAGGGCTGATCGCCCGAGGTCATTCGTGAGAAGAACGCCCCGCATCCGCGGGGCGTTTCTTTTTGCGCGGACCTGGCAGGTGCGGACCGTTGGTCCGCACGATTTCGGCGCCCGGGAAAAATCGTCCACGCATGGCGTGGATCTACCACCGCATCCGCCTTCGGTAGGTGCCAACCTTGGTTGGCACGCGCTTCACCGCGCCAAGACCGCGTGATTCAAGGGTCTCGCCAGCTTCACGACCGCTCGCGCAGCCTCAGGACGCCAGCTGCATCCGCAGCACCTGAAATGGAGCGTCCATCCCGATGAGTACCCGATTCGACCCACCCGAGCGCGGCCCGCTTGGTCCCGACGTCGCCACTGTCGTCACCGCCCCCATCGTCGCGCCTCCCTGCGAAAGCGCCGTTTCCTGGGGCGCGATTTTCGCCGGTGCCGCCGCTGCCGCCGCACTCTCCCTCATCCTGCTCATCCTCGGTGTCGGCCTTGGCCTCTCCTCGGTGTCGCCGTGGTCGTTCGAAGGCGTCAGCAAGGAAACCTTCGGGTGGTCCAGCATCGCCTGGCTCACCTTCACCGCACTGGCCGCCTCCGGCCTGGGTGGCTACCTGGCTGGCCGCCTGCGCACCAAATGGACACAGATCCATGGCGATGAAACCTATTTCCGCGATACCGCGCACGGCTTCGTGTCGTGGGCCGTGGCCACGCTGCTGACTGCGGGCCTGCTGACCTCGGCCATCGGCGGCGTGCTCGGCACGGGCGCGAAGGTGGCCGGCGCCACTGCGGGCGCTGCCGCATCCACGGCCGGCGTTGCCGCCGCAGGTGCCGGTAGCGCTGCCGGCGCGGCTCCGGAAGGCGACCTCAACTACTGGGTCGATTCGCTGTTCCGCAGCGCGACCAGCGCAGGGCCGTCTGATCCGACAGCGCCGCCGCCGGGTGCGCCGATGGATCCGAATGCTCCCTCGCCGCCGCCGCCGGCCGCTAGTGTCGGCCCGCGCGACGCGCGCATGGGTCCGCCGCCACGCCCGATGCCGGGCAACGGCCCGGTGGGCGACCGCCGCGAAGTCCGCGCCGAAGTGAACCGCATCATCGTCAACAGCCTGCAGGGCGAGGGCCTGGACCCGGCCGACAGCCAGTACCTCTCGCAGCTGATCGCGCGCGAGACCGGCATGAGCCCGGCCGAAGCGCAGGCCCGTGTGACCGATGTGCAGACGCGCATGCGTGCCGCGCTGGAGAAGGCAAAGACCACCGCCAAGCAGGCGGCCGACGATGCCCGCAAGGCCGCAGCGTATGCCGCGCTGTGGCTGTTCATCACCCTGCTGATCGGCGCGTTCTTCGCCAGCCTCAGCGCCACCTGGGGCGGCCGCCGCCGCGACCTTTGAATGAGGAGACCTGAGATGAAAATGATTCTGCTCTGGCTGTTGGGCGTGCCGATTCCGCTGCTGATCCTGTACGCAATCTTCTTCTGAGATTGCATCGTTGAGTGGGACCCGTCAGGCCGCCGCACGGCGGCCTGATGCCATCCCGTCGTGCGTGAGCATGTGTCTGTAGCGTCGAGTCCTGCTCGACGCTACAAAAGCAAGACGCGGTAGCTGAACTACGACTGCGCATACCGGCTCGGCGAACACCCCATCGCACGCCGGAAGGCCGCGGAAAACGCACTCGGGCTTGCATAGCCAAGGTCCAGTGCCACACGGGTCACCGCCTGCCCCTGTCCCAGCCGCTCGATGGCCGCCAGCAGGCACACCTGCTGCCGCCACTCGGCAAAACTCACCCCGGTATCGGCGCGGAACAAGCGGGTGAACGTACGCCGGCTCATGCCTGCGTCGGCCGCAACGTCATTGAGGCGGGCCGCCAGCGAGGGAGTATCGAACAGGGCACGGCAGACACGTGCAAGGCGTGCATCCGAAGGCAGGGGTGCGTGCAGGGAAAGTGCCGGCATCGACGCGATCTCCGCTACCAGCAGCTGCATCAGTTTGCCTGCCCGCCCGTCCTCGTCGTACAGCGCAGGCAGATCCACGGCGGCCTCCAGCAACTGTCGCAACAACGGCGATACCGCATACACGCGGCACTGCATTGGCAGCGCCACCGCCATCGCCGTCCCGACAGAGAGAAAGGCATTGAGCATCGTCACCGGACCGCGCATCGTCATCTCATGCGCCAGGCCTGCAGGTACCCAGCAGGCACGCTGCGGTGGCACCAGCCAGCGTCCCTGTGGCGTCGTCACGCTGATGGTGCCGCGCGCAGCGAACGCGAACTGCCCGCGTCGATGGGCATGGCGGGGAAACGTGAACTCGGCTGCGTAGTCGTTCGAGGTGACCACGACATCGCGTGGCAGGTCTTCGTACGGATCAAGCAGCGAATGGCGCATGGCCCGGATTCTATAGTCATTGACCCGTCATCGACAGTGGGCCGGATCCGCGCTGCCTAGCATCAGCACTCCTCTCAGCTGCAATGGAACTCCATGGCCAACACTTTCCATCGCGTGGGGCACGGCCCTCACGCTGTCCTGGTGCTGCATGGCTGGTTTGGCGACGCGCACGCGTTCGAGCCGATCGAGCCATGGCTGTCACGCGATGACTTCAGCTACTTCTTCATGGACTGCCGCGGCTACGGCGGCATGCGCGATGCGCAAGGGGCCTACACCATCGACGAGATTGCATCCGACGCATTGGACCTGATGACGTCCCTCGGCCTTGAACACTTCAGCCTGGCAGGTCATTCGATGGGCGGCATGGCCATTGAACGCGTGGCGGTGCTTGCGCCGGAACGTGTGCGCGGCATGGTGGCCATTGCGCCGGTGCCCTGCGGCGGCATTGCCTACGACGCTGCGACGCGACGCCTGCTTGAAGCGGCAACCGGAGACGTCGGCATCCGCCGGACCATCATCGATCGCAGTACCGGCGGACGGCTGCCTGCGCAATGGCTCGACTGGAAGGCCGCGTATTCGGCGGCACATGCGTCACCTGCGGCATTTGCTGCCTATCTTCCGGCGTGGGCGGATACCGACTTCAGCAGCGAGGTCGTCGGCAACCATCGGTTGAAGGTGCTGGTAGGTGGGCACGATCCCACCTTCAACCGTGCACTGATGGAGCGCACCCATCTGCGCCGCTACCGGCAGGCCACGATGGATGTCCTGGCCGATGCCGGGCATTACCCGATGAATGAGGCGCCGCTGGCCCTGGTGGCGGCGATGGAATCATTCCTGAAAGACGCGTCGGGTCCGCGATGAATGGTTTCTGACATGGGATGTCGTTTTCACATCTTTTCGGAGTTATTGCATGGGCGTCACTTTCGAGGCGAGGGAAGCTGTGGGCACTTATCCCTGCATGGACAACACCATGAACCGACGACTCACCCTTGCGCTCATCGCCACCACGTTGAGCCTGCTCAGCGCTGGGGCCTTTGCCCAGTACACCGGCCCGGGCGCCACCCATGCCGTCACCACGGTTGCCGAGGCGCGCGCCCAGCGTGACGATCAGCCGGTGGTGTTGCGGGGCACGCTGGTGGCCAGGATCGGCCACGAGCGCTACCGCTTCAAGGACGCCACCGGCGAGATCGATGTGGAAATCGACGACAAGGATCTGCCCAGCCACCAGGCCGTCAGCGCGACCACCGTGGTGGAGCTGCACGGTGAGGTGGATACGCACCGCTTCAAGCCCACCGACATCGACGTGGAGTACGTCGCCGTGGTGCCTGCGCATTGAAGGTCGTTCGCGATTTCTACACGTAGCGTCGAGCCGTGCTCGACTCATGCGCACACGGTGCGCCTCAAGCGACAGTCGAGTATCGCTCGACGCCACAAATGCAACGCAATGAGGTTTCTTGCATTCAAGTCGTGAGGAAATTTGCATAATCCTCAAACATTGAAAGCCCTCAAGAATTCTTCTTAACGTCCAGCTATTTAGGAATTGTTGCATGGCCTGCGTGCGGTAGGCCTACCTACCATTCTCTCGTCGCCCGTGACCACCTCCACGGGCGGCGCCTCCCTCCCTTTCTCCTTGGGGAGGGGGGCTTTCAAATTCCCCCTGTCCGAGAGAGACACACATGCACGCCATTCTGAAGAAGGCCACGCTCGCTGCAGCGCTGGCCACCGTTTCGCTGTCCGCCAACGCGTTCGACGCCGACATCAAGGTCTGGGCCAACGTCGACCCGACCCTGGCCCTGCTGAAGGCCGATGGCACCGCGCTGGACTCCGTCGTGAACCTGGTCCACAACCCGGTCAGCGGCCTGGTGCCCTGGACCCAGCAGGTGCGCATCTACTCCAACGACGAAGACAAGGACATCGAAGTGCGCGTCGGCAGCGCCCCGCAGCTGCTCAATACCGATGGCAGCGGCGCCCCGGTACCACTGACCGTCAGCCTCAACGGCAAGGCGCTGACCGTGGCCGCACAGGACTTCACCGCCTCCGACCTGTTCGACGGCGCGCTGCCGGGCGCATCGATCCCGATGCCGCTGCGCATTGCGCAGACCACCCAGGCGCCGATCGCCAAGGGCGGTACCTACGAAGGCATCGTCACCATCGCCATGCAGCAGAAGACCGCCAGCCCGTAAGGCGCCCGCGCCGGCCCGCATCCCGGGCCGGCCGCTTCCGGTAACACCCCCATGAAATTTCCCGCACCCGCCGTCACCCGGCTGGCGGTCGCGCTCGCCCTGTCGTTGGCCACGCCCCTGGTCGCGGCGCGAGGCGTTCCCGCCGGTTTCGAGGATCTGGTCGAAGGCCAGACCGAACAACTTGAGGTGCGCCTGTTCGGTCGCTCGACCGGGCTGGTGCCGGTGCGCGTGACTCTGGAACACGTGCAGCTGGAAGCCCCGGCCGAGGCGCTGCGGGCATTGCAGCTGCCCGCCGAGGCACAGGCCGCGTTGTTGCCAGCGCTGTCGCAGCCGCTGCCGCGCAACAGCCATCTGGCCTGCCGTTACGGTGGCGCCAGCGCCGGTTGCGGTTACATCGATCCCCCCGAGGAGCCCACCGCCGTGCGCGCGCTGTATGACGAAGGCGAGGGCGCCGTGCGCCTGTTCGTCGCCCGCCAATGGATTCCCGGCGAACCAGCCGCCGAGCGCTACCACCAGGTCAGCGCCAATGCCGAAAATGCCTTCCTGCACCAGCACACGCTCAACGTCAGCGGCGGCCGCGCCTACCAGTCGCTGGCCGCGCAGGGCATGGGCGCGCTGGGCGTGTTGCAGCGCGGGCACCTGTCTGCCGATTGGACCTTCAGCCAGCAGCACTATCGCGGCGGCCGCGCCAACCGCGACTTCCAGCTGGACAACGCCTATTACCGCCATGATCTGGGGCAGCAGCACTACCTGCAGGCCGGGCGCATGGACCGCCGCAACCTGAGCAGCCCGCAGGGCGGCACCTTCAGCTTCAGCATGCTGCCGATGGACCGCTTCCAGGGCCTGCGCCTGGGCACCACGCAGGCCTACGTGGATTCGGCGGCCGCCGTACAAGCCACGCCGCTCACCGTGCTGCTGGCACGCGATGCACGGGTGGATGCGTTCGATGGCGAGCGCCTGCTGCAGACCTTCTACCTGCAGGCCGGTATCAACCAGCTCGATACGCGCCGGTTTCCGCTGGGCAACTACACCGTCACCCTGCGCATCTACGAAGACGGCGTGCTGGTGCGCAGCGAGGACGCGCCGTTCGACAAGGGTGGCGACTGGACCGACAGCAGCGTGCAGTGGTTCATGCAGGGTGGCCGCCGTAACGAGCGCCGCAGCGACCGTTTCAACGACGAGCTGGCAGCGATGGCCGGCCTGCGCGTGCCGGTATCGCGCAACGTGGCCGTGACGGCCGGCATCGCCGACCTCGGCGGCTTCAGCTATGGCGAACTGCGGCTGGACCTGCGCCATGTGTTCGCCACCCAGGAGATCCGCGGCACTTTCGGCGGCATGCACGGCAGCGATGGCAGCCGTGGCCAGCAGCATCAGCTTTCGTATCGTCGCCGCGCCTCGTGGAATGTGTACCACCAGCGCATGCGCGGCCGTGCCTGCCAGTTCGAGGACGACGCACGCGACCGGCTCGGTTGTGCTGATTCGCTCAGCGCCTCGATGGCGCTGCCGGTGGCGGGCGGCAACGCCTACGTGGCCTACACCCGCCGCCAGACCTGGCGCGCAGGCACCGTGCAACCAGGGCTGGAGGATGACCCGCTGGCCGGGCTCGACCCGCTGCTGCCGCCGTGGGTGCCACAGCGCACGCGCGTGCCGCAGCTCAGCCGCACCTGGCAGGCCAGCTACAGCCGCAGCCAGCGCTGGGCCGAGTTCAGTGTCTCCAGCCGCATCGGCGTGTGGCAGCAGACCAGTGGCGGCGGCCTGCGCGATGGTCGTGACCGCGGCATCTACTTCAACGTCAGCCTCAACCGCCTGCAGCGCGGTGATCGCGGCAGTTCGCAGCGGCGTTACGGCCTGGATGTGCGCCAGCCGCAGCACGCACGACCGGACGTCAACTACAGCGCCGGCCAGACCCTGCGCCAGGAATACGAAGACCAGTACCGCGAAGTGTCGGGCGAACTGCGCGGCAACAACAACGAACGCTACAGCGCCACGCTCAGCGGGCAGCTGCAGAACCGCATCGGCCAGACCGGTGCCACGGTATCGCGCTACCAGCACCAGGGTGGCAACGAAGTGGCGTACAGCGCCACGCACAGTTCCGGCCTGGCCATCGGCTCGCGTGGGCTGTACTTGGGCGCAGGCGTGGGTGCCGACGCCGGGCTGGCGGTGCAGGTGGATGGCACCGACGATCTGGACCTGACCGGCGTTGCGGCCGAACTGCAGGTGGGCGGACTGCGCCGGCAGCGCCTGAAGCTGGGCGAACGCCGCCTGCTGCCGGTGTCCGCCTACCAATCGCACCGCGCTGAAGTGCAGGACGCCAGCGCACTGGACAGCATCGCCGCGGTGCGTGTGAGCGGTGTGGGCGGTGCGCGCCCGCTGTTCCTCTCGCCCGGGCGGCTGGTGCGCATGCCGGTGCCGATTGAAGTGACCTACACCTTCATCGGCAACGCCCACGACATTGCCGGTGCACCGCTGCGCGGCGCCCGCATTCTCAACGCGCCGGTGCCCGGCACCGGCAGCAACGGAGGCTTCGTGGCCGACTTTCCACGACGCGAAAAGACCCTGTACCTGCTGCAGGACGACCGGCTGCTGCACTGCCCGCTGCAGGTGCGCGAGCGCCGCAGCGTGGTGATGCTGGTGGGCACCGTGCAGTGCGAACCGCTGGCCGTGGCACAGCTGCCCGCCGACATCCGCCATCAGGCACGGGTGACGCGACTGCTGCAGGAGCAGGCCTTGATTGCCGCCACGCCGCAGACCGCGGCAGCAGGAGGTGCGCAGTGAACCGCCGGGTGTGGTGGGTGATGGCGGTGCTGTGCGCGCTGGTGGTGTTGGCGCCACGGGCGATGGCGCAGCAGCCGCCGGAGACGCATCCGACCAGCGAGCATCGCGACATCGTGATGAGCTGGGACCGCTCTGCGATGCCTGGGGACATCGAGTTGTGGGCAGCAGATACATTGCTCGCCTACCAATCCACAGGCGGGCTCCCCTACGCAAGATCCCATCTTGTCTGCTCGTCGGCTAGCGAATCATCCAACGGCAAGTGCCCTGTGCTCGGCTCAGAGGCGAGCTTGCATGGAGCCGGAGAAATATGGATTCAGGCAATCGAAACCAGATCTGGCCTGCGAGAGGAAATCCGAGCAATCGGTAGCCGACGCCGCCCCATGACCGGGCAGGCCTGCTCGTCGGACTACTGGGCACCTGTAATCAGGCCTCTCTGGGCTGCGGACATCGATGTTTGCGGGAGAGACCAGTCGGCCGGCATTGGAGCTAGCCTCCGAGTCCCTGTCTCTGAGTTGAATCGGCTCGTAGCAGGAAAATGGCGCGCACAGCTGATGCTTGGCATGTACAGCGAAATCGCGGGTTCGTTGCTGGCCGAATACACCTTTGCATTCGAGTTCTCCATCACCGACCACAACGCGGTATCCATCTACTTCCCGCTCTTCGACCAGGTCACCCCGCACGTCGGCCTGAACCTGCAGTACGACCCGATCGCGCAGACCGTCGGCGGTCGGGCCCAACTCGACATGTGCCTGTACGACGGACTGGGCTCGCAGAGCCAGTATCTGGGCGTCACCGTGCGCGACAGCGGGCCGCGTCCTCCGGGGCATTCCGGCTACTCGGTCTGGCATACCGACGGCGGCAGCGACGCCACGCAGCGCGTGGACTACACCGTCACCCTCGATCACAACGGCAGCGCCATACCGCTGCGCAACGGCGTGGAGCAGCTGCTGCACGGCATCGATACCGCAAAGCTGCGCCTGGTGCTGTTGCCCGGCATGACGCAGCCGGTGTTCTGCGTGCCCACGCCATTGACGCTGGACACCCCTCGCGTGCCGGTCAGCAGCAAACGCCCCGGTTACTACGACGGCGACCTCAAGGTGGAACTGCGCGTTCCCACTGTCACGCCCTGATTCCCATGGAGCCCCCGATGAAGCCTTTCATTCGCTGCCTGCTTCCCTTGTCGCTGCTGATGGCGATGCCTGTCCACGCCAATCTCACCGTGCACCCCATGCGCACGTCGGTGGACGTAAAGAAGGGTGCGCAGATCCGCATCTATTCGCAGTCCACCCAGCCGCAGTACGTGCAGGCCTCGATCAAGCGCATCGTCAATCCAGCCAGCGCGGATGAGCAGGAGGTCGAGGTCGAGCCCGGCGAAGCGGCCATCGCCATCACCCCCGGCAAGTTTGCGCTGGCAGGTGGCGGCAATCGCCTGATCCGGGTGATTCCGCTGCAGCCGGTCGAGAAGGAAACCGCCTACCGCGTGTACTTCGAAGGTGTGCGTGGCCCTGAAGGGATCGAACGCCCAGGCGAGGGCGAGCGCGCACAGGCCAACATCGGCGTCAGCCTGGTCTGGGGCGCACTGGTCAATGTGCTGCCTGCGCAGCCCGCCATGGCGGTACAGGTGGAAGGCAATCGTCTGCGCAACACCGGCACGGTGCGCGTGGGCATCACCAGCATTGCCGACTGCGATGGCGCGCGCTGCACCGCGCACGACGTGTCGCGAAGCCTGTACCCGGGCAGCGCGCTGGAACTGCCTTTCCCCGTGCAGCCCGGACACACGCTGCAGATGCGCTTTCGCCTGACCCGCGATGGCTATCGCGAGCACGTACAGACCCTGGCGCCCAGCGCCGGTTGATTCCCCAGCCCCGCCAGCGGCGCTGGCGGGTTTTGACTTGAACTGGCTGTTAAGGAGTAAGCAATGAACCATATCTATAGACGTGTGTGGAATCGAACCCGTCAATGCTGGGTTGTCGCCAGCGAACTGGCGTCGACCGCAGGTAAGCCGCGGTCAACGGTTGCAGGCGCAGTGTTGCTTGGGCTTGTTCTTGCGGTTCCCTCAGCGGAAGCCGGCGACATCATTGCGGCTGATGAATGCGATGAATCGATCTGGCAGGCGCTGTGCCTGAACGCGGGGGGGCGCGCAGGATCCTCTTCCGCATACTCGCTGTTCTCAGCTACGCCACGTGCAGGCGGACTTGCGTTGGAGCTTGGCTATCAAGCCAAGGCCAATGGCTATGGAAGTTCGGCCGTGGGACCTAACGCGAGATCCGAGGACTTCTACTCCGCTGCGTTTGGCTGGAGGGCGCTTGCCAGTGCATCCTGGAGTGTTGCTGCAGGTGCCAACGCTCAGGCAACCGAGTCCTTCGCCATAGCGATGGGCAGGGATTCAAAGGCGTCCGCCACGAGTGCAGTTGCTGTTGGAAGCCAGGCCGCCGCCAGTGGGCAGTCGTCGGTCGCGCTTGGAAGCTCGGCCGTTGCATCTGCAGATAGCGCTCACGCGCTCGGGTATCTGAGCCAGGCAACAGCAAAGTACGCGACGGCGGTGGGCCCCGTCTCCAAGGCATTCGGTGCATACTCAATCGCAGTGGGCAACCACGCAACGGCCATTGGCGACGACGCCATAGCAATTGGGCGAAGTGCAAAGACCGTGGACAGTTCCGCTGGCGTGTCTCGCATCGCCATCGGCGGGGGCTCGTTTGCCGGCTCGGATGGATGGACGGGGGCAATCGCACTGGGCGGTCTGTCCAAGGCCGAGAATGATGCTATTGCCCTGGGCTATGAAGCGCGGGCGTTGGGCGAGGGCGCGCTTGGC
This sequence comes from Stenotrophomonas geniculata, assembly GCF_034508895.1. NCBI lineage: Bacteria > Pseudomonadati > Pseudomonadota > Gammaproteobacteria > Lysobacterales > Lysobacteraceae > Stenotrophomonas > Stenotrophomonas geniculata. The sequence goes on from NZ_CP140571.1 coordinate 2,799,285, forward strand.
ATGGGGCGCGGGGCTCAGGCATCAGGGCGAGGAGCGACTGCCCTTGGAAAATATGCCTTGGCCAGTGATGAGTATGGAATTGCCGTTGGCTTCGAAGCGCTGGCTGGCAGTACTCACACAACCGCCGTCGGCACTCGTTCGAGTGCGGTGGGCATTGGTGCGACAGCCTATGGGAATTCGGCCTATGTAAATGGACGCAATGGTGTCGCGGTAGGTAGTGGCTCTCGTGTCGACAATGGAAGTTCCGAGGGCGCGATAGCGATTGGCGCCGATTCGCGCGCGGGCGCAGATGGATACAACGGCGCCATTGCCCTCGGCGGTAACAGCACTGCCAGCCACGACAGCATTGCCATTGGCTACGGCGCATCCACGAGTGCTGCCGGCGCCATTGCACTGGGTCGGGGTTCTGTTGCGACCGAAGCAAATACGGTTTCGGTAGGTAGCGGGGCCACCAAGCGCCGGATCGTCAATCTGGCCGATGCGAGGCTGTCCAGTACCAGTACCGATGCGGTTACCGGCAAGCAGCTCAATTCCACCAACACCAACGTGACCAGGGCCCAGACCGCTGCCGACGCAGCGAAGACGACAGCCGCGGCAGCACAGTCCACGGCCAATACGGCCAATACCAATGCCAACACAGCGTTGGCCAAGGCCAATGCGGTCAGTGGCCTGGTCAGCCAGGTCTCGGCCAGTGGCAACGTGCGCCTTGGCGGCGAGAACACCGGCACCGTGCTGGATGTGCGCAACAAGTCCAATGCAGTTCGCAGTATCTCTGGCCTGAAGGATGGGGCGCTGAGCACGACCAGCACCGAGGCGGTGACGGGCAAGCAGCTCAACGCAACCAATACCAATGTCAGCAAGGCGCAGGCTGCAGCCGACGCAACGGCTGCGCGGCTGAACGCCAGCGCCGTGGCCCTGGGCGCGGGAGCTGTCGCGGAGCAGGCCAGCTACGGCATCAGTACGGCGCTGGGTAACAACGCCAAAGCCTACAACGGCAAGAGCGTCGCCATGGGCGCAGACGCTCGCGCGACAGTGGATGACGCGGGCAACAAGATCAGTGGCAACGCGGGTGTGTCCATCGGTGCTGGCACCCGCAGTGGCAACGGTGCGGTGGCGCTTGGATTGGATGCCGTCGCAACGGGTGATCGAGGCGTTGCCGTTGGCCATGAGGCGTCTGGTAAAGGCACGCACGCCACCGCTCTGGGCTTCCAGAGCAACGCGTCGGCCAACCAGGCAACGGCGGTCGGGCGCGGCGCCCTAGCCAGCAGCCTGTATGCCTCGGCAGTGGGCAATCAGGCCAGCGCCACGGCGCAGAGCGCGTTGGCCCTTGGTGATCGTGCCAATGCGGCACATGCGGGCGCTGTTGCGCTCGGCAATGGCTCAGCCACGACTGGGACCAATCAGGTCTCGGTGGGCAACGGTTCGTTGAAGCGCAAAGTGGTCAACGTGGCGGATGCCGCCCTGAGTACGTCCAGCAGTGAAGCGGTGACCGGCAAGCAGCTGCATGCCACCAACACCAGCGTGGCTGCTGTGAAGGCGACCGCGGACGGTGCGCAGGCGCGCGTGGCGGTGTTGGATGGCCTGGTGGGGCAGGTATCGGCAGGCGGCAACGTGCGCCTGGGTGCAGACAACACCGGCACCGTCGTCGACGTGGCCAACAAAACCGGCGCCAAACGCAAGCTGCAGAATCTGGCCAATGGCGTGCTCAGTACGTCCAGCACGGATGCAGTGACCGGGCAGCAGCTCAATGCCACCAACAGCGAAGTGACCAGTGTGCGCACGGCGGCAACCGCGGCGAGAACGGCGGCCGACGCCGCCCGTGGCGTGGCTGATGGCGCTGTGCAGAAGGCTGATGCGTTGGGCGGACTGGTGGGCCAGGTGTCTGCCAGTGGCAATGTCCGTCTGGGTGCAGAGAACACCGGCACCATTGTGGATGTCGCCAACAAGACCGGAGCCAAGCGACGCGTCTACAACATCGCCAACGGCACGCTGAGTGCAGGCAGCACCGATGCGGTGACCGGGCAGCAGCTGTTTGCGACCAATGCCACGGTGGAGACACAGCGACAGGCTTTGGCTGGGCACGCGCAGCAGCTGACGGATCAGGACGGGCGTATCGCCGACAACCGGATCGAGATCGATGCGCTGCGTGCGGACTTCGATAACTTCGATCCGGATCTGGATGGCGTGGTCAAGTTCAGTGCTGATCGTCGCTTGGTGGACATGGAAGGTGCGCGCGTATCGGGGGTGGCAGCGGGGGATGTCAGTTCTGCGACCAGCACGGATGCGGTGAATGGCGGGCAGTTGTTTGCGACCAACTCTCGGATTGGAGCGCTTGAGTTGAAGGATCGCTTCATTGACTTCGGCAAAGAGCTTGGAGCTATGGATGCAGAATCCGGTCTGTTTGGCGTCGCCCTTGGAAATGGTGCGCAGGCGTCGCTCCGAACAGAGGGAGGGACTGCAGTTGGCAGCTACTCCACTGCATTGGGCAAAAACTCAGTCGCACTGGGTCGTGGCTCGCTAGTTGAGGAAATTGCTGATGCGGGTTTCGCGTTGGGTGCTGGCGCTTCGGTTGCTCAGGACCAGGGCGTCGCCTTGGGGTCATACTCAGAGGTGAGGGCTGGTGCCTTTAACTCGGTTGCACTTGGTGCAAATTCGATCGCCGAGGAGGAGCGAGTGGTATCCATAGGGAGCTCAACCCTGAAGCGCAGGCTTACGAATGTTGCGCGGGGTACCTCCGGTGACAACGCCGCAACCATCGCGCAGTTGAGCGAGTCTGTCTCTGCTCTTGGTGGAGGTGCAGGTGTCGATTCAAATGGTAGCGTTGTAGCTCCTGTCTATGGAATGCAGGGCGGAACGCAGAATAACGTCGGAGACGCTTTGGCCGTCCTGGATGGCGCAGTAGTCAGAGCTGATAGCCGCGTAGAGAGTATCGAAAATCATTTGCGCGCGACGTTCCAGCCATCGCCGTCAGCTAGAGTGGATGGAATTGGCCAGCTGAATCTGGCAGGTGCGCAGGGCATGGTTCTGTCGAATCTGGCCGATGGACGCATTGCTGCAGGTAGTCGTGATGCGGTGACTGGCAATCAGCTGCATGCTGCGGAGCAGAAGATCGAGCGTAACAGACGCGACCTTGATGCAGTTCAGCGCGATTGGAGTTTGGATCAGAAGAATCTGCTGACTGAGATTAGCGATGGGGCTCTCATCGATTTCGGCGGCGCGCGCCTGACCGGTGTCGCCGATGCGCGTCTCTCCGCGGATAGTTCGGATGTGGTGCGTGGGAGCCAGCTTTACAGCACGAACCTACGACTGAGCTCCATTGAAGAAATGGGCAGCAACTTCGCATTTGGCTGGATCCCCGAGGATTGGGAGTATCCAGCTCAAGCAGGCCCAGCTGGGTTGGCGATTGGCAAGAACGCAAAGGCATCATTGCATTCAGAGGGCGGCGTGGCTGTAGGTGCATGGGCAACGGCCCAAGGAAAAAATTCGGTGGCATTGGGGCGCGCGTCCTACGTCCACGAGCAAGCGGAAGATGGTTTCGCTGTGGGTGGCAGGACCCAAGTGGCTGCTAGAGGGGGCATCGCTCTCGGTGCAGGGAGTGAGGTTCGTTCTAATGCCAGCAATTCGGTTGCCATCGGCTATCAATCTATCGCCGATGATGCAGACACTGTTTCCTTCGGCAATGACTGGCTGAAACGCCGCCTCACGGGCTTAGCCAACGGCCGCAACACCAACGACGCAGCCACTATCGGCCAGCTCCGCGGCGCCCTGTCCGCCCTCGGCGGCAACATCGACGCCAACGGCAACGTCACCACCCCCGGCTTCAACATCCAGGGCCGGCACCAGAGCACGGTCAACGACGCACTTACCACGCTGGATTCCGCCGTAGTCACCACGGGTTCCCGCATGGACCGCGTTGAAACCCAGCTCCGCTCGGTCTTCCAGGAAACGCCCTCCATCCGCAGTGACGGCACCGCCCAGCTCACCCTGGCCGGCGCCAACGGCATGGTCATCTCCAACGTGGCCAACGGCCTGATCGCTGCCGGCAGCCGCGAGGCGGTCAACGGTGGCCAGCTGCATGCCGTGCAGCAGCAGCTCAATGGCCGCATGGACGGGCTGGAGCAACGCGTCGACGGTCAGCCGCGGTCGCGTGCGCTGTCCACGGGTTCGGCCGCGCCCACCGAACAGGTCACGCCAACGCCGGAAGCCAGCGATTCGCCGCAGGTGGCCTCGGCAGGCGAGGGCACGTCGCCCACGCCGCAGCCGAAGTCGAAGAAGGACGACACGCCGTCGCCCACGCCGCAGGTGAGTACACGTGATCTGGAGGACATGCTGGCCCGCGCCAACGAGTACACCAATGGTGCCATCAGCAACTTCGAACGCCGCCTGGACAAGATGGACAAGCGCTTCAACCGCATGGCGGCGATGAGCAGCGCGCAGACGGCCATGGCCATGAACACCGCTGGCTTGGCCACCTACAACCGCCTCGGCGCGGGCGTGGGCTATGCCGAAGGCGAATCGGCCATGGCGGTGGGCTACCAGCGTGTACTCAACGAAAAGGGCTCAGCCACCTTCAGCCTCAATGGTGCGTTCACCAACAGCGGTGAACGCAGCATGGGCGTGGGTGTGGGCATCGGCTGGTAAGCCATGCGGCCCCGGCGTGGTGCGCGTAATGAACCCCGCCGCGCCGGGGTCCTTGCCGAGGAGAAGGCAATGTACAGATGGGTAAGTGGAATCGTCAGCTATCGCACGTTCTATATCTGGCGGGCGCGCTTTCGCTACTACACCCGGAACCTGGACCTGTGGACGCTGATGAGCGGGCTATGCATTGCCGGTCTGCTGCTGGTGCTGTGGTACCTGTGGCAGATGCTGGGCGTACCGCCGCCGCGCGTGCAACCGAAAGCCGCGGCGCTGCGCATCGAAGGCGTCACCCGCGAGGCGATCCATCGCATCGTGCTGGTGCGTCACGCTGGCAGCACGCGGGGGGCCGAGTTCACCACGCCGGAGGACGTGCGGGCGAGTACGCTGCGCACGATGCGGGTACGGCAGGTGATGGACAGCGAGGTGGTGTGGCGTCTGAAGGCCGACATGCTGGCGGACATCGCTGACTACATCAACGTCACAGGCGGGTGCTTCCCCTACGACTGCCGGCAGATTCGGGATCGGTTGGACCCCGTGCGCAAGGCCGCTGTGGAGAATGCGCAGATCAACGCCTCACTGGCGACGATCCTGGACGTGCCGCTGGACCAGATGCCGCTCTTGAAGGGCGGCGAGCGTGAGCGGGTGAAGAGTGGGTGGTCGGATACGTTCAACGACGTCTACTTTCAGGCCGGCTTGCTGCGGGACCTGCAGGCCATGCATGCGCATATGATGCGGGAGTATCCACAGCGGGCCCCCGCGCCCTGGTTGCCACAGTTGCTCAGCGACCCGCTGCGCGATACCCGTTTCGTCTGGTAGCGGGAGCATGATGGGCGCCATCTGCCAGAGCAGGTAGCGCAGCTTTTGTAGAGTCGAGCCGCGCTCGACTGCTCTTCGGCCAGCAACCGATTGCCTGAAGCACGGTGCGGACCAACGGTCCGCACCCACCAAAGGCAGGTACTGCTGCGCTCGCCGGCCATGGGCCGGCGCTGCCGTCATCCGCCGATGTACGCGGTGATCTCGGCCTCGGCCAGCACCTGCCGCAACTGCGCGACAGACGCGCGCCGCATCGGCTTCTCATCGACCGGCGACAACGGTGCCTGACGCAGAGCGTCGTACGGCAGCACGGCCAGGTCGAAGGTCAGTTCCTCGGCACTGAACACCCACACCGGCACGTCCAGGCAGCGTTCGCGGTCCAGGCGCAGGCGGCGCGTCCGTGATTCGGCGGGGATGCCGTGCTCGTCCAGGAAGCGGTGCACGGCTTCCGGGTCGTCGCTGTGCAGGTGCAGTTGCACGGGGCTGTTGGCGTCGGCGGTGCCGTCCAGCACCGGGCCAGCCAGGCGCGGGGAGAAGCCGTGCAGGAACTCCAGCGCACGCATGGCAGCCTCTCGGCGGCGCTGCAGTTCGTTGCCGTGCCGGGGCCCGGAAAACAGCCGCTGGTACTCGCGCAGCGCGTCTTCGATCTCGGTGTTGCGGGGCAGGGAGGCATCGTCGTGGATGCCGAGCCGGCTGGCGGCCTTCAACTTGGCCTGGTGGTAGTCGCGGATGCCGCCTTCGGCCATCAGGCGGGCGGCTTCGTGGGCGAGGCGGTGGCGCCGCTCGCGGGTCTGGCTGGCAGCATGCTGACGGGCGCGATGCATGCGATGACTCCCTGTTGCGACCTGGCTACAGAGTAGCGCAGGGATGTGACATCTGCGTGGGTATGGCGCAGAGATGCCAACCAACGGTTGGCACCCACCAACGCTTTGGTAGGTGCCGACCAAGGTTGGCATCTACCACGGCAAAAGGGTGCCGTTGATCCTGTAGAGCCGAGCCCATGCTCGGCTGCTCTACCGTGGGCCCCCGAAGCCGAGCATGGGCTCGGCTCTACAAAGGGCAGTGCCAACCAACGGTTGGCACCCACCGAATCCTTCCTCAGAAGATATCGAACGCGGCGGCGTCGGCCTGCGGCGTATTGAGGTTCAGGTCGTAGTCGGTCAGGCGGTCCATGTCTTCCACCTTCACCCACTCGGTCGCGCCGTTGAGGGTGGCCTGGACCATGCCGCTGGGCGGTTCGTTCTGCGCAATCGGGGTGTCCTTCAGCGCGGTGCGCATGTAGTCGATCCAGATCGGCAGGGCGGCCTTGCCACCGTATTCGCGGTAGCCCAGCGAGCGGAAGTCGTCGCGGCCCACCCACACGGTGGTCACGTACGGGCCGCCGAAGCCGGAGAACCAGGCATCGCGGTGGTCGTTGGTGGAGCCGGTCTTGCCGCCCACGTCCTCGCGGCCGAGCACCTTGGCCTGGGCGCCGGTACCGCGCTGGACCACGTCGCGCATCATCGACACCAGCTGGTAGGCGGTGCGGGCGTCGATCGCGCGCGGGGCGGTGCGGGCATCGGGGTTGACCGGCGCGGCCGGGGTCTCGGCCTTGGCTTCGGCCTTGGCCGCAGCAGCCGGGTCCACCTTCGGGGCCGGGGCGCCGAAGTTGAAGCCGTCCACCACCTGGTTGACCGGCTGGTCGCTGCTGCCGGCGCAGTCGCGGCAGGCCATCGCCGGGTTTTCCTTGAACACCAGGTTGCCGTCGCGGTCGTTCACCTGGTCGATCAGCCAGGTGTCCACGCGCGAGCCGCCGTTGGCGAACACAGCGTAGCCACGGGCCACCGACAGCGGGGTGAGCGAGGCGGTACCCAGCGACATCGACAGGTTCGGCGGCAGCTCCGATTCGGCGAAACCAAATTCGCTGATGTACTTGCGCGCGTAGTCCACGCCCATGCCATCGAGCAGACGCACCGAGACCAGGTTGCGCGACTGCACCAGCGCTTCGCGCAGGCGCATCGGGCCGCGGAAACCGCCGCCGTCGTTCTGCGGGGCCCAGGTTTTGCCGCGGCGGTCGCGGAACACGACCGGGGCGTCGAGCACGATCGAGGCCGGGTTGTAGCCCTTGTCGAAGGCCGCGGCGTAGATGAAGGGCTTGAAGCTCGAACCCGGCTGGCGGCGGGCCTGGGTGGCACGGTTGAACTTGTTGCCGGAGAAGCTGAAACCGCCAACCAGCGCCTTCAGCGCGCCGCTGTGGGCATCCAGCGAGACCAGCGCGGACTGGCCGCGCGGGAGCTGATCCAGCAGCCACTCACCTTCCTTGGCACCGGCACGCACGCGCACGATGTCACCGCGCTGCACCAGCTTGCCCGGGGTCTTGTTGGTCCACTTGGCGGCACCGGCCGGCAGCATGATCTCGCTGCGGTTGGCCAGCACCACGGTGGCGCTGCCATCGGCACCGGTGCTGGCAACGATGGCCGGCAGCAGGCCGGCCTGGCCGTACAGGCCACGCAGGTGCTCGGCCAGGGCGGCGGCGTCTTCGCCGGCACCCACCTGCACCTGCTTCTCCACGCCGTGCCAGCCGTGGCGGTGGTCGTACAGCAGCAGGCCGTCGCGCACCGACTGGTTGGCGGCGGTCTGCAGGGTCGAATCGATCGTGGTGGTGACGTGGTAGCCCTTGTTGACCACGTCACCGCCGAAGCGGGCGATCATTTCCTGGCGCACCAGCTCGGCTACGTACGGGGCATCGACCTGCACCGGCGGCTCATGCGCGGTGGCGTGCATCGGCACGGCCTTGGCCGCGTCGGCCTCGGCCTGGCTGACGAACTTCAGGTCGGCCATGCGCTGCAGCACATAGTTGTCACGACGCTGGCGGGCGCGCTCCGGGTTGGAGATCGGGTTGCCCGAGGACGGGAACTTGGGGATGCCGGCCAGCGAGGCCATCTCGTCCAGGTCCAGCTCGTTCAGCTTCTTGCCGTAATAGAACTCGGCGGCAGCGGCCACGCCGTAGGCGCGGTTGCCGAAGAAACTCTTGTTCAGGTACAGCTCGAAGATCTCGTCCTTGCTCAGTTCGGACTCGATCTTCCGCGCCAGCAGGATCTCGGCCAGCTTGCGGGTGTAGCTGTACTCGGAGCTGAGGAAGAACTGGCGGGCCACCTGCTGGGTGATGGTGGAGCCACCCGGCACGCGCTTGTCGTTGGTGGTGGCCAGCAGCCACACCGCACGGCCGATGCCCATGTAGTCCACGCCGCCGTGCTCGTAGAAGCGGGCGTCCTCGGTGGCCAGGAAGGCCTGCTTCAGGCGCTCGGGCACGTCCTTCATGGTGATCGGGGTACGCCGGGTCTCGCCGAACACCGCCATCAGCTTGCCGTCGGCAGCGTAGACGTACATCGGCTCCTGCATTTCCACGTCGCGCAGGGTCTGCACGTCGGGAAGCTTGGAGGACACGGCGTAGTACAGACCGCCTACGGCGGCCGCGCCGATCAGCGCCAGGACCAGGACAATCAGGAAGATCCAGCGCAGCCAGCGGCGGAGTCGAGTCATCGGGTTCAGATTCCGATTGCGAATTTCGTGGTCGCAGAGTATAGATTACGCAAGGTGGCGGCTGGGGTCGTCGCCGGGGAGCGCAAGGGGAACAGTCAGGGGCTGCATGGTGAATCCGTGAGGGACTTCACAGCAGGGCCGTTGCCATTTGCTAAGAATACGTTATTAATGCTCGGGCGCAGGTCTTGCGTCCAAGTGCCCGTCGGCAGGGGAGAAACCGTGGGGCTCATCCCAAAAAGTCAGTCGCCGCTTGTAGGCGTCGACATCAGTTCGACTGCGGTAAAGCTTTTGCAGCTGTCCCGCAGTGGCAACCGTTTTCGTGTGGAACATTACGCCGTGGAACCTCTTCCGCCGAACGCGGTGGTGGAGAAGAACATCGTGGAAGTGGAGGCCGTGGGTGAGGCCATCCGCCGTGCGATGAACCGCTCGGGGAGCAAGGCCAAGCTGGCCGCTGCCGCCGTCGCCGGTTCGGCGGTGATCACCAAGGTGATCCCGATGCCGGCCGAGCTCGACGAAAACGACATGGAAGCCCAGATCGAGCTGGAAGCGGTCAACTACATTCCGTACCCGATCGAGGAAGTGAACCTGGACTTCGAGGTGATCGGGGCGATCCCGAACAACCCGGAGATGGTCCAGGTGCTGCTGGCCGCGTCGCGTTCGGAGAACGTGGAACTGCGCCAGTCGGCCCTGGAACTGGGGGGCCTGCAGGCCAAGGTGATGGACGTGGAGGCCTTCGCGGTCGAGAACGCCTACGCCCTGGTGGCCAGTGAGCTGCCGGTGTCCATCGAGGGCGTGGTCGCGCTGGTCGATATCGGCGCCACCATGACCACCCTCAACGTCCTGCGCGGCGGCCGCAGCCTGTACAGCCGCGAACAGGTGTTCGGTGGCAAGCAGCTGACCGACGAGATCATGCGCCGTTACGGCCTGAGCTACGAGGAAGCCGGCCTGGCCAAGCGCCAGGGTGGGCTGCCGGAAAGCTACGAGATGGAAGTGCTGGAGCCGTTCAAGGAAGCCACGGTCCAGCAGATCAGCCGCCTGCTGCAGTTCTTCTACGCAGGCAGCGAGTTCAACCGCGTTGACCACATCGTGCTGGCCGGCGGCTGCGCCGTGCTCGGCGGCCTGCCGGAAATGGTCGAGGAACAGCTGGGCGTGCCGACCGTGGTCGCCAACCCGCTGGCGCAGATGACCCTGGGGCCGAAGGTGAACGCACATGCGCTGGCCCAGGATGCCCCCGCGCTGATGATCGCCACCGGTCTGGCGCTGAGGAGCTTCGACTGATGGCACGCATCAATCTATTGCCCTGGCGCGCCGAGCGGCGCAAGCAACGCCAGCGCGAGTTCTACGCAATGCTGGGCATGGCCGCGATCGGTGGCCTGCTGCTGTCGCTGGTGATCTGGTTCTATTACGACCGCCAGGTGAGCGGCCAGATGGACCGCAACGCCTATCTGGAAGCCGAGATCGAAAAGGTCAAGGAACAGAACAAGGAGATCGACCGCCTCGACGCGCAGAAGGAACGCCTGCTGGCCCGCAAGAAGGTCATTGAGGAACTGCAGGCCAAGCGCTCGCAGATGGTGCACCTGTTCGATGCGCTGGTGCGCACGATTCCCGATGGCCTGGTGCTGACCGCGCTGAAGCAGGAAGGCGACGTGCTGACCCTGGAAGGCCGCACCCAGTCCAACGCCCGTGTTTCGGCGTACATGCGCAACCTGGAGACCTCCGGTTGGATGACCAACCCGGAACTGTCGATCATCGAAGCGCGTGATCCCGAGAAGGACAAGGACGGCAAGGTTGGCCCGTTGGCCGACATCAAGGCGCTGCCCTATGTGTTCGTGGTCAAGGTGAAGCTGCCGGCACAGAGTGAGGAAGTGGCCGGTACGCCAGGCCTCAACGCCGATGGTTCGGTGGCAACGCCGGCTCCCCCCGCAGTGGCCCCGCTTGCCGCCGGCCCGGATGCAGCGGCGCCTGCTGCACCGGCCGCAGGCCAGCCCGCTGCTGCTCCGGCTGCACCCGCCCCCACCGCCGCGCCGGTCAACGCACCTGCTGCCACCCCGGCCGCGCCGAACCAGCCGGCAGCCCCGGCTGCCAAGCCTGCGCCGAAGCCCGAGGGCAGCCGCCTGGCGCAGCCGCCGCAGGCCTTCAACGCCCCGCTGCAGGGGGGTCGCGCATGAGCCAGAAAATCGATCTGAAGAACCTGGATTTCAACGACATCGGCAACTGGCCGCAGAAGGCCAAGATCGTCTTCTGCTCGCTGTTGGCGCTGGTGATCATGTTCGTTGCGTGGATGCTGCTGATCAGTGGCAAGCGCGAGGAACTGGCCGGCCTGGAATCGAAGGAAGTCGATCTGCGTGCCGAGTTCACCAAGCAGCAGGAGCGCGCGGTGAACCTGGCACCGCTGAAGCAGCAGCTGGCACAGATGGAACAGGTGCTGCAGCAGATGCTGCGGCAGCTGCCCAGCAAGACCGAAATGCCGGACCTGATCATCGACATCTCGCAGACGGCGTTGTCCAGCGGCCTGACCAACGAGCTGTTCGAGCCGGAGCAGGAGCAGGTCAAGGAGTTCTACGCCGAAAAGCCGATCAAGCTGCGCATGGTGGGCAGTTACCACCAGTTCGGTGCTTTCGTCAGTGGCGTGGCGTCGCTGCCGCGCGTGGTCATCCTGACCATGCACGACATCAACCTCAAGCCCAAGGACAAGGCCAGCGGCAACGCCCGCAGCGGTGCGCTGGAACTGTCCGGCACAGTCAAGACCTATCGCTATCTGGATGAGACCGAGGTGCAGGCACAGCAGGCGGCTGACGCCGGCAAGGAGGAGAAGAAGTGATCCGTTCCCTCTTTGCGCGTTGTGGGATGGCAGCCGTCGTGCTGATGCTGGCCGCGTGCGGCCGCGATGTGACCAGCACGCCGGGTGATGCGCCGAACCTTGAAAAGTGGGTGGAAGGCGAGCGTGCCCGACCGGCGCAGCCGCTGGAGCCGCTGCCGGTGATGCAGCAGTTCGAAACCTTCGAATACTCCGCACAGGGTCTGCGCGACCCGTTCACCGATGCCTGGACCAATCCGCAGCAGGGGAATGGCGGATTGCGTCCGGATCCGAACCGGCGCAAGGAGCCGCTGGAAGGCTTCCCGCTGGATGCACTGGACATGGTCGGTACCATCGGCACCGGCGCCGCTACCGTGGCGCTGGTGATGGGGCCGGACAAGGTGACCTACCGGGTACGCCCGGGCGGGTACCTGGGGCAGAGCGACGGGCGGGTCACGGCGGTCTTCGAGGACCACGTGGAGCTGATCGAACTGGTGCCGGATGGCGCGGGCGGCTGGCTGGAACGGCCGGCAACGCTCTCGCTTGAAGATCAATGATCGTTTACTGGGGATAGCACGATGACCTTTCACCAAGCCAAGGGGCTGCGTCCCATCCGGCGCTCTACCTTGAACCGTGTCAGCGCGTTGGGAGTCGCGCTGATGCTGGCCTGCGCTCCGGCGCTGGCCGCCGCACCGGCCGAGAAGCCGGTGGGCGCCACCGTGGCACCGGCGGCAGCGCCGGCGGGCCTGTCGGTGGCCAAGATCGATTTCAAGCGCGGCGATGATGGCGCCGGGCGCCTGATCGTCCAGTTCGACGGCCAGGGCGCGGTCCCGGACCTGCGGACGCAGGGCAACAGCGTGGTGGTCGATGTCGGTAACGCCCGGCTGCCGGCCAACCTGCAGAAGCCGATGAACGTCACCGACTTCGCCACGCCGGTGCAGCGCATCGACGCCAAGCCGTCCGGTGCCGGTACCCAGCTGGTGCTCAGTACCGGTGGCGCGGTGGAGTCGCTGGCCTACCAGAGCGGCAACGAGTACGTGGTGGAGATCAGCCCGCGGCAAGCGCCCGCCGCGGTGGGCGCGGTCACCGCCGGCAGCGTCACCCAGGCTGCCAAGGCGGTGGGGCAGCGTGGCTTTACCGGCAAGCCGGTGACCTTCAACTTCCAGGACGTGCCGGTGCGCACCGTGCTGCAGTTGATCGCCGAAGAATCCAATCTCAACGTGGTGGCGTCCGATTCGGTACAGGGCAATGTGACCCTGCGCCTGGTCAACGTGCCGTGGGACCAGGCGCTGGACATCGTGCTGCGCGCCAAGGGCCTGGACAAGCGTCGCGATGGCAGCGTGATCTGGGTCGCTCCGCAGGCTGAGCTGGCCAAGTTCGAGCAGGAGAAGGAAGACGCGCGCATCGCCATCGAGAACCGCGAAGACCTGGTCACCGATTACGTCCAGATCAACTACCACAGCGCCACGCAGATCTTCAAAGCGCTGACCGAGGCCAAGGGCATCGGCGGCGGCAGTGGCGGCGGCAATGGCGGTGGTGGCGGTTCGTCGCAGGAAGACAGTGGTTTCCTGTCCTCGCGCGGCCGTATCGTGGCCGACGAGCGCACCAACACGCTGATGATCAGCGACATCCCGAAGAAGATCGCGCGCATGCGTGAGCTGATCGGTGTGATCGACCGTCCGGTTGACCAGGTGCTGATCGAAAGCCGCATTGTCATCGCCACCGATACCTTCGCCCGCGAGCTGGGTGCGAAGTTCGGCATCAGCGGCAGCCGCGACAACGTGTACTTCAGCGGCAGCCTCGCTGCCAACGAGGAAACCCGCAAGTCGCAGGTCGATACGGCACTGGCCAACGCCAAGGCGGTCCGTGAGTGGCAGGCGGGTGGCAGCGTCGGCCCGGCCCCGGTTCCCAGCGGCCCGACCATCAAGCGCGGCCTGAACTGGAACCTGCCGGTGGCTACGGCCAGCAACCCCGGCTCGCTGGCGCTGTCGATCCTCAACGCAGGCTACCTGCTGGACGTGGAGCTGTCGGCCATGCAGGAAGAGTCGCGAGGTGAGGTGATCTCCAACCCGCGCGTGGTCACCACCAACCAGCGCGAGGCCATGATCAAGCAAGGCAAGGAAATCGGCTACGTCACCATCAGCGGCACCGGTGCTGCCGGTGGCGCCGGCTCCACCCCGAACGTGCAGTTCAAGGAAGTGGTGCTGGAACTGCGGGTGACCCCGACCATCACCAACGACAACCGCGTGTTCCTCAACATGCAGGTGAAGAAGGATGAAGTCGACCGCCTGATCGAACTGCAGGGCTACGGCACGGTGCCGTCGATCAACCGCCGCGAGGTCAACACCGCGGTGCTGGTCGAGGATGGGCAGACCGTGGTCATCGGTGGCGTGTACGAGTTCACCGACCGCAGCAGCATCAGCAAGGTGCCGTTCCTGGGCGACGTGCCGTTCCTGGGCAACCTGTTCAAGAAGCGCGGCCGCAACAAGGACAAGGCCGAGCTGCTGGTGTTCGTGACGCCGAAGGTGTTGCGCGTGGCCAAGCAGAACTGAGCCCGCGCCACCCGCGAAACGAAGAAGGGCCGCCATGCGCGGCCCTTCTTCGTTTCCACCCGTAGATCCACGCCGCCCATGTCCAGTAGATCCACGCCATGCGTGGATAGCCCAGTAGATCCACACCATGCGTGGATGGGCCGTTCAGCCGTTCTTGATGCCAATCGCAGGGCACCCTGCGATGATGTCGGGAACCCGTGCCGTCCCGCGCCGGTCAAAGGCCCCCATGAACCTGCCACCGCCGATGCCCGAAACCGTCTCGCCGCCGCCCGCGCCGGCCACCTCCCGCCTGCATGGCGCCTTCACCCAGCTGCGCGATGCCCTGTCGGCCGAGATCGTCGGCCAGGCGGCACTGGTCGAACGCCTGCTGATCGCGCTGCTGGCCGATGGCCACCTGCTGGTGGAAGGCGCTCCGGGCCTGGCCAAGACCACGGCGATCCGCGCGCTGGCCTCGCGCCTGGAAGCTGACTTCGCCCGCGTGCAGTTCACCCCGGACCTGCTGCCGGCCGACCTGACCGGCACCGAGATCTGGCGCCCGCAGGAAGGCCGCTTCGAATTCGTACCCGGACCGATCTTCCACCCGATCCTGCTGGCCGATGAAATCAACCGCGCGCCAGCCAAGGTGCAGTCCGCACTGCTGGAAGCGATGGGCGAGCGCCAGGTTACCGTTGGCCGCCACACCTACGCGCTGCCGCCGCTGTTCTTGGTGATGGCCACGCAGAACCCGATCGAGCAGGAAGGCACCTTCCCGCTGCCGGAAGCACAGCTGGACCGCTTCCTGATGCATGTGCGCATCGGCTACCCGGACCAGGCTGCCGAATCGGAGATCCTGCGCCTGGCCCGCGAGCGCGCCCGTGGCGCACTGGGCGAAGCCGCACCGGCGCCGGAAAAGCTGCCGATGCAGGATGTGTTCGATGCCCGCCGCGAAGTGCTGGACCTGCACATGGCGCCGGCGCTGGAACGCTACCTGATCGAGCTGGTGCTGGCTTCGCGTGATCCGGCGCGCTATGACGCTGGCCTTGGCCGCCGCATTGCCTGGGGCGCCAGCCCGCGCGGTTCCATCGCACTGGAACGCTGCGCGCGTGCGCGCGCCTGGCTGGCCGGCCGCGATTTCGTCACCCCTGATGATGTGCGTGCGGTCGCTGCTGACGTGCTGCGCCATCGCGTGCTGCCCAGCTACGAAGCTACTGCCGAAGGCTGGGATGGCGAACGCCTGGTGCAGGAGCTGCTGGCCCGGGTGCCGGCACCCTGAGCCTGCGCATGACCGATCCATCCCTGCACCACGCCTCCTCCGTCAGCGACGGTGACGGGCTGCGCCCGCAGCTGTCCGAACTGGTGGCGCTGCGCCGCCTTGCACAGCGTCCGCCGCCGCCACGCCGTGGCCGTGCCGGCAACGCCGGGCAGGCGCCGTCACCGCTGCGTGGGCGTGGCATGGAATATGCCGAGTCACGCGAGTACGTGGCCGGTGATGATGCGCGGCATATCGACTGGCGGGTGACCGCACGGACCGGTCGTGCCCACACCAAACTGTTCCAGGCCGAACGCGAGCGGGTCAGCCTGATCGTGGCCGATACCTCGCCGGCCCTGTACTTCGGCACCCGCGTGCGCTTCAAATCGGTGCAGGCCGCACGTGCAGGCGCCGTCGCCGCGTGGTCGGCGCAACGTCGTGGCGATCGCATCGGAGCCCTGCGTGGCAGCGACCGTGAACCCCCGATCGCACCGGCAGGAGGCCCGCGCGGCGTGCTGCGCGTGCTGGATGCGCTCACCCGCTGGTATGCGCAGCCCCCGGCCGATGACCTTGGCCTGGAACGCGCGCTGGACCATGCCGGTCGCGTCCTGCGTCCCGGTGCACGTGTGCTGGTGCTGGCCGATCCGCAGCAGGCCATCCGTATTCCGCCTGCGCGCTGGAGCGCGTTGGCCCAGCACCATGACCTCAGCCTGGTGCTGCTGGTCGATCCATTGGAACTGCAGCCTCCGTCGGCCGCGCTGCAGTTCCAGACCCTGCACCAGCGCATCGGCCTCGACCTGCGCCGCAGCGAAGTGCAGGCGCACTGGCAGGCGCATTTTGTCGAGCCGCTGCAGGAACTGCGGCGCCAGCTCGGCGCGCGCCGCGTCGACGTACAGGTGCTGTCCACCGATGCGCCCAGCGATGCCTGGCTGGCACCATCACCCACCGAGGTGCCGGCATGAGCGCGAACCTGCCGCTGCGCGATGTGCAGCTGCCGCCGGCCCCATCGTGGTGGCCACCGGCACCGGGCTATCTGATGATCGGCGGCGTGGTGCTG
Organism: Stenotrophomonas geniculata; assembly: GCF_034508895.1. NCBI lineage: Bacteria > Pseudomonadati > Pseudomonadota > Gammaproteobacteria > Lysobacterales > Lysobacteraceae > Stenotrophomonas > Stenotrophomonas geniculata. Next base: position 2,815,892 of record NZ_CP140571.1, read on the forward strand.
CTGTTGCTGGCGGCGATGGCCTTCCTGTGGTGGCAGCGCCGCCGACGCCGCCAGCGCTGGTTGCAGCTGTTTGATCAGGAGCTGGCAACCACCGCCGATGCGGCTGCCGAACTGGCGGCGATCGCAGGGCTGCTGCGTCGCGCTGCACGCCAGGCACAGCCCGGCAGTGAATCCCTGCGCGATGACGCCTGGTGGCAGCGCGTGGATCCGGAAGGCACGCTGCCCGCGGCACGTCGCAGTCTGCTGGCCGAAGGTGCCTATCGCCCGCGGGTGGACGCCAACGATGTGGCGGCGCTGCGCAGCTGGGCGCGCGAGCGCTACCTGGCCATGCTGCTGGAGCGCCGCCGATGAACCTGCTGGCAAGTTACTGGCCATGGCCGGACCTTCAGCTGGCGTGGCCGCTGGCCCTGCTGGCGCTGCCGTTGCCGTTGCTGATGCGCTGGTGGAAGCGTCGTGCCGACCCCGGCGCTGCGCTGCGCGTGCCCTATGCAGCGACGGAACTGGAAGCGCTGGCCGGTGGCGGCCGCGTCGATGTGTCGTGGCTGCGCACGCTGCTGTTGTGGCTGGGCTGGTGCGCGCTGTGCATCGCACTCACGCGCCCGCAGCAGTTGGGCGAGGCCATCACCCCGCCGCAGCAGGGCCGGCAGATGATGCTGGCGATGGACGTGTCCGGCAGCATGGGCGAGGGCGACATGCTGCTGGGCGGGCAGGCGGTGGATCGCCTGACCGCGGCCAAGGCCGTGCTCGCCGATTTCCTTGATCGTCGTGCCGGTGATCGCATCGGCCTGCTGATCTTCGGCGACCGCGCCTACACGCTTACGCCGCTTACTGCCGATCTGGCCAGCGTGCGCGACCAGCTGCGCGACAGCGTGGTCGGCCTGGCCGGGCGCGAGACGGCCATCGGTGATGCCATCGGCCTGGCAGTGAAACGCCTGCGCAGCCAACCGGAGGGGCAGCGCGTGCTGATCCTGCTGACCGACGGCGTCAGCAACGCCGGGGTGCTGGAGCCGCTGCGTGCGGCGGAAGTGGCCCGCGCCGAAGGTGTACGCATCCACACCGTCGCGTTTGGTGGCGATGGCAGCATGCGCCTGTTCGGCATTCCCATTTCCGCCGACCAGGATCCGGTCGACGAGGCCACGTTGAAAAAGATTGCCAGCATGACCGGTGGCCAGTTCTTCCGCGCCCGCGATACCGCGCAGCTGGCCGGCATCTACGCCGAACTGGACCGGCTGGAGCCGATCGCGGCGAAGGGGCCAAGCCTGCGACCGCGCGAGGAGCGCTATGCCTGGCCGTTGGGCCTGGCGTTGTTGCTGGGTGCGTTGGCATGGGTGTGGCCGGAGCGCCGCCGATGATCGCGTTGGCATCCCATCTTCCCGACTGGAATGCGCTGCACTTCCTGCGCCCGGAATGGCTGTGGGCCTTGCTGGCATTGCCGCTGATCCTCGCGCTGGCGTTGTACCGGCAGCGGCGCAGCGATGTGTGGCGAACAGCAGTCGATGCCCACCTGTTGCCGCATCTGCTGGCTGCGGGCACGCGCCGCCGTGCACGCCTGCCCTGGGCCGTGCTGCTGGGCTGGACGCTGGCCTCGCTGGCCATGGCCGGGCCGAGCTGGCGCCAGCAGGCACAGCCGATGTTCCAGGCCAGCGCACCGCTGCTGGTCGTGCTGGATCTGTCCAGCCGGATCAATGCCACCGACCTGCCGCCGTCGCGCCTGCTGCAGGCCCGGGCGAAAGTGGGTGAGCTGCTGCGTGCTCGCCAGGGCGGACAGGTGGGCCTGGTGGTCTACGCCGAGGATGCCTACACCGTGGCGCCGCTGACCGACGACGGCAGCAACGTTGCGCTGTATCTGGACGCGTTGTCGCCGGATGTGATGCCACGCGACGGCCAGCGTGCCGACCGCGGTATCGACTGGGCGACGCGGTTGATGCGCCAGATCGGGGCATTGCGGGGGCAGATCCTGCTGGTCAGCGATCAGGCGGATGATGAAGCGGCACTGGCCGCCGCGCAGGCGCGCAGCCTCGGCCTGCAGGTGTCGGTACTGGGCCTGGGCACATCTGCCGGTGCGGCGTACCGGGATGGCAGTGGGCAGATCCGCCAGGCCACGCTGGATGAAGGCAGCCTGCGTGCGGTGGCTACGGCCGGTGGTGGCCGCTATGCCCGCATCGCCGCCGATGACAGTGATCTGCGCGCACTGGGTGTACTGGATGCACGCGAAGGTACTGCGGCGCAGCGGCCCGGGGAGGGCAAGCAATGGCGTGATGAAGGGTTCTGGCTGCTGCCACCGGTGATGCTGCTGGCGCTACTGGCCTTCCGCCGCCGCGCGCTGCTGGCGGCGGTGCTGGCGGTGGGCCTGCTGCCGTGGATGAGTGATGTGCAGGCGCAGGCACCCGCCGTGCCGGCTTCACCGCCGGTGCAGGGCACACTCTGGAAGCGCGCCGACCAGGTGCAGCACCAGCGTCTGGCCGAAGGTGCGCAGGCGTACCGCAATGGCGATTTCGCCAGTGCCCGCAAGCAGTTCGAGGGCATCGACAGCGATGCGGGCTGGTACAACCTGGCCAATGCACTGGCCCGCCAAGGCAACTACGACGAAGCCATTGCCGCCTACGACCGCGCGCTGGCACTGCATCCCGGCATGGCCGACGCGGTCGCCAACCGCGCCGTGGTCGATGCCGCGCGCAAGCGCAAGCAGTCGGGTGGCAAAGGCCAGGATCAGCAGAAGCCACCGCAGAACGGGCAGCAGAAGCCACCGCAGAACGGCCAGGGGCAGCAGAATCCGCAGGGCCAGCAGCCGCAGCAGGGCCAGCAGAATCCCGGCCAGGGCCAGCCGCAACCGGGCCAGCAGGGGCAGCCCAAGCCCGGTGACGACAAGAACCCGTCGAGCCCGCAGCCCGGCGAGCGCGGGCGCGATGGACAGCAGGCGCCACCACAGGTGGAGGATGCCAAGGCACAGGCCCAGGCGGATGAGCAGCAGCGCCAGCGCATGCAGCAGGCAATGCAGCAGGCACGTGAGGGTAAGGGCGAACAGGATGGCAAGCCCGTGCCAGGCAGCGACGGCACCACCCCGCGCCAACGCGAGGAGCAACAGGCGGTGGAGGCGTGGATGCGGCGCGTACCGGATGATCCGGGCGCATTGCTGCGGGCCAAGTTCCAGCTGGAAAACGAACGCAGGAAGAGGGAAGGGCGATGACGCGGGCGACGAACATGCACGGGCGCTGGCCGCTGCAGGTGTTGGCGGCACTACTGCTGTGGCTGCCGCTGCTGGCGTGGGCGCAGCCGCGCGCGTGGCTGGACCGCGACCGCATCGCGATGGGCGACACGGTCACCCTCAATGTCGAGAGCGATCAGGGCGCGCCAGACTTCACGCCGTTGCGTACCGACTTCGATCTCAGCGGCCAGACCAGCAGCCGTCAGGTGGAGTGGAGCAATGGCAGCATGCAGCAGCGCAATCTGTATGGCGTGGCACTCACGCCGCGGCGTAGCGGTGCACTGGTGGTGCCGGGCCTGCAGGTGGGCAGCGTACGTACTGCGCCGTTGACCCTGCAGGTGGATGCCGCTGCCGTGGCCGGCCCCGACAGCAACGCAGTGGCCTTCATCGAAACCGTCGTCGATGACGAGACGCCGTATGTGCAGCAGAGCGTAGGCGTGGTGGTGCGGTTGTATTTCGCTTCGCAGCTGGCCTCCGGCGAACTGGTGCTGGATACCCCGGCCGGTGCGTCGTTGCAGCGGGTGGGCGATGACCGCACCGATGTGCGGCAGGTCAATGGCCGCCGCTACAACGTGGTCGAGCGGCGCTTCCTGCTGATTCCTGAGCGCAGCGGTGCACTTCGGCTGGCCGGTGCGCGTTTCAGTGGGCGCAGTGCCGGTGGCTTCTTCGACGACTTCTTTGGCGGCGGCGACGGGCGGATGAATGCCACCGGCGCCGACCGCACGTTGCAGGTACAGGCACAGCCGGCACAGGCGCCGCAGCCGTGGCTGCCGCTGCAGGGCCTGCAGCTGCGCTACACCAGTGCACCGACCAGCGCACGTACCGGTGAGGCGGCCAACGTGGTGGTCGAGGCGATTGCCGACGGTGCCACCCGCGCGCAGTTCACCGACCTGCCGGTGCCCGACGTCGGCAGCGCCGCACAGGTGTTCGCCGAACCGGCGCAGTACGAAGAGACCTTCAACGGCAGCACGCCGCGCCTGAAGATCACCCGCCGTTATTCGATCGTGCCGCGCCAGCCGGGTTCGCTGGTGGTGCCGGGGCCGCGCCTGCCGTGGTGGGATGTTCGTGCGGGCAAGCCACAGGAAGCGAAGCTGCCGGACCTGACACTCGCCGTCGCAGCCGGTAATGGCGGTGGCAGTGCTTCACCTGCGCCGCTGCCGCCGATCGACACAGATGCTGCGCTGCCGGGGGGCGATGGCCAGGACAGCCGTATCGCGGCTACCGATCCGCGCGCCAGCGGCCTGGCCGAGCGTCCGTGGCCATGGATGGGCGCCGCTATCGGCCTGGCGCTGCTGTGGCTGCTGACCCTGCTGTGGGGCTGGCAGCGTGGCCGTCGCCCGCGCGTGGCGACGCCTGAGGCGGGCAGGGGGGCTGTGCCGGCTGTGGCGACTGGACGTGCCGGCCTGGCCGAACTGCGCCGCGCGCTGGATGGTGAAGGCTTCGATCAGGTAGAAGCTCAGCTATGCGCGATGGCCGGCGTTGAACGCATTGAGCAGGTCATCGCGCGGTTGGATGACCCGGCCCAGCGCCAGGTGCTGCAGGACCTGCAACAGGCCCGCTGGGGCGGGCAGGGTGATCTGGCGCCGCTGCGCACGCGCCTGCGCGGGGTCTTCCGTGACGGACCGCACTGGTCGGCGGCTGCCGGCCCCGCTGACACTGGCCTGGCGCCGCTGTATCCGCCGCGGCGAACCTGAACCGGCGCCGCTTGCGCGCTTTGTTAGAGTGCATTCATTTTTCGAGGAAACCCGCGCATGACAGCAGCTGCTGCCGACAAGAAGAAGTTGCCCCTGCATTGGAAGATGGGCATCGGCTTTGCGATCGGCCTGATCCTGGGACTGATCGTGCACGCCCTGGGTGGCAGCGTCGATGGTCTGCAGGCCGGTGCCAAGTGGGTAATGGACTACATCACCACCCCGGCGTCGGGCCTGTTCCTCAACCTGATCTTCATGCTGATCGTGCCGCTGATCTTCTCGGCGCTGATCATGGGCGTGTCGGAGATGGGCGACATCCGCGCCCTCGGTCGCATCGGCTGGAAGACCCTTGCCTACACCGTGCTGCTGTCCGGCATCGCCGTGGGCATCGGCCTGGTGCTGGTCAACCTGCTCAAGCCGGGCGCCGGCGTCGATCCGCAGGTCGCCGCGATGATGCTGTCGGAGAACGCCGAGCGCAGCAAGGAAATCGTTGCAGGCATCCATGGCACGCCGAAGGGCATGGACATGCTGCTGTCGATCGTGCCGAGCAACGTGCTGCAGGCTGCATCGGACAACGGTGCGATCCTGTCGCTGATGTTCTTCGCGCTGATGTTCGGCATCGGCATGGTGCTGACCGACAACGAGAAGGTCGCACCGCTGCGCCGCGCCATCGAAGGCGTGTTCGAAATCTCGATGACCCTGATCAACCTGGTCATCCGCCTGGCCCCGTATGCGGTGGCCTGCTTCATGTTCAACCTGGCCGCGCTGTTCGGCTTCGAACTGATCATCCGCCTGGGCGCCTACGTGGGCGTGGTGGTGCTCGCGCTGGGCCTGCACATGATCGTGACCTACGGCACCGCCGTGTGGCTGTCCGGCCGCTCGCCGCTGTCGTTCTTCCGCGATACCCAGGAAGCGACGGTGATGGCGTTCTCCACCGCCTCCAGCAACGCCACCCTGCCGACCGCGCTGCGCGTGGCCGACCAGATGGGCCTGCCGCAGCGCGTGTCGCGCTTCGTGCTGACCGTGGGCGCTACCGCCAACCAGAACGGCACTGCGCTGTTCGAGGGCGTGACGGTGATTTTCCTGGCCCAGTTCTTTGGCGTGGACCTGAGCATCGGCCAGCAGATCATGGTGATGGCGGTCTGCATCCTCGGTGGCATCGGCACGGCCGGCGTGCCGTCGGGCTCGCTGCCGGTGGTGGCGATGATCTGCGCGATGGTGGGCGTGAACCCGCTGGGCATCGGCCTGATCCTGGGCGTGAACCACTTCCTGGACATGTGCCGTACCGCCCTGAACGTGACCGGCGACCTGGCCCTGACCACCCTGGTGGCCAAGGGCGAGTCCCACGACGGCCCGGCGCTTACGCCCCACCAGGACTGAGTCCAAGGCCACTGCTGGCGACCTGATCGGGGTCGGATTCCTTTCCGCAGGGAAAGGTATCCGACCCCTTTTCACATGCGGAATCCAGCGGAGATCACGACGCTGCCGGCCAGCGGTCGGCACGACCGGACAAGGTGAACCGACCCCCCGCCCGGCGACTATGGGACAATAGGCCGCCCGCACGTCCGCGGCCGCCTCCCGATTCCGACAGAACCATGACGCAGCCTACCCGTCGCCAGTTGGCCAACGCCATCCGCTTCCTTGCCGCCGATGCGGTTGAAACCGCAAAGTCCGGCCACCCCGGCATGCCCATGGGCATGGCCGACATCGCCGAAGTCCTCTGGAACGACTACCTCCGCCATAACCCGAGCAATCCGCACTGGTTCAACCGCGACCGTTTCGTGCTGTCCAACGGCCACGGTTCGATGCTGCAGTACGCGCTGCTGCACCTGAGCGGTTACGACCTGCCGATCGAGCAGCTGAAGCTGTTCCGCCAGCTGGGGAGCCACACCGCCGGCCACCCGGAACGCCATGAGACCCCGGGCGTGGAAACCACCACCGGCCCGCTGGGCCAGGGTTTCGCCAACGCCGTGGGCTTCGCCCTGGCCGAGAAGCTGCTGGCACAGCGCTTCAACCGCCCGGAGCTGGAAGTGGTCGACCACCGCACCTGGGTGTTCATGGGCGATGGCTGCCTGATGGAAGGCGTGTCGCATGAAGCGGCGTCGCTGGCCGGTACCTGGGGCCTGCACAAGCTGGTCTGCTTCTGGGACAACAACCACATCTCCATCGACGGCAACGTCGAGGGCTGGTTCACCGACAACACCCCGGAGCGTTTCGAAGCCTATGGCTGGAACGTGGTCCGTGACGTCGATGGCCACGACCCGGAAAGCATCAAGGCCGGCATCGAGGCCGCGCTGTCGCAGAGCGACAAGCCGACCCTGATCTGCTGCCGCACCACCATTGGTTTTGGTTCGCCGAACAAGGCGGGCAAGGAATCCAGCCACGGCGCACCGCTGGGCAAGGACGAACTGGAAGCCACCCGCAAGCAGCTGGGCTGGGAGTACGGTCCGTTCGAGATCCCGCAGGCGATCTACGACGGCTGGCGCGCCAATGGCGCCGGCATCCTGCGCCAGGCCGAGTGGGAACAGCTGTTCGACAAGTACGCCAGCCAGTACCCGGGCGAGGCCGCCGAACTGACCCGTCGTTCGCACGGCGAACTGCCGGCCGACTTCGTTGCCAAGGCCGATGCCTACATCGCCCAGGTGGCGGCTGAAGGCCCGACGATCGCCTCGCGCAAGGCCTCGCAGCTGGCCATCGAAGCCTATGCCCCGCTGTTGCCGGAAATCGTCGGCGGCTCGGCCGACCTGGCGCACTCCAACCTGACCCTGTGGAAGGGCAGCAAGTCGGTCGCCAGCGACGACGCCAACGCCAACTACGTGTACTACGGCGTGCGCGAGTTCGGCATGACCGCCATTGCCAATGGCCTGGCCTTGCACGGTGGTTTCATTCCGTTCGATGCCACCTTCCTGGTGTTCAGCGACTACGCCCGCAACGGCGTGCGCATGAGCGCGCTGATCCCGGCCCACGCCATCCACGTCTACACCCACGACTCGATCGGCCTGGGCGAAGATGGCCCGACCCACCAGCCGGTGGAGCATCTGGCCTCGCTGCGCTACATCCCGAACAACGACGTGTGGCGCCCGTGCGATGCGGTCGAGTCGGCGGTGAGCTGGAAGGCCGCGATCACCCGCCAGGACGGCCCGAGCTGCCTGGTGTTCAGCCGCCAGAACCTGCCGCACCAGCCGCGCAACGCCGAGCAGATCGCCCAGATCGAGCGCGGTGGCTACGTGCTGGCCGATGCCGCCGGTACCCCGGATGTGATCCTGATCGCCACCGGTTCGGAAGTCTCGTTGGCCACCGAAGCCAAGGCCCAGCTGGACGCGGCCGGCCTCAAGACCCGCGTGGTCTCGATGCCGTCCACGGACGTGTTCCTGCGCCAGGATGCGGCCTACCGTGAATCGGTGCTGCCGAACGCCGTGCGCAAGCGCGTGGCCGTGGAAGCCGGCGTCACCGGCTTCTGGCGCCAGTTCGTCGGCCTGGACGGTGCAGTGATCGGTATCGACACCTTCGGTGCCTCGGCCCCGGCCGACCAGCTGTACAAGCACTTCGGCATCACCACCGCCCACGTGGTGGAAGCCGCCAAGGCGCTGTAAGCAGCATCGCAGCGTGATGAAGGAAAGGCCGGCGCAAGCCGGCCTTTCTCGTTTTCCTGGGTAGATCCACGCCATGCGTGGACGAGAAAAGGGGACGGCGTGTTCCGCCTGACGGCGCCGCTGTCGCGTTGGCCTCTTCATCTGGCCTGCGTTCCTTGCGAAAAGGAGAGTCTGCCGAGACAACCTCAATAGTAAAAATGGTCAACAAGCGCGGCGCAGAAACCTATACTGGATTTGCGGAGTGTAAGGTGTGGCCTTACACTGGTGCTGCATGATCGTCAGCTTCAGGCATAAGGGCCTGAAGGCGCTCTATGAGCGGGGCGACATTTCCGGAGTCCGTGCCGATCATGTGGCTCGGTTGCGGCGTTTGCTTCTGCAGTTGGATCAAGCCCGGCTGCCTGGAGACATGGGGCTGCCCGGAAATCGCCTGCATCCCCTGCACGGAAGCTATAGCGGCTACTGGGCTGTGAATGTCTCGGCGAGTTGGCGATTGGTGTTCCGCTTTCGTGGGCCCGACGTCTAACTGGTCGATTACCTTGATTACCACTAGGAGTCTGCTCGATGCCGTTGCATGATCCGCCGCATCCAGGAGAATCGCTGCGCGAAGACATCCTGCCGGCGATCAGCATGTCCATCAGTGCGCTGGCGCAGCACCTTGGTTATTCCCGTGGACAGCTGTCGACCATCATCAACGGGCACGCCGGCATCTCTGCTGAACTCGCGTACCGTCTTGAACTTGCGGGCCTCGGCAGTGCTCGTATGTGGCTGGCGATGCAGGCGGCCTATGACCTGTGGCAGGTCGAGCATCGAGAGCATCCGCCCATTGCCCGCCTGTATCTTGAGGATGCAGTGAGGATCGGACAGTAGATCCGCGCCATGCATGAATAAAGAAGGGGACGGAGGGGATCAAGTCGTCTGTGCATGAACGACTTGATCCCCTCCGTCCCCCTTTCTCAGGCAGTGCGTGCCAGCGCCAGGCGCAGCAGTCGCGCGTCCAGGCGCTCTGCGAAATCCGTCGGGGCCTGTAGACCCATGCGCTGCAGGTACACCGCATCGCCGTCGCCGGCCGGTTGCCGCAACGCTGCCCAGACGGTACGCAGCTTGTCGCCGCGGGTCTGCGTGTTGGCCTTCAGCCAACCCAGCGCTTTCACCAGCACCTGCTCGATCTCGTTGAAGTCGCTGCCCAGCGGATAGTCCGGCAGGCTGCCATCGGCGCGGAATGGTGCCAGCGCTGCCGCCAATGCCTGCGGCGTATTGCGCTGCAGGCGCGCCGGGTGCGGTTGCGCGGTCGCCAGCAGCTTGCGCGCGGCATGTGCCTGCTGCAGCAGATCGCCCTGGAACGGGGCTTCGGTGATCGCGGTCATCGCATGCACGCAGTCCTCGTCGGTCAGACCTCGCAGGTCGGCGATGCCGTACTCGTTCAGGTAGATATCGCGCAGGTGGCGCGGGATGGTGGTGTGCCCGTAGTTCCAGCGCACGTTGGACTCGCGCCGGCCCTTGTCATCGCGCGCGGCGCGGAACATCAGCACGCTGCGCGCTTCCGGCAGGGCATGTGCCATCGCCACGAAGTTGTACTGGCCACCCACGCCGGACACCACGCGGCCATCGTCCAGCGCGTCCGACACCGCTGCACCCAGCGCGGTGGCCATCATGCAGGAATTGAAGAAGCGCGCGTGCCGGCGCTGCAGGCGTTCCAGCGTTTCGTTGCCACCGTACAGCTGGTTGATCTCGCTGATGCGGCGCATGCCGATCGCACGACACTCATCTTCCGGCAGCGTGCGCAACCACTCGTAGAACTCCGGCGAGCCCAGGTAGAACGCGCCGTGCAGGTACTCGCCCTCGGCGGCCAGGGTGGCGTGGTCGATGGACAGCGTGCTGCCATTTTCGATGCGCTGCATCAGCGCCAGGTCGTCGTGCACCTTGCGCTTGATCACCCCGGTCTGCACCAGCCGGCGGAAGCCCTCGTTGAGCATCTCGCTGCAGCCGTACAGGCCCACTTCGAACGGATCCAGCCCGCCGATCTCCTGCACCAGCGGGTGGCTGGCCAGCTGCGGATCCAGCGCGTGCAGCACGCGGCGGTAGCGGGCGTTGTCGGTGTGGCGCAGCACAAGCGCATGGCTGAGTGCATCGGCCAGCGTGCCGATACCGATCTGCAGGGTGCCGCCGTCGCGCACCAGCGTGCTGGCGTACAGGCCGATGGCGTAGTCGGCATCGCCGACCGGCTGCCGCGGCAGCCCGAACAGCGCCGGGTACGGCGGTGGCGGAGTGATCACCAGATCGAAGAACGACACATCGACCGTCGCCGAGCCGCCCAGATAGGGCAGCTGCGGATCGATCTCGGCGATCATCAATGGGCGCGGCAGGCCGCGCGCGGTCATCGCATCCAGGGTGTCCTGGGTGATGTCGTTGTTGCACGACAACGACAGCCGGCGGTCATCCGGCCGCATCGCCACCTTCTGCACGATCACCTGCGGCGCGCGCTGGGCGACCGCATCGGCGGCGTGGGTGTAGTTCAGGCTGGTGTAGCTGGACTGCGCCTGCCGCGAACCGAGCAGGGCGCCGGACTGCATGTAGAACTCTTCCACCTGCACATGTGCCGGCAACGCGTCGCGCGCGATCGCATCGGCATAGGCCAGGCGCGGGAAATCGTCGCCGAAATGGCGCTGCGCGAACGGTGCCAGGAAGCGCGCCTCCAGGCCGGTGCCGCGCGCCTTCGGCGGATTCAGCGACAGTGCGGTATACAGCTGCAGCGGCCGCGAAGGGTCGTGCTCGACGCGTGCGTAGAGGGCATTGAGCAGCCGGTGTGGCTTGCCCAGTGCCAGCGGTGCCCCGATCCGCAGCGGCCCGTCCACGCGCGCAAACAACCAGTCGACGGCGGCGTCCAGGTCGGTGAGGTGTTCGGTCATGCGGGGCGGTCCTGCGTGTGGGGGAGTGCTGGCATTACAGCATGTCGGGCTTGAACCGCCGTCGACGCGAGACTTCCGCGCCGGACACCATGAACTGCCCATCGCCGCGGTAATGCACCGTGCGCGGCAGCTTCGGCCGGGGCGCGACGTGGGCGCGCACGATTTCCCAGATGAACAGGTTGCTCGATTGCACCTGGCTGTCGTCGTAAAGACGGCATTCGAAGCACGAATGGCATTGTCCGACCAGCGGCGCGCCAACCTCGCGCGCAGGTACTGCATCCAGCCCGAAACGCGCGAACTTGTCGACCTCGCGGCCGCTGCAGTTGCCGATGTCGACCACGGTATCGAGCAGCTCCACGCCGGGTACGTTGATCACGCACTCGCCACTACTGACGGCCAGTGCATGGCTGTGGTTTTCATTCCACAGGTAGGTAGCGACCAGCGACGGCGAAAAGCCCATCACCATGTGCCAGCCCATCGTCATCAGGTTGCGCTGGCCCTGCCACGCGGTACTGACCAGCACGATCGGGCCGGGTTCGAGGAAGCGGCGCGCCTGCTCGACCGGGAAATCCTTCTTGGACAGCGCTTTCATCCGGGGCCTGGGGCGGGAGGAATCGATGCTGGCGCAGCCGGGATGAACCCGGAGTCGAGGGGCTTGACAGATGATTCGATTACGCGCGTAATCGTGCTGTCGATTACGGATGTAAACCATGACCCCGATCAGCGAAGCCGAAGCCGTTGTGATGGAGGTGCTGTGGCAGCAGGCACCGCGTAGCGCCGATGACGTGGTGGCCGCGCTGGCCCACCGCGACTGGGCCGAGCCGACCATCAAGACCCTGCTCAACCGCCTGCTGACCAAGGGCGCGATCGCCGCCGAACGTGATGGACGGCGCTACCTGTACCGGCCGCTGCTGCAGCGCCAGGCATGGGTGGAGGCGCAGAGCCAGGATTTCATCGGGCGCGTCTTTGAAGGGCGCGTGGCGCCGCTGGTCGCGCACTTCAGCGAACGTGGTCAGTTGAGCGCGCAGGACATCGCCGAACTGAAGAAGCTGATCCAGGAGCTGGACCATGACTGAGCTGCTCGACGGATTGTGGCAGGCCAGCCTGTGGCTGGCGGTGGGCGCGGTCCTGCTGGCAGTAATGCGACCGCTGCTGGTGCGGATGGGCGGCGCGGGGCTGGCCTACCGCAGCTGGTGGCTGCTGCCGATGCTGCTGGTGGCACTGATGCTGCCGTTGCCGCAGGTTGCGTTGTTGCAGCAGGTGCCCACGCTGCCGCTGAAAGTGATGCCCGGTGCCATCGATGCCCTGAACGGGCCGTCGTTGCCATGGGCCGGGCTGTTGCTGGTGCTGTGGGCATTGGGCACGGGCCTGTGCCTGCTGCGCGACCTGCGCGCACAGCGTCGTTTTGAACGGCGGATGGGCCCACTGAAGCCGCGCGCCGATGGCAGCTGGCAGGCCAGCGGCGACCCCGGCCTGCCGGCCCTGGTTGGCCTGTGGCGGCCGCGCATCGTGGTCGGTCCGGCATTCGACCAGCAGTTCAGCGCACAGGAACAGGGGCTGATCCTGCAGCACGAGCGCAGCCATCGCCGCCATGGCGATCACTGGGCCAACGGCGCGCTGCTGCTGGCGCGCGCGGTGTTCTGGTTCCACCCGCTGCTGCCATGGGCGGCACGCCGCTTCCTGCGCGATCAGGAATTGGCCTGCGATGCCCGCACCATCGGTCCGCAGCCTGCGCTGCGCGGCCTCTATGCCAGCACGCTGCTGAAGGCGCAGCTGGTCCACCCGGTTGCGCCCGCGGTTTGCCATTGGCGCAGCCAACCCGTGTTGAAGGAGCGTATCGCCATGTTGAAGCAGTCCAAGCGGAAGGCATTGCCGTGGGTGTCCGGGCAGGTGCTGGTGGTCGGGTTGTGTGTGGGCATGGGGGCGGTGGCATGGGCCAGCCAGGGCGGTGCGGCCGGTGGCACCCGGATCGGTGTCGAGCCGTTCGAACATGCGCAGGACGATGCGGCCAAGGCGGGGTTGGACCGGCCGATCCAGGTGGACAAGATGCCGCCGCCGTCCTATCCGAAGTCCGCCGTCGAGCAACGCCAGGTAGGCGTGGTCAATCTGCGCATCGAAGTGGACGCACAGGGCCATCCGACCGATGTGCGGGTACTCAGTGCGACCAATCCGGGGGTGTTCGACGCCGTCTCCGTCGCCGCCGCGCGCAGCTGGACCTATCGTCCCGCGGTGAAGAACGGCAAGCCGGTGGCCGGTGCCGTACGCATTCCGATCACCTACGCCATGGATGACACCGAGGACGCGAAGTGAAGTCCGCGCCGCTGTTGATGATGGCGGCGCTGCTGGTGGGGTGTGCAACCCAGGATCGCCTGACCACCGTCGATACCCGCAGCGAGAATGTCGGTCACCAGCGCCTGCAGCCGCAGACGGGCGGCGGCAGTGGGCAGCTGCAGGTGTATTCGCTGGGTGCGACCGAGGGCTACCGGATGCCGCAACTGTACGCGGCACCGGACCCGGAGGTCGGTGATCGCGACCCGCGCGCGGAACTGGCGCCGACCACCATCTGCCTGCAGGTGGTGGTTGATGCCAACGGCGACGTCGAGCGCAGCCTGCCATTGACCGACCGCCCGGAGTGCGCGGCAGGTGCTGCGGGCGAGAATGCGCCCCTGCTGCAGGCAGCGCAGGAAGCCGTGGCGATGTGGAAGTACTCGTCCGCAGCGGTCTGCCACTTCGCGGCCGGCAAGGTGCCTGCCAATCGCGGTGACTGCCGGGGCGCCGAGCGTGTCGAACCGGTGGCCGTCACCCTGCAATATGCCTTTACCTTCGAGATCGTGAAGGGCCAGCACGTGGTGCGCACGCAGGGAAAATGATCGCTCGCGATGACCGGGGTAGCGCCGGGCCATGCCCGGCGGGCGCAGCGGCGTGGATCAGGCCCCGCCCTGGATGTTGGCCTTCACTGCGGGCTGCATCAGCTTCGGTTCTTCCAGCGTCGCATCGCGGGCCTGGCGCACGCTGACGAACTCTGCCTCGGCTACGCCGTCGTGCACGTGGATGTTGTGCGCGCGCTGTTGGCCGATGGTGGTTTCGTTGGCGAACCCGCGGCCACCGGGGCCGTAGTCGTGGCAGACAAACACGCGCGTCGCATCGGGCAGGGCCAGCAGGCGCTGGATCGAGCGGTACAACTGCGCGGCATCGCCGCCCGGGAAATCGCAGCGGGCAGTGCCGCCGTCGGGCATGAACAGCGAGTCGCCGGTGAACAGCGCATTGTCGATCAGATAGGCGATGCTGTCGCTGGTGTGGCCGGGCACGGCGATCACCTGGCAGCGCAGTTCACCCAAAGCGAAGGTCTCGCCATCGCTGAACAGGTGGTCGAAGATCTCATCGGCCGCGGGAAGCTGCAGGCCATAGCGCGGTGCGAACGTGGCCTGCACCGCGCGGATGCCTTCACCGATGGCCAGCGTGGCCTGCGGGAAGCGCTGCTTGAGCCGGCGCCCGGCCGACACATGGTCGGCGTGGGCATGGGTTTCCAGCAGCCAGCGCAGCTGCAGGCCCTGGTGTTCGATGGCCTGCAACGCGGCATGCAACGGCGCTTCACTGCTGGCATCGGTATCCGGGTCGTAGTCCAGGACCGGGTCGATCAGCGCCGCCTCGCCGCTGGCCGGGTCGCTGACCAAGTAGCTGAAGGTGTTGCTGTCACGGTGGAAGAACGACTGCACCTGGACCGACATCGGAACTCTCCTCAGCGCGTGCCGAGCACGCGGTTCAGCAACTGCGCCAGGTTCTCACCGGCCAGTCGCAGCTGCGCTTCGGCCAGCGGCCGGTAGCGTTCGGTGTATTCGTCACCGATTTTACGCGTGGCCGGATAAACGCCAGCTTGCATGGAGATGCGGCAGCTGGCCTCGGCCCACGTCTGCGGGTCGCGCTGCGGGTTGGACTGGCGCGCCAGCTTCGGCGCGCGCTGGCTCTGCAGCAGCGGCAGATAGCCCGCATCGTCCAGCTTGCGGGTATTGAGCATGCCGCTGTCCCACAGCGAGTGCAGGTTGGTACCGCGGTTGCCGAACTGCAGCTGGAAATCGTTGCCGCCCTTGTCGTGGGCGTAACCGGCGTGCATCGGTTGGTGGATATCGCCGACCAGGTGCACCACGAACTTCAGCGCCTGCAGGCGCTCGCCGTCGGTCAGGCTGCGATCGCCGAGGATGGCGCTCTGTGCCTTCAGGGCCTCGACGATGCAGTTGCCGTTTTTGCAGTGCTTCGGTGCTTCGTAATGGCAGTTGTCTTCGGCGATGTTGACGTAGTGCCAGCCGGCCGAGCGGCGGCCCAGGCCCGGGTCCTTGGCGCGCAGCTGGTCGGCCCACGGCGCGATGCTGGCCAGCGTGGCGTCCGGTTCGGTGGCCAGCAGGCGGTCCACTTCGGCGCGGGCGGCGGGGCTGAGGCGGGCGTCGGCGACTTCGGCGACAAGGCGGTGGCCTTGCGCGCCCCAGGCATGTGCGGGGGCGGAGACGGACAGCAGGGCCGGCGCCAGGGCGGCGGCGAGGAACAGGGAGTGCAGGGCTTTCATGCGCACATTCTAGCGGGGTAGGTGGATTGAAGAGCGGCGCGTTCCTGTTCCGAAGTGGGAGCGCAGAGGGAGGGGCGGCGGGACACGCCGTGAATCCGTCCCTGGAGGCTCGATGGCGCCATCCATGGCGCCAACGGTCCCGCCGCCCCTCCCTCTGCGCTCCCCTCCAAACATGGCCGCGGAGGCGGATGCAAACGTCAAAGGCAACATCAAGAACAAATGCAGGATCAAAATCCGCCTTCTGCAATTGCAGGCAACCATTACGCCTCGGATGTGCAGGCTCCCCGCCTTGCCCCAGCTCCGGAACCGCTTCAGTCCCAGGCACAAAAAAGCCCCGGCAATCACCGGGGCAACATGCTGCGAGGGTTTTGCGTGTAGCGGAGCAGCGGGGGCGAAGCCCCCGCGCTCAACACACCGCTTTAGAACTTGAAGACGTACGAAGCGCCATAGACCAGCGGATCGATGTTGACCGTGCCGATCTTCTCGCCGTTCAACTTCACCTTGCTGTCGATGTCGATCCAGCGCATGTCCACGCGCAGCGCGCCCTTCTCGCCGATCGCGAAGTCCACGCCCGCATGCGCGGCCAGGCCCCACGAATCCTGCAGCTTCAGGCGGCTGTCCTTCAGCGCACCGGTGGTGTCTTCGCTGAAGAAGGTCGTGTAGTTCACGCCCGCACCGATGAACGGCGACACCTTGCCCTTGCTGTTGAAGTGGTACTGCACGGTCACCACCGGCGGCAGCTGCTTGGTGCTGCCCACGCGGCCCAGGCCATTGATGTTGATGTCGTGCTTGAACGGCAGCGCGGCCAGCACTTCGATGCCCAGGTTGTCGGCGATGAAGTACTCACCGGTGATGGTCGGCTTGACGTCGTTGTCGACGTCGACCTTCAGGGTGTGGCCGGCCAGCCAGCCGTTGTTCGACTTCGGGGCCACCTGGTGCACGCCGGCGGAAAGGGTCCAGTCACCCTTGGACTGGGCCATGGCCGGGGCGGCGGCGAGGGGCAGGGCGGCGGCCAGGCCGGCCAGGATCAGGGGGGAGGTCTTGCGCATGGGGGTGATCTCGTTGCTGGGTGGATGGCGACAGTCTCGGCCTCACGCCGCGCTAACGCTTTGATCCGGATCAAATCCTGTCTGCCGGCCCGCCGCCCGCCGGGGCTGGCCCGCGGTGGCCAGCCCCGGTTTGCTAGACTTGTGGGCCCTATCCATCCCGCCGCACCCGTCGCGGCCGCAGGAGCTTGAGAACATGGCAATCAAGGTTGGTATCAACGGTTTCGGTCGCATCGGGCGTAACGTCCTGCGCTCGGCGGTGCTGAACTTCGGCGACGACATCGAAATCGTGGCCATCAACGATCTGCTGGAGCCGGACTATCTGGCGTACATGCTCAAGTACGACTCCGTGCACGGTCGTTTCAAGGCCGACGTGGCGGTGCAGGGCAACGACCTGCTGGTCAACGGCAAGAAGATCCGCCTGACCCAGGAACGCGACCCGGCCAACCTGAAGTGGAACGAAGTGGACGTGGACGTGGTGATCGAGTCCACCGGCCTGTTCCTGACCAAGGAAACCGCGCAGAAGCACATCGATGCCGGCGCCAGGAAGGTCATCATGTCGGCCCCGTCGAAGGACGATACGCCGATGTTCGTCTACGGCGTGAACGACAAGACCTACGCCGGCCAGGCGATCGTCTCCAATGCTTCGTGCACCACCAACTGCCTGGCCCCGCTGGCCAAGGTCATCAATGACAAGTGGGGCATCAAGCGTGGCCTGATGACCACCGTGCATGCGGCTACTGCCACCCAGAAGACCGTCGATGGCCCGTCCAACAAGGACTGGCGCGGTGGCCGTGGCATCCTGGAAAACATCATTCCGTCGTCCACCGGTGCGGCCAAGGCCGTCGGCGTGGTCATTCCGGAACTGAACAAGAAGCTGACCGGCATGAGCTTCCGCGTCCCGACCTCGGACGTGTCGGTGGTCGACCTGACCGTCGAGCTGGAAAAGGAAGCCACCTACGCCGAGATCTGCGCCGAAGTGAAGGCACAGAGCGAAGGCCCGCTGAAGGGCATCCTGGGCTACACCGAAGACAAGGTGGTGGCCACCGATTTCCGCGGCGAGACCTGCACCTCGGTGTTCGACGCCGAGGCCGGCATCGCCCTGGACGGCACCTTCGTCAAGCTGGTCACCTGGTACGACAACGAGTGGGGCTACTCGAACAAGTGCCTGGAAATGGCCAAGGTCGTCGCCGCCAAGTAAGGCCGGCGAAGATCGCACGCGGACCCCGGCCTGGCCGGGGTTCGTCGTTTATGGGGCCAGCCCTGTCGTAGCATGGGCCGGTCGACCGCTGCCGCTGGGGCGCGGGATTGCAATGGAAGCATGCAATGGAAGCATTGATCGCCCTGGTGGTACTGGTCCTGCTGGCCATCCCGCTGCTGCTGGTGGTAGCGCTGGTGATGATTGCCGGCCTGCGCCGCCGTGTGGCCGCGCTGGAAGGTGCCCTGGCCGCCGCGCCGGCCGTCCGGCCGGTTGCAGCCGAGCCTGCGCCAGAACGGGCTGCGCCCATGCCTGCGGCCGGCGCCGATCCGCCGTTCCTGCGGCCGGTGGCGGCTGCCGCACCGCCTCCGTCCCAGCCAACGCCGCCGCCGGTGCGCGAAGTGGTGCCTGCAGCAACGGAGGTGCCGCGCCCGGTCGCACCACCGCCGGTGCCACACGCGCCGTTGCAGCCGCCGTTGCCTTCCGAGCCGGCGCTGCCCAACTTCATCGAGCGCGGCATCGGAGCGGTCAAGCGCTGGTTCACCGAGGGCAACGTGCCGGTCAAGATCGGCATGCTGGTGCTGCTGGCCGGTGTTGCCGCGCTGTTGAAGTACGTCAGCGACCAGGGCTGGCTGGTGCTGCCGATCGAGCTGCGCCTGGCCGGTGTCACCGTGGGTGCGCTGGGCCTGTTGGCGTTCGGCTGGCACCAGCGCGTGCGCCGGCGCCTGTTCGCACTGGCGCTGCAGGGCGGTGCCATTGGCGTGTTGCTGCTGACCATCTTCGCCGCATTCAAACGGTTCGAGCTGCTCAACCCCGGGTTTGCCTTCGCCAGTTCGATCGCGCTGGTGGCCGGCCTGTGCGTGCTGGCGGTGGTGCAGAACTCGCGCACGTTGGCGGTGCTGGGCATCCTCGCCGGCTTCATGGCACCGCTGTGGCTGTCCACCGGCAGTGGCAACCACGTGGGGCTGTTCAGCTACTACGCGGTGCTCAACGCTGGCATCTTCGCCATTGCCTGGTTCCGTCCGTGGCGTGCGCTGAACCTGCTTGGCTTCGCTTTTACCTTCGGCATCGGTACGTTCTGGGGCGTGTTGCAGTACGCGCCGGACAAGTTCAGCAGCACCGAGCCGTTCCTGCTGCTGTTCTTCGCCTTCTACCTGTTGATCCCGCTGCTGTACGCGCGCCGGCAGCCCGCCGGGCGACGTGATCTGGTCGACGGCAGCCTGGTGTTCGGCACGCCCTTGGTCGCCTTCTCGATGCAGGCGGGCATGCTGCACGAGCAGCCGATGACGCTGGCGCTGTGCGCGCTGGGCCTGGCGGCGATCTACGCCGTACTGGCGCGGGCACTGATCGCGCGCGCGTCTTACACCGTGCTGGCGCAGTCGCATGCGGTGCTGGCGGTGGGCTTCGCCACGCTGGCGGTGCCGCTGGCATTGTCTGCGCGTGCCACCGGCGCGGTGTTCGCGCTGGAAGGTGCGGGCCTGGCCTGGCTGGGCCTGCGCCAGAAACGCTGGCTGCCGCAGGTGTCCGGCGCGTTGCTGCAGATCGGTGCTGCGTTCGCCTTTGTGGCCGGCGCCGACCACTGGCTCGAAGACGCACGCTTCCTGCTCAACCCGACCGCCATCGGCGCGTTGCTGCTGGCCATTGCCGGCTTCGCGTCGGCGTGGAGTTACCAGCGCAGGGAGCGCCATGAGATCGCACTGGTCTACTACCTGTGGGGCCTGCTGTGGTGGCTGGGCGGCCTGGTGCACGAGATCTTCCGCTTCTTCCCGCACCGCACGCAGGCCGATGCGTTGCTGGTGCTGGTCGCGGCCACGGCCTGGCTGGCGGCTGAAATGCAGCGCCGCCAGCCGGCACGCGCGCTGGGCGTAACCGCCCTGGCGATGCTGGCCCTGGGCTTCCCGCTTGCGCTGATGCAGAGCGATGCGCACCAGCAGCCGTTCGCCGGCTATGGCGCACTGGCCTGGGCGGTGTTCGCGGCGCTGGGCGTACGTACGTTGCTGTGCCTGCGCCAGGGCGGCAACACCGTGGCACGCATCGCGCAGTTCCTGTGGTGGCTGCTGTGGCCGTCGCTGCTTTCGTTGCTGGCCCTGTGGGGCGGCGGCGAGGCCGGGCTGGCACAGGGCTGGACGCTGCTGTTGTTCGCGCTGCCGTGGCTGCTGATGGCGGCGCTGTCGTTGTGGCGCTGGGATGCACTGCGCTGGCCGTTGGGGGCTGCCTTCGACAGCGTGCGCCTGCCGTTGCAGTGCGTGCTGTTCGGCCTGCTGTCCGCAGGCTGGCTGTTCGGCCAGTTGCTGCCGGGTGACGCAGCGCCGCTGCTGTGGCTGCCGGTGTTGAACCCGGCCGAGCTGGGGCAGTGGTTGAGCCTGGCGCTGCTGGCGCGCTGGCTGTACAGCGGGCAGGCGCCGCAGGCACTGGTGAAGATCCGGCTGCCGCTGTTGGCATTGGCCACCTTCGTCGCGCTGACCAGCCTGGTGCTGCACGGCGTGCATCAGTGGGGCGGCCTGTCGTGGAGTTCGTCGATGATGCGTTCCAGCCTGGCGCAGACCAGCCTGACCGTGCTGTGGAGTGTGCTCGGCGTGATCGCCTGGGTATGGGGTTCGCGCCGCGGCCAGCGCGTGTTGTGGATGGTCGGTGCCGTGCTGATGGGTGTGGTACTGGCCAAACTGGTCATTGTTGATCGCCAGCACCTGGGCAACCTGCTGGGCATTGCATCGTTCATCGCCTACGGCCTGCTGTGCACGGTCGTGGGTTATCTGGCACCGGCACCGCCGAGCGCGGCGCCGACCGTGGAGGAAAAACAATAATGAAGACGTGGAGCAGGGCGCTGCTGCCGGCGATGTTCGGCATGCTGGCCGCCGTCACCGCACAGGCCGCCGATTACCGTACCCAGTACGCCGAACAGTGGCCGCTTACGTTGTCCAGCGCACAATCGGGTGCCTACCGTGTTGTGCTGGAACCGGCGATCTACCGTCGCGCCGGCAGTGCGGACCTGGGCGATGTGCAGGTGTTCAATGCCGCCGGCCAATCGCTGCCGTCGGCATTGCTGGCGCCGGATCAGCCGCTGGCACAGCCGCCGGTGCAGCGTGAGCTGCCGTGGTTCGCGTTGCCGCCACTGGCCGAAGCACAGCGCAACGACCTGCAGTTGCTGACCGAGCGCGATACCGATGGCCGTGTGCGTCGCGTGGAAGCCCGCGTGAGTGGTGGTGCGGCGGCGAGCGGGCAGGGTGGCTGGCTGATCGACGCCAGTGTGCTGGGCCAGCAGCCGCTGGCGGCGCTGGTGCTGGATTGGGCTGACAGTGGCCAGCCGTTGCAGGCTCAGGTGCAGCTGGACGTCAGCGACGACCTGCAGCACTGGCGTGCGATTGGCCGCGACATTCCGCTGGTGGATCTGCAGCGCGCCGGCAAGCGCCTGCTGCAGCGCCGCCTGCAGGTGGATGGTGAAGCGCGCTATCTGCGCGTGCTGGCGCAAGGCGATGCGCGTCTGCCGACGCTGCGCAGCGTACTGGCCGAGCTGCCGCCGGCACCGGCGACGCTGCCGTGGGAATGGTTGTCGCTGGAACCGACCTCGAAGGGCAAGGGCGAATACACCTTCGAGATGGATGGCCGCTTCCCGGCGGCACGTGCCGACGTGGCCAGCACCGACAACAGCCTGGTGCAGTGGACATTGTTCAGCCGTGATGACCAGAGCGCGGAATGGCAGCGCCGCAGTGCACCGTGGATTGCCTATCAGCTGCAGCAGGGTGCGCAGGGCCAACGGCAGCAATCGGCCGCGCAGCCGCTGGGCGGGGTGCATCGGGATCGCTATTGGAAGCTGGTGGCGAACCCCGCCGAAACGGCCACCGCACCGACTCTGCGCCTGGGTTACCAGCCCGAAGTACTGGTATTCCTGAGCCAGGGCGCGGCGCCCTACGCGTTGGCGGTGGGCAGCTCGACCGCGCGCCGCACGGAGGCGCCGATTGGCGTGCTGATCGAGGAACTGCGGTTGCGCAACGACCCGTCGTGGCAGCCGACGCTGGCGCGCCTGGAAGGCAGCCCGGAGCCGCTGGCCGGCGACGCGGCGCTGAAACCGCAGCACGATTGGAAGTCGTGGTTGCTGTGGGCGTTGCTGGGTCTGGGTGTGCTGGTAGTGGGCGGCCTGGCGGTCAGTCTGCTTCGGCAGAAGCCGGCGCCTTCGGCGTAGGTTCCGGCGAACGGCGCAGCCCCTCGTGGGTGGGCGGTTGGTCGCGTAAAGCAAAAGCCGTGCTTGGCCGGGCGGGGTGGGTTCGCGGGAGACGCCGTGAACCCGTCCCTGGGGGCTTGGCCGCGGCATCCATGCCGCGGACACTCCCGCGAACCCACCCCGCCCGGCCTCTGACAATTTCCGTGTGCGTCCACCCACGGAAAGAAAAAAAGAAGAGCAAAAGCTGCTTGGCAGGGCGCTCTTTGTAGAGCCGAGCCCACGCTCGGCTGCTGTTCGCGATAGACCCAGCCGAGCACGGGCTCGGCTCTACATTTTTCTCCGACATCAGAAACCGCTCTTGCCTTTGCCGTCCGCTCCGCCTCATGAACCTGTCGAGGCCGGGGTGGTGTGGGCTCGCGGGGGACGCCGTGAATCCATCCCTGGAGGCTCGGGCGCGCCATCCATGGCGCTTACGCCCCCGCGAGCCCACACCACCCCGGCCCACCCCCAGCATCATGAAGCGTCAGCGCTTTGGCAGTTGCTGTTGCCGTTGCCGTGCGCCTCTGCCTGCCGCAGGCATCGACCCTCCCACCACCCGCACCCGATACAATGGCCGTCTGCCGTACCCGGCATCCCCGTCCCTGAGCCAAAGAGTTGCCCATGTCCATCGTCCGCATGACCGACCTCGACCTCTCCGGCAAGCGCGTGCTGATCCGCCAGGATCTGAACGTGCCGATCGAGAATGGCCGCATCACTTCCGAACAGCGCATCACCGCTTCGCTGCCGACGCTCAAGCGCGCGCTGGAGCAGGGCGCGGCGGTGATGGTCACCTCGCACCTGGGGCGCCCGAAGGAAGGCGTGTGGAGCGAAGCCGAGTCGCTGGCGCCGGTCGCCCAGCGCCTGTCCGAGCTGCTCGGCCGCGAGGTTCCGCTGGTGCGCGACTGGGTCGACGGCGTCGACGTGCAGCCGGGCCAGCTGGTGCTGCTGGAAAACTGCCGCATGAACGTCGGCGAGGGCAAGGACGATGAAGCCCTGTCGAAGAAGTACGCGGCGCTGTGCGATGTGTTCGTGATGGATGCCTTCGGCACCGCGCACCGTGCGCAGGCCTCCACCCACGGTGTCATCCGCTTCGCCCCGGTGGCTGCCGGTGGCCCGCTGCTGATGGCCGAACTGGACGCGCTGGCGCAGGCGCTGGATGCACCGGCCAAGCCGCTGCTGGCCATCGTCGCCGGCAGCAAGGTCAGCACCAAGCTGGAACTGCTGGCCAACTTGGTCGGCAAGGTCGATCAGCTGATCGTCGGTGGTGGCATCGCCAATACCTTCATTGCTGCCGCCGGCTACAACGTCGGCAAGTCGCTGTACGAGCCGGACCTGCTGGATACCGCCAAGAAGATCGTGGCCGATGCCAAGGCGCGTGGCGCCGACATTCCGCTGCCGGTGGACGTGGTCACCGCCAAGCAGTTCATGCCGGACGCGGTTGCCGAAGTGAAGGCGGTCGACGCGGTTGCCGAAGACGATCTGATCCTGGACATCGGCCCGCAGACCGCTGCGCAGTACGCGCAGCTGATCGAAAAGGCCGGCACCGTGGTCTGGAACGGCCCGGTCGGCGTGTTCGAGTTCGAAGCCTTCAGCAAGGGCACCGAAGCGCTGGCCCGCGCCATCGCCAGCTCGCCGGCATTCTCCATCGCCGGTGGCGGCGACACCCTGGCCGCGGTCGACAAGTTCGATATCGCCCAGCAGGTCAGCTACATCTCCACCGGCGGCGGTGCGTTCCTGGAGTTCCTGGAAGGCAAGACCCTGCCGGCGGTGGCCGCACTCGACGCGCGTGGCGCATGAGTGCCGAGCGCGGCAAGGATGTGCTGTTCTTCGACCTCGATGGCACGCTGATCGATTCGCAGGTGGGCATCACCGCCTGCATCGCTTACGCGCTGCAGAAGATGGACCATCCGGTGCCGCCGCAGGAGACGCTGCTGGGCTGGATCGGTCCGTCGCTGCGGACCACCTTCGCGCCGCTGTTCGTTGAACCGGCGCGGGTGGAACAGGCGGTGGGCTACTACCGTGAGCGCTTCGACGCCGAGGGCTGGCGCGAGCATACGGTGTACCCGCAGGTGGAAGACACCCTGCGCACGCTGCACGGTCGTGGCCACCGCCTGGCGGTGGTCACGGCCAAGAACGAGCCGCATGCGCGCCGCATCCTCGCCCACCTGCCGTTCGGCGGGCTGTTCGAGGAGATCGTCGGTTCGACCCTGGACGGCTCGCGCAGCCACAAGCCGGAGCTGGTGGGCGAGGCGCTGCGTCGGCTGCAGGTGCAGCCCGCGCAGTGCTGGATGATCGGCGACCGCCGCATGGACATCGAAGGCGCACGCCACCACGGTCTGCGCAGTGTCGGTGTGCTGTGGGGTTTCGGCGGTGAGGTCGAACTCACCGAAGCCGGTGCCGGCCAGCTGGCCCGTGAGCCGGCGCAGCTGACGACGCTGTTGGCCTAGGCTCCTGTAGAGCCGAGCCCATGCTCGGCTGCTTCGGCCTATGCCCAGCCGAGCATGGGCTCGGCTCTACAGAACTGCCTGCGCCAGCGTATGTCCGGCCGATGTCCGCTCCATGACCCGCGAAGTCAGGCAGCACAAGGCTGTAACCGTATACATGCGGCGTGAAGGATGTGCTAATTTCCGTTCTTTATCGGGAGAGGCCCATTCACCATGTTCGAGCGTCAGCGTCGCACCAAGATCCTTGCCACCCTCGGTCCGGCCACTGATCCGCCGGGCGTGCTGGAGGATCTGTTCCGCGCCGGCGTCAACGTGGTGCGCCTCAACTTCAGCCACGGCGATCCCTCCGGCCAGGCCAAGCGTGCCGCCGAAGTGCGTGCCGCTGCGGCCCGCGTGGGCGTGGAAGTGGGCATCCTGGCTGACCTGCCGGGCCCGAAGATCCGCATCGAGCGCTTCGCCGAAGGCAAGGTGCAGCTCAGGGCGGGTGACCGCTTCGACCTGATCGCCAGCGCCAACGCCGGCCCCGGCGATGCGACCCAGGTGGGCGTCAGCTACCTCGGCCTGCCGCAGGACGTCGGCCCGGGCGATGTCCTGCTGCTCGATGATGGCCTGATGCAGCTGCAGGTGGTCGAGGTGCAGGGCGAGCGCATCATCAACACCGTGCTCAATGACGGCGCGCTGTCTGATCGCAAGGGCCTGAACAAGCAGGGCGGTGGCCTCTCGCTGGGCGCACTGACCGAGCGCGACAAGGAGCTGATCGGCATCGTCGCCAGGATCGGTGTCGACTTCATCGCCGTGTCGTTCTGCCGCAACGCGCAGGACATGAACGACGCCCGTGACATCGCCCGCTCGCATGGCTGCGATGCTGCGCTGGTGTCGAAGATCGAGCGCACCGAAGCGATCGAGAACCTGGAAGAGATCGTCGAGGCCAGCGACGTGGTGATGGTGGCCCGTGGCGACCTCGGCGTGGAAATCGGCGACGCCGAACTGCCGGGCCTGCAGAAGAAGATCATCAAGGCCTCGCTGGCACAGAACAAGGTGGTGATCACGGCCACGCAGATGCTGCAGTCGATGGTCGAAAGCCCGATCCCGACCCGCGCCGAAGTGCTGGACGTGGCCAACTCGGTCATCGACGGTACCGACGCGGTGATGCTGTCGGCTGAAACCGCTGCCGGTGCGTACCCGGTCAAGGCGGTGGAAGCGATGGCGCGTATCTGCCTGGGTGCCGAGCGCCAGTTCCAGACCGAGACCGACTTCAACGCCTCGCCGCGTAATCTGGAACGTGCCGACCAGGCGATTGCCATGGCCACCATGTTCCTGTCGCAGCACGTGGGCGTGCGTGCGATCGTGGCGATGACCGAATCCGGTGGCACCGCCCGCTACCTGTCGCGCTTCCGCGCCAAGGCGCCGGTGTTCGCAGTCACCCGCCACGACGGCGCGCGCCGCCAGATGGCCCTGATGCGCGATGTGTTCCCGATCAACTTCGACAGCCGTGGCCTGACCCCGCGCGAAGCCGCGCGCGGCAGCATCCGCCTGCTGGTGGAAGCCGAACTGCTGCAGGCCGGTGACCGCGTCGTGTTCACCAGCGGTGAGCACATGGAAACCCTGGGCGCGACCAACACCCTGCGCCTGCTGGAAGTGGGTGAAGACGGCCGCGCCAGCGGCCTGGGCGATCTGTAAACCCCGTCGGCCCCGGGTCGGAGCCGCCGTGCGGATTCGACCCAGGGTCAGATCCGCAAAGGGGCTCTGACCCGGCGCAACAGGACATCGCCTGTCCGGTGCGGACATTGGAATCGTTTCCAGACTGGCCTGCACGTCGGCGCAACGGGCGGCGGGGCTATACTTACGTTTTTCCCGCACCCGCCACAGGAAGTACATGAGCATCGAACAGCTGGCTGAAACCGCCCAGGCCATGGTTGCCCCGGGCAAGG
Organism: Stenotrophomonas geniculata; assembly: GCF_034508895.1. Taxonomy (NCBI): domain Bacteria; kingdom Pseudomonadati; phylum Pseudomonadota; class Gammaproteobacteria; order Lysobacterales; family Lysobacteraceae; genus Stenotrophomonas; species Stenotrophomonas geniculata. Next base: position 2,842,662 of record NZ_CP140571.1, read on the forward strand.
GCATCATCGCGATCGACGAATCCACCGCTACCATCGCCAAGCGTTTCGCTGGCGTCGGTATCGAGAACACCGAGGAGAACCGTCGTGCCTACCGCGAACTGCTGCTGACCACGCCGAAGCTCAACGAGCACATTTCCGGCGCCATCCTGTTTGACGAAACCATCCGTCAGTCGACCAAGGACGGCGTGCCGTTCGCCAAGTACATGGCCGACCACGGCATGATTCCGGGCATCAAGGTGGACAAGGGTGCGCACCCGCTGGCCGGCTGCCCGGGCGAGCTGGTGACCGAAGGCCTGGACGGCCTGCGCGAACGCCTGCAGGAGTACTACAAGCTGGGTGCGCGCTTCGCCAAGTGGCGTGCGGTGATCAACATCGGCGAAAGCATTCCGTCGGGCACCTGCATCGAGTCCAACGCCCACGCGCTGGCCCGCTATGCCGCGCTGTGCCAGGAATGTGGCCTGGTGCCGATGGTCGAGCCGGAAGTGATCATGGACGGCGACCACGACATCGAGACCTGCTACGAAGTCACCGAAGCCACCCTGCGTTCGCTGTTCGACGCCCTGTACCAGCAGAACGTGCTGCTGGAAGGCACCATCCTGAAGGCCTCGATGGTCATCTCCGGCAAGGGCTGCGATGAGCAGGCCGACGTCGAGGAAGTGGCCGAGTCGACCGTGATGTGCCTGAAGAGCACCGTGCCGGCCATCCTGCCGGGCGTGGTGTTCCTGTCCGGTGGCCAGAGCGACGAGCAGTCCACCGAGCACCTGAACGCGATGAACCAGCTGGGCAACCTGCCGTGGCCGCTGAGCTTCTCCTACGGCCGCGCCATGCAGCAGGCCGCGCTGAAGCTGTGGGCCAAGGACATGAAGGGCAACTACGCTGCTGCCCAGAAGACCGTGTACGAGCGCGCCAAGGACAACGGCCTGGCCGCGCTGGGCAAGTGGAACGGTTGATCCGTCCCATCGCTGGATGAACAAGGCAACGCCGGCATCACGCCGGCGTTTGCTTTTGCGGGTATCGTTTCCGCCCCCACGCGCCCGGCCGGTGCGTGGGAACCACATGGAAGGCCAAGGAGAAACAACATGCGTTTGGCAGCAATCACACTGGCCGTCGCCACGGTCCTGGTCGCCGGCGGTTGCAACCGTCTCGGCGGCGGTGGTGACGCAGGCAAGGCCGCGTCGCTCGATTTCGACAAGCCGGTGTCCGGCGAGATCACCTCGCGCAGCGGCATCAACTACAACGACGGCAGCCATCACCAGCTCTACCAGATCAAGCTGGAAGACAAGCAGCTGGTTGGGCTGAAGCTGACCGGCTCGCTGAGCGGCTCGATCGCCGTCTTCAACAACGGCAGCCTGGTGGCCAGCAGCAACACCGGCTACGAGCGCGAGGGCGACGTCTCGCTGGCCTTCCGTGCCAACGGTGGCGGCACCTACCAGGTAGCGGTCAACGCCAACGGCTCGACCGATTACGGTCCGTACCGCCTGCGCGCCGAGAAGCTGGTGCCGTACGACGGCAAGCCGCTGGCGGGCAGCGGCGAGATCGTCGACATGCTGGCCGGTGGTTCCCAGGACTACACCCTGCAGGTGGACAAGGCCGGCCTGTACGAGATCCGCCTGGTGTCGGATGTCTTCGATCCGGTGCTGAAGCTGTCGGGCCAGGGCGTGGACGCCGAAAATGACGATGGCGGGGACAGCACCAACTCGCGCCTGACCCTGTCACTGAAGCCGGGCAAGTACACCCTCACTGCACGCGGTCTGGGCGACGGCGTCAACGGCATGTTCACCCTGTCGGCCAACCGCATCGAGCTGCCCGGCAATCTGGTGGAACGCGATGGCACAGCGCTGCCGAAGTCGGGCAGCGTGTACACGATGCTCGACAACGACGGCCGCCGCCGCTTCCTGCTGACCCTGGATCGCCCGGCCGACGTGCGCCTGGATGCGATTTCCAGCCAGGTCGATACCGTGCTGCGCGTGGTCGGCGGCGACGTCGAGCTGACCGATGATGACGGTGGCAGCGGTACCAATTCGCGCCTGGAAGAGACCCTGCCGGCCGGTCACTACACCGTGGACGTGTCCAGCCTGAACAATGGTGCGGGCATGGTGGAAGTGCGCGTGCAGGTCGAGGGTGCCAGCGCCGACGGAGCTGCGGCCTCGGCGGCACGTGCCGCGGCCGATGCTGCCGCTGCTGTGGCCGATGACGCCGCTGCTGCGGTGGAAGCTGCCAGCCGTTGAGCGTGATCCACGCCGCGCGTGGATGACGACAACGATGCAACGGAAAAGGCCGGGCAATGCCCGGCCTTTTCTTTTACCAGCAGCGCTGCGGTTCAGTGCGCAGCGGCGAAGCCTGCATCGCCCAGCGGCGGCAGCACCGACCCGCGCGGTTCGTTGTCCGTGCTTTGTCCCGCAGCGCTCAATGCCTGCTGGTAGGCCTTTGCCGTGGCAGTGTTGAACGCCACCAGCACGATGCGCATCGGCTGTGCATGGCTGCGCTGCCACGCCAGTGTTTCCGTCACTGCGATCTGCGCGGCCTGGTACAGCGGATAGCCATACACACCGCAGCTGATCGCCGGGAACGCGATCGACTGCACGCCCAGCGACTCGGCCAGCTGCAGCGATTTCCAGTAGCAGTTGGCCAGCAATGCCGGTTCGTCGCGCTGGCCGTCGTGCCAGACCGGGCCCACCGTGTGCAGTACATGCTGCGCCGGCAATGCATAAGCGTCGGTGGCGCGCACTTCGCCGGTCGGGCAACGCACGCCCGGGCGCAGCTCCGGCAGTTGCTCGCACTCGGCCAGCAGCGCAGGGCCCGCGGCACGATGGATCGCACCGTCGACACCGCCGCCACCGAGCAGTGTTTCATTGGCCGCGTTGACGATCGCATCCACCGCCAGGGTCGTGATGTCGCCCTGCCAAACTTCGATCTTCATGCGTCCGTCTCCTGCCTGTGAGGTGTTCCGCGCAGCATCTGCGCCGGCTGTTCCCACGGTAGGGGACAGGGCATCGATACTGCGTCATGACCGTCTCACGCGCTGCGATCCGACGGCCTTCACGCACGATGGCGGGCGACGCCTTCACGCAGGCTGAAGCACAAGCGGGGCAGAGCCTTTTTCCGACGGAAAAAGGATCCGACCCTGTGCATTACGGCAGGCCGGCCAGCCAGTCGTCGTCGGAACCCTCATTCACATCGGCGAACAGCGGCGTGGAAAAATAGCGTTCACCGGTGTCCGGCAGCATCGCCAGGATCACCGCGCCCGGTTCAGCACGGGCCGCCACGTCCAGCGCGCTGGCCACGGTAGCGCCGGCGGAGATGCCGACGAAGATGCCTTCTTCTGCAGCCAGTCGGCGTGCGGTGGCGATCGCGCGGTCATCGTCCACCGTTACCAGTTCATCCACCACATCGCGGTTGAGCACGTCCGGCACGAAATCCGGCGTCCAGCCCTGGATCTTGTGTGGCTTCCAGTCATCGCCCTTCAACAGTGCGGCGCCGGCCGGTTCGGTGGCGATGATGCGGGTCTGCGGGCGCGCGACCTTCAGCACTTCGCCAACACCGGTGAGCGTGCCGCCGGTGCCCCAGCCGCTGACGAAGTAGTCCAGCCGCTTGCCGGCGAAGTCGCGCAGGATCTCGGCGGCGGTGGTGTTGCGGTGGTACGCCGGGTTGGCCGGGTTGGCGAACTGGCTGGCCAGGAACCAACCGTGCTGTTCGGCCAGTTCGGCGGCCTTGCGCACCATGCCGCTGCCGCGTTCGGCGGCCGGGGTCAGGATCACCTTGGCGCCATAGGCGCGCATCAGCTTGCGGCGCTCCACCGAGAAGGTTTCGACCATGGTCGCCACGAACTTGTAGCCGCGCGCGGCGGCGACCATCGCCAGTGCCACGCCGGTGTTGCCTGACGTGGCTTCGACGATGGTGTCGCCCGGCTTGAGCACGCCACGCGCTTCGGCGTCGAGGATGATCGCCAGCGCCAGGCGGTCCTTCACCGAGCCGCCCGGGTTGAACGACTCGACCTTGGCGTAGACGCTGACCTGCGGGGGCGCCAGGCGCTGCAGCCTGACGATGGGGGTGTTGCCGACGGTATCGAGGATGGAGTCGTACAGGGCCATGGAAGCGCTCCGGAAACGGGGCCGCGCCGGGCTTCGGCGGGCGAAGGGGGAGGGCTGGCTGTTCAGGCCAGCGGCTGCCGGCTGACCGTAGCGCCGGCATATGACGCCCGGAAATGACCAGATACCTTTCTTAAACAACCTTTGGTTATAAGCTGGTGACGGCAAATGACCCTAGAGTGGACTTCCGCCCCACGCCGCCTGCCTCCCATGACGCTGACCCAGCTGCGCTACCTGGTTGCCATCGCCGACGCCGAGCTGAACATCACGCTCGCCGCCTCGCGCGTGCATGCCACCCAGCCTGGCCTGTCCAAGCAGCTCAAGCAGCTGGAAGACGAGCTCGGCTTCCTGTTGTTCGTGCGCAAGGGCCGCAGCCTGGAGTCGGTCACTCCGGCCGGCACCGAAGTGATCGCCCGCGCCCGCGCGGTGCTGGCCGAGGCCAACAACATCCGCACCTACGCGGCCAACCAGCGCCGCGAGAGCCAGGGCCAGCTGATCCTGACCACCACCCACACCCAGGCGCGCTTCGTGCTGCCGCCGGCGGTGGCAGCGATCAAGCAGGCCTACCCGCAGGTCAGCGTGCACCTGCAGCAGGCCGGCGAAGCCGACGCGCTGGACCGCTTGAACCAGGGTGACGCGGATATCGCCATCATCAGCACCGCCGGCGGTGAGCCCACCGATGGCATCGCGGTGCCGCTGTTCCGCTGGCGGCGTCTGGTGGTGGTGCCGAAGGGCCACCCGCTGGACCGCGCCGGCCGCGCCCCGGACCTGGCCGCGCTGGCCCGCCAGCCATTGATCAGCTACGAATCCTCGACCCGTCCGAACTCGTCGCTGCAACGCGCCTTCGCCGCCAATGGGCTGGTGCCCGACCTGGCACTGACCGCGCTCGATGCGGACCTGATCAAGACCTACGTGCGTACGGGTCTTGGCGTAGGCCTGCTGGCCGAGATGGCGGTCAGTTCCAACGATGAAGACCTGCGCTCGTGGCCGGCGCCGGACCCGATCAGCGAGTGCATTGCCTGGGCGGTGCTGCCGCGCGACCGCGTGCTACGTGATTACGCGCTGGAGCTGGTGCATGTGCTGGCACCGCAGATTGATCCGCGCGATCTGCGGCGGGTGCTGGATGGCAACCAGGCGGCAGCGTGGCCGGTGCCACCGACGTGGGAGTCACTGACCCAGACCATCACGGTGTGAGGGGTTGGTCGAGCAGGGCTTGCAGCCCTGCACCTGCCGAATCAATGGCAAAAGCCGAAGCAACAGCAACAGCTGAAGCAACAGCTGAAGCAACAGCAACAGCTGGCTTCCGTGGGGGGCGGGGCGGTGTGGGCAGGCAGGACACGCCGTAAACCCCCCTCCGGGGTCCGGCCCAGCCGCTGGCGGCTGTGCGTTCGGGCGCTTGCGAAGCAGTGCTTCGCAAGCAAAGCGCCCTCACCCCTGGGGGCTCGATGGCGCCATCCATGGCGCCAACGGTCCTGCCTGCCCACACCGCCCCACCTCTGACAGATTCCGATGGCTGTTGGTAGGTGTCGACCTTGGTCGACACGGTAGATCCACGCCATGCGTGGATTCTTTTCGATTCCAATTCGAAATATTCGATTCCGATGGAGATTCATCCACGCATGGCGTGGATCTACTGCAGATCGCGGAGATCTGTCGAAGGCGGGGTGGGTCCGGTTGCGGGAGTGTCCGCGGCATGGATGCCGCGGCCAAGCCCCCATGGATGGGTTTACGGCGTCTCCCGCAACCGGACCCGCCCCGCCATCCCACGGATTGCCCGCTTTTGACGTTGACGTTGACGTTGACGTTGATTCGGCGGGTGCAGGGCGCAGCCCTGCCGATAAATCCCTCCTGCGACGGTTCGTCGCACAGGGCAACCCTGGACCCGGCTCTACACTAGCGGGGTGACCCGCCTGTCCCGCCCGCAGCGCCTTCTGCTCCAGCTCGCCGTCCTGGCGACGCTGCTGATGGTGCTTGCGCCACTGGTCAGCCGCGCGCTGCAGGCGCCGCCGATGGAGTACGCCGCGATGGCAGGCATGGACCACGCCGCCATGGGCCATGACATGCACGGCATGACCATGGCCGGGCACGATCGGCACGGTGCTGCGCCGGCAGCGCCCAACCGCCCCGCCGACCCCCACGCCATGCACGGCGAAGCCTGCGAATACTGCGTGCTGGCCATGCGCCTGCTGCCGTGGCTTGCAGTGCTGGTGCTGCTGTTGCCGCTGCTGTGGCGGCCGCGCCTGGTGTTCCCGTGGTCGCAACAGGTGCTGCCGGCACTGCGTTGGCCGGCGCACGCCGCTCGTGGGCCACCGCGCCCCGCCATCGTCCGCTGATGTCCCTATCGAATCTGCCGCACGACGCCTGACCGGGCGCCGTGCGCGCGTGCGTACTTTGGAGCTGTTCCGATGAAAATGACTTCCCGCCCCGCGGGCGCCTGCGCGCGCCTGCCGGTTGCCCTGGGCCTGGCCGTGGCCGCGTCACTGGCCCATGCTGCGCCTGCCGAGCAGGCGCGCACCCTCGACACGATGGTGGTCACCGCCGCCGCACCGTCCTCGCCGCTGCACTGGGTGACCGATCCGCGCCTGCCGCGGCAGCCTGTGCCGGCCAGCGACGGTGCCGATTACCTGAAGACCGTCCCCGGCTTCTCCGCCATCCGCAATGGCGGCACCAACGGCGACCCGGTGCTGCGCGGCATGTTCGGTTCGCGGCTGAACATCCTCAGCAACGATGGCAACCTGATCGGTGCCTGCCCGTCGCGCATGGACAATCCGCTGTCCTACATCGCGCCGGAGAGCTTCGACCGGCTGACCATCATCAAGGGGCCGCAGAGCGTGCGCTGGGGCGCAGGTGCGTCGGCTGGCACCGTGCGTTTCGAGCGCGATACGCCGCGCTTCGACGAACCGGGGCTGCGTGCCGATGCCAGTGCGCTGGTTGGTTCGCGCCACCGCAATGACCAGGTGCTGGACCTGACCCTGGGCAATCCGACCGGCTACGTGCGCGCCAGCGGCAACCGTTCCGAGGCCGATGACTACAAGGACGGCCACGGTGATGTGGTGCCGTCGAAGTGGCGCAAGTGGAACGGTGACGTGGCCATCGGCTGGACGCCGGATGCCGACACGCTGCTGGAAATCTCCGCCGGTGCCGGCGATGCCATTGCGCGCTACGCCGGGCGCGGCATGGACGGTGCTGCGTTCGAACGCACCAGTTATGCCGCGCGCTTCGAGAAGCGCAACCTGCCCGGTGCGTGGGATACGTTGCAGGCCAACGTGTACTACAACGAAGCCGACCATGTGATGGACAACTACACGCTGCGCACGCCGAACCCGCACAGCATGATGCCGATGCCGATGGCCTCGAACGTGGACCGCCGTACCCAGGGCGGCCGGGTCAGTTCCGAGTGGCGCTGGCAGGACGTACAGCTGGTGGCCGGTGTGGATGGCGAAGACAGCCGCCATCGTGGCCGCATGGGCATGGGCCGCGACACCTACCGCCAGGCCGCCTGGGAGACCGATGCCAACTTCCGCCGCTACGGCGTGTTCACCGAGTTGACCCTGGGCGTCGGCACCGACCAGCGCTGGATCAGTGGCCTGCGCATCGACCGTGCCAGCGCCCGCGATGAGCGGCAATCGATCCGCGGCATGATGGGCAACCGGCCCAATCCCAGCGCCGGGCAGACGCGCAAGGAATGGCTCGGCAGCGGTTTCCTGCGTTACGAGCAGGACCTGGCCGATGGCCTGACCTGGTACGCCGGCCTCGGTCACAGTGAGCGCATGCCCGACTACTGGGAGCTGTTCTCGCCCAACCATGGCCCGGCCGGTGCAGTGAACGCGTTCACCGGCGTGCAGCCCGAGCGCACCACCCAGCTCGACGTCGGCCTGCAGTACAAGGGGCCGCGCGTGCAGGCGTGGGTTTCGGCGTACGCCGGGCAGATCCAGGACTACATCCTGTTCACCTACCACGGCAGCGGCATGATGGGCATGAGCCAGGCCCGCAACGTCGATGCGCGCATTGCCGGTGCCGAAGCCGGGCTGGAAGTGAGCCTGGCCGAGCAGTGGAAGCTGGGTGGCACGCTGGCCTATGCCTGGGGCGAGAACCGCGACCAGCAGCGTCCGTTGCCGCAGATGCCACCGCTGGAAGCACGCCTGAGCGCGAACTGGGAAGGCGAGCGCTGGAGTGCCGGTGCGCTGCTGCGCGCGGTGACCCACCAGCATCGCGTCGCCGATGGCCAGGGCAATGTGGTCGCGCAGGACCTGGGGCCGAGTGCCGGCTTCGCCACCTTCGGGCTCAACGCAGCCTACCGCTTCAGTTCGCAGCTGCAGCTCAGTGCGGGCGTCGACAACCTGTTCGACCGCGCCTACAGCGAGCACCTGAATCTGGCCGGCAGCGCCGACTTCGGTTTCCCGGCCGATCCGGTGCGCATCAACGAGCCGGGCCGCAGCCTGTGGATGAAGGTGAACTACCGGTACTGATCCGCCGGATGAAAAAAACCGGGGCCGGATCCCCGCCAGGATCCGTCCCCGCCCGACGCCCTCTGCCGGGCAGCTTCGACTCTACGATGGCAACGCCTGCGGTGCACGGCTGGATACACCTCGACACATGCCGACACCGCTGCTGCCAGCCTTGCACGGAACGGGTTCACGGCGCTATCGCGACGCCGGTTCCACGCCGGTAAACGCTTGGCACATATCGCTTCTGCGGGCGCTTGCCTACACTCGGCGGCCGTGGATCACTCAGGACCGTTCATGTTGGCTCGCATCGCTTCGACCCTGGCCCTTGGCCTCTGCCTGGCCGTGCTGGCCGGGTGCGCGGGCAAACAGGAGGCCGCCGCCCGTCGGCAGGGAGAAGCGGTGCCGGTCACCGCGCAGGTCGTGCAGTCCACGCAGTGGAACGACACGCTGCAGGCACTGGGTACGGCCAAGGCGCGCGAATCCATCAGCGTCACCGCCAAGGTCAGCGAGATCGTCGAGAAGGTGCACTTCGAAAGCGGCCAGCATGTTGCTGCCGGTGCGCCGATCGTAACCCTGCGCGGGCAGGCCCAGGAGGCCGCGCTGGTGCAGGCGCAGGCCACCTTCCATGAGGCCGACCAGCTGTACAAGCGCCAGCGCGAGCTGGCCGCGCAGCGGCTGGTCTCCAGCGCCACGCTGGATACGCAGAAGTCGATCCGCGATGCTGCCGAGGCGCGTGTGGCGCAGATGCAGTCGGACATCGGTGACCGTCGCGTGCGTGCGCCGTTCGCCGGTGTGCTCGGCATCCGCCAGGTCAGCCCGGGCACGCTGCTGACGCCGACCACGGTGATCGCCACGCTCGATGACATCGAGCACATGCACATCGATTTCCAGGTGCCGGAAGTGGAGCTGGCCGCGCTGGGCGTCGGTGACAAGGTCAGTGCCACCAGCGTGGCGTGGCCGGGCCGTACTTTCGAGGGCGTGGTCAGCACCATCGACGCACGCATCGATCCGGCCACCCGCGCGGTGACCGTGCGTGCCGACTTCGCCAACGGTGACCATGCCCTGCGCCCGGGCATGCTGCTGGACGTGCGCCTGTTCCACCCCGAGCGCCCGGCGCTGGTGATTCCGGAAATCGCCGTGGTGCAGGTCGGTCGCGATACCTTCGTGTACCGCATCACCGCCGACGACAGCGTCGAGCGCGTGGACGTGATCACCGGCGCACGCCGTGCCGGCGTGGTCGAGATCAAGCAGGGCCTGGAAGCGGGCCAGCGCATCGTGGTCGATGGCACCGGCAAGCTGCGCCCGGGCCTGAAGGTCGCGGCCAAGGATGCGGCACCGGCCAGCGGTGCGAAGCCGGCTGACGCGCCGGCGCCGGTCGCGGCCGAGGGCCACGGCGGATGAAGCTGTCCGACATCTCCATCCAGCGGCCGGTGTTCGCCGTGGTGATGAGCCTGCTGTTGCTGGTGCTGGGCGTGATGTCCTTCACCCGCCTGACCCTGCGCGAACTGCCCGCCATCGATCCGCCGATCGTGTCGGTGTCGGTGGACTACACCGGCGCCTCGGCGGCGGTCATCGAAAGCCGCATCACCCAGGTTCTGGAAGATGCACTGGCTGGCATCGAAGGCATCGATACGATCAATGCGCGCAGCACCAACGGCCGCTCGCAGGTCAGCATCGAGTTCACTTCCAACCGCGATATCGAAGCGGCGGCCAATGACGTGCGCGATGCGGTCAGCCGTGTCGCCGACCGCATGCCGGAAGAAGCGCGGCCGCCGGAAATCGCCAAGGTCGAAAGCGATGCCGACCCGATCATCTGGTTCAACATGGTCTCCTCGACCATGGACACGCTGGAGCTGAGCGATTACGCCGACCGCTACGTGGTCGATCGCTTCTCCAGCCTCGACGGCGTGGCCCAGGTCCGCATCGGCGGCCGCCAGCGCTATGCAATGCGCATCTGGCTGGACCGTGACCAGCTGGCCGCACGAGGGCTGACCACCGGCGATGTGGAAACCGCACTGCGCAACGAGAACGTGGAACTGCCGGCCGGCCGCATCGAGTCGACCGACCGCGATTTCACCCTGCGCGTGGAGCGCAACTACATCAAGCCGGAAGACTTCGCGACCATCCCGCTGGGCAAGGGCCGCGACGGCTATGTGGTGCGCATGGGCGACGTGGCGAAGATCGAACTGGCCTCGGCCGAGCGCCGCGCCTACTACCGCAGTAACGGCGAGCCGGGCATCGGCCTGGGTATCGTCAAAACCTCCACCGCCAACTCGCTGGACGTGGCGCGCACCGCGCGCGCTGAAGCCGAGCGGGTGGCGCTGTCGCTGCCCAAGGGCACGCAGATCTTTGTTGCGTTCGACAACACCACCTTCATCGAAGCCGCCGTGGACCGCGTCTACGCCACGCTGGTGGAGGCGATGATCCTGGTGCTGGCGGTGATCTGGCTGTTCCTCGGCAGCTTCCGCGCCGCACTGATTCCGGCGGTGACGGTACCGGTGTGCCTGGTCGCGGCGTTCATCGCGCTGTATGCGTTCGACTTCTCGATCAACCTGCTCACCCTGCTGGCGCTAGTGCTGTGCATCGGCCTGGTGGTGGACGATGCGATCGTGGTGGTGGAGAACGTGCAGCGCCGCATCGACCTGGGCGAGCCCCCACTGGTGGCCTCCAAACGCGGTACCACGCAGGTTGCCTTCGCGGTGATCGCCACCACCGCCGTGCTGGTGGCGGTGTTCCTGCCGGTCGGTTTCCTGGAAGGCAATACCGGGCGCCTGTTCCGCGAACTGGCGGTGGCGCTGGCGGCGGCGGTGGCGTTGTCCGCCTTCGTGGCGCTGACGTTGACGCCGATGATGGCCTCCAAGCTGCTCAAGCCGCATACCGGACAGGCACCACGTGGCCTGCATGGCTTCATCAACCGCAATCTGGAGCGCCTGGCCTCGGGCTATGGCCGCGTGCTCGACCACCATGTCGACCGCACCTGGATCTACCTGCTGGTGATGGTGGCCGCGCTGGCTGCCAGCTGGGGCCTGCTCAAGCTGCTGCCGTCGGAGCTGGCGCCAGCCGAAGACCGCGGTTCGTTCCAGATCATGATCGACGGCCCGGAGGGCGCCGGCTACGACTACACCGTGCAGCAGGTGCAGCAGGTGGAAGCGATGCTGGCACCGCATGTCGGCCCGGACAAACCCATCGTGCGTGCCAACCCGCGCGTGCCGGGCGGCTGGGGCGCCAGCGAGGAAATGCACACCGGCCGCGTCAGCATCTTCCTGCAGCCGTGGCGCCAGCGTAGCGAGGGCACGCCGGATGTGGCCAATGAGCTGCAGAAGGAACTGGACACCATCCGCGGCGTGCGCGTGCGTACCCAGGTCGGTGGTGGCCTGGTGCGCAGCGGCGGGCAGCCGTTCCAGATCGTGCTGGGTGGGCCGGAGTACGCCGAGATCGCGCAGTGGCGCGACCGCATCCTGCTGCGCATGGCCGACAATCCCGGCCTGGTCGGCCCGGACTCGGACTACAAGGAAACGCGGCCGCAGATGCGGGTCAACATCGACCGCCAGCGCGCGGCCGACCTCGGCGTGCCGGTCACCGCGATCGGATCGGCGCTGGAAACCATGATGGGTTCGCGCCGCGTCACCACCTTCGTCGACAACGGCGAGGAGTACGACGTGCTCGTGCAGGCCGGTCGCGACGGCCGCGCCAGCCCGGCCGACCTGGCTGCGATCCGCGTGCGCGCGACTTCCGGCGAACTGGTACCGCTGTCCAACCTGGTCACGCTGAGCGAAGTGGCCGAGGCCGGCACCTTGAACCGCTTCAACCGCCTGCGCTCGATCACCATCAACGCTGGCCTGGCGCCGGGGTATCCGCTGGGTGAGGCCATCGCCTGGGCGCAGCAGGTCACGCGTGAAGAGCTGCCGCAGTATGCGCAGGTGAACTGGAAGGGCGAATCGCGCGAGTACCAGAGTGCCGGTGGCGCAGTGCTGCTGACCTTCGCGATGGCCCTACTGGTGGTCTACCTGGTGCTGGCCGCGCAGTTCGAAAGCTTCATCCACCCGCTCACCATCATGCTGACCGTGCCGCTGGGTGTGCTCGGTGCGCTGGTCGGCCTGTGGGTGAGTGGCGGCACGGTGAACCTGTTCAGCCAGATCGGCATCGTCATGCTGGTCGGCCTGGCCGCGAAGAACGGCATCCTCATCGTCGAATTCGCCAACCAGCTGCGCGACGACGGAAGAACCGTGCGCGAGGCGATCATCGAATCGGCGATGGTGCGCCTGCGCCCGATCCTGATGACCTCGATCGCCACCGTGGTCGGCGCGATCCCGCTGGTGGTGGCCGGTGGCCCCGGTTCGGCCAGCCGTGGCACGATCGGCATCGTGATCATCTTCGGCGTGACCCTTTCGACCTTCCTGTCGCTGTTCGTGGTGCCGGCGTTCTACGCGCGGCTGGCCCCGTACACCCGTTCGCCGGAAGCGGTGAAACGCGAGCTGGAGAAGCAGGAAGCGGAATCGCCCTCGGTGGGTGGCCATGCCTGATCCGACCACGTTGCTGCGGGGCGATGGCTTCCAGCTGCGCCCCTGGCGCGCGGATGATCTGGAATCACTGCTGCGCCATGCCAACGATGCCGAGGTGTCGCGGGGCCTGCGTGATCGCTTCCCGTACCCGTACACGCGCGAGGATGGCGAGGCCTTCCTCGCCGGCCGCGTACTGGCCCCCGGCACCCTGAACCTGGCCATCGAGATCGACGGCCAGGCCTGCGGCAGTGTCGGCGCCCAGCAGGGCGTGGCAGAGCGCGGTCATATGGCTGAACTTGGCTACTGGCTGGGCCAGGCCTACTGGGGCCAGGGCCTGATGACCCGCGTGGTCGGCCTGTTCGCGCCGTGGGTGATGGACGAACTGCGCCTGTTCAGGCTGCAGGCCGGGGTGGTCGACTTCAACCTCGGCTCGGCACGGGTGCTGGAAAAGAACGGCTTCCAGGAAGAGGGCGTGGATCGCTGCGCGATCTACAAGCGGGGTGAGCTGCACGACCTGCGCCGCTTCGCCCGGGTACGCACGCAGCTGCCCTGAGCGCGCGGGCTGGCCGCTGTAGAGCCGATCCCATGCTCGGCTTGGGCCCCTGACGGCAGCCGAGGATGGGCTCGGCCCTGCAAAACAGCGCTACCGCAGCGGCCTTCGATCAGGGAGAATCGACCGGTCCCCTCCAGCCGACGGGACGTCCTTACAACCCGCCGACTGGAGAGAGCGCGCGTGGAAGCTACCGTACATTTCATCAACAGCATCATCTGGAGCAAGGCGCTGATCTTCATGTGCCTGGCCGCCGGCCTGTTCTTCAGCCTGCGCACGCGCTTCATGCAGATCCGTGGTTTCGTCGAGATGTGCCGCCTCACCGTCAAGGGTGAGAAATCCGACGCCGGCGTGTCCTCGTTCCAGGCCCTGGCCATGTCGATGGCCGGCCGCATGGGCATCGGCAACATCGCCGGCGTGGCCACCGCCATCGCCTTCGGCGGCCCCGGTGCCATCTTCTGGATGTGGGTGATGGGCTTCCTCGGCGCGTCCACGTCGTATGTGGAATGCACCCTGGCGCAGATCTACAAGACCAAGGACGCCGAAGGCCGCTACCGCGGTGGCCCGGCGTATTACATCGAAAAGGCCATGGGCCTGAAGTGGTACGCGCTGGCCTTCGCCATCGCCACGATCATCGCCGCCGGCTTCCTGATGCCGGGCGTGCAGGCCAATGCCATCGCCGACAGCATCATCAACGCCTGCCGTGGCACCGCGCTGTGCGGTCCGCTCGATGGCCAGGCTTTCGGCATGGAGTCGGTGCAGGCGCTGAAGCTGGGCATCGGCATCGTGGTCGCGCTGCTGCTGGGCGTGGTGATCTTCGGTGGCGTCAAGCGCATCGCCAACTTCGCCGAAGTGGTGGTGCCGTTCATGGCCGCCGGCTTCATCCTGATGGCCATCGTCATCATGATCATCAACTACGACCGCGTGCCGGAAATGTTCGGCATCATCTTCAAGAGCGCCTTCGGCACCCACGCCGCGTTCGGCGCGATGATGGGCCTGGCAGTGGAGTGGGGCATCAAGCGCGGCATCTACGCCAACGAAGCCGGCCAGGGCTCGGGCCCGCATGCTGCAGCCGCCTCGGAAGTCTCGCACCCGGCCAAGCAGGGCTACGTGCAGGCCTTCGCCATCTACTTCGACACCATGATGGTGTGCACCGCCACCGCGTTCCTGATCCTGGCCAGCGGCACCTACAATGTGTACTCGCCGGTGCCCGGCGCCGCGCCGATCTTCCAGGGCCTGGCCGGCATCCCGGAAGGCGCAGGCTACGCGCAGGCCGGCGTTGAAGCCGTGCTGCCGGGCTGGGGCTCGGCGTTCGTGTCCATCGCCATCTTCTTCTTCGCCTTCACCACCATCATGGCGTACTACTACATGGCCGAGACCAACCTCAGCTATGTGAACCACAACAAGAAGCGCCCGCTGACCGTGCTGCTGCTGCGCCTGGGCATCATCGGCATGGTGGTGTTCGGCGCGTTCCATAACGCCACCCTGGCCTGGGCGCTGGGTGACATCGGCGTGGGCCTGATGGCCTGGCTGAACATCATTGCCATCCTCATCATCCAGAAGCCGGCCATGCTGGCCCTGCGTGATTACGAACGACAGAAGAAGCTCGGCCTCGATCCGATCTTCGACCCCGATGCCCTGGGCATCAAGAACGCCGATTTCTGGCGTCAACGCAAGCTGGAGTTGTCCCGTAGTGAATGATCCCTGGAAGAACGCCCGCCGCCCGTCGTCGCGACCGCCGCGGGCCACCCCGCTGCCACCGCGTGAGGGCGGTACCCCGCCACCGCCGGGGCGTGGCAACGACGAACTGCGCCTGTATGGCTGGAACGCCGTGCAGGCCCTGTTCGCCAAGCGCCCGCAGGCGCTGCGCAAGCTGTACCTGGTGGACGCGCTGATTCCGCGCATGCAGCCGGTGCTGAAGTGGTGCGTGGCCAACCGCGTGGGCTATCGCGTGGTGGAAGAGGGCGATCTCAACAAGCTGGCCGCTACCACGCACCACGAAGGCCTGGTGGCCGACGTGCTGCGCGCGCCGGTCGTGCCGCTGGCGCAGTGGCTGGCGGATCTGGGCGAAGGTCCGGCGCTGGCGTTGTGGCTTGATGGTGTCGGCAACCCGCACAACTTCGGCGCGATCCTGCGCTCGGCCGCACACTTCGGGGTCAAGGCGCTGCTGCTGCCGGCCGGCAGCACGCTGGCGCTGTCCGGTGCCGCCGCACGCGTGGCCGAGGGCGGTGCCGAGGCGGTGCCGCTGGTGCAGTTGCCGGAGACCGCAGAGGCGATGGCACAGCTGCGTGCGGCCGGCTTCGGGCTGGCCGCGACCCTCGTTGATGGTGGCGACGACGTGTTCCGTGCGTCCCTGCCGGAACGGCTTGTGTACGTGATGGGCGCTGAAGGCGAAGGCATGGACCGTGGCCTGGCGAGCCAGTGCGATCTGCAGGTCTCGATTCCCGGCAGTGGTGCGGTGGAAAGCCTCAACGTTGCCTCGGCCACGGCGGTTTTGCTGGCACAGTGGGCAAACCGCCGCAGCTGAGTGGCGCCCGGTGGGTGCGAAATCTGCCTTGGTGGGTGCGAACCTTGGTTCGCACCGCTCCTGCCGCTTCACTCGCCGGGCATGGCCCGGCGTTACCGATGCGGGATCTGCCGTGGTGGGTGCGAACCTTGGTTCGCACCGCTCCCGCCACTGCGCTCGCCGGGCATGGCCCGGCGCTACCGCATCACTCGTTCGGTGGCGTGGTCGCCTTGGCTTCGCTGCCGAAGTTGCCATCAGCCTCCGCCGCCAGGTACGCGAACACGGTATACGCAGCCACGTTCTGCGCCAGCGCCTTCGGATCGATCTTGTCCAGCGTGTCGTCGGCGGTGTGGTGCAGGTGGAAGTAGTCCGAACCATCCTGCGCCAGCCACGCCCACGCACCGCCCTTGGCGGCCAGCGGGCCGACGTCCGGGCCCGGGCCACCCTTGTCGGCCTGGTACTCGATGCCCAGCGGCTTCATCACTTCGGCAATCTGCTTCGTCGCTTCGCGCGAGCCTTCCGGGTTCGGCGAACCGGTGTTGAAGGCGTAGATGCGGCCCGCACCGAAATCGCTCTCGGCAGCCAGCTGGTGCAGCGCCACGTCCTTGGCATGCGCCTCGGCGTAGGCCTTGCCGCCGTACAGGCCCTGTTCTTCGTTGGCGAAGGCGACCACACGGATGGTGCGCTTCGGCGCCTGCTTGAGCAGGCCGATCAGGTGGCCTGCGGCCATGGTGATGCCCACGCCCGCGCCGTCATCCACCGCGCCGGTGCCCAGGTCCCATGAATCCAGGTGACCACCAATCACCACCACTTCCTTCGGCAGGCTGCGGCCGGTGATCTCGCCGATCACGTTGTAAGAGGTGGCGGTACCATCCCAACCGCAATCCAGCGCGACCTTCACCGTGGTGCTGCCACGGGCCAGCAGGCGCGCCAGCTGGTCGGCATCGGGCACCGACAGCGCCGCCGACGGCACCGGCGTCAGGCCGTCATCGAAACGGGTGATGCCGGTGTGCGGCACGCGGTGCGAGTCGGTACCGGCCGAGCGCATCAGGAAACCGACTGCGCCCTTGCGGATCGCTTCGGACGGGCCCTTGCTGCGGATCGCGCCGCCACGGCCATAGTCGCGGCCATCGCGGAACGGCAGCATCTGGTAATCGACGAAGGCAATCTTGCCCTTCAGCGAACCGGCCGGTGCGGCCTGCAGTGCGGCCAGGTCGGCGAAGCGCACCACTTCCGCTTCCACCGTGCCGCCCGGGCTGCCGCCCAGTGCGGTGATCTGCAGCGGCTGCGGGTTTTTGCCGGTCACGGCGGCGTGCTCACTGCGGCGTTCCCACTTCGGGAAGGTCACCGGCTCCTTCCAGACTTTGTCGAAACCGAGTGCCTTGAACTTGGCCTCGGCCCAGGCCACGGCACGGGCGTCAGCCTCGCTGCCGGCAATGCGCGGGCCGATTTCGGTGGTGAGCGATTCGACCACCTTCCAGCCGGTGTCATCGGCCAGCGCCTGGTCGCGCAGCTGTGCGGCGGTGGCCAGCGACGCCGGGGCCAGGGTGGTGGTGTGCGGCGCCGCGAAGGCCGGGGCGGCCAGCAGGGCGAGGGAGGATGCGATGGCAAGGACGCGGCGACGCATGGACAGCTCCGGGAAGGGACCAAGCCTTGGAGCTTAACAGTCGTTCAGCCCGGTGCATGGGCGGGAGGTCATGGCTGGCGCGGATGCTGTTTTCCGCCAGATGCAGCAAAGCGAAAGCCCCGCCGGGGCGGGGCTTTCGCCTGCTTCTGTAGAGCCGAGCCAATGCTCGGCTGCCTTTTGCAGATCAGCCGAGCGTGGGCTCGGCTCTACAGGTGGGAGGGGCGCCGGTAGGCGCCCGATACCTTATTTCTTCAGGCTGTCGCGGATCTCGCGCAGCAGCACCACTTCCTCGGCCGGCGCAGCGGGAGCGGCTTCCTTCTTGCGCGACAGGCGGTTGATCACCTTGATCACCAGGAAGATGGCGAAGGCCACGATCACGAACTGGATCAGCGTATTGATGAAGTCGCCGTAGCCGATCACCACCGCCGGAATCTCCTTGCCGTCCGGCCCGATGCGGGCCGGCGACAGCGTCCACGCCAGCTGCGAGAAATCCACCTTGCCGATCAGCATGCCCAGCGGCGGCATGATGATCTTCTCGACCAGCGCCGTCACGATCTTGCCGAAGGCCGCGCCGATCACCACGCCGACGGCGAGGTCGATGACGTTGCCGCGCATCGCGAATTCCTTGAACTCGGTGAGCATTCCCATTGTTGTTTTTCTCCGATGGGGAAGTGGACAGCGCGCAGGGTAGCGCAGGTGATGTCAGCCGGCGATCACACCGTGGCGCTCGGCCACGTTTTCCAGGCGGGCACTGAAGCGGTCGCCGGGCTTCAGTGCGGCCACACCGGACGGGGTGCCCATGAACACCAGGTCGCCGGCACGCAGCTGCCACAGCTTGGACAGCTCGTGCAGGATCTCCGGCACGTTCCAGATCATCTGGTCCAGCAGCGCCTGCTGGCGCACCTCGCCGTTGACCTCCAGCGACAGGTTCAGCGCGGCCAGGTCGCCCACTTCCTCGGCGTGGACGATTTCGCTGATCGGCGCGGAGGCATCGAAGCCCTTGGCCGCGTCCCACGGGTGGCCCTTGTCCTTGGCGGCGGCCTGCAGGTCGCGGCGGGTCAGGTCCAGGCCCACGGCGTAGCCGTAGACCAGTGCATCGGCATCGGCCACGGCCAGCTCACCGGCAGGCGCATCGCGGCCGATCGCCACCACCAGTTCCACTTCGTGGTGCAGGTTGGCAGTCGCCGGCGGGTAGGGGATGGCATCGTCGTGGCCGATCACGATCGCATCGGCCGGCTTGCTGAAGAACATCGGGCGGCCGCGGTCATCGGCCGCTGGCACCGCTGCGCCCATTTCGCGGGCGTGGTCGGCGAAGTTACGGCCGACGCAGTAGATGCGGTGCACGGGGAAACTGCCGCCACCGGCTACCGGCACACGCGGCAGGGCTACGGCAGGGATCACATCGGAGACATCGGACATGCGGGCATCCAGGAAGGGCGTGCCCGCAGTCTAGAACGCATGGCGCCCGCCGTCAGCGGGCGCGGATGGCGTAGGTCAGCGCGAGACCGGCAACACCGGCTTGCGCACCACGCGGTACTCGCCCTCGACCACGGTCGGGTCGACCGGACGCGCGGCACCCGGCTTGCGCGAGGCCAGCAGCTTCCACGCAAGGCCGACCATGATCATCGCCGCACCAACAAACACGCCGATGAACACCATCGCGGCCAGGATCGCCAGGCCAAGCAGGCCCACGGCAACGCGCACCAGCGGGTGACGCGGCTTGCGCGGCGCGAACAGGGTGCGGAACTGGTTGAAGGCGGATGCGCGATTGAACATGGCGGCTCGATAGGCTGGGATCAGCGAAAACAGAGTATCGGGACGCGCCACTGTCATTGAGTGAAAAACTCGTTAAATATAGCCTGTGCTTATTACGGATCAATGACTTGTGTTCATGTCGCAGCCAGTCACCTGAGTGGGCATGCGACAATGCGGGTTTACTGTCCGAGCCTTCGCCATGACTGCCGCTGCTTCCTTGATCGCCCTTGATGCCATTGCCGATGGCGCGTTTGCCGAGGTCGAAGCGGTGGTGGATGGCGATGCCGAATCGCTGGTGCTGTACCGCGACGGCGCGCAGGTGCGTGCCTTCCTGAACATCTGCCCGCACGCCGGCCGACGCCTGGACTGGGCCCCGGGCCAGTTCCTGAAGAGCCGCGAAGGCCACCTGGTGTGCGCCGCGCATGGCGCCTCGTTCACGCTGGACAGCGGCGACTGCATTGCCGGCCCGTGCAAGGGCGACCGCCTGCGCGCCGTACCGGTGGACGTGCGCGACGGGCAGGTTTACCTGGCCTGATGTAACCGGTGCGCGAACCAAGGTTCGCACTCACAGGATCAATGGGGATCCAGAGATTCATCCACGCATGGTGTGGATCCACCGTGTCGACCAAGGTCGACACCCACCAGAGCAGAACGCCGACAGCTCGCGGAAAACTGTCGAAGGCGGGGTGGGTCCGGTTGCGGGGGCGTGAGCCGCATGGATGCGGCGACCGAGCTTACATGGACGTACTTGCAGCGTCCCCCGCAACCGGACCCACCCCGCCATCCCACGGAATGCACGCTGTTGCTGTTGCTGTTGCTTCGGCTTCGGCTTCGGCGGGTGCAGGGCGCAGCCCTGCCAACAAACCCAACCGTCAGAACATCAGGTTGATCATCAACACCACCACACAGGTGTAGATCAGCGACAACGGTCCGCCGACCCGCCACATCTCGCGCGGGGTGTAATTGGCCGGGCCGGTGATCATCGAGATCACCGGGTTGGACGCCGTCATCAGGTTGTTGGACGCCGACAGCGCCACGATCAGCGCGAACGCCGTCGGGTTGCCACCCGCCGCCAGTGCCAGGTTCACCGCAATGGGCACCATCACGATGGTTGCGCCCACATGGCTGATCACCAGCGAGAACGCCGTGGTCAGCAGCGCCAGCGCCACCTC
Organism: Stenotrophomonas geniculata; assembly: GCF_034508895.1. Lineage (NCBI taxonomy): Bacteria > Pseudomonadati > Pseudomonadota > Gammaproteobacteria > Lysobacterales > Lysobacteraceae > Stenotrophomonas > Stenotrophomonas geniculata. Next base: position 2,863,310 of record NZ_CP140571.1, read on the forward strand.
CAGCACCCACACCGGGATGCCGGTCGGCAGCTTGTCGATGGTATGGCCGGCCACCCATGCCGCCGCACCACTGGAATCCATCGCCCAGCCGAGCGGAATCAGCCCGGCCATCATGAACACCGTCTTCCAGTTGATCGAGGCATAGGCCTCGTCCATGCGCAGCACGCCGGTCAGCAGCATGCCGGCCACGCCGGTCATCAGCGTCAGCGCCACCGGCAGCTTGCTGGTCAGCGCGATCAGGATGGTCAGCGCGAAGATCGCCATCGCGATCTTGAACTTGTGCGGGCGCTGCTCGCCGGTCGGGTAGTCGGTCACCACCACGAAGTCACGGCTGCGCGCGGCCTGCGCCAGATCGGTCCAGATGCTGTGGAAGACCAGCATGTCGCCGGCGCGCAGCTGCACGTCGCGCACGTCCTCGCGGATCACCTGCTTGTCGCGGTTGATCGCAAGCAGGCTGATGCCGCGCTCCTTGCGCAGGCGCAGGTCGGCGGCGCTCTTGCCGATCACGTTGGAGGTCGGCGGCACCACCGCCTCGGAAATACCGGCACGGCTCGGGTTGAACAGGTCGCCCAGGTGCTTCAGGCGCGAAGACATGCGCAGGAACTGGTTCTGCGCGAAATCGTGGATCTGCTCGCGCGGGCCCATCGCACCGAGCACGCTGCCGACCCAGATGCGCATTTCCGCCGGCGGCGCCAGGCGGGTGTCGTTGCCGGTTTTCAGGGCCAGCAGCAGCGGCGCATCGTGCAGGTTCTCGGCCTCGCCCAGGGTCATGCCCACCAGCGGGCTTTCCGCGCTGACCACCAGCTCGAACACATCGCCTTCGATGCCGTAGGTCTTGGCGAAGTAGCTCTCGGTGCGTGCGGGCGTGACCCCGTCGTTGACCAGGTTCTCTTCCTCGATCAGCTTGCGGTCGCCGTAGTAGCGGAAATACAGCAGCGAGGCGATCAGCAGGGCCACGCCGATCGGCAGCGGCGCGAACATGCGCAGCGGCTCGATGGTGGCCAGGCCCGAGGGCAGGTTGTTGTTGGCCGAGGCCAGCAGATCGTTCAGCAGGATCAGCGGCGAGTTGCCGACCATGGTCAGCGCGCCGCCCATCACGATTGCCGCCGAGATCGGCAGCAGCAGGCGCTGCAGGGTCAGGCCGGTGCGCGCTGCCAGTCGCGAGGCGACCGGCAGGTACAGCGCCATCACCGACGGGTTCTGCATGAAGGACGAGTTCAGGCCGGCGATGGCCGTGGTCATCATCAGCAAGCGCTGCTCGACGCCATGGCCGCGCCGCAGCAGCCAGGCCGCCAGCCGGTTCAGCGCCCCGGTGCGGTCCAGGCCGGCACCGAGGATGGTGGTGGCGATGATGCTCATCACCGCGTTACCGGAGAAACCGCCGAAGATTTCCTCCGGCGCGATCAGGCCGGTGACACCCAGCACCACCAGCACCACCAGCGCGACCACGTCGGCGCGGATGCGCTCGAACAGGAACATCGCCATCGTGAAGCCGACCAGCCCGAGCACGAGCTTCATGTCGTTGGTCAGCGTCAGCGCGGTATCCATGTAGGGCGCGGCGTCCTCAGGCGATCGTCAGGTGCGGTCGTACAGCAGGTCCCAGACGCCGTGGCCGAGCTTCTGGCCGCGGGTCTCGAAGTGCGTCTGCGGGCGCCAGTCCGGGCGCGGCACGCTGCCACGCGGGCCGGCGCGGTTGACCAGGCCGGCGGTGGCATCGAGCACGTCCCACATCTGCTCGGCGTAGTCTTCCCAGTCGGTGGCGCAGTGCAGGCGGCCACCCGGGCGCAGCTTGCGCACCAGCAGCTCGGCGAACGCCGGCTGCAGCAGGCGGCGCTTGTTGTGGCGCTTCTTGTGCCACGGGTCCGGGAAGTAGATGCGCACTTCATCGAGCGCGCCGTCGGCGATCTCGTTCTGCAGCACTTCCACCGCATCGTGGTGGTACAGGCGCACGTGGTCGGCGTTGTCGTCGGCCAGCGCGTTCAGCAGCCGGCCCACGCCGGGCGCGTGCACTTCGATGCCGATGTAGTCGCGCGACGGGTCGTGCTGGGCGGCGAAGCGCAGCGCGGCACCGTTGCCGAAGCCGATTTCCAGCACCTTGTGCGCCGGGCGCCCGAAGGTGGCGTCCAGGTCACGCGGCTGGCCGTTGTAATCGATGCCGAAGCGCGGCCAGCGTTCGTCGAACGCGCGCTGCTGGGCGGGGGTGAAGCGGCCCTGGCGCAACACGAAGCTGCGCACCTCGCGGCGGCCTTCGCTGACGGTGAAGGGTTTGGGCGGAGCCTTGGAGCCGGCGCTGTCGAAAGGATTGGTCATCAGCCGATCAGCCCATCCACCGGGGAGGAGGCGCTGGCGTAGCGCTTGCGCGGGATGCGCCCGGCCAGGAACGCCTCGCGGCCGGCCTCGACCGCCTTGCGCATGGCACTGGCCATCAGCACCGGGCTGCGTGCACCGGCAATGGCGGTGTTCATCAGCACGCCGTCGCAGCCCAGCTCCATCGCGATTGCCGCGTCCGAGGCGGTGCCCACGCCGGCGTCGACGATGATCGGCACCTTGGCGTCTTCGATGATCTGCAGCAGGTTGTACTTGTTCTGGATGCCCAGGCCCGAGCCGATCGGTGCGGCCAGCGGCATCACCGCAGCGCAGCCGATCTCTTCCAGGCGCTTGGCCAGGATCGGATCGTCGGAGGTATAGACCATCACCTCGAAGCCGTCCTTGACCAGCTGTTCGGCGGCCTTGAGGGTCTGCACCACGTCCGGGTACAGCGACTTCTGGTCGCCCAGCACTTCCAGCTTGGTCAGGTTGTGGCCGTCCAGCAGCTCACGTGCCAGCCGGCAGGTACGCACCGCGTCTTCGGCGGTGTAGCAGCCGGCGGTGTTGGGCAGGATGGTGTAGCGCTCCGGTGGCAGCACGTCGAGCAGGTTGGGCTCGCCCGGGTTCTGCCCGATGTTGGTGCGGCGGATGGCCACAGTGACGATCTGGGCGCCTGCAGCCTCGGTGGCCAGGCGGGTTTCTTCCAGATCCTTGAACTTGCCGGTGCCGGTGAGCAGCCGCGAGCCATAGGTCTTGCCGGCGATCACCAGCGAATCGGGGGAGACATGAACGTTCATGGCGCGATTATCGCCTATCCGCCTGAAGATGGGATCACGCAATGGCGTGCCGGCCGCGGATCGGCATGGGTAGTGCCGGCCGCTGGCCGGCAAACCCGCGCAGGTCTCAGCCCCCGCCCAGCGCGTGCACGATCTCCACGATGTCGCCTTCGGCCAGGACGTGCTCGCCATGGCGGCTGCGGCTGACGATCTCGCCGTTGACCTCCACCGCCACCCGGCGCTGCAGCAGCTGCTCGGCCTCGAGCAGGTCGTGGAGGGTCGCCGAGGCGGGCAGGGTGCGGGGTTCGCCGTTGAGCTGGATGTTCATCCCTGCATTGTCGCTGATAGCCCGTCGAGATCGGAACGTTTGCAATTTGAACCGGGCGCCAGCTCCAGCACAGCGGGTTCCGGCGTGATCAGGCGACAATCCATGCGGCGGCGCAGCGTGAGCAAACGGCGGCGCGGTGAAACCATTGACCGTGCGCCGGCGTACGTGCGCCGGATTCCAACCTATTTACCCCACAGGAGTTCCTAGATGCAGCTCAGCAAACACCCGATCCGCTCCCTGATGGCGGCTGCGATCGCACTCGCCGCGCTGCCGGCCATGGCAGGCGAAAGTCCGTATTCCAAGGCGGTGTTCTTCGGCGACAGCCTCACCGACGCCGGCTATTTCCGCCCGCTGCTGCCTGAGGCCACCCAGGGGCTCTCCGGCCAGTTCACCACCAACCCGGGCTGGGTGTGGTCGCAGCAGGTCGCCAACTACTACGGCCTCAACAAGGACCCCAACGGCAACGGTCAGAACGGCGACAACTACGCTGTCGGCGGTGCCCGCGTGTCGGTCGAAGGCGGTGGTGCCCTTGGCGCAATCCCGTCGTTGAAGTCGCAGGCGGCCCGTTACCTGGCCGCAAACGGCGGCAAGGCTGATCGTAATGCCCTGTATACCGTCTGGGGCGGCGCCAACGACCTGTTCGCCGCGGCCGGTGCTGCCGGCGCGGGTGCGTCGCCGGCCCAGGTGCAGGGCATCATCGGCGCGGCGGTCACCGACCAGATCGCGCTGGTCGGCGCCCTGAAGCAGGCCGGTGCCCAGTACGTGCTGGTGCCGAACCTGCCGGACGTGGGCATCACGCCGCAGTTCCGCGGCCCCAACGCGGCAGCCGCCACCGCCATGTCGGTGGGCTACAACAAGGCGCTGTACGGCGGCCTGAAGCAGGCAGGCATCGAGTTCATTCCGCTCGATACCTTCAGCATCCTGCGTGAAGTGACCGCCAACCCGGGCATGTACGGCTTCACCAACGTCACCGGCACCGCCTGCAAGATCAACCCGGCCAACACCACGGGCAGCATCATCGGCTGCAACCCGACGACCTACGTCAGCCCCGATGCATACCAGACCTATCTGTTCGCCGATGGCGTGCATCCCACTGTGACCGGTCACCAGCTGCTGGGCCAGTACGCCGTCTCGGTGCTGGAGGCTCCGCGCCTGCAGCAGGTGCTGAGCCACTCGGCACAGACGGTCGGCCGTTCGCGTGCCGACCAGGTCAGCAACCACCTGGGCGCCCGTCCGGCCGATGGCCTGTCGTGGTGGGGTGGCGTGCGCGGTGACATGCAGCGCTATGACCACGCCGACCTGTACGACGGCGTGGCGCCGGCCGGACTGTTCGGTGTCGACTGGGCACGTAACGGCGTGGTGGTGGGTGGCTTCGCCGGCTTCGGCCGCATGAGCGCCGACTTCGGCAACAGCCGTGGCGACTTCACCCAGAAGGACACCACCGCCGGCCTGTTCGCTGCCTGGTATGGCGACCGCGTCTGGGTCAACGGCCAGGTCAGCTACACCTGGTTGTCGTATGACGTGAACCGCAAGGTCCAGCTGGGCCCGGCCACCCGTGAGCATGGTGGCTCGCCGGATGGCAGCAACCTGACCGCTGCACTGAATGCCGGTTACGAGTTCGGCACCGAAGGTGGCTTCCGCCACGGCCCGATCGCTTCGGTGATCTGGCAGAAGGTGAAGATCGACGGCTACACCGAAAGCGCCACCGCCGGCACCATGGCCACTGCGCTGGGTTACGACCGCCAGAACGTCGACTCGACCGTCGGCCGCGTCGGCTGGCAGGCCCGCTTCGATGGCGGCACCGTCAAGCCCTACGTGCAGGTGACCTACGACCACGAGTTCGAGGACACCAAGCAGGCCAGCGCCTGGCTGCAGACCCTGCCGGAACTGGGCAGCTACCGTGTGCCGGGCCTGGACTTCGACAAGAACTACGCCACCGCCGTACTGGGTGCGCGCATGGACCTGTTCGGCCTGCAGGGCAACGTTGGCCTGAGCACCACGGCTGCGCAGAAGCGCGCCCGTGACGCGACGATCTTCGCCACCGTGGGTGGCAGTTTCTGATGAATGCAACATCCCGGGCACCGCAAGGTGCCTGGGATGCCTGCACGGCAGCGCCGGGCCGTGCCCGGCGGGTGCGGCGGCCACCATTGCGCAACACCGGCCGCTCCGCATAGACTTTCATCCGCAATGCGGGCGTAGCTCAATGGTAGAGCTGTAGCTTCCCAAGCTACTGACGTGGGTTCGATTCCCATCGCCCGCTCCATGTCTCCAGGGTATTCACCCCAGGCAGACGCGGCGCACTCGTTGAACCACACCCAGGTCCAGCGTGTGGCAGCAGCGCCGGAATCTCTTTCCTCAGTGTTGGGCTGTGGCTCTTCCGAACCACAGCCCGAAGCGGCTTATGCGCCCGCTTGCGCAGCGGCGTCCTTGGCCGCGGCAGTGACGGAACTCCCGAAACCGGTATAGGTCGATCCGTTGCAGTGCAGGTATGCGCGGAAGACGACGCCATTCAACTGGGCGTTGTCAAAATAGCAGTGCGTACCGGTTTTGGAAGATTTCTTCACAAGCCGCATTGCCATTGCGTTTGCATCGTCGACGCTGGAGCCAAGACCGGCAACGCTCCAGGACTGGCCCGGGCGGTTGCAGGTGTAGGGATACTTATAGCCATGCGCCGACCCGTAGTAGTAGTCGACATTGCACCAGGCCTGGGTCGCCGCCAGGTTGATGGCCAGCTCAAGCACGTTCTGTCCCGCAGTGGTGGTCGTCATGCCATAGGCGGAAAGCGGCGTGGAACTGCACTGCGCCTTGATACCGACACCCGGTGCCGGGAGGCTGACATAGGGGTCGCGCGCGAAAACACTGCAGACGGGGCCTTCTTCGGCGACGGCAAGGAAGCCATTGGTGTTGGCCGTCGCAGCATCGATATTGCTGCCAACGCCCGCGACCGTACCGTTCTTGCCGCAGCGCCGGATCACCACGCCTCCGCCGTTCGGCAGCATGTCCATGCCGGGGTCGCAGATGCCAGGCCCGATCGATGCTGCTGCGGCTCTGGCGTAGTCACTTTCTGCGTTTGCGGCCATCGGAGCCTGCGCGGAAAGCAGTGCAAGCATCAGCGGAAAAGAAATCGCAGCCATTCAAAACCTCGAATCCATGAGTGAGCAGTGACGCTAGCAGAGGCGCCATTCTGGAAAACTGGAATTCGACCCATCCGCCACTGCTGCAAGCCAGTGATTCGATTCAGAATGCCCACGCCTATGAAAATGTGCGGTAGTTCGCGCTGCGTCTCCGGCTGCGCGGCTGCCGCGGCGGGCTCCTGCAACCTCCGCTGTCTGCCGGGCCCGTCGGGCCGCAGGGTTCAGTTGGTGCTGGGCTTGGGGATGCTAAAAGATCGTTAACCGTTGACCCATCGTCCGCTGCCCGGAGCGCGAATGATCCCCGCACTTTTGCCCCTCAGGCGTTGCTTTGATTTTTCAGGGCGATCCAACCGGAAAGAGTTCTGGTCGTACTCCCTGTCTGCTGCGCTTGTGGTGGCAGCGAGCTACACCTTGATGGACGGCGGATACTGGCTGACGGGCACCGTGCTGCTCGATGGGGAGGCCTTCGAGCCGTTCCGGATGCTGGGGTGGGGCATGACGGTCTGCGCGGTCATCGTCCTCCTTCCGCCGATGCTGGCCCTGGCCGTTCGACGACTGCATGACATCGACGAGTCTGGCTGGTACGTCGTGATCGCCTTCATCCCGTTGGGCGTATTCGTCCTCTTCCCGGTCATGCTGCTGCCGGGCAACGAGGAAGAGAATCGATTCGGCGGCATTTCCGGTCTGCCGGACGCCTGACTCAGCGCCGGGCGAAGTCCACCAGGTCGGAAGGGTAGTGCGGGCAGGTGCGCAGCGCGGCATCGTCGCCGCCATACAGCACCACCAGCGCTGCTACCTCAAGCGCCCAGTAGCCCCAGGCATTCGGTCCGGTCAGGCGTCGGGTCCGCTTCTGGGCTTTGGGCGACAGCAGGAAGAAGTCGCGGTACTGCACCTGCAGGTAGCCGGCCAGCAGTGAAGGGTCGAACGCTTCACCGTCGCGCAATGGCGCGAACAGCTCGGCGAACGGGCGCGGATGGAATATCGCATCGCTTGCTTCGGCAAGGCCGAGTGCCGGCGCGCTGAGGTAGTCCAGCACGCGGTCGGTTTCGAAGCAGAGCACCTGCTCCACCAGCGCCGGAAGACGATCCTGCGCATCCAGCAGCACGCCCAGTGACAACAACTGTAGTGCGTATTCGTAGTGCTGCGTTGTACGCGGTTGCAACGACGCGGCCAGCGCGATGTCGTGGCCTTGCTGTTGCAGGCTGTCCCGGGCTAACGCCAGCAAACGTGCGTGTTCCAGCCACAGCTTTGTCACGTCGGCATGCATCTGCTGCAATGCCGTGGGGGCGAAGCCGCGGTCGATGCCTTTCAGCAGCAGGTTGCTGCCGGTCTGGGCAACCGCTTCCCAGCCGTAGGCATGTTCCAGCGCCGTATACCCCTGCAGCGGCTCCTCCGCAGGTTCACCGCCATTGCGCGCATGACGCGCAAGCAGGGCCATGCCCGCGTTCCAGTCTGCCTGCCAGTCCGGCAGGCGAAGCATGCGGCGCGGTACTCCCGGATCCTTGGCCAGCGCTCTCCATCGCGGTAGTACGTCCAGCAGCAGATTCCGGCGGTTCACGGCAGTCATCGGTTCCATCATCAGGGAAAGTCTAGCGGCAATGCCGGTTCGACCCCCATTGCCTGGCACCGCGTTGAAGGTTTGAATGGTGCGCAATCGCAGTCACCCTGCCCGCATGACCGTTGATCGAATCGCCCTCCGCCGTTTCACCCAGTGGCTGCCGTTCCTGGTCCTGGTCGCCATCTGCGTGGCCTGGTGGTCGCCGCTGGGCGTGGTTGTCGCCCTGGCCGCGTGCCTTGCAGTGGGCGGCGTGCTGCAGCGCTTCGATCTGGTCGGCGATGCCGTAGGCGGCGCACTGCTGCGCTCGCGGGCGACGCTGCCCTTTGCCACACGCCCGCCCACGCATGATGTCCTGTTGGATTGGGGGGAGCTGGGCATGGGAGGGCCGGCCTACAGCACCCAGATGCTGCGCGATGGCGCCATTGTCGAGGGCGTATCCACCGGAGGCAGCCACGATGCCAGTGGCGAGTGGCAGACGCTGGCGGGAAGCGCGCTGCGCGTGGCCAGTGGCTACATTGATCGCAGCGAAGCGGTGATCGTCTACGACGAAGCGGACAAGAAGGTGATGCACCTGCTGACGATTGTTCCCAGCCTGTTCTGGCAGGAACTGCACGAGCGCCGGCAGCTTGGCGGGGATGCCGAAGCCGCGATGTGGTTGCGGGATCTTCCCTGCCGATCGAGCACGCTGCGCCCCTGCCGGGGTCTATGGCTGGAACCGGAGCATCCCGCACTGGCCGCCGGGCTGCCGCAGGCATTGCGGCATGTCCTGCCGGATGCCCGGGTGCTGCGGGCCATCCCGCTGCTGCCCGACGATCTGCGCCTGACCGCGCATCCGACCCTGTTCGCGCGCATCTGCCCGTACGCGCTCTGTCTCGATGGCGAGCCCAGTGACCGTCACGCCTGCGATCTGGAGACGGTGATCACCAGCCCGTCCGGACGATGCGTGGTGGTGGCGGGCAGCGTGCTTGATGGGGATCTGCGTCCCATCGAGGGCGTATGGCTCGTCCACTGGCAGGGGCGTTGGCAGGCCATTGGCCGCCGTGCGACGGGCGGCAGCGGCAAGGCCCGCAGTGCGGCCTGGATCGATGTGATCGAGGCCGGCGATGACGGTACGCTTCGCTGCGACGCCTATGAGGAACACTGGACGTTCGACGCGATCACACGCATCCCCACGCCACACACGGCACTCGCCTTGCCTGTGGAATGGCGGGAAACCGCACTGGCCGTGCGTGTCCGCGATGGGCACTTCTCGTTGCGCCTGCCCCGCGCGGTTCGGCGGCGCCACGCATCCCTTGGATGAGCCATGAGGATGTCCCCGGCGACGGTGTGGCCGTCGCCGGAGACGGTGCGGCGGCTACCGGCCGTCAGTCAGAGTAGAAGCCGTTGCCGAGGGTGCCGGGCAGGCCGGGTTCCGGCCATGGCATCAGTGACGTGCAGGCGTCATACAGCGTGCAGAAGTCCTGCCGAAGTTGCGCAGGCACCCAGCTGCCGTAGGAAACGTCGGTCGAGTCGCCCTGGCAGGCGTAGGAAACATCGATCCAGCGGGTATTGGCGTGTGAGGCAACGCCCTGGTGCTGTGTCTTGCCTGTGCAGTAGCGCAGGCCCTGGCCGATCAGCGTGTTGTTGGCATCGAAGTAGAGCCGGGAGACTGCATGGGTCGGCGCAGCCTGTACGTCTGCGGCGCCTCCCACCAGGCCAAACAGCAACAACAGCGGAATTCCCATTCGCATCTGTGGTTCTCCTTGGGGTGTGTAAGCCGGTCGTGTCCTGTCCATCAGCCGGCGAAAGGCATCTTCGCACAGCCCCGTCAGGCACGCAGATGCGGCGGCCTGCTGGGCATCATCCACCCGCCACACGCCCGCGCTATGCTGCGCGCCTGCCGTCCGATCCTGCCGCGATGAAGCTCGCCATCCTGTCCCGCAACAGCTCCCTGTACTCCACCCGCCGGCTGGTCGAGGCGGCCCGCGCGCGCGGCCACACCGTACGCATCCTCGACCCGCTGCGCTGCTACATGCGCATCGCCGCCGATGGCTTCTCGATGCACTACAAGGGCCGGCCGATGACCGGCGTGGACATGGTCATTCCGCGCATCGGTGCCTCGATCACCCGCTATGGCACCGCCGTGCTGCGCCAGTTCGAGCTGATGGGGGCGCGTACGCCCAACCCCTCCGACGCGATCCTGCGTTCGCGCGACAAGCTGCGTGCGCACCAGCTGCTGGCCGCCAGGGGCATCGACATGCCGGTCACCGTGTTCGGCGACAACCCGGATGACACCGTCGACCTGCTGTCCATGCTCGGCCCGCCGCCACATGTGGTGAAGCTCAACGAAGGTACCCAGGGACGGGGGGTGATCCTCACCGAGAAGGCCAGTGCTTCGCGTGGCATCGTCGAGGCCCTGCGGGGCCTGTACGCCAATTTCCTGATGCAGGAGTTCATCGGCGAAGCCAAGGGCGCCGACCTGCGCTGCTTCGTGGTCGGTGACCAGGTGGTGGCGTCGATGCAGCGCCAGGCGCCGGAAGGGGACTTCCGCTCCAACCTGCATGCCGGCGGCACCGCGGTGGCGGCCAAGGCCAGCCGCGCCGAACAGCAGGTGGCGGTGCGCTCGGCCAAGGCGCTGGGCCTGTCGGTCTGTGGCGTGGACCTGATCCGCTCCGCGCGCGGCCCGCTGGTGCTGGAGGTCAACTCCACGCCAGGGCTGGAGGGCATCGAAGCCGCCTGCGGGGTGGATGTGGCCACGCGCATCATCGAGCACGTCGAGAAGCTCAAAAAGCCATGATTAATCAATATCTTGAAATTCTCATGGGCAAATGAGGCCGGCTTTAACATGCCTTTAATCGGCGCCGGCGTAGCCTTCAGCGAACCGCAGCTCTGCCTCTCAGCAGGATCGGTATCGGGATACGACTTCAGACCCAGGCGGGGCACCGCCTGGGTCTTTTTTATGCCAGCCGCAGGTCCCTTGTGGAGGCAACGTGACGGCCGTAGAGTGGCGCCCATCGTTCCTGGATGGATCCGGAGGCTGGCGATGTACCGCATCACGATGATCGCGTTGTTGCTGGGGCTGTCTGGTGCTGTCTCCGCCAAGCCGGAGAAGACCGCCATACAGATGGACGGGCAGGCACCAGTGGCCGAGCAGGTCCGGCGGGTTGAAAAGGCCCTCGATGACGGCGAATACAGCGAGATTTCCGCTGACGACCGTGCCCAGGTGCAGCAGGCACTGGCGCGCATCACCCAGCGCATGGGTGACCACCGCACGCTTCAGGAGCTCCCGCCGCAGGTCCAGGCGGAGGTCTTCAACGACCAGGAGCGGATCAACACGGTTCTTGTCCGCGCCCATGAAGACAGCCGCCAGATCTGCCAGCACACCCGCACCACCGGCAGCAACATGCCTAAAAGCCGCTGCCTGACCGTGGCTGAGCGCCGCCGGATCGAGGAGAAGGGCAAGGCCCTGCTCAACGACCAGCGCACCTTCAACAACTTCAACCCTGCCACCAACCACTAGGCCGTCCGATGCCCCTGCGCATGGCACTTGCTGGCGTGAAGGTGGTGCGAATACAGTCAGCACTCAACTCAAACAAGGATTCGTTTGTCATGAAGTCCCTCCTGATGTCGGCGGTCCTGGTCTCGGGCCTGACCCTGGCCACCGCCGCCTCTGCATCGAACCAGGCCGGTGAGGTCTTTATCCCCGGCAAGCCGCTGCAACAGCAGATCGAGCGCATCGAAATCGAACTCAACGATGGCGAGACCTACAGCGAACTGAAGCAGACCGACCGCAGCCGCGTGCGCGAGGCGCTGGTGCGCATGCGTACGGCCGTCGAGCAGCACCCTGACCGCGATTCCATGCCTGAACAGGTACGAACCGATGTCTTCAACGACCAGCAGATCGTGAACACGGTTTTGACACAGGCACGTGAAGATAGTCGTCTAATATGCCAACGTGAAAAGGCCACGGGTTCGAACCGGGCCACGACGCAGTGCACTACCGTTGCCGAGCGCGCCCGGCGGAAGGACAAGGCACAGCGTGATATGGGCCAGGCCCAGCGCGTCGGCAAATTCGTCAATTAGAGGTGACAGTGAGAATCCTGGTAATCGAAGACAACAGCGACATTGCGGCCAACCTGGGCGACTACCTGGAGGACCGGGGCCACACCGTGGACTTCGCGGCTGACGGGGTTACCGGTCTGCACCTGGCCGTGGTGCACGAGTTCGACGCGATCGTGCTGGATCTCAATCTGCCAGGCATGGACGGCATCGAGGTCTGCCGCAAGTTGCGCAACGAAGCGCGCAAGCAGACCCCGGTGCTGATGCTCACCGCCCGCGATTCGCTGGACAACAAGCTGGCGGGTTTCGATTCCGGCGCGGACGACTACCTGATCAAGCCGTTCGCGCTGCAGGAAGTGGAAGTGCGTCTGAACGCCCTGTCGCGGCGCGGCAAGGGCGTGCAGACCCGCGTGCTGGAAACCGGCGATCTGGAATACAACCTGGATACGCTGGAAGTGCGCCGCCAGGGCAAGCTGCTGCAGCTCAACCCGACCGCACTGAAGATCCTGCAGGCGCTGATGGAAGCGGCCCCGGCCGTGGTGACCCGGCAGGAACTGGAAACCCGTGTGTGGGGCGAAGAACTGCCCGATTCGGATTCCCTGCGCGTGCACATCCATGGCCTGCGTGCGGTGGTCGACAAGCCGTTTGAAGTGCCGCTGATCCAGACCCGCCATGGCATCGGATACCGCATCGCCACCCCGGAAGCCTGATTCGGTGGCAACCAAGGGGGAGCGCCGGCGCACGCCTTATCGGCGGCGCCTGCGCAGCCGCATCATCGTTTCGTTCGTGTTGTTGGGCTTCTGCCTGACAACACTGTTCGCGTTCGCCACCAACTGGGCCCGCCTGCGCGTGGAAAACCAGCTGGTGGAAGAGCTGATGAACCGCAACATCGACGAGTATGCGCGCCGCTATTACGAGCACCCCGGGCATAACCCGGACGCACCGGTGCTGCAGATCAGGGCCTATGCCTATTCCAAGGACAAGTTCGACCGGGTGCGCGAAGAACGCGCGCAGTGGGCGGGCTTCTCCGATGGCATCCACAGCGTCAGCGGTGACGAGCACGGCGAGCCGTACTCCTACAAGCTGGCCGTGCGCAAGACGCCCGACGCCTGGTTCTTCCTTGCCTATGACATGACCGACAGCGTGCGCGGCGGCAAGCAGCTCAACCGCGCGCTGGTGCTGTCGGTGCTGGTGTTCAGCGTGCTGTCGCTGGTGCTGGGCTGGTGGTCGGCGTCGAAGGTGATGAAGCCGGTGTCGGATCTGGCCGCGCGGCTGCGCGCCTATCGCGGCGGCACCAGCGATCCCGAACCGCTGGCGCCACGCTTCCCCGACGACGAAGTGGGGCAGTTGGCACAGGCGCTGGACGACTATTCCTCGCGACTGACCGAAGTGGTGCAGCGCGACCGTGAGTTCAATGCAGACGTCAGCCATGAGCTGCGCACGCCGTTGGCGGTGATCCGTGGCGCCACCGAGCTGCTGCTGACCCGGCCCGGCCTGGACGAGAAGGTGCTGCAGCGCCTGCAGCGCATCCAGCGTGCCGAACAGCAGTGCAGCGACCTGATCGGCGCGCTGCTGCTGCTGTCGCGCAACGAGCGCGGGCAGGGCACCAGCAACGTCGCCCGCGTGGCCGAGCAACTGCTGGACGCGCATCGTGCGCAGCTGGGTGGCAAGCCGCTGGAACTGCTGCTGGAAGGTGAGCGCAACCTGGTGATCAATGCGCCCGAGGCGGCGCTGTCGGTGGCACTGGGCAACCTGATCGGCAATGCCGTGAAGTACTCGCAGGACGGCGAGGTACGCGTGTTCGTCGGCACCAATTCGGTGTCGGTAACCGACAGCGGCCCGGGCCTGAGCGAGGAAGACGCAGCCAAGCTGTTCCAGCGTGGCTACCGTGGCACCCACGCCGGCCATTCGCAGGGCGGCGGCATCGGCCTGTCGATCGTCAGCCGCCTGTGCGATCTGTACGGCTGGCAGGTGAGCGTGCGCCCCGGTGGCCAGCGTGGCGTGATCGCCACCCTGACGTTCTCGCCGAAGCCGCTGTAAGGGCCCCTGCTTAAGGGCCCCTGCTTTGGTGGGTGCCGACCTTGGTCGGCACGAGTCCTGCCGACGTTGTATGGCGCTCTGTGTCGCTTGTGCCACCGAATCACCCTCGCGCGATGATCGGGCCTCAGGCCCAACACGACACCACCGTGATCGCTGCCGCGCCCCGCGCGTGTTCCAGCGCACGCATTGGCAAGCCCGCGCCGTACTTGGGAATTTCCTTACAGATCGCCGCGTGCGGCGATGGCCTGATGGCCTGGCCGGGGCAGGTGCCTTGGCCGGGATTGGCGTCCTGAAATCAACTGTTAGATGGAAAGCTTCCGATGCCTCGCGCGGCATCGCGGACAATGCACTGTGCTCGCTTCATGGCGGGCGGTGCGTGGGGATTCCCGGGAATCCGCCGGAGTTTCCATCCATCTGGGAGTTGTCCGGTACGCCAACCCGCACCGTCCGCCACCTTGCATCTGCAGGTGGCCTGCCGACTGCGAGGAGCTCCACCATGTCCACCCGCCCGCTGTTCCCCCAGCTGCACGCCCTGATCGGCGATGCGGCGAACCTGCTGCCTGCCGACGTCGCCGAGCGTGTCGAAGTTCTGCTGGATGACCCCAAGGACCTGCTGCCCGCGCTGCTGGCGCGCATGGATGGCCGCGACGCCGCCGACGGCCAGCCGCTGGACGTGCAGGGGGCCAGCCCGGCGCAGGCAGCCATGATGGCCGGCCTCAGCCGCACGCTTGCCGGTCTGCATACCCTGATCCAGCTGCTGCACGCCGCCGAACTCGCGCGGGAGCAGGGCGGTGCCCGCCAGCAACTCAATCCCGATGTGGTCGACGGCCTGCTGCTCGGCGCCCGCGAACTCGCCCGCTACGCCCGCCTGCAGCTGGAGTAGATCCACGCCGCGCGTGGATGCGCTTTGGTAGTGCCGGCCGCTGGCCGGCAACCCGGCCTCAACCCCCGGCCAACCCCAGATACCGCGCATGCAGCTGTTCCACCTGCACCTGCAGGTCCTCCGGCTGCCCATCATTGACCACCACGTCATCGGCCAACGCCAACCGCTGCGCGCGGCTGGCCTGGGCAGCAATCATCCGGTCGGCCAGCGCCGCGTCGATACCATCGCGCCGCATCAGCCGGGCGTGCTGCACGGCTTCGGGCGCATCCACCAGCAACACCCGGTCCAGCCACGGGTAGGCCTTCCGCCCGCCCACCTCGGTCAGCAGCGGAATGGCCGCAATCGCATAGGCGCTGGTGGCCTGCTCGCACTGCTGCTGCATCAGCAGGCGGATAGCCGGGTGGGTGATCGCTTCCAGCGCCGTCCGCTCGGCCGGGTCGGCGAACACGTGAGCGCGCAGGCGGGCCCGGTCCAGGCTGCCGTCGGCCAGCAGCATGTCGGCGCCGAAGCGCTCGGCAATGCGGGCCAGGGCGGGGCTGCCGGCGGCCACCACGGCCCGTGCGGCCAGATCGGCGTCGGCCACCACGATGCCCAGCGCCTCGAAGCGCCGGGTCACTTCGCTCTTGCCGGAGGCGATGCCTCCGGTCAGGCCAACCACATAGCGGCTCATGGGGACTCCCCTCAGCGCAGCCCGCTCATTACCAGGTACTGCTCCACCAGTGGCGCACCCCACATGAAGTAGAGCCAGCCGGCAATGGCCAGATACGGCCCGAACGGGATGGGCGTGGCGCGGTCACGGCCGCGGCTGTACAGCCAGATCGAGCCGATGATGGCGCCCAGCACCGACGACAACAGGATGATCGGCAGGATGCCCTTCAGCCCGCACCAAGCGCCCAGGGCCGCCAGCAGCTTGAAATCGCCGTGGCCCATGCCTTCCTTGCCGGTCAGCTGCTTGAACAGCCACCAGACCGTCCACAGCGACAGGTAACCCACCGCCGCACCCACCAGGGCGGGCTTGGCCGGCATGTACAGGTTGTCGATGCTGCCTATCAGCCCCAGCCACATCAGCGGCAGGGTGAGCTGGTCGGGCAGCAGCTGCGTGCGCAGGTCGATGCCGGACAACGCGATCAGGAAGCAGGTCAGCACGATGGCACCGAAGCCCTGCCAGCCGAAGCCGAACTGCCAGACGCAGGCCAGCACCAGTACCGAGGTCAGGGCCTCCACCAGCGGGTACTGCAGCGAGATCGGCGCCTTGCAGTGTCGGCACTTGCCGCCCTGGATGATCCAGCTGAACAGCGGGATGTTCTCGTACCAGCTCAGCTTGTGCTTGCAGTGGGGGCAGTGCGACGGTTCCACCACGATCCCCGGTGGCGGGGGCTCGTAGAAGTCCGGTTCCTCCAGGACTTCGCGCGCATCGCGCTTCCACTGCCACTCCAGCCGCTTGGGCAGCCGCAGGATGACCACGTTCAGGAAACTGCCCAGCAGCAGTCCCAGGGCGGCCGCGGCGGGGTAGCCGAGGCCGGGGTGCTGGTCGAGAAATGCCATTGATACCTTTAGCCGACGACGGCGCCGAGTTTGAAGATGGGCAGGTACATCGCGATGACCAAGCCACCGACAATGGTACCAATGAACACCATGATCATCGGTTCCAGCAGGCTGCTCAAGGCATCCACGGCATTGTTCACTTCCTGCTCGTAGTATTCAGCCACCTTGAACAGCATGGCGTCCAGGGCGCCCGCCTCTTCGCCGATGCCGGTCATCTGGATGACCATGTGCGGGAACAGGTTCAGCTGCTTCATGGCCATGTTGACCGGGTAGCCCACCGAGACGTCGTCGCGCATCCGCAGTACCGCCTCGCCATAGACCTTGTTGCCGGTGGCGCCAGCCACGATACCCAACGCCTCCACCAGCGGCACGCCGGCCTTGAAGGTCACCGCCGTGGTCCGGGCAAATCGGGCGATCGAGCTGTTATGCATGATCTGGCCGATCACCGGCACCTTCAGCACCAGCCGATCGACCGTATGCTGCATTTTCTCCGAGCGCCGGTAGGTCATGGCGATGGCCACCACCGATCCGATCACGACGATGGCTATCAGCCACCACCACGACACCATGAACCGGGATAGGTTGACCACCATCTGGGTGAAGGCCGGAAGGTCGGCACCGAAGCTCTTGAAGACCTCCTCGAACTGCGGCACCACCCAGACCAGCAGGACAGTGCTGACCAGGAAAGCCACCACCAATACCATGGCCGGGTAGAACAGCGCCTTCTTGATCTTGCCCTTCAGTGCTTCGATGTTCTCCTTGTAGGAAGCGATCGTGTCCAGCACCGTTTCCAGCACACCGGCGCTTTCACCGGCGCGCACCAGGTTGCGGTAAAGCTCGTCGAACTGGACAGGGTAGCGGCTGATCGCCTCGTTCAGCGAAGAGCCGCCCTCGATGTCGGCGCGGATCCCGTCCACCATCTTCTTCATGCGCGGATTCTTGTGCCCGCTGCCGATGATTTCCAGCGCCGACACGATCGGCACGCCGGATTTCATCATCGTGGCCATCTGTCGGCTGAAGAACGCAATGTCCTTAGCGCCCACGGGCTTACCGGCCGCGCCGAACAGTGGCTTCGGCTTCGGCTTGACCTGGCCGGGATTGATCCCCTGCTTGCGTAGTTCGGCGCGCAGCAGATTGGCGTTCTTCGCCAACTGCTCACCCTTCATCTTGATACCCCGCTTGTCGGTCCCCTCCCAGACAAACGGCTGCAGCTCCATGGTGCTACGCGCCACGGGCTCTTTCTTGATCGCACTGCGACTGACAGACATGTTGGCTCCCCAAGGCCCGCCATCCCCAGGCGGGCATCCTGACCGGCGATGGTAGCCGGTTCAGGGCCGTCCGGGGAGCCTGCTGGCGTGACGCCGCGCAGGGTTTTCGACCTGACGAGACGAAAGGTGACGTACCGCGTCACATTGCCGCGTCCATCGCAGATTCGCTTCTGGGGGGTTCCCATCCGCGAAATTGCTGCCATCATTGGCGCGGGGAAATCGGGGAGACGCTGCCATGGGAGATTGGCACGTAACCTGCGTTGATCCACCCGCGGGGAAGGGCAGCCTGCTCATCCGGTCATCTGGCCGGCCGGCAGCCACCCCCGACATCAACCACCACTTATCTTGGGGATGTACCACCATGAAGAACCAGAAGGGCTTCACCCTGATCGAACTGATGATCGTCGTTGCGATCATCGCCATCCTGGCTGCCATCGCGCTGCCGGCGTACTCGAACTACACCAAGAAGGCCAAGGTCTCGGAAGTGATCCTGGCGGCTTCTTCACTGCGTACCGACGTGTCGGAATACGTGGCCAGCAACAATTCGCTGCCGCCGACAACTTGGAAGCCGGACTTCCAGCAGACTCAGTACGTGGATAAGCTGGAATGGAATGGTAAGTCCATCGTTGCTACTGCCAAGGGCGTTGGCGACGACCTCATCGATAAGAAGACCATTACGCTGACTCCGTCCGGTGACGGAAAGAATGGCGTTGTGCCGAGCTGGAGCTGCGGCGGTTCGATCGATGCCAAGTATCGTCCGGGTTCTTGCCAGGCAGCTGCTGGCGAAGAAGAAACCAAGGAGTGATCCGGTAATTGGTACCGCGTTCTAGGAACAGGGAGCCGTTGGCTCCCTGTTCTTTTTTGGGCATAGCCATTCTGCTGTGCGCCGTCGATCTAAAGTCCCGGCATAGCACTAAGATCCTCTTTCTCGACATAAATCGGTATTTTCAAGTGGCGATGAATGGCGAAAACGTCAATTGAGCAGTATTTAATTGCACCTATTGTGACTGGGACCTAAAACGTCAGAGGTGAATTCCTGAAAGTGCTTTCAGGAACCTACGCTTGATTGTTCCAGACTGAGGGCTTTGAGGAAAATATGAGTACTCCTTCCCCCCCAAACCTCGTCGGCATCACCGGCCTGGCCCGCCGTCTGGTCCAGGACGGCGCCTTGGACGAGGCTTCCGCCCGCGACGCCATGGCCAAGGCCGCCGCCGCTCGCCAGCCGCTGCCAACCTGGTTCGCGCAGAACAAGCTGGTCAGTGCCTCGCAGCTCGCCGCCGCCAACGCGGTCGAGTTCGGCATGCCCTTGTTCGACGTGTCCACCTTCGATGCCAGCCAGAACGCGATGAGCCTGGTCAGCGAGGAACTGCTGCGCAAGCACAACGTGCTGCCGCTGTTCAAACGCGGCGGCAAGCTGTTCGTGGGTACCAGCAATCCGACCCATGCGCTGGACGAGATCAAGTTCCACACCAATCTGGTGGTGGAACCGATCCTGGTTGATGAAGACCAGATCCGCCGGACGCTGGAGCAGTGGCACGCCAGCCACGACACCATCGGCGATGCGCTGGGCGGCGACGACGAGGGCATGGCCAACCTCGACGTTGGCCTGGGCGACGAAGACAACGCGGGTGGCGACTCCGGCATCGACGCCAAGGGCGACGACACCCCGGTGGTGAAGTTCGTCAACAAGGTGCTGGTCGATGCGATCCGCAAGGGCGCATCGGACATCCACTTCGAGCCCTACGAAGACGATTACCGCGTGCGCCTGCGCATCGACGGCCTGCTGAAGATGGTGGCGCGTGCGCCGGTGAAGTTGAACCAGCGCATCGCTGCGCGCCTGAAGGTGATGGCGCAGCTGGATATCGCCGAGAAGCGCGTGCCGCAGGACGGGCGCATCAAGCTGAACCTGTCCAAGACCAAGCAGATCGACTTCCGCGTGAGCACGCTGCCGACCCTGTTCGGTGAAAAGGTGGTGCTGCGTATCCTGGATGGCAGTGCGGCCAAGCTGGGTATCGACAAGCTGGGCTACGAACCGGACCAGCAGAAGCTGTTCCACGACGCCATCCACAAGCCGTACGGCATGGTGCTGGTGACCGGCCCGACCGGTTCGGGCAAGACCGTGTCGCTGTATACCGCGCTGGGCATCCTCAACGACGAGACGCGCAACATCTCCACCGCCGAAGACCCGGTGGAAATCCGCCTGCCCGGTGTGAACCAGGTGCAGCAGAACAACAAGCGCGGCATGACCTTCGCTGCGGCGCTGCGCTCGTTCCTGCGACAGGATCCGGACATCATCATGGTCGGCGAAATCCGCGACCTGGAGACGGCGGAGATTGCGATCAAGGCGGCGCAGACCGGCCACATGGTGCTGTCCACGCTGCATACCAACGATGCGCCGCAGACCATCGCGCGCCTGATGAACATGGGTATCGCCCCGTACAACATCACCAGCTCGGTGACGCTGGTGATCGCGCAGCGCCTGGCACGCCGGTTGTGCGGCAACTGCAAGCGCCCGGCCAACCTGCCGGAGCATGCGCTGCTGGCCGAGGGCTTCACCCAGGCGCAGCTGGATGCGGGCATCCAGCTGTACGAGGCGGTGGGCTGCGATGAGTGCACCGAAGGCTACAAGGGCCGAACCGGTATCTACCAGGTGATGCCGATGACCGACGAGATCGCCACCATCGTGCTGGCCGGTGGCAATGCGCTGCAGATTGCCGAGGCGGCGCAGCAGATCGGGGTGAATGACCTGCGGCAGTCGGCGTTGAAGAAGGCCGCCGCGGGTGTGACCAGCCTGGCCGAGATCAATCGCGTGACCAAGGATTGAGGTAGAGCCGAGCCTATGCTCGGCTGATGGCCCGAAGAGCAGCCGAGCGTGGGCTCGGCTCTACAGTAGATCCACGCCATGCGTGGATGGCGCGGCGGCGAACACCGCGCAGCCGAGCATGGGCTCGGCTCTACTCCATCCCCAGCTTCTTCAGCTTGTAGCGCAGCGCGCGGAAGGTGATGCCCAGCTGCGCGGCGGTCCGGGTCTTGTTCCAGCGGTTCTCTTCCAGCGCGCGCTGGATGGCGCTGCGTTCCAGCTGCTCGATGTACGAGGGCAGGGCGGCGCTGCCGGGCTGCAGGTCGGCCACGGCTTCGGCCGGAGCTGCGCCGCCGGGCGCACGTGGGGCGTGCTGCGGCAGGCGCAGGTCGTCGGCACCGATGCGGTCTTCTTCGGCCAGTGCCAGCGCGCGTTCCAGAATGTTCTCCAGCTCGCGCACATTGCCCGGGAACGCATAGTGGTCCAGCGCCTCCAGCGCCGACGGCGCCAGCAGCGGGGTGGCACGGCCGTGGCTGCGGGCCAGCCGCGCCAGCACGGCGGCCGCCAGCTCCGGCAGGTCCTGGCGGCGCTCGCGCAGCGGCGGCACCTTCAGTTCGATCACGTTGATGCGGTAGTACAGGTCGTGGCGGAAGCGCCCGTCTTCGACCAGCTCGGCCAGGTCCTTGTGGGTGGCAGAGAGGATGCGTACGTCCACCGGCTCTTCGTTGGCCGCACCGACCGCGCGCACCGACTTCTCCTGGATCGCGCGCAGCAGCTTCACCTGCATCTGCAGCGGCAGCTCGGCCACTTCGTCCAGGAACAGGGTGCCGCCGTGCGCCGCCTGGAACAGGCCGGGCTTGTCGGCATGCGCGCCGCTGAAGCTGCCTTTGCGGTGGCCGAAGAATTCGCTCTCCATCAGCTCGCCGGGAATGGCGCCGCAGTTGACCGGTACGAACGGGCCGGCCGCACGCGCGCCCTGGGCGTGGATGGTGCGAGCGACCAGTTCCTTGCCAACCCCGGATTCACCGAGGATGTAGACCGGCGCCTGGCTGCGCGCGACCTTGCCGATGGTGGTGCGCAACACGTCCATGGCCGGCGAAGCGCCCAGCAGGCGTGCAGCCTGTTCGGTGGCGGGGCCGGGCGCAGGGCGTTCGGTGTTGTTGAGTTCCAGCGCGTGCTTGACCAGGCCACGCAGCACCGAGATGTCCACCGGCTTGCTGACGAAGTCGAAGGCGCCGGCTTTCAGCGCTTCCACGGCCAGGTCCATGCTGCCGAAGGCGGTGATCATCGCCACCGGCGTGCGCGGGTAGTGCTGGGCGATTTCGCTGACCAGCTCGATGCCGTTGCCATCCGGCAGGCGCATGTCGGTGATGCACAGGTCGTACGGATTGCTGGCCAGCAGCTCGCGTGCTTCGGCCAGGTTGGCGGCGGTACTGATGCGCAGCCCCATGCGGCCGAGGGTCAGTACCAGCAGTTCGCGGATGTCGCGTTCATCGTCGACGACGAGGGCGCTGCGGGTTTCGTTCATGGGCGTGAAAGATAAACGAGGGGGCTGGAAGCGACAAATGTTTGACGCACAGATTGGGGATCAGGTGGGCAACAGCGTGTGCGGGCCGGGCAGCACCAGGCGGAAGCAGGAGCCGCCTGCCGGCACCGGGATGTAGTCGAGCCGTGCCTGGTTGGCGCGGCACAACTCGCGGGCGATATACAGGCCCAGCCCGGTGCCGTGCTCGGAGGTGGTGAAGAACGGACGGAACAGCTGTGCGGCCACACTCTCGGGAATGCCGGGGCCACGGTCCATCACGTCGATCACCGCGCTGCGTTCGTGTTGTGCCACGCGCAGGCGCACCCGCGCCGGCTGCTGGCCGATGCGGCCGTACTTCAATGCGTTGTGCACCAGCACGGTGAGCACCTGGTACAGGTGCTTGGTATCGACCTGCGCCATCACCGCCGTGTCGCTGATGATCGGTTCGATGCTGTCGGTCTCCAGCGTCTGGCCCTGCTTGTACTCCAGCACGAAGCGGCGCACGAAGGCGACCAGGTCCACGTTCTCGGGCGTGGCGCGTTCGCGCCGTGCCAGCCCCAGCACGCTCTCGACGATGCCGTTGGTGCGCTGGCATTGCTGGCGGATGATCTGCAGCAGGCGGCGGTCACTTTCGTTGAAGCCGGTGCCTTCCTCCAGCAGCTGCACGGCGTAGTTGATTGCCGCCAGCGGGTTGCGGATTTCATGGGCAAGGCTGGCCGAGAAGCGGCCCATTGCCGACAGGGTGAGCGATTCGGCGCGCCGGGACACCACGCTGGAATCGTCCAGGAACACCAGGGCCAGCTCGCTGCCGGCCAGCAGGCGGGCGAAGCGTGGTTGCACTTCGGGCTGGTCGGGGTTGAGTTGCAGCGGCAGTTCGTCCTGCGCCCAGCCGTTGCGCCAGCGCTGCAGGCGGCGCGCCAGTTCCGGCGCGGCACTGGCCAGATCCAGGCGTCCTGTCTCACCGATGCCGTCGTTGTCGCCGAGCAGCATCGAGGCCGCTTCATTGGCCAGGGTGATGCGGTTGTCGGCGTCCACCACCAGCACGCCGGTGCGCATGCGGCGGATGATCAGTTCGTTGATCTGGAACAGGTTGGCCACTTCGTCGCCGCGCTGGTTGGCCAGCTGCTGGTTGCGGCGCGCGCGGTTGCCTACCTGGTAGCTGATGAAGGCCAACGCCAGGTAGCTGGTGGCGAACATGGCCAGCTCGGCCAGCGTGCGGGTGGGGTCGCCGCCTTCGAGCACCTTCCAGAGGTATTCGGTACCGGTGGCCAGGCTGGCGACGATTGCCAGGCCCAGGCCCCAGCTCAATGGCAGCAGGGTGGCGGCAGCGGCGATGTTGAACAGCAGCGACATCGAGATGCCGGCGCTGGCACCGGGCAGGGCATGCGCCAGCAGGGTGGCGGCGATGATGTCCACCAGCACGCTGCTGACCACGATCGGGCGCAGCCAGCGTTCGTTGCGGCCGATCGCCAGGGCCAGCAGCGACAGCAGCAGATAGATGGCCGCGACGGTATCGGCCAGGCGCGGGTGATGGGCCTCGCCGACCATGCCGGACAGGGGGCTGTAGAGCAGGCCAGCGATGACCGCGGCGATCAGCACCCGGTACAGCGCGAAGAAGTACAGCTCACGCCGCGGAATCGATTCGATGCGGTCGATCAATGAAGCACTGGGTGACACGCCGGAACTCCCCTTCTGGCTGCCTGGGTCTGGAATCTGCGGCGGTCCTGCCTGGCATCCCCTGAAGCCGGGCGGGTACGTCGCTTCTCTGTGGCCTGCGGTGGAAGCAGCCGGGCAGGCCCGACACTACACACCTTGGTTGACCAGTATAGGGCCCCCGGCAGGGCGCCGCCGGAGCCGCCCGGATCGCGCATTTGGCCCGCCGTGGATACCGGTGGCCAACGGCGGCCCGGGCGCAACTGCCTGAATGGCGGTGGAAATCTGGCCGGGTCTGGCGTTTTGTACAGACTTCTTTGCGCCCCGGCGCTGGCTCGGCCACAATAGTGGGCCCGCCGCGGTCCATGCCGGCGCCCCGCCGGGGCCCTGAGGAATTGCGTGCGGTCGTTCCTATTCCCACGGTGACGCATGAATTTCCACGAATACCAGTCAAAACAACTGCTTGCCGAGTACGGCATCCCGGTCCCGGCCGGCAAGGTCGCTGCGACCCCGGACGAAGCGGTTGCCGCTGCCAACTCCCTGGGCCAGGGCCCCTGGATGGTCAAGGCGCAGATCCACGCTGGCGGCCGCGGCAAGGCTGGCGGCGTCAAGTTCTGCAAGACCACCGACGACGTGAAGGCCGCTGCGGCCAAGATGCTCGGCACCAAGATGGCCACCTACCAGACCGCAGGCGTTGAACTGCCGGTCAACCTGGTGCTGGTGACCACCGCCGGCGAGATCGTCAAGGAACTGTACCTGTCGGTGCTGGTCGACCGTGGCACCAAGACCATCACCTACATCGCCTCTTCGGAAGGCGGCGTGGAAATCGAGCAGGTCGCTGCTGAAACCCCGGAGCTGATCCACTCGCTGAACGTCGACTTCGTCGAAGGCGTGCAGGGTTACCACGGCCGTGATTTCGGCTTCAAGCTGGGCCTGACCGCCAAGCAGGCCGGCCAGTTCGCCAGCATCATGGTGAACCTGTACCGCCTGTTCAACGAAAAGGACCTGGCCCTGGTTGAAATCAACCCGCTGGCCATCCTGGACGACGGCAACCTGTACGCGCTGGACGGCAAGTTCGACAGCGACGACAACGCCGCGTTCCGCCAGAAGGCCCTGGTCGCCATGCGCGACAAGACCCAGGAAGATCCGACCGAAGTGATCGCTTCGGAGCTGGACATCAACTACGTCACCATGGACGGCAACATCGGCTGCATGGTGAACGGCGCCGGCCTGGCCATGGCCACCATGGACGTCATCAAGCTCAACGGCGGCGAGCCGGCGAACTTCCTGGACGTGGGCGGCGGTGCCAACAAGCAGCGCGTCATCGAAGCGTTCAAGCTGATCCTGTCCTCGGACAAGGTTGAAGGCATCTTCGTCAACATCTTCGGCGGCATCGTCCGCTGCGACATGATTGCCGAAGGCATCATCGCCGCCGTGAAGGAAGTGGGCGTCAAGGTTCCGGTCGTGGTGCGCCTGGAAGGCACCAACGTGGAAGAAGGCAAGCAGCTGCTGCGCGACAGCGGCATGGCCATCATCCCGGCTGACAACATCAACGATGGCGCCAAGAAGATCGTTGAAGCTGTCAAGAACGCTGCCTGATTCGACACCAAGGAATTCCCATGTCTGTTTTGATTAACAAGAACACCAAGGTGATCGTGCAGGGCTTCACCGGCCAGCAGGGCACCTTCCACGCCACTCAGATGATCGAGTACGGCACCCAGGTTGTTGGCGGCGTGACCCCGGGCAAGGGTGGCACCACCCATATCGACCTGCCGGTCTTCAACACCGTTGCCGACGCCGTGCAGAGCACCGGCGCCAACGCTTCGGTCATCTACGTGCCGCCGCCGTACGCGGCCGACGCGATCCTGGAAGCCGCTGCTGCCGGCATCAAGGTCATCGTCTGCATCACCGAAGGCATCCCGGTGCTGGACATGCTGCGCGTCAAGAACGTGCTGACCCGTTCGCATCCGGACACCGTGCTGATCGGGCCGAACTGCCCGGGCGTCATCACCCCGGGTGAGTGCAAGATCGGCATCATGCCGGGCCACATCCACCAGCCGGGCAAGATCGGCATCGTGTCGCGTTCGGGCACCCTGACCTATGAAGCGGTCAAGCAGACCACCGAAGTCGGCCTGGGCCAGTCCACCTGCATCGGCATCGGTGGTGACCCGATCAACGGCCTGAACTTCGTCGACTGCCTGAAGCTGTTCAACGAAGACCCGCAGACCGAAGGCATCATCATGGTTGGCGAAATCGGCGGTGACGCCGAAGAAGCCGGCGCCGAGTACATCAAGAACCACGTGAAGAAGCCGGTCGTCGGTTTCATCGCCGGTGCGTCGGCTCCGGCCGGCAAGCGCATGGGCCACGCCGGTGCGATCGCCTCGGGCGGCAAGGGCACGGCCGAAGGCAAGTTCGCCGCCATGGAAGCTGCCGGTGTCGTCACCGTCCGCTCGCCGGGCGACCTGGGCGCTGCCATCGCCAAGCTGGTGAAATAAGAACGACTGCCTCTGGCAGCCGATTCTGTAGAGCCGAGCCCACGCTCGGCTTGCTTTGGAAAAGCCGCCCTCGGGCGGCTTTTCTGCGTCTGGCGGCTGCCTGGTCGGCCCATCCACGCATGGCGTGGATCTACTGAGCCAGGGCTGTCCACGCAGTGAGCGCGCCCGGCGTGCGCATGGCGCAGCGCTACAATGGCGGCATTGCAACCACAGGCTGGATTCCCATGGCTTCGATCCGCATCGCGATGGCGCAGTTCGACTTCCCGGTCGGCGATGTCGCCGGCAACACCGAGCGCATCATCGAGATGATCGGCCAGGCGCGCGACGAGTACGGCGCCGAGCTGGTGATGTTCCCCGAGCTGGCGGTGAGCGGCTATCCGCCGGAAGACCTGCTGCTGCGCCCGGGCTTCCTGTACGAGTGCGAGCAGGCGATGACCCGTATCGCTGCCGCCTGTCGCGGCATCACCGCCGTGGTCGGCTGGCCGCAGGCCGCCGGCGCGGTGGTCTACAACGCTGCCAGCGTGCTGCGCGACGGGCTGGTCGAGCAGACCTACCGCAAGCGCGAGCTGCCCAACTACGCGGTGTTTGACGAGCGCCGCTACTTCGATGTCGATCCGGATGGCGGCAGCTGCGTGTTCGAGGTCAACGGTATTCCGGTGGGCCTGCTGATCTGCGAGGACCTGTGGTTCGCCGAGCCGCTGGCCGACACCATGCGCGCCGGCGCGCAGCTGGTGGTGGTGCCGAATGCGTCGCCGTACGAGCGCGGCAAGCATGCCCAGCGCGATGCGGTGCTGGCCGCGCGCACCCGTGAGAGCGGGGTGGCGATTGCCTACCTCAACGTGGTCGGTGGCCAGGACGCGCTGGTGTTCGATGGCGCCTCGGTTGTGGCCGATGGCGACGGTACCGTGCACCCGGCCGCCGCCGCCTTCGTCGACCAGTGGCTGGTGGTGGAGTACGACGGTGAAACCCGCCGCTTCATGCCGCATGTGTGGATGGACGATGGCGACGAGAGCATGGACGCGCTGGCCTGGCGTGCCGTGACCCGTGGCATCCAGGACTACTGCCGCAAGAACGGCTTCAAGAAGGTGTGGCTGGGCCTGTCCGGTGGCATCGATTCGGCGCTGGTGCTGGCCATGGCCGTGGACGCGATGGGCGCCGAGAACGTCACCGCCGTGCGGTTGCCGTCGCGCTATACCGCAGGCCTTTCCAACGACCTGGCGGCCGAGCAGTGCCAGGCACTGGGCGTGAAGCTGGAGGCGGTGTCGATCGAGCCGGCGTTCAAGGGCCTGATGGAATCGCTGGCGCCGATGTTCGAGGGCACCACGCCGGACGTGACCGAAGAGAATCTGCAGTCGCGCAGCCGTGGCGTGATCCTGATGGCGCTGGCCAACAAGTTCGGCGGCCTGCTGCTGACCACCGGCAACAAGAGCGAGTACGCGGTTGGTTACGCCACCATCTACGGCGACATGTGCGGTGGCTATGCGCCGTTGAAGGACCTCTACAAGACCGAGGTGTTCGGGCTGTCCAAGTGGCGCAACACCGTGGGCGGCGCACCGGTGATCCCGCCGGCGGTGATCAGCCGCCCGCCGTCGGCCGAGCTGCGCGAGAACCAGCTGGACCAGGATTCGCTGCCGGCCTATGACGTGCTGGATGGCATCCTGTACCGCTACATCGACCAGGAGCAGTCGCGCACGGAGATCGTGGCGGCCGGTTACGACGCGACCGTGGTCGACCGCGTGCTGCGCCTGGTGCGCATCAGCGAGTGGAAGCGGCATCAGGCCGCGCCCGGGCCGAAGGTCTCGCGCCGGGCGTTCGGCCGTGAGCGTCGTTACCCGATCAGCAACGGCTACAAGGGCTGAGGCCCGGTCCATAAGACGACAGGGAGTGCCGGCCGATGGCCGGCAACCCGTTGGCCCTCTCCGGTGGGTGCGGACCCTGGTCCGCACGATGGTCGAAGATCATCCACGCATGGCGTGGATCTACCGGGCTTCGCCGAGCAGCTGTTCGAGGCCGGCGGTTTCCGCAGCGTCGTTGAAGTGGCCGTCCTCAAGCCGTGCACGCACAAACGCCAGGCCATCCGCCGCCGCTGCGTCCAGCGTGCCGCGGTGGTCGACCGGGTAGCGGCGGAACGCGACCGGCTCGCCTCGCAGGGCCAGGCCTGCGGCGTACAGCAGCGTGGTCAGATAGGGCACATCGCGGTCCGCGCTGCCATGGCCCAGCATCAGTGGTTGGCTGAAGCCGCGGCGCGGTACGCCGAGATAGTCGTACAACACCGCCCAGATGCCCGGCACGCTGGTCAGCGCTGCAGTGAACATGCTGCCGGTATCCGCACCGTCCAGGGTGGCGGCCAGTTCGCCCAGGCACTGCTCGCGTGCCACCGCCACCCGCGCGCGGCCTTCATCGCTGAGGACGCGGTCGATCTGCGGCGCGACCTGCAGCAGGCCATCGAGCAGATACGCGTGATACGCGTTGACTGCACCGGGATTGGGGCTGCGGTTGTCCGGTTTCATCACCAGCGCGGTCAACTCCACTGCCGTGGGCGTACCGGTGGTGAAGCTGCCACGGTAGTGCAACGCCGGCCCTCCATAGGTGGGGGCGATGTGGCCGGCCGTGAGCGCGGCGGCGCCACCCTGCGAATGGCCGACCGATACCCAGCGCGGCGACAACGCTGCGTTGCCCAGGTACTGGCGGCTGGCTTTGACGAGGTCGATGGCGTTGCGCGCGGCAGTGCGCACATGCAGATAGGCATGGTCACCTGGACTGCCAAGGCCCTGGTAGTCCGCAGCGACCACCGCATAGCCCTGCGCCAGGAATTGATCGAGGAAGCGCCCGTCGCGTTGGGGTTGGTAGGGGCCGGACACCGAGGGCGCACAGCGATCCGCGATGCCCTGGGTGCCATGTGCCCAGGACACCACCGGCCAGCCGCCTGCAGGAGCCGCGCCGGCGGGCAGGTACAGCAGGCCGGTGCCTTCGGCCAGCTGGCCGCGATGATCCGGGGTGCGGTAGTGCAGCTTGTAGGCCTGCGCGGCCTTGGACGGCACCCATGACGCGCGATAGGGGGCAGCAGACAGCAGGTCGCCCGGTGCAACCGGTGCGGCGGCCAGGGGGCCCGGGGACAGCGCCAGCAGGGCAGTGGCGAGGAGGCCGGCGAGAGGGCGGAAACGGCGGGGTAGTGGGGTCATGAGGCGCTCCTTCACGGCCGGGATGGCCGTTGCGCCGCAGTGTGGAGGGGCTCGCCCGCGCCGATTGGGACCGGCGTCGCATCCGCCGGGGATTCGTAGAATTCCTAGTGTCGTGGTCCATGGGCGCACGAACCCTCCACGCATGGCGTGGATAACCGACAAAGAAAAGGCCCCTTGCGGGGCCTTTTTCTTATTTCTTTTCCAGTCGCGCGTTGCGCTGGCCGGTGCTGGCGGACTTCTCGCCAGCGAACGGGTTCAGCTTGCGGATCATCCACGGGTACTTCGGCCACTTGCCTTCCAGCCACGGGTGGTCCGGCTGGTTCAGCTGCAGGACGCGGCGGGCGTCGTCGGCCAGGGTCTTGTTGCCCAGGTGGGTGTAGGAATCGGCCAGGACGGCGACGGCGTCGTACTGGAACGCGCTCTGCGGGTAGGTTTCCAGCAGGTAGTTGGCGCGGCCGGCGGCCGAGACCCAGGCGCCGCGGCGCATGTAGTACAGGGCGTTGTCGAGCTCGTGCTGGGCGAACACGTCACGCAGCTCCAGCATGCGCTGGCGCGCATCGGCGGCGTACCGGCTGTTCGGGTAGCGGTCCACCACGATGTTGAAGTCCGAATACGCCTGGTGCGGGGTGGACAGATCGCGCCGGCTGGCATCCAGCGACCATACGCGACGAAGGAAAACCGTACTGCGATTGGAGTTGGCCAGGCCGCGCAGGTAGTACAGGTACGCGATGTTGCGATGGGTCGGGTAGGTACGGATGAAGCGGTCGATGCTGGACACCGCGTCATCGTGCTTGCCGGCCTTGTACTGGGCGTAGGCGGTCTCGATCATCGCCTGCTCGGTGTATGGGCCGTACGGATACTGGGCCACCAGGCGGCGGAAGCTGGCTTCGGCGCCGCTCCAGTTGCCACCCTGCATCAGCTTGTGGCTCTTCTCGTACAACTGTTCGACCGGCGTCCCTTCATCGGGGCGATCGCCCTTCTTGGCACCACGGTGGCAGCCGGTGGCGGCGATGACCAGCACCAGCAGCAGGGCGGTGAGGCGGACGGGCGCGGAGAGCATGGCGGAGCGTCGGATCATGGGGTCGAGGCGGGACGCGGCTGGAATACGAAGGGTCGATGATAGCCTAGTGTCCTGTCCAGCGACTGAAACCGGCCGCCGGGACCCCAAAATTTCAAAGAATGCCCCCCTGCCATGTCTGAACAACCCTCTGAATCGGCCCGCCAGGCCATCGTCCCCGACACCGCTGCCGGCCGCCGTTTCGACGCCGTCGTGGCCGAACTGTTCCCCGAATACTCGCGGTCGCGCCTGACCGAGTGGATCAAAGCCGGTGAGGTCCTGCTGGACGGCGCCCAGGTGCGTCCGCGCGATCCGCTGCGCGGCGGCGAGGTGGTGACCCTCAACGTGGTGCTGGAAACCCAGACCGACGCCCAGCCGGAGGACATCCCGCTGGACGTGCTGTTCGAGGACGAGCACCTGCTGGTGATCAACAAGCCGGTCGGCCTGGTGGTGCACCCGGGCGCCGGCAACCACAGCGGCACCCTGGTCAATGCCCTGCTGTTCCGCGACCCTTCGGTGGCGGTACTGCCGCGCGCGGGCATCGTGCACCGCCTGGACAAGGACACCAGCGGCGTGATGGTGGTGGCCAAGACCCTGGAAGCGCAGACCGCGCTGGTCGAGCAGTTGGCCGCACGCGACGTGCACCGCCAGTACCTGGCCATCGTGATGGGCGCGCTGGTGGCCGGCGGTACCGCTGATGCCCCGATCGACCGCCACCCGCGCGACCGCCTGAAGATGGCCGTGCGCGAGGACGGCAAGGAGGCGATCACCCATTACCGCCTGCGCGAGCGCTTCCGTGCGCACACCGCGCTGGAGTGCCGCCTGGAAACCGGCCGTACCCACCAGATCCGCGTGCACATGGCGCACGTGCGCCATCCGATCATCGGCGACCCGCTGTACGGCGGTGCATTGAAGCTGCCCAAGGGCGCCAGCGACGAGCTGGTGGCCGCGCTGCGCGGCTTCAAGCGCCAGGCCCTGCACGCCGAGACGCTGGAGTTCACGCACCCGATCACCGGTGAGCCGGTGCGCAACACCGCGCCGGTGCCGGACGACATGCTGCACCTGATGAAGGTGCTGCGCGAAGACAGCGAAGCCTTCGCCGCGCGCGAGCGGGACCGCTGGTGATGGACGCCGCGCTGCCCTTGCTGCAGGCGGACTGGCCGGCGCCTCCGGGCGTCCATGCGCTGACCACGCGCCGGCACGGTGCGGGCATCTCGCCGGCGCCGTTCGCGCAGTTCAACCTGGGCAACCGGCACGCGGCCGATGGTGATACCCCCGCCAACGTCGAGCACAACCGCCAGCTGCTGCAGCAGGGGTTGGCGCTGCCGTCGGCCCCGCACTGGCTGCGCCAGGTGCACAGCAGCACTGTGCTGCGCTTCAGCGCGCCGCCGGTGCCCGGCGCCAGCGAACCGGTGGCCGATGCCGCGGTGACCTCGGTGCCGGGCGTGGTGCTGGCGATCCTGACCGCCGACTGCCTGCCGGTGGTGTTCGCCGCCGCCGATGGCAGTGAGGTGGGCGCGGCCCACGCAGGCTGGCGTGGCCTGGCCGACGGTATGCTGGAGGCCACGGTGGCCGCCATGCAGACGCCGCCGGCGCAGCTGCGGGCCTGGCTGGGCCCGGCCGCCGGACCGGCCGACTACGAGATCGGCGAGGAGGTCTACCACGCCTTCGTCGGCCATGATCCGGCGGCCGAAGCGGCGTTCGTGGCGACGCGGCCGGGTCACTGGAAGGTCGATCTGTTCGCGCTGGCCCGCCAGCGCCTGCAGGCGGCGGGCATGGACCCGGCGCAGGTGCATGGCGGCACGGTGTCGACCATGGCCGATCCGGACCTGTATTCGCACCGGCGCGATCGTCGCACCGGGCGCATGGCAACCCTGGCCTGGATCGCGCCCTGACCACTCCGCTGTTCGCACGTGTGCTGGGGCCGGCCTTCGCCACCCTGGCCGCGCCGGTGCAGGCGCTGCATGCCGCGCCGTTGCCATGCCGCTACGTGGGGCAGGCGCGCATCGTGAGGGGGTGGCACTGGCTGGTGCCGCTGCTGGCTGCGTTGGCACGGTTGCCAAAGGACGGAGACGCGCTGCCGACCGAAGTGGCGTTCAGGGCACACGGGCAGGGCGAGCAGTGGGCGCGGCGTTTTGGGCGCTGGCCGATGGTGTCGCGGCTGTGGGCGCATGAGGGATACCTGC
Source organism: Stenotrophomonas geniculata (assembly GCF_034508895.1). Lineage (NCBI taxonomy): Bacteria > Pseudomonadati > Pseudomonadota > Gammaproteobacteria > Lysobacterales > Lysobacteraceae > Stenotrophomonas > Stenotrophomonas geniculata. The sequence goes on from NZ_CP140571.1 coordinate 2,896,085, forward strand.
GCGAGCAGTTGGGCGCGGTGCGCTTCGAATTTGATCTGCAGGCCCGCGAAGGTGGCATCGACTGGTCTGTGCGGCGGGTCTGGGCCTTCGGGCTGCTGCCGCTGCCGAGGCGCTGGTTTGGTGGCGTGCGTTGCCGCGAAGCCTGGCAGGGTGAGCGCTACACTTTCCTGGTCGATGTGACGCTGCCCTGGGTGGGAGCTCTGATCCGCTATGAAGGCTGGCTCGAACCGCAGTGAGGCCGCCGCCGAGGTTGGCAGCGCGGTGATCGTATTCGATGGCGTATGCGCGCTGTGCAACCGCTGGGTGCGCTTCCTGCTGCGCTTCGACCGCAGGGGGCGCTATCGCTTTGCGGCGATGCAGGGCGCACAGGGCAGCGCGATGCTGCGCGCGCACGGGCTGGACCCGCAGGACCCGATGTCGTTCCTGCTGCTGGACGCGCAGGGCGCCTGGACCGATACCGATGCGATCCTGCGCGTGCTGGCGGGGCTGGGCGGCGCCTGGCGTTTGAGCGGCGTGCTGCGGGCAGTGCCGCGCGGCTGGCGTGATGCCGCGTATCGCGCGCTGGCACGCAAACGTTACCGCTGGTTCGGGCGGCATGACGCCTGTTACCTGCCCGCACCGGAGCAGGCCGCGCGGTTCCTGGATTGAAGAAAAAAGGGGACGGAGGGGATTAAGTCGTTTGTGCACAAACGACTTAATCCCCTCCGTCCCCTTTTTCCCTCAGCCTTCCAGCGCGTCGAGGTAGCTGCGGCGCCAGTGGTTGATGTCGTAGGTGCGCAGATGGTCCATCATCGCGTGCCAGCGCTCCTTGCGCCTGCTCAGCGACATCGTCGCTGCCGTGGCGATGGCGTCGGCCACGCCGTCCAGATCATGTGGGTTCACCAGCAGTGCCTGCTTCAGTTCGTCGGCAGCGCCGGCCAGCAGAGACAGCACCAGCACGCCGGGATCCTCCGGGTCCTGCGAGGCCACGTACTCCTTGGCCACCAGGTTCATGCCATCGCGCAGCGGCGTGACCAGCCCGACCGCCGCCGCCCGGTAGAAGCCGGTGAGCGTGGCATGGGTGAAGTTCTGGTTGACGTAGCGCAGCGGCGTCCAGTCCGGCTCGGCGTGGCCACCGTTGATGTGGCCGGCGATCTGTTCCAGCTGGCTGCGCAGCTGCCGGTACTCGGTGACGTCGCCGCGCGAGACCGGCGCGATCTGCAGGTAGGTCAGCGAGCCGCGCTGGTCGGGGTGGCGCTCAAGATAGCGCTCGAAGCCGAGGAAGCGCTCGGGCAGGCCCTTGGAGTAGTCCAGGCGATCTACGCCGATCGCCAGCTGGCGGTCACGCAGGCTGTTGCGCAGATTCTTCACCGCGGCCTTGGTGGCGGCGGTGCCGGCCTGGCGTGCGATCAGCTCGGTGTCGATGCCGATCGGGAAAGCCGCCGCACGGAAGCGGCGCCCGCCCGGTGCTTCCAGCTCGCCGTTGTCGAGTACGCGGCCACCACCGAACAGGCGCAGGTAGGTCTGGAAACGATCGGCGTCGCGCTGGGTCTGGAAGCCGACCAGATCGTAGGCGTACAGCGCGGAGAACAGTCGCAGGTGGTCGGGCATCGCCTGCAGCAGGTCGGCCGACGGCATCGGGATGTGCAGGAAAAAGCCGATGCGGCAGCCGATGCCGCGCTCGCGCAGCAGTGCGCCGAGCGGGATCAGGTGGTAGTCGTGGATCCAGACGATGTCATCCTCTCGCAGCAATGGCGCGAGCTTGTCGGCGAACAGCGCATTGACCTTGTGGTAGGTCTCGCGGGTGCCGCGGTCGTAGTCGACCAGGTCCAGCCGGAAGTGCAGCAGTGGCCACAGCGTGCGGTTGGCGAAACCATTGTAGTAGCCGTCGACTTCGCGCTTGCTCAGGTCCATGGTGACGTAGTCGATGTCACCGTCCTTCTGCCGGTGCAGCGTGCCGCTGCCTTCCTTTACGGTCTTGCCGCTCCAGCCGAACCACAGGCCGCCGCGCTCCTTCAGGGCGGCCAGCAGGCCGACCGCCAAGCCGCCTGCGCGGTTCTCGCCGGGCACGGCCACACGATTTGATACCACGACCAGGCGACTCACGATGCCTCCTGCCAGGACCGCGACAGGCGCATCGCGGCGGTGATCAGGCCGACGTGCGAATAGGTCTGCGGGAAATTGCCCCAGGCCTCGCCACTGTCGAAGGCCAGATCCTCCGACAGCAGGCCCAGATGGTTGCGCTGCTTCAGCAGCAGCTCGAACATCTCGCGTGCTTCGTCCATGCGCCCGATTGCTGCCAGCGCATCGATGTACCAGAAGGTGCAGATGGTGAAGCTGGTTTCCGGCTCGCCGAAGTCATCCGGCGCGACATAGCGGTACAGCGAATTGCCATGCTTGAGGTCTCGGCCGATGGCATCGACGGTGGCAATGAAGCGCGCATCCAGCGCGTCGATGAAGCCGATATCGGCCAGCAGCAGCAGCGAGGCATCCAGCCGATGGCCACCGAAGGTATCGGTGAAGTGGCCCAGCTCCTCGCTCCAGGATTCGGCCATGATGCGCGCGTGGATGGTGTCGGCGCGCTCGCGCCAGTAGCGGGCGCGGTCATCACGCTTCAGGCGCACGGCGATCTTGCACAGGCGGTCGCACGCGGCCCAGCACATCGCGCTGGTATAGGTATGCACTTCGGTGCGGCCGCGGAATTCCCACAGGCCGGCATCGGGTACGTCATGCAGGGCGAACGCCTGTTCGCCCAGGGGCTCCAGGCGGGCGAAGGTGTGCGCATCACCCGGGTCCTGCAGGCGCCGGTCGAAGAACAGCTGCGTGGACGCCAGCACCACGCTGCCGTACACATCGTGCTGGCGCTGCACCCAGGCCAGGTTGCCGCGTCGCACCGGGCCCATGCCACGGTAGCCGGACAGGCTGGGTACTTCGTCCTCGTCCAGCTTGGCTTCGAAGCCGATGCCATACAGCGGCTGCAGCGTGCCGTCGGTGGTGGCCAGGTTGAAGATGTAGCCGAGGAACTGCTCCATCGTGCGTGTTGCGCCGAGGCGGTTCAGTGCGCGCACCACGAACGCGGCATCACGCAGCCAGCAGTAACGGTAGTCCCAGTTGCGCACGCTGCCGGGGGCTTCCGGAATGGAGGTGGTCATTGCCGCGATGATCGCGCCGCTGTCCTCGTACTGGCACAGCTTCAGGGTGATCGCACTGCGGATCACCGCGTCCTGCCATTCCAGCGGAATGGACAGGTAACGCACCCATTCGCGCCAGTAGTCGCGGGTGCGTTGGAAGGCTTCCTGCACATAGCCACTGATCGAGCGGTTGAGCGATTCATCCACGCCCAGGATCAGGTGGATGGGATGGTTGAGTACGAACGGCAGGCCGTCGCGCACGAAGCGCACCGGTACATCGGTGGTCAGCCGCAGCACATGCTCGGGCAGGATCCAGCGCACATGGTTGCTGCCCCAGGTGGACTCCGGCACGCGCGCGCCCCAGTCCGCCAGTGGTCGCGCACGCACGGTGATGCGCGGACTGCCGGCCAGCGGACGCACCTGGCGGATCAGGCTGACCGGGCGGTAGAAACGGTCGTTCTGGCGCCAGCGCGGGGCGAAATCGAGGATTTCCAGTTCGCCACCGTGCGCGTCGCGCAGGACGGTGCGCAGGATCGCGGTGTTGGTCAGGTATTCCTGCTCGCTGCTCGCGAAGTCCTCCAACTCGATGGCGAAGTCGCCACCGGTCTGCTGGTTGGGACCGAGCAGGGCACAGAAGGTGGGGTCGCCGTCGAAGGTGGGCAGGCAGCTCCAGACAACGCGGGCACGTTTGTCGACCAGGGCGCCGAAGCTGCCGTTGCCGACCACGCCCAGATCAAGATCGGGTTGGGTCATCACGCGGTACATCTCGGTTGCGGCCGTGGGGTGGCCGGGTCAATAGGCATTCTCACGCAGCCAGGCGTGCACGCTGCGTATGTCGGGCAGCGCGAACACCGCCTTGCTCGGTTCCCGCTCGCCCACCAGCACGCTCCAGCCATGCTGGACGTTGGCGGCGTCGAAGCCGAATTCATCGGTGAGGTCGTCACCGAGGAACACCGGCAGGCGGCCGCGGAAGGGCAGGTACTGCATCATCCGGCGCACGGCACGGCCCTTGTCGGTGCCGACAGGCACGAACTCGACCACATGGTCGCCAGGTTGCAGGCGGTAGCTGGCACGGCCACGCACGTGGCGGTCGGCGAAGGCGCGGACATCGCTGGCGGCATGCGGCGCGCCGCGCCAGTGCAGGGCCAGGCCGACGCCCTTGTCTTCCACCAGCACGCCGGGATGGCCGTGGGCGAAGCGCATCGCCTGCTGGTGCAGTGCGTGCAGCCACTCGGCGGTGTCGTCATCGTGTTCGTCACGCAGCACACGACCATCCTGGCCACGCAGTTCATGGCCGTGCAGGCCAGCGGCAGGCAGTTGCAGGGGAGCGAACAGTTGATCCAGCTGTTCAAGCGGGCGACCACTGACCAGTGCCACGGCACCTTCCAGGCGGTCGCTGATGCGGCCGATGGCTTCACGCACATCCGGCAGCAGCTGCACGGCATCCGGGCGCGCAGCGAATTCGATCAGGGTGCCGTCGACATCGAGGAACAACGCGCAGGCGTCGTCCAGCAATGGCGGTGGCGGACGCAGGGGGAGCGGTTCAGCCATGACGCCCAGCTTGCCAGCGTGGGCGTGTACGTGGGGTCGAGGGCAGGCTACGGCCTTGCTTCGGTGGGTGCCGACCGTGGGTCGGCACAAAGGGTCAGCCTGCATTGAACCCAGACAGTGCGGACCAACGGTCCGCACCCACCCAAGGCAATTACACCCAGAGCAATCAGAAGGTATAGCGAACGCGGCCGTAGTAGTAGGCGCCGTTGCTGCCGATCGGCGACAGCACGTCGTACGGCAGGTTGCCGAAGTAGTGGATATCGCTGTTGGATCGATCCGGGTAGTTGTCGGTCAGGTTCTGCCCGCCGATGGCCACGCTCCACTGCGGAGTGATGCGGTACTCCACTTCCGCGTCCAGCTGCCACTCGGCCTGGTAGGTCTGGCGCGGGATGTAGCCGTCACCGAAGTTGAACACGCGGGTGGCGCTGCCATAGCGGTTCACACGGGTGCTCAGCGACCAATGGTCGTTGCTCCAGGCCGCCGAGAAACTGCCGCGGGTACGCGGCGTGGCATCGGTCAGCGTGTTGGTTTCTTCGATGCCGAACAGCACGTAGTCCGGGTTCAGCGCACGCAGCTGTGCCGGCGTGGCCAGCACGTTCTTCAGCGTGGTCTTGGTATACGCATAGGTGCCGGTCAGCAGCAGCTGGCCATCGCCCAGCGACTGGCGCCAGTTGGTCACCAGCTCGGCGCCACGGGTGCGGGTGTCGGCGGCGTTGACGAAGAAGCTGGCGCTCTGCAGGCCGGTGACGCCGTAATTGGCCGCCACATAGTCGGTCAGCGCATCACCGGTGATGCTCTCCGAAAGCGCGATGCGATCGTCGATGTCGATCTGGAAGAAGTCCAGCGACAGGTCGAAGTGCTCGCCGATGCGGCTGGTGAAGCCCAGCGAGGTGTTGATCGACTTCTCCGGCTTCAGGTTCTGCGCACCCAGGCCACGCGCGATCGGATTGTTGACCGACAGCAAACGGCCCTGCACCAGCTGGCCGCCAGCGTTGTAGCCGGTGGAGGTGGACTCGTAGCCGATCTGTGCCAGCGACGGCGCACGGAAGTTGTTGGAGATGGCGCCACGCAACGCGAACGCCGGGGTGAATTCGTAGCGCAGGCCGAGCTTGCCGGTCAGTTCACCGCCGAAATCGTCGTTGTGCTCGTAGCGCGCGGCCAGATCGGTAGAGAACTTTTCGCCGAACTGGCTGGACAGGCTGGCATAGGCGCTGGCCACATCACGCGACAGGGTGGCTGCATCCTGCGGGGTCAGGCCGCCACCGGCCTGCGAACCGGTCGGGCGGTCGGTGAACGGGCCGGCCGCGTAGCTGGCCGGGTCACCGGGGCGGGTCTGGTAGCGCTCGTGGCGCGCTTCCACACCCAGGCCCAGGGTGTGGCTGATGCTCTCGCTCTGGGTGAACACGCGGCTCAGGTCGAGGTTGCCCACGGTCTGTGCGTACTCGTAATCGGCGGTCTTGAAGCGGGTCGGGCTGGTCGGGCCCAGCGAGGCGTTGAGCGAATCGCGCAGGCGGTAGGTGAAGTCGTTCTGGCCATAATCCAGGCTGCCGTCGTAGCTCCACTCGCCCCACTGCCCACGCACGCCGGCCACGGTCTGCACGTCGCGGTTCTCGCCTTCGGAGATCGGCCGGTAACCGTTCGGATAGATCTCCTTCCAGTTGGCATCGCCATCGGGGTAGCGGAAGTAGTTCGCGCCTTCGGTATCCCGCTGGTTGAAGGTACCGAACGCGTAGAACGTCGAGGTCTGGCCCACCGGGATCTCGGTATTCAGCCACAGATTGATGTCCTTGCTCTTGCCATCGCCCAGCACGTAGTTGCGCTTGCCCTGCAGCGCCAGGTTGCCCGGGGTCTGGTCCCACGGCGGAATCTGGTCGAAGCCAGCGCGGTTGGTGCCGTTGCGGTGCTTGTATTCCAGGCCGACGCGCAGGAAGCCACCGTCTTCGCCCAGCGAGGTGCCGACCTTGGCGCTGATGTTGCCGGTCTGGCCGTCGGTGAGAGTGCGGCCGATCGGCTTGAGGTCGGTGTGGTTGGCGCCGTAGCTGGCCTCGATCTCCCCGCCGTCACCGCCGTTGTCGAGAATCACGTTGATCACGCCGGCCACAGCGTCCGATCCGTACAGCGCGCCGGCGCCGTCGCGCAGCACTTCGATGCGCTTGATCGCACTGACCGGAATCGAGTTGAAGTCGACCGGCGTGGTGCCCTTGCCGATCTTGCTGTCGGTGTTGACCAGCGCGGTGTGGTGGCGGCGCTTGCCGTTCACCAGCACCAGCACCTGGTCCGGTGACAGGCCGCGCAACTGTGCGGCGCGCACGTGGTCGGCGCCGCCGGAGTTGGACTGGCGCGGGAAGTTGAACGACGGCAGCAGCGCCTGCAGTGCGCTGCCCAGCTCACCGTTGACCACGCCGGCCTTGCGGATGTCCTCGGCGGTGAGCACGTCCACTGGCGAGGTGGATTCAAGCACGGTGCGGTCGGCGGCGCGGGTGCCGGTGACGATCACCGTGTCCAGGTTGGTGGCGTCCTGGGCCAGGGCCGGGACGGCGGCGGAGGAAAGCGAGAGGGCGATGGCGAGGCCGAGCGGCGACGCGGGCAGGCGGGCGGACATGGGGGCTCCAGCAACAACGACGACGGGGAAGGGGGAGATAGTTTCACTTACATCCATCCGGATGAAGCGATATATTATCTTCGCGTGATGGCCGGTGCCGATGCAAGCCCCTGCCAGTCCGGCATGAGCTGATGCCCTGCTGGCATCAGCACGCCGGGCCGGTGGCGCTGTACGCTGCCGGCTCGCCTTGTCCCCCTTCCCCGGAGCTGTACCGATGAAACACCTTGGCCTCGTCTTCGCCGTGCTGCTGGCCACCAGCGGCTGCGCCAGCCTCTCTTCGCAGGCGCCCAGCGCCTATGCCACGGCCACCACCGCCGAACTGAAGGGCGATGCAGCACGCCCGTCCGCCGGCCATGGCTGGGTGCGCAGTGAGCTGTACTTCGGCGTGGGCGAGGAGCAGGGTGCCGGCAACCGCCCGCAGGCCGACACCATCAGCGAGGCGCAGTGGCGCACGTTCCTGGACAAGGAAGTGACCCCGCGCTTCCCGGATGGCCTGACCGTGTTCGATGCCTACGGCCAGTGGCTGTTCCGCGGTGATGCCGCGCCCAACCGCCTGCGCACGAAGGTGCTGGTGGTGGTGCACGAGGACACCCCGCAGCGCCGCGCCGATATCGAAGCGATCCGCCTGGCGTGGAAGCAGCAGACCAAGCATCAATCGGTGTTGTGGTCGCGGCAGCCGGTCGAGGTATCGTTCTGAGTTGAAGGCACCACCGCGGTGCCGCAGGGAGCGATGATGAAACACAGGGAATGCGTGCTGGGCCTGGTGCTGGCGGGATTGCTGGCACCGTCGGCGCAGGCCAGTGGCGACGACGTCGAAACACTGCGGTTCCAGGTGGCCGCGCACATGCAGGCGCACGCCGATCCCCAGCAGGATGGCAGCATCGCCGTGCAGCTGTCGCCGTCGGGAAAGCGCCAGACGCTGGCGGGCGCGGCCGATGCCGACGGCAATTCGCGCTGGGGTCTGGAGGACGTCGATTTCGATGGCTACCCGGAACTGGTCGCACGCGCCTCGGTGGGCATGGTCAATGAAGCGGTGACGGTGTACCGCTTCGATCCAGCCAGTGCTTCGTATCGCGTGCTGCAGGCCGACACCCACGGCAAGGACAGTTGCGGTGACCTGATGGGGCTGAGCGTGGACGTTGCCACCCGCACCCTTACCAGCAGTTGCCGCAGCGGGCCGATGTGGTACGCCGACCAGTACCGGTTCGCGGGTGCGAAGCTCTACCTGTACCGCGCCGAGAGCGTGTTGATGCTGGGCGACACATTGAACGCCGCGCTGCAGTGGGAACAGACCGACGAGCAGGGCCCGTTGGCGGTCTGGCGCACCTATGACCCCGCCGGCCGTGTGCTGGAGAGCGCCATTGCCGATGGCCTGGGTGCACCACCGGATGGGCCGTTGCGTGGTCAGCAGGCCACCGTGGTACCTGCGCGCCTGTTCCTGTTCGACCGGCCCGGTGCGTCCAGCACCAAGCGTTACCTCGTGCAGGGCGATCGCGTGGAAATGCTGGATGAACAGGACGGCTGGGTGAAGCTGCGCTACCGCAACCCGAAGCAGGGCGCGGTGCTGGGCTGGATCAACGTCAATGATTGACGAGACCTCTGCCCGCAGTTTGCACATCGAGGCGACGGGCGACGTGCCCACGGGGGCATCACTTCATCAGGTCTAGCCTCGGGCGTTCCCCCGTTCGAGGATGTATCCGATGAGCAAGCGCGTGGCCGAAATCGTGGTGGACGCCCTGCAGCAGGCCGGTGTCCGCCGTTGCTACGGCATCGTGGGCGATACGCTCAACCATGTGACCGATGCGATGCATGGCAGCGAGATCGCCTGGGTGCACGTGCGCCATGAAGAAGTGGCAGCGTTCGCTGCCGGCGCCGATTCGCTGGTGAGCGGCGAACTGACCGCCTGCGCCGGCTCCTGCGGGCCCGGCAGCCTGCATTTCATCAACGGCGTGTTCGAGAGCAACCGCAACCGCGCGCCGATGGTGCTGATCGCCAGTCAGGTGGTGACCAGCGAACTGGGCATGGAATTCCCGCAGGAAGTGGACTTCAAGGCGGTGTACGCCAGTTGTTCGGTGTTCTGCGAACAGGTACACAGCGCCGAACAGGCACGCCGCGTGGTCACGTTGGCCTGCCAGGCGGCGATCAGCCGCCGCGGCGTGGCGGTGGTGATCCTCCCGGCCGATATCAGCCAGGCCGAGGTGAAGCACGATGTGCCGTTCTCGGTGCACTACACCCAGCCGGTATTGCGTCCTTCCGACGCCGAACTGCAGCGTATCGCCGAGCTGCTGGGGCAGGGCAAGCGCATCGGCATCTACGCGGGTGCCGGTTGCCAGGGCGCGCACGCGCAGTTGCTGGAACTGGCCCGACGCCTGCAGGCGCCGATCGCGCACACCTCGCGCGCCAAGGACTTCGTCGAGCCGGACAACCCGTACAACATGGGCATGACCGGCATCTTCGGCATCGAGTCCGGCTTCCACACATTGATGGCGTGCGACACGCTGCTGCTGCTCGGCGCCGACTTCGCCTGGGGCCAGTTCTACCCGGACAAGGCCACGATCATCCAGGTCGACCGCGATGGCAGTCATCTGGGTCGCCGCCACCCGGTGAACCTGGGCGTGGTCGGTGATATCGCGCCGACGCTGGATGCCTTGCTGCCGATGCTGCCGCCGCGCGAGGACAGCAGTTTCCTGGACGAGTGCATCGAGCGTCGCGACAAGGCGCTGAAGAAGCGCGAACAGGAAGAACAGCCGGGTGAAGGCGAGCTGATCCACCCGCAGCACCTGACCGCGTTGTTGTCGAAGTATGCGACCGACGATGCGCTGTTCACCGCCGACGGCGGCTCGCCGATGGTCTGGGTGCTGCGGCATATCCGGGTGAATGGCCGCCGCCGCACGCTGACCAGCCTGCTGCACGGCACGATGGCCAACGCGATGCCGCAGGCGCTGGGCCTGCAGAAGGCGTTCCCGGGCCGCCAGGTGATATCGCTGTCCGGCGACGGAGGCCTGGCAATGCTGCTGGGCGACCTGCTGACGGCAGTGCAGGAAGACCTGCCGATCAAAGTGGTGGTGTTCAACAATGGCTCGCTGAACTTCGTCGAGCTGGAACAGAAGGTGGAAGGCCTGCTGGACAACTACACCGACCTGAAGAACCCGGACTTCGGTCGCCTGGCCGAGGTGATCGGCTTCCACGGCCGCACCGTGACCCGCAGCGAGGATCTGGAGGAAGCGGTGCAGGACTTCCTGTCGCAGCGTGGCCCGGCATTGCTGGACGTACACACCAGCCGCGCCGAGCTGGTGATGCCGCCACAGATCGAAGCCAAGCAGGTGGCCGGTACCGCGCTGTATGCGGCCAAGGCGGTGTTGAACGGCCGCTTCGACGACGTGAAGCATCTGCTGGTGGACAACTTCCTGAAGAAGTAGGGGGTGGTCGATGCAGGGCTGCGCCCTGCACCCGCTACGAGCCAGAGCCAGAGCAGAAGCGGGTTTCCTGAGGATGGCGGGGTGGGTCCGGTTGCGGGGGACGCTGCAAGTACGTCCATGTAAGCTCGATCGCGCCATCCATGGCGCTCACGCCCCCGCAACCGGACCCACCCCGCCTTCGACAGTTTCCTGCGATCTGTCGGTAGATCCACGCCATGCGTGGATAGCGTGGAAATGATCGAATTGTTCGTGTAGAGCCGAGCCATGCTCGGCTCAAAGCGAAGCGACCCGCTTTTGCTTTTGATCTTTTGATTCCTTTCCGTGGCTGGCACGCGCAGGAAACTGTGGGAGGCCGGTCGGGATGGGCTGCGCAGGACCGTTGGCGCCATGGATGGCGCCATCGAGCCCCCAGGGACGGGTTTACGGCGTGTCCTGCGCAGCCCATCCCGACCGGCCCAACTCGCATTGCCATTCGACTAACAGTCGACTCTACCCGCGTCCAGCCACGAGGGGCCCCGCCGTTGGCTGGAACCCATCATTCCACCGCGGAATTGGCGCCCGGGCCCCGCTGGGCCTACCATCGGCGGTCCCCACCCCCACCGCCCCTTCCATGTCCGCTCCCGCTTCCGCCGCACCGCGTCGCTGGTTCGTCTCCGGCGACTTCAACGGCTTCTTCGGCCTGGTCGTCGACAACCTCTCCATCCTCGGCTTCATCGCCATGGCCCTGGTCGGGATCTTCCAGTTCCCCGCCGATGTGGTGTTCGGCCGGATGTTCCCCGGCACGGCCTTCGGCGTGCTGGTCGGCAACCTGCTGTACACCCTGATGGCGCGCCGGCTGGCCGCACGTACCGGCCGCGACGATGTCACCGCCATGCCGCTGGGCCTGGATGCGCCGACCAGCATCGGCATGGCGCTGCTGGTGCTCGGCCCGGCCTTCCTCGTCTTCAAGCAGCAGGGCATGGACCCGCACGCAGCGGGCATCGCCACCTGGCAGCTGGGCATGGCCGCGCTGGTCATCATGGGCGTGCTCAAGTTCGTGCTGTCGTTCTTCGGCGAAGCGGTCACCCGCGCGCTGCCACGTGCGGCGCTGCTGGGTTCCATTGCCGGCATCGCGCTGGTGCTGATGGGCCTGCTGCCACTGCTGGAAACGCTGCGCTCGCCGCTGGTCGGCTTCACCACGCTGGGCCTGCTGCTGTATGTGCTGATCGCCAAGGGCAAGCTGCCGGTGCGTGGTCCCGGCGTGCTGCTGGCCTTCGTGTTCGGCACCGTGCTGTATTACGGCCTGGGCGTGGCCGGACTGGGTGCACCGGGCTTCCATGTGCCGGAATGGGTGCCACCGCAGGTGGTGCTGCCGCTGCCGACGCTGGGCTTCCTTGAAGGCCTGCCCACGGCGATGACCTACCTGCCGTTGCTGCTGCCGTTCGGCCTGCTGATGGTGGTCGGTGGCATCAACGTCTCCGAGAGCGCACGTGCGGCCGGCGATGACTATCGCACCCGTGACATCCTGCTGGTGGAAGCGGTGGCGACGCTGGTGGCCGGTGTCTGCGGCGGCGTTGCGCAGACCACGCCGTACATCGGCCAGCCGGCCTACAAGCACATGGGCGCACGCAGCGGCTATACGCTGCTGACCGGCCTGTTCGTCGGCGTCGGCGGCATGCTCGGCATCATTTCCGGGCTGGTGCAGTGGCTTCCGCTGGCGGTGCTGGCACCGATCATCGTGTACGTGGCCATCGACATCACCACGCAGGCCTTCCAGGCCACGCCACGTCACCACACCGGTGCGATGGTGTTCGGTTTCCTGCCGTCGGTGGCCTACCTGCTGGCGATCAAGGCACCCGGCTGGATCGCCCCGGACCAGCTACCGCAGCTGCTGACCAAGCTCGACGGCCACGGCCTGCCCGAGCTGGCGGTGATCTTCACCCTCGGCAATGGCTTCATCATCACCTCGATGCTGTGGATCTCGGCGGTGGCGGCGATGGTCGATGGACGCCTGCGCCGCGCCTGCGGTTTCCTGCTGGTGGCGGCGGTGCTGACCCTGTTCGGCCTGATCCACTCGGTGGACCCGCGCGGTGGCATCTACCTGCCGTGGGATCTGGAAGGCCTGGCGCGCATCATCAGCTGGCAGTTCGCAGGCGCGTATGTGGCACTGGCGGTACTGCTGGGGTTGCTGTCGTTGCAGAAGCAGCCGGTGAAGCCGCTGGGTGAAGGCACCGATCATTGACCGGGGGACGCCGGGCATGGCCCGGCGCTACCGTTCGGCGTCCAGCTCCGGGTAATGGCGGAAAATGCCATTCGTGTTGAACGCCAGCCGCCGTTCCGAGCCCAGGTAGGCGGCGATGTTCGGCCGCTTCGCCACCCGCTCCTGCAGCGCACGCAGAAGGGGCAGGGTCGGCGCCAGTGCCTGCATGCGGCGCGGGAACATGTAGTCCAGCCCACTCAGCAGCTGGAACAGCGACAGATCCACATAGGAATGCTTGCGCAATGCATGTCGGCCTCCGTTGGCGGCCAGCACCTGTTCGAAGTAACCAAGGAACTTCGGCAACCGTTCGCCGCGCAGCGACGTGGCCCGGGCCTTGGCTTCGGTCTTCTGCTCTTCGTAGTACTTCGATGCGGCGATCGGATGGTGGGTGTCATGTACCTCTGCCACCAGGTCGGCGATGGTCAGCTGCAACTGCAGTGCCTGCATCCGCCGCGAGGCCGCTTGCGGCACCAGGTCCAACGTCGGGCCGAGAAAATCCAGGATGGCCGCGACCTGCGCGATGACCTGTCGCCCGGCCTTCAGGAACGGCGGTGCGAAGGGCTGCGCACCTTCGCTGCCACCGTCGAGGAACGGCTGCATCACTGCATCGCCGTGCACCCGCGCCATGTCGATGTAATCGGCGCCGGCATCTTCCAGCGCCAGGCGCACGAACTCGCCACGGCCCTGGATGCCGGTCCAGTAATACAGCGCGTACTGCATGGCAGTGCCTCCACAGGACAAGACCCGCAGCGTCGCGCGTGGCGTGCAAAGCAGGCGTGAGCGCGGCTCTGCTGCAGGCCCGAACCCGAACGGCAGCGGAACAGGTTGGGAACCCGCTGGAATCGGTGGGGTCACACCCTCTCCATGCGTGTGAAACGAGGTGCTGCATCATGCAGAGTGGAAAGGCGGTATGGCCCTGGGTGTTGGGTGTGGTGGTGATCGGTGGCGCGGGCGGTTGGTTGTTCCGCGATCAGCTGAAGCGCCTGGCAGACGGTGTCTCGGTGCCGGTGCAATCAACCCCCTCCAGTACCAGTGCACCGCCACAACCGCAGGCGGCCGCAGAACCCGCGCCAGCGCCACCGCCGATCAAGCATCCGCTGGATACCGAGGCCGCAGCCGATCCGGCGCTGCCGAAGCTGGCTGACAGCGATGCCGCTGCCTGGGGCGCACTGAGCCAGCTGTTCCAGAGCGAGGGCCCGCTGACCCTGTTGCTGCGCGATCATCTGATCCAGCGTCTGGTCACCCAGGTCGACAACCTGGACAAGCCCAGCGTGCCGCCGACCGCGCTGGCCGCGCGGCCGCTGCCGGGCAACCTGCAGGTCGAGCCGGGCGAGGGTGGCGAACGCATCGCCGCCAGCAACGCGGCGCGCTATGCGCCCTACGTGCAGGCATTTACCGCGCTCGACCCGGCGGCAACGGCCACCGCCTACAAGCGCTTCTATCCGCTGATCCAGCAGGCCTACGTCGACCTGGGCCGGCCTGAGGGCTACTTCAACGACCGTCTGGTCGCGGTGATCGACCATCTGCTGGATACCCCGGAACTGGCCCAGGCGCCGCTGGTGCAGCGCGATGAGCGCGGCCGTTACCGCTTCGTCGATCCCACCCTGCAGTCGCGCTCGATCGGCCAGAAGGCGCTGCTGCGCATGGATCCAGCGCAGGCACGTGCAGTCAAGCAGCAGCTGCGGGCGATCCGCACCGCGATCACCCGCTGAACCCGTCCACCGCGCGGAACTGATCCGGATCAACGCGCCGACCACACCCACTCCGGCATGCTGGCCGCAGGCTGACTGGCCTCGGGGTGCAGTCGCAGTCACCCTTGAAACGGGGTGGGGCAACCGCATCTTTCCAGCATCGCCGGCGCGGGCCGGCCCTGATGACCGATGAGGATTCGCAATGCGGATGGACAAGCTCACCTCGCGTTTCCAGCAGGCGCTGGCAGACGCACAGTCGCTGGCCGTGGGCCGTGACAACAGCATCATCGAACCGGTTCACCTGTTCAGCGCGCTGCTGGACCAGCAGGGCGGCAGCACGCGCCCGTTGCTGGCCCAGGCCGGGGTGAACGTGCCGGTGCTGCGCGAGCGCCTGACCGAGGCGCTGGATGCGCTGCCCAAGGTGTCCGGCCAGGCCGGCAACGTTTCGATGGGCAATGACCTCGGCCGCCTGCTCAATCACACTGACAAGCTGGCTCAGCAGAATGGCGATGCCTTCATTGCCAGCGAGTGGTTCGTGCTGGCCGCGCTGGAAGACAACGGCACGCTGGGCATGGCGCTGCGCGCCGCCGGTGCCGACAAGACCCGCCTGCAGGCTGCCATCGACAAGCTTCGCGGCGGCGAGAACGTGCAGTCGGAAAATGCCGAGGAACAGCGGCAGGCGCTGGAGAAGTACACCATCGACCTGACCGCGCGTGCCGAGAGCGGCAAGCTCGATCCGGTGATCGGCCGTGACGAGGAGATCCGTCGCACCATCCAGGTGCTGCAGCGCCGGACCAAGAACAATCCTGTGCTGATCGGCGAACCCGGCGTGGGCAAGACCGCGATCGTCGAAGGCCTGGCCCAGCGCATCGTCAACGACGAAGTGCCCGAGGGCCTGCGCGGCAAGCGCGTGCTGTCGCTGGACATGGGCGCGCTGATTGCCGGTGCCAAGTTCCGCGGTGAATTCGAGGAGCGCCTGAAGGGCGTGCTCAACGACCTGGCCAAGAGCGAAGGGCAGATCATCCTGTTCATCGATGAGCTGCACACCATGGTCGGTGCCGGCAAGGCCGACGGTGCGATGGATGCCGGCAACATGCTCAAGCCGGCGTTGGCACGCGGCGAGCTGCACTGCGTGGGGGCCACCACGCTGGATGAGTACCGCAAGTACATCGAAAAGGATGCAGCGCTGGAGCGCCGCTTCCAGAAGGTGTTCGTGGGCGAACCGTCGGTGGAGGACACCATCGCGATCCTGCGCGGGCTGAAGGAGAAGTACGCCGTGCATCACGGCGTGGAGATCACCGACCCGGCCATCGTGGCGGCGGCCACGCTGTCCAATCGCTACATCACCGACCGCCAGCTGCCGGACAAGGCCATCGATCTGATGGACGAAGCCGCCTCGCGCCTGCGCATGGAGATCGACTCCAAGCCGGAGGAACTGGACCGCCTGGAACGCCGGGTGATCCAGCTGAAGATCCAGCGCGAGATGCTGAAGAAGGAGAAGGACGAGGCCTCGCGGCAGCGCCTGGCCGATCTGGAAAACGACATCGATGCGCTGGAGCGCGAGTTCTCCGACCTCAATGAAATCTGGAAGTCGGAGAAGGCCGCGCTGCAGGGTGCAACCAAGATCAAGGAGCAGGTCGAGCAGGCCAAGCTGGAGCTGGAATCCGCGCAGCGCCGCCAGGATTTCGCGCGCATGAGCGAGATCCAGTACGGCCTGCTGCCGCAGCTGGAGAAGCAGTTGGCCGCCGCGCAGGAAGCCGAGCACAAGGACTTCAAGCTGGTACAGGACCGGGTCACCGACGAGGAGATCGCCGAGGTCGTGTCGCGCTGGACCGGCATCCCGGTCAACAAGATGCTTGAAGGCGAGCGCGACAAGCTGCTGCGCATGGAAGAGGTGCTGCACAACCGCGTGGTCGGCCAGGAGGAAGCAATCAAGGTCGTCTCCGATGCCGTGCGCCGTTCGCGTGCGGGCCTGTCTGATCCGAATCGTCCGGCCGGCTCGTTCCTGTTCCTTGGCCCAACCGGTGTCGGCAAGACCGAGCTGTGCAAG
This sequence comes from Stenotrophomonas geniculata, assembly GCF_034508895.1. NCBI lineage: Bacteria > Pseudomonadati > Pseudomonadota > Gammaproteobacteria > Lysobacterales > Lysobacteraceae > Stenotrophomonas > Stenotrophomonas geniculata. The sequence goes on from NZ_CP140571.1 coordinate 2,912,747, forward strand.
TCGCTGGCCGAGTTCCTGTTCGACAGCGCCGACGCGATGATCCGCATCGACATGAGCGAGTTCATGGAGAAGCACAGCGTCGCACGCCTGATCGGTGCACCTCCGGGCTACGTCGGCTACGAGGAAGGCGGCTATCTGACCGAGGCCGTGCGTCGCCGCCCGTATTCGCTGATCCTGCTCGACGAAGTGGAGAAGGCACATCCGGATGTGTTCAACATCCTGCTGCAGGTGCTGGACGATGGCCGCCTGACCGATGGCCAGGGCCGCACCGTGGACTTCCGCAACACCGTCATCGTGATGACTTCGAACCTGGGCTCGCACCAGATCCAGGACATGAGCACCGACGACAGCCCGGAGGCCTACACGCAGATGAAGGCGGCGGTGATGGGCGTGGTGCAGGCACACTTCCGCCCGGAATTCATCAACCGCCTGGACGACATCGTGGTGTTCCACCCGCTGGACAAGCAGCAGATCAAGCAGATCGCGCGCATCCAGATGCGTGGGCTGGAGAAGCGCCTGGCCGAGCGTGGCCTGAAGCTGATGGTGTCCGACGCAGCATTCGACCTGCTCGGCAACGTTGGCTTCGATCCGGTGTATGGCGCGCGTCCGTTGAAGCGGGCAATCCAGGCACAGCTGGAAAATCCGCTGGCGCAGAAGATCCTCTCCGGTGCCTTCGTCAACGGCGACACCATCGAAGTCGGCAACGACGGCGGTCACCTGGTATTCGCCAGGGCGTGAATCATGCGGGGCGCTGCCTGATCGCAGCGCCCCGTTTCCTGCGAAGTACGCCGGGCCATGCCCGGCGCTCACTCAGAAGCGGTGCGTATAACCGCTCATCAAGCCGAACTGGTTCGCCTTCTGCACGATCGGGCTGTCGGCGGCATCGCCGAGCAGGCGCGTGCCTTCGGCCGAGATGTACCAGTTGCCGTTGCGGCCCACGCGGTGGCTCCACTTCAGGCCGAGACCGGCGCTGACCAGGCCGGCCTTCGGCTTGTGCTGGGCAAAGCCGGTGCGCGCCGCCTGTTCCGGACTGACGCCGTACCAGGTCTGCATGTAACCCCGGTTGCCGTAGTCGGTGGAAACACTGCCGCTGACCACGCCACCGGCCAGGTCGAACAGCGGCATGGTCAGGTTCAAGTGCACCTGCTGGGTGGCCAGGCCGTTCTCGGCCTTGTCCTCATCCTTGCGGGTGAACTGCCAGGAACCGCTCAGCACGGCTTCGCCCAGCGTATAACCAGCCGAGACGCCGACCAGGGGACGGGTATCGATATCGCCCATGCCGCGCAGGAAGTCCGAACCGCCAAGCAGGGAGTCCTTTTCCTTGCGGATGCCGCTGGCGCCGACGTAGGCACGCACGCGCGTGTGCTCGCCGATGGACGTGCCCCAGCCGATGCCGCTGGTGCCCAGAAACCAGCCCCCTGGCGAGGTGACATCGAAGGACAGCGAAGGCGTTGCACGATACTCCTCGCTGCCACTGTAGCGAGGTGCCACGCCACCTCCGGCAGCGACCTCGAAGGTCCAGTGGTCATCCTTGGCGTGGGCGATCGGTGCGGCGAACAGCGGCAACAGGGCCAGGCAGAGCAGGGCAGGGGAACGGCGAAGCTGGGACATGGAAACTCTCGACAATGGGAGGAAGGCAGCGCGCGCATCCGGCGAGTGCTGCAGGGTCGTTAGCGTGGCGATACGCCGGCGACCGATCCGTCCGCAGTTGTGCGGGAGTTGTAATCAACTGTAATCGTGCCCGTGGGCGTTCAGCTGGCAGCCAGCGGCCAGTGCATTTCCAGGCGCGCGCCGCCCAGCGTGGCGCGGCTGATGCGCAGCTCGCCACCGTGGCGGGCGGCGATGCGGCTGACAATGGCCAGGCCCAGGCCGAAGCCGCCGGTGTCGCGGCTGCGGCTGTCGTCCAGGCGGGTGAATGGACGCATCACCTTCTCGCGATCGGCTTCGGCGATGCCGGGGCCGTCGTCATCCACACGCAGGCAGGCCCGGCCGCCGACGCCGACCAGCGAGACTTCCACCTGCGAATGCGTGTGGCGCAGCGCATTGCCCACCAGATTGCTCAGTGCCAGCTGCAGCAGGCGCGGCTCGGCATCCACCCGTGGCAACGCACTGGGCTGCACGCGCAGGACCACGCCGCCGCGTTCGGCATCACGGCGTGCATCGGCCAGACAGGCCTGCAGCCAGTCGTCGGCTTCGATGCGCTGCATCGGCTCGCCTTCGCTGGGATGCTCAAGACGCTCATAGGCCAGCAGTTCGCTGACCAGCCGGTTGAGTTCGGCCAGGTCGCCGTGCAGGCCCTGTGCCAGCCGTTCGCGGCGTTCGCGATCATCACTGTCCTGCATCAGGTCCAGGCCGAAGGCCACGCGCGCGATCGGCGTGCGCAGTTCGTGCGAGATCGCATGGGTCAGGTCGCGTTGGCGCTGCACCAGTTCGGCTACGCGCGCGGCCATGCGGTTGGAATGTTCGACGATGACCCGGATCTGCGAGCGCGGCGAGACCTGTGCGCGCGCTTGCAGATCACCGGCACCGATGCGGTCGGCGTGCAGGCGCAGCGCTTCAAGATCGCGCCAGAGCAGGCGCACCCAGGCGTACAGGCTGGCGCCGACCAGCAGCAGGATGCTGAGGTATGCCGCGATTGTCATGTACGTCGTCATCTGCACCGCGCCAGGCAGGCGCAGGTGCAGCCAGCGGCCTCCGATGCCTTCGATGGGCAGCAGGACCTGCTGGTATTGATCGCGCACGATGAAGCCATCAGCCTTCACGGCTGCCTGTTCCTGGGGGGCGAGCGCGGGAGGACTGTCGAGCAGGGTCAGCGCGATGCCGTAGTGTGGCTGCCACTGCTGCAGGCGCTCACGCTGCTGACCGGCGTCCAGGCCGGCCAGGCCACTGCGCAGGGCGTACACCTGCCCGCGCACCTGCTCGACGAACACTCGATCCTGCACAGGCGTGTAGATGCCGTCCAGGATGTGGTTGAGGAAAAACACCGACACCAGGAAGCAGGCACCAGTGACGAACCACAGCCACAGGAACAGCCGCTTCATGCGGTCCAGGCCGACGGGTTGAACTGGTAGCCGCGGCCCCACACGGTCTTGATCCGCCGCGGTTCGCGCGCGTCATCGCCCAGCTTGCGGCGCAGCTTGCCGATGCTGACATCGACACTACGGTCCAGGCCGTCGAAGCCGATGCCGCGCACCGCCTGCAGGATCTGGTCGCGCGACAGGATCTGCCCCGGCTGGCTGGCCAGCAGCCACAGGATCTCGAATTCGGTGGTGCCCATGTCTACCGGCTGGCCATGCAGATGCACCTCGCGCTGCATGCGGTCGATCAGCAGTTCACCATGCATCAGCCGGCAGGGCGTGCCAGTGTTGCTGCTGCCGTGGCGGCGGCGCAGCAGCGCGCGCAGGCGCGCCAGCAGCAGGCGCGGTTCGATCGGCTTGTGCACATAGTCGTCGGCGCCGGATTCCAGGCCCAGTACCTGCTCGATGTCGTCCTCGCACGCGGTCAGCATCAGGATCGGCACGTCGGAGAAGCTGCGGATCTGCCGGCACACGTCGATGCCGCCGAGGCCGGGCAGCATCAGGTCCAGCACCACCAGTTCCGGCGCATGCTGGCGGCAGGCCGCGCCGGCCAGGTCGCCACGGGCGACGTGCTGCACGGCAAAGCCATGCTCGTGCAGGTAGTCGCTGACCAGTTCGGCCAGGCGGCGATCGTCTTCCACCAACAAGACCTGGGTCGGGGTACCGTTGGCGGTGGGTGTCCAAGGGGATGGCTGCATGCGCGTGGGGCCTCCGTGCCCGGGCAGGAGCGCCCGGCGGCGAAGCCTAGCAACGGCCCATGACGGCTGCCTGAATCGCGGCCAACCTGATAACCGGCGGTACGGACGTCATCGCCAGCGGCTCTCAGTGCCACGCCCCGGCTGGCCTATGGTGGCGGTTTCCCCGGATGGAGCCTGGTGCAATGAGCGACCCGCAGTGGCAACTGGAAACCCTGGCCGTGCATGGCGGCTATCGGCCCGATCCGACCACCCGCGCGGTGGCGGTGCCGATCTACCAGACGGTGGCGTACGCCTTCGATGACACCCAGCACGGGGCCGACCTGTTCGACCTGAAGGTGCCCGGCAACATCTACACACGCATCATGAATCCCACCACCGACGTGCTGGAGCAGCGCCTGGCCGCCCTGGAAGGTGGCATCGGCGCACTGGCGCTGGCCTCGGGACAAGCCGCGATCACCTATGCCATCCAGACCATCGCCGAGGCCGGTGACAACATCGTTGCCTCCAGCGCGCTGTATGGCGGCAGCCTCAACCTGCTGGCCCACACGCTGCCGCAGTACGGCATCCAGGCGCGCTTCGCCGACCCCGCCGATCCAGCGGCGTTCGCCGCGCTGATCGACGAGCGCACCAAGGCGGTGTTCGTCGAATCGATCGGCAACCCGCGTGGCAACGTCACCGACATTGCCGCCATCGCCGAGGTCGCGCATGCCGCCGGCGTGCCGCTGATCGTGGACAACACGGTGGCCACACCGTTCCTGCTGCGCCCGTTCGAGCACGGTGCCGACATCGTCGTGCACTCGCTGACCAAGTACCTGGGCGGCCACGGCAACAGCCTCGGCGGCGCGATCATCGACTCCGGCCGCTTCGACTGGGCCGCGCAGCCCAAACGCTTCGCACGCCTCAACCAGCCCGATCCGAGCTACCACGGCGTGGTCTATACCGAAGCACTGGGGCCAGCGGCCTACATCGGCCGCGCGCGGGTGGTGCCGCTGCGGAATACCGGTGCCGCGTTGTCGCCGTTCAATGCGTTCCTGATCCTGCAGGGCATCGAGACCCTGGCCCTGCGCATGGAACGCATCAACGCCAATGCACTGGCCGTCGCGCAGTTCCTGAAGGCGCACGACAAGGTCGCCTGGGTACGCTACGCCGGGTTGGCCGACGACCCGGAGCACGCTGCCGCGCAGCGCTACCTGGGGGGACACGGCTCGGGCGTACTGACCTTCGGCCTGCCCGGCGGCCGTGAAGCCGGCGCGCGCTTCCTTGATGCGCTGAAGCTGTTCACCCGCCTGGTCAACCTGGGCGATGCGAAGTCGCTGGCCACCCATCCGGCCTCCACCACCCATCGCCAGCTGGATGCCGCCGAACTGACCAAGGCCGGCGTCAGCGAAGACACCGTGCGGCTGTCGATCGGCATCGAGCACATCGGCGACCTGCGCGCCGACCTGGAACAGGCCCTGGCCGGCGCCTGATAGCTACGCGCTTGGTCGTCATCGCTACTGGCGATCACCACCGGCACCGCGATGCGCTACGGTGGAACTGCCTCTCCAAGGCATGGCAACGTGGCGATCCAGATCCCCGGTCGATGCGGGTCGACCGGGGATCTTTTTGTGTCGCCGTGTCGACCAAGGTCGACACCCACCAACAGCAGCGGGGACCCACCCCGCCATCCCACGGATAGTCAGCCTTTGCTTTTGCCGTTGCCTCGGCAGGTGCAGGGCTGCAAGCCCTGCCGCACCCACACCCCTCACACCACCGGAATGCTGTGCTGCCCCAGATTCCGGTACGGCGGCGTGGACATGATCATCTCCGCCAGCGAATACGCCAGCTCACGTTCGGCCATCACCGTGCCATCGGCACCGTGTTCCAGCAGATGCTTCACTTCCGCATCGCTGTGTGCGCGCGCCAGCAGGGTCAGGTCCGGGTTGATCGCCCGCAGCTTGGCCAGCGCCTCACCGGCTTCCAGCGGCTGCGGAATCGCCAGCACCGCAATCTTCGCGCGCTCCGGATGGGCCTCGGCCAGCACCCGGTCGGCGGCGGCGCTGCCGCGGATCGCCGCCAGGCCCTTGGCGTGCGCCTGCTCGACGTGCTCCTTGTTGTCATCGATCACCAGCACCGGCACGCCACGGTCGCGCAGCACCTGGGCCAGTTCGCTGCCCACGCGGCCATAACCAATCACGATGGCGTGGTCATGCAGGTCACGTGAGGGACCGGTGGCCTCTTCGGGCTCGGCGGCCTGGGGTGACTGCTCCTGCTTGGCCTGCCAGCGGTCCAGCAGCCCGAATACCAGCGGGTTGAGCATGATCGACACCAGCGCACCGGCCAGTACCAGCGACTGGCCTTCCTTCGGCAGGATCTGCAGTGCCACGCCGAGGCCGGCGATGATGAAGGCGAACTCACCGATCTGCGCCAGGCTGGCCGAGATGGTCAACGCGGTGCTGGTCGGGTGCCCGAACGCGCGCACGATGAAGAACGCAGCGGCCGACTTGCCGAACATGATGATCAGCACGGTGGCCAGCACCTGCCACGGGTGCTGGACGAGGATGTTGGGGTCGAACAGCATGCCGACCGAGACGAAGAACAGCACCGCGAACGCATCGCGCAGCGGCAGCGAATCGGTCGCGGCCTTGTGGCTCAGCTCCGATTCGTTGAGCAGCATGCCGGCGAAGAACGCGCCCAACGCGAAGGAGACGCCGAACAACATGGCCGAGCCGAACGCCACGCCCAGCGCGATCGCCAGCACCGACAGGGTGAACAGCTCGCGCGAGCCGGTGCCGGCGATACGCTCCAGGATCCACGGAATGACCCGGCGGCCGACCACCAGCATCACCGCCACGAACAGGCCCAGCTGCACGAAGGTCCAGCCGATGTCGGCCAGCACGCTGCCCAGCGAGTGCGATTCCTTGGCTGCTTCGGGGCCGAACACACCGGCCATCACCGGCATCATCACCAGTGCCAGCACGCAGGCCAGGTCTTCCACGATCAGCCAGCCGACCGCGATCTTGCCGCGCATGGTCTCCAGCAGACGGCGTTCCTCCATCGCCCGCAGCAGCACCACGGTACTGGCGGTGGCTAGCGAGAAACCGAAGATGACGCCATGGATGGCCGGCCAGCCCATCAGCGAGGCCACGCCCCAGCCGAGCAGGGTGGCCACCGCGATCTGGCCGATGGCGCCGGGGATGGCGATGGCCTTTACCGCCATCAGGTCCTTCAGCGAGAAGTGCAGGCCGACGCCGAACATCAGCAGCATCACGCCCAGCTCGGCCAACTGGTTGGCCAGCGCCTGGTCGGCGACGAAGCCGGGGGTGAACGGTCCTACGCAGATGCCAGCAACCAGGTAACCGACCAGGGGAGACAAGCGGAGCTTGTTGGCCAGCGCGCCGAAGATGAAGGCGAGCCCCAGGCCAACGGCAACGATGTTGATCAGGTCGGTGTCATGGTGCATCGGCACTCGCAGGAAATCGGGGGGATGCCCCGATTTTCACCGATGAAGCCAGATACGGCAAACCCGCCGTCCACGTGCCGTGGCGGGCGGGTTTGCCCACGCATTTCTCCTCTACCGCCGCCTTCGGCGCGCCCCTTCAACAAGAAGGGGCTCTCCTCCAGATGCGGCCCGGGGTTGCCGGCCAGCGGCCGGCACTACCAGAGCGTCGCTTACCAGGTGTACTTGATCCGCCCGTACACATACGCGCCGTTGAAGCCGAACGGCGAGTAGTTGCTGTACGGCAGCATGCCGAAGGTGGAGTTCTGCAGGTCTTCGGTGCGGTCCGGGTACTTGTCCAGCAGGTTGTCGGCGCCCACGGTCAGGGTCCAGTTGCTGCTCGGCTTGTAGCTGGCCGAAGCATCCACCACCCAGGCATCGCCGTAGGTCTGGTCGCGCAGCGCGGTGGCCGAGTTGCGCACGGTGAACTTGCCGTAGCGGGTCGCCGCCAGGCCCAGTTCCCAGTGATCCGAACGCCAGGTGCCGCTCAGGATCGCCTTGTCGCGCGGGTAGCTGTCCTCGATGCGGCCGATCTCATCTCGGCCGATCAGTGACTGGGTCAGGCCCAGCGTGCCAAACACCGCCGGGGTGCCGCCGACGCGGCGCACTTCGGTGTCGTTGTAGCTGTAGGCGGCGGTCAGCTCCAGGCTGCTGGCGCTGAACGGCACGGTGTAGCTGGAGACGAAGTCGACGCCGCGGGTGCGCGTATCCAGGCCGTTGGTGAAGTACGAGAACGCGGTCACCTGCGGCAGGCCGAGGGTGCCCAGCAGCGCGCTGGTGGCGGCGTTGGTGGTGATGCTGGACGAGAGCGCGATGCGGTCATCAATGTCGATCTGGTACGCATCGACGGTGATGTACAGGCGGTCCACCGGCTGCAGCACCAGGCCCAGGCTGTAGGAGGTGGAGGTCTCGGCCTTCAACGGCGAGGCGCCCAGCGCCTGCGCGGCCGGGCTGGTGGTCGGGAAGGTGCCACGCTCGACGAACACGCCATTGAGGAACTGGCTGGTCACCGCCTGGTAGCCCTGCTGCGCCAGCGACGGTGCACGGAAGCCGCTGGAGGCGGTGGCCCGCAGCGCGACCTTGTCGGTGAATGCATAGCGCGCCGACAGCTTGCCGGAGAAGCGGTCGCCGAAGTCCGAGTAGTCCTCGTAGCGGCCGGTAATGCCCGCCGAGAACTTCTCGGTCAGGTCCGCTTCCAGGCCTGCATAGACCGCGTAGTTGTGGCGGTCGGCATGCACTTCATTGGTCGGGGTGAAGCCCGCGAAGCCCTGCGCGCCGCTGCCGGTGTACGAGTTCAGTTCGCCCGGGTTCTGGTCCCACTTCTCCTTGCGGTACTCACCGCCGAAGGACAGTGTGACAGGGTAGGCCAGGCCCCAGTCCAGCGACTTGGTCAGATCGGCATTGAAGATGTCCTGCTGGTACTTCAGCGTGCCGTCGTAGAACGAGCGCGGGCTGGTCGCGCCGAGGCTGTAGTTGATGCTGTTGCGGGTGTGGAAGTCCAGAGTGTTCTCGCCGTGGTTCAGGCTCAGGTCCCAGGTCCAGCCGTTGTCGGTGTTGCCCTTGACCCCGGCCACCAGCGAGCGGTCCTTGGAGTACTGGTTGATCTCCGGCACGAAGCCGTCCGGGTAGGTCTGCGCCAGCAGCGCGCTCTGCCCGTTGTGGTTGCGCGAACGGTAGAACGCGAACGAGGTGATGTCGCGGTTGCTCAGCAGCGCGCTGGCGTAGCCGGTCACGTGGTCGCTGAAGTCGAAGCTCGCGTTGGCCGATGCCGCGGTCGCATCCACGCGCGGGTCGCCGACGATGAAGGTCTTCTGGCCGATGCTCGGGAAGTTACCGGTGTTCGGCGTGGTGCCGCGGTACGGGCCGGCGCGGTTGCTTTCGTCCTGCTGGCTGATCTGGCCGGCCACGTGCACGCGGCCACGGCCGTTGCCGAACTCGACGCCGGTATCGCCGGAGAGCTGGTACTTGTTGCCGTCACCGGCCGAGTACTGGCCGTAGTCCACTGCCAGGCTGCCGCCACTGCCGCTGCCCTTGAGCACGATGTTGATGACGCCGGCAATGGCGTCCGAGCCGTACTGTGCCGACGCACCGTCACGCAGCACTTCCACGCGCTCGATGGCGGCGATCGGAATCGCGTTGATGTCCACGGCGGACGAGCCACGGCCGATGCTGCCGTTGACGTTGATCATCGCCGAGGTATGGCGGCGCTTGCCGTTGACCAGCACCAGCACCTGGTCGGGTGACAGGCCGCGCAGCTGCGCCGGGCGCACGCCGCTGGTGCCATCGGTCAGGGCCGGGCGCGGGAAGTTCAGCGAGGGCAGGGCGCGCGACAGTGCCGTGGCCAGTTCACTGGTGCCGGTGGACTGCAGTGCTTCGGGGGTGATGATGTCGATCGGCGACTGCGATTCGGCGACCGTGCGGTCAGCCACGCGGGTGCCGGTGACGATCACCGTGTCCAGGGTGTTGGCGGCGGTGCCGGCCTGCTGGGCAGCGGCAACGAACGGAGAGCCACCGAGTGCGACAGCGACGGCGGCGGCGATCAGGCTGGTCTTGCGGGTCATCGGGATGGGGCTCCGGTTGGCGGGGGCGGCACCGGAATCGACATCACGGGGGTGAGGCGGACGGCGGTTGTTGCGGTGCGCAAAGCAGGAATTAACGGGATATTCAGTGGCTGTCAAATGCCGGTCATCGGGAAAAACGTTGCAGAAGCAACCATTTAGCCCTGATCGGAGCTTGCGGGGAGGGGCCCGGGAGGCGCGCGGCGAGGACGTGGGAGAGAGAAACGCCGGCCGCTGCGCATCCCGGGGCGCGTCAAGTATTCGTTAACGCTAGAATTGCGTCGCAGGAACAGTGCTCACCAGCACATTCCATTCGGTTATATGGACGCCTCCCCCGATGATCTCCCTTCGTAATTTCGCCTTGCGCCGCGGCGAGCGGCTGCTGTTGTCCAATGTCGACCTGACCCTGCACGCCGGTTACCGGGTGGGTGTGGTCGGCCGCAACGGTGCTGGCAAGTCCAGCCTGTTCGCGGCGGTGAAGGGCGAGCTGGAGGCGGACAAGGGCGATGTCGATCTGCCCGGCAAGGTGCGCATCGCCAGCGTTGCCCAGGAAACCCCGTCGCTGCCCGACCCGGCGCTGAGCTTCGTGCTGGGCGGCGACATCGAAGTGGCCGCGGTGCTGGCCGCCGAGGCCGAGGCCACCGCCCGTGAAGACTGGGAAGCGGTGGCCGAAGCCCACACGAAGATGGCCGAGCTCAATGCCTACGACGCCGAAGCGCGCGCCGGCAAGCTGCTGCATGGCCTCGGCTTCCCGGCCGAGACCCACCATCGCGCGGTGTCCTCGTTCTCCGGCGGCTGGCGCGTGCGCCTGAACCTGGCCCGCGCGCTGATGATGCCCAGTGACCTGCTGCTGCTGGACGAACCAACCAACCACCTGGATCTGGACGCGGTGTATTGGCTGGAGCAGTGGCTGCTGAAGTACCCGGGCACCCTGCTGCTGATCTCGCATGACCGCGAGTTCCTCGACAACGTGGCCACCCACACCCTGCACCTGCACGGTGGCGGCGCCAAGCTCTACCCGGGCGGCTACACCGACTTCGAGCGCCAGCGCGCCGAACAGCTGCGCCAGCAGCAGATCGCGCACGAGAAGGAACAGGCCGAGCGCGCCCACCTGCAGAGCTTCATCGACCGCTTCAAGGCGCAGGCCAGCAAGGCCGCGCAGGCGCAGAGCCGCATGAAGCGCCTGGCCAAGCTGGCCGGTACCGAAGCGGTGCGTGCCGAGCGCGAGTTCCGCATCGAATTCGCGCCGCCGGCCAAGCTGCCGTTCTCATTGATTCGCCTGAACCACGTCGAGGCCGGTTACGGCAAGGATGCGGTGATCCTGCACAACGTCGGCTTCGGCCTGGAAGCGGGCCAGCGCATCGGCCTGCTCGGCCCGAACGGTGCGGGTAAAACCACCCTGGTGAAGACCCTGGTGGGCGAACTGGCACCGATCGTCGGCGAGCGCATGGCGCATCCGGACCTGAAGATCGGCTACTTCGCCCAGCACACGGTGGAGTCGCTGCACGAAGGCCAGTCGCCGATGGAGCACTTCCGCGAAATCGCCCCGGATGCGCCGAACCAGTCGTTCCGCGATTTCCTTGGCAAGTGGAATTTCCCGGGCGACCGCGCGTTCGAGCCGGTCGATGGTTTCTCCGGTGGCGAGCGCGCACGCCTGGCGCTGGCCCTGATCGCCTGGCAGCAGCCGAACGTGCTGCTGCTGGACGAACCGACCAACCACCTTGACCTGGAAATGCGCGAAGCGCTGGCCGAAGCACTGGCCACCTTCGAAGGCGCGATCGTGATGGTCTCGCACGACCGCCACCTGATCGGCCTGGTCTGCGATACCTATTGGCGCGTGGCTGATGGCGTGGTCGAGCCGTTCGACGGCGATCTGGATGCCTACGCCGCGTGGCTGCGTACCCGCCCGCAGGCACAGGGCACCAAGGCCCGCATGGAGCAGGTGGAAGAGCCGGTGGGGGTCAAGACCGCGCCGGTGGCGCAGGTGGTGCAGAAAAAGCCGGTGAACCCGCACAAGCTGGCCGCCGCCGAGGCCAAGGTGGCCGAGCTGGAAGGCGCGCTGGCCGAGCTGGACCGCCAGTTGGCCGACCCGGCCAACTACGCCGATGCCACCCGCATGGCGGTGATCGGCCGTGACCGCGAAACCGCCGCCGCCCAGCTGGAAAAAGCTGAGGCAGCGTGGATGGAACTGCTGGAGTCCTGATGCCATCGGTAGCGCCGGGCCATGCCCGGCGAGCGCAACGGATCGCAAAAGCCGCCGGGCATGGCCCGGCGCTACCCACGTCGCCTGCGTTTCATCCCTGCGCCTGCAGCCATTCGCGGAATCGCTTCGCCGGTTCACGCTCGGCGCGCGAGCGCAATCGCGTCAGCCAGTAGCGCCCCAGCTCCAGCGTGGTGCTGAACGGCTGCAGCAGGCGACCTTCGGCCAGCTCCTGCTCGAACATGCGCAGCGGCAGCAGCGCCACGCCGGCGCCGCCGACCGCGGCCATCGCCACTGTCAATGACGAATCAAACACCGGCCCGCGGGCTTCCACGCCACTCACTCCTGCCGCCTGCAACCAGCGCGGCCATTCGTCGCTGCGGTAGGAGCGCAGCAGCGGCAGCGTGCCCAGGTCGCGCGGCTGTTTCAGCCGCCGCGCCAGTGCCGGCGCGCACAGCGGCGCGAACGGCGCGTCGAGGATCGCCGTGCAGGCCTGGCCCTGCCAATCGCCATCACCAAACCGGATGGCCAGGTCCAGGCCTTCGCCGGCCAGGTCGATGCGGTTGTTGTGGGTCTGCAGGCGCAGCTCGATGTCCGGGTGCGCGGCCTCGAATGCGGCCAGCCGTGGCAGCAGCCAGCCGGTGGCGAAGGTGCCGACCACGCCCAGCGTCAGCACTTCACGGGCCGGCCCGCCGGTATAGCGCGCAATGCTGGCGGAGATGCGCTCGAACGATTCGTTGAGCACCGGATACAGCGCCGCGCCTTCGTCGGTGAGCGCCACGCCGCGAGGCAGTCGGTGGAACAGGCGGATGCCGAGCCGGTCCTCCAGCCCACGGATCTGGTGGCTCAGCGCGGCCTGGCTGACACACAGCTCCAGCGCGGCACGGGTGAAGTTCTGGTGGCGGGCGGCGGCCTCGAAGGCGCGCAGCGCGTTCAGTGGCAGGGTGGGATGCAGCATCGTCGAGTCGTGAGCCTGGATGATGGCTGATCCTAACGCCTGGGCAGGGAAGGCCGCTAATCGCAGGAATTGATGCAATAGGCATCAATAAATCTAATGGCTTGTGCTGAATTTTCGCGCTGGTCGTCCTGGCCGTGGGTTCCAATAATCGAACGGTCCCCAGGAGAACCCCCGCATGCTCGCCCGTCGCCGATTCCTGCAGTTCAGTGGTGCCGCTGTTGCTTCTTCGCTTGCCCTGCCGTTGCTGGCACGTGCAGCGGGCAAGGCCGCCGCCAGCGCACCCACAGATGCCGCCATCAACGCCGCCGGTGATTTCGCCGCGCTGGAAAAGGCCTGCGCAGGACGCTTGGGCGTGACCCTGCTCGATACCGCAAGCAGTCGCCGCGTCGGCCATCGCCAGGACGAGCGCTTCCCGATGTGCAGCACCTTCAAGAGCATGCTGGCCGCGACCGTGCTCAGCCAGGCCGAGCGCGCACCCGCGCTGCTCGACCGGCGCGTACCGGTGCGCGAGGCCGACCTGCTCTCGCACGCACCGGTCACCCGCCGTCATGCCGGCAAGGATATGACCGTGCGCGACCTGTGCCGGGCCACGATCATCACCAGCGACAACACCGCCGCCAACCTGTTGTTCGGCGTGGTCGGTGGCCCGCCGGCGGTGACCGCGTTCCTGCGCGCCAGCGGTGATGCGGTCAGCCGCAGCGACCGGCTGGAGCCGGAAATGAACAGCTTCGCCGAAGGCGACCCGCGCGACACCACCACACCGGCGGCGATGGCTGGTTCGCTGCAGCGTGTGGTGCTGGGGACAGTGCTGCAGCCGGCATCGCGGCAGCAGCTGGCCGACTGGCTGATCGACAACGAGACCGGCGACGCCTGCCTGCGCGCGGGCCTCGGCAAGCGCTGGCGCGTTGGCGACAAGACCGGCAGCAATGGCGAGGACGCGCGCAACGACATCGCCGTGTTGTGGCCGCGCGCGGGCGGCGCACCGTGGGTGCTGACCGCCTATCTGCAGACCGGCGCGATCAGCAATGAGCAGCGCGCCCTGGTGCTGACCCAGGTGGGCCGGATCGCCGATCGACTGATTGGGTGAGGTAACCGGGGTCATTCAAACGTGGCTTGCCGGATCGGTTCGGCGCGCGCATCCTGCGCGCGTTCGAACCCCACGGAAGACCCCGATGAGCCATGAGTTGATCTACCTGCTGCTGATCTTCGCGCTGCTGGTGATCCCGCGCGCGCTGCAGCGCTTCAGCCTGCCCGCACCCCTGACCTGCCTGCTGTTCGGCATCATCGGCATGCTCTGGCTGGGCGACCAGGCCCACGATGCGGTGATCGGCCTGCTGGCCACGCTGGGGATTTCCTCGCTGTTCCTGTTCGCCGGCCTGGAAGTGGACCTGCAGGCGCTGCGCCGTGGCATGTGGCCGCTGCTGGCGCATCTGGTGATCCGTACCGGCACGCTGTTCGGCGTAGGCTGGCTGGCCTGGCGCTACGCGGGATTGCCCTGGCAGGCTGCCGGCCTGCTGGCCCTGGCGCTGCTGACGCCCTCCACCGGTTTCATCATGGATTCGCTGTCGCGGCTGGGCCTGAGCGAGGACGAGCGGTTCTGGGTGACCAGCAAGGCCATCGCCGGCGAACTGCTGGCGCTGGCGGCGTTGTTCATCGTGCTGCAGGCGGGCGATCCGGGGCATATGGCGCTGTCCAGCCTGGCCCTGCTGGCGATGATGGTCGGCCTGCCGCTGCTGTTCATCGGCCTGGGCCGTTGGGTGGCGCCGCACGCGCCGGGCTCGGAATTCTCGCTGCTGGTGATGGTGGGCATGGTCGCGGCCTACATCACCTACCTGCTGGGCGTGTACTACCTGGTCGGCGCGTTCATCGCCGGGCTGGTCGCGCGCCTGCTGCACCAGCGCATGCCGTTGCTGGCCTCGCACGAGAACCTGCATGCGCTGCGCCTGTTCGCCTCGTTCTTCGTGCCGTTCTACTTCTTCAACGCCGGCACCAAGGTGCCCGCTGAAGCGCTCAGCTTCGAGGCCCTGGGGCTGGGCATCGTGATCACCCTGGTGGTGCTGCCGCTGCGCATCGGCGTGGTCTGGCTGCAGCGCCGGGTCATGTTCGGCGAGAGCTTCCGCAGCAGCCTGCGGGTCTCGCTGGCGTTGGCTCCGACCCTCATCTTCACCCTGGTGCTGGCGGCGATCATGCGCGAGCGCTTCCAGATTCCGGCGGTGCTGTTCGGCGCGCTGTTGCTGTATGCGGCGTTGACCACGCTGCTGCCGTCGCTGGTGTTCCGTACCCCGTTCGATGTCGATCCGGTCGAGCAGGAACCTGCGGGTGAAGGCGAAGCCGCGCCGGTGGCAGCCACAGAAACACTGTCGGCGGCATCTGCCCTCGATCGCTGAGCGGATGCTGCGCGTGCGGTTTGCGCACTTCGGCCATGGCCGTTAGGGTTGGGGTATGAAACTGCCTGCCGCCGTCACCGCTTCCGTCCTCCTGCTCAGCCTTGCTGCCTGTACGCAGCGCTCCGACACGGTCGCCCATGATCTGGCGACCGCACCGGCCGATGCCTTCATGGCCGCCATCGCCGCGCATTGCGGCCAGGCTTACGCCGGCAAGGTGGTGGAGGACACGCCGGCGCCGACAGGGAAGGACCCGTTCGCCGGGCAGCGCCTGGTGATGCATGTGCGCGGCTGCGCCGATCCGGCGCATGAGCTGCGCATCCCGTTCCACGTGGGGGATGACCACTCGCGTACGTGGGTGCTGATCCGCACGCCGAACGGGCTGCGCCTGAAGCACGACCATCGCCACGAAGACGGCAGCCCCGACGCGATCACCCTGTACGGTGGCGACAGCACGCCGCCGGGCACTGCCGAGCGCCAGCAGTTCCCGGCCGATGCCGATTCGGTGGCGATGTTCCGCCGCGCCGACATGCTGGCCTCCACGCACAACACCTGGGCGATGGAAATCGATCCCGACCAGACGTTCGTCTACGAGCTGACGCGCCCGGAGGGCCGCCGCTTCCGCGTGCAGTTCGATCTGAGCAAGCCGGTCGACCTGCCGCCGCCGCCTTGGGGTGATGAGGCCGCGCAGCCAGCCCGGTAGCGCCGGGCCGTGCCCGGCGGGTTTTCTGCAGTTGACCGCGCCACTGCGCTCGCCGGGCATGGCCCGGCGCTACCCCTCACCGCGTGCCGAAACGTGCCCGGCAGCCGTTGCTCACCCACACCTGGCCACGCGCGTAGCCCCAGCTGCGGCCTTCCTGGCAGGCACTGCCGGACAGCTGCTGCTGCAGCACCGGGCGGCCCTGGCGCTCATCCCAGTCGCAGGTCTGCGAGCGGTTGTTGTTGCTGCTGCAGGTCACCGTGTAATTGCTGTTTCCGCCGCCCCAGCCACCGCCGCCACCGCCCCAGCCACGGGCTTCGGCGAATTCGGCACGGCAACCGCCACTGACCCAGACCGCGCCATTGCGCACGCCCCAGGTACGCCCTTCGTTGCAGGGGCTGCCAGACAGCTGGCGGACCAGGCGGGCATTGCGCCAGCCGACCGGGCAGCTGCGCTCACGGTTGTTCTGGCTCTCGCAGCGGATGGTCTCGCCGGGCCGGCCGTTGTTGCCGCCCCGGCCACCGCCATTGCCGCCGCCCCAGCCACCGCGGGCCTCGACGAACTCCGCTCGGCAGCCGTTGGTGACCCAGATGCTGCCGTTACGGCTGCCCCAGGTTCGTCCTTCATCACAGTCCGAGCCGGACAGCTGGCGCACCAGCTGCGCATTGCGCCAGCCGGTGTTGCAGACCCGTTCGCGGTTGTTCTGGCTTTCGCAGCGGACCACGCCGCTCTGCGCATGCGCGGAAGGGGCGGGCAGGGCAAGGGTACCCAGGGCACCCAGGCTGAGGGTTACGGCCAGGCTGGCCAGGGACAGCGGTTTCATGGCGGCATCCCATACGGTGGCAGGTGCCCGACTATAGGGAGGGGGGCGATCAAGCCGGTGTGACTGGCCGGATTTGCCCCGGCCGGGGCCTCGGCCGCAGAATACGAGGCTTTCCGGCCCCCATCCGGTGCCGGCGTTCTCCAGCGGAGCTTCCCCCCATGCGTACCCACTTCTGCGGCCTGGTCGATGAGACCCTGATTGGCCAGACTGTCACCCTCGCCGGCTGGACCGACGTGGCCCGTAACCAGGGCGGCGTCTGCTTCATCGATCTTCGAGATCATGAAGGCATCGTGCAGGTGACCGTGGAAGTCGACAACGCCGACGTGTTTGCCGTGGCCGCGTCGCTGGGCTATGAGGACGTGCTGCAGGTGGAAGGCGTGGTGCGTGCCCGCCACGCGGTGAACGACAAGATGCGCACCGGCAAGGTGGAAGTGATCGCCACTGCCATCACCGTGCTGAACAAGGCCGCGCCGCTGCCGTTCCACGCCCACGAGAACCCGGGCGAAGAAACCCGCCTGAAGTACCGCTACCTGGACCTGCGCCGCCCGGAGATGCAGCGCATGCAGCGCACCCGCATCAAGCTGGTGCAGGCCCTGCGCCGCCACCTGGACGAGAAGGGCTTCCAGGACATCGAGACCCCGATCCTGACCAAGGCCACCCCAGAAGGCGCCCGCGACTTCCTGGTGCCGGCGCGCATGCACCCGGGCGAGTTCTACGCCCTGCCGCAGAGCCCGCAGCTGTTCAAGCAGATCCTGATGGTGGCCGGCTTCGACCGTTACTACCAGATCGCGCGCTGCTTCCGCGACGAAGCCCTGCGTGCCGACCGCCAGCTGGAATTCACCCAGCTGGACATGGAATTCGCCTTCGTCCGCGAGCGCGACGTGCAGGACTTCGTCGAAGACATGATCCGCGCCATCTTCAAGGAAGTGGTGGACGTGCAGCTGGACGCCAGCTTCCCGCGCATGACCTGGGCCGAGGCGATGCGTCGCTACGGTTCGGACAAGCCGGACCTGCGCATCGCGCTGGAACTGATGGACGTGGCCGAGCTGGTCAAGGACAGCGAATTTGCCGTGTTCACCGGCCCGGCCAACGATGCCGAAGGCCGCGTTGCCGCGCTGCGCATCCCGGGCGGTGCAGCGCTCAGCCGCAAGCAGATCGACGAGTACGCCGCGCATGCCGCCAAGTACGGTGCCAAGGGTCTGGCCTACATCAAGATCGCCGACAACGGCGAAGTCAGCTCGCCGATCCAGAAGTTCTTCAGCGAGGAATCCTTCGCTGCGCTGGTCGCGCACGTCGGCGCCGGCAACGGCGACATCGTGTTCTTCGGTGCCGGTGGCTACAACAAGGTCTCCGACTTCATGGGCGCGCTGCGCCTGAAGGCCGGCAAGGACTTCGGCCTGGTCGCCGACGGCTGGGCACCGCTGTGGGTCACCGACTTCCCGATGTTCGAGTGGGACGAGGAAGAACAGCGCTACGTCGCCCTGCATCACCCCTTCACCGCACCGGCCGTGGACGACATCGCCGACCTGCGCGCCAACGCCCGTACCGCCGTCTCGCGCGGCTACGACATGGTGCTCAACGGCAATGAGATCGGCGGTGGTTCGATCCGTATTCACCGTCCGGACATGCAGAGCGCAGTGTTCGAGCTGCTCGGCATCGGTGCCGAAGAAGCCCGCGCCAAGTTCGGCTTCCTGCTCGACGCGCTGAACTACGGCGCGCCGCCGCACGGTGGCATCGCCTTCGGCATCGACCGCATCGCCGCGCTGATGGCCGGCACCGAGTCGATCCGCGACGTCATCCCGTTCCCGAAGACCACCGGTGCACAGGATCTGATGACCGACGCGCCGTCGCCGATCGTCGACGCGCAGCTGGCCGAAGTGCACATCCAGGTTCGCCCCAAGACCAACTGATCAGGAGATCCAGGCAATGACCGAGTTCGCGTTTTC
Organism: Stenotrophomonas geniculata; assembly: GCF_034508895.1. Taxonomy (NCBI): domain Bacteria; kingdom Pseudomonadati; phylum Pseudomonadota; class Gammaproteobacteria; order Lysobacterales; family Lysobacteraceae; genus Stenotrophomonas; species Stenotrophomonas geniculata. Next base: position 2,931,569 of record NZ_CP140571.1, read on the forward strand.
GCTGGAGTGGGAAAAGCTGGGCAATGAAGGCGCTGAGACCAATCTGGTCACCGAGCGTGCACGCGTGTTCGGCGGTTGGCTGGTTCGTGTGGGTACCAACCCGGCGGCGATGGCCCTGACCTTCGTCGCCGACGGCGAAGGCCGTTGGGACGGTGAAGACTTCGGCGTCGAGGATTATGAGGACGACGAAGAGGAAGAGGAAGAGTACGACGAGGACGAGGAAGGCGAGGAAGAAGAGGACGAGGACGAAGAGGAATACGAGGAAGAGGACGAGGAAGAAGAAGCGGAGTCGCCTGAAAAGGCTTGACCCGCCCTTCGCCCTGACGTCAACTTCCTGCATGTATTCGATCCGCCGCGCCACTGTGGACGACGCGCCGACCCTGTCGGCGCTGGCTGCCCGCACGTTCACCGAAACCTTCGGCCATCTGTATCCGCCGCAGGACCTGCAGGCCTTCCTTGAGGAGGCCTACACGGTCGAGCGCCAGCGCGTGATCCTGGCCCACCCCGACTACGCGGTGTGGCTGCTGGAGCTGGACGGGGAGGCGGTCGGTCATGCCGCCGCCGGCCCCTGCGGCCTGCCGCATCCCGAGGTGAAACCCGGTGACGGCGAACTCAAGCGCCTGTACCTGATCAAGGCCCAGCAGAACTGTGGCTGGGGCAGCCGCCTGCTGGAAACCGCGCTGGCCTGGCTGGAGCACGAAGGCCCGCGCACGCTGTGGCTGGGCGTGTGGTCGGAGAACTTCGGCGCACAGCGCTTCTACGCCCGCTATGGATTCGAGAAGGCGGGCGAATATCTGTTCCCGGTCGGCGACACCCACGATCTTGAATTCATCCTGCGCCGCACACCGCGCGCAGCCTGACGTTCACCGCCGCTTGCTGCGCGCGCGTGTTCAATCACCGTACGTTCCCGCCCCGCTGACCGCCAGGCTGTTTGCATGACTCCCCCCGTATTGCTGCTGCATGGCATCTGGAACGCCCGTGCCTGGGTCGGGCCGCTGGCCTGGCGCCTGCGCGCACGTGGTTTCCAGGTGCACGCGTTCGGCTATTCCTCGGTATTCGGTGGTCCCGACGTGGCCGTGCCGCAGCTGCTGGAGCGGCTGACCGATGCCGGCCCGTTGTCGCTGGTCGGACACAGCCTGGGGGGATTGCTGGCGCTGGAGGCCTTGCGCCGCCAGCCGCAGCTGGATGTGCAGCGCGTGGTCTGCCTGGGCTCGCCGCTGCGCGGCAGTGGCACTGCGCGTTCGTTGTCCGAGCACGGCTGGGGCCTCGCGTTGGGGCGCAGCAGCGACCTGCTGCTGGATGGCCTGCCGGACTGGCAGGGCAGGGCCGAGGTTGGCCTGATCGCCGGTTCGGTGCCGCATGGGCTGGGCAGCTTGCTGGGGGCCATCGACGATGCCTCCGACGGCACCGTGGCCCTGGCTGAGACGCGCCTGCCGGGTCTGGCCGACCATTGCGTGGTCCGCACCAGCCACAGTGGCCTGGTGGTGTCGCCCGACGCCGCACGGCAGACCGCCCATTTCCTGCGCCACGGCCAGTTCGACCACAGCCGCGACGCGGCGGCCGCGTAAGGCCCGGCGGTGGGACCGTTCTGTAGAGCCGAGCCCACGCTCGGCTGCATTCCGTCGGGCCCATTGAGCCGAGCATGGGCTCGGCTCTACAACAATACGGGCCTAGACACGGTTGCAGCGCCCGATCAGGTAGAATCCGCGCCTTGATCCTGAAGCAGCCAGACGGTAGCACCCATGGGTAGAGGCCCCTCCATCGAAGCCCGCAAGAACGCGTCCGACGCGAAGCGCGGCAAGATTTTCACCAAGATCATCCGTGAGATCGGCGTTGCCGCGCGCGGCGGTGGAGGCGACCCCAACAACAACCCGCGCCTGCGCGTGGCGATGGACAAGGGCCTGGCCGTGAACATGTCCAAGGACGTGATCGAGCGCGCCATCAAGAAGGCCACCGGTGAACTGGAAGGCGTCGATTACGAGGAAATCCGCTACGAGGGCTATGCCCCGGGCGGCGTGGCCGTGATCGTCGACTGCCTGACCGACAACCGCGTGCGCACCGTGGCCGATGTCCGCCATGCGTTCAGCAAGTGCGGCGGCAACATGGGCACCGAAGGCTCGGTGGCCTTCATGTTCAAGCGCCTGGGCGTGCTCAGCTTCGCCCCGGGCGTCGACGAGGAAGCCATCACCGAGGCGGCCATCGAGGCCGGCGCCGATGACATCGTGGTCTATCCGGACGATGGCTCGATCGATGTGGTCACCAGCCCTGACGCGTTCAACGCGGTCAAGGATGCAATGACCGCTGCGGGCCATGTCGCCGACCACGCCGAGATCACCTTCCGCGCCGACAACGACATCAAGGTCGAAGGCGACGTCGCCCTGCAGGTCAAGAAGCTGCTGGACATGCTGGAAGACCTGGACGACGTGCAGGACGTGTACTCCAACGCCGAACTCGGCGCCGACGCCTACGCCTGAGCCGTCTTCGACGGCCTGGGCGCGGGCCGTTGAACGGTCACCGCGGACAGTCATGAGCCCATACGCCTGCCAGCGCCTCCCGTTCCGCCCCGCCAGGAGTGCCGCATGACCCGCATCCTCGGCATCGATCCCGGTTCGCAGCGGACCGGGGTCGGCATCATTGATGTCGACGCCACCGGAAAGGTCAGCCACGTGCATCACCAGCCGCTGGTGCTGCTGGGCGCCGACGATTTCCCGCAGCGCATGAAGCTGCTGGTGCTGGGCCTGGCCGACCTGTGCCGCGAGTACCAGCCGCAGGAAGTGGCCATCGAACGCGTGTTCATGGCCCGCAACCCCGATTCAGCACTGAAGCTGGGCCAGGCCCGTGGCGCGGCGATTTCCGCCGTGGTGCTGCGCGACCTGCCGGTGCATGAATATGCCGCCAGCGAGATCAAGCTGGCGGTGGTCGGTCGTGGTGGCGCCGAAAAGCAACAGGTTCAACACATGGTCGGGCTCATGCTCAACCTGAAAACCAAGCTGCAGGCCGACGCGGCCGACGCGTTGGCGGTGGCGATCACCCATGCCCACGTAAGGGCAACGGCCAACCGCCTGGGGCTCAGTGCCCGCCAGGCGTGGGGCCGCAAATGAGGAGCTGCACGCAATGATAGGTCGACTGCGCGGCATCGTCGCCTACAAGGCGCCGCCGTGGCTGGTGGTGGACGTGAACGGAGTGGGCTACGAGCTGGAGGCGCCGATGAGCACCTTCTATGACCTGCCCGAGCTCGGCCGCGAGGTCACCCTGTACACCCATTACGCGCAGAAGGAAGACAGCGTCTCGCTGTACGGCTTCCTGCGCGAGGGCGAGCGGCGCCTGTTCCGCGACGTGCAGAAGGTCAGTGGCATCGGCGCGAAGATCGCGCTGGCCGTGCTGTCCGGCGTCACCGTCGAGGAGTTCGCGCGCATGGTCCAGGCCGGTGACATCACCGCGCTGACCCGTATTCCGGGCATCGGCAAGAAGACCGCCGAGCGCATGGTGCTGGAGCTGCGTGACCGCGCCGCCCAGTTCGGTGCCGGCGGCGCGCTGCCCACCGGCAGTGGCCCGGCCCCGGCCGACCCGCTGTCCGATGCGACCGTGGCGTTGCAGCAGCTGGGCTACAAGCCGGCCGAAGCCGCGCGCATGGCCCGCGACGCCTTCAATGAGGGCGACGAAGTGGCCACCGTGATCCGCAAGGCGCTGCAGTCGGCGCTGCGCTGACCTGCCTTTCTTTCCCCCAACCCACCGCCTGAGCTTCGCCAGGAGTCCCATGTCCAGCAGTCAAACCCCGCACGCCGCCGCCCCAGGCGGCCATGGTCACGCCCCTCCCGCCGGAGGCATGGCGCTGATCATCGGTGCGATCGGCGTGGTCTTCGGCGATATCGGTACCAGCCCGCTGTACACCCTGAAGGAGGCGTTCTCGCCGCACTACGGGCTCAACAGCGACCACGATACCGTGCTGGGCGTGCTGTCGCTGGCCTTCTGGGCACTGAACATCGTGGTCACGCTGAAGTACGTGACCATCATCATGCGCGCCGACAACGACGGCGAGGGCGGCATCATGGCGCTGATGGCGCTGACCCAGCGCACGCTGCGCAACGGTTCGCGCTCGGCTTATGTGGTGGGCATCCTCGGCATTTTCGGTGCCTCGCTGTTCTTCGGCGACGGCGTGATCACGCCGGCGATTTCGGTGCTGGGTGCCGTCGAAGGCCTGGAGGTGGCCGCGCCGGGCCTGCATGCCTTCATCGTGCCGATCACGGTGGTGGTGCTGCTGATGGTGTTTGCTGCGCAGCGCTTCGGTACCGAGAAGATTGGCAAGGCCTTCGGCCCCATCACGTCGGTCTGGTTCATTTCGCTGGCCGCGATCGGTATCTACAACATCGTCGACGCGCCGGAAGTGCTGAAGGCCTTCAACCCCTGGTGGGCGATCCGCTTCTTCATGGAGCACAGCTGGCACGGCATCTTCATCCTCGGCGCAGTGGTGCTGGCAGTGACTGGTGGCGAGGCGCTGTACGCCGACATGGGCCACTTCGGTGCCAAGCCGATCCGCCACGCCTGGTATTTCTTCGTCCTGCCGTGCCTGGTGCTGAACTACCTGGGGCAGGGCGCACTGGTGCTCAACCATCCAGAGGCGCTGAAGAACCCCTTCTTCGAGGCGGTGCCGCCGTGGGCGCTGTATCCGATGATCATCCTGGCCACCATGGCCGCGGTGATCGCCTCGCAGTCGGTCATCACCGGTGCGTTCTCGGTCTCGCGCCAGGCCATGCAGCTGGGCTACATCCCGCGCATGCGCATCAAGCACACCTCGCACGACACCATCGGCCAGATCTACATCCCGGGCATCAACTGGGGCATCGCGGTGATGGTGATCGGCCTGGTGCTGGCCTTCCGCAGCTCGTCCAACCTGGCGGTGGCCTACGGCATCTCGGTGTCGGCCACCATGCTGATCGACACTCTGCTGCTGGCCCTGGTCGCCCGCTCGCTGTGGCCGAAGGCACGCAAGTGGATCCTGCCGCTGTGCGTGGTGTTCTTCATCATCGACCTCGGCTTCGTCATCGCCAACGGTGCCAAGCTGCTGCAGGGCGCTTGGTTCCCGGTGGTGCTGGGCATCTTCCTGTTCACCATGATGCGCACCTGGCGCCGTGGCCGCGAGCTGCTGCGCGATGAGATCCGCAAGGACGGCATCCGCCTGGATACCTTCCTGCCGGGCCTGATGCTGGCACCGCCGGTACGTGTGCCGGGCACTGCGGTATTCCTCACCGCCGACCCGACCGTGGCCCCGCATGCGCTGATGCACAACCTCAAGCACAACAAGGTGCTGCACGAGCGCAACGTGTTCCTGCACGTGGAAACCCTGCCGATTCCGTATGCGATGGAAGGGCAGCGACTGAAGATCGAATCGGTGGGCGACGAGTTCTACCGGGTCTATGTGCGCTTCGGCTTCATGGAGACCCCGGACGTCCCACTGGCGCTGATGCGCTCGTGCGACCACGGTGGCATCTACTTCGACCCGATGGACACCACCTTCTTCGCCAGCCGCGAGACCATCGTGGCCACCGCCAACCGCGGCATGCCGATCTGGCGCGACAAGCTGTTCGCGCTGATGCACCGGAATGCCGCGCCGGCGACCGGCTTCTTCCGGATTCCGGGTAACCGGCTGGTGGAACTCGGCGCGCAGGTGGAGATTTAATCTCCACCGTCGATCCATCCAACCTGCCGTGTCGACCAAGGTCGACACCCACCAAGAGCAGGCCATACCGTGTCGACCAAGGTCGACACCCGCCAGGAGCAGGCAGAGCAGGCCACGCCATCCAGACAGACTGCGGCGATCTGTCGAAGGCGGGAGTGGGTCCGGTTGAGGGGGTGTGAGCGGCATGGATGCCGCGACCAAGCCCCCATGGATGGGTTTACGGCGTCCCCCGCAACCGGACCCACCCCGCCAATCCCCAGGAAGACCGCTTCGGCTGTTGCTCTGGATGTTGACGTTGCCTCTGCGGGTGCCGGGCGCAGCCCGGCCGAAACCCGTACTTTTGCCGCATAATCAGCACATGACCGACGACCGCATCATCGGCGCCGGCGCCACCCGCGAGGATGACGCCGCCGACGCCAGCATCCGCCCCAAGCGCCTTGCCGACTACCTCGGCCAGGTGCCGGTGCGCGAGCAGATGGAGATCTACATCCAGGCGGCCAAGGGGCGTGGCGACGCGCTCGACCACGTACTGATCTTCGGGCCGCCGGGCCTGGGCAAGACCACCCTCAGCCACGTCATCGCCAACGAACTGGGCGTGGCCCTGCGCGTGACCTCCGGCCCGGTGATCGAGAAGGCCGGCGACCTCGCCGCGCTGCTGACCAACCTGCAGCCGCACGATGTGCTCTTCATCGACGAGATCCATCGCCTGTCGCCGGTGGTCGAGGAAGTGCTGTACCCGGCGATGGAAGATTTCCAGATCGACATCATGATCGGCGAAGGCCCCGCCGCCCGCTCGATCAAGATCGACCTGCCGCCGTTCACCCTGATCGGTGCCACCACCCGTGCCGGCCTGCTGACCGCGCCGCTGCGCGACCGCTTCGGCATCGTCCAGCGCCTGGAGTTCTACAGCGTCGAGGAGCTGACCCGCATCGTGCGCCGTTCGGCGGCCATCCTGGCCATCGACTGCACCGCCGACGGGGCAGGGGAGATCGCGCGCCGCGCGCGTGGTACCCCGCGTATCGCCAACCGCCTGCTGCGCCGCGTGCGCGACTACGCGCAGGTGAAGGCCGGCGGCCACATCGACGAGGCCGTGGCCCAGGCTGCGATGAAGATGCTCAAGGTCGACCCGGAGGGCTTCGACGAGCTTGACCGGCGCCTGCTGAAGACCATGGTCGACTACTTCGATGGCGGCCCGGTCGGCATCGAATCGCTGGCGGCAGCGCTGTCCGAAGAGCGCGGTACGCTGGAAGACGTGGTTGAACCGTACCTCATCCAGCAGGGCTTCCTGGTGCGTACCGCGCGCGGCCGCATGGCCACCCACAAGGCCTACCGGCACATGGGCCTGAAGCCGAAGAACCCGCCGCAGGACCTGTTCGCGGAGGTTCCCGATGTCGGTTGAGCCCCGATTCAGTTGGCCGACACGCATTTACTGGGAAGATACCGACGCAGGTGGCGTGGTTTACCACGCCCGCTACGTGGCCTTCATGGAACGGGCCCGGACCGAATGGATGCGTGCGCTGGGCTACGGCCAGGAGCGCATGCGCGCCGAGCATGGGATGGTCTTCGCGGTGCGCTCGATGCAGATGGATTTCATCAGGCCGGCACGGCTGGATGACACCCTGCAGGTGAGTGCCCGCCTGGTCCAGCTGAAGAAGGCCAGCATGGTCTTCGACCAGCAGATCCTGCGCGACGGCGAACTGCTGCTGTCGGCGCAGGTCCGCATCGCCGCACTGGAAGCGGCCAGTTTCCGCCCGCGTGGCATGGACGAGGCCGTCCTTGCCGTGCTGCAACCCCACCTCCACCCCGAATCCGAACACTGAGGAACAACGGATGATCGCAACGCTCCTGGCCCTGCAGGCCACGGTCACCGAGGCACTGCCGGCCGACGTCAGCAACGCCGCGACACAGACCCTTGCCCAGGCCACCACCGGCGGCGGCATCAACTACCTCGAACTGATGGCCAAGGCCAGCCTGCCGGTGAAGATCATCGTGCTGCTGCTGCTGGTCGGCTCGTTCGTCAGCTGGGTGATCATTTTCCGCAAGGCCCGCGTGTTCAAGCAGGCCACCCGTGAAGCCGACGAGTTCGAGAACCGCTTCTGGTCCGGTGCGGACCTGGGCAAGCTGTACAGCTCGGCCACCGACCGCAGCCGCAATGTCGGCGGCCTGGAAGCCATCTTCGAAGCCGGTTTCCGCGAGTACACCCGCCTGCGCGACAAGCGTCGCCTGGATGGCCGCGCGCAGCTGGAAGGCGCGCAGCGTGCCATGCGCACCACCTACACCCGCGAAGTGGACCAGCTCGAGCGCAACCTGGAGCTGCTGGCCAACATCGGCTCGACCGCGCCGTACGTGGGACTGGTCGGCACCGTGTTCGGCATCATGGTGACCATGCACGACATGATCAGCAGCGGCGCGCAGGCCGGCATCGCCGCCGTCGCTCCGGGCATCTCCGAAGCCCTGTTCGCCACCGCGATCGGCCTGTTCGTGGCGATTCCGGCAGTGTGGGCCTACAACCGCTTCACCACCCGCGTAGAGCGCATGTCGGTGCGGTTCGAGACCTTTGCCGAAGAGTTCAGCTCCATCCTGCAGCGCCAGAGCGCTGGCGACGAGTAAGCGCCTGACCCGGGAGTCCAAGCCATGTCCGCTGCCATCGGTCGCCGCAAGCGCCGCAAGCTGAAATCGGAAATCAACGTCGTTCCCTACATCGACGTCATGCTGGTGCTGCTGATCATCTTCATGGTCACCGCGCCGCTGCTCACGCTGAGCTTCGACGTCGACCTGCCGCAATCCAACGCCAAGGCGCTGGAGAGCAAGCAGGACCCGGTGATCGTCTCGGTGCGCCAGGACGGCCAGCTCAGCCTGAAGCTGCCCGACGCCAAGGAACCGACCGCCGTGTCGGCCGAGGAACTGGAAGGCCGCCTGGCCGGCATCGCCGCCCAGGACAAGGGCGTGCGTGTGATCGTCGCCGCCGACCGTGCCGTGGCCTATGAAAAGGTCATCGCTGCGATGGATGTGATCAAGCGCGCCAAGGTAGACAAGGTAGGCCTGGCCACCGATGCACGCTGACGCCCTGCCACCTCCACAGCAGCGCGAACCCGGCTGGGGCCTGCCCCTGGCGCTGGCGTTGCTGGTGCACCTGCTGGTCGCGCTGGTCTTCATCGTGGCCTGGTTCTGGTCGCCCGAGCGCAACACCGACGCCGCCGCAGGCGATCCCTCGGTCGAGGCCAGCCTGGCGCTGTCTGCGTCGGAGGCCTCCGCCGCGCGCCAGGCCCTGCGCCAGTCGGAGAAGCTGGAGGACCTGCCGCCGCCGGTGGCCGAACCGATCCCCGTACCGGAAGACACCATTCCGCCGCCGCAGCCGATTCCCGAACCGCGCCCGCAGGACGCTCCCACGCCCCAGCAGCAACAGGCGCAGGAGCGCGTCGCACAGCCGGACACCAAGGACCAGGAAGCAGTGAGCGCGCTGGCCATCTCGCAGGAGAAGGCCAAGCAGGAGCAGGAAGCCAAGCGCCGCCAGGAGCAGATCGACCTGACCGAACGCAAGCGCCAGGAAGAAGCGGAGCAGAAGCTGCGCCTGGCCAAGCAGCAGGAAGCGGACGCCAAGAAGAAGCAGGCCGAGCAGGAACGCGTGGCCGCTGACAAGGCCGAGGCCGAGAAGCAGAAGAAGATCGCCGAGATCCGTGCCCGCCGCGAGCAGGCCGAGAAGGAAGCCAAGCTGGCCGAGCGGAAGCTGCGCGAGGTCGCCGCCGCGCGCAATGCCGCCGGCAGTGCCGCCGCCGGTGCCAGCGGTGCATCCCAGCCAGCCGCCGGTGGTGGCGGTAACAGCGACGATCTATCGGCCAAGTACGCTGCCGCGATCCAGGCCAAGGTGCTGTCGCAGTGGGTGCGCCCGGATACGGTGCCGCTGGGTCAGCGTTGCCAGATCACCATCACCCAGATTCCGGGTGGCACGGTGATGCAGGCCAAGGTCAGCCCGAACTGCCCGTACGACGAGGCCGGCAAGCGTTCGATCGAGGCCGCCGTGCTCAATGCGCAGCCGCTGCCGTACCGCGGCTTCGAGTCGGTATTCGCGCGCACGCTCAACTTCACCTTTACCGCCCAGGATCGCTGAGGCGGGCAGGGCAGGGTGGCTTCCGGGCCACCTGCGCCCACGGATGTCGCGCTCGCCTCTGGCAGGTCTGGTTTCGACCGGGCAGGCTGTGGGCTGCTGTCGAACACCGTCCTGCAGGGCGGCGTGACCGGGGCAGACGGTGCGATGTTAGCCACGACGTTAACGGTGCGTGAGAGGACGGGCTGGAACTGACCCGGAATTCACGTACCCTTGGTTCATGATTGCGAAGCGGTTCACTCCCGCTTTGCTATCCCTCGTTCCGGTTTCCCCCTATTGAGCGCTCCATGAAAAAGATGCCTCGCTGGCTTGCCGTGTTTGCGGCCCTGTTGCTGCCCTTTGCTGCCGTCGCGCAGCAGAAGGGGCTGGATATCGACATCATCGGCGGCAATGCCTCCGCGCTGCCGATCACCATCGTGCCGATGCCCTACCAGGGTTCGGCGGCTGCACCGCAGACCGACGTCGCTGGCGTGGTCCGTGCCGACCTGGAGCGTTCGGGCCAGTTCCGCACGCTGCCGGAAGCGCAGATCGTCGAGAAGCCGGTGCGCGGCGGCGACATCCAGTTCGCCACCTGGCGCGCGCTGAAGCAGAACTACATCGTGGTCGGCCGCGTGCTCGACGCCGGTGCCGGTGCCTACCGCGTCGAGTACGAACTGTTCGACGTGCCCAAGGGCGAGCGCCTGCTGGGCCTGGCGATGACCGCCCGTGGCAATGCCATGCGCGACGTCGCCCACCAGATGGCCGACGCCATCTACGAGAAGATCACCGGTGTGCGCGGCGCCTTCTGGACCCGCATCGCCTACGTGACCGCCAGCGGCAAGGGTGATGCCATGCGCTACGCGCTGATGGTGGCCGATTCCGACGGCTTCAACCCGCAGACCATCGTGCGCTCGGCCGAGCCGCTGCTGTCGCCGTCGTGGAGCCCGGATGGCAGCAAGCTGGCCTACGTCAGCTTCGAGCGTGGCAATTCGGCCATCTACATCCAGAACATCGGCACCGGTGCGCGCGAGCTGGTCACCAGCTTCCGTGGCATCAACAGCGCTCCGGCGTTCTCGCCGGACGGCCGCAAGCTGGCCCTGACCCTGTCGCGTTCGGGCAACCCGGAAATCTACGTGATGGACCTGGGCAGCAAGCAGCTGACCCAGCTGACCAACCACTTCGCCATCGATACCGAGCCGACCTGGGCGCCGGACGGCAGCGCGGTGTACTTCACCTCCGACCGCGGCGGCCGTCCGCAGGTCTACAAGGTCGGTGCGGGCGGCGGCAGCGCCGAGCGCGTGACCTTCCAGGGCAACTACAACGCCAAGCCCTCGGTGTCCTACGATGGCAAGAAGATCGCCGTCGCCCAGGGCTCGGGCAACAGCTACAAGATCGCGATGATGGACAGCTCGCTGGGTTCGCCCCGCTGGAGCACGCTGTCCCCGGGGTCGCTGGATGAATCGCCCAGCTTTGCGCCCAACGCAAGCATGGTGCTGTACGCCGCCCGCGAAGGTGGCCGTGGTGTGTTGTATGCCGTTTCGGCCGATGCGCGGGTTCGCCAGCGCCTGGTCCTGGCCGATGGTGATGTGCGCGAGCCGGCATGGTCCCCATACCGTACCCAGCGCTAAAAGAGTGTTAATATTTTCGCTGTCTTGAACCCCTCATCGGCCTAGGAGCCACAAAGGTATCGCCATGAACAAGTCCACCCGCGTTCTGCTTGTTTCCCTGCTGTCTGTGGCCGTCCTGGCCGGTTGCTCGAAGAAGGTGAAGGAAGAGCCGGCAGCCCCGGTTGACACCGGCACCTCGACCACCACCCCGACCGGTCCGTCGACCTCCGGCCTGTACGGCCCGGGCGACCTGGACACCGACGCTTGCCTGCGCCAGCGCGTTGTCTACTTCGACCTGGACAAGGAAGACGTGAAGCCGGAATTCCAGGCCATCATGGCTTGCCACGCCAAGTACCTGCGTGACCGTCCGTCCTCGCGCATCACCCTGCAGGGCCACACCGACGAGCGCGGTTCGCGCGCGTACAACCAGGCCCTGGGTGAGCGTCGTGGCAACGGCGTCAACTCGGCCCTGCAGGCCAACGGTGGCTCGGCTTCGCAGCTGACCGTCGTGTCCTACGGTGAAGAGCGTCCGGTCTGCACCGAGTCGAACGAGTCCTGCTGGTCGCAGAACCGTCGCGTCGAAATCGTCTACACCGCGCAGTAATCCATGCGCATTGGCATCAAACTGATGCTGGTCGTTGCGGCAGCCCTCGTGGCTGCCGCACCGGCGCATGCACAGCGACAGAGCCTGGCCGACCGCGTTGGCGCGATCGAGCAGCAGATGTACAACAACAGTGCCAACCAGGACCTGTTGAACCAGATCAATCAGCTGCGGCAGCAGGTCACCAGCCTGCAGGCCTCGATCGAGCAGTTGCAGCACGACAACGCCCAGCTCAAGCAGTCCGCCCAGGACCAGTACCTGGATCTGGACAGCCGCCTGAACCGGTTGGAAGGGGGCAATGCCGCCCCGGCCCTGCCGCCCGTTCCGGCGAGCGCGCCGAAGGCCGCACCGGCTCCGGCAAAACCCGCAGCGGCGGCCACTTCCGAGCGGCCGCCTTCCGTCCATGGTGATGCCGGCAGCCTTGCCGCCACCGGCGACGAGCGCACCTCCTACAACGTCGCCTTCGATTCGCTGAAGGCCGGCAAGTACGATGACTCGGCGCAGCTGTTCCTGAGCTTCCTGCAGTTGTATCCGAACGGCGTCTACGCGCCGAACGCGCTGTACTGGCTGGGCGAGAGCTACTACGCCACCCGCAATTTCCCGATGGCCGAGACCCAGTTCCGCGAACTGCTCTCGCGCTATCCGACCCACGACAAGGCCGCTGGCGGCCTGCTCAAGGTCGGCCTCTCGCAATACGGCGAGGGCAAGGTCGACCAGGCCCAGCAGACGCTGGAGACCGTCGTGGCGCAGTACCCGGGCTCGGACGCCGCGCGCACCGCGCAGGACCGTCTGCAGTCCATCCGCCTCGGCAAGCAGATCCGCTGATCCGCTGACCGGGCGTACAATGGGTGCCCTGTAGAGCCGAGCCCATGCTCGGCTGCTTTCGTTTCCGGACCGGCAAACCCGTCCGGTTGCTGTTGTAGAGCCGAGCCATGCTCGGCTGCTTTCGTTACCGGCCACGGTAGCCCACCCGCCACGTGTCCCACCAAGAACTCCCCGCCATGACCGCCGTTACCCCGTCCAGCGCCGCCGCCACCCCCAGTGAGATCGTGCAGTCGCCGCTGCCACGCCTGAAGATCACCGAGATCTTCACCTCGCTGCAGGGCGAAGCCGATACCGCCGGCTGGCCGACCGTGTTCGTGCGCCTGACCGGCTGCCCGCTGCGCTGCCAGTACTGCGACACCGCCTATGCCTTCCATGGCGGCACCTGGTGGGACATCGACGACATCGTGGCCGAGGTGCTGGCCCAGGGCGTGCGCCACGTCTGCGTGACGGGCGGCGAGCCGCTGGCGCAGAAGCGCTGCCTGGTGCTGCTGCAGAAGCTCTGCGATGCCGGCATGGACGTTTCCCTGGAAACCTCCGGCGCGCTGGACGTCAGCGCGGTGGACCCGCGCGTATCGCGCGTGGTCGACATCAAGACCCCGGGCTCGGCCGAAGTGGCGCGCAACCGGTGGGAAAACCTGCCGCTGCTGACCGCCCGCGACCAGATCAAGTTCGTCATCTGCAGCCGCGAGGATTACGACTGGGCCAAGTCCCTGCTGGCCGAGCACGATCTGGTCAAGCGCTGCACGGTGTTCTTCTCGCCCAGCAAGGGCGAGATCACCGCGCGGCAGCTGGCCGACTGGATCGTTGAAGACCGGTTGCCGGTGCGCTTCCAGATGCAGTTGCATAAAATCCTGTGGAACGACGAGCCGGGCCGATGAGCCTGCGCAGCGTTCCCTGATGTAGCTCCGGCGCGGGACAGCGTGCTGGCTTTCCCCTCCCAACCGGATGTTTTTCCCATGAAGAAGGCAGTCGTGCTTCTCTCCGGCGGCATGGATTCAGCCGCCGTCATCGCCATGGCCCAGGAACAGGGCTTCGCCGTGCATGCCCTGAGCGTGCGCTATGGCCAGCGCCACACCTCCGAACTGGATGCCGCCGCCCGCGTGGCCAAGGCCCAGGGCGTGGTCGCGCACAAGACCGTGGACGTGGACCTGCGCAGCATCGGCGGCTCGGCACTGACCGACGACATCGACGTACCCGAGGCCGGTGGCGCCGGCATCCCGGTCACCTACGTGCCGGCGCGCAACACCATCATGCTGTCGCTGGCGCTGGGCTGGGCCGAAGTGCTCGGTGCCAATGACATCTTCTGCGGCGTCAACGCCGTGGACTACTCCGGCTACCCGGACTGCCGCCCCGAGTTCGTGGCTGCATTCCAGACACTGGCCAACCTGGCCACCAAGTCGGGCGTGGAAGGTGCGGGCATCAAGGTGCACGCGCCGCTGCAGTTCCTCAGCAAGGGCCAGATCGTCAGCGAAGGCGTGCGCCTGGGCGTGGACTTCGGCCTGACCGTGTCCTGCTACAACGCCGACGCCAACGGCGCCGCCTGCGGCCACTGCGACGCCTGCCGCCTGCGCGCGCAGGGCTTCACCGAGGCCGGCGTGCCGGACCCGACGCTGTACGCCTGATCGCTCGGTAGAGCCGGCCGCTGGCCGGCTTCCCTGTGGGTGCGAACCCGATGGACCTGGTGTGTGCCAACCGCTCCCTCGGTGGGTGCGAACCTTGGTTCGCACCCCCTGGCCCGCAAGGCATGGCCAGGCGCTACCGCTGCTGCAACCATCCCGACGCGTCAATAAACGCCCGCACCGCCTTCGGATCGGCATAGTCCAACTCAATCATCCGCGCGATACCGGCCTTCTCGTCGGCCTGCTGGCGCATGTACTCCTGCGCGATACGGTACCCAGCGTAGTACCCCACATCACTCACCCCGAATGGATTGCGGGCGCTGTTGTAGATCCAGTTGTCGAGGTTACCCCCGTCCATCTCGGCAATGAAACGCGTGCGGATGTCCGCCTCATGCGCGGGCCCGTAGCTGTACAGCGGAAGCGCCGGCCGACGCCCACTCAGCCGTTCGGCCACGTACTCGGCAACACCCTCGCGCACCGCGTACTGGGCCAGGCTGCCGGTGGTCTCGCGCTGCTGCGTGTGCACGTACTCGTGCAGGTTGTTCTGCGCGTTGTTCGCGCCCGGCCGGCTGTCGTAGAAGATCCGCAGGCGGTCGCGCATCTTCTCCGGCAGTTCGCTCACGTCCACGCGCTCATCGCCCAGCGCCATCTCGGCACCGATCAGCACCTTGTCACCCAGCGTGGTGCCGCCGGTGCGCAGCACACCGACTGCGTAGGTGATGGTGGCCGGACGCAAAGCCGGGTAGAGCGCCCGGAATTTGGAAAGATCCCGTTCCAGTGTGGCGCTGGCCTGCTGCGCGTTGGCGGTCAACGGCCGAACCGACGTCCAGAAGCGCGGCCACGCGCGCATGGCCTCGGCGTATTCGCGGGCGTTATAGTTGCGGACCTGCATCAGCGCATGCAGGCCGGGGCTGCCTGGATCGATGTAGCGCTCCTGCACGAGTGCGGCCTGGCGTTCAACGTCGGGCTCGGCGCGCACCGCGTCATAGGTGGCCCAGAAGCGGCCGATGTCGTCGGTGACGACCTGGGGCGGGGCGGCCAGTGCCGCGCAGGGCAGCAGCAGGGCGGCAACGAGGCAGAGGGGCAGGCGCATCCGTGGCTCCGGGGAAGGATCACAGATGGGATGCGACGGCGGCCCGGAAGGTTTAAGCCGGCGGTCCAGATCGGGTAGTGCCGGCCGCTGGCTGGCAACCTCGACGCACCAGGGTTTCACCCGGCCCGGCAAAGTAGGGTAGAATGCCCACCCCGCCGAAAGGCTGGGGCAGTGCAATGGGCCGTTAGCTCAGTCGGTAGAGCAGAAGACTTTTAATCTTTTGGTCGAAGGTTCGAATCCTTCACGGCCCACCAATTGCATCCAATGACCCAGGTCATTCAGAAGGGCACCGCAATGCGGTGCCTTTTTTGTTGCGCTTCTCCACGGCAACTACTTCGTCCGCGCAGTCTTCGCTTTAGCCGCCGCCGCGTCAGCAGCCTCCTGTGCGGCCGTTGCTGCTGCATTCGCAGAACGTGCCGCCTCCGCTCTTGCCGCCTCGAAATAGGTGAGCCGCTGCAGACTGGTTCTGCGTTCCAGTTCCATTGCTGCGGCGAAGCTTTCCGGATGCTTTGCAGCACAGGCCTCCTGCACCAGTTGCACGGCACGATCAGACAGCCCGGGCTGGATGTTGCCGAGCAGGCAATCGGCATACGGTACGGGCGCGGCCGAGCTGGCGGCCAGCGCGGCGATGAGCAGGGCACTCAACATGCAAACCTCCTTGTAGGTTTCGAAGGGACTGGCAACCAGTCCGTCCCAAGTATGGACCGGATCTGGGTGCAACGGCGGCTACGCCGGCCGGATATCCCGGTACACCCGTTCCGCCGGCCCGCGGCAGGCGAAGAACAACCCATCGATTAGCCCCTCATCCAGATGGCGGTCGGGCGTGGCCCTCGACCGGCAGCGTTCCGCGGCGTGCAGCATTTCCGCCACGGTCAGCATGCCAATGGCGGCACGCTCCGCGTGTGCCATGGCCTGTTCCCGCCCGGGCGGCAGATCGATTTCCGGCCAGGGCAGACCGTCGGCGCCGTCGCCATCGCGGATGCTCTTGAGGCATCCCCATAATGCGCATCCACGCATGGCGTGGATCTACTTTCGCCTGAGAACAATCGCTGCGATGACGGCTGCGATGCCGACCGGGATCAGGACGACCGCCAGAAGAATGATCCAGTGCCAAATGCTGAATCCCCCCATGTCCCAACTCCTTGTAGGAAACGATGAATGTTAGCAAACGCGATTGCAGTCATTTCCCGATACAGTTCAAGCATCGCGCAGCGCCGTAGCATACGTGCAGGCATGCCGAATCGGCCGACGCCTTGGCCTTGGCGTTATGCTCGGCACTTTCCCAGGATGGGCCGCTCCATGCGCTTTATCGTGCTGTCGCTGTTGTTGTCCGCTGTCTCCGCCGCGCCGCTGATGGCCGCCGAAACCGCGCCGCCCGCTGCCGCCTTGCCTCTGGTCATCGGCGAGACCTTCACCATCAAGTCGAAGGCGCTGGGCGAAACCCGCCGCATCAATGTCTACCGCCCGCAGCCATGGGGCCTGGACCCGAAAACGCCGCTGCCGGTGCTCTACATGCCCGACGGCGGCATCGGCGAGGACTTCCTGCATGTGGCTGGGCTGGTGCAGGTGTTGACCGGCAACGGCAGCATGCGCCCGTTCCTGCTGGTCGGCATCGAGAACACCGAGCGCCGCCGCGACATGACCGGCCCCAGCAAGGACCCGCAGGACCAGAAGATCGCGCCACGCATTGGTGGCTCGGCGGCCTACCGCACGTTCCTGCGCGATGAACTGATGCCGCAGGTGCGCCAGCGCTACCCGACTACCGACGAACGCGCGTTGATCGGCGAGTCGCTGGCTGGCCTGTTCGTGGTCGAAACGCTGCTGCAGGAACCGACACTGTTCAACAGCTACATCGCGCTGGACCCCAGCCTGTGGTGGAACCGTGGTGCAATGCTGGCCGGGGCGGCCAAGCAGCTGCCGGCGGTGACGCGTGCGCAGCCGCGCGTATTCCTGGCCAGCAGTGGGCAGCCGGAGCTGGCCGCATCCACTGCACGACTGGCCGAGTTGCTGCAGCAGGCTTCGCCGTCGCCGCTGGTGAAGTACCTGCCGTTGCCGGAAGAAACCCACGCTACGATCTATCATCCGGCCGCATTGCAGGCGCTGCGCACACTGTTCCCGGCGCCGCCGGCCTCGCCCTGACCGCACTGGCAGCGGGTTGCGCACCATGCAAGGATGCGGCAGCGGCGCCATCCGGTGCGCCGCCCGCAATGGGAGCGTGTGGATGCAGCGTGTGCGTGGATGGAGTGTGGCGGCCTGCCTGGCCGTGAGTGGCTGTGCGATGTCGGTGGCGCCGCCGGCAGCGCAGAGTGAAGCGAAGGAGAGCCCGGCCGCCGCTGTGTCGGGCGTGGTGCTGCCGGATACCGAAGCGCTGCGCGTGCACGATCCGATCGGCCGCGATTATCCGGTCTGGGTGGCGTTGCCGGCCGACTACGCCGCACATCCGGAAAAGCGCTATCCGGTGCTGTACGTAACCGATGCGTTGTACAGCTTCCCGCTGGTGCGCAGCGTGCGCAACCTGGTGGGGCAGAAGGGTGTCAACCTGGAGGATTTCATCCTGGTCGGGCTGCCGCCGCAGGAAGGGCTGACCTCCAAGCAGAGCCGCTCGCGCGACTACACGCCCAGCGACCCGGCGCGTACCGATCCGCGTGATTACAGCGATGACGTGAGCTACGGCGGCGCGGCGCACTATCGCGATTTCCTCGCCGAGCGGGTGCTGCCGATGATCGATGCGCGCTACCGCACTGATCCGGCGCGGCGCGCCTATGCGGGTCATTCCTATGGTGGCCTGTTCGGCGCCTATGTGCTGACCACGCGCCCGGACATGTTCCGCACCTACATCCTCTCCAGCCCATCACTGTGGTTCGACGACCATCGGGTGCCGCGCATGCAGGCCGAGGCCAAGGCGCCGGCGCAGCCGACCACGGTGGTGCTGTCGGTGGGCAGCTTTGAAACGGTCAAGCCCGAACCGCGTTATTTCACCCGCAACGACATGCTGCGCCACAACGCAGAATTCGCCGAGCAGCTGCGCAGCAGCGGGCGATCATTGAAGGTGGAGAACATGGTGATCGATGACGAGGATCACTTCACGGTCTACCCGGACATGATCACCCGCGCACTGCTGAAGGTGTTCCCGGGTAGCGGGCCGTACAGCAGCGGTTGATCGCAGGTTCAATCCACGCATGGCGTGGATCTACCGGGGTTGTTGACGTGGGTCCACGCCGACGAGAAACGGAATCAGTAGATCCACGCCATGCGTGGATGATCCCCTCAGGCCGCGCTGGCCCGCGGCGGCGGCATCAGCGCGGCATCCGCTGCGTGGCGGAAGCACAGGCGGATGGCATCGAGCAGCTCGCTCATGCTGTATGGCTTGGGCAGGAAGTGGATGCCGGCGCGCAGCTGCGGCAGCACGCGATGCTGATCCATGCCGGAGGTGACCAGGATCGGCAGCTGCGGCAGGTGCTCGCGCACGCGGTTGGCCGTTTCGATGCCGCTGATGCCGCCCAGGCAGACGTCGGTGAACAGCAGGTCGAACGGTTCACCGGCGTTGAGCAAGCCCAGCGCGGCCTCGGCGCTGCTGACAGCGGTGACCTGGCAGGCCTGGCTTTCCAGGGCGAGACGGCTCAGTTCCTGGGTTTCCTCGGCGTCCTCGATGAGCAGGACGCGCGGTTCCACAAAGCGCTTGGACAGCAACATGACGCGGCAACTCCGGACAACAGGGGGAGCGAAAGGCGCGCAAGTATGCGCAAGCCGGTAGTGATCCCGGCGTGCACGGCAAGCTAAGTGGGCGTTACAACCGCGTCTGGCGCCGGCGATGCACGTGCCAGGCCAGGATCGCGACCGCGAACAGGGCGGTGCCGATGCGCAGGCCGGTGGCCTGCCAGCCCAGTGCAACGGCGTCATCAAGGCTGAACACGTTCCAGGCCAGGTTCATCGACACGTGCAGGACCAGGCCGCACCACAAGGTGTCACCGTCGAGGTGGTCGAGCCAGGCGAAGATGAAGCCGCCCAGGGCGATCACCGCCCCGACGAACAGCGCGAGGCCGCCGCCGTCGAACCCGCCGAAACCCAGCCAGTGCACCCAGCCGAACAACAGCGCCTGCGGCAGTGCGAGCCATGGCCAGGGGGCGCGCACGATCTTCACCAGCAGCACGAAGCCGAGGCCGCGGAACAGCACTTCCTCGGCCAGTGGGAACAGCACTGCCAGCATGGTGGCATCCAGTACGGTCAGTGCCTTGTTCGGTGTACCGAGCAGCGCCAGGCCCAGCCAGCAGGGCAGGCTGGCCAGCAGTACCCACATCGGGCCGCTCCAGCCGTTGCCGCGCAGCCCCAGGCTGGCCATCAGGCCCATCCCGCGTGGCCGCAGCAGCGCGGCCAGCAGGAGTGCCACGAGCACGGCCAGCGCGTTGTCGAGCAGGCTGCCGCCGTAAGCAATGGGCAAGGCGGGAATCGGCGTGCCTGCGGCGGCTGCGATGTCGCGCAGATTCAGGCCAACGCCGACGCCGAGCAGCACCAGCAGCAGGCGCGCGGCGCTGGGCAGGCGGGACAGGACGGTCATGCACGCACTCCCTGCGGAACCAGCATGCAGTGTGGAAGGGACCGGGCACGCTGGCACGCGCCGGAAGTCCCTGTGCCATCGGTCATGTGTTGCCGCACAGTCATCACAGGGCAGGTAGAGTCCTTGCCAGACCGACAGGAGCAATGCCGATGCTGTGCCCCGTGTGCAAGACCCAGACCCTGCAGATGGCCGAACGCCATGGCATCGAAATCGACTATTGCCCTGGCTGCCGTGGTGTCTGGCTGGATCGTGGCGAGCTGGACAAGATCATCGAGCGCGCGGGTGCGGGTAGTGCGGTACCGCCGCCCGCCCCGGCGCAGTCGCAGCCGGCCGCCGCGCCGCCGCCGGTGATGCACCGTGACACCCGCCATCTGGGCCAGCGCTACGAGGACAACCGTGGCCAGCAGTACGGTCAGGGCTACAAGAAAAAGAAGAAGGACAGCTTCCTGTCGGAGCTGTTCGACTTCTAGCCGCTTCGCTCTTTGTAGCGTATAGCCATGCTCGACGCTACAGGGACCGCATGATCACGGCCGGCGCAGGATGAACTCGCGATCGTGGGTATCGCCGACGATGAAGTCGTACTCGCCCACTTTGCTGCAGCCATAGCGCGCGTAGAAGCGCTGCGCGCCGAAGTTTTCTTCCCATACGCCCACCCACAGGGTGCGGCGCTGCGGCTGGTCCAGCCAGGCCATGAACGCGTCCATCATGCGTGCACCATGGCCGCCGTTCTGGTGTGCAGCCTGAATGTAGAACCGCTTCAGTTCGATGTCGCCCTCGCATGCATCCGTGTGCGGCAGGGTGTTGGCACCGGCGGCCAGATAGCCGACCACGGCGTCACCGTCCATCAGCAGCCAGATGGCACTGCGTGGGTCGGACAGTTCGATGCGCTGCGGTTCGCTGCTGTAGTGATCCTGCAGGAAATCGTGCAGGTCCTGCGGCGGATACGAGTCGCCCCAGGTCTCGGTGTAGGTGGCGATGGCGATTGCCGAAAGCGTGTCGACGTCGGCGAGGGTGGCGCGGCGGATCTGCAACGACATGGCGGTGCCTGCATTGGAACGTGGCGCAGTGTAGCCGGCCCCGGCGGTTGCCGGGGCTGGCCACTGCTCACGTAACGCTGCTCAGAACCACATGCGCACGCCAGCGACCCAACGTGTGTCGCGCGCGTGGTCACCGGCATAGTCGGCGGTGTCGCCGAAACTGCGTTCGTGGCTGATGCCGATGTACGGCGCGAAGCGGCGGCTGAACTCATAGCGCAGTCGCAGCCCGGCTTCGACCTTGTTCAGGCCACGGCCGATGCCGTACTCCGGTTCATCCTTGGCTGCCACCGTGGCTTCCAGCAGCGGCTGCAGGATCAAGCGGTTGGTCAGCAGCACGTCGTACTCGACTTCGGCCTTGGCCAGCATCTGGCCGCCGGAGCCCATGTACAGCGTGGCCGAGCTCTCGAACTTGTAGGGCGCAAGGCCCTGGATGCCGATCGCCGCCCACGTGCGGGAGTCGGCCGGTCGGAAGTCCTGGCGCACACCGACCAGCACGTCCCACCACGGCGACACGCTGCGGCCATACAGTGCTTCAAGCGACGATGATTCGGTGCGGTCACGGCTGCGTTCGCCATCGGTGCGCAGCCACAGGCGGTTGATGTTGCCGCCGATCCAGCCGGTGGCTTCCCAGGCCTGGCCGTTGCTGCTCTTGCCGTCCCAGTGTTCGAGGCGGTCAATCAGCAGCAGGCTGTTGATCTCCGGCGCGTGTTCCATCGCGCCATGCGCGATCGGTGGGAAGGCGGCGGCGCGGTCGGCATCGGTCGGGACCGGGATCGGTTCGCGAGGTTCGGTGGGTGCGGGCGTGCCGTGACCCATCGCCGCGTGATCCATGCTGGAGTGATCCATCGCGGAATGGTCCATCGTCGCCGGCTGCATCGCGGCGTGGTTCATCTTCGAGTGATCCATGGTCGAGTGGTCCATCTTCGAATGATCGACCGGTTCGGCAGGCGTCTTCGCGGACTTCGTGGCCTTCGCAGGCGCGTTCATCGCGCCCATGTCATGGCCCGCGTGCGACTGCGCGGACACCGGCAATGCGGCGGCCAGGCCCAAGGCCAGCAGGCTGGGGGAAAGCAGTGAGCGGCTCATTCTTCGATCCTCACTTCGCGCATCATGCCCGCTTCCATGTGGTACAGCAGATGGCAGTGATAGGCCCAGCGGCCGAGCGCGTCGGCGCGCACGCGGTAGCTGCGGCGTGTACCGGGTGGCATGTCGATGGTGTGCTTGCGCACCTGGAATTCGCCTTGTGCGTTTTCCAGATCGCTCCACACGCCGTGCAGATGGATCGGGTGCTGCATCATGGTGTCGTTGACCAGCACGATGCGCATGCGTTCGCCGTAGTTCAGCCGCAGCGGCTCGGCGCTGGCAAACGGGATGCCGTCGAACGACCAGGAGAATTTCTCCATGTGGCCGGTCAGGTGCAGCTCGACTTCACGACTGGGCTCGCGGCCATCGGGGTCTTCGAACAGGCTGCGCATGGCGCCGTAGGTCAGCACCTGGCGGCCGTTGTCGCGCAGGCCGATGCCGGGGTCGTCCAGCTTCGGTTCGGTGGCCGAACTCTGCATGTCCACCAGCGGGTTGTTGCGTTCGCTGGCCGGATGCTTCGGTGCCTTGCTGGCGGTATCGCCGCCGTGCGCGCCGTGGCCCATGCTGGCGCCGCAGCTGCCTTCCATGCCCTTCATCGCGGCCATGTCGTGGCCACCGTGGCCACCACTGCCCATGTCGTGCCCCATGTCGCTCATCGTCAACAACGGGCGTGGGTCGCGCGCGGGAATCGGTGCCTGCAGGCCATGGCGAACGGCCAGTGTTCCGGCGGCGTAGCCGGTGCGGCCCATGTCCTGGCAGAAAATGGTGAAGGCATCCTGCCCACTCGGTTCGACCAGCACGTCGTAGGTTTCGGCGGGAGCGATGCGGAATTCGTCGATGCTGACCGGGTGGATGTACTGGCCGTCAGCGGCGACCACGGTCATCTTCAAACCGGGGATGCGCACGTCGAAGTAGGTCATCGACCCGCCATTGATGAAGCGCAGCAGCACTTTTTCGCCGCTGCGGAACAGACCGGTCCAGTTGCCGGCCGGGGCGGTGCCGTTCATCAGGTAGGTGTAGGTGTGCGCGTTGATGTCGGAGATGTCGGTCGGCGTCATCCGCATCCGGCCCCACATGCCACGGTCGGACAGCGCGGCCGACCAGCCGTCGCGCTTCACGTCACGCAGGAAGTCGGGCAGCGTGCGCTTGTAGTAGTTGTCGTGCTCGGCAAGCTTCTTCATGCGGCGGAACAGCGCGCCCGGGTCCATGTCGGTCCAGTCGGACAGCATGATCACGTGCTCGCGGTCGTGGTGGTACGGCGCCGGTTCGGCCGGATCGATGATCAGCGCACCGTACAGGCCGGCCTGCTCCTGGAACATCGAGTGGCTGTGGTACCAGTAGGTGCCGGACTGCTTGAGGTCGAAGTGGTAGTGGTAGGTCTCACCGGGGCCGATGCCGTTGAAGCTCAGCCCGGGCACGCCGTCCATGTTGGCTGGCAGCAGAATGCCGTGCCAGTGGATCGAGGTCGGATGGCGGTCCAGCGTGTTGCGCACGAACAGATCCACCGTCTGGCCTTCGCGCCAGCGCAGGATCGGGGCCGGCAGCGAGCCGTTGACGGTGATCGCCGGGCGGGTGCGGCCGGTGAAATTGGCCAGCGATTCGCCGATGGCCAATTCGATGCGGGTGTCGCTGAGCACGGCAGGGGCGCCGGCCAGGCGTGGGGCGGCCGTGGCGGCGGCGAGCGCGCGCTGCGGCACGCCGACAGCGGCGATGCCGGCAACCACGCCACCGGCGGCCAGGCCCTGCACGAACAGGCGGCGCGACGGCATGGGCAGGGCGCCCGGGCCGGGGGGAATGCGGGTATTCATGGTGGTGACTCCAGACACGTAAAGACGCCGGCAGGTGGCCGGCTACGGTGCGCAGGGCGCACGGTGCGTGTGGAATCAGCCGATGGGAGGGCGGGAGATCGGCGGCAGCGGCGGCGCCGGCCGGCCAGTGGCCGGCATCGGCTGCGGCGCCAGCGACAGTGCCGGGCCCGCCAGATACGGCAACGGCTGCACCACCAGCAGCGGGTGCTGGGCGCAACTGCGCACGCAGTCCTTGATCTGGCAGTGGGCGTCGTGGGCGGGGGCCTTGGCCTGTGGGGCCTCGTCGGCCTGCATGGCGGCGTGGTGGTGGCAGTCGGCATCGCCGCCATCAAGGGCGGCTACCGCGTGGGCCATCCGGCCCATTTCCTCGTGACCACTGGCCATGGCCGCGTTCAGCCCGTTGAGCAACAGGCTGAGCATGAGCACGACACGGAGCAGGGTCGAGGCGAGGGACATGGCGCTAATCTAGCCGCAAGCGGCTGTGGATGCACTTCCGGCTGAATGGCCGGTTCAAGGTTGGACCTGCACCAGCGTAGAGCCGAGCCCGCGCGCCGTTGGGGCCATGCCCGGCGGCCGCGCAGCGCGGCAACGCGTAACCGTCAACCCTCTTCGCGCACGATCTCGACCAGGCGTGGGCCGTAGCGGCTCAGCTTGGTGCCGCCGATGCCGCCGACCCGGGCCAGTTCATCCAGGCTGGTCGGGCGTTGCTCGGCGATGTTGCGCAGGGTGCTGTCGTGGAAGATCACGAAGGCCGGCACGTTCTGTTCGCGGGCCAGTTCGGCACGCAGGCCGCGCAGGGCGTTGAACAGGGCCAGATCCTGCGGCAGTACCGACAATCCGGTGCGTTGTGCGCTGCGCTCGCGTCCGCTGGTGCTGCTGGACGGGTCGCGGCGCATGCTGATCTGGCGGCGGCCGGTCAACACGTCACGGCTGGCATCGGTCAGGCGCAGGCCGCCGTGGCCCTCGCTGTCCACTTCCAGCAGGCTGGCGGCGACCAGCTGGCGGAACACGCTGCGCCAGGTGCGCGCATCCAGGTCGCGGCCGATCGCGTAGGTGCTCAGCTTGTCGTGGCCCTGCTGCCTCACTTTCTCGTTCTCGCTGCCTCGCAGCACGTCAATCAGATGGCCGACGCCGAAACGCTGGCCGCTGCGGTAGACACAGCTCAGCGCCTTCTGCGCTGGGATGGTCGCGTCCCATGAGGCCGGCGGTGTCAGGCAGTTGTCGCAATTGCCGCAGGGCTGGGGATAGGTCTCGCCGAAACCGGCCAGCAGCACCTGGCGGCGGCACTGCATGGATTCGCAGTAGCCCAGCAGGTGGTCGAGCTTGCCCCGCTCCAGCTGCTTGCGTTCTTCGCCGGCCTCGGACTGCTCGATCATCTGCTTGAGCAGCACCACGTCGCCCAGGCCGTAGCACAGCCAGGCTTCGGCGGCTTCGCCATCACGGCCGGCGCGCCCGGTTTCCTGGTAGTAGCCTTCCATCGACTTCGGCAGGTCGGTATGCGCCACGAAGCGCACGTCCGGCTTGTCGATGCCCATGCCAAAGGCGATGGTGGCGCACATCACGATGCCATCCTCGCGCAGGAAACGGCGCTGGTTGTTGGCGCGCACTTCCGGCGGCAGGCCGGCATGGTAGGGCAGGGCGTTGAAGCCCTGGCCGCAGAGGAATTCGGCAGTCTCCTCGACCTTGCGCCGCGACATGCAGTAGACGATGCCGGCCTCGCCACGATGGCCACGCAGGAAGTCGGTCAGCTGCTTGCGGGCGTTGTCCTTCTGCACCACGGTGTAGCGGATGTTGGGGCGGTCGAAGGAGCTGACGAAGTGGCGTGCTTCCTGAAGGTCCAGGCGTTCGGCGATCTCGCGCTGGGTCGGCGGGTCGGCGGTGGCGGTCAGCGCGATCCGGGGGATCTGCGGCCAACGCTCGTGCAGCACGGTCAGCTGGCGGTATTCCGGGCGGAAGTCGTGGCCCCATTGCGACACGCAATGCGCTTCGTCGATGGCGAACAGGGCGATCCGGCTGCGTGACAGCAGCGACAGGAAGCGGCCGGTCAGCAGCCGCTCGGGGGCGACATAAAGCATGTCCAGCTCGCCAGCGAGCAGTTCGCGTTCGACGCGGCCGGCCGTTTCAGCGTCCAGGGTCGAGTTCAGGAATTCGGCGCGCACGCCGAGCTGGCGCAGGGCTTCGACCTGGTCCTGCATCAGCGCGATCAGCGGCGAGATGACGATGCCACATCCGTCACGCAGCAGGGCCGGCACCTGGTAGCAGAGCGACTTGCCACCGCCGGTGGGCATCAGCACCAGGGCATCGTGACCGGCAGCCACATGCTCCACGATGTCCTGCTGGGGACCACGGAAATCGTCGTAACCAAAGACGCGTTGAAGCAGGTCGTGCGCGGGACGGGAAGCCATCCGGCTAGTTTACCCCGGCGGGGGAGTCGGCAGGGCTGCGCCCTGCACCCGCTGCAAGCCAGTGCAACGTCAAAGGCAACAGCCGGCTCTGGGGTGATTCGTGGTTTGGTGGGGCGGTATCGGATTGCGGGGACGCCGCAAGTACGTCCCTGTAGGCTTGGCAGCCGCATCCATGCGGCTGACACCCCGCAATCAGACACCGCCCCACCTTCGACAGTTTCCCGCGGCCGTTGGTGGGTGTCGACCTTGGTCGACACATCTGTCAGATATCGACAAACAAAATGGGGTCAGATCCGTTTTCCTGCGGAAAACGGATCTGACCCCAATGGCTTTGCCGGCAGATCGCGGAAATCTGTCGAAGGCGGGGTGGGTCCGGTGGCAGGGGTGTCCGCGGCATGGATGCCGCGGCCAAGCCCCCAAGGACGGGTTTACGGCGTCCCCTGCCACCGGACCCACCCCGCCAACCCACAGCAAACCAGCCTTTGCTCCGGCCGTTGTCGTCGCAGTTGCCTCTGCGGGTGCAGGGCGCAGCCCTGCCGAACCACTCCCAACCCCTACTGGAGCAGGGAACGCAGCATCCAGGCGTACTTCTCGTGGGTCTGCAGGCGCTGGGTCATCAGATCCTCGGTCGGGGCGTCGTCACCCTTGGCCGCCACCTCCAGCACTTCACGCGCCGTACGGCAGACCGCTTCGTTGGCGACCACCAACTGGCGTACCATTTCACGCCAGTCCGCACTGTCGGTCAGGCCCGGTTCCTCGGCGATCGAGGTCAGCGCAGCAAATTCCCGGTAGGAGCCCGGGGCATTGAAGCCCAGCGCGCGGATGCGCTCGGCCACGTCGTCCAGTGCCGCCCACTGTTCGGTGTACTGCGTCTCGAACATGGTGTGCAGCGAGTTGAACATCGACCCGGTCACATTCCAGTGGAAGTTGTGCGTCTTCAGGTAGAGCGTGAACGCATCAGCCTGGAAGCGCGACAGACCGTCGGCGATCTTCTTGCGGTCGCCCTGGGTGATCCCGATATCGATGTTCGGCGCCGACGGTGCCGCCGCTGCAAGCTTCTGCTTGCCGGTCTTGGCCTTGGTCGTGCTCTTGGTCTTCGCCATGGGGTTCCTCCTTGTGGAATCGTTGGCCTTCACAATAAACCGGTCGTGATGACTGGTCGCTTTCAAAGTTTTGAACGAACCGATTGATGAACTCTATCGATAAAAATCCATCGCCCCGCCTGCGCCAACAGCGCGCCGCCATCGACGGCGCCATGAGCCGCGACCGGGGCCGTTTGCTGGGGATGCTCTCGCGGTGCCAGGCCAAGCCACAGGATGCGGCACTGGCCGCCACCTTCGAGCAGGCCTTGCAGGCGTCGGTGCAGCGCCGGATGACACGGGCGCAGCAGCAGCCGTCCATTACTCTGGACCCGCAGCTGCCGATTGCGCGTGAAGCCGACGCGATCATCAAGCTGATCCGCGACCATCAGGTCGTGGTGATCGCCGGTGAAACCGGCTCGGGCAAGACCACCCAGCTGCCGAAACTGTGCCTGGCCGCAGGCCGTGGCCAGGCCGGCATGATCGGCTGCACCCAGCCGCGACGGATTGCCGCACGCGCAGTGGCCAGCCGCGTGGCGCAGGAACTGCAGAGCGAACTGGGCCAGCTGGTCGGCTACCAGGTGCGCTTCAACGACAAGGTCAGCGAAGACAGCCGCATCAAGTTCATGACCGACGGCATCCTGCTGGCGGAGATCGCCAGCGACCGCTGGTTGTCGAACTACGACACGATCATCGTCGACGAGGCGCACGAACGCAGCCTCAACATCGACTTCCTGCTGGGCTACCTGAAGCAGCTGCTGCGCAAGCGCCCGGACCTGAAGCTGATCGTCACCTCGGCCACCATCGACACCGAACGCTTCGCCCAGCACTTCGACAATGCGCCGGTGATCAGCGTGGAAGGCCGCACCTACCCGGTGGAAGTGCGCTACCGCGCGCTGGAAGGCGAGGGCGAACAGGAGGGCGAGCGCACCGTCAACGACGCCATCGTGTCGGCCATCGACGAGATCACCCGCCTGGATGCGCGCGGCGACGTGCTGATCTTCCTGCCGGGCGAGCGCGAGATCCGCGATGCGCACCAGTCGCTGGAACGGCGCAAGTACCGCAACACCGAGGTGCTGCCGCTGTACGCGCGGCTGTCCAACCAGGACCAGGACCGGGTGTTCAACCCGGGGCCGAACCGGCGCATCGTGCTGGCCACCAACGTGGCGGAAACTTCGCTGACGGTGCCGCGCATCCGCTATGTGGTCGATCCGGGCTTTGCCCGCGTCAAGCGCTACAGCCCGCGCAACAAGCTGGACCGCCTGCACATCGAGCCGATCTCGCAGGCCAGCGCCAACCAGCGCAAGGGCCGCTGCGGGCGTATCGCCGAGGGCATCTGCTACCGCCTGTACGCCGAGTCTGATTTCCAGGCGCGGCCGGAGTTCACCGATCCGGAAATCCGCCGCTCCAGCCTGGCCGGGGTGATCCTGCGCATGCTGCAGCTGGGCCTGGGCCGCATCGAGGAATTCCCGTTCCTGGAAGCACCGGACGAGCGCGCGGTAGCCGATGGCTGGCAGCAGCTGACCGAACTGGGCGCGATCGATGCCGAGCGGCGCATGACCACCATCGGCAAGCAGATGGCACGCCTGCCGGTGGACGTGAAGCTGGCGCGCATGCTGGTCGCTGCGCAGGCTGCCGGTTGCCTGCGGCCGATGCTGGTGATCGCCTCGTTCCTGGGCATCCAGGACCCGCGCGAACGCCCGCCCGAAGCACGCGGTGCGGCCGACAGCGCACATGCGCAGTTCGCCGATGGCCGCTCCGAGTTTGTCGGCGTGCTGCGCCTGTGGGATGGCTACCGGCAGGCCCACGAAGACCTGACCCAGTCCAAGCTGCGCGACTGGTGTGGCCGTCATTTCCTCGGCTTCCTGCGCATGCGCGAGTGGCGCGAGCTGCATCGCCAGCTTCGCCTGCTGTGCGAAGAACTGGGCTGGAAGGAAGAGGCCAACGAGGCCTCGATGGCACCGTTGCTGGCCGGCAGCAGTGCGCCGGCACCGGCGCGTGACGACGCCGCGGCGGTGAAAGCCACCCGGGGCCAGCTGCACCGTGCCGCGCGCCTGGCCCGCGAAGGCAAGGCCGAGGCCGCTCCGATGCCGGTGGCCGTGCGTGCGCAGAAGGAACAGACGCCAGTTGGCGGCGGTTTCAGTGAACGCGTGCGCGCCGCCGCCTACCAGACCCTGCACCGGGCGCTGGTGGCGGGCCTGCCGACGCAGATCGGCCACCGCACCGAGAAGGGCGATTTCCAGGCACCACGCCAGCGCCGCTTCCTGCCGTTCCCCGGTTCGGCGCTGTCCAAGCGGCCGCCGCCGTGGCTGCTGGTGGCCAACCTGCTGGATACGCAGAAGGTGTGGGGCATGACCCTGGCCGCGATCGAGCCGGACTGGGTAATCGCCGAACTGCCGCACCTGCTGCTGCGCAAGCACTTCGATCCGCACTGGTCGCGCGCGCAGGGACAGGTGCTGGCGTCCGAGCAGATCAGCCTGTTCGGCCTGGTGCTGGCGCCGAAGAAGCCGGTGCACTACGGTCGCATCGAACCGGGCGAAGCGCATGACATCTTCGTGCGTCAGGCGCTGGTGACCGGCGAGATCAACACCCGCGCCAGCTTCGTGGCCGACAACCAGAGAGTGCTGGAGACCGCCCGCGAGGAAGAAGCCAAGCTGCGCCGCGCCGGCATCGTCGCCGACGAGGACTGGCAGGCGCGCTGGTACCTGGACCGGGTGCCGCCGCAGATCCATTCGGCGGCGGGGCTGGATACCTGGTGGAAGGGGCTGGCGCCGGAACAGCGCAAGACCCTGCACTGGTCGCTGGTCGATCTGTTACCGGGTGAGGGCGGTGAACAGGAGCGCTATCCGAAGTACCTGGCCCTGGGCCAGGCGCGCTTGCCGCTGCACTACCGCTTCGAACCGGGTGCCGACGACGATGGCGTGACCCTGGATGTGCCGCTGCACCTGCTCAATGCGCTGGACCCAGTGCAACTGGGTTGGCTGGCGCCGGGTTTCGTCGCCGACAAGGCCTCTGCGTTGATCCGCAGCCTGCCCAAGGCGATGCGCCGCAACTACGTGCCGGCGCCGGACTTCGGCCGCGCGTTCTACGAGGCGTTCCCGCAGCCCAGCGCCGATGCCATCACCGGCGAACTGGCGCGTTTCCTGTCGCGCGCAACCGGCGCGACCGTGACCGCGCTCGATTTCGAGCCCGGTTCGATCGAACCGCACCTGCACATGAACCTGCGGCTGCGCGACGAGCAGGGCAAGGTGCTGGCGACCTCGCGCGATCTGGATGCACTGCGCGCCAAATTCGGCGGTCGTGCCGGCGATGCGTTCGCTGCACGCGCCGGCCGCGAGATGGCGGCCGATGGCCTGCGTACGTTCCCGGCCACGCCGATTCCGCTGCAGGTGCCCGGTGAAGCGGGCGTGCCGGCCTATCCGGCGTTGCTGGACGAGGGCGACAGCGTGGCGTTGCGCATCTTCGCCGACCGCCAGCAGGCGCTGGAGGCCCATCCGCTCGGCGTGCGCCGCCTGCTGGAAATCGCCTTGGCCGAGAAGGTGAAACAGGCGCGCAAGCAGCTGCCGGTCGGTGCCAAGACCGGCCTGCTGTATGCCGCGATCGAATCGCAGGAGCGCCTGCGCGGCGACCTGGTCGATGCAGCGATGAACGCGGTGCTGGCCGAGGGCCTGGAAGACATCCGCGATGCGGCGACCTTCGAGCAGCGACGCGAGCATGCGGCCAAGGCCCTGTTCGGTGAGGCGATGTCGCGGCTGAAACTGGCCGAAACCATCCTGGCCCTGGTGGCGGAACTGAAGCCGATGCTGGAAGCACCGTTGATGGGCTGGGCGCGCGGCAACCTGGACGACATGGAAGCGCAGCTGGCCGGCCTGATCCATCCCGGCTTCCTGCGCGACACGCCGGCTGACGCGCTGGCGCAGTATCCGCGCTACCTGAAGGCGATGATCCTGCGCACCGAGCGTGCCAAGCGTGATCCGCCACGTGACCAGGCGCGCATGCTGGAACTGCACCCGTTCCTGGAAGCGCTGGAAGTGGGAGAGCAGCAGGGACTGCGCGAGCGCCCGCAATGGCAGGCGCTGCGCTGGGATCTGGAAGAGCTGCGGGTGTCACTGTTCGCGCAGGAGCTGGGGGCACGCACCGGCATCTCGGCGAAGAAGCTGGCGCAGCGGGTGACCGCATTGCGCCAGGCATGACGTCGTTGCTGTAGAGCCGAGCCCATGCTCGGCTGCTTTTCGATGCCTCGTCACTTCCCCTGCAGATCGCAGCCGAGCGTGGGCTCGGCTCTACACAATGGGCGGCGTTACTTGGTACGGCGCACCTTCGGCTGGGTGTTCACGCCGTCGACCTTCAGGTACCACACGCCCATCACGCCGGGCTTGATGCTGACGGCGGGGGACTGCTTGCGCACACCGGCCAGGGTGCTTGCATCGGTCTGCTCCCATTCCTGGCCGTTGTCCAGCACGTAGACGCGGCCTTTGCCGAAGCCGTGGAATTCGCCCTGCAGCACGCCGACAATCGGCTCGCTGCTGCCGAAATCGAAGAAGCCGCGATTCTTCACGATCACTTCCTGACGGCCTTCCTCGCGTGCCGATTCCCGTACGGCGGCAACCGCCTGGGTGGTGGCCGCTTCGACCTTGCCCTGCAGCCAGCGGTTCAGCGTGGCCAGTTCCTGCGCACTGAGCTTGTCCAGGCCAGCAGCCTTGAACTCGGCCGGTGACATCTGCTGCTGCAGGTCCCCCTCCACCACACGCTGGGCCAGCGCAGGCGCCGACAAGGACAGCAACAGTGCGGCACAGGCCAGCAGCCGTAGGCGGAAACGCGGGGCGATCGAGGACATGTCGGGACTCTCCTGGGTTTGACCGCGAGTGTAACGGCATGTCTTTATGCCGGGTGATGGTGGCCGCGGTGATTGTCCCTGAACGGCGCCGGCGCTAGTGTAGAGGCCTCTGTCTTGCCTGCTCGATGCTGTGAACCGCGCTTCCGTCCCCGGCCTGGATGCCTTGTTGAACCGTCCCTCGGCAGCCGTGCTGCCTGCTCCGCTGCGCCAGGCCCTGCGCGGGCACTGGGAAGCGCCGGAATGCGACCACCAGATGCGCGCCAGCTGGTCGGTGCTGGGTGACACCCTCGACGCACTGGCGATGCTCTCCGCCGACGAAGGCGCGGTGGTCGCGGCCCTGCTGTTCGACCTGCCGGGCCTGCGGGCTAGCCTGGAACAGCTGCCGCTGGGCAACCACAAGGCCGCGGTGATCGGCCTGCTGGATGGCCAGGACGCCGCCGACCCGGTGTGGGCGCTGCATGCCGGCCGTGAGGCAGGGCGCAACAGCGAGGGCCTGCGCCGCCTGCTGCTGGCGATCATCCGCGACCTGCGCGTGGTGCCCATCCTGCTGGCCCGGCAGCTGGCGCGGATGCGCGCGGCCGACAAGCTGGATGACGAGCAACGCCGCGCGCTGGCACAGCTGACACGCGACATCCACGCGCCATTGGCCAACCGCCTGGGCATCTGGCAGCTGAAGTGGGAGCTGGAGGACCTGGCGTTCCGCCACCTGGAACCGGAGACCTACCGTCGCATTGCGCGGGAGGTGGACGAAACCCGCATCGCCCGCGAGCGTTACGTCGAGAACGTCAAGAAGGTGCTGTCGCGCGAGCTGGTCGCGCAGGGCATCAAGGCCGAGGTCAGCGGCCGTCCAAAGCACATCTACAGCATCTGGCGGAAGATGCAGAAGAAGCGTCTGGCGTTCGACCAGCTGTATGACATCCGTGCGGTGCGCGTGATGGTCGACGACGTCGCCGCCTGCTATGCCGCGCTGGGCGTGGTGCATGCACTGTGGGCGCCGGTGCCGAGCGAGTTCGACGATTACATCGCCCGGCCCAAGGCCAACGACTATCGCTCGCTGCATACCGCCGTGGTCGGCCCGGAAGGGCGCACCATCGAAGTGCAGATCCGTACCCATGAGATGCACTCGCAGGCCGAGCTGGGCGTGGCCGCGCACTGGAAGTACAAGGAGGGTGGCAAGGGCGCGGAGAAGTCCTTCGACCGCAAGATCACCTGGATGCGCCAGCTGCTGGAGCAGGCGCAGGACGGGCAGGGCAATGAGCTGGCCGGGGCGCTCGATGCCGAGCTGACCGAAGACCGGGTCTATGCACTCAGCCCGAAGGATGAGGTGCTGGATCTGCCGCAGGGCGCCACGCCGCTCGATTTCGCCTACCAGGTGCACACCATGGTGGGCCACCGCTGCCGGGGCGCCAAGGTCAACGGTCGCATCGTGCCGCTGACCTATCGCCTGCGCAGCGGCGACCGCGTCGAGATCCTGACCGGCAAGGAGGCCGACCCCCGCCGCGACTGGCTGATGCCGGCCAACGGCTTCCTGGCCAGCAACCGCTCGCGCGAAAAGGTACGCAGCTGGTTCCACAAGCTGGACCGCGCGCGCAACGTGCAGGCCGGGCGCGAACTGCTTGAGCGCGAGCTGAAGCGTCTGGGCCTGCAGCACTCGGACCTGGCGGTGGCGGCGAAGAAGTTCCATGCCGACAGCGTTGACGATCTCTACATCCAGGTGGCGCTGGGCGATACCGGCCCGAACCAGGTCAGCCGTACCCTGCTGGAAGCCGAACGTGCAGCGAGCCAGCCGGCGCCCGCGCCGACCCTGCCGCGGCCGACCGCGCGCCGCGAGAACCTGGGCAAGTCCAAGTTCACCGTGCAGGGCGTGGGCAACCTGCTGGTGCAGCTGGCACGCTGCTGCCAGCCGGTGGCTGGCGAGCCGATCGTCGGCTACCTGACCCGTAGCCGTGGTGTCACCGTGCATCGTGCAGACTGTGCCGCGCTGGCCCGGCTGGCAGCCACCAGCCCGCAGCGCATCCTGCCGGTGGAGTGGGGCCAGGCCGGCGGCGGCTACGAAGTGGACGTGGTGGTC
Source organism: Stenotrophomonas geniculata (assembly GCF_034508895.1). Classification (NCBI taxonomy): domain Bacteria; kingdom Pseudomonadati; phylum Pseudomonadota; class Gammaproteobacteria; order Lysobacterales; family Lysobacteraceae; genus Stenotrophomonas; species Stenotrophomonas geniculata. The sequence goes on from NZ_CP140571.1 coordinate 2,965,950, forward strand.
ACTGCGGTCGACCGCCGCTGGTTGCTGAAGGACATCACCAACCTGATCGCCCAGGAAGACGCCTACGTGCTCGACATTCACAGTGACAATGTACGCAACAGTGGCCGTGCCCACCTGCGCCTGCGTCTGAAGGTGAGCGACTACGGCCAGCTGTCGACCCTGCTCGGCAAGCTGGATGCGCTGCCCGGCGTGAGCGAGGCGCGTCGCCTCGGCTGAGCTTCACGCTGCCCCGGCTACCCTGCACGCATGGAACGCGAGCCCCCGCATCGCCCGCATGGCGCTGAACACCCTGCGCTGGACCGCGTCCGCCGCGAAGGCCGTTGGTGGTGGCTGCAGGCACGCCACGCGCGCCGGGTGTGGCGCTGGGCGCTGGTCGCGGCGCTGGCGGTGTTCGTGCTGCTGGTGCTGCTGCGCAAGCCATTGGCCGACTGGTTCTGGGATGAGCCGAAGATCGAACAGTTGCTGGCCGAAGGTGACCGCGCGCTTGCCACCGGCCGGTTGAGCGCGGCCGACGGCACTGGTGCGCGCGAGCGCTACCAGGCCGTGCTGGCGCTGGATGGTGATCGTCCGCAGGCCCGCGAAGGCCTGGCCCGTACCGGCGCCGCGGCCCTGCAGCAGGCCAGCGAAAAACTGCAGGCCAACGACCTCGAGGGCAGCGCGAAGGCGCTGGCACTGGCCCGGGAACTGCAGGTGCCGCAGGCCGATGCGGACGCCGTGGCTCGCCAGCTGCAGGCCCGTCGCAGTGCAGGCACCGGCATCGGTGCACTGCTGGCGCAGGCGCGCAACGCCTTTGCAGCGGGCCGGCTGGACGAAGGTGACAGCAGCGCGCTGCCCCTGTTCCAGCGCATCCTGGCATTGCAGCCGGACAATCTGCCGGCGCTGGAAGGTCGCGAGGACGCACTGAGCGATCTGCTGCAGCAGGCCCGCATCCTGGCCGGGCGCGGCGAGCTGGCCGAGGCAGCGACGATACTGCAGCGTGCGCGCCAGTTCGATGCCGGCCACGCCGATCTGCCCGCAAGCCAGGAAGCATTGGCACAGGCTGTCGACCAGCGCCTGCGCCAGGCCCAGCGCGCCTTGCAGCGGCGGCAGCTGGAATCGGCAGCGAAGGGATTCCTCGCCGTGCTGGCAGTGGCGGTTGATGATTCCAGTGCCCAGCGCGGCCGCGAACAGACCTTGCAGGCGGTGCTGGCGCGCAGCCAGAAGCGGGCCGACGACTTCCAGTTCGAGGCGGCGCAGGCCGATTCCGCGCTGGCGGCTGAGCTGGGTGCTTCGCCGGCCGCGCAACAGCAGCTCGCGCAACGCCTGCAGCGCGCACAACAGGCGCAGAAGGCGCTGCAGCAGCCGGCGGTCAGCAACACGCAACGCGAACGCCAACTGCGGGACCACCTGCGCAGGATCGAGCGCGCTGAACGTGCCGGGCAATGGATCAGCCCCCCCGGCCACAGTGCGTTCGACGCGTTGCGCGAAGCGCAGTCACTGGCGCCACGCGATGCACGGGTGAAGGCTGCCGCAGCGCGGCTGCTGCCCGCCAGCCGCCGCTGCTTCGACGACAACCTGCGGCAGAACCGCGTGCAGGCCGCAGGTGCCTGCCTGCAGGCCTGGCAGACCCTGTCGCCGACCGCGGCCGGACTTCCCTCGGCGCGCCTGCGCCTGGCCCAGCGCTGGCTGGCGATCGGCAGCGAACGGCTCGGCAACGGCGACCTGGCTTTCGCGGCGCATGCCGCCGGACAGGCCCGTTTGCTGCAGCCGGACCTGGCCGAGCTGCCAGCGTTCGAAGACCGCCTGCGCCGCGCAGGCGGGCGCCCGGATTAGGTGAAGAACACCCGCTGCACGGTTGCCCTGGCAGCGTCCAGCGAGAAGTGCTCTGCGATGTTGGCCAGGCCGGCATCGGACAGCTGCTGCCACAGCTGCGGATCCTGGTACAGGCGGACCACCGCATCGGCGAAGCCCGCCGCATCATCGGCCACCAGCACGTCCTGGCCCGGGCGCAGGTGCATCCCTTCCACGGCGCAGGTGGTACCTACCACCGGCTGGCCATGGGCCATGCTCAGGTTGATCTTGCCTTTCACGCCGGCACCGAAGCGCAGCGGCGCGATGGAAATGCGTGCGCCGTCCATGTAGGGCGTGATGTCCTCGACGAAACCGTGCATCTGCACGCCGGGCTGGCGTGCGGCCAATGCCAGCAGCGAATCGGGTGTGGCGGCACCGATGCAGTGCAGGCGTACATCGGGCAGACGGGCGCGGATGCCGGCGAAGACTTCGCCGATGAACCACTCCATGGCATCCAGGTTCGGCGGATGGCGGAAGCCGCCGACAAACACCAGATCATGGCGCTGTTCGAACGGCCTGCCGGCGCCGGCGACGTCGTGCAGGTTGGAGATCAGTTCCACCTGCACGGACGGGGCGTCGGCCTGCAGCTGCTCACGCTCGGCGGCACTGACCAGCACGGTGACGTCGCACTGCTCCATCACCGCCAGCTCGCTGGCGCGGGTGCGCTCGGCGGCGCGCAGCAGCCCGGCATCACCGGCGACTTCGGCACCACGGCGTTCGCGCAGGTAGTGCAGGTCCACGGTGTCGAACACGGTGCGTGCCTGTGGCGCATAGCGCTCCAGCAGCGGCAGGCACTCGTGGGCGACATGGTGGCGGACCAGCAGCGCCACGTGGAAGCGTGCACCGTGCGTTCGCAGCCAGCTGGCGACGCCATCGAGGAACGGTGCATACCAGACTTCCACGCCCATCCGCTGCAGTGCTTCGGTGGCGGCACCGCCATGTTCGCGGCGGGTGGGAACAAACACCACATGAGCGCCGCCCTGCAGCAGCAGGCGGATCAGGTTCACCTGGCGCAGTGACGCGGAATCGCGATCCGGTTGCGGTACTTCCTCGTCCAGGATCAGCACCTGGCGTCGGCCACGCAGCAGCAGCGCCGGTGACGGCACTTCGCCCACCGCCGGATGGCGGGCCAGCTCGGTGGCCCAGCGGGCGGCGAAGATGGCCTGGTTGCGCACCTGATAGGCCTTCACTCCACTGCCGGTGTCGGTGCCGTTGCTGGTGCCCTCGTCGTGGATCACCCGGCTGGCCGGCTGAACCAGCACGCGCAGGCCCTGTGCACGCACGCGGAAGGCCAGGTCGGTGTCCTCGTAGTAGGCCGGCTTGTAGCGGGTATCGAAGCCATCCAGCTGCTGCCAGAGGGCGCGCGGCAGCATCAGCGCCGCACCGGAGCAGTAGTCGACGTCGCGCAGGCTGGCAAAACGCGGGTCGTCCGCGGCCTCGAAACGGCCATAGCTCCAGCCGCTGCCGTTGGCGAAGATCACCCCCCCTGATTCCTGCAGGCGGCCATCCGGGTACAGCAGCTGGCTGCCGACCAGGCCGGCGCCGGGCGTGCTGGCGAACGTGTCCAGCAGAGCGTCGAGCCAGCCCGGCTGCGGCACCGTATCGTTGTTGAGCAGCACCACGTAGCGGCCGCGTGCGCGCAACACGCCATCGTTGCAGGCCTCGATGAAGCCGCCGTTTTGCTCGCGCACTTCGTAGCGCAGTCCGGCTACCTGCGGCATCCACTGCACGGTGGCGTCGCTGCTGCCGTCATCCACTACCAGGATCTCGCACGCGGCCAGCGGCGGATGTGCCGCCAGGGCGCGCAGGCAGGCCAGGGTGTGGCCGGCGTGGTTATAGACCGGGATGACGATGCTCACTTCCGGCGTCTCGCTGAACGGCACCGTGAAGGGGGCGAAATCCTGTGCCGGCGGCAGGAACAGCGGCGTTCGCGGCGCGGGAACGGCGCGCTGGGTATGCACGCGGATGCGCTGCCAGGTCGCCCGCCACCCACGGGTACGCAGGCTGGCCAGGCTCCGGCGGGCCAGGCCCGTGAGGCGGTTGATCAGGTATCGGATCTCGGCCAGGGACATCGCCATCCGGTTGCAACTCCAGCTTAAGCAGGGGAACCCGGGAGAATCCGCCAGCCGCAGCGGCTGGGGTAGACTCGCCAGACCCTACATTCTCGCATTCCCGTGCCCCGACGCTACGATTCCGACGACATCGACGATTTCGACGACGACGACCAGCAGGACAACGGCCCGCTGTGGCGGCGTCGCCTGATCACCTGGAGCATGGCTGCGGTCGCGTTGGGATTGGGTTTCCTCATTCCCTATACGCTGTACCTGAACCAGCAGGTGACCCAGCGTTTCGGTGAACTGCGCTGGCAGATCCCGACGCGTGTCTATGCGCGCCCGCTGGTGCTCACCCCCGGCAAGGCGATGGATGCCTCCACGCTGAAGACCGAGCTGGCCGCCTCCGCCTACCGCGATGACGGCCAGGGCAAGGAGCCGGCCACCTATGCGGTGAACGGCGGGCGCTTCGTCATCTCCAGCCGCGGCTACAACGACGTCGATGGCCGGGTTGCCCCGCGCCGGCTCGAGCTGTCGCTGGCCGATGGTGCGGTCGCCTCGCTGCGCGACGCCGACAACCGCAAGGCGTTGAAGGCCGCGCGCCTTGACCCGGCCCGCATCGCGACCCTGTACGGCCAGAAGCAGGAAGAACGCCGCCTGATCCGCATGGACGAGGCGCCGGACCTGCTGGTGACCGGCCTGCAGGCGGTGGAGGACAAGGACTTCAACCGCCACCACGGCATCGACCTGTCCGGCATTGCGCGCGCGGTGTGGGTGACCATTCGCTCCGGTGGCCAGAGCCGCCAGGGCGCCTCCACGCTGACCCAGCAGCTGGCCCGCAGCGGCCTGCTCGGCATCGGCAAGGAACAAACGGTCACCCGCAAATTCAACGAAGTGCTGTACGCGCTGATCATGGAAGCGCGCTACGACAAGCGCACCATCTTCGAGGCCTACCTCAACCAGGTGTACCTGGGCCAGCGTGGCAGCCAGGCGATCCATGGCATGTCGTCCGGTGCCGAGTTCTGGTTCGGCCGCGACCTGCAGTCGCTGGAGACCGAGCAGATCGCGCTGCTGATCGGCCTGGTCAAGGGCCCGTCCTTCTACGACCCGCGTCGCAATCCGGAACGTGCACTGGATCGCCGCAACTTCGTGCTGGGCAAACTGCACGAAGCCACGCTGATCGATGACGCCGAGTACCAACGTGCGTTGAAGGCCCCGCTGGGCGTGCCCAAGACGCCGGGCCTGGTTGCCGCCAACCGCTTCCCGGCCTATGTCGATCTGGTCCGCCGCCAGCTGGGCCACGACTATCCGGAATCGGCGCTGCAGGGCGCCGGCCTGAGCGTGATGACCGGCATGTCGCCGTCCGCGCAGGCCTACGCCGAAGGCGCGGTGACCCGCACCATCAAGTCGCTGGAAAGCAAGCGCCGCCCCGAGCTGCAGGCCGGCATGGTGCTGACCGACGTGCACAACGGCGACGTGCTGGCGGTGATCGGCAGCCGCGAGGTGTCCGAGGTCGGCTTCAACCGCGCGATCGAGGCGCAGCGTCCGGTCGGTTCGCTGCTCAAGCCGTTCGTCTACCTGCTGGCCTTGGCACAGCCGGACCGCTACTCGCTGGCCAGCTGGGTCGATGACTCGCCGGTGACGGTGCAGCTCGGCCGCGGCCGCAACTGGAGTCCCGGCAACGCGGACAACCGCAGCCACGGCACGGTGCGCCTGATCGACGCACTGGCGCATTCCTACAACCAGGCCACGGTGCGCGTGGGCATGCAGGTCGGCCCGGAGCGCGTGACCCAGCTGATCCACGTACTGGCCGGCATCAAGGCCGAGGCCAACCCGGCGGTGATCCTCGGCTCGACCGACCAGAGCCCGTACGCGATGGCGCAGCTGTACCAGTTCCTGGCGTCCGGCGGCGAGATCCAGCCGCTGCACGCGGTGCGTGGCGTGCTCGATCCGCAGGGCAAGCTGCTCAAGCGTTACGACAAGACCCCGGCACCGGCGCAGGAGGGCGACTCGATTGCCGCCAACCTGATCAGTGTCGGCCTGCAGCAGGTGGTTGCCAGCGGCACCGCGCAGCGGCTCAACGCTGATGGCCTCGGCCGCCTGCAGCCGGCCGGCAAGACCGGTACCACCAACGATGGTCGCGACAGCTGGTACGCCGGTTACACCGGCGATCATCTGGCGGTGATCTGGATCGGCAACGACCAGAACGAGCAGGCCGGCCTGTACGGTGCCACCGGCGCGATGCGGGTCTGGTCGGGTATCTTCCAGCGCCTGCCGAGTGCTCCGCTGCGGGTCAGCAACAAGGGCCTGGACTGGCAGTCGGTGGCGCCCACCGGACTCAACAGCACGGATGAAGGCTGCCCGGGCGCGCGTCGTTTCCCGTTCGTGGTGGGCTATGCACCGGCCTATGCACCGTGCGCGCCGGCGGTGTCGCCGGACGGGCAGGGTGCCGAAGGCGAGGGCGGTGGCTGGCGCAGCTGGTTCGGCCTGGACCGCAAGCCGGAAGCGCCTGCCGAACCTGCCACGGCGCCCGCCGCCGCCACTCCTCCCCCGAGCCGATGATGCCGATGAACATGCGATCCCTGCTGCAGCCCCTGGCCCTGACCGGCCTCAGCCTGGCCCTGGCCGCCTGCGTGACCAGTGCGCCGCCGGTGGTCACGCCGGTGGATACCACTACGCCGGCACAGCGCCTGGCTGCGGTGGATGCGGCCGCAGGTCCGGACGACAAGGAGCTGTCGGTGCAGCCGCTGCGTGATTCGCAGGTGGAAGACCTGCGGGTGACCGCGCAGGCGCAACGGCAGGCGAACGACCTGGCCGGTGCCGCCAGCAGCCTGGACCACGCGCTGGAAATCGTCGCCGGCGACCCGGCGGTACTGCAGGAACGTGCCGAACTGGCGCTGCTGCAGGGGCAGTGGGCGCAGGCGGAGACGTTCGCGCGCAAGGCGGTGGATCTGGGCTCGAAGACCGGGCCGCTGTGCCGGCGGCACTGGGCGACGATCGAGCAGTCGCGCCTGGCGCGCGGCGAGAAGGAAAATGCGGTGTCGGCGCATGCGCAGATTGAAGGCTGCACGGTGCCGGGGATCAAGCGGTACTGAATTTCCAGCCAACGGCGCAGCCCCTCGTGGCTGTGGGTTGGTCGCTGAAGCCAGAAGCAAAAGCCGCGCTTGGCCGGGCGGGGTGGGTTCGCGGGGGGCGCCGTGAACCCGTCCTTGGGGGCTTGGCCGCGGCATCCATGCCGCGGACACCCCCGCGTACCCACCCCGCCCGGCCTCTGACAGTTTCCGTGTGCTGCCAGCCACGGAAGAGAAAAAGAAAATCAAAAGCGGGTCGCGCACTGCGCGCGCTCGCAGTAATCCATCTTCTTCCCTCGTTCCTCCCACAGCTTCTGAGTTGCCAGTCGAGCAAGCTCGACCTTACGACGTGCGTCCATCCGTCACCGGGAAACTGTCGAAGGCGGGTCGGGAGGGGCAGGCAGGACCGTTGGCGCCATGGATGGCGCCATCGAGCCCCCAGGGATGGGTTTACGGCGTGTCCTGCCTGCCCCTCCCGACCCGCCCAGCATGTAGAAACCCAGAGCCATGAACCAAGCTGTTGCCGTTGCTTTTGCTGGTGCTCTGGCTTGAAACGGGTGCCGGGCAGCGCCCGGCCGGGTATCCTTTCCCTCTGATGTCCGACCTTGTCCATGCCAGCCGCGAAGCCCTCAGCGACGGCGGCGCGCTCGCCTCGCATCTGGACGCATTCGTCCCGCGTCCGGCACAGCTGCACCTGACCGAAGCCATCGCCGATGCGCTGCAGCAGCGTGACCTGCTGCTGGCCGAGGCCGGTACCGGCACCGGCAAGACGTTCGCCTACCTGGTGCCGGTGCTGCTGTCCGGGTTGCGCACCATCATCTCCACCGGTACCCGCGCGCTGCAGGACCAGCTCTACCACCGCGATCTGCCACGGGTGCGCCAGGCGCTCGGTGTTGGCCTGCGCAGTGCGCTGCTGAAGGGACGCGCGAACTACCTGTGCCGCTATCGCCTGCAGCAGGCGCGCGGCGAGCCGCGGTTCTCCAGCCCTGAACAAGCCGCGCAGTTCCAGCGGATCCTGGCCTGGTCCGGTCGTTCGGAGTTCGGTGACATCGCCGAACTGGAAGGCCTGGCCGATGATTCGCCGCTGCTGCCGATGGTCACCTCCACTGTCGACAACTGCCTGGGGACCGACTGCCCGTTCTGGGATGACTGCTTCGTGGTGCGCGCGCGGCAACGCGCGCAGGCCGCCGATGTGGTGGTGGTCAACCACCATCTGCTGTTGGCCGACCTGGCACTGAAGCAGGACGGCTTTGGCGAGTTGTTACCTGGGGCGCAGGCCTTCGTCATCGACGAGGCGCATCAGTTGCCCGAACTGGCCGCGCAGTTCTTCGGCGAAGGTTTTGGCATGCGTCCGTGGCAGGAACTGGGCCGCGACTGCCTGGCCGAAGCGCGCGGCGTCGGGGGCGCGCAGTCGGCGCTGCAGGAACCGGTCGACCAGTTGCAGCAGGCGCTGTTGGCGCTGCGCTCGGCAATGGAAGGGCTGCCAGCGCGTGGCACGCAATGGCGTGCACTGGCGATGCCGCAGGTGCGTGATGGCTTCGATACGGTGATGGCTGGCCTGGTGACGCTGGAGCAGGCGCTGCAGCCGCTGCGCGAAGCGGCTGCCGGCCTCGATGCCTGCCATGCGCGTGCGCGCGAAGCGGTTTCGCGGCTCAGCCGCTGGCTGGGGGATGACGAACCCACCCTCGATTTCGATACCGATCCGGAGGAGACCGCCAGCGCCGCCGATGTGCTCTGGTACGAGCTCACGCCGCGTGGTTTCCGCTGCCAGCGCACGCCGATGGATGTGTCCGGCCCGCTGCGCGAGCACCGCGAGCGCAGCCGAGCCGCATGGATCTTTACCTCGGCGACGCTGACCGTTGGCGGGGGCTTCGATCACATCGCTACGCGCCTGGGCCTGGATGATCCGCATACGCTGGTCCAACCCAGCCCGTTCAACTGGCCGGAGCAGGCGTTGTGCTATCTGCCCGAGGGCCTGCCTGATCCGGCCGCGCGTGGTTTCGGAACCGCGCTGATCCAGACCCTGCGGCCGGTGCTGCAGGCCTCGCAGGGCAGGGCGTTCCTGTTGTTCGCCTCGCACCGTGCATTGCGCGAGGCCGCCGAGGCACTGCGTGATGGGCCATGGCCGTTGTTCGTGCAGGGCGAGGCGCCGCGTGCGACGCTGCTGCAGCGCTTCCGCGAATCGGGTAATGGCGTACTGCTGGGCTCGGCCAGTTTCCGCGAGGGCGTGGACGTAGTCGGCGAAGCGCTGAGCGTGGTGATGATCGACAAGCTGCCCTTTGCCGCCCCGGACGACCCGGTGTACGAGGCGCGTCTGGAGGCGATCCGCAGCCAGGGCGGCAACCCGTTCCGCGACGAGCAGCTGCCACAGGCGGTGATCGCGTTGAAGCAGGGGGTCGGCCGCCTGATCCGCAGCGAGAGCGACCGTGGTGTGCTGGTGCTGTGCGACCCGCGCCTGCTCAACCGGGGTTACGGCCGGGTGTTTCTCGATTCACTGCCACCGTTCCGCCGTACCCGCAGCCTGGCCGATGTCCAGGCCTTCTTTACGCCACAATGGGCGCCCGTGGCCGATGATGCGGCTGCCCGGGCCGCTGTTGCGACCGGCCCCGAGCCGGCGCCCGGTGCCACGTTCCCCCTGTTCTGACCCGATCCGATGAAACTGCTCGCCTTTGAAACCGCCACCGAAGCCTGTTCCGTTGCCCTGCATGTCGATGGGCAGGTACTGGAACGCTTCGAGATCGCCCCGCGCCGGCATGCCGAACTGAGCCTGCCGTGGGCCGAGGCGCTGCTGGCCGAAGCCGGCATCAGCCGCCGCCAGCTGGACGGCATCGCCCTCAGCCGCGGTCCTGGTGCTTTCACCGGTGTGCGCCTGGCGATCGCGATTGCCCAGGGCATCGCACTGGCGCTGGACCGTCCGCTGCTGCCGGTATCGACGCTGCAGGTGCTGGCGCTGCGGGCACCGGCAGAAGAAACGCAGATCCTGTCGGCGATCGACGCACGGATGGGAGAGTTGTACGTTGCGCGCTTCGAGCGTGTTGACGGCCTGCCGCTCGCGCGCGATGGCGAGCGTGTGTGCGCACCGGATGCAGTGGCGTTGCCGGAAGGTTTGTCGGCCTATGGCGTGGGCACCGGCTTCGGTGCGGCCGACGGCGCGCTGGTGGCGCAGTTGGGCAGTGGCCTTCGGGGATTCGATGCCACGGCATTGCCGCGGGCGTCGGACGTGCTGGCACTCGCGGTGCCGGCGTTCGCGCGTGGCGAGGCGATTGCGCCGGAGAAGGTCGAGCCCGCGTACCTGCGTGACAACGTGGCACTGACTCTGGTCGAGCAGCAGGCCGCGCGTGAGGCGAAGGCGAAGGCCAACGGCTGAGCCCCTCGTGGCGGAGCGCGAAAGCACAAGCCGTGGTTTGGCCGGGCGGGTGGGCTGCGCAGGGGGCGCTGCAAGTACGTCCATGTAAGCTCGGTCGCCGCATCCATGCGGCTCACGCCCCTGCGCAGCCCACCCGCCCGGCCTCTGACAGTTTCCGTGCGCGTCCGCCACGGAAGATCAAAAAAAGAAAAGTCAAAATCAAAAGCGGGTCGCTTCGCTTGCATCCACGCGTGGCGTGGATGTGTATCGACCAAGGTCGACACCTACCAAAGCAATGGTGCGCCGCGATCTGTCAGAGGCGGGGCGGTGTCGGGCGGCGGGGTATCCGCGGCATGGATGCCGCGGCTAAGCCTACACGGACGTACTTGCGGCGTCCCCGCCGCCCGACACCGCCTCGCCACGCTTCAGTACACCAACCGCCGCTGTTGCTGTTGCCGTTGCTCTAGCCTTTCAGCGGGTCCCGGGCCGCAGGCCCGGGCACCAGAACCCTACCGGTCGTCGTGCAGGGTGCCGCCCGGCAGGAACACCCACGTGCGGGTGACCTGCAGAATGTCGATCTCGTCTTCGGTCTTCGGCAACGGTGGGAACGGCTGGGCCAGCTTCACCACCCGCAGTGCCGCCTCATCCAGCAGCGGCGTCCCGCTCGAACGCAGGATCCGGCTGCTCTCCACGCTGCCATCGCGGCGCACCCCCACGCTGATCACCACCTGGCCACCGAGGCGGCGCTGCCGGGCCTCGTCCGGGTAATTCAGATTGCCTACGCGCTCGGCGCGGTCGACCCAGGCACGCAGGTAATTGGCATAGGCATATTCGCGCGTGCTGGCCGACACGAACTTGCGGTTCGGGCGCTTGGCGTACTGCGCCGAGCGCAGATGCACTTCGGCAGCCAACCGCGCCATCTCCACATCGCGCTGCTCGCGCGCGCTCAGCGGTGCGTCCGGTTCGGGCTGATCCGGCGTGGGGCGGGACTGTGCCTGCGCCACCACCTCTTCGCCATTGCGGCTGCTGACCACCCGTGCCTGCGGCGGCGGAACCGGCGCGGCCGATTGCTGCTGCTGCGGCACCGGGCTCAGCCCGGACTGGGCCTGCGGCACGATGCCGGCCTGGTTGTCGCGTGGACGCTGTGCGCGGTCGTGTTCGCCACCGCCTTCCTGGTTGGCCGCGGCCAGGAAATCAGCCTGCTTCGGCGTCAGCGCGGTGCGGGTCTGGCTGAAGATCACTTCCAGCGTCGGCACCAGCGGTGCATCGCCCTTCACGGCAAAGCCCACGCCCAGGATCAGCAGGGCGTGGACCAGCACAGACAGCGCGATGGTCGCCCCCAGCCGTTGCGCTTCGCGCGGCGGCGGGGGCAGGACGGCAGGTGCGGACGGCATCAGCGCAGGCCGGCCTCGAGTGCGTCGAACAGGGTGCCGGCAATGTTCAGGCCGTACTGCGCGTCCAGTTCGCGCACGCAGGTCGGGCTGGTCACGTTGACCTCGGTCAGGTAATCACCGATCACGTCCAGGCCGACGAAGCGCATGCCGCGACGCTTCATCTCCGGGCCCACCTGGGCGGCGATCCAGCGGTCGCGCTCGCTCAGCGGGCGGCCTTCACCGCGGCCACCGGCGGCGAGGTTGCCGCGGAATTCGTCGCCCTGCGGGATGCGCGCCAGGCAGTAGTCGACCGGTTCGCCATCGACCAGCAGGATGCGCTTGTCGCCGGCGGTGATGTCGGGAATGAACTTCTGCGCCAGCGCCATCCTGTGGCCGCCGTCGGTCAGCGTTTCCAGAATCACGTTCAGGTTCGGATCGCCCTGGCCGCTGCGGAAGATCGAGCGGCCGCCCATGCCGTCCAGCGGCTTCAGCACGGCCTGGCCATGCTCCAGCGCGAAGGCCTTCAACGCCTTGGCGTCGCGGCTGACCAGGGTCGGCGGGCAGCACTGCGGGAACAGCAGCGCGGCCAGCTTCTCGTTGTAGTCGCGCAGGCCCTGCGGGTTGTTGACCACGCAGGCGCCGGCCGCTGCGGCCACGTCCAGCACCTGGGTGTCGTAGATGTATTCGGCGTCGACCGGCGGATCCTTGCGCATCAGCACGATCTGGCCGGGGCCGAATGCGGTGCGGCTGAATGCGCCCAGCTCATACCAGCCGGCCGGGTCGTCGCGCACCTGCAATGGCGCGGTCTGGGCCACCGCTACGCCGCCCTCCAGGGCCAGGCCACCCGGGCGCACGTAGTGCAGGGCATGGCCGCGGCGCTGGGCTTCCAGCAGCATGGCGAAGGTGGTGTCCTTGGCGATCTTGATGTGGGCGATGGGGTCCATCACCACGATGACGTTCAACGGCATGGGCGCACCTGTCAGGCAAGGCGTTGATGGTAGCGGCAACGCCGCCCGCGCGCCTCCCCGCCGTACTGCAACGCAGCGTCCGCCCGGCGCCCGCGCACGCATTGCGAAACCCGTCACGTTCAGGAGGGTGCCGTGCCCCGCGCCATGGGGCGGCCTTGAAGCGGGCGCGGAAAGTGCGATATAGATACGCTTTCGTAGCGGCCCCCGCCAGAGATCGGGCCGTGCGCTTGGGGATAGGCAATGACTGAAAACACGACTGCGGGCGGGGAACTCGCAGGACTCCGGGTGATGGTCATCGATGATTCGAAGACCATCCGCAGGACTGCGGAAACGCTGCTCAAGCGCGAAGGCTGCGAGGTGGTCACCGCCACCGACGGCTTCGAAGCGCTTGCGAAGATCGCAGACCAGCAACCGCAGATCATCTTCGTCGACATCATGATGCCGCGCCTGGACGGGTACCAGACCTGTGCGCTGATCAAGGGCAACCAGCTGTTCAAGGCGACCCCGGTCATCATGCTCTCGTCCAAGGATGGCCTGTTCGACAAGGCGCGGGGACGCATCGTCGGCTCGGAGCAATACCTGACGAAGCCTTTCACGCGTGAAGAACTGCTGGGTGCCATCCGCACATACGTCAACGCCTGACCAGGGGGGAAAGGCACAATGGCTCGTATCGTTCTGATCGAGGATTCACCGACCGACCGTGCGGTGTTCACCCAGTGGCTGCGCCGTGCCGGCCACGAGGTGCTGGAAGCGGACAACGCCGAGGATGGACTGCAGCTGGTCCGCGACCAGGTGCCGCAGCTGGTGCTGATGGACGTGGTCCTGCCCGGCATGAGCGGCTTCCAGGCCACCCGCGCGATGGCCCGTGATGCAGCGATCAAGCACATCCCGGTGATCATCGTCAGCACCAAGGCGATGGAAACCGACAAGGCCTGGGGCCTGCGCCAGGGCGCAGCCGACTACATCGTCAAGCCGCCGCGCGAGGATGAACTGATCGCGCGGATCAACGAGCTGGTGGCCTGATGCGCTCGCCCTTCGACATCCTCGAAGCCTACGAACGGCGAAGCCTGGCCCACGCGGTGCAGCTGCCCGAGCGGCAGTTCGCGCAGGACCTCTGGCGTGGCGTGGGTTACCGCGTCGGCCAGCGTCGACTGGTGTCCGATTTCCGCGAAGTAGTGGAAATCGTGCCGATGCCGCCGGTCACCCCGGTGCCGTGCGCACAGCCGTGGCTGCTGGGCGTGGGCAACCTGCGCGGCAACCTGTTCCCGGTGGTCGACCTGAAGTACTTCCTGGAAGGCACGCGTACCGTGCAGCAGGAAGGCCAGCGCGTGCTGATCATGCGCCAGGCCGGCGGCGACGTCGCGCTGACCATCGATGAGCTGTTCGGCCAGCGCAGTTTCGAACTGGACCAGCAGATCGAAGCCGGCACGCTGGCCGAAGGGCGTTACGGCCACTTCGTCGATCGCGCCTTCCACGCCGACGGCCACGACTGGGGCGTGTTCTCGCTCTCGCTGCTGTCGCGTACCCCTGAATTCCGGCAAGCCGCGGCCTGAGGCCGGGCAACGCCCCCTGCATTGAAGATCGAGGTTGAACGATGAGTACTGCTTCGGACGCCACCAAGACCGGCAAGCTGCGGCTGGGCGGCAGCAACCTCTGGCTGTTCCTGCTGCTGGCATCGATGATCCTGTTCGGCGTCAACACCGGCGTCGCCACCTGGCAGGGCAGTCGCCTGGCCGATGCCGGTTCCAAGGCGGCCGACCTGCAGGTGCTGTCACAGCAGCTGGCCAACCAGGGCCGTGACGCGGTGGGCGGCAACGCGCAGGCGTTCACCGCCTTCAAGGCCACCCGCAACGCGATCGAACAGAACGTGTCGACCCTGCAGGGGCGCTACGGCAAGGAACCGGGCGTGTCCGGTGCGATCGCCACCCTGGGCGAAACCTGGGCGCCGCTGGGCAAGCAGGCCGGGCAGCTGGTCGCCAGTGAACCGGCGGTGCTGGCCCTGGCCGGCAACGCCAACAACTTCACCGGCGCCGTGCCGGGGCTACAGGCCCAGCTGAACGAGCTGGTGCGTGCGATGTCCGCTTCCGGCGCCCCGTCGTCGCAGGTGTACAGCGCCCTGCAGCAGGTGGTGGTGGCCGGCTCCATGGCCCGCCGCGTGACGGAAATGCGTGCCGGTGGCAGCGCCGCTGCCACCTCGGGCGATGCACTGGCCCGCGACATCACCGTGTTCTCGCAGGTGCTCGACGGCCTGCGCAACGGCAACGAGGAACTGGGCATCACCGCCGTGCGCGGTGCTGCCGCCGTGGCCGCGCTGGAGCAGTCGCAGCAGAAGTGGGAAGCGATGAAGCAGGACGCCGACGCGATCCTGGCCAGCTCGCGCCAGCTGTTCGCCGCGCAGTCGGCGGCCACCGCACTGGGCCAGGGTTCTGCGCACATGCTGGACGACAGCCGCAAGCTGTTCGAGGCGTTCTCCTCGTTCGGTTCGGTGTCCGATACCCGCCTGTTCCCGAATTTCTGGATTGGCGTGGTGTCCGGCGCGCTGTCGCTGATCGCGATCATCGGTTTCGTCTCCACCAACGTGCGCAGCCGCTCGCGCGAGCAGGAACTGCGCTACCAGACCCAGGTGGAGTTCAACAGCCGCAACCAGCAGGCGATCATGCGGCTGCTGGACGAAATTTCCTCGCTGGGTGAGGGCGACCTGACAGTGAAGGCTTCGGTGACCGAGGACATGACCGGCGCCATCGCCGACGCGATCAACTACGCCGTCGACGAGCTGCGCCACCTGGTGACCACCATCAACGACACCTCGGCCAAGGTCGCGCTGTCCACCCAGGAAACCCAGGCCACCGCCATGCAGCTGGCAGAGGCGGCGGGCCACCAGGCCAACCAGATCACGTCGGCGTCGGACCGCATCGGCGAAATCGCGGCGAGCATCGAACAGGTGTCGCGCAACTCGGCTGAGTCGGCCGACGTGGCACAGCGCTCGGTGGTGATCGCCGCCGAGGGTGCCGGCGTGGTGCGCGAGACCATCCAGGGCATGGACCAGATCCGCGACCAGATCCAGGAAACCTCCAAGCGTATCAAGCGCCTGGGCGAGTCGTCGCAGGAAATCGGCTCGATCGTGGAACTGATCAACGACATTTCCGAGCAGACCAACATCCTGGCGTTGAACGCGGCGGTGCAGGCGGCCTCGGCCGGTGAAGCCGGCCGTGGTTTCGCGGTCGTGGCGGACGAAGTGCAGCGCCTGGCAGAACGTACCTCCGGCGCGACCCGACGCATCGAGAACCTGGTGCAGGCCATCCAGGCCGACACCAATGAAGCGGTCACGTCGATGGAACAGACCACCGCCGAGGTGGTGTCCGGTGCACGCCTGGCCGAGGACGCCGGCACCGCGCTGACCGAAATCGAGCGCGTGTCCAATGCACTGAACACCCTCATCAAGAACATCTCCATCGCCGCCCAGCAGCAGTCGGCCGCGGCCTCGGACATCACCCGCACCATGGGCGTGATCCGGCAGATCACCGGCCAGACCTCGCAGGGTGCCGGGCAGACCGCCGAATCGATCGGCCACCTCGCGCAGCTGGCGGCCGACCTGCGTCGTTCGGTCGCCGACTTCAAGCTGCCGGCGTGACGCGGGCAGGGCGGCGAGCAAGGAACCAGTCGATGAAGCATTTCCATTCCCCACGCCAGAACTCGCGCGGCTTCCGCGCGGCGGCGAACGGAGCGCGTCCATGAGCAGTCTGCGCGATGCGATGAGCCACGCAGCGCTGGGTTGGGTCAAGCCTGAGCTGGACGAGACCCTGCGCCAGGTGCGCAACGAGGTCGAGTACTACGCGGAAGACCCGGCCGATACCAGCCGCATGCGCATCTGCGCCGGCTACCTGCACCAGGTGCAGGGCACCCTGCGCATGGTCGAACTGTATGCCCCGGCGATGGTGGCCGAGGAGCTTGAACAGCTGGCCAATGCCATCGGCGCTGGGGGTGTGGCCGATCGGGATGAAGCCTGCGCGACCCTGATGCGTGGCAGCGTGCTGCTGCCCGACTACCTGGAGCGCCTGCAGAACGGGCATCGCGATATCCCGATCGTGCTGATGCCGCTGCTCAACGAGATCCGCGCCGCACGTGGCGAAGAAGGCGTGCATGACAGCGTACTGCTGGCATTCGCACCGGACAGCGTCACCGCCACCGAGGCCGAGCTGGACCATGCCCGCGGCAGTCTGAGCGGGCGCAACCGCGAGCTGCTCGATACCGTGGGCAGTGCAGTGAAGGAAGAACTGCTGCGCATCAAGGATGCACTGGACCTGCACCTGCGTACCGGCGGTGCGCCGGAGCAGCTGCAGACCCAGGCCGACGAGCTCGGTGCGGTGGCCGATACGCTGGGCATGATGGGCCTGGGCGTGGCCCGCGGCGTGGTCGTGCAGCAGCGTGATGCACTGCGTGGCGTGGTCGAAGGGCGCCAGCAGATCGACGAGAACCTGTTGCTGGATATCGCCGGGGCACTGCTGTACGTGGATGCCTCGCTGGATGACCAGGTTGCTCATCTGGGCGCCGGCGGCAGTGGCGAGGACGATCCGAGCGCGGTGGAGAACCGGCGCACGGTTGAGGTGCTGGCGCATGAGGCCATCGCCAACTTCGCCGCCGCCCGCGAGCACTTCGTCGCGTTCATTGAAACCAGCTGGAACCATGCCGAGCTGCAGGACGTGCCGCGCCTGCTGGGCGATGTCTCCGGCGCGCTTCGCATGCTGGATCTGGGCACGGCTGCCGATTACCTGCGCGGTGTGCAGCAGTACATCGAAGCGGAGCTGATCGGTCGCCAGCGCGTGCCCAGTGGTCGTCAGCTGGACACCCTGGCCGATGCCATGGCCAGCCTGGAGTACTACCTCGAAGCACTGCGCGACCGCCGCCCGGGCCGCGAGGACATTCTCGACATCACCCGCAGCAGCCTTGAAGCGCTGCGCTACTGGCCATTGCCGGACCGCAACGCGGTGGAACCTGTTGCCGCCGCGCCGATTCCGTTCGCATCGCTGCTGATCGAACGCGAGCCGGTCGCGCTGCAGGCCGAGCCGTTGCAGCCGGAGCGCATCGAGATTCCGGTGCAGCCGGCCGCGCCCGCCGCCGGCACTGTGCCGGTGCCGCTGCCGGACTTTACCTTTGATCCGCCACCGGCCACGCCTGCACCGGAGGTGGTGGACAACAGCCTGATGTTCGGTGCGCTGGGGACCGTTGCATCTGCACCGCTGTCGCTGCAGGACGACGCAGATGCGCCCTTGGTCTTCGCCGCCTCCAGCGCGCCTGCACCCGACGTGCTGCAATGGGATCTCGCACCGTTCCATTCCGACTCCGATCCGGCCGCGAGTGCCGAAGATGAGCGCAGTCCGACCTTCGCCAGCTTCGAGCCGGTCAGTTTCGAACGGGTCGAAACCGGAGTGGGATCGGCGCCGCAGTGGACACTGTCGGAGGCAACGCCGCCGGCAGTGGCCGATGCGGCCGTGATGGCCGTCGAGGGCGACGTCGACGCCTCGGTGCCCTTCGACACCGCTGACTTTGCCGCGCCGGTGTTCGACCCGGTCGCTGCAGAGCACGATGCGGTTGCCGTCGGCGAGGACGTGGTATTCCGCTTCGACGCCGATGCGCTGGACAATGCCGACGACGTGCTGTCGCTGCACGCGATGGAGACGCTGTCGCTGGACGACGACGCCGGATTGCATCCGTCGCTGGAGATCGTCGATGCCGCCACGCCCCTGCGGGTAGACGAAAGCCCTGTGGTTGCCGGAGTGGACGCCGTTCCGGCGGGTGTGTCGGAGGACGTGCCCGCGCCGATGGCCGAGATGCTGGCGCCGGCCTCCGATGCACCAGCACCGGCGGTGTCGGTGATTGATATCGACACCATCGCACCCATCGATTTCAGCGAAGCCGACGCGCAGTTCTTTGCCGAGCTGAGCGCTGCGGCGGCCGACTTCAATCCGCAGGCCATGGCGGCTCCGCCCGCTGCGGACATCCCGGTCGTGGCTGGGACCGAGGGCGGCTTCGAGGCCGGCTTCGACGACGATGCCGAGAACATCGACGAGGACATCCGCGAGGTGTTCCTGGAAGAGTTCGACGACGAGCTCGCCAACCTTGGCACGCTGCTGCCGGCATGGCGTGTGCAGCTGGACAACATGGACCGGCTGCGGCCGATCCGGCGCATCTTCCACACCCTCAAGGGCAGTGGCCGCCTGGTGGGGGCGCGCACCCTGGGCGAGTTCGCCTGGAAGATCGAAGGCATGCTCAACCGCGTGCTTGATGGCAGCCGCCCGGCCACTCCGGCCGTGCTGGCGATGGTCGATAACGCACATGCCGCGCTGCCGCAGCTGAACGCCGCGCTGCGCCATGGCCAGCGCATCAGCGTGGACCTGCAGGCGATGCAAGCCATCGCCGATCGTGTCGGCGCCGGTGAGGAAACCTATTACGTGCCGCTGCCGGTAGCGGCCGCACCGGTGGCCGAGGCCGAAGGCGAGGACGAGATCAGCCGCATCCTGGCGGCCGAAGCCATCGCGTCGGTGCAGGACGAAGCCGAGCCGGTGCCCGAGGCCGTGGGCACGCCAGCCAACATCGACAGCGTGCTGCGCGAGATCCTCGAAGCCGAAGTGGAAGTCCACCAGGCCACCCTGCAGGATTGGCTGCGCTCGGCGCAGCAGGCACCGCAGCCGGTCAGCGACGCGCTGCTGCGCGCAGTGCACACCATGAACGGCGCCTTCGCGATGACCGAAGTGCCGGAAATCACGGCGGTTACCGGCGGTGCCGAGTCCTACATCAAGCGCGCGCTGGCCGCCGACGTGGTGCCTGGCGACGAAGGCGTTGCCGCACTGGATGCGACTGCGCAGGCGATCACCGCGACCATGGAGGCGCTGCAGGCCGAACAGCCGCGCATTGTTCCGCAGGGCGCGTTGGTGCAGCGGCTGCAGGCGTTGGCCGGCGAGCTGCCGGAAGCACGCTGGCCGCTGTTCGCGCTGGAAGACGAGGATGAGGAGGGCGTCGAGCTGGCGGCTGATGTCGAGCCGGCATCCGAAGCCGAAGCGCCGCTGGCTGGGCTGGACGCGCTGGACGAAACCGGCATGCCGTCCGCTTTCGATGCGGAGCCCGATCTCATTGCCGAGCCGCAACTGCTTGCCGAAGATGCGCTGGAACCGGTTCCAGCTGCAGCCGAGCCGCAGGCGCTGGATGTCGCGGCCGACAGCGGCCTGGACGTGGGCGAGCTGACCGCCAGCGACGATCTTTCGCGTTACTTCGACGCCGGCTGGGCGTCGGTGCCAGGCGAAGATGAACCTGCCGTGGCGGACATCGGCACGATTGAATCGATCCAGCCGGTCGAGAGTGCGCCTGTTGTCGAAGTGGCCGACGTAGATGCCGTGCCCACGATCGCGACGGTCGAAGACGCTGATCTGACCATGGCCGACGATCTGTCGCCGTACCTCGACGCCAGTGCGCTGCCGGTGGATGACCGTGACGCGGAAGAGCTGCCGGTGTCTGCGGATGTTGACGCGATCGACCTGAATACGTCGCTGTCATTTGATTCGGGCCGTGGCGATGACCGCGTCATTGACGACGCTGCTGCACTGCCACTCGACAGCGAGCTGTCGAGCCTGCAGGATGAAATGGCTGTGCCGGGTTTTGCAGAACCGGTCACACTGGCAGCCGCGCTCGAGGCCGGCCTGCACGTGATCGAGGAAGAGCAGACCCTGGACGACGACGGGCAATGGCCCGTGATCGGCCTCCAGGCCAGCGAACTCGCGCCGGGCGAGGCAGATGCCTTTGCCGAGGATGCGGACGTCGGCGGGGAGGCGGCGGTCGGTGAAGGAGAGAGCGCCGATCAGCCGTCCCCGGCGACGGTGATTGAGGAGATCACCGCGGAGTCCCCGCAGGGCAGCGCTGCTGCGGTGCGCTTCTTCGAGATGGAAGAGGCGCCGGGCCAGGGCATGGTCGAAGCCGATGCCGATGCCGACGCCGATGCCGATGCCGATGCCGACGCCGATGCCGATGCCGATGCCGATGCCGACGCCGATGCCGAGATTGCAGAGGCCGACGTCACGCCCCGTGCGCCGCACCTCGAGCAGGCGCCTGATGCGGCCGATGCCGAAGACGGCGCCGACGCACTTGACTTCAGCGTGTACGACCGCGAGCTGGTCGATATCTTTGTCGATGAAGGCAAGGACCTGCTCGACCACTGTGATGGCCTGATCAGCGAACTGCGCGATGCACCGCAGGATCGCGAGGTGCTGGCCGGCCTGCAGCGTGATCTGCACACCCTCAAGGGGGGCGCGCGCATGGCCGGCATCAACGCCATCGGCGATCTCGGCCACAGCATCGAATCGCTGCTGGAAGCCGTCGCCGCCGGTCGCACCGAGATCGAGCGCCGTGATGTGCAGCTGCTGGAGCGTGGCTTCGATCGCCTGCACCAGCTGCTTACCCGCACCGGTGATCATCGCGTGGTGGAACCGGCGCAGGACCTGGTCGACGCGTTCGAAGTGCGTACCACCACCGATATCGCTGCGGCAGCGGCGGCCAACGTCGCGAGCGTCGCAGAAACCGACTCGGCACCGGTCGCCAGCCCGGCTCCGGCACTGCTCGATGCGCCGTTGTCGGCACCGCTGCCGGCAGAAGGCGTGATCGATGAAGATCCGCTGGCGCGTCCGCAGCAGGAGCAGGTGCGCGTGCGCGCCGACCTGCTCGACCGCCTGGTCAACCATGCCGGTGAAGTGGCGATCTACCGCTCGCGGCTTGAACAGCAGCTCGGTGCCTTCCGTGGTGCCATGGGCGAACTGGAGCGCACCAATGCGCGACTGCGCGACCAGCTGCGCCGACTCGACCTGGAAACCGAGGCGCAGATCGTCGCCCGCTACCAGCGCGAACAGGACCAGGCCGACCAGAAATTCGATCCGCTGGAACTGGACCGCTTCTCCACCCTGCAGCAGCTCAGCCGTGCGCTGAACGAGTCGGCGGCCGACCTGGGGGGCCTGCAGGGCGTGCTTGACGATCTGTCGCGGCAGTACGATTCGCTGCTGCAGCAGCAATCCCGCGTCAGCTCCGAGCTGCAGGATGGCCTGATGCGCGCGCGCATGGTGCCGTTCGACGGCCTGGTGCCGCGCCTGCGCCGCGTGGTCCGCCAGTCCGGCATGGATACCGGCAAGCAGGTCCATCTGACCCTGGAAGGTACCCACGGCGAACTGGACCGCAACGTCCTCGACCGCATGGTCGCGCCGCTGGAACACATGCTGCGCAACTCCGTGGCCCATGGCCTGGAGGCGCCGGAGCAGCGCCGCGCCGCCGGCAAGCCGGAGGAGGGCGAGATCGCCATCCGCCTGCACCGCGAAGGTTCGGAAATCGTGCTGGAAGTGGCCGATGACGGCGCCGGCCTGGACCGCGAAGCGATCCGCCGCCGCGCCATCGACCGCGGCCTGCTGGCCGCCGATGCGCAGCCGAACGAGCAGGAGCTGGACAACCTGATCTTCGCGTCCGGCTTCACCACCGCCGATCAGGTCAGCCAGCTGGCCGGCCGCGGCGTGGGCATGGACGTGGTGCGCAACGAAGTGCGCCAGCTCGGCGGTTCGGTCGACATCCAGTCGGTGCGGGGCCAGGGCGTGCGCTTCACCCTGCGCCTGCCGCAGACGCTGGCCGTCACCCAGGCGGTGTTCGTGCAGATCGGCGAAACCACCTTTGCGGTGCCGGTCGCCTCGGTCAGTGGCATCGGCCGCCTGTCGCGTGAGCGTTTCGAAGCGGCCGACAGCAGCTATCGCTACAGCGGCGAGGACTATCCGCTGTACGACCTCGGCAGCCTGGTCGGGCAGGCTCCGGCGCGTGCCGACGGCCAGGACCAGGTGCCGCTGCTGCTGGTCCGCGCCGGCGACCTGCGTGCCGCCGTGGCAATCGACCAGGTGCTGGGCAACCGCGAAATCGTGGTCAAGCCGGTCGGCCTGCAGATCGCATCGGTGCCGGGCATCTACGGCGCGACCATCACCGGCGATGGCCGTGTGGTGGTGATCCTGGACGTGGCGCCGCTGGTGCGCCGCTTCCTCGCCAATCCGACACTGCCGGTACTGGCCAATGCGCCGCGCCAGGAGCGCCAGGTGCCGCTGGTGATGGTGGTGGACGACTCCCTGACCATGCGCAAGGTCACCGGCCGCATCCTCGAACGCCACAATTTCGAGGTCAGCGTTGCCCGCGACGGCGTGGAGGCGCTGGAACGCCTGGAAGAGCGCGTGCCGGACCTGATGCTGCTGGATATCGAGATGCCGCGCATGGATGGCTACGAGCTGGCCACCGCGATGCGCGCCGACCCGCGCTACAAGGATGTGCCGATCGTGATGATCACCTCGCGCAGCGGCGACAAGCACCGCCAGCGCGCCTTCGAGATTGGTGTCCAGCGCTATCTGGGCAAGCCGTACCAGGAACTGGACCTGATGCGTAACGTGTACGACCTGCTGGGGATCGCCCGTGTCCGTGAGTGAAACCCAAACGGCTCCGGCCGTTGCCCTGCTGGCCCGCCCCGGCGCGGCGCGTGAGCGCCTGCGCGAGGCGTTGTCGCACGCCGATGTACAGCTGGTGCTGGAAGATGATCCCAATACGCTGGAGGTGCGGGTCCTGCAGGAGGCGCGCCCGCAGTTCGTGGTGATCGCGCTGGAGGCCGCCATCGAGGATGCATTGGAGCGCCTGGAAGCGGTGCTGTCCGCACCGGGCCTGACCCTGGTCTTCGACGAGGCCGAGCTGGCCGCACGTCGTGATGGCTGGGAGGCTCAGCGCTGGGGCCGTCATCTGGCCGCCAAGCTGCATGGCCACCAGCAGGTGTTGCCGCCGGGGGCCGAAGAAGAACCCGGCCTGCAGCTGGAGCCGGGCCACCCGGCACCACCGCCGGCGCCGCAGGAAGAAGCGTTGCAGCCGCACCTGGACCAGGCATTGAGCTGGGCCGACGAGGTCCCTGCTGACAGCCTGTACTCGCCGCCCGCGCAGCTGCACGAACCGATCGCGCTGGAACAGGCGCTGGCGGCGTTGCAGCCGGTCGTGCCCGAGCCGCTGGAGCCGCCCGCACTGCCGTCGCTGGCAGAGACCGCGCCCGCAGCAGCGCCCCTGCCGCCGGTCTCCTTCGACCACACCGCCTGGTCCCTGGTCGAAGACGGGGCCGATGCCCCGGCCGCCGCTCCGCACCACGCTGCAGTGGAGGCATCGCTGCCTTCCTTCGATACCGGTCATCTGAGCCTGGTCGACCTGGATGCCGCAGCGCCCGTGGGCGCACGCGCCGGATCGCTGCTGGTGCTGGCCGGCATCGGTGGCCCGGACGCGTTGCGTCGCCTGCTCGGCGCGCTGCCGTCTTCGCTGAGCGTGCCGGTCCTGGTGCACATGCGCCTGGATGGCGGACGCTACGGCAACTTGGTCAAGCAGATGGCACGCGTGTCGCCGTTGCCGGTGCAGCTGGCCGAAGCCGGCCAGCGTGCAACACCCGGTGAAGTGCACGTGCTGGCCGATGACATTGGCGTGCAGGCAGCCAGTGACGGCCTGCATTTCGTCAGCGACGCGCAGGGTATTTCGATTGCCGCGCTGCCGGCTGACCACACTGCGCTGGTCCTGCTCAGCGGTGCCGATCTTGCGCATGTTGGTCCGGCGCTGGATCTGGCCGCCGCCGGCGCCTGGGTGGCCGGGCAGGTCGGCGAGGGCTGCTATGACCCTGCCGCAGCCACGGCGGTGGTCGCCGCTGGCATGGTGGCGGGTGAGCCACAGGAACTGGCGCAGGCCATCGCCTCGCGCTGGGGCTCGGAAGACGATATCGGAGAGGCACCATGAGCTACGCCAGCAATGACGAAATCCGCGGCGTCCTGATCCAGGCCGGCAACGAGCGCGTACTGCTGCCCAATGCCACCGTGGCCGAAATGATGTCGCGCGTGCCGGTGCAGCCGGTCTCCGATGCGCCGCGCTGGCTGGTTGGCGAAATCGGCTGGCACGGCTGGCAGGTGCCGCTGGTGTCGTTCGCACGCCTTTCGGGGCTGGGCGAAGAGGCGGTGGCCGGCCACAACAAAGTGGTGGTGCTGAAGGCCCTGAGCGGCAACGCGCAGCGCCCCTACTATGCGCTGCTGACGCAGAATTTCCCGCAGCTGATCTCGGTGCCGCGCGACGGCCTGCTGGCCGACGCCTCCGAAGAAACCCTGCCGCAGATCGTGCACATGCGCGTGCTGCTGGGTGAGCAGAGCGCGCTGTTGCCGAACCTGGACGCACTGGAAGCCGCCCTGGATTCACTGGCGGCCTGATCTACCAAACGGTAGTGCCGGCTGCCGACCGGCACCGAGCCGAGCATGGCTCGGCTCTACAAGGAAACTGCAATCTGGCGCGGGCACTGTAGAGCCGAGCCTGAGCTCGGCTGCTGCCCTGAACGCGCTGGTCGCGGTAGTGCCGGCCGCTGGCCGGCAACCTCATGATCCCGTGGATGCCGGCCAGCGGTCGGCACCACAACGAATCAGCCTTATCCCAGATCGCCCAACCGCGCCTGCAGTGCCGCGATCGCGGCCAGCCCCGCGGTTTCCGTGCGCAGGATGCGCGGGCCCAGCTGCAGGCCCTGGAAGCCTGCAGCCGCCAGCTGATCCCGGTCGCGCGGCGACCAGCCACCTTCCGGGCCGATCGCGATCACGATGCCGCCTGCCGGAGCGGCCGCCAGCGTCGACAGGCGATGTGCGCCCTGCGGGTCCAGCGTCAACCGCAGCGTATCCACTGGTAGTGCCGCCGCGGCCTGCGCCAGCGACAGTGGCGAGCCCACCTGCGGAATGCGCGCGCGCCCGGACTGGCCGCAGGCCGAGGTCACCACGTTGTTCCAGTGCGCCACGCGCTTCTCCGCTCGAGCTGCATCAAGCTTCACCTCAGTGCGCTCGGCGTTGACCGGAATGATCGCCGCCACGCCCAGTTCGGTGGCCTTCTGCAGGATCAGGTCCATCTTCTCGCCGCGCGCGATGCCCTGCAGCAGGGTGATCGCCAGTGGCGATTCATTCTTGATGGCCTGCACGGCGTCGATGCGTACCTGCACCTCGCGTTTGCCGGCCACCGTCAGCGTCGCGCTGTAGTCGTGGCCATCGCCGTTGAACAGGACGCAGGTATCGCCTTCGCGCAGGCGCATCACCCGCACCAGGTGGTTGGCCGTCTCTTCCGGCAGGGTCACGGTCTGGCCGCTGTGCAGCGCCAGGTCGATGGGGCAGCGGGTCACGCGCATGCAATCGCCTCGTCAATCGCTGCCAGTGTGGTATGTGCCAGCAGCTCCAGTTGTTCGTCGTCCACGCAGTAGGGTGGCATCCAGTACAGCACGTCGCCCAGCGGGCGCAGCACCACGCCGCGCTTCAAGGCGGCCTTGTAGGCGTGCAGGCCCAGCCGCATGGCCGGGTCGAACGGCGTGCGCTTGTTACCGTCGCGCGACAGCTCGAAGGCCACCACCATGCCGGCCTGGCGCACGTCGGCCACGTGCGGATGGTCGTTGAACGGTGCCGCCAGCGTACCCATCACGGAAGCGATGCTGCGGTTGCGGGCGATCACATCGTCGTCGCGGAAGATGTCCAGCGTCGCCAGCGCGGCCGCGCAGGCCAGCGGGTTGCCGGTGTAGCTGTGCGAGTGCAGGAACGCGCGCTCGCGCGAGTCGTCAAGGAAGGCGTCGTACAGCGCCTGCGTGGCCAGCACCGCGGCCAGCGGCAGGAAGCCGCCGGTCAGGCCCTTGGACAGGCACATCAGGTCCGGCATCACCCCGGCCTGTTCGCAGGCGAACAGGGTGCCGGTGCGGCCGAAGCCGGTGGCGATCTCGTCGGCGATCATGAACGCGCCATGCGCATCACACAGTTCGCGCACGCGCTGCAGGTACACCGGATCGTGCATGCGCATGCCGCCGGCACACTGCAGGCGCGGTTCCAGGATCACCGCGCAGATCTCGCCCGGATGCTGGTCGAACAGGGTGGCCAGGCCGTCGGCAGCCTGCCGCGCGCGGTCGGCCGCGCTCTGGCCGGGTTCGGCCAGGTAGGCATCGGGCGACGGCGCGAACAGCGCTTCGGCCAGCAGCGGCGCATAGACGCGGCGATACAGCGGGATGTCACCCAGCGCCAGCGCGCCCAGGGTCTCGCCGTGGTAGCCGTTCTCCAGTGCGATGAAACGCGTACGCCGCGATTCCCCACGGTTCTGGAAATACTGGAAGGCCATCTTCAGGGCCACTTCCACGCCGGCCGAGCCGTTGTCGGCGTAGAACACCTTGGCCAACGGCTCGCGGCCGGGCTGGCGTGGCGCCAGCGCCAGCAGGCGTTCGGCCAGGGTAATGGCCGGCTCATGGCCGAAGCCGGCCAGCATCACCTGTTCCAGCTGCGTCGCCTGGGCGGCGATGGCGCCACCGATGCGCGGTTCGGCATGGCCGAACAGGTTGGTCCACCAGCTGCTGACCGCATCCAGATAGCGGTTGCCATCGTGGTCGATCAGCCAGGCACCTTCGCCACGGGCGATCGGCACCAGCGGCAGGGTGTCCGGATGCTCGCGCATCTGCGTGCAGGGGTGCCACAGCACCTGCAGGTCGCGCTGCCGCCAATGGTGGGCCAGCGGGGAGGGGGTTGGGTCTGCTAGCATTTCGGGCTCATGAACATGTTGCTGCCTGCACATTCTATCGGCCCCGGCGCAGGCGCCGGCCGCCGCGGAGATTCCGCATGAACGATGACCGTGCCGGCCGTCGCTTGCCGATCATCCATCGGATCACCGATGAGGAGAACGGTCCCTTCCAGCGCCAGCACCTGGACCTGGAGTTCTCCAACGGCGAACGCCGCCGCTTCGAGCGCCTGGTCAGCCGTGGCCATGGTGCGGTGGTGGTGGTGCCGATGCTCGACGACGAGACCGTGCTGCTGGTACGTGAATACGCCGCAGGCATGCACCGCTACGAACTGGGCCTGGTCAAGGGCCGGATCGATGCCGGCGAGACTCCCGAGCAGGCTGCGGACCGCGAACTGAAGGAAGAGGCCGGTTACGGTGCGCGCCGGGTCGACGTGCTGCGCGCAATGACCCTTGCCCCGACCTATATGAGCCACCAGTCGTGGCTGGTGGTGGCGCGCGACCTGTACCCGGAAAAGCTGGCCGGCGACGAGCCGGAAGAACTGGAAGTTGTCCCGTGGAAGCTGGCCGAGCTGGACCAGCTGATGCTGCGTGAGGACTTCTCCGAGGGACGCTCGCTGGCGGCGCTGTTCATCGCCCGCCAGTGGCTGCAGGGATTGCGATGATCAAACTGACCACGGACCTGCGCGAGACCGCCATCGCCATCGCCCAGGAAGCCGGACAGGCCATCATGCAGGTCTATGCCGATGGCTTCGAGGTGCAGATCAAGGACGACAACAGCCCGGTCACCAGTGCCGACCTGGCGGCCAACCAGGTCATTGAACAGGGCCTGCAGCAGCTGACCCCGGACCTGCCGATCCTGTCCGAGGAATCGGCGCAGGTGGGCTGGGAGCAGCGCCGCCACTGGGGGGCCTACTGGCTGGTCGACCCGCTCGACGGCACCCGCGAGTTCGTCAAGCGCAACGGCGAGTTCAGCGTCAACATCGCGTTGATCTACCAGGGCGCACCGGCTTTCGGCGTGGTGCTGGCCCCGGTCACCGGCATCGTCTGGCATGCCATGCGCGGCGAGTTGGCCTATCGCCGGCAGGGCCTGCACGACACCGTGCTGCGCACCCGTACACCGGCCACCGCACCGTTGCGGGTTGCCGCCAGCCGTTCGCACCGCTCACCGGAGACCGAGGCGCTGCTGGCGAGGATGGGCCGCATCGAGACCATCGCGCAGGGCTCGTCGCTGAAATTCTGCCGGATCGCCGAAGGTGGCCTGGATGTCTATCCGCGGCTGGGTCCGACCTCCGAATGGGATACCGCTGCCGGCCAGTGCGTGCTGCACGCCGCCGGGGGTGCGGTACTGTCGGCCGCGACCGGCAAGCCGTTCCGCTACAACCGCCGCGAGACCCTGTTGAACGGCGATTTCATTGCCCTTGGTGATACCAGCCTGCCATGGCGTGACTGGTTGTCCGATTGACCCTGGAGGCCGCATGAGCGCGCACGACACCCCCACCACCGGCAGCGCCGCAAGCAACGAACTGGAGCGCCTGCTGGCGATCATGGCGCGTCTGCGCGATCCGCAGGGCGGCTGCCCGTGGGACCTGGAGCAGAACTTCGCGACCATCGCGCCGTACACCATCGAGGAAGCCTACGAGGTGGCCGATGCGATCGACCGCGGCGACCTCGACGACCTGTGCGACGAGCTGGGCGACCTGTTGCTGCAGGTGGTGTTCCATGCGCGCATGGCCGAAGAGCAGGGCAGCTTCGCCTTCGCAGACGTGGCCCGCGCGATCAGCGACAAGATGCAGCGCCGCCACCCGCACGTGTTCGCCGAGGTCAGTGTCGATGATGCCGACGGGGTAATGCGTAACTGGGAGGCGATCAAACGGGCCGAGCGCGCCGCCAAGGGCGAGCAGGACACCTCCGCGCTGGCCGGCATCTCGCGCGGCCTGCCGGAATGGCAGCGGGCAGTGAAGCTGCAGTCGCGCGCGGCCAAGGTCGGCTTCGACTGGCCGGGCCCGTTGCCGGTGCTGGACAAGGCGGCCGAGGAACTGCAGGAGCTGCGCGAGGAGTTCGAGCGCGGCGATATCGCCGGCAACAAGGCGCGCCTGCAGGAAGAACTGGGCGACCTGCTGTTCGTCTGCGCCAACCTGGCGCGCCACGCCGATATCGATCTGGGTGCGGCGCTGCGCGGGGCCAACCACAAGTTCGAACGTCGCTTCCGTGCGATGGAAGCGCAGGCCGATGCGCAGGGTGAGGCGCTGGCTGCGATGGACCTGGAGGCGCAGGAAGCCCTCTGGCAGCACGCCAAGGCGGCGGAGAAGGCGTGAAGACACTCGGCCTGTTTCTGCTGACCGCGCTGGCCGAGATCGTCGGCTGCTACCTGCCGTGGCTGTGGCTGCGGAAGGGCGGCAGCATCTGGCTGCTGCTGCCGGCGGCCACCAGCCTGGCCCTGTTCGCCTGGCTGTTGACCCTGCATCCGACCGCCAGTGGTCGGGTCTATGCCGCCTACGGTGGCGTCTACATCGGCACCGCGCTGTTCTGGCTGTGGCTGGTCGATGGCATCCGTCCCAGCCGCTGGGACCTGTTCGGCGCCGCGCTGTGCCTGGCCGGCATGGCGGTGATCATGTTCGGGCCGCGCACCTCATCGGTGTAAGTCCGGGCAAGGCGGTTCTGTAGAGCCGAGCCCACGCTCGGCTGCTCTTCTTTCCGACCGCGCTGGCACGCGCAAGCCGAGCATGGTTCGGTGCTGCAAGGCAGCGCAGCGCCCCCCGAAAGGCGCATGATGGGCCTGACCATGGCCCCGGAGCATGCGCATGTCCCGCTTCGCCAGCTTCCGCGAGTTCTATCCGTTCTACCTCAGCGAGCACCGCCATCCGGTGTCGCGCCGGCTGCACTTCGTCGGTAGCTGCGGGGTGCTGCTGCTGGTTGCGGCGGCGATCCTGCGCGGCCAACCCATCCTTGTGCTGGCCGCACTGTTCTGCGGTTACAGCTTCGCCTGGGTCGGCCATTTCTTTTTCGAGAAGAACCGCCCGGCCACCTTCCAGCACCCGCTGTACTCGTTCATGGGCGACTGGGTGATGTTCGCCGACATCCTGCGCGGGCGCGTGCCCTGGTAGCTCCGCTGTGAATGCGGCCTTCACGCGCTATGCTGGGGCCTGGACGTCATCGATAAGGAAAGCAAGATGTTCCCGACCATGTTCTTTACCGTGGTACTGGCCTTCGTGGCCGTGGTGATCCTGTTCAAGGCCGTACGGATGGTGCCCCAGGGCTACGAGTGGACCGTCGAGCGCTTCGGGCGCTACACGCACACCATGACCCCCGGCCTGCATTTCCTGATCCCGATCGTGTACGGGGTGGGGCGCAAGGTGAACATGATGGAGCAGGTGCTGGATGTGCCCAGCCAGGAAGTGATCACCAAGGACAACGCCGCCGTGCGCGTGGACGGCGTGGTGTTCTTCCAGGTACTGGATGCTGCCAAGGCCGCCTATGAGGTGGCCAACCTGGAAGTGGCGATGATCGCCCTGGTGCAGACCAACATCCGTACCGTGATCGGTTCGATGGACCTGGACGAATCGCTCAGCCAGCGCGAGGTGATCAATGCCCAGCTGCTGAGCGTGGTCGACCATGCCACCAATCCCTGGGGCGTGAAGGTCAACCGCATCGAGATCCGCGACATCCAGCCGCCGCGGGATCTGCTGGACGCGATGGCGCGGCAGATGAAGGCCGAGCGCGAAAAGCGCGCGCAGATCCTTGAGGCAGAGGGTTCACGCCAGTCGGAGATCCTGCGCGCCGATGGCGAAAAGCAGGCCACCGTGCTGGAGGCCGAAGGCCGCCGCGAAGCTGCGTTCCGTGATGCCGAGGCACGCGAGCGCCTGGCCGAGGCCGAAGCGATGGCGACCAAGGTGGTGTCGGCGGCGATTGCCGAGGGTGACGTGCAGGCGATCAACTACTTTGTTGCGCAGAAGTACGTGGAAGCGTTCAAGGAACTGGCCGGTTCGCCGAACCAGAAGCTGGTGCTGATGCCGATGGAGGCCAGTGGTGTGATCGGTTCGATCGCGGGCGTGGCCGAACTGGCGAAGCAGGCGCTGGCCAGCCAGGACAACAAGGCCGCCGGCAAGCGGCCGCCGCCGCTCGGAGGCTGACATGCGCTGGGAAGTCGTCGGTTGGGGCGCGTTGGCGCTGCTGCTGTTCGCGGCCGAAGCGCTGGCGCCGGGTGCGTTCATGCTGTGGATCGGCATTGGCGCGGCGGCGGTGTTCGTACTGGTTGCGGTGTTCAGTGACATTCCGCTGTTGTGGCAGGTGATCGCTTTCGTCCTGCTGAGTGTGGTCTCGATCCAGTGCTACCGGCGCTGGGGGCGGCCGCGGGCACGGCCCAGCGATGCGCCGTTGCTCAACCGCCGCGCCGAGCAGCTCGTCGGCCGGGAGGTGGTACTGCAGCAGGGCATCGTCGGTGGCCAGGGACGGGTCAGCATTGACGATGCGTCCTGGCAGGTGAGCGGTCCGGAGCTGCCTGCGGGTACGTGGGTGCGGGTGCGCAGCGTGCAGGGCACGGTGCTGGTGGTCGAGGACGCAGGCCGCCCCCTGTAGAGCCGAGCCCACGCTCGGCTCCCACACGAAGAGCAGCCGGGCATGGGCTCGGCTCTACAGCTCCGGCGCTGCGCTGCGGCACGCCTGCGGGCGACCGATCTGGGATAATGGGGATTCTTGTTTCCTCTGCTGCCGGACCCGGTCATGACCCAGAAGACGCTGCTCAACGATACCCACCGCGCCCTTGGCGCCAAGATGGTCGATTTCGGGGGTTGGGACATGCCCATCCACTACGGCTCGCAGCTGGACGAGCACCACCAGGTGCGTCTCGAGTCCGGTGTGTTCGACGTCAGCCACATGACGGTGGTCGACCTGCGCGGTGAGCAGGTCAAGCCGTTCCTGCGCCGCCTGCTGGCCAACTCGGTCGACAAGCTGAAGGTGACCGGCAAGGCGCTGTACTCGTGCATGCTGAACCCGCGCGGCGGCGTCATCGACGACCTGATCGTCTACTACCTGGGCGACGATTTCTTCCGCATGGTGGTCAATGCCTCCACCCGCGAGAAGGACCTGGCCTGGCTGCGCGAGCAGGCTGCGCCGTTCGGCGTCACCGTCGAGCAGCGCCCGGACCTGGCCATCCTGGCCGTGCAGGGACCGCAGGCGCGCGACATCGTGATCGGCCTGGCGCGTGATGCGGACCGTCAGGCGCTGACCAAGCTGGGCCGTTTCGCCGCCCTGCAGGTGCAGTCCGATGACGGCGTCGAACTGTTCGTCGCCCGTACCGGTTACACCGGCGAAGACGGTTTCGAGATCCTGCTGCGGCAGGACGCCGTGGTCGCGTTCTGGAACCGCCTGCTGGCGGCGGGCGTGAAGCCGGCCGGCCTCGGCGCACGCGACACGCTGCGCCTGGAAGCCGGCATGAACCTGTACGGCCAGGACATGGACGAAGAGATCAGCCCGTACGAAGCGGCGCTGGCCTGGACCGTGTCGCTGGACGAAGGCCGCGACTTCATCGGCCGCGACGTGCTGGAAGCGCAGAAGGCCGCGGGCACTGCACGCCAGATGATCGGCCTGGTGATGGACGAGAAGGGCGTGCTGCGCCACGGCCAGGCGGTGACCACCGCGGGCGGCCAGGGCGAGATCCTGTCCGGCACCTTCTCGCCGACCCTGGCCAAGGGCATCGCCTTCGCCCGCGTACCGGCCGGTGAACTCGGCGAGGTCACCGTCGACATCCGCGGCCGGCAGGTACCGGTACGCGTGGTCAAGTTCCCGTTCGTGCGCGAAGGCCAGGCCCAGCCCGGCGTGCTCGCCGACGCCTGATCCGAAACTGCCGATCGTCACTGACAGCAGTGGCGGCCGGTTGGTTACACTAGCCCCGTTTTTTCCACCCCTGCATATCTCTGGAGCAGTCCCATGAGCGAGATCCCCGGCGACCTCAAGTTCCTCAAGTCCCATGAGTGGGCCCGTGTCGAAGGCAATGGCCGTGTCACCGTCGGTATTTCCGACCACGCCCAAGGCCTGCTGGGTGACCTGGTCTACGTCGAACTGCCGGAAGTCGGTGCCGACGCCAAGGCTGGCGAGCAGATCGCCGTTGTCGAGTCGGTGAAGGCCGCCTCGGACGTCTACAGCCCGATCAGCGGCAAGGTCGTCGAGGTCAACTCGGCGCTGTCCGACAAGCCGGAAACCATCAATGAAGATGCCTACGGCGAAGGCTGGATGTTCGTGGTCGAACTGACCAACGCCGAAGAGCTCAACGAACTGCTGGATCCGGACGCGTATGCCGAAGCCCTGGAAAACGACGACCACTGAGTCGTCACTTCCGGGTTCTGGAACGGCCACCTTCGGGTGGCCGTTTTTGTTTTGGCGAGTGCGTCGGACTCATGACGGCGGGTTCGCTCTGCACCCTCGGCGTGGCATCAGCCGACAGACGAACGGTGCCGATCGGCGTGCGCAGTTTTGCGCAAATCCGCGTTTCCGCCCTGCGCCGAAGCGATCAGATGTGAAAACTTTTCGCCCCCCGTTGCGGCCCCGTTGTGCTGGCGTTGGCGACGGTGCCGGTGACCATCGGCGATGCACGTGCGCTGTTGTCCAGAACATGTGCCTATCTGCGCAGAGTGCTTATTTCAAGTGTTTTTTGTTCAGAGAGCGCATCGATGTCGTCGCATGCGACGCGCGTGCGCGCCGCTTCAATGGTCGTTGCAGGGCGCGCACGGCGGTGGCGCGGGCGGCGTCCGGGCTGGCGCGGATGTGAAAATTTTTCGCGGGGGTTGTTGACAGTAAAAAAAACCGTGATTAGGTTTCGCCTCAGCAGACCTTGCCTGCCCAACCGAGTGCGCAGAATCAATCGTCCGATGCGAAGCAGCCCCTTCAAGACCACCGCGACCCTGATGACGGTGGACATGGCCCCGCTTCCCCCGGAGAAATGCAAGGCAACTCCCGTTCCGATGTCCGCTCCGCCGATCGAGGCGGACATTGCCGCATCCGTAACGGCGCGCCTGACGCGCCGGCGGTCCCCGCACGCAGTATCCGCGGGTTTGATCCAACTGGGCGTTTCAACTCCCTATCACTGACGAGGAGCCATCCCATGGCAACCAAGAAAGCTGCGAAGAAGAAGCCCGCCGCCAAGAAAGCGGTGAAGAAGGTCGCGAAGAAGGCTGCTGCCAAGAAGGCAGTGAAGAAGGTCGCGAAGAAGGCGACCGCCAAGAAGGCAGTGAAGAAGGCTGCGAAGAAGGTCGCCAAGAAGGCCACTGCGAAGAAGGCAGTGAAGAAGGCGGCGAAGAAGGTAGCCAAGAAGTCCACTGCCAAGAAGGCCGTCAAGAAGACCGCCAAGAAGGCCGTCAAGAAGGTAGCCAAGAAGGCCACCAAGAAGACTGCCAAGAAGGCAACGGCCCGCAAGCCGGCCAAGAAGGTCGCGAAGAAGGCGACTGCCAAGAAGGCCGCCAAGAAGGCAGTAAAGAAGACCGCGAAGAAGGCCACCAAGAAGGCTGCCCCGAAGAAGGCAGCGAAGAAGGTTGCCAAGCGCAAGCCGGCCGCCCGCAAGAAGAAGGCCGCTCCGGTCGCTCTGCCGGCAACCCCGGCGCCGCTGATCTAAGTACTTCCCGATAGCCGCATCCTGAAACCCCCTTCCCTGGCTGCCCAGCGGGGAGGGGGTTTTTTTATGGAGCGGTTTGTAGCGTCGGGCCATGCCCGACGGCTTTTCTGACGGTCGACGCTAGCGGTGCGGCGCAGGTGGAAAGCGCTCCACCAGGAAGTCCAGGAAGCTGCGCAGGCGGGTCGAGTGGTAGCGATCGTGGGCGTAGACCACGTGCATCGGCCGACCGGTCTGGCCATGCTCCGGGAACAGCTGCACCAGGCGTCCGGCGTCGACGTCGGCAGCCAGCAGCAGTGCCGACTGCAGCACGATGCCCAGCCCATGCAGCGCCGCCGTGCGCAGTGCTTCGCCGTTGTTGATCTGCAGCCGGCCGTCGGGCACACGCTCAAGCCCGCCAGCATCGACCTGCAGCCACTGCGCCAGTGCGCTGGGTTCGAAGGACAGGCATTGGTGCCGGGCAAGCGCCTGCAGGTCGGAGGGCGTACCGTGCCGGGCGAGGTATCCGGGCGATGCGCACATCATCAAGTGATACGGTGCCAGCGCACGCGCCACCAGCATGCTGCTGTCGGCCAGCGTGCCGATGCGCAGCGCCGCTTCGAAACCCTCCTCGGCGAGATCGACCACGCGGTCGGTCAGCGTGGCTTCGACCCGGACCTCCGGATGGCGCGCCATGTACTCGGCCAGTGCCGGTACCAGCGCATGCGTGCCGAAGATCACCGGCGCACTGATGCGCAGCGTACCCGCCGGTGCCAGTTGCTGGTGCTGCGCCTGCGCGTCGGTTTCTTCCACCAGGCGCAGGATCTCCCGGCAGCGGATGTAGTAGTCCTCGCCGAAGGGCGTCATATGCTGGCGCCGGGTGGTACGGCTCAACAACTGCATGCCCAACCGTGCTTCCAATGCACGCAGGTGCTTGCCGGCCATCGTCGCGGAGATATCCATCGCCGCCGCCGCTGCACTGAGACTGCCCTTGTCCACGATCAGCACGTAGACCTGCATGCTCTCCAGCAGGTTCATCTGACACTCCGGGTGTTGAATGCTGAAACCTGCGCGGAGTTTATCAATCAGGGGTGATCAAACAGCATGTCGTGCAAGGGCTGGATTGGCCGGCCACGTGGAAAGGAGAACACCATGGACTTGAATCTTGCAGGCCGTACCGCATTGGTCACGGGGGCGGGCAGTGGCATCGGTGCCGCCGTCGCCAGGCATCTGGCGGCCCAGGGCGTGCGCGTCGCCATCACGTCGCGGCAGCGCGCGCCCCTGCAGGCGCTGGCGGCGCGGATCGAAGCCGAAGGCGGCGCGGCGCCGGTCATCGTGGTCGGCGATGTCACCGTCGCCGACGACGTCCGGTCCATCGCGGAGGCATCCCGGGAGGCATTGCAGCGCGTGGACATCCTGGTCAATGCCGCAGGGGGCTCCCGGCCGACCACGGTGGATGCCGATGACGAGGTCTGGGAGGAAGCGATCGCCCTGAACTTCTCCGCCGCACGACGGCTGACCCAGGCGCTGTTGCCCGGCATGCAGGCGCAGGCATGGGGGCGGGTGATCAATTTCAGCGGTTCGATGGAGCCACGTTCGGTGAATGCCGCCACCGCGGCTAAGGCGGCGCTGCATCTGTGGAGCAAGGGGTTGTCGTCGGAGGTGGCCGGGCAGGGGATTACGGTGAATGCGATTGCACCGGGGCGCATCAACAGCCCGCAGATTCTTGATCGCCTGCATCCCACCGAGGAAAGCCGGCGCGAGTTCATTGCACGCAACATTCCGATCGGGCGCTTCGGCGAGCCGGACGAAGTGGCGCCGCTGGTGGCCTTCCTGGCTTCGCCGCTGGCCGGCTACATTACCGGTGCGGTGATTCCGGTGGATGGCGGCATGCACTACTTCGCGCATTAGCGCTGCGGAGCTGTAGAGCCGAGCCCATGCTCGGCTGCCTCGCGCCAGAATTCCGCTCAGCCGAGCACGGCTCGGCGCTACACAACAACAAAAAAGGGCAGCCCTCAGGCCGCCCTTCATGTTTACGGTCGAGCCCGCCTGATCAGCGCGGGGACGCCACCGCGCGGTTGCTCGAGGCACCCTTGCCCTTGCGCTTGTCCTGCTGCGCCGGGCTTGCGCCCTCGGCCATCAGGTTGTCGCTGCCGAAGTCGGTGTCCACATCCAGCCAGCGCTGCGCAGGCAGGCCGAGCGCGGAATCGAGCACGGTCGGCAGCAGGCCGCTGGGCAGGCTGCTTTCGCCATTCCACATGATGGCGATGCCCAGATCGCGTTCCGGCACCAGCGCGACCAGGCCGCGATAGCCCTGCACGGCACCGGCATGGAACACCACGTCGTGGCCGGCGTAGTCGAAGGTGCGCCAGCCCAGGGCGTAGCCGGCCGAGTGCAGGCGCTCGCGGCGCCAGCCCGAACGCATCTCGCCGGGGGTGCTGATCAGGCTCGAATGCAGGGTGGCCAGCAGCGGTGCCGGCAGCACGTCCGGGCGGTGGCCGGTGTGGGCGAGCAGCCACTGCGCCATGTCGCTGGCGCTGGCATTGACGCCGGCCGCCGGGGCGACCCGGTAGTAGGTCGGCTTCGGCGTCAGCGAGACCCAGCCGTTGCGGCTGCGCACATGCGGACGCGCCCAGCGCGAGCTGGCCTGGATGCCGGCCAGGCCGAGGCTGGCATCGTTCATGCCCAGCGGCTTGAAGATGCGGCGCTCGACCGACTGCTCGTAGAAGCTGCCGGAGGCGGCATAGACGACGTCGCCGATCAGGCTGAAGGCCACGTTCTGGTAGGCGTAGCAGTCGCCCGGCAGGCACTTCAGGCTGGTGTTGGCCAGCTTCTGGGTCAGCGAGTAGTACTCGGCGTTGCCTTCGATGTCGCGGTCGTAGGCGTTGTAGGGCAGGCCGACGCGATGGCTGAGCACGTCGGCCACGGTCAGGCGATCGGTCGCTTCCGGCGAGTTCAGGCGGAAGCCCGGCACATAGTCGGTGACCTTGCTGTCCCAGCGCAGCGTGCCGTCGTTGACCAGCAGGCCGGCCATGGTGCCGGCGAAGGCCTTGGACAGCGAGGCCAGGCGGAACACGGTGTGGGCATCGACCGGCAGCGGGTTGTTGACGTCGGTAACGCCATAGCCGCGCGCGCTGAGGATGCGCCCGCCCTGCACGATGGCCACCGCCATGCCCGGCACGCGCTCGCCATAGGTAAGCTGCTGCGCCATCGATTCGATATTGGCCACGTTGAAGCCGGCCGCCGGCAGCTGCACCTGCGGCACCAGGCCGGTGCGGTAGGCGGCGGGCTGCGTGTGGGCGACGGCGGTGGCGGCGGATTCGATGTTGGCCGGCATCGGCGGCAATGGCGGCGGGGTCTGCGCGGTGGTGGACAAGGCAACGGGCATCAACATGCCCAGCAAACCGGTGGCCGCCGAACGGATCGGACGACGCAGGCTGTTCTTTTTCATCGTGGAGACCCGTGCGCGACTGCTGATTGCGATTCTAGCGCCGCTTTTCCCTTGTGCACAAACAAAGCGAAGATGAATGCGCATCTCGTTGAAAAAGTTGGAATTTTGACGCCCAGAATGCATGTATCGGAACGTGTCGTATGGGTGGGGCCGTGACACTGCGTTGCAGCCTTCTGCGTGGTGGCTGCTGGCGATGTTGCAGTGCATTGGCTAACGTACGCGCTTCACCGCCCCCGGAGCCTGCCATGCCGCTGTCCAACCGCCGTCTTCTGGCGAGGGACGCCGCGTGAGCGCGGTGAAGGGCAAGGGGCCGCTGCGTGGGCTGACGGTGGCACTGCGTGAGTCGCCGGCGCTGTGGTGGTCGTTCCTGTACTTCTTCTGCCTGCTCAGTGGCTACTACGTGCTGCGCCCGGTGCGTGAGGCGATGGCTGCCTCGGCTGACCTGGAGACCGTGTTTCCGCCGATGCTGATCGCCTGGTTTGCCAGCCATGGCATCGCGCTGAAGGACTTCGTCCTGCAGTTCCTGTTCTCCTGCGTGTTCGTGATCATGCTGGTACTGCAGCCGGTGTACGGCTGGCTGGTCAGCCGCTTCCCGCGGCGGGTGTTCCTGCCGGCGGTGTATGGGTTCTTCATCGTCACTCTGCTGGTTTTCTATGCGTTGTTCGATAGCAACGTGCCGGGGCGCGGCATGGCCTTCTTCTTCTGGATCAGCGTCTTCAACCTGTTCGCGGTGGCGGTGTTCTGGAGCTTCATGGCCGACGTCTTTTCAAACGCGCAGGCGCGTGCCTTCTACGGATACATCGGCGCGGCCGGCACCATCGGTGCCTTCCTCGGGCCGTTCATCACCAGTGTGCTGGTGCAGCGGGTGGGTATTGCCAACCTGATGCTGGTATCCACCGGATTCCTGATGGTCTGCCTGTTCTGCATCTGGCGCTTGCGGCACTGGGCGGTGCTGCGCGAGCGTGAGCAGCGGCTGGTGTCGGGAGAAAAACCGATGGGCGGTAGTGTGCTCGACGGCCTCAAGCTGATCGTTCGCGAACCCCTGCTGCGTTGGCTGGCGATCATGGTGCTGTTCGGTGTGGGCATTGGCACCCTGCTGTACAACCAGCAGGCCACTATCGTGCGTGCCTCATTCAATGATGCAGGCGCCGCCACCGCCTTCTTCTCGCGTATCGATCTGGCGGTGAACGCACTGGCGCTGCTGATGCAGCTGGGCCTGACCCGCTGGCTGCTGTCGCGCCACGGCATCGCGCCGGCCCTGTTGATCCCTGGCTTTGCGATCCTGATCGGCTTCTCGGTGCTTGCCGCTTCACCCATGCCGTTGATGGTGGCCGTGGTGCAGGTGATGACCCGCGCCAGCGAGTTCGCATTGGCCAAGCCGGCACGTGAAACCATCTATACCCGCGTGGACCGGCAGTGGCGTTACAAGGCCGGCGCGGCCATCGATACGGTGGTGTACCGCGGCGCGGACCTGAGCTTTGCGTGGGTGCACAAGGGCTTGTCGCTGTTTGGTTCACATGTGGTGTTCATCGGTGGCGTGGTGGTTGCCGCGTGCATGACCGCCGCCGCGTTTGGTGTACTGCGCGAAGAAAAAAAGCTGCCGCGCGACCGCTGATCCCGTCCAGTCATTTCGAGGAGAGAAACCATGTCGCTGATCGCGCTGCTGCTGACCGTGCTGGTCGCGGTGCTGCACCTGTACTTCCT
This sequence comes from Stenotrophomonas geniculata, assembly GCF_034508895.1. Lineage (NCBI taxonomy): Bacteria > Pseudomonadati > Pseudomonadota > Gammaproteobacteria > Lysobacterales > Lysobacteraceae > Stenotrophomonas > Stenotrophomonas geniculata. Next base: position 3,005,906 of record NZ_CP140571.1, read on the forward strand.
GGTGCTGGAGATGTTCCTGTGGACCCGTCCGCTGGGCTTGAAGACGTTCCACAACACGCCGGAGAAGGCGGAGACCACGCGCGTGCTGGCGGCCAACCAGGGCCTGTACAACGGCTTCCTGGCGGCGGGCATCGTGGTGGGGCTGGTGATGGCGCAGCCGGTGCTGGTGACGTTCTCGTTGGGCTGCGTGGTAGTGGCGGGGGCCTATGGCGCATGGAGCGTAAGCCCGCGCATATTCATGATCCAGGCCGTACCGGCGATCCTGGCACTGGTGTTGCGAGTGCTCTGAAGTGGGCGCGTGCTGGCAAGCGCCATCGCTCAGCGGCTGATGGCGCGCATGAAGCCCAGCCACATTGGCACGGCATGCAGCGCCGCACCCAGCACGAACAGGCCTGTCAGCAGGTGTACGCGCCAGTCGTTGATACGCAGGAAGACGAATTGTTCAAGCGTGCGGCCCACCCAGAACACCGCCATGAAGCCCAGCAGGACCACCCCCAGACGAGTGTCGACCAGGTCCGGGGCAAAGATCAGCGCGATCAGCCCCATTCCCAGGAACACATAGATCACGCGCAGATTCAGGATCTGCATGATCGCGCGATTGGCCATGCCGAGCTGGGCGAGCTCGCGTTTCCAGCCGAACAGCCGCCAGAACGCCAGATGGAAGGCGGCAAACCCCAGGCTGTGAATGCCTGCCAGGCGCACCAGCAGTTCAGTGGTCGTCATGGTTGATCAGCCTGTGCGCGGAGGGCGTGGCGATACCCACATCGCGATGGTCGCATGGAACACCTCGGTCCCTGCCGCATCGGTCACGCTGACCTTCACCGGCAGGTCGTAGCCGTCCGCAGCACTGACGATGGACAACACTGGCGTCGCCACGGCCTTCAACGTGCCCAAGGCCTTGGCCTGGTATTTCACGTCCATGCCCTTGGGGATCCAGCGCATGTCTGCCGGCAGGCTGGCGTCCACCATCAGCCCGGCGGTCAGCTCGGCCAGGTTGCACATCGCGATCGCATGCACCGTGCCGATGTGGTTGCGCACCTTGCGGCGATCGGCCAGCGTGCCTTCGCAGCGGCCGTGTTCCAGGCGGGTGATGCGCGGTGCGATGCTGGCGAAGTAGGGCGCCTTGAAGCAGACCGCGCGCGAGAACAGCCAGTTGCCGGCGGGCCAGCGCTGCAGGCGGCGGTAGAGCGAAAGCAGGGGCGTGGACATGAGCGGTTTCCGGTCGGCGGATAGAACGACGGCGGGCCGAGGCCCGCCGTCGAAGGCAACGCGTGTCGTGGGCGATCAGGCCGCCTGCGAATGCGGATCCTTGTGCTGGCGGTCGTAGTAGCTGGCCGCGCGCAGCTCGTGGGTGTCGAAATCGTCCACGGTGATGGTGTCCAGGGTCAGCGTGCGCAGCTCTTCCAGCAGGCTGCGCTCGTCCTGGGTGATCACGCCCTCGGCCACGGCTTCGTCCAGCTGGGCCTTGAAGTCCAGCGCTTCGATGCCCTTGCTCTTCAGCGCCTTGAGGAACTTGCGCTCCACCGGCTCGGCCATGATCGCCTTGCTCAGGTAGCTGTTGATGCGGCCACCCGGGTTGTTCTCGCACGGGGTCAGGAACACGCCGCTGGCCAGACGATCACGCGCTTCGTTCGGCGCCATCAGCAGGGCGGCGACGCGGCGGCTCAGACGGTCGCCCGGAGCCTCGGCACGACGGCCCAGCGGGAAGATCAGCGCCCACATCAGCCAGCCGATCGGACGGATCGGGAAGTTGCGCAGCGCGGCCGACAGCGATTCCTCGATCTTGTGCACGCTGTCATGGAAGGCCCAGGCCAGCAGCGGCTGGTCGGCCTGCGGTGCGCCTTCGTCGTGGTAGCGCTTGAGCATGGCGCTGGTCATGTAGACGTGGCTCAGCACATCGCCCAGGCGGCCTGACAGCGATTCCTTGAACTTCAGCTTGCCGCCGAGGGTCATCATCGAGATGTCGGCCATCAGCGCCAGGTTGGCCGAGTAACGGTCCAGCTTGCGGAAGTAGCGGCGGGTATAGGCGTCGCCCGGGGCGGCGCCGAAGCGCGCGCCGGTCAGGCCGAACCAGAACGAACGCACGGCATTGGAGATACCGAAGCGGATGTGGCCGAACAGGCTGCGGTCGAACTCCTGCAGGCCGGCACGGGTGTCCGGATCCTGCGCGGCCTTCATTTCCTTCAGCACCCACGGGTGGCAGAGGATCGCACCCTGGCCGAAGATCAGCAGGCTGCGGGTCATGATGTTGGCGCCTTCCACGGTGATCGCGATCGGCGCGGCCTGCCAGCTGCGGCCGGCGAAGTTGCGCGGCCCCAGGATGATGCCCTTGCCGCCGATCACGTCCATCATGTCCGAGATCACCTCGCGGCTCATGTTGGTGCAGTGGTACTTGGCGATCGCCGACGGCACCGACGGCACGTCACCACGGTCGACCGCCGCGGCGGTGGCCTGCGACAGCGCGCTGATCTTGTAGGCCTTGCCGCCGATGCGGGCCAGCGCTTCTTCCACGCCCTCGAAGCGGCCGACCGACAGGCCGAACTGCTTGCGGATGCGTGCGTAGGCGCCGGTGACGGCGGCACCGGCCTTGGCACCGCCACTGGCGGTGGACGGCAGCGTGATCGAGCGGCCCACGGCCAGGCACTCGTTGAGCATGTTCCAGCCCTTGCCGGCCATGGCTGCGCCACCGATCAGCTGGGTCAACGGAATGAACACGTCCTTGCCGCGGATCGGACCGTTCTGGAAGGTCGAGTTCAGCGGGAAGTGGCGACGGCCGATTTCAACACCAGCGGTGTCGCGCGGCAGCAGGCCCAGGGTGATGCCGATGTCGCGGGTATCGCCGATCAGGCCATCCGGGTCGTACATGCGGAAGGCCAGGCCGATCAGCGATGCGACCGGCGCCAGGGTGATGTAGCGCTTGTCGAAGGTCAGCTTGACGCCGAGCACCTGCTCGCCGTTCCACTCGCCCTTGCAGACGATGCCGTAGTCCGGAATGGAGGTGGCGTCGGAACCGGCGAACGGACCGGTCAGGCCGAAGCAGGGCACCTCGCGACCATCGGCCAGGCGCGGCAGGTACTGGTCCTTCTGTTCCTGGGTGCCGTAATGCACCAGCAGTTCACCCGGGCCCAGCGAGTTCGGCACGCCGACGGTGGAGCTGACCACCGAAGACACCGAGGCCAGCTTCTGGATCACCTTGTGGTGGGCCAGTGCGGAGAAGCCCAGGCCGCCGTATTCCTTCGGGATGATCATGCCGAAGAACTTGTTCTTCTTGATGAAGGCCCACAGCTCCGGCGGCAGATCGGCATGGACGTGGGTGATTTCCCAGTCGTTGACCATGGTGCACAGCTCTTCCACCGGGCCATCGAGGAAGGCCTGTTCTTCGGCGGTCAGCTGCGGCTTGGGATAGTTGAGCAGGATGTTCCAGTCCGGATCACCGGTGAACAGTTCGCCCTCGAAGCCGACCGAGCCGGTTTCCAGCGCGATGCGCTCGGTCTGCGACAGCGGCGGCAGCACCTTGCGGAACACCTTCATCATCGGGCCGGTCAGCAGCGGCTTGCGGATGAACGGCAGCAGCAGCGGCACGGCGATGACGGCAAGCACGGCGGCCGCGACGATCGTGGCGGTCTGGTTGACGTAGGGAATGAACCAGCAGGCGGCCAGCAGGGCCACGCTGATCAGCGTCCAGGTAACCAGCCGCATGCGGTGGTAGGCGACGAACGCGCCTGCCAGCAGCAGGGCGAGGAAGGGAAGAACGATGCTCATGAGCGTGCTCCGGTGACGTGCTCGTTTGTGGCGGACGAAGCCGCAGCGTCTGCTGCGGGCAACACGTCCAGATAGTCCAACACAGTAGCGGTAAAGGCGTCGTTGTCATCGCCGGCGACCATGTGCGTGGCCTGCGGCAGCTGTACATGGCGCGCGTGCGGCGCCAACGCCAGGAATTCGGCCACGGTCTGCGGCGTGACCAGGTCGCTGCGGCCGCCGCTGACCAGCAGCAGCGGGCACTTCACCTGCCGCGCGGCCTCGGCCAGTGCATCCTGGTGCTGCTCGCTGTCGCGGGCCAGTTCGGCCACCAGTCGCGGATCCCAGTGCCAGCGCCAGCGGCCATGGCCGTCCTCGCGCAGCAGGGCGCGCAGCGACTGCTCGGATTTGCGCGGGCGGTGCGGCATGTAGGCCGAGATCACGTCGGCGGCCTGGGTGAGCGAGGCGAAGCCGTCGGGATGGGCGGTCATGAAGGCCAGGATGCGTTCAACACCGGCGGTATCCCAACGCGGGGTGATGTCGACCAGCACCATCGCCGAGAACAGGCCCGGCCAGCGCGATTCGGCCAGCAGGCCGAACAGGCCGCCCATCGAGGCTGCGACCAGCACCGGCGGGCGCGGCTGCTCGCCGGCCAGCACGATCAGGTCATCGGCGAACTGTTCGCCGTGGTAGGGCAGGTCGGCGGCATTCCAGTCCGAATCGCCGTGGCCGCGTGCGTCATAAGCCAGGGTCTGCAGGCCGGCTGCAGACAGGGCACGCGCGGTGGCATTCCAGGCATGACGGGTCTGGCCGAAGCCGTGCGCGAACAGCACCCGGCCACGGCGACCGTGGTCGCTGGCAGTGGCGGCGAGGCGGGCGCCATGGGCCGCCTCCAGGCGCAGGTCATGGAACGCAGCGGGAGTAGGGGACGTAACCATACTTGCTAGTATGGATCGCCTGTGAGGGAAGTCAATACTGCATCGTATGGTGCAGTGCGACAGGCCTGCAGGAGAGGCCTTTGACGGTTTCGCCCGCAACGGCGTACTGCAACGAACCCCGGCGTATGGTTAAATCAGCCCATGAATCAACCTGACGCTTCTGCCGGCGAACCGCGCGCCGGCCGCAACAGCCGCCTGAGTGCCGAAGACTGGGCCCAGGCGGCCCTCGACCTGATTGCTGAACAAGGCGTAGGCGCCGTTGCGGTGGAACCGCTGGCGCGGCGACTCGGCGTGACCAAGGGCAGTTTCTATTGGCATTTCCCCTCGCGTGACGCCTTGTTGCAGGCCGCGCTGGAACGCTGGGAACTGTTCGAACAGGAACAGGTGTTCGGCAGCCTGGAAGACGTACCGGACCCGCGCGTGCGCCTGCGCCAGCTGTTCCAGATGGTGGCGCATGAAGTGCAGCCGCACATCATCTACAGCGAGCTGCTGAAGGCATTGGACCATCCGATGGTGCGGCCGGTGATCGACCGCGTGTCGCAGCGCCGCCTCGACTATCTGATCGCCTCGTTCCGCCAGGCAGGGCTCAGCTCGACCGATGCACGCCATCGCGCACGCCTGGCCTACGCCGCCTATGTCGGCTTCCTGCAGCTATCCCTGCAGCTGCAGCAGCCCAAGCAGGCGCGCGAGGATTTCGAAGCCTATGTCGAGCATCTCATCGAGACGCTGATTCCGAACGGTTGAGCGTTGTTGCTGCGTTGAGTACAGAAAGGCCGCGGCAATGCCGCGGCCTTTTCCGTTGGTGCTGCCGCAACCTGGAACACACAAAAAACAACGGCCCCTTGCGGGGCCGTTGCTGCATCAGCTGATCAGTGGATCGATCAGAACTTCTGCTTGTACTGCATGTACATGTAGCGGCCCGGCAGGTCGTACTGCGGGTCGAACATGTTGTACGAGGTGTAGTACGAAACCGGCGGACTCTTGTCCCACGCGTTGTTCAGGCCGACCATGATGGTGCCCTTCCACGGCGTGTTGTAGCGGAACTGGATGTCGTGGTAGGTGGTGGCACCAATGTGGTTTGTGCCCTTCGCGCCATCGGAGCAGTATGCGAAGGTTTCCGGTTCCTCGTCTGGATCAAACGGGCACGGTTCGGTCATGCCGGACTTGTAACGAATGCCGTAGTTGACCCCGAAGTCCCCATAGGACCAGTCGACATACAGATTGGAACGGATGCGCCAGTACGGATCCTGGTCGAGATAGCGTCCCTGGCGGCCCTCGATCGGAGCATCCTGAGTCGACTTGGTATCCCACTTGGACAGGTAGGTGCCATCCAGGCTGATGGTGAACTGGCCGATCGAAGTTTCCGGCAACTTGTACAGGATGCCCAGATCCCAACCTTCCACCTTGTACGACGCCAGGTTCTGCAGCGGCATGTTGACGTTGGTAATGGTGTAACGCTGGTTGGTGCTGCCGTAGTTCGGGTCACGCGTGATCAGGCCGCAGTTGGCTGCCTGCTCCTGTGCGGTGCCGCCATAGCAACGATCCATGATGTCCTGGATGGCCGGACGGGTGATGGCGTCCTCGATCTTGATCTGCCACCAGTCCAGGGTCACGTTCAGACCCTGCACGAAGCTCGGGCTCCACACCAGGCCCAGCGTCTTGCTGGTCGAGGTTTCCGGCTTCAGGTTCGGGTTGGCCTGCCAGGTGAACGGCTCAGGAGTCTGCTTCGCACCACTACCAGCGCCCGGCTGAACGAAGCCGATCGGCACGCCTTCTGCCGCACATTGTGCAGCGACAGCGCCGGTACGGCGACCAGACGTTGAGGAACACGGATCGATGTAGGTCTCGAACGAGTCAGCGTCGCCGCGATACAGGTTGTTGATGCTCGGGGCGCGGAAGCCTTCCGAATAGTTACCACGCACCATCAGGTCGTCGATCGGCTTCCAGCGGAAACCGAACTTGTTGTTGGTGGTGTTGCCGAAGTTGCTGTACTTCGAGTAGCGGGTCGCCGCGCTGAAGTCGAGCAGCTTGGCGCCCGGCAGGTCGGCCAGCACCGGGATCGACAGTTCCAGGAAGAACTCGTCCAGGTCATAGCCACCCTTGGTGGGCGCCGCTCCGTTGCCGGTGCTCAGGCCAGAAGCAATGAAGGCGTCCGGATCGAACTGACCGGATTCCTTACGGTACTCGTAACCAGCTGCGAAGCCCAAAGCACCAGCCGGCAGCTGCACGATCTCGCCGGAGATGTTGGCGTAGTAGCCCTTCGATACCAGACTGGCAGAGTCATGCGCGGTGAACGAGGTGTAATCCAGTGCCTCCTGCGAGATCGAGCCCATCCCACCCAGCGGGTTGATCGGGGCGCAGCCCGCAATGATTGCACCAGCGGAGTTGAGGCAGACGGCCTTGCCATCGCGGATCGCCGAGGGACCATATGCCTCGGCCAGACGCTGCTTGTTGAACAGGCCGTAGGTCAGATCGTTCTGGTCGGTCTTGTCGTAGCGGTAGCCGACGTCCCAGTCGAAGTTGCGATCGGCGAATTCGAAGAAGCCCTCGAAACCACCGTAGAAGTGCCAGTTCTTGACGTTCTGGTTGAACGAACGTCCACCGGTTTCGTTGAAGCGGCGCGCGACGCCAGTCAGGTCAACGCCATACGGATTGTACATGCTGCCAGCGCTGAGGCGCTGACCGGTAACCGGCATGGCAGCCAGCAGCTGTTCGGACTTGCGTTCGTTGTACATCGCCTCGGTGCGGAAGGTGATGTTGTCAGTAACGTTGTAAGAACCCACCGCGAACAGCGAGGTGCGTTCGTTGGGGGTCAGCAGGTAGTTGTCCGGCGCGGTGTTGTAGCCATGAACATTGGGATCGAACGGCGTTTCCACGCCGTTGAGGATGACGTATCGCTCGTCATTGCGCAGATACGAACCCGGAATGCCGGTGCTGCTCTGACCGCTGAAGAACGGCGGGCCACCGGCGGAGATCTTGCGATCGCCGGCCATCACGGCCTTTTCGTTGACGTAGGACACGCCCAGCACCAGCGACGCGCGATCCGTGGTGGTGCCGAGGGTGAAGTCGGCGGCTTCGCGTTCGCCGTCACCAGCGCTGTACTGGCCCTTGTAGAAGTTGGCTTCCGCGCCATCGAAGCTCTGCTTGGTGATGATGTTCACCACGCCGGCGATCGCGTCCGAACCGTAGATGGTCGATGCACCGTCCTTCAGGATGTCGATGCGCTCGATCATCGCGGTCGGGATGGTGTTCAGGTCGACGCTGCCATCCAGGCCGGTGGTCCAGCGGCGGCCGTTGACCAGCACCAGGGTGCGCTCGGAGCCGAGGTTACGCAGGCTGACGCCGGCCGAACCGTCACCGCCGTTGTTGTAGGTACGGTTCAGGGCGGCACCGTTGGCGGCAACGCGCTGCAGGATGTCGGCGACCGAGGTCACGCCCTGCTTTTCGATATCGGCGCGGGTCAGGCTCAGGACCGGCTGCGAGGTTTCGATGTCGGTGCTCTTGATGCGCGAACCGGTGACCGAGATGCGGTCAAGGTTGGTCGCTTCCTGAGCCTGGGCGGTGGCAGTGGACGCCACACCGGCAACGAGCGCGACCAGAACGGCATCGCGCAGCTTGTTGGACTGGAAATTCATTGGCTCTCTCTCTCCAAGAAATCTTGGCTGGGTTAATGCCCGGCGGGGGAGCGAAAAGCGCTCCCAAATCGCGAGGGCTGAGCCGATAGTAGCGGGCGTTCGCCAAGAATTAAAGCTGCGTTAATCAAGTCTGTGTTTTTGGTAAAGATGAAAATTAATGACTAAAATCAACGAGTTGAATTGCATCTGCGATCACAATGTCTCGTTTGTTAGCACAAAGTGATGAAAAAAGTTTCCATTGATGTGTATCGCAGTATGTCGACATGAATTGCGCGGTATCCAATTCGTCGAAAAGCGCTTGACGTGTATCACGATCGCGCATATGCAACGGGCGCCTTTCGGCGCCCGGGAGGAGTCACTGCAGGAAGACCCGCGTGGTGGGGTCAGAGATCCTGTTCGTAACGCACGTACGGCACGGTGCCGTCGTCGTTGCTTTCATTGCGTGGGGAGAACGGATTCTTGCCGCGGCTGATCACGTTCTCGGCGCCAACGGTAAGCTGGCCGGACCACGGGGTACGCCAGGTCAGGCCGATGCCCAGGCCTTCCCACTTGCCGGGCTTGCCCGGTACGTCGATCACGCGGCCGATGATGCTGCCGGTGAAGTTGCCGTAGCCGGCGCCGATGCTCAGGCTCTTGCTGTCCCAGCGGTCGACGATGGACGGCGCGGCGTCGGCCAGCGGTACCAGGCGGGCCTTGGCGTAGGTACCGGCAATCGAGACAAAACCCTCGCGGCCGATGTTCTTCTGCGCGAATACGGTCAGGTCGTTCTGCTCGGCGCGCAGCGAGGGTGTCTTGTTCGGGCCGGACAGCCACGCCGGCAGCGTTTCACGGCCGGTACCCGCGGTGATGCCGAGGCGGCTGTTGCCGCGGTTCAGCGCGGCGGTGCCGGTGAAGCGGCGGCTGTTGAGGTCGTCGTCGTCACCCAGGCTGGCCAGCATGCAGTGACTGGCCAGGCCGCTCATGCTGGTCCCGCTGCTGCTGTTGCAGAGCAGGCCCAGTGAATCGCCGGAGGACAGGCCGAAGGCCGCATCCAGCGAGTTGCGGCCGAAGTGCCAGCGGGCGCCGGCGGCCTGTTCACCCGTGGGCTCCAGGTACAGCAGGGCCTCGACCTTGCCGCTGCCCTTGTTCCACACCGGCAGCACGGTCCGGGTGTCCTTGCTCTGCGCGTGCACGCCCGTGATCGCGCCAAGGGCGATCAGCAGGGCCAGCGGTAGACGCAGGAAGGTACGCATCGGACCAGTTCAGACAGGGACGGACAACGGAAGTTCCCGCAGAGACGGGAACTTGATCCTAGGGTGTTTATGAATTCTTAACAAGCCTTGATCCCCCCAGATGCAAGACAAGCCGTTTACTGAAGCCGTTCAGGCGCCGGTACAGTCCCCTCGGCGCCGTGGAACAGTATGCCGAACTCCGTCAAAGGAAAGTGATACTCCCGCCCGCAGAATTCGCAACGGACCTCGACGGCGCCGGTGTCCACGGCCGCGGCACGGGCCTCGTCCTCGCCCAGCGACTGCAGCATCGATGCGACCCGCTCGCGGGAACAGGAGCAGGCGAAGGACAGCGGCTTGTCGCCCATCAGTTCCGGCTTCTCTTCGTGGAACAGGCGGTGCAGCAGCTGCTCGGCCGGGGTCGCCAGCAGCTCGGCCTTGCCCAGGGTCTCGAACAGGGCGCTGGCACGCGCCCAGCCGTCCTCGTCACCCTCGTCGCCCGGCAGCTTCTGCAGCAGCAGGCCGGCGGCGCCATTGCGGTCGGCGGCCAGCAGCAGGCGGGTCGGCAGCTGCTCGGACTGGCGGAAGTAATCCTCGAAGGCCTCGTCCAGCTCCGGTGCGGTCAGCGCGACCAGGCTCTGGTAGCGCTGCGGCTCGCGCGGGTCCAGGCCCGGGTTCTCGATGGTGATCGCGAGGAGGGCGTCATCACCCAGGCGGGACAGGTCGCGCGGCGCATCGGCGCCCTCGCTGAGCTGGGCGATGCCGCGCAGGGTACCGGCGGCGGTGCACTCGGCGAACAGGGTGCGCAGGGCGGTGCTGCTGCGCAGCTGGATCGAGAGGCGGCCATCGATCTTGGTGTGGCCGGTGAACAGCGCCGAGGCCACGCAGGCCTCGCCGAGCAGTTCGGCGGCGGTATCCGGGTACTCGGCGTGGGACAGGATCTCCTGCCAGGTGGCCTGCAGGCGCACGTGGACGCCACGGACGCCAGCGTCGGGAAGCAGGAAGCGGATCAGGGAATCGGGGTTGGCGGTCATCGGCTCACATCGCGCGTAAACGAGGGCGGTTGCCGGATAATGCGCCGACAACCAGATAGAAGAAGGATGCACCAGTAATGGGGGCAGGGGGAGAGCAGCACAAGGTGGAGGCCATCGCGGAAGTCCCGCGCCGCAGGCGCTGGCGCTGGAAACGGCTGCTCTGGCTGCCGCTGCTGCTGGCCGCTTTCAGCTGCCTGCAGGTACTGGTGCTGCGGTTCATCGACCCGCCGGTATCCACGGTCATGCTGTGGCGCTATGGCGAGGCCTTGGGCGAGGCCGACTGGTCCTATCGCCTGCACTACCAGTGGCGCGACCTGGACCAGATGGCAGCGAGCCTGCCGATCTCGCTGGTGGCCGCAGAGGACCAGCGCTTTCCCGACCACAACGGCTTCGACCTGCAGGCCATCGAGAAGGCCCGCGACCACAACGCCAAGGGCGGGCGCCTGCGCGGGGCCAGCACGATCAGCCAGCAGGTCGCCAAGAACCTGTTCCTCTGGCAGGGCCGCAGCTGGGTGCGCAAGGGCCTGGAAGTCTGGTACACGGTGCTGATCGAAGCACTGTGGCCGAAGGAACGCATCCTGGAGATGTACGCCAACATCGCCGAGTTCGGCGATGGCGTATATGGCGCGCAGGCAGCGGCACAGACGTTCTGGGGCAAGGACGCGGCCCGGTTGAGTCCGGCCGAGAGTGCGCGGCTGGCGGCGGTGTTGCCGGCACCGCGACGCTACAACGCGGCCAAGCCAGGGCCGTACGTGCAGCGGCGCGCGGCATGGATCCAGCGCCAGGCACGACAGCTGGGCGGCGCGTCCTATCTGTCGGAGGACTGAGGCGGGCGCGCTGCGATCGGCAGGCGGCGGGTCGTGTGCGCGCCGGCAACGTACAATCCGGACATGAACCGCGAACGGCTCACTTTTGTCATCGCCGCCTACAACGAGGCCCTGGCACTGCCGCTGCTGCATCCACGGCTGTGCGCGGTGCTCGATGGTATGCCCGACGTCGATGGTCACATCCTGTATGTGGACGACGGCAGCCACGACGGGACCTGGCAGGTGATCGCAGGATTGGCGCAGGGCGACGCGCGCGTATCGGCGTTGAAGCTATCGCGCAATTTCGGCAAGGAGGCCGCGCTGACTGCCGGCCTGGATCTGGTGCGCGAAGGCGCAGCGATGATCCTGGACGCCGATGGCCAGGACCCGCCGGAACTGGTGCCGCAGTTCGTTGCGCGCTGGCGCGAAGGGCATGACAACATCTATGGCACGCGCATGGCCCGCGATGGCGAGGCCTGGATCAAGCGCGCCACGGCGGCGGCGTTCTACCGGGTGATCGGTCGCCTCTCACGCACGCCGATCCCTGCCGATACCGGTGACTTCCGCCTGCTGTCGCCGCGCGCGCTGAGCGCGCTGCGCGAGATGCGTGAACGCCATCGCTTCATGAAGGGTCTTTTCAGCTGGGTCGGATTCAAGCGGATTGCCGTGCCCTACCATCGCCACGCGCGCGTGGCCGGCTCCAGCAAGTTCAGCCTTTGGCGGCTGTGGAACTTCGCGCTGGAAGGTATCACCGGGTTCTCGACCGTTCCCCTGCGGGCGGCGACCTACATGGGCCTGGCCACGGCGGCGGTTGCTTTCGTATTCGGTGTATGGGTGATCGCCAAGGCGGCCCTGTACGGTGACCGGGTGGCGGGTTGGCCGACGATGATGGCGGTGATCCTGTTCCTGGGCGGGGTGCAGTTGATCGCCCTGGGCCTGATCGGTGAGTACCTGGGACGGCTGTACGAGGAATCCAAGCAGCGCCCGTTGTACCTGGTTGACGCGTGGCTAGCATCCACCGTGGCAGACTCGGCCCTGCAACCCACCCTCGGAGGGCAGGCAGATGACCACGGTACGGCAACTGTTGGACGGCAAGTCTCCTGAAGTACATGCGGTCGCGCCGGATGCGGCGGTGATCGATGCGATCCGGTTGATGGCGGAAAAGGGCATTGGCGCGGTGCTGGTGATGGACGGGCCGCAGCTGGTCGGGATCCTTTCGGAGCGCGATTACGCGCGCAAGATCGTGCTGCGTGATCGTTCGTCGCGGGATACGGCGGTGGCCGAGATCATGACGGCGAAGGTGGTGACGGTCTCGCCGGGCGAACAGGTAGAGCACTGCCTGCAGCTGGTGACCGACTACCGCATCCGCCACCTGCCGGTGGTGGAGGGCGCGCAGGTGCTGGGGGTGATCTCCATCGGTGACCTGGTGAAATCGGTGATTGATGCGCAGCGGCGCGAGCTGGATCAGCTGCAGCAGTACATCGTCGCCGGGTGAGGGTGTCGCTGGCGGGCCTGCGGCCCGCCGGCCCGCTTTTCGAAGCCAGAGCCACAGCCAAAGCCACAGCAGCGCCTTCCTGATACGTTGGGAGGCGGAGGGTGCGGCTGGGCAGGACAGGGCACGCCGTAAACCTGTGGTGGTCTAATCAACTTGGACACTCGATAGGATCAATTTCAAGCATCGAGGTAGACCCATGGCAAAGCAGATCACTCAGGGCATGAGGGACGAGGCGGTTCGCCTTGTGGTTGTGGAGGGGCAGACAGTCAGGGACGTCTGCCAGCTGATGGATGTCGGCCCGACGGCGCTGAGGCGCTGGATCGAGCAATGGCGTCGAAAACATGACCCGCAGGCCGAGGCACCGCCCGTAGATGCCCAGGTCAGAATCGCCGAGCTGGAGGCCCAGAATCGCAGGCTCAAGGAGGAGCGCGACCTACTAAAAAAATCCATCGCCTTCTTCATTCGGGACAGCGATCACCGGAACAGGTGATCCAGGAATTGGGGAAGGTCGCTCCGATCCGGTTGGTGTGTCAGTTGATGGACTATCCCCGTAGCAGCTACTACGCCTGGCTGCACCGGGAGCCCCGGATTGACCGGGAACTGCTGGCCCAGGTTGATCTGGTTCGTCGCATTCATCAGTCCCACCGGGGGAGCTGTGGCTCTCGCAAGATGGCCAGGGAGCTGACCAATCGCGGCCTGCCAGTGGGTCGCTACCGCGCCCGGACGCTGATGCGCCGGGCCGGCGTCAGGGCGCGGCAGCACCGGCGGCACAAGTACCACAGTCTGGGGCCGCAGGCACTGACCGCGCCCAACGTGTTGGAACGCCAATTCAACCCGGAGGCACCCGACCAAGTCTGGGCAGGGGATATCACCTACATCCCGACCCAGCAAGGCTGGCTCTATCTGGCCATCGTGGTGGATCTGTTTGCCCGACGGATCGTGGGCTGGGCCCACTCTCACGAAGGGGATGCCTGGCTGGCCGTCAGAGCCCTGCGTGGGGCTCTGAAACAGCGTCGTCCCAACGGGCGACTACTTTTCCACTCGGATCAAGGTCGGCAGTACACCAGCCATGCCATGGCCGAAATTCTGCGTGACAACGGCATCACCCAAAGCATGAGCAGGAAGGGCAACTGCTGGGACAACGCGGTGGTGGAACGGGTTTTCGCCACCCTCAAAGGGGAATGGCTTTACTCAAAATACCCCACTCGACAGGAGGCTGCAGCAGACATCGAGCAATTCGTGGACTGGTACAACCACCGCCGGCCGCACAGTGCCAACGGCCTTGTGCCACCTGCGCTTTGTGAAGAGCAGGTGGCCTGAACTCCCTTTGGGAGTGTCCAAAAATACTTGACCACCACAACCCATCCATGGGGGCTCGATGGCGCCATCCATGGCGCCAACGGTCCCTCCGCCTCTGGACACATTTCTGCGAGCGCGGTGCGTACATGCGCGGTGCCTCGCCCTTGGTAGCTGCCAACCTTGGTTGGCAACAGCTTTTGACTTTGCTTTTTTCTTTTGACTTTGAATTTCCGCTCTCGTTCCGCGCGCGCAGGAAACTGTCGGAAGGGGGACGGGTGACGCAGGCAGGACCGTTGGCGCCATGGATGGCGCCATCGAGCCTACAGGGACGTACTTGCGGCGTGTCCTGCCTGCGTCACCCGTCCCCCTCAAGCCGCGATCAATGCAGGCGCCGCGAACAACGCTGTAAACCTACTTCGCATACTGCCCACCGCAGTCGGCATCCTTCCCCGGCCCCAGTTCGATCGTCGCCAGCAACGCCGCCGGCGGCGCGATGCTGCCCAGCGCCAGGGCCACGGCGCCACGAATACCCAGCGCCTTGAAGTCCGGGCGGAACGACGGGTCCTTGAACGTGCCACTGATGCGCAGCGGAGAGCGCAGCACCAGGATGCTCTTGTCCTTCGGGCGTGGCTTCAACAGCAGGTCCAGGCTCTCGTCGCGCAGGCTGACCGTGCCTTCGCCGATGAGGATCGTGTCGGTGGTATCCACCGCCAGTGCCTGGCTGGTCATCAGGCCGTCGCGCACGCCGAAGTCGGCGAAGGCGCAGCGCAGGGGGATCTGCTTGTCGCCGGTCACCAGGAATTTCAGCGATTCGGTAATGTCCAGCCCCGCCAGTTCCATTACCAGGTTACCGACATGGCCGCGGCCCATCGCCAGGCCGACCTTGCCATCGCTGCTGCCCAGCATCGCGGCGATCGAGTTGCCACGGCCGCTCAGGTCCACTTCGCCGCCGATGCCGCCCTTGGCCTGCTCGGCCAGCTTCGCGTCCGGGAGCAGCTGGCCCAGCTGCACGCCGCGCACGCTGGCCTTCAGCGCGGTGCGGATCTGCGGCTGACGTGCATCCATGCGGATCGTGCTGCGGATATCGCCGCCGGCCACGCCGAAGTTCAGCGGGTCCAGCCGTAGCACGCCGTCATCCAGCAGCAGGTGCGCATCCATGTCGTCCAGCGGCAACGAAGGGGCGTTGATGCGGTGGGCCTTCCAGCGCACGTCGGCATCCATCGCGCGCAGCTTGCCGAGGTTGTAGGGCGTGTCGGGCAGCACGCGTGCACGGGCAGCAACGCGTGCGGCCTCGGCCTTCTGTTCTGCGTTGGCGGTTTCGCCGCCGCCGGTCTTCGGTGGCGCGCCGACGAAGCCGGCCAGGTCATCGAAGTCCAGGCGCCTGGATTCCAGCGTCGCGGTCAGTCGTGGACGGTCGCGTCCCACCTCGAACTGCAGGTTGCCCCCCAGGTCGCTGTCGCCGACCTTGCCGGTGAAGCCGTCGTAACGCCAGACGTTGTGGTCGCGCTTCAGGCGTCCGTCCAACGCATAGGGCGGTGAGGGCGGGATGGCGATGCCGAGCAGCGGGTAGAGATCGGCCAGATCCTGGCCACTGAGCGCGAACTGCAGGTCGAACACGCGCAGCTGGAAGGGGTTGGTGAGCGTGCCGCGGGCCACTGCGTGGGTGGCACCGGCGCGGCCGTCGAGGTGGATGCGGAACGGGTGGTCGCTGTCGGTCAGTTCCAGCGGTGATTCGGTACCGCCCTGCAGGGTGAACGGGTTGCCCTGCCAGCGGCCCTTGCCCCGCACCAGCAGCGGCGGCGAGGCATCGGCCTGTTTCGGTTGGCCGCTGCGCACGCCCACGCGGATGTCGGTGCGGCCCAGTGCGTCGAGGAACTGCAGCCGGCCGTCGTCGATGCGCAGGCGCTTGAGTTGCGGGCTTGTCCCGCCTCTGCTGTCACCCAGGAAATCCCAGTTGCCCGGCTCGCCCTTGCGCGGGTCGGTTTCCAGCAGCACGTCCGGTCGGGTCAGGCGCACTTCCGGCAGCTGCACGCTGCCGCGCAGCAGGGGCCATACCCGCACGTCGATCTCGATGCGGTCGGCCGTGGCCATGTTCGGCTGCTTCGCCCAAGCGGCATTGGCGAAGGTGATCGCATCGGCACGGATGGTGCTGGTTCGGCCGAGGTCGACATCCAGGTGGCCGATGTGCAGTGCACGACCGGTGCGTGCCTGCACCGCGCGCTCGACCGGACCCTTGAACCAGTTCCAGTCCCACAGCGCGATCACCACCAGGATCACTGCCAGCAGGAAGACCAGGACCGTGAGCCAGCGCCGGCCGCGCGGGCCAGGTCTGCGGAGGCGCCAGCGGGAAGCGCGCGTTGCGGCAGGGGAGGCGGCAGCATTCACGCTGCCATGGTTGCCCCTTCATCGTGGACGGGGCGCGAAGCGTCCATGTGCGTGGTGTGCACAACCCGCGCCGTTACAGCACCTGCATGGTCACCGCGACGAAGTGGCAGACGCTGCCGCCGATCACGAACAGGTGCCAGATCGCGTGCGAATAGGGGATCGATTCGCGGTGATAGAAATAGGTGCCCAGCGTGTACGACAGGCCGCCGGCCAGCAGCCAGCCCAGCGTCCAGCCGTCGATCGAGGCCAGCATCGGCTTGATCGCCACGATCACCAGCCAGCCCATGGCGATGTAGATGCCGGTGGAAAGCGCCTTGAAGCGGCCGGTGTAGAACAGCTTGAACACCACCCCGGCCAGGGCCAGGGTCCAGATCGCGGCGAACAGGCCCCAGCCCCACGGGCCACGCAGGCCGATCAGGGTGAACGGGGTATAGGTGCCGGCGATCAATACGTAGATTGCGCAGTGGTCGAACACCTTCAGGCGGCCCTTGGCGACCGGGTGCTGGATGGCGTGGTACAGCGTGGAGGCGGTGTACAGCAGCAGAAGCGCAATGCCGAATACGATCGCGCCGGCCAGCTGCCAGCCATCGCTGTAGATGGCGGCCAGGGTGATCAGTACCGCACCGGCGCCCAGAGCGAGCACGGCACCGAGGCCGTGGGTCAGGGCGCTGGCGATTTCTTCGCGGATCGAAGCAACGGAAGTCGTGGACATGGCGTAGGCATCGTTCGCGGGGAGGGGGACCCGCACCCCCCTATCATCGCCGCGATGGGCGGCGTCTGCACGCCCGTCACCGTATGGTCGATGAATTGCCGGCCTGCGCCGGGTCCATGGTAGATCCACGCCATGCGTGGATGAACGCCCGGCACTGCAGGAGTCAGAGCCCTTTCCTGCGGAAAGGGATCCGACCGCGTGGCATCAGCCCACCGAAACCGTATGCGCCGCTTCGCGGGTGGCCGAGAAGCGCACGTCCGGCGAGCGTTCCTGCGCCAGCTGAAGGTTGACCCGGGTCGGTGCCAGGTAGACCAGGTGGCCGGCCGCATCCAGTGCCAGGTTCAGTGCGTTCTTCTCGCGGAACTCTTCCAGCTTCTTTTCGTTGCTGCAGTGGACCCAACGCGCAGTGGTCACGCTGACCGGCTCGAAGGTGGCTTCCACGCCGTACTCGTCCTTCAGGCGGTACGCGGCCACGTCGAACTGCAGCACACCGACCGCACCCAGGATCAGGTCGTTGCTGGTCAGCGGGCGGAAGAACTGGGTCGCACCTTCCTCGGACAGCTGGGCCAGGCCCTTCTGCAGCTGCTTGAGCTTGAGCGGATCACGCAGGCGTGCGCGACGGAACAGCTCCGGGGCGAAGTTCGGAATACCGGTGAAGGTGACCGCTTCGCCTTCGGTGAAGGTATCGCCGATGGAAATGGTGCCGTGGTTGTGGATGCCGATCACATCGCCCGGCCACGCTTCGGCGGCGATTTCACGATCGCTGGCCATGAAGGTCAGGGCGTTGGCCAGCTTCATTTCCTTGCCGGTGCGCACGTGGAAGGTCTTCATGCCGGCGCTGAAACGGCCCGAGCAGACGCGCATGAACGCCACGCGGTCACGGTGCTGAGGATCCATGTTGGCCTGGATCTTGAACACGAAGCCGGTCAGCTTGTTCTCTTCCGGGGCAATCTCGCGGCCGGTGGTGGAACGTGCCTGCGGCGACGGCGCATGCTCGACGAAGAAGTCCAGCAGCGGCTGCACGCCGAAGTTGTTCACGCCCGAGCCGAAGAACACCGGGGTCTGCTTGCCGGCGCGATAAGCGTCCAGGTCGAACGGGTGGCTGGCGCCCTGCACCAGTTCCAGTTCGTCGCGCAGGTCGGCCAGCATCTGTGCACCGATCTTCTCGGCCAGGCCGGGGGCATCGATGGACGGGAAGATGGTCGAGTCCTGGCGGGTGAAGTTGCGGCCCGGTTCGTACAGGTGCACTTCGCCGGTGAGCAGATGCACCACGCCCTTCAGGCGCTGGCCCATGCCGATCGGCCAGGTGACCGGGGCGCACTGGATGCCGAGCACGGTTTCCACTTCATCCAGCAGCTCGATCGGGTCCTTGCCCTCGCGGTCGAGCTTGTTGATGAAGGTCATGATCGGGGTGTCGCGCAGGCGGCACACTTCCATCAGCTTGATGGTGCGCTCTTCCACGCCCTTGGCCACGTCGATCACCATCAGCGCCGAGTCCACCGCGGTCAGCACGCGGTAGGTGTCCTCGCCGAAGTCGGCGTGGCCGGGGGTGTCGAGCAGGTTGACGATCTTGCCTTCGTACGGGAACTGCATCACCGAGGAGGTGACGGAGATGCCGCGCTCCTTTTCCAGCGCCATCCAGTCGGAGGTGGCGTGGCGGGCAGCCTTGCGGCCCTTCACCGAACCGGCCATCTGGATCGCGCCTCCGAACAGCAGCAGCTTTTCGGTCAGCGTGGTCTTGCCGGCGTCAGGGTGGGAAATGATGGCGAAGGTGCGGCGACGCGACGCTTCGTTGGCGACTTCGGACATGGCAGTGGCGCCCGCCCGGGGCGCTTTTCAAAGAGATAAGCGCCCGATTATACCGGCCGGGGCCGGTCAGCGCCCGATGCCGCCGTCGGCCTCGCCGTGGCGGGCGAACTGCAGCTGGCCCTGCTCGGCGAAGATGCGTGCCGGCACCGAGCGCAGGCCCATGCCGCGGTTGACCTGTACCACGAAGTGCAGGTGTGGGGCGCTGCTGTAGCCACTGTTGCCGGACAGGCCGATCGGCTGCCCGGCCCCCACCGCCTGGCCGCGACGCACGCGCATGCCGCCGGCCTGCAGGTGGCCGTACAGGGCCATGCTGCCGTCGCTGTGCAGCACGCGGATGAAGTTGGCGCGGCCACCATCGCGTTCGCGGTCCTGGCCGTTGCCACGGAAGCCATCCTGGATCTGCATCACCGTGCCCTCGCGTGCGGCCAGCACCAACGTGCCTTCAGGCAGCGCGAAGTCGACCGCATCGCGGTTTTCCTCGTCGTCGTGGCTGAACCGGCCCTGCGGCGCCTGGTCCACGCGTGGACGGGCCGCATCGAACGGCAGGCGATAGGCCACATCCTCGGCCTGTGCGGCCGGGTTGCCCGGTACCGACTGCAGGCGCAGGTCCAGCGTGCGGCCGTCGTGCGGGGCAGGCAGGTGGCCGACCACCAGGCTGCTGTCGCCCTGGATCAGCGATTGCACCGGCAGCCCTTCGACCGGGTGTCCGGGTGCAGCGCGCAGCTCGATCTGCAGCGGTCCGGCCAGGGTGTTGTCGATACGGGCCTGCCATTGCGTGCCGACCGGTTGCAGGCGCAGCTGGGCCATCGGTGCGGCAGCCTCGGCATCGCCTGCGCGGGCGGCAGAAGCGGGAGGAGGCACCAGTCCCCAGCCCTGGCGCCAGTCGCCGGCGCTGGCCGTCGCACTCGCCAGCAGGGGCAGCAGCAGCCAGGTCAGGGGCAGGCGTGGCATCGGGCGGTTCCAGCGGCAGGGACCGCCGGGACTGTACCGGATCCTGAACGGGACAACCGCGACGCCCCTCGCATACCCGGGACGAAAATATTCATCGCTTTATCCGCATGAAGGGATTGACAGTGCGCGGAAGGGCTGGCATCGTGGCCTCACCATCGAGACCGGCAGAGGGACAGGCCCTTTGAAGCCGGGGCAGCCCGCAGGCGCGCAAGCGTCCGCGTAGGTGCCAAATCCTGCGGGGACCGTGGCGTCCACCGAAAGATGGTTCGAACCATGCACCACACGTGCATCTCGAACGCGGGCCCCGCGAAGGCTCGATGGCCGATTCCCCAACCGGATCCCGCCATGAGCTTCGCCACCAGTACCGCCGTTCGCCCCGAACCCTTTGTCCCCGTCAGCGTGCCGGTCGAAGACCGTGTGCATGCCGAGCGCGGTGAGTTCGCCGCGGTGCTGTCGATGCGTCATGCCGGCCCCAGCCCGGTGCGCCTGCGCTACGAGTGGGTCGGCCCGGCCAACGCGCCGGTGGTGGTACTGGCCGGCGGCATCTCCGCGCATCGCCATGTGGCCTCCAACGCACAGTTCAGCGAGAAGGGCTGGGCCGAAGAGCTGGTCGGCAGGGGGCGCACGCTGGATCCGCAGCAGCTGCGCGTATTGGCGTTCGATTTCATCGGCGCCGACGGTGCGCTGGACGTGCCGATCGATACCGCCGACCAGGCCGACGCATTGGCGCTGGTGCTGGATCATCTCGGCATCCGCGCGCTGAAAGCCTTCGTCGGCTATTCGTATGGCGCGCTGGTCGGCCAGCAGTTCGCGATCCGTCATCGTGCCCGCGTGCGCCAGCTGGTACTGGCCAGCGGTGCGCATCGCCCGCACCCGTATGCCGCCGCCTGGCGCGCGTTGCAGCGCCGCGCCGTCGCGCTGGGCCAGCTGCAGTGCGGCGAAGATCATGGCCTGGCGCTGGCCCGGCAGTTCGCCATGCTCAGCTACCGCACCCCGGAAGAATTCGGCGAGCGCTTCGATGCCGCGCCGGAAGTGATCAACGGCCGCGTGCGCGTGGCCGCCGAAGACTATCTCGACGCCGCCGGCGCGCAGTACGTCGCGCGCACACCGGTGACCGCCTACCTGCGCCTGTCCGAATCGATCGACCTGCACCGCGTCGACCCCGCCGCGATCCTGCCGCCGACCGTGGTGGTGGCCGTGGAGGGCGACCGCCTGGTGCCGCTGGCCGACCTCGTCGGCCTGGTCGAAGGTCTGGGCCCGCGCGGCAGCCTGCGCGTGCTGCGCTCGCCCTACGGCCACGACGCCTTCCTCAAAGAAACCGATCGCATCGACGCGATCCTCGCCACTGCCTTCCGCACCTCTGGAGAGTCCGCATGAGCCTGCACGCCAACGAGCCGTCCTGTAGTCGCACCACCGCCGCCGTCCGTGCCGGCATCGATCGCGATACCGCCCATGGCGCGGTCACCCCGCCGATCGTGCTGTCGTCGAACTTCAGCTTTGAAGGCTTCGGCAACAAGCGCCAGTACGACTACACGCGCAGTGGCAACCCCACCCGCGACCTGCTGGGTGAGGCGCTGGCCGAACTGGAAGGCGGTGCCGGCGGCGTGATCACCGCCACCGGCATGGGGGCGATCAACCTGGTGCTGAATGCACTGCTGCAGCCGGGAGATACCCTGGTGGTGCCGCACGATGCGTACGGTGGCAGCTGGCGCCTGTTCAATGCGCTGGCGAAGAAGGGCCACTTCGAACTGGTCACCGCCGACCTGACCGATCCGCGTGCACTGGCACACGCGCTGGCCACCCAGCCGAAGCTGGTGCTGGTGGAAACCCCGTCCAACCCGCTGCTGCGCATCACCGACCTGCGCTTCGTCATCGATGCCGCGCACAAGGCCGGTGCACTCGTGGTGGTCGACAACACCTTCCTGTCGCCGGCGCTGCAGCAACCGCTGGCCTTCGGCGCAGATCTGGTGCTGCATTCCACCACCAAGTACATCAATGGCCACAGCGATGTGGTGGGTGGTGCGGTGGTCGCGCGCGATCAGGCACTGCACGAGCAGCTGGTGTGGTGGGGCAACGCGCTGGGCCTGACCGGTTCGCCGTTCGATGCGTTCCTGACCCTGCGCGGCCTGCGCACGCTGGATGCGCGCCTGCGCGTGCACCAGGAGAACACCGCGTCGATCGTTGCCCTGCTGGACCAGCATCCGGCAGTCGGTAGGGTCTACTACCCGGGCCTGGCCGATCACCCCGGGCATGCCATCGCCGCACGCCAGCAAAGCGGCTTTGGCGCGATGTTGTCGTTCGAACTGGCCGACTGCGAAGGCGATGATCCGCATGCCGCAGTGCGTGCCTTCGTCGATGGCCTGCGCTGTTTCACCCTGGCCGAATCGCTGGGCGGCGTCGAAAGCCTGATCGCGCATCCGGCCACCATGACCCATGCGGCGATGACTGCCGAAGCGCGTGCCGCCGCCGGCATCAGCGAAGGGCTGCTGCGCCTGTCGGTCGGCATCGAGGCCGAGCGTGACCTGCTGGCAGATCTGGGCGCCGCGCTGCAGCGCGCCGAAGCGGTGATTGATGCGGCCGCGCGTCGCAAACAGGTGGTGGATGCATGAGCGCGCTCGCCGCTGACATTCCTGCGCTGGGCGTGGGACGCCTGGCGCTGCTGGGCACTGGCACGGTCGGCTCGGCCTTCGTGCAGCGTTACCAGGCATTGCGGGCGCGTGGGCTGGAACTGCCCAGCGTGCAGTGGCTGGCCAATTCACGCACTGCGCTGGAGATCGATCGTGACCTGGTGTTGCCGCTGGAGCTGGCACGGCGTGCACCGCGCGATGGCCAGAGTTCGCCGCCGTGGGCCAGCGCCGAAGGACTGGAACGTGGCGACGTGGTGGTCGATGCCACCGCCAGCGAAGACGTGGCCGCACGCCACGTGCAGTGGCTGGCACGCGGCGTGCACGTGGTGACCGCCAACAAGCTGGGCCGTGGTGCGCAGCTCGCACGCGCGCAGGCGATTGCCGAAAGCTGCGCCGACAGTGGTGCGCGCTATGGCGACAGCGCCACCGTCGGCGCGGGCCTGCCGCTGCTGAGCAGCCTGCGCGCGCTGGTGGCCGGTGGCGATCACATCCATGCCATCGAGGGTGTGCTGTCCGGTTCGCTGGCGTGGCTGTTCCATCGTTACGACGGCCAGTCGCCGTTCTCGGCGGCGGTGCGCGAAGCGTTGGCGGCCGGCTATACCGAGCCCGATCCGCGCCTGGACCTGTCCGGCGAAGACGTGCGGCGCAAGCTGCTGATCCTGGCCCGCAGCAGCGGGCTGGCGCTGGATGCTTCGCAGGTGCAGGTGGATTCACTGGTGCCTGAAACGCTGGCAGCGTTGCCGCTGGAGGATGCACTGGCGGCACTGGAGCAGCTGGATGCGCCGTTGCAGGCGCGTTGGCAGCAGGCGCGCGACAACGGCCACGTGCTGCGTTTCGTTGGCCGTGTCGATGGCGCGGGTGCGCAGGTGGGCCTGCGCGAGCTGCCGGCCGATCACCCGTTGGCGCAGGGCGCGGGCACCGACAACCGCGTAGCCATCCACAGTGACCGTTATCAGCGCCAGCCGTTGTTGATCCAGGGCCCGGGCGCTGGCGCGGAAGTCACCGCCGCCGCGCTGCTGGATGATGTGTTGCGGATCGTGGGTTGATCGCACCGCTTCTGTAGAGCCGAGCCCACGCACGGCTCTACAGGGGCACGCCTGCCGGTCAGCGAGACTTCAACGCCTTCAACAGTGCGCTGTTGAACTGCTTCGGGTCCTGTACCTGCGGCGAATGCCCCAGTTCGGCGAACTCGACCAGGTTCGAGCCGGAAATCGCTGAGGCCGCGGCCTTGCCGAGCACCGGGTAATTGCCCAGCGTCGCCTTTACTGCAGGTGGTGCCAGGTCACGGCCGATCGCGGTGCGGTCCTTCTGGCCGATGAACAACGTGGTCGGCACCTGCAGGTTCTTCAGTTCGTAGACCACCGGCTGGTTGAACACCATGTCCGAGGCCAGCGCCTGGCTCCATGCAACGGCCTGCTTGCCCGGGCCTTCGTACATGCCCGACTGCATCCGCGCCCACGGTTCATACGCCGGTTTCCATTTGCCGTCGTAGTACACCTCCAGCTGGTAGCGGCGGATGCTGTCATAGCTGATGTTCAATTCGCCGGCGTACCACGCGTCCACGCTGCGCCACGGCACGCCCAACGCCTTCCAGTCTTCCAGACCGATCGGGTTGACCAGCGACAGGCTGCGCAGGTCCTGCGGGAACATCAGCGCGTAGCGCACCGCCAGCATGCCACCCATCGAATGGCCGACCAGGTGCACCGGCACATCGCCCAGTTGCAGTTGTTGCAGCAGGGCATGGGTGTTTGCGGCCAGCTGCGCGAACGAATACTGGTAACGTTCGGGCTTGCTGGATTTGCAGAAGCCGACCTGGTCCGGGGCGATCACCCGGTAGCCGGCGGCAACCAGTGGCTTGATCGATTCCTTCCAGGTGGCGGCGCAGAAGTTCTTGCCGTGCAGCAGCACCACCACACCGATGGGTGCCTTCTTCGGCGCGATGTCCAGGTAGGCCATTTCCAGCGGCTGCCGCTGCGATTCCAGTGCGAAGGTCTTCACCGGATAGCCGTAGTCGAAGCCTTCCAGGCGTGGCCCATAGGTCGGCGCAGCCAGGGCAGGCAGCGGCAGGCAGGCAAGCAGGGCGGCAGCGATCACGCGCATGGGGCAGTCCGGGGGCAAGGGAGCCCCGAGCCTAACCGGAATGCGGTGACGGTGTCGTTCGGCGCTACAACTCAGCACTCGATGACGTTCACCGCCAGCCCACCGCGGCTGGTTTCCTTGTACTTGTCCTGCATGTCGCGGCCGGTATCGCGCATGGTCTTGATCACCTTGTCCAGCGACACCTTGTGCTTGCCGTCGCCACGCATCGCCATGCGCGAGGCATTGATTGCCTTCACCGCGCCCATCGCGTTGCGTTCGATGCAGGGGATCTGCACCAGGCCGCCGATCGGGTCACAGGTCAGGCCGAGGTTGTGTTCCATGCCGATTTCCGCGGCATTCTCGATCTGGCTGGGGTTGCCACCCAGCGCCGCGACCAGGCCACCGGCCGCCATCGAGCAGGCCACGCCCACTTCGCCCTGGCAACCCACTTCGGCGCCGGAGATCGAGGCGTTCTCCTTGTACAGGATGCCGATCGCCGCCGAGGTCAGCAGGAAGTCGAACACGCGCTGCTCGTTGGCGCCGGGGCAGAAGCGGTCGAAGTAGTGCAATACCGCCGGCAGCACACCCGCGGCACCGTTGGTCGGCGCGGTCACCACGCGGCCTCCAGCCGCGTTTTCCTCGTTCACCGCCAGTGCGTACAGGTTGACCCAGTCCAGCGTGGTCAGCGGATCGCGCATCGCCGCTTCCGGCTTCGACGACAGCTCGCGGTACAGCGCCGGTGCACGGCGGCCCACCTTCAGGCCACCCGGCAGCACGCCTTCCTCACGGATGCCGCGCGTCACGCACGACTGCATCGCACTCCAGATCTCGCGCAGCTGCGCGCGGATCTCGTCCTCGCTGCGCCAGCACTTCTCGTTCTCGAACATCAGCTGGGCAATGCTCAGGCCGCTGCGCGCGGTCTGCGCCAGCAGCTCGTCGCCGCTCTTGAACGGGTAGGGCAGTGGGGTCTCGTCGGGCACGATGCGGTCATCGGCCGCGTCGTCCTGGTTGACCACGAAGCCACCGCCGACGGAGTAGTAATCGCGGGTGGCGATCACTTCGTCCTCGGCGTTGTACGCAGTGAAACGCATGCCGTTGGTGTGGTACGGCAGCTTCTGGCGCTTGTTCATGCCGAGATCGCGCTTTTCGTCGAAGGCGATCTCGTGCTGGCCCATCAGCTGGATGCGCTTGCTGCTGCGGATGCGCTCCAGGGTGGCCGGAATGATGTCCGGGTCGATCAGGTTTGGCCGCTGCCCTTCCAGGCCCAGCAGGATCGCCTTGTCGGTGCCGTGGCCGCGGCCGGTCAGCGCCAGCGAGCCGTAGACATCGGCGCGGATGCGCGCGACTTCGTGCAGGCGGCCCGGATCGAGCAGCCAGCGGTGGATGAATCGCTCGGCGGCCTTCATTGGCCCGACGGTGTGCGAGGAGCTCGGGCCAATGCCGATCTTGAAAACGTCGAACGTGCTGACAGCCATGGTTGCCGTACTGCGGGTACCGGAAGAGACCGCTATTCTAGCGGTTCATGCCGCACTTCCATGGCTGCGGCGCAGCATTTCCGCCAAGGGGTCCCATCCGGTGTTGACTCTGTTCCAGCGTGACGACTGCCACCTGTGCGACATGGCCCTGGCCGAGCTGGCCAAGGCCAGGGCGCCGGAGTTCGAATCGGTGTTCCTGGATGACCAGCCGGCGCTGGAGCCGCGCTACGGCGCGCGGGTGCCGGTGCTGCGCGACGAGCGCGGTGACCGTGAGCTGGACTGGCCGTTCGACGCGGCCACGGTTAAGGCTTGGCTTGCTGAAAGCTCATTGTAGAGCCGAGCCATGCTCGGCTGACGCGCGCAGCGCGACCTGGACGGCAGCCGAGCATGGCTCGGCTCTACAGGATGCGGCCGGGGCCGTGCCCCGGCCCATCGCTCATTTCGCGTCGAACTTCACGATCGTGCTGATCGCGGTTTCGTCCGGGATGGTCTTGGTGTCGGCCCAGTCACCGCTGCCGACGCCGAAGTCCAGGCGCTTGACGGTGGCCTTGCCGGTCAGCACCGGCTGGGTGCCCGGCTTCCAGGTGAAGGTCAGCGTGACTGGCTTGCTGACCCCGCGCAGTTCCAGGGTGCCGTCGGCGGCGAACTGGTCGTTGCCCACCGCTCGGAAGCCCTTGGCGGTGTAGCGCGCGGTGGCGAACTTGCCGACGTTGAAGAAGTCGGCGGTCTGCAGGGTCGAGTCGCGGTCGCTGTTGCCGCTCTTGGCGCCGGCCAGCGGGATCACCACGTCCAGCGAACCGGCGGCCGGGTTGGCCGGGTCGAAGCTGAGCTTGGTGGCAAAGCCCGGGAAGCTGCCGGTGAACACTTCGCCGTCGTACTTGGTCGCGAACACCAGGATCGAACCGGCACCGGGGGCCTGCGCGTAGTCGGCGGCGAGCACCGGGGCGGTGGCCAGCATGCCGGCCAGGGCGGCGGCCACGGCGGCCGGAGTGGTCAGTTTCAGGTTCATCGGTCAGTCCTTCTGAGGGGAGGTGAGCCAGCCACGCGGCAACATGCGGGACAAGGTCGCATCGCGCTGGAACAGGTGGTGGTAGAAGGCAGCGCCGGCATGGGCCAGCACCACCGCGATCAACAGCCAGAAGCCGTATTCGTGGATGGCATGGGACACCGCAACGACCTGCGGGTCCGGGCCGCTCAGCTTGGGCACGTCGACCAGGCCGAACCAGCGGAACGGGCGCAGGCCGCTGGCCGAGTCGTACAGCCAGCCCGATAGCGGGATGGCAAACATCAGCACATACAGCAGCACATGGGTGGCACTGGCGATGCGTTCCTGCCAGCTGGGCACGCCCGGCACCGGCTTGGGGGCACCGGCATACAGGCGCCAGCCGAGGCGGAAGAGTACGAGCGCCAGCACGGTGATGCCGATCGACTTGTGCGCGGTATAGACCCAGAAATACTTGGGGGTCTTGGGCAGTTCGCCCATGGTCAGGCCGACCACGCCGAGGGCGAGGATCAGCAATGCGATCAACCAATGCAGGATCTGGCTGACACTCCCCCAGGCGGCGGGGGTGTTCTTGGCGGTCATGAAGGGTCCTCTAGGGGGCCGTCTTGGGGTCGGAGTGTGGAACGGGAGCGGGAGTTCCCGGGGCGTCGCTGCGGTCGAGTGTGGCTTCAGCCTCGATCCTCAGCTGTACTGCATCACCGATGACGCCCGGCCAGGCGGTGATGCCGAACGCGCGCCGGCTCAGCGTGGTGCTGGCGGAAAAACCGGCGGTGCGTCGGAACGGGGGCAGGGGATAGCGCTTGATGGCGTTGAGGGTCACGTCCAGCGTGATCTCCTGGCTGACCCCGCGCAGGGTCAGGGTGCCGATCACGTGGGCGCGCCTGGCATCGATCGGTTCGACCCGGCTGGAGACGAAATGTGCCTTCGGGAAACGCTCGCCATCCAGAAGGCTGCGGGCCAGCGTGGCCTGGTTCCATTTGGCATCACCCAGGTCCAGTCGCGACACGGGGACCTCGACATCCAGTGTGGCCTCGCGCCAGTTGTCGGGATCGAACTGCAGGCGGCCCTCACTGCCGGAGACCGTGCCCATCGCCTGCGAGTAACCCGCGTGGTCGATGGTGAACAGCACACGCGTATGCACCGG
Source organism: Stenotrophomonas geniculata (assembly GCF_034508895.1). Taxonomy (NCBI): domain Bacteria; kingdom Pseudomonadati; phylum Pseudomonadota; class Gammaproteobacteria; order Lysobacterales; family Lysobacteraceae; genus Stenotrophomonas; species Stenotrophomonas geniculata. The sequence continues at coordinate 3,034,244 of NZ_CP140571.1, forward strand.
ATCGAGGCGATAGGTATCTGCATCCGCCCAGGCGGGGGCGGTGGCGAGCAGCATCGGCAGCAGGGCCAGGCAGGGACGCATCGATGGCGGGCTCCGGAAAGGGGGACGTTGCGATCATACGCACAGCCCCCTGCCAACGTTGCGTGCATGGCTGCAACAGTTCGTGGTGGGTCCACCGGTGGAAACAGGCTGTTGCAGCCATGAAGCCGGCCCTGTGTGACAATCGGGACAGGACAGGGGGTTCAGGATGACGAGCGGTTGGCGCCGGTGGTGCCGAGGCATCGCGGGAATGGGGCTGCTGCTGATGGCGTTCGCCACGGCGGCCACGGCCCTGGACATGGCGGAAACACCGCGCCTGCGCCGTTTCGGTGCCGCCGAAGGCATGCCCTCGCGCATGGTGCTGGCGTTGGCCGAGGACCGCCAGGGCCATATCTGGGCTGCCACCGATGGTGGCCTGGTGCGCTATGACGGCGGCAGCCTGCGGGTCTGGGAACATGATCCGGAGCAGCCGGGATCGCTGCCCGGCAACGAGATCGAGACCCTGCTGGTCGATCCCCTGGATCGCGTCTGGGTCGGCATCAATGGCAAGGGCGTGGCCCGGCTGGATGCTGACCGCGAGCACTTCAAGACCTTCGATGCGGTCAACGGCCCCTGCATGAGCCAGTTCTGGACGTTGGCCTACGCCGAGGATGCACTGTGGATCGGCACCAGTGGCCATGGCGTCTGCCGTTTCGGTGAAGACGGCAGCCTGCGCTTCTTCGAGCATGATCCGGCCCGTCCTGGCGGGTTGCCCAGCAATACCATCTACAGCAGCCTGGTCGATGCGCAGGGGCGCCTGTGGATCGGCACCGAGGCGGGCATTGCGCGCTGGAACGGAACTGGGTTCGAGGCTGTCGCGCCGCGCGAACTGGGGGCGCTGAGTGTGTTGCGCCTGAGCCGCGACCCCGATGGCTCGATCTGGGCCGGCAGCCAGAACGACGGCCTCTACCGTATCGACGCGCAGGACCGGGTCAGTCGTCCGCGCTGGACCGACAGTGCACGCCTGCGTTCGGCACTGGTGCTGGCCGATCGCCAGGGGGGTTACTGGGCGGGCACCTCCGATGGCCTGTTGCGCGGAGATGCCAGCATGCTGCGGCGGCTCGACGGCGACCGTGGCAGTGGTTTCCTCACTGCCCAGAGCGGTGTGCTTGATCTGATGCAGGACCATGAGGGCGGATTGTGGGTGGCGCTGCTGACCCAGGGCCTGGCCTACCTGCCGCCGGACTGGCGCCGGTTTTCGATCTGGAACCAGCTTGACGGCAAGCCGCTGGACAGCCAGTACCTGTTGAGTGCAGCCAGTGATGGCCGGAATTACTACGTCGGCTCAGCGCATGGCGTGTACCAGCTGGACGCGCAGGGAGTGCTGAAGTTGTTGGCCAGCGATCGCGAGATCGGCAGCGGGGCGGTGTGGTCGGTGCTGCCGCGTCCGGACGGGCGCCTGTGGCTGGGGCGTGCCGGCCGCATCAGCGTGTACGACCCGGCCACCCGCGCGCTGCACGATTGGCATATCGATGGAGGGGCCGACCTGCGCCAGCGCATCGATCTGATGCGGCAGGCCCCCGATGGCACGGTCTGGCTGTCGGTGATGAACCTGGGCCTGCAGCAGCGCAGCGCCGATGGCCGCGTGCTGCGTAGTTTCCCGCTGGAGGATCTCCGCAAGACGGCCGATTCACCGGTTGAGCAGATCCGCTTTGATGCCCAGGGCAAGGCCTGGGTGATGGGCGACATGGGGATCTGGCGTGAACAGGCCGGGCGTTTCGAAGCGGTGCCGGGCGTTTCGCGTGGGCTGATCTACGATCTGGTGTGGGTGGATCCACAGCAGCTGTGGCTGGCCCGCCAGGGCGCGCTCGAGCGCTACCAGTGGGATGGCATGAGCCTGCGCCTGATCCAGCGCATCGATGGCAGTGCGGGCGTGCCGTCGGTGAGCATGGGGGGACTGGCGTTGGCCGAAGATGGCCGCCTGTGGGCGACCACGCCACGTGGCCTGCTGCGGTGGGACCCGAAGGCGCGCCGCCTGCAGCAGTTCAACGAACGCGATGGCCTGCCCGATGCCGAGTTCACCAGCCGGCCGCCAGCGGTGAATGCCGATGGTCGCGTGCTTGCGGTGGCCCAGACCGGCCTGGTGGTGTTCGATGTGAATGCTGCCGATGCCGTGTTGCCGCCGTCGTCGCTGGTGATCGCCGAGGTCCGCGTGCGGCGCGATGATGCCCGTGGCTGGCAACCACTGCCGACCACCGGCACGCTGTTGCTGGGGCCGGATGATCGTGATCTGCAGATCGATGCACGACTGCTTTCCTATGCCAATCCGCAGGGCAATCGTTACCGCTTCCGGGTGCAGGGCTACGACCAGAACTGGGTGGAGCAGGGCGGTGACGGCCAGCGCACGTTGTCGCGGCTGCCGACCGGCAGCTACGTCATTGAAGTCCAGGCAGCCACGGCCAGTGGCGCGTGGACGCCTTCGCAGCAGTTGCAGGTGAAGGTGCTGCCACCCTGGTGGCGCAGCGGCATGGCGATCTTCGGCTACCTGCTGATCGGCTCGCTGCTGCTGCTTATCCTGGTGTGGTCGATCCGTGCGCGCCTGCGCCGCCGCCAGCAATGGCAGTTGACCGTGCACAAGCAGCAGCTGGCGGAGCAGGCCTCACAGGCCAAGAGCCGGTTCCTGGCCACGCTGGGCCATGAGGTGCGCACGCCGATGACCGGTGTGCTCGGCATGAGCGAACTGCTGCTGGCCACCCCGCTGGATGCGGTGCAGCGCAGCTATGCAGGCTCGATCCAGCAGGCTGGCAGCCACCTGCTGCGGCTGGTCAACGACGCGCTGGATCTGGCCCGCATCGAGGCCGGCCGGCTGGAGCTGGACCTGCGCCCGTTCGATCTGGCCGGCCTGCTCGACCAGGTGCAGGCGCTGATGCAGCCGATGGCGAAGCAGCGCAACCTGGAGTTCCAGCGTGGAAGCGATCCGCCGGGGCCGGTCAGCGTCAGCGGCGACGAGATGCGCGTGCGGCAGATCCTGCTGAATCTTCTGGGCAACGCAATCAAGTTCACCGAGCGTGGGCACGTCGGCCTGGCCGTGCGACTGGAGGAGAATGGCGGCGGCCTCTGCTTCGAAGTGCATGACACCGGCCCGGGCATCAACGCCGAGCAGCAGGACCGCCTGTTCCATCGCTTTGAACAGGCGGACGGCCCGCGCACTGCGTCGCGCTATGGCGGCAGCGGGCTGGGCCTGGCGATCTGCCAGGAGCTGGCCGTGGCCATGAACGGACGCATCGAAGTGGACAGTCAGCCGGGCAAGGGCGCGCGTTTCCGTGTGTGGCTGCCGCTGCCCTGGATCCGGCAGGCCACCAATGCGCCGGGCGAATCGCCGGTGCTGCCGATGCTGCCGCCACTGCGCATCCTGCTGGTGGAGGATGACGCGACCGTGGCGGAGGTCATCGCCGGCCTGCTGCGTGGCCGTGGGCACGATGTGGTGCACGTGCTGCATGGCCTGGGCGCGCTTTCGGAGATCGCCACCGATGGCTTTGACGTGGGCCTGCTCGATCTCGATCTGCCGGGGCTGGACGGCACTGCCATCGCCCGCCAGCTGCGCACCATGGGCTATGAACTACCCCTGGTGGCGGTCACCGCACGCTCCGATGCCTACGCTGAGACCCAGGTCCTGGCGGCCGGGTTCGATGGCTTCCTGCGCAAGCCGGTGACCGGTGACATGCTGGCGACTGCCATTGCCCAGGCGCGCGCAAAACGACAGACCACCCTTTGAATGCGCCAGTGCCGGGCGTGAACGGCGCGACTTTCGGTTTACCATGCCGACGCCCGTAGTGCGGGAATCATCAGAAGCAGCGTGAGGAGGCAATCGGTGGTGTATCTGCGGGCGGCGATGCTGCTGCTGGTCCTCCTGTGCTGCCTGTCGCCCGCTGCGGCGCAGCCGGTGCCACCGAGCCCGCGCCAGGTGACGGTGTTCGACGGCTTGCCGTCCAATACCGTGAACCGCATGGCCGAGGACCGTTACGGTTACCTGTGGATCGCCACCAACGACGGCCTGGCCCGCTACGATGGGCGCAACTACCGGATCTGGCGTTCGGAAGACGGCCTGCGCGACAACCGCATCTGGACGGTGCTGGTCGATGCCCGCAACCAGCTCTGGATCGGCACCGAGAACGCCGGTCTTGTACGGATGTCGGCCGATCGCCGCCAGCTGCATTTCTACGACCGCAGCAGCCAGCCGTTGATGGGCACCAACACGGTCTGGAGCCTGGCCACCACGCCGGATGGTTCGGTCTGGTTCGGCACCCACGAAGGTGGTCTGTACCGCCTGGACAACCAGGACCGGCTGCAGCGCTTCCTGCCCGAAGCGAACAACCCACGCAGCCTGCCGGCCGCATCGGTGCCGTACCTGGCACCCCTGGCCGATGGCAGCCTGTGGATCGGCACCAAGCATGGCGTCGCGCGCTGGACCGGCACGGACTTTGAACGGGTCGGTGCCGGCATCGTTCCCAGCCAGCTGATCAATGGCCTGACGGCCGAGCCCGATGGCAGCCTCTGGATCAGCACGATGGCCGGTGCCGTCGTGCGTCGCCCCGACGGTCGTTTCGAGGCGCCGTCCTGGAAGCTGCCCGAAGGCGAACAGGTGCTGGGCATGATGCTGCGCGACGAGCAGGGCGGGCACTGGCTGGACACCCGCACCGGCCTTGGCCGGGCGGTCGATGGGCAGTACCAGGCCGTGCCCCTGTACAGCGCCGTGGCGCGTGGTCCGGTGCGCCCGAACTGGACCGGCGCCTACGAGGATCGCGAGGGTGGTATCTGGCTGGCCAGCACCAACGCCGGCCTCTGGCACCTGCTGCCGCGTTGGTGGCAGTTCTCGGTGCTGTCGCGGCTGGAGGACGACCCCCGCTCGCTGCGCAACGCTTTCGTGCTGGGTACCAGCCCGTCCAGCAACGGCGGCATCTGGACGGTCGGCAGCCACGGCGCGCTGGACCGCTTCGATCCGAAGACCGGCAGCATCGAACAGCATCGCACCTGGGTCAACGGCATGCACTGGCTGACCTCGGTGCGCGAGGATCGCCGCGGCCAGGTCTGGATCGGTTCCAACGACGCACTGCTGCGCTATGACCCGAAGCGGCGTGATCTGCGCCGCTGGGGCCGGGATGCCGGCGCCGACGCGACCATGGAAGGGGTCATCGAATCGATGATGACCTGTGATGGTGACAGTCTCTGGCTGATGCTGTCGGCGGGTCTTCAGCAGCGCGATCTGGATGGGCGCCTGCGGCGCCAGCTGGACAATGGCCAGCGCGGATTGCAGCAGGGCCAGCTCAATCTCGACGTGGAATGCGGGCCTCAGGACCATATCTGGCTGGCCAGCAGCCGTGGCCTGCTGCAGTGGCTGCCGGAAAGCGAGCGTTTCCAGCCGGTGCCGGGTGCACCGGCGACCGCGATCCATGCTCTGCACGTGGGAAGCGATGGCCAGGTCTGGCTGTCCGAGGATGGCCGCCTGTCGCGCTACCGCTGGAGCCAGGGCCGGCTGGAGCGGCAGGCCGTGATTGGTGCCGAGCAGGGCTACCCGGCGATCTCCGCCTCGGGACTGGTGGTCGATGCCCAGGGGGTAGCGTGGGCAACCAGTGCGCGTGGCCTGGTGCGCATCGGTGCCGATGGCCAGAGCGTGCGCCTGTATGGCGTGCACGACGGCCTGCCGAGCCAGGAATTCCGTGAGCACACGCTGGTGATGTCGGGAGACGGCCATCTGGTGGCGGGTACGCCGGCCGGTGTGGTGGTGTTCGACCCGGAGCAGGTGCGGCCCTCGATGCGGCGTGCGCCGCTGGTGATCGAGCGGGTGGAGGTGCGCCGCAACGAGCAGGTGCTGGACCTCACCCACGACACGCCGTTGCAGATCGCCGATGGCGACCGCGATCTGCGCATCGTCGCGCGCCTGCTGTCATTCGCCGATTCGGTGTCCAATACCTATCGTTACCGGTTGGCCGGCTACGACCCGGACTGGGTGGAAGTGGGACCGGCCGGTGAGCGCCTGTTCTCGCGGCTGGCACCGGGCAGCTATCGGCTGGAAGTGCAGGCGCGGTCGGCCGACCATGTCTGGTCACGGGTGCAGAGCCTGGAATTCCGCGTGCAGCCACCGTGGTGGCGCAGCTTGTCCGGCCTGCTGGTGCTGGCCTCGTTCGCGCTGCTGCTGACCAGCTGGTTCGCTTGGCTGTACCGTCGTCGCCTGCAGCGCCGCCACGCCTATCAGCTGGCGCTGCACAAGCAGGAGCTGGCCGAACAGGCATCGGCCGCCAAGACCCGCTTCCTGGCCAACCTTGGCCATGAGATCCGCACGCCGATGACCGGTGTGCTGGGCATGAGCGAGCTGCTGCTGTCCTCGCCTCTGGATCCGCAGCAGCGCGGCTATACGCAATCGATCCGCCATGCCGGCGAGCACCTGCTGCACCTGGTCAACGATGCGCTGGACCTTGCGCGGATCGAATCAGGTCGTCTGGAATTGCAGCACAAGCCGTTCGCACTGTGCAGCCTGCTGCAGGACCTGGCCGCGCTGATGGGGCCGTTGGCGGCGCAGAAGGGCCTGCGTTTCACCCTCGACAACCAGCTGCCCCCCGGCCTGCAGGCCACCGGCGATGCAATGCGGGTCCGTCAGATTCTGCTGAATCTGCTCTCGAATGCGGTCAAGTTCACCAGCCGCGGCACCATCACCCTGCACGCGCGCGGCGACGCCGAGCTGCGATCGCTGCATTTCGAGGTGCGCGACACCGGCCCCGGCATCAGCCAGGAGCAGCAGCAACGCCTGTTCCGCCGCTTCGAGCAGGCCGATGGTGCACGTACCGCAGCCCAGTACGGTGGCAGTGGCCTGGGCCTGGCGATCTGCCGCGAACTGGCGCATGCGATGCAGGGGCGCATCCAGGTGGAGAGCCAACTCGGTCGCGGCACCTGCTTCGGCGTGACGTTGCCGTTGCCGATGGTGGTCGATGCCAATGCCGAAGCAGATGGTGAAACGCACCGCGAGGACGCGGCGAACATGCCGCCATTGCGGGTACTGCTGGTGGAGGACGATGCGACCGTGGCCGACGTGGTGCGCGGGTTGCTGAGTGCGCGCGGGCACGAGGTCGTGCATGCGGGGCATGCGCTGGCGGCACTGCGCGAGATCAGCGCCGGTGATTTCGACGTCGGCCTGCTGGATCTTGACCTGCCGGGCCTGAGCGGCTTCGAGCTGGCCCAGCACCTGCGCAACCAGGGCTACATGCTGCCGCTGCTTGCCGTGACCGCGCGGACCGATCCGGACCTGCAGCAGCAGGTGGAAGCGGCCGGCATCGGCGGTTTCCTGCGCAAGCCGGTGACCGGTGAGCTGCTGGTGGAAGCGATCGCCAGGGTCATGGGGCGGTAGGGGGTTCGGCAGGGTCTGCGGCCCTGCACCTGGCGGATCAACGTCAACGTCAAAAGCAGGTATTCCGTGGGATGGCGGGGTGGGTCCGGTTACGGGGGACGCTGCAAGTACGTCCATGTAAGCTCGGTCGCCGCATCCATGCGGCTCACGCCCCCGCAACCGGACCCACCCCGCCTTTGACAGATTCTCGCGAGCTGCCGGCGCCCTGTGTGGAGCCGAGCCATGCTCGGCTCAAATCTCACAGATATCGAAATGTTCGATTTCAATGGACGTTCATCCACGCATGGCGTGGATCTACCCGATCGCGAAAATCTGTCAGAGGTGGGGCGGTGTGGGCTTGCAGGACCGTTGGCGCCATGGATGGCGCCATCGAGCCCCCATGGACGGGTTTACGGCGTGTCCTGCAAGCCCACACCGCCCCGCCATCCCACGGAATGCCTGCTTTTGCTGTTGCTGTTGCCTTGGCTTGAAGCCTCTGCAGGTGCAGGGCCGCAGGCCCTGCCGAACCACCCTCACTCCGCGACGTGCTCGACCTGCCGTGGCTCCGGCTTGGTATCGGGCAGCTGCCAGAAGATCATCGTCGAAGTCAGCGTGATCGCGCCCACGCACAGGAACGTCGCATGCAGCGCCGCGGTCGCGCTGTTGCTGTCCAGGTGGTTGCCGAACGCGGCCAGCAGGCTGCCCGCAGCGGCGGCACCGAAACCAGCGGCGAGCATCATCACCATCGACAGCAGGCTGTTGCCGGAACTGGCGAATTCGCGGTCCAGGTCGCGCAGGGTCACGGTGTTCATCACGGTGAACTGCAGCGAATTGACCGCACCGAAGAACGCCAGCTGCAGCAGGCGCCACGCCAGGTGTTGGCCCGGTGTCATCAGGATGAAGCTGGCCATCGCCAGGCCGACCAGCACGGTGTTGACCATCAGCACGCGGCGGTAGCCGTAGCGCTCGACCAGCTTTACCGCCAGCTTCTTCGACACCATGCCGGCCGCTGCCACCGGCACCATCATCAGGCCGGCGTTCATCGGGCCCAGGCCCAGGCCGACCTGCAGCAGCAGCGGGATCAGCATCGGCATGGCGCTGCTGCCGATGCGCGAGAACAGGTTGCCGAGGATACCGATGCGATAGCTGGGCACGCGGAACAGGGCCAGCGAGAACAAGGGAGCGGTGGAGTTGGCGGCGTGCAGCCAGTAGCCCACCAGCGCAGCCAGGCCGGCCACGGTCATCAGCATCACCAGCGCATGTGGCGTGCCGAGTCCAGAGATGCCGTCCAGCGCCAGTGACAGCACCACCATCGCGAAGGCCAGCATGATGTAGCCACGCAGGTCGAAGCGGGTGCGATGGCTGGCGTAGTGGTCGGGCATGATCTTCATCGCGGCGATGAAACCGATCACGCCGATCGGCAGGTTGATCAGGAACACCCAGTGCCACGAGGCGATCTCGACCAGCCAGCCACCCAGCGTGGGACCGATCAACGGGCCGACCAGCGCGGGGATGGCGATGAAGCTCATCGCACGCAGGAAATCCTCGCGCGGCACCGAACGCATCACCGCCAGGCGACCGACCGGCAGCAGCATCGCACCGCCGATGCCCTGCAGCACGCGCGCACCGACCAGCTGGTGCAGGTGCTGGGCCAGCGCGCAGGCCAGCGAGCCGAGGGTGAACAGGATGATCGCCACCAGGAAGGTGCGGCGGGTGCCGTAGCGGTCAGCGATCCAGCCGGAGGCGGGAATGAAGGTAGCCACCGCCAGCGCATAGCTGAACACCACCGATTGCATCTGCAGCGGGCTTTCGCCCAGGCTGGCGGCCATCGCCGGCAACGCCGTGTTGACGATGGTCGAGTCCAGCATCTGCATGAAGATCGCCAACGAAACCAACCACAGCAGGGGGCGCTGGCGGTTGTAGGTCGATGGCGATGTGGACATGGGGCGCGGCCGGTGCAGCGTTGGGGAGACCATGATCGCGCACTGCGGGTCACGGCGCGATCAACATCGCGCCGCAACCGCATGCGCAAGGTTCAGCGCTGGCTGTGCGCGTGCACCGCGTCGACCAGTACCTGCACGTGCGCCGGGTCCATGTCCGGCGACATGCCGTGGCCAAGATTGAACACATGGCCCTCGCGCGAACCATCGTTGCCCGCGGCATAGGTGTCGAGCACGCGTGCGGCAGCGGCGGCGATCGCATCCGGCGAGGCGTACAGCGTGGTCGGGTCGAGGTTGCCCTGCAGGGCAACGCGGCCACCGGTGCGGCGCATGGCCTCGTCCAGGTCCAGCGTCCAGTCCAGGCCCAGCGCATCGGCGCCGGTCTGCGACAGCGCTTCCAGATGCAGGCCGGTGCCCTTGCCGAACAGGATCAGCGGCGTGCGCTCGCTGCCTTCGCCACGCTCCAGGCCCTCGGCAATGCGCTGCAGGTAACGCAGCGAGAACTCGCGGTACATCGACGGCGACAGCACGCCACCCCAGGTGTCGAACACCTGCAGCGCCTGCGCACCAGCCGCACGCTGCGCGCCGAGGTAGGCGATCACCGCTTCAGTGGTGACCTCCAGCAGGCGGTGCAGGGCCTGGGGGTGGTTCAGCGCCATCGCCTTGATGCGCGCAAAGTCCTTGCTGCCACCGCCTTCCACCATGTAGCAGGCCAGCGTCCACGGGCTGCCGGAGAAGCCGATCAACGGCACCTGGCCATCCAGTTCGCGGCGGATCAGGCGCACCGCGTCCATCACATAGCTCAGGTCCTGTTCCATGTCCGGCACGGCCAGCCTGGCGATGGCCGCTTCATCACGCACCGGGTGGCGGAACTTCGGGCCTTCGCCTTCGACGAAGTACAGCTCCAGGCCCATCGCGTCGGGAATGGTGAGGATGTCCGAGAACAGGATGGCCGCGTCCAAGGGGAAGCGGCGCAGCGGCTGCAGGGTGACCTCGCAGGCGATCTCCGGATTCTTGGCCATGGCCAGGAAGCTGCCGGCCTTGGCCCGGGTCGCGCGGTACTCCGGCAGGTAGCGGCCGGCCTGGCGCATCAGCCAGACGGGGGTGCAGTCCACCGGTTCGCGGCGCAGGGCGCGCAGCAGGCGATCATTGCGGAGAGGGCTGGTCACGATGGGCATTCCTTGGACGAAAGTTGGCAGCGGCGTCAGTCGCCGTGCGAAAGGATCTGGAAGCCGCGATGCAGTTCGGCATCGCGGGCCTTCTCGAAAGCATGGCGGGCTTCGTCGGCCTGCAGGAACAGCTCGCGCCGCAGCTGCGAGCGGGCACCGACGCGGCCGCTTTCGCGCAGCAGTTCCCAGCCGCCGAACAGATCCGGCTGCAGGCTCAGGCGCAGGAAGCGCGGTGCCTGCGCACCGGCGTCGGGATGTTGCAGGTAGACGTGCATGGCGCCGATTGTATCGCCCCGGGGCGGCACGGACCTGTAGAGCCGAGCCCACGCTCGGCTGCGCTTCATGCCGCAGCACAATCCGTCAGCGCCGGGCCATGCCCGGCGAACGCGGAAAGGTCAGCCCGCGCCCAGCACCTTCAGCACCGCCGCCTCATCCACGTCCGGCACCACCTCGGCACGGCCCATGCCGCGCCACAGCACCAGGCGCAGGCGGCCGGCCACGTTCTTCTTGTCCAGCCGCATGCGGCCCAGCAGGGCCTGTGGGTCCAGCCCGGCCGGAATCGCCACCGGCAGGCCAAGGCGTTCCAGAAGCGATTGCAGGCGCGCGCGGTCGGCATCCTCGGCCAGGCCCAGGTGGGTGGACAGCTTCGCCGCCAGCACCATGCCCACCGCCACGGCCTCGCCGTGGTTCAGCGCATCGCGGCCCGGGGCCGAGTAGCCCTGTTCGGTCTCGATGGCATGGCCGAAGGTGTGGCCCAGGTTGAGCAGGGCACGCTCGCCCTTCTCAAACGGATCGCGCTCGACGATGGCGGCCTTGTGCCGGCAGCTGCGCGCGATGGCTTCGGAAAGCACGTTGTCTTCACCGGCGATCAGCGCATCGGCATGCTGCTGCAGCCATTCGAAGAACACGGCATCGCCCAGCGCGCCGTACTTCACCACTTCGGCCAGGCCGGCACGCAGTTCGCGCGGCGGCAGCGTAGCCAGCACGCGGGTATCGGCAATGACCGCGCGCGGCGGATGGAAGGCGCCGACCAGGTTCTTGCCGGCCGGAATGTCGACCGCGGTCTTGCCGCCCACCGACGAATCGACCATCGCCAACAGGGTGGTCGGCAGCTGCACGCAGTCCACGCCGCGCATCCAGCAGGCGGCTGCAAAACCGGCGAGATCACCGACCACGCCACCGCCGAGGGCGAACACGCAGGCGTCGCGGGTGGCGCCAAGCGCGGCCAGTGCTTCGATCGCACGGCCGAACTCGGCCAGGGTCTTGGAGGCTTCGCCTGCGGCCAGCACGTGCTCGCCGACGATCAGGTCGGGGCGTGCGGCCAACAGCGTCTGCTTCACGGCGTCCAGATAGCGTGGGGCCACTTCGCTGTCACTGAGCAGCAGCACGTGGCGGCCGCGAACATGCGAGGCCAGCGCAGCGCCGTCGGCCTGGGCACCGGCGCCGATGGTGATGGTGTAAGGGCGGTCGCCGCCAACGGCGACCTGCAGCAGGGCGGGGGAAGTCATGCGGTCAGGTCCTGGCGCTGCCATTGCGTGGCCAGCTTGACCACCAGGTGGGCGGTCGCGTCGGCAGCGGTATACGGGTCGGTATCGAGGGTGAGGTCGGCCAGTTCGCGGTACAGCGGGTCGCGGTGTGCGGCCAGATCGTGCAGCACCTGCTCGCGGTCCGGGCGCTGCAGCAGCGGCCGGCCCTTGTCGCGGGCCAGGCGTTCCAGCTGCGCGGCCACGCTGACCCTCAGGTAGACCACGAAGCCGCGCTGGGCGATCAGTGCACGATTGCCAGGATCCAGCACCGCGCCGCCACCGGTGGAGACCAGCTGGCCGCGGCCTTCCAGCACGCGCGCAAGCGCCTCGCGTTCATGGTTGCGGAAGCCGGCTTCGCCGGAGTGCTCGAAGATGGTCGGGATGCTGGCGCCGGCGGCATCGACGATGGCCTGGTCGACGTCGACGAAGTCCAGCGTGAAGCGCTCGGCCAGGCGGCGGCCGATGCAGGTTTTGCCGGCGCCCATCGGGCCGATCAGGATCAGGTTCGGAGCAGGATTCATGCATCTCTGATGCTAACACCTCCGTGCCCTGGCCTTTACGTTCTTCACGTCAGGGTAGGCGTTCCTGCGGGATCTCCCGCGCCAGCCGGAGTACAGGCCATGACGGTCGCCAAGGTCATCGAAATCACCGCCTCCTCGCCGAAAAGCGTGGAGGACGCCGTGCGCAGCGGGCTGAAAAAGGTCTCCGAGACGGTCAAGGGCATCCAGGGCGCCTGGGTGAACGAGACCAAGGTGGTCACCAATGGCAGTGGCGAGATCACCGAATGGCGGGTCAACTTGCGGGTGACCTTCCTGGTGGAATAGGCGCGCTCAGCGCACGTCCTGCACCTGTCGCTGGCCGTCCAGCACCACCACGTGGTCGGCCAGGGCGGGCAGGGCACGCAGCGCCTGGCGGCTGACCCGCTCGTAATACTGCACGAAGCGCTCCAGCTGTGGCCGGCTCATGCCGTGCCGGCCCGGCTGCGCGGCCTGCAGGTTCTGCTCCTGCTGCCAGCGCCAGCGTGGTACCACCGAGAAATCCGGTGGCTGCAGGAACCACAGGCGGTCGCAGCGCTGCCACAGCGCAGGATAGTCGCGGGCCAGCGCCTGGTTGCACCAGCGCCGCCAGCGGCCATCGGCGTCGGCCTCCCGTTCCAGCGCGTTCAACGGGCTGTACAGCGCGTCGTCATCCTGCGCAGGCGTGCCCAGGAACCAGCCTTCGAACACCAGCAGGTCCAGCGGTTGTTGCAGCTGCGGCCATTGCGCTTCGGGCAGGCGTTCATCGGCCAGCTTGTCGAAGCGCGGCATCGCGAAGGGCTGGCGTGCGGCCACTGCATCCAGTACCGCGTGGGCCAGCGGCAGGTCATGGGTGCCAGGCGGGCCGCGGGTGATCAGCAGTGGGTGCACCTGGCGGGCCAGCCGTTGGCGCTGTGCGCGGGTCAGGTAGACATCATCGATCGACAGCGTGGCTGCGCTCAGGCCGCGTGCCTGGGCGCGGGCCACCACCTGCGCGGCCAGCGTCGATTTGCCGCTCCCCTGCAGGCCGCTGATCGCCAATACTGGAACTGCTGCGCCGCTGCCCAGTGCATCGTCCAGTACCTGTTCGGCCAATGTTTCGGGGAATCCTTTCACCTGGGGCATATACGCAGCAGCGGCCATGCAGCCACAATAGCCCAATCCGTGTGAGAAGAACGCAATCATGAGCGACCTGTACGCCGAAGCCCTGTCCACGTTTGCCGGCCTGTTCGAAGAGGCCAAGCAGAGCCGCGAGGTCGAGCCGAATGCGATGACCGTGGCCACCGCCGATACGCAGGGCCGTCCCTCGGCACGCACCGTGCTGCTGAAGGCGTTCGATGAGCGTGGCTTTGTCTTCTACACCCATCTGGACAGCCACAAGGGCCAGGAACTCCATGCCAACCCGCAGGCGGCGCTGTTGTTCCTGTGGCGCAGCCTGCGCGAGGCCGGCATCCAGGTGCGCATCGAGGGGCGCGTGGAGCAGGTGGCCGACGCCGAAGCCGATGCCTATTTCGCCAGCCGTCCGCGGATGAGCCAGATCGGCGCCTGGGCCTCGCAGCAGTCGAAGACGCTGGCAACGCGTGAAGAGTTCGACGCGCGCGTTGCCGGGATCGAAGCCCGCTTCGAAGGCAAGGACGTGCCGCGCCCGGAGGGTTGGAGCGGCCTGCGCGTGGTGCCCGACCGCATCGAGTTCTGGTACGGCGCGCAGTTCCGCCTGCACGAACGCTGGTGCTATGAAGCCGGTGCCGAAGGGCGCTGGAGCAAGCGCCTGCTGTATCCGTAAGTCGGGGCGGTGCCGGGGCTGCGGTAGAGCCGAGCCCATGCTCGGCTGTTGTCCCTGCAGAAGCGGCCGAGCATGGGCTCGGCTCTACAACCCCTCCGCGCGCAGCCACCGCCACAGCGTGGTGCGTGATACGCCCAGCGCCTGTGCCATGCCCTCGCGGTCATTGCGATGTTCCTGCAGCAATGCTTCCAGCTGCGCACGCGGCGGGCGTTTGCCGTTACTTTCCAGCGGCAGTGCCGTCGCGCCTTCGCTTGCCAGCTCGGGCGCAAGCTGCAGCAGTCGCGAAGCATCAATAGGCCCTTCAGCCGGCTGCCAGTGGATGCGCAGGCGATCCACCAGATTGCGTAGTTCGCGCACGTTGCCGGGCCACTCGGCCGTGGTCAGCACCGCCAGTGCATCCTCATCCAGTGGCGCGTCGATGCCACGCAGCTGGCGGAAGAAGTGCTGCGCCAGCAACGGGATGTCACCGCGCCGGGCACGCAGCGAGGGCAGGGCAATGCGTAGTGCGGCCAGTCGGTAATACAGATCGCGGCGGAAGCTGCCCGCTGCCGCGCGCTGCTCCAGCGATTGTAGGGTGGCGGCCACCACGCGCAGGTCGACCGGGGTCGGTTCGGTTGCGCCGACACGCAGTACCTCACGTTCTTCAAGTACACGCAGCAGGCGGGTCTGCAACGGCAGCGGCAGCTCGCCGATCTCATCCAGGAACAAGGTGCCCCCGTCTGCGGCTTCAACCAGGCCGACGCGTCCGCCGCGACGTGCGCCGGTGAAGGCACCATCGCTGTAGCCGAACAGTTCTGCCTCCAGCAGCGATTCGCTGATCGCACCGCAGTTCAGCGCGACGAAGCGACCCCGCCGGCCGCTGGCGGCGTGCAGCTGGCGTGCCACCAGTTCCTTGCCGGTGCCGGTTTCGCCACTGACCAGCACGGTGCTGTCGTGCGGTGCATAGAGCGCAATCTGTGCGCGTACCTGTGCCATCGCATCGCTGTCGCCGAGCAGTTCATGCGCGTCGGCACGTACTGCCGGGCGCCGGCGTGGGGTGGATCGGTTGCCACTGGAGCGGGCCAGCGTCTGGGTCAGTTCCAGCGCATGTTCGAACGCCTGCCGCACCGAGTCGGCCGAGTACAGCAGCACGCCGGGCAGGCCGGCCTGTTCGGCGTGATCGATGGCCATGCCGGTGCCGACGATCACTTCGATGCCATTGGCGCGCAGGTCAGCGATGCAGTCGCGCGCATCCTCGCGGGTGACGAAACGGCGATGCTCGATATCCAGGCCGAAACTCTGCTGGAAGTTGCTGAACACCGGTACGTCGCTGGCGTGGGTGACCAGGCCGATGCGGCTGGCGATGCGGCGTGCACGCGCCAGCGCCTCCATAAGATCGAAGCCGTTGGCCTGGATCGGCACCAGCGGCAGCTCCAGCCGGCTGCGCAGCCAGGCGGCATTGGAGCCACCGGCGATCACCACGTCGCAATGCTCACGGCGCAGGCGCTGGCCGATCACCTCGACGGCTTCCTCGAAGCCGAGATTGATCTGCTCGATGCGCGCGCGGCGGTCGAACTCCGGAATGACGTCGCCGAGCAGGCCGGTCAGCCGCGAGACGCTGACGGTCCAGATCACCGGACGGCCGGGATCGGCATCTGTGTGGCGCAGGGGCGAGCGTGGCAGATACATGGCGGCGTGTGGGGTCCAATGTTTCATGATACATCTGTTTCAGTGTTTCATATGTTTCACTGATGCGGGTCAGTCATCCCCGTGAAATCAAGCGCTTGCAGGTTGGCATGGTGTTTGCGCCTACACACACGTTCTCCAACCTGGATTGCCGCATGACCGCTTCCACTCCTTTCTCTGCCGGTGCCCGCTTCCGTGAGGCGCGGGCTGCCGAATCGCCGCTGCAGGTGATCGGCGCGATCAACGCCAACCACGCCCTGCTGGCCAAGCGCGCCGGCTTCCGCGCCATCTACCTGTCTGGTGGCGGTGTTGCCGCCGGCTCGCTGGGCCTGCCGGACTTGGGCATCAACACCCTGGAAGACGTGCTGGTGGACGTGCGCCGCATCACCGATGTCTGCGACCTGCCGCTGATGGTCGACATCGATACCGGCTTCGGCCCGAGTGCGTTCAACATCGCGCGCACCGTGAAGTCGCTGATCAAGGCCGGTGCGGCCGCCTGCCACATCGAGGACCAGGTTGGCGCCAAGCGCTGCGGTCACCGTCCGGGCAAGGAGATCGTGTCGCAGGGTGAAATGGTCGACCGCGTGAAGGCGGCCGCCGATGCCAAGACCGATCCGGACTTCTTCCTGATCGCGCGCACCGACGCCATCCAGGTGGACGGCGTGGACAAGGCCATCGAGCGCGCCATCGCCTGCGTCGAGGCCGGTGCCGACGGCATCTTCGCCGAGGCCGCCTACGACCTGGACACCTACCGCCGCTTCGTCGACGCGGTGAAGGTGCCGGTGCTGGCCAACATCACCGAGTTCGGCGCCACCCCGCTGTTCAGCCGCGATGAACTGGCTTCGGCCGGCGTGGCCATCCAGCTGTTCCCGCTGTCTGCCTTCCGCGCCGCCAACAAGGCCGCCGAGAACGTCTACCAGGCGGTGCGCCGCGATGGCCACCAGCGCAACGTGGTGGAGACCATGCAGACCCGCGAAGAACTCTACGACCGCATCGGCTACCACGCGTTCGAGCAGCAGCTCGATGCACTGTTCGCCGCCAAGAAATAAGCAGTACCCTGCACCATCAAGTTTTCGGAGGGAAACATGAACGATACGACCGCAACCCCGACCTTCAAGCCGAAGAAGTCCGTCGCCCTGTCCGGCACCGCTGCCGGCAACACCGCGCTGTGCAGCGTGGGCCGCAGTGGCAACGACCTGCACTACCGTGGCTACGACATCCTGGACCTGGCCAACACCAGCGAGTTCGAGGAAATCGCCTACCTGCTGGTGCACGGCAAGCTGCCGACCCGCGCCGAGCTGGTTTCCTACAAGGCCAAGCTGAAGTCGCTGCGTGGCATTCCGGCCGCGGTGAAGGCCGCGCTGGAAGAGCTGCCGCCGTCGGCGCACCCGATGGACGTGATGCGCACCGGCGTGTCCGTGCTTGGCTGCGTGGCGCCGGAGAAGGACGATCACAATCACCCCGGCGCGCGCGACATCGCCGACAAGCTGATGGCCTGCCTCGGTTCGATGCTGCTGTACTGGTACCACTGGAGCCATAACGGCCGCGCCATCGATGTGGAAACCGATGACGACTCGATCGGTGGCCACTTCCTGCACCTGCTGCACGGCGAGAAGCCGCAGGAGTCGTGGGTGAAGGCGATGCATACCTCGCTGATCCTGTATGCGGAACACGAGTTCAACGCCTCGACCTTCACCTGCCGTGTCATCGCCGGTACCGGCAGTGACATGTACAGCGCGATCTGTGGTGGCATTGGTGCCCTGCGCGGTCCGAAGCACGGTGGCGCCAACGAAGTGGCGTTCGAAGTGCAGAAGCGCTACGACACCCCCGATGAGGCCGAGGAAGACATCAAGGCCCGCGTCGAGCGCAAGGAAGTGGTGATCGGTTTCGGCCACCCGGTCTACACCGTCTCCGATCCGCGCAACAAGGTGATCAAGGACGTGGCCCGCGAGCTGTCCGAAGAACAGTCCAGCATGAAGATGTACGACATCGCCGAGCGCCTGGAATCGGTGATGTGGGACATCAAGAAGATGTTCCCGAACCTGGACTGGTTCAGCGCCGTCAGCTACCACATGATGGGCGTGCCGACTGCGATGTTCACCCCGCTGTTCGTGATCGCCCGCACCGCCGGCTGGAGCGCGCACATCGTCGAGCAGCGCATCGACGGCAAGATCATCCGCCCGAGCGCCAACTACATCGGTCCGGAAGACCGCGACTTCGTCGCCATCGACAAGCGCGTCTGATCCACCTGCTGTACCCATCCGGCCGGCCGCGTGCCGGCCGGATGCTTTCGCCGCCGCACCGCCGGCACCCGGCCCGCCTCAAGCACTCCGCCAGCCCATGAATACCGATTACCGCAAGAACCTCCCCGGCAGCGCGCTGGACTATTTCGACGCGCGTGCCGCTGTCGATGCGATCCAGCCCGGCGCCTACGCCACCCTGCCGTACACCTCGCGCGTGCTGGCCGAGAACCTGGTGCGCCGCTGCGATCCGGCCACGCTCAGCGATTCGCTGAAGCAGCTGATCGAGCGCCGTCGCGACCTCGATTTCCCGTGGTTCCCGGCGCGCGTGGTGTGCCACGACATCCTCGGCCAGACCGCACTGGTCGATCTGGCCGGGTTGCGCGATGCGATCGCCGACAAGGGCGGCGACCCGGCCAAGGTCAATCCGGTGGTGCCGGTGCAGCTGATCGTCGATCACTCGCTGGCGGTGGAGTGTGGCGGTTTCGATCCGCAGGCGTTCGAGAAGAACCGCGCGATCGAAGATCGTCGCAATGAAGACCGTTTCCACTTCATCGACTGGACCAAACTGGCCTTCGAGAACGTGGACGTGATTCCGCCGGGCAACGGCATCATGCACCAGATCAACCTGGAGAAGATGTCGCCGGTGGTCTACGTGCAGGACGGCGTGGCCTTCCCGGATACCTGCGTGGGCACCGACAGTCACACCCCGCACGTGGATGCACTGGGCGTGATCGCAATTGGTGTTGGCGGCCTGGAAGCAGAGAACGTGATGCTGGGCCGCGCGTCGTGGATGCGCCTGCCCGACACCGTCGGTGTCGAACTGAGTGGCCGCCCGCAGCCGGGCATCACCGCCACCGACGTGGTGCTGGCCCTGACCGAGTTCCTGCGCAAGGAGCGCGTGGTCGGAGCCTGGCTTGAATTCTTCGGCGAGGGTGCTGCGGCACTGACCATCGGTGACCGCGCCACCATCTCCAACATGTGCCCCGAATACGGTGCCACCGCCGCGATGTTCTACATCGACGCACAGACCACCGATTACCTGCGCCTGACCGGTCGCGAGGAATCGCAGGTGGCGCTGGTGGAAAACTATGCACGCACCACAGGCCTGTGGGCCGACGACCTGGCCACCGCGCAGTACGAGCGCGTGCTGCGCTTCGACCTGTCCAGCGTGGTGCGCAACTTGGCGGGCCCGTCCAACCCGCACAAGCGCGTCGCCACTTCCGAGCTGGCCGAGCGCGGCATCGCCGACGAGGCCAAGCTGGCAGCGGGCAAGGCCGAGCAGGCGCAGGGCCTGATGCCGGATGGCGCGGTGATCATCGCCGCCATCACCAGCTGCACCAACACCTCCAACCCGCGCAACGTGATCGCCGCCGCACTGCTGGCGCGCAAGGCCAATGAACGTGGCCTGCTGCGCAAGCCGTGGGTGAAGTCCTCGTTGGCGCCCGGCTCGAAGGCGGTGCAGCTGTACCTGGAAGAGGCCGGCCTGCTGCCGGACCTGGAAAAGCTGGGCTTCGGCATCGTCGCCTTCGCCTGCACCACCTGCAACGGCATGAGCGGCGCGCTCGATCCGGCCATCCAGCAGGAGATCATCGACCGGGACCTGTACGCCACGGCCGTGCTGTCGGGCAACCGCAACTTCGATGGCCGCATCCACCCGTATGCGAAGCAGGCTTTCCTGGCGTCGCCGCCGCTGGTGATCGCCTATGCCATCGCCGGCACCGTCCGCTTTGATATCGAGAAGGACGTGCTGGGCGTGGACGCCGATGGCAACGAGGTGCGCCTGAAGGACATCTGGCCGAGCGATGCCGAGATCGACGCGGTGGTGAAGGCCTCGGTGAAGCCCGAGCAGTTCCGCAAGGTCTACAACCCGATGTTCAACGTGCGCGTGGAGAACGGTGCCGCGGTCAGCCCGCTGTACGACTGGCGCCCGCAGAGCACCTACATCCGCCGTCCGCCGTACTGGGAGGGCGCACTGGCCGGTGAGCGCACGCTGGCCGGCATGCGCGCGCTGGCGGTGCTGCCGGACAACATCACCACTGACCACCTGTCGCCGTCCAACGCGATCCTGGCCTCCAGCGCCGCCGGCGAGTACCTGGCGAAGATGGGCCTGCCGGAAGAGGACTTCAATTCCTATGCCACGCATCGCGGTGATCACCTGACTGCGCAGCGCGCCACCTTCGCCAATCCGAAGCTGTTCAACGAGATGGTGCGCAACGACGATGGCAGCGTGAAGCAGGGTTCGCTGGCGCGCGTGGAGCCGGAAGGCAAGGTGATGCGCATGTGGGAAGCGATCGAGACCTACATGGAGCGCAAGCAGCCGCTCATCATCATTGCCGGTGCCGACTACGGCCAGGGCAGCTCGCGCGACTGGGCCGCCAAGGGCGTGCGCCTGGCCGGCGTGGAAGCGATCGTGGCCGAGGGCTTCGAACGCATCCACCGTACCAACCTGATCGGCATGGGCGTGCTGCCGCTGGAGTTCAAGCCGGGCACCACCCGCCTGACCCTGGGCATCGATGGCACCGAGACCTTCGACGTGGTGGGCGAGCGCACCCCGCGCGCCGACCTGACCCTGGTCATCCACCGCCGCGACGGCCAGGACCTGATCGTGCCGGTCACCTGCCGCCTGGACAGCGACGAGGAAGTGGCGATCTACGAGGCGGGTGGCGTGCTGCAGCGCTTTGCCCAGGATTTCCTGGAAGGCGCCAAGGTGGCGTGATACCGGCCTGAATGCCTGCCCCCGGAGTCCGGGGGCGGGCTTGTCCGACACCTGGGCAGGGCGCACACTGACTTGGCAAAAACTGCCAATGGAGAGTCTCATGGCCACCATGAACATTTCGCTGACCGACCCGCTCAAGCAGTTCGTGGACGAGGAAGTGCGTGAAGGCGGCTATTCCAGTACGTCGGACTACGTGCGTGACCTGATCCGCCAGCGCCAGCGCAGCAAGGCCGAAGAACTGCTCAAGCAGCTGATTGCCGAGGGGCTGGCTTCTGGGCCTGGCGTCCCGGTGACGGCCGACACATTCGAGCGCATGCGTCGTGAACTGACCGAAAGGATGGAGCGTGAAGGCGATTGAATGGCGACCCAGGGCCGAAGCCGACGCAGCCGATGCCGCGCTGTGGTTCGCACGGCAGGGTGGGCTGATACTGGGTCGGCGCTTTCTCGCCGAGTTGGAGGCCACGCTTCAACGCATCGCGGTATTTCCAGGCTCGGGTTCCACCCGGCACGCCGACCTCGCAGCACAGCTGCCGGTGCCGTTGCGGTTCATGCTGGTTCCGAGCTTCGAACGGTACCTCGTCTATTACCTCGATCTACCGGACCGCGTGGACATCATGCGTGTGTGGTGCGTTGATCGTGGTCTTGACGCACTGATGCAAGACATTTCCTGAAATCCAAACGCGTGGATCCGACGATGACCTTCCTCCCGCAACTCCGTATTCCCGCCACCTACATGCGCGGCGGCACCAGCAAGGGCGTGTTCTTCCGCCTGCAGGACCTGCCCGAGGCCGCGCAGGCGCCGGGCGCCGCACGCGATGCACTGCTGATGCGCGTGATCGGCTCGCCCGATCCTTATGGCAAGCAGACCGATGGCATGGGCGGCGCCACCTCCAGCACCAGCAAGTGCGTGATCATCTCCACCGCCTCGGTGCCAGACCACGACGTGGACTATCTGTACGGCCAGGTCTCGATCGACACCGCCTTCGTCGACTGGAGCGGCAATTGTGGCAACCTCAGCACCGCGGTCGGCCCGTTCGCGATTGCCAATGGCCTGGTCGATCCCGCCCGCGTGCCGCGCGATGGCCTGTGCACCGTGCGCATCTGGCAGGCCAACATCGGCAAGACCATCATCGCCCACGTGCCGATGCGCGATGGCGAAGTGCAGGAAATCGGCGATTTCGAACTGGATGGCGTGACCTTCCCGGCCGCCGAGATCCAGCTCGAATTCATCGATCCGTCCGATGACGGCGATGCGGGCGCGATGTTCCCGACCGGCAATCTCGTCGATACCCTGGAGGTGCCCGGCGTGGGCAGCTTCGAGGTGACCATGATCACTGCCGGCATCCCGACCATCTTCCTCAATGCGGCCGACCTGGGCTACACCGGCACCGAACTGCAGCCTGCGATCAACGAGGACAAGGGGGCGCTGGAGCGCTTCGAGAAGATCCGCGCCTACGGCGCCTTGCGCATGGGGCTGATCAAGAACCTGGAAGATGCGGCCACGCGCCAGCACACGCCGAAGGTGGCCTTCGTGGCACCGGCGCAGGACTATGTGTCGTCCAGCGGCAAGGCCATCCCGGCCTCGGCCATCGACCTGCACGCGCGTGCGTTGTCGATGGGCAAGCTGCACCACGCGATGATGGGCACTGCCGCCGTGGCGATCGGTACCGCGGCGGCGATTCCGGGCACCCTGGTCAATCGCGCCGCCGGTGGCGGCGAACGTGAGGCGGTGACCTTCGGCCATCCCTCGGGCACGTTGCGCGTGGGTGCGCAGGCTGGTCTCGTTGACGGCCAGTGGACAGTGACCAAGGCCATCATGAGCCGCAGCGCCCGTGTGCTGATGGAAGGCAAGGTGCGGGTGCCAGCCGAATAGTGCTCTGGTAGATGCCAACCTTGGTTGGCATGGTGCACGGGCAACCGTGCACCGCAACGAGGAGATCGACGATGTCCGACAACCACACCCCATCCAACGAGCGTGCAGCGTGGGATGCACTGCTGGTGGACATTGTCGATTACGTGCGCGATGCCCGCATCGACTCACCGCTGGCGTTCCAGACCGCGCATCACTGCCTGCTTGATACGCTGGGCTGCGGCCTGGAAGCGCTGTCCTTCCCGGCCTGCAGCAAACTGCTCGGTCCACTGGTGCCGGGCATCAGCGTGGTCGACGGCGCGCGCGTACCGGGCACGCACTACGTGCTGGACCCGGTGCAGGCCGCCTTCAACATCGGCGCAATGGTGCGCTGGCTCGATTTCAACGACACCTGGCTGGCCGCCGAATGGGGCCATCCATCGGACAACCTGGGCGGCATCCTTGCCGTCCTTGACTGGCTGGGGCGCAACGCGCAGGCCCTGCGTCGTCCGCCGCCGACCGTGCACGACGTGCTGCTTGCGATGATCAAGGCGCACGAGATCCAGGGCGTGCTGGCGCTGCAGAATTCCTTCAACCGCGTCGGGCTGGACCATGTGGTGCTGGTCAAGGTGGCCACCACCGCGGTGGTGGCGCAGCTGCTCGGGCTGGATCGCGAACGCATGCTCAATGCAGTGTCGCTGGCCTGGATAGATGGCCAGGCGCTGCGAACCTACCGGCACGCGCCCAATGCCGGCTCGCGCAAGAGCTGGGCTGCTGGCGATGCGACCAGTCGTGGCGTGCGTCTGGCGCTGATGGCAGCCAGTGGCGAGATGGGCTATCCCAGCGTATTGAGTGCACCGACATGGGGTTTCGAGGCCGTATCCATGCACGGTCAGGCACTGACGCTGGGGCGACCGCTGGGCAGCTATGTGATGGAGAACGTGCTGTTCAAGATCAGCTACCCGGCCGAGTTCCACGGCCAGACCGCAGTGGAGGCGGCGGTCACGCTGCATCAGCAACTGCGCGCGATGGGGCGGCGGGTCGAGGACATCGCGCATATCGCCATCCGCACCCAGGAAGCCTGCATCCGCATCATCGACAAGCAGGGCCCGCTGCATAACCCGGCCGACCGCGACCACTGCGTGCAGTACATGGTCGCCATCGCGCTGCTGCACGGGCGGCTGGTGGCCGAGGATTACGAGGACGACGTTGCCGCCGATCCGCGCATCGATGCCCTGCGGGCGAAGATGGCCTGCCATGAGGATCCGCAGCTCAGCGCGGATTATCTGGATCCGGACAAGCGCAGCATCGCCAACGGCCTGAGCGTGCGCTTTACCGACGGCAGCGAGCTGCCCGAGGTACTGGTGGAATACCCGCTCGGCCACGCCCGGCGCCGCGAGGAAGGCATTCCGCTGCTGATGGACAAGTTCCGCCGGCACCTGGCCCATCGCTTCCCGACCGCCCAGCAGCAGCGCATCTGGGCCGCTTCACTGGACCCGGTGACGCTGGCGGCGATGCCGGTGACCGACTACGTGGACCTGTACCTGCCGGGGTGAGGCCGCTCTGGTAGATGCCAACCTTGGTTGGCATGGGGGGCGCCAACCAAGGTTGACGGCTACCGGGTCCCGGGCGGGACCGGGTTTCCGACCGCCGGGGCGTCAACGCCTTGACGCGGCCTGCCTATAATGGCCACCTCGATCAAGGAGTGACGACATGAGCGGTCCGGCACGGCGGAAGCGGTGGGGATGGGCGGCGGCGGTACTGGCAGGAGGCCTGTTGCTGGGTCTGGCCGGCTGCCGCAACGACAGCGGGCAGCTGCCCAAGGCCAGCGGTGAAGCCATCACCACCAAGGCCGAGCAGGTGAAGGAGTTCACCCTGCTGCGTGCCTACCCGGACCAGAAGAATGACGGCTTGTCGCTGGCGCTGGAGTTCTCGCGCCCGCTGGTCGGCACCCAGGATTTCGACAAACTGGTGCGCTTCGAGGAAAAGGTCGGCACCGACGACAGCAGCTGGACGCTGTCCGATGACGGCCTGACCCTGCGTTACCCGTTCGTCGAGGCCGGCAAGGAGTTCAGCCTGGTGGTCTCGCCGGATCTGCTGGCCGCCGATGGCAGCCGCCTGGGCAAGGAACTGAAGCAGAAGGTGTTCAGCGGCGAGCTGAAGCCGGTGGTCGGCTTCGCTTCGCAGGGCAGCGTGCTGCCGGCCAAGGACAGCCGTGGCCTGCCGGTGGTGTCGGTGAACGTGCCGGAGGTCGACGTCGAGTTCCTGCGCGTGCGCGAGAAGGACCTGCCGACCTTCTTCAGCCAGTACCAGCGCGGAGGCCGCCGTGGCAGCTGGGAGCTGAGCAGCGACTACGAGCGCAGCCCGATCAACAAGCTGGCCGAGCCGGTCTACGTCAACCGCTTCATCCTGGGTGGCAAGCAGAACGAGCGGGTGCTGACCTACCTGCCGACCCAGGACATCAAGGAACTGCAGGAGCCGGGCCTGTACTTCGCCCTGCTCAAGCGCACCGGTGACTACGAGGGCGAGTTCGATAGCGCGTTCTTCTCGGTCAGCGACATCGGCCTGCATACCCGCGCCTACAAGGACAAGCTGTTCGTGCACACCGCCGGCCTCAAGGACGGCGCACCGCTGAAGGGCATCGACCTGCGGGTTCTCGATGCCAAGGGCGAGGTGGTGCTGAAGGGCAGCACCGACGGCAATGGCAATGCGCTGCTGAACTACACGCTGGATGCCACCCACGTGCTGGTCGCCAGCACTGGCAAGGACACCAGCTTCCTGCCGTTCAACCAGCCGGCGCTGGACCTGAGCGAATTCGCCGTGGCCGGCCGTGACAATGCCTGGTTCGACGTCTACGCCTGGTCCGGCCGCGACCTGTACCGCCCGGGCGAGACCGTGCGCCTGTCCGCGCTGCTGCGTGACAACGATGGCAAGCCGGTCAAGGCGCAACCGGTGTTCCTGCGCCTGAAGCAGCCCGACGGCAAGACTTTCCGCGAGACCCGCCTGCAGCCGGGTGACCAGGGCTACATCAATTTCGAGCAGGTGATCCCCGCCGAGGCGCCGACCGGGCGCTGGCAGGTCGAGTTCCGCACCGACCCGGCCAGCAAGGAAGCGATCCAGGGCATGACCCTGCGCATCGAGGAGTTCCTGCCCGAGCGCATGAAGCTGGATCTGGACAGCGTGCAGAAGACGCTGAAGCCGGGTGAGGACCTGCGCCTGCAGGCCAATGGTGCCTACCTGTATGGTGCGCCGGCCGATGGCAACCGCTTCACCGCGCGCATGGCAGTGGCGGCCGAGCAGCAGCCGGTGGAGGGCCTGCCGGGCTACTTCTTCGGTGACCCGACCCTGCAGCTGCCGCGCGAAGCCAAGGACGTGATCGACACCACGCTGCCGGCCAACGGCCAGCTGCGCGAGGATGTGGCATTGCCGGAGGAGGCGGCCAAGGCCAAGGCACCGATTGCAGTGGTGCTGTCCGGCAGCCTGTACGAGACCGGCGGCCGTACCGTCACCCGCACCTTGAAGCGGGTGATGTGGCCGGCCAATGCGCTGGTGGGCGTGCGCCCGCTGTTCAATCCCGAAGACGGTGCCGATTCCAACGGCAATGCGCGCTTCGAGCTGATGCGCGTGGATGCAGCGGGCAAGCCGCAGCCGGCCAAGGGCCTGAAGATCACCCTGGTGCGCGAACTGCGCGACTACCACTGGACCTTCAACGACAACCGCTGGGACTACGACTTCACCCGCCGTTTCGAGAACAAGGAAACGCGCACCGTCGATGCCGGCGGCAGCGCGGTGGCCTTTGATTTCCCGGTGGAGTGGGGCGAGTACCGGGTGGACGTGTTCGATCCGTCCACCGGCCTGACCAGCCGCTATCCGTTCCGTGCGGGCTGGAGCTGGGGTGATGACAACCGCGGCCTGGACGCGCGCCCTGACAAGATCAAGCTGGGCCTGGACAAGACCGGCTACAAGGCAGGCGACACGCTCGAGGTGACGGTGACCCCGCCGCACGCCGGCAAGGGCATCCTGATGGTCGAGACCGACCGCATGCTGTACGTGCAGGGCATCGACGCCAAGCCGGGGTCGACCTTCAAGATTCCGGTCACCGCCGACTGGGAACGCCACGACGTGTACATCACCGCGCTGGTGTTCCGTGGCGGCAGTGCGCCGAGCAAGATCACCCCGGCCCGTGCTGTGGGTGTGGTGCACGTTCCGATGGACCGCAAGGGCCGCACCGTGGCGGTTGGCCTGGCTGCGCCCAAGCAGATGCGGCCGGAGCAGGACCTGCCGGTGACGGTCAGTGCACCGCAGCTGGCGGGCAAGATGGCGCACGTCAACGTCTCGGCGGTGGATGTAGGCATCCTCAACATCACCCGCTTCCCGGTGCCCGACGCCGGCGCGCACTTCTTCGCCCAGCGTCGCCTCGGCATCGATGCCTACGACATCTACAGCCGGGTGATCGAGAGCTTCGATGGCGGCAGCGGCAAGCTGAAGTTTGGTGGCGACATGGCGCTGCAGGCGCTGCCGCAGGCCAAGCGCCCGACCGCACGCGTGCAGACCGTGGACCTGTTCTCCGGCCCGGTGCAGCTGGATGCCAAGGGCATCGCCCGCATCCGCCTGAAGGTGCCGGACTTCAACGGCACCCTGCGCGTATCGGCGCTGGTCTACAGCGATGACCAGTACGGCAAGCGCGATGTGGAGACCGTGGTGCGCGCGCCGATCCTGGCCGAAGCCAGCATGCCGCGCGTCCTGGCCCCGGGCGACCGCAGCACCGTGACCCTGGACGTGCAGAACTTCACCGGCAAGCCGGGGCAGTTCAACGTGAAGGTGGAAAGCGAGGGCCCGTTGAACCTGGGTGAGGGCAGCCGCAGCGTGCAGTTGAATGCCGATGCCAAGACCACGCTGAGTTTCCCGCTGTCCGCGCGTGAGGGCCACAGCGTAGCCAAGGTGCGGGTGCGGGTGGACGGCAACGGATTCAAGGCCGACCGCCGCTACGAGCTGCCGGTGCGTGCGGCGTGGCCGCAGGTGCTGCGCTCGCAGGTACGCACGCTGGATCCACTGGCCGCGGTCAGCCTCGACAACAGCCTGACCGACGGCCTGATGGCCGAGTCGGTGAACGCGCGCCTGCTGGTCAGCCCGCTGCCGCCAATCCCGTTCGCCAGTGCCCTGCAGGGCGCGTTGAACTACCCATACGGCTGCGCCGAGCAGACCACCAGCAAGGGCTACGCCGCACTGATCCTGGACCAGGCGACGTCGTCGATGCTCGGGGCTGACGGGTTGGATGCCAAGACCCGCCGCGAGCGCATGGAAGGCGCGTTCGGTCGCCTGGCGTCGATGCAGGTGGCCAACGGCAACTTCTCGATGTGGGGTGACGACGGCTACGTGAACCCGTGGCTGACCCCGTACATCACCGAGTTCCTGCTCGATGCCAAGGACGCCGGCTTCGCGGTGCCCGACAACGTACTGCAGAAGGCACTCAACCGCCTCAGTGAGGACCTGCTGTCCGGTGGCAATCAGTTCTACGGCCAGGATGACCGCGAGAAGCTGAAGTTCGCCAACCAGGCGTATTCGGGCTATGTGCTGGCCCGGGTCAACCGGGCGCCGCTGGGTACCCTGCGCACGCTGTACGACAACGAGCGCAGCAAGGCGGTCGGTGGCCTGTCGCTGGTCCACCTGGGCGTGGCGCTGTCACTGCAGGGTGATGCCAAGCGTGGCCAGGCGGCACTGGCGGCGGCGTTCGCCAAGTCCAGCAGCGAGCGCCCGTCGTACTTCGGCGACTACGGCAGCGCGATCCGCGATGACGCACTGATGATCGCGCTGACGCACGAGAACAAGCTGGCCAAGCCCGCCTGGGACGCACGTGCGGTCGATCTCGGCCGTGGCCTGGATGCCCGCCGCAATGCCGGCTGGATGTGGCTGAGCACCCAGGAGCAGGTGGCGATCGCCCGCCTCGGCAAGGCCCTGGCCGCCAACCAGAAGGCGCTGGTGGCCGGTGAGTTGGTGATCGGTGGCAGCACCGAGGCGATCAGTGAGCGCAAGCTGTTCGGCCGCAACTTCACCGGCAGCGAACTGGCCAGCGGCGTACGCTTCACCCCGCAGGGCCAGCCGCCGATGTTTGCCAGCATCGACGTGGCCGGCATCCCGCGCAGCGCGCCGGCACCGGACAACAGCGTGCTGGGTGTTGAACGCAGCTACTTCGGCACCGATGGCAAGCCGTGGACGCCGCGGCCGCTGAAGGAAGGCGAAGCGCTGATCGTGCGCGTCACCGTCACTGCCGATACCACCATGCCGGATGCACTGCTGACCGACCTGTTGCCGGCCGGCCTGGAGATCGAGAACTTCAACCTGGGCGACGCCAAGCAGTGGGCCGACGTGGTCGTGGACGGCATCACCATCAGCGATCGTGGTGAAGCCGCCGATACCAAGCACGAGGAGTTCCGCGACGACCGTTACGTGGCTGCGCTGAAGCTGTCGCGTGGCAGCAAGGCCAACGTGTTCTACCTGGTACGCGCGGTGACCCCGGGAACCTACTCGGTGCCGCCGCCGCTGGTGGAGGACATGTACCGGCCGCAGCTGCGCGGCGTCGGCCGCAGCAACCCGACCACGATCACGGTGGTACAGCCGTGACCGCGCGGACGGGCCGCGACGGCGCGGCCCGTCCTGATGGCAATTCGCAATGAATGACGCAATGAAGACCCGGCTGGCGGCCCTGCGCCGCCGGCTGCGGCCGCTGTGGCCGTGGTTGCGCTGGGGCACGGCCGCCTCGCTGGCGCTGCTGCTGGTGCTGGACTTCGCTTTCCCGCCGCCGCTGCCGAAGCAGCGTGATACCAGCACCCTGGTGGTGGCCGCCGACGGCACGCCGCTGCGTGCCTTTGCCGATGCCGAGGGCGTGTGGCGCTATCCGGCTTCGATCGACAGCGTCTCGCCGCTGTACCTGCAGGCGTTGCTGACCTACGAAGACCGCTGGTTCTGGCGCCATCCCGGCATCAACCCGCTGGCGATCCTGCGTGCCAGCGGCCAGTTGCTGCGCGGCGGCCGCATCGTGTCCGGTGGCTCGACCCTGACCATGCAGGTTGCCCGCATCCTCGACCCGCATACGCGCACGCCCTGGGGAAAGCTCAAGCAGATGCTGCGCGCGGTGCAGCTGGAAGTGCATCTGAGCAAGCAGCAGATCCTGGCCCTGTATCTGGAGCGCGCGCCTTACGGCGGCACCATCGAGGGCGTGGAAGCGGCCAGCTGGGCCTATCTGGGCAAGCCGGCGGCGCAGCTGTCGCATGCCGAGGCCGCGTTGCTGGCGGTGCTGCCGCAGGCGCCAAGCCGGCTGCGCCCGGACCGCCATCCGGAAGCGGCGCAGAAGGCGCGCGACAAGGTGCTGTCACGCATGGCCGAACTGGGTGCGTGGACGCCGGAGGAAGTGGAGGACGCGCGCATCGAGAACGTGGTGGCGCGCTCGCTGCGGCCGCCGCTGCATGCGGCACTGCTGGCGCAGCGGCTGCATTCAGCGCAGCCGGGCAAAGCGCGCATCCAGAGCAGCATTGATATCGGCCTGCAGCGCACGCTGGAAGAGCGCGTGGCCAGCTACTTCTCGACGCTGCCCGAACGCACCTCGGCCGCCCTGCTGGTGGTCGACAACCAGACCCTGCAGGCACGTGCCTATGTGGGCACGCTGGCGTTCGGTGACCGCCAGCGGCTGGGGCACGTGGACATGGTGCAGGCCTGGCGCTCGCCGGGGTCCACGCTCAAGCCGTTCCTGTATGCGATGGCACTCGATGACGGCCTGATCCATTCGGAAAGCCTGCTGGTGGATGCGCCGCAGAGTTTCGGCAGCTACCGCCCCGGCAACTTCGACATGGCCTTCAACGGACCGATCGGCGCTTCCAGTGCATTGCGCCTGTCGCTCAACGTACCCTCGGTGGATCTGCTGCAACGGGTCGGTGCTGCGCGTTTCGCCGCTCGCCTGTCGCACTCCGGCATCCAGCTGCGTTTCCCGCCGGGCAGCACGCCTAATCTGTCGCTGATCCTGGGCGGCACCGGCGCGCGGTTGGAGGACCTGGTCGGCGCGTTCGCCGCGCTCAACCGCAATGGCATCGCCGGGCGCGTGCGTTACACCGACGATGAGCCAATGATCGAGCGGCGCCTCGCTTCGCCCGGCGCAAGCTGGATCGTCCGCGAGATGCTGGAATCGAATCCGCGGCCGGGCTATGGCGTCGGGACGTTCGATGTCGGTGGCCGCCCGCGTGTGGCGTGGAAGACCGGCACCAGTTACGGGTACCGCGATGCGTGGGCCATCGGCAGTACCCGTCACTACACAGTGGGCGTGTGGGTGGGGCGACCAGACGGCACGCCGTTGCCGGGCCAGTATGGTGCGGTTACCGCACTGCCGCTGATGTTCGAAGTGGTGGACAGCCTGCCGCGCCAGCGTGGCGATTCCGCTGCTGCGCCAATGCCGGCCAGTGTCAGCCAGGAAGACATCTGCTGGCCGACCGGCGAACGTGCCGAGGGACTGCCAGCTGCGCTCTGCCAGCGCAGGATGCAGGCCTACCTGCTGGACGGTGCAGCACCACCGACCTTCCCCGAGCGCGAAGCGCGGCGCTGGCAGCCGGGGCGGCAGCGTTACCTGGCCGATGCGCGGACCGGTCTGCGTGTCTCCGCTGATTGCCGTTTGCCGCATGAGGAAGTCGCGCGTGAGATCGCTCGCTGGCCGGCGCTGTTGTCGCCGTGGTTGTCCAAGGCCACGCGCGAGGCCTCGCAATTGCCAGCGCTATCGCCTGACTGCCGCGACGATGGGCGTGAGGCCAGTGTCGCGTTGCACATCGATGGCCTCAATGACGGCGCAGCACTGGCGCGTGCACCCAACGCCGAACATGGCGTACGCCTGCAGCTGCGCGCGCTGGGCAGCGAGCAGGCGGTGGACTGGTTGCTGGATGGACGCTGGATTGCGCAGACCCACGGCGCGCAGTTGATGCAGCGCGAGTTCGCCGATCCGGGAGCACACACCCTGACCGCGCTGGCGGCAGATGGCGCGTGGACCCAGGTACGGTTCAACGTGCTGCGGTAGGTGCCGACCTTGGTCGCCGCTTTCCGTATATTTGCGACGCTGTTGTAGAGCCGAGCCCATGCTCGGCTGCTCTTGTGACGTGCGTGGTGCAGTCAGCCGAGCATGGGCTCGGCTCTACAACGCGGCAGATGGCAGCGAGCGTGTGGCGTAACCGCTATTCCCCGATCCACCCATCCAGCAGGTCGGCAAACTCGTCGGCGTGTTCCTCTTCCTGCGCCAGGATCTCTTCGAGGATGCGCTTGGTGGTGGTGTCGCGGTCGCCGATGAAGTTGATCATTTCGCGGTAGCTGTCGATGGCAATGCGTTCGGCCACCAGGTTCTCGCGCACCATGTCGCGCAGGTCGCTGCCTTCCTTGTACTCGGCGTGCGAGCGCGCGGTCAGCGTATCCGGGTTGAAATCGGGCTCGCCGCCGAGCTGGACGATGCGCTCGGCCAGCTTGCCGGCGTGTGCCTGCTCCTGCTGTGCGTGCTCCAGGAACTCGGCCTTGACCGCGTCGGCCAGCATGCCCTTGGCCATGAAAAAGTGCCGGTAGTAGCGCAGCACGCACACGTACTCGGTGGCCAACGCGTCGTTGAGCAGCTTGATCACTGCCTCGCGGTCGGCATTGTAGCTGTCGGTGATCGCACCATCTTCGATGTTGCGCCGGGCGCGTTCGCGCAGGGTCTTGCGGTCGCTGATGCCGGGAACCTTTGCGGCAGGCTTTGTGGCTTGGGCTGGCTTGCTGGACATGGCTGGCCGTTTCCTCTTGCGGTGGAAGATCAGGTGGGCAGGTGCTCCAGCACGTACTCGGCTGAAGAGACTTCGAACTGGCCCGGCTGTTCGACCCAGGCCGCACGCACCACGCCATCGACCACGTACAGGGCGAAACGGCGCGAGCGGATGCCCATGCCCGAGGCGCTGGCATCGAGTTCCAGGCCGAGCGCGCGAGTCAGTTCGGCGTTGCCGTCGGACAGCATCAGCAGGCCGTCGGGCACGCTCTGGTCGGCGGCCCAGGCCTTCATCACGAACGGGTCGTTGACGGCCATGCAGTAGACGTCGATGCCGCGCTGGCGGAATGCCTGGAATTTTTCGACGTAGCCGGGCAGGTGGCGCGCCGAGCAGGTCGGGGTGAACGCGCCGGGCACGGCGAACAGCACCACCTTGCGCGCATCGAACAGCGAATGCGTATCGAGTGTTTCGATGCCCTCGCGGATGCGCTTGAGGGTCACTTCCGGAATGCGGTCGCCGACATGGATGGTCATGGGGAACTCCTTGCTGGGGCAGGCTAGTGGGCCGGATGGGACAGGGGCGTCAAGACATTGGAAAACCTGCGTGCAGGCCCCATCTTCGGGCTTTGCGGCAGGGGCTTCCAGCCACAGCGTGGGGCATGGGGATGGCAGCCGCATTGCGCAGGATCAGTCGGCCTCACCGGCGCCGCACGAGGGGCGGCGTAGCATCGCCGGCGCGTAGAATGAACCCGGGGCGGCGCCACCGGCGCGGCCGAAGCGAATCGAGGTAGCTGGATGGAATTCAAGGATTACTACGCCACCCTGGGGGTGGAACCGAGCGCGGGCGAGGCGGAGATCAAGACCGCCTACCGCCGGCTGGCACGCAAGTACCACCCGGACGTCAGCAAGGAGGCCGGGGCCGAAGACAAGTTCAAGGCGGTCAACGAGGCCTATGAGGCGCTGCGCGACCCGGAGAAGCGCGCGGCCTACGACCAGCTGCGCGCGCAGGGCTATCGCCCGGGCGAGGAGTTCAACGTGCCGCCGAACTACGGCGGCGCCGGGGGGTTCAATTTCGAGGAAGTGTTCGGCGGCGGCGGCCCCAACGGCGGCTTCAGCGACTTCTTCGAAAGCCTGTTCGCGCGCCAGCGTGGCGGTGGCGGCGCTGGTCCGGGGCCGGGCTTCAGCAGCCAGGGCCATGCGCCCAATCGCGATACCCGCGCCAAGCTGTCGGTACCGCTGGAGGCGGCCTACAACGGTGACAGCCTGCGCATCACCGTCAACGGCAAGCAGCTGGACGTGCGCGTGCCCAAGGGCATCCGCCCGGGCCAGGTGATCCGCCTGGCAGGGCAGGGCAACCATGGCGGCAACCTGCTGCTGGAAGTGGAGTACGCCGCGCACCCGCAGTTCGAGGTCGATGGCCGCAACATCCTCTATACGCTGCCGGTCACACCGTGGCAGGCCGCGTTGGGGACCAGCATCAGCGTGCCGACCCTGGGCGGTGCGGTGGAGCTGAAGATTCCGGCCGATTCCGATGCCGGGCGCAAGCTGCGCCTGCGTGGCCGTGGCCTTCCCGGCAGCCCGGACGGCGACCAGATCGTCGAAATCGAGATCGTGGCCCCGGCTGCGACCGACGAGGCGCAGAAGAAGGCCTATCGGAATCTGGCCAAGGCGTTTGGCGAAACGATCTGAGATCGATTCTGGTGGGTGTGGACCTCGGTCCACACGCCTTTCGGCCGTTCAAGGCGTGCCAACCAAGGTTGGCACCCACCGGAATGTTTCAGCCCTGCCCGGCGAACACCCGTTCCAGCACCTCGGACAGTTCATCTTCCGAGAACGGCTTGGTGATGTAGGCTTTGGCGCCCTGGCGCATGCCCCACATGCGGTCGGTGTCCTGGTCCTTGGTGGTCACCAGGATCACCGGAATGTGCCGGGTCGCCTCGTCGCGGGCGAGGGTGCGGGTGGCCTGGAAGCCATTGAGGTTGGGCATCACCACGTCCATCAGGACCAGGTCGGGCAGCTCGGCCTTGGCGGTTTCGACCCCGGCGGCGCCATCGGTGGCGGTCAGGATCTGGTGCCCGAGCTTCTCGACGATGCGCTGTATCCCCAACAGCTGCGACGGTGAGTCGTCGACGATCAGAATGCGTGCCATGTTGTTCCCCATGTAATGCCCGCAGTGTAGTGCGGGCACATTACCGGCGGGAGGGGCGCGTCTGCCGTCCGTCGCCTGCCTGCGACGTTCAGTCGATCCGCACCACCGTGCGCCCCAGCGAGCCGCCGGCCAGCATCCGCTGGAACACGGCGGGCAGGCCATCCAGGCCGACTTCGGCAGTGCAGATCCGGTCCAGGTGCTGCGGCTTCCAGTCACTGCCCAGTCGCGACCACACCTCTTCGCGCAGCCCGCGCGGCGCATTGGCCGAGGACACCCCCAGCAGCGAGACACCGCGCAGGATGAACGGCATCACGGTCATGTCCAGCGTCGGGCTGGCGGCCAGACCGGCACTGACCACGCTGCCGTAGGGCACGGTCTGCGCCAGCAGGCTGGCCAGCATGTCGCCTCCGGCATTGTCGAGGCCACCGCCGAAGCGCGCCGACTGCAGCGGGCCGGTATCGGCCAGCGCGTCGCGTGGCAGTACCTCGGTGGCGCCGATGCTGCGCAGGAAATCGGCCTGGTCCTGCTTGCCGCTGACCGCGTGCACGCTGTAGCCGGCACGGCTGAAGATCGACAGCGCCAGCGCACCGACGCCGCCGCTGGCACCGGTGACTGCCAGCGGGCCGAGTTCCGGGGTCTGCCGGTTGTCCTGCATGCGCAGCAGGGCCAGCGCCGCAGTGAAGCCGGCGGTGCCCAGCACCATCGCCTCGCGCGGGGTCAGCCCGGCCGGCTGGGCGATCACCGCGCGCGATTCCAGCCGCACGTACTGGCTGTAGCCGCCATCACGGGTCTCGCTGAGGCCGCAGCCGGTGGCCAGCACCGCATCGCCTTCACGCCAGTCCGGGTCGGAGCTGGCGACCACGGTACCGGCCACGTCGATGCCGCCCACGAGCGGGAAGCGGCGCAGGATTTTCCCCTTGCCGGTACCGGCAAGGGCATCCTTGTAGTTGACCGAGGACCAGTGGGCGCGGATCAGCACCTGTCCGGGGTTGAGGTCGTCGATCCGGAGCTGGGCAAGGCCGCTGCGGTAGCCGGCGTCGTCGTTTTCGATGCGGAAGGCGGTGAACGGGGTGGTGGGGGCCATCGGCGTTGCCTGACTTCGAGGAAAACGCCACCTTACCCCGTTGCCCCCCTTTCGATCCTGCCGATCCGCCCCATCTTGTATGATCGGTGATGGTTTCACGGCTGGCGGTGCGGGAAGGGCCCGCGCCGCAGCCCAAATCTTGATGGAGCGTGCATGGCCTGGAATACACCCGGCGGCAACAAGGGCGGACAAGGCCCCGAGGACAATCGACGCGGGCCCTTCGGGTCGCGCGGCGGTGGCAATGGTGGTGGCTGGGGCGGACTGCCCGGGCCGCTGAAGGACCTGTTCGACGGTGGCATCGTGCGTTGGGTGGTGGCAGCCGTGGTGTTGCTGGTGCTGTTCTCCAGCTTCCAGCTGATCGGCGAACAGCAGCGTGGCGTGGTGCTGCGCTTCGGCCAGTTCTCGCGCATCCTGCAGCCCGGCCCGAACTTCAAGCTGCCGTGGCCGATCGAATCGGTCACCAAGGTCAATGCCACCGAGATCAAGACCTTCTCGATCCAGGTGCCGGTGCTGACCCGCGACGAGAACATCGTCAACGTCTCGCTGAATGTCCAGTACCGCATCGACGACCCGCAGCAGTACCTGTTCGGCACGGTCGATGCCAACCAGGTGCTGGAGCAGTCGGCGCAGAGCGCGGTGCGCGAAGAAGTGGGCCGCGCTGATCTCAACGCCGTGCTGAACAACCGTGGCCCGCTGGCCGTGGCTGCCGAAGAGCGCCTGCAGGCGCTGCTGAAGGCGTTCAAGACCGGCCTGACCGTGACCGGCCTGACCCTGCAGGACGCCCGTCCGCCAGAAGAGGTCAAGCCGGCCTTCGACGAGGTCAATGGCGCCCAGCAGGTCAAGGAACGCCTGATCAACGAAGCCCAGGCCTACGCCGCCAAGGTCGTGCCGGAAGCCCGAGGCCAGGCCTCGCGTGCCCGTACCACTGCCGAAGGCTACAAGCAGGCCGTGGTGTCCAAGGCCGAGGGTGACGCGCAGCGCTTCAGCCTGTTGCAGGCCCAGTACAAGGACGCCCCGGAAGTGACCCGCAAGCGCCTGTGGCTGGAGACCGTGCAGCAGGTGCTGAGCGAGAACCGCAAGGTGATCGGTGGTGATGGCCGCCAGCTGATCTACGTGCCGATGACCGGCGATACCCGTCCCACCACCCCGGCTCCGCCGGGAGTGACGAACCCGGAGGTGGTGATGCCGTCGCTGCCGGGTGCAGCGGCGGAAGCTTCCCGTGATCCGGGCCGGCCGGTGGGCCGCCCGACCGGGCGACCGAGCGGCCGTGAGGAGGGCAGCCGATGAAGAGTCCTATCTGGATCGCCGTGATCGTGGCGGTGGTGCTGGGCCTGCTCGGCTCGGTGTACGTGGTCCGTGAGGACCAGACCGCCATGGTCCTGAACCTGGGCAAGGTGGTGCGTTCGGACATCAAGCCGGGCCTGCACTTCAAGGTGCCGGTGGTGGAAACGGTGAAGGTCTTCGACCGCCGCTTCCAGGTGCTCGACACCGCGCCGGCGCGTTACTTCACCGCCGAGCAGAAGGACGTCAGCGTCGACTTCTTCGCCATCGGCTACATCTCCAACGTGGGTGACTACTTCCGTGCCACCGGCGGCGATCCGCGGATCGCCAATGCCCGCCTGGCACCGATCATCACCGACTCGCTGCGCAACCAGATCAACTCGCGCACCCTGCAGCAGCTGGTCTCCGGCGACCGCAGCGAGCTGATCGCCGAGCAGCTGAAGGGAATCAACGAAGCCGTGGCCGGCCTCGGCATGCAGATGATCGACCTGCGCATCAAGCAGGTGGACCTGCCCACCGACAGCCAGGTGATCAATGACGTGTACGAGCGCATGCGCGCCCAGCGCAAGCAGGAAGCCGCCAAGCTGCGCGCCGAGGGCGAGGAGCAGTCGCTGACCATCCGTGCCCAGGCCGACCGTGACAGCACCGTGCTGATCGCCGAGGCCGAGCGTGATGCCCAGCGCCTGCGTGGTGAAGGCGATGCCGATGCCGCCCGTATCTACGGCAAGGCCGGCTCGGCCGATCCCTCGTTCTACGCGTTCTACCGCAGCCTGGAGGCCTACCGTGGCTCCATGACCGACGGCAACGGCGTGATCGTGCTGGACAAGAACGACCCGTTCCTGCAGTACCTGAAGAACGACCGCTGAGGTCGCAGGGCACTACCCCACGGGGCCCGGCCAGACGCCGGGCCCCGTGCTTTTTCCGGAGTCCCCCCATGAAAGATCTGTTCGCCGCCGTCTGCCTGGTCGCGGTGCTGGAAGGCCTGTTCCTGTTCGTCGCCCCGTTCGCCTGGAAGCGCATGGCCGAGCGCCTGCTGGACCTGCCCAGCCCGGCCCTGCGCAGCTTCGGCGGGCTGGTGCTGCTGGCCGGGCTGAGCCTGCTGTGGTGGGTGCGGCACTGAACCCCGCCCTGTAGCGTCCGAGCCCATGTTCGGGCGGCGCCGCGCAGCGGCGGGAAGGCAGCCGAGCATGGGCTCGGCTCTACATGAGACGCCGGCCTGACCGGCCGGTGAAGCCGTCCGTCGGAAAGGTGGCACCTGACCCCGGAAACCCGGATAATGCACAAAAGCCGGACGGGCCTCCCCGTTCGGCTTTTTCCGTGTCTGGGCCTTCCATCGCCGGCTGCTCCCCGTTTGGAGCCGCCCTCCAGGTGCTGGCCAGCCCCGCCACGGTTTACCCGTCCGCGGCCCCGATGGCCGCAACATATGAGGAGCCCGTCATGGGTCAGTCTGTCGTAGTGCTTGGTGCCCAGTGGGGCGATGAAGGCAAGGGCAAGATCGTCGATCTGCTCACTGAGGAAATCGGCGCCGTCGTGCGCTTCCAGGGCGGCCACAATGCCGGCCACACCCTGGTCATCAACGGCAAGAAGACCGTCCTGCACCTGATCCCGTCGGGCATCCTGCGTGACGACGCGCTGTGCCTGATCGGCAACGGCGTGGTGATCTCGCCGGCCGCGCTGCAGAAGGAAATCGCCGAGCTGGAATCCTCCGGCGTGGAAGTGCGTTCGCGCCTGAAGATCTCCCCGGCCGCGCCACTGATCATGCCGTACCACATCGCCCTGGACCAGGCGCGCGAGCGCGCTGCCGGTGGCAAGGCGATCGGCACCACCGGCCGTGGCATCGGCCCGGCCTACGAAGACAAGGTGGCGCGTCGCGGCATCCGCATCGCCGACCTGCATTACCCGAAGCAGCTCGAAGAACTGCTGCGCACCGCGCTGGACTACCACAACTTCGTGCTGACCAAGTATCTGAACACCGATGCGGTCGACTTCCAGAAGACCTTCGACGAAGCGCTGGCCTTCGGCGAGTACGTGCAGCCGATGAAGTCCGACGTGGCCGGGATCCTGCACGACCTGCGCAAGCAGGGTAAGCGCGTGCTGTTCGAAGGCGCGCAGGGTGCGCTGCTGGACATCGACCACGGCACCTACCCGTACGTCACCAGCTCCAACACCACCGTCGGTGGTGCGCTGGCCGGTTCTGGCGTCGGCGCCGATTCGATCGACTACGTGCTGGGCATCGCCAAGGCCTACGCCACCCGCGTCGGCGGCGGCCCGTTCCCGACCGAACTGGACGACGAAGTCGGCCAGGGCATCCGTGACCGCGGTGCCGAGTACGGTGCCTCGACCGGTCGCCCGCGTCGCTGCGGCTGGATGGACATCGTCGCGCTGAAGCGCGCCGTGGCCATCAACGGCATCAGCGGCCTGTGCATCACCAAGCTGGACGTGCTCGATGGCATGGAAAAGCTGAAGGTCTGCATCGCCTACGAATACAACGGCAAGCGCACCGAGTACGCCCCGCTGGACGCACAGGGCTGGGAAGACTGCACCCCGGTGTACCTGGAGTTCCCGGGCTGGAGCGAGAACACCCACGGCATCACCCACTGGGACGACCTGCCGCCGGCCGCACGTGCCTACCTGCGTTCGCTGGAAGAGCTGGCGGGTTGCCCGATCAGCATCGTCTCCACCGGCCCGGACCGCGACCACACCATGGTCTTGCAGGATCCGTTCGCCTGAGTGCGTGACCGGTAGCGCTGGGCCATGCCTGGCGTCGCAGAAGGAAGAAGCCCCGCGAACGCGGGGCTTTTTCGTTACTGTGTTGCCAGTGCCGGCGAGGAAGCGAAGCGATGACCAGGATGTCAGCGTGAAAGGCGAGACCGTGGTGCGGGTCACCCTGTGGGTGTTGTGGAGCCTGTGGGGCATCGCCTGCGCGGTTCTGGCGCTCGGCGCCATCGCCAACCATCTGGCCTCGCGTACCCAGACCCTGCCGCTGCTGCTCAGCCCCGGCGCGACGGCCGAGGTGACGGTCTACCGCTTCATTGATGACCAACTGCGGCTGCGACTGCGGTATGCCGCAGACGGTACTGAGGCTGACCCTGAAGTGCTGCTGCGCATCGACACTCCCACCGATCATGGGGACTTCCGCGCAGGAGAGCGTTCGGGAGTGGCCGGGCAGGGTATCAACCGCAGGCTGGCATCGGTTGAGTCCAGCGGGCTCATGGCGTCCTGCTTTGGATATGGCCGCGGTGATGCATTGCCACGCGGACGCTCATGGCTGCGGGTAACCGTACTGGAGGTGGACCCGGCGCTGGCGGGCAGGGCGGCCGTGATCGAACTGCAGCCCCCGCTGGACCTGCTGAAGCTGACCGACCTGGATTACGTCTGGCTGTGGCCGTTCTTTTTCTGGAAGGTGGCGGCACTGTTCCTGCTGATTCCCGGGGGTGCGTTGGCGGTGTTCACGTTCACCTTGCGGCGCTGGCAGCGCCGGGCGTCGAAGCAGCCGATTTCAGCAGCGGATACGGATTGATCGATTCCCCCTTCCACCACTGCTTCTCCGGCCCCAGTACGTGTACTTCGAAATGCAGGTGCGGGGCCTCCGCGCTGGCATTGCCAGTGCTGCCCACATAACCAATCACATCCCCGCGTTTGATCATCTGCTTTTCGCTCAGGCCATCGGCATAGCGCTGCAGGTGCGCGTAGTAGTAGCACCAGCGTCCGCTGGGCTCGAACTGGTAGATGGTCAGCCCACCGCGCTTGCTGTCGAACAGCTTCTCCACCGTGCCGTCGGCCACCGCCAGCACCGGCGTACCGGCATCGGCCATGATGTCGATCGCATCGTGCACGCGGCCCTCGCTGCGTGCATCAGTGAAGGTGTCGCGCAGTTGAGAGGGCAGTACCCCCTGCACCGGCAGCAGCAGGGTGCCCGAGGCTGCGTCGATGCCAGTCGGTGCCGTCGCGCGCGGCGCGGCAGCTTGCATCGACGGCGTTGTGGCCACGCTGGGCTGCGCTGCAGGAGTGGACGCGGCCACGAATTCGCCAGCATCGCGGCGCAGCCACCAGCCCAGTCCCACACCCAGCAGCACGCCCAGCACGATCAGCTGCGAAAAACGCATCGGCTCACTCCTGCATCACCACGGGGACGGAGGTATCCACCGCATCGGCCACGCGCAGCGCATCCCAGTTGGTCATGCGTACGCAGCCATGCGATTCGGTCTTGCCGACATGGCCCGGTACCGGCGTTCCGTGGAGGCCATAGTGGGGCTTGGACAGGTCGATCCAGACCCGGCCGACCGGATTGTTCGGGCCTGGCGGCAGCGTGGCTTTCTTCTCGCCTTTGCGCGCATCCCAGAACAGCTTGGGGTTGTAGTGGAACGGCGGGTCGCGATATACGCCGAGAATCTTCCATTCACCGATCGGCAGCGGATCATGCTGGCTGCCGGAAGAGACCGGCACCTGCGCGGTCACCTTGCCCTGCGCATCCAGCAGCTGCAGGGTGGAATCGGACTTGTCGACCACGATCTTCGCCGCCTTCGGCAATGCAGCCGGTGCGATGTTGGGCACCTGGATGCGGCTGCCGGCCTTGGCTAGATCGACGCCGGGGTTGAGCGCCTTCAGCAATGCCGGCGACGCATGGAAACGCTCTCCCAGTGATTCCTCGACGCTGCTGTAGCCCAGTGCCTTCAGCTTTGCCTGCGCGGCGGGCGTCTTCGGAACGGCGATGAACGGCCCGGCCACGTCCTCGGCGGTCAACGTGTAACTGGCAAGCGGCGTGGTCGCATCGGCCTGCAGTGCTTTCCAGGTGGCATCGTCCAGCTCTCCGCTCACTGTCAGGCCGTGGGCCGCCTGGAAGCCTGCCACGGCCCGGCGCTGATTGCTGCCGACCTCACCGTCGATCTCGCCCGGGGAGAAATTGGCGCGATCCAGAAGCACCTGGGCGTGCAGTGGCGAGCGCGTCGCGGTATCGGGTCCGGTCTTCTCGGCAATGGGCTCCGGCAGCTGGACCGGCGGCGGCACCTGCGCGAAGGCGGGGGACATCAGCAAGGACAGGGCGAGGAGGGCGGGGCGACATACGGGCATGGAGATCTCCGGCAGATGGCAGCTCCACCCTGCCCGGAGAGGCTGCGCAGCCCCCGTGAAAGCAACCTGATGCCGGCATGAGCAGTGCGGTCCCGGCGGGCGGTTGGACCTTGCCGCAGAAGCGCGGCGCGTGGCCTCACCAAGGTGAACGGCTGCCGACGCGCGTGCGTGTTGCCGATCAAGATTGCCGGTGGCACGGCCGATAGGGGCGCATCCCCCCGTTTTGGATGTACCGATGAACTACTTGAGGAATGTCAGGGTTGCCTGGCGTCTTGGGCTGGGCTTTGGCCTGCTGTTGTTGCTGGTTGCCGCCGTGGTGGCCACCGGCGCCACCGCCAGTGTCGTGCAGAAGCGCGCGATGCAGCAGGTGGTCGACGTCAGCGTGACCAAGGTGCGTCTGTTGTCGCAGATGCTCGATGCCAACAACCAGATGATGGTGGTGCGCCGCGAGATGCTGATCCGCCAGGGCGAAGACCGTGGCCACGACGAGCAGCGCATCGCCGATCTGGTCAAGCGTTATGAGGCCAGCTGGACCGCCTATCAGGCACTACCGGGTGATGCGGAGGGCAAGGCCATCGCGGAAACCATCGCGGCCAAGCGCGCCATCGCGCGCCCGCTCAACAAGCAGACCAGCGAACTGATGGAGCAGGGCGACTACCCGGGCGCCGTGGCGCTGACCCTGGGCCCGGTGCAGGAAGCGGCCAATGGCTGGAACAAGGCGCTGTCCGACGGCGTGGACTTCGAAGAGAAGGAAAGCCGCGATGCAGCCGCCGAGGCGATCAGGCTGGGCGAGCGCAGCCTGCTGCAGCTGCTGGTGCTGGGCGGCGTCGCACTGCTGGTCGGCATCGGCGCCTCGGTGATGATCGGCCGCAGCCTGACCGGCCCGCTGGCCCGCGCGGTGAACCTGGCCGAACGGCTGTCCAAGGGCCAGCTGGACCAGGAGTTCCGTCTGGGTGGCCGTGATGAGCTGACCCAGCTTGGCGAGGCGATGGCCAGCGTGCGGCAGAGCGTGCAGGCGGCGATCGGCGCGCAGCTGCAGATGGCCGAACAGCATGAGGCGGGCGCGATCCGCTATCGCATGGACGCCA
Organism: Stenotrophomonas geniculata; assembly: GCF_034508895.1. Classification (NCBI taxonomy): domain Bacteria; kingdom Pseudomonadati; phylum Pseudomonadota; class Gammaproteobacteria; order Lysobacterales; family Lysobacteraceae; genus Stenotrophomonas; species Stenotrophomonas geniculata. The sequence continues at coordinate 3,077,478 of NZ_CP140571.1, forward strand.
GTGCGTTCCCTGGCGATTTCGGCCGCATGGTGCAGGCGACCAACAGCCTGGTCGAATCGCACGTGCAGGTGGAACTGCTGATGGCTGAAGTGATGCAGCGTTACGCCATCGGTGACCTCAGCCGCGACCTGCCGGACTACCCGGGCGAGAAGGGCACGCTGACCCGCACCCTGGCCGCGGTGAAGCAGAGCCTGATGGCGATCAACGCGCAGATCGATGAACTGGCCCGCGCCGCGCGTGCCGGTGATTTCAGCATGCGTGGCGATGCCACTGCGTTCCAGTTCCAGTTCAAGGCGATGGTCGAGCACCTCAACGGCATGATGGCCAGTTCGCAGTCCAGCATTGCCGACGTCTCCGACGTGCTGCGCGCGATCTCGCACGGCGACCTGACCGCACGCATGGATGGCGAGTACGACGGTGTGTTCGCCCGCATGCGCGACGACGCCAACACCACCACTGCGCAGCTGACTGGCATCGTGCGGGGCATCCAGGTGGCTGCCGACAGCATCAACAACGCGGCGCAGGAACTGGCCGCCGGCAACAACGACCTGTCGCGCCGCACCGAGCAGCAGGCCGCCAATCTGGAAGAAGCGGCCGCATCGATGGAGGAACTGACTTCCACCGTACGCCAGAACGCCGAGCTGGCACGTCAGGCCGACAGCGAAGCGCATGCCGCCGGTGCCGCGGTGCGCGAGACCGAGCAGGCGATGGCACAGATGGCATCGGTCATGGGCGAGATCGATCAGTCGTCGGCTCGCATCTCGGAGATCTCCACGGTGATCGACGGCATCGCGTTCCAGACCAACATCCTGGCGTTGAATGCTGCAGTGGAAGCTGCGCGCGCAGGCGAGCAGGGCCGTGGTTTTGCCGTGGTCGCCAGCGAAGTGCGCACGCTCGCGCAGCGTGCCGGTGTCGCCGCCAAGGAGATCAAGGAGCTGATCGAAGACGCCGCTGCCAAGGTGAAGAGTGGCCTGGCGGTGACCGTTGAATCGGAAGCCGCGATCGCGCGCGTGGCCCAGGCCAGCTCGCGCACCACCCAGCTGATGAGCGACATCGCAGCGGCCAGCAAGGAACAGGCCGCCGGCATCGAGCAGGTCAACCAGGTGGTGGTGCAGATGGATCAGGTGACCCAGCAGAACGCCGCGCTTGTGGAAGAAGCCACTGCGGCGAGCCGCGCGCTGGAAGAACAGGCGCATGCACTGACCACGTCGGTGGCGGTATTCAAGGTAGAAGGCGCGGCGGTCTCTGCTGTGCCCCGTCGCGCAGCCTGAGCGGGCAGTGCAGCGACAGGAATACGGCCGCCTTGAGCGGCCGTATTTCGCTGGAAGGAGCCCGTCTACTGCTGAAGGCCGTGCTGACGCAGCCGAAGTTGCCGCATGGATGAGGACGCTCCCCCCCTGACCGACGCTTCAGGCGCGCGCACGCGTACGCGTACGCGCAGCTTTCTTCGCCGCCGCCTTGCGCACGGTCTTCTTCGCGGCCCGCGTCTTGGCTGCCTTCTTTGCGGCGGCGCTCCGCGAGGCGGCCGTACCCGTCTTCCTGGCCGCAGCCTTCTTCTCCGTCTTCTTTGTGGCCTTCTTTGTCGCGGTCTTGCGAGCCGGTGCCTTCTTCGCCACCGCCTTCTTCGCAGGTGCCTTCTTCGCTGCCGTCGCCTTGGTCGTGGCCTTCTTTGTGGCCGACTTCCTGGCAGGCGCCTTCTTGGCAGCCTTCTTGCTGGTCGCCTTCTTCGCGCCCTTGCGGGCACTGCCGCTACGTTTGCCTCCACCGTCCTGCTTGTTCACGGTGGCCCAGGCAATGCGCTCGGCGGTGCCTTCACTCGCGCCGCGATCACGTTCGCTTTCCTCGATGTGCTCGGCCTGGCGCTTCTGTTTCTCGGTATATGCGGATTTGTCACCACGGGGCATGACGGATCTCCTGTCGTAGTAGTCAGGCCAGCAGGCGCAGCTTCGGTTCACGCGCCCATTGGCGGGTGGCGGCCGCCGCCAGGAAGGCCTTGGCGTCTTCCGCTTCGACGATGCCGGCATCGTTGCCGACCCGCGCCGCCTTCAGCAGCGTCTGGCCGCCTGCGTCGCTGGCGATGGCCTTCAGGTGCGCCCACGCCTGGCTGACGAATTCGACGGCTGCACTCTCTTTCGACAAGGCCTTCGCGGCTTCCGGGCTGAGCACCACGGCCACCGCATCGAACACAGCCGATGGCGTGCCCGCCAGTTGCCCATCCGCCGTCTGCATCGCCCCATCGCTCAGCGTGGCGCCGCCTACTTTGGGCGCGACCAGCTTCACGTCTGCACCCGCCTTCCGGGCCGCTTTGCTCAGGCTGGCCATCACGCGCGCGTCGGAGCCCTCATCAAACAGGATGCCGATGCTGCGCCCTTGCAGGGTGGGCTTGTTGCGCCCGATCACGCGCACCTCGGGAGCGGCAGGCATGTCCTGCACCGGCGTGGCGGTCGGCGCGGGGTCGGGCAGTGCAGGCAACGCGAGCCCATCAGCTACGCGCTGCGCCAATGATTCGTCGATGTTGCGCAGGTGGCTGACGGTACGCTCCCGCACCTTCAGCGTTTCCACCTTGGACAACTCGAACACCAGCGCCGATGCCAGGTGCGCCTGCTCCGGCTTTTCCAGGCTCCGGAAGAACATGCGGGCTTGGCTGTAATGGTCGGCGAAACTCTCCGCGCGGGTGCGACCCTTGCGACCATCGTCGGCGCTGGCATGGCTGCGGAATCCGGCAGGCGTCTCGCGCGGGGTGTCCTCCTGCAGCGAACTGGGATCGTAGGCCACCCGGCCCTTGGGCACCTGCATCTGCATGTGGCCGTCGCGCTGATGATTGGCAAACGGGCACTTGGGCGCATTCACCGGGATCTGGTGGAAGTTCGGGCCGCCCAGGCGCAGCAGCTGGGTGTCCAGATAGGAGAACAGGCGCCCCTGCAGCAGCGGGTCGTTGCTGAAGTCGATGCCCGGTGGCACGTTGGCCGGGCAGAACGCCACCTGCTCGGTCTCGGCGAAGAAGTTGTCCGGCCAGCGGTCCAGCACCATGCGCCCGATGACCTGCAACGGCACCAGCGATTCGGGAATGATCTTGGTCGGGTCCAGATGATCGAACGGGAATGCGTCGGCCTCTTCTTCCGTAAACAGCTGCACTCCCAGTTCCCATTCGGGAAAGTCGCCGCGCTGGATGGCCTCGAACAGGTCGCGGCGATGGAAGTCATTGTCGGCCGACTGCAGTTTCAACGCTTCGTCCCAGACCGTGGACTGGATACCCAGCTTGGGCCGCCAGTGGAACTTGACGAAGGTCGACTCTCCCGCCTCGTTCAGCAGGCGGAAGCTGTGCACACCGAAGCCTTCGATCATCCGCAGCGAACGCGGTATGGCGCGGTCGCTCATCGCCCACATGATCATGTGCATCGACTCGGGCATGAGCGAGATGAAATCCCAGAAGGTGTCGTGGGCCGTGGCGGCCTGCGGAAACGCACGGTCCGGTTCCATCTTCACTGCGTGCACCAGGTCCGGGAATTTCATGGCGTCCTGGATGAAGAACACCGGAATGTTGTTGCCAACCAGATCCCAGTTGCCCTCCTTGGTATAGAACTTGACCGCGAAGCCGCGCACGTCGCGGGGGGTATCCACCGAGCCCGCGCCGCCGGCTACCGTCGAGAAACGGGTGAACACGGGCGTCCTGACGCCTACCTCGGTCAGGATGCGCGCGCGGGTATGGGCGGCCAGTGACCGGGTCAGCTCGAAGTAGCCGTGTGCTGCGCTGCCACGTGCGTGCACGATGCGCTCGGGAATGCGTTCGTGATCGAAGTGGGTGATCTTCTCGCGCAGGATGAAGTCCTCCAGCAGCGTGGGCCCTCGGGGCCCTTGCCGCAGGGAGTTCTGGTTGTCCGCCACCGGGATGCCCTGGTCGGTGGTCATCACCGGATGGGTGCCCCCGGCCTGCTGGTGCAGTTCATCGCCGTCGCCCCGGCGGTGGTTTTCGGCAGGGGCGGTTGCGCGCTTGCCGGTCGGCTTGCTGGCGGCCATTGACGTTGGCTCCGGATCATCAGAAGGAACCACGACACTGGAACCAGCCCCGTTAAACCGAGGTCCGGCAGAGGTGAACGTACAGGCAAAAGCAGGCTCGGGTATGCTTGCTCCATGCGAGTCGAGCCCGCCGACATCGAAGCCCTGTTCGACGCCATCCCGGATGTGCTGTTTTTCATCAAGGACCTTCAGGGGCGTTACACCCACGTCAACCAGACCATGCTGCGGCGGCTGGGCCTGCGCGCGCGCAAGGACGTGATCGGGCGCACGGCGGCCGAGATCTACCCGACCGGCCTCAGTGCGGACTATGTCGACCAGGATGCCCGCGTGCTGTCCGGCGAGGTGATCGAGAACCTGATGGAGCTGCACCTGTTCGCCAACCGCGAACCGGGCTGGTGCCTGACCTGCAAGCGCCCGCTGGTGGTCGATGGGGCCATCGAGGGCCTGATCGGCATTTCCCGCGACCTCGGCCAGAAGGACAGCCTCGGTACCCAGTACGAGCAGCTACGGCTGGCCCTGGCCCACCTCAATGCGCACTACGCCGAGAACGTGCGCATGCAGACCCTGCTGGACATCACCGGCTTTTCGCTGTCCAAGCTGGAGCGCAGTTTCCGAAAGGTGTTCCAGATGACCCCGCAGCAGGTGCTGACCCGGCTGCGCATCCAGATGGCCATGCACCTGCTGCACGGCGACGACAGCATTGCCTGCATCGGCCAGGCCTGCGGCTTCAGCGACCAGAGCGCCTTTACCCGCAAGTTCAAGGCTGAAACCGGTTTCTCGCCGCGCGCCTACCGCGCCCGCATCGGCGGCAGTGTCGGCGAGCCAGCGCTGGCCTGAGCCGCCTGCTGCGCTGTGCCTATCCCCGCAGGCATGGGACAGGGTAAGGTGTCGCCCCTGTAGCCCGCCGCCAGCCCCGCCGATGCCCAACTCGATTCCGACCGCTTCGCCGTCCCGCCTCGGGCATTCGCTCAAGCCCCGCCAGCTGATCATGATGGGCCTGGGCAGCGCCATCGGCGCCGGCCTGTTCCTCGGTTCGGGCGTGGGCGTGCAGGCGGCCGGTCCGGCAGTGCTGGTGTCGTATCTGGTCGCAGGCGCGCTGGTGATCATCGTGATGAACGCACTGGGCGAGATGGCGGCGGCCAAACCGACCAGCGGCGCGTTTTCGGTGTATGCGGCCGACGCCATGGGCGCCACCGCCGGTGCCACGGTCGGCTGGTTGTGGTGGGTGCAGCTGGTGATCGTGATCGCCGCCGAGGCGGTGGGCGCGGCCGGGTTGCTGGCCACGGTCTGGCCTGCGGTGCCGGTACCGATGGCAGCGCTGGCCTTCATGCTGTTCTTCACCGCGATCAACCTGCTCGGGGTGAAGAACTTCGGCGAGTTTGAGTTCTGGTTCGCCATCCTCAAGGTCGCGGCGATCCTGGCGTTCATCGCCATCGGCGTGGCGCTGCTGATGGGCTGGCTGCCGCAGGTGACCTCGCCGGGCTTGAGCAACTTCACCGAACATGGCGGCTTCGCACCCAAGGGTCTGGCCGGTATCGGTGCCGCGCTGCTGGTGGTGGTCTTCGCCTTCGGTGGTACCGAGATCGTGGCCGTTGCGGCGGCGGAGACCGAAGATCCGGAGCGCAGCATCGCCCGTGCCATCCGCACCGTGGCGTGGCGCATCCTGGTGTTCTACATCGGCTCGCTGAGCGTGATCATCGCTGTGGTGCCGTGGACCAGCGAGGCGCTGAAGTCGCCGTTCGCCGCCGTGCTGGATATCGCCCGTATTCCGGGTGCCGGCACTGCCATCACCCTGATCGCGGTGATCGCGCTGCTGTCGGCGCTCAATGCCAACCTCTACGGCGCCTCGCGCATGATGTACTCGCTGGCGCAGCGCCGTGAAGCGCCGGCCGTGCTGGGCTGGACCGATCCGCGCCAGGTGCCGGTGATCGCCGTGCTGGCCAGCGTGCTGTTCGGCTTCGCCGCCACGGTGATGGAGTTGCTGTTTCCGGACCGGGTGCTGCCGGTACTGCTGAACATCGTCGGTTCCACCTGCCTGCTGGTGTGGACGCTGTCGCTGGTCTCGCAGCTGGTGCTGCGCCGCCGCGCCGATCGCCTGGGCACTCGCCTGCCGTTCCGCATGGCCGGTTTCCCGTGGCTGACCTGCTGCGCGCTGGCGATCCTGGCGCTGATCTTCGGCCTGCTGCTGAGCGAGGCGCACACCCGCCTGCAGTTCCTGTCGATGGTGGCGCTGACTGCCACGATCGCCGCTGGCAGCGCCATCGCGCGGCGCATGCGCGAGGCGTGATTCTGTAGAGCCGACCCACGGTCGGCTGCTGTTCGCGTGGCCGCCAGCCGAGCATGGGCTCGGCTCTACAGCAGGCATACATCCGCCGTGCCATCCTGATCGCGTGGGCCGCCAGCGGCCCGTCGACCGGGAGTACCGCATGCTGCGCAGCCGTCCTTTCCTGATGTTCACCGGCCAGGCCGAGGCCGCCCTGGCCCTGTACGCCGAAGCCTTCGCCGATTTCCGCCTGCTGGCAATGCAGCGCCATCCGGACGGCGCCGGTGCCGGCGTGCCCGGGCAGGTCCGCCAGGCCATCTTCCTGCTGGGCGGCACCCACTACCTGTGCTTTGACAGCCTGGACGTGCACGACTTCACCTTCAGCCCGTCGATCTCGCTGTTCGTCGAGTGTTCCGGTGCCGAGCAGTTCGAGCGCGCCGCGCGTGTGCTGGGCGAGGGCGGCCACTGGTTGATGCCGGTGGGCGACTATGACTTCAGCAACCGCTACGGCTGGGTGCAGGATCGCTTCGGCGTGTCGTGGCAGTTGAGCCTGGGGCAGATGCCGGACCCGTGATCGGATGTTTGTGGGTGTGGACTTTGGTCCACACACCCTCATGAAAACGGCCCGCTTGCGCGGGCCGTTCTCTTTACCGATGCAGCGAGGAATCAAGCCTCGACTTCATCATCCTTGTAGGCATCGACCGGAATGCAGGCGCACATCACGTTCTTGTCGCCGTACACGTTGTCCACGCGCGCCACCGGCGGCCAGTACTTGCTCTGCTTCAGGCTGGCCAGCGGGAATGCAGCCAGTTCACGCGGGTAGGCGTGGGTCCACTCGCTGGCGGTCACCGCGGTGGCGGTGTGCGGCGCGTTCTTCAGCGGGTTGTCCTCGCGGTCCAGGCGGCCGTCTTCGATCGCGGTGATCTCCTCGCGGATCTGGATCATCGCGTCGATGAAGCGATCCAGCTCGTGCAGCGATTCGCTCTCGGTCGGCTCGACCATCAGCGTGCCAGCCACCGGGAAGCTCAGGGTCGGTGCGTGGAAACCGAAGTCGATCAGGCGCTTGGCCACGTCCTCGGCGCCGATGCCGCTGGTCTTCTCCAGCGGGCGCACGTCCAGGATGCACTCATGCGCCACCAGGCCGTTGCGGCCGGTGTACAGGGTCTTGAAGTGCGGTGCCAGGCGCTTGGCGATGTAGTTGGCGTTGAGCTGCGCGACCTGGGTGGCCTTGCGCAGGCCTTCGCGGCCCATCATCGCGATGTACATCCAGCTGATCGGCAGGATCGAGGCGCTGCCGAAGCTGGCCGCGCTGACCATGCCGACCGGGCCGTTGTCACCCAGCTTGCCCGGCAGGAACGGCGCCAGGTGCTCCTTGACCGCGCACGGGCCAACGCCCGGGCCGCCACCGCCGTGCGGGATGCAGAAGGTCTTGTGCAGGTTCAGGTGCGAAACGTCCGAACCCCACTTGCCCGGCTTGGCCACGCCGACCAGGGCGTTCATGTTGGCACCGTCGGTGTACACCTGGCCGCCGTGCTTGTGGATGATCTCGCAGATCTCCACCACCTCTTCCTCGAACACGCCGTGCGTGGACGGGTAGGTCATCATGATCGCGGCCAGGCGGTCGCTGTACTTCTCGGCGTTGAGGCGGATGTCCTCGACATCGACGTTGCCGTTGGCATCGGTCTTGGTCACCACCACCTTCATGCCGCACATCTGTGCCGAAGCCGGGTTGGTGCCGTGTGCCGAATCCGGGATCAGGCAGATGTCACGGTGATCTTCGCCGCGCGAACGGTGGTAGGCGCGGATCGCCAGCAGGCCGGCGTACTCGCCCTGCGCGCCGGAGTTCGGCTGCAGGCTGACCGCGTCGTAGCCAGTGCATTCGACCAGCATCGCTTCCAGCGTGTCGATCAGTTCCTTGTAGCCCAGCGCCTGGTCGGCCGGCACCAGCGGGTGGATCTGCGAGAACTCCGGCCAGGTCACCGGGATCATCTCGGCGGTGGCGTTGAGCTTCATGGTGCACGAGCCCAGCGGGATCATCGTGCGGTCCATCGCCAGGTCCTTGTCGGCCAGCGAACGCAGGTAGCGCAGCAGTTCGTGCTCGCTGTGGTGGGTGTTGAACACCGGATGGGTCAGGAACGCGGACTGGCGCAGCAGGCCGGCCGGCAGCGCGTCGGCGGTGCTGGCATCCAGCGCGTCGACGTCCAGCGAAGCACCGAACACCGCAGCCACGGCGACGATGTCGGCGCGGGTGGTGGTCTCGTCCAGGCTGATGCCGACCGAGTCGCTGTCGATTGCGCGCAGGTTGTAGCCGGCGGCGCGGGCCTTGGCATGGATCTCATCGGCGTGCACGCCGGTGACATGCAGGGTGTCGAAGAAGTCGCCACCAACCTGCACGCCGGCATTGCGCAGCGCTGCGGCCAGGATCGAGGCCAGGCGATGGGTGCGGCGGGCAATGCGGGTCAGGCCTTCCGGGCCGTGGTAAACGGCGTACATCGAGGCCATCACCGCCAGCAGCACCTGCGCGGTACAGATGTTGGAAGTCGCCTTCTCGCGGCGGATGTGCTGCTCGCGGGTCTGCAGGGTCAGGCGGTAGGCCGGGTTGCCCTGGGCATCGACCGAAACACCGATCAGGCGGCCCGGCATCGAGCGCTTGTAGGCGTCACGGCAGGCCATGAAGGCGGCGTGCGGGCCACCGAAGCCGAACGGCACGCCGAAACGCTGGCTGTTGCCGACCACGATGTCCGCGCCCCATTCGCCCGGGGCGGCCAGCAGGGTCAGGGCCAGCAGGTCGGTGGCCACGGCCACCAGGCCGCCGCGTGCGTGCACGGCATCGACCAGCGCCTTGTAGTCGCCCACCTGGCCGAAGGTATCCGGGTACTGCAGCAGCAGGCCGAAGGCTTCCGCTTCCAGCGCTTCGGCCGGGGTGCCGACGCGCAGCACGATGCCCATGGGCTCGGCGCGGGTACGCAGCAGTTCCAGCGTCTGCGGATGCACGGCGTCGTGCACGAAGAAGGTGTCCGACTTGGACTTGGCCGAACGCTTGGCCAGGGTCATCGCTTCAGCAGCGGCGGTGGCTTCGTCCAGCAGCGAGGCGTTGGCGATTTCCATGCCGGTCAGGTCGGCGCACAGGGTCTGGAAGTTGATCAGCGCTTCCATGCGGCCCTGCGAGATTTCCGCCTGGTACGGAGTGTAGGCGGTGTACCAGGCCGGGTTTTCCAGGATGTTGCGCAGGATCACGTTCGGCGTGTGGGTGCCGTAGTAGCCCTGGCCGATGAAGCTGCGCAGCACGGTGTTCTTGTCGGCGATCGCACGGATCTTCGCCAGTGCCTGTACTTCGGTCATCGACTCCGGCAGCGCCAGCGGTGCCGGCGACTTGATCTTGGCCGGTACGATGGCATCGGTCATGCCATCCAGCGACGCGTGGCCGACGACATCGAGCATCTGCGCGATCTCGGCGTCGTTGGGGCCGATGTGGCGCTCGACGAACGCGTTGTGGTGCTCGAGCTCACGCAGGGAAGGGGTGTTCTGGGACATGGCGAAGGATCCGTCAGGAAAGGGCACACGCACGGGCACAAGCCGCCGGTCGGCGGTCTGCGGGGCGCCCCTCTGTCCTTTTGCCTGAGAGTTTAAAAGCGCGGAAAACCGCAGCTTCGTGCCCCTTCGGCGCCGGATCGAACCGGTCTCTCCAGAGTTGTGTTACGGGTGGTATCGGGCCTGAGCGATTACGGGCGTTGCGCCTTCGGCAGCGGTGTTCCGCTTCTCCCACCGTGTTGCCCGCCGATTATAGCCCGTTGCGGGCCCGGCCAGCGGCCGCCGGTCGGTGCCGCCGCGCCTGAATGGCCGATGGCCCGGCCGTGCGTTTTGTGCAGTGCTGCATGGCATCAGGCGCAATCCCCACCTATGATGGGCGGATACCCGAATTCATCTGGCGCCGTCCCCGTTGTTGCGGGACCGGCGCCCGCCGTGCGTGCCCCGCATGGCCCTGCCGGACGCTTCCTCCATGACCGCCGCTGTTGCCCCTTCCACCCGCCGCATGGCCCTGCTGCTTGCCGGCCTGGCCATGTTCGGCCCGTTCTCGATCGACACCATCTTCCCGGCGTTCCCGCAGCTGGCCCAGCGCCTGGCGGTGGACGAGGTGGCGGTGCAGCAGACCATCAGCGTGTACCTGCTGTTCTATGGCCTGATGAGTCTGGCGCACGGCCCGCTGTCCGATGCCTGGGGCCGCAAGCGGGTGATCCTCGGCGGTCTGGTGGTGTTCGTCGGCGCCTCGGTCGGCTGCGCGCTGTCCACCGACCTGTCCACGCTGCTGGCGTTCCGCGCGCTGCAGGGCCTGTCGGCGGGTGTCGGCATGATCGTCGGCCGCGCGGTGATCCGCGACCTGTACCACGGCCACGATGCCCAGCGGCTGATGAGCCAGGTGTCGATGCTGTTCGGCATCGCTCCGGCCATCGCACCGATCATCGGTGGCTGGATCCTGCTCAGTGGCGCCGGCTGGCCGCTGATCTTCTGGTTCCTGGTGGTGTTCGGGCTGGTGCTGTTGGCGGCCACCGCGCGCTTCCTGCCGGAAACCCATGCGGTCGAGGCACGGGTGCCGCTGTCGCCGCGCGTGCTGCTGCGTGACTACGTGCGCATCGGCTTCAACCCGCGCTTCCTGCGCCTGGCGCTGGCCGGCAGCATCGGTTTCGGCGGCATCTTCCTGTACATCTCCTCGGCACCGGTGTTCGTGATGCAGCACCTGCACCTGGGCGAGGGCGGTTTCGCCTGGTTGTTCATCCCCACCATCGGTGGCATGACCACCGGCTCGTTCCTGTCCGGGCGCATGGCCGGGCACACCACGCCCACACGCCAGGTCGCCATCGGTTTCAGCCTGTGCGCGCTGTCGGCGCTGCTGAATGTCGGCTACGTGGCGCTGTCGCCGCAGTTCGTGCTGCCGTGGGCGGTGCTGCCGATCTTCCTGGGCGGCATGGGCATGGCCCTGATCTTCCCGATCCTGGCCTTGGCGGTGCTGGACATGTACCCGCACCAGCGCGGCCTGGCCTCGTCGCTGCAGGCCTTCGTGCAGCTGATGATCAGCACCGTGGTGGCCGGCGTGGTGTCGCCGCTGCTCAGTGCCAGCCCGCTGCACCTGGCGCTGGGCCAGGCCGCGTTCTTCGGCGCCGGATTTGTTTTCTGGTACTGGGAACACCAGCGTGAACGCGCGGCGCAGGCAGCCTGCACGGGCCATTGAGCAGTGCGCAGGGGTAGGGCAGGCCGCGATGCCCGTAACGCTTGCGGCGAGGAACGACCGGACTAGGCTGGGGACTCCAGCCAGCCGGTGCGTGGATGCACGACAGCCAGCCGATCCGATGTCGTTGCATGAGGTTCCCCCATGGCTGCGCAGCAGACCTATCGCCTGTTCGAGGTGGCGCTGAAGGAGCGCCGCGTTCTTTCCCCTTCCCTGGACCGCATGGTGTTCACTGGTGCCGACGTGGCGCGGATGAAGACCGAAGGCCCGGACCAGCGCATCAAGGTGTTCTTCCCCTTGCCCGGCCAGGACGTGCCGCAGGTGCCCAGCGGCGAGGACTGGTATCCGCGCTACCGGGCGCTGCCGGACGACCAGCGCCCGCCCATGCGCACCTACACCATCCGCCACCTGCGCGCCGAGCAGGGCGAGGTCGACGTTGATTTCGTGCTTCATGGCGAGACCGGGCCGGCCTCGCGCTGGGCCATCCACGCGCGACCGGGCGACCGCGTAGTGCTGCTGGCCCCCGATGCCGACTGTGCTGACAGCAGCGAAGGCTGGGAATGGAAACCGCCGGCGGGAGTCGGCCAGGTGCTGCTGGTGGCGGATGAAACCGCGCTGCCGGCGGTGGCCGGAATTCTTGAGGAACTGGCGGCCATGGTCGACCCACCGCGCACGCTGGCGCTGCTGGAGGTGGCGCAGGCCGGTGATGCGGTGCACTTGAAGGCGCCCTCCAGCGCCGAGCTGGTCTGGCTGCCGCGCGGGCAGGCTGCCTACGGACAGCCGTTGCTGCAGGCGGTCCAGGCGCGGTTGGCAGCGACCTCGAGCGTGGCTGCCGGCGATGCGCTGGAGGAGATCGACGTCGATACGCAGATCCTCTGGGAGCAGGCCGATACCCGCGTGGCCGGTCCGCTGTATGCCTGGGTGGCGGGTGAGGCGGGGGCGGTGATGGCGATCCGCCGCCACCTGGTGCGCGATTGCGGGCTGGACCGCCGCGCGATCACCTTCATGGGCTACTGGCGGCATGGCAAGGTGCTGGACTGACCTGACTGGATCGAGCACGCGTGAAGCAGCGCTGCGGGCGGGGTGCGCTATCCTTGCGCCCCCCTTCGCAGCGGTACCGCACCATGTCCACCAGTTCCAAGACCCGCCGCGACCAGCGCCGTCGCCAGGAAAAGCAGGCCGCCAACAAGGCCGCCGCGCAGGCGTCGCCGGTGGAACCGCATGCCGAACTGCGCGATGCTCAGCGCACCCTGCTGGCCGGTGTCGTGCGCCGCGACGGCGAATGGGTGCTGGGCATGGACGGCCGCATCGCGGGCCACAGCGAGAGCGCTGCGCAGGTGCTGGCGCTGATCATGCAGGCCGGTGAGCTGCACGAGCGCAATGGCACGCCGGTGCGCCTGATGTACTCCGATGCACTGCGCGATGCCGCACAGGCCGAAGCGCAGGAGAAAGGCCAGACCTTCGAGGAATTCAAGGCCGAGCTGGCCGCGGCGATGGCGGCGAAGAAGAATAGCTGATCCGCCGTGGGTAGCGCCGGGCCATGCCCGGCGAGCGCAGCGGTGCGATGAAGAGCCGCCGGGCATGGCCCGGCGCTACCGGAAACATCAGGGGCGGATCCTCGCGGACCCGCCCCTTTTCTCATTTTGCTGCCGGGGCCGCGTTGGCCTGCCAGCCGCACATCTGGCCTTCGTTCTGCTGCTTCAGCCACTCGTTGACCGGGGTGAAGTACTCGATCATCGGGCCGGCATCGAGCTTGTCGGTACCGGTCAGTTCCTTCAGCGTGGCCTGCCACGGCTGGCTGGCACCCTTGCTCAGCATCGCCCAGTACTTCTGGCCGGCTTCCTTGTTGCCGTAGAAGGTGCACTCATGCAGCGGGCCCTTGTAGCCGGACGCGTCGCACAGGCCCTTGTAGAACTGGAACTGCAGGATGCGCGCCAGGAAGTAGCGGGTGTACGGGGTGTTGCCCGGCACGTGGTACTTCGCGCCCGGATCGAAGAACTCTTCGCCACGGGTGCTGGCCGGCGCCACGCCCTGGTACTTGGCCTTCAGGTCCCACCACGCCTTGTTGTAGTTGTCGGCGGTGATCGAGCCATCGAACACGCCCCAGCGCCAACGGTCGATCATCAGCCCGAACGGCAGGAACGACACGCCCGACAGCGCCATGCGCATCTGGTTGTTGATGACCGCCTCGCGGCTTTCGGTCGGCGCATCGACCAAGCCGATCGAGCTGAGGTACTTGGGCGTCATCGCCAGCACGATGGTGTCGCCGATTGCTTCATGGAAGCCATCGTTGGCACCGCCCTGGAACAGCGGCGGCAGCGGGTTGTAGGCCAGGTCGTAATAGATGTGGCCCAGCTCGTGGTAGATGGTGGTGAAGTTCTCTTCGTTCGGCTTGATGCACATCTTGGTGCGCACGTCGCCTTCCATGTTCATGTCCCAGGCGCTGGCGTGGCAGACCACGTCGCGGTCGTCAGGCTTGATGAACTGGGTCTTTTCCCAATAGGACTGCGGCAGCGACGGCATGCCCAGCGACACGTAGAAGTCCTGCGCGCGCTCGGTCATCTGCTTGGCGGTACGCAGTTCGGCCTCACGCTGCGCCTTGTACTGGGCGGCCACGTTGGCGTCCTTGCCGGCCTTGGCCAGCGCCGCGCTCAGGTTGGTCTGGTACTGCTTTTCCAGTGCCGCGGTGATGTCCAGGCTGCCGGCGCCGGGGTAGGGTTCCAGCTGGTCCCACAGGTTCGACCAGTCCTGCTGCCACATGTTGCCGAGCAGGTGCGCCGCGATCAGGCCATTGCCCACTTCGGCCTTGTCCTTGCCGTAGGTCTTGTCCAGCTTGCCGCGTGCGTAGCAGTGCAGCTGCTCGTACATCGGCTTGACCTGTTCCCACAGGCGATCGGTTTCCGGGCCGATCTGCTCCGGCGGCATGTCGTAGCCGCTGCGCCACATCTGGCCGGCATCGGTGAAGCCCATGCCCTTGGCACCTTCGTTCACCAGGCCGACGAACTTCTGGTAGTCGCCGCGCATGCTCTTGGTGGTGCTGTGCCAGCCCTGCCAGGCGTCGAGCTGCTTGTCGTAATCGCGGCTGCGTGCCAGCACCTGTTCCAGCTCGCCCAGCTGGCGGCAGGAGTTGGGATCGTTGGCGTCGGTGCAGTACTTGCCGGCACCGTAGCTGCCTTCCATGCGGGTGGCGATCTGGGTCAGCTCGGCCAGCTTGGCCGGATCGCGCGGCGCCGGCATCGAGGACATCAGTTTCAGCAGGTGGATCGCGCGCTTGCTGTCCTCGCTCATCGGCTTGCCATCGAACTTGGCGGCCTGCTCGATCCAGCTGTTGAGCTGGGTCAGCGAGCGCTCGTTGGCCTTGGCCGCGATGCGTTCCGAATCACTGTTGATGTAGGTGGAGGACAGCCACTGTGCCGAGGTCATCTCCGGGTAGGCGGCCTTGAATTCGGCATTGATGCGGGCCACGAACTGGTCGGCGGTTTCGCCGGCCGGGGCGCTGCTGCTGGCGGTATCGGTGCCTGGGGCAGCTTCCTTCTTGCAGGCGGCCAGGGCCAGCGTGGCGACGGCGACTGCCGAGGCCAGCAGGAGATGACGGTGTTTCACGGGCGGTCCTTGGGTGGTGAACGACGGCCGAAGGCTAGTGGGCCGTCGCTGCCACCGCAAGTGGCGGAAGTCGGCCGGGCGGCGCCCGGCACCCGCAGAGGCTTTCAAGCAACGGCAAAAGGCCGAAGCAACAGCAACAGCGGACTGTCCGTGGTTTGGCGGGGTGGTGTCGGAGTGCGGGGACGCCGCAAGTACGTCCGTGTAGGCTTGGCAGCCGCTTGCTCGTGTGCGCTTTCCTGCGCACACGGCAAGACCGGGGTTGGGCGTCCTGCCCAACCCGCCCGAGGCATGCCTCGGGCCCATGCGGCTGACACCCCGCACTCCGACACCGCCCCACCTCCGACAGATTCAGTGTGCTGTCGGTAGGTGTCGACCTTGGTCGACACATCTGTCAGATATCGACAATCAAAATGGGGTCGGATCCG
The DNA here is from genome assembly GCF_034508895.1 of Stenotrophomonas geniculata. Lineage (NCBI taxonomy): Bacteria > Pseudomonadati > Pseudomonadota > Gammaproteobacteria > Lysobacterales > Lysobacteraceae > Stenotrophomonas > Stenotrophomonas geniculata. The sequence continues at coordinate 3,093,010 of NZ_CP140571.1, forward strand.
TTTTCCTACGGAAAACGGATCCGACCCCATCGGCATGTCCAACAGAGCGCGGAAAACTGTCGAAGGCGGGGTGGGTCCGGTGGCGGGAGTGTCCGCGGCATGGATGCCGCGGCCAAGCCCCCATGGACGGGTTTACGGCGTCTCCCGCCACCGGACCCACCCCGCCAACCCTCAGGAAACCCGCTTCTGCTGTTGCTTCAGCCGTTGCGGTTGACGTTGCCTCTGCAGGTGCAGGGCTGCAAGCCCTGCCAAACCACCCTCAACCTTCGCAGTTGGCGAACACGTCGCGATCGCGCTCGTACAGCGCCGTCTTCACCTGCATCAGGCCCAGCACCGACGGGAACAGGTTGTCGTGGTCGGTATAGGCCGCCGAACGCCTGCGCACGCATTGCAGGTCCAGCCCGCGGCTGCTGGCGAAGCCCGGCGAGAACCACATCGTCATCGGCACCCGGGTCTGCTCGGCCGGGGCGATGGCGTAAGGCACGCCGTGCAGGAACAGGCCCTTCTCGCCCAGCGACTCGCCGTGGTCGGACAGGTAGATCATCGCCGTGTCGTAGTCCTGCATGCCCTGCAGCGTGCCGATGGTCTTGCTCAGGAAGTGATCGGTGTACAGCACGGCGTTGTCGTAGCTGTTGGTGATCTCTTCGCGCGAGCAGCGGCCGATGTCACGGGTATCGCAGGTTGGCTTGAAGCGGGCGAAGGCGGCCGGATAGCGCTCGAAATAGGCCGGGCCATGGTTGCCCAGCTGGTGCAGCACCACCACGCGGTCGCCGGGCTTGGCACGCACCTGGGTGGCCAGGTCCTGCAGCAGGATCTCGTCCATGCAGCGGCCGTCGGCGCACAGGCCCGGGGTGGTCGCATCGGACAGCGACTGGAACTCCAGGCCTTCGCACACGCCCTTGCATCCGGACTGGTTGTCACGCCACAACGGTGCGATGCCGGCACGGTTCAATACGTGCAGCAGCGACTGGTGTGCGCGGATCTTCTTCTCGTCGTAGTCGTGACGGCCCCATGGCGAGAACAGGCACGGCAGCGAAACCTCGGTGCTGGTGCCGCACGAATGCATATCCGGGAAATTGACCACACTGGCCTGGGCCAGTTCCGGGGTGGTGTTGCGGCCACCGTTGAGGCCCCAGTTCTGTGCGCGCACGGTTTCGCCCATGACGATCACCAGCAGGCGCGGCTTGCTGGCAGGTGCACGCGGGGTGGCCTTGGCATCGGTACCGATCGGCAGCTTCGGCGCGCGCTGCACCGGGTTGTCGCCACGCAGTGCACGCGGCAGGCCCAGCAGCACGTTGGCCGGGGTGGCGAGGTAACGCACTTCGCGCTGGTTGCGCATCAGTGCCGAGACATCCTGGAACGAGATCAATGCGCCGCCTACCGCGGTCACTGCCGCCACCACCAGGAAGCCGACGCGCCAGAGCAGGCTGCGACCCCAGCTGCGGCGGCGCAGCTGCACGCGCCACAGCACGATCATCGGCAACACCGCCAGCAACAGCACCGGCCATACCAGCGACACGGTGATCAGCTCGCGGCTTTCCTTGGGATCGGTCGCCAGCACGTTGCGCAACATGTCCGCATCCAGGTAGATGTGGTAACGGCTCATGTAGTGCGCGGCGAATGCGGTCACCAGCAGCAACAGGCTGATCACCACCCTGGCGTTCCAGCGCCAGACCAGGATGCCCAGCAGCACGCCGTGCGCACCCAGCAGCAACAGCAGCAGCGACAGCGCGTAGCGCAGGCTGCCCGGATGGCTGGCCATCGCGCTGTGCCAGAACAGGCCGTTGCCGGCCACCGCGAAGAACAGGCTGGTCAGTGCGATCAGTGCTTCGGTGGACAGCTGCGGCCGCCAACGGCGAAGGTTCGCCAACGCGGGAAGGCGGGCGGGGCGTTGGACCGACGCACTCATGCGTTTGCCTCCTGGCGGTGGGGACGGTCCAGCTGACGGCGTGCCAGGACGCGTTTGACGATCAGATACAGGCCCAGCGAAAGCAGCCAGCAGATCAAAGCAGTAGCAACGTCATGCGAAAGGAAATGCGCACCCCGCAGCTGCTGGCTGATGCCGAACACCAGGCCGGTGGCAAGGCCGATCCACAACCCGGCCCAGCGCCATGAAGGGCGCCACAGCGAGGCAAAAAAGTACAGGGACAACCATGCATAACCCGCGCTGGCGTGGCCCGCCGGGAAGCAGGCCTGCGCGGCCATGCCCGCGGGGCGCGCCGTGAAAAGCCCGATGAAAGGCTGGTGGCCGCCGTAGCGCAGCAGGTCCCAGGGGCATTCCATCGGCACCAGCGACTTCAGCAGGGAGATCACACCCGTGCCCAGAGCCATGGCAATTACGACATAAAGCAGCGCCCACCGCAGGGTGCGATCGCGACCCTTCCGCCAGTGGTGGAAGCACAGCAGGATCGCCACGAGGACAGCAGCCGTGCTCAGCCACTTGCCAGCCTTGTGCACAAGCGTGCGGGTGACCCAGGCGTCCTGAAGCGCCCAGTGGCCCCCCTCAAGGCGGAACAGGTGATCGGCCACCCATTGGTCGCCGCCGAACCCCATCAGCAGCGTAAACAAGGGCAGACCGATTGCGACAGGCAGCCAGAGGTGAGTTACGGCAAATCGTGACGCCAGTGGCGATGTCGCAAGCGGCGCTACCGCATCAAGGGGACGGACGGGCATGCTGGGAAAGGGCGGGTCGGGAATCCGCGGTCATGCTCGTCACCTGGATGTCGGAGAAGGGTCGGACGCTCGTTCGTGCCGGGTTAATGCTTGCCCAGCACGTGCCGACGTTCAGTCTTCTTCGGCGGTCGACCCGGCCCGCTCGGCGTGGCATTGCGGGTTCCATGCGGTACCGGGAAGCAGTTGCCAACGGTTCCTGTTGGCAACACCGATATCGATCACCTTGCTCGGGTCCACGCACGGGCTCATCGCATCATCCAGTACCAGCAGCCAGCGCTTGTCCGGCGCCTCGGCCAGCCACGGGCCGGCGTCGTGCCACTGCTCGGCCCAGGGCCGCTTGAAGCCGAACTCGCGCACCGGCCGGTCGGCCTGCAGCAGGTTCTGTTCGCGCCAGGCCACCAGCGCCAGTTCGGCGTCGGGACCGATCCGCGCGCCGACCCGGCGCATCAGCGCCGACGCCGATGCGTACGGGTCCAGCGCCGGGATCAGTACCAGGCCGTAGAGCATCCACAGCATGCCGTGGGTCAGCAGCACCAGCGTCGCGGCACGACGTACCCGCAGCCACACGATCAGCGTGGCCAGGGCAATGGCGAAGGTCAGCAGGCCATCGCCCAGCACCGGCAGCAGCGTATCTGGCATGGCGCGGCGTTCCAGTTGCGCCAACGCCCACGGGTGCTCGGTCATCAGCATCACGCCGAGCACGCCGGTGGCCAGCATCAGCACCACGCTGTAGCCGAACAGGTAGCGGCGCACGCACAGGCGGCGCAGCAGGCCGGGCAGCAATGGCGCCACGGCCAAGGCCATGGCCGGCAGCATCGGCAGCAGGTACACCTCGCGCTTGCCCGGGCTGGCACTGAAGAACACCAGTACCAGCACCGCCCAGCCCAGCAGCAGCCATTGGCGACGGTCGCCACGGCGGATACGGCGCGACCAGGGCTTGAACAGCATCGGCAGCAGCAGGCTGCCCGGCAGCCATAGGGTCAGGATCACCTGCAGGTAGTACCAGGCCGGCTGCCGGTGGTGCCAGGCATTGGCGTAACGGGTACCGGTCTGCTTGAACAGCAGCTCATGCGCGTAGGCCTGCAGTTCGGCGCTGGGCGTGTGCAGCAGGGCCCAGCCCAGCGGCGCCAGCCACACGCCCACGCCCAGCAGGAACGCCGGGATCAGCCACAGCAGCGTTGCCGGGTGCGGACCCTCCACGCGGTACCCGCGACGGCGCTGGTACAGCCACCAGCCGAACCAGGGCAGCACCATCAGCAACGGCAGGAAACCCACGCCCTTGGTCACCGTGCCGACGCCTGCGGCGAAACCGGCCAGCCACAGCGCGGGCAGGTTACGACGTTCGCACAGGTGCCGCATCAAGCCCCACACGGCGACGGTGGTCATCCCCACCAGCACCATGTCGATCTGCGCACGCTTGGCCATCAGCCCGAACTGCAGGGTGCAGAACAGCGCCGCGAGGGCATAGATGGAATGCCGCGGCGACCACAGCCGCCGTGCCAGATCCGACACCAGCCACAGGCTCAGCAGGGCGCCCAGCAATGACGGCAGCAGGAACGACCACTGCCAGCTGCCGACCACCTCGTAAGCGGCCGCCTGCAGCCACATGAACACCGGTGGTTTCTCGGCATACAGCTCGCTGCCACGATGCGGCAGCAGCCATTGCCCGCTCTCGACCATGGTCCGCGCGGCCAGCACGAAGCGCGGCTCGTCCGGCGGCTGCGGCTGCCGAAGGCCGATGCCCGCTGCCAATGCAGCAATGATCAGCAGCCACAACAGGGGCAGGCGCCAACGGCGGGGCAGGGCTACGGGCACGGCAGGCTCCGGGAGCAAAACGGCCATTCTGAGGTGGCGGGGGTGGGAAAAGCGTCAGAAGGGGGCGGGACGACCGCATTCCGACATGGGCGGCGCTACCATGGTACGAACTTCCGTGGATGTTTCGTGCATGCGTCTGTTGGTGATCGAGGACAACCGCCAGCTGGTGGCCAACCTGTTCGACTATTTCGAGTCGCGCGGGCATGTGCTCGACGTGGCCCCGGATGGCATCACCGGCCTGCACCTGGCCGGAAGCCATCCCTACGACGCGGTGATCCTGGACTGGATGCTGCCGCGCATGGAGGGGCCGGAGGTGCTGCGCCGGCTGCGCGCCGAGCACGCGTCCGAGGTGCCGGTGATCATGTTGACCGCGCGTGATGAACTGCCGGACAAGATCGCCGGCTTCCGCGCCGGTGCCGACGACTACCTGACCAAGCCGTTCGCGCTGCCCGAGCTGGAGGTGCGGCTGGAAGCGCTGCTGCTGCGTGCGCAGGGCCGCAACCCGCGCAAGCGCCTGCAGGTGGGCGACCTGGTGCTGGATCTGGCGACGCTGGAGGCCCAGCGTGAGGGCCAGGTGCTGCACCTGTACCCGGCCTGCCGCAAACTGCTGGAAGTGCTGATGCGGGCCAGCCCGGGTGCGGTGACACGACAGCAGCTGGAGTTCGCCCTGTGGGGCGACGAGCCGCCGGATGGTGACCTGCTGCGCTCGCATGTCTACGAGTTGCGTCGCAGCGTTGACGGCCCGTTTGCCGAGAAGCTGATCCACACCCTGCCGCGGGTGGGTTATCGGCTGGCCGTGACCACCGGCAGCGACGCTGGCAAGGATACTGATGAAGGCGCGTAAGCCCGGGCCGCTGTACCGGCGCGTGCTGTGGTGGTTGCTGGGCTACCTGGCGCTGCTTTCGCTGGCGGTGTTCAGCGTCGGCAATTACGTGCATGAGCATGCCGAGCACGCTGCCTGGCGCGCGCTGCTCAATTCCGAACTGGACAGCATCGTCGAACATGTCGAACACGAGCCGCACTACCGCTGGCAGGATTCGGACACGCTCAGCCTCTACCGCTTCGACGCGGTCAACCTGCCCGACAGCCTGCGTACCCTGCATCCCGGGCTGCATGACGGGGTGATGGTGAAGGGCCGCGAGACGGCGGTGATGGTGCGCGAGACCGAATCGATGGGGCGGGTCGCGCTGGCGCTGGATATCTCCGACTTCCACGATCTGGAGCAGTTCGCCACGCGCTGGGTGATGCTGGCGGGCGTGATCATGATCTTCGTCACCGTGCTGATGGCGTCCTTCGGCATGGAGCGGATGGTGCGACCGTTGAGCCTGCTGGCGCAGCGCATCGCCGATCTGCGGCCCGGTGCGCAGGGGCAGCGCATAGAGGTCGACCCGCGTGGCAGCTCCGAGCTGCACACGATTGCTGGTGCACTGAACGATTACCTGGACCGCAACGAACAGTTCGTCGAACGCGAGCGGGTGTTCATCAGCACCGCCAGCCATGAACTGCGCACGCCGATCGCGGTGATGACCGGTGCCGCCGAACTGGCGCTGGAACAGCCGGGCTTGCCCGAGCGCGCGCGCCAGCAGATGCAGCGCGTACTGCGCACCGCGCAGAGCGTGGAGCAGCTGATCGAACTGCTGCTGGTGCTGGCCCGTGACCCGGCGCGTCTGGCCGCGCGCGCCGAGCGCATCGCGCTGGACCAGCTGTTGCCGGAAATCGTTGACGACCATCGTCATCTGCTCGGCGACAAGGACCTGAGCATCGGCATCCAGGCTGCCCCGGTGGATATTGTTGCGCCGCTGGCTGTTGTGCAGGCGGCGATCGGCAACCTGCTGCGCAATGCCATCGAGAACAGTGGGCGTGGCCACATTGAGTTGCGCCTGAGCTCGTCGGCGGTGCTGACCCTGCAGGATCCCGGGCATGGCATGAGCCCGGAGGAGATCGCGGCGATCCACGCGCGGATGGCCCGTGGCGAGCGTGCCGACCGTGGCGGCGGCATCGGGCTGGATCTGATCGCGCGGCTCTGCGAGCACCTGGGCTGGACCCTGCAGCTGCAGCCCTGCGAGCCGCGTGGCACGCGTGTCACGCTCCATTTCAGTGCCTCGCGACCGGGCTGATCCGGCCGTCCTGGTAGATGCCAACCCTGGTTGGCATGCTGCCCGTCGACCAAGGTCGACGCCTACCCACGCAATGGCTGTCCGCGTCAACGCCCGTTCGGCCGCGCCACATGCTGGTCGATCAGGATCACGTTGCCGTCGGGATCGGCAAGCTGCAGGTAGCCGGTCCCCTGGCCATCGGGATCGGTGCGGACTGCCAGCGCGATGCCCCTGGCGTCCAGCTCCGCCTGCAGCTCGCGCACATCCTGGAAGTGGGTCAGTTCCTGCTTGTGCTGGTCCCAGCCGGGGTTGAAGGTCAGCAGGTTGCCCTCGAACATGCCCTGGAACAGGCCGATCACGGTGCCGTTGCTGCGCAGCACCAGCCAGTTCTGTGCTGGATCGCCGCCGGTGACCGAGAAGCCCAGGGCTTCGTAGAAGGCACGGGAGGCCGCGAGATCCTTCACCGAGAGACTGACCGAAAAGGCGCCAAGCTGCATGAGTAGGCTCCCTGAGGGGATGGAGGCGTGGTCGGCACTGCAGCATGACCCGGCGTGAAGACAATGTTAATCTCGACCTGCGCCGCTTTATGCGGCGCTTTTTTTTCTCCGCTCTTTCGATCGACAGAGGATCCCGTGCCGACCGAACCCGCTACTGCCCTGATCAGCAACGACATCGTTGGACTGGGCCTGATTGCCGCCACCCTGGCCCTGATCTTCTGGGCCGCCAGTGGTCCGACCCCGCTGCTGAAGAAGATCTTCGCCTGGGTGCCGGCACTGCTGCTGTGCTATTTCATCCCCGCCATCTACAACACCGCTGGTGTCATCGATGGCCACAACACCTCGCTGTACAACCCGGTCGCGCGTGACGTGCTGCTGCCGGCCGCGCTGGTCCTGCTGACCCTGTCGATCGACCTGAAGGGCGTCATCAAGCTCGGGCCGAAACTGCTGCTCGTGTTCTGCGCCGGTACCGCCGGCATCATGCTCGGCGCTATCGTCTCGTTCCAGCTGATGAAGCTGATCCATCCGGAAACCGTGGCCGGTGATACCTGGGCGGGCATGGCGGCGCTGGCCGGCAGCTGGATCGGTGGCGGCGCCAACATGGTCGCCATGCGCGAAGTGTTCGGCACCGATGCCACCACCTTCGGCCAGTTCGCCGTGGTCGACGTGGCCTGCGCCAGCCTGTGGATGGCGATCCTGCTGTTCCTGGCCAACCGCGCACAGCAGATCGACACCCGCAATGGTGCCGACACCCGCGCCATCGACGAGATGAAGGCGCGCATCAGTGCCTACGAGGCGCAGAACGCGCGCATTCCCAGCATGACCGACCTGATGGTGATCGTCGGCGTGGCCTTGGGCGGCGTCGGCCTGGCGCACGCGATCGCCGCGCCGCTGGCGGGCTGGTTCAAGGCCCATGTCAGCTGGGCCAGCCAGTTCAGCCTGGACAGCCAGTTCGTGTGGGTGATCCTGCTGTCCACCGCGATGGGCCTGGGCCTGAGCTTCACTCGTGCACGCAGGTTGGAAGCGGCCGGTGCATCGCGGCTGGGCACGGTGTTCCTGTACTTCCTGATCGCCTGCATCGGCATGCAGATGAACCTGTTGTCGCTGCTGGACCGGCCATGGCTGTTCCTGCTCGGTGCGATCTGGATGGCCACGCACGTGCTGGTGCTGTGGGTCGTGGCCAAGCTGCTGCGCGCGCCGCTGTTCTTCTTCGCCATTGGCTCGCAGGGCAACATCGGCGCTGCGGCCTCGGCGCCGGTGGTGGCAGCGGCGTTCCATCCGACGCTGGCCCCGGTGGGCGTGCTGTTGGGCACGGTGGGCTATGCCACTGGTACCGGCCTGGCGTATGTCACCGGTCTGATCCTGAAGTGGATGGCCACCGGCTGAGGAGGCCAGCCAGGCGGCGCCCGGCACCCGCGGTAGTGCCGGCCGCTGGTCGGCAACCTCAACATCAAAAGCCAGAGCGGCATTCCGTGTGATGACGGGGTGGGTCCGGTTGAGGGGGACGGCGTGAATACGTCCATGTAGCCTCGGTCGCGCCATCCATGGCGCTCACGCCCCCTCAACCGGACCCACCCGCCTTCGACAGGTTCACGCGGCTGTGGGTAACGGCGACTGCTGGTACGCGCGGCTTTTGGCAGGTGTCGACCTTGGTCGACACCATTTTTCTGTCAGATATCGATAAATAAAACGGGGTCAGATCCGTCTTCTTTCGGAAAACGGATCTGACCCCGCATGTGTCTCGCCGTCACCGGCAATCCGACACCGCCCCGCCAAGCAAACAGAAACCCAGAGCCGACGCTCCAGCAGTTGCAGTTGCAGTTTGTAGTTGCTCGGGCTTTTGCGGGCGCCGGGCTGCAAGCCCGGCACCCAACCCTCAACAGCAGCGGCCACCATTGCGACCGCCGTAACGCGCTTCCTGGCGTTCGCGGAAGAACGTCTTGTAGTCCATCGGCTCCTGGTCCGGATGCTTTTCCAGCATGTGCCGGACGTAGTTGTCGTAATCAGGAATGCCACAGCACAGCCGTGCGGTCTGCACCAGGCGCCGCCAGATGCGGCGGTGGGCCTGGTACTGGCCGGCGGGAACCAGTTGCGTGCTCATCACAGATCCACCATTTCATGCGGCTTCAGCGCCACGTACGGGGTCTCGCGGTCGCTGCGCTGCGGATTGCGGCGGGCCGCCAGGATGGTCTTGATCGAATACACCAGCACCGCGCCCACCACCAGCAGGAACAGCGCGGTCAGGCCGGTGTTGACGTAGGCGTTGACCACGATCTGCTTCATCTGCGCCACTGACTTGGCCGGTGCGGTGATGGTGTCGCTGGCGAGCGCGGCCTGGAACTTGTGTGCCTGTGCCAGGAAGCCCTGTGCCGGGTTGCTGTCGAAGATCTTGATGAAGCCGGCGTAGGTGGTGCAGATCAGCAGCCACACTGCCGGTACTGCGGTCACCCACGCATAGCGGTCACGCTTCATCTTGAACAGCACCACCGTGCCCAGCATCAGCGCGATACCGGCCAGCATCTGGTTGGAGATGCCGAACAGCGGCCACAGTGTCTGGATGCCACCGAAAGGATCGACCACGCCGGTGTAGAGCAGGTAGCCCCACAGCGCCACGCAGCCTGCGGTACCGATGATGTTGGCGGTCCACGACTCGGTCTTCTTCAGGGCCGGCACGAAGTTGCCCAGCAGGTCCTGCAGCATGAAGCGTCCGGCGCGGGTACCGGCGTCCACCGCGGTCAGGATGAACAACGCCTCGAACAGGATCGCGAAGTGGTACCAGAACGCCATCATCGCGTCGCTGCCACTGGGAATTGCTTCGTGCAGGATCTGCGCGATGCCCACCGCCAGTGTCGGCGCACCACCGGCACGATGCAGGATGGTCGGTTCGCCGATCGCCGCCGCGGTCGCAGTCAGCTGTTCGGGGGTGATGGTGAAGCCCCAGGTGTTGGTGATGTAGTGCGCCGCCGAGGCCGCGTCGGCACCGATCACCGCGGCCGGGCTGTTCATCGCGAAGTAGATGCCCGGGTCGATGATCGATGCGGCCACCAGTGCCATCACCGCTACGAACGATTCCATCAGCATGCCGCCGTAGCCGATATAGCGCATGTGCGCTTCATTGGCCAGCAGCTTCGGCGTGGTGCCCGAGGAAATCAGGGCATGGAAACCAGAGACCGCACCGCAGGCGATGGTGATGAACAGGAACGGGAACATGCCGCCCTTCCACACCGGACCATCACCGCTGGCGGCGAACTGGGTCAGCGCCGGCATCTTCAGTTCCGGCATCACCACCAGGATGCCGATGGCCAGCGCGATGATGGTGCCGATCTTGAGGAAGGTCGACAGGTAATCACGCGGGGCCAGCAGCAGCCACACCGGCAGCACCGAGGCGACGAAGCCGTAGCCGATCAGCATCCAGGTGATCTGGGTGCCGGTGAAGGTGAACGCCGGGCCCCAGACCGGATCGGCGGCGACCTTGCCGCCGTACCAGATCGCAGCCAGCAGCAGGATCAGGCCAACCACCGAGATCTCGCCGATCTTGCCGGGGCGGATGTAGCGCATGTACACGCCCATCAGGATCGCGATGGGCATCGTCGCGATCACCGTGAACATGCCCCACGGGCTTTCGGCCAGCGCCTTGACCACCACCATCGCCAGCACCGCCAGGATGATGATCATGATCAGGAACGCGCCGAACAACGCGATCGTTCCGGGCACCTGGCCCATCTCCTCGCGCACCAGGTCACCCAGCGAACGGCCGTTGCGGCGGCTGGACAGGAACAGGACCATGAAGTCCTGCACCGCACCGGCCAGCACCACGCCCACCACCAGCCACAACAGGCCGGGCAGGTAGCCCATCTGCGCGGCCAGTACCGGGCCGACCAGCGGGCCGGCACCGGCGATGGCGGCAAAGTGATGGCCGAACAGCACGTGCTTGTTGGTCGGCACGTAGTCCAGGCCATCGTTGTTGATCACCGCCGGGGTGGCCCGGGTCGGATCCAGCTGCATCACCTTGTTGGCGATGAACAGGCTGTAGAAGCGGTAGGCGACCAGGTACAGCGAAACCGCTGCCACCACGATCCACAGTGCGTTGATGTGTTCGCCGCGGCGCAGGGCTACGGTGCCCAGACAGAATGCGCCGAGCAGGGCGAGTACCGCCCAGCCCAGTTTGGAAAACCCTTTCATGAGGTGCTCTCTCCCGGAAAGACAGACAAAGAGTCCCGCGTGCCCTCGACAGGGTCAATTGGCACAGGACGAATCGGCGGTAGTACTTTGGTCGTACGTTTGTTGTGCTGACGTGCAGCGAACATCAGGGATGGAACAATCGGTTGCGGCGCCGTCCATTGGCGTGCGGCCGTGTGGCGTCCATCTTCAGTGGCATCCATCCAACAGGAGTCGCCATGAGCTTTCCCGAACCGGTCCGCGTGCTGCGGACCATCCGTGGCATGCCCACCTCCGACGGTGCCGGCGTGCGCCTGACCCGCGTCATCGGTGGCCCCACGCTGCCCGACCTGGATCCGTTCCTGCTGCTCGATGAGTTCGGTACCGATCGTGCCGAGGACTACATCGCCGGGTTTCCGGAGCATCCGCACCGCGGCTTCGAAACCGTCACCTACATGCTCGACGGGCGCATGCGGCATCGCGACAACCACGGCAACGAAGGCCTGCTGACCCCGGGCAGCGTGCAGTGGATGACCGCTGGCCGTGGCCTGGTGCATTCGGAGATGCCCGAGCAGGAGAGCGGGCAGATGCGCGGGTTCCAGCTGTGGGTGAACCTGCCGGCGAAGGAGAAGATGACGGATCCGAAGTACCAGGAATTCGCGCCCGAGCGCATTCCCGTGGTGCACCCGGAGCCGGGCGTGGACGTGAAGGTGATTGCCGGCAGCGTGGATGGCACGCAGGGCCCGATCGTGCAGCCGGCCACCGATCCGCTGTACCTGGACATCACGCTGGCCCCGGATCGCGCCTGGACCTATGCGTTGCCGGAAGGGCACAACGCCTTTGCATACGTGTTCGAAGGTGGCGTGACCGTGGGGGAGCAGGACGCCGCGCGTGGCGTGGCACGCCAGGAGCTGGCGGTGCTGGGCGGCGGTGAGCAGCTGCACCTTTCGGCCGGCAGCGAAGGCGCGCGGCTGATCCTGGTGGCCGGCCGTCCGCTGCGCGAACCGGTGATGCGCCACGGGCCGTTCGTGATGAACACACGGCAGGAACTGATGCAGGCCTTCGTCGATTTCCAGGAAGGCAAGTTCTGAGGGAGTGCCGGCCGCTGGCCGGCAACCTCTTCTGATCGGGAACGAAGCGTTTGCCGGCCAGCGGCCGGCACTACCGTCGGATCGGGTCGCATTGCGGGGATGCTGCCAGGCAGTCATCCCCGTCACCTTCAGCGCCCCGCGGCCACGGCCGACGGGGTCAGGCTCATGCCCTGCGCCAGCTGCTGCAGCGAGCCCAGTTCCTGGGCGCTGTCCGGATACAGCGAAATCTGCGCGTAACGCCCTTTGTCGAGCTTGACCACACTGATGCGGCGCTCGGCATAGCCGGGCGGCTGCTGGCCTCCCAGATCGGGCTGGTACCAGTACAGCGACTCACCGCCGAAGCTGCCCTTTTCCTGGCGCAGCGAGCGGTTCAATGGAAGGTTGGGATCGCGCGCACTGAGCATCAGGCTCAGTACCTCGCGGCCGTCCCCGGTGCTGGCGCGGCAGACCAGGAAATCGGCCTGTGCCTGCTGTTGCCACTGCAGGCCACTGCTGGCCGGCAATGAAGGACATTCGGTGGGAGCCTGCGCAGCGGCCTGGGCCGCAGCGAACAGCAGGCTCGACAACACTACAGGCGCGAACTTCATGCATCCCCCAAGGTGGTGTGTCGTTGGCTCCGCCGGATGGACCGGCAGCCTTGGCATCCCATCCCCGGATGCCACCCCGGCCGGCATGTGCACGGACGGTCAACTCAACCTTAACGGAACGTGAGCAATCGCACAAATTGCGGTTACAAGCGTAACCATTGCGGCCGAAGGTCGGCCGCAATGGTCCGCAGGCCTCAGCGGTCGTTGCCGATCCACTTGTAAATGATGCCGCCGATCGCGCCGCCCAGCAGCGGAGCGACCCAGAACAGCCACAACTGGCTGACCGCGCCGCTGCCGGCGAAGAAGGCCACCGCCGTGGAGCGGGCTGGGTTCACCGAGGTGTTGGTGACCGGGATGCTGATCAGGTGGATCAGGGTCAGCGACAGGCCGATCGCCAGCGGCGCGAAGCCGGCAGGCGCCTTGCCATGGGTGGCGCCCATGATCACGATCAGGAACACCGCCGTCAGTACCACCTCGCACAGGAAGGCGGCCGCAACGCTGTAGCCGCCGGGCGACAGCGCGCCATAGCCGTTGCTGGCGAACGCACCGGCCTGGCTGCCATCAATGGCGAAGCCACTGGCGCCGGAGGCGATCTGCAGCAGGATGAAGCCGGCCAGCAGGCCGCCGGCGACCTGGGCGATGATGTACGGCACCAGGTCCTTGGTCGGGAAGCGGCCGCCAGCCCACAGCCCGACGCTGACTGCCGGGTTGAAGTGCGCGCCGGAGATGTGGCCGAACGCATAGGCGCCGGTCACCACGGTCAGGCCGAAGGCGAGCGCCACGCCGAGGAAACCGATACCCAGCGGATTGCCGTCACCACCGAACTTGGCGGCCAGCACCGCGCTGCCACAGCCACCCAGAACCAGCCAGAACGTGCCGAGGAACTCGGCGGACAAGCGTTTACCCATGCTCATGTGTTGCACTCCTTTGACGGTTGAAAGTGTGATTTATGTCACATTTCAGTGATCAGCGGGTGACTGTAGTGTCAACGCCGGGTGCAGGGATACACCTTCGGATGTGTGCAACACGCGATGTTCAGTACTGCGGCAGCGGGATGAACTCCTTGTCGTCGCCCGGGATGGTGCCGAAGCGACCGGCCTCCCAGTCGTGCTTGGCCTGCTCGATGCGCTCCTTCGAGCTGGACACGAAGTTCCACCACAGGTGACGCGGGCCATCCAGCGGCTCGCCACCGAACAGCATCGCCTTCACCGGCGTCTTCGCGCGCAGGCGACCTATCGCACCGGCTTCGGGGATCACCAGGTGCTGGGCGGGGATGTCCACGCCGTCCAATTGCGCATCGCCTTCGAGGATGTACAACGCGCGCTCGCGGTGGCCATTGTCGATATCGATCTCCGCATCCGGGTCGAGGTCGATCGCTACGTTGAGGGTGTCGGCGAACACCTTCACCGGCGATTCCTCGCCATAGGCGCGCCCGGCGATCACCCGCAGCCAGGCACCATTGCGGCGCTGCTCGGGGAGGGTGGCCGCGGCATGGTGGTAGAAGGCCGGTTCGATTTCCTCATGCGACTTCGGCAACGCCACCCAGGTCTGCATGCCATGGATCGGGTTGTCATGGTCGCGGTCCGGTTGTGGCGTGCGCTCGGAATGGGCGATGCCGCGGCCGGCGGTCATCCAGTTGACGTCACCGGGACGGATCACCTGGTCCGACCCCAGCGTGTCGCGGTGGCCGATCGCGCCCGACCACAGGTAGGTCACGGTGGCCAGGCCGATATGTGGATGCGGGCGCACGTCGATGGCGGTGCCGGGGTGCATGAGTGCCGGGCCCATCTGGTCGACGAACACGAACGAGCCGATGCTGCGCGCCTGCAGGGTGGGGACGGCGCGACGGACTTCGAGGCCGCCGATGTCGTGCACGCGCGGGGCGATGATGGTGGTCATGCGGGCGTTCTCGCTGGCAGGGATCAGGTGATCAGCATCGCATGCAGCTGTGACGGGCACATGCCCCGTATGGGTAACAGGTTGTTCCAGCCAACGGCGCAGCCCCTCGTGGCTGTGGGGGTGGTCGCTGAAGGCAGAAGCAAAAGCAGAAGCCGCGCTTGGCCGGGCGGGTGGGTGGCGCAGGGGACGCTGCAAGTACGTCCATGTAAGCTCGATCGCCGCATCCATGCGGCTCACGCCCCTGCGCCACCCACCCGCCCGGCCTCTGACAGTTTCCGTGTGCTGTCCAGCCACGGAGAAGAAAAAGAAAATCAAAATCAAACGCCGGTCGCTTCGCTCTTGGTGTCGACCAAGGTCGACACCCACCAGTTCGTAATGATCCGTGCCGACCAACGTCGACACCTACCAGTCATCGCAGTTCACTCACCGTCACCGAAATCTGCCAGGGGTGGGGCGGTGTGGGCAGGCAGGACCGTTGGCGCCATGGATGGCGCCATCGAGCCCCCAGGGATGGGTTTACGGCGTGTCCTGCCTGCCCACACCGCCCCGCCCAACAAACAGAAAAGCCAGAGCCGGCTGTTGCTCCGGCTCTGGCTCTGGCTTTTGCTTCGGCGGTTGCCTCTGCGGGTGCCGGGCCGCAGGCCCGGCCGGTAAACTCAAATCACCGGTTCGCGCAGGGCGGGGTTGTCCCAGCCCGGGCGCGGGGCGAAACGGTCGCCGTGGCGCTGCTGCAGCGCCTTCAACCGCTCGACGATCGCATCGGCTCCCACTGCGCGGATGTGCTGGATCGGACCGCCGCGGAACGGGGCGAAACCGGTACCGAAGATCACGCCCGCATCCAGCAGGTCCGCATCGGCCACCACGCCCTCGTGCAGGCACGCCACGGCCTCGTTCAACAGCGGCAGGATCAGGCGGTCCTCCAGATCGGCCGGGGCCTGGTAATCGCTGGCCACGTCCGGCTTCTTCGGCTTGCCGTTTTCCCAGGTGTAGATGCCCTGGCCGTCCTTCTTGCCACGCTTGTCCGGTTCCACCGTCTGCAGTGCGGCCGGAATCTGCAGGCCCAGGAACGGCGCCAGTTCGCGGCCGACGCCTGCGGCCACGTCCAGGCCCACGGTGTCGATCAGTTCGATCGGGCCCATCGGCATGCCGAATTTCACTGCGGCCTTGTCGATCACCGGGCCCGGAATGCCCTCGGCATACGCGGTGGCGGCTTCCAGCATGTACGGGAACAGCACGCGGTTGACCAGGAAGCCCGGGCTGCCGGCTACCGGCACGGGGAATTTGCCCAGCGCCTTGCAGAACGCGGCCAGGCGGCGCTCGGTCTCCGGCGCCATGCCGTCGTGATGGATGATCTCCACCAGCGGCATCTGCGCAACCGGGTTGAAATAGTGCAGGCCAGCGAACTGCGCCGGGCGCTGGATGTGGTCGCGCAGTTCCACCAGCGGAATCGACGAAGTATTGGTGGTCAGCAGCGCGTCCTGCTTCATCTTCGGTTCGAGCGTCTGGTACAGCGCACGCTTGGCTTCCGGGTTCTCGATGATTGCTTCGATCACCAGGTCGGCCTCGGCCACGCCGTTGCCTTCCAGATCAGCACGCAGGCGCGCGGCCACGGCGGGGCGCTTGCTCTCGTCGCGCACCTTCTTGGCGAACAGCGCCTGTGCGCGTTCCATTGCCGGGTCGATGAAGCGCTGCTCGCGGTCCTGCAGAGTCACCTCGAAGCCCTTGTAGGCGGCCCACGCGGCGATATCGCCGCCCATCACGCCGGCGCCGACCACGTGCACGTGGCGGATGCCGGAGTCACCGCCGCCCAGGCCCTTCAGGCGCTCGGTCAGGAAGAAGATGCGGATCAGGTTGCGCGCGGTCGGCGTGCTGGCCAGCTTCACCACGGCGCGGCGTTCGGCATCCAGGCGCGCCAGGATCGGCTTGCCGCCGCTGCGCTGCCAGGTGCTGATCAGCGCGTAGGGCGCCGGGTACTGGTCCTTCTTGGCTTTGCGTGCGACCTGCTTGACCATCTGCGGTGCCAGCAAAGTGCGTGCCAGCCAGGTGTTGGTGGCCCAGGCCGTCGCGCGCTGCTTGAACGGGCGGGTGGTGCCGGACAGCGCCAGCGCCACGGCGGTGTCGAGCACCACCGCCGGCGCCACCACCTTGTCGACCAGGCCGATGCCACGCGCGGCCGAGGCCGACAAGGTGCGGCCGGTCAGCATCATGTCCATCGCTGCCGGCGCACCGACCAGCTGCGGCAGGCGCGCGCTGCCGCCCCAGCCGGGGAAGATGCCCAGCTGGGTTTCCGGCAGGCCGATGCGCGTGCTGCTGTCATTGGAGGCCACGCGGTAGCGGCAGGCCAGTGCCAGTTCGGTGCCGCCGCCCAGGCAGTGGCCGTGGATGGCCGCCACGGTCGGGCAGGGCAGCTCGGCCAGCTTCTGGTAAGTGGCCTGGCCGCGGCGGATGGCGTCGTTGACGGTGCCGCGGCGGTCGAACTCCTGGAACTCCTTCAGGTCCGCACCGGCAATGAAGCCGGCCTTCTTCAGCGACTGGATCACCACGCCCTTGGGCGGGTCCAGCGCAATGCGCTCGAGCAGGTCGCCCAGTTCCAGCAGCACGTCCTGCGACATGGCGTTGACGCTGCTGTCCTGACGATCCAGGGAGAGAACCACCACGCCGTCGTCGCGGATCTCGGGGTGCCAGTGGCTGAAGCGGAGACCATCGAAGCCTGAGAGCATGGACGTTCCATCCGGTTGTGTATGGAGAAGCGGCTATGATCCAGAGGTTGTTTCCCCCGCGTCAAATCCCAATAGCAGGGGAGTGGCGACCCCGGATCCATGGCCGTGGACCGGAACGCTAACGGAACGGTGGTTAAAAGCTGGTGCGGCGCCAGGTGATCGGCGACTGAACTTTTCCCGGGATTGGCAGTCTCATTGCCCGACGTCGGTTGGGCTGACAGGAGTGCGGCCCCTCATGGCCGATGTTGATACACCTCAGGAGCTGGATCTGGAACTGGTCCGGCGCGTGCAGCACGGCGAGAGCGCCGCGTTCGATGTCCTGGTGCGCAAGTACCAGCATCGCGTGGTGGCCCTTGTCGGTCGCTACATCGCCGACTGGAGCGAATGTCAGGACGTTGCCCAGGACACTTTCATCCGTGCCTACCGCGCGATCGGAAGTTTCCGTGGCGATGCCCAGTTCTCAACCTGGTTGCATCGAATCGCCGTGAATACCGCCAAAAACTACCTGGCTTCACACAATCGCCGACCGCCGACCGATGACATCGACATCGGGGATGCCGAACAGTTCGACAGCGGGACGCGCCTGCGCGACACCGACACGCCCGAACGCGAGTTGATGCGCCAGGAACTGGAACAGACGGTAATGAAGACCGTCAACGCGCTGCCGGAAGAGCTCCGGTTGGCGATCACCCTGCGCGAGGTGGAAGGCCTGAGTTACGAGGATATCGCGCAGAAAATGGGGTGCCCGATCGGCACCGTGCGCTCACGGATCTTCCGGGCGCGCGAGGCGATCGACACCGAACTCCGGCCGCTGTTGGACATCGGCAGCGCCACCCGTGAGAAGAGCCGCGTATGACCAGTAATCCGTTCAACGAATCGCAGAACCACCAATCGCCCGCCGGGCAGCGCCTGGACCAGCGCCATCGCGAGCAGCTGTCGGCCCTGGTCGATGGCGAGCTGGGCGCCGATGAAGCGCGCTTCCTGCTGCGCCGGATGGAGCACGACCCCGAGCTGGCCGGCTGCCAGGAACGCTGGCAGCTGCTGGGCGACGTGATGCGCGGACAGGCCTCGGCGCTGGCGCCGGCCGGCTTCAGCGCGGCCGTGGCCGCCGCCATCGCCGCCGAACCGGCGCCGCAGGCCGAGCCGCGTCGTCAGGTACGCCGTAGTGGTTGGCGGGCCTGGGGCGGTGGCGCCGCACTGGCCGCATCGGTGGCGGCGGTGGCCCTGTTCATGGGCGGTGAGAAGCTGAAGGAGGCCACCCCGGGCGAGCCGTCGGCACCGCAGGTGATCGCCAGCCAGGCCGAACTCGCGCCGGCACCGACGACGCCGGCTCCGGTGACCGAAGCCTCGGTGGATAACGCCGCAATGGCCGTGGCCGGTGTACCGGCAGTGGCCATGGCCGCTGCCAGCCGGCGCCAGGACACCCGTCGCGCCAGCGCTACCCGCAGCCAGCAGGCCGCGCGTGCCGCCCAGCGTGAGGACATGCCGCAACGCGCTGTGGCCGCCGCACAGGCGCCGTTGACCCCGACCGTGCCGGCCAATGCCAGCCGCAACATGCCGTTCGGTGAGGTCGGTGGCCTGCAGGCGCGACCGTGGCCGCGCTCCAGCCTGGCGCCCGCTGCCGGCGGCGCGCTCAATGCGAGCTTCCCGGCCCATGCGGGGGGCGCGGCGTTCTACCCGTTCGAGCCGCGCCTGCAGGACGACCTGCCGGTGCCGCCGCGCCCGCGCGACTGAGCCGGGCGCTTTCATGCCCCGCCGTCGGCGGGGCCCGTATTCCTCTTTCCATCCGATCCGGAGGTTGCCGTCCGATGACTCCCCGACTCCGCACGCAGGCCATGGGCCTGCTGGCCCTGACCCTGCCGTTGATGGCCTGCGCGCAGGCCCCGGCTCCGGCCGCCCAGACCCAGGCCGCGCCGGCCGCCGCGCCGCGGGCGCCGGCCCAGCCGCTGGTCACGGGCCTGCCTGACTTCACCAATCTGGTCGAACAGGTCGGGCCTGGCGTGGTCAACGTCGACACCACCATCGTCCGCAACAACCGCCAGGCCTCACGGGGCCCGATGGGCGGCGACGATGACATGCCGGAGTTCTTCCGCCGCTTCTTCGGCCCGGATTTCCCGATGCCGGGGCAGGGCCCGGGCGGCCCGGACGGTGGCCCGAGCATCAAGGGCCGCGGCATGGGCTCGGGCTTCATCATCTCGCCCGATGGTTATGTACTGACCAACTACCACGTGGTGGCCGATGCCAGCGAGGTGAAGGTCAAGCTGGGTGACCGCCGTGAGTTCACCGCGAAAGTGGTGGGCAGCGACCAGCAGTACGATGTCGCACTGCTGAAGATCGACGGCAAGAACCTGCCGACCGTGCGCGTTGGCGACTCCAACTCCCTCAAGCCGGGTCAGTGGGTGGTCGCGATCGGCTCGCCGTTCGGCCTCGATCACTCGGTCACTGCCGGCGTGGTCAGCGCACTCGGCCGCAGCACCGGCGGTCCGGACCAGCGTTACGTGCCCTTCATCCAGACCGACGTGGCGATCAACCAGGGCAACTCCGGTGGCCCGCTGCTGAACACCCGTGGCGAAGTGGTCGGCATCAATTCGCAGATATTCTCCGCGTCGGGCGGCTACATGGGCATCAGCTTCGCGATCCCGATCGACCTGGCGATGAGTGCGGTCGAGCAGATCAAGAAGACCGGCAAGGTCACCCGCGGCCAGCTCGGCGCGGTGGTGCAGGAAATCGACGGCCTGAAGGCGCAGGCGATGGGCCTGCCGGACAGCCGCGGCGCCCTGGTCAACCAGATCGTGCCGGATTCGGCTGCAGCCCGGGCCGGGGTGAAGATCGGCGATGTGATCCGCTCAGTGAACGGCGCGCCGGTCAACAGCTGGTCCGACCTGCCGCCGCTGATCGGCGCGATGGCACCGGGCAGCCGGGTCACCCTGGGCGTGATCCGCGATGGCAAGCCGCGTGACCTCAGCGCCACCCTGACCGCCCTGACCGAAGACGGGCAGGCCAGTTCGCGTGGCCCGGCCACCGGCGACAGCGATGCGGCGCCGCAGGCCGGCGCCAATGCCCTGCTGGGGCTGGACGTCAGTGACCTGACCGCGCCGCAGCGCAAGCAGCTCGGCCTGGAATCGGGCGAAGGCGTGCGCATCACCGGGGTCAAGGGCCAGGGCGCGCGTGATGCGGGCCTGTCTCCGGGCATGGTGATCCTGCAGGTGGCCAGCACCCAGGTCGGCAGCGTGGACGCGCTGAACCGTGCGCTGTCCAGCTACAAGAAGGGCGACGTGGTGATGCTGCTGGTACGCACCGGCAGCGGCAACAGCGCGTTCGTAGCGGTCAAGGCCGGCCAGTAAGGCCTGCCGGGGCCGCTTCGGCGGCCCCTGCTTTTCCTCCGAAGCCCCGCCCCGGCGGGGCTTCGGCCGTTCCGGACCCGGTCCGATGAGGCCGTTTTCGCGGGCGGGCGCCGGGCATGCGATAATCGACCGTTACCCTGACGACGCCGCGCGCCGCCGCCACCTATGTCTTCTGATTCGATGCGGAACATCCGCAACTTCTCCATCATCGCCCATGTCGACCACGGCAAGTCCACGCTGGCCGACCGCATCATCCAGCTCTGTGGCGGCCTGCAGGCCCGCGAGATGGAAGCGCAGGTGCTCGACTCCAACCCGATCGAGCGCGAGCGTGGCATCACGATCAAGGCGCAGTCGGTGTCGCTGCCGTACCTGGCCAAGGACGGGCAGACCTACCATCTGAACTTCATCGACACCCCCGGCCACGTCGACTTCTCCTATGAAGTCAGCCGCTCGCTGGCCGCCTGCGAAGGCGCGCTGCTGGTGGTCGATGCGGCCCAGGGCGTGGAAGCGCAGTCGGTGGCCAACTGCTACACCGCCGTGGAGCAGGGCCTGGAAGTGGTGCCGGTGATCAACAAGATCGACCTGCCCACCGCCGACATCGAGCGCGCCAAGGCCGAGATCGAGGCCGTGATCGGCATTGACGCCTCCGACGCCGTGCCGGTCAGTGCCAAGACCGGCCTGAACGTGCAGGACGTGCTGGAAGCGATCGTGCACCGCATTCCGCCGCCGAAGCCGCGCGACACCGAGAAGCTGCAGGCGCTGATCATCGACTCCTGGTTCGACAACTACCTGGGCGTGGTCTCGCTTGTGCGCGTGATGCAGGGCGAGATCAAGGCCGGTGACAAGCTGCAGGTGATGTCTACCGGCCGCAACCACCAGGTCGACAACGTCGGCGTGTTCACCCCGAAGCGCAAGGTGCTGCCGGCGCTGCGTGCAGGTGAAGTGGGCTGGGTCACCGCCAGCATCAAGGACGTGCACGGTGCGCCGGTCGGCGACACCCTGACCCTGGCCGGCGATCCGGCACCGAAGCCGCTGCCGGGCTTCCAGGAAATGCAGCCGCGCGTGTTCGCCGGCCTGTTCCCGGTCGATGCCGAGGACTATCCCGACCTGCGCGAAGCGCTGGACAAGCTGCGCCTGAACGATGCCGCGCTGCGCTTCGAGCCGGAAAGCTCCGAGGCGATGGGCTTCGGCTTCCGCTGCGGTTTCCTCGGCATGCTGCACATGGAAATCGTGCAGGAGCGCCTGGAGCGCGAATACAACCTGGACCTGATCAGCACCGCGCCGACGGTGGTGTATGAAGTCCTGAAGACCGATGGCTCGATCATCAACATGGACAACCCGGCCAAGCTGCCGCCGGTGAACCAGGTCGAGGAGATCCGCGAGCCGATCATCCGTGCCAACGTGCTCACCCCCGAGGAGTACATCGGCAACATCATCAAGCTGTGCGAAGAAAAGCGCGGCAGCCAGATCGGCATCAACTACCTGGGCAGCCAGGTGCAGATCAGCTACGAGCTGCCGATGGCCGAAGTGGTGCTGGACTTCTTCGACAAGCTGAAGTCGGTCAGCCGTGGCTATGCCTCGCTGGACTACCACTTCGTGCGCTTCGACGCCGGCCCGTTCGTGCGCGTGGATGTGCTGATCAACGGTGACAAGGTCGATGCGCTGTCGCTGATCGTGCACCGCAGCCATGCCGACCGCCGCGGCCGCGAGCTGTGCGAGAAGATGAAGGACCTGATCCCGCGCCAGATGTTCGACGTGGCCATCCAGGCCGCCGTCGGCTCGCAGATCATCGCCCGTACCACGGTCAAGGCCATGCGCAAGAACGTGCTGGCCAAGTGCTATGGTGGCGACGTTTCGCGCAAGAAGAAGCTTCTGGAAAAGCAGAAGGAAGGCAAGAAGCGCATGAAGCAGGTCGGCCGCGTGGAGATCCCGCAGGAAGCGTTCCTGGCCGTGCTGCAGATGGACAACAAGTAAGCCCGCACCGGCCCTGCGGGGCCGGTCGTCCGGTGACGTTGCAAAGGACCCTGAATGAAACTGTTTGAGATCCTCCTGGTCGTGCTGACCCTGGCCTCGGGCCTGATCCTGCTCGCGGACAAGCTGTACCTTGCCAAGCGGCGCGCCCAGCGCGCCGGCCTGCTCGATTCCGAGCCGGTGCTGGTGGACTACTCGCGTGCGTTCTTCCCGGTGCTGGCGATCGTGCTGATCGTGCGCAGTTTCATCGCCGAGCCGTACAAGATCCCGTCCAGCTCGATGATGCCGAACCTGCTGATCGGCGATTTCATCCTGGTCAACAAGTTCTCCTACGGCCTGCGCCTGCCGATCAGCAACACCAAGTTCGTGCCGGTTGGCGAGCCCTCGCGTGGCGACGTGGTGGTGTTCCACTTCCCCGGCCATGGCGAGAACGATCCGGCCAAGGGCGAGAATTTCATCAAGCGCGTGATCGGCGTGCCGGGTGACACCGTGGTCTTCGAAGGCGACGGCGTGATCCTCAACGGCGAGCCGCTGAAGTACGACAACAAGGGCATCTACGCCGGCCACAAGGGCCAGGGCGAGGGCGCCAACCTGCTGGTCGAGCACCTGCCGGGCCGCACCCACACGGTGCTGGAGACCGACTATCCGCGTGGCCAGGGCCAGTGGACCGTGCCGGCCGGCAAGTACCTGGTGATGGGCGACAACCGTGACAACAGTGACGATGGCCGTTTCTGGGGCCTGCTGCCGGAAGAGAACCTGCGCGGCAAGGCCTTCCTGATCTGGCTGAACTGCCAGGGCTGGTTCTGCAAGGATGGCTTCGAGCCGTCGCGGATCGGCTCGAGCATCAACTGACCGGGCATCAACCGGGTATTTTCACATCCAACGCGTATCTGGGGAGAACGCAATGAAGACGATGAACACGCAGCGTGGCATGACCCTGACCTCGTTCCTGACGGTCCTGATCGTGGTTGGCTTCTTCCTCTACATCGGCATGAAGCTGTTCCCGATGTACCAGGAGTACTACGCGGTGCGCTCGGCGATGAAAAGCCTGGCCAACGAGCCGGGCGTGGGCAGCATGGAGCCGGCGCGCATCCAGGACCTGTTCTTCAAGCGCCTGTACATCAACTACTCGGACAATGTGAAGCCGGCCAACGTGAAGTTCGACCGTCGCGACAATGGCTGGACCCTCAAGGTCAACTACGAAGTGCGCCGTCAGCTGATCGGCAACCTCGATGTGGTTGGCAAATTCGATTCTTCCCAGGACCTGACACGAAGCGGTGCCCAGTAAATTCATCCAACGTGGCGACCTGATTGGTCATGCCTTCAGCGACCCGGCCCTGCTCAAGCAGGCGCTGACGCATCGCAGTGCCGGTGCGCCGCACAACGAGCGCCTGGAGTTCCTCGGCGACAGCATCGTCAACATGATGGCGGCCGAGGCGTTGTACCGACGTTGGCCCAAGGCTGACGAAGGGGCGATGACCCGTGCCCGTGCCGAGCTGGTGCGTGAAGGCGCGCTGGCGGTGATCGGGCGCACCCTGGAACTGGGCGAGCGGCTGACCCTGGGCCCGGGCGAAATGAAGTCCGGCGGTCATCGCCGCGACTCGATCCTAGCCGACGCGGTGGAAGCCGTGGTGGCCGCGATCTACCTGGACGCCGGCTTCGAGGCCTGCCGGGCGGTGGTACTGCCCTGGTTCAGTGCTTCGATCGAGGCACTGCCGGCCTCCGGCCGGCCCGAGAAGGACCCCAAGACCCGCCTGCAGGAATGGCTGCAGGCCCGACAGAAGGCGTTGCCGCAGTATGAACTGGTGTCAGAATCCGGTGACGACCACGCCAAGCACTTCCGGGTACGCTGCAACGTAGCCGACCCGGCTGCCAGCATCGAGGGCGAAGGCGCCTCGCGGCGGCTTGCCGAACAACAGGCGGCTGCAGCCGTCCTAGAACAACTGGATTCCAAGTGAGCGAACAAACTTCCCATCATTGCGGCAGCGTGGCCGTCATCGGCCGCCCGAACGTGGGCAAATCGACCCTGACCAATGCCCTGGTCGGCGCCAAGGTCAGCATCGTTTCCAACCGCCCGCAGACCACGCGCCATCGCCTGCTGGGCATCGCCACTTATCCGGAAGGCCAGTTGGTGCTGGTCGACACCCCCGGCCTGCACAAGGTGCAGAAGCGGGCGATGAACCGGGTGATGAACCGTGCCGCGCGCGGCTCGCTGGAAGGCGTCGATGCCGGCCTGCTGGTGATCGAAGCCGGTCGCTGGGACGAAGAAGACAGCCTGGCCTTCAATGTGCTGCGCGACGCCGGTATCCCGGTGGTGCTGGTGGTCAACAAGATCGACCGTCTGAAGGACAAGGGCGCGCTGCTGCCGTTCCTGCAGGAAGTCACGGCCGGCCGCGATTTCTCGTCCGTGCACCCGATCTCGGCGCAGAAGCGCAACGGCCTGGACGCACTGGTACGCGACGTACTGGCGCTGTTGCCGGAAGCGCCGCCGATGTTCGGCGAAGACGAGATCACCGACCGCAGCCAGCGATTCCTGGCCGGCGAGCTGGTGCGTGAGCAGCTGATGCGCCAGCTCGGCGAGGAACTGCCGTACGCGACCACCGTGGAAATCGAGCGCTTCACTGAAGATGGCAACCTGCTGCGCATTGGTGCGGTGATCTGGGTCGAGCGCGAGGGCCAGAAGGCGATCGTGATCGGCAAGGGCGGCACCCGGCTGAAGGAGATTGGTGCCAAGTCCCGCCTGCAGATGGAGCGTCTGTTCGGGGCCAAGGTGTTCCTGGAGACCTGGGTGCGCGTGCGTGAAGGCTGGTCCGACGACGAGGCCGCACTGAAGGCCTTCGGTTACGAGTAAGCCGTTGCGGTCGCTTCGATGATGATCGAGGACGACACTGGCTTCGTGCTGCACGCACGGGCCTACCGCGAGACCAGTCTGCTGGTCGAAGTGTTGAGTGCGCAGCATGGCCGGATCGGCCTGCTCGCGCGTGGCGTATCCACCGCCAAGGGACAGGTGCTGCGCGCTGCTCTGCAGCCGCTGCAGTGGATCCGCTTCAGTGCCCAGCAGCGGGGCGAACTGGCCCAGTTGCGGGGTGCCGAGGCGCTGGATGCCGCGCCACGCCTGGTCGGCCAGGCGATGCTGGCCGGCTTCTACCTGAGTGAACTGACCCTGCGCCTGGCCCCGCGCCAGGACCCGCTGCCTGAGTTGTACCTGGCCTACGGCGAGGCGCGTGCGCGGCTGGCCGTGGGCGCCGGCCTGGCCTGGACCCTGCGTCGCTTCGAACGCGAGCTGCTGTCCGCGCTGGGCCTGGGTTTCGATCTGGACAGCGCGAGCGACGGCCAGCCGATCGACCCGGCCGCGCGCTACGAACTGGATCCGCAGGAAGGCGCGCAGCGCCTGCTGAGCGAGCGCGGTGGGGAACGCCGGGCGGCGGCGACTGGCTCGGCGCTGCTGGCGTTGGCGGCCGACGAAGAGCCCCATGCCGCCGACCTGGCCAGCCTGCGTCTGCCGATGCGGCGGGTGCTGGCCCATCACCTGGGCGCCCGCGGCCTGAAGTCCTGGGAAATGCTCGAGCAGCTCGTGCCCCGCAGGTAGGGGATGTTCGGCAGGGCTTGCAGCCCTGCACCTGCCGAATCAACGTCAACGTCAAAAGCAAAAGCTGGTTATCCGTGGGTCGGCGGGGTGGATCCGGTTGCGGGAGACGCCGTAAACCCGTCCTTGGGGGCTTGGCCGCGGCATCCATGCCGCGGACACTCCCGCAACCGGACCCACCCCGCCTTCGACAGATTCTTGCGAGCTGTTGGACATGCCGACGGGGTCAGATCCGTTTTCCGAAGGAAAACGGATCTGACCCCAGTTTGAATTTCGATATCTGACAGATGTGTCGACCAAGGTCGACACCTACCAACAGCCGAGTGAACCTGTCGAAGGCGGGGCGGTATCGGAGGGCGGGGTGTCAGCCGCATGGATGCGGCTGCCAAGCCCCCAAGGACGGGTTTACGGCGTCCCCGCCCTCCGATACCGCCCCGCCAACCTACGGAATGCCAGCTTTTGCTTTTGCTGTTGACGTTGCCTTGGCTTGAAGCCTCTGCGGGTGCAGGGCGCAGCCCTGCCGGCCAACCCTCAATGCAGCAGGGCCGCCACGGCGGCGCGGAACCCGTCCTGGGCCTGCCCGGACTCCGGCGCATGATGCAGCTGCCGCACCGCGCGTCCCAGCCGTGCCGCGCCGACGAAGCCACAACTGGCCTGCAACCGGTGCAGCTGGCTGCGCAGCTGGCGCTCGTCATGCTGGTCCACCGCCTGCTCGACCGCGTCACGCACGCCCGGCAACTCGGCCAGGAACAGCTCGCGCAGGGCTATCAGGTGGTTGCGCTGGCCATTGAGCGCGGCCAGTGCCGCGGTCTCGTCCCAGTCCTGCACCTGCAGCTCGACCGCAGCCGGAGCCGGCGCAACGAAGATCCCCGCGGGGCTGTTCACCAGCGCGCGGCGCACGGCTTTCAGCAACTGGTCGCGGCCCAGCGGCTTGACCAGCGTGTCGCTGAAGCCAGCTTCACGCAGGCGGGCATGGATGGAGGTGTCGCCGTCGGCGGTATGCGCCAACGCCGGGGTGTCGGGGTGTGAACGGCGCAGTTCGCGCAGCAGCTGCGCGCCATTGCCGTCCGGCAGGTTGACGTCGATCAGCCACAGGTCATGCGCGCCGGGTTCGGCGCTCGCCAGCGCACTGGCCAGTGAATCTGCGGTGTCCACGTCCGCCGGTAACGTTTCCAACGCCGCCTTGAAAAAACCGCGGCTGATGATGTCGTCCTCGACAAGCAGGAAGCGGGGCCGGCTGGCCCGCGGGGTCATCTGCATCAGGGCTGCCTCCATGTCAGCTGTTGCAATCATCAAGCACGGCGGCGGCGGGCGCAAGCGGGTCCGGGCCCTGCCGGTCAGGATCTGCGACAATACGCCCCCATTTTTGCCCGCAGCCTGTTGCCACGTGGCCCGATCCCGCTCCCGCATCGACCGTACCCCGTTCCAGACCGAGATCCTCGACCTCAGCCATGATGGTCGCGGCGTCGCCCGCCGTGAGGGTGAGGGCGGCAAGGTCACCTTCGTCAGCGGCGCACTGCCGGGTGAGGTGGTCATGGCCGAACAGACCGCCCGCAGCCGCCATTTCGACGAAGCGCGCACGGTGGAAGTGCTGAAGGCCTCGCCGCAGCGCGTCACCCCGAAGTGCCCGCACTTCGGCACCTGTGCCGGCTGCGTGCTGCAGCACCTGGACGAAGACCAGCAGATCGTGGCCAAGCAGCGCGTGCTGATGGACAACCTGGAGCGCATCGGCCACGTGAAGCCGGGAACCGTGCTGGCGCCACTGGTCGGCGAGAGCTGGGGCTACCGGCGCAAGGGCCGCTTCTCGGTGCGCCGGGTCGAGAAGAAGGACAAGACCCTGGTCGGCTTCCGTGAACAGGACCCGCGTTTCGTCGCCGACCTCAGCCAGTGCCTGACCGTGATCCCGGAAATCGGCACCAAGGTCGAGGCGCTGTCCACCTTCATCGAATCGCTCGACGGCAAGCGCGATATTCCGCAGATCGAGTTCATCGCCGGTGACCAGGCCGTGGTCCTGACCGTGCGCCACCTGCAGCCGCTCAGCGATGCCGATCGTGCGGCCTGGGCCGCCTTCGGCCAGCAGCATGGCTTCGTGATCTACCTGCAGTCCGGCGGCGTGGACACCGTGCAGCCGCTGGACGGGCAGGGCGTGCCGCTGTCGTTCCGGCTGGCGCCGTGGGACGTGGAACTGGCGTTCCGCCCGCTGGACTTCATCCAGGTCAATGCCAAGCTCAACGAGAAGATGATCGCCCACGCCCTGGACCTGCTGGAACCGGGTGAGGACGAGCGCGTGCTGGACCTGTTCTGCGGCCTGGGCAATTTCACCCTGCCGCTGGCGCGCCGCGTGCGCGAAGTGGTCGGCGTGGAAGGCGATGCCGGCCTGGTCGCGCGTGCGCGTGAGAACGCCGAGCGCAATGGCCTGGCCAACGCGCAGTTCTTCAGTGCCGACCTGACCCAGGACCAGCGCAGCACCCCGTGGATGCGCCAGGGCTTCGACAAGCTGCTGCTGGACCCGCCGCGCTCGGGCGCGATCGAAGTGCTGCAGCAGCTGCCGCTGAAGCAGTTCAAGCGCATCGTGTATGTCAGCTGCCATCCGGGCTCGCTGGCGCGCGATGCCGGCTATCTGGTCAACGAGCAGGGCTTCACCCTGGTCAGCGCCGGTGCCATGGACATGTTCCCGCACACCGCACACGTGGAAAGCATCGCGGTGTTCGAGAAGCGCTGATCTGTCATGCCCATCGCGCATAATGGTGCGATGGGCATCGAAATCGAACGCAAATTCCTCGTCAGCAGCGATGGCTGGCGCGCCGCCGCGCACCGGGTGATCCCGATGGCGCAGGGCTACATCAACGACATGGGGGCGCTTGACCGCGGCACCCAGAACGCCTCGGTGCGGGTGCGCATCGAAGGCGACCACGCCGCGTTGAACCTGAAGTCGCGCACCATCGGCCATACCCGCCAGGAGTTCGATTACCCGATCCCGGTGGACGATGCACGCGCACTGCTGGCGCTGTGCGTGGGTGGCCTGATCGACAAGCGCCGTCATCTGGTCGAGCACGCCGGCCTGACCTGGGAGGTGGACGAGTTCCTCGGCGACAACGCCGGCCTGGTGGTGGCCGAGGTCGAGCTGGACAGCGCCGACCAGGCGATCGACCTGCCGGATTGGGTGGGTGCCGAAGTCACCGACGATGCGCGCTACTACAACGTCGCGCTGGCCAGTCACCCCTATTCACAGTGGTGAACCCCAAAAAGGGGACGGATGGATTAAGTCGTCTTTACCCCACCTGTGCGGGAACCGACTTAGTCCCCTCCATCCCCTTTTAACGAGGGAGGCGGGCCCCATGTCGTGGGGATGAGAATCGATATCTACTCCGACGTGGTCTGCCCCTGGTGCTGGATCGGCAAGCATCGTTTCCAGCAGGGCGTGCAGTTGCTGGGCGCGAACGCGCCTGAACTCGATATCCACTGGCAGCCGTTCCAGCTGGATCCGGATGCGGACGCCACCCCGGTGCCGCTGCGCGAGGCCTACGTGCGCAAGTTCGGGGGCGTCGAGCGTACCGAGCAGATCCTCGGCCAGACCCAGACCACCGCGCGTGCCGAGGGCCTGCCGATGGACTTCAGCCAGGGCCAGGTGCGGGTGACCACGCTGCCGGCGCACCGGGTGCTGTGGCTGGCCGGCGAGCACGGCGTGCAGGATGCGGTCGGCGAGGCTCTGTTCCGCGCCCACTTCGAGCATGGCCAGAACCTGGCCGACCCCTCGGTGCTGATCAAGGCCGGCGTGGCGGGCGGCCTCGACGCCGGCGAAATCGCGCAGATGCTGGCCTCCGACCGCGGCCTGGCCGAGGTCGAAGCCAAGCTGGCGCAGGCCCACGCATTGGGCGTTTCTTCGGTGCCGACCTTCGTCATCGATGGGAAGTGGGCCATTTCCGGGGCACAGCCGCCGGAGGCCTTCGCCAACGCCCTGCGCCAGATCGCGGCCGAAAAGGGCGCTCCGGCAGCGTCGGCTGACGGCGACGAGGCCTGCGGCCCGGACGGCTGCAAGGTCTGACCTGCCCCCCAAAAGGGGACGGAGGGGATCAAGAGGTATCCAGCCCACCTGGGTCGATTGCGCCTTGATCCCCTCCGTCCCCTTTTTCTGACCACTGCGCCTGTCGGCCGGTTCTGCGACAATGCGGCACTGCGCCATGCGGGCGCGCGTTGTGGAGATCGACCATGCTGCTGATCGGCGTTGCCGGTACCGAACTGACCGCCCAGGAACGTGACTGGCTGCAGCACGATGCCGTGGCCGGGGTGGTGCTGTTCAAGCGCAACTTCGCCTCGCGCCAGCAGGTGACCGATCTGAGCGCGGCCATCCGCGCCGCTGCCCCACGCCCGCAGCTGATCTGCGTGGACCAGGAAGGCGGCCGCGTGCAGCGTTTCCGCGAGGGTTACAGCGATCTGCCGCCACTGCAGGACATTGGTGCGCTGTATGCCACCGACCCGCAGCAGGCCTTGGCATTGGCCGAACGGCATGCCTGGCTGATGGCCAGCGAGGTACGGGCCAGCGGTGTGGACCTGAGCTTCGCGCCGGTGGTCGACCTTGGCCGTGGCAACCGTGCCATCGGCAACCGCGCCTTCAGTGAAGACCCGCAGGTGGTGGCCGCGTTCACCGCCGCCTACGTGCGCGGCATGCATTCGGTCGGCATGGCCGCCACGCTCAAGCATTTCCCCGGCCACGGCACCGTGCTGGAAGACACCCACGTGGATACCGCGATCGACCCGCGCGCGCTGGACGAGCTGCGCGCGCAGGACCTGGTGCCATTCCAGGCCGGCATCGCCGCCGGTGCCGACGCGGTGATGATGGCGCACGTGATCTACCCGCAGATTGCGCCTGAACCGGCCGGCTACTCGCCGCGCTGGATCCAGGACATCCTGCGCGGCGAGCTCGGCTTCCGCGGCGTGGTGTTCTCCGATGACATCGGCATGGCCGCCTCGCACAGCGCCGGTGGTGTGCCCGCGCGCGTGCACGCGCATCTGGATGCCGGCTGCGACGTGGTGCTGGTCTGCCACCCGGAACTGGTCGATGAAGCCCTGCACGCGGTGCAGGGACGCTCCCTCAATACTGCTGCGCTGCTGGGCCTGATCGGCCGTGGCGCGCTTGGCTGGGATGGCCTGCTGACCGATGCCCGCCATGGCGACACCCAATCCCGTCTGCTTGAAACCCTTGGAAGAACCGTCTGATGCCCAACCTCACCATTTCCCAGGCCCTGGCCCAGGCTGACCTGCTGGTCGACCGCCCCACCATCGACAAGGCCATCGCTGGTATCGCCGACGCCATCGCGCGCGATTACAAGGGCGAGGTGCCGCTGTTCCTGTCCATCATGCACGGTGCGCTGCCGTTCGCCGGCCAGCTGGCGCTGGAACTGGGCGCGCGCGGCCAGGACGTGCAGTTCGATTACCTGCACGCTACCCGTTACCGCGGTGAAACCACCGGCGGCGACCTGGTCTGGAAGCACAAGCCGGCCACTTCGCTGTTCGGCCGCCGCGTGCTGCTGGTTGACGATATCCTGGACGAGGGCTACACCCTGCAGGGCGTGCGCACCTGGTGCCTGGAACAGGGCGCGACCGACGTGCGCATCGCCGCGATGACGGTGAAGAAGCACGATCGCGCGCTGCCGGACGTGACCGCCGACTACGCCGGCATCGAACTGCCGGACCGCTACGTGTTCGGCTTCGGCATGGACGTCAATGAAACCCTGCGCTGCGTGCCGGCCATCTACGCGATGAAGGAATAACGGCGCAGCCGCCCGCGGCGCGTCTTCTTCTGCCGCCGGCATCCTCGGGTGCCGGCGTTCGTCTTTTCATGGAGTGCTTCGAATGCAACAGATCGCCCTGGCCGTGATCGGCGGTACCGGTGTCTACAATCTGGCCAAGCTTGACGATGTGCAGACCCACGAGGTCGACACCCGCTTCGGCCGCCCGTCGGGCCCGGTGCGCGTCGGTACGCTGCTCGGCCATCGCGTGGCGTTCCTGGCGCGGCATGGCGAAGGCCATTCGCTGCCGCCGCACAAGATCAACTACCGCGCCAACCTGGCCGCGCTGCAGCAACTGGGCGCGCAGCGCGTGCTGGCGTTGAACACGGTGGGGGGCATCACCGAACACTTTGGTCCGCGCGTGCTGGCTTGCCCGGACCAGATCATCGACTACACCTGGGGCCGCATCAGCACGATCTGTGAAGAAGAAGGCACCGACGTGGTCCACGTCGATTTCGGCCACCCGTACACGCCGATGCTGCGCAGCAAGATCCTGGCCGCGGCCAAAGTGACCGGTGTCACGGTCCATGACGGTGGCTGCTACGGCGCAACGCAGGGCCCGCGCCTGGAAACCATCGCTGAAATCGCCCGTATGCGCCGCGACGGCTGCGACCTGGTGGGCATGACCGGCATGCCGGAAGCCGCGCTGGCACGCGAGCTGGGGCTGGATTACGCCTGCCTGGCGATCATCGCCAACTGGGCTGCCGGGTGTGGTGATGGCGAGGAGATTACGATGGCCGAAGTGCTGGCCAACGTGCAGGCGGCCGGCAACGGACTTCCGGAACTGGTGGGCGAATTGGCACGGGGGTGATTGTCTTCCCCGAGCAAGCTTTGCATACTCAGCTTGTGCGCGGGTTCAGCGTACACCACCCATTCATTGCATAAGGTCTCGCATCACCATGCCGAACGGTACCGTCAAGTGGTTCAACGACGCCAAGGGATTTGGCTTCATCTCGCCGGAGGATGGCAGCGCCGACGTGTTCGCGCACTTCTCCGCCATCAACTCCAAGGGCTTCCGCAGCCTGCAGGAAGGCCAGCGTGTCACCTATGACGTGACCCAGGGCCCGAAGGGTGCCCAGGCTTCGAACATCACGCCGGCCGAGTGATCCACTCGACAGTGCGTTGAAAACCCCGCTCCGGCGGGGTTTTTTTTTGTGCGGCATGCCTGCGGCCCGTTCGCGATCCACCCACCTCGGGCACAATGCGTCCATGAAGGAACGACTGCGCATCGCCGTGATCGGCTACGGCACCGCTGGACAGGCAGTGTCCATCCTGCTCACCCGTGACGGCCACGAGGTGGAGATCTTCGAACGCGTGCCGACGCCGGGACCGGTTGGCGCCGGCTTCCTGCTGCAGCCCAGCGGCCTGCAGGTACTGTGGCAGATGGGCCTGCTTGATTCCGTGCGCGCACATGCCGCGCCGGTGCACCGCCTGTATGGCGACACGCCGTGCGAGCGCGCGGTGATGGACATGCGTTACGACGGACTGGATGCGCGCCTGCACGGCCTGGGCATGCAGCGCGGGGCCTTGTTCTCGCTGCTGGATGAAGCGCGTGCGGGTGCAGGCCAGTTGCATGCGGGCGTCAGCATCGCGGCGGTGGATGCCGAGCAGGGCCGCCTGCGCGACAGCGACGGTCGCATGCACGGTCCGTTCGATCTGGTGGTGGCCGCCGATGGCGCCGCCTCGACGCTGCGCGGCACGATCGCCGGCGGTGCCGGGCTGGACCGCGTGTATCCGTGGGGGGCGCTGTGGTGCCTGCTGCCGGCCGAAGACTGGCCGCACGTGCGGGAGCTGCGCCAGCGCTACGTGGCCGCGCGCAAGATGATCGGGCTGCTGCCGGTCGGCACGCGCCCCGGTGATGACACGCCGCGCCTGAGCTTCTTCTGGAGCCTGCCACGCGCCGACTTCGAGCGCTGGCAGGCCGACGGCATGGCCCCCTGGCTGGATGAACTGCATGCACTGTGGCCGCAGGCCAGTGCGCGCTTCGCCCATCTGCGCGATGCCGGCCAGATGGCGCGCGCGGTCTACCGTGATGCGGTGATGACGCGCTGGCACCAGGGCCGCATGGTGCTGGCCGGTGATGCCGCGCACGCGATGAGCCCGCAGCTGGGGCAGGGGGTGAACATGGCGCTGCTCGATGCGTTGGCATTGCGCGATGCCGTTCGCACGCATGGCGGTGGTGCCGAAGCGTTGCAGGCGTACCAGGCGCAACGCAGGGCGCACGTTGCGGTGTACCAGCGCTGGAGTCGTTGGCTGACGCCGCTGTTCCAGTCCGACCGCGACGCCTGGGCCAAGGCGCGTGATGTGCTGCTGGGCCCGATGGGGCGCCTGCCCGGTGGCCGTGGCCACATGCTGCGCGTGCTCAGTGGCACCCAGCACGGCTGGTTCGGTGCGCTCGCACTGGATCCGGCTTTCGTCGACGCATTGGCCACCGCAGCGGAGACACCTCGCATCAACGCGATCACGGCCAATGCGTGAAGCGCGTCGTCACGTGAATTAACGGTTGCCTCACCGCGCATATGCGAGAAGTAGGTTGCACGCGATTGCGCGTCGCCCGTTTTCCTTTCCGTGATCAACATCGCGCGTGGCCCGGGCGGCGCTGCCGTTGCGGCCTGTTGCGGCCCGGACGTGCCGCCTGTTGTTGAAGAGGAGGACGCCATGTTGTTCGCGGTCGAGGAGCTGGAATCGGAAATCTGCAAGCTGCGCGGATTGCTGCAGATGTTGCACGAGGACCAGCCCGACGTACTGGAGGACGTATTCGAGTTCCATGTCGGCAGCCTGATCAGTCATGCATCAGCTGAGCACCACGCACGCATCCGCACCTGCGCGCAGGAGATGCTGGCGGCGATCCAGGCGTTGCCGCGACGACGTGAAGATGACACGCCTGATTTCCGGTTGATGCCGCAGCTGGGCATTCGTCCGGCCTGATTCAAGCTTCCGGCAGTTCCACCAGGCCGCCCTGCACGCAGACGATCATCTGCTCGCCAGGGACGGGGGCAGGGACGATTCCGGCGGTAAACGCGGAGAAGGCGGGCAGGATTGTCGTCCGGTCGCGCAGCCAGAACGCGGCGAAGCGCCGCCGCAGGGGCGGCAAGGCAACCTGCGGATGCAGATGCCCGGCGATCACATGCAGCTCTGCATCAGGCATCGGCTCATGCCGAAGCAGGAACGGCCCCAGCCGTACTTCATCGTGGATCTGGACCTGCAACTGCGCATGCGGCAGCTGGCGGTCGTGATTGCCGCGCAGAACATGCACGTCCAGTGCGGCATTGCGTTCACGCCATCCCAGCCATTGCTGGTACCAGGCAGCGCGATGCGCCGGCCCATGCAGGATGTCGCCCAGGATCCACAGCTCGCGGCAGGCATGCCTGTCCAGCAGCCCCTGCAGGCGTTGCAGGTCTTCGCCGGTGCCGCCGCTGGGCAACGCGATGCCGGCACGACGGAATACATCGGCTTTGCCCAGGTGCAGGTCGGCGATCAACAGCGCCTGCCGCGCAGGCCAGTACAGTGCACGCGCGCCAAGCAGAATCAGCGATTCGCCGGCGCGCAGCAGCGGCAGTTCATCGGCCATGGCGGCGCTCCAGCTGCTGGGCCGCGCGTTGCACACGGGTGCGCCAGTCTTCGTTGCTGAACTGCCCGCGCAGGCGTTCGGCCCACAGTGGAAAGCCCAGCGGTGTGAGTGATGCCGGGTGCTGCACCGAGAAGACCTGCATGCCGATCCTTGCCAGTACCCGCTGCAGCCCTGGGAGGTCCAGGCTGTCGTGCAGCACTTCGCGTTCGGCCAATGCCAACAGCAGGTGGCCGGGGTCATGCTCGCGCAGTACGTCGTAGAGCAGGCCCGCCGAGGCCTGCAGCTGGCGCAGCGACCGCGGCATGCCGCCGGGCAGGCTGGGCACCAGCAGGCCGGCGACGCGTGCGATGCCACGGAACTGGCGCCGCGCCAGCTCGCCCAGGTTCACTGCCGCGCGCAGATCGTCCAGCAGCTGATCGGGGGTGAACAATGCGCGCCATTGCGCCGCATCCAGATCGATCGCCTGCGCCGGTGCCAGCACCAGGCCATGATCGTTCACCGCATAGCCGATGCTGTTGCGCTGCCAGCGGGTACAGCGCAGTGCCAGCAGGGCGGCCAGCGCCTCGTGCACGTGGCGGCCGGCAAAGGGGTAGACGAACAGGAACTGGCCTTCGCGGCGCCGCACCTCTTCCACCAGCAGATGTTCCGGGCCGGGAAGCGCCGACAACTGCTGCTGCAGTGCCAGCAACGGTGACAACCAGCGTGATTCGGCACTGTCGTCGGCGCCGGACAGTACCCACTCCAGCTCACGGCCGAGCGGCATCGACAGCGGCAACTGGCCTCCCTGCCAGCGTGGCACCACACCATCACCGCGCCCTCGTGCCAGCCGCACGAAGGCGGTCATGTCGCGCAGCTGCACCAGTTCCAGCAGGCGCCCGGCGAACTGGAAGCGATCACCACGGCGCAGGCGGCTGGCGAACTGTTCCTCCACGGCGCCCAGGCCACCCCCGCGCAGGAACTGCACGCGCACGCTGCCATCGCTGCTGATGGTGCCGATCGACAGCCGATGGCGCAGTGCCTGGCGGCGATCGTGCATGCGGTAGCAGCCGTCGTCATCGCGCACGACCTTGTGGAAATCAGGGTACTGGGCCAGCGCCTGGCCGCCCTGCACGATGAAGGTCAGTACCGCCTGCCATTGGCCGTCGCCGAGCGATGCGAAGGCGTGGGTGCGGCGCACCTGCGCCAGTAGCGCATCGCTGTCGAAGCCACCGGCCAGCGCGCGGCTGACCGCATGCTGGGCCAGCACATCCAGCGACAGCGTCGGCGGCCTGCGTGCTTCGACCACGCCGGCGGCCAATGCACGGCGCACGGCGGCGTACTCGGCCAGTTCCAGCGCATGACTGGGCACGCACAGGATGGAGCCGCTGGCGCCCGGGCGGTGGCGCGCACGTCCGGCGCGTTGGCGCAGGCGGGCCACACCCTTCGGGCTGCCCAGCTGCAATACCTGCTCAACCTCGGGGAAGTCCACGCCGAGGTCGAGGCTGGAGGTGGCCACCACGCAGCGCAGCACGCCCGCGCGCAGGCCATCCTCCACCTGCTGGCGCAGCGCCGGATCCAGTGAGCCGTGGTGCAGCGCAAGCGTGCCCTGGTCTTCGGGCCAGACCGCGGCCAGCGCCTGATGCCATAGTTCCGCCTGCGCACGCGTATTGGTGAACAGCAGGCTGCTGCGTGCCTGCATCAACGCGTCCAGCACGCGCGGCAGTTGCGCCAGGCCAAGATGCCCGGCCCAGGGGAAACGTTCGCCGGGGTCGGGCAGCAGGCTGCGCACGCCGACTGCGCGCGGGCGCACGCCCTGCACGATGGGCGCGTCGGGCTGCCCGGGCAGCAGCACGTCGCGTGCTTCATCAAGATTGCCCAGCGTGGCCGAGAGCCCCCACAGCTGCAACGCGGGGGCGATGTCGCGCAGCAGCGCCAGGTTCAGTTGCAGCAGCACTCCCCGCTTGTTGCCCAGCAGTTCATGCCACTCGTCCACCACCACGCAGCGCAGCTGGCGCATGCGTGCCACGGTATCGGGATAGCTCAGCAGCAGCGCCAGCGATTCGGGCGTGGTCACCAGCACGTCGATGCGGCCTTCGCGGGCCTGGCGCCGCTCGCGGTTGCTGGCGTCACCGCTGCGCAGGCCGACACGCCATCCCAGTCCCAGGCCGTCGACGACGGCCTGAAGGGCGCGGGCGGTATCACTGGCCAACGCGCGCAAAGGCGTCACCCACAGCACCTGCAGTGGGCGCACCGCGCTGGCCCTGCGGGGCGGTGGCGGTGGATCGACCAGCGCCTGCAGCAACGGCCCACCGAACATCGCCAGCGTCTTGCCGCTGCCCGTGGGCGTATGCAGCAACCCGGATTCGCCGGCCAGGTAGTGGCGCCACATTGCGCGCTGGAATGGCAGTGAGCGCCAGCCGCGTGCCGCGAACCAGTCTTCCAGCCTGCGCAGCGCCTGGCTGCGGTTCATCGCGCCAGCGCCTGCAGCGTAGCCAGCTGATCGGCCTCGCTGGCAGGCTTGTCGTGGCGCCAGCGCAGGATGCGCGGAAAGCGCACGGCGATACCGGATTTGTGCCGGCTGCTGCGGTTGACCGCTTCGAAACCCAGTTCGAACACCTGTTCGGCGCGCACGCTGCGCACTGGACCGAAGCGCTCGCGGGTGTTGGCGCGGATCCAGCGGTCGAGCGCGAGGATCTCCTTGTCGTCCAGGCCCGAATACGCCTTGGCCACCGGCACCAGCGTGTCTCCGTCCCAGACGCCGAAGGTGTAGTCGGTGTACAGCGTGCTGCGCCGCCCATGGCCGGCCTGGGCGTACAGCAGCACCGCGTCGATCGTGAGTGGATCGACCTTCCATTTCCACCAGTCGCCGCGTCGTCGCCCGGTCTGGTAGGGCGAGACACGCCGTTTCAGCATCAGACCTTCCACGCCGCGTTCGCGTGCCACGTCGCGCATCGCTGCTGCCCGTTGCCAATCGTCGGCGTCAACGTCGGGCGACAGCTGGATCCGCACATCGTCCAGCGCACCGATGACCTCAGTGAGCCGCGTACGCCGTTCCTGCAACGGCAGCTCACGCAGGTCCGCGCCATCGACTTCCAGCAGGTCATAGGCGAGCACGCGCACCGGCGTGTTGCGCAGGGTGGCCGCACCGGGTTTGCGGCGCTGGATGCGGGTCTGCAGCGCGGTGAAGGCACGCGGCAGGTTGGCGTTTTCGTCCCAGGCCAGCAGCTCGCCGTCCAGTACGCAGCCATCGGGAAGCGCCATCGCCGCCTGCTCGATTTCGGGGAAGCGGCCATCCAGCCGCTCTTCGCCACGCGACCACAATGCGACCTCGCCACGCCGGCGAAGCAGCTGCAGGCGAATGCCATCCCATTTCCATTCCAGCAGCCAGTCATCGATCGGGCCGAGCCGTTCGGCAGGTTCACCTTCCAGTGGCGATGCGAGGAAGAACGGGTAGGGCTGCTGACGGTCCAGCGGAAGCTCATCCGGCGACAGCAGCTGAGCCAGCAGCCCGGGCGAGGGCACCCACTCACCAAGCATGCGCTGGGCGATGCGTGCGATGTCCAGGCCGGACCATTCGGCCAGCGCCTGCTGTACCAGCCGCTGCGAAACACCTACGCGCAGGGCACCGGTCAGCAGCTTGTTGAACACCAGGCGTTCGCTGCTGCACAGCTGCTGCCAGCCTGCGACGACCGCCGCACGGCGCACTGCTTCGGCTTGATTGGCCACCGCCAGCAGATGTTGTTCGATCCATTCGGCCAAGGGGCGGTCGACAGCTGGCCGGGATGGATCATCCAGCAGCAGGGTCAGCGTTTCGGCCAGGTCCCCCACCTGCGCATAACTGTCCTCCACCAACCAGGGCGGCAGGCCCGATTCCTCGCTCACCCACGCGCGCAGTTCGCTGCTGGCGGCGATCTTCCGGCGTGCGCCGCCCACCTTGCCGCCGCTGAGCAGGTACAGCGCCCATGCCGCGTCATGCGCACGCGCCTGGCGGAAGTAGTCGACCAGCGCCGCACGCTTGTCCAGCGTGGCGGTGCTGCGATCCAGGCGCTGGTAGAGCGCAGCGAATGCCTTCATTCTTCGCTCCCGAAATCGGTACGGAAGGCTTCGGCAGCCACGCCCCGCTCGCGCAGGAACGGAATCAACGCATCGGTATTGCCATGGGTGGCGATCACCCGCTGGGCGCCCGTCTGTTCGATGGTCTGCAGCAGTGCTGGCCAGTCGGCGTGATCGGAAATGACAAAACCGCGATCGACATTGCGACGCCGCCGATTGCCGCGCAGCTGCATCCAGCCGGATGCGAAGCCCAGCTGGTGGCGGCCGAAGCGACGCATCCAGGGCGTGCCCGCAGCTGACGGCGGCGCGAGGATCAGCTGGCCGGCGGCATCCGGCTGGCGGCCCTGTTCGGCCACGGTGAGCGTCTCCAGCATCGGTACGCCGGCGTGCCGGTAGACCGCCACACCATTGGCGATGGCGCCATGCAGCCAGGCCGGGCGATCGTCCAGTGGCCGCAGTTCGGCCAGCACCCGTTGCGCCTTGCCCAATGCATAGCACAGCAGGATCGCCGCTTCGCCACGTTGTTCGCATTCGCGGCGCCACGCCACGATTTCCGCCGCCACCGCCGGCGTGTCCGGCCAGCGGTAGATGGGCAGGGCGAACGTGGCTTCGGTGATGAAGGTATCGCAGGGCACCACTTCGAACGGCGCGCAGGTCGGGTCGGGCTGGCGCTTGTAGTCGCCCGAGGCCACCCAGACCTGCCGGCCGTCGTCGATGCGTACCTGCGAAGAGCCGAGGACATGGCCGGCAGGGTGCAGCGATACCTGTACCTTCCCCAGGCGGAACGGCACGCCCTCGACGTGCGCCTGCACCGGCACGTCACCCAGGCGCCAGCGCAGGATCGGCAGGCTGCCTTCGCTGCAGTGGTACTCGCCCATGCCCGGACGGGCATGGTCGCCGTGGCCATGGGTGATGACCGCGCGCGCTACCGGTCGCCACGGGTCGATATGAAAATCGCCGGCGGCGCAGTACAGCCCCTCCGGGCGCAGCACCACCAGATCGTCGTTGCCTGCCATGTGGTCACTGTGGCCTGCGTCTCGTGCAGAGGGTGAGAACCGGCCTGAAC
Organism: Stenotrophomonas geniculata; assembly: GCF_034508895.1. NCBI lineage: Bacteria > Pseudomonadati > Pseudomonadota > Gammaproteobacteria > Lysobacterales > Lysobacteraceae > Stenotrophomonas > Stenotrophomonas geniculata. Next base: position 3,133,905 of record NZ_CP140571.1, read on the forward strand.
ACGGGCTTGGCAGGCGATGCGGCACAATCGGGCCGCAGACCTCTTGCCGCCAGGATGGACCGGATGAGTGGACCCAGCTTCAGCAGCAACGCGCCGTATGAAACCCATGTGGTGCTGAACCAGCCGCCGCCGTTCGCAGGGCGACAATTGTGGACCGACGACGTGGCGCTGATGGAAGCCGTGCAGCGCGAAGGCGCCGCCAGCTTCGCGCCGCGGCTGGGTGTCTATGGTGCACTCGCCGGTGATGAACTGTACCGGCTCGGCTTCGATGCCAACCGTGATCGTCCGCGGCTACGCACGCATGATGCACAGGGCCATCGCATCGACACGGTGGAGTTCCATCCGGCCTATCACAGGTTGATGGACGCGGCCAAATCGCACGGCGTCGCAGGATTGTCCTGGCATGAGCCGCAGCCTGGCGCACACGTGGCACGTGCGGTGTTGAGCTACCTGCATCACCAGGCCGAGGCGGGCACCAGCTGCCCGTTGACCATGACCCATGCGGCGGTGGCGGTGCTGCATTCGCAGCCGCATCTGGCCGAGTGGGCGCGCAAGGCCGCTGCACCGGTCTATGACCCGCGCGACGTGCCGGTGGCGGACAAGGCCGGCATCACCCTGGGCATGGGCATGACCGAGAAGCAGGGCGGCTCGGATGTCCGTGCCAACAGCACGCGCGCCGAACCGATCGATGGCGAGCGTTATCGCCTGGTCGGCCACAAGTGGTTCTTTTCCGCGCCGATGTGCGATGGCTTCCTGGTGCTGGCGCAGGCGCCGGGAGGACTGACCTGCCTGCTGATGCCGCGCCGGCTGGCCGATGGTGACCGCAATGCGTTCCGGTTGATGCGGCTGAAGGACAAGCTTGGCGACTGGGCCAACGCCTCCAGCGAGGTCGAGTTCTGCGGCGCACAGGCATGGCGCGTGGGCGAAGAGGGGCGCGGCGTGGCCACCATCATCGGCATGGTGATGATGACCCGCCTGGACTGCATGCTGGGTGCGGCGGCAGAGATGCGCATGGCGCTGGCGCAGGCGCTGCACCACGCACGCCATCGACGCACCTTCGGCAAGCTGCTGGTCGAGCACCCGCTGATGACCAACGTCCTGGCTGATCTGGCGCTGGAGTCGGAAGCGGCCACGGTGTTGGCGATGCGCATCGCACGCGCGGTGGATCGTGCCGGTGTGGATGCCAATGAAGCGGCGATGGCGCGGTTGGGGACGGCACTGGGCAAGTACTGGCTGTGCAAGCGCGCACCGGCCTTCGTCAATGAAGCGCAGGAATGCCTGGGCGGTGCCGGCTACGTAGAGGAGTCGATGCTGCCGCGCCTGTACCGGCAGGCACCGTTGAATTCGATCTGGGAGGGCAGCGGCAACATCCAGTGCCTGGATGTGCTGCGCGCGCTGGCGCGTGAGCCGGAGGCGATGGCGGCGTTGCGCGGTGAGCTGGCGTCGGTGGCTGATCGTGATGCGCGCTATGCAGCGGCATTGCAGCGTTGGGCAGCGGCGCCGCCACCGGAGGAAGCGCAGGCGCGGCTGTTCTGCGAGCGTACCGCGCTGCTGCTGCAGGCGGCGCTGCTGCTGCAGGCGCGCAGCCCGATGGCGGAGGCGTTCGTGCGCAGCCGGCTGGAAGGGGAGCATGGGCTGGCGTTTGGGACGCTGCCGGCGGGGCTGGAGCTGACGGCGATGCTGGCGCGCGCGCTGCCGTAGGGAATGGCCAACGGCGGTGCCCCTCGTGGTGGGCGCTGATACTGATGGATGGGCCGCGCGGCTAGGTCGCGCAGGGGGCGCCGTGAATACGTCCTTGTAGGCCCGGGCGCGCCATCCATGGCGCTTACGCCCCTGCGCAAACTGCCCGCGCGGCCTTGGACGGTTTCCGTGCCGTCCACCACGGAATCAACAGAAAGAGCGGAGAGCGAAAAGCAGAAAAGCCGCGGCAGTGCCGCGGCTTTTCCAGTAGCGCCGAGCCGATGCTCGGCTGCCGATACACCTCAGTGCTTGGCTTCTTCCTTGGCGGCGTTGGCCTTGGCGTCATTGGCGACATCACGTGCCTTGTCGGCAACCTTCTGCGCGGCGTTGGCGGTCGCGTCGCTGGCGTGTGCGGCGGCGTCGGTTGCGGCGTCCTTGGCCTTGTCGGCCGCGTTCGCGGTGGCGTCTGCAGCCTTGTCCAGCGCCTGCTGGGTATCGGCGGCGGCCTGCTCGGACGCGGCAGCGGTCTTGTCGGCGGCTTCGCGGGTGGCGGCAGCAGCCTTGTCGACGGCGTCGCGGGCGGCAGCGCCTGCGCTGTCGGCCGCCTGCTGTGCGTCCTGCTTGGCCTGTTCGGCTTCCGGGCCCTTGCAGGCGGCCAGGGCCAGCAGCAGGGAGGCGGCCAGCAGGGTGGTAGTGATCGGACGAATCTTCATGGCGGTCTCCGGTACTGCAATGGATGGGGACGCCAGCCTATTCATGCCGTTGTGAAGACGGGGTCGCGATGCAGCGGCTCAGTCGCGCGCATTTCGACAAAAGAAAAAGCCGCTGGCGAACCAGCGGCTTTTCCAGAACAGCGTGAAGAAAGAAGTTATTACTTCTTGGCTTCTTCAGCAGCGTCCTTGGCCTTCTCAGCGGTGCCTTCAGCAGCCTTGGCAGCGTCAGCAGCGGCGCCGGCAGCGGCGTCGGTGGCAGCAGCCCCAGCCTGGGCAGCAGCGTCAACCGAAGCGTCAGCAGCGGTGGCGGCGGTGTCAGCGGCCTGCTGGGCAGCGTCGGCGGTCTGGGCGCCAGCAGCGGCGGCCTGGTCGGCAGCAGCCTGGGCTTCGGTGGCGGCTTCGTTGGCCGAAGCAGCGGCGTCCTGGGCAGCTTCCTGCTTCGAGCAGGCGGCCAGGGCCAGAGCCAGGGACATCGCGACCAGCAGCTTGTTGATGCTCATTGTGTGAATCCTCGTCGTTAGAATTAGGCAACGCGCATGCTGCGCGCCGACAACATGATGACAAGCCAAGATTGGGTGTCAAGCGATCCCGCATTCATTTTTGCGAAATCATCGTTAAATCCATTTAAATCAATTCGATGGCGATAGCCGTTGCTTCGCCACCGCCGATGCACAGGGTGGCAATGCCGCGCTTGCCACCGCGCGTGCGCAGGGCGTTGACCAAGGTCACCACCAGGCGTGCACCGGAGGCGCCGATCGGATGGCCCAGTGCGCAGGCACCGCCATTCACGTTGAGCTTGTCATGCGGGATGCCCAGTTCGCGCATCGGCGCCATCGCCACCACGGCAAAGGCTTCGTTGATTTCAAACAGATCGACCTGGTCCAGCGACCAGCCGGTCTTGTCCAGCAGCTTGTGCAGCGCGCCGATCGGGGCGGTGGTGAACCACTCCGGTTCCTGCGAGTGGGTGGCGTGGCCGACGATGCGGGCCAGCGGGGTGATGCCACGCGCGGCTGCGTCTTCCTCGGTCAGCAGGACCACAGCGGCGGCGCCGTCGGAGATGCTGGAGGAACTGGCGGCGGTGACGCTGCCGTCCTTCTTGAAGGCCGGACGCAGGGTCGGGATCTTGGCGATGTCCGAGCGGCCGGGCTGCTCGTCGGTGGTGACCTCGACCTCGCCCTTGCGGGTGGCGACCTTCACCGCGACGATTTCATCGGCGAACGCACCGTTGGCCTGGGCCGCCTGCGCGCGCTTGACCGATTCGATGGCGTAGGCGTCCTGCTCTTCGCGGCTGAACTGGTACTTGTCCACGGCGCATTCGGCGAATTCACCCATCGCCTTGCCGTCGTATGCGTTGACCAGGCCATCGTGGGCCATGTGATCGACCGCCTGGAAGTTGCCGAAGCGGTTGCCGGTGCGCGAGTTGGGCAGCATGTGCGGCGCGTTGGACATCGATTCCATGCCGCCGGCGACCACGATGCTGGCCGAACCGGCCTTGATCAGGTCATGGCCGAGCATGATGGTCTTCATGCCCGAGCCGCACACCTTGTTCAGCGTGGTGGCACCGGTTGACAGCGGGATGCCGGCAGCGATCGCCGCCTGGCGGGCCGGCGCCTGGCCCAGATTGGCCGGCAGCACGCAGCCCATGAGGACTTCGGAAACGTCGCTGGCCGGGATGCCCGACTGTTCCAGGGCGGCGGCGATGGCGGCCGCGCCGAGGGTCGGGGTCGGCACGCCGTTGAACTGGCCGAGGAAGGAGCCGATGGCGGTGCGCTTGGCGGCGGCGATGACGATGTTGGACATGGCAATCTCGTTGATGCGTAAGCAATGTTCGGAAAGGAGACCGTGGGCCGTTGGAAGCGCCCCGGTTTCCCGGCAGACTGCGTGGGGGTCGGCCCAAGTATAGAGGGTCGGGGAGGGCCGCCGTTGGACGGCGCCGCATGCCTGCCGGCACAAGGGCGGGCCAACGTTCATGGGAAGGAATCGATGAAACGCACGACGACGGTGAGATCTGCCCTGGCAACCGCGCTGGCACTGGCGCTGACGGCCTGTGGTGGAGGTGGCGGGGGCGGCAACGTGCGCATCGATACACCGCCACCACCGCCGCCACCGACTACCCCGCCACCGACGACGCCGCCCCCGGTCAAACCACAGGAGCCGGCTTTCGACGCGCATCTGTCAGTCACCAATGCGCGCGCCGCACAGGCTGCCGGCCTGACCGGTCAGAACGTGCGCATCGGCATCGTCGACTCCGGCGTGCAGCGCAATGCGGTGGCATTGAATGGCCGGGTGCTGGCCAACCTCAACTACATCGATCCGGCCAGAAACAATCTGGGTGTCGATGATGTGGTCGGCCACGGCACCGCCGTGGCCAGCCTCGCCGCCGGCGCGGCAACGGGCTCCTGGCCGGGCGGCATCGCGCCAAAGGCGCAGATCGTGTCGGCACGGATCATTGCCGACAAGCCGCCGACCGACGACGGCAGCGGACGTGGCAATGCATTCAGCGGACCGCTGGGTGTGGCCCAGGTCCACCAGGACCTGATCAGCTACAACGTGAAGGTGATGAACAACTCGTGGGGCGGCCTGTACTGGACCGACCTGCCGACCACCGCGCAGGTGGCCGCCGAGTATCGTCCCTTCGTGATCAACCACGGCGGGCTGGTGGTGTTTGCCGCGGGCAATGATGGCCGCAGCGAACCGAGCAGCCTGGCCGCGCTGCCCAGCCAGCAGGGCGTGGCCGGCACGCTGCCGGCCGCCGATCTGGAGCGCGGCTGGCTGGTGGCCACCGCCGTGGATCCGTATGCGCCCGGTACGCTGGCCAGCTATGCCAATGCCTGCGGCCAGGCAGCCCGGTACTGCCTTGCGGCGCCAGGCAGCGCGGTCTATCCCGATGCCAATGGTGGCAGCTACTACTGGAACTACGGCACGTCATTTGCGGCGCCCTTGATTTCCGGCGCGGCGGCGCTGGTCTGGGAGCGCTTCCCGTACTTCAGCAACGATCTGGTGCGGCAGACCCTGCTGGGCACCGCCAAGGACATCGGCGCGCCGGGCGTGGATCCGGTGTTCGGCTACGGCCTGCTCGACATCGGCCGTGCGATCAACGGTCCGGGCCGTTTCGACTGGGGGGATGTGGTCGCCAACGTGGATCTTGCTTCGACCGGCTCGGCGTGGCGCAACGATATCGTCGGCAGCGGCGGCCTGGTCAAGCAGGGCGGGGGCACCCTGGTGCTGGCCGGCAACAACAGTTACACCGGCGCCACCCGCATCGAACGCGGCATCCTGTCGCTGCAGAACGGTGGTGTGGTCCGTTCCAATGTGACCATTCTCGGCCAGTCCGATCCGGATTCGACCGGCCTGCAGTTCAATGGCGGCACGCCCCGCGTGATCGGCAATGTGGTCAACGGCAGCAGCGTGTTCCTCACCACCGGCAACACCACCGGCACGATCGAGGGCAACTACACCCAGCAGGCCGGTGCACAGCTGATGATCGCACTGGGCGCCAATGCGCTGCAGGTCACCGGCAATGCCGCGATCGACGGTGGCGTGCGCGTGCATGGCTTCGTTTCCGGCTACGTGCCGCAGAACGGCAGCCGCCAGGACCTGATCCACGCGGCAGGCGGACTCAGTGGCACCTTCAGTACGCCGGCTACCTCCAGTGGCCTGCAGGGGCTGTCGTTGCTGCAGAGCAGTTACGGCTACGACAGCAACAACGCCTGGTTGAACCTGACCCAGGTCAGCGTCACCGCAGCGGCCAGCGGCCTGGGGGCGTCCGCCCAGGCGGCAGCACAGCGCCTGGAAGGTGCATTCGCAGCACTCGACAAAAACGCAGGGCTGCAGGGATCGGCCTTTGGTGCAGCGGCCGGCGCCCTGCAGTGGACCGGCGGTGGCCCGCAGGGCCTGGCCGCCAGCCTGCAGAGCCTGTCCGGTCAAGCGCACGCCCGTGCCGAAGCGGCGACCTTCGACAGCATCGACATGTCGCGGCGTGCGATCGCCGAGCGCTTCGATCGTGTACAGGCCGCACCGCGCCTGCGCGGTAGCTGGCAGAGCGCGCTGGGTGAGGCGGGGCAGGGCAGCTTCGCCGGCAACGCCGCCGACAGCCGGGGCTGGATGGCCGGCCAGGATCTGCCACTGGGCAGCAACGGCCTGATGGGCGTGGCGTTTGGCGAGACCCGAAGTAATGGTGGCAGCAGTTTCGGCGGCGATCGTGGGCGTGATCGCCAGGCGCAGGCGCAGCTGTACGCGGGCTGGAATCTGGGGCGTGGCTACGCGCTGGCCCAGGTCGGCAGCGGCCAGTTCACCCGCGCGCTGGATCGTCAGCTGCTGCTCGGTGCGGGTGCCTATGGCGTCTCTGCGCGGTATGGCGGCCGTTTCAGCAGTGCCAGCGTGGAGGGCGGGTACCGGCTGGGGCGTGCAGGCGCATCGTTGACGCCCTACGTCGGCGCCAGCACCACGCGCGTGGATACCGACGCCTTCAATGAGCTCGGCGGCTTCGGTTTCGGCCTGCGGGGTGATGCCAATCGCGTGCAGCGCAGCCAGATGCTGGCCGGTATCCGCGGCGAGCGTGCCTGGGGGCGTTGGACGCTGCGTGGGCATGCCGAATGGCAGCAACGGATTGATGGTGCGGATGCGGACTGGCAGGCCAGTTTCGTCGGCGTCGATGCCTGGGCACCGCTGGCGGGCTGGAACGCGCCGCGCGGCAGTGCGCTGATCGGCGTGGCGCTGGAATCGTGGTGGGGCCGCAATGGCCGCCTGAGCCTGGGCTTCGACCAGCGCGTCGGTGGCGAAGGTGCGCGGCAGGCAGCCTTGCGCTACAGCACCGGCTTCTGAAGGACAGGTCGCGCCGGGTCATGCCCGGCGCGACGTCGGCTGGCTCAGCCGCCGCGCAGGTTGCCCAGGCGCGGGGTGCTGCGGCCCAGCGGCATCTTCAGCTTGCCGATCGACAGGATGCGGCTCTCGGCGATGCGGTCGGCGGCACGCTGCGGCGCGATGTTCTCGCGCTGCGACAGTTCGAAGATGCGGGTGAGGTTGTGGTAGATGCTGCGGATCAGGCGCATCGCGCGTTCGCGGTTGTAACCGTCGATCTCCAGCGACACGTTCATCACGCCGCCGGCATTGACCGCATAGTCCGGTGCATACAGGATGCCGCGCGCATGCAGCTCGTCGCCGATCTCCAGGCTCGACAGTTGGTTGTTGGCGGTGCCGCAGATGATCTTCGCCTTGATCCGCGGCAGGGTGTCGGCGTTGATCGCGCCTTCCAGCGCGCACGGTGCGAACACGTCGGCGTTCACTTCATGGATCTCATCCGGCTTGACTGCTTCGGCACCGAAATCGCTGACCGCGCGATCAACCAGCGCGCTGTCCAGGTCGGTGACGTAGAGCTTGGCGCCGCGGTCGCGCAGCAGCTTCACCAGTTCCATGCCGATGTGGCCCAGGCCCTGCACAGCGATGCTGGTCTTGCCCACTTCCTCATGGCCGAACTTGAAGCGCATCGACGCCATCAGTGCCTGCAGCGCACCGTAGGCGGTGAACGGAGCGGGATCGCCGGAGCCACCATGGACCTGGTGCACGCCGGTCACGAACTGGCTTTCCAGGTAGATGTTCTCCATGTCGTTGACGTCGGTGCCGACGTCCTCGGCAGTGATGTAGCGCCCGCCCAGGGAATCGACATAACGGCCGAAGGCACGGAACAGCACCTCGGTCTTGTCCACTTTGGGGTCGCCGATGATCACCGCCTTGCCGCCACCTACGTTGAGGCCGGCCAGTGCATTCTTGTAGGTCATCGTCCGGCTCAGCCGTAGCGCATCGGCCACCGCCTCGTCGGTGCTGGCGTAGGGGCGCATGCGCACGCCGCCCAAGGCCGGGCCGAGGGTGGTGTTGTGGATGGCGATGATCGCCTTCAGGCCGGCGTCGTGGTTGTGGCAGAACACCACCTGTTCGTGGCCGGTGGTGGCGAGGGTTTCGAATAGCATGGCGTCTCCGATGGCGCGATCAGCGGCGAACTGCAGCGAACGGCCAGTGAACGGTAGGGTCCCAAAACAAAAAAAGCGACGTCGTCGGTGCAGGGGGACGGGTCGCGCGGCGCCATTCTAGTCCATTCCCCCGGCCGGTGCCGTCGACATCGGCGGCCTTCCGGTTAAAGAAGATGAAAGTGCGGCCGATGCTGCGACGACGGCGGGTGGCCGGATTCGCGTGAAGAGGCAGGGCGGTCAGTGACGGCAAGGGCACCACAACGACAGGGCGGGCGGCGATGACGCCGGCCTGGTGGCGATCGCTGCGCGGCTGGCTGGCGCGCTCGACCGGGGCCGCGCCGTCCCGGTTGGCGGCGGTGTCGCGACAGGCGGTGGCGGCGGCTGCGGCCAGCCTGCAGGGTGAGACGCTGCCTTCGGCCGAGATCGCTGCACATCTGCAGCGCGGCCTGCATGCGCTGGCCCTGTACCCGCGCCTGGCCGGTGAATCCACGCCGGTGCAGGCCGCGGGACTGGGCGAGGCGGTGGCGCGCGCGCTGCAGGACCGGGACTGGGCGGCCCGTCAGTTGCCGCGCCGCCCGCAGCTGCTGCCGCAGCTGATCCAGACGGTCAACGACGATGCGGCATCGGCGCGGGTGATGGCGGCGATCATCGGCCAGGACCCGGTGCTGACCGGCAACCTGCTGCGCATCGCCAACAGCCCGGCCTACAAGGTGCACGAGCGCCCAGTGGAAAGCCTGCAGCGGGCGGTGACACTGGTCGGAACCGAAGGCGTGCGACAGATCATCAGCGCGGTGCTGGTACAGCCGGTGATGCAGGTGCAGTGCGAGGTGTTTCCGCAGTTCAGCACGATCATCTGGGAGCACGCGCTGCTGGCTTCGCGCGCAGCCGCTGACCACGCGCGCACGGTCACCTTCGGCGATGCCTTCGCCGCCCAGTGGCTGGGCCTGGTACAGGGGCTGGGGGCCGCACTGGTGATGCGCCAGCTGCTGCAGGAAGCGCAGGCACGCGATGAGACGGTGGAGCCGGCGCTGGCGCTGCAGCTGCTCCAGCAGTGGTCGCTGCCGTTGGCGCAACGCGTGGCTGCGGCCTGGGAGCTGCCCGAGCCGGTGCACCAGGCACTGGCGCCCGAGGCGGATGGCCCGCTGGCTGACAGCCTGCGCCTGGCCAGTGCGGCCGCAGCGGCCAGCCTGCTGTGCCGGCATGGACATGCCAGCCAGAGCCGCATGCTGGCCCTGCTCGAACAGTTGCCTTCGGCGCCGCCGCATGCCCTGCGCTGGATCTGGCGGCGCCTGCACGGGCGCAGCGTGGAAACACGCGATGACGCTGGACAGGAAGAGGCGGGTCCGGCGCCCTGAGCGTTACAGCTGCGATTCCACCGGCAGCCAGCTGATCACCCGCGACAACCAGCGCTTGCGCGCCGTTGCCCCTGGCTCGGCCTCCACCCAGTGTGGTGGTGGTTCACGCTCCAGCCAGCGCAACCGGTGACGGTCGTCCAGCGCCAGCCACCAGCTGTGCCTGGGATCGGCCAGGCGCAGGTACTCGTCCCGCAGCTGTGCGCCCAGTACCGGATCGTCGAACAGCACGCCCATTTCAGTGTTCAGATAGGCCGAGCGCGGGTCGAGGTTGAACGAACCGACGAAACCGCGGCGGTCGTCGACCAGGAACGCCTTGGTATGCAGGCTCGCGCCGCTGCTGCCGAACACGCCGGCATCGGCGGACTGCCCCTGCGCTTTCAGTTCGTACACGTGGACGCCAGCTTCGAGCAATGGCACGCGGTAGCCCATGTAGCCACCGTGCACGGCGGCAACGTCATTGGCGGCCAGTGAGTTGGTGACCACGCCGACCTGCACGCCCCGCCCGGCCATGGCCGAAAAGCCATCCAGGCCTTCGTTGCCGGGTACGAAGTAGGGCGAGATCAACAGGACCTTGTGCCGGGCGGCCTGCAGCTCACTGATCAGGGTCGACACCAGCCAGGCAGCGCGATCGTCCTTGCGGTGCTTCATCGGCGGGTCCGACACGATGCGCACTGCACCGCTCCAATGTAGCGGCTCAGGGCTTGGGCGCTGCCGTTTGCGCGATTCGGCCACGCGCGCAAGGTAGGGCCGGGCCACGTCGCGCTGCGCTTCGTGATCCGATTCGCGGACCAGCAGGCGCAGCTGTGCATCGGTATGGAAGGCAAGCGCCGATACCGGTATGGCCGCTTCACTGTTCCAGTAGTCGTCGAAGATGCGGTTGGCCTGCTCCACGGCGGGGCCGGCAACCAGCAGATCCAGGTCCTGGAAATTCACATCGGTGCGTGCGCTGAAGTACTCCTCGCCGATGTTGCGGCCACCGACGATCGCGACTCGGCCGTCGGCAATCCAACTCTTGTTGTGCATGCGGTGGTTCACGCTGAAAGCGCGCTGCACCAGTTCCAGCGTGCGCGCGATGCCGCTGCGGTTTCGGAACGGGTTGTAGAGGCGGATTTCAATGTTCGGGTGCCGGTCCAGCGCCATCATCAGCGCGTCCTTGTCCTGGGCGTTCATGTCGTCAAGCAGGATGCGCACGCGCACACCGCGCTCGGCGGCGTCGTACAGCGCCTTGGCCATCAGGTGGCCGATCAGGTCGTCGTGCCAGATGTAGTACTGCAGGTCCAGGCTGCGGCCTGCGTGCGTGGTGATCATCGCGCGTGCGGCGAAGGCATCCATGCCATCACTGAGGAACGCCACGCCGGACTGTCCGGGGTGTGCGTCCTGCAGCGGCACGATTTCCTGGTCGATGCGGGTCTGCGCCGGCTGCAGTGGCAGCACATGCGAGGGTGCGCCCTGCGCCCGTGGCGTGAGATGGTCGGCCAGCAGCAGCCCGGACAGGACCAGCAGCAACAGCGCGGCGAGGATGATTGCAGCGACGCGCAGCAGGCGTCGCCACAGGGGCTTGGGCAGGCTCATGCCCCGATGGTAGAGCCACGCCATGCGTGGATGAAAGCCAACAGATTCATTGCAGTAGATCCACGCCATGCGTGGATGCCTTCTTCAGGCAATGTCACGCCATGCGCGGATGACTGGAACTTCGCGGTCAGAACCGCTCGTCGCTGCCCAGGTAACGCCACTGCCGCGCGGGCAGCGGTCCCAGTGCCACACGGCCAATGCGTAGCCGGCGCACGGCCGTCACCTGCAGGCCGGCAGCGGTGACCGCCACGCGCAGGCCCTTGGCCGTCAGGCCCTTGCCCGCGAAGCGCAGGCGCTGCTCGCTCTGCCAGCTGACCTTGGCGCCGCCCGATTCCTGCTGCAGCCGCGCCATCAGCCACGGGCCGCGCTCGGGCCCGCCTTCGGCCACATCAATCAGGTATTCCTGTTCGGTGCGGCCCAGATTGCGCTGCAGATGGGCCAGCGTGGCCGGATCCTGGCTGACCACCACCAGGCCGCTGTCGCTGGCCGGAAGCGAGGCGGCCAGCTGCAGTCCGTGGAAGTGGCGCTGCAGCGGACGGATGTCGCTGGCGTCGAGTTCGCTGCGGCTGTCACTGCTGACCAGCGCGCACAGGGTTTCGGCGGCAACGCCAGCCGGTTTGTGCAGCAGCATGCTGACCCGCTCGGCCTTTTCATCGCTGGCCTGCTCGGCCACGACGATCACCGCGCTGTCATCGACCGGACGCTGTGGCTGTTCCACCACGTCGCCGTTGACCGTGACCCAGCCGCCTTCGATGTAGCGTCGCGCCTCGCCGCGTGGGATGCCGAGCAGAGCGGACAGGCGTTTGTCGAGACGGATCGGTTCCATGGCGGAAAGGTCAGGCAGGGGGCGCGCAGTGTAGCTGCTGCGGCCGGTCAGCGCTGGCCGCGGTTGGCCAGCTCGGTCAGGTACAGGCGGGTATCGAACTCCAGCTGCAGGTAATCCGGCTCCATGTGCTGGCACAGCTGGTAGAAGGCCTTGTTGTGGTCGGCTTCCTTCAGGTGGGCCAGCTCATGCACCACGATCATGCGCAGGAACGCGGCCGGTGCCTGGCGGAACACGGTGGCGATGCGGATCTCACGGCTGGCCTTGAGGCGGCCGCCATGCACGCGGGAGATGGCGGTATGGGTGCCCAGCGCGTGCTTGATCACTTCCAGCGTGTTGTCGTAGCAGACCTTGTTGAGCGGCACCGACTTGCGCAGGTAGCGGTCCTTCAGGTCCTGGGTGTAGTCGTACAGCTGGCGGTCGCTGCGCACTTCGTGCGGGTCGGGGTAGCGCTGCTGCAGCCAGGGGCCGAGTCTGCCCTGTGCCAGCAGGTCGCTGACCTGGGCGACCAGGGGTTCGGGATAGCCGTTGAGGTACTTCAGGACTGCCATGCAGGGGCGGCGGGGCGTCGGTAGAATGGAGCATCCAAGATTACACGCGGTACGCATCGACCATGGCAAAGCCCAACGCGCTGCAGGAACAATTGCTCAAGGCCGGCCTGGCCAAGAAGTCGCAGGCCAGCGCTGCCGCGAGCGCCCAGGCCAAGGCCCGGCAGGGCAAGGCCGAATCGACCTCGGCCGACGTCCAGCGCGAGGCTGAACGGGCCCGCGCCGAGAAGGTCGAGCGCGACCGCGCACTGGCCGCCGAGCGCAATGCCCAGGCCCGTCAGGCTGAACAGAAGGCGCAGGCGAAGCAGATCATCACGGCCCATGCCGTGCCCCACAAGGGCGACGACGAGTACCGCTTCAGCGATGGCGCGGCGATCCGCACTCTGCTGATCGACCCCAAGCTGCGCAAGGCGCTGTCGGTCGGCGTGCTGGTCATTGTCGCCAATGGCGAGGGCTACGCCCTGCTGCCACGTGCTGCTGCCGAGAAGGTGCGTGAGCGCGCCCCGGAGGCGATCATCGTCGACCATGGCCAGCCGGGCTCGACCGCCGAGATCTCCACCGGCAACGCCGAGGACGACGCCTACTACGCGCAGTTCCAGGTGCCGGACGACCTGGTCTGGTAAACAAGAAGGGGACGGAGGGGATTAAGTCGCAATCGGCTTGATCGAACCCATCCGCGCTCTGTTCGTCTTCCTGAAGAGCAGCCGAGCGTGGCTCGGCTCTACATTAAGGCGTGCCTTTTTGCCGGGGTGTATCGTCTCCATATCAGGCGACACACCTGCGGAGGATGGCCATGGCTACCGGTTGGGCGGGAGACGGCGCGGTCCAGGACCAGATCGACGCCACCGTCGACGATGCGATCGCCCGCGCGCGGCGCCAGCTGCGCGAGGGCCCGGGTCTGGAGCACTGTGAGGAATGCGACGCGCCGATCCCGTTGGCGCGGCGCCAGGCCGTGCCCGGTGTCCGGCTGTGCGTGGCGTGCCAGCAGGCGCGTGACGACGAAGAACAGGCGCATGCCGGCTACAACCGGCGTGGCAGCAAGGACAGCCAGTTGAGGTAAAGGTTGTTCGGCAGGGCTGCGCCCTGCACCTGCTTGGAGCAACGGCAACGGCAACGGCAAAAGCGTGCTATCCGTGGGATGGCGGGGTGGGTCCGATTGAGGGGGACGCTGCAAGTACGTCCATGTAAGCTCGGTCGCCGCATCCATGCGGCTCACGCCCCCTCAACCGGACCCACCCCGCCTTCGACAGATTTCCGCGATCTGTCCGTTCTTCTGTAGAGCCGAGCCATGCTCGGCTCAAATCATTCCGATATCGAAATTTTCGATTTCGATGGAAATTTATCCACGCACGGCGGGATTTACCCGATCGCGGAAATCTGTCGGAGGTGGGGCGGTGTCGGAGTGCGGGGTGTCAGCCGCATGGATGCGGCTGCCAAGCCTACAAGGACGTACTTGCGGCGTCCCCGCACTCCGACACCGCCCCGCCACCCCACGGAATGCCAGCTTTTGCTTTTGCTGTTGCCGTTGCCGTTGCCGTTGCTCCAAGCAGGTGCAGGGCGCAGCCCTGCCGAAAACCCCACCCTCAACCGTCGCCCTGGATGCCACCAGGCGCCTGTGCCGGGTCGCGCCAGCGGCGCACCGTGCGCTGGAAGAACAGGTTGTTCGGCAGCTGCAGCACCGTGCCTTCGTGGCCGTCGCCGGTCTCCTGCAGCGTGGTGTAGATCAGGTTCACGTCGATCACCCGGCCCTTCAGGCCCGGCTTCTCGCCGTTCTCCAGCACCTCGATGTAGTCGTGCAGGCGGAACGGGCGGGTGGTGAAGATCAACAGCGTGCAGAAGATGTTGGACAGCACGCTCCACGCCGCGAAGAAGGCCACCGCGCCCACGGCGGCGAAGCCGGTAAACGCGGTCCACAGCACCGACGGCTTCGCGCCGAGCAGGCTGAGGATGTAAAGCAGGGCACTGAAATAGACCACGAAACTGATGATCCGGCGTGCACCCATCACCATTTCGGGCGGCAGCGTGTAGTGCTCGGCGAAGCGGCGGATCAGGCGACGGGCGAGCACGCGCAGGAGCCACGCAACCAGCAGCACCAGTACGATCTGCACGGCGACGCCGGCGTAGTTCAGCCACGGGTGGGTCCAGGCGGGCAGGTGATCCTTCAGCGACAACATCATGGGGCGACTACAGAGGGGGAAACGGCCCCCGATGTTACCCGGCGCGTGCGGGGGATTCGACCGCCGGGGTCCAGGCCAGGCACACCAGCTCCTGGCGGTGCTGCTGCAGGCAGGCGCGGCCGTTGTCGGGGCGCAGCTGCAGTGACAGGCCCAGCGCCTGCAGCAGGACGCAGGCGGTGATCACCAACAGGGCGGCGCAGGATGGGCTGGACATGGCAGGACTCCTGGACGGCAATTTTGCGAAGGACCTTCCATGGATGCAGCAGCCATCAAAAAGGTTGCATGGCATTGATCGTGGATGGGCTCTAAACCTTTTTCCGGGTCGCCGCATCCAAGCGATATGCTCGACATCACCATGCCCGCGCTGCCTGCCGCCAACGACGCCGTCGACGAACCCGCCCTGGTGCGGGCGGCCGCCGCCGGCGACACCGCGGCCTATGAACTGCTGTATCGGCGCCACGCACCCCGGGTATTCGCTGTGCTGTGGCGGCTGTGTGGCGGCCAGCAGGCACGCGCCGAGGACGCGCTGCAGGAAGCGTTCCTGCAGGCATGGAAGGCGCTGCCGGGCTTCCGTTTCGAGAGCAGCCTGTCGACCTGGCTGCACCGGCTGGGCGTCAACGCCGCGCTGATGGAACTGCGCGGGCGTGCTGCCGGGCAGGACCATGACAGCCTCGACGAAGTGGACGGAGGGTTGCAGGAACTGGCGGTACACGACCGCTGTGCCGGCACCGAACGCGACCTCGAACGGGCGCTGTCGACACTGCCGCCACGGGCACGTGCGGTACTGGTACTGCACGACATCGAAGGCTGGAAACACCAGGAAATCGCCGAACAGCTGCAGATGGCCGTCGGCAGTTCCAAGGCACAGTTGCATCGTGCGCGCGGCCTGTTGCGCGCACGGCTGGGAGACATGACATGAATACACACGACCACGATTCCGACCACGATCTACTGGCACGGCTGCGCGCGCTGCCAGGCGAGCGCGACGTACCCACCGATGGCTGGACACGCCTTTCGGCC
The DNA here is from genome assembly GCF_034508895.1 of Stenotrophomonas geniculata. Taxonomy (NCBI): domain Bacteria; kingdom Pseudomonadati; phylum Pseudomonadota; class Gammaproteobacteria; order Lysobacterales; family Lysobacteraceae; genus Stenotrophomonas; species Stenotrophomonas geniculata. The sequence goes on from NZ_CP140571.1 coordinate 3,149,759, forward strand.
CAGCTGCCGCCGCGTGCGCCGCAGGCGGCGCCTGCGCCGGGCGACAACGTGGTGGCCCTGCCGAACCGTTCGCGTCGGCGTTGGTGGTTGCCGGTGGGTGCGGTGTTGGCGGCCAGCCTGGCGGTCTACGCCGTGGCGCCGTGGCGCCATGCGCAGCCAGAGGTGCCGGTACCTTCAGCACTGCAGCTGCAGGCGGCGGCGATGACCGAGCAGTACCAGCAGGCCGTTGCTTCGCTGCCCGATGGACGGGCGCCGGAATGGCAGCCGGCCCTGCACGAACTGGATGAAAGCGCGGCGCAGATCCGTGCCGCCCTGGCGCAGGACCCGCGTGCGCCGCACCTGCTTGGCCAGCTCAAGCGCACCTATGCGCTGCGGCTGGAACTGACCCGGCAGGCGGCCTATGCCGCCGAGTCTGGCTTGACGACCTGAGGAGACCCCCATGACCCGAACCCTGATTTCCTGCTGTGTCGCGCTGCTGCTGGCCCCTGCCGTAGCACTGGCCGACACCCGCATCGACGAGCGCCACACCCTGGCCGCGGGCGGTCGCATCGAGCTGAGCAACGTGGCCGGCAAGGTGACCGTGCGTGGCTGGGACCGCAATGACGTGCAGCTCACCGGCACGCTCAGCGACGGCCTGCAGTTGCGCCAGGAGAAAAGCGCCAACCGGGTGCGCTGGGAGATCGAATATCCGCGCCGCAGCAACAATGGTGGCGCGACGCTGGTGCTGAACGTGCCGCGCTCGGTGGAGCTGCTGCTGAGCACGGTCAGCGCCAGCCAGGACATCAGTGGCATCGATGTGCGACGGCTGCAGGCCGACACGGTCAGCGGCAGCCTGAGCGCAGCTGGCCGCAGTGGCGACAGCAAGCTCAACACGGTCAGTGGCAGCGTCAGTGCACGCCTGCAGACGCCGAAGCTGGACGTGAACACGGTCAGTGGCCGGATCGAGGCCGGCGGCGGGGTATCCGGTGATATCGGTGCGCAGACGGTGTCTGGCCGGGTCGAAGTGGACGCCGGGCGCGTGCAGCGGCTGGCGGTGGAGACCGTCTCGGGCAGCATCGATCTGGCAGCAGCCGGATTGGCACCCGGTGGCCGCATCAATGTCGAATCGGTCAGTGCCTCGGTCACGCTGAGCCTGCCGCGCACGGTGTCGGCACAGCTGTCGGTGAACAGCTTCAGCGGGTCGATCAACAGCGATGCCGGGCAGGTGGAGCGGCCGCGCTATGGGCCGGGCAGCCACCTCGATACGCGGCTGGGCGGCGGCGACGGTGACATCCGCATCCAGTCGCATTCGGGCAGTGTGCGGGTACGCCTTGACCGCTGAGCCCAATCCGGCAGGCCGCGGCGGCAGCGCCGCCGCGGTCAGTGTTGGGTCAGCTGGCCTTCTTCAGTGCCCAGGTGGTGCCGAGGACTTCGATCTTGCCACCGGCCTTGCGGAACGCTGCCAGGTCCGAAGCGATCGAATCGCTGCTGACCACGGTGCTGGCGGCCGCGCCCTTGCGTTCGCTGCGGATGCTGTTGCTGGCCTTCGCGGGGGTCTTTGCCTTGCGGGGCATGGTTGCTCCTGTCAGGTGGAAGGGGAGGAAAGCGCCCAGGCATCGGCCTGGCGCAGGTAGTCCTGCCGCTCGCGGCGGCAGTCATCGCCGCCCATCGAAAACTGGCGGCAGATCGCCGGGCGCTGCGAATAGATCGTGCAGCGCAGGTGATAGGGATCGATCGCCGCACACCAGCCTTCCTCGTTGCGCGCCATCACGGCACGGCCGTGGGTGTCGCGTGACAGGAACTGGCCAGGCACGTGGTCGCCGGGCTGCAGCAGCACGGGCAGCCGGCAACAGACCGCGTCACAACGGCGGCAGTCGATGGGTGCAGGTGCTGCGTCAGGTTGTAAGGCCACAGGGGCCTGGCGGGTGCCCAAAGCGGGTCTCGATGGCGGCTCAGGTGCTGCGCGGACCATGAACGAGCCAGGAAGGCATGGCCGCTAGGCCCGCAGGGCGGGCCAGGCTGCACCGTGGACACACACCGGCGTGGCCGGTGGAAGGTGCAGCGGAGTTCTAGCCGACCAAGAGTAACTTAGACCGCGTAACGTTTTGTTAATCCTGGCTGGCTGCCGCCAAGGCCAGGCCCTGGACCACGCCCAGCGAGGGCTCGCCGTGGACCATGCGGGCGCCCGGGAAGGCCTCGGCCACGGCCTGGCGCAGGTAACCGGCGCGGGACATGCCGCCGGTGAGGAACACCGCATCCGGGTCGCCCCCGATGTCGCTGCGGACCTGCGCCAGCAGTTCCCGGATCTGCTCCAGGTAGCCATGGGCGGCGGCGGCCAGGCCATCGGCGCTGCTGTCGGCATGCAGGTCGCGGGCGATGTAGTCCAGTGTGCTGCGGTGCTCGCTGGCGGCGCTGAGGGCGATCTTGGCGCGTTCGACGTCGCGGTACAGCCGCGCGGTGTTGCCGATGTCCTGCAGCGCCTGCAGGCGGTCGCCCCACGGTGCGTCCACATGGTCGTACTTGTGCAGGCGGAACTCGCGCTGGCGGGTCATGTCCTGCACGGTGGCCGCTTCCACGTAGTGGTGGGCGGGCACGCGGGTGATGCCGCGGCCGAACAGCGGCATGTAGCTGGACAGGCTCAGCGCCAGGTCGATGTCGGTACCGCCGCGGGCGATGCCCCAGGCGCGGTGGATGCGCGGGGCGTCGTCGCCGCCGACTTCGGCATGCGCGATGTCGGTGGTACCGCCACCGATGTCGACGATCACCGCCTGGTGCCGCTCGCGGCTTTCGGCGTGGTAATGCATGGCCGCCGCGGCCGGTTCCTCGAGGAAATCGATCTGGTCGAAGCCGGCCTGGGTGGCGGCCTCGCGCAGGATGTCCAGCGCCTGGTCGTTGCCGGCCGCACCGATCGAGCTGCGGAACTGCACCGGGCGGCCGAGCAGGGCGGCACGCAGCGGCTGGCCGAGCTGGGCGCTGGCGGTCAGGCGGATGTGCTCGAGGATGTGTGCGGCGATGCCGGTGATGGTCTGCTTCGCGCGCGGGTGCAGGTTGTAGCCCAGCATCGACTTCGGGCTCTGCACCAGGTTGCCTTCGTGTTCCTCGAAATAGGCTTCCAGCGCGTCATCGCCGTAGACCGCGTTCTGCAGCAGGTCGCTGGCGCTGCGTTCCTTGCCGGCGCGGGCTTCCATCCATTCCCGGCGCAGTGCGCGCAGGGCTTCGCGGCGCAGTGCCTGTGGCGTGCGTTCCTGGCCGGCGGCACGGGCTGCGCGCGCGGCGCTGTCGATCATCTGCTGCAGCTGGTGTTCCTGGCCGTCATCGAGCTGGAAGTCGTCCGGATCGGGCACCACGCCGGGGAAATACACGCTGGTGCGGAACTGCTCGGCATCGCCGAAGCGGATCGGCAGCAGTTTTCCCTCATGCACGATGGCGGCGGCGGAGTTGCTGGTACCGAAGTCGATGCCGAGGCGCATGGGGAGTTCCGGGGGCGATCAGGGGCCGCGCACTCTGCTGCAGTTCGCCGCCGACTGCAAGTTCCAGCGGGCGTGCTGTTCTGGTCCGGGTCCAGTGGGCAGCCCGGAGCCCGCCCGGAAAAGGGCCGGGGAAGCCGGCCGGTTACAATGGCGGCTGTTGATTCACTTTGAGGTATTTGCTGATGTCTTCTGCCCCCGCCTGCCCGCAGTGCACCCTGGAAAACACCTACGCCGATGGTGCGCTGTGGATCTGCGCCGACTGCGGTTTCGAATGGACCGCCGAGGAAAGCGCCGGTTCCACCCTGGTCGTGCGTGACAGCAACGGCAATACCCTGCAGGCCGGCGACACCGTCACCGTGATCAAGGACCTGAAGGTGAAGGGGTCTTCGATCCCGCTCAAGCAGGGCACCGTGATCCGCAACATCCGCCTGGTCGAGGATGATGCCGAGCACATCGAAGGCAACTCGGACAAGATCAAGGGCCTGGTCCTGAAGACCTGCTTCCTCAAGAAGGCCTGATCACCTTCAGCGCCTGGCCTGCTGCTGCGCGCGCCAGCGGGCCAGGCTGTCCAGCTTGGCCTGGTAGCGCGCCTGCTCCGGCGCGCCCCCCAGTTCCTGTGCACGCAGCAGTTCGCGATCGGCGCGCTTGAGCTGGCCAGCCAGGAAATAGACCCGCGCCAGCCCGAAGTGGAACTGATGCGCGGTGTCATACAGGCGCACGGCCTGCCGGTAATAGCGGATCGCCTGGTCCAGCTGGCCGGCCCGTTCGGCCTTGGCGCCGAACATGTACTGCGCGAACGGGTCTTCGCGCTGCACCGATTTCAACCGGCGCTCAAGTGACTGCGCCTGCGCGGTCAAGCCCAGGCTGCGGAACAGCGCGGAGGCATTGGTCAGTGCGGCATCCTGGCGGCCGTCCAGCTGCAGCGACCGGTCCAGCGCCTGCCGCGCCGCCTCGTTGTTGCCTTCGCGGTGGTCGAGCACGCCGAGGTTGTTCCACACTGGAGCGAACCCGCTGTCCTGAGCCACGGATGCGTCGAAGAATGCACGCGCGCCGCCGAAGTCACCGTCGGCGAGGCGCTCCGCACCCCGGTTGTTGTAGAAATGCGCCAATGCCCGCGCACGGCTGACGGGAACCGGCCCGCGGCGGTCATAGAGCACATTGCGATCCAGGTCGACGGTACCGAAACGCCCGCCGACATCGACGCCGGCATTGACGTGGCCGACGCTGTAGACCACGCCCGCGTTCTGGTCCTGGTACCAGGACACCACCTGCCCGACTTCCTGCACGCGGGCCTGGATGCCCGCCTCCCGCGCAAGCGTCACGAACAGCAGGGTGAAGGCCAGGCAGTTGGCGCGGCGGTGCTGCCAGATATCGCTGACGGTGTAGGTCGCATTGGCGTCGTACTGCAGGTCCAGCCCGTGCTGGTCGAAGATCATCTCCACGAGCGCCTGCAGGCGCTGGTCGCGGGAGTAGCTGCGCTGGATCACCTGCTTCTGGAGCATCGCACGCAGGTCCGCGGGAATGGCGAACACTTCTTCCGGGGTCGGCACGCGTGCGGCCGACACGGTGATGGTCGGGGTCGTCACCACGTCGGCGGGCGGTGCCTGGCCTGCGCCGAAGGCAGGAGCACAGAAGGCCAGCAGCGAAAGGGTGAGGCAATGGGCGGCAGAACGGTACATGACGGTTCCCGGCAGCGGCGGGCGCTCCCGCCTGGGGCGAGTGTATTCCCATGGATGCCCAGCTGCAGCGACCGTTGGTCGGCGCCGCGTTCATCCACAACCGATGTGGACCAGCGCGCGACAAAGCTGTGGACAACTGGCTCCGGGCCTCGCCTGGCAAGCGTTGTGAGTGTGTGGTGAAAAAACCGCCAGCTTGCCCGGCGCCGGCACAGGCGGGATGATCCGGGCATGGACTTCTCACCGCTGACGCTTGCCCCGGCGCAGTGGCAGGCGCTGCAGGACAGCTATGCCACGCCGCCACGCGCCTACCACCACTTCGGCCATGTGCGCGCGGTGCTGCAGCACTGCCAGGAGGTGGCCGACGGCCCCGGCTGGAAGCAGCCGGCCGAGATCTATCTGGCCGTGCTCTATCACGACGCGATCTACCAGGCGGGGCGCAAGGACAACGAGGCGCGTTCGGCGCAGCTGGCCCTGCAGGCGATCGCACAGGCGCCGGCGCTTGCCGGTGTCGACGCTGCTCGCGTGGAGCAGTTGATCCTGCTGACCGCCCGCCATGGCGCGCTGGGTCCGGAGGATGTGGATGCCGAGGCGGCGCTGTTCCTGGACTGCGACATGGCGATCCTGGCTGCACCGGAGCCGGTGTTCGCCGCCTATGACCGTGGCGTGGCCGAAGAATACAAGGGCGTGGTGCCCGGCTTCCTGTACCGTGTCGGCCGTCGCCGATTCCTGCAGGGCCTGCTGCGCGCACCGCGGATCTTCCTCAGTGAGTTCTTCCACCAGCGCCTGGACGCGGCCGCCCGTGACAACCTGCGTCGCCAACTGGGTGGTTGAGCCGGCCCGGTACACTGGTGTCCTGTTTCCAATGATTGTTGTTTCCGACCGTGTCCGTTCCTGATCCCGATCCCCGCCCGCTGCCACCGGAAGAGCCCGGTCCCAACGAGTGCTGCGGCAGTGGCTGCCCGCTATGCGTGCTGGACCTGTATTCCGATGAGCTGCAGCGCTACCGCAAGGCACTGGCCGAGTGGAAGACGCGGCATCCCGAGGCCGCACCATGAGCCGTGCGCGCCCGGCGGCGGTGCTGGCACTGGTGGCGCTGCTGCTGTTCGTGGCCACCGCGCTGTGGACCCAGGTCGCGCGCAGTGATCTGGACTGGGTGCGGGCGACCTTGAGCCTGTACCTGCACGGGCCGTGGGGGCTGGCGTTGCGTGCTGCCTACTGCCTGCTGGCGCTGGCCATTGCCGCACTTGGCATTGCGCTGTATCGCGGCAGCATCGGCCCGCGGCGCAGTGCGGCCGCCCCCTTGCTGTTCACGGTTTCCGCGCTGGGCCTGGCGACGGTGGCGATCGGCGACAGCTGGCTGCCTGAAGCGACGCCGCTGCTGGCACCGTTCATCCATGGACTGGCAGCCAACACGGCGTTCCTGTGTGCCAGCGTCGGCATGCTGTTGCAGGCCTGGTACCTGCGCCGCGAACCGGGTTGGCAGTCCGCCGCGGGCCTGCTCTGGGGCTGGGCATGGCTGGCCTTCGTGCTGCTGTGGCTGCATGTGCTGTGGCGTGGTGGACCACCGCGTGGGCTGGGACAGAAAGTGGTGATCGCGGTGATCGTTGGCTGGCTGCTGTATCTGGCGATGGCCCTGTACCGTCGCAGCCGCCAGGCCGCGGCCCACTGAATCCCCAACGGCCTGCGCAGGTACGTGCCGTGCACGCGGCGGCGGCGTATCGTGTGCGCATTCCATCGGGGATGCGATATGAAGCGTGCAGGGCTGGGCAGGGCAATGGGTGTGGTACTGGCGCTGGCCGCGCTGCCGGCGACGGCGGCCGTGACCCCGCAGCAGTTCAGCCATGGGCGGTTCGAGCAGATTCCGGTGCACATGCCGGCCGGCACGCCGCAACGGGTGGTGATCTGGTTCCACGAACCCACGGCCGGCGGTGACACCAGCCGCCTGCCGATCGAGGCCCTGCGTGCCGATGGCGCGCTGGTCGCGGCAGTGGACATTGCGCACCTGCGCGGTGTGCTCAAGCGCGAGGGGGACCCGACCTGTTCGTTCGGTTCCGGTGACGTCGAGAATTTCTCACGCTGGCTGCAAGCCTCGCTGCATCTGCCCGGCTACCACCTGCCGCTGGTCGGCGGTGATGGCGAAGGTGCCGAGATGGCCTATTCGCTCGCGGCGCAGGCCGATACCCAGGTGTTCGCCGGTGTACTCACCACCGGCTTCTGCCCGGACCACAACCACCAGCGCATGGTCTGCGGCGATGGTGTGAAGCACAACAGGCTGCAGCCTGCCGAACTGAATTTTCCGTGGTTGAGCGCGGCAGGTGATCACGGCTGCAAGGTGGGCCGGGCCAACCAGTTCGTGCAGCAGGTCGCCATGGCGCGCGAGTTCAAGCGCACTGCGCGCGGTGATGCGTCACCGGGCCTGGTGGCTGCGGCACGGGTGATCGGCGCGCAGGCCGGCGTCAGCCTGGCCCCCCCGCCTGCTGCACTGAAGGGCCTGCCGGTGGTGGAAATGCCGGCGACCGGCAACGGCGATACGCTGGCGGTGTTCGTCTCCGGCGACGGTGGCTGGGCTGGCCTGGACAAGAACGTGGCGTCGTCACTCAACGAGCATGGCGTGGCGGTGGTCGGCATCGATTCGCTGCGTTACTTCTGGAGCGAGCGCACACCGAAGGGCTTTGCGGGCGACCTGCAGAAGATCATCGACCACTACCGCCAGCAGTGGCACCGCGACAAGGTGATGCTGATCGGTTTCTCGCAGGGCGCCGACGTGCTGCCGGCCACGATCAACCAGCTCGACGCCGGTACCCGCGAGGCGCTGGAGCGCATCGTGCTTCTGTCGGTGGGCAGGAAGGCCGACTTCGAATTCCATGTCAGCAACTGGCTGGGCGGTGGCGGCGACGGCCTGCCGATCGCGCCGGAAGTGGCCAGGCTGCCGGCGGAAAAAACGTTGTGCGTGTACGGCGACAAGGATGAGGACGCACTGTGCCCGGACCTGCCGGCCAATGACGGCGTGCGGAAGGTGAAGCTGCCGGGCGATCACCATTTCGGGGGGGACTACGATCGCTTGGCCGAAGTGATCCTCAAGGGCGGGGCGTAGCGTCAAGCCATGCCTGACGCATCGCGGCTTCAGTTCCGCCGCGGATCCAGCGAGATCAGGCGCGTGGCATCCAGCAGCGCGGCCGGCAGATGCATGCCGCCGGGCGCCGCGAGATAGCGAGGCCGCCACTGCGGATCGAACTTCGACTTGAAGCGGCGCAGGCCACTGAAGCCATAGAAGCGTTCGCCATGCCGCGCCAGCAGGCCGGCCAGGCGGTTCCAGCGACCGGCCAGCCGATGCTGGGCCAGACCGGACAACGGCGCCATGCCCAGCGAGAAACGCGCATAACCCTGCGCGCGGCCCCACAGGAACAGTTCGATGAAGAGGAAGTCCATCGTGCCCTTCGGTGCTTCGTTGACGTGGCGCATCAGGTCGACCGACAGCTCGGCGCCGGCCGGTGCCTGCCACAGGTTGGCGAACGCCACGATCTGGCCTTCGGCCTCGACCAGCGCTACCGGGAAGCGCACCAGGTAGTCGGGGTCGTAGCTGCCCAGCGAGAAGCCCTTCTCATCGCCGGCCTTGTCTTCCAGCCATGCATTGGAAATTGCGTGCAGGCGCGGCAGCAGGCTGGGAATTTCCTCCACCGGTGCCACGCGGAAGGACAGGCCGCCGCGTTTGCCACGGTTCCAGGCCTGGCGCAGATCGGCGCGTTCGCGACCTTCCAGCCCGAAATCATGCAGCGGCACCATCGCTTCCTCGCCCAGCTTGACCAGGCCCAGGCCCAGGTCGAGGTAGGTCTGCCAGTAGGTCTCGCCCACCTGGTAGAACACCGGGCGCAGGCCCAGCCGGTCGGCTTCCTCGCGGAAGCGCCAGATCAGCGCGCGCGCCACGTCAGGCGGGCCGACCGGGTCGCCCATCGCGATCAGCGAACCGCCGTAGCGCTGCATCATCACGAAGCCCTGTTTCGCATCATCGCGCAGCACCGCCTTGTCGGCGGTCAGTACCAGGCAGGCCTGGGTATCGGTGGCGCCGGCCAATACCGGCGCCAGTGATTGCAGCGTGGCTTCGTCGGCGGCCGGCAGCGGGCTGCGGGTGCTGTGCAGCAGCCGCGCCAGGCCGAACATCACCAGCGCGATGGCTACCACCAGCAATGCACGCAGCGCGCGCGGTGCGTTGCCCGACACCGCGAACTGCCACCACAGCTCGTTCTGGTACTCGACATGGCTGTAGGTGAAGAACAGCAGCCAGGTGACCGCGACCAGCACCAGGCCGAGATTGCGCAGCCACGGCCACGACCAGGCTTCGTCCAGCAGCGCACCCTGGCGGTAGAACTCGCGACGTGCGGCCCACAGCGCCATCGCCACCAGCACTGCCGAGACGGCGATCAACAGTTGGCCACCGCGCAGCCACAGCGGCAACGGGGTGATCACGCACACCGCCATTGCCAGCATCCACGCGGCGTGGCTGCGTCGGGCCAGGCCCTGGCCGATCAGCAGCAGGGCGACGCCGCTGAGGCTGCCGATCAGGTGCGAGGTTTCCAGGATCGGCAGCGAGGCGTTCACCAGGTGACGGCGTGGCGTCGGCAGCGTGCCGTCGATGACCAGCGCGGCGCCGATGCTGAATACCGCCAGTGCGATGATCTGCGGCAGCCATGGGCGCAGCGCGTTCCAGCCAGCACGGGTTGCCCCGGCGCTGGCCTGCAGCGGCTGACGCAGGGCGGGCGCAAGGGCAAGCAGGGTGGCCAGCAGCAGCGGCAGCACGTAGTAGGTGACACGGTAGATCAGCGCTGCCGCCAGCACCGCTGCCGGTGCCACCTGCGGCAACAGCTTCAGCAGGCTCCACTCGAACACACCCAGGCCTGCGGGCACGGTGGAGACCAGGCCGGCCAGCACTGCCACCAGGTAGAGGCCGACGAAGCCCGGCAGGCCGGTCGGCGTGGAGTCTGGCAGCAGCACATAGAACGCGGCACTGGCCAGCACCAGCTCGATGACGCTGAGTACGGTGACACCGATCATGGTGCGGCGATCGGGCAGCCACAAGGCGTGACCGAGCACACTGAACTGCCGTCCGTCGCGGCCGACCAGCAGCACGGTGCCGAGATAGGCGAGCAGGGCAACGATGCCGACGATGCGCACGGCATCGGGATTCAATGGCAATGCCAACGCTGCCGCGGCGGGTTCCATGCACAGGGCCACGCTGATCAACAGCCATGCACCGAATACGAAACCGAGCGTGCTCATCAGCACCACCTGGCCGATCTGCGCCAGGTCCAGGCCGGCGCTGCGGTAGCCGCGCAGGCGCACCGCGCCACCGGTCAACGCGGCAAAGCCCACGGTCTGGCCCAGCGTGTGCGCAAGGAACGCGGTGATGCCGACGCGCGCCGGGTGCACGCGGATGCCGCTGCGACGCAGGCCGATGGCATCGAAGCCGATCAGGCAGGCGTAACTGGCCAGGCCGAGTACCACGGTGAGCGCGATCTGCGTGCCGCTGAGCTGCCGGAACGCCTGGCGGATCGCACGATAGCCGTGCTCGTCGAACTCATTGGCCAGGCCGTGCAGGGCCAGGGCGAGGATCAGCAGCGGGATGACGATGGTGGCAACCCGCTTCCAGGTTGGCGTGGAAGGGGCAGTGGTGGAATCGACGGGGGCGGTCATCGGCGCAAGGGTGCGGCAGGAGGGGCGAGGGCGGTGTCAACGCGGGCGTGGCGCATCGTGCGCCTGTCATCGTCATTTGACCAGTGGGACCGTCGGAGCCCGGTAGTGACTGTCGCGGAGGGTACCCGTGCACCCACCGTCGACCGGTTTGGAGGACAATGCAGGCCTGATCAACCGCAGGAGCCACGCCCATGATGGAGCGTTACGACGTCGGACCGCGCATGTCCGAAATGACCGTATACAACAAGGTCGCCTACCTCTCCGGCCAGATTCCGGAAGACACCAGCCAGGACATCACCGGCCAGACCCGGCAGGTGCTGGCGGAGATCGACAAGCTGCTGGCGCTGGTCGCCAGTGACCGCCAGCACGTGCTGCGCGCCGAAGTGTTCCTGGCCGACATGGCCGACTTCGACGGCATGAACAAGGCGTGGGACGAGTGGGTGGTTGAAGGCGCGACCCCGGCACGTGCCACGGTCGAGGCCAAGCTGGCCCACGCTGACTGGAAGGTCGAGATCGTGGTGACGGCGGCAGTACCGTAACGATTGAATGGGGTCAGATCCTTTTCGCTCAGGAAAGCGGATCTGACCCCGTTACAGCGGCACCAGCTCGATGCAGTCCACCGGGCATGGCGGGATGCACAGCTCGCAGCCGGTGCACAGATCGGCGATTACCGTGTGCATGTACTTGGCGCCGCCGACGATGGCGTCCACCGGGCAGGCCTGGATGCACTTGGTGCAGCCGATGCAGTCGGCTTCCACGATCAGCGCCACCTGCGGCGCCTTGTGCTCGCCGCGCGATCGATCGAAGGGAATGGCAGGTACTCCGAGCAGCTGCGCCAGTGCGCGCGCACCGGTATCTCCGCCCGGCGGGCAGCGGTCCACGCCTGCCTCGCCGCGAGCCATCGCCTGCGCATACGGGCGGCAACCGTCGTAGCCGCATTGCCCGCATTGGGTCTGCGGCAGCAGGCGGTCGAGGCGTTCGGTCAGGGGCGGGATCAGGCTCATGCGTGGCGAAGGCTGCGCGTTGGGGTCATTTCAGGGGTTTGCCACGGAACCAGCGCTCGTGGGCCAGGGCCAGCATCGGCTTGTCTTCGGAACTGTCCCCGTAGGCATGGATGCGCACGTAGCGCGACAGGTCGAACTGGCGACGGATGTGCTCAACCTTGCGCGGGCCACAGTCGCCACCGGCATAACGGCCTGTGAGGCGGCCGTCCTGGCTCTCCAGCCGGTTGCAGATCAACTGCAGGCCCAGCTGTTCGCACCATGGCCGCAGGTACAGGTCCAGCGAGCCGGACACGATCACCACGGTGTGCTGCTGTTCCTTGTGCCAGCGGATCTGCTCCAGCATTTCCGGGCGCACCACGTCGGGCAGGAACTCACGCGAGAAGCCGGCGGCCAGCGTGGCGATGTCATCGCTGTGGCGGTCGCTGAAGGTCAAACGGGTGACGCGCGCGCGGATGCGCTCGGCCGAGATCAGTTTCAGCTTGTACGCGGCCAGCCATGGACCAATCTTCCACCACGCCTGTGCCAGCTGTTCGGCGGTGGCCACGCGGCGCAGGAAACGGCCGTAGGTATCGCAGGTGGTCACGGTGTGGTCGAAGTCGAACAGCGCCAGTTCCATTCCGTTGCCTCCCATCGCGTTGCCCTGTGGCCGGTGCTGCCGGCGGGCGTGGCCGCAACCACGCCCGCTGCAGGCATCAGCGGACCGGCATGCCCGGCTGTGCGCCGCTGTCGGCGTCCAGCAGCGCCAGTGCGCCGCCGTCGAAACCGGCCGACAGGATCATGCCTTCGCTCAGGCCGAAGCGCATCTTGCGCGGGGCCAGGTTGGCGATGAACACCACGCTGCGGCCAACCAGCGTTTCCGGCTCGCCGTAGCTGCCGCGGATGCCGGAGAAGATCTGGCGCTTGCCCAGCTCGCCGGCGTCCAGTTCGAAGCGCAGCAGCTTGTCCGAACCTTCCACGAACTCGCAGACCAGCACCTTGCCGATGCGCAGGTCGAGCTTGGCGAAATCGTCGATGCCGATGTAGGCCGGGGCGTCGGCGCTCTTTGCGTCGTCCTTGGCCGGGGCCGAGGCGGCCGGCTTGACCGCTTCGGTCTTGGCGGCGGGGGCGGCGGCAGCGGCCGGCTGCAGGGTGTCCTTGGAGGCGTCGATCATGGCGTCAATCTTCTTCGGGTCGATACGGGTGAACAGCGGGGTGTAGTCGGTGATGCGGTGGCCCAGCAGCGGCTGCGCCAGTTCGGTCCAGTCGTTGACCGGCGCGGCCAGGAAGGCCTCGGCCTGCGCGGCGGTGGCCGGCAGCACCGGCTTCAATGCGGTGACCAGCACGCGGAACAGGTTCAGGCCCTGGCTGCACACGGCCTGCAGCTGCGCGTCGGCGCCTTCCTGCTTGGCGATGACCCACGGCTTGACGTCGTCGATGTAGCGGTTGGCTTCGTCGGCCAGGGTCATGGTCAGGCGGATCGCCGCGGCCGGGTCGTTGCGCTCGTAGGCTTCACGGATCGGCGCCAGGCCGTCGACGAAGCGCTGGTACTGCGCGGCATCAGGCAGCTGCGCGGCCAGCTGGCCGTCGAAGCGCTTGCTGATGAAGCCGGCGCAGCGGCTGGCCAGGTTGACGAACTTGCCGACCAGGTCGGCGTTGACGCGGGCGATGAAGTCACCCAGGTTCAGGTCGAGATCGTCGACGCCTCCGCCGGACTTGGCGGCGTAGTAGTAGCGCAGCGCTTCCGGTTCCAGGCCGGCGTCGAGGAAGGTGCGGGCCATCACGAAGGTGCCGCGCGACTTGCTCATCTTGGCGCCGTCCACGGTCAGGTAGCCGTTGACGTGCAGGCGGGTCGGCGCGCGGTGGCCGGTACCGTGCAGCACCGCCGGCCAGAACAGGCCGTGGAAGTTGACGATGTCCTTGCCGATGAAGTGGTGCAGCTCGGTGGCGGTACCGGCGCGCAGATGCGCTTCGAAGTCCTCGCCGATCCTGCCGCACAGAGTCTGGAAGCTGGACAGGTAGCCGATCGGCGCGTCCAGCCAGACGTAGAAGTACTTGCCCGGCTGGCCGGGAATCTGGAAACCGAAGTACGGTGCATCGCGCGAGATGTCCCACGCGCGCAGGCCACCTTCGGCATTGAGCCACTCACCGAGCTTGGCCTTCACGCCCGGCAGGGCGACGTCGCCGGTCAGCCATTCGCGCAGGAACGCGTCGAAGTGGCCCACCTCGAAGAAGAAGTGCTCCGAATCGCGCATTTCCGGCGTGGCACCGGAGATCACCGAACGCGGTTCCTTCAGGTCGGTCGGCGCATAGGTCGCGCCACAGACTTCGCAGTTGTCGCCGTACTGGTCGGGGCTGCCGCAGTTCGGGCAGATGCCCTTGACGTAGCGGTCGGGCAGGAACATGCCTTTGGCCGGGTCGTAGAACTGCGCCACCGAACGGCGGCTGATGTGACCGGCCGCTTCCAGCTTCAGGTAGAACTGCTCGGTCAGCGCCTTGTTGGCCGCCGAATTGGTCGAGTCGTAGTGGTCGAAGGCCACGCCGAAGGCGGCGAAGTCACGTTCGTGGCTGGCCTGGATGTTGGCGATGAAAGTTTCCGGGGTGACCCCGGCCTTTTCCGCGGCCAGCATGATCGGCGTGCCGTGGGTGTCGTCGGCGCAGACGAACCAGGCCTTGCCGCCGCTCATTCGCCGCGCACGCACCCAGATGTCGGCCTGGATGTAGCCGACCAGGTGGCCCAGGTGCAGCGGGCCGTTGGCGTAGGGCAGGGCGGTGGTGACGAGCGCGGTACGGGTCATGGTCGCGGGGTGAAGCCGAGGGGAACCGCAGAGTATCGCATGCCCGCAACGAGGTGACCCGGCCGGGGCCGGGTCACGGGGGTGAAGCGGGAGGCGCTTATTCGCGCTGCCAGGTCTGCGCGCGGCAGATGAAGGCGATGCAGCCGGACACGTCAAGCCTGGTTCCGCCGGGCTGCAGTTCCATCTTCGACTTGTAGGTCTTGCCATTGGCCGGATCGAGGATGGTGCCGCCGGACCACTTGTTGGCGCCGTCGGCCTTCAGGTTCCAGAGGATGGTCATGCCCTTCACCGGCTTGTTCCTGTTGGCGCCTTCACAGCCGTCACAGACCGGGTTCGGGCCCTTGTCCGAGTGCAGGATGTCGACCACCTTGCCGGTCAGGGTGCCGTTGGCGGCCTGGGTGATCTCGACGATCGACTTCACCTTGCCGGTCTTGTCGTCGATGGTCTTCCAGCGGCCGGCGGCGCCATCGGCGGCCTGCGCCGAGAGCGCGGCCAGGCACAGCGGCAGTGCCAGCAGCAGGGTCTTGAAGGTCTTGCGCATGGTCCCCTCCCAGGGTTCATTCCGGCACGGTGCCGGTACGGGTCGACTGTATACCCATTCGGCGGGGTATGGGGAAGGGGGGGCTTTGCGGGGCTGCGCCCTGCACCCGCAGAGGCAACGGCAACAGCCGAACCAACCGCAACAGCGAGCTATCCGTGGGATGGCGGGGCGGTGTGGGTGGGCAGGACACGCCGTAAACCCATCCATGGGGGCTCGATGGCGCCATCCATGGCGCCAACGGTCCTGCCCATCCACACCGCCCCACCTCTGACAGATTCCTGCGATCTGCCGGAATGGAACGGCCTGCTCTTGGTGGGTGTCGACCTTGGTCGACACGTAGATCCATGCCGTGCATGGATGAATCACGATTGAAAAACGCTCAACCGACTTCGTACAGCTCCAGCGGCAGGCCATCCGGATCGGCGAAGAAGGTGAAACGGCGGCCGGTGTACTCGTCCACGCGGATCGGTTCGCAGGCGACGCCATGCGCGGCCAGGCGCTGGATGAAGGGTTCCAGTGCAGCCACCCGGAACGCGAGGTGGCGCAGGCCCTGGGCTTCGGGGCGGCTGGGGCGCGGTGGTGGTGAGGGGAAGGAGAACAGCTCCAGCTGGCCGCCGTCGGGCAGGGCCAGGTCCAGCTTCCAGGAGTCGCGCGCGGCGCGATGGTTCTCGGCCAGCACGCGCAGGCCGAGGATGCGCACGTAGAAGTCCTTCGAGCGTGCGTAGTCGCTGCAGATCAGCGCAGCGTGGTGGATGCCCAGCAGGGCGTAGGAACCGGGGGTCATTGCAGGGTGTCCAGCCAGCGCTGGGCGATCTTCTGCGCCAGCGGATAGGGTTCGGGATCGTTGCGGTTGGTCAGCACGATCACGGTCAGGTGCTTTTCCGGGTGGCGCACGATCACGTTGCGGAAGCCGATGCTCTCGCCGCTGTGCCATTGCACCTGGCCGTTCAGGCGCCAGCCGAAACCGTAATGCGGCACGTCCGGTTCCGATGTGGTCGTGGCCGGGCTGAACATCGCCCGGCGCGAGGCCTTCGACAGCAGGCGGTCGTCGTACAGCGACGCATCCCAGCGGGCGAGGTCGTCCAGCGAGGAATAGATCCCGCCGTCTCCCAGTACGGCGCTGGTGGTGCTCTGGTCGGTGCGCTGCCAGCGGCCGTCGATCCGGCTGTAGCCATAGGCGCGTGCGGCGACCGTGTCCACGCCGTCCTGGTGGGCCACGGTATGCGCCATGCCCAGCGGGCGGAAGATGCGCTCCTGCAGGAAGGTCGCGTAATCTTTCCCGGACGCGCGGCCGACGATCAGTGCCAACAGCGCGTAGCCGCTGTTGCTGTAGCGGTACTGCGTGCTGGGTGCGAAATTCAGCCGGTCCTCGTGCGACAGCAGGGTCAGCACGTCGGCGTCATGCACCTGCCGAGGGTCAGCCGGATCCATCAGGTCTTCGTAGTCGATCAGGCCGCTGGTATGCGAGAGCAGCTGGCGGATCGTGATGGCCGCCGCTGCCGGCGGCAGCTCGGGCAGCCACTGCCGGGCAGTCTGCTCCAGCCCGAGCCGGCCGTCTTCCACCAGCAGCAGCACCGCCGCGGCGGTGAACTGCTTGCTGACCGAGGCCAGCCGGAAGTTGCTTGCCGCGGTGACCGCAGTACCGTCTTCCACTACCGCCAGGCCGTAGCCGCGACGGAACACCGGTTGCCCGTCGTGCAGTACCAGTACCGCAGCGCCGGGTACCTGACCGTCGTAGGCCTGCATCAGGCCGTCGATGCCCGCATCCGGTGGAGTCAGCACCGGTGCGGCGCCGCCCGCCACTGGCAGCAGGCCCAGCACGACGGCGAACAGGGCGACGGCAGCGCGCATGGCGGCTCCGGAGGGGTCAGGGTGAAGGGGCAGGTGTGGCGCTGGCGGGCTGCGCCATCCAGCGTTCCATCTTGCGGTCCAGCACGTCCAGCGGCATCGATCCGTCCTTCAGCAGTTCGGCGTGGAAGCGGCGCAGGTCGAAGGCGGCGCCCAGACGGCTCTTGGCCTTGTCGCGCAGGGCGACGATGGTGGTCAGGCCGGCCACGTTGGACAGCGCCTGGCCGGGCTGGGCCATGATCCGCTCGACTTCGGCGTTGGCGTCGTCACTGCTCATGTCCACGGTCTTCTGCAGGTAGGCCACGGCCTGCTGCTTGCTCCAGCCCTGAGCGTTCACGCCGGTGTCGGCCACCACGCGGGCAGCACGCAGCAGGCGCGAATACAGGTAGCCGATGCGGTCGTAGGGATCGGTGTAGATGCCGAGGTTCTCACCCAGCGTTTCGGCATACAGGCCCCAACCTTCGACGAAGGCGAGGTCGCCACCGAGGCGGCGGAAACGCGGCAGCTTGGCCAGCTCCTGCTGCAGTCCCAGCTGCACATGGTGGCCGGGGATTGCTTCATGCAGGTACTGCACCGGCACGTTCCAGCGCTTGCGGCTGGGCAGGTCGCGGGTGTTCACGTACAGCACGCCCGGTTGCCCGGCCGCAGACGGCTGGTAGGCCGCTGCTGCAGCCGTCAGCGCACGCTCCGGTTCCACTGCGCGCACGTCCAGCGTGGACTTGGGCAGGGTATCGAGCACCTGCGGCAGGCGTGCGTTGACCTGCTGCTGCACCTGGCGGTAGCGGTTGATCAATGCGTTGGCGTCACCGTACTGGAACTGGCGATCGTTGCGCATGCTGCGCAACAGCTTGGACGGCGTGCCACGCAGCCTGGCATCCTTCATCACGGTGGCGATCTGCGCCTGCAGCTCCTGCACGCGCTGTTCGCCCAGTGCGTGCAGCTGCGCCGCGGTCTGGTCGCTGGCAGTGGTCTGCACGATCAGGTTGGCGTACCAGGCCTGGCCATCGGGCAGTGCGCCCAGGCCGCTGCTGGCGCGCGTGGCCGGCAGGTATTCGGTGGCGATGAATCCGCGCAAAGCACGGTAGGCCGGCATGATGCGCAGCTCGATCATGCGCTTGTATTCGGCGCTGATGCGCGCCTTGTCCTCGGCCGCGATGGTGTTGGGCATGGTGCGGATCGGCGACCAGAAGATGCTCTCTTCAGCGGTTGGCTTGATCACCGCATCCAGCTGCGGCAGCACCTTCTCCATCAGGTCGCGCGGCTGCACCACGCCGGCCTTCATGCCCTGGCGCATGTTGTCGATGGCCTGGTCGAACAGCTCGGGAATGCCCAGCGAGCGGCGCGACCAGGTGTCGTAGTCCTGCACGGTGTTGAACGGCTGTGCGCCGGCTCCCGCGCCGAGGATCGCCATGATGCTGCCGACGTTGTAGTACTGGCTGATCGGCATCATCCAGCTTGGATAGCGCTCGGCGGCCAGCGATGCGCGCGCGTCGCGCACGAAGATCTCGTAGCTGAGCAGGTCCTGGCCCTGCAGGCCGTCGCTGCCGAGTTTCTCGACCTTGCCCAGCCACTCGGTGGTGAAGTCGTGCGATTGCTGGCGCCATGCGGCGGACAGGATGTTGGGCAGCTGGTCGTTGTAGCGGGCCTCGCCCTGGAAGGTTGCCTGCAGCGGATTCAACCGCATCGAGGCATCCCAGTATTCGTCGTACAGGCGCTCCAGCTGCACCTGCTTGGGCACGGCCCGGGCCGCTGCGACCGGACGCGGCGCGGCGCGGCGCGCCGAACTGCCACGGGCCGGCGCGGTGGCGCGGGCGGGCCGGGCCTTGGGCTTGGCGGCTTGGCGGGTCTGCGCGGCGGCAGGGCGGCTGGCCTTCTTCTTCGCTGCTTCGGCCGACGGCACGGCGCTGAACAGGAACAACGCGGCGATGGCGACGGCCAGGGCGCGGGTGGGATGCGGCATCAGGAGCTTCCGTGGAACACAGACCGTGGAGCTTGCACGATCCGGCCGCGTACGGCCAGCGTGAAGGCGCAGTCAGCTTTCCGCTGCTGGGGCTTCAGTCAGCCGCAGCGGCAGCCCGCAACGATGCGGCCCGCTCGGCACCCAGATAGCGGGTGATGGCACGCCGCATCAGGTACAGCAACGGAATCAGTGCGATCGCAAAGCCCATCTTGTAGATGTAGTTGACGCTGCTGACCGCCAGGAACAGCGAGGTCGGCCAGTGTTGCGGGCCCAGCACGAAGGCGATCCAGATCACCACGAAGCTGTCCACCACCTGCGAGATCGCGGTCGATCCGGTCGCACGCAGCCACACGTGGCGCTCACCGGTCGCCTGGCGGATGCGATGGAACACGGCCACGTCGATCAGCTGGCCGAGCAGGAAGGCCACCAGCGAACCGGCGATGGTCCACATGCCCTGGCCGAACACGGCTGCGAACGCGGCCTGGTAATCGGGCACGCCGTGGCCATCCATCGACGTGACCCACCAGCTGGCCGGCGCCAGTGAAATGGCGGCGAAGGCGAACAGGAAGCCGTAGCCGATCAGCACCACCGCCAGCCACGAGATGAAGCGCACGCCGCGCTTGCCGAAGAACTCGTTGATGGTGTCGGTCATGATGAACACCACCGGCCACAGCAGGGTGCCGGCGGTGAAGCTGAGCGAGCCGGTCTGGCCGAACAGGTTCCAGTTCAGCGGAGCGATGCCGAGGGTGTCTTCCAGCGCGAAGATCTTCACCCCGATCAGCTCGGCCAGCACCGCATTGCCGCAGAAGAACGCGGCCAGCACGATGAACAACAGGACCGCGCGGTCCTGCAGCGGGCGCTCGATCGGCGCCGGGGTCATTCGGTGCGTTCGCCGGTGCGTTCACCGGCGCGGGTGAACGGCACGCTGGACGGCGCCACGGCACCGCCGGAAATGATGAAGCTCATGGCCTGGTCGACGGTCCAGTCGGTCGGGGTCAGCAGTTCCACCGGCACGATTTCCAGGTAGCCCGAGGTTGGGTTCGGCGTGGTGGGCACGTACACCGCAGCCAGCTCACGGTCGGTGCCGTGTTCCTTGATCACGCGGGTGACCAGGCCGACCGATTTCATGTCGCGGTGCGGGAAGTCGATCAGCACCACGCGCTGGGTGCTGCCCGGCTCGGTCTGCAGCATGTCCAGCAGCTTCTTGGCACTGTCGTAGATGATGCTGGCCAGGGGGATGCGCTTGATGACCGCGCCGACCCAGCGCAGCAGGCGCTGGCCAAGCACGCGGCGACTGGCCACGCCCACCGCCAGGATCACCAGCAGGGTGGCCAGCAGGGCGATGGTGTCCTGGATCCACTCGGCGCGGACCCAGCCCAGATAGTGCGGGAAGCTGGTTGCGATCTGTTCGGACAGCGGCACCACCAGCGGGCTGGAAATACCCGACAGCAGCACGAACACGAACTTGACCACGACCCAGGTCAGCCAGATCGGCAGCAGGGTGAGCAGGCCGGTCAGGAACAGGCGCTGCAGGGAGGGGCGGGGGACCAGGGCGGGGGCTTCGAGCGACATGCGCGCATTGTAGCGGTCACTGCAGGTCGATTACGCTGGGAAATCGACTGCGGCAACGGCACATGGAAGGGAAGCTGTGTTGAAGATTCTGCGCGGACTGGGCTGGACCCTGGCAGGCCTGCTGGTGCTGGCCATCGTGGTGTGGTGCGCCTCGCGCATGTGGCCGGTACCCGAATCGCGGCTGCAGGCGCAGCAGCGACTGGAAGCACGCCTGCCGGCGACCGGGCACAACGGTTATGCCTTGTTGTGGACGCTGCCATTCGACGACCTGGATGCCCAGCAGCGCGAGCAGGCGCTGGCCGAGGATGTACGGCGCTGGGAGGCCGACCCACACGGTGGAGGCGGCGGCCGGACACACCTGGTGGCCAACCATGCCGAGCTGCACTCGCGGCCTGGTGCCAGTTGCGGGCCGGCCGCCAGCGGCTGTCTCGTCCAGGTCCGCGCGGACCCGCAACGCTTCGTGGAGGCCCACGCCGGCCACCAGCAGTTGCATGCGCGGCTGGATCAGCTGGCCGAAGCGGACTACTTCATGTCGCCGTTCCCGCCGAAGGGCGAGGGCATTCTGGTCCCGTTGCCGGCCTATGGCGTGGTGATGGACGCCACCAGCGCACGCGCGCTGGCGTACGTGCAGGGCGATATCGACGGTGCTCTGCGAGGTGCTTGCCGTGGCCTGCAGCTGGGCCGGCGGCTGGTGCCCGGCAGCAGTTATCTGGTCGAGAGCATCATCGGTGCCAGCCTGGTGCAGGCCAATGCCCAGCTGCTGGCCGACATGCTGGTTGAACTGCCTGCCGACCATCCGTTGCCAAGGGAATGCGAACAGGCGCTGCAGCCGCTGCGGGCCGAAGAGCAAAGCCTGTGCCGGGCAATGCAGGGCGAGTACGCGATGAGCCGGGCGGCGATCGAGACATCGGCGCGGGAGTTCGGCGGCGTGCTGGTGCTGGATCGCAGCAGCACCCTGGCCCGCGCGGCCGGCAATCTCGGCTGGGCCTGTGGCGCGGCAGCCACAGCGGCACTGGAAGTGGATCGCCCGTTGCCAGTGCCGGCGCCACCGCAGCATGACTTCGGTTGCCTGTCGAACGTCATGGGCTGCGTGCTGACCGATATCGCCGCGCCGATCTATCCTGCCTATTCGTCACGGCCACAGGATGCTGCGGCGATGGTGCGGCTGCTGGGGGCGCAGCGTTGGCTGCGGCAGCAGACGGATGATCCGGTGCACGCCCTGCAGCGGCTGCCGGCGCAGTTCCGCTCGCCGGTGCGGTCGCCGCAGCTGTCCGCCGATGGCCACCATCTGCAGGTGCCGCGTCGTTCGCCGCCGCGTGGCAACGCTGAGAGCCCGTGGTTGTCCGTACCGTTGGTGGCCGGCGCCGGCGCAACCGCCGCGGCCCGCGACTGAGCCGTGGCTCAGTCGGTGCCGGCCTGCGGATCGAATGCCCAGCCATCGCCGACCGTCTGCAGCGTCCAGCGACGGGTGCCGCGCAGTGGGTGCCAGCGCACGCTGTCCTTGTCGTTCTCGATGCTGCCTTCGACGCGCCTTACCTTGCGCGTGGAGAAGTTCACGCTCAGCGATTCGGTCTTTCCGGAATTGCGCATCACCGAATCCTGGTCGTAGCCGATCAGCGCGAACGCGCCGTCCTGCCAGCGGAAAGTGAAGGCGGTGGTACCCATCGACCAGCTTCCGGCGCTGGCGAATGAAAACAGCGCGACCTTCAACGTGCCACGCTGGATGCTGACACCCCCTTCTTCAAGCGGATCGCTCATCACCGGGTTCTCCGGGCGCGGAATCAGCTGATGGTCCTGCACCGCCAGCACATAGCCGGTTGGCCGTGACCACGCCACGGCGAGAATGCGCGGGTTGCTGTCATGCGGGGACGGGCCGAAGCCGTCGTGTTCGATGACGTTGCGCGGGTCCTGCTGGCGCAGTACCAGGACCAGATCAGCGCGGCCATCCTGGTCGAGATCGCCTTCGATGCTGGATTCAAGCGTCCAGCCGTTGGGCACGAAGCCGGCGGCAGTGGCAGCCTGTGCCGGCAGCGTCGGGTACTGCACCGGCGGCAGGTCCAGCGCATGGGCCGCGCACGGCAGGGTGCTCAGCAGTGCAGCAAGGGTGTACGGGCGCATCCGGGCCTCCATGGCAGAGGCCAGAGGATAGTGCCCCAGCGATGATCAGCGTGCGTGTGGCTTCAACCGCAGGTAGACCTGCTTGCGCACCTGGGCGACCACCTCGCCACTCTCATCGATCACGTCGTTGCTGAACCAGCGCAGCACCTTCTCGCCACTGGCCGCTTCGGCGCGCAGTTCGTCCAGCAGCGCGTCGTCGATGCGGAACGACGTCCGCACAATGCCACGGCCCGGCTTGAGGAAGTCGATGGCGCCGGCGCGGTCCCACACGTAGTAGTCGCGGCCGAGGATGTGCAGCAGGCCGAGCATCCAGAACGGATCGGTCATCGCGAACAGGCTGCCACCGAAGTGGGTACCGACGTAGTTGCGGTTCCATGGTCGCAGGCGCAGTTCGACATCGATCTGCCGGTAGTCCGGCGTGATGCGGGTGACGTGGATGCCGGTGAACAGGAACGGCGGCCAGAGATTGATACCGAAGCGGAACAGGCGGGCGTTCATGCGGATCCGGGAGCGCAGGGCGAGGCGCCCAGTCTAACCATTCGCATGCGTATGTTGCACCTCGGGCGGCGAGGGTCATGCCTCGCCGTCGATCACATACCCGTCGCGGCCGTTGGCCTTGGCCTGGTACAACGCGGTGTCGGCGCCTTCGACGAAATGGTGCGGTTGCAGCGTGCCGTCGGGTACGCGGGTGAACACGCCGATGGTGAGGGTGACGCCTGCTTCGCCGCCGTCACCGGGCGCCGGCAGTGCACGCACGCAGGCGATCAGGTCCTCGATGACCTGGCGTGCGCCTTCGGCCGGGGTATCCGGCAGCACCAGTGCGAACTCATCGCCACCGTAGCGCGCGGCCATGTCGCGTGGACGTCGCGCATGTGCACCGATCAGGCGCGCGACATCGCGCAGCACGCGGTCACCGACCTGATGCCCGTGGCGGTCGTTGTGGCGCTTGAAATGGTCAACGTCGATCAGCGCGAGGCTCAGGGATTTGCCACTGCGTCGCGCGGCATCGCATTCCTGTTGCAGCGACTGCTCGAAACGCAGGCGATTGCCGAGACCGGTCAGCGCATCGCGATTGGCCAGGCGGTGCCAGGCCGAGACTCGCCAGATCGCCCAGGCCAGCAGCACCAGCAGGATGCCCAGCATTGCGCTGGCCGGTGCCCACCACAGGTCACCGGCGCGCAACAGCAACCAGCTCAGCAGCGGTGGAAGCGGCAGCGAGCACAGCGCAGCAAGCCATGGCAGGCGCAGGCCGAGCAGGATCACGCACAGCGCCACCAGCACGCCGCTGATGGCGTGCTGCCAGAGGCGGGGCAGCAGATCGATCTGCTTGTGCTGCAGCAGCATCGACGCGATGTTGGCCTGGTACTCACTGCCGCTCATCCAGAACTCGCGGGTGGTCGGGGTCAGCAGCCGCGGTGCGATGCCGCTGGCGGTCATGCCTACCACGATGCGGCGACCATGCAGCATCGCCATGTCCACGTGACCATCCAGCACGTCGGCATAGGACACCTGTGGCAGGCGCTCGGGCGGCCCGGCATAGCGCACGCGCACGTAGTCGTTGCGCCGCCATTGGTAGGGCGAACCGATCTGCGGATCAGGGTCGGGCAGGCCGTGCACCGCGCCCGGCGGCAGGGCGGCCAGCGCCAGGCCCAGTGCCGGCCAGTGAGCCTGGCCGATGCCCGCATGCAGATACACACCGCGCGCGACGCCATCGCCATCCACTTCCACGTCGGTATGGCCGATCGCCGCGGCACTGGCCGCGATCTGCGGAATCGGCAGCATTTCCTCGGCCATGCGGTCGCCGGCGGCCGGCGCCGCGAGTACCGGCAGCACCACCCGGCCATTGCGGCGGATCGCTGCGGCCAGTTCATCGTCCTGGCGGCTGTCGCGTCGATCAGGTTCGGACAGCATCAGGTCCAGTGCGACGCGCTCGGCACCGGCGTCGGTCAGCCGGTCCAGCAGGCGGGCATGGATCGAGCGGGGCCAGGGCCATTGGCCGATGCGCTGCAGGCTGCCCTCGTCGATGGCCACGATCAGCACGCTGGGGTCGGGGCGGTAGTCCCAGTTGCCGACCATGGCGTCATAGGCGGCTTCGTCCTGCCGCCACAGCCACTGGCCCTGGCTGGCGATCACCGTCAGTACGCCGGCCAGCAGTGCCAGCAGGATCCGCTTCGACCACGGCAGCGGCGAGCGCCTCATAACAACAGCAACAGCAGCAGGGCGCCACCACCGGCGCCGTAGCACAGGCGGCAGGGCAGCTTGATCTGCTGGGCCGGTGAGTACTCGCCCGCATGACCGTCGTCGTCGATGTACTGCACACGCACATGCAGGGTGCCGCTCCACGGCCGCTTGAAGCTGACCTGCGGCTCGCTCACGGTCTGGTCGACCAGGGGCGTCCTGAAGTCGCCACGACGGTCCACCTGCACCCGGTACTGCTGGCCTTCGCTGCCGGCCTGCCATCGCAGGGTCAGCTCGCCATGCGCGGCTTCAGGCGGCTGCAGGGCAGGGTCGACCGGTTCATTGCTCAGTTGCAGGGGCAGGGCCTGGCCGTAACGGCCCTGGTGGCCGTTGCCATCGCGCGACGCCACCCGCCAGAAGTACTCGCCGGGCGGCAGCGGCTGCGCCAGGCGCAGGTCGGTGCCTTGGGTGCTCTGTTCCTGCAGCGGCTGCACGAAGCTCGGCTCGGCGGCGATCTGCAGCACGCTGCTGCGCGCGCCCGGCGCCTGGCTCCAACGGAAGCGCGGGCGGTCGCTGTTGACGGTCTGCCCATGCAGGGGGGTCACGGTGAGCGGCGGCGGGGGCTGGTCGCTGAGTTCGAAATCGGCGCTGGCGTCGAGGCCTTCCACGCCCTGCGCATCCACGGCGCGCAACAGGATGCGCAACTGGCCGGGGGGCAGGTCACCGATCGCCAGCCGGGTGTCGGCAGTGGTGGCGGCAAACAGCAGGATTTCCGGCGTCGCTGCCTGCACCACTTCCACACGGTAGCGCGCGGCGCCGTCGACGGGGTCCCAGGCGAGCAGGGTCGGCAGGGGCGCCAGGCGCACATCGTCGCTGCGCAGCTGCGGCGCGGGAAGAAGGGCGGAGACAGCGTCCGGTGCGGCATCGGCGCTGATGCTGCGGCTGGCCTGTCCAGGCTGGACCAGGCGTTTGCCGTGGGTGTTGCCGACCTGCACCTTGCCCTGCAGTACCTCGGTGGCAGCGACGTGGCCGGTGTCACCGGCGCTGACCCGGAATACGGTACCGCGCACGCTGCTGGTCGCCGTAGGTGCATCGATGATGTAGCGCGAGGCCGGGCCACGGGCAGGTGTCACCCGGTTGCTCGCGCGGCCCTGCTGCAGGCGCAGGCGGGTATCGACCATGCCGGTGTGGCCGTAGCGGCTGAGCTGGTCCAGGCGCAGCCGGGAATACTCGCGCAGCTGCAGGCGCGAGGCGTCGGCGAATTCAAGCGTGACGCTGGAGTCGCCTTCGGTCTGCACGGTGTCACCAATGCGAAGTTGTTCCCCGGCGAGTATCGCGCGCGTGGCGCTGCCATCGGCGCCGGACAATTCGACCTTGCCGCGCACCGACAGCACGCGGGCAGGTGCCGGTTCGATGCGCAGCCAGCTGATCGGGAAGCGCAGCAGCTGGCCCGGCGGCAGCTGGTAGGGGTTGTCGATGCGGTTGTGCTGTTGCAGCTGCTGCCAGCGCACCGAGGGCTTGAGGTACAGGCCTCCCAGATCCCACAGGGTATCGCCGGGACGGACCCGGTAGTTCCAGTCCTGGGCGGCGGCGATGGCCGGCAGGAAGAGAAGAGCGCAAAGCAGCGCGCCCTGGAAGCGCATGGCGAACGACAGCGAGCGGACGAAGGTCACAGTTTGCAATCCCGGCAATGCGGGGGCGCAGCTGCAAGACCCCATGGCCCCGACCTCATCCCCCCGAACGGATCGTGGCGGCCGTACGGCCGCCATCCCGCGCATTATTGCCCGCGTTCAGTGCAGGGATTCTGAACGAAGTGGGTTTCCGTTCAGAACAGCAGGGAGGCCATCCGGCGGCGGTACTGGCCGACCAGGTCCTCGTCGGAGATCACATTGAAGGCGTCGATCAGGGCCTTGCGCGGCAGTCCGTCCTCGAACGTGCGGTCGATCCGCAGCATTTCCAGGAACTGGGCCAGTGCGGCTTCGTCGTGGCCACCGAGCAGCAGCTGTACGCCGCGCAGGTGGCGTGCCTTGAGGTCCTTGCCATCGGTGGCGATGCGGGCGTCCAGCACTTCAGCGGCCGGGGCGTCCTTCAGGGCTGAGGCGAAGGCCAGCCGGGCGCGTGCACGCACAGCCCGGTCGTCGGTGGACAGGTTGGCGGGCAGGCCGTCAATCAGCAGGCTGGCTTCATCGACGCCACCGATCTGCAGCAGGGCCAGCGCCAGGTCGAGTTTCAGCTCGTCCTTGTCCGGCTCGGCGGCGATCTGCGCGCGCAGTACGTCTACCTGCGCCTGCGGGTCCAGCGGGGCTTCATCTTCGGCGACGGCGTCGCCGATGTCGGCCGGCACGATGCCGTGCTGGGCCAGGAACTCACGCAGTTGGCCTTCCGGGATGGCCCCTGGGAAGCCGTCCACCAGCTGGCCGCCCTTGACCAGGAACACGGTCGGCACCGAGCGGATCTGGAAGGCGGCGGCGATCTGCTGTTCCTTGTCGACGTCGACCTTGGCCAGTTCGAAGGCGCCGTTGTACTCGGCAGCCAGCTTTTCCAGCATCGGCCCCAGGGTCTTGCACGGCCCGCACCAGGTGGCCCAGAAGTCGACCAGCACCGGCGTCTGCAGCGACTTCTGCAGGACTTCGGCCTCGAAGGTCGCAGTGGTGGCGTCGAATACGTAGGTCGTCTCGGTCATGGGGGGAAGCATCGTTTGGCGTCTGGAGACCGATTCTATGGTGACGATCGATGCCGGTCTCAACCCGGGTTGTAGTAAATGCCTGACAATGCAGGCTTCCTGTCGCCGTTCTTTCCGGAGCCTGCATGTCGTCCCTGTCCCCGTTGCTGCGCCTGTCCGGCCTGTCCGGCCTGGTCGCCGCGCTGCTGTTCGTGCTGGCGGTGCTCGGTTTCGGTGCCGGCCTGGACGGCTACGCGCAGGCCCGCCACCCGGTAGCGCTGCTGGGGGCACAGGGGGTGCCGCATGCGCTGGCCTTCAATCTGCTGGGCTTCGTGCTGCCGGGGCTGCTTGCGGTGGTTGTGGCCGAGTGCCTGCGCCGCAGGCTGCCGGCAACCGCCGGCTGGGCGCCGCGGGTGGGCAGCCAGATGCTGCTGCTGGCCGGGTTGGCGTTCGCCGCGATGGGGTTGCTGCCGCTGGATGTGGACGACCTGCACGGGCCGGCCAGCCAGCTGCATGCCAGCGCCTGGATGATCTGGGTGCTGGGTTTTGTCGCCGGGACCTTGTTGCTGGGCACGTCGCAGGTGCGCCAGGCGCATGGGCGCGCGCTGGGCGCCGCGGCGCTCGCCTGTGGTGTGCTGGCCGCGCTGGCGGCGTTTGCCCTGCAGGGCGTGCTGCCGGCGCCGCTGGCACAACGGCTTGCGTTCGCCTGCTGGGCGGTCTGGCTGGCCTTGGTGCTGCCACTGTCGCGACCGCGCTGAGACCGGCGCCGGACGCCCGCGGCGCCGGCATCCGGCAGGCAGGATTGGAGACGTTTGCCGCACTGCGGTACGCTGTACCGCTTTGCCGCCGCAACCGCGTGTTCCATGACCAGCGCTGAAACCAACGCCTACGACCCGCAGCAGGTTGAATCCGACGCCCAGCAGTACTGGGACGCCACCCGTGCCTTCGAGGTCGACGAGACTTCGGACAAGCCGAAGTACTACTGCCTGTCGATGCTTCCGTACCCGTCCGGTGCGCTGCACATGGGCCACGTGCGCAATTACACGATTGGCGACGTGATCAGCCGCTACAAGCGCATGACGGGTCATAACGTGCTGCAGCCGATGGGCTGGGACGCGTTCGGCTTGCCGGCGGAAAACGCCGCGATCAAGAACAAGACCGCGCCGGCGGCGTGGACCTACAAGAACATCGACCACATGCGCAGCCAGCTGAAGTCGCTGGGCTATGCCATCGACTGGTCGCGCGAGTTCGCCACCTGCCGCCCGGACTATTACGTCCACGAGCAGCGCATGTTCACCCGCCTGATGCGCAAGGGCCTGGCCTACCGCCGCAACGCGGTGGTGAACTGGGACCCGGTCGACCAGACCGTGCTGGCCAACGAGCAGGTCATCGATGGCCGCGGCTGGCGCTCCGGCGCCCTGGTCGAGAAGCGCGAGATCCCGCAGTGGTTCCTGCGCATCACCGATTACGCCCAGGAACTGCTGGACGGCCTGGACGAGCTGGACGGCTGGCCGGAATCGGTCAAGACCATGCAGCGCAACTGGATCGGCCGTTCCGAGGGCCTGGAAATCCAGTTCGACGTACGTGACGTGGACGGCGGCGTGCTGGATCCGCTGCGCGTGTTCACCACCCGTCCGGATACCGTGATGGGCGTGACCTTCGTGTCGATCGCCGCCGAACATCCGCTGGCCCTGCATGCGGCGAAGAACAACCCGGAACTGGCCGCGATGCTGGCCGACCTGAAGCAGGGCGGTGTGTCCGAGGCCGAGCTGGAAACCCAGGAAAAGCGCGGCATGGACACCGGCCTGCGTGCGCTGCATCCGGTCACCGGCGAGCCGGTACCGGTGTGGGTCGCCAACTTCGTGCTGATGGGCTACGGCACCGGTGCGGTGATGGCCGTGCCGGGGCATGACCAGCGCGACAACGAAGTGGCCAACAAGTATGGCCTGCCGATCAAGCAGGTGATCGCGCTGAAGGATGCGCGCACCGAAGAGGAGCGCACCTGGGATGGCAGCCGCTGGCAGGACTGGTACAGCGACAAGAGCCGTGCCTTCGAGCTGGTCAACTCGGCCGAGTTCGATGGCCTGGATTTCCAGGGCGCCTTCGAAGCCCTGGCCGAACGATTCGAGCGCAAGGCCCAGGGCCAGCGCCGCGTCAACTACCGCCTGCGCGACTGGGGCGTGAGTCGCCAGCGCTACTGGGGCTGCCCGATTCCGGTGATCTACTGCGCCAAGTGCGGTGCGGTGCCGGTGCCGGAAGAACAGCTGCCGGTGGTGCTGCCGGAGGACGTGGCGTTCTCGGGTACCGGTTCGCCGATCAAGACCGATCCGGATTGGCGCAAGACCACCTGCCCGGACTGCGGCGGTGCGGCCGAGCGCGAGACCGATACCTTCGACACCTTCATGGAGTCGAGCTGGTACTACGCCCGTTACACCTCGCCGGGTGCCCGTGACGCCGTCGACAAGCGCGGCAACTACTGGCTGCCGGTGGACCAGTACATCGGTGGCATCGAGCACGCGATCCTGCACCTGATGTATTTCCGCTTCTACCACAAGCTGCTGCGCGACGCGCGGATGGTGGACAGCAACGAACCGGCGCGCAACCTGCTGTGCCAGGGCATGGTGATTGCCGAGACCTACTACCGCCCGAACCCGGACGGCTCGAAGGACTGGATCAACCCGGCCGACGTGGAAGTGCAGCGTGACGAGCGCGGCCGCATCACCGGCGCCACCCTGATCGCCGACGGCCAGCCGGTGGTGGTCGGTGGCACCGAGAAGATGTCCAAGTCGAAGAACAACGGCGTGGACCCGCAGGCGATGGTCGACAAGTACGGCGCCGACACCGTGCGCCTGTTCTCGATGTTCGCCGCGCCGCCGGAACAGTCGCTGGAGTGGAACGAAGCCGGCGTGGATGGCATGGCCCGCTTCCTGCGCCGCCTGTGGGCCCAGGTGCAGAAGCATGCTGCCGACGGTGCCGCTCCGGCACTGGATGTTGCAGCACTGGATGCCAACCAGAAGGCACTGCGCCGCAAGACCCACGAGACCATCGGCAAGGTCGGTGACGACTATGGCCGCCGCCACAGCTTCAACACCGCCATTGCCGCGGTGATGGAACTGATGAACGCGCTGGCCAAGTTCGAGGACGGCAGTGCGCAGGGGCGTGCGGTGCGCCAGGAAGCGCTGCAGGCCGTCGTGCTGCTGCTCAACCCGATCACCCCGCATGCCAGCCATGCCCTGTGGCAGGTGCTGGGCCACGGCGAGACCCTGCTGGAAGACCAGCCGTTCCCGCAGGCCGATGCCGGCGCGCTGGTGCGCGACGCGCTGACCCTGGCCGTGCAGGTCAACGGCAAGCTGCGTGGCACCATCGACGTGGCGGCCGACGCCGCGCGCGAGCAGGTCGAGGCACTCGCCCTGGCCGAGCCCAACGCGGCCAAGTTCATGGAAGGCCTGACGGTGCGCAAGATCATCATCGTGCCCGGCAAGATCGTGAACATCGTCGCCGCCTGATGTACCCCGCACCGGCCACCCGTATGGTGGCCGGTGCCATTCCGGTGCAGGGCCAGGCGTTTGATGGCCCTGCATTCACGCGGCTTCGGGCACGCTGTGTGTTGCCGTGATCGCCCGGCTCCGCCAGACTGTCTCCATGACCCGAATCCTGCTTGCCCTCGTTCTTGTCCTCGGCCTTGCCGGCTGCGGTTTCCATCTGCGCAACAAGCTGATGCTGCCGACCGACACGGCACCGGTGAAGGTGGTTTCCACTGCGCCGTACAGCGAACTGGTCAAGCTGCTCAACCGCAGCCTGCTGGCGTCTGGCGCCAGGCTGGCCGATGAGGACAGCAAGGAACCCAGTACCCAGCTGCAGGTGCTGTCCGAACGCTGGGGCGACCTGCCGATCGCCATCGACTCGCAGGGCCGTGCGCAGGAATACAGCCTGCGCTACGCGGTGATCTTCATCTTCCGTCGCGAAGACGGCAGCGAGCTGGTGCCACAGCAGGTGATCGAGCTGTCGCGCGACTACGTGTCACCGCCGACCGACGCCACCGGTACCACCACCGAACGTGAAATCCTGGCCAATGAACTGCGCCGGGAAATGTCCGCCTCGATCATCCGCCGCATCGACAGCGTGGTGCGTGCCGAGATCGAGAAGGGTGGCAGCCTGTCGGCGCCGAAGGACAAGCCGGTTGAAGGCGTGGAGCCGGCCGAGCCGGTTCCCGCAGCCAAGCGCTGAGTCGCGACGATGGAACTGCGTCCGGAGCAGCTGGCCAGCCAGGGCGCTGATACCGCGCTGGCGCCGGTCTACCTGATTGCCGGCCCGGAAACCCTGCGCGTGCTTGAGGCGGCCGACGCCATCCGCGCGCGCGCGCGCGCCGCCGGCATCGGCGAGCGGGAAGTGTTCGATGCCGATGGCCGTGATTTCGACTGGAACCAGCTCGATGCCAGCTTCAACGCGCCCAGCCTGTTCAGCGCCCGCCGGCTGGTCGAGGTGCGCCTGCCCAGCGGCAAGCCGGGCAAGGACGGGGCCGAGGTGATCAGCCAGTTCTGCGCCAATCCGGCGCCGGACGTGGTGCTGATGATTACCGCCAACGAATGGAGCAAGGCCCACCAGGGCAAGTGGGCCGAGGCGGTCAACCGCATCGGCGTGCTGTCGGTGGCCTGGGCGATCAAGCCGCACGAATTGCCGGACTGGATCGAGCGCCGCCTGCGTGGCAAGGGCCTGCGCGCGGACCCGGCCGCCGTGCAGCGCCTGGCCGAGCGGGTGGAAGGCAATCTGCTGGCTGCCGCCCAGGAAATCGACAAGCTGGCGCTGTTGGCCGACGGCCAGCCGCTGGACGTGGAACGGATGGAATCGCTGGTGGCCGACGCCGCGCGCTATGACGTGTTCCGGCTGGTGGAGGCGACGTTCTCCGGGCAACCGCCGGCGGTGCTGCGCATGCTGGCCGGCCTGCGCGGCGAGGGTGAGGCGGTGGCTGCACTGATGCCGATGGTGATCCGCGAACTGCTGGCCGGTGCTGGCCTGGCCCGGGTGCAGGCCCGTGGCGGCAACCTGGCCGCCGAAATGAAATCGCGCGGCATCTGGGAATCGCGGCAGGCGCCGTACAAGCGCGCGCTGCAGCGGCATCCGGAAAGCAAGCGCTGGGAGCGCTTCGTGGCCGAAGCCGGGCTGGTCGACCGCATCGCCAAGGGGCGCGCCGACGGTGATGCCTGGCTGGCGCTGGAGCGCCTGCTGGTGGCCGTGGCCGAACCGCGTGCCGTGCGCCTGCTGGCGCGGGCCTGAGCAATGAGTCTGCGGATCTATTACGGGGGCACCTTTGATCCGGTGCACCTCGGGCACCTGGCGATCGCGCGGGCTGCCCGTGACGAACTGCAGGTTGCCGTGCGCATGCTGCCGGCCGCCGATCCGCCGCACCGGGCCGTGCCAGGCGCCACGGCCGAGCAGCGCTGCACCATGCTGTCGCTGGCCATCGGCGACGAACCGGGTCTGCTGCTGGACCGTCGCGAGCTGGACCGTGCAGCGCGTTTCCCCGGTCGGCCGTCCTACACCGTGGACACCCTGCGCGAGCTGCGTGGCGAGCTGGGTCCGAGCCGGCCGCTGGCCTGGCTGGTCGGCGCCGACAGCCTGCTTGGCCTGTCCCGCTGGCACGAGTGGGAGGCGCTGTTCGGGCTGGCTCATTTCGTGGTGGCGGAGCGCCCGGGCAGCCCGTTGCAGGCTGCGGTGGATGGCGAGCTGGGCCGGGCGCTGGAAGGGCGCTGGGCCGACACCGAGCAGGCCCTGTTCGCCAGCCCGGCCGGGCGCATCCTGCGCCTGCACCACCCGCTGCGCGAGGAATCGGCCAGCGCCGTGCGTTCGCAGATCGCCGGCGGCGGCCCCTGGCGCGCCCTGCTGCCACCCGGCGTGGCGGACTATGTGGCTGCACACGGGCTGTACCGCCCGGCCACAGCGTGAATGGCGTAGCGGCGCCATCCCCGTATAATCGCCCCCACGTTTATCGAGTCGATCCACTTTGAGCAACCAGACCCAGCCCCAGACCATCAAGGTCGATCTGCCCAGCCCGCCGCCGTCCGTGCCGGAACTGCTGGCCAGCGTCCGCCAAGCCACCGAAGACCTGAAGGCCAAGGACCTGGTCGAGATCGACGTGCGCGGCCGGTCCAGCGTTGCCGACTACATGATTGTCGTTTCGGGCACCTCGACCCGCCACGTCAAGTCGATTGCCGATGAAGTGGTGCGCTTCGCCAAGAACATCGACGTGATGCCGCTGGGCGTGGAAGGCGAGCGTGAAGCCGAGTGGGTGCTGGTCGATCTGGGCGACGTGATCGTCCATGTGATGCTGCCGCGCGTGCGTGAGTTCTACGCCCTCGAGCGCCTGTGGACCGTCGGCGACCAGCCGCCGTCCAGCGACGACGAAGTGGCTTGAGCCACGCGTTGATGCATCCCTTCGACGGCGCCGATGGCGCCGTCGACGTTTTGGAGAACCGTTGATGAAAGCCCGCCTGATCGCCACCGGTGAACGCGCCCCCAGCTGGGTCGCGCAGGGCTTCGCCGAGTACCAGAAGCGGCTGTCGCACTGGCTGCCGTTCGAGCTGGTGGAAATCGAGCCCGGCCTGCGTGGCAAGGGGCGGGATCCGCGTCGGGCTACCGAAGACGAAGGCAAGCGGGTCATCGCCGCGCTGCCGAAGAATGCCTATGTGGTGGCCCTGGATGTGCCCGGCCGCCAGCTGAGTTCCGAACAGCTGGCACAGCGCCTGGAGCATTGGCGCGGGCAGGGCAGGGACCTGGCGTTCCTGATCGGTGGCCCGGAAGGGCACTCGCCGGAAGTCTCCGCGCTGGCCGATGAGAAGTGGTCGATCGGACCGCTGACGCTGCCGCACATGCTGGTGCGCCTGGTGGTGGCCGAGCAGCTGTATCGGGCTGCCGCAATGATTGCCAATCACCCCTACCATCGCGCGTGAAGAGTGGTTATACTAGTCGTCTGCCCGAATAGCTCAGCCGGTTAGAGCACTTGACTGTTAATCAGGGGGTCGTTGGTTCGAGTCCAACTTCGGGCGCCACTTTGAGAAACCTGCATCGCGAGATGCAGGTTTTTTTTTGCGTCTTTGTGGAGTCGAGCTTGCTCGACTGTTGTTGTGGAGCCGAGCCGTGCTCGGCTGCCTGTGCGAAGCCGAGCGTGGGCTCGGCTCTACAGTGGCAGCGCTCCTCGCCAGAACGCCACTAGCGTGGTGATCGCCACGACCAGGATCGCGCCGAACAGCACCCACTCCCAACGCGTGAATACCCGCTCGCCGCGTTGGCGCCGGGTCAGTGCGAACAACACCACACCGGGCACGTACAGCAATACCGACAGCAGCAGGTTGTCCAGGCCGCCGGCATACACCAGCCACAATGCATAGGCACTGGCCAGCAGGGCAACGACGAAATCGCGCCAGCGCGCACCCGGTTCACCCGCATAGGCCTGGCCACGCCAGGCCAGCTGCACGCCGAACGCGGTGGACAGGAAGTAGGGCACCAGGCTCATCGACGCGGCCAGCAGCACCAGTCCGGTATAGCTGCCGGAATTGATCAGCACCAGCAGCAGGAACACCTGGATCAGACCGTTGCTCAACCACAGCGCATTGGCTGGCACGCCGCGCGCGTTTTCGCGGCCGAGGAACGCGGGCATGGTGCCGTCGCCGGCCGCGGCGTACAGCACCTCGGCGCACAGCAGCACCCAGGCCAGCAGCGCGCCCAGCACGGAGATGATCGATCCGACGATGATTACCGTTGCACCCCACTCGCCGACGATCGCACGCAGTACGTACGCCATGGATGGATTGGGCAACCCGGCCAGCTCTGCCTGCGACAGCACCCCCATCGACAGCACGCTGACCAGCACCAGCAACAGCCAGACGCCGAGGAAACCGATCACCGTGGCGCGGCCGACATCGGCACGGCGGGCCGCGCGCCGCGAGTAGATGCTGGCGCCTTCGATGCCGATGAATACCCACACGGTCACCAGCATCATGCCGCGCAGCTGCTGACCCAGATCACCCAGTGCGGGCGTACCGAAGAAATCGGCGCGGAACACGTCCATGCGGAACGCGCCGGCGGCCAGGATCAGGAACAGCGCGATGGGCAGCAGCTTGGCCACGGTCACCAGCCCGTTGACGATGGCAGCGGTGCGCAGGCCCCGCAGCACCAGCAGATGCACGGTCCATAGCAGCAGTGACGACGCGGCCACCGCGGCCGGGGTATTGCCTTCGCCGAAGATCGACAGGAAATGTCCGAGGCCGCTGAAGATCAGCACGAAGAAGCTGGCGTTGCCAAGCACCGAGGCGACCCAGTAACCCCATGCCGCGG
Source organism: Stenotrophomonas geniculata (assembly GCF_034508895.1). Lineage (NCBI taxonomy): Bacteria > Pseudomonadati > Pseudomonadota > Gammaproteobacteria > Lysobacterales > Lysobacteraceae > Stenotrophomonas > Stenotrophomonas geniculata. The sequence continues at coordinate 3,185,563 of NZ_CP140571.1, forward strand.
AGAAACCGATGTAGTTGCCGAAGCCCTCGCGCGCATACGCGTAGATGCCGGTATCGAGATCCGGCCGGCGGTTGGCCAGCGCCTGGAACACGAAGGCCAGCATCAGCATGCCGGCGCCACTGACCGCCCAGCCGACCAGCGCCGCGGCCGGTCCGGCGCTGCGCGCCACGTTCTGTGGCAAAGAAAAGATACCGGCACCAACCATCGAGCCGACCACCAGAGCGGTCAACGCGGGCAGGCCCAGGCGTTGCGATGTCGCAGCCATGCAGATCCCCTGCGGCGGTGATGCCGCGTGCACACGGTAGCGGTGGGCCCGTGAACATGCCTGCAAGGCGCACAACGACGAAGGCCCGGGCAGGTGCCCGGGCCTTCGTCGGTGGTGCGTTGAGCGGTATTACTTGAAGGTGTACTTGGCGCCGACAGTGAAGTAACGGCCGATGGCGCCGCTGAAGTGCAGCGGGTTGTAGTTCACGCCACCGTAGGTGGTCGGGTCGAGCGGAGCGATGCGATCGAACACGTTCTGCACCGATGCATTCAGTTCGAAGGCTTCGGTGATGTTCCAGCGGCCGGACAGGTCGAAGGTGGTGAACGAGGAGATCTTGGTGACGTCGGTACCGTCGGCGTACGAGAACTGGTACGAACCGTCCGGGCCACGGAAATCCTTGTTGTCCATCTTGGAGATGTAGTTGGCAACGCCGCTCACACTCCACGGACCCTGGCGCCAGGTGGTACCGAAGTTGATGCGATCCTTCGGCGTACCGATGCAGTTGGTCACGTCGCAGTTGCCGTGGGTGCCTGCATAGTCGAAGGTCTGGTCGGAGTCGGTGCGCTCGTACTTCAGCACATGGCTCCACTGCAGATCCATTTCCAGCTGGCCCGGGCCGATATCGAAGGTCTGGCGGATATCGGTATCGATACCGCGCACGCGGGTGGAGGCGGCATTGATGTACGCGGTGTTGACCGCCAGGATGCTGCCGGTGCCAGCGATGCCGTTGATCAGGTCGATGTCACGCAGCACATTGCCGGCGGCGATGGCATCGGCCGTGGAGCCCTGGGCGATCTCGTTGGTGCGCTTGATCTGCCAGGCATCGACGGTCATCGAGGTGGTGGGGGTCGGCTGCAGCACGATGCCCACCGAGTAGCTCTTGGATTCCTCCGGCTTCAGGTCCTTGTTGGGGCGGGTGATGATTGCAACCGGACGCGAGCTGCAGTTGGTGCCGACATCGGCCGGCGGGCTGGCGGCGCAGCGCACCGGATCGCGGGCGTTGGAGAAGGCGGCCAGGCCACCGTCGCCGTTCTCGGCCGGGTTGGGGGCGCGGAAGCCTTCTGCGTAGCTGGCGCGCAGTGCGATCCAGTCGGCCGGCGTCCACTTGATGCCCAGCTTCGGCGTCGCCTTGCCTTCGCCACTTTCGTACTTGTCGTAACGCAGCGCGCCGGACAGTTCCAGCTGCTCCAGCACCGGTGCCGACAGTTCAACGTAGCCGGCGTAGACATTCTGCGTACCGTCGTAGGCCGAGTAGCCCAGGCCGATGATGTCACCTTGGTCGGTGTAGGTCTGCGGGCTCAGGCTGTTGCTGGTCTTGCGCCACTCGGTACCGATCGCCAGGCCCAGCGGCCCCCCCTTCAGGTCCATCAGGCTGCGCGATACGGTGAAGTCGAACATGTCCAGGCTGGACTTGGCGCGTGCGCTGATGGTCGGCGAAATGTAGTCGTACAGTGCCTGTGAATTGAGGTTGGCATTGTCGCCAATACGCCACACGCCGCCGGCACAGTTCGGGTTGCCCAGCGCGCACTGCACGGCGCTGTAGCGCAGGAAGCCGGTACGCTTGTTGACCAGATCGGTGCCGGAGTGCAGGTAGGCGGTGTCGTAGCTCCAGTCACCCCAATTGCCCTTGACGCCGACCAGGAAGCGATTGAACTCGTTGGTGTTGTTGGTCACGCGCGGGCCGACATCCCAGGCCGAGTAGCGCAGGCGCGAGGCCTGGCCCGGAATCGGGTTGTCGGGATGGGTCGGCGACAGCACCACAGCGCCCGGGCCGCTGCTGGCATTGCGCGGGCCAAGCGGATAGCCCCAGCTGCCGGACACGCCGGAGGGCGAGTTGCTGAAGATCGTTTCCTTCTTCGAGTAGCCGATCTCGGTGTAGATCTCGCCGCCTTCACCGAAGGCGAAGCTGGCGCGGCCGAACACGTTGACGTACTTCTCTTCCGGGGTCAGATCACGGTACAGCTGGTTCGGATCCCACAGGCAGCCCTGTGCGGCCACCGAGGCATCGGTCTGGCCCGGGATGGTGGTCAGGCCCTGGCAGCCGGGCAGCGGCACGAGCTGGGCCGAGGTGCCCGGCGGGACGCGGTCGTCGAATACCGAGCCGTTCGGACCCACGCCACCGCTGGTGCGGTTGTTGAGGTAGGCGCCGCCGAGGAACTGGGCGTTGTTGCCATAGCCCCACGGACGGATGTCGCCCGTGCCGATCCACTTGCGGTTCTTGCGATCGCTGATCTTGATCGCGTCGGTCTTGCCAACGTCCAGGCTGAAGAACGCGTTCCAGCCGTCGGTGGCCAGGTCGCCGGTACCGGCGGTCAGGGTGGCCTTCTTGGCGTTGCCGTCGCCGTCACCGGAGGTGCCGTAGGAGGCACGCAGGATCGCGCCCTGGAAATCACTGCGCAGGATGATGTTGACCACGCCGGCGATGGCATCGGAGCCATAGATCGCCGAGGCGCCATCCTTCAGCACTTCCACGCGTTCAACGGCGTCGAGCGGGATGGTGCTCAGGTCGGTGAAGACCTTCTGGCCGTCATCGGCCAGGCCGTAGGTGGCCATGCGGCGGCCGTTCAGCAGGACCAAGGTCGAGCCCGCGCCCAGACCGCGCAGCGAGATGCCGGCGCCACCGCCGGCAAAGCCGTTGCCGAAGGTCTTCGGGATCGAGCCGGAACCGTCGGCGGTCAGGGTCTGCAGGTATTCGGCGACCGTGGTCTTGCCGGTTCGGTCGATTTCCTGGCGGGTCACCACCTGCACCGGGGACGGTGTTTCGGTGTTGGTGCGCGGAATGTTCGAACCGGTAACCGTGATGCGGTCCAGGTTGGTGGCCTTTTCCTGCGCGAAGGCGGAGGTGGAAGCCACGGCGCCAACCAGCAGCAGGGTGCCGCCGGTAAGGATGTGGGTGATGGACGATGCCAGGGTGGTGCGGCGGCGGCTGGCGGGCCGTTGGATCAGGTGTTTCACAGCTTCTCTCCTAACTGGAAAACCGTAGCGTTGAGGGCTGTCTCCGGTAGATTCCGGGACGGACCAATCTAGGTTTCCGGCGGGTGACGAAGTCGTGAATTTTTGCTTAATCAATAACAGTTGATCCTGTTCCGTCCGTGCCCGCCCGGACGGAAGGGCCGGCCCGGCAGATGGCCGGGCCGGCGATCACTTCAGTCCGGCAGCGAGAACTGCACCGGCACCATGCCGATGGCCGGCACGGCCACGCCATCACGCTGGGCCGGCTCGAAGCGCCAGTGCCTGAGCACCTGCTGGCGTGCGGCCTGGTCCAGGCTGCGCGAGCCACTGCTGCGCTCGATGCTGACCACCGCCGGCTGCCCGTGGGTGTCCACCTCTACCCGCAACAGCACCGTACCCTGCTCGCGGTTGCGCAGTGCCGCCAGCGGATAGGCCGGCGGCGGGGCGCTGCGGTATTGCAGCTGGGCGCCGGCCAGTGGTGCGGCGGTATCGATGCTCGGTGCGAGCTGGGGCGGGGCCGGTTCGGCGGCCGGCAGTGCGATGCCCTGGGTTTCCTCCACGGTCGCGGTGGGGGCGGGCAGCGGCGGTGCTACCGGTTGCGTCCGGGGTTTGGGCACCACCTGGACGATCTCTTTCGGCGGGATCGGAACCGGCGGCGTGGGCGGTGGCGGGATCTTCTCGATCAGCCTGACCGCAGTCTTGTCACGCGGGACCTGCACAGCCTGGTAGGTCGCCGGGATCAGCAGCAACAGGAAGGCCAGCAGATGCAAAGCGATGGCCGCGCTCCACGCGGCAACGCGGGCGGGGTCGAAGTGCGGGGATGCAACGGGATACGTACGAACCATGGTCCACCTCCATGCCAGTGACGAAGTCCTCAACGCACCAGGGCCCGTGGCGGGGTTGCCGCACGCGGCTGGCAGTCCATCAGTAGCGCGACATGGCGGCCACTGCCTAGAGGCAGGGGGGCGATCGTTGGGCTGGCCTTCAGCCAGTGCCGGCTGCGGACATGAAAAAAGGCGGATCCCCTGCGGGATCCGCCTTCGTTGGCGGTGCTGGGCGCGATCAGCGGCCCAGTTCGAACACCACGTCCAGGTTGACCGAGACCGTCGATTCGCCCGGCGCGACCGTAGTGGCCTTGTCCATCGCCGCACCGGCAGACATGGTCCGCACCATCGGCATCGGGCGGAAGCCGCCGTTGCTGTTTTCAGAGATGCTGACGATGCGGCGCACCTGCAGCCCCAGTGATTTCGCATAGGTCTGGGCGCGAGCCTGGGCCTTCTTCAGCGCAGCCAGGCGGGCTTCGTCATAGACCGGTTCCGGCTGGTCGATCTCGAAACTGGGGCCATTGATCTGGTTGGCGCCCTGTGCGGCCAGTGCGTCCAGCACCTTGCCGAGCTTGGCGATGTCGCGCACCTTCAGGCTGACCGTATTGTTGGCCTGGTAGCCGGTGATCTTCGGCGCTTCGTTGTCGGCATAGCGGTACTGCGGATTGAGGCTGATGCCGCTGGTCTGCACGTCACGCTCGGCGATGCCGGCGGCCTTGATCGCGGCCAGCACCTTGTCCATCTGCTGGGCGTTCTGGCGCATGGCGCTGTTGCCATCGGCGGCCTGCGTGACCACGCCGGCCGACAGGGTGGCCACGTCCGGCACGCGGGTCGCCTCGGCGTTGGCCGAGATGTTCAGCAGGGTGCCTTCGGCCGGAGCGGCGATCGACGGCGACGACGGGGCAGCATGGGCGGTCATCGAGGTTCCAAAGGCGAGGGACAGGGCGAGCAGCAGCGGGGTGGCAGTCAGGCGCATGGGATCTCCTTGTTGTGCCGTTGAGGGTGGTGTCGTAGCGATGAACGCGCTGTGAGCCCGTTCGGGGTTGGGCACGTTCCGGGACGGGTTGCCGACGATTCAGGTGGCAGCCTCAGGTTATGCTGTGCCGATGCTCTACCTTGCTTCCCGCTCCCCCCGACGCAACCAGCTGCTGGCCCGACTCGGACGCCCCTTCCAGGCCTTGGACCTGGAGGTCGTCGAGCAGCGCGCGCCCGCTGAAAGCGCCGAACAGTATGTCTGCCGGGTCGCTGCCGACAAGGCGCGCGCCGGCCTGGCCCGGGTGCTGGCCGATGACCCGCAGGCGCGGGTGCTCGGTTCGGACACCGAGGTGGTGCTGGACGGCGACGTGTTCGGAAAGCCCACCGACGCCGCCGATGCGCGGGCGATGCTGGCGCGTCTTGCCGGGCGTACCCATCAGGTGATGACCGCGGTGGTGGTGGTCGGCGCGGACGGGCTGGACAGCGAACTGGTCATTTCCGAAGTGACCTTCGCCCCGATCGACGCTGCCGACATCGCCGCCTACGTGGCCACCGGCGAGCCGTTGGACAAGGCCGGGGCCTACGCCATCCAGGGCGGTGCCGAGCGCTGGATCGAACATCTTTCCGGCAGCTACTCCGGCGTCATGGGGCTGCCATTGCTGCATACCGATCGACTGCTGGCGCGCTGCGGCGTGCCGGCCACAACTGCTGATGCCGCCAGGGAGGCTGCCGATGTCTGAGGAAATCCTGGTCAATGTGACCCCGCGCGAAACCCGGGTCGCGGTGATCGAGAATGGCATGCTGCAGGAACTGCACATCGAGCGCGGCTGGCGCCGGGGTGTGGTCGGCAACATCTACAAGGGCAAGGTGCAGCGGGTAATGCCCGGCATGCAGGCGGCCTTCGTCGAAGTCGGGCTGGAGCGTGCCGCGTTCCTGCATGCCAATGACGTGGTACGGCCGGCGCCGGTGGCCAGTGCCGATACAGAGAACACCACGCTGCCGCCGCCGTCCAGCGTGCCGATCGTGGAACTGCTGCGCGACGGCCAGGACATCGTGGTGCAGGTGGTGAAGGACCCGATCGGGACCAAGGGCGCCCGCCTGACCACCCAGATCAGCATTCCCTCGCGCTACATGGTGCTGCTGCCGCAGTCCAAGGTGGTGGGCGTGTCGGCGCGCATCGAGGATGAAACCGAGCGTGCGCGCCTGAAGGCGCTGGTCACCGAACTGTCGGCGCAGCACGGGGGCTACGGCTACATCGTGCGTACCAATGCCGAGGGCCAGCCGGCCGAAGCCATCGCCGAGGACATCGCCTACCTGTCGCGCGTATGGAACGTGGTCGAGCGTCGTGGCCGCGAAGCGGCCTCGTGCAGCAACATCTATGAAGACCTGAGCCTGCCGCTGCGATCGGTACGCGACCTGATCCGCAAGGATGTGGACAAGGTGAAGGTGGACTCCAAGGAGACCTTCGCGCAGTTGCAGGCCTTTGTTGCCAAGTACATGCCGGTGCTGGCCGAGAAGATCGAGCTGTACAGCGGCGATCGCCCGATCTTCGACATGTTCGGGGTGGAGGACGAGATCGGCCGCGCGCTGGACAAGCAGGTGCCGCTGAAATCCGGTGGTTACCTGGTGATCGACCAGACCGAGGCGATGACCACCATCGACGTCAATACCGGTTCGTTCCTCGGCCAGCGCAACCTGGAAGAGACGGTGTTCCGCACCAACCTGGAAGCGGCACAGGCAGTGGCACGGCAGCTGCGGCTGCGCAACCTGGGCGGCATCATCATCATCGACTTCATCGACATGGATGATGCCGAGCATCGCCGCCAGGTGCTGCGCACGCTGGAAAAGGCGCTGGCCCGCGACCATGCCAAGACCACGGTGTACGACTTCTCGCCGCTGGGCCTGGTGGAGATGACCCGCAAGCGCACGGTGGAAAGCCTGGAGCGCCAGCTGTCGGAAACCTGCCCGCAGTGCAGCGGCCGCGGCAGCATCAAGACCACCGAAACGGTGACCTACGAGATCTTCCGCGAGATCACCCGTGCCGTGCGCCAGTTCGATGCCGCGCGCCTGCTGGTGATCGCCTCGACCAAGGTGGTCGCGCGCATCACCGACGAGGAATCCGCGGCGGTGGCCGAGCTGGAGGAGTTCCTCGGCAAGAGCATCCGCTTCCAGGCGGACGAGCAGTACCTGCAGGAGCAATTCGATGTTGTTCTGCTCTGATCCTCGCCGGCCGCAGGCCGGCGGTGGCCGATGAGCGCGCCGCCGCGCCTGCGACTGCGAAGGATCCGCCGTCATTTCATTGCCGCCTGCGCGGTGGGCCTGGTCGGGCTTGCACTGCTGGTGGGCACTCTCAGCCAGCTGTTGCCGCTGGCCGAGCGCCATCCCGACAGGATTGCCGCCTGGTTGAGTGAACGCGCCGGCCAGCCGGTGCGTTTCGACCAGCTGCAGACCGCGTGGACCCGTCGTGGCCCGCTGCTGCAGCTCAAGGGGCTGCGCATCGGCGCGGGGCAGGGCCTGGCGATCGGCGAGGCCGAGGTGCTGGTATCGATGTACAGCGGGCTGCTGCCTGGCCGCTCGCTGACCGAGCTGCGCCTGCGTGGCCTGGCACTGGACCTGCAGCAGGGCGAGGACGGCCGCTGGTCGGTGCGTGGCCTGCCGCAGGCCGCCAATGGCGGGGACCCGCTGGATGCGCTGCGCCGTCTGGGCGAACTGCAGGTGATCGGGGGCCGCCTGGGCGTGCATGCGCCGGGGCTGGGGATCGATACCACGCTGCCACGCATCGACGTGCGCCTGCGGGTCAATGGCGACCGCCTGCGTGTAGGCGTGCGCGCCTGGGCCCAGACCGAAGCGCTGCCGTTGATGGCGGTGCTGGACGTGGACCGCGTGCGCGGCAACGGCCAGGCCTGGCTGGGCGCCGATCCGGTCGATTTTCATGCCTGGTCGCCGCTGCTGGCGGCCGGCGGTGTGCGCCTGCGCGAAGGCAAGGGCGAACTCAACCTGTGGCTGACCCTGCGCGATTTCGCGCCGGTGGCGGTGACCACCGATTCGGACCTGCGTGATGTCCGCATCGATGGCGCACCGATGCCCGCGATGGCGGCTCCGCAGCTGCAGCTGCAGCGGTTGCAGGCACGCCTGCGCTGGCAGCGCCAGGCCGATGGCTGGGCATTGCAGGTGCCGCGCCTGCGCCTGAAAACCGAAGAAGGCGAGCAGCAGCTCGATGGCCTGCAGCTGCAGCTCGGCAAGCAGCTGCGGGTCAGTTCTCGCGAAGTGCAGGCCGGCATCGCGCTGCGTGCGCTAGCCCTGAGCGATCGTCTTGAACCGGGCCTGCGTCGCTGGCTGTTCCTGTCCAGGCCGCAGCTGGACGTGCGCGAGCTGCAGCTGGCGGGCGAACGCGATGGCCCGCTGTGGGCGCAGGGCGAACTGCAGTCGCTGGGCTTCGCCAGCGTGGGCAATTCGCCCGGCCTGCGTGGCCTGGGCGGGCGCTTCGAAGGCGACGCGGATGGCTTCAGCCTGCAGCTGCAGCCGCAACGCCAGCTGCAGTTCGATTGGCCGACCGGCTTCGGCGTGCGCCACGATCTGCACCTGGCGGGCCAGGTGGTGGGCTGGCGCGATGAAGGCGGTGGCTGGCGCATCGGCACGGCAGCGATGCGCGTTGAAGGCACCGATTATGCGGCGGACGTGCGCGGTGGTGTCTGGTTCCAGGGCGACGGTACGCGGCCGTGGCTGCAGCTGGCGGCCAAGCTGGACGACGTGCCGATGACCGCGGCCAAGCGCTTCTGGATCCACTCCAAGATGAGCAAGGGCGCCACCGACTGGCTGGACATGGCGCTGGCCGGTGGGCAGGTGCGCAACGGCATCGGCCTGGTCAGTGGCGACCTGGACGACTGGCCGTTCGACAACAACGATGGCCGCTTCGAGGCGACCGGCCATATCACCAATGGTGACATCCGCTTCCAGCACGACTGGCCGTTGATGCGCCAGGTCGACGCCGATATCGCCTTCATCGGCCCCGGCTTCGACATGCACGGTCGCGGCGATCTGGCCGGCGTGGCGGTGCAGAAATTCGAGGCGGGCATCCAGGATTTCGGGCAGCAGCCGCTGTACGTACGTGCCGATGCGCAGAGCGAGGCCGGCAGGCTGCTGGCCATGCTGCGGCAGAGCCCGCTGCACAAGGATTATGGCGACACCCTGGACAACCTCACCGCTGCGGGCCCGGCGCATGTGACCTTCGATCTGCTGCAGCCGCTGCACCACGATGAAGGTGGCGGCCACCTGCAGGGAACGGTCGATCTGGCCGGCGTGAAGCTGGTCGACAAGCGCTTCCAGCTCACCTTTGACAACATGCACGGGCAGGCGCGCTACAGCAACGGCGGTTTCGGCGCCGAGGAACTGGCGGTGCGCCACCTCGGCCAGGACGGTCGTCTGAGCCTGCGTGCCGGTGGCTACGTGCACGACAGCAAGCTGGCCTTTGAATCGCAGTTGTCGGCCAACCTCGATGCTGGCGTGCTGATCGACCGCGCGCCGGAAATGGCGTGGCTGAAGCCCTACATCGCCGGCACCTCGCCGTGGACCATCGCGGTCAATCTGCCCAAGGTCGCTCCGGGGGCGCCTGCGCCGCCCAGCGAGCTGCGGTTGAGCTCCGATCTGGTCGGGACCCGGCTGGACCTGCCGGCGCCGCTGGACAAACCGGCTGCCGAGCCGTTGACGACCACCGTGGCTGCACAGCTGCCGATGGGGGCCGGCCGCATCGACGTGTCGTTCGGCCAGCGCCTGGCGCTGGCTGCGCGCAGCCACAACAACCAGACGGGTGTGCAGGTGACGCTGGGCAGCGACCATGCCGATCGCGAGCCGCCACCGAGCGGACTGTCCGTGAATGGCCGCAGCCCGACCCTGGATGCGCTGGAGTGGATCGGCCTGGCCCGTGGTGGCAACGACGATGACGGCATGCCGCTGCGTGCGGTGGACGTGCAGGTCGGCAAGCTGATGCTGATCGGTGGTGTGTTCGAGCAGACCCGGTTGCAGCTGCGCCCGGGAGCGCAGGCACTGGATGTACGCCTGGACGGCCCGTCGCTGGCCGGGCGCCTGACCGTCCCCAATGCAGACGGCGGCACCATCAGTGGCCAGCTCGACCGCGTGCACTGGCAGTCATTGCCGGCGGCTCCAGGTGTACCGGCCGCACCGGCACGGGTACAGGCAGGCGCCAACGACATGGACCCGGCCAAGCTGCCGCCGTTCGCGCTGGACATCGCCGACCTGAAGTTCGGCAAAGTGGTGCTGGGCCAGGCGGTGCTGCGTACGCGGCCGCTGGCCAATGGCCTGAACGTGGATGAGCTGCGCTTCCGTGCGCCCGACCAGGAGATCGACATCAGCGGTCGCTGGCTGGGCCGCACCGGTGGTGCCCGCACCGAGCTGACCGCTCAGGTGCGCAGCGAGGATCTGGGCGGACTGATGCAGAACCTCGACTACGGCGGCCAGCTGCGTGGCGGTTCCGGCCAGGCGCAGCTGCAGGCCACGTGGAGTGGGGGGCCGTCGGACTTCCAGCTGGGCAACCTGCAGGGCCGCCTGGACCTGCACGCACGCAACGGCCAGCTGCTGGAGCTGGAACCGGGCGCCGGCCGCGTGCTGGGCCTGCTCAGCGTGACCCAGCTGCCGCGGCGCCTGATGTTCGACTTCCGCGACTTCTTCTCCAAGGGCTTCGCGTTCAACCAGATCGACGGCAGCATGCAGTTCGGCCAGGGCATGGCGCGCACAGACAAGGTGCTGATCGAAGGCCCGGCAGCCAACATCACCATCCGCGGCCAGGCCGACCTGCGCAACCAGCAGTTCGACCAGACCATCGACGTCAACCCGCGCGCAGGCAATCTGCTGACCGTGGTGGGGGCGGTGGCCGGTGGCCCGGTGGGGGCGGCGCTGGGCGCGGCCACCAATGCGGTATTGTCCAAACCATTGGGCGAGATTGGCGCCCGTACCTACAAGGTGACCGGTCCATGGAAGGAACCGAAGGTGGAAGTGATCGAGCGCAGCCGCGACAAGGCTCCGCCACCCGCGCCGGCACCGGCGCCGGCCATTCCGCCGACCGTCACCGGCCTGCCGCGCGCGCGTTGAGCGCGGCTTTCCTGTTCACGGGGCTTGCCTGAGCGCCCCCGCATCCCCAGATCGAGAACCATGACTGATATCGCCCTGACGCTTGCCCAAGACCGCCTGCTGCGCCCTGGTGGCCTGGATACCGCTGGCCTGGAGCGCACCTTCGGGCAGCTGCTCGGCCCCGGTGTGGACTTTGGTGACCTTTACTTCCAGCACGCCCGCCGCGAGAGCTGGAGCGTGGAAGACGGCATCGTCAAGGACGGCGCGCATTCCATCGAGCAGGGCGTGGGCGTGCGGGCGATTTCCGGCGAGAAGACCGGTTTCGCCTACTCCGACGACATCCATGCCGATGCGCTGCGGGTGGCGGCGCAGTCGGCGCGCGCGATCTCGCGTGAAGGTGGTGCCCAGACCGGGCGCTCGCTGCTGCGCGGCAACGCGCGCGCGCTGTACCCGGCGCTGGACCCGATTGATGGCGTCGGCAACGAGGCCAAGGTCGAGGTGCTCAAGCGCCTGGACGGCTACCTGCGTGCTGCCGACCCGCGCGTGAAGCAGGTGATGGTCAGCCTGTCCGGCGGCGTCGATACGGTGCTGATCGCCCGCAGCGATGGCGTGCTGGGCGCCGACGTGCGCCCGCTGGTGCGCCTGAACGTGCAGGTGATCGTCGAGCACAACGGCCGTCGCGAGTCCGGCTATGCCGGTGGCGGTGGTCGCTATGGCTATGAGGAGCTGTTCGCCGACGGCCGCCCGGAAGCCTTCGCCCGTGAGGCGCTGCGCCAGGCGCTGGTGAATCTTGAGGCGGTACCGGCACCGGCCGGCGTGATGCCGGTGGTGCTGGGCCCGGGCTGGCCCGGTGTGCTGCTGCATGAAGCGGTCGGCCATGGCCTGGAGGGCGACTTCAACCGCAAGGGCACCAGCGTCTACGCGGGGCGCATCGGCGAGCGCGTTGCCGCCCCGGGCGTGACGATCGTCGATGACGGCACGCTGGATGGACGCCGTGGTTCGTTGAACATCGACGACGAGGGTCATCCCAGCCAGTGCACCACGCTGATCGAGGACGGCATCCTGGTCGGCTACATGCAGGACAGCCTCAACGCGCGCCTGATGGGCGTGGCGCCGACCGGCAATGGTCGCCGCGAATCGTTCGCGCACATGACCATGCCGCGCATGACCAACACCTACATGCGCGCCGGCCAGCATGACCCGCAGGAGATGATCCGCTCGGTGAAGAAGGGCCTGTACGCGGTCAACTTCGGCGGCGGCCAGGTCGACATCACCAGTGGCAAGTACGTGTTCTCGGCCACCGAGGCCTACCTGATCGAGGACGGCCGCATCACCACGCCGGTGAAGGGCGCGACCCTGATCGGCAACGGTCCGGAAACCATGCAGAAGGTGCGCATGGTCGGCAATGACCTGGCCCTGGACGAGGGCGTGGGCATCTGCGGCAAGGACGGGCAGAGCGTGCCGGTGGGTGTCGGCCAGCCCTCGTTGCTGATCGAGGGCATCACCGTCGGCGGTACCCAGGCCTGAGCCGGGCGATGGCCAGTGCCACCGCCCCTGCCGGCGAGGACTCAGTCCTCGTCGGCTTCGTCGGTTTCAATGGGGTCGGCGTCTTCGGCGCTGGCCTTCAGGCCCAACGCGGCCGGCAGCATCAGGGCGCGCAGCACCTGGAAAATTTCGCGGTAGGCGCGCGGCGGCTTGTTCTTCGCCTTCTCGGCCTGGGCATTGCGCACCAGCGTGCGCAGCTGCTGGCGGTCGGCCTGCGGGTAGTCGTCCAGCAGTGCCGCCAGTGCCTTGTCACCCTCGGCCAGCAGGCGCTCGCGCCAGTCTTCCGCGCGGTGCATCATCGCCACTTCGCGGCGGCCGGTTTCGCTGTTGGCGTCCAGCGCCTCGCGGATCGCATCCAGCGTGGCGTCTTCTTCGCGGCGCATGTGCTTGGCCAGGAACGCCAGCTGGCGCTTGTGGGCGATGTGGGCGGTGATGCGCTTGCACTCGGCGATATGCGGCAGAAGGTCTTCCGGAATCGGCAGGCGCGCCAGCTGCGCCGGGGTCAACGACACCAGCTTCTCGCCCAGGGCCAGGACGTCGAGCGCATCGCGCCGGTTCTGGCTGCGGCTCTTGTCGTGGAATTCACCGGTTTCTTCGTCGCGTCCGCGCATCGTTCCTACCTGATCTCAAAAAAAGTCGCCCGGCGTGATGCCGGGCCCAACCCGTACAGGATAAAGCATTGAACGTGATCGCCCCTGAAGTCGCTGTCGGCGACGACAGCCCGGCCCGGCTGGAACGGCTGGCCGACCTTTCCCAGCAGCTGCTCGACCGTGCCCGGGCGCTGGGCGCCAGCCAGGCCGAGGTCAGCTGCAGCGAGGACCGTGGCCTGGAGGTCAATGTCCGCCTTGGCGAGGTTGAGACCGTGCAGTCCACCCGCGACCGCGGTATCGCCGTCACCGTCTATTTCGGCCAACGCAAGGGCAGCGCCAGCACCGGCGACCTGAACGAGGCCAGCCTCACCGCCACGGTCGAGCAGGCCTGTGCGATCGCCCGGCATACCGAAGATGACCCGGCTGCAGGCCTGGCCGATGCCGCGCTGATGGCCACCGATTTCCCGGATCTGGATGCCTGGCACCCGTGGGCACTGCAGGCCGACGAGGCGGTGGACCTGGCCCTGGCCTGCGAGAACGCAGGTCGTGAGGCCGATGCGCAGATCCGTAACTCCGACGGCGCCTCGGTGTCGAGCATGCAGAGCCTGTCGGTGTACGCCAATTCGCATGGCTTTTTCGGCCGTGAGCGTGGCACCCATCATTCGGTGGGCTGTGCGCTGATCGCCGGCCAGGGCGATGGTATGCAGCGCGATGGCTGGTACACCAGCGCGCTGGCCCGCGAGGACCTGGAGGAGGTGGGCCTGGTCGGTCGTCGTGCCGCCGAGCGTACCGTCGCCCGCCTGCAGCCTCGCTCGATGGCCACCGGCAGCATGCCGGTGCTGTTCGCCCCGGAAGTCGCGCGCAGCCTGGTCGGTCACCTGCTGTCGGCGGTGTCCGGCGGTGCCCTGTACCGCCAGGCCAGCTTCCTGCTGGACAGTGTTGGCCAGCAGCTGTTCCCGGACTGGATGCAGATCGAGGAACTGCCCCACCTGCGCCGTGGCCTGCGCTCGGCCGCCTTCGACGGTGACGGCGTGGCCACCCGTGCTTCGCCCCTGGTCCGTGACGGCGTGCTGCAGCGCTATGTGCTGGGCAGCTACTCGGCGCGCAAGCTGGGCCTGCAGACCACCGCCAATGCCGGTGGCGTGCACAACCTGCAACTGGCCGCCAACGCGGGCTCCCTGCAGGAGATCGCCCGCCAGATGGGCGATGGCCTGCTGGTGACCGAGCTGATGGGGCAGGGCGTGAACGGGGTGACTGGCGACTACTCGCGCGGTGCCGGCGGCTTCCGCGTCGAGAATGGCGAGATCCAGTACCCGGTGGATGGCATCACCATCGCCGGCAACCTGCGCGAGATGTTCAGCAGCATCGAAGCGGTCGGCAGCGACGTCGATCCGCGCTCGCACATCCGGACCGGTTCGATCCTGCTGGGGCGGATGACCATTGCCGGTAATGATTGATGGCGTCGATGGCGTAAGCTATGCCCGCCTGACGCAACCAGCTTGGTGCTGGTGGGTCAAGACCACCCAATGAAAAGGAGTTTTGTCGTGAGCGAATTCGATAACGTCCCGCCGCCGCCGGCCACCACCGACGTGCCGGCCGACCAGCGCACCATGGCTCTGGCTGCCCACCTGCTGGGCATCTTCACCGGCTTCATCGGCGCACTGATCATCTGGCTGATCAACAAGGACGATGCTGGCAAGGCTTTCGTGACCGACCAGGCCAAGGAAGCCCTGAACTTCCAGATCACCGTGACCATCGCCATGGTCATCAGCATGATCCTGACCATCGTGATCATCGGCGTCTTCCTGGCCCCGATCGTCGGCATCATCAGCCTGGTGTTCAGCATCATCGCAGCGGTCAAGGCCAACAACGGCGAAGCCTATCGCTACCCGTTCGCGCTGCGCCTGATCAAGTAATACCGGCTGCATGCGGAACTGAAAACGCCCGGCATTGCCGGGCGTTTTCATGTGCGGGGAGCGACGGGCGGTGCCCGGCGAGCGATCAATGATCGCGTTCGACCGCCAGCGTCGCCAGCGCACGCAGCGCATCGGCTTCCTCGCCATATCCGGCCAGGATCGACTGCATGCGTGCAGCGAGTTCGTGCAGCTGGGCCTTTGCGCCGTCCATGCCAAGCAGGGCGGGGAAGGTGCTCTTGTCCTGCGCCTGGTCCTTGCCGGCGGTCTTGCCCAGCTGCTCGGAACTGGCCTCGACATCGAGGATGTCGTCGCGTACCTGGAAGGCCAGGCCGAGTGCATCGGCGAAGCTGTCCAGCTGGGCCAGCTGTGGTTCGTGGGCCTGGCCGCACAGCGCGCCCATGCGCACTGCCGCGCGGATCAGGGCGCCGGTCTTCAGCGCATGCATGCGGGTCAATGCCGCCAGCGTCTGCTGCTGGCCGGTGGCATCGATATCCAGGGCCTGGCCGCCGCACATGCCGGATGCGCCGGAGGCGTGGGCCAGGGTCTGCAGGCAGGCCACGCGCAGCGTGGCCGGCAGCGGTGCATCGGCCAGCAGGCCGAAGGCACGGGTCTGCAGCGCGTCACCGGCCAGGATCGCGGTAGCTTCGTCGAAGGCGATGTGGGTGGTCGGCTTGCCACGGCGCAGCGCGTCGTCATCCATCGCCGGCAGGTCGTCATGCACGAGCGAGTAGGCGTGGATGAGTTCGACGGACATGGCCGCCGCATCCAGGCTTTCCGGCTGTGCACCGAACAGGTGGCCACTGGCGTAGACCAGCAGCGGGCGCATGCGCTTGCCACCGCCCAGCACCGAGTAGCGCATGGCCTGGTGCAGGCGCTGCGGTGCTTCGGCAGGCGAGGGCAGGGCAGCGTCGAGCTGGCTTTCGATACGGTCGCGCCAGCGCGCGAACAGAACCTCAGCCGTCATGGTTGGGCGGATCGAAGGGCTCGGATGCTTCCGGCTGCGCCGGATCGCTGAGCAGGCGCACGCGCAGTTCGGCCTGCTCCAGCGCCTGCTGGCACTGGCGATACAGACCGACGCCACGTTCGTAAGCACTGAGCGACGCTTCCAGGCTCAGCTCGCCGGTTTCCATCTGCTCCACCAGCTGTTCCAGCGATTCGAGCGACTGCTCGAACTGGGCGACCGGGGAGGCGTTTTCGGGGGACTTCTTGGCCATGTGGCAAGTGTGGACGGGCCGCGCGCGGGGGTCAATTCACCAGCCGCCGGGACGCCACTGCAGCTGTGCCTGGTGGGCCTGCAACCAGGCCTGCAGTGGCGCGGAGATGACCACGTCGGCGGCGGCCAGCAACTGCGGGCCATCAAAGATCAGCGGCAGCTGCGCGCGTCGCCAGGGGGCGAGATGTTCGCGTTGCAGGCAGTCCTTCAATGCGTGCGAATGCTGGCGACCGGGCAGCAGGATGCGCTCACCGCCCAAGCGTGCACGGACCTGCAGCGGGCGCTCGAAGGCGGCGCCGCCCTGCAGCCGCAGCTGGCCGCCATCGGGCAGCGGCAGGGGAGCATGCCCATCCCATTCGGCCTGCCACGCGCGGGGCAGCGATGGCAGCTGCGCGGGTAGCAGATAGGCATGCTCGCGCCATTGCTGGATGGCATGATCGTGCCAGCGCACCCGCGCCTGGCGATCATTGCCGGCCGGCAGCAGTTCGTCCAGGCCTTGCTGCAGCACCGTGGCCGGCAGTGGGGCGGCACCATGGCCGATCACCCAGGCGCGCAGCACGCGCGCGGCGCGTCCCGGTGACACCTGACGCAGCAACTGCAGCGACAGCACGCGTGGAGCGACTTCCAGGTGTGTGATCAGCTCGGCGTCTTCTTCATCCAGCAGTTCGCGGGTCTGCCGGCAATGCAGGACGCTGCCGGCCAACGCGGCGGCGGCGTGCGGCCAGCGCTGGCGCAACAGTGGCAGTACCTGCAGGCGCAGGAAGTTGCGATCGGCGTGGTCTTCGGCGTTGCTGGGATCCTCGATCCAACGCAGCGCGTGTTGCCGGGCATAGTCGAGCAGTGCGGTGCGCGGTGCGTGCAGCAAGGGACGCCACAGGCGGTGCGTACCGAGCTGACTGTCATCTGCCATCGCGGCAAGGCCATCGACACCGGAGCCGCGCAGGGCGCGGAGCAGGAAGGTCTCGGCCTGATCGTCCTGGTGCTGTGCCAGCGCCAGTGTTTCGCCTTCGCGCAGTTCAGCAGTGAACGCTGCACGTCGTGCTTCGCGCGCTGCGCCTTCGAGGCCCAGGCCTGTGGTTCTGTCGATCTGTACGTGGCGCACGGCCAGCTCGACGCCCAGTGCCGCGCACTGCTGCTGGCAATGCCGTACCCAGTCGTCAGCTGCTGGTTGCAGGCCGTGGTGTACGTGCACCGCACGCAGCGCCGTGCCGGAAGCCTGGGCGCAGCGCCACAGCCAGTGCAGCAGCACGGTGGAGTCGACACCACCGCTGTAGCCCACCAGCAGCGGCGCATCCAGCGGAACAAGGGCAGGGAAGGCAGTCACGGCGGCAAGTATAGGGTTGCCCGGCAGGGCTGCGCCCTGCACCCGCTACGATCCAGAGCAACAGCAACAGCTGGTCTGCTGGGGGATGGCGGGGTGGGTCCGGTTGCGGGGGACGCTGCAAGTACGTCCATGTAAGCTCGGTCGCCGCATCCATGCGGCTCACGCCCCCGCAACCGGACCCACCCCGCCTTCGACAGTTTCCTGCGAACTGTCGGAATTGCTCTTGGGGTCAAATCCGTTTTTCTGCGGAAAACGGATCTGACCCCGGATTCAATTCGATATCTGACAGATCTGATCCACGCATGGCGTGGATCTACTGGCCACCGGAAAACTGTCGAAGGCGGGGCACTGTGGGTTTGCGGGGTGTGAGCCGCATGGATGCGGCGACCAAGGCTACATGGACGTACTTGCGCCGTCCCCGCAAACCCACAGTGCCCCGCCATCCCACGGAATGCACGCTGTTGCTGTTGCTTCGGCCGTTGCCGTTGCCGTTGCGTCTGCAGGTGCAGGGCGCAGCCCTGCCGAAAACCCCTAGTTCACCCGACGACCCGAGCGGTCGATCCGGAACCACTCTCCGCCTTCCATCGGCGTGTGGCCATCGGCATCCGGCGTGCCGCGACGGCAGCCATTGCAGACCTCGGCCACGCCATCCTGGAACGGCCACCCGAAATCGAAGGTGCCGGGCACCACCTGGCGGAACTTCAGGTCGAAGTAGCCCACGCGATTGCCCACGCGGCCGCGCAGCAGGCCTTCCTGCGGCGTTTCCGGGCCGTTGTCCCAGGTCAGCACCGGCAGGCTGCGGCCCTTGCGGTTGACGTAGTGGAAACCCTGATCGGCATACACCACGGCCAGGCCATGGTCGTCGTAATTCAGGTCCTTCAAAGTGTCGGCACTGATCTTCGGCCGGTGATCGACCACCTCGCAGTTGGGCAGCGGCCACAACCCATGTTCGTCGGTCAGCAGCTTGCACGCCGGTGCCTGCGCCAGCGCGCTGGCACTGGCCAGCACGCCAAGCAGGGCCAGCGACCGCGCGAAGCGGCCGCTGACAGGGGCAGGGTGGGCCTGCCTCACGATCACTTGGCCTCGGCCTTGCGCTCGAACGCGGTCGGCGCCGGCAGCTGTACCGGCACGCCCTTGTCGTCACAGGTGCCGGCCTGGCACAGGCGCTCGCGCAGGGCCGGGGTGGCCTGCACGATCATGTGGTAGATCGCGTTCTGTTCCAGCGTACCGCGGATCGCCTTGCTGCCCGGGCCGCGCGCCCAGATGCCGACGTCTTCGCCGCCATGCGACTCGGACTTCATCGGCACCAGTGCTTCCTGCATGTAGTCCGGATGCTCGGTGTCGACCTCGCGCAGGTTCGGGCGGCCGTTGGCCGGTTCGAAGCTGCTCGGGTTGTGTGGGTAACGCTTCGGACCGGCCGGCTGCTGGTTGCTGCTGCCGGTATGGCCCGGGCCGTTGGCGTAGCTCAGCGTGGTGTACGGCTGGCCGGTGCCGTCCAGCGCGTAGTCGAGCTTGCCGGCGCCATCTTCGCCGCCCTTGTCCTTCACCTTGCCCAGGATCGGGTTGCCGCGCGCCGGGTAGCCGACGAAGTTCAGCGTGTGCGAGTGGTCGGCGGTGACGATGATCAGGGTGTCATCGGCCGAGGTCAGTTCGTTGGCCACGCGCACCGCGTCGGACAGCGCCACGGTCTCGGTCAGGGCACGGTAGGCGTTGCCGCTGTGGTTGGCGTGGTCGATGCGCGCGCCTTCGATCATCAGCACGTAGCCTTCCTGGTGCTTCGACAGATTCCTGATCGCCGCAGCCGTCAGTTCGGCCAGGCTCGGCTCACCGCCCGGATCCTGCGGGCGCTCGTACTCGTAGCGCATGTGGTCCGGCTCGAACAGGCCAAGGATGGCCGGTGCGTTGGCGGCGGCGGCCAGCTGCTTGCTGTTCCACACGTAGGCACCCTGCGGGTGCGCCTGCTGCCATTCCTGGACCAGGCTGCGGCCATCCAGGCGCTGGCCGACCTTGTCGTCGTATTCCGGATCGCGCTCTTCCACGGTGGTGAATTCGCCGCGACCGCCGCCGAGGGCGACCAGCGGGCCGCGGCCATAGCGCGAGGTCGACAGCAGCTGCTGGGCGATGTCCTTGCAGCCTGCCGCCTTGGCCGCTTCAGTCAGGTCGGTGTCGTTTTCCCAGTTGCGCTCGGGTGAATGTGCATAGGTGGCGGCCGGGGTGGCATGGGTCAGGCGTGCGGTGGACACCACGCCCGTGGCCAGGCCGGCGCTGTCGGCCAGCTGCAGCCAGGTCAGCAGGCCCTTGGACAGGCTGTCGGCGCAGTCGGTGCGGCTGCCGGCGCTGACGCCGATCGCGCCCATGTGGGTCTTCACGCCGGTGGTGATGGCGGTCATGGTGCCGGCCGAATCAGGGGTCTGCGAATCGGTGTTGTAGGTCTTGCTGAACGCCGTGGCCGGGAAGCGTTCCCAGGACAGCAGGTTCTCTTCGCCCGAGCCACCCTTCTGCTGGCCTTCGTAGATGCGCGAGGCGGCCACCGTGGTCAGGCTCATGCCGTCACCGAGGAACAGGATGACGTTCCTGGCCTTGCCGGACATCGCACCGTTCGCTGCGGCCTGGGCCGCGCCGCTGCGGTACCACCACTGCGGCGTCTCGCCGGCCGGGTGGGTAACGGGATCGACGGCGACCTTCAGGCCGGCCGGAGCGGACGCGGGGGCGGTGCTGGCGCAGGCGCCCAGCAGCAGGGTGGTGGCGCAGGCGGCCAACAGGGAGACGGAACGGCGCATGGACGCTGGGATCTCACAAACTGTAACGGGACGTTCATTATGCCCGCCCTCGCAAGGCACGCCGATGACACACTGATTTGCCGGCCGGGCGGTCGTTCTGCGGGCCGCCTTGGGCTATCGTGCCAGCATCCCTTCCTTCCCCTCTGGATTGCCTATGAAGCTGGTCTCTGCCTGGCTGCGGATTCCATTCTGGCAGCGCGTGGTCGGTGGCTTCGTGCTCGGCGCGCTGGCCGGCTGGGCGCTCGGCCCGGCCGCGGAAACGTGGTTCGGCCCGCTCGGCGAGCTGTACGTCACCCTGATCAAGATGATCGCGGTGCCGCTGGTGTTCTTCGCGGTCATCAACGCGATCTCGTCGCTGCACGGCCAGAAATCGGTCGCCGCGCTCAGTGGCCGCACCTTCCTGTGGTTCGTGATCACCGCTGCGCTGGCGGTGTGCGTCGGCCTGGGCGTGGGCACCGTGCTGCAGCCCGGCGCCGGTGGCCTGCAACTGACGATGGCCAGCAACTACGTGCCGCGTGAAGTGCCCAGCGTGGTGCAGGTGCTGCTGGATGTGGTGCCGGCCAATGTCTTCTACGCGCTGTCCGGCATCGGCACCAAGGTCAACGCCGCCGGTGAAACCGTGCTGGCCGCGGGCCGTGGCTCGATCCTGCCGGTGATCTTCTTTGCTGGTCTGGTCGGTTTCGCCATCGTCAAGCTGGGCGAGAAGGTGACCGAGGCGCGCAAGCTGGTCGGCCAGATGAGCGACATCATGATCCAGGTGACCCGCTTCGTGCTGGAAGTCACCCCGATCGGCACCTTCGGCCTGATCGCTGGCCTGGTCGGCAGCTACGGCTTCGAGAAGCTGCTGCCGCTGGGGCATTTCGTGCTGGCCCTGTACGTGGCCTGCGCCCTGCACATCGTGGTGGTCTACAGCGCGCTGCTGCTGGCGCACGGCCTGAACCCACTGAAGTTCTTCCGTGGCGCCGCGCCGGGCATGCAGGTGGCGTTTGTCAGCTCGTCCAGCTTCGCCGCGATGCCGGTGGCGCTGCGTTCGATCACCCACAACCTGGGTGTGAACAAGGACTACGGTTCGTTCGCGGTGCCGCTGGGCGCCAGCATCAAGATGGATGGCTGCGGCGCGATCTACCCGGCGCTGTGCGCGGTGTTCATCTCGCAGTACAGCGGGGTGCCGCTGACCCCGGAACAGTATGTGGTGGTGCTGATCGCCTCGGTGCTGGGCAGCTTCGGTACCGCCGGCGTGCCGGGTACTGCGGTGATCATGGCCACGGTGGTGCTGAGCGCGGCCAACCTGCCGCTGGAGACCATCGGCTACCTGTATGCCATCGACCGCATCCTGGACATGATGCGCACGATGACGAACGTGACGGGCCAGATGCTGGTGCCGGTGATCGTGGCCAAGGAGACCGGGCTGCTGGATCAGGCGGTGTATGACAATCCGTCCAGCAATGTCGGGGTGGACGATCCGGACCCGACACCGCCACGCGCCTGAGGTTGCGCGGAGATGTAAAAGGCCCGCCCTGACCCGGCGGGCCTTTTGTTTGGGAGCTGGTTGGCGCGGTGGCGGCCAAGGCGGGTCTTGGTAGATCCACGCCATGCGTGGATGGAGGCAGTGCCGACCAACGGTCGGCACCCACCAGGGCAGGCGGCGTGATGCCGCGACCAAGGTCGGCACCTACCGGGGGCGCAAACAAAAAAAGCCGCTGCGGGGCAGCGGCTTTTTGTCTTTCAGGCGGCGCCGTAGCGCCAGCGGGTCAGAGGTCGACCCGGCGGGCCTGCATGAACTTGTTGCCCCAGTAACCACTGAGCAGGGTGTCCACGCGGACGTCCTTGCCCGAGCTCGGCGCGTGCAGGAAGCGGCCATCACCGACATAGATGCCGACGTGGTCGACGCGGCCCTTGCGGCCGAAGAACACCAGGTCACCGGCGGCGAGCGCAGTGCGATCGTTGATCAGCTCGGCGTTGTCATCGTGGGCCATCTCGCGCGAGACGCGCGGCAGCTCGATGCCCAGCGCCGAGCGGAACACGTAGCCGACCAGGCCGCTGCAGTCGAAGCCGCTGTCCGGGTTGCTGCCACCCCAACGGTACGGGGTGCCCAGCAGGGTCATCGCTCGGCGCAGCAGCGACTGCACCTTGCCGTTATCGGCGGCGGTGCCGACAACGCTGCCATTGGCGGCGCTGCTGGTGTCGTAGTTGGCGAGCAGGCGGCTGAGATCGCCCGCCACCACGGCCGAGCGGTCCATCAGCGGAATGGTGTCATTGGCGGCCAGGTGCGGCAGCAGGGCGGCCAGCGTGGCACTGGCGGCGGCATCGACGCGGCTGCGCTGCGGAGCAGCGGCCTCGGCCCTGGTGGCCGGTCGGGCGGTGCTCTCGGCCACCGGGGCCGGGGTCACATCGGAACGATTCGGAGCAGTCTGCGACCAGGCCGGAAGGCTGGTCAGACACAGTGCCAGGCCAAGCAACAGCGGGCGGGCACTACGTGAAGATACGGTAGTCTGGCCTTCGCTTTTCAGGTCGTCAGTCGTCACGCGTCGGTCACAGGAAAAAAACGATGGGGCATCATGCCCTGTAAAAGCGGCAATAAGTTAAAAATTCCGTTAGTAAATCGTTAGTTTCGTGGAGATGGACGTCACAGTTTTGAACATATCGCCTGTTCATTTTAGCGAAGGACGCGTTTCGCCCCTGTGTAGTGGTCCTTCCAGTAGGGACCGCTGAGCGAGTCGAGGCGTACCGTGCCGCCGGTGCTCGGCGCGTGCACGAAGCGCCCTTCACCCACATAAATACCGACATGGGTGACGCTGCCGCGGCTGCCGAAGAACACCAGGTCTCCGGTGGCCAGGCGCTGCGGGTCGATCTTCGGTCCCTGTACCGCCGCCAGGTCGCGGGAGGTGCGCGGCAGCCGCAGGTCCAGCATCTCGCGATAGACATAGGCGACCAGGCCGCTGCAGTCGAAGCCCGAATCCGGGGTGTTGCCGCCATAGCGGTAGGGCGTGCCGACCAGGCTGATGGCGCGCATCAGCACCGAGTTGGCCGCCTCGGGGTTGTCCGGCACGGTCTTTGGCCAGTTCGCCGTCGACGGGGGGGGCGCCGGGCGGGTGGCCTTGCCACCGCCACAGGCGGTCATCAACAGGGGCAGGGCCAGCAGCACGGCTGGGGCGAGAAACCGGCGCTGGCCGGACGAAACTGGCGTGATGTGCATGATCTCCGGATAATGCGCCACCTTGGATTGGCCGTCATGATGGCGGCGTCCCCGCCGGGCGACAACCCGCCCCAACCCGCCTGCCTTCGGCAGATCCAGACAGAGTTGCGCATGAAGATCGAAAAAGACCGCGTTGTCCGCTTCCACTACACCGTTTCCGAAGTCGGCCAGGAGCCGATCGAATCGTCCAAGGACCGCGGCGAGCCGCTGGCGATCCTGATCGGCCACGGCAACATCATCCCGGGCCTGGAAAACGCCATGATGGACAAGGAAGCCGGCGCGACCTTCAGCGTCGACGTCACTGCCGCTGATGCCTACGGCGAGCGCCGCGAGGGCCTGTCCCAGCGCGTGCCGAAGAAGCATTTCGGCAACACCAAGCTGGCCCCGGGCCAGCAGGTCGTGCTGCAGACCAACTTCGGCCCGCGTGCGGTGACCGTGCAGAAGGTCGGCATGAGCGTCGTCGACGTCGACCTGAACCACCCGATGGCTGGCAAGGACCTGCATTTCGACGTCGAAATCGTTGACGTGCGCGAAGCCGGCAAGGAAGAGATCGACCACGGCCACGTCCACGGCGACGGCGGCCACCACCACTGATCGCAGCGCGATCGTGATGGCAGCAACGGCCCGCTTCGGCGGGCCGTTGCGTTTCTGGAACACGACGCGGCCATACATGGCGTGTGGGCCGGCGGCATAATGGCGGACCTGCCTGACGGATGCCCCGTGAACGCCGCTTCTCCTTCCCTGCAGCCGATGGCTTCCGGCGAACGCATCGCCATACTGGACGTGCTGCGCGGTGCGGCGTTGCTGGGCATCCTGCTCATGAACATCGAGGCCTTCAGCGGACCGCTGGACCTGGCTTTCACTGGCATCGACGTGCACTGGCAGGGCATCGACTACTGGGCCGATGCCTTTGTGTACGTGTTCGTGCAGGGCAAGTTCTTCACCCTGTTCTCGCTGCTGTTCGGCGCCGGCTTCGCGGTGATGGCGCAGCGCGCCGAGGCCGCCGGGCGCGACTTCACCCCGTTCTACCTGCGCCGCAGCGCTGGCCTGTTGCTGATCGGCCTGTGCCACGCACTGCTGGTCTGGTCCGGCGACATCCTGGTGATGTACGCGCTGGTCTCGTTGCCGCTGCTGGCCTGCCGCGAGGCGCCGCGCAGCTGGCTGCCGTGGATGGGCGTGACGGTCTACCTCGGCGGTATAGCGATGATGCTGCTGGTGGGCGCGATGGTGTCGATGGCTTCGACGGAAGACGTACAGAAGATGCTCGCCGACGCGCAGCAGAGCATCGAGCTGCAGCGCCTGGTGTACGGGCACGGCAGCTGGATGCAGGCCAATGCGCAGCGGCTGAGCGAGTTCGGCACGTCGATGGGCGCGCTGCTGATCACCGGCCCGGAGGTGCTGGGCATGTTCCTGATCGGCAGCTGGTTTGCCGGCAGTGGCGCGCTGGCGGCGCCGGAGCGCTTCCCGCGCCTGTACGCGACGCTGCGCTGGATTGCGTTGCCGTTGGGCCTGCTGGTCACGTTGATCGGTGTTGCCTGGAAACCCTACCTGGCACCGGGTGCCTACAATCTGCCGGTGACAACCGCAATGGCACTGGTGACGATCGGTGGCCTGCCGATGTGCCTGGGCTACCTGGCGTGGATCGTGCATTGGCGTGCGCGGTTGGCCTGGCTGGCACCGGTCGGGCGCATGGCGTTGACCCACTACCTGGGCCAGTCGCTGCTGTGCACCTGGGTGTTCTACCACTACGGCCTGGGCGCGTTCGAAATGATGCCACGCAGCGTGCAGCTGCTGTTCGCACTGCTGTTGTTTGCCGTGCAGGTGGCCCTTTCACACGTCTGGTTGCGCCGCTTCCGCTTTGGCCCGATGGAATGGTTGTGGCGCGCGATGACCTACCGGCAGTGGCCGCCGATGCGGCGCGAGGCCGGGCAGGGCTGATCGATGCAGGGCGCGCGCGAGGATGTGATCGTGGTGGGCGCCGGTGCCATCGGCCTGGCCACCGCGCTTGCGCTGTGCGCGAACGGCCGGCAGGTCCGTATGATCGAGCGGGGACGCGTGGGTGCGGCGACTTCGCATGGCAACTGCGGCACCATCACCCCCAGCCACGCGCCACCGCTGGCAGCGCCTGGTGTGCCGTTACGGGCGCTGCGCTGGATGCTCGATCCGCGTGCGCCGCTGTACGTCCGTACACGCCTGGACCCTGCATTGTGGCGCTGGCTGCTGCAGTTCGGGGCGCGCTGCAACGCGCGTGACTGGCTGCACTCCACGCGGGCACGCGGCGCACTGTTGAATGATTCACGGCTGCGCCTGGCGCAGTGGGTGCGGACGCATGCGCTGGACTGCGAGTTCGAGGCGCGCGGTCTGGACTATGTGTTTGGTGACGCCCGCAATTTCGATCACCATGCAGCCGAGTGTGAGGCGCTGAACGCGCAGGGCATCGCCACGGTGCGCATCGATGGGGCCGACTACGCGCGCGACAATCCAGCGTTCCATGATCGCCTTGCCGGTGCGATCCACTTCCCCGGCGATGCGCAGCTGCGTCCGGACCGCTACACCGCCGAACTGGCGCGCGTGCTGCGCGCACAGGGCGTGGTGATCGAAGAGCACTCGGACATGCGGGATTTCAGCGCCGACGCGCAGGGTGTGCGCGTGCACGTCGGCGAACGCACGCTGCACGCACGCGAGCTGGTGCTGGCGACCGGGCCGTGGTCACCGCGCTGGGCACGGCAACTGGATCTGCGCGTGCCGATCCAGCCCGGCAAGGGCTATTCGCTGACCTGGTCGCGACCGGCGCAGGTGCCGCAGCGCCCAGTCGTGCTGAAGGACCATTCCGTGTTCGTGATTGCCTGGCGTGAAGCACTGCGACTGGGCGGCACCATGGAATTCGCCGGTGCCGACCCGCAGCTGCGCACGACCCGCCTGCAGGCCCTGCAGCACGCTGCCGACCACTACCTGCGCGCGCCGCGTGGTGCGCAGCTGCAGGAGCAGTGGTGCGGTTGGCGTCCCATGAGCGTGGACGATGTGCCGTTGATCGGCCGCGCGCCCGCACATCCTCACGTCTGGCTTGCAGCGGGGCATGGCATGCTCGGCATCAGCATGAGCGCCGGCACCGGCCAGCTGATCGCCGATCTCGTCTGCGGCCGCACGCCGGCGATCGATCCTGCCCCTTACCGACCCGAGCGATTCCGATGAGCACTGCACCCTATGATTACGACCTGATCGTCCTTGGCGGCGGTTCCGCCGGCCTGGCTGGCGCGATCCGCGCCGCGCAGCACGGCAAGCGCGTGGCGATGCTGGAGCCTGGCGAACTGGGCGGAACCTGCGTCAATGTCGGCTGCGTGCCGAAGAAAGCCATGTGGCTGGCGGCTGACCTGCACGAGCGCATCGGCCTGGCCAGTGCGATGGGCTTCGATGTCGAAGCGCGCCCGGCGCTGTCGTGGAAGGAACTGGTGATCCATCGCCAGGCCTATATCAGCAACATCCACACCAGCTACCACAAGCGCCTGGACGAAACCGGCGTGGTGCGCATTCCGGCGCGTGGTCATCTGCTCGATGCCCACACCGTGGCCTGCAGCGATGGCGTGCGCTACAGCGCCGAGCACATCCTGATCGCCACCGGCGCGCACCCGCTGCGGCCCGACATTCCCGGCGCCGAACTGGGCCTGGTCTCCGATGATTTCTTCGATCTGCGCGCGGCACCGGCCGAGGTGGCGATCATCGGTGGCGGTTACATTGCGGTGGAGCTGGCCGGCCTGCTGCAGGCACTGGGCAGCAAGGTCAGCCTGCTGGTGCGCGGCCAGCGGCTGCTGGATCGCTTCGACTACGAGCTGACCGATCAGCTGGCCGAGAACCTGAAGCAGCAGGGCGTGCGCATCCATTTCGGCTATCGCCTGCGCGAACTGCAGCGCGATGGCGAGCGTGTGCGTGCATTCGGCCATGATGGTCCGCTCGACAGCGTATTCGATGCGGTGTTCTTCGCCACCGGCCGTCGCGGCAACAGTCGCGACCTGGGCCTGGAAGCGCTGGGCATCGGCATCGGTGAGCACCAGCAGGTGGAGGTGGACGAATGGCAGACCACCAGCGTGCCGAACGTGCATGCGGTGGGTGACATCGCAGGCAAGGTTGGCCTGACCCCGGTGGCGGTGGCTGCATCGCGGCGCCTGATGGATCGTCTGTTCGGCGGCCGCCCGCAGTCGAAGATGGACTATGAGAACGTCGCCAGCGTGGTGTTCTCGCATCCACCGCTGGGCGCGGTGGGCATGAGCGAAGAAGAGGCGCGCGCCCGTTTCGATCAGGTGAGCGTGTATCACAGCCGTTTCCGCCCGATGCTGCAGGCGCTGGCCAACGGCACCCAGCGCAGCCTGTTCAAGATGGTCTGTGCTGGTCCGGAAGAGCGGGTGGTGGGTATCCATCTGCTGGGCGAAGCGGCCGACGAGATCCTGCAGGGCTTCGCGGTGGCGGTGAAGATGGGGGCGACCAAGGCCCAGTTCGACGACACCGTGGCGATCCACCCGACCTCGGCCGAGGAAGTGGTGCTGATGCGCTGACCTGGGCGGTTGTAGAGCCGAGCCTATGCTCGGCTGCATTCCGTGCAGACATGGTGCAGCCGAGCACAGGCTCGGCTCTACAGGGCACCTGGCGCCCCCATGCGATACTGGGCGCCCCCCAATGCGTTTCCGGGCCGCCCTATGCGGCCCGCCGTCGTCCTGATGTCCAGCCCCGCTTCCCGTATCGCCACCGCTTCCCCGCGCATCGCGCTGGGGGGTATCGGCCTGGCCGCGATCGGCGCCATCGCCGCCTCCGGCAAGGCCATCATCGTCAAGCTCGGCCTGCGCCACGGCGTCGATGCCACCACGTTGCTCGCCCTGCGCATGCTGATGGCGCTGCCGCTGTTCGTGCTGATGGCACTGTGGGCTGCGCGCCGGGCAGAGCCGCTGTCCTGGGCCGACCGCGCCCGCGTGCTGTGGCTGGGCTTCACCGGCTACTACCTGTCCAGCCTGCTCGATTTCCAGGGCCTGCAGTACATCAGCGTGACCCTGGAGCGGCTGATTCTTTACTTGAACCCGACCCTGGTGCTGCTGATCAACGTGCTGCTGGCACGGCAGCGCCCGGGCCGCTGGCAGATCGGTGCGCTGGTGCTGAGCTATCTGGGCGTGCTGCTCGCCTTCGGCCACGATCTTCAGCGCGAGGGCGGGCAGATCATCGTCGGCAGCCTGCTGGTACTGGGCAGTGCGCTCAGCTACGCGCTGTACCTGTTCGGCAGTGGCCAGGTGGTCGCGCGCATCGGTGCGGTGCGCCTCACCGCCTACGCCAGCTGCGTGGCCAGCGTGCTGGTGCTGCTGCATTTCGCGGTGACCCATCCGCTGCCATTGCTGTGGCAGGCACCGGCGCCGGTGCAATGGCTGTCGCTGGTCAATGCCACCGTGTGCACGGTATTGCCCGTGCTGGCGATCATGCTGGCGGTGCAGCGCGTGGGTTCGTCGCTGGCCGCGCAGGTCGGTATGCTGGGCCCTGTTTCCACCATCGTGATGAGCCTATGGCTGCTCGACGAACCGATGGGGCCGGCACAGATCGCCGGCACCGTGCTGGTGCTGATCGGTGTACTACTGGTGACCCGCCTGCGGCGCTGACGCCGGAGCAGGCGCGGGCGCGCATCCTGGCGGTGATCCGCGCGATCCCGGCGGGGCAGGTGATGGGCTATGGCCAGGTGGCGATGCGTGCCGGCCTGCCGGGGCGTGCGCGCTTGACCGCGCGCATCCTCGGCCAGAACGACGATCCCGACCTGCCCTGGCATCGCGTGCTGCGTTCGGACGGGCGCATTGCCATGGAAGAAGGGTCGGCTGGTTGGCGCGAGCAGTCACAACGGCTGCGTGCCGAAGGTGTGGTGGTGGAGAACGGCCGGGTGCGGATGCCGGCCACCGATCCGGCCGCGGCGCTGGATGCCGCCGTGTGGGGCCCGGGCTGAGCACCGCTGGCGACTGAACAGGCTGCGCCTGCCGGTCGCCAACAACACACGGTGCTGCGGCTATGATGGAGGCCGTTCCATGCCGGTGCTCCCATGTTCCCGCGACTGCCTACCGTCACCAAGGCCCTGCTGATCGCCAACGCGATCCTGTTCCTGCTGCAGCAGCCGTTCCTGCTCGGCATGCAGACCTTCGAGCCGTTCATGCTGCAACCGCTGCAGCAGGGCTTCGATGCGTTCTCGCCGGGCGGCAACTTCCAGCCGTGGCAGCTGCTGACCTATGGCTTCCTGCATGGCAGCTTCGGCCACCTGTTCTTCAACATGCTGGCGGTCTTCATGTTCGGCGCGCCGCTGGAGCAGACCTGGGGCGAGAAGCGCTTCCTGCTGTACTACCTGGTGTGCGTGGCTGGCGCCGGTGTCTGCCAGCTGCTGGTGGGTACCCTGCTGGAGAATCCGGCCACGGTGCTGGGCGCCTCCGGCGGCGTGTTCGGCCTGCTGCTGGCCTACGGCATGCTGTTCCCGAACCAGCGGGTGATGCTGCTGTTCCCGCCGATCCCGATGAAGGCACGGACCTTCGTGATCCTGTTCGGTGTGGGTGAGCTGGTGCTGGGCATGACCGGCTGGCAGCCGGGCGTGGCCCACTTCGCGCATCTGGGCGGCATGCTGTTCGGTTGGCTGCTGATCCGCTACTGGCGCGGGCAGCCGCCATTCAACAAGCGTCGCCCGCCCGGCCCGCCGAAGCGCCCGAACCATCTGCGCAGCGTGAAGTGAGGCGCGATGCGCCTCGCTTCACGCGGGTAGGTGCCAACCTTGGTTGGCACACCTTGGCCAGGATCATTTGACGCGGTAGGTGCCGACCGTTGGTCGGCACACCTCTACAGATCCTGCAACACCACCTGCGCCGCATTGTGCCCGGGTGCACCGGTCACGCCACCACCGGGATGGGTACCCGACCCGCATAGATACAACCCGGGCAGGGCACCACGATAGCCGGCCTGGCCAACCATGGGCCGTGCCGAGAACAACTGGTTGGCACTGAGCGCACCGTGGAAGATGTCGCCCCCGATCAGCCCGAACGTGCGCTCCAGATCCAGCGGTGACAGGACCTGGCGGCCCAGCACGCTGTCAGCGAAACCCGGTGCATACCGCTCAACGGTGGCGATCATCAGATCGGCCACTGCTTCACGACGATCATCCCAGTGACGCCCGTCGGGCAGCACCGGCGCCACGTGCTGGCAGAACAGGCTGGCGACGTGCTGCCCCGCTGGCGCCAGTGAGTCATCCAGTGTGCTGGGAATCAGCATCTCCACGATCGGTTCGCGCGACCAGCCGTCGCGCCGCGCATCCAGCCACGCGCGATCCATGTAGTCCAGGCTGGGGGCCAGGATGATGCCCGCGCTCAGGTGCGGGCCGGGGCCGGGCAGGGCGCGGAAGTCCGGCAGCCGCGACAGCGCCACGTTCATCCGGAAGGTGCCCGAGCCACAGCGCCACTGCGCCATGCGCTCGCGTGTGGCAGCCGGTACCTGCGCCGGCTCCAGCAGCTGTTCGTACAGCAGCTTCGGATTGACGTTGGCGACCACCGCGCGTGCACGCAGGGTTTCGCCGTTGGCCAGTTCCACCCCCACGGCGCGGCCCTGTTCGGTCACTACCCGTTGCACGCCGGCATCCACGCGCAGTTCCGCACCGGCCTCGCGTGCAGCGGCGGCGATGGCCTGGCTGATCGCGCCCATGCCACCGATCGCATGGCCCCACGCACCTTTCACGCCATTGCACTGGCCGAACACGTGATGCAGCAACACGTAGGCACTGCCCGGCGTGTACGGACTGGCGTAGTTGCCGACGATGCCATCGAAGCCGAACAGCGCCTTGATCGGCTCGCTCTCGAACCAGCGGTCCAGGTACTCCGCCGCCGACAGCGTGAACAGGTCCAGCAGCTCCTGCCGCAGTGGTGCATCCAACGCCGCCAGTTCGCGGCCGAGCTTTCCCAACTGCCACAGTGCGGGTAGTGCGCGCCAACCACCCGCCACGCCCAGGTCCGGTGGTGTACGCAGGGCCCACGCACGCAGCACGTCGGCGAAAATCTCCAGTCGCGCTTCATATGCGGGCAGGCGCTGTGCATCCCGCTCGGAAAATTTCGCCACCTCGGCTTGGGTGCGGCCGGGCGCCGACAACAGGTGGCGGCCGTCCGGCAATGGCAGGAAGTTGTTGACGGGGCGCGCGACGATGCGCAGCCCATGCGCATGCAGCTGCAGGTCGTCGATCACCTTCGGCTGCAGCAATGACACCGTGTACGACGCCACCGAGTTGCGGAAGCCGGGATGGAACTCCTCGGTGACCGCGGCGCCGCCGAGCACACCACGCCGTTCGAGCACCAGCACCTGCTTGCCGGCGCGTGCCAGATAGGCTGCACAGACCAACCCGTTGTGGCCACCGCCGATGATGATTGCATCCCAGGACATCAGCACCTCGGGAAAAGGGGACGGAGGGGATCAAGTCGCAATTCGCATGGGGTCACCGGCAATGGGGAAAAACGACTTAATCCCCTCCGTCCCCTTTTTTGATCGCTGCTTCGATGGTGGCGATGTCGATCTTCTTCATCGGCATCATCGCGTTGAAGGCGCGCTTGGCCAGTGCCTTGTCCTTGCTGGTCACCGCTTCGATCAACATGCGCGGGCTGATCTGCCAGGAGATGCCCCAGCGGTCCTTGCACCAGCCGCATTGGCTCTCCTGGCCGCCATTGCCCACGATCGCGTTCCACAGGCGGTCGGTCTCGGCCTGGTCCTCGGTCTGGATCTGGAAGGAGAAGGCTTCGTTGTGCTTGAACGCGGTGCCGCCGTTGAGGCCGACGCAGGGGATGCCGCAGACGGTGAATTCGACGGTCAGTACGTTGCCTTCCTTGCCGTCGGGATAGTCGCCCGGTGCGTGATGTACGGCAATTACTGCGCTGTCGGGCAGGATACTGGCGTAGAAGGTGGCGGCCTCGAGCGCGCCGTTGTCATACCAGACACAGATCGTGTTCTTGTGTGCCATGTCGGGGCTCCGCGATGGACGAAGCCGCAGCGATAGCATGCCGGGTGTTAACCCGGGATCGTGCTGCACCCGCAAAAAAGGGCGCCCGAAGGCGCCCTCTGCATCATCCGTGTGGCAGCGGGTTCAGCGCCAGACCTTGATCTGTTCCGCTTCGCTGCGCTGCATCGGCTGGCCGGCCTTACAGCTGAAAGTAGCACCGAAGGCCGGCAGGTTGGCCAGCGTGCCGTTGCTGCGCCACAGGCCCGGTGCACGGATGTCGGCGGTCAGGCGGCGCACGGCCTCGTTCGGCGCCAGCTGCTGCGCCCACAGTGCAGACCAGGCGCGGAAGAAGCCCTGCTGCTGCGCCTGCTTGGCCTTCGGCTCCTGCGCGACATACGCCGCCCAGGCCAGTTCCAGGCCGGCGATGTCGGCCAGGTTCTCTTCCTGGGTGAGCGTGCCGTTGACCTTGGCACCCTTCACGCCCGGGAAGTCGTAGGCGCTGTACTGCGCGGCCACGCGGCTGCCGAGCAGGGTCCAGGCGGTCTTGTCGGCCGGGGTCCACCAGCTGCGCAGCTCGCCCTTGGCGTCGACCAGCGCGCCCTTGGCATCGATCGCGCGGGTCAGCTCATGGCCGACCAGGCCACCGAAGCTGCCGAACTTGTCGGCGGCATCGGCCTTGGCGTTGAACACCGGGCCCTGCAGGATCGCGGCGGTGACGATCAGGCGGTTCTGCGCCAGGTCGTAGGCCAGCGACGGCTGCTGCGGCAGCACGTCCCAGCGACGGTCGGCGTTGCCCTTGCCGATGCGCTTCATTTCTTCGCGATGGCGCCAGGTCGAAGCAATCAGCATGTTGCCGCCGAACGAGCCGCGGCCCATCGGCTGCACGCTGTAGTCGAGGTCGCGCAGCGGGGTGCCGATCTCGATCTTCAGCGCGGCCAGCTTGGCCTGCGCTTCGGTCTTGGCTTCGGCGCTCATCCAGCTGCTGTTCTTGACCGCCTCGATCTGTACTTCGCGCACCTTGTCGACGATCCACGCCGCCTGGCGACGATCTTCGGCGGACAGGTAACGGGCAGCGTACTCGCGACCGACCATCGGGCCGGCGGCCACGTTGATCGCCTCCAGCACATCTTCCCAGCGCTGCGGCGGCAGGGTTTCGCCACGCAGCACGCGGCCGCGGAATTCGAACTCGGCGTCGCGATAGGCCTTGGACAGGTACGGTGCCATCGAGTCGCCCACGCGCCAGCGCAGGTAGGCCTTCCACTGGTCCGGCTTGAGCTTGGTGACCATGCCGTCGAGCTGCTTGAACAGGCCCGGGTCGGCCAGCGAGACCAGGTCGTCATCCACGCCCTGTGCCTTCAGGAAGGCATCCAGCTGCAGGTTGCGGTAGCGGCTGTTGAGCTCCTTGGTGGAGATCGGCGCGTAGTTGTTGAACGGGTTGTTGATGCCGGCCAGCGACTGCGCATTGCGTGCCAGCTCGGTTTCCAGCGCGATCACCGCCTGCGACTCGGCATCCAGCTTGGCAGCCGGGGTGCCGGTCAGCGCCAGGATCTGCTTGACGTAGTTGCGGTAGCGGCCCATCAGCGCCACGGTGTCGGCGTCGCTGCGGGTATAGAACGCCGGGTCCGGCAGGCCCATGCCGCCCTGCATGAAGTAGCCGATGTGGCGGTCCAGCGCCTTCAGGTCCACGTCCGGGCCGAAGTTGAATGCCACCGGGATGCCGACCTGGTGCAGTGCGGCGATCGAGGCCGGCACATCCTTGGCCTTCTTGATGGCATTGATGCGGGTCAGCAGCGGGGCGATCGGGTTGGAGCCGTCTGCTTCCACGGCGGCTTCGTCCAGGCCGCTGGCCCAGAAGTCACCCAGCAGTTTCTGCACGTTGCCCTGCGGCGCCTTCATCGCGGCGTCGAGCAGTTCACGCTGCTGCTGGCGGCTGCGGTCGACAAGCTGGCCCAGCGCGGTGGTGGCGCCGGTCTGCGGCACCGGGTTGGCCTTCAGCCAGCCTGCATTGGTGGCGTCATAGAAGTCGCTGCACTGGGCACTGACAGCCGGGGCACGCGCAGCCTTTTTCTTGGCAGCGAACGCGTCGTGGGTCGGGACCAGGGTCGCCAGGCTGATGCCCAGGGCGATGGCAAGCGGACGGAAGTTGGGCATGTGGAACGAATCCGTGATGGATTGAGGGCGCGCGCACTATAGCAAGCCGGGCATCGACGCGGCATGCACGCGTCGCGGTGCATTCGCCGACCAAGGTCGGCAGCTACCGGGGAACGCCGGGATCAGTAGATCCACGCCATGCGTGGATGAAAGACACCCCAGAAAAACAAAGGCCCGGGAATTCCCGGGCCTCTGCAGGTCTGCCTTGGCGTCAGCCGTGGCTTACCAGATCACCACCTGCTGCTCGCCAGTGCGGGCCATCGGCGAACCGGCCTTGCACTGGAATGCCGCGGCGAAGGTCGGCAGGTTCGACGGCGCACCCATGGCGCGGAACTGCGCCGGCGCGTGCGGGTCGGTCGCGAGGCGGACCTTGGCGTTTTCCGGCGTGTACTTGGTGCGCCACACGGTAGCCCAGTTGAAGAAGAAGCGCTGGTCACGGGTGAAGCCATCGACCTTTGCATCTTCCTTGCCGGCGGAGGCCTTCTGCAGCGCGTCGTAGGCGGTAGCCAGGCCACCCAGGTCGGCGATGTTCTCGCCCAGGGTCAGGTGGCCGTTCACGGCCTGGCCGTCGACCTTGTACTGGTCGAACTGCTTGACCAGCTTGCCGGTCAGGCCTTCGAAGTTCTTCTTGTCAGCGGCGGTCCACCAGTCTTCCATGTTGCCGGTCGGCCCGAAGCGTGCGCCCTGGTCGTCGTAACCGTGGGTCATCTCGTGGCCGATCACCGCACCGATGCCGCCGTAGTTCAGCGCGTCATCGGCCTTCGGGTCAAAGAACGGCGGCTGCAGGATGGCGGCCGGGAACACGATCTCGTTCTGCAGCGGGTTGTAGTAGGCGTTGACCGTCTGCGGGGTCATGCCCCACTCGGTCTTGTCCACCGGCTTGCCGATCTTGGACAGGTTGAACTTGTAGTTGAACTCACTGGCCGCGCGCACATTGCCCAGGTAGCTGTCGCGCTGGGTCTGCAGGCCTGCCCAGTCACGCCACTTGTCCGGGTAACCGATCTTCGGGGTGAAGGTTTCCCACTTGGCGATGGCCTTGGCCTTGGTTTCATCGCTCATCCAGCTCAGGCCCTGGATGCGTTCCTTCAGCGAGGCGGCCAGGTTCTTCACCAGCTCTTCCATCTTCGCCTTGGCTTCCGGCGAGAAGGCAACCTTCACGTACAGCTGGCCGAAGGCTTCACCGGCATCGTTCTCGATGGTGCCCAGCACGCGCTTCCAGCGCGGCTTCTGTTCCTTCTGGCCGTTGAGGGTCTTGCCGTAGAACTCGTAGTTCTCCTGCACGAAGGCGTCGGCCAGGTACGGCGAGGCGCTGTCCACGGTGTGGAAGCGCAGGTAGGCACGCCACACCGACGGATCGGTGTCGCCCAGTGCCTTGCTCACTTCCTCATGGAAGGCCGGCATGGCCAGCGAGAACTTCTCCGGTGCGGCCACGCCCTGCGACTTGAAGAACTCGGTCCAGCTGAAGTTCGGGGTCAGCTTGTCGGCGTCGGCCAGGGTGACCGGGTTGTAGTACAGCTCGACGTTGCGCGACAGCTCGACGCGCGACTTGGAGGCCTTGGCCAGGCGGGTCTCGAACTTGACCACGTCCTCGGCCTGCTTGGCAGCGTCGGCAGCGGCGACGCCGGACAGCTCCAGCACCTTGGCGACGTGCGCCTGGTAGGCCTTCAGCTTGTCGGCGTTCTTGGCATCGGTGTAGTAGGTGCTGTCCGGCAGGCCGAGGCCGCCCTGGCTGGCGTAGGCCAGGTTGACGGCCGAGTTCTTGAAGTCGGCTTCGGCGCCGAAGCCAAACAGGACGTTGTCACCCTTGGCCGCGCTGCTGCGCAGGTAGTCGGCGATGGCCGCCTTGTCCTGCAGGCCGTCGATCGCCGTCAGGTCGGCCTTCAGCGGCTCGATGCCCTGGGCATTGATCTTGGCCTCGTCCATGCCGGTGGCCCACAGGTCGCCGACGATCTTCTCGATGTGGTTCGGGTTCTTGACCTGCGCGACCTGTTCAGCCAGCTGGTGCTGCACGGCCACCGAACGCTCGTCGAGGATGGTGAACGCGCCCCAGCTGGTGCGGTCGCCCGGAATTTCATTGGCGGCCAGCCACTTGCTGTTGACGTAGTCGCCGAAGGCGCCGCAGGCGTCCTTGCTGGTATCCAGATCGCTGGGCTGGAAGGCGTTGTAGGCCGGCAGCTTGCTCTCGTCCAGGGTGTACTGGGTGGCTTCGGCCGCAGCCGGCGTGGAGGCGGTGGCGTCCTTGGCCGGGGTTTCGTTCTTGCCGCAGCCGACCAGCGCGGCCGAAACGGCCAGGGTCAGCAGCACGATCTTGGGAGTACGGGTCACTTTGATGGCCTCCAGGCCGAGTGAGTCAGGGAAGGGCCGCGGGACGGCCGTGGGCCGAACAATACGCCGCCGGCCTGCCCTGCAAGGGTGTCGAAGGTCATGGGCGGGCGCAAGGGGGGCGTTAGGTGGCCCGGAAAAGACAGACCCGGCAAAAGCCGGGTCTGTCGGGGTACTGCGATCAGGCGTGGATCAGAACTTGTACTTCAGACGCACGAACGGGGTGCGGCCGTAGTAGTCGTACTGGGTGGCGAAGGCCGGTACGTTGCCGTAGCGGGAATCGGCGACACCGGTGGAAACCAACGGCGGGGTCTTGTTGAAGATGTTGCTGACGCCGACCAGGATTTCCCAATCGGCCTGCGCGTAGCTGACCGAAGCGGTGTGGTAGATGCGCGAGTCGGCCACGATGTCACGATAGGAGTTCGGACGGCCCTGGTAGGTGAACACCGGGCTCAGATCGATGTCTTCGGTCTTGTGGATATAGGTGGTCAGCCAGTTGTACGACCAGTCACCGCGGGTCAGGCTCAGCGCCAGGTTGCCCACCACCTTCGGACGGCCGATGTCACCCAGCAGCTCAGCGGATTCCAGGCCGCTTGCAGCTGCGCTGGAGAACACTTCCTGGGTGTCTTCGATCGTGTAGGTGACCTGGGTCTCAGCCGAGAACTTGCCGAACGAGAAATCGTGGTCGAAGTTCGCGGTCAGGTCGTAGCCACGGGTGCGCTGCTTGTTGATGTTGATGAACTTGTTCTGGATCTGGGTCACCGCATACGGCTGGGTAGCACTGGCCGGATTGCGGGTCAGCAGATCGCAGTAGCTGTTCGGGTACACCGTGCCGCCGTAGCAGCCACGCAGGACGTTGGTGCTGCCCAGCTGTGCGATTTCATCGCTCACTTCATAGTCGAAGTAATCGATGGCCACGCTCAGGTTGGCGAAGGTCGGGGTGAACACGATGCCGGCGGTCTTCGCGCGCGAAGTTTCCGGAATCAGCGAGTCACCACCGCCCTGGCGGTACACCGTGCCGCTGCTGCCGCCGCCCGCGTAGTTGGCCGGGATACCCGCGGCCGCGCAGTTGGCCTGGTAGTTGGTATTGGAGCTTTCACCCCAGCGTACGCACGGATCGTTCGCCTGTGAGAAGAAACCGGTCTCGTTGCCCAGGTACAGCTCATACAGGCCCGGTGCGCGGTAGGAGGTGCCGATCGAACCGCGCAGACGCAGCGACGGAATGACCTGCCAGTTCACGCCGATCTTCCAGACATTGTCCGAATCGGCAACGTTGTCGTACTTGAACACGCGGCCCGAAGCATTGATGCTCAGCGATTCCACCGCCGGCAGGCCCTTCAGCAGCGGCACGTCGAGTTCGACGAAGGCTTCCTTGACCTTGTCGTTGCCCTTGGTCACATCAGCCGAGGACGAACCCCAGATGTCGCCAGTGCGGGACAGTTCGCTCGGCTGGTCGTTGAGCGAGTAATAGCGGTATTCCAGGCCGCCGGCAAAACCGACCGCACCGGCCGGCATCTCGAACAGGTCGCCGCTGACGATCGCGTTGAT
Organism: Stenotrophomonas geniculata; assembly: GCF_034508895.1. Classification (NCBI taxonomy): domain Bacteria; kingdom Pseudomonadati; phylum Pseudomonadota; class Gammaproteobacteria; order Lysobacterales; family Lysobacteraceae; genus Stenotrophomonas; species Stenotrophomonas geniculata. The sequence continues at coordinate 3,224,219 of NZ_CP140571.1, forward strand.
GGTGGCCTGCTTGTAGGTGGTCTTGCCCCAGTCCCACGCACCGAGCTTGTCGACCAGCTCGTCGACCTTGCGGCCGCTCAGGTAGTCCGGGTCGAAGTAGTTCACCGCCGGCGGAGCGTCGGTGTAGTCCAGGTCGCCGCTCTTGGAAGCCTGGATGGCCAGATTGCCGTACTTGCCACTGGAGTGGCTGAAGTTCGCGTTGACTTCCCATGCCCAGGTGTCGGTGCCCTTGAACAGGCCGTCAAGCTTGGTGGCGGCGTAGAAGTAATCGACGGTGACATCCTGCTGGGACTTGAACAGCATCACCGGGTTGGCGACGATCTCGGTGCCCGGGATGTAGGCGTACGGGAAGAACTGGCGCCAGGAGAACGTCTCGGTTTCACGGCGGTTGAACAGGAACTGGGTCTTCCAGTTGACCGAATCGAAGCCGAAGTCGGTGGCCACGTAGGCGGTCTTCCGCTCCTGCTTGTTGATGATGTGGCCCTGGCCCCAGCGCGCGAAGTTCACCGGCTCATCGTAGAAGGCCTGGCCGCGCGTGTAGTTCTGGGTCTTGCGCGGGCGGTAACCCGGCAGCGGGCCGACAGTGGTGCCATCACCCGACGGCACATAGCGGGTGCTGCCGATGTCGACCACGTTGTGCAGCATGTTGTTGCAGTTGGCCAGCGGCGTACCGGCGTTGAGCGAACGGTCTTCGCGGTCGATGCGGTTGCCGTCGGCGTCCTTTACCAGGTCATTGCTGCAGTTGAGGAAGTCGCGGTCGCCGCGGGTCAGCTCGTTGTGCTGATACCACTCGACGGCAGCGATGATGCTGCCCTTTTCGAAGTTCCAGCCATTGGCCAGCGACGCCGAGAACACTTCGCCGCCGCCTTCGGTCGGCACGCGGCCGGTGACGGTCAGCTCCGGGCGCTCGATGTTCTTCTTGGTGATCAGGTTGACCACACCGGCCACGGCGTCGGAACCATAGATGGAGGACGAACCGTCCTTCACGATCTCGGCACGCTGCAGGATGGCGGTGGGAATGACGTTCAGGTCGAAGGCGCCGACAGCACCACGGGTACCGGCCGGGCCGGGGCGCTGGCCATCGAGCAGCACCAGGGTGCGGTTGGCGCCCAGGCCACGCAGCGAAACCGTCTGCACGCCGGTACCGCCGTCCACGACGAAGCCGCCGAACTGGTGGGTGATCTGGGTTTCGGCCGAACCGATGGCCGACTTCTGCAGGAACTCGGCCACGTTGACCTGGCCCTGCTTGGCATTGGTTTCGGCGTTGATGGTAAACACCGGAGAGGTGGTCTCGTAGTCCGCGCGGCGGATCAGTGAGCCGGTGACTGTGACCTTGTCAAGGTCGGTTGCGCGAGTGGAAGCGCTTGAAGTGCTTGACGCCTTTGCTTCCTGCTGGGTGGATTCCTGGGCCAGAGCCGGTGCGACCTGCAGGCAGGCCAGCACAGCAAGAGTCAACGGGACGCGGCTTGGCTTGGTTTGGCGGTTGGCGGTGCGCATTTCGTTTTGATCCCCACTTGTTATGCTTCGGTTAATGGAGTGTATGTGTCGCGTAAAGTAAATGCAACATGAATGATAAGGATGCTTAACTTGTTGTTAGTAAGGGGAAATTCAGGGGTTCACGCATGAAAAAGCCCCTGCCGTGCGGGCAGGGGCTTGGAGGGAGACGCTGGATGCGGGGGAGAGATCAGAGGCCGCCGGGGCCGCAATCCTTGCTCAGGTAGTCGGCCATGAGCGTCAATGTCGTCCGGAAGTGCACGGGGTACCAGGGCATGCTGTGCGGCATGTCGGGGATCAGCTCGAACCGGGCCGGCACCTTGCCCTGTACGCCGTTGTAGAAGTTCTTCGCATGGAAGGACGGCGTGCGTACGTCACGGTCGCCGACGAACGTCAGCAGAGGAATCGTGGCCTTCGCGGTGTTCTGCATCGGGTCCATGCCCTTCACCGTGCGCCCCTGCAGGATGCGTTGCAGGCGGTTCTGACTCCAGGAGGTGCCCAGCCGGCCAAGATCGGTGACCGGGGCACCCGCGATGGCGCACTGGTAGGGCGACGGGCTCCGGACCGTCGCAGCGGCAGCCGCGAAACCGCCATAGGAATAGCCGAAGATCGCGATCCGGTCCTTGGCGGCGATGCCTTGCGAGACCAGCCAGGCAGCGCCGTCGTCCTTGTCGTCCTGCATCTTCTGGCCCCACTCGGCGTCACCTGCCAGCCAGAGCTTGCGGCCAAGGCCAGAGCTGCCGCGGTACTGCGGACGCAACACGGCATAGCCGCGCGAAGTGAAGAACGGTACCCAGCCTGATGCATCCCAGCCGGTGTAGTCGCGCGCCCACGGCCCGCCGTGCGGATGCATGAGTGCCGGCAGCGGGCCGTCGCCCTGCTTCCAGCCCGGCGGGAGGTCCAGAATCGCCGGAATCTGCAGGCCATCGCGTGCGGTGTAGGTCACCCAGCGTTGTTCGCCAATCTGCTTGCTGTCCACCCAGGGGCGCTCATTGCCGAGCGGCACGACATCCTTGCGATCGGCCAGGATGAAGTAGCTCTTCGGGTTGCGGTTGCTCTCCGTGGTGAACAGGACGCGCGAAAGGTCGTCGTTGTAACCGGTGATGTAGACGCTCAGGCCGGGATAGGCTTTCTGCAGGCCCTCCTGCAGGGCTTTCATCTGCGGATCCACGTACACGGCCTGCCGCTGGGGGCCGTCTATATAGAAGCCGAGGACCTGGTTGAAGTTGCTCTTGCGCGTGCCCAGGATCAGTGAACTGATCGAGAAGGATGGATGGGCGGCCAGGGGCTCCTTGTCGAACTCCTTCTTGGCGGGATCGTACAGTCGCGCCTGCACCAGGTCAGAGAACTGGTCGGTCAGCACGTACAGCTTGCCGCTGTCATCGTCTATGCCGACGATTTCCACCGTATAGCGTTCGCTCAGTCGGGTGGTCAGGGGGGCGTGCACTTCGAACTGGCCGGCGCTGTTCTTGATCAGAATGCGCTGTTCGAAATCGTCGGAGCCGGCGGATTCGACCTGGGTCTGCGTCAGGACTTCACCTGTCCGGGGGTGAAACAGGCCAGGTGATGTGCGCGAGCTGCCCTTGAACAGCAGTTCGGTCTGGCCGGTGCGCAGGTTGAAGCGGTAGTAGTTGGCCTGCAGCGTGGCTTCGTTGAGCTGACTGATGATGACCCTGTCTGCATCCAGCGGCAGTCCATGGACCAGCGAGGCGGTACCCGCAAGTTCGAGGCAGCGAAGGGTCTCGGGGCTGACCCCGAGCGTGCGGGTGTTGTTGGCGAAAGCCTCGTCGAACTTGGTCTGGGTGGCGTCGGTGAGGTAGGCCTTGGTCAGGAAGGTCTTGGTGGCTCCCGTACTGTTGCCTTCACCGCAGCCGCCGAGTTTTCCTGTCCATTCCTGGCGTCCGATGACGAGGTTGCGTCCCGCCTTCAGTGCGCTTGCCGCGATGAACTTCATCCGGTCACCGGATGGCGTGATGGCGACTGGACCGGCGCCGAGGTTGTCCAGGTTCCAGTTGGCCAGAGCGGTATCACTGTTGTTGCTACCAGGCGCGGCGACGATGGCCACCAACTGCTTGCCGTCGGCGCTCATGGTGACCGACTGGATGGTTGGGATCCTGGCGAAATCCTCGGCTGGCAGAGGGCTTGCGAGGGCAGGGGCAATGCACAGCGCCGCCAGAGCGGCGGCGCCAAGGCGGGCGGGGGTCAAGCGCAGTTCCATGGTCGGCAGGGTCCTTGTGGCGGGCACATCAACATGACCTGAAGATGAACGAAGGCGTGGGGTTAGTCAACTTGGCGTGAAAGCCCTGTGGATTTGTCCTGCCGGGGGAGTAAGCCCAAAGAAAGACCCCGCCGGGGCGGGGTCTTCGGTGTGGCGAGGGCGGAAATCAGTTGCCGCCGAACTCGTACTTGGCCTGCACGTAGATGGCGCGCCCGTAGGCGTTGTACAGGTAATTGTTGTACGGCTGGCCGCTGGTCCCGGCGAAGCTGAAGCGCTGGTTGTCCGGCATCTTGTTGAACACGTTGTTGACCATCAGCGACAGGGTCAGGTTGTCCAGCGCGCGATAGTTCACGCTCAGGTTGTAGGTGGTGTAGGACCCCCACTTGCCTGCCTTGTAGCCGGAGCTGTGGACGTAGTCGTAGCCATTGCCCACGTAGGCCATGTAGTTCGGCGTCTTGCCGATGTAGTTGGCATACAGGGTGGTGGTCCACTTGTCCTTGGCCCAGCCGACCGAACCATCGGCACGCACCTTGGCGTACGAGTCGTATACCCACATCGCGTACGGGTCACGCAGCAGGTCCAGGAACTCATCGCCCGGCTGCGGCTGCAGTTCGCGCTTGAGCATGTCGGTGTAGTTGCCCGAGAACTGCAACGAACCGAAGCGGCCCATGTCGTGCACGTACTTGAAGCTGGCGGTCAGCGCTTCCAGGTTCTGGCGGGCGACGTTCATCTTCGGGGTGTAGATCTCGTCCAGCACGCCGGACGCATCGCGGGTGATCCAGTCGTCGACGTTCTGGCAGCTGGCCGAGGTGTTGTTGGCCTGACCGCCACGGCAGTAGTACTCGGCCAGCAGCAGCTGGTCGGAGCTGAGCGTATCGACCTCGTTCTTGATCTTCCAGTTGTAGTAGTCCACCGACAGCGACAGGTTGTTGATCGGTGCCCACACAACACCTGCGTTCCAGACGTCGGCGGTGATCGGTTCCAGGTCCGGATTGCCGGCGCGGGTGCCGAACACCGAGACGCTGTCATACGGGCAACCGGTGGTGTTGGCCGGGTCGTAGCCCAGCTGGCCGCAACGGTAGTAGTCGGTGGAGCCGTTGGCATAGTAGCCGCTGCGGCCCTGGAATGCGTCGGACAGGGTCGGCGCGCGGAAGGCAGTGCCGTACTTGCCGCGGAACAGCAGGCTCTCGATCGGGCGGAACTCGATGCCGATGCTGTAGGTGGACTTGTCGACGGTGTTGCTGCCGATCTTGAAGGCGTCGTAGCGGCCGGAGCCGGTGACTGTCAGCGTGTCATGCAGCGGCAGACGCAGCTCACCGGTCACCGCATAGTTGCTGCGGTGGCCGGCGCCGGAGACCGCCGTGGTGCCCCAGACGCTGCCATCCATCAGGCCCGGATCGGGGCTGTAGTCCCAGCCTTCACTGCCACCTTCAACGACCACGGCCAGGCCGGCGTCGCCGCCCGGCAGCTTGAACAGTGAGCCGTTGGTGACCTGTGCACGGGCCAGGTTCTGCCAGGTACGGCTCTGGCTGTAGCTGTAACCGGTGAAGGTCTGGAAGTCTCCGGCCGGCAGCGGCGCGTAGAAGGCTTCCCAGTTCGGGCTGTAGATGTCGTAACCGGTGCTGGTGGTGCCCAGCACCGGGCCGAGCACGCGCTGTTCGAAGTAATCGTTGATCGGGTCATTCCAGCGCACGAAGTTGCGCTCGGTCAGCTTGTACTCGCCGCGGGTGAAGCTGAGGCTGTAGTCCCAGTTGCCGGCCGTGCCGCGGCCGCCCAGCGTTACCTGGTAGGCCTTGTTGCGGTCGGTGTTCATGATGTCGCGGTAGCCGGCGCCACCGATGTCTTCCGGGGCGAACACCCGCTGCAGGTTCATGTACTGGCCGCTGGCCTGGTCATAGAAGCGGCCCCAGCCGGACGAGGTGCCCCACCAGGTGTAGCCGGAACCCGTCGCGTACTTGACCTCTTCCAGGCTGTACAGCGCATCGCCGAACAACTGGAAGTTGTCATTCACGTCGAAGGTGGCAGAACTGTAGATCTGCGCGCTTTCCTTGCCGTTCTTGATGGTCTTGTAGCCGGTGCCATAGGTGGAGCCACATGCCTGGCCGGTGGGCCGGGTGCCGAGCACCGTGGTGCCATCGAACTGCCCGGCCACATTGGCGCACAGGTTCGGGTCCATCATCGCGTAACGGTTGTTGTTGGCCGGCAACAGCACCAGGAAATCGTTGGAGACGTACTGCGGGCTGTAGCCGTCGGGATTGTTGACCTTGGTCAGGTCGCGCTGGTAACCCCAGATCGGGCTGGTCTTCTCATACTGCACGTTGACCAGCGCATGGAAGCGATCATCCACGCCATTGAAGCCGCGGGCGCCGCTGAGGCGGAAGCTGTTGCCGCCGCCTTCACTGTAGGCGCCACCACGTACGTTGAGGACGCCACCATCCATGCGTTCCTTGAGGATGATGTTGACCACGCCAGCGATCGCATCGGAGCCATACAGTGAGGATTGGCCGCCCGGCAGGATCTCGATGCGCTCGACGATGTCGATCGGAATGCCGCTGATGTTGTTGAACGTATCGCCGCCGTTGTACAGCGCCGGATACGAAAGCATCGGGCGACCGTTGATGAGGTACTTGGTGTAACCCGGGCTGAGGCCGAACATGCCGGCGGCTTCGGCGCCCTGGGTGAACGAGGCCGAGGTCTGGCCGCCCTGCAGGCCACCCGTGGACAGCGAGGACTGCTGCAGGACATCGGCAACGCTGGTGAAGCCGCGGGTCTGGATGTCCTCGGCGGTCACGGTCAGGACCGGCGTGTGGTTCTCGATCTCGGTCTGCGGAATCAGCGACCCGGTGACCGTCACGCGGTCAAGCTGGGTCGGCGCATTGTTGCTTTGCGCCAGGGCCGTGCCGGAGGCGAGCAGCGTGCCGAGGAGGGCGAGGGTCAGTGGGTGGCGCGAGAGTATGGAACGATGGCGAGACATGGAAAATCCCCGTAGTGAGATGTCTTGGCGACCGGCTTCCATGTCGGTTTAACGATCTGTTCAGTTGCATTCCATTCAGCCGGACCGTAACACGCACTTAACGCAGAGTGCACACGATCGTCATTTCGTCAATCGGCGTTTGGCCTGAAAAATGTCGGCAGATCAATGGTTAACGCCAATTGTTTTGGTGTGTTTCAAAAGATGGCGATATGAAGGTCAATCTGTCGTAGTGCATTTGCTGCTTCTGCATCAGTGCTTTACCGAAGGCTTCCTGGAACCAAAAAAAAGGCCCCGCCGAAGCGGGGCCTGGTCCAGACACGGAGTCCGGAAAACGACGGGATCAGAAGTTGTACTTGACCTGGGCCGAGATCTGGCGGCCGTAGACGCTGTAGAAGCCGTCGTTGAACGGGGTCGATTCGTTGCCCGGGTAGTTGTAGCGCTGGCCTTCCGGCAGCTTGTTGAACACGTTGTTGACCATCAGCGACAGGACCAGATCTTCCTGTGCCTGGTAGTTCATGCTCAGGTTGTACGTGGTGTACGAACCCCACTTGCCGGCCTTGGCGCCGGAGGAGTGGACGTAGCCGTAGCTGCGGCCGGTGTAGGCCAGGTAGTTCGGGGTGCTGCCGACGTAGTTGGCGTACACAGTGGTGGTGAACTTGGCGATGTTCCAGGCCACCGACAGATCGCCGCGGACCTTGGCGAAGTTGTCGTAGTACCACATGTTGTACGGGTCGCTCAGCAGGTCGAGCTTGGCGGCGCCCGGCATCGGCTGCACTTCACGCTTCAGCATGTTGGTGTAGTTGCCGGAGAACATCAGCGAGCCGAAGCGGCCGATATCCTGCTGGTACTTGGCCGCCACGGTCACCGCTTCCAGGTTCTGGCTGGCAACGTTGAGCTTCGGCGTGTATACGCGGGTCAGGTTGCCACCGGCGTCGCGGGATATCCAGTTGGTCACGTCACCGCAGCTGGCCGAGGTGTTGTTCGGCAGGCCGTTGTGGCACTGGTACTCGGCCAGCAGCAGCTGGTCCGAGCTCAGGGTCTTGACCTCGTTCTTGATCTTCCAGTTGTAGTAGTCGGCCGACAGCGAGAAGTTGCTGACCGGGGCCCACACCACACCTGCGCTCCAGACATCGGCGGTGATCGGCTTCAGGTCCGGGTTGCCGGACTTTTCGCTGTACACCGAGGTGTTCTTGTAGAACGAGCAGGCCTCATCACGCAGGCCATAACCCATCTGGCTGCAGCGGTAGTAGTCGTTCTGGCCGGACGAGTACGAACCGCTCATGCCCTGGAAGGCATCGGACAGGGTCGGTGCGCGGAAGGCGGTACCGTACTTGCCGCGCAGCAGCAGGCTCTCGATCGGACGGAATTCCAGGCCGATGCTGTAGGTGGCCTTGTCGACGGTCTTGTCGGCGATCTTGAAGGCGTCATAGCGGCCCGAGGCGCTGACGGTCAGGGTGTCGTGCAGCGGCATGCGCAGTTCGCTGGTGACCGCGTAGTTGCTGCGGTGGCCGGCGCCGGCGACGGCGGTGGTGCCCCACACATTGCCATCAACGAACGCCTGGTCCGGCGAGTAATCCCAACCTTCGCTGCCACCTTCCAGCACGACGGCCAGGCCGGCATCACCGCCCGGCAGGCTGAACAGCGAGCCGTTGGTCACCTGCACGCGACCCAGGTTCTGCCAGGTCTTGCTGCGGTGGGTACCGTAGCCGGTGAAGCTGGCGAACTGGTCCGGGGTGATCGGCGAGTAGAAGGCCGCATAGTCCGGGTTGTAGATGCCGAAGCCGCCAGCCGAGGTGCCCAGGCGCGGGCCCAGCACGGTCTGGCCGAAGAAGTCTTCGATCTTGTCCTTCCAGCGCACGAAGCGATTCTGGTCCAGGCGGTACTCGCCACGGGTGAAGCTGGCGCTGTAGTCCCAGTCGCCGACCATGCCCTTGCCGCCCAGGGTGACCTGGTAGGCACGGCTTTCGTCGGAGTTCATGATGTTGTTGTAGTGGCCCGGGCCGATTTCTTCCGGCGCGAAGGCGCGCTGCAGGTTCACGACCTTGCCCAGGCCCTGGTCGTAGAAGCCGCCCATGACCGACTTGGTGCCCCACCACAGGGCGCTCGAGCCGGAGGTGAACTCGGTCTTTTCCTTGCTGTACAGCACGTCGGCGAACAGCTGGAAGTTGTCGTTCACGTCGAAGGTCATCGACGAGTAGAACTGGCCGCTGTTCTTGCCGTTCTTCAGGGTCTTGTAGCCGGCGCTGTACACCGAACCGCAGGACTCGCCCGACGCGCGCTGGCCGACCACGGTGGTGCCGTCATACAGCCCAGCGACGTTGGCGCAACGGCTCGGGTCCATCATCAGCAGCTTGTTGTCAGCGTTGGTGATGACGGCGAAGTCGTTCGACGGAACCTGGGCGGTGTAGCCGACCGGGTTGTTCTGGCGGGTGATGTCGCGCTGGTAGCCCCAGATCGGGCTGCCGTTCTCGATCTGCACGTTGAACAGCGCATGGAAGCGGTCGTCGAAGGCGTTGATGCCCTTGGCAGCGCTGAAGCGGATGTTGCTGCCGCCGCCTTCGGTGTAGGTGCCGCCACGGAGGGTCATGGTGCCGCCGTCCATGCGCTCCTTCAGGATGATGTTGACCACACCGGCGATCGCGTCCGAGCCGTACAGCGAGGACTGGCCGCCCGGCAGCACTTCGATCCGCTCGACGATGTCGATCGGAATGCCGCTGATGTTGTTGAAGGTTTCGCTGCCGTTGTACAGCGCCGGATACGAGAGCATCGGGCGGCCGTTGATCAGGTACTTGGTGTAGCCCGGATTCAGGCCGAACATGCCGGCGGCTTCGGCGCCCTGGGTGAACGAACCCGAGGTCTGGCCGCCCTGCAGGCCGCCAGTGGTCAGCGACGACTGCTGCAGCACTTCAGCAACACTGCTGAAGCCGCGGGTCTGGATGTCTTCGGCGGTGATGGACATCACCGGGGTCTGGGTTTCAACCTGGGTCTGCGGGATCAGCGAACCGGTGACGGTGATCTTGTCCAGGTTGGTCGCCTTGTCCTGCGCCATTGCCGGGGCGGCGGCCATCAGAGCGGAAATCAGGGCGACGGCGAGCGTGTTGCGACGTGCGGTGTTGCTTACGTAGTTCATGTAGTTCCATTGGAGAGCAAAAACAAAAACGGCACTGCGCATGCGCCATCGCGCGGGCTGGAAATGCCAGCTCCGCAGCCCAAAACAGTGCGGGTCGAACGTAACATGAACTTAACAATCTGTGCACGAATCTGTAGCAATCCTGAATTTCAGTCAGGTTACGTCCAGCTTGTATGATGCTCGGTTATTCCCCCTGACCCCGCCGGTGCTCGTTGTGAACAGTTCTCCCCGCCGTCCCCATGCAAGCCAGGTCCAGAAGGGACTCACGCCGCATGCCCGCATCCGCAATGTGATCGCGGTTGGTTCGGGCAAGGGCGGCGTCGGCAAGTCGACCACCGCGGTCAATCTGGCCGTGGCGCTGCAGCAGCTCGGCGCGCGCGTGGGCGTGCTCGACGCCGACATCTATGGCCCCAGCGTGCCGGCAATGCTGGGCCTGTCCGGCCGTCCGGAAAGCCCGGACAACAAGAGCATCGAGCCGCTGCGTGCGTTCGGCGTCGACACCATGTCGATCGGCTACCTGATCGAAGAGGACACGCCGATGATCTGGCGTGGGCCGATGGCCACCTCGGCGATGACCCAGCTGTTCAACGACACCTTGTGGGACGACCTGGACTACCTGCTGATCGACCTGCCGCCGGGCACCGGCGACATCCAGCTGACCCTGACCCAGAAGATCCCGCTGGCCGGTGCGGTGATCGTCACCACGCCACAGGACATCGCCACGCTGGACGCGAAGAAGGCGCTGAAGATGTTCGAGAAGGTCGAGGTGCCGGTGCTGGGCATCGTCGAGAACATGGCGGTGCATACCTGCAGCAGCTGCGGGCATGTCGAGCACCTGTTCGGCGAGGGCGGCGGCGAGCGAATGGCCGCGCAGTACGGCGTGCCGTTGCTCGGTTCGCTGCCGCTGCAGATCGGCATCCGCGAGCAGGGCGATTCCGGTACCCCGATCACCGTGGCCCAGCCGGATTCGGTCCCGGCCCAGGCCTACCGCCATGCCGCGCAGCGCCTGATCGAGGAGGTTGGCAAGCGTCCGCGTGCCTCGATCCCGATCCTGTCGTCGCTGCTGTAAGTGCCCGGGCAGGGGCCGCCGGCGACGCCCGGCCCCCTGCTAGAATCCTCGCGCCCCCTCGCACCCCAGGACAAAGCATGAGCATCAAGAGTGACCGTTGGATCCGCCGCATGTCCGAGCAGCACGGCATGATCGAGCCGTTCGAGGCCGGGCAGGTCAAGCAGGCCAACGGCGAGCGCATCGTCAGCTATGGTACCTCCAGCTACGGCTACGACGTGCGCTGCTCGCGCGAGTTCAAGGTGTTCACCAACATCAACTCGACCATCGTCGATCCCAAGCACTTCGATCCGGGCAGCTTCGTGGATATCGTCGGCGATGAATGCATCATCCCGCCCAACAGCTTCGCGCTGGCGCGCACCGTGGAGTACTTCCGCATCCCGCGCGACACCCTGGTGGTGTGCCTGGGCAAGAGCACCTACGCGCGCTGCGGCATCATCGTCAACGTGACCCCGCTGGAACCGGAATGGGAAGGGCACGTCACCCTGGAATTCAGCAACACCACGCCGCTGCCGGCGCGCATCTACGCCAATGAAGGCGTAGCGCAGATGCTGTTCTTCCAGGCGGCCGCCGACGACATCTGCGAGACGTCGTACCGCGATCGTGGCGGCAAGTACCAGGGCCAGACCGGCGTGACGCTGCCGCGGACCTGAAGATTGCAGGCGATTTGTGAAGCCGAGCATGGCTCGGCTCTACATGAAGGAGGGCGGCGCAATGCGCCGCCTTCTTTATTTCCCGCGACCGAACAGCATCGCGATGCCGACACCCACCAATGCCACCGGCCACCAGGTCAGCAGCAGCTTGGACAGGTTCAGGTGCGTCCAGCCCAGGTTGCTGGCGAGCATGAACAGGCCGATCAGGATCAGCAGGACGGCGGCAACGAGGTTGAATCGCATCGGGTCGGCAAACGCTCAGGACTGGGCTGGATATCCTAGCCGTTCCTTCCAGTAGGCGACATGCTGGTCCAGCGCACCCGGCTCGTAGCGGTGCGCGGGGCCGCTGCCCCAGACCGGGCCCGGCCACGCGGGGTCGCCGTCATGGCGGCCGATCACATGGAAATGCAGCTGGCGCACGATGTTGCCCAGCGCACCGATATTGATCTTCTCCACCCCGTCGGCGCCCTTCAGGGCCTTGCAGGCGCGGTTGAGCTCGGTGCGCAGCTTGTCCTGCTGCTCGCCGTCCAGCTCGATCCACTCGGTCACCCCGGCCAGACGCGGTACCAGCACCAGCCAGGGGAATCGTTCGTCGTTCATCAGCCGCACTTGCGACAACGGTCCTTCGGCCACCAGCACGCTATCGGTGGCCAGGCGTGAATCGAGTTCGAAATCGCTCATCCAAGATGCTCCGAGAAGAAGTCCAGGGTGCGTTGCAGCGCCAGGGTGGCGCTGTCTGGATCATACGCATGTCCGACCTCCCGGTTGAAGGCGTGGTCGGCCGGATAGACGAAGGTGGCCATCTGCGGCAGCTTCTCGCGATGGGCCTGGACCGCCTCCGGCGGGATGCTCTTGTCCTGGGCGCCGAAGTGGAAGATCACCGGGGCCTTGGGCGTCTCATCCAGAAACTGGACATTGCGCGCACCGTAATAGCTGACCGAGGGCAGGCCCAGGCGCAGGGCCGACAGCATCGCCACCGTGCCGCCCCAGCAGTAGCCCACCGTGCCGACCTTGCCTTGGGGCGCCAGCCGGGTGGCGGCTGCACGCACGACCTCCAGCGCCTTCTCCATGCCCAGTGCGGTCACCCGTTCCAGGCCCTGCTTCACGCCTTCGGCGTCATAGGGCAGGGCATCCGGATCGGCTTCTGCACCGTCGACCAGGTCGAAGAACGACGGCGCCAGCACCGCGTAGCCTTCGGCCGCGAAGCGCTCCGCTACGCCGCGGATGTGCGGGTTGGCGCCGAAAATTTCCTGCACCACCACCAGCCCGCCACGCGGGGTGCCCTCCGGCAGGGCCTGCCAGGCCCGTACCGGGCCGTGATGCGTATCCAGGGTGATCCACTCGGCCATCGTTTCCATCTCGTTGTGGGGAACAGAACGGCATTGTCGGTGCAGCGTGGGTTAGCGCGATGTCAGCGGCTGTGCGGGATCGGGCGGCTGGCCATTCAGAGCGCGGCCGCCAACCCCGGTATACTGGCGCCCTTTCAGGCCCCGGCCCCCAGGAACCCCTGCCACGACGGCAGGGGCCCAGGCCCCCAGAGTCCCGCGATTCCATGTCCCAGCTGAACCCCAAAGTCGGCTTCGTCAGCCTTGGCTGCCCGAAGGCCCTTGTCGATTCCGAACGCATCCTTACCCAGCTCCGCTCGGAAGGCTACGACATCGTGCCGTCCTACGATTCGGCCGACGTGGTGGTGGTCAACACCTGCGGTTTCATCGATTCGGCAGTGACCGAATCGCTGGACGCGATTGGCGAGGCGATGAACCAGAACGGCAAGGTCATCGTCACCGGCTGCCTGGGCAAGCGCCCGGAGCAGATCCGCGAGGCGTACCCCAACGTGCTGGCGGTGTCCGGCCCGCAGGACTACCAGAGCGTGATGGAAGCGGTGCATGAAGCGCTGCCGCCCAAGCACGATCCGTTCGTGGACCTGGTGCCCGACTACGGCATCAAGCTGACCCCGCGCCACTACGCCTACCTGAAGATTTCCGAGGGCTGCAACCACAAGTGCAGCTTCTGCATCATCCCGTCGATGCGTGGCAAGCTGGTCTCGCGCCCGGTGGATGAGGTGCTGCGCGAAGCCGAGCGCCTGGTGCGGGGCGGCGTGCGCGAGCTGCTGGTGGTTTCGCAGGACACCTCGGCCTATGGCGTGGACGTGAAGTACGCCGAGAAGATGTGGCGCAACAAGGCCTACCAGACCCGCCTGAAGGCGCTGTGCGAAGGCCTGTCCGAGCTGGATGCGTGGGTGCGCATGCACTACGTCTACCCGTACCCGCACGTGGACGAGGTGGTGCCGCTGATGGCCGAGAACCGCATCCTGCCGTACCTGGACATTCCGTTCCAGCATGCCAGCCCGCGCATCCTGCGCCTGATGAAGCGCCCCGGCGCGGTCGAGAAGACCCTGGAGCGCGTACAGAACTGGCGCCGTATCGCCCCGGACATCACCGTGCGTTCGACCTTCATCGTTGGCTTCCCGGGCGAGACCGAGGCCGATTTCGAAGAGCTGCTGTCGTTCCTCGACGAAGCGCAGCTGGACCGCGTCGGTGCGTTCGCCTATTCGCCGGTGGAAGGCGCCACCGCCAACGACCTGCCCGATGCGGTACCGGAGGAAGTGAAGCAGGAGCGCCTGGCCCGTTTCATGGAAAAGCAGGCGCGGATTTCCGCGGCACGCCTGGAAGCCAAAATCGGCACCGTGCAGCAGTGCCTGGTCGACGCCATCGAAGGCGATATCGCCGTGGCCCGCTCCAAGGCCGATGCCCCGGAGATCGACGGCCTGGTGCACATCCAGAATGCCGACCAGGTGCCGCTGCGCGTGGGTGAGTTCGTCGACGTGGAAATCACCGAGAGCGACGAGCACGACCTGTACGGTGACGCGCTGCCGGCCGCTACCCGCCCGGCATTCGATCTCAAGATGCTGTGACCACCGCGACGACCGCCGCCGGTGACGGCAGCGGTGTCCGCCGCTTCGTGCCGCCGCCGCGTGCGGCGGTCGATCCGCAGGTGTTCGCGCACCCGGTGTTTGCCGGATTGCGCGACGTTCGTGATCTGTTGGAAGGCCCGGAGTGGCCGTCCATTGCAGCGCTCGAGGCACGCCTCACGCTGCCCGGCAAGCACCTGGTCGAGCAGGATGCCGCGCTGCTGGCTGACGGCCTGCACTACGAAGCCCGCATCGCGCAGGGGCTTATCGCCACCCGCGCCGACAACTGGCACGACCTGTTCAATGCACTGGTGTGGGCCCGTTACCCGCAGCTCAAGCAGGCCCTCAATGTGCAGCAGTGCCGGCATATCGAGGCGATGCCGCCGGGCCAGCGCAACCGTGCGCAGGCCGCGTTGACCCAGTTCGACGAGACCGGCGTGATCGTGCGCGTGCGCGATGACTCGTTTATGCGTGCGTGGGATGGGCATGACTGGCATGCATTGTTCGAGCCAGCGCACTGGCTGAGCGGAGACATCGCCATCGCTGCGGTATTCGGGCACGCGCTGATGGAGCAGGCGCTGCTGCCGGAACGCCGTCTGGTGGGCAAGTGCGTGGTGGTGCGCGACGAAGTCGATGATGCCTGCGTTGACGCAGTGACCGCGGCCATCGCCGAGGGCAGGGCAGTGACCGATCCGCTGCAGCTGCGGCCCCTGCCATTGGCCGGTATTCCCGGCTGGCATGGCGTGCAGGATTCCGCCTTCTATCGCAATGCCGATTATTTCCGCCCGCTGCGTGCCGGTCGCCAGTATCCGTTGCCGCTGGTGGGGTTGCCGTTGTAGAGCCGAGCCCATGCTCGGCTGCGTTTGCCCATCAGCCGAGCATGGGCTCGGCTCTACAAAGGGCAGGCAGTCGAGCCATGCTCGACGCTACACAGGCTCGTACTCCACCCCGATCACCGCAAAGGTGAACTGCCCGCCGGGCAGCTCTACCGAGAACTCATCATCCAGCCGCTTCTTCAGCAGCGCACGTGCCAGCGGCGAATCGATGCTGATCCAACCCAGGCCTGCATCGGTCTCGTCCGGGCCGACAATGCGATAGCGGCTGGTGTCGCCACTGTCCACGTTCTCCAGTTCCACCCACGCGCCGAAAAACACCGCCTGCGGATCAGTCGGCGTGGTGTCGACCACGCGCAGCGATTCCAATCGCTTGGTCAGGTAGCGCACGCGACGGTCGATCTCGCCCAGCTGCTTCTTGCGGTAGGTGTACTCGGCGTTTTCCGAACGATCGCCTTCTGCGGCGGCTGCGGCCAGTGCCTTCACCACCTCGGGGCGGCGCACCCGCCACAGGTCATCCAGTTCGGCCTTCAGCCGTGCGTGGCCGGAGGCGGTGATCAGGGCAGTGCTTTTTTCTGCGGGGGGACGCCAACGGGACATGCGGTAAGACTTCTTTTCAGGGGAACGATGGGGTCGGAGCCCTTTCCCGTGGAAAGAGCTCTGACCGCCAGTGGCGGTGAATCAACGCTTGCCGCCGAAGATGCCGCCCAGCAGGCCACGCACGATCTGGTTGCCCAGCTTGGTGCCGACCGTGCGCGTGGTCTGCTTGGCCATCGTCTCGATCATGCCCTGGCGGCGCTTGGTGCCGAAAATCGCATCCTTGATCGCCTGGCCGAAACCGCCTTCCTGCGCTTCGTCCTGCTCGCGGCTGCGGGCGGCCGGCGCCTGCGCCTGCTCGACCGTCTTCTGCGCGCGCTGGGCCAGCAGTTCGGCGGCCGATTCACGGTTGATCGCCGTGTCGTAACGACTGCCGACCGGGCTGCCGGCACGCACCTGGGTACGCTCGGTCTCGGTGATCGGTCCCATCCGGCAGCGCGGCGGCGCGATCATCGTCTGCTGCACCGGCATCGGCACACCCTTGTCCTGCAGCGTGGACACCAGCGCCTCGCCGGTGCCGAGCTGGCTGAGCACCTTGGCCACGTCCAGCTTCGGGTTCGGCACGAAGGTTTCGGCAGCGGTCTTTACTGCCTTCTGGTCGCGCGGGGTGAACGCACGCAACGCGTGCTGCACGCGGTTGCCCAGTTGGCCGAGGATGTTGCCCGGCACGTCGTCGGGGAACTGCGAGCAGAAATACACGCCCACGCCCTTGGAGCGGATCAGGCGCACCACCTGCTCGATGCGCTGCACCAGCGACGGCGGTGCGTCGTCGAACAGCAGGTGGGCCTCGTCGAAGATGAAGACCAGCTTCGGCTTGTCCAGGTCGCCCACCTCCGGCAGCTGCTCGAACAACTCCGACAGCAGCCACAGCAGGAAGGTGGAATACAGCTTGGGCTTGAGCACAAGCTGGTCGGCGGCGAGGATGCCGATCACGCCGCGGCCGTCGTGATTGACCCGCATGATGTCGGCCAGCTCAAGCGCCGGTTCGCCGAAGAAATTCTCGCCACCATCCTGCGCCAGGCGCAGCACCGAACGCTGGATCGCGGCGATCGACTGCGCACTGACCAGGCCGTACTCGGTGGATATGTCCTTGCGCTCCTCGGCCACCAGGCCGAGCAGGGCGCGCAGGTCGTCCATGTCCAGCAGCAGCAGGCCACGGTCGTCGGCCAGCTTGAACACGATGTCGAGCACGCCGGACTGGGTGTCGTTCAACTCGAGGATGCGCGCCAGCAGGGTCGGGCCCATCTCGCTGACCGTGGTGCGCACCGGATGGCCGAGCTTGCCGTACAGGTCCCAGAAAATGGTGGGGCTGGCGGCCGGCGCATAGTCGGCCACGCCGATCTCGGCAGCACGCGTCAGCAGGTTCTCGGCACCGGTCCCGGGAACAGCCAGGCCGGACACATCGCCCTTAACATCGGCCAGGAACACCGGCACGCCCAGCCGCGAGAAGCCCTCGGCCAGGGTCATCAGGGTGACCGTCTTGCCGGTGCCGGTGGCGCCGGCCACCAGGCCGTGGCGGTTGCCGAGTTTCGGCAGCAGGGTGACGGCAATATCGTCGGTAATGCCTTTGCCGAGCAGAATCGGATCCATGGTCCAGCCCTTGTGGTGAATAGCCCAATGTTAACCGCCGGCGGTGACGGGCCGAAGGTCGGCTTGCCCGGACCTTGGCGGCGCCGCTACTCTGCCTGCCTGTTTCGCACACAGTGCCATCAATGCCCGTTCCTGTCCTGATTTCCCGCGGTTGGCCGCTGCTGGCCCTGGCCGGCCTGGTTTCCCTGGCGCCCGACGCCCATGCGCAGCGGGTTTCGGCCCGGGACAAGGTGAAGGTGGATGCGCTGCAGCAGCGCATGACCGTCGCCGAAAAGCGTTACAGCGACGCCCTGCTGCTGGTCGCCAATGCCGACCCCAAGGGCAGCAACGAGGCCGATGCCGCGCTGGAAGACATGGAAGATGTCCTCAACGACTGCGTGAAGCAGAAGGGCTGCCAGATGGGCACCCTGCTTGCCAGCTACAAGCGCCTGCTCAAGCACGACGCTGATGCCGCTGCCAGCGACGACGTGGCCGACGAGGGCGGTGACCGCCTGGAAGCCGACCCCGACCATATCGGCCCGCTCACCGCCGACGTGCCGGAGGCCGCGCGCGCCGCCGCGCTGCTCAACGACAAGCGGCATGCCTTCGACAGCATGGTCGAGTACAACCCGGCCGTGCAGGCCGGCATCCGCCGTTGGCTGACCGACATGCGTCCCGCGCTGCTGACCAGCTACGAGAACTACCAGAACCTGCGTGCGGTGATGTGGCCGGAGTGGGAGAAGCGCGGCCTGCCCGAGGCGCTGCTGTTCGGCATCATGGCCAAGGAGTCCAACGGCCGCGTGCATGCGTCCTCGCGCGCCGGCGCCGCCGGCCTGATGCAGTTCATGCCGGCCACCGGTCGCCGCTTCGGCCTCGGCCCGGACGGCACCGGCTTCGATACGCGCTTTGACGCGCGCAGCGCCGCCGAGGCCAGCGCCAGTTACCTCAACGAGCGTCTACGCGAGCTGAACAACAACGTGGAAATGTCGGTGGCCGCCTACAACGGTGGTGAAGGCCGTGCCGCGCGCGTGTTCAAGCAGAGTGCTGGCCAGAGCTTCTGGACCGACAGCGTCTACAACCAGTTCCCGGGCGAGACCAAGGACTACGTGCCGATGGTGATCGCCGCCGCCTGGATCTTCCTGCACCCGCAGCAGTACGGCGTGGAATTCCCGAAGATCAGCGCGCAGCCGGCCACGCTGCGCCTGGCCAAGTCCACTACCATCTACGAACTGACCATCTGCCTGGGCAGCCACGGCACCCGCGATGGCTACATGCGCGCGCTGCGCAACCTCAACCCGCGCTATGAAGCCGACGGCTGGATTCCGGCCGGCACGCTGATCAATGCCACCACCCGCATCGCCGGCCTGTACCAGCGCAACTGCGTCAGCGGCCCGCGTGCCGATCTGGCCCGCACGCTGATCACCGCCGATCTGAACGCAGCGATCAAGCGTCCGACCGCTGCCAGCTACACCGGCAGCGTGGCCGTGGGCGGTGTGGTGCCGGTGGCCGATGCCGCCGCGTCCACCAGCGTGCCGACCACACCGGCCGCTCCGGTAGCTACGCCGCGCCCGCAGGCACGGCCGAAGCCGGTGCGCAGCCACAAGGTGGGCCGGGGTGAGACCCTGGGCGCCATCGCCGCGAAATTCCAGTGCGACGTGCCGACCCTGGCCCGCGCCAACGGCCTGAAGGCCCCGGCCTACAGCCTGCGCCACGGCCAGACGCTGAAGCTGCAGGGCTGCGACAAGTAATCCTCCCGACCCCTGGAATCCGCATGGACCTCGAAGACACCCGCAACCTGTTCGCCAACCTCCGCGAAAACACCGACTGGGACATCACCGGCCCGTTGCTGTGGGGGTATTTCTTCGTGCATTCCACTGCTGAGCCGTTGCAGGTACTGGCTGACCATCTGCAGGCGCAGGGCTACTCCTTCGTGGAACTGTTCGAGCAGGAGCCGGAAGAGGGCGACGCGCCGTTCCACGTGCTGCATGTGGAGCGTGTGGAGATTCACGACGAAGCCTCGCTGGACCGTCGCAACCAGGAGTTCGCGGCGCTGGCCGCGGAGAAGGGCGTGGAAGACTACGACGGCATGGACGTAGGTCCAGCCCCGGCCCTGCAGTAGCGCGCTTCTGGCTGTAGAGCCGAGCCCATGCTCGGCTTCCTTTGCCCACAGAAATGCATGACCGGTTGCAGCCAGCAGCCGAGCATGGGCTCGGCTCTACATGTACCTCAGCGCAGCGTCGCCAGCGCCTGGCCCAGCTGCACCGGGCTTTCGGCGCCCAGCTGCGGCGCGAACTCGGCCACGCCCGGCGGCAGCAGCACGATCACGGTCGAACCGTAGTTGAAGCGCGCCATCTCGGCGAAGCGCTCCAGCTGGATGCCCTGGCCGCGGTAATCCTTGCGGGTGATGCGGTCACCGTAGGCCGGGATCTCCTCACCGCTCCATACGGTCTCCACGCCGGACACCAGCAGTGCACCGACCATCACGCTCACCATCGGGCCGAAGCTGGTATCGAAGTGGCAGACCAGGCGCTCGTTGCGGGCGAACAGGCGCGGCACGCCGTTCACCGCGGCCGGGCCGACGCTGAACAGGCGGCCCGGCACGTGCACGGTCTCGCGCAGGGTGCCGGTCCACGGCATGTGCACGCGGTGGTAATCGCGCGGCGACAGGTACACGGTGGCGTACAGGCCGTCGTTGTACGGCTTGGCGTCTTCGTCGCTGCCCAGCAGTTCGGCGGCGGTGAACGACTGGCCCTTGGCCTGGAAGATCCGGCCGGCCTCGATCTTCCCCAGCTGGCTGATGCGGCCGTCGGCCGGCATCACCAGGCTGCGCGGATCGGCATCGGCCACGCGCGCCCCCGGCTTCAGCGCACGCGTGAAGAACTGGTTGAAGGTGGCATAGCTGCGCGGGTCCGGGTTGGCCGCTTCGTCCAGGTTGACGTTGAACTTGCGGGTGACGGTGTCGATCAGCCAGCGCGACACGCGCGGATCGTCCGAGTACGCCAGCGAACGCGCCATCGAGGACAGCAGGCGGTGGGGCAGGGCGTACGTCAGGGCGGTGGTGAGGCTCATGGGGCGGTTTTCTCGGTCAGCTTCTGCAGGTCGCGGGCAATGGCCGGCGCGTTGAACGGGGGCCGCACCAGGCCGGCAAGGCGGCCCTGCGGGTCGAGCACGGCCAGGCTGGCCGAGTGCTCGACGGTGTAATCCTCAGGGTTCTCGTCGAAGTGCTTGCCCGGCACCTTCTGGAACACGAAACCCAGCGAAGTGGCAAAGCGCTCCAGCGACGGGATATCGGCGGTGGCGGCCAGGGTGTCCTTGTGGAAGCCGTGCACGTACTCGCCCAGGCGTGTGGCGCTGTCACGGTCCGGGTCGACCGAGATGAACAGCACGCGCGGGCGCAGGCTGTCGGGCAGGGCCTCCCACTGGTTCTGCGCGCCGGCCAGCTCGGCCAGAGTGGTGGGGCAGACGTCGGGGCAGAAGGTGAAGCCCAGGAACACCAGGGTCCAGTGGCCCTTCAGCTCGCCCGGAATCAGGCGGGTGCCGTCGGACTGGGCCAGGTTGAAGTCGGGCAGTTCGCGCGGCTGCGGGTACAGCGTGATCGCTTCGGTGGCCGGGGCGTTGGCCGGTGGCTTCGGCGCGAACACCTGCTGGGCGGCCAGCAGGCCCAGGCCCGCCGCCAGGGCGATCAGCAGGATGATGCCGGCGTTGCGATTGAACATGGGAGCCCCCGCGCGAAGTGGGCTCCATCATACCGGCTGCGGCCCGATCGTTTCTGCCGCAACGGATGCCGCCACGGGCGCCAGCCCCTATAATCGGGGGCCACTTTGCCCGCAGTACCGCCATGACCGCTGAAACGGCCGCCGAACTCCACACGATCATCGATCTGATCCGCTACGGCACCAGCCGTTTCAACGAAGCCGGGCTGACCTTCGGTCACAGCTACGACAATGCGCTGGACGAGGCCACCCAGCTGGTGCTGCACAGCCTGCACCTGCCGCACGATCTGGGCCCGGCCTATGGCCAGGCGCGCCTGCTGCAGGCCGAAAAGCTGCGCGTGCTGGAACTGTTCCAGCGTCGCATCGATGAACGCATCCCGGCCGCCTACTTGACCGGTGAGGCCTGGTTCGCCGGCCTGAGCTTCAAGAGCGACAAGCGCGCCCTGGTGCCGCGTTCGCCGATCGCCGAACTGATCGAATGCGGCTTCGAGCCGTGGCTGGCCGGCCGCGATGTCAGCCGCGCGCTGGATCTTTGCACCGGTTCGGGCTGCATCGCCATCGCCATGGGCCATTACTACCCGAACTGGGAAGTGGATGGCGTCGACCTGAGCGACGACGCGCTGTCGCTGGCCGAAGAGAACAAGGAACGCCTGCAGGCGCACAACGTCACCCTGCTCAAGTCGGACCTGTTCAACGGCCTGACCGGCCGCCACTACGACCTGATCGTCACCAACCCGCCGTACGTCACCAACGACGAGACCGATGCCCTGCCGCAGGAATACTCCTACGAGCCGGAGATGGGTCTGCGTGCCGGCGATGACGGCCTGGACCTGGTGCTGAAGATCCTGCGCGATGCCCCGCTGCACCTGAGCGAAGACGGTCTGCTGATCTGTGAAGTGGGCGAGTCCGAACAGCATCTGGTCAAGCTGCTGCCGGAAGTCGATTTCGCCTGGATCGAGTTCAAGGTTGGCCAGATGGGCATCTTCGCGGTCGAGTGCCGCGAACTGATCGCCCACAGCGCCCGCATCACCGAACTGGCGGCGCAGCGCCCGTGAGCTCCAATTCGTTCGGCAAGCTGTTCACCGTCACCACGTTCGGCGAGTCGCACGGGCCGGCCATCGGCTGCGTGATCGATGGCTGCCCGCCGGGGCTGGCGCTGGACGCGGCCGAATTCGCCCACGACCTGCAGCGTCGCGCAACCGGCAAGAGCCGGCACACCTCGGCGCGTCGCGAAGCCGATGAGGTCGAGATCCTGTCCGGCGTGTACGAGGGCCTGACCACCGGCACGCCGATCGCGCTGCTGATCCGCAACACCGACCAGCGCAGCAAGGACTACGCCAACATCGGCCAGCAGTTCCGGCCGGGTCATGCCGACTACAGCTACTGGCACAAGTACGGCATCCGCGACCCGCGCGGTGGCGGCCGTTCCTCGGCACGCGAGACCACCATGCGCGTGGCCGCCGGCGTGGTCGCCAAGAAGTGGCTCGCCGAGCGCTTCGGCGTGACCGTGCGTGGCTACCTGTCGCAGCTGGGCGACATCACGCCGGCCGGTTTCGACTGGTCGGCGGTGGAAGACAATCCGTTCTTCTGGCCGCACGCCGCACAGGTGCCGGAACTGGAGGCGTACATGGATGCGCTGCGCAAGTCCGGTGATTCGGTCGGTGCGCGCGTGGACGTGGTCGCCGACAACGTGCCGCCGGGCTGGGGCGAGCCGATCTACGGCAAGCTCGATGGCGAACTGGCCGCTGCGCTGATGAGCATCAACGCGGTGAAGGGGGTGGAGATCGGCGACGGTTTCGCCAGCGCAGCGCAGAAGGGCACCGAGCACCGTGACCTGCTGACCCCGCAGGGCTTCGCCAGCAACCATGCCGGCGGCATCCTCGGTGGCATTTCCACCGGCCAGCCGGTGGTCGCCTCGATCGTGTTGAAGCCGACCTCCAGCCTGCGCCTGCCGGGCCCGTCGCTGGACACGGCCGGCAACGTGGTCGAGGTGGTCACCACCGGCCGCCATGATCCCTGCGTCGGCATCCGTGCCACCCCGATCGCCGAGGCGATGGTGGCGATGGTGCTGATGGACCAGGCGCTGCGTCATCGCGCGCAGTGTGGCGATGTCGGCACGATCACCCCGCGCATTCCCGGGCAGATCGATGGCTGACACGCGGCCGACGGTGTGGGTGAGCCAGCCGCTGATCGACGCGGCCATCGCGCCGTTGCGCGATCGCGTACAGCTGCGCAGCACCGACACTGTCACCGCCTGGTCGCCCGATCAGATCGCCGAACAGCTGGCCAGCGCCGACGGCGCCATCATCACGCTCAACGAGCGCATTGGTGCGGCCCAGGTGGCCGACGCCGCACAGCTGCAGGTGATCGCCAATGTCGGCGTCGGCTACAACAACCTGGATGTCGACGCGCTCAGCGCCGCCGGCATTCTCGCCAGCAACACGCCGGACGTCCTGACCGGGACCACCGCCGATCTCGGCTTCGCGTTGCTGATGGCCACTGCACGCCGCATCACTGAATCCGAGCGCTGGCTGCGCGAAGGGCAGTGGCAGCAGTGGTCGTTCCAGACCATGCTCGGTGCCGACATCCACGGCAGCACGCTGGGCATCCTCGGCATGGGCCGCATCGGCCAGGGCATTGCCCGCCGCGGTGCACACGGGTTCGGCATGAAGGTGCTGTACCACAACCGCTCGCAGCTGCCGGCCGCGACCGAAGCGGAAGTGGGCGCCACCTATGTGGACCTGGATACGCTGCTGGCACAGTCCGACCACCTGCTGCTGGTGCTGCCGTACACGCCGGCCTCGCACCATCTGATCGATGCCGTCGCGCTGGCGAAGATGAAGCCGTCGGCAACGCTGGTGAACATCGCCCGTGGTGGCCTGGTTGATGAGATCGCGCTGGCCGATGCGCTGGCCAACGGTCGCCTTGCCGCAGCGGGCCTGGATGTGTACGAAGGCGAGCCGAAGGTGCGCCCCGAACTGCTGGCGCTGCGCAATGTCGTGCTGACTCCGCATATCGGCAGCGCCTCGCTGGCCACGCGCACGGCGATGGTACAGCTGGCCGTGGATAATCTGGTTGCCGGGCTCGGCCTGGACGGCGGCCTGTCGCGCATGCCGAGCGCGATCAACGCTGACGCGGCGATGGCCGCGCGCGTGACTCTGGGCAAAAAAACCGGGAAACGATAGGGAACCTCCGCGCGCCCCGCTTGAGGAGGTTCCCCGAACCCAGCTGTCGTGCGTGTTTCTTCCCCATTCCCGTTTTCGTGAGAGTTTCCCCCATGAGCAATGCACAGCGCAGTTTCCACGTCGCCGTCGTCGGTGCCACCGGTGCGGTCGGCGAGACCATGTTGTCGATCCTGGCCGAGCGTGATTTCCCGGTCGGTACCCTGAGCGTTCTCGCTTCCGAGCGTTCGGCCGGCGGCGAGATCGAGTTCAACGGCCAGAAGGTCAAGGTCCAGGACCTGGCTACCTTTGATCCGAGCGGCGTCGAGATCGCCCTGTTCTCGGCCGGCGGCAGCGTGTCCAAGGAATACGCGCCGAAGTTCGCAGCAGCGGGCGCTGTGGTGATCGACAACTCCTCGGCCTTCCGTTACGACGATGACGTGCCGCTGGTGGTGTCCGAGGTCAACCCGGAGCAGGTCGCCAACCGTCCGCGCGGCATCATCGCCAACCCGAACTGCTCGACCATGCAGATGCTGGTGGCACTGGCACCGCTGCACCGCAAGTACGGCATCGAGCGCATCAACGTCTCCACCTACCAGTCGGTGTCTGGCGGCGGCCGTTCGGCAACCGAGGAACTGGGCAAGCAGACCGGCCAGCTGCTGAGCTTCCAGGAGATCGATCCGCAGCGCTTCCCGGTGCAGATCGCCTTCAACCTGATCCCGCACATCGATGACTTCCAGGACAACGGTTTCACCAAGGAAGAGATGAAGCTGATCTGGGAGACCCGCAAGATCCTCGGTGACGACAGCATCCTGGTGAACCCGACCGCGGTGCGCGTGCCGGTGTTCTACGGCCACTCCGAATCGGTGGCGATCGAAACCCGCGACAAGGTGACCGTGGCCGAAGCGCGCGCGCTGCTGGAACAGTCGCCGGGCGTTGAAGTGGTGGACCGCCATGAAGCCGGTGGTTATCCGACTCCGGTCACCCATGCCTCGGGCACCGATGCGGTGTATGTCGGCCGTATCCGTGAAGACCTGTCGCATCCGCGCGGCCTGAACCTGTGGATCGTGTCGGACAACGTGCGCAAGGGCGCGGCGTTGAATGCCGTGCAGCTGGCCGAGCTGGTCGCCGCCGAGCCGCGCTGATGGAGAGGCCGGGCAATCCCCGGCCTTTTCTGTAGAGCCGAGCCTACGCTCGGCTCAGGCCATGCAGCCGAGCATGGGCTCGGCTCTACATGGATGCGGACCCCGGTCCGCACGCTTTATAGTGTCGCCCATGAATAAACGGGCCAAGGGCGCAAAGCGCCCGCTCACCTATCTGTCCGCCGCACTGCTCGCCTTGGCCAGCAGTTCGGCGCTCGCCCTGGGGTTGGGTGACATCCGGGTCCTGTCCAAGCCGGGCCAGCCCCTGCTGGCTGAAATCCCGGTGGTCTCGGCCGATCCGTCCGAGCTGGAAAACCTGCGCGTGGCGCTTGCCTCACCGGTCACCTTCGAACGTGTCGGCCTGCAGCGGCCAACCGGACTGGTCAGTGAACTGCAGTTCGAACTGACCCGCGACACGCAGGGCAGGGCAGTGGTGCGCGTCACCTCGCAGGCGCCGGTGGAGACGCCGTCGCTGAGCTTCCTGATCGAAGCCGACTGGGGTCAGGGCCGCCTGGTGCGTGAGTACTCGGCGCTGGTCGATGCGCCGCCCAGTGCGCTGGCCGTGGCCGAGCCAGAGATCGTCGCACCGGCCGGCACGCTCTCCAATACCATCGTGCGCGAACCTGCACCGGCTTCGGCAACGGTGCCGGCAGCAGAGACGCCCACTACGCCGCCATCTGCGGTGGTGCCTGCACCGGCACGCCCGCGTGCGGCCTCCGCGCCGGTTGCTGCACCGGCGGCCGATGGCAGCATCACCGTGCAGCGCGGGCAGACCCTGTCGCAGATCGCCAGTGCAGTGGCACGTGGCAACCAGGTCAGTCGCGACCGCGCGATGATCGCCCTGCTGCGTGCCAATCCCGAAGCCTTCATCCGGGGCAACGTCAACCTGCTCAAGCAGGGGGCGGTGCTGCGCATGCCAGGCAGCGATGCGCTTGCTGCGGTCGACGCTGCCGAAGCGGCGACGCTCGTGCGCGAGCACGCTGCGCAATGGCGGCAGGCGCGTACCGTGCCGCAACCCGCGGGTACCGTCGCCCCGGTCGCCAAGGCCGCAACCACGAACGCTTCTTCCCCGCCTGCCGCCAACGGGGCACGACTTGAGATCGCTCCGGCGCTGGCGTCCGACGCCGCGCACGCGGGCACAACCACCGGCACCGCTGCCGGCAGCGAGGGTGACATGCTGGGCAACGAACAACTGCGCCAGGCGCGTGAGGACATCGCCACCCGCGATGCCGAGATCGGCGAGCTGAAGCAGCGCGTGGCCGACCTTGAGAAACTCAAGGAACAGCAGCAGTCGCTGATCGCGATGAAGGACAACGACCTGGCCGCCGCGCAGCAGCGCCTGGCGCAGGCACCGGATGCCCGCGATGCGGCAACGCCGTGGTACTGGCTGGGGCTGCCGGTACTGCTGCTGGCGGCGGGCGCGGCCTGGCTGCTGCGTCGTCGCAAGCCGTCGCCGCTGCCGCCGCTGCGTGAGGAAGACGATGCCGCCGGCCTGACCGCGGCGGTGCCGGCGGGTGCGGCGCTGGATACGCTGGCCGAGCAGTCCTCATGGTCGTCGGCTGTTGCCGACAATGGCCGCCAGGAACCGGCGATGCCCGCCTGGGCCACCGAAACCGAAGTGCATGACGTGGTGGTCGCCGAACCCGTTGCCGAGGACCTGGCGCGGGCCGGCTGGCAGACCGACACGCTGCGCGAGGAGGACGCGGTGGCATTGCCCGAAGCGGTGACCGATCTGCCGCGCTGGGACGATCCCGCAACCACCGGCGACGAGGGTGTCGTCGCCGAGCCGCTGCAGGACGAGCGCGTTGCACCGCAGGCGCCGGTCGAAGTGGTGGTGCCGGACTACGCACTGCATGCCGAACAGCAGCCGCAGTTCCGCGGCGTGTTCGATCTGCCGGCCGACGCGCATGAGAACGAGGCTCCGGTGGACGCCGCCCGTCGCGAAGCCATCGACGGCATCGACCATGGCGCCGTCGAGGCCTCTCATTCCGACGACATCGCGTCGAGCGCGGCTGCGCCTGCCGGCGACGCGGGCTGGTCGCCACGTGCCGGCCAGGAGCGCCTGGAACTGGCCATTGCCTACCTCGATCTGGGCGACGCACAGACCGCGCGCACCCTGTTGCTGGAAGTCGCCGAAGGCGGCGACCTGCACAGCCAGGCCCAGGCCCGCGAACTGCTGGCGCGCCTGCCGTGACCGAACCTGCCGACAAGGGCCTTGCCATGAGCCGCGAACGCCGCATCGACTACGTTGAATTCGCGTCCAGCGACCCGGCCGCCAGCCGCGCCTTCTTCGAGAAGGTGTTCGACTGGTCGTTCGTCGACTACGGCAGCGACTACACGGCGTTCGACGATGGCCGCCTGCAAGGCGGCTTCTTCCGTGGCCAGCCGCAGCGGGCCAGCGACAGCGGTGCACCGCTGCTG
The DNA here is from genome assembly GCF_034508895.1 of Stenotrophomonas geniculata. Taxonomy (NCBI): domain Bacteria; kingdom Pseudomonadati; phylum Pseudomonadota; class Gammaproteobacteria; order Lysobacterales; family Lysobacteraceae; genus Stenotrophomonas; species Stenotrophomonas geniculata. Next base: position 3,252,101 of record NZ_CP140571.1, read on the forward strand.
GTGCTGTATGCCGACCAGTTGGCACCGGTCGAGGCCGCCGTGCGCGACGCCGGCGGCGAGATCGTGCGCCCGGTGTTCTCCTTCCCCGGTGGCAGCCGCTTCCAGTTCGTCGAGCCCGGTGGCAACGAACTGGCGGTCTGGTCCGAACGCGATCCGGCCTGAGCGCCGCCCCATCCGCAACATCGAGGTAGCACATGCGTTATGCGCTTGGCGTCGAGTACGACGGCAGCGATTTCAGGGGCTGGCAGAACCTGGGCGAGGGTGGTCCCAGCGTGCAGGCCAGCCTCGAGCAGGCCCTGTCATCGGTGGCTGATGCGCCGCTGCAGGTGGTCTGCGCCGGCCGCACCGATGCCGGCGTGCATGGCCAGTGCCAGGTCGTGCATTTCGATACCGACGTGGTGCGCGATCCGCGCGCCTGGATGCTCGGCACCACCACCCGCCTGCCGCGCTCGATCGCGGTGCGCTGGTGCGTGCCGGTGGCCGATGATTTCCACGCCCGCTTCTCCGCACGTGCGCGCCGCTACCGCTATCGGCTGCTCAACCGTGAGGTACGGCCGGCACTGGACCGGCAGACCCTGAGCTGGGAGCGCCGGGCGCTGGACGAGACCCTGATGCACGCCGCCGGCCAGGCCCTGCTTGGCGAGAACGACTTCAGCGCGTTCCGTTCGGTGCAGTGCCAGGCGCTGCATGCGCGGCGTGAACTGCAGTCGTTGCAGGTCAGCCGCGATGGCGAAGTGATCGAAGTCGCAGTACGTGGCAATGCATTTCTTCATCACATGGTCCGCAATATCGTCGGATCGTTGATCCTGGTGGGCAGCGGTGAAAAACCGGTGGAATGGATCGCCGAACTGCTGGCCGGGCGCGACCGCACCGTAGCTGGTCCCACCGCACCGCCGCAGGGCCTGGTGTTCCTTGGGCCCCTGTACCCCGACAACTGGCATCTGCCCGCCGAGGTCACGCTATGAGCCGTTCCTACTACCGTACGCGCATCAAGTTCTGTGGAATGACCCGTGCTGGCGACGTCCGCCTGGCCGGTGAGCTGGGCGTGGACGCAGTGGGTTTCATCTTTGCCCGCGAGAGCAGCCGCCGGGTCGCACCGGCTGAGGCCCGCGCGATGCGCCAGGCGATCGCACCGATGGTCGACGTGGTGGCGCTGTTCCGCAACAACAGCAAGGAAGAAGTGCGCGAGGTCCTGCGCACGGTGCGGCCGACCCTGCTGCAGTTCCACGGTGAGGAAGACGAGAGCTTCTGCCGCAGCTTCAACATGCCTTACCTGAAGGCGATCGCCATGGGGGGCCGTGAAGAGGTCAACGCCCGCACCCTGCAGCTACGCTATCCCAGCGCTGCCGGCTTCCTGTTCGACAGCCACGCCCCGGGTGGTGGCGGCGGCACCGGCGTGGCATTCGACTGGGGCCGCGTTCCGACCGGATTGCACCGGCCGTTCCTGCTGGCCGGTGGCCTGAACCCGGAAAATGTCTACGACGCCGTGCTGGCGACGCTGCCGTGGGGCGTGGACGTCTCCAGTGGCATCGAACTGGAGCCGGGCATCAAGGACGGCTACAGGATGCGCACCTTCGTCGAGGAAGTGCGTCGCGCGGATTGCACCGTTCTGGAGTGATCCGCGTCACCTGAGTGTGATGGGAGTCACGCTTCCGGGTAATTCAGGTTCCAGCGCCAAAAAGTCGACACCCCCCGAACATCTGATCGGACACAATGCGCCCAGCCTTACCTGGCCGGGTGCGATGCCGTGTGCGTGTCGCTGGCCGCACCCTTGAGATATGCCCTACCTTTCGAACGAGGACGCAATGGATATGCCCCATCTTTCTTCCCACCGTCTCCGCCTGGCCCGCCTGACGCTCGTGCCCGGCCTGCTGCTCGCCTTGGGCGCATGTGCGGCCGGTGACTCATCCGTCCCGACAGCGTCGGCACCGGCCGCTGCAACACCGGCGGCCGCACCTGCCGCAGCGCCGGCCACGGCTCCGGCTGCCGACGGCCTGGCTGCGCTGATCCAGGCCAGTGGCGTGAAATGCAGCAACGCCAGTACGGGCAGCGGCTGCACGGCCGGTGATGTGGACAGCGGCGATTTCTACGATGTTGAACTGTCGCCGGACTGTGGCGACAAGGGTTTCTTCGCCGGCGTAGCCGACGCCAAAGGCGTGGAAACGTTGAATGCGGTGCCATCCACCGGCAGCAAGGCCAGCGTGACCGCGAAGCTGTCGAAGGGGCAGCTGGTCTGCGTGCAGGGCATCGGGCGCACCGGACAGAATCCCCTGTTCTATTACGTCGTTGCGGTTCCCGCCGCGACGGTCGGCAAGTGCAAGGGCAACACGTTGTGTGACACCTATGGCGACAGGCCGATCACTGGCTTGGCCAGCACAGGGGGCGAGGCCTGCCATGCGGCGGCGCCGGGACGTTACGCCGGGAACTGCGCACAGGGCTGGGTCAGTGCGGACGTGCTCGACGTGTTTTCCAACGGAATGTAATCACCGCCAGGGGAGCGGTCCAATCAACCACTGGCAAAGGAACAGCTCATGTCGGATCCAAAAATCACCCGGCTGGTCAGCAGCGTAGGTACCACGCGCACGCTGGAAATGGACGATGGCAGTGTCATCGAACGATCAGGTGGCAGCGTCTCGTGGCGCAACAACAATCCTGGCAATCTCAAGTTTGAATTCGCCGGCAGCGCGGACAAGACGGTGACCAATCCGCGTACCCGCGAGCAGGCGCTGGAATCGGCGCAGGGGCGCTACAAGGGCGTGGTCGATCTCGACCAATGGGGCAACGCGGTCTTCGAAAGCTATGAAGCGGGCCGGGTGGCGAAGATCCAGCTGCTCGAACGCCGGTTCGGCGACAAGACCGTGGAGGAAATGCTGCCGAGCTACTCCACGAAGGATTACAGCGGCACCACCCACCACAAGGAGCAGGCGGCCACCATCTATGCCGAAGGCGATCGCCAGGGAGTCGATCTGCGTTCGAAGACCGTCGGCCAGATGAGCGTGCGCGAGCGTGAAGTGCTGGCCGACGGCATTCGCCGTTTCGAGGGCTGGCAGCCGGGTGAGGTTGCCACGCAGCAGCCACCCACGCGCGCACAGGCGGCCACGCCCGTGCAGGCCCAGGCCCAAACGCAGGTACAGACGCCTTCGGCAGCTGCGCCCGCGGCGGGCCAGACCGCGGCTGCAGTCGGCAGTGCCGCGCTCTACAACGAGGCCTATCAGCATTTCATGGCCTCGGGCCGCCAGTACGAATACGGGCGCCCCGACCATCCGCGTCCCGGTCGCGACAGCAGCCGGCTGGAGCGTGATCTCGATGGTGACGGACGCTTGGGCGTGGATTGCTCGGCATTCGTATGGCGTGGCCTGAAGAACGCGGGTTACGACGTGCGTGGCGAGAACGCCGCAGGGTTCACTACCTCGACGCTGTTCAATGGCGCGAACACGACCGCTTACGCACGCGAGCATTTCGACGTGACCTCGGCTGCCGAAGCACGCAAGCCGAACGGATCGCTGAAGCAGGGCGACATCCTGATGTTCTCCTCGTCGCAGGGCCAGCATGTCGGTATTTTCAAAGGCTACGACGCGCAGGGAAACATCCAGTTCATCGGTTCGCAGGGAAGCACGGGGCCGGCCGAAGTCACCATCCGGCCGGGTGGGTACTGGGATGGCGGAAGCACCCGCATCGTTGGTGCGCTGACACCGAAGCCGGAATTCCAGGTGCGCGCGCCGCTGCATGGCAATGGCGAACCTGCGCTGTCCCGGCCTGGCGCCACCGTGCAGCCGGCTGCATCACACCCTGCGGCCAGCGAGGTGATGAAGCAGGGGCAGCGTGGCACCGACGTGCAGGCGTTGCAGCAGACCCTCAATCAGCTCGGCGTGCGTGATGCGCAGGGCCATCGGTTGTCGGAGGATGGCCGTTTCGGTGACCACACCCGCGAAGCGGTGATCGCGTTCCAGAAGCAGCAGGGGCTGGCGGCCGATGGAATTGTCGGTCGCCAGACCACTGCCGCACTGGCGGCGGGCCGTGCGCAGGGCCATGAACCTGCAGCGGCTGCGCCGAAGGGGCCGTCGCTGAACGATGCATCGCATCCGGACCACGCACTGCACAACGCCGTCCGCAGCAAGCTTCCCAGCGTGTTTTCCGAAGAGGCTGCGGCCAATATCACCCTGCATGCAAAGCAGAACGGTATCGACGCGGCCGACAAGCTGCAGAGCATCACGGTGCAGGATGGCAAGGCGTTCGTGATGGGCACGACGCCGGGCTTCCGCACCGCTGTCGATCTGGCCCAGGCGCCGCCGTCGCTGGAGCAGACCAGTGCCAAGCTGCTGGCAGATCCGTCGCACCAGCAGCAGGTGCATGAGGAGCAGCAGCGGGTCGCGATGGGCGGTCGCTGAGGCCTGCGTTGCCGGCTCCGGGAGGTGAATGCCGCCCGGGGCCTCGTCTCATCGCAGTTGCGCTGCTGCCCACTCGGCCAGGGCGTCCACCCGTGCATCGGCCGGGCCATCCGGCCGCGCCAGCACCCAGAAGCCGCCGGTGGCGGCAAACCCCCACGGTGCGACCAGCCGGCCTGCTGCCAGATCTTCGGCTACCAGCGGCTCGGGCGCGATCGCCGGGCCCAGCCCGGCGACTGCTGCTTCCAGCAGGTAATAGAGATGTTCGAAAGCGGTGCCCAGCTGCAGCTTTGCTGGGTCCAGGCGATGTGCCTGCGCCCATGCCGGCCACGCCTGTGGCCGCGAGCTGGTGTGCAGCACTGTTTCCTGCAGCAGTGCCGAGGGCGGTGCCTGCCGCAGGCGCTGCGCCGCCGGATGTGACGGGGCCACCACCACGCCCACCCGCTCCGGTGCCAGCTCGCGGACCTGCCAGCCCCGTGGCCACGGACCCTGCGCCAGCAGCAGCACGGCGTCCAGCGCCGCCTGTGCTTCGGTGAAGCTGCCATCCAGCGCCGACCACTGCAGGCGCACGCCGGGCAGGGCGGCCTGCAGCACGGGCAGGCGCGGAATCATCCAGCGCGCCAGCACGCTGCCGCTGCAGCCCAGTACCAGTGCTGGGGAGGCCGCTGGCCGGCGCAGTTCGCGCACGCAGTCCTCGATCCCGCCGAAGGCCTCGCTGCACGCCGCCTGCAGGCGGGTGCCAGCCGCTGTCAGGCGCAGCCCGCGGCCGGCACGCTGGAACAGTGCCAGGCCCAGGTGATCCTCCAGCAGCTTCAGTTGCCGACTGACCGCACCGTGGGTGACGTGCAGGTCCTGTGCGGCGCGGCCCACGCCACCGAGGCGTGCGGTGGCCTCGAACGCGCGCAGTGCATTGAGCGGCGGAAGCAGGGAACGGCTCATGTGAGATTTCCTGACGATATGCGCCAGATAATATCCATTTTCCGGTCACGACCCGTGCGCTAGAGTATCCACCTGTCTGAACCACCGGTCGTATCCATGTCTGCCTCCCCCATTGCCGACTACCACGCCTTCCCGGATGCCCAGGGCCACTTCGGCCGCTACGGCGGCAGCTTCGTTGCCGAAACCCTGGTCGGCCCGCTGCAGGAACTGGCCCAGGCCTATGACCAGGCCCGCCAGGACCCCGAATTCCAGGCGGCCTATGACCGCGACCTGGCGCATTATGTGGGCCGGCCGAGCCCGATCTATCACGCCCAGCGCCTGAGCGATCACGTCGGCGGCGCGCAGATCCTGCTCAAGCGCGAGGACCTAAACCACACCGGCGCGCACAAGATCAACAACACCATCGGCCAGGCGCTGCTGGCCGCGCGCATGGGCAAGAAGCGCATCATTGCCGAGACCGGTGCCGGCCAGCATGGCGTGGCCAGTGCCACGGTTGCCGCGCGCCTGGGCCTGGAATGCGTGGTGTACATGGGCGCCACCGACATCGAGCGGCAGAAGATCAACGTCTACCGCATGAAGCTGCTGGGCGCGACGGTGGTACCGGTCACTTCCGGCTCGGCCACCCTGAAGGACGCGCTCAACGAAGCGATGCGCGACTGGGTGACCAACGTGCAGGACACCTTCTACATCATCGGCACCGTGGCCGGCCCCGATCCGTACCCGCGCATGGTGCGTGACTTCAACGCCATCGTCGGCCGCGAAGCGCGTGAGCAGATGCTGGCCGAATACGGTCGCCTGCCCGATGCGATCACCGCCTGCGTGGGCGGTGGCAGCAATGCCATCGGCCTGTTCCATGCCTTCCTCAACGATCGCCAGGTCGATATCGTCGGCGCCGAAGCTGCCGGTGATGGCATCAGCACCGGTCGCCATGCCGCCTCCATCGCGGCGGGTCGCCCCGGCGTGCTGCACGGCAACCGCACCTATGTGCTGTGCGACGACGACGGCCAGATCATCGAGACCCACTCGGTGTCGGCCGGCCTGGACTACCCGGGCGTCGGCCCGGAGCACGCATTCCTGGCCGATACCGGTCGTGCACGGTACCTCGGCATCACTGACGAGGAAGCGCTTCAGGCTTTCCACCTGCTTGCGCACACCGAAGGCATCCTGCCGGCACTGGAATCCAGCCATGCGCTGGCGCAGGCGATCAAGCTGGCACGTGAGCGTCCGCGTGACCAGATCGTGCTCTGCAATCTGTCCGGCCGTGGCGACAAGGACGTGCATACCATCGCCGCGCGCGAAGGGCTGGTGCTGTGAGCGCGCTGCTGCGGAACAGTGGCGTGCTGCTGCTGGCACTGGGGTTGGCCGCGTGCCAGCCGCCGGAGCCGCCGGTGCTGGCACCGGCCGCCAAGGCCACCACGCAGCCTGTGCAGCAGGCTGCCAACGATGATCTTGACCCGATGGCGCGTACGCCCATTGTCGATGCCCCCTCCGAAGAAGGGACGAGCGGCGATGACGCGCCTGCGGTGGCTTCGGTGGCACTGGACCATGCCGGTGACGTGCTGGTTGGCCAGCACATGACTGACCTGAAGGCGCTGGGTCCCTGGAAGGCGCAGGGCGCGAAGGAATTCTTCGAAGGCGACTGCGAGTACTACGACGGCAAGGGGCTGCCGCCGGGCGTGTCGATGATGACCGACGACGACCGCGTGGTCCGTTTTGATCTTAAGCCGGGCGATGAGCCGGAACTGCCGGTCGAACAGCCGGGGCCGTTCGGCCTGCGCATCGGCATGACCCGAGCCCAGGCCGTGGCCCAGTTCCCGAAACCGCCGGTGTCCAGCCCGCATGCCTACGACGGTGACCAGGGCGAGTACCTCACCTGGCAGGACCCGGGTTCGGACCTGGGCATCCGCCTGGAACTGTTTGAAGGGAAGGTCACCCGGATGTACTGGGGGACCAGCGATGCGATTGAACTGATTGAAGGATGTGCCTGAGATGCCTGTATCCCGACTCGATGCCTGTTTCCAGCGACTGCGCGAGCAGCAGCGCAAGGCGCTGATTCCCTTCATCACTGCCGGTGATCCCTCGCTGGAGGCCACCGTGCCGGTCATGCATGCACTGGTCGATGCCGGCGCCGATGTGATCGAACTGGGCGTGCCGTTCTCCGACCCGATGGCCGATGGCCCGACCATCCAGCGCAGCTCCGAACGTGCACTGGCACGCGGGGCGGGCAGCCGCTACGTGCTGCAGGCCGTGGCGCAGTTCCGAGAGCGTGACGCGCAGACGCCGGTAGTACTGATGGGCTACCTGAACCCGGTGGAGATCCACGGCTACGCCGCCTTCGCCAAGGCGGCCGTGGAGGCCGGTGTGGATGGAGTACTGCTGGTCGACCTGCCGCCGGAAGAAGCCGGTGAAGCGCAGCAGGCTTTCGATGCGGCCGGCCTGGCGTTGGTGCTGCTGGCCTCGCCGACCACCAGCGAGGCACGTGCCGACAAGCTGCTGGCGCTGGCCCGTGGCTATCTCTATTACGTCAGCTTTGCCGGTGTCACCGGCGCGTCCGAGCGGCTGGACAGTGATGCTGCCAGCGCCCGCCTGCAGGCCCTGCGTGCGCGCGCTTCGGTACCGGTGGTGGCTGGCTTCGGGATCAAGGATGCGGCCAGTGCGGCGGCGATGGCGCGCCAGGCCGATGGCGTGGTGGTCGGCAGTGCACTGGTGGCGGTGCTGGCCGAAGCGGGCTCGGCTGAAGAGGCCGCGCAGCGCGCTGGAGCCTTCCTGGCCCCGCTGCGGCAGGCGCTGGATGCGTAACGGTGGTGCCGGCCGCTGGCCGGCATCCTCCTGACGGCTCGCATGCAAGGGCTGCCGGCCAGCGGCCGGCACGACCCAGCACCTAAACGTACGTCCCAGCATGGTTTTTTCAGGCTGCCCCGTGGCCGGCAAGGGGGTGCACGGGCGGGGAAAGCGGAGCTAGACTGTCTGCCTTTGCGGCCCTTGGGCCGCCCTGAACGGAAGTGTCCTCCCGCATGAGTTGGCTCAGCAAGTTGATGCCGTCCGGCATCCGCACCGACAACACCCCCAGCAAGAAGCGCAGTGTCCCCGAGGGCCTGTGGGAAAAGTGCAGCAACTGCGGCAGCGCGTTGTACCGTCCGGAACTGGAAGAGAATCTGGAGGTCTGCCCGAAGTGCGGCCACCACATGGCGATCCGCGCGCGCGCGCGCCTGGCCGCCCTGTTCGACGCCGACAGCACCACCGAGATCGGTGCGCGCCTGGGGCCGACCGACCTGCTCAAGTTCAAGGACCAGAAGAAGTACAGCGAGCGCATCAAGATCGCGCAGAAGAACACCGGCGAATATGACGCGCTGATCGCCATGCGCGGCCTGCTCAAGGGCCGTGCGCTGGTGGCCTCGTCGTTCGACTTCGCCTTCATGGGCGGCTCGATGGGCTCGGTGGTGGGGGAGCGTTTCGCGCTGGCCGCCGAAACCGCAGTCGAGATCGGTGCCCCGTACGTGTGCTTCTCGCAGAGTGGCGGCGCGCGCATGCAGGAAGGCCTGTTCTCGCTGATGCAGATGGCCAAGACCTCGGCCGCGCTGGGCAAGCTGCGTGAAGCTGGCCTGCCGTACATCTCGGTGCTGACCCACCCGACCACCGGTGGCGTGTCGGCCTCGTTCGCGATGCTGGGCGACATCAACATCGCCGAACCGCAGGCGCTGATCGGCTTCGCCGGCCCGCGCGTGATCGAGCAGACCGTGCGCGAGAAGCTGCCGGAAGGCTTCCAGCGTTCGGAGTTCCTGCTGGAGCACGGTGCCATCGACCAGATCTGCGACCGCCGCGAGATGCGCGACCGCCTGTCCGATCTGCTGGCGATGCTGGGCCGTCAGCCGGCGCCGGAGGTGGCTTGATGGGAGGCCGCAAGTACTTCGGTACTGATGGCATCCGTGGGCGGGTCGGCCAGGGCGTGATCTCGGCCGACTTCGTGCTGCGCCTGGGCAACGCCCTGGGCCGTGTCCTGGTCGCCCAGCGCGGCCAGGACGGGCGCAGGCCGATCGTGGTGATCGGCAAGGACACCCGCATTTCCGGTTACATGTTCGAAGCGGCTCTGGAAGCAGGCCTGGTGGCCGCCGGTGCCGACGTGCAGCTGCTCGGCCCGATGCCGACCCCGGCGGTGGCGTTCCTGACCCGTACGCTGGGTGTGGACGCCGGCATCGTCATCAGCGCCTCGCACAACCCGCATTACGACAACGGCATCAAGTTCTTCTCCGCCCTGGGCGAGAAACTCGACGACGCCACCGAACTGGCCCTGGAAGCGGCGCTGGACATTCCGTTCACCACCGCCGAATCGGAGAAGCTGGGCAAGGCGTCGCGCGCGCGCGAAGCGGTCGGCCGCTACATCGAGTTCTGCAAGGCCAGCGTGCCGCGCGCGTTCGACCTGCGTGGCGTGCGCCTGGTACTGGATTGCGCACACGGCGCCACCTACCAGATCGCACCGCTGCTGTTCCGCGAACTGGGTGCCGAAGTGATCGGCATCGGGGCCGAGCCCAATGGCGTCAACATCAACGCCGGCGTGGGCTCCACCCATATCGACAACCTGGCGGCCAAGGTCCGCGAGACCCGCGCCGATCTTGGCATCGCCTTCGATGGTGATGGCGACCGTGTGCTGATGGCCGACGACCAGGGCAACCCGGTCGACGGCGATGACCTGCTGTACATCCTGGCCCGCGCCTGGAAGGACGAAGGCCGCCTGCGCGGCCCGGTGGTCGGCACGCTGATGAGCAACTACGGTGTGGAGAAGGCCTTCGCCGATCTGCAGATCCCGTTCGTGCGCAGCAACGTCGGTGACCGCTACGTGCACCAGGCATTGGTCGAGGGCGGTGGTGTACTCGGTGGCGAAGCCTCGGGCCACTTGCTGTGCCTGGACCGGGCCACCACCGGCGATGGCATTGTCAGCGCCCTGCAGGTGCTGGTCGCGCTGCGCAACAGTGGGCAGACCCTGCGCCAGGCACTGAAGGGCCTGGTACGGGTGCCGCAGAAGACCGTCAACGTGCGCCTGGGCAATGTCTCGGCCAAGGCCACGGTGCAGTCTGAAAGCGTGCAGTCCGCGCTGGCTGTGGCGCAGCAGGCCGTAGCCGGCCGTGGCCGCGCGTTCCTGCGTCCGTCCGGTACCGAACCGGTGGTGCGGGTCACCGTAGAGGCCGATGACGCCACGCTGATGCAGCAGACGCTGGACCGCTTGTCCGCTGCGGTGCGTGATGCCGCCAGTTGAGGCGCCTGCTCGTCGGTACAGGAAAAAAAAAACGCCCCGAAATCCCGGGGCGTTCTCTGTTTGCGGGCAGGGCTGTGTCGCGCCTACGGCCCCGGCACCATCTTTTTCTGGCGTGCCTTGAACCCATTGAACAGCGGCGCGATCAGCGGGTTGTAACTCAGGCGGATGCGCTTGCGCAGCCAGTTGGCCGGCCGGTTGCGGATCGCGAAACGATAGATGCGTTCCGGGTCGCCGCCGATCACGTTGCGGCCGAACGGATGGGTGGTGTGCAGGTAGCGGAAGCCCTGCTCGCGCGCCACTTCGATGTGATCCTGGTCGAAATCACCGTACGGCCAGCACAGCGTATCGGACACGTCGCCGAGCTTGTCCTGCAGGACTTCGCGCGAGATCGCCAGATCCCGGCTGAGGCCTGCGCGGCGCTGCGCACGGTCCAGATCGTCGCGGCGCAGCCAGCGGGTATGGGTATGGGTGTGGCAATGCACTTCGAAGGTGCCGGCGGCGATGGCCGCACGTGCTTCGCTCCAGCGCATCATCACATCGTCACTGCGGTCCTGCTCGTAGATCGCTGCTTCGCAGCCACGATGGTCCGGCGTCGGCGGCAGCGTCGCCCCGGCAATGCCCGCGTGCGGACGTTCCGGGCCTTCGCCCATCCAGCCGGTGACCACGAACACCACCGCATGCATGCCGTACTTCTGCAGGATCGGATGGGCATACACCCAGTTGTCGAGGTAGCCATCGTCGAAGGTGATGACGATCGACCTGCGCGGCACCGGCTTGCCGGCCAGGAAGCCTGCGTACTGGTCCAGCGTCAGTGAGGTCCAGCCATTGCCTGCCAGCCACGCGATCTGGCTTTCGAAGTTTTCCGGCGACACGGTGATCATGCCCGGCGAGGGGCTGACATGGTGGTGCATCAGCACCGGAACGGTTCGCGCATCAGCCATGTCCCAGCTCCTTCAGCCACTGGTGGTAGTAGTGTTCGGTGGCTTCACCGTGGCCGTCCGGCGTGAAGCGATGTGCGCCGTGCATCCAGTCCCAGCCAGCGCGCCCCATCTGCCGCCGCCGTTCCGGGTCGTCCACCAGCAGGCGCAATGCACCTGTCAGGGCGGCATTGTCACCCAAACGGGTGAGGATCGCATTGCTGCCATCGACCACCATCTCCGGCACGCCACCCACTCGCGTGGCCACGATCGGTACGCCCACGTAAGCCGCTTCCAGGAACACGGTGCCGGCTGCTTCCTTGTGCGAGGCCAGTGCGAAGATGTCGAAGCCGGCCATCAGCCGGCAGGCTCCATCGCGGTAGCCGAGCAGGTGCACCTGGCGCTGCAGCCCGTGCTCGGCGCACATCGCCTGCAGTCGTTCCGTCACGGCCTGGCCATCGCCGACGATCACCAGGTGCAGGTCCGGGTTGGCCTTGCACAACGGCACCATCGCCTGCATCAGGTCGGCGTGGCCCTTGGGCTCGCGCAGCACCGCCACGCAGCCGACCACGATGTCCTGTTCGCCGAAGCCGAGCTCGGCACGTACTTGCGTGCGCACCTCCTGCAGGCACTGCCAGGGATCGGCCTTGCGGATCTCGCTCCAGCGCGGCGGAACCGCGATCGGCGGCACGATGCCGATGCGCTCGGTCGGAATGCCGCGGTCGGCCAGCAGCTGCTTGACGAAGCTGCTGACGGTCAATACCCGGTGTGGAAGCCCGGTATAGGTCAGCAGCGAATTGACCGGGCTCATCAGATGGCGCGAGCGCACCACCAGCGGCGTGCCGCCCAGGCGTGCACCGGCGGCGGCGATCAGCGCATCGCGGCGGCTGGTGGTGTTGACCACGTCGTAATGCTCGCGGCGCACCAGTCTCGATACCGACCACACGCCACGCAGCAGGCGCGCCAGGCCTCCCATGCGCAGCGTATGCACGGTGAAGCCGTCGTCGCGTGCCAGTGTGGCCAGGCGCGCATCGGGCTGGCACAGCAACGACACCTCATGGCCACGCGCGCGCATCACCTGCATGTGCCGGAAGATGTAGATCTCCTGCCCACCCATTCCCTTGGCGGCTTCGGTGTGCAGGATGCGCAGCGGACGGTTCATGCAGGATCGGTCCTTGAAGATCAGCGGTTGCGGAAGCGGGTCAGCGCTTCCCATGCGGAGCGGATGGCGGCAGCGTCCGGAGCCTGCTGCGGCAGCGGGCGGTAGTGCCGGTCGAGCGCGGTGGCGTTGCCGAACTTGTCGAACACGTAGATGGCATCGCCATGGCGTACCGCGCGCTGCGACCAGCTCTCCACCACCAGCGCACGTTTGCCGGTGGTGGGTGCCGCCAGCAGGTCCTGGCCAGTACTGAAGTCGCTCAATGCGTTCTCGCAGCCCAGTGCGTGGCGCATCAACGTCGGCACCCAGTCCTCATGCGAACTGGTGCGCGCCTCATGGCCGCTGGCCTGGCCGGGCCAGTGCAGCACGAACGGCACCTGCAACTGGTAGTCGGAAAAATTGCCGTTGTGGCCCCAGTAGTTCAGCTTGAGGTCGTTGAACTCTTCGGCATGGTCACCGGTGACCAGCACGATGGTGTCGTCGGCCAGGCCTTGCGCGCGAAGGTCGTCCAGCAGCGAGCCGATCAGGCTGTCGGCGTAGTGCACGGCGGTGTGGTAGCGGTTGAGCTCCGGCGTCGGGTCGTGGTCCGGTCCGAAGGACAGGAAGTCGATCTCCTTGGCCATCGGTGTGGCCACCGGCGGGTAGCCGGTGGGCAGGTGGTAGCCGGCGTGGGTGGAGTCGAGGAACACGAAGCCGAACCACGGGCGCTGCGCGGCCTGGCTGGTGCGGATGTCGGTCTGCAGTGCGGCGACGATGGCTGCGTCACGCTTGTCGGGCGTCAGGGCGGAGGGGCCCTGGTGCAGCTGGTCGCGCACGTCGGCGAAGGCCGTGCGATCGAACTCCGGGCTGTACAGCGGTGCACTGCCGTACAGGTGCAGGTCGTAGCCCTGCTGGCCAAGCACCTGGAACAGCTGCGAGCCGCGCTGTTCGTCCAGCATGCTCTGCCAGTAGCCGCCGGGGAGGCCGTAGAGCAGGCCGAACAGGCCGTAGCGGGTGGCATTGCCGGTGCTGAAATGCTGGTCGTACACGCGCGCGGTCCGGGCCAGTGCCGTCGTGTTGGGCATCAGCTCGGGGGTCATGGCGTCCTGACGCAGCGACTCCAGCACCACCATCAGCACATTCGGCCGGTGTGGGTTCTGGCAGCGCAGGGGGTGCAGCGGATACAGCAGCTGCGCATGGCGCGGGTCGGGCAGGCCGGCCTGCTGTTCGCTGATGACCCCGAGCCTGCGCATGAAGCTCTTGGCGGTGATCGGCTGTGCCCAGGGCAGGTAGTTCCACTGCGCGATGACGTCGCGGTCGCCGCGGGCATCGTAGTAGGCCGTGGCGACCTGGCCGCCGGCCATCAGCAGTGCAACCACGGCCCAGGCCTGCAGGACCCGGCGGCGGTGCGGCGGGGCAGGCAGCAGCTTCCAGCAGGCCCAGGCCAACAAGCCTTCGGCAGCGAAGATGGCGGCTACCAGCAGTCCGGCCTGCAGCCAGGTTTTCCACGACAACGCGACCTGGTCCTGCAGCGCACCGCCGAACACCATGTTCACGACCATGGCATTGAGGTGGAACCGATACAGAGTGAAAACCTTCGCATCAACCAGCAACAGGCACAGCCACAGGCCCTGCAGCAGCACGGCGCTGATGCTCAGCGTGCGTGCGCTGCGCGGCCACAGGCCCAGCAGCAGAGGCAGCAGGCCGGCAAGGGCGCCGAAGGCCAGCAGGTGGCCGGGCAGGGCGACGGCCAGATAGGCCAGGCCCACGCTGCCACCCGGGTTGTCGGCCAACGGCACGTTGCCGAGCGTGATCGCCATGGCCAGCAATGCGTTGCCGGCCACGAACAGCGACCACCAGGCCAGTCGTTGCCAATGGCGTGCCGGGCCGGAGGGCAGGGAGGTGTCGGCAGAAGGAGCAGCAGGACGCATGAAGGACGGAGGGGGCAGGTGGAACAGGGCGGGAGTCCCGGTTGTGACGGAATCGTTAATCCGCGCGCGGGTTGCGCATTGTATCGGTTTGTTTCTTCGTATCGAGTGGCGTCCCCGGGGCGATCTGTCACAATGTTCAGGTGGGCCATGAATGCGCTGGCCCTCCCAGACCCAACGACAAGCCAGGAACCGCTGTGAGCCAGATCCCCACCCTCGACATCACCCGTTTTGACAGCGACCGCGAGGCCTTCGTGGCCGAGCTGGGCGCGGCCTACCGCCAATGGGGATTCGCGGGCATCCGCAACCACGGCATCCCGCAGGCCGACATCGACGCTGCCTACGATGCCTTCAAGGCCTTCTTTGCCCTGCCGGAGGAGGTCAAGCGCAAGTACCACGTGGCCGGCAGCGGCGGCGCCCGCGGCTATACCCCCTTCGGCGTGGAGACCGCCAAGGGCTCCAAGCACTTCGACCTGAAGGAGTTCTGGCACATCGGTCGCGAGATCGCCGACGACTCCAAGTATCGTGACGTGATGGCGCCGAACCTGTGGCCGACCGAGGTCGAGGGCTTCCGTGAGCGCGGTTACGGGCTGTACCAGGCGCTGGATAATCTGGGTTCGCGCGTGCTGTCGGCGCTGGCCCTGCACATCGGCCTGCCGGAAGACTTCTTCGCCGACAAGACCAACTTCGGCAATTCGATCCTGCGCCCGATCCATTACCCGCCGATCACCACCGACGACATCCCGAACGTGCGTGCCGGTGCCCATGGCGACATCAACTTCATCACCCTGCTGGTCGGTGCCAGCGCCGCGGGCCTGGAAGTGCAGTCGCATGAGGGCGAGTGGGTGCCGTTTACGTCAGACGCGGACACGATCGTGGTCAACATCGGCGACATGCTGCAGCGCCTGACCAACCACGTGTATCCGTCGACGATCCACCGTGTGGTCAATCCTCCGGGTGAGCTGGCGCGCCAGCCGCGCTACTCGGTGCCGTTCTTCCTGCACCCGAACCCGGACTTCCTGATCGACGTGCTGCCGTCCTGCATTACCCCGGAGAACCCGAGCCGGTACCCGGAGGCGATCACCGCCCACGGCTTCCTCGAAGAGCGCCTGCGCGAGATCAAGCTGAAGTAAAGAGAAGTAAGGCCGCCGAAAGGCGGCCTTCTTCTTTGCAGGGCTGCGCGCTGCACCCGCCGAGGCCAAAGCCAAAGCCAAGGCCCAAAGCCAAATCGGCTCTGGGTTTCTGTGTGTTGGGCGGGGCGGCGTGGGTTGGCAGGACACGCCGTGAACCCGTCCATGGGGGCTCGACGGCGCCATCCATGGCGCCAACGGTCCTGCCAACCCACACCGCCCCGCCTTCGACAGTCTCCCGGTGACGGTGGGTAGGTGTCGACCTTGGTCGACACGGTAGATCCACGCCATGCGTGGAGGAGATCTGTCAGATCGAAGCGGGGTAGGGGGCTGGTCCAGCCCGGCAGCCACCCGCAATGCCGCTTTTGCTTTTGATCTTCTTTTTCTTTCCGTGGCGGGCGGAACCGCCGGAATGTGTCAGGGGCCGGGCGGGCGGGGCTGGCGGGGGTGTCCGCGGCATGGATGCCGCGGACAAGCCCCCAGGGAAGGGTTTACGGCGTCCCCCGCCATCCCCACCCGCCCGGCCAAGCCCACCCATCCAACCGGGCTCTCGGCGACCAACCTAACCAAGCCCCGCCACGAGGGGCCGCGCCGTTGGCTGAAAATCCATGTAACCGCTTACAAGGAAACGGATTTTTGCCGCAACGGGTATCATGACCGGCTGACTTCACACAGGAGCCACCCGCTCATGCGCCGCAAGATCGTCGCCGGAAACTGGAAGCTGCATGGCAGCCGTCAATTCGCCAATGAACTGCTGGGGCAGGTGGCCGCTGGGCTGCCGCTGGAGGGAGTGGACGTGGTGATCCTGCCGCCGCTGCCCTACCTGGGGGAGCTGGTCGAGGACTTCGGCGAGGCCGGCCTGGCCTTTGGCGCACAGGACGTGAGCAGCAACGAGAAGGGCGCCTACACCGGCGAAGTCTGCGCGGCCATGCTGGTCGAGGTCGGGGCCCGCTATGGCCTGGTCGGCCATTCCGAGCGTCGCCAGTACCACCATGAAAGCAGCGAGCTGGTCGCACGCAAGTTCGCCGCCGCCCAGCACGCCGGCCTGGTGCCGGTGCTGTGCGTGGGCGAGACCCTGGAACAGCGCGAGGCCGGGCAGACTGAAGCGGTCATCGCCAGCCAGCTGGCGCCGGTGCTGGAGCTGGTCGGCGCGGCCGGTTTCGCCAAGGCCGTGGTCGCCTACGAGCCGGTCTGGGCCATCGGTACCGGCCGTACCGCCACCAAGGAGCAGGCGCAGCAGGTGCACGCGTTCATCCGTGGCGAAGTCGCGCGCATCGATGCTAGAATCGCTGATTCACTGCCCATTGTTTACGGCGGTAGCGTGAAGCCCGACAATGCCGGGGAACTGTTCGCGCAGCCGGATGTCGATGGTGGGCTGGTCGGCGGCGCCTCCCTGGTGGCCGCGGACTTCCTGGCCATCGCAAGGGCGGCGGCCGCGAACTAATCCTAGAAGTTTTGTCCGAGGGCGGTTTCCAATGCTGATGTTGATCCTCAATGTCGTCTACGTGCTGGTCGCTGTGGCCATGATCGCGCTGATCCTGATGCAGCGTGGTTCGGGTGCGGCGGCGGGTTCGGGCTTTGGTGCCGGTGCCTCGGGTACGGTGTTCGGTGCGCGTGGCGCCTCGAACTTCCTGTCCAAATCGACCAAGTGGCTGGCTGTCGTGTTCTTCGGCATCAGCCTCTTCATGGCCTGGTATGCCGGTCATGGCAGCCGCCCGGCGGCCGACCAGGATCTGGGCCTGATGTCCGCTCCGGCGGCCGTCGCTCCGGCGGCTCCGGCGGGCGAGCTGCCGGCCGTTCCGAAGGCCGATGCGGTCCCGGTCGCCCCGGTTCCGGCCGCGAATGTGCCGGCTCAGGCGGAATCTTCGGTTTCTGGTGAAGAAAAGCCTTCGGAAGGCTCCCAGAAAGACTGAAGCCGGTTACAATACGCGGCGCATCGGGAAGATAGTCTGATGTGATCGTTTGCCCAGGTGGCGGAATTGGTAGACGCACTACCTTGAGGTGGTAGCGACGCAAGTCGTAGGGGTTCGAGTCCCCTCTTGGGCACCATTTGTAAGTAAAGCGGGTTCGTCTGGCGCGCAAGGCGCCAGGCAGATTCCCGTCCACTCCCCCATGCCAAAGCGCCTGCAGGCGCGGCGGCAGAGGCAAGAGAGAATCGCTGTGCTGGCCGAATATTTGCCGTCTCTGCTGTTTCTGATCGTTGCCACCGGTATCGGCGTTACGCTGATGCTGGTTGGTCGATTCCTCGGTCCCCGCCGCCCCGATCTGGAAAAGCTGTCGCCGTACGAGTGCGGCTTCGAGGCCTTCGAAGACGCGCGCATGAAGTTCGACGTGCGCTACTACCTGATCGCGATCCAGTTCATCGTCTTCGACCTGGAAATCATCTTCATCGTGCCGTGGACCCAGGTCTTCATGGAGCTGGGTGCCCGTTCGCTCATCACCATGGGCCTGTTCGTCGGCATGCTGTTCCTCGGTTTCATTTACGTCTGGAAGAAGGGAGCGCTGGAATGGGAGTGATTCAGACTCTCGATGGCCTCATGAACAACCCCACGCCGGAAGGCCGGGTTGATGACATCCTGCGGCCGGAAGGCGACAACCCGCTGCTGGAAAAGGGCTTCGTCACCACCAGCGTCGATGCACTGCTGAACTGGGCGCGCACCGGCTCGATGTGGCCGATGACCTTCGGTCTGGCCTGCTGCGCGGTCGAGATGATGCACGCCGGCGCCGCGCGCCTGGACCTTGACCGCTACGGCGTGGTGTTCCGCCCGTCGCCGCGTCAGTCCGACGTGATGATCGTGGCCGGTACCCTGGTCAACAAGATGGCCCCGGCGCTGCGCAAGGTCTACGACCAGATGCCGGACCCGAAGTGGGTCATCTCGATGGGTAGCTGCGCCAACGGTGGCGGCTATTACCACTACTCCTATTCTGTGGTGCGCGGCTGTGATCGCGTGGTGCCGGTGGACGTCTACGTCCCGGGCTGCCCGCCGACCGCCGAGGCGCTGGTGTACGGGATCCTGCAGCTGCAGAAGAAGATCTGGCGTACACAGACCATCGCCCGCTGACCCCTTCACCTGACAAGAGCGCGCCAAGCCCCCATGGCAGAGCAAGCATCCTTCATCGACCGACTGTCCGCACGTTTCGCTGGTGCGAAAGTCATCGTGGTCGAACCCCGCGGCGAAGTGACGCTGGAAGTGCCTGCCGCCGAGTGGCACGCCACCGCCCTGGCGCTGCGTGACGAGTTTGGTTTCGAACAGGCCGTGGATCTCTGCGGCGTCGACTACCTTGGTTATGGCTCCGACGAATGGGACACCGCCGACGTGTCTTCTCAGGGCTTCAGCCGCGGCGTCGAAGGCAAGGCCCAGGGCCGCTTCGCGTGGGGCGAGTTCCCCACCGAGGAAAACGGCGCCGACGGTGCCCGCCCTCAGCACATGCCGACCCAGCGCTTCGCCGTGGTCGCCCAGCTGCGCTCGTACCAGCACAACCTGATGATGCACCTGCGGTGCTTCGCCCCTGACGAAGCGCTGCCGGTGGTGTCCTCGCTGACCAGCATCTGGCCGGGCCTGAACTGGTTCGAGCGCGAAGCGTTCGACCTGTACGGTGTGATCTTCGAAGGCCACCCGGACCTGCGCCGGATCCTGACCGACTACGGTTTCGTCGGCCATCCGTTCCGCAAGGACTTCCCGCTGATCGGCAATGTCGAAGTCCGCTACGACGAAGAAAAGAAGCGCGTGATCTACGAACCGGTCACCTCGGTGGAGCCGCGCGTCGGCGTGCCGCGCGTGATCCGCGACGACGCCCGTCTGCAGACCGCAGAAGGTGAGCGCGCGCAGGAGGCAGTGAAGTGAGCCACGTACACCAGGCCGGCGAAGCATTCGCCAGCAACGCCGCCGAAAGCCGGCAGGAAATCCGCAACTACACCATGAACTTCGGCCCGCAGCATCCGGCCGCGCACGGTGTGCTGCGCCTGATCCTGGAAATGGACGGCGAAACCATCATGCGCGCCGACCCGCACGTGGGCCTGCTGCATCGTGGTACCGAAAAGCTGGCCGAGTCCAAGCCGTTCAACCAGTCGATCGGCTACATGGATCGCCTGGATTACGTGTCGATGATGTGCAACGAGCACGCCTACGTGCGCGCGATCGAGACCCTGATGGGCATCGAGGCGCCGGAGCGTGCGCAGTACATCCGCACCATGTACGACGAAATCACCCGCATCCTCAACCACCTGATGTGGCTGGGCTCCAACGCGCTCGACCTGGGTGCGATGGCGGTGATGCTGTACGCCTTCCGCGAGCGCGAAGAGCTGATGGACTGCTATGAAGCGGTCTCCGGCGCGCGCATGCACGCGGCGTACTACCGTCCGGGCGGTGTCTACCGCGACCTGCCGGACCACATGCCGAAGTACAAGGAATCGCGCTGGCACAAGGGCAAGGCGCTGAAGCAGCTCAATGCTTCGCGCGAAGGCTCGCTGCTGGACTTCCTGGAGAACTTCACCGTCGAGTTCCCCAAGCGCATCGACGAATACGAAACCCTGCTGACCGACAACCGCATCTGGAAGCAGCGTACCGTCGGTATCGGCGTGGTCACTCCGGAACTGGCCCACCAGTGGGGCATGACCGGCGTGATGCTGCGCGGCTCGGGCATTGCCTGGGACCTGCGCAAGAAGCGTCCGTACGCCAAGTACGATGCCGTCGATTTCGACATCCCGCTGGGCAAGGAAGGCGACTGCTACGACCGTTACCTGGTCCGCGTTGCCGAAATGCGCGAATCCAACCGCATCATCAAGCAGTGCGTGGCGTGGCTGAAGGCCAACCCGGGCCCGGTGATGGTGAAGAACTTCAAGGTCGCTCCGCCCAAGCGCGAGGACATGAAGGACGACATGGAAGCGCTGATCCATCACTTCAAGCTGTTCAGTGAAGGCTATTGCGTGCCGGCCGGCGAGACCTATGCGGCAGTGGAAGCGCCCAAGGGCGAGTTCGGCTGCTACCTGGTCTCCGATGGCGCCAACAAGCCGTTCCGCGTGCACCTGCGCGCACCGGGCTTCGCCCACCTGTCCTCGATCGATTCGGTCGTGCGCGGCCACATGCTGGCCGACGTGGTGGCGATGATCGGTACCTACGACCTGGTGTTCGGCGAGGTTGACCGGTAATGCCGTCCGCCACGCCAACGCCCGCTGCAGGCAGCCGGCGCAAGCCGGCGCCGCAGTTTCTGGAATTTCACGTTATGCATTTCGCTGAGGTCGGCCGATGAAGGCGACAGGTAATTTCGAGGCGGCGCGCGACGTCGACCCGATGGTGGTGCTGAGCGACAAGACCCGCGCTCACATCGATCACTGGCTGTCCAAGTTCCCGCCGGACCGCAAGCGCTCTGCCGTGCTGCAGGGCCTGCATGCGGCCCAGGAACAGAACGAGGGCTGGCTGACCGACGAGCTGATCGCCGGCGTGGCCAAGTACCTTGATCTGCCGCCGGTGTGGGCCTACGAGGTCGCCAGCTTCTACTCGATGTTCGAGACCGAGAAGGTGGGCCGCAACAACGTGGCCATCTGCACCAACATCAGCTGCTGGCTCAATGGCGCCGAGGACATCGTCCGCCATTGCGAGAAGAAGCTGGGCATCAAACACGGTGAATCGACCCCGGACGGCCGCGTCTACCTCAAGCGCGAGGAAGAGTGCCTGGCCGGTTGCGGTGGCGCGCCGATGATGGTCATCAACGGTCACTACCATGAGCGTCTGACCCTGGAAAAGGTCGACGAGCTGCTGGACGGGCTGGAGTAAGGGCATGGCACATCACCACGAATCCAAGGGTCCGGTCGGCCCCGCGCCGCTGCCGCACCAGGTGGTCTACACCACCCTGCATTACGACACCCCGTGGTCGTACGAAAGCTACCTGAAGACCGGTGGCTACGCCGCCCTGCGCAAGATCCTCGAAGAGAAGATCCCGCCGGAGCAGGTCATCGAGATGGTCAAGGCCTCGGGCCTGCGCGGCCGCGGTGGCGCCGGCTTCCCGACCGGCCTGAAGTGGTCGTTCATGCCCAAGGGCAACATGCAGAAGTACATCCTCTGCAACTCGGACGAATCCGAGCCGGGCACCTGCAAGGATCGCGACATCCTGCGCTACAACCCGCATTCGGTCGTGGAAGGCATGGCGATCGCCTGCTACGCCACCGGTTCGACCGTGGGCTACAACTACCTGCGCGGTGAATTCCACCACGAGCCGTTCGAGCACTTCGAGCAGGCCCTGGCCGACGCCTATGCGAACGGCTGGCTGGGCAAGAACATCCTCGGCAGCGGCGTGGACATCGACATCTACGGCGCGCTGGGCGCCGGCGCGTACATCTGCGGCGAAGAAACCGCGCTGATGGAATCGCTGGAAGGCAAGAAGGGCCAGCCGCGTTACAAGCCGCCGTTCCCGGCCAACTTCGGCCTGTACGGCAAGCCGTCGACGATCAACAACACCGAAACCTACGGTTCGGTGCCGGCGATCATCCGCAACGGCCCGGAGTGGTTCAAGGGCCTGAGCCTGACCGCCAACGGCGGCCCGAAGTGCTTCTCGGTGTCCGGCTGCGTGCAGAACGGCGGCAACTTCGAAGTACCGCTGGGCACCACCTTCGACGACCTGCTGGAAATGGCCGGTGGCCTGCGTCCGGGCCGCAAGCTCAAGGGCGCGATCCCGGGCGGCGTGTCGATGCCGGTGCTGACCGCGGCCGAGCTGAAGGGCCTGCCGATGGACTACGACACCATCCGTGCGCTGGGCTCCGGCCTGGGCTCGGGTGCGATCGTCGTGCTCGACGACAGCGTCTGCTGCGTCAAGTTCGCCTGCCGCATCAGCCAGTTCTTCCACAAGGAATCCTGCGGCCAGTGCACCCCGTGCCGTGAAGGCACCGGCTGGATGCACCGCGTGCTGGAGCGCATCGTCGCCGGCAAGGCCACGATGGAAGACCTGCACCAGCTGAAGGCAGTGGCCGGGCAGATCGAAGGCCACACCATCTGTGCGTTCGGCGAAGCGGCTGCATGGCCCATCCAGGGCTTCCTGCGCCAGTTCTGGGACGAGTTCGAGTACTACATCGTCAACGGTCATTCGATGGTTGACGGCAAGAAGGTGGAGGCAGCCGCTGCATGAGCGCGCAACCCGTAAATCCGAGCGTCCCACCCGATCACGTCACCATCGAGATCGATGGCAAGTCGCTGGTCGTGCCCAAGGGCTCGATGATCATCCAGGCGGCCGACAAGGCCGGCATTCCGATTCCGCGCTTCTGCTATCACGAGAAGCTGCCGATCGCCGCCAACTGCCGCATGTGCCTGGTGGACGTGGAGAAGTCGCCGAAGCCGGCGCCGGCCTGTGCCACCCCGGTGATGGACGGCATGAAGGTCGCCACCCGCAGCGAGAAGGCGCTGAAGTTCCAGCGCTCGGTGATGGAGTTCCTGCTCATCAACCACCCGCTGGACTGCCCGATCTGCGATCAGGGCGGCGAGTGCGAGCTGCAGGACGTGTCGCTGGGCTATGGCCGTTCGGTCAGCCGCTTCAACGAGCGCAAGCGTGTGGTGCCTGACGAGGACATGGGTCCGCTGGTTGCCACCGAGATGACCCGCTGCATCCAGTGCACCCGCTGCGTCCGCTTCACCGCCGACGTGGCCGGTACCTACGAACTGGGTGGCATGTACCGCGGTGAGAACCTGCAGATCGGTACCTTCGACGGCAAGCCGCTGACCACCGAGCTGTCCGGCAACGTCGTCGACGTCTGCCCGGTCGGCGCGCTGACCAACAAGGTGTTCCAGTTCCGCGCCCGCCCGTGGGAACTGACCGCGCGCGAGTCGCTGGGCTATCACGACGCGATGGGTTCGAACCTGTTCCTGCACGTGCGTCGCGGCGAAGTGCTGCGCACCGTGCCGCGCGACAACGAAGCCGTGAACGAGTGCTGGCTGTCCGACCGTGACCGCTACTCGCACCAGGGCCTGTACAGCGAAGACCGTGCGGTCAAGCCGCTGCGCAAGGTCAACGGCGAGTGGAAGGAAGTGAGCTGGGCCGAAGGCCTGGCCGCGGCCGCCGAAATCCTCAAGGCCAACCAGGGCGACAACCTGGGCGTGCTGGTGCACCCGTCGACCTCGAACGAGGAAGGCGCACTGCTGGCCCGCCTGGCCAAGGGCCTGGGCTCGGGCAACATCGACCACCGCATCAACAACCGCGATTTCTCCGACGCCGCAACCGCCGAAGTGTTCGGCCTGCCGCTGGCCGAGATCGAGGGCGCCGACCGCATCGTGGTCCTGGGCAGCAACATCCGCCACGAACTGCCGCTGCTGCACGCTCGCCTGCGCAAGGCGCAGACCACCAAGGGCGCGAAGATCCACGTCGTCAATCCGGTGGACTTCGACTTCGCCTTCAGTGTCGCCGGCAAGCAGATCGTTGCCCCGTCGAAGTTCGTCGACGCGCTGGCCAACGCCGAGCTGCGTTCGGCAGTGCAGGGCGGCAACAACACCGTGCTGATCGTTGGTGGCATCGCCGAGAACCACCCGCAGGCTGCCGCGATCCGCGCCGCCGCGCGTGACTTCGCTGCCGCTACCGGTGCCAAGCTGTGCCGCATCCCGCAGGGCGCCAATGCTGTTGGCCTGACCCGCGCCGGTGTGCTACCGGCCGGCAAGGACGTCGCCGCGATGCTGGCGCAGCCGCGCCAGGCCTACGTGGTGTACGGCCTGGAGCCGGGCCTGGACTTCGCCGACGCACCCGCCGCGCGCAAGGCGCTGGTGGGTGCCCAGGTGGTGGCCTTCAGCCAGTTCGCCTGTGCTTCGACCCGCGACGTCGCCGACGTGATCCTGCCGATCGGTGCGCTGCCGGAAATCGACGCCACCCTGACCAACCTCGATGGTCGCGAGCAGTTGGCCCGTGCCGGCGGCAAGCTGCCGGGCGAGGCCCGTGAGGGTTGGCGCGTGCTGCGCGCCCTGGGCGGCGAGCTGGCCGTGGCCGGTTTCGACTTCACCGACCTGGCCGGCCTGCGTGCCAGCCTGGCCCCGGTGTCGGTCGCCGTCGCCGCTTCGGCGCAGCCGGCGGTCGCCGGCGAAGGCCTGGAAGTGGCTTCGACCGCCGCGATCTACCGCACCGATGCGGTGGTCCGTCGCGCCCCGGCGCTGCAGTCGCATCCGCTCAACAACGCCCCGCGCATCGTGCTGAATGCTGAAGATGCCGCTCGCCTGCAGCTGCAGGAAGGGCAGATGGCCAAGGTCGGCACCGATGCCGGCAAGGCCACCCTGCCGGTGGTGGTCGACGCCCGCGTCGCTGCGGGTTCGGTCTGGATTGAATCGGGCCACGGCGCGACCGCGCCGCTGGGTGCCGCTCGCGTATCGGTGGTGGCTGCATGAACGAATTGCTGTTGAACGCGGTCGACCCGCTGCACCAGTGGCTGCTTGGCCTCGGTGACATCGGCGCGCTGATCTGGATCATCCTGAAGATCCTGGTGATCACCGTTCCGGTGATCATCTCGGTGGCCTTCTATGTGGTCTGGGAACGCAAGCTGATCGGCTGGATGCACGTCCGCCACGGCCCGATGTACGTGGGCATGGGCATCTTCCAGGCCTTCGCCGACGTCTTCAAGCTGCTGTTCAAGGAAGTGGTCCAGCCGAGCAGTGCCAACAAGGCGATCTACCTGCTGGCACCGCTGATCACCCTGGCGCCGGCCTTCGCGGCCTGGTCGGTGGTGCCCTTCGATTCGCAGATCGTGCTGTCCAACGCCAACGCCGGCTTGCTGTATCTGCTGGCGATGACCTCGCTGGGCATCTACGGCATCATCCTGGCCGGTTGGGCATCCAACTCGAAGTATGCGTTCCTGGGCGCGATGCGCGCCTCGGCACAGATGATCAGCTACGAAATCGCCATGGGCTTCGCCCTGGTTGGCGTGATGATCGCGTCGGGCAGCCTGAACCTGAGCAACATCGTGATGGCGCAGGCCGGCAATTCCGGTTTCTTCGACTGGTTCCTGCTGCCGCTGTTCCCGCTGTTCGTCATCTACTGGGTGTCGGGCGTGGCTGAAACCAACCGCGCGCCGTTCGACGTGGTGGAAGGCGAGTCGGAAATCGTCGCCGGCCACATGGTTGAGTACTCCGGCGGTGCCTTCGCCCTGTTCTTCCTGGCCGAATACGCGAACATGATCCTGATCAGCTTCCTGATCTCGATCTTCTTCCTCGGCGGCTGGCTGAGCCCGATCCAGGGCTGGGTCAACTTCGGCGATGTCTCGCCGCTGGTCGACTGGATCTGGAAGGGCGGTGCACCGTGGCTGTTCGTCAAGGTGTTCTTCTTCGCCAGTGCCTACATCTGGTTCCGTGCCAGCTTCCCGCGCTTCCGCTACGACCAGATCATGCGCCTGGGCTGGAAGGTCTTCATCCCGCTGGCCATTCTGTGGATCGCGGTTACCGCCGTCATGGTGTTCTTCGGCGTGATTCAAAAGGGCGTCTAAAGTGATGAACAGGATTACCCATTACTTCAAGAGCCTGCTGCTGCTCGAACTGCTGGCCGGTCTCTGGCTGACCTTGAAGTACAGCTTCAAGCCCAAGTACACGATGATGTACCCGATGGAGAAGTTCCCGCAGTCGCCGCGCTTCCGTGGCCTGCACGCCCTGCGCCGTTACCCCAACGGTGAAGAGCGCTGCATCGCCTGCAAGCTGTGCGAAGCGGTGTGCCCGGCACTGGCCATCACCATCGACTCGGCCAAGCGCGAAGACGGCACCCGCCGTACCACGCGCTATGACATCGATCTGTTCAAGTGCATCTTCTGCGGCTTCTGTGAAGAAAGCTGCCCGGTGGACTCGATCGTCGAAACCCACATCCTCGAGTACCACTTCGAGAATCGTGGCGAAAACATCGTTACCAAGCCGCAGCTGCTGGCCCTGGGCGACCGTCTCGAGTCCGAGATCGCCGAGCGTCGCGCCGCCGATGCCGCTTACCGCTGAGGTCGAGAGATGGATTGGGTAAATATCGCTTTCTGGGTGTTCGCCATCGCGGCAACGGTTTCGGCCGGTGCGGTGATCAGCGTGCGCAACCCGGTTCACGCCGTGCTCTGCCTGGTGCTGACCTTCTTCTCCATCGCCTGCGTCTGGCTGCTGGTCGGCGCCGAGTTCCTCGGTGTGGCACTGGTGCTGGTGTATGTCGGCGCGGTGATGGTGCTGTTCCTGTTCGTGGTGATGATGCTGGACATCGATCCCACCAAGATGCGTGAGGGCTGGGTCCGCTACCTGCCGGTCGGCCTGATCGTTGCCGTGGCCATGCTGGTCCAGATGCTGATCCTGATCGGCGTGAAGGGCAGGGCGGTTACCCCGTTCCCCGCCGACAACGCCGCCGCGGTCGCTGCCGACAGCTCCAACGTCACTTGGCTGGCGCGCACGCTGTTCACCGAATACCTGCTGCCGTTCGAGTTCGCTGCGGTCATCCTGACCGTGGCCGTGGTTGCCGCCGTGATGCTGACCCTGCGTCGCCGTACCGGCGTGAAGAGCCAGAACCCGGGCGAGCAGACCATGGTCAAGGCCGGCCAGCGCCTGCGCATGGTCAAGATGGGCGCCGAAGCGCCGGTCGTGCACAGCAACATCAAGCCGGCCACCGGCGAGGAGACCCAGCCGTGATTACCCTTGGCCACATGCTTGCGCTGGGCGCGGTGCTGTTCGCCATCAGCCTGGCCGGCATCTTCCTCAACCGGAAGAACGTCATCGTCCTGCTGATGTCGATCGAGCTGATGCTGCTGTCGGTGAACGTCAATTTCGTCGCGTTCTCGCGTCAGCTGGGCGATCCGTCCGGCCAGCTGTTCGTGTTCTTCATCCTGACCGTCGCCGCCGCGGAAGCCGCCATCGGCCTGGCGATCCTGGTGACCCTGTTCCGTACCCGCCGCACGATCAATGTCGGCGAAGTCGATTCGTTGAAGGGCTGATCCACAGATGGAAATCACTCTCTCCAAGAGTCTGTTGATCGCAGTGGTGCTTGCACCGCTGTTCGGCAGCATCATCGCCGGCCTGTTCGGTCGCCAGGTCAAGCGCTTCGGCGCGCAGACCATCACCATCCTCGGCGTTGCGGTTGCCTGCGGCCTGTCGATGTACACGCTCTACCAGCTGCTCTGGGGCGGTGCGCAGCCGTTCAACCAGAACATCTACACGTTCTTTGAAGTCGGCCAGTACTCGGCCCACGTCGGCTTCATGGTCGACAAGCTGACCGCGATGATGATGGTGGTGGTGACCTTCGTGTCGCTGCTGGTCCACATCTACACGATCGGCTACATGCAGGACGATCCGGGCTACCAGCGGTTCTTCAGCTACATCTCGCTGTTCACCTTCTCGATGCTCACCCTGGTGATGAGCAACAACTTCCTGCAGCTGTTCTTCGGCTGGGAAGCGGTGGGCCTGGTGTCGTACCTGCTGATCGGCTTCTGGTTCAAGCGCCCGACCGCGATCTTCGCCAACATGAAGGCGTTCCTGGTCAACCGCGTCGGTGACTTCGGCTTCCTGCTGGGCATCGCCGGCGTGCTGTGGGTGTTCGGCACCCTGGACTACTCGCAGGTGTTCTCGCAGGCCGGCATGCTGGCTGACCCGCGCGCCCAGCTGCAGATCTGGGACGGCACGATCCTGGGCATGCAGCTGCTGAACGAGCCGGTGATCTGGTCGATCGCCACCGTCATCTGCATCTGCCTGTTCATCGGCGCCATGGGCAAGTCGGCCCAGGTCCCGCTGCACGTGTGGCTGCCGGACTCGATGGAAGGCCCGACCCCGATCTCGGCACTGATCCACGCCGCGACGATGGTGACCGCCGGTATCTTCATGGTCACCCGCATGTCGCCGCTGTTCGAGCTGTCGCAGACCGCGCTGAACTTCGTGCTGTTCATCGGTGCCACCACCGCGTTCTTCACCGGCCTGATCGGCATCGTGCAGAACGACATCAAACGCGTCGTCGCGTACTCCACGCTGTCGCAGCTGGGCTACATGACCGTCGCCCTGGGCGTGTCGGCCTATTCGGCGGCCGTGTTCCACCTGATGACCCACGCCTTCTTCAAGGCGCTGCTGTTCCTGGGTGCCGGCTCGGTCATCATCGCGATGCACCACGAGCAGGACATGCGCAAGATGGGCGGCCTGCGCAAGTACATGCCGATCACCTTCGTCACCATGTGGATCGGTACGCTGGCCCTGGTCGGTACGCCGTTCTTCTCCGGCTTCTATTCGAAGGACACCATCATCGAGGCGGCCGAGATCCACGCCCACATGCAGAACAGCTGGGTGGCCACCTATGGTTACTGGGCAGTGCTGGGTGGCGTGCTGGTGACCAGCTTCTACAGCTTCCGCCTGCTGTTCATGACCTTCCATGGCAAGGAACGCTTCCGCGACGCGCACGACGATCATGGCCATGGCCATGACGATCACCACGCCGCCGACGCCCACCATGGCGATGCCCATGACGACCACGGCCATGGCCACGGTCCGCATGAGCCGCACGAAACCCCGTGGGTGGTGACCCTGCCGCTGATCCTGCTGGCCATCCCGTCGATCGCCATCGGCTTCTTCAGCATCGGCCCGATGCTGCATGGCACCGACTGGGCCGGCCACCATGCGCACGAGGCGATCAAGGGCCAGGCGCAGACGTTCTTCACCGGCATCGTCGACTTCTACGATCCGGCCAAGAACACCGTCGCGTTCCTGGGTGAAGAGTTCCATGGTCCGGTCGCGTTCGCGCTGCACGGCATGATGCTGCCGCCGTTCTGGCTGACCCTCGCGGGCTTCCTGCTGGCCGCGCTGTTCTACCTCTGGAA
Organism: Stenotrophomonas geniculata; assembly: GCF_034508895.1. Classification (NCBI taxonomy): domain Bacteria; kingdom Pseudomonadati; phylum Pseudomonadota; class Gammaproteobacteria; order Lysobacterales; family Lysobacteraceae; genus Stenotrophomonas; species Stenotrophomonas geniculata. The sequence continues at coordinate 3,281,554 of NZ_CP140571.1, forward strand.
GCCGGACCTGTCGGGCAAGGCGCGCAAGACCTTCGCCCCGATCGTTTCGGTGCTGGAAAACAAGTACGGCTTCGACAAGCTGTGGATCGATGGCTTTGCCGGCGGCAGCGTCAAGCTGGGCAAGGTCTCGCGCTGGATCGACAGCAACATCGTCGACGGCGTGGTCAATCTCTCGGCACGTGTTGTGGACGTTGCAGCCGGCGTGCTGCGTCGTACCCAATCCGGTTTCCTCTATCACTACGCCTTCGCGATGATCATCGGCCTGATTGCCCTGCTGGGCGTGCTGATGCATTACCTGCGTTGATGACCTGTACGGAATAAGAAGACGTGTCGAACTGGCCTCTACTCAGTGTCCTCATCTGGCTGCCGATCATCGGTGGCGCCCTGATCCTTGCGATCCGTGATGCACAGACTGCCCGCTGGGCGTCGCTGGGCGTCGCGGTGCTCACCTTCGTTGCAAGCCTCTCGCTGCTGAGCGGCTACAACGCGGGTATCGACGGCCTGCAGTTCGTCGAGACCCATGCCTGGATCCCGGCGTACAAGATCGGCTACAACCTGGGCGTGGACGGCATTGCCGTGGCGCTGATCCTGCTGACCACCCTGGTCAGCGTGCTTGCCCTGATCGGCGCCTGGAGCGCCATCGACAAGCGCGTGAACCAGTACGTGGCGGCCTTCCTGATCCTGGAAGGCGTCACCGTCGGCATCTTCGCCGCGACGGACGCGATGCTGTTCTACGTGTTCTTCGAAGCCATGCTGATCCCGATGTTCCTGATCATCGGTGTCTGGGGTGGCCCGCGCCGCATCTACGCCGCGCTGAAGTTCTTCCTGTACACCTTCCTCGGCTCGGTGCTGATGCTGGTGGCGCTGATCTACCTGTACATGAAGGGCGGCAGCTTCCAGCTGGCCGACCTGTACGCGCTGCCGCTGTCGGCCAAGGAACAGACCTGGATCTTCTTCGCCTTCCTGATCGCCTTCGCGGTCAAGGTGCCGATGTTCCCGGTGCACACCTGGCTGCCGGATGCCCACGTCGAAGCACCGACCGCCGGTTCGGTGATCCTCGCCGCCATCGCGCTGAAGATCGGTGGCTACGGCTTCCTGCGCTTCAACCTGCCGATCGTCCCGGACGCGTCGCAGGAATGGGCCTGGCTGGTGATCGCGCTGTCGCTGATCGCGGTGATCTACGTCGGCCTGGTCGCTCTGGTGCAGGACGACATGAAGAAGCTGATCGCCTATTCGTCGATCGCGCACATGGGCTTCGTCACCCTGGGCACCTTCATCGCCCTGTGGCTGGTGCGTGAGGCCGGCAACGCCGATGCCGCCCGCCTGGGCCTGCAGGGCGCCATGGTGCAGATGATCTCGCACGGCTTCGTGTCCGGTGCGATGTTCTCCTGCGTCGGCGTGCTGTACGACCGCATGCACAGCCGCCGCATCGCCGATTACGGCGGCGTGGTCAACGTGATGCCGTGGTTCGCCACCTTCGCCATGCTGTTCTTCATGGCCAATGCCGGCCTGCCGGGCACCAGCGGTTTCGTCGGTGAGTTCATGGTCATCCTGTCGGCCTTCCAGCGTAATCCGTGGATCGCACTGGGCGCGGCCACCACCCTGATCATCGGTGCCGCCTACACCCTGTGGCTGTACAAGCGCATCTTCTTCGGCGAGGTGGCCAACAGCCACGTGGCCGAACTGAAGGACATCAACGGCCGCGAATGGCTGGTGCTGGGCGTGTTCGCCATCGGCGTGCTGGCGCTGGGCATCTACCCCAAGCCGCTGACCGACCTGATGGAGCCCTCGATCGCGAAGCTGGCGATGCAGATCGCATCCAGCAAGCTGCTGTAATTCCAGGATTTGATGATGACCACCTCGCCGCTGCTGCCATTGACCGCCGCTGACCTGCCACCGCTCGCTCCCGAGCTGGTGCTGATCGGCAGCGCCTTCGCCCTGATGATCCTCGACCTGTTCGTCAGCAACCGGAACAAGATCGTCACCCACCTGTTCTCGCTCGCTGCGCTGGCCGTGGTGCTGTTCATGCTGGCCACCGGCGTGGGCGGGCAGGGGGAGGTCTTCCATGGCATGTTCGTGCGCGATACCGCCGCGGACGTGATGAAGACCGGGATCGTGCTGCTCAGCGGCCTGACCCTGGTCTATGGCTGGCGTTACCTGCGTGACCGCAACCTGTTCCAGGGCGAGATCCCGGTGCTGATCCTGTTCGGCACCGCCGGCATGATGATCCTGGTGTCGGCCGGCAGCCTGCTGATGGTCTACCTGGGCCTGGAACTGCTGGCGCTGTGCTCCTACGCCCTGGTCGCCAGCAACCGTGAGAACGGCCTGGCCTCGGAAGCGGCGATGAAGTACATCGTGCTCGGCTCGCTGGCCTCGGGCCTGCTGCTGTACGGCATGTCGCTGATCTACGGCGCCACCGGCAGCCTGCACCTGGACGTCATCCGCGACGCCATCCCGCACTCGGAAGAGCGCGTGCTGCTGATCACCGGTGCGGTGTTCATGATCGCCGGCGTCGCCTTCAAGCTGGGTGCCGCACCGTTCCACATGTGGCTGCCGGACGTGTACCAGGGTGCCCCGGCACCGATCGCGCTGTTCATCAGCTCGGCGCCGAAGCTGGCCGCCTTCGGCATGGCCTACCGCCTGCTGGAAATGGGCGTGGGCCCGCTGTCGACCGAACTGCAGCTGCTGATCGCCGGCCTGGCCGCGGTCTCGCTGGTCATCGGCAACCTGATGGCCATCGCGCAGAGCAACCTCAAGCGCATGCTGGCGTTCTCCACCGTCTCGCACATCGGCTTCCTGCTGATGGGCATCGCCGGTGGTGGCGCGCAGGGCTATGCCGCTGCGCTGTTCTACGCACTGGCCTACGCCATCATGTCCACCGCCGCCTTCGGCGCGATCATCGCGCTGTCGCGTGCCGGCTTTGAAGCCGAGAACATCGAGGACTTCAAGGGCCTGAACGCCCGCAACCCGTGGATGGCCGGCCTGGTGCTGTGCATCATGGCGTCGCTGGCCGGCATCCCGCCGTTCCTGGGCTTCTGGACCAAGCTGGCCGTGCTGGGCGCTGCCGTCAATGGCGGCCTGCTGTGGCTGGCCATCCTCGGCGTGCTGTGCGCCGTGGTCGGCTGCTTCTACTACCTGCGCGTCATCAAGGTCATGTACTTCGATGAGCCGGTGGGCGAGGCCATGCCGCGCAGCAATGACCGCGTACTGGGCCTGGTGCTGGGCGTGAACGCGCTGGCCCTGCTGGCGCTGGGCCTGGCCTGGAACCCGATCATGGTCTGGTGCCAGCAGGCATTTGCGCATCTTGCATAAAAGTTGACACAAAGCTGCGCGATTCGTGTAATATGCGCAGCCTGAGTTGTCACTGCAGCGGTTCAGCCAGAACATCGTTGCAGTAGCCCTCCTCGAAAGAGCAGGGCAGCAGTTCAAACACTTCCGGTGCGGGGTGGAGCAGTCTGGCAGCTCGTCGGGCTCATAACCCGAAGGTCGCAGGTTCAAATCCTGCCCCCGCTACCAACATCGAGCCGGCGCCAACCGGTCTGATGAATGAGGGAAAGCTTGCATGTTTTGAAGTTATCGCTCATAATTCCGCTTCTGATGCGGGGTGGAGCAGTCTGGCAGCTCGTCGGGCTCATAACCCGAAGGTCGCAGGTTCAAATCCTGCCCCCGCTACCAAGTAAAGAAATCGCCTTCGAAGTCCTGCTTCGAAGGCGATTTTCTTTGGGGCGGTGCTCGATCCGCCGGGCCATGCCCGGCGAGCGCAGCGGACGCTTCGGGGTAGCCCCGCACCTTGCACCAGCGCGGTGCAGCCGCTATCATCAGCGACCTAGCAACACCCCTGAAGGTGGCCTCCCCAGCGGGAGTCCAGACCCGGAAGGAGGGCCGCAACCGGCAGGCAATGCGGGTTGCAACCGGAATCCAGTCACCGGAGTCTTTCCGGAAAAAGGGGCCCAGCGGGCCCTTTGTCGTTTCCGGGGCGTCATGTTTTCACGCCGGCCAAGGCCGGCACCCAACCAAGAGATCAAGGCAGGCTGTGAGCGACAAGGCAACCGACATCGCGAATCTGCTCGCCCCGACCGTTGTGTCGCTGGGCCTGGAGCTGCTGGGCGTTGAGTATCTGCCGGCCCCCGGCGGTGCGACCCTGCGCCTTTACATCGACGTGCCGCTGGCTGAACAGCCCGAGCGCATCATCAATGTCGACGACTGCGAGCGGGTCAGCCGCGAAGTGTCGGCGCAGCTGGACGTCGAAGACCCGATCAGCGGCAATTACACGCTGGAAGTGTCCTCGCCGGGCGTGGATCGCCCGCTGTTCAACCTGGAGCAGTTCGCCCGCCACCAGGGTGAATCGGCCAAGGTCACGCTGAAGCTGCCGCAGGACAACCGTCGTCGCCTGCAGGGCCGTATCGAGGCGACCGACGAGGCCGCTGGCACCATCACCTTCATCGTCGACAAGACCGAAGTGGTGGTGTCGGCCGACAACATCGACAAGGCACGGATCATGCCCGACTGGGTGGCGCTGGGGCTGGCCCCGAGCAAGCCGACCGGTCCGGCACCGAAGCGTCCGAAGCCGAACACGAATTCTTCTTCCAACGAGCCGGCGGCAAAGAAGCCGCGCGCGGAGTGAGCCAATGAGCAAGGAACTGTTGCTGGTAGTCGACGCAGTCGCCAACGAGAAGGGCGTGCCGCGTGAAGTGATCTTCGATGCCATCGAGGCCGCCCTGGCCTCGGCAGCGAAGAAGCGCTATCCCGACGAGGAAGTGCTGACCCGCGTGGTCATCGACCACAAGGATGGCAGCTACGAAACCTACCGCCGCTGGGAAGTGGTGGCCGATGACGTGGTCATGGAATCGCCGGATCGCCAGATCCGCCTGATGGACGCGGTCGATGAAGCCGAAGGCGTGGACGTCGGCGACTACATCGAAGAGCAGATCGAGAACCCGGATTTCGGCCGCATCGCTGCCCAGGCCGCCAAGCAGGTCATCGTCCAGCGCGTGCGCGAAGCCGAGCGCCAGCAGGTCGTGGATGCATGGAAGGATCGCGTGGGTGAGCTGATCACCGGTGTGGTCAAGCGCGCCGAGCGCGGCAACATCTACGTCGACCTCGGTGGCAACGCCGAAGGCTTCATCCCGAAGGACAAGGGCATTCCGCGCGACGTGCTGCGCGCCGGAGACCGCGTGCGCGGCTACCTGGCCGAAGTCCGTTCGGAACCGCGTGGCCCGCAGCTGTTCATCAGCCGTGCCGCCCCGGAATTCATGATCGAGCTGTTCAAGCTGGAAGTGCCGGAAGTCGGCCAGGGCCTGGTGGAAATCAAGGCCTGTGCCCGCGATCCGGGCGACCGCGCCAAGATCGCCGTGCTGGCCCACGACCAGCGCACCGATCCGATCGGTGCCTGCATCGGCATGCGCGGTTCGCGCGTGCAGGCCGTGTCCAACGAGCTCAATGGCGAGCGCGTGGACATCGTGCTGTGGAACGACAACCCGGCCAACTTCGTCATCAACGCGATGGCGCCGGCCGAAGTGCAGTCGATCATCGTTGATGAAGACAAGCACTCGATGGACCTGGCTGTCGCTGAAGACCGCCTGGCCCAGGCGATCGGCAAGGGCGGCCAGAACGTGCGCCTGGCCAGCCGCCTGACCGGCTGGCAGCTCAACGTGATGACCCAGGACCAGGTCACCGCCAAGTCGGAAGCCGAGCAGGCGTCGGCCCGCCAGCTGTTCATGGACAAGCTGGAAGTTGACGAAGAGATCGCCGGCATCCTGGTCAGCGAAGGCTTCGGTACCGTCGAGGAAATCGCTTATGTCCCGGTCGGCGAACTGCTGGCCGTGGAAGGTTTCGACGAAGACATCGTCGAAGAGCTGCGCGCTCGTGCCCGCGATGCGCTGCTCAATGAGGCCCTGGCAGTCGAAGAAGGCCTTGAAGACGGCCAGCCGGCGCAGGACCTGCTGTCCCTGAAGGGCATGGACGAAGCCACCGCATATGCGCTGGCCGGCCACGGCGTGCGTACCAGCGAGGACCTGTCCGACCTGGCCGCCGACGAGGTCATGGACTTCGGTATCGAAGGACTGGATCAGGCGCGCGCCGCTGCGCTGATCCTGGCCGCCCGTGCCGAAGAGATCGCCCGACTGGAACGCGGCGAATGAGCCGGCAATGAACAGGGCCCTGAGCCGCTCAGGGCGTAGAATCCGCGCCACCTCCAGATGCGGGGGGGCGCCCACAAGATCATAGGATCCGAATGTCGCAGCAAACCACCATCCGCAAGCTTGCCGAACTGGTCAACACGCCGGTCGAAAAACTGCTGGAACAGCTGGCCGGTGCCGGCATGAAGTTCAGCGGTCCCGACCAGGTCGTGACCAGCTCCGAGAAGGTTAAGCTCCTGGGCTTCCTTCGTCGTTCGCACGGCAAGCCCGAGCAGGCCCCGGAAGAGACCGATCAGTCTGCAAAGAAGATCACGCTCAACCGCCGGAAGCAGCAGGAAGTGACGGTCAATTCCGGTCGCAGCAAGACGACCGTGAATGTCGAGGTGCGCCAGAAGCGCACCTACGTCAAGGATGGTGCGCGCGCCATGACGCCGGACGAAGAGCGCGCCGACATCCTGCGCAAGCTGGAAGAGTCGCGTGCCCGCAACCTCGCCGAACAGCAGGCCCTGGCCGAGAAGGATCGTCTGCGCGACGAAGCCATCGTCCGCGCCCGTGAGGAAGAGATTGCGGCCAAGGAACGCGCAGAGGCCGAGAAGAAGGCTGCCGAAGAGGCTGCGGCTGCCGCCAAGGCTGCCGAGGCACTGGCCGCCACCAAGCCCAAGCGCGCTCCGATCGATGAAACCGCGCCGCGGCCGCCACGCACGCCGGCCGCCGCTCCGGCTGCGCCGCGCAGTGCGCCGCCGCCGCCGCGCAACGACGACCGCAACAACCGCAGCGCGCCGCGCAACGAGCGTGGCCCGGGCGACCGTTTCGCCGGCCAGATGCACCTGTCGGCTGCCGACCGCGCGCGTCGTGGCAACAGCAACAACAGCAACACCCGTGGTCGTCCGGGCGGGCGCAACCAGGCGGGTGGCCGTCGCGACATGTCGCGCGGTGGCAACAATGCCGGTCCGCACGCCTTCGAGCGTCCGACCGCGCCGGTGGTGCGTGAAGTGGCGATCGGCGACACGATCACCGTGGCCGACCTGGCGCAGAAGCTCGCGCTGAAGGGCGGTGAGGTGGTCAAGGCGCTGTTCAAGATGGGCGTGATGGCCACCATCACCCAGTCCATCGACCATGACACCGCCGCGCTGGTGACCGAAGAACTCGGTCACAAGGCAATCCGTGCCAATGACAACGATGCCGAAGACGCACTGCTGGCCTCGACCGGTGAAAACCAGGGCGAAGCCACCCAGCGTCCGCCGGTGGTCACCATCATGGGCCACGTCGACCACGGCAAGACCTCGCTGCTGGATTACATCCGCCGTACCAAGGTCGCCACCGGCGAAGCCGGCGGCATCACCCAGCACATCGGTGCCTACCACGTGGATACGCCGAAGGGCGTGATCAGCTTCCTGGATACCCCGGGCCATGCTGCCTTCACCTCGATGCGTGCCCGCGGCGCCAAGCTGACCGATATCGTGGTGCTGGTCGTGGCCGCCGATGACGGCGTCATGCCGCAGACCAAGGAAGCGATCCAGCACGCCCGTTCGGCGGGTGTGCCGCTGATCGTGGCGATCAACAAGATCGACAAGTCCGACGCCGACCCGATGCGGGTCAAGAACGAACTGCTGTCCGAGCAGGTCGTGGCCGAAGACTTCGGTGGTGATACCCAGATGGTGGAGATCTCGGCCAAGACCGGCCTGGGCATCGACGACCTGCTGGACGCCATCTCGATCCAGGCCGAACTGCTGGAGCTGAAGGCCGTCGACGAAGGCCGCGCCTCGGGCGTGGTGATCGAATCGTCGCTGGACAAGGGCCGTGGCCCGGTCGCGACCGTGCTGGTGCAGCAGGGCCGCCTGAAGAAGGGCGACTACCTGGTGTGCGGCATCCAGTACGGCCGCGTGCGTGCGCTGTTCGACGAAACCGGCAAGCAGCCGGAGTTCGCCGGCCCGTCCATCCCGGTGCAGGTCCTGGGCCTGTCCGGCGTGCCGGAAGCCGGTGACGACTTCGTGGTCGTCGAGGATGAGCGCCTGGCCAAGGACGTTGCCCAGCAGCGTGAGACCAAGCGCCGTGAATCGCGCCTGGTGGCCACCGCTGGCAGCCGCATGGAAGACATCATGGCGACCCTGGGCAAGGGCGAGGGCCAGCAGGTCCTCAACCTGGTCATCAAGGCCGACGTGCAGGGTTCGGTGCAGGCCTTGAGCCAGGCACTGGTCGCGCTGTCCAACGACGACATCCGCATCAACGTGATCCACTCCGGCGTGGGCGGCATCACCGAATCGGACGCCAACTCGGCGGCTGCTTCGAAGGCCACCGTCATCGGCTTCAACGTGCGTGCGGATGCTTCGGCCCGTCGCATCATCGAATCCAACGGCGTCGACTTGCGTTACTTCTCGATCATCTATGACGTGATCGATCAGGTGAAGCAGGTGGCCTCCGGTCTGCTGGGCGTGGAGATCCGCGAAGAGATCATCGGTATCGCCGAGGTCCGCGACGTGTTCCGCAGCTCCAAGCTGGGCGCCGTTGCCGGCTCGATGGTCATCGAGGGCGTGGTCAAGCGCAACAAGCCGATCCGCGTGCTGCGCGACAGCGTGGTGATCTTCGAAGGCGAACTGGAATCGCTGCGCCGCTTCAAGGAAAACGTCGAGGAAGTCCGCAACGGTACCGAATGCGGTATCGCGGTGAAGGCCTACAACGACGTCAAGCCGGGTGACCAGATCGAGTGCTTCGAGCGTATCGAAGTGCCGCGCACCCTGTAATGCTGCAAGGTGGCCCGACCAACGGTCCGGCCCTACCATGTACCTGTAGCGCCCGACCGTTGGTCGGGCGACAATCGAATCAAAGGTAGCGCCCGACCGTTGGTCGGGCGACAACTGAACCAAGAGCTCCTCGTGCCCAAGACTTTCCATCGAACCGACCGTGTCTCCGCCCAGCTGCGCCGTGAACTCGGCACCCTGGTGCACAACGCCGTGCGCGAGCATGGGTTGCCCTCGGTGAGCGTGTCCGACGTGGAAATCACCCGCGACATGGCCCATGCCAAGGTGTTCGTCACCGCGCTGATGCCGGAACGTTCGGCTGAAGCCGTGGCAGGCCTGAAGGAGCTGGGCTACCGCCTGCGCATGGATCTGGCCCGCGCGATGAAGCTGCGCCACGTGCCGGAGCTGCATTTCCACTACGACGACTCGGTCGACCGTGGTGAGCACATCGACAACATCCTGCGCGACCTGCCCGATACGCTGGCCGCGGAGAAGCGTCGCGAGAGCGACGAAGAATAAGCCAGCGCCGGGCCCATGCCCGGCGTCTTTTCATTCCGGCAACGCGACGCCTGTGCGGGCCGCGTTGCGGCAGCCGGGCATGGCTCGGCTCTACAACGTCCTGTCATGACCCGAATTCAGTTCCGCCGTCTGGATGGCATCCTGCTGCTCGACAAGCCGACCGGCATGAGTTCCAACGCCGCCCTGCAGGTGGCTCGTCGCCTGTTCCGTGCCGAAAAGGGCGGCCATACCGGCAGTCTCGACCCGCTGGCCACCGGCCTGTTGCCGCTGTGCTTCGGCGAGGCGACCAAGATTGCCGGCCTGCTGCTCGGCTCGGCCAAGGCCTACGACGCCGAGATCATGCTGGGCCAGACCACCGACACCGACGATTCCGAAGGCCAGGTGCTGCTGCAGCGCCCGGTGCCTTCGATCAGTGCCGAGACCCTGCAGGCGGCGCTGGCGCCGCTGACCGGCAGCATCCGCCAGCGCGCCCCGATCTATTCGGCGCTGAAGCAGGGCGGGGAGCCGCTGTATGTGAAGGCCCGCCGCGGTGACGTCATTGAAGCGCCGGAGCGCGAGGTGCAGGTGCACGCCATCGAGGTGCTCGAGCAGCAGCCGGAGCGGTTGCGGCTGCGTGTGACCTGCGGCTCGGGCACCTATATCCGCAGCCTGGCCCGCGATCTGGGCGAGGCGCTGGGCTGTGGCGCGCATATCAGTGCGCTGCGCCGGCTCTGGGTCGAGCCGTTCCGTGAACCGGCGATGGTCACCCTGGATCAGCTGCGGGCGATGGTCGAGGCGGGTGACGAGGCGGGCATGGACGCGCTGCTGCTGCCGCTGGCGGCCGGCCTGGCTGAATACCCGCGGGTCGACCTCGATGCCGACCAGGCCCACCGCTTCTGCGTCGGCCAGCGCCAGCGCGATCTGTCGTGGCCCCGTGGTCTGGTGGCCGTGTTCGGTCCGGACGATGCTGTCCAGGGGTTGGGTCAGGTCGATGACAGTGGCCTGCTGGCTCCGCAGCGTCGTTTCAACCTCTGACCGGGCCCGGACGGTTCAGCCCCGGACCTTGTTCCGAGGCCCCCCGACCGTTACAATTTCGCGGCCGTTTTCCGGCAGCCTGCCTCGCGCAGGTTTCATCCTCGTAGTCCACGGCGAGCCTGGCGGTGCGCGAAGCGCGTTCCTGCCGGCCACGCATCACAGAGAAAAAAGAAATGTCGATCGACACCCAGAAGGTCATTGAAGACAACAAGCGCAGCTCGGCTGACACCGGCTCCCCGGAAGTCCAGGTTGCACTGCTGACCGCGCGCATCGAACTGCTGACCGGCCACTTCAAGACCCACAAGAAGGACCACCACAGCCGCCGCGGCCTGCTGCAGATGGTCAACCGCCGTCGCAGCCTGCTCGACTACCTGAAGAAGAAGGACGTCGAGCGTTACAAGGCCCTGATCGAAAAGCTTGGCCTGCGTCGCTAAGCAACGAATCCCCCGCGGCGCAGCGATGCGCCGCGGTTTTGTTTTGTAGCACCGCAATCCCCGATTCAGGCCGGAACGATCCGGCCACCCGCTGGCGGCAAGGGTCGCCGACGGTCCAAATTCGCAGACAGCATCCCCAAGGACACCCTCCGTGGCAAAAATCACCAAAACCTTCCAGTACGGCAAGCACACCGTCACGCTCGAGACCGGCGAAGTCGCCCGTCAGGCCAGCGGTGCCGTCATCGTCAAGATGGACGACACCGTACTGCTGGTCACCGCCGTCGCCGCCAAGAGCGCGCGCGAAGGCCAGGACTTCTTCCCGCTGACCGTCGATTATCAGGAAAAGTTCTACGCCGGCGGCCGTATCCCGGGTGGTTTCTTCAAGCGTGAAGGCCGTGCGACCGAGAAGGAAACCCTGATCTCGCGTCTGATCGACCGTCCGATCCGCCCGCTGTTCCCCGAAGACTACAAGAACGAAGTGCAGATCATCGCCACGGTCATGTCGCTGAACCCGGACGTGGACGGTGACATCCCGGCCCTGATCGGCGCCTCGGCTGCCCTGGCCCTGGCCGGCACCCCGTTCATGGGTCCGATCGGCGCTGCCAAGGTCGGTTACAAGAACGGCGAGTACATCCTGAACCCGACCGTCAGCGAACTGGCTGACTCGCAGCTGGAACTGGTCGTCGCCGGCACCTCCAACGCCGTGCTGATGGTTGAATCCGAAGCCGCGCTGCTGTCCGAAGAAGTGATGCTGGGCGCCGTGACCTTCGGTCACCGCGAGATGCAGAAGGTCATCAACGCGATCAACGAGCTGACCGTCGAAGCCGGTACCAAGCCGTCGACCTGGGAAGCCCCGGCCAAGAACGACGCGCTGATCGCCGCCCTGAAGGAAGCCATCGGCCCGCGCCTGGGCGAAGCCTTCCAGGTGCGCGACAAGCTGCAGCGCCGCGACGCCATCTCGGCAATCAAGAAGGACGTGGTCGAAGCCCTGGCAGGCCGCGTGGCCGCCGAAGGCTGGAACCCGGCCGAGCTGTCGAAGGAATTCGGCGAGCTGGAATACCGCACCATGCGTGACTCGGTGCTGGACACCAAGGTGCGCATCGACGGCCGTGCGCTGGACACCGTCCGCCCGATCACCGTGAAGACCGGCGTGCTGCCGCGTACCCACGGTTCCTCGCTGTTCACCCGCGGCGAAACCCAGGCCATTGTGACCATCACCCTGGGCACCGCCCGTGACGGCCAGGTCATCGACGCCGTTGCCGGTGAGTACAAGGAAAACTTCCTGTTCCACTACAACTTCCCTCCGTTCTCGGTGGGTGAGTGCGGCCGTATGATGGGCCCGAAGCGCCGCGAAATCGGCCACGGTCGCCTGGCCAAGCGCGGCGTGCTGGCTGTCATGCCGTCGCTGGAAGCCTTCCCGTACACCATCCGCGTCGTCTCGGAAATCACCGAGTCGAACGGTTCCTCGTCGATGGCTTCGGTCTGCGGCTCGTCGCTGGCCCTGATGGACGCCGGCGTGCCGGTGAAGGCGCCGGTTGCCGGTATCGCCATGGGTCTGGTCAAGGAAGGCGAGCGCTTCGTCGTCCTGTCCGACATCCTGGGTGACGAAGATCACCTGGGCGACATGGACTTCAAGGTGGCCGGTACCGCTGAGGGCATCTCCGCCCTGCAGATGGACATCAAGATCGAAGGCATCACCGAAGAGATCATGAAGCAGGCCCTGCAGCAGGCCAAGGCTGGCCGTCTGCACATCCTGGGCGAAATGGCCCACGGCCTGACCGCTCCGCGTGAAGAGCTGTCGGACTACGCGCCGCGCCTGTTGACCATCAAGATCCACCCGGACAAGATCCGCGAAGTGATCGGCAAGGGTGGTTCGACCATCCAGGCCATCACCAAGGAAACCGGCACCCAGATCGACATCCAGGACGACGGCACCATCGTCATCGCATCGGTCAACGCCATCGCTGCCCAGGCCGCCAAGGCCCGCATCGAGCAGATCACCTCGGACGTCGAGCCGGGCCGCATCTACGAAGGCAAGGTCGCCAAGATCATGGACTTCGGTGCGTTCGTCACGATCCTGCCGGGCAAGGACGGTCTGGTCCACGTGTCGCAGATCTCCAGCGATCGCGTCGAGAAGGTCGGCGACGTGCTGAAGGAAGGCGATGTGGTCAAGGTCAAGGTGCTGGAAGTCGACAAGCAGGGCCGTATCCGCCTGTCGATGAAGGCCGTGGAAGAAGGCGACGCCGTCAGCGCCGAATAATCGGCGGTGGGTGTCAACCTTGCTTGGTTGACACGCTCCTGGAATCGCTGAAATGAAAAAGCGGGCTTCGGCCCGCTTTTTCTTTGCCTCGAAGTTGCGAACAACCGCTCACCCAGGTCGCCGCATGTCCTGCTGCGGTGCGTGAGAGGCGCTACGCAGCCATTGTTCTGTCACCGTTGCACGGATCGCGCCTGTCCATCGGACGACATGCCACGACATCGGTCCCACAGCCCCATCGGTTTGCTAACGTGGCGGCGCCTTCGAACCGGGAGATTCCATGTTCCGCCAGACTGTGGCCGTCCTTGCCGTACTGATTGCCGGCGCCCTGCCCATTGCCGCGCACGCTGCGCCCGCACAGCCGCCGATCTTCGGTGCCTACTACCCCGGTGGTTCCGCCGAGCGCTATCCGGTGTCGAGCATTCCGGCCGAGCGCCTGACCCACCTGTTCTACGCGTTCTCGACCATCGAGGACGGGCGCTGCACGATCGGTGCGGAAGCGCCGAAGAATTTCGCCGCACTGGCCGAACTCAAGAAGGCGCATCCGCACCTGCGCACGCTGATTTCGATCGGTGGCTGGGGCGCAGGCGGGTTCTCCGATGCGGCACTGACCGAAACCAGCCGCAAGCGCCTGGTCGACTCATGCATGACGCTGTTCTTCGAGCGCCATGCAGGCAGCTTCGATGGTGTGGACATCGACTGGGAATTCCCGGTCAGTGGTGGGCCGAAGGAACTGGCGCACCGCCCGCAGGATCGCGCCAACCTGACCCGGCTCGCGCAGGCGTTCCGCGTGGCACTTGATGCGCGCGGTCGCAAGGCGGGGCAGCCGATGCTGCTGACCGCCGCGCTGGCCGCCGGTCGCCTGCAGACGGATGGCCCCTACGATCCGGCGGCGAGCTACGACCTGCCGGCGCTGGCCAAGGTGTTCGATTTCATCAACCTGATGAGCTACGACATGGGCACCGGCTTCTCGGCGGTGTCGACCTTCAACGCACCGCTGCTTGAGGTGGCGGCCGATCCACTGGCGCCGGAGCTGCGCCGTTGGAACAACGTGGCCGGTGCCGTGCAGTTTTACCGCGACCACGGCGTACCGGCCCACAAGCTGGTGCTGGGCGTGCCGTTCTACGGGCGCGGCTTCAAGGTTACAGGTGATGCCCCGGATGGGTTGTACCAGCCCTACAGCGCACCGGCCGATGCAGGCGACTGGCGGGTGATCAAGGCGCGCTATCTCGACCAGCCGGGCTGGACGAAGCACTGGCAGCCGCAGGCGCAGAGCCCGTGGCTGTACAACGCCGAACAGAAGGTCTTCATCAGCTATGAAGACCCGCGCTCGATCGGGCTGCGTGCGCAGTTCGCCCGCGAGCAGGGCCTGGCCGGTGTATTCATGTGGGAGCTGACCGGCGACGACGAGCAGGCCAGCCTGCTCAACGCCATGCTGGGCCCCTGGCAGAAGGCGCGCATCGGCGATTGAGCTGCATCAGGCGATGCCCGGCGCAATGCCGCAACGCCATCGGCCCAACCCCGCACAGCATGTCCACGCCCGCAGCGTTACGCTGCGGGCATGATCCATCTCGAACGCCTGGACCATCTGGTCCTCACCGTCGCCGACATCGACCGCAGCTGTGATTTCTACCAGCGCGTGCTCGGCATGCAGGTCGTGCGCTTCGGCGCGGGACGTACCGCGCTGCAGTTCGGCCAGCAGAAGATCAATCTGCATCCGGCCAGTGCCCCGCTGCAGCCGCATGCGTTACGACCCACGCCGGGCAGTGCCGACCTGTGCCTGGTCACGCTTACGGCGACAATCGATGTGCTGGCACACCTGCAGGCGCAGGCCGTCGCGGTGGAGGAGGGGCCGGTGGCCCGCACCGGCGCACTGGGTCCAATCGAATCGGTGTACTTCCGCGACCCGGATGGCAACCTGATCGAAGTCAGCCGCTACCTGGACCCAGCGCACCTGCTCCGGTAGCGCCGGGCCATGCCCGGCGAAGGCTCAGTTGGCCCAGACGCTGTTCGGATCGCCGTTGCGGGCGCGGCGTTGACTGGCCACTGCCAGGCGGGCGAAGCCGAAGGCCATGGCCAGCGCGATGGCATCGACCCAGAACAGCGGCCAGTGGCCACGCGCGGCCGCACGCCACAGCCAGTCATCATTGAGTGCGCCGTGCAGGATCGGCACCAGCGCAGTACTGATTGCCGCCGCCCACAGCAGCTCGCGTGCGGCCTGTGCCGGGCGGCGCAGCGCGGCCCACAGCGCACAGGCCGCCCAGCTGCCGAAGCAGGCCCAGCGGATGCCGTGGTCGACCGCCGCCGGCGCCAGCCGTTCCAGCACCAGCGCGGTGAGGAACGCGACCGAGATCGCCACGCACAGGCCGATGCACACGCCGACCGTGGCCCGTGCCATGTTCACTCCGGCACGCGGTTGCTGCGGCTGGCGACGCTTGCGCCGCGACTCGATCCACAGCAGGTTGCCCGAGTAGAACAGGAACGCACCGCCCAGGCCGAGCAGGAAGTACAGCCAGACCACCACCCCGTTGCCGAACTCGCCGAAGTGCAGCGCATAGGCGGCGCTGAGCGTGGCGTGGTTGGCGTCGCGCTGGCCTGGCAGCTGGGTGGCCAGTACCTCGCCGGTGGCGACATCCAGCGCCACGGCGCCGAGCGGGCCGAGGGTGCCGGTGGATTCGCCGGTGATCTCGATGGTGGCGTTGGTGTCGCCCGCGTTGGCCAGCTTCAGGTAGGCCGGCTCGAAGCTGGTCACGCCCTGTGCGCGCGCCACCTCCAGCGCCCGCGCCTGCAGCACGCGCAGGCTGCCCGGCGGCGAGGGGATGCCGGTCGCTTCACGCACCGGTGCGGTGTCCATCGCTGTTGGCACGGCCTGCAGGGCCTTGCCGTCGAAGATCAGGGGGTTGAGCAGGGCCATCTGCACGAACACCAGGCAGAGCAGGGCGCCGGTCACCGCGAACATCAGGTGGAAGGGCAGGCTCAGTACGCCGATCACGTTGTGCGCGTCCTGCCACAGCTGTTTCAGGTTGCGCCCCGGACGCAGCGCGAACAGGTCGCCGAGCAGCTTCGGCAGATGGATCACCAGACCGCTGAGCAGCGCCATGCCGTACAGCAGGCTGACAATGCCCATCACGTAGATGCCGGCCACGGGCAGACCCAGGCTGTAGTGCAGCTCGTTGACCAGCTCGGCCAGCCCGGTCTGCGGCGGCGTCGGGCTGCCGCCAATCTGCCCCGGCCAGGCATAACGCCAGCTGCCATCATCGGCCTGCCAGTACGCAAGTGGCTGCGGGTGGTCGGCGCCGGGGAAGGTCATGCCGACGTGGCGGCGGGCTTCCGGGTGTGTCGCCAGTACGTCTTCCAGCAGGTACTGCGCATCGTCCAGCCCGGCTGGCAGTGCGGTGGCCGCGCCCGGGGTCTGCCACAGCGGCAGGTCGTGATGGAACAGGGTCAGCGCACCGGCGTAGAAGGCCACGAACAGGCCGAACCCGGCGACCAGGCCGACCCAGGTGTGCAGGGTGGTGAACGTGCGCAGCGTCTGCGAACTGAACTTCATGGGAGAGGTCTCATTGCACCGCGCCGGTCAGGCGCAGCAGCCCGAGCACGCCGAAGCCGGCGGCGGCGCTGCCGCCCAGCACCAGCCAGGCGCGCAGCGCGCTGCGGAAACTGAACGCCCACAGGGCGGCCAGCATCCACAGCGGGATGAAAGCGATCAGGGTCGGCACCAGCGCCCGCTGCCAGGGGCCGGGCGGCAGCCATGCCAGCAGGCCGGTCGCGGCCGCGGCCAGGAAGAAGCCGGCGACGATGCCGGCGAAGGCGCGCGGCCACATCAGGGCGACTCCGTGCCCGGGCGATGCCAGGCGGCCAGTGCCGGCAGCAGCATCGCCGCCAGCATCCAGGTGCACAGCATGGCCACCAGGCCGGCGGCAAAGCCGAGCTCGGCCATCCACAGCCACAGCGCGGCGGCGGCCGCGACCAGGCCGATCTGGCGGCCCAGGCGGCCGGCGCGGCGCAGGCGCGGCCAGCGGCAGTGCGGCGAGGCGGCATAGAAGGCCAGCGCGGAGAACATCGCCGCCAGCATGCCCAGGCTGCAGAAGCCCAGGGTGGAAAGGCCGACGGTGATCATTGCGGGCGGCCGCCGTGGCAGCGGGCCAGCGAACGCGGGGCACGGGCGGGGCCGGCGGGAGCCGGTCGGAGCGGGTGGCGCATCACGAGGTCCTGGGGGGAAGCGGGCAGGCTGGCACGGGGCGGGCTGCGCGGACATGGTAATCATTGCGTTTTCACGCCGCCAGCGAGGGCCATTCAGCGTACCGTACGGTAGCCCTTGGGCTTTCCGGTGCGCTGGTTTAAGATCATCACATTCCCTGACTGGAACAAGGTGGCCCGCGCCCAGCGCCGGCCGAGCGTGCGACATGAGCACTACCACCGCCCACTGTTGACCTGCCCCCGAAGGCCCTGTGTCCCTGGCGCCCTCGTGGCGCTTTTTTATTGCCCGGGCGCCGCCCCGGGAGCGCTTTCCAGCCCGCCCAGCGGGCCCCGCACGAAGCCACTCCGATGATCAACATTACCCTCCCCGACGGCAGCCGCCGCGAGTTTGAAAACCCCGTCAGCGTCATGGACGTCGCCCAGTCGATCGGTGCCGGCCTGGCCAAGGCCACCATCGCCGGTGCCGTGGATGGCGTGCTGGTCGATGCCAGCGACGTCATCGACCACGATGCCAGCCTGCGCATCATCACCGCCAAGGACGAGGAGGGCGTGGAGATCATCCGCCACTCCTGCGCCCACCTGGTCGGCCACGCCGTCAAGCAGCTGTACCCGGATGTGAAGATGGTGATCGGCCCGGTGATCGCCGAAGGCTTCTACTACGACATCTACTCCGAGCGCCCGTTCACCCCGGACGACATGGCCGCGATCGAGAAGCGCATGGGTGAACTGATCGCCCAGGACTACGACGTCATCAAGAAGATGACGCCGCGCGCCGAAGTGATCGAGATCTTCAAGGCCCGTGGTGAGGACTACAAGCTGCGCCTGATCGAGGACATGTCCGACGACATCCAGGCGATGGGCATGTACTACCATCAGGAATACGTGGACATGTGCCGTGGCCCTCACGTGCCGAACACGCGCTTCCTGAAGGCCTTCAAGCTGACCCGCATCTCCGGCGCCTACTGGCGTGGCGACGCGCAGAACGAACAGCTGCAGCGCATCTACGGCACCGCCTGGGCGGACAAGAAGCAGCTTGAGGCGTACATCAAGCGCATCGAGGAAGCCGAGATGCGCGACCACCGCCGCATCGGCAAGCAGCAGGACCTGTTCCACCTGCAGGAAGAAGCGCCGGGCCTGGTGTTCTGGCACCCGAAGGGCTGGGCGCTGTGGCAGGTGGTCGAGCAGTACATGCGCAAGGTCTACCGCAACAGCGGCTACGGCGAAGTGCGCTGCCCGCAGATCCTGGACGTGAGCCTGTGGAAGAAGTCCGGCCACTGGGACAACTACCAGGACAACATGTTCTTCACCGAATCGGAGAAGCGCACCTACGCGGTCAAGCCGATGAACTGCCCGGGCCACATCCAGGTGTTCAACCAGGGCCTGCACAGTTACCGCGACCTGCCGATCCGCTACGGTGAGTTCGGTTCCTGCCACCGCAACGAGCCGTCCGGCGCGCTGCACGGCATCCTGCGCGTGCGTGGCTTCACCCAGGACGACGGCCACGTGTTCTGCACGGAAAACCAGATCGAGTCGGAAGTGACGGCCTTCCATCAGCAGGCGCTGGCGGTCTACCAGCACTTCGGATTCGACGACATCCAGATCAAGATCGCCCTGCGCCCGGAATCGCGCCTGGGTGACGATGCGACCTGGGACAAAGCGGAGGGCGCGCTGCGCTCGGCGCTGACCGCCTGTGGCGTGGAATGGCAGGAGCTGCCGGGCGAGGGGGCCTTCTATGGCCCGAAGATCGAGTACCACCTGAAGGACGCCATCGGCCGTACCTGGCAGCTGGGCACCATGCAGGTCGACTTCATGATGCCGGGCCGCCTGGGCGCCGAGTACGTGGACGAGAACAGCCAGAAGAAGCACCCGGTCATGCTGCACCGGGCCATCGTCGGCTCGATGGAGCGCTTCCTGGGCATCCTGATCGAGCACCATGCCGGCCAGTTCCCGGCCTGGCTGGCCCCGACCCAGGTGGTGGTGGCCAACATCACCGACGCCCAGGCCGACTACGTCTCGGGCGTGACCAAAACCCTTGCGGAGCAAGGCTTCCGCGTCAGCTCGGATTTGCGTAACGAGAAGATCGGCTATAAAATCCGCGAGCATACGTTGCAGCGCGTGCCCTACCTGCTGGTCATTGGTGACCGCGAGAAGGAAAATGGGGCTGTGGCGGTGCGTACGCGTTCTGGCGAAGATCTGGGCAGCATGAGCCTGCAGGCCTTCATCGAGCGGCTCCACGCCGAGGGCGCGTAAGCAAAGGTCCGGTCCGGGCGCACAGGCACCCGGACCGGTTCGATACCCTTGGGAGAACGTAATATCAGCACCCCTGACAACAAACAGAACCGCAAGAATCAGGAAATCCGTGTGCCGCGCGTCCGCGTGATCGGCAGTGACGGAGAAATGATCGGCGTGTTGTCGCGCGACGAAGCGCTGTCCATGGCCGAAGATGAAGGCCTGGACCTGGTCGAAATCCAGCCGCAGGCCGATCCGCCGGTCTGCAAGATCATGGACTTCGGCAAGTTCAAGTTCGAAGCGCAGAAGAAGGCCAGCGAGGCCAAGAAGAAGACCAAGCAGGTCGAGATCAAGGAAGTGAAGTTCCGTCCGGTCACGGACGAGGGCGACTACCAGATCAAGCTGCGCAAGATGCGCGGGTTCCTTGAGGATGGTGACAAGATCAAGGTCAACATCCGCTTCCGTGGCCGTGAAATGAGCCACCAGGAACTGGGCCGCGAAATGGCCAACCGGATCGAGACCGATCTGGGCGAGGACATCGTCATTGAATCCCGTCCGCGCCTGGAAGGGCGTCAGATGGTCATGATGATCGCGCCGAAGAAGAAGACCTGAGGCCTGACGGGCCGCCCTCCGGGGCGCCTGGCTGAACGGTTCAGGGTGAAGGGGCGCCATCGGCGCCCCTTCGCTTTTGCGGCATGCCGGTGAATTGCCGTGAAAGGGTTGCAGGGGCTGGTGGCAGGGCGGTTTTGCCTGTATCATGCCCGGCTCGACCCACCCAGGACGGGTCGTACGCCGATCATGGCAGGACGGAAAGAGCGGCCCAGGCCGCCGCCAGATCAGTCAGAAACCAGGGTCATATCCCATCAAGGACATTGCAATGCCCAAGATCAAGACCAACCGGGCAGCGGCCAAGCGTTTCCGCAAGACCGCCTCGGGCAAGTACAAGTGCGGCCACGCCAACCGTAGCCACATCCTCACGAAGAAAGCGACCAAGCGTAAGCGTAATCTGCGTCAGACGGGCCATGTCCGTGCAGAAGACGCAGGCCGTCTGGACCGCATGCTCCCTTACCTCTGAGGAACTGAAAAATGGCACGAGTTAAGCGTGGCGTACAGGCGCGTCGCCGCCACAAGAAGATTCTGGATCTCGCCAAGGGCTATTACAACGCCCGTCGCAAGGTCTTCCGCGTCGCCAAGCAGGCGGTCATCAAGGCTCAGCAGTACGCCTACATCGGCCGTAAGCAGAAGAAGCGCAACTTCCGTTCGCTGTGGATCACCCGTATCAATGCGGCTGCCCGCATCAACGGCCTGAGCTACAGCCGCTTCATGAACGGTCTGCTGAAGGCCGGCATCACCCTGGATCGCAAGGTCCTGGCTGACATCGCCGTGCACGACGCAGCCGGTTTTGCTGCGCTGGCCGAAAAGGCCAAGGGCGCGCTGGCGGCATAAGTCCTTCCCGATGCCGTAACCGTTCACTCGGAACGGTGTCAGGTCAAGGCAATGCATGGGGAAGGGCGCAAGTCCTTCCCCATTCTTTTTTGGGTCCCGGCGAGGCCACGATGGCAGCGCGGGGACGGCGGTGGCGACAGGGGTCGGCCCTTCGCGCATCGCGATGGCAGATCGACTGGAGTTCCGGCCCCCCATGAGCGACATCCAATCCCTCACCACCCAGGCGCTGGCCGATGTGGCCGCCGCACAGAGCCCCGACGTGCTGGAACAGCTGCGCGTGGCCCTGCTTGGCAAGAGTGGCAGCATCACTTCGCAGCTCAAGCAGCTCGGCGCGCTGCCGGCCGACGAGCGCAAGGCCGCCGGTGAAGCGATCAACCAGGCCCGCGATGCGCTGACCCGCGCGCTGGGTGAGCGCAAGGCACTGCTGGAAGACGCGGCACTGGATGCGCGCCTGGCCGCCGAAGCCATCGACATCACCCTGCCGGGTCGCAACGGCGACCGCGCCGGCCTGCACCCGATCACCCGCACCCTGGAGCGCATCACCGGCATCTTCGGCCGGCTGGGCTACGAGCTGTCGGAAGGGCCGGAGATCGAGGACGACTGGCACAACTTCGAGGCGCTGAACTTCCCGCCGCACCACCCGGCGCGCGCCATGCACGACACCTTCTACTTCGGCGACGGACGCCTGCTGCGCACGCATACCTCCGGTGTGCAGGTGCGCTACATGGGCGACCACGCGCCGCCGCTGCGCATGATCGCCGCCGGCAAGGTGTACCGCAGCGACAGCGACCAGACCCACTCGCCGATGTTCCACCAGGTCGAAGGCCTGCTGGTGGACGAGCATTCGACCTTCGCCGACCTGAAGGGCACGCTGGCCGAGTTCGTGCGCGCGTTCTTCGAGCGCGACTTCGAGATGCGTTTCCGTCCCAGCTACTTCCCGTTCGTTGAACCGGGTGCGGAAGTGGACATCGCCTGGCAGCAGCCCGATGGCAGCACCCGCTGGCTGGAAGTGCTCGGCTGCGGCATGGTCCATCCGAACGTGCTGCGCAATGTCGGCATCGATCCGGAGCGCTACACCGGCTTTGCCTTCGGCATGGGCGTGGAGCGTTTCGCGATGCTGCGCTACGGCGTCAACGACCTGCGCGCGTTCTTCGAGAACGACGTGCGGTTCCTGAAGCAGTTCGCGTAAGCCGCAACCGTGTAGAGCCGAGCCATGCTCGGCTGCTTTTCTGGATGGACGCCTCCTTGCGCATGCGCTGGGCGACCACAAAAACCGCAACGGGAGGCACACCTCCCACCAGGGTGACACCATGAAATTCTCCGAAAACTGGCTGCGCAGCCACGTCCCGACCTCCGCCTCGCGCGATGAGCTCAGCGCGGTGCTGACCGCCATCGGCCTGGAAGTGGAAGAGGTGACCGCGCTTGGCGAAGGCCTCGAGCACGTGGTCGTGGCGCGCATCGTCGAAGCGGTGCGCCATCCCGAAGCCGATCGCCTGCAGGTGTGCAAGGTCGATGCCGGGCAGGGCGAGCTGCTGCAGATCGTGTGCGGCGCACCGAACGCGCGCCCGGGCCTGGTCGCGCCGCTGGCGATGGTCGGCGCGCAGATCGGCGAGCTGAAGATCAAGCCGGCCAAGCTGCGCGGCGTCGAGTCCAACGGCATGCTGTGCTCGGCCAAGGAGCTGGGCCTGGACAACGATGCCTCCGGCCTGCTGGAACTGCCGGACGACGCACCGGTCGGCCAGTCCCTGGTCGAGTATCTGGGGCTGCCGGACGCCAGCATCGAGATCAAGCTGACCCCGAACCGTGCCGACTGCTTCAGCCTGCGCGGCATCGCCTACGACGTCGCCGCCGCCACCCGCAGTGAAGTGCTGGACTTCGCGGCCGACGCCATTGCGCCGGTCGGCAGCCGCGAACTGTCGATCCAGCTCGACGCCGGCGCCGAAGCACCGCGTTACCTGGGCCGCGTCATCGAAGGCGTCAACGCCGCTGCCAAGACCCCGCTGTGGATGGCTGAGCGCCTGCGCCGCAGCGGTGTGCGTCCGGTCTCGCTGCTGGTCGACATCACCCAGTACGTGATGCTGGAGCTGGGCCAGCCGATGCATGCCTACGACCTCGGTACCCTGCAGGGCAGCATCGCCGTGCGCCGTTCGCGTGCGGGCGAGCGCCTGAAGCTGCTGGACGGCCGCGATGCCGCACTGGACGACAGCTTCCTGGTGGTTACCGATGCTGACCGTGCGGTCGGTCTGGCCGGCCTGATGGGCGGCTTCGATACCCGCGTCACCGACGCGACCACCGCCGTGTTCCTGGAAGCTGCGCACTTCGCGCCGGCCGCGATCATGGGCCGTGGCCGCAAGCTCGGCCTGCACACCGATGCCGGCCACCGCTTCGAGCGTGGCGTCGACCCGGCATTGCCGCGCACCGCCATCGAATACGCCACCCGCCTGGTGCTGGACCTCGCCGGCGGTACCCCGGCGCCGGTCACCGAGGCCGTGCGTGCCGATGACCTGCCGCAGCCGGCGACGATCGTACTGCGCCGTGCGCGCATCAGCCGCGTGCTGGGCATCACCATCGACGACGCCGAAGTCGAGCGCATCCTGCGCGCGCTGGGCATGGACGTGGCTGCGACGGCCGAGGGCTGGCAGGTCGTCGCGCCGAGCCGCCGCTTCGACATCGCCATCGAAGAAGACCTGATCGAAGAACTGGCCCGCATCCACGGTTACGAGCAGATCCCGACCACGCTGCCGGGCGGTGCCTCGCGCGTGGCGATGCCGAGCGAGACCCAGCTGGACGCGCTGAGCGTTCGTCGCCAGCTGATCGCCCGCGACCAGCAGGAAACCGTCAACTTTGCCTTCGTCGACGACGCGCTGCTGACCCAGTGGCAGCTGCGCGATGGCCTGGTACCGCTGGCCAACCCACTGTCGGCCGAACTGGCGGTGATGCGCCCGTCGCTGCTGCCGGGCCTGGTCGCCACGCTGGGCCGCAATGCCGCGCGCCAGTTGGGTCGCGTGCGCCTGTTCGAGCTCGGCCGGGTGTTCACCCAGCAGGCCGGAGATGGCCAGCCGGCGCCGCTGGAAACCCCGCGCGTGGCCGCTGCGGTCTGCGGTGATGCGCAGGCGGTGCAGTGGGGCCTGCCGACCCGCAAGGTCGACTTCCACGATCTGAAGGGCGACCTGGAATCGCTGGCCGCTGCCAGTGGCGCGCAGCTGGAGTTCCGCCCGTCGGCCCGTCCTTACGGCCACCCGGCGCGCTCGGCCGAGGTGTTCCGCGATGGCGTGGCGATGGGCTGGATCGGCCAGGTCCATCCGCGCCTGGTCAAGGCGATGGACATCGAATCCGACGTCTACGCCTTCGAACTGGATCTGGAACCGCTGACCGCCCGCCGCCTGCCCCGTGCTGGCGAGCTGTCGCGCTTCCCAGCGGTGCGTCGCGACCTGGCGTTCCTGGTGCCTGAACAGGTGGCTTGGGCCGATCTGGCGGCGACCGTCCGGCAGGCCGCCGGCCCGCTGCTGCGCGACCTGAACCTGTTCGACCGCTATGTCGGCCAGGGCGTCGAGCCGGGATTCAAGAGTCTCGCTATGGGCTTGATTTTGCAGGACAAGTCGCGCACTCTGACGGACCGCGACGTGGATGCGGTGGTGGCCGAGGCGGTCACTGCCATCGAGCGTGAACACCACGCCCGGATCCGCGGCTGAGCGGGCAGCACTCGGGGGTAGCAGGCAATGGCATTGACCAAGGCGGAGATGGCGGAAAAGCTGTTCGACGAAGTCGGTCTGAACAAGCGGGAAGCCAAGGAATTCGTCGACGCGTTTTTCGATGTGCTGCGTGAAGCATTGGAACAGGGACGTCAGGTGAAGCTGTCGGGCTTCGGTAATTTCGATCTGCGGCGCAAGAACCAGCGCCCGGGTCGCAACCCCAAGACCGGCGAGGAAATTCCGATTTCCGCCCGTACGGTGGTCACCTTCCGTCCGGGCCAGAAGCTCAAGGAGAGGGTGGAAGCTTATGCTGGATCCGGGCAGTAACCGCGAACTACCGCCGATCCCGGCCAAGCGCTACTTCACCATCGGTGAAGTCAGCGAGCTGTGCGACGTCAAGCCGCACGTCCTGCGCTACTGGGAAACCGAGTTTCCCAGCCTTGAGCCGGCCAAGCGCCGAGGCAACCGCCGCTACTACCAGCGCCATGACGTGCTGATGGTGCGGCAGATCCGCAGCCTGCTGTACGAACAGGGCTACACCATCGGTGGTGCACGCCTGCGTCTGGACGGCCCCGATGCCCGCGAGGAATCGGCGCTGAGCAACCAGATCATCAAGCAGGTACGCATGGAGCTGGAAGAAGTGCTGCAGTTGTTGCGCCGCTGATCCCATTTCCATCGTAATCCGCTATACTTCACGGCCCGCCGCACTGGCGGGCACATCGCAGCATCAGTCGGGGCGTAGCGCAGCCTGGTAGCGCATCTGCCTGGGGGGCAGAGGGTCGTCGGTTCGAATCCGGCCGTCCCGACCACTGTGATGAATCAAGAAGCCTGCGCAGCAATGCGTGGGCTTTTTTGTGCGCGCTGCTGGTGCCGATGATCAGTCTTCAGCGAAGCGGTAGATCAGCTCCGGGTCGCCGTCATCCAATCCATGCACGATGCCGCTGTCGATGAAGCCCGACGCAACGAGCAGGCGCTGCATGCCGATGTTGGAGGCATTGGTCGAGGTGAACAGCTTGCCGCGACCGCGCCGTGCGATCGCGTGTCGCAGCAGTGCGGTACCAATGCCGTGGCCGCGGCGTTCGCGCGCCACCATCAGCATCTCGACGAAGGCCTCGCCGAAGAAGTGGTGATGCATGACCAGGTAGCCGACGCCCCTGCCGTCCTGCTCGGCGACATGCAGGCCGCCGTGTGCCAGCCAGTTGCCAATCTGCATGATCCGCTCTGGATCAATGGCTGCCACGCTGTCGAGCGCGATCAAGGCATCCGCGTCGTGGGGGCTGCCGTTACGCAGGCGCGGAGAACGGGACGTCCGGCTCATCGCGGGCGGAGCTGCAGCAACAGACCGCCACCCGATACAAAACAGGCGAGCAGGACGATGATCGACAGCGGCAGGTGGAATTCATTGCGACCGAGCAGGGCAAACGCCAGGTGGATCAGCGCCGTGCCAATGCCGAGCGCGCCACAAACCAGTGCATAGCCGCGCGCCGTGGATGTACCCAGCAGGGCATGGCGATAACCCCAAAGCACGGCGCCGACTGCGAACAGGTTGAACAGCAGGAAGCCCTGGATGCCGCCGGGCACATGGAACATGGTCCATTCCTGCCAGAACGCAGCGTCGATCTGATGCAGGATCAACGCCAGCAGCGTCGCCAGATACCATCGTTCCATGTCGTGCTCCCTGCCATGCAGGCCATAGTCTATCGACTCCGCCTTGCACGCACGCCTACGCGTTGCAGCCAGCGCGTGGCAGGCAGTCAATACACCCGGAACTCGGCACGGCAGCCGTCGCTGACCCACACGCCGCGACGGTCCCAGCCCCAGTTGCGGTCCTCGATGCAGGTCGTCACCGATTTCTGCTTGACCAGCCGTACCTCGTGACGAACGCGAATCCGGCACTCCTTGTCCTTGTTCTCGTAGGACTCGCAGACCAGGCGTTCACCCTCGTTGTCGCGGTCACGGCCGCGGCCACGTCCCGGCCAGCGCCCGTATCCATCGGCGACGAACTCGGCGCGGCAGCCGTCGGTCACCCATAACGTGCGGCGGCTCTGGCCCCAGTTCTGGTTCTCCACGCAGCGGGTGACCGACAGTTGCCTGGCCAGGCGCATCGGGCCCTCGATGGGGCATTGCTCGGTCTTGTTGAACTGGGATTCGCAGCGCAGCGCTGGAATGTGATCAGTGTCGTAGTCCTGGGCGGCCACGGCGGTGGCGGCCAGCAGCAGGACAAGGGCGGCGCCGGTGATCGGCAGCAGCGGGCGAAGGGTCATAGGGAGCCTCGAGTGGGGATTCGGGCGGCAAGAATGACCTAGCACGAGGCCGTCGGAACGCATCGTTCCGGATGTGGCTCAGTAAGGATTTAGTAGTGCGCACGGGCCCATGCAGAGGCTTACATCCCGTATCATCGCTGCACATCCGATCGCATCGGTTTACACCTTCTTACATGTCTTCCACGCCTGTCGGCGCAGCCTGTGGCTGCCGTCACTGGTGTGCGGGCGGCCTGTGGGGGAGGATGCGCGGACCACGACGACCACAGGGGGTTGCGTTGATCAGCAGTACCGTCATTCATCGCTCGGCCGACGCAGGCGGCGCCGAGGTGCGGGTCCTGGACACCACGTTCAAGGGCAAGCATGTGTTCATTGCCTGGGGCCTGCGCGGGCCGGAACTGACCCGCAGCGCGGACCCGGCTGCGACCGTGGCCGCACGCAAGGCGCTGCACGCGGTTGCCGGCCACAGCGAAGGGCCGCGCAGCCCGGAAGTGTTCATCGCCAACCAGTCGGCGGTGGCGATCACGGTCTATCGCCTGCTTACCGAAGCGCGCTCCGGCGATGCCATCTTCTTCCTGTGCGATTCCCAGGCGGTGGTCGAGTGGCTGATCACCGCGCTGGAAGTGCAGGGCGCGGACTGATTCCGCGCTGCACCGAAGGCAGGATCAGGCCAGTGCTGCGTCCACGGCAGCCCGCGCATGCAGGGCAGTGGTATCGAACAACGGCACTGCACTGTCCTCCGGGCGTACCAGCAGCATGATCTCGGTGCAGCCAAGAATGATCGCTTCGGCACCGCGCGCCACCAGTCGCGCGATCACGCCGGCATAGACCTGCCGTGAGTGCTCGCTGACCACGCCGGCAATCAGCTCCTGGTAGATGATGTCGTGCACGCTGCGCCGGTCATCGGCATCGGGCACCAGCACTTCCAGATCGAAGCGATCCTGCAGCCGGCCGCGGTAGAAGTCCTGCTCCATGGTGAAGGCGGTGCCGAGCAGGCCCACCTTGCGTGCGCCTGCCTGCACGATGGCCTGGGCGGTGGGGTCGACGATATGCAGCAGCGGCAGTGGGCAGGCCGCCTCGATGCGGTCGGCCAGCGTGTGCATGGTGTTGGTGCAGACCAGCAGCAGATCGGCACCACCGGCCTGCAGGCGTCGTGCGGCGTCGACCATGTGGTCGCCCAGTGCATCCCAGTCGCCGTCGTGCTGCAGCTGCTTGATCGGGGCGAAGTCCACCGACCACAGCAGCAGCTGCGCGGAGTGCGCGCCACCGAGGCGCTGCCGTACGTCCTCGTTGATGAGCCGGTAGTACTGGGCCGAGCTTTCCCAGCTCATGCCGCCGATCAGGCCAAGGGTCTTCATGCATTGCTCCAGGGAAGAGGCTGTCATTGCAGCACAGCAGATCGGAGGGTTGCATTAAACATTAGTGGATACTAATGTATTGATCATGATCGAGAACGCCCTGTTCAAGGCGCTGGCCGACCCCACCCGCCGCCATATCTTCGAAAAGCTGGCCGAGGGCGGGCAGCATGCTAGCGCGCTGCGCGAGGGCATGGCGATCAGCCAGTCTGCGATGTCCCAGCACCTGGCAGTGCTGCGCGATGCCGGACTGGTGCATGAGCAGCGCCAAGGCCGCTTCGTCCACTACGAGGTCGATCCGCGCGGGCTGGCCCACATCGGCCGCTGGTTGCAGCGCTACCGGGCCTACTGGCCGGCGCGGATGTCCGCACTGCAGAACCTGCTGGAGGAGATGGACTGATGGACGACGTTCTGAACGAAGCGGCTCCCGCCTTGGTGATGGAGCAACGGCTGCCAGCGCCACCGGGACGGGTCTGGCGCGCACTGTGCGATCCAGCGCTGCGTGAGCGCTGGTTGCCTGCAGCCGATCTTGCCGACCCGCAGCCCTGCCTGTGCGAGGAAGGACGGGAGCTGGGGTTCCACTTGCGCGATGCGCAGCCCCCACATCTGCACAGCCTGGTGTGTTTCCAGCTGCGCGCGGATGACAGTGGGGGGACGGTGCTGACCATCGTGCATCGGCTCACCGACCTGCGCGCGCCGCTGCCGTTGGCCGCCAACGACGATCATCGCACCATGATGCGCGCGGGCTGAGGTGGCGCCTCAATCCCACCGGACAAGGAGCAGGAACATGCCGGACAGAATGCAGCTGGTACCGATGGTGGTGGAGCGCAGCGAGCGGGGCGAGCGCTCCTATGACATCTACTCGCGGCTCCTGCGCGAGCGCATCATCTTTCTCAACGGCGAAGTCGATGACGCCGTGTCGGCGCTGGTCTGCGCGCAGTTGTTGTTCCTGGAATCGGAAAACCCGGAGAAGCCGATCCATCTGTACATCAACTCGCCGGGTGGGGTGATCTCCAGCGGCCTGGCGATGTACGACACGATGCAATACATCTCGGCCCCGGTGCATACGCTGTGCATGGGCACCGCACGGTCAATGGGGTCGTTCCTGCTGATGGCCGGCGAGCCCGGTCACCGCGCGGCGTTGGCCAATGCCAGCCTGCACGTGCACCAGCCGCTGGGCGGGGTGCAGGGCCAAGCTTCGGA
Organism: Stenotrophomonas geniculata; assembly: GCF_034508895.1. Classification (NCBI taxonomy): domain Bacteria; kingdom Pseudomonadati; phylum Pseudomonadota; class Gammaproteobacteria; order Lysobacterales; family Lysobacteraceae; genus Stenotrophomonas; species Stenotrophomonas geniculata. The sequence goes on from NZ_CP140571.1 coordinate 3,311,039, forward strand.
CATCTTCATCCACGCCGAGGAGATGCAGCGCACCAAGCAGCGCATCACCCGACTGTATGCGCAGCATTGCGGACGCAGTGTCGAGGACGTCGAGCAGACCTTGGACCGCGATCGTTTCATGAGTGCCGAGCAGGCATGCGAATGGGGCCTGATCGACCAGGTACTGGTACGGCGCGACGCGCTCGCTGCCTGAGCCGGCCTCTGTAACCACCACATCCACGCTGTGCTGTATGTGCCGCGCGCTGCAGGCGCGTTCTATGCTGGTTGCGTCTTCTGAAGTGGATGTGCGCTATGGCCCTGCATACCTGGTGGTGGTTCCTGGCCACGGTGTTTGTTCTGTGTGGCACGCCGGGGCCGAACATGCTGCATATCCTCGGCCGCAGCGTCGGACTCGGCTTCCGCGGCAGTGTGCCGGCGATGGCCGGCTGCCTGCTGGCGATGCTGCTGGTGCTGGCCGCGTCCGCTGCTGGCCTGAGCGCATTGCTTCATTCCTCGCCGATGCTGTTCGAAGTGCTGCGCTATCTGGGTGTGGCCTACCTGGCCTGGCTGGGCCTGAAGGCATGGCGCGATAGTTGCCGTCCCGCGCCTGCGGTGACGGTGGATGCCGCACTGCCGATGACGCCGACGCTTGGTGCCTGGACCGTGTTCCGTGGTGGCCTTCTGGTGGGCCTGAGCAATCCCAAGCTGCTGCTGTTCGCGGCGGCGTTCCTGCCGCAGTTCGTCGATCCGTCACGCGGCCAGGCACTGCAGTACAGCGTGCTGGTGGCCACCTTCGCCGCCTGCGAACTGTTCTGGTACGTGATGTATGCAGCCGGTGGCCATGGCCTGCGCCGCTGGCTGGCCAAGCCGTTTGCACGACGCTGGTTCGAGCGGCTGGTGGGCAGCGTGTTCCTGGCGTTTGCCGTCGCGCTGCTGCGCTTCCGTCCGCGCTGATTCACGCCGCGCACGCGGCCTGTTCACGACTGCCGCATCGGCCACGGCCTAGCCTGATCATCCAGTACGCAGTCCCTGCGGGGAAAGGTTTGACATGATCAAGTGGGCCATCATCTTCGCCATCATCGGCGTCATTGCGGGCGTGCTCGGCTTCGGTGGCATTGCCGGTGCCGCGGTCGGCATCGCCAAGTTCCTGTTCTGGGCCGGCATCATCATCGCCGTGGTGCTGTTCCTGCTCGGCATGACCGTAGCGAAGAAGGTCAGCTAGCGTTGATCGCGCAGCAGCGTGCTCAGTGTGCGCTGCTGCGCGAGAACAGATTGATCACCAGTACACCGGCGCAGATCAGGCCGATGCCGATCAACGCGGGTGCATCCAGGCGCTGCTTGAACACGACCAGCCCGATCAGCGAGATCAGCACGATGCCGACGCCGGACCAGATCGCGTAGGCGATGCCGGTCGGGATCGACTTCATGGTCATCGACAACAGGTAGAAGCACAGCCCGTAGCCGACCAGCGCGCCCAGCGTCGGCGCCAGCCGGCTCATGCCGTCGGATGCCTTCAGCAGTGATGTGGCAATCACTTCCAGCACGATGGCGGCAGCAAGGTAGAGGTAGGGATTCATTGCGCGCTCCAGCTCACTGCGGGTCGCACAGTTTCAGGGCCTGCTCGGCCATGGCCAATGCGTTGGCACGTTCCTCCTCGTCCAGCGGACGCCCATAGGCCGTGGCCCAGTAGCCATCGGCAGCGCAGCGCGCCGCGTACAGCCGGGGATCGTTGGCTTCGCCGGCGAATTCGGCCAGCATCGCACGCTTCCAGGTGCGCCAATGCGCGAGCAGGGCCGGTTCCATCAGGTTGCCGAGGGTCAGGCCGATGTCGTTGTCCTGCTCCTGCTGCAGCAGATGCTCGAAATTGGCCTGCACATAGGCGCGGCTGAAACGGCCATGGCCTTCGGGATTCTCCTGCAGCAGGGCGCGTACCCGCGTTTCGAACTCGCCGATGAGCGCTCCGACGGCTTCATCCACCAGTGCCTGCTTGCTGCTGAAATGATGGAACAACGCACCCTTGCTGACACCAGCGGCCTGCGCGACGTCCTGCACGGTCAGCGCGGCCAGGCCGTTACGGCCGATCACTTCAATGGTGGCCTGCAGCAGTGACTGGCGCACGCTGTCGGGCGCCTTGCGGCGCGAACGGGAGGGGGATGCGGACATGGCGGGAAGAAACCGACTGGACGGTACGATTGTAGCGCAGGCCCGCTGTGTTGCCGCGCGCTGCCGGCCTGGACCGGCAGCGGAACCGTCATGCGTCGACGCGGGCGAAACGTGGTTGCGGTCCGTGCTCGCCGGGCACCTGCTCGACGAACATGGCGTACGGGCGTACCCACAGGCCGCCTTCGCCATACAACGCGCGGTACAGCACCATCGGCTGCAGGGTCTCGCTGCTGCGGACGATGTCCAGCACTTCGTACTCGCCGCCCTTGAAGTGGCGGTAGCGGCCCGGGGCCAGGGGGGGGAGCGGACTCAGCTCAGCCATGGTGGGCGCGACTCACTTGCGCGCCGGGCTGGCCGGCTTTGCGCAATAGGCGTTGATGGCTTCGGCGGTGTTGGCCAGGCCCTGTGCCTGCGCCAGTTCCCACGGGCGTTCGCAACGCTGGCTGTGCTCGCACCACTGGTAGCCGGCCGAACCGATGCAGCCATGCGCATCGCGATCACCGCCGACCACCGGCGTGGCTGTCGCTTCGGCGTGCGTGGGTGCCTTGTCCGGGCTGGCGCAGGCGACCAGGACCAGTAGCGCGGGAATCAGAAGAAGGGATTTCATCGGCGGAGCTCCGTGCCTAAAGCAACAGTGTCGGCCGCAGGAAAAATGGCAGCAAGTGCTCAGTGCAGGGCGGCGCGGATCAGTTCCTCGATCAGCACCAGATAGCTGGCCACGAAGTAGAACTTCAGCAACGTCGAACGCTGCTGCGAGAAGAAGGTGCGCATGTGGAAGGGGCCCCTGTTGGTGACGGTAGTGTGAAGCTCTGTCAACTCCGTGACAAGGGTCACGAAAGGGATTCACTAAACGGCCTCAGGGATGTGAGGGCGGGGCGGTCTGACAGTCCGGCGCGGCATTTTCGTACAAATCTGATAGGCCATCCCGGAGGTGCTCGCTAGCCTGATGGTGTACCGGCACTCAGCGCCTTCCGCTGCCGACGTGCCTTCATTCCGCAGGAGTCTTCCAATGGTCATTACCGTTCAATGCAACGCCCGGCACTGGTCCGTACTGGATCCGCAGGCGCATGACGCCACCCGTTATGCACGGGGCGCCGAGGCTTTCGATGTCGCTGCGGCGCGGGCCCTGGAGCACCACCGCCGTACCGGCCAGCGCAGCACGGTACGGGTCGAGGCGCTCGGCAATTCGGTGGACGCACTCCACGTCGGAAGTTGACACCACCGGCTGAGGCGCAGTCAGCCACGGTTGAGTTGTTTGAATGGGGAAAAAACCGCCGTGGGGCGCCCCCCTGTGCGCCGCGCCACGAATCTCCGATGCTTGCGCCATCGTATTCATCCGGAGATCCCGATGGGCAAGGCACTCACCTGGCGCACCCTGGCCTGCACCCTGCTGCCAATGCTGGCGGCCGCGGGCGGCGCGCAGGCGCAGAGCTATGGTTACGGTTATGAAGATGATCGCTACGGCGGTCGTGATGGCAGCGGCATCGTACGCTGCGAATCGATCAAGAACCGCAGCAATGAATGTCGCCTGGAAGGCCGTGCCCGGATGATCCGCCAGTTGTCGGGCTCGCCGTGCGTGGAAGGCGAGACCTGGGGACAATCGCGCTACGGTGTCTGGGTTACCCAGGGCTGTCGTGCCGAGTTCGTTGGCGAGTACCGCCGCGGCGGTGGCTGGGGTGGTGGCCATGGCAACGGCTGGGGCAATGGTGGCAATGGCTGGGGTGGGGGTGAGGTGATCACCTGCCATTCCAACGGTCATCGCCAGGAGTACTGCGATGCGCGCATCCGTCGTGGTGTGCGCCTGGTCCGCCAGGATTCACGCAGCGCCTGCATCGAGGGCCAGACCTGGGGCTGGGACCGCCGTGGCATCTGGGTCAGCGACGGTTGCCGGGCGCAGTTCCAGGTGAATTGAGCACGCGCCTCGAAAATCAGAATAATCTGATACAGCTCACATTTTGAACGTCGTATCTTCTGCGATCAGGGCACCTCTGCGTGCCCCTGATCCGCCGCGATGAAGTCTGCCGTAACCGGCACGCCCGTCCCGCCACCGTCGATACGCTGCCTCAAGGAGTGAGCTGCATGTTGATCCGCCTGCAATGCGAGCAACGCCAATGGCGCGTGCTGCACCCGGACCGGCCGGAACCGATCGAGTTCCGCGATGGTGCCCGGGCCTACGATTTCGCTGAAACCCTTGCACGCCTCCACTTCGTCGACACCGGGCAGCGCGCTGCGGTGCGGGTGGAGGCCAGCGGCGCGTTCGTGGAAGCGGTCAGCTACGGCTGAGGGCTGGGGCTCCCTGATCTGTCCCCACGCATGGCGTGGATCGACCCCTGTTCCGCAGTGGATCCACGCCATGCGTGGATCCACTGGGTGGTGACCGGTCTCAGCCTGCCGCGCTGAGCGGCGGGGTCCCGGCAGCCAGCTGCGGCCAGCGCTTGAGTACGGCCGCGCGGATGCCTGCGGCGTCGATGCCGGCTTCGGCCAGCAGGTCCTCGCGGCTGGCGTGGTGCTGGTAGCTGTCGGGCAGGCCCAGGTGCAGGATCGGGCGCAGCACGCCTTCGGCATTGAGCAGCTCACCGACGCCGGAGCCGGCGCCACCGGCCACCACGTTGTCTTCGATCGTCACCAGCCCCTCGTGCTGGGCGGCGACAGCCAGCACCAGCTCGCGGTCCAGCGGCTTGATGAAGCGCATGTTGACCACGCTCAGGCCCAGTTCGCGGCCAACCTGTTCGGCGGCGGCCACGGTGCTGCCGAAGGCGAGCAGGGCGATACGACTGCCCTGCAGGCGCAACTCGCCCTTGCCGATCGGCAGGGTGGACAGGTCGGTGCCGGCAGCCACGCCGGTGCCGGTGCCGCGCGGATAGCGCACGGCGGCTGGGCCCGGGTGCTGCAGGCCGGTGCTGAGCATCTGCCGGCACTCGGCCTCATTGGATGGCGCCATCACCACCATGTTCGGAACGCAGCGCAGGAAGCTCAGGTCGAGGTTGCCGGCATGGGTCGCACCGTCCGGGCCGACCACACCGGCGCGGTCAATGGCGAACAGAACATCCAGGTCCTGGATGGCCACGTCATGTACCAGCTGGTCGTACGCGCGCTGCAGGAAGGTCGAATAGATCGCCACCACCGGCTTGCCCCCCTGGGTCGCCATGCCGGCGGCCAGCGTGACCGCGTGCTGTTCGGCAATCGCCACGTCGAAGTAGCGCTGCGGGTACTCCTTGCTGAAACGCACCAGGCCGGAGCCTTCGCGCATCGCCGGGGTGATGCCGTACAGGCGCGGCTCGGCGGCGGCGGCATCGCACAGCCAGTCGCTGAACACGTCGGTATAGGTGGGCTTCTTGGCGCCAGCCTTGGCCACCAGGCCCTTGTCCGGATCGAACGGACCCACCGCGTGGTAGCCGATCTGATCGCCTTCGGCCGGCTCGTAGCCCTTGCCCTTTGTCGTCATCACGTGCAGCAGCTTCGGGCCCTTGGAGGCGCGCAGCGTCTTCAGCGTGGACAGCAGGGCGGGCATGTCGTGGCCGTCGATCGGGCCGGTGTAGTGGAAACCCATTTCCTCGAACATCGTGGACGGCACGAACATGCCCTTCCAGTGTTCTTCCCAGCGCTTCACGAAGCGCGCCGGGTTGTTCTTCTTGTCGCCGAGGATCTTCTTGCCGCCTTCGCGCAGTGCATTGAGCGTGCGGCTGCCGGTAGCACGGCCGAGCATCTTGGTCAGGCCGCCGACCGCCTCGGAGATCGACATGTTGTTGTCGTTGAGGATCACCAGCAGATTCGGTTCCGGCTCCATGCCGCCGGCGTGCATCAGCGCTTCGAAGGCCATGCCGGCGGTCATCGCACCGTCACCGATCACCGCAACGACCTGGCGGTTGTCGCCTTCGGACTGGCGAGCGATGGCCATGCCGAGCGCGGCCGAGATCGAGGTCGACGAATGGCCGACGCCGAAGGTGTCGTACTCGCTCTCTTCACGCTTCGGGAACGGTGCCACGCCGTACTTCTGCTTGACGGTGTGGATCTCGTCGCGGCGACCGGTCAGGATCTTGTGTGGGTAGGTCTGGTGACCGACGTCCCAGACCAGCTGGTCCTGCGGGGTCTGGTACAGGTAGTGCAGGGCCACGGTGAGTTCGATCACGCCCAGACCGGCGGCGAAGTGGCCGCCGCTCTTGCCCACCGACTCGATGAGGTAGGCACGCAGTTCGTCGGCGACCGCCCTCAATTCGGATTCGTCGAACGTGCGCAGGTCATCCGGTGTCTGGATGCGCGCGAGGCGGGGATAGCGGGCAGAGTCGATCATCATGTTCGCACTTGTTCTGAACGCCCATTTTCGCCCTCAAACGGGGGTGGGGCAAGCAAACGCCGCCGCCCGTGACAGGACGGTGAGGGTTGCATTTTCGGCGATTCAGGTGCTCAGTTTTGAGCGCTTCGGCAATTGCGCCTTCAGGAAGGCCATCTGGTCGGCCAGGATGTTGCGGTTGGACAGGATCAGATGCTCGATCCAGCTGGGCCGGTAGGGCACCGCCAGCAGTGGCATTCCGGCCTGCTGCGGGGTGCGGTCGCTCTTGCGCGAGTTGCAGTGGAAGCAGGCGGTGACCACGTTTTCCCAGCAGTCCAGGCCGCCCTTGGACAGCGGCATGACGTGGTCGCGGGTGAGGGTGGGGCGGTTGAACTGCTGGCCGCAGTACATGCACAGGTGGGCGTCGCGGGCGAACAGGGCCGGGTTGGTCAGGTTCGGCGTCGGGTCGATCGCGCGGGAGCGGGCGTGGCCGCGGGCGGCGATGATCGGGTGCAGGTCCATGCCGCTTTGCAGGCCGCTGAAGCGGTTTGTGCCGCCGTGGATGTGCAGGCAGGGATCGCCGAGTGTCCAGGCGACGGCTTCGCGGGCGTAGAGGCACGCCGCATCCTGCCAGGTGATCCAGTCCAGTACGCGTCCGTGGGCATCAAGCGAGAGCAGCCGGACCGAACCGGGGCGATGCAGCGTCGTGGCGTTGGGCGATGCTTCGGCGCCCGGAGCAGAAAACGGAGCTCCGGCTTCGATCAGACCCAAGCGTGTAGTGTCTGTCTCCATCGGGAGAACAGCTTATACCTGAATCATTGCGATTTGGGTATCGCCCTGTGGGCGAAACCCAAATCGCAAGATTCAGGTCCGCGCATTCCGCATCCCAGCCCGCCGATGGCGGGTTGGGATGCCCACGCATTCCTCCTATCCCCTGCGCCGTCGGCGCGCCCCCCTTAACAAAGGGGGGCTTTTCTCCAGATGGATTTCGGTGGTTTTCATCCACGCATGACGTGGATCTACGCAGATCGCGGGGAACTGTCAGAGGCGGGGAGGTGTGGGTTGGCAGGACCGTTGGCGCCATGGGCCCGAGGCATGCCTCGGGCGGGTTGGGCAGGACGCCCCAACCCCGGTCTTGCCGTGTGCGCAGGACAGCGCACACGAGCAAGGCGCCATCGAGCCCCCAAGGGTGAGGGTGCTTTGCTTGCGAAGCACTGCTTCGCAAGCGCCCGAACGCACAGCCGCCAGCGGCTGGGCCGGACCGCGGAGCGGGGTTTACGGCGTGTCCTGCCAGCCCACACCGCCCCGCCATCCACCGGGATCCAGCTGTTGCTTTTGCGGTTGCCGGCCAGCGGCCGGCACTACCGCGGCAGCCCGGCTCAGGCGCCGAAGCGCTCGTCGTCCATCGCCATCAGCGGGGCGGCGCCGGCCTGGATGGCGGCGGCATGGCTGAGCGTGCGCGGCAGCACGCGGGCGAAGTAGAACCGCGCGGTCTCGCGCTTGCTCTGGGCGAAGGCGGCGCCGTGCGCGCTGGCATCGGCGGCGGCCACGCTGCGGGCCCACCAGTAGGCCAGAACCACGTACCCCGAATAGAACAGGTAGTCGTAGCTGGCCGCACCCAGTTCGTCCGGGTTGGCGGCCGCGCGCTGCAGCACGTCCAGGGTCAGCTTGCCCCATTCGGTGGCCTTTGCGCGCAGCGGGCCGATGAACTCGGCCAGCGCTTCGTTGCCCTCGTGTTCCTTGGCGAAGGCTTCGATCTCGGCCAGCATCAGCTTCAGGCCGGCGCCCTGGCTGGACGCGGTCTTGCGGCCGATCAGGTCCAGTGCCTGGATGCCGGTGGTGCCTTCATAGAGCGTGGTGATGCGGGCGTCGCGCGCCAGCTGCTCCATGCCGTGCTCGCGGATGTAGCCGTGGCCACCGAAGCACTGCAGGGCGTTGTAGGTGTTCTCGATACCCCACTCGGTCTGGCAGGCCTTGGAGATCGGGGTGAGGAAGCTCACCAGGGTGTCGGCGCGCTCGCGCTCGGCGGCATCCTCGGCATGGTGGGCGACATCGATCAGGGTGGCAGCGTGCAGGGCCAGCAGGCGGCTGCCTTCGACCAGTGACTTCACGGTCAGCAGCATGCGGCGCACGTCCGGATGCACCAGGATCGGGTCGGCCGGCTTGTCCGGGAACCTGGCGCCGCTGAGGGCGCGCGACTGCAGGCGCTCACGGCTGTACTTCAGCGCGTTCTGGTAGGCGCGCTCGGACAGGCCAATGCCCTGCAGGCCCACACCCAGACGCGCGGTGTTCATCATGGTGAACATCGCCTGCAGGCCCTTGTGCGGCTGGCCGACCAGGTAACCCTGCGCACCATCGAAGTTCATCACGCAGGTGACCGAACCCTTGATGCCCATCTTGTGCTCGATCGAGCCGCAGCGCAGTGCATTGCGCTCGCCGACGTTGCCATCGCGGTCAACCTTGAACTTGGGGGTGACGAACAGCGAGATGCCCTTGGCGCCCGGAGGGGCGTCAGGCAGCTTGGCCAGCACCAGGTGCACGATGTTGCCGGTCAGGTCGTGCTCGCCGGCGGTGATGAAGATCTTGGTGCCGGTGATCGCGTAGCTGCCATCGGCATTCGGCTCGGCCTTGGTCTTGAGCAGGCCCAGGTCGGTGCCGCAGTGCGGCTCGGTCAGGCACATCGTGCCGGTCCAGCGGCCTTCGATCAGCGGCTTAAGGAAGGCTTCGTGCTGCCAGGCTTCGCCGTGTTGCTTCAGCGCTTCGATGGCGCCGTGCGAGAGCAGCGGGAAGTTGCCCCACGCCAGGTTGGCGGCGTTGATCATTTCGTTGAGCGGCACGCCCAGGGTGTGCGGCAGGCCCTGGCCGCCCAGCTCCGGCGAGGCGGTCAGGCCGGTCCAGCCGCCATCGACGAACTGGTCGTAGGCCTGCTTGAAGCCGGGCGGGGTGGTCACTTCACCGGTGGCCTGGTCGAGCACGCAGCCGATCTCGTCGCCGACGCTGTTGAGCGGGGCCAGCACGGTGGCGCTGAAGCGGCCGGCTTCTTCCAGCACGGCATCGACCACGTCGGCGGTGGCGTCGGTGAAGCCCAGGCGGGCGAACAGGGGCTCGACCTTGAGCACGTCGTGCAGGGCGAAACGGAGGTCGGAAAGCGGGGCGGTGTAGCTGCTCATCGGTACGTCTCGATTTGATCAGGGACAGGGGGAGCGGCGCCGGGCGCCGCGGCGGAAAGCGGGAGTCAGCGCAGCACGCCCGGCAGGCCCGGGGCCTGGTTGAGGGTGCTGCGGCTGCTGATGTCGAAGCTGCGCTGCTTCTTTTCCTGCGGCGTGGCCGCCACCGTTCCCTTCAGGCCGTAAGCCAGGGTGCGGTTGCTGGCCAATGCGTCGGCCACCACCAGGCGTGCGGCCGAGCTGGGCACCAGGTCGACATTGATGACATCGGCCGAGGTGCCGCCGATGGAGATGCCCGGCTTGGCCTGCAGGGTGCCGGCGTCGCTGTCGCCCACGGTCAGCGCCAGCGCGACGTCATCGAAGGTCATGGGCATGGAGCTGTAGTTCTGCAGGCGCAGGGCCACGGTCCAGTTGCCGTCGGCGCGCACGGTCAGCTGCTGCAGGCTGGCTGCCGGTTCCGAAACACGCTTGACGATGCCGTTGTTGCAGGCAACAAGGGCGAGGGTGCACAGGACGATCAAGGCGATACGGAAGCGGTGGAGCATGGGCGCAGGTCCTCTGGAGGGGTGCGTTGGATAAGCATACTACGGCGTATGGTCGTTTGGATCGCCTGTGGCGACCCGTCGCAGAGGGTAGCGCGTGAAGATGGCGGCCGGGCGTCCGCAGCGCCGGATGGCGCACGCGTGGTGCGCTGGATGCCGGGCGGTTCAGTCGGCGGGTGTATCGCGAATCGGGGCCATCAGGCGCAGCGGGCCGAGGTCGTACCCCATCGTCTCGGCCTTGGCTTTCAGCTGTTCGAACCGGGCGCGATCCATTTCCGGCAGGCGCGAGAGAATCCACAGGTACTTGCGGTCCGGTTCACCGACCAACGCCCACTGATAGTCCGGGTCCAGGGCCAGGACCCAGTAGTCGGCCCAGACCAGTGGCACCCAGCTCAGCCAGTCCGGCACGAAGCGCACCTGCAGCTGGCCGGGATGGCCGGCAACCGGGCGTGCTACCCCTTCAGCAACCACACGTTTCCCGTCGCCGTTGCGGCAGGCATTGGTGACACTGATGCGGCCATCGCGGCGCAGCCCGTAGTTGGCGGTGATTTCGCCGACGCACTGCTTCTGGAATGACACCGGAAGATGCGCGATCTCGTGCCACTGGCCGGCATAGCGATCGATGTCCAGCGTGTCGACCGCGCGCACCGGCTCGGCGGCGATCACCGGCAGGGCGGCCAGCAGCAGGCAGGCGAGCAGGGCGGGGCGCAGATGCATCGACAGGCTCCAGGCAGGAGTCTGGAGCGTAGGTGCCGCGGCGCGCGGCGGTGTAAATGTTTCGTCAACCGGACGGCGGTGGGCTGGCATGTATCGAGGCCAGGAGGGGGATCGCAGATCGCAGACAAAAAAAGACCTGCATTTCTGCAGGTCTCTGAAGATGGTGGCCGAAGACGGAATCGAACCGCCGACACGGGGATTTTCAATCCCCTGCTCTACCAACTGAGCTACTCGGCCAAATTGTGTGGCAACCGTCATCAAACCCGGTTTCCGGAAAAAAAAGACCCGCATTTCTGCAGGCCTTCGAAAGTGGTGGCCGAAGACGGAATCGAACCGCCGACACGGGGATTTTCAATCCCCTGCTCTACCAACTGAGCTACTCGGCCACATGTTTCGTTGCAGCGAGGTCGCTGCCAAGGACGCGTATATTACGGAGGTCGGCTGCCTTCGGCAAGCGTTTTGCCAAGATTTCTTCACATTGCCGTCTGCGCGCTCGCAAGTGCTTGATCCTCCGTCTTGGGGCGGGGCGTGGTCAGTCGATCATCGTCTGCGGTGGAAATCAGCAGATCGCCGCGATCGACAAAGCTGCAAGGGCAAGGGCTGCGCCGGCCCCGTGCCGCGCCGGTCCATGGAACGCTGTTTTCGTGGCCGCCATCGGGGATGGCTGCGGCGTAGTGTCGGCACTCCTTTCCTGATGCTGGCAACAGCAGAGACCTGGCCATGTCCGATTCCTCGACCACCTCCCGCATCGTGCTTGCGTCGCGTCCGCAGGGGGCGCCAAGTGCAGCCAATTTCCGCCTGGAACAAGTTGCGTTGCCGTCATTGGCCGCTGGCGAGGTGCTGCTGCGCAACCGCTACCTGTCGCTGGACCCGTACATGCGGGGACGCATGGACGAGGGCCCGTCGTACGCCGCGCCGGTGGCGGTGGGCGCGGTGATGGAAGGGCAGACCGTGGCCGAGGTGTTGCAGTCGAACGCCGAGGGCGTAGCCACAGGTGAGCTGGTGCTGGCACCGGGTGGCTGGCAGACCCACGCGGTGCTGCCGGCCAAGGCACTGGGGCGCCGGCTGGATCCGGCCGGGCTGCCGCTGAGTACGGCGCTGGGGGTATATGGCATGCCCGGCTTCACCGCCTATTCCAGCCTGCATGAAATCGCCCGTTTGAAGGCGGGCGAGACATTGGTGGTGGCTGCCGCGACCGGGCCGGTGGGTGCGACCGTGGCGCAGCTGGCCAAGCTGCAGGGCGCGCGCGTGGTCGCCATCGCCGGTGGCGAAGCCAAGCGCGCTTACCTGCAGACGTTGGGGGTGGACGTGGCGCTGGATCATCGCGCCGCTGATTTCGCCGCGCAGCTGCGCGCAGCGGTTCCTGCGGGTATCGACGTGTATTTCGAGAACGTGGGCGGGCACGTGCTGGATGCAGTGCTGCCGCTGCTCAACGACTTCGCCCGCGTTCCGGTGTGCGGCACCATCGCCACCTACAACGAGCGCGGCGTCGAGCAGCCCGGTCCGGACCGGTTGCCCGCACTGTTCAGCCAGATTCTGCGCCAGCGCCTGACCGTGCGCGGTTTCATCGTGCACGACTTCAACCACCTGTGGCCGGACTTCGAACGCGAGATGCCGCAGTGGCTGCGCGAAGGCCGCATCCAATACCGCGAGGATGTGGTGGAAGGGCTGGAGAATGCGCCGGAGGCGTTCTTCGGGCTGCTGAAGGGGCACAACTTCGGCAAGCTGGTGGTGAAGCTGGATTGAGGGCTTGGCGGTGTGCCGACCAAGGTCGGCACCTACCGGAAGCTGGGCGTGCCGACCAAGGTCGGCACCCACGTCAGGCAGTCGAGGCCTTTTCCCGGCGCAGCAGTTCGCGCTTGCGCGCTACACCCCACGCATAGCCGGACAGGTCCCCATCGCGACGTACGACGCGGTGGCAGGGAACTGCCACCGCCAGCGGGTTGCTTGCGCATGCACGTGCTACGGCACGGCTCGAGCGGGGCGCGCCGATGCGTGCGGCGACATCCGCATACGACGCGGTCTGCCCGCGCGGAATCTGCTGCAGCGCCTGCCATACCCGTTGCTGGAACGCGGTGCCGCGGATGTCCAGCGGCAGCGCGGCGCCCCGCGTGGGATCCTCGACCAGGCCCACCACCTGTGCCACCAGTTGTTCATAGCCCTGGTCGGCGCCGACCAGTTCGGCCTGGCGGAAGCGTTGCTGCAATGACTGCAGCAGCGTCTCCGGATCGTCGCCGAGCAGGATCGCGACCACGCCGGTGGCACTGCTGGCCACCAGCACGCTGCCCAGTGAACTTTCGGCAAGCGCGAAATGGATGACTTCGCCGCGACCACCTGCGCGCCATTGCTTGGGAGTCATGCCCAGCAACTTCGGTGCGTTCTCGTAGAAGCGTCCGCTGGAGCCGAAGCCGGCATCGTGGAAAGCGTCGGTGATGCGTTCCTGTTGTTCCAGCCCGGTGCGCAGGCGGTCGGCGCGCAGCGCGGCAGCGTACTGCTTCGGGGTCAACCCGGTTGCTTCCTTGAAAAGGCGATGCAGGCGGGTTGGGCTGCAACCCGCGATCCCGGCCAGTTCCTGCAGCGAGGGTTCGTCGTGGCTGGCTTGAAGGTGGCGGCAGACCCGTTCGACGCGGGCATCGAGGGCGGTGGTGGCGGTACTGTCCATGGCCGGATTCTGGCACGCGCCGGTGCTGCGGAAACTCCGTTTCCTGCACCGATGGGCCAGGCCCGGAAACGGAGTGTTGGCAGGGGAGAGGCGCGGCATCGTGGCGGCCACTTCACAACCGGTACCACGACCATGCGCCTGAACAACAAGATCGCTCTCATCACCGGTGCCAGCGCCGGCATCGGCCGCGCCAGCGCCCTGCGCTTCGCTGCCGAAGGGGCAAAGCTGGTGCTCAACGCACGGCGGCCGGAGCCGCTGCAGGCGCTGGCCGAGCAGATTCGCGCCGCCGGTGGCGAAGCCGTGGTACATGCCGCCGACGTGGCCGACCCGGGTACGGCGCAGGCGCTGGTCGACCTGGCCCAGCAGTCATTCGGCGGCCTGGATATCGCCCTCAACAATGCCGGCATGCTTGGCCCGGGCGTGCCGGCGGCGGAGTTCCCGGTGGACGCCTGGCGCGAAGTGATGGCGACCAATCTGGATGCCGCCTTCCATGCGGCACGCGCGCAGTTGCCGGCACTGCTGGCGCGCGGCGGCGGCTCGCTGGTGTTCGTCGGTACCTTCGTCGGCCACACCGTGGGATTCCCGGGCATGGCGGCCTATGCGTCGAGCAAGGCCGGGTTGATCGGCCTGAGCCAGGTGATCGCTGCCGAATACGGCGCGCGCGGCGTGCGCAGCAACGTGCTGCTGCCCGGTGGCACCGATACCGAGATGGGGCGGCAGGCCGCACCCACCGGCGATGCCCGCGACTTCGTGCGCTCGCTGCACGCACTGAAGCGCATGGCCGAGCCGGAGGAGATCGCCAACGCGGCGCTGTTCCTGGCCAGCGATGAAAGCAGTTTCGTTACCGGAACCGCGATGCGTGTGGAAGGTGGGGTGTCGATCACACGTACCTGAGCGGGGTCAGGAGCGTGGCGCGTAGCGGATACCGCTGCTGGCCATGAAGCCTTTCGGATCGAAACGGGCCCAGGCTTCGCCCCAGCCGAACCGGGCGTGGCCGCCGGCCAGCTTGCGACCCAGCGCCGCACCCAGGGTGCGGCGCATGAAGGCGACTTCGGCATCGATCGCGGCCTGGGTCGGCCAGCCGTCTTCCAACGTTGCACCGGGTAGATCGACGCCCATTGTCACCATGTCGAGCTGTTGCCCGTGGAAGCACAGGCTGATGCCAGCGGGCGCACCGCCGAGACTGAGCTGGTGCAGGCTGAGCCAGTGATAGCCGGTGCCGACATCGCGCTCTCCTCGCATCAGCGTGGCAAAGTCGATGCGCGCCTCCTCCAGTGACAGGGTGGGGCAGATCAACGTCGGCAGGTTGCCGAGCTGGATGCTGCCCTTGGTCGCATCGAGGAGCATCGGCAACGCGTGGGCTGCGTGCTGGGCAGAAGAGGGCATGGCATACCGGTGGGCGTGGTGCCCCGGATTCTGGCTGCGCGGGGCCGTGGCGGCAAGCCAGTGCCTGCACATGACGTTGGCGCAGGACTGACCTGCGGCTTACCCGGCAACCTCTAGCGTGGTGGGCAACGTGGGCCCGCCGCCGGCGTGGGAGATTTCAATGAACGAGCGAGGCAAGGATCAGGACCCGAAGCAGGGCATCCAGGAAAGCCGCCAGGACAGGAAGCAGGACGATGTGGCCAAGCAGCGGCCGGGGCAGCGCGATCAACAGGTGCGCGATAGGCACTCGCGCAGTCCACATCGCAAGGATGGCGGTGAGGAGCCGGCCTGAGCCCCGGGTGCTGAAAAGAAAAAACCCGCAGATCGCGGAGATCTACGGGTTCTTCTGAATAGTGGTGGAGCCAAGGGGAATCCCGCTATGCGGCGAATCCATTGTGGCGCAGGGGTTTTGAGATGTGGGGGCGGTGACATGCCCCCAGATATGCCCCCGCATCATGCTGCCTTCGGCAGGCCGCGCTCATCCACGTTGCGGGCCTCCATTTTGGACAAAATCCATGCGTTGATTTCGTCCTCCGACCAGGCCGAACAGTTGCCGCCGAGGTCGATTTGCGCAGGAAACTCGCCGCGGCGGATACGGTCGTAGATGGTGTTCTTGGCCAGCCCGGTCCTTGCGCTGACCTCCTTCAGGCGGAGCAGGTTGGGGACGCGGGGCAGGGCGATGGGGTCGTTCATGCTTTCTCCTTCGGCGCGCCGGCGGCGGCCAGATTGGTGCCGCGGCGGCGGCGTTTCGATACGGGGGCCATGATCCGCTCGGCTTCGGCCCGGTCCCCTCGGGAGAGTTCGATCAGGGCCAGGCCCCGCGCCTCCCACGCGCGCACGGCGGCCTTGCTGACCTTGCCGAGGTCGACCCCTGATAGGCTGGCCAGCACGTGGCCCACCTCGCGGAAGTCGGGCACGTCGGTGCCCTGCAGCAGGTCGGTGGTCATGCCGCTTCATCCATGTGCGGCTCCAGGCCCTCGAACAGGTCCGGCATCGACATCTCCCGCTCGGCGGCCTGCAGGTACTTCACACCGTCCAAGAAGTAGCCGGTGGACAGCTCGGCAGCCCGGCCGCGCCGGCGCAGCTTCAGGGCGCGGTACGGTACGGTGAACAGGCCGCCGAAAGGGTCGAACACAAGTTCGCCCGGGTTGCTGTAACGCTCGATCAGGCGGTCCACGATGTCGAACTGCAGAGGACAGATGTGGTTCTCCAAGCCCTTCTTGGTCTGGTCGCCGTTGAGCGTCAGCATGCGGTTCACGTCGTGCCACACGTCCGGGTGGTGGCTGCCGGGAGCCAGCGACATGAAGTCGGAGGGCAGCGCGCCGCGTGCTTCCAGCTGCTCGCCGATGCGCACGTGGGCCTCGTAGTCGTAGACATCGGCCAGGCTGTGCTGGGTAAAGATCTTGGCCAGCTTGCCTGGGCCCAGCTTGGCCAGCTCCTCGGCGGTCATCAGGCGGTTGCCGCTGGAGCGCCAGAACGCATGCGCGTCGACCTGCCAGCGCGCCCTGGTGTAGGCGGCCTTCTCCTTTCGCACCGGCTCGTCGGCATAGCCCTTCGACCGGTTGGTCTGCGGCTTCCGCAGCAGCACGATGTACTCCGGGGAGCCGGCGCCCATCTTCGTGCCGTCCTTGCATTGCTCCGACCAGCCCAGGCGATAGGTCTGGTTGTTCTCGCGCACCACGTCCGTGACGACGGTGATCAGGCCCATGTAGTCGAAGCCGTGCTGGCGGTAGTGGAAGATCGTCTCGGCATGGAAGGGGCTCACGGTCGGGGCGCCCGCGCCGGTGACCGAGCCGAACTGGATCCGGTCCTTCACGTGGATGGCGGCGATCCGGCCCGGCTTCAGCACGCGCAGCAGCTCCGGCGCCAGGTGGTCCATCTGGGCCCAGAAGTGCGCGTTGTCGTCGGTGTGCCCGAAGTCGTTGTAGCTGGGGCTGTACTCGTAGTGGTTGGCGAAGGGGATCGAGGTCACGATCAGGTCGACGCTGTCCTCGGCCATGCCGCGCGCTTCCAGCACGCAGTCGTTGTTGGCCACCGTCCAGCCTTCGCCGCTGGCCTCGATCCGCTCCACGCCGATCGAGCGTTGCAGCACCTGCGCCATGGCGGCCTTGCTCAGGCCGTATTCCCGGATGATCTCGCTCATCTTCTCCACCATCTGTTCGTGCCGCTTCCACTTCTCCATGAGGCTGGCCAGCACCTCGCGCTCGCTTTCAGCGTGGACGATCCACACCTCGACGCCGTGCTGCTGCTGGTACCGCTGGATACGGTGGATCGACTGGATGAAATCGTTGAATTTGAAGCCGATGCCGGCGTACACGGCCAGGTGGCAGTGCCGCTGGAAGTTGCAGCCGCTGCCGGCGATGACCGGCTTTGCCGACAGGATCCGGGTCTCGCCGTCGCTGAAGGCCACCACCGCCGCCTCGCGCTCATCCAGATCCTGGTCGCCGTAGATGCTGACCGCCTCCGGTACCGCTGCAGCGATGGCGTGGCGCTCGGCTTCGAGGTCGTGCCAGATCAGCCAGTGGTCGTCCGGCCGGGCGCCGACGATCTCCTGCACCGCAGCCACGCGCGCGGGCAGCGTGTCGCGCTTCTCGCGCGCGGCATCGATCACCCCCAGCGCGGCATCGCGGAACATCTTGGCCTGGCCGTCCCGTTCAGTACCGGCGCTGCCGTGGTCGACCGGAACCTCATGGAAGTGCACCTGCAGGGCGGGCAGGTCATACCCCTCATCGCTGTAGCCCAGGTCTGACGGCCGCTGCAGGAACAGGGCCCAGCTCGCCACCCACAGCCAGAACTCGCGCTCCTTGTGGGGGTACAGGGTCAGGTTGTTCGCCTTGGTGCTGTCGCGCTTGAACCAGCGGGTCAGGGCCTGGCCGGTGTCCATGACTCCCAGGAAGCCGGCGTAATGGATCAGCTCCTTATAGCGGTTCGGGCTCGGCGTCGCGGTGGCGACGAACCGGTACCGGACGTCATCGAACAGGGTCAAAAACTGCTGGTAGGTCTTCGACCCGAAGCTGCGCAGCACCGACGCCTCATCGAGGCTGGCCGCGGAGAACAGGTTGGGATCCAGCTTCCCGTCGCGCACGGATTCGTAGTTGGTCAGGTGCACGCCGTCGAACTCGGGGTCGACCTCGCCGCTGGAGCGCACGAACCGGGTCTCCATGCCCAGCATCGCCGCATCGCGGCGGAACTCCTGCCGGACACCCAGCGGGATGACGATACCGACCGCGCCGCCCTGGTGCTGGCGGGCCAGCCTACAGATCTCCAGCTGCTGCAAGCTCTTGCCCAGGCCGAAGCGCTGGAACAGTGCGCGCCGGCCGCCCTGGCACGCCCACACCACGCTGTCGCGCTGGTGGGGCTTCAGGATCGGGGATACGTCCTCCGGCTGCACATCGAAGCCCAGCGAAGGAGCGACACGCACCTTGCGCTCGAGGAAGTCGCGGTAGGGGTCAGCCATTGCCCACCGCCTTGCTGTCGATCAGGGCCAGCAGTCGGTCGCACTCGGCGATCACCTGCTCATTGAGCGCAGATCCATGGCTATGGTGCTGTCGGGAAAGCTCGACGGCCCAGCGGAACTGCCCCAGGTCCACGGCCTGCGCGGGCGGGGCGGCGTCATCGAGCAGGGCGCGCCGAAGTTGGTGGAAGGCGGATTCACTATGCTCGTTCGACCGGTCGATGAACCCGAGCGCCCGAAAAGCCGCCTCGCGCAGCGGCGTGGAATAGGCGAGCATCCTCAGCTCCTGCCCCACCGGCTGGCGGGCGGCGAGGGCGGACAGCCCCCGCATGATCGTTCGGCAGTTGCTGGCAGCCTCGCGCAGGTAGCCCCCAAAGTCCTCGCCCGCGTAGGCGTAGGGACCGGTCTGGTAGCCCAGCGAAACCGTGCTGAGGATGCTGGATACGAGCTTTCTCAGCTGCTCAATCTCGGGAGCATCCTCCAGGACAGCCGGGGAGGGCGATACCGGATTTCCGACATTGGCCAGCACCGGTGCACCATCGCCACGCAGCTCCCGCAGCCGGTTGGCCACGTCCATCTTGCTCATGCCCGGCTGCCCGAACAGGGCATCGGCGATCTGTGAGTCCAGGCGCTCGCTGGCGCCTGCTGCCATCGTGGTGTTCATGCGTGCGTCTCCAGAAGGAAGTTGGGGTCGATCTGCCAGCCGGCCTCGCGGGCACCGAGCAGGCGCAGCTCGTTGGTGTCGAACTCGTCCAAGCCCAGCAGCTTCGCGGCCAGCTCGATGTGGTTTGGGGAGATGGGCCGGTCGCGGTAGAACAGGTCGTAGACGTTGTGCTTCGAGCAGCCCCAGGCGTCGGCCAGGTCCTGCATGCGCTTGCCTTCCTCGACCAGGTGCCGCTTCAGGTGCGCGCGCACGCTGTCGACCGAGCGGGGAATGCGGATGGGCCGGCCACCGGCGGCCATGCCGTTGTTGGCGTGCTGGCGACGGGTGCTCATGCGGCGTCCCTCATCAGGCCGAGGGCCAGCGCCTTCGCGGTGCGGTTCGGGACCGCGTTGCCGATCTGCTTAGTGATCTCGGTGGCGTTGCCGGCGAAGTCGTAGACCTCGCCCTCGTCATCGAACGACGTGGCCCGGGCCAGCTCGCGCCAGTGCAGCATCCGGTAGTTGATGTCGATGCGGACCTCATCGGCCACGTCTGCTGCAGCTGCAGCCAGGCCCAGTTCGCCCCGGTTGGCACCGGTGATGGTCGGCAGCGGCTCATCGACGCCGCGCACGCGCTCGCCGCCGTGGTGGGTGACCGGCATGGTGAACGGCTCGGCCAGAGCCAGGGATTCGGAGCAGGTGATGGTGGGCATGGGCTCGCTGGCCGGCCGCATGTCGCCAGTACGGCCGGTGCCAACGTTCCCGCGCATCACCACCGGCTCGGCCAAGCCGAAGCGGGCCTTGGTGGTCACTGACGGCACCGGCTCAGCTACGGATTGCGCGGTGGCCGTGGCGCCGTAGTACTGGGCCACCAGCGGCACAGCCAGCGCCTGGTCGCCGCCCTTGGCGGTGGTCACCGTGCGAATCGGCTCAGCGGCGGAGCGCGGCACCCCGGCGCTACTGGTGTTCGACGTAGGCACGATGATCGGCTCCACCAGCTGCGGACGTGCGCAGCCGGGGCGGTCGGCACCTGCGCCGCCAGTGGTGATGGTCGGCAGGGGCTGGTCGAGGTCGCGCGCGGCACCGCCGCTGCTGGTGGCCAGCACCAGTCCAATGTGGCTGCCGCCAGCGGTGAGCGTGGGCAGCGGCTCGTCGGCGGACTTCGCCGTGGCCTGCAGGTGCTGCTCGCTGGTGCCACGCAGGTGGACCAGCATCGGATCCGCGCTGACCAGGCCCAAGGCCACGGCCTCTGCGCGGGTGAAAACCAGCTTCGGGGCATGGCCATCGAGCAGGGCCTGCACGGCATCAATGTAGGGCCGGGGCCAGCTGTACTTCACCGCGCCGGCAAGGATCCGGCGCAGGGTGTTCGGCTTCAGCGGCTTGGTGCGGGTGAAGATGCTCTTGCCGGTCATGGTCCAGTCGATGACCTCGCGTGCACCGCGCCAGCGCGGCCGGCTGCCCAGCAGGTCGGTACCGCCCACGCGATCGTGCGTGAACTCCGGCCAGGACAGCCGCTTGCCGTCGCTGCGGCCGATCAGGAAGAAGCGGCGGCGGGTGGTCGGGTCGCCGAAGTCGGCGCAGCAGACGACCTTCCAGTCCACCTTGAAGCCCACGGCCTCCAAGGCGGCAACCCACGCGCGGAAGTACTCGCCGCGGCGCGACTTGATCGGCCGGCCGGTGACCAGGCTGCACGGGCCCCAGTCCATGAACTCCGGCACGTTCTCCACCAGCACGCGGGCGACGCGCAGCTCGGTGCACCAGCGCACGACGTGCCACGGGTCCATGCGCTGCTGGTCGTGCACCGGCCGGCCGCCGCGCGCGCGGCTGTGGAAGACGCAGGACGGGGCAGCCGTGAGCAGGTCCAGGCGACCCTCTGGGACGATGGTCAGCGGCAGAGCCGATTCCAGGTCCGCGCAGTGGATGCGGTCGGCGTGCTCCTTGTGGTTTCGGCGGTTCGTCTCGATGGCGACCGGCCAGTGGTTCACGCCGATCATCTGCACCGGCAGGCCCAGCTGGCGCATGGCGCGGGCCGTGCCGTTGGACAGGCCGCCGGCGCCGCAGAACAGGTCGGCCACCAGCATCGGGCGGGTCTTGCGTGCAACGCGGATCTCTGGGGCGCGGGAGCCGTCAGCCATGGTGTTCTCCGTTCAGTTCGGCGCGCAGCTGCTCAACGCGCGTGCGCCAGTAGTCGATGGTTTCGTCGCTGCTGCTGCGCAGCGTTTCGTGGTGCCCGAGGGCAGAGGCGGCGGTGACCAGGTCGGTGACCAGCCCGGGCCGGGTGGTGCTGGTGCTGCCGCCGGCGCGCAGCTCGGCCACCTCGGCCTGCAGCTGCTCGATGCGCTCGTTGGCCTGGGTCAGCCACTGGCGATAGGCGTCCTTCGTCGGCTGCCGCATGCGGGCCGGTACGCCCGGATCCTTCGGCGCCGGCACCAGCACCAGGCCGCTCACCCCCGGGCCTCGCGGCGGGCTTCGGCCAGGATCTCGCGCAGGTCGTCCTGCACCTTGCGGTCCTCGCCCTGGACGACGGCGGCGGCCAGAGCGCGCTCCAGCGCGTAGACCCGGTCGTTCGGATGGATGTAGGTCATGGCAGAATCGGCTCCAACATGGACAGGGGGAAATGGCGATGGCGATATGCCCGCTCGCGGTGGATTGGGGGAACGTGGCGGACTGGGCTGCCGTTCTGGTGGGGTTGGGGGCGGCTACAGGAACGATCCTCGTAGCGGTGTCGGCAAACCGAACTTCCAAACGAGCTACCGAGATTGCAGAGGACGCCAAGGACATCGCCCAGCAACAGCAGAGAGAGGCTGTGAGGCTGCGTGAAGAGACGGCGCGAGTTCTTGGGAGGTTGCTTCTCAGTGAAGTGGCCTCCCTCCCAGGTCGTTTGGAGATGATCCTTCGGATGCTCAATCAGGCTATGGATACGTCCGGCCCCGTGACTATCCGAAACCTTCCGGTGTTCAAATCGGCCTTGAGCGAAGCTCAGGAAAATCTGATGCCTTCCTCCGAGCGGTCCCAAGAGCGAATCCATAACCTGCCGGACGTGCTCGGCGCGGATCTCGCTACGATGATCGGCGCGTGCCAGTCGCTGAATGCCGTTGCTGGTCGCGTGGAAGCTCGGAGTGGCGCCCAGTTCGCCAGCCCGGCACAGGGCGGCGCCAGGTTCACCTACAAGGGCGACAGAAAGGACCTGTCCAGAATTCGGGCGCACACTGCGGAGCTCCTGCTGATGTCGATCACCCTTGCAGGGGATTTCCGCCGGTTCGTCGGGGTTGAGCAACAGAGCTACCAAGAGGCATTCGACAGCGCCCGCTCTGTGCTCTCTGAAAAGGCTGATGACTGAAATCACGCAGCCACCCCCATCGCCAGCAGGTCGATGTCGTCCACCTTGTCGCGCAGATAGCGGCGCGCGCGGCGCAGGTGGGCAGCGATCACCGCGCGGTCCTCATGCGCGAAGAAGGTCAGCACGTGCATGTGCAGTGCACGGCGGTGGTCGCGGCGGTACAGGCGCCAGGTGACGGCGCTGCCGTCCGTGGTCGGGAACCGGCCCCAGGCGAAGCCCAAGGTTTCCTTGGGCGCGCGGCGGGCGATGTGGCGGCTCATGCTGCCTCCTTCATCTGCATCGCCATCGGCAGCAGGAAGGTGATCTCGTAGAAGCCGTGCGACATCGGGCCAACCAAAAACCCGCCATCAGGGTGCGGATCCCATTCGAAGCCGCCGCCGCAGCAGATGACGGAGTGATCGGTCCCTCTGGGACTTTGGCCGGCCAGCAGGTAGAAGGCCTTCGGATTCCGGTTTTGCATGAAGCCCAGCACGCCTTCGAGGGAGCTGCCATCGAAGTAGAGGTCGACGGCGAACAGGCCGTGCTGTGCCAAGAACTCGGCCTGGCCAGCCTCCCAGCTGTAGCCCGGCACGGTATGGCCGAGCTGGACGAAATGGGGAACCTGCCACGGCTCCAGATCGAGCAGGCAGCCGATGGCAGTACGGTGGCAGTCGCCGTAGATGTCGTTGTGCGGCTCATGCCGGAACAGCTGGTGGCGGCGGATCATGCGCTGACCGCCTTCTTCCCAGCGCGGCGGCCGTGGGCACCCTCGACCACCTGCCGGCGGCTGATCGTGCTCTTGTCGATGCCGGTGGTGCCGAGAACCTGGACCTGCCCGCCAGCGGCGGCGAAGCGCGCCATGTCGCTGGCCAGCTTCTGCCGGGCCTGGTCCTTCTCGCGGTCGGTCGCGCCACTGAAGACGGGCTTCACGTGGATGCTGGTCATGCTGCTGCTCCTTCGTAGACCCAGCGGCGCACGGTCCCGAACGGGACACCCAGCGCGGCGCTGATCTGGTTGACGGTGTTGCCGCTGGCCCGGAGCTGCCGGGCGCGGCGTTTGGTGGTGACCGGCCAGTACCGGCCGTGAGGCTGGCGCGGTACCGGCATCCCTTGGCAGCGGGCCATGTCCTGGACCGCGCGGGGCGAGCGCCCGAGGGCAGCCGCGACGGTCATCGCGTCGCGGCCCTCCATCTGGCGCAGAACCCGCAGTTCGCTGGTGCGCCAGAGTTCCATCAGGCGGCCAGCGGGTAGCTGTTGGCCGCGTCCTGCAGGCCGTCGATCATGGCCCGGCACATGGCCGGGAACTGCGCCTGGTCGTACAGCTTCGCGGCGCCGGTTGCGTTGATCGGCTTGAAGCCCAGCATGGCCAGCCCGTCGGCGCTGATCGAGAGCGGGGCGATGCGCGCGTTGATATCGCCCAGCTTGATCTTGACCACCTCGCGCGGTGCAGCGGCCGGTGCCGGTGTGCTGACCACTGCCGTCGGCGCAGTGCGCACCGGTGCCGCGGCTGCCACCGGCCCGGTCTGCTGCTCGGTTGCTGCCGGCTGTGCCGCCTGAGCTGCTTGGGCGGCCTGCTCAGCTGCAGCGGCTGCGGCGTCGTCGGCTGCCTTCTTCTGCGCGCGAGCCTCTTCCTCCTTGCGGATCTTCTCGCGCTCGTCGTCCAGACGTTGCTGCTCGGCCTTCTTGTGCTGGGTGATGCGCACGTCCATCAGGTTCCGCAGGTCTTCCGGCGACTTCGTGGAGCACAGCTGCACGGCGTCCGGGAACAGGGCCGCATAGCTGCCCATTTCCAGGTCCATGACCCGGATGTTCGCCCGGATGCGGTCGGCCGCCTGGCTGGCGGTGATCTTGGCGTTGTTGGCGACCGTATCGACGGCGTCCTGCATGCTGGAGAAGGAGCGCTTGCCCTTGATCGCAGCTTGGAGATCGGCGATCAGCGTCGCGGGCATCGGGACAGCGTGCGCGCCCAGCGTCTCGTTGATAGCGTGGATGTGGTCGATCACCGCGCGGCGGGCGGTGTTGCCGATTTCCGTGCGGCGCTCTTCCTTCCGCTTCGCAACCAGCTTGTCCAGCTCCAGGCGGATCTTGCGCGTCTCGGCGGCCACGTCATCCATCGTGCGGAACACCGCGTCGATATCTGCTGTCTGGCCCAGCACCTGCTGCTTCGTTGCCTCGATCCGTTCCTCGACGCCCTTGCACCAGGTGACCGTCTTCTCGGCATTGGCGAAGTCCTCATCGGACTGCAGCTCCCGGTTGATCGAGCCCAGCACGGCCAGCGCGTTCTCCTTGAACTCTGCAAGGTTGGAGGCAGTGACCATGCCCGTGACCTGGATGCTGAGCGCCGGCAGCGTCTCCGGCGCGCGGCCGACCGGCGTAGGCTCGCTGGCCGGGCCGGGCTCGAAAGCTGCCACGTCGGCTTCCAACTGGGCCCAGCCTGCGACGATGCGCGCGCGCAGCTCCGGATTCGGCGTGTACCAGCAGTGCCGCTCTTCCACCAGCTGCCAGCCGCCCGAGGCCTGCCGCCACTCGGACGCCATGAAGAACACACGCTCGCATGCGGAGACCATCGCCTGGTGCTCCATCTGGATCTGGTACATCAGCGGCAGGTCGGTGCCGGTGCAGCCGTCGAACATGGCATCGCGCAGCGTCTGGTTCAGGCGCTTGTGCTCCCAGGCGATGTCCTCGAGGAGCGTCAGGCCGTCGAAGCTGGCCGAGTACTTCCCGGAGACGCCGGTGACCGGGTACAGCTCCTGGCCAATCAGCTCCTCGGCAATAGCACGGGCCTGTGCCTCGAACTCATGGCCCGGGTCGATGACGCGCTCCTGGACGAAGTCGCTGAACTCGCGCGGCACGCCTGCGGCCAGCTCGCGGATCAGGTCGGTGCGGGAGTGATTCGTGGAGGCACCGAGCATCGCCGGCGCATCGCTGGCATTGAGGTGCTGCGCGCGGTGCGCATGCCATTCCTGCGTGCCCTGGATGTAGTCGACGGTGATCATTCGGCAACCTCCTCAGCCACGGCCGGGCCGGTCTGCTGCGCACCATCGGGCTTTTCGACCAGGTCGAGGATCTGCTTCTTCTGCGCGTCGTTGAGCGTGCCCTTCGTCTGCGCCATCGTGATGATGGCCTCGGGCGTCTTCTTGCCTGCCTTGATGGCGGCTTCCCACTGCGGCAGCGCTGCGGCGAACGCTTCATCGGTGTAGGCCGCCAGCGTCTTCTTCTGGGCGGCGGGCGCACCTTCGATGGCAAAGGCATCTTCCGGCGTGGTGTCGCCTTCCTTGATGGCGGTGACGATGCCGCGCAGCAGGACCAGGTGTTCCAGACCGATGTCTTCGACGCCGGCCACGCCCAGCTTCGCGCAGACCTGCTCGGCGGTGACGCCGAAGCGCTGGAAGTGGGCGAGGGCATCGGCGCGGCGGTTGGCCAGCGTCTTGATGTCACCCATGATCACCTTCCGTGCCTCGACGTACATGTCCTCCCAGAAGGCCTTGGGCACGCCCTTCAGCACAGCATTGCGCAGCGCGATAGAGCAGGCCGCATTCGCGGTCACGCCGATCATGTCGGGCTTGAAGCGACGCCCCTGGCGGTCCACGATCCGGCGCTGCACCTCGTAGGTGATGGCGACGTTCCGCTCCAGGTCGTGGAACACGCCCTGGGCGATGATGAACTCGCCCTTGTCATCGATGACGCGGGCTCCAGCGCGGTTGTTGCCCCAGGCAGAGGCGATCACCTCGGCGAAGCGGGCAGAAGGGCCTTCGATGGTCTTGCCGTCGCGCGGCAGCGCATAGACGCACTGCTCAGCGATGCTCTGGCTGAGGGTGACCATCTGGATGGCTTCGTCGCGGAACTTCTTCAGCGAGCGGGGGAAGCGGCGGGCGGTGCTGATCTGCTGCTCGATTTCCGAGCGGTTGATCATCGCGGCCATGCCCTCCTCGGGGACGAGCTGGCCTTCCTGTACCTGGGCATTCATGGGGCTGTATCTCCTGCCGGGGGCTGCCGGCGTTGTGGGTTGGTGTTGCGATCCATCCGGCTGCAGCCCCGCGCCTGGTCCTCAGATAGCGGCTGGTGCTGCCCGCCAGTGCCTTGCCAGTGCTGCCGCGTCGTCGGTGCCCATCGTGGGGTTGGTCTTCAACCTGATACGGTGGGGCTGCAGTCGGATGGATGCCGGTCTTTCCCGGCTGTCAGCGGCGTTGCATCCGCACCACTCGTTTACCCATGAGCTTTCGCTGGGGCGGGTTACGTCTCCCGCGCGGCCCGCTGCTGCTGCAGCCCCGCCGTCTGGGTTCGGTCAGGCGGCCTGCTGCTGCTCGGCGACCTTGTGGTACGGGTACTTCTCCGGGAACGGCTTGATGTACGCGCCGAAGTGCTTGCCGATGGACTCGGCGTCCTTGAACGCCTGGAACTCCTCGGCGCTGAAGTTGGCGTAGTGGTAGACCGAGCCCGGGCCGCGCGCAGGACCGCTGCCGCGCTTGAAGCAGATGGCGAGGGTGTTGGTGGCGGCGTCGTGGCCGATGCTGTGGATCTGCGAGCTGTCGACGTCGAACAGCTGGATGCGGCCGGTGGCCGGGGTGGTGCTGGTCATGTTGTGCTCCAGGGCGGGTAGAGGGTTGCCCGTCTTTCCGGGCTGTCAGCCATGCGCCACAGGGGGGGGGAAGCGCAGGGCGGGGGGATCAGGCAGCGAGGTCTTCCTGCTGCGTGATTTCGTTGGCCTGGCCGGGCTGCAGGGTCAGGACCACGTTTTCGCGGATCAGCGCTTCGGTCAGCTCGGCGACTTCGTCGGGGGTGACGCTGGCCGAGGCCTTGAACGTCAGCTCGACGCTGCCGCCTTCCTTCGGGGCGATGACGAACTTCTTGAGCTTCACGTCCACCAGGAAGATCGGCTGCGTGTTGTCGAGCTCACCGTCGATCTGCAGCTCGAAGCCCTTGAATTCGTGGCCCACCTTGATGGGCTCGAGGCTCGGGATCTTGATCTCGGTCAGGTGGTCGCCGATGGTCGGCAGCGACTGCTGCTCGCCCTTGCCCGGCTTCCGGAACAGGGCCTTGCGCAGTTCCTTGTCGAAGTGGTCCAGCACCAGGTTGCTGGTGCTGGTGGTGATGGAAAGGTCGACCGCCAGGTGCCGCTCATCGCCGTGCTTCTCGATGCGCAGGTTCACGTTGGAGACGGCCGCCGGGTTGTTCTTCAGGTGGAACATGTGGACCTCGTCGGTTGAGCCGGCCGGGCCGGCAGTGGCTTACTGCAGGTCTTCCGCCGGCTCGGTCACGGCGGGGCTATCGCTGCTGGTGGAAGGGGACAGCAGTTCGATCAGGTGCTTCCACGCGGCGCAGATGGCCCAGATCACCCAGGCGGCAAATGCGCCGGCGGCGAAGACGGTGGCGAGCACATCGCGGAAGATGAAGATGGCGGCGATGGAAACACCCAGCAGCACGCCCAGGGCGAACACGGCCAGCACGGCGGCAAGCTGTGCGCGGCTCACTGGAACACCGCCTGGAGCATGTCCTGCAGGATCAGCGTGCCGGCGATGCCGACGATCAGACCGATCACCGCGCCGTAGGCCATAAACTCGACCGACATGCTGGCGGTATCCGCCTTCAGCAGATCCTCGAACTGGGACGTCTTGTCGCTCATGCGGCCTCCGGGCCAGGCTGGTTGGTGAATTCGTCGCGGAACTGGCGGCGCAGGCGCAGCGCGTTGTCGACCACGGACAGGCCACGGTTGCCGCGGCGCTGCTCATCGTTGAGGCGGCGGAACAGCGGGGCCGGGCTGAGGCCGGTGCTGGCGATCGCATCGCGCACGGCCTGGAACTCGCGGATCTGGCGAACGTTGGTGCTCATGCGGCTTCTCCTTTGACGCGGGCGAGCGCAGCTGCACGGCGATCCCACGCCGTGTGGGCTGCAAGGAATTTGTCGTGCTTGGAGTGGTCGGCGAGCCATGCGGCGCGGGCACTGTCGTATTCCGAATCTGCGTCAATCAGCTCGGCGACCGCTGCGCGCGCCTGTTCAAAGTCCTGCACGCTCTGGATGTCACCGGGCAGCATCGTTGCAGTGGCCACGGCTTCGAGTGCCAGCCCGGCGCGGTCCAGAATTTCCGAGACGGAGAGGGGACGGCTCATGCCGCCACCTGCACGTCGGCGCCCAGCGCGAACGGGTTGGGCAGGGCACGGCAGGTATCGATCAGCGCCTGGCGGCGCTTACGCATCGACTGGACCTTGCTCAGGTCGGTGGCGGCGTCGGAGATTTCGTCGGGGAAGCCAATCAGCACCAGCTCATGGCGGCGGGCCGCTTCCCAAGCCATCTCATCGGTGGCCCCGGCGAACAGAGCCGCGCGGTAGGCGCTGTCCACGCCGGGCATGTTCAGGCCAGTTGCCTTCAGGTTGGCGATGACGACCGGGATGTTCCGGCGGTGGCGGCGAACGTCTGCCTCGGGGTGGAGGGCTTGGACAGCTGGTTTGTGGGCGGTGTGGTCCATCTCGGGCTCCGGCGGTCCAGCACGGTGCTGGTCGACGGATCGCAGTAAATCATCGTTTACTTTGAAAAGTCAACAACAATTTACCGACAAGGCAAAAAAAAGCCCTGAGCACCTCCGGGGAAGGGTCAGGGCCTATGTGTCCAGCGTGGTTACGGTTGCGCGGGTGGCCGTTTCTGTTGATCCCGCAGGTTCCCTGTCACCCGTAGTGGGTGCGAAGGAGGCCTGCGTCGTGGAACGAAATGCCCTCCCGCAAGCACTCCTCCGCCCGCTCCATGTCCTTGTGGAGCTGGATCAGATCTTCATGCGGCAGGCTCTCAATACCAGCCACGCCGCGGCAGGCTTGATCGATGATGTGCTGGCCGGCCTCGCCGCAGCGCCGCCGGATATTGCGGATCATGCGGCAGTGCCACTCGACCATGATCGCGGACTGCCCCCGGCAACCGGCCGCTAGGATTTCATCCGGATCAATCGCCTTGGTACCGCGCACCAGGTGCAGGGCAGGGCGTGCGGGAGGTCTCTCTGAGCGCAGCTGCTCAGTCCTAGCGGCGAGCCGCTGTGCCAGTTCCTCGAACTTCTTGTTGCTCATCCTTCGACCCCCTGAGGCGCTTAAACAGTAGCTTCGTCAGGTCGAGGACGTTGTTGGGCGCTGATGGCTCACCGAACTCCTCCACGACCATGTAAGCGGTCTCCAGGAGGATCGGATCGTGCACCCATTCCGGTGGATCGTTAACCAGCTCCAGGTAGTGCGTGAGCACGTTGACCGCTGAGGCGATCTTGTCGAAGTCCGGTCGCGAATCCTGAGACGGGGCATCGAAGCGATTCCCTTTCCCGGTAATGAGCCATTCCGCGCTGACACCGTAGTGGCGCGCCCAGCGAAGAAGCGGCAGAGCTCCAGGCTCCTTGGTCACGCCCTTTTCGATCTGGGACATGGACTGTTTGGTGGTCTCGGCCACGGCACCAGCCTGTTCAAGGGTCAGGCCCTTGGCCAGGCGGAGTTCTCGCAGTCGTTCACCAATGCTCATGTCAACCATTGTTGACGGCAGGTGGTAAATAGTGGTTGACGTCATTTGGTAAACGGTGGTTTACTCACTGCCATGAACGAGCCCATCACCAAAGCAATGGCGAAGACGGCCCTGGGCTTTGCTCAGGACACCCAGCTCGCGAGCTTCTTCCAGACCACCAAGCAGGCAGTAGGGCGGTGGGATGAGGACGAGCCGCTGCCCGAAGGCCGGCAGTGGCAGGCGAGGGCGCTGCGTCCCGACCTGTTCGGCGACTTCCGGCAGCCGCCGGCGAACGACCCCGAGCAGCACGACCAGGCTGCCTGAGCTCGATCTATGCCCCTCTCCAGCTTTCCCGTGCGTGTGGTGACCGCGGGCCTGCCGCTGGAGAGGGGCGCCTTTCTTCCCTGAGTTGATTTCGTCCATGGCGCTGATGGTGCGCCGCAGTCGCCGCCCCGTCTCCAATCGAGAAAACCGCCCATGAATGTCACCGATGCCGCCTACGACACCGTCCACCAGCAACCCGGTGGCAGTGAGGCTCTGGCGCCCAGGATGGGCATGTCCGCCGCGACCCTGCGCGGCAAGGTCAACCCGAACACCGACCGCAATCTGCTGAGTCTGCAGGAGGCGGACATGCTGATGGCCAGGACCGGCGATTACCGGATCCTGCACGCCCTGTGCGCAGAACACGGCTTCGTTGCCCAGCGCGTTGAAGCGCCGGAATCGGGCAGCCTGATCGCCGCTCTGCTATCCGCTGCCGCTGCGAAGGGCGATCTGGCTGAGCTGATTGCCGATGCCATGGCTGACGGCAGGATCTCCCCCAACGAATCGGACGCGATCGCCAGGGCATGCGCTCTTGTCATGGCCGCCATGGTGCAGGTGAGCCAGCACGCTGAGGCAGCGGCGGAGCGGGGTGGGGTATGAACGCCACCGCCAAGGCCATGATCCATGTGCGGCAGATTTGGTATCTCGCCGGGTGCCTATTGGTGCTGCGGGAGGATGCATGAGCACTGACGCACGCCTCAGCACTGGGCTGCCGGGCCACCCGAAGACGAAGAAGCTGGTGCGCCGGCTCGGCCCCGCCGCCGGCTGGTCGCTGGTGTGCCTCATCCTCTGGGCGAGGTCGAGCCGCCCCGATGGAGACCTCAGTGGCATGACGGCCGAAGACATCGAGCTGGCTGCCGACTGGGCAGGCGAGAACGATGCGCTGGTGCGCGAACTGGCCTCGGTTGGGTTCCTCGATGGCAGCGAGGGCGGCTACCAGCTGCATGACTGGCCTGAGCATCAGCCGTGGTCCGCTGGTGCTGAGGCTCGCTCCGACAAGGCGAAGTGGGCGGCACTGTGCCGTCGCCACGGGCGTCAGGAAGCTACGCGCCTAATGCCAGAATATGCCGCCAAGCTGCTACAAGCACAGGGCGGGCAGGAGGATGGTCTGCTAGTAGCAGGTTCAAACATGCCAGTAGCAGGTTCTAGCACTGCCCCGTCTCCGAATCCGTCTCCGTCTCCGAATCCGTCTCCAAAAGAAGAAACCCCCCATACCCCCCCGGCTGCCGCCGGTGGGGCGCAAGGTGGGGAATCTGGTCAGGGCAAGGTCACCCGCCAGAAGCGGGAGAAGGTCACCTTCAGCGCCTTCATCGACGCCTGCCGGTCTGCCGGCGAGCGGCCGATCCGGACTGATGACCCGATCTTCGACTTCGCCGAGGACGCAGGTATCCCGCGCGAGTTCGTGGCGCTGGCCTGGCGCGAGTTCGCCATCAAGCACCGGGACAGTGGCAAGCTGCAGAAGGACTGGCGCGCCCATTTCCGCGATGCCGTGCGCCGGAACTGGTTCAAGCTCTGGTGGTGCCCGAACGGCGGTGGCTGCGAGCTGACGACGGCTGGCGTGCAGGTCAAGCGGGAACGCGATGCCGAGCGCGAACGTGAGCGGCAGGATCAGCTTGCCCTGCAGGAGCAGGCGGCATGAGCCGGATACAGCACCTGGTGAACGTATCCGGCGGCAAGGACAGCACTGCGGTGTACCTGCGCGCCATCGAGCTGGGCCGACCGTTCCGTGCCGTGTTCGCCGACACCGGCAATGAGGACCAGCGGGTGTACGACTACGTCGCCGACCTGCCGCGCCTGACCGGCGGCCCAGTCGTTGAGACGGTGCGCGCGGACTTCAGCCGGCAGCTGGCGCAACACCGCGAATACATCCTGCAGAAGTGGCCGGATCAGGGTATCCCCGACGAAGTCGTTCGCCAGGCCGCCGCGCTGCATGAGCCTACCGGCAACCCCTTCCTGGACCTTTGCATCAGCAAGGGTCGCTTCCCCTCGCGCATGGCTCAGTTCTGCACCGAGGAACTGAAGACCATCCCGATCACCACCCAGGTGGTCGGGCCGATGCTGAAGACTGGTCCTGTGCTGCAGTGGCTGGGCATCCGCGCCGAGGAATCGGCCAACCGTGCAAGGCAGCCGAGGTTCAACCGCCATGAGGCGGGCTCGATGGTATGGAGACCGATCTTCGATTGGACGGTCCAGCAGGTTTGGGAACAGCACCGCCGTCATGGCATCAAGCCCAACCCGCTCTATGCGCTCGGCATGGGCCGAGTCGGCTGCATGCCGTGCATCAACTGCCGAAAGTCGGAGTTGCGCAACATCGCTGACCTGTTCCCCGATCACATCGACCGGATTCGGAGCTGGGAGGCGGTGGTGGCTGCTGCCAACAAGCGCGGCAGCGCAACGTTCTTCCCGGCGGTGACCGACCCGACCGACGTCGACCGCCCCGGTACCTATTCGCGGATCGATACCCTTGTGGAATGGAGCCGAACCAGCCGCGGTGGCAGGCAGTTCGATCTGTTCTTCCAGCAGCAGGCCGGCGGCGGCTGCGCCTCCGATCTCGGCCTGTGCGAGAGGGCCGCAGCATGAGCGCGGTGCCCGACTACCTGGACAACGTCGCCCATCTGCGCGTGCCGCCGCATTCCGTGCCGGCCGAGCAATCGGTCCTCGGCGCGCTGCTGCTGGTGGGCGAATCGCTGGCTCAGGTCCGCGACCAGCTGGCGCCGGAAGACTTCTACCGCCGCGAGAACCAGCTGATTTACCAGGGTATCTGCGGCGTGGCTGACCTCAAGCGCGAGGTCGACGTGGTGACCGTGGGCGACTGGATCACGGCCAACGTCGAGATCGGCGCGCAGGAGCTGGTGGCCACCGTCTACGATCTGGCCGGCAGCACGCCGTCGGCGGCCAACGTCCGCGCCTATGCCGAGATCGTGCGGAACAAGGCACTGCTCCGGCAGCTGATCGAGACCACCACCGACATCGCCGACAGCGCTTACAGCGCCAGCGACGACGAGGCGGAGGAGGTCGTGTCCGCCTCGGCGACGAAGCTGGCCAGCCTGACCGTGAAGTCGAGCGGCAGCGGCGGTCTGGTGATGGTGCGCAGCGGCGTACAGAAGGCGTGGGATGAAATGGAAGCGCGCTACCACGGTGAGGGCACGCAGGGCCTGGTGCCGAAGTGGAGCAGCGTGCGCCGGAAGATCCCGTATCTGGAGCCGACCGACCTGATGGTGCTGGGCGCACGCCCGGCCATGGGCAAGACCGCGCATGCGCTGAACTGGGCCGAGGACGCGGCTGCCGGCGGCAGGAACGTCGCAGCCTTCAGCCTGGAGATGTCGGCTTCCCAGTGGAGCCTGCGCCTCATGGCCGCGCACGCCGGCGTAGACCTCAACCGCATGCGCGAGAAGGGCGCGTTGGACAACGACGAATGGGCGCGGCTCTCGCAGGCCCGGAACTACATCCAGTCGCTGCCGCTGGCGATCGATGATTGCGGCGCGCTGTCGGTCGATGCCTTGGCTGCGCGCGCCTCCCGCATGCACGCCAAGGTGCCGGGTGGCCTGGGCCTGATCGTCGTCGACTACCTGCAGCTGCTGACAGGTAAGGCCAAATCGGATAACCGGAACGAGGAGGTGTCGTACATCTCGCGCCGGCTGAAGGGGCTGGCCAAGGAGCTGCACTGCCCGGTGATGGCGCTGTCGCAGCTCAACCGCGGCGTGGAAAGCAAGACCGACAAGCGCCCGAGCATGGCCGACCTCCGCGAGTCGGGTGCCATCGAGCAGGACGCCGACGTGATCGCCTTCCTGTACCGCGACGACTACTACAGCAAGGATGCCTGCGGTGCCCCGGGGATCTCCGAGCTGATCGTGGCAAAGAACCGTCAGGGCGAGACCGGCACCTGCTACCTGCAGCACCGGCTGCAGTGCAGTGCCTTCGATGACTACACCGGCCCCCGGCCGAACTACAGCCTCAAGGGCGTGGCCACTGCAGGCGGTGGCGACGATGACTTCGACGTTCCCTCGCCGGGGCGCCGCCGGCGCAGCCGCCGGGACATGGCCGCAGGAGATGACGCATGACCGCTATGACAGCAGCTGCGCGGAAGATCCGCGCAAAGCGGGCCAGCCGGCCCATCTACGCCATCTGCCTGCGCCTGGTCGATCCAGCCACGGGCGAGGAGATCGGTGCGTTTGCCCCGAGCAACGACATCGATCGCAGGCTCGCCAAGGACCGCGGCTACCGCGTCGGCCATGAGTACCGGCTGGAGATCAAAGCCTCGCGCAATGCCGCGTTCCATCGCCTGGCCCATGTCATCGGGCACCTGCTGGTCGACAACGTCGAGGCGTTCCGTGACCTGGACGCGCATGCCGCGCTGAAGCAGGTGCAGCTGGAGTCGGGAATCTGCTGCGAGATGGTGGAGATGGACGCCAGCCCGGTGGTGAAGGCTCTGCTGGATGCCGCAGAGACGGTGCTGGGCGCGGGCGCGCGCAAGGTGCTGTCTGGCGTGCTGCCGGAGATCCGAACCATTCCGGTGAAGGTGGCCCAGTCCCTGGCCTTTGATTCGATGGAGGAGGAGGACTTCGGCGCCTTCTTCAAGGGCATCACCGCTTGGATCGGTGACCACTACGCGCACGTCATGCTGGACGACGTGCGCGCGGACTACTGGCGGATGGTCAACGGCCGGCAGCAGGGGAGAGCAGCATGAGTCGTTCCTCAGCTCAGCATCTTTTTAATCGCAATCAGGGCAGCCTCAGCGTGCCTCTCGGCATGGCGGACGTGATCCTCGAAGTCCTGGAATTTCTCGCGAACAATGAAACCATTCCTAAGGACCGCTCTAGCTTCCATGCATCGACCGATTGCACGGAGAAGACTAGTCCCAGCAGCGCCCAGCTCTGGAAGAAGGCTCGCCTGATCCTGCAGACCTTTTGGAACGCCAGGGTAGCCGATAGCAATGCGGTCTTCTTTGCGATCGACGGATTCGATTGCAGCGATCATGCGCAACAGGTTGGAGCGCAGATTCCTGACGTCGGTAAGAACTGCAGCGGCACGCCCGGCGGCTTTCGCCTCAGCTTGCTCCTCTCGAATCTTTGCGTCGCGGCGATGTTGCCACCAAGGCACCGCTACCGCTGCTGCGATAGCGACGACCGAAAAAACAGCCTGAACCCAAGCGGCCTGCGCTTCAGGCTTCAACGCGCACCAACCGATAAAAGAGCAATCCATGCAACCCCCTGTGGTTTGTGGAGCGAAGCATGAAGCGCGGACGGTCTACAGGCAACAAGACCATGGCCCAGCAGGCCCGGCTAGAAGCCATCAAGGACATTGGCTGCATCGCTTGCTTTGCGCTGGGCTTCGGCCACATGGGGTGCCACGAACACCACCTGCTGGTCGGCGGCAAACATGGACAGAAGCGGCGGGGCCACGACTTCACCATCGGCCTGTGCCCCTGGCACCACGTCGGTGAGCCGATGGGCGGCCTCAGCCACTCGGCTTGCGCTGATCGGTATGGCCCCAGCTACGCCCGCGAACCGCATCGGTTCCGGCAGGAGATCGGCACCGACGACTACCTGCTGGACCTGCAGAACACCCTGATCGAACAGCACTTGGAGAAGACCTCATGGCGACCCGCCGCCTGACCTTTGGCATCGACCCGGGCCTGTCCGGGGCAGTGGCCACCCTGATCGACGGCGTGCCTGGCCCGATCCTGGATATGCCCACCCGCGAGGTGGACGGCTGGAAGGAGGTCGACGCCCGCGCGGTAGCCACCTTCATCCGCGCCCAGCGCGAGGCCCATCCGAGTGCGCAGCTGCAGGCAGCGCTGGAGAAGGTCGGCGCGCGCCCTGGCGACGGCGGAACCAGCGCATTCCGGTTCGGCGACAGCTACGGCCAGGTCCGCGCGGTGCTGCAGGTGATGGGCGTGCCGTACCTGCGCGCCATTCCTGCAGTGTGGAAACGCCGCTTCGGCTTGATCGGGCAGGACAAAGACGCCGCCCGGCTGCTGGCCATCCAACGCTTCCCGGCCGCCGCGTTCCAGCTGCAGCGGAAGAAGGACAACGGCCGGGCCGACGCGCTCCTAATTGCCCTGTGGGCTGAGCACCAGCTGGCCATGGGCCAGGCCGCCGCATGACCGGCGCTGAGCTCCGCATGCAAAAGCGGTACCGGTCCTATGTGCAGAAGCACGGCCGCTGCTCGGTCTGCCAGTTCCGGGCCACCGGTGCCGCGGGCTTCCATTGCAAGGGCTGGCCTGACCGGGCCGGCTCCTGCGACACCGACAGCAAGCTGCCGGTTTTCCGATTCGATGACGCCGTACTGGAGGGCATGCGCGATGCGCAACACTGATCCGCTGACCGAAGAACTGCGCCGCTGGGGCCACGCCCAGGTGAATCGGTTTGCCCTGAGCCGCGCCGACCGCAGCGCGCATGTGCTGGAGCGGGCTCGCGACATGGCACCGAAGACCCCTGAGCGTGCAATGCGTGATCTTGTGGATCGCGATGGCGGTGACCGCCGGCGTTTGATGGCCGCCGGCAGCGGGGTAAAGGGCCTGCGCGTCGTGCCACTGTGGGCTGCCGATCCAATACGAGCGGCCAACGACGCGGACCGCCCCCACGACAACCCTGAGATCGCGGTAGACCTTGGTGTCCCGGATGACCTTCGCTGGGTGGATCGCGCGCTCTCATCGCTGCAGCGGCAGAGCCTTCTGAGGTCGATCATCGTCAGGGTGGAGTTCACGAACTCAGTGAGCCAGGCGATCAAGGCTCGGATGGCATGCGAGCAGTTCGAGAAGGAGATGGCGCAGCGGCTTGGCGTTGAGCCAGCAGGGCGGCAGCAGGGCGACCCTGTCGCGTTGACGGCACGCCAGTACCGCTACGAGCTTTCGAGGGCGATGGACCTCCTGCGAGGTATGAGGTGGGCCGAAGCCGCTTGACAGTGACGGCAGCAAATGGTCGAATTCTGCGACTGTCAAGAATTGTCCCCGAAGCCCCGGCCCTGCGCTGGGGCTTCTGCGTTTCCGGGACCCAGAACACCGATCAACCACCGCGCCGAAACCCCCTCCGCTCGCCGTGAGGCGATTGGGGCTGGCGTCCACGCAGGCGGGCGGTCTGCGCACGGCCCTTGGAGGCCGGGCAGCGCCTAGGCAGCGGTGGTGATCGGCCCTCTACGCCCGCAGCCCCCCGGACCAACCACACCGCGCAGCGAAGCCGGTCGAGGGGCGGGCACCTATTCCGGAGACACCATGGTGAGCACCGAAACCGTAGCAGCCGCCATGGGCGCCGGTCAGTACGCCAAGCCCCTCGAGGATGCCTGCATCCAGTTCGGCATCGTGACCGCGCTGCAGAAGGCGCACTTTCTGGCGCAGGTCGCGCATGAATCCGATGGCTTCCGGACGGCGGCCGAGTACGCATCGGGCCGCGCCTACGAAGGCCGGGCCGATCTGGGCAACGTGCAGCCGGGCGATGGCATGCGCTTTAAAGGCCGGGGGCTCATCCAGCTGACCGGGCGCGAGAACTACGCGACCTTCAGCAACGCCATGGGGCAGGGTGACCTGTTCCTGCGCAGCCCCGAGCTGGTTGCCCAGCTGCCCTGGGCGGTTTCGGCGGCCGGCTGGTTCTGGAAGCGCAAGGGCCTGAACGCCCTGGCTGACCGCGACGACGTCGTGGCGGTGACTCGGCGCATCAACGGCGGCACCAACGGGCTGGAAGATCGAAAGCACCGACTGGCCCACGCCAAGAAGCTGTTCCGCCTCGCATGACGGCCGCCAAGAGGAAGGCCGCGAAGCTGTCGCCAGTGAACCAGCTGCAGGGCGTGCTGGTGGTGCTGGAGAACCAGAAGGCCAAGAACCCGACCGCCGAGCTGCTGCTGGCCATCCGCGAGATGGTCAGCGATGCCCTAGCGGTCCTGCAGGAGCCTGACCCCACCAAGCAGCGCATCGCGTTCGTGCTGCTGGCGGTCCAGCAATCCACCCAGGTCGCGGTGAAGGAGGTGCGCGGTAAGCGCCTCACCCGCGTGACCATCATCGACCAGCCCCTCTACCACTGGGCGCTGGAGGAAATTCACTCACTGGCAGGTGCCGCATGACCTTCGCGACCCGAAACGTTGGCGCTGCGCGCGTCGGCATCGCCGTGCTGGTGCTGTTCCTTCTCGGCATGGCCATGGCCGCACTGATTGCGGTAGCCATCCCGCCGGAGAACAAGGACTCGTTCGGCATGCTGATCGGTGGCCTGAACAATGCCACCGGCATGGTCATCGGCTACTTCTTCGGCATGACCCGCAAGGGTCCGGGGGCCTGACGTGAATCGCATCGCCATCTACCTGCTGGTGTTCGCCGCGTGGTCTGCCGGCATGTTCGGTGCTGGCTGGGGTTGGCGCGGCGACCGCGCCGAGACAGGGGAGGCCCTGCAGCAGGCCAGCACCAACGCCGGCCAGGTCCAGCAGCTCACCGAGACCCGTGCCGTTGAGCACAGCCAGGCCGAGACGCTGGACACCATCGGAGCCAAGCATGAAGAAGACCGAACTGCGGCCACGGCCGTCCCGGGTGCTGTTGCTGCTGGCGTGCGCGATGGCAGCCTCCAGCTGCGCGACGACCTCGCCACCTGCAATACCGCTCGCCTGTCCCAAGCCGCCGCCGGCGCCGTCGAACGTGACCAGGCAGCCCAACTACGAGCAGAGGTCGCGGGCGCTCTTGTTCAAATCGGGCGAGACGCAGACGACCACGTCCGCGCCTGCCAAGCCGTGATCGCGGCAGACCGCCAGGAGAGTTACCCATGAACATCGGTTGGCCGCAGGCCATTTACTTTGTGCTGGTCCTTGTAGGCATCGGTCTGGAGCTGGCGCGGCACGGTCAGGTTCGGAAGCCTTCCCGGCACAACGCTTGGACCACGGTCGTCGCTTCCTCGCTGATCCTGGCCCTGCTTTGGTGGGGCGGGTTCTTCAGCTGATGGCTGCCAAGCCCGCCGCTGCGCTTACCCCAAAGCAGCAGCGGTTCGTCCAGGAATACCTGCAGGACCACAACGGCACCAAAGCGGCTATCCGCGCCGGGTACAGCGACAAGACTGCCAAGCAGCAGGGCTCACGGCTCCTGAGCGAGCCGCGCATCCAGGCTGCGGTGCGCGCCGGCCAGCAGAAGGTGGCCAAAAAAGCCGAGGTGACTGTCGACAGCCTGATGGCCGAGCTGGAGCAGGCCCGGAAGCTGGCGCTGAAGGAGAAACAGGCCAGCGCGGCGGTCACCGCCACGATGGGCAAGGGGAAGCTGGCCGGCCTGCTGGTGGAGAAGCACAAGCACAGCGGTGCGATTGGCACCTACGACCTGAGCAAGCTTTCAGACCATGAACTCGACCGCCTTGAACAGATCCTCGGTCCGCTTGCCGACGCTGGCGGAGATCCGAGCGGAGCGGGCGAGGAGGGCGGCTGATGCTGAGCGCGAGCGCCTTGCCCGCGATGGCGAGGCGATCCGGCAGCGCTGCACCACTTTGGCTGGCTTCATCCGTGAGGCCTGGCCGGTTCTGGAGCCGGCGCAGCCCTACGTGCACGGCTGGCACATCGACGTCCTGTGCCAACACCTGGAGGCCATCACCGACGGGCAGATCACGCGGCTGCTGATCAACATCCCGCCGGGCACGATGAAGTCGCTGGTGGCCAGTGTCTTCTGGCCGGCATGGGAGTGGGGACCGCGCGGCCTGCCGTCGATGCGCTACCTGACGACCTCCTACGCGGAGAAGTTCGTCAAGCGCGACAGCCGGCGCATGCGCGACCTGGTGCAGTCGGAGTGGTTCAGCAGCCTCTGGCCGGAGATCGAGCTGAACCGGTCGGGCGAAATGTCCTTCGCCAATTCGAAGATGGGCAATCGCGAGGGCATGGCCTTTGCCAGCCTTACCGGTGGCCGCGGCGACCGGGTGATCATCGACGACCCGCACTCAACGGAGACGGCGGAGAGCCCGGCGGAGCGCGCGACGACAACCCGCATCTTCCGCGAGTCGGTGCCCACCCGCCTGAACAACCCGGCCACGTCTGCAATCGTGGTGATCATGCAGCGCCTGCACGAAAAGGACGTGTCGGGGCAGATCTTGGACCTCGGTCTGGGGTACGAGCACCTAATGCTGCCGATGGAGTTCGAGCCAGAACGTCGCTGCCGGACGTCCATCGGCTTCGAGGATCCTCGCACCGAGGACGGCGAACTGCTGTTCCCAGAGCGCTTCCCGCGCGCCGTTGTGGAGCGCGACAAGAAGATCCTGGGCAGCTACGCAGTTGCCGGCCAGCAGCAGCAACGGCCGACCCCGCGCGACGGCGGCAAGTTCAAACGGGACTGGTTCGAGGTCGTGGAGGCAGCGCCGGCGATCCTGGCAGCGCGGAAGGTGCGCCGCTGGGACTTCGCTGCTACGGATCCGAAGCTGCAGAAGAAGAAGGGTGACCCCGACTACACAGTCGGTCTGCTGTTGGGAGAAGTCGGCGGCGTTTACTACGTGCTCGACGTCGTGCGCGACCAGAAGTCGCCGGCAGGCGTGGAGACGATGCTGAAGAACACCGCGCTGCAGGACGGGAAGTCGATCAAGGTCCGGATCCCGCAGGACCCTGGCGCCGCCGGCAAGAGCAACGCCGCGCACCAGATCAAGCTGCTGGCCGGCTGGGATGTCAAAGCAGCGCTGGAATCCGGATCCAAGGAGGTCCGGGCAACGCCGGTCGAGGCTCAGGCCGAGGCCGGGAACATCAAGCTGGTGAACGGTCCATGGGTGGCTGCGTTCTTGGACGAGATCGCCGAGTTCCCCAACGCAAAGCACGACGATCAGGTGGACGCCCTCTCGGGCGCCTTCGCTGAGCTGGTCACCGGCAGCACCTACAACCTCGGGAACGCGCTCTGATGGGCAAGCTCGCACAAATCAAAGACGGGCTGGTCAACCTGGTTGCCAACCTGGGCACGCCGCGCGACAAGGCCGCCTCGACGTTCTACGCCATGCCCACGCTGTCGGAGCAGGAAGCCGACAACGCCTACCGCGGCACCTGGCTGGCGCGGAAGGTGATCGACATCCCGGCAATGGACAGCTGCCGGAAGTGGCGCGGCTGGAGCGCAGACCAGGAGCAGATCACCGCGATCGAGGAGGAGGAGAAGCGGCTCGGCCTGCAGCAGAAGGTGCTGAAGGCGATGATCCGCGCACGGCTTACCGGCGGCGCCGCGCTCTACATCGGCACGGGCCAATCGGACCCGATGCTGCCGCTGAAGCCGGAGTCCATTGGCAAAGGCGGCATTCGCCACATCAACGTGCTGTCGAAGCGCGTGCTGCAGGCCGGCGAGCTGGACCTTGACCCGGAATCGCCGGGCTACGGTCTGCCGGCGTTCTACACCCTGAGCAGCGGCACGGCCGGCCAGGTGCAGATCCATCCGTCGCGCCTGGTGATCCTGCACGGTGCAGAAAGGCCGGATCCGGAGTTCGGCATCGGCGACGGGTGGGGCGATTCGGTGCTGCTGGCCATCAGCAAGGCCATCAAGGACGCCGACGCCAGCGCAGCGAACATCGCCTCGCTGGTGTTCGAGGCGAAGGTCGACGTGGTCAAGATTCCGAACTTCATGTCGAGCCTGGCCGACCCGGAGTACGAACAGAAGGTTCTGCAGCGCATGACCCTCGCGGCGATGGCGAAGGGCATCAACGGAACGCTGCTGCTGGACGCGGAGGAGGAATACGAGCAGAAGCAGGCTCAGTTCGGGGGACTGGTCGACCTGATGATGGGCTTCATGCAGCTGACGTCGGGCGCGTCCGACATCCCGATGACCCGTCTGCTGGGCCAGTCGCCGGGTGGCCTCAACGCCAGCGGCGAGAGCGACCTGCGGAACTACTACGACCGCATCAGCAGCAACCAGGAACTGGTGCTGCAGCCGTCGCTGCAGATCCTCGATGAGTGCCTGATCCGCTCCGCGCTGGGCAGCCGGCCGCCGGAGGTGTTCTACAACTGGCGCAGCCTGTGGCAGACCACCGACACGGAGCGCGCAGCCATTGGCAA
This sequence comes from Stenotrophomonas geniculata, assembly GCF_034508895.1. Classification (NCBI taxonomy): domain Bacteria; kingdom Pseudomonadati; phylum Pseudomonadota; class Gammaproteobacteria; order Lysobacterales; family Lysobacteraceae; genus Stenotrophomonas; species Stenotrophomonas geniculata. Next base: position 3,353,130 of record NZ_CP140571.1, read on the forward strand.
GAGCACCGCCGAGAGCATCAAGATCATCTCCGAGACGAAGCTGATCCCGGACAACGTGCTGTCCACGGTTGCGGTGAACATGCTGACCGAGGCAGGCATCGCCCCGGGCCTGGAAGCCGAGATGCTGGAGTACGGAAAGTCGACGCCGCAGGAGGAAACGGGCGAGGACGACGAAGAGGAGATCGCAGCGGCAGTGCCGGTAAAGGATGCGCAGCCGCGGTCGCTGTACGTCAGCCGCAAGGTGGTGAACGCGGATGAGATCGCAGCCTGGGCAAAGGAGCAAGGCATCGGGGAGCTGCGGGACGACCTGCATGTCACGGTCGCCTATTCCCGACAGGCCTTCGACTGGATCAAGGCAGGCAACGCCAACGAGTGGGGCACCGACGGCAAGGATCAGCTGGTGATCCCCGAGGGTGGGCCGCGCGCGGTCGAGCCGCTGGGCGGTATGTCGGCGGTGCTGCTGTTCGCGTCGTCGCAGCTGTGCTGGCGCCACGAAAGCATCATCCGGGCGGGCGGTTCCCACGACTACCCGGACTACACGCCGCACATCAGCCTGACAAAGGCGACCATCGACCTGTCGAAGGTCGAGCAGTACCGCGGCCGCATCGTGCTGGGCCCGGAAATCTTCGAAGAAGTACGCGAGGACTGACCATGTTCCTGACCGATCGCGTCTCGGTGACGGCTCCCCGCCGCACCGCGGACGGCTACCTTGTGGCCGACGCCTACGTGGCCCGAACCGGCATCCAGAACTACCTGGGTGAGGAAGTTGGGCGACCCGACCTGCTGAACGTTCGCGTGTACCGGCCGCCGGAGGAGGTGTTCTCCGACGCCACGATGCGCAGCTTCGCCCACCGGCCGATGACCAACGACCATCCGCCGGAGGACGTCAGCGCCAAGAACTGGAAGGATTACGCCATCGGCCATACCGGCGACGAGGTCGCGCACGACAAGACCCGTGTCCGCGTACCGCTGGTGCTGATGGATCAGGCCGCCATCGATGACTTCGATGCCGGCAAGCGCGAGCTGTCGCAGGGCTATTCGGCCGAGATCGTCTGGGAAGACGGCTTCACGCCCGAGGGCGAGCCCTACGACGCCAAGCTGAAAAACATCCGCAACAACCATCTGGCCCTGGTCTGTCGCGGCCGGGCTGGTTCCCAGTTTCGCATCGGGGATGGGCGCACCCCCGGTGCACCGGATCCGAGCGCCCATCCCCAATCGCAGGAGAACCACATGAGCAACCAGCAGACCCGCATCGTCGTGGTCGACGGCCTGCCCGTCGAGTGCACCGACGCATCGGCCGCCGCCATCGGCAAGCTGCAGCAGCAGCTGCAGGATGCCCACACCGCCGCCGGCACCGCCGCGGCATCCCACCAGGCAACCATCGCCGCCAAGGATGCGGACATTGCCAAGGCGCAGGGGGAGCGCGACGCGTTGAAGGCCCAGGTCCTCAGCGACGCCGACCTGGACCAGCGCGTCCAGCAGCGCGGCGATCTGATCGCCAAGGCCAAGGCCGTGCACGACGCCGACTACAGCGGCAAGAGCGACGCCGACGTCCGCAAGACCGCAGTGGTGGCCAAGCTCGGCGATTCGGCCGTGGCCGGCAAGCATGAGGCCTACGTGGAAGCGCTGTTCGATGGCCTGTATGGCCAGGCAAAGCCGCGCGACCCGGTGGCCTTGGCCCTCGGCGACCGTTCCACCCACCGCCAGACCATGCAGGACAACGGCTACGCCGAGTCCGTGAACGGTCTCGATTACCGCACCGCCAACCAGAAGGGGGCCTAAGCCATGGCACTGCAGACCAACTATCCGGACACCCAGCCGGTTGCCATCGAAGGCGCGCAGGCAACCATGCTGCCGGCCACGATCATCAGCCGCGACGTGGAAACCTCGCCCGGTATCGGCTTTGGCCGCGCCGTGGCCCAGGGCACCGCCGACAAGGGCATTGTCCTGGCCGGTACCGGCGCCACGAAGCTGGTGGGCATCACCCTGCTGGACCGCTCCGCCGTCGGCAGTGCCGGCGTGCCGGACAGCTTCGCGCAGCGCACCTCGGCCCGCGTCATCACCAAGGGCGACATCTGGGTGGCCGCGGCCGTCGCGGTGAAGGCAGGCGATCCGGTCTTCGTGACCGCGACCGGCACCTTCACCAACGTCGCCACCGACAACACCGCCTTCACCGGCGCCCGCTGGGACACCAGCACCACCGCGGCCGGCCAGCTGGCCGTCGTCCGTCTCGGCTAAGGAGCCAAGCCCATGAATGGAAATTCCATGCACCTGTTCGACGCACAGGCCGCGCTCGGCTTCGTCGTTGCCCAGGCTTCGATCATCGAGCCGGGCGTCTACCGGACGGTGTATCCCTCCGTCCAGTACCGCGGCCTGGTGCCGGTGGATACCTCGGGCAGCGAGTTCGCCACCTCGGTGACCTACTACTCGTCCGACCAGTACGGCAAGGCGGGCTGGATCAACGGCAACGCCGATGATGTGCCGAAGGCCGGCACCACGCGCTCGCAGCACCAGACCGGTGTGCACACCGCGGGCATCGGCTATGGCTTCGGCTGGGAAGAGGTTGGCCGTGCGCAGCTGCTGGGCATCTCCCTGCAGTCCGACGATGCAGCTGCGGCGCGCCAGGCATCCGAAGAGATGGTCGATCGCGTCGCGCTGCAGGGCGACTCCAGCAAGGGTTTCACCGGCCTGTTCAACGCCGCCGGCGTCACCCCCGTGGCCGCGCCGACCGGTAGCTGGGACGCCACCACCGACTCGCAGCTCATCGTGGCCACGCTGAACCAGGCGCTGCTCAACGTGTTCAACGGCACGAACACCGCGTCGATCGCCAACACCCTGCTGCTGCCGTGGACGAAGTACCTGCTGATCGCTACTCGCAAGATGAGCGACCAGAGCGACATGACCATCCTGCAGTGGTTCCTGGCCAACAACGTCTACACCGTGCAGACCGGTCAGCAGCTGACCCTGCGCGGCGTGCGCGGGCTGGATACCGCTGGCGTCGGCGGCACCACGCGCCTGGTGGCGTACCGCAACGATCCGCAGGTGCTGAAGCTGCACATGCCGATGCCGCACCGCTTCCTGCCGGCCTGGCAGAGCGGCCCGCTGCGCTGGGACATCCCGGGCGTAATGCGCCTGGGCGGCCTCGACGTTCGCCTGCCGAAGGAAGTCGTCTACCTCGACGGCATCTGATCCGCTTGGCCCCGGCCGCGCGCCGGGGCCTCACTGGAGCGAAGCATGAAGATCACGAACAACCACAAGGGCCCGCTGGGCCTGCCGGACGGCACCATACTGACGCCGGGCGAGGCCACCTCGATCGCGAACTGGGATGCCCTGAAGGGCAACGCGGTCGTGCAGGGCTGGCTGAAGGGCAAGATCCTGACCGTCGAGGGCGGCAGGTCCGCCGCGCCGGCGCAGGAATCTCTGAACGGCTCCAACGTGCTGCCGGCCAACATCGAGCTGGCCGAAGGCGTTTCCGTCCAGCTGGGCGAAGTCGTGCGCCAGGCGTTCGAGCACACGGGCCTGAGCGTTGCCGACTGGAACGCGCTGGAAGAAGGCGACCGCGAAGCGGAGCTGGCGGCAATGGTGCGCGAGCTGCAGTCCCGTGCAGAAGCTGATGCCGAGGCCAAGAAGGGCGCCGCGACCGCTGACGGCGAGAACGCCAAGGCCAGCGGCGGCACGGGCACGCAGAACCCGCCGGCGGCTGACAAGGATGCGCTGCTGGCCCGCGCCAAGGAACTGGGCATCGACGCCAAGGGCACCTGGGGCGTGCTGAAGCTGCAGGCGGCCATCGCCGAGGCCGAGGCCAAGAAGGGCGAGGGCTGACCATGTACGGCACGCTGGAAGGCGCGGATCTCTACCACCAGGCGCGTGGCAATGCCGCCTGGGCTGCCGGCACGGAAGAAGCCCGGACCGGGGCACTGGTGCGCGCCACGGATTACATCGACGGCCGGTACCGGGTGCTGCTCGCATCGGGCCGCTGGTCGTCCATGTTCCCCGGCGTGCGCACGGCCGGGCGGGGCCAGCCGAACGAGTGGCCCCGCATCGGTGCGATCGACTACGACGGCGACCCCATCCAGCCGGATGAAGTGCCCGACGAAGTCGAGCGCGCGACCTACGAGGCGGCGCTGCGCGAGCTGGTGAGCCCGGGTAGCCTGTCGCCGGACTACGTGGCAAGCGCGGCGGTGACGAAGGAGAAGGTCGGCCCGATCGAGGTCACCTATGCCGACGCCAGCGCCGCAGGCCAGGTGCCGAATCGACCGGTGGTCCCGGCCATCGATGAGATCCTGGCGCCGCTGCTGCGGACGCCGCCTGTCTATCCCGCGGTGAGGGTGGTATGAGCGCGTTCTATGACCGCATGCAGGCCACGGCCGAGCGGCTGATTGCCCGCTTCGGCTATGCCACGAAGCTCGAGCGCGACGGCGCACCGACCGGACCGCCGCACAACCCGCAGCCCGGTCCCGCCACGCAGCACGACTGCACGGTGGTGGAGCTGGACTACAGCCTGACCGACCGCGACAGCACCCTGGTGCTGCAGGGCGACAAGCTGGGCCTGATCTCTACCGCGGTCGACATCCCGCCCGCAAAGGACGACCGGCTGCTGCTGGGCGGCCAGTGGTATCACTTCATCGACCTGCAGCCGCTGTCCCCGGGCGGCCAGGTCCTGCTCTACGAATTCCACGTTCGCAGGTAAACGACCATGACGCCCCGCGAGTTGGAACTGCTGGCACAGAGGATGGCCCCGGCCATCAGGCGCGCGTTCCTCCAGGCGGTCGAGGCATCGCAGCGGGCGGCCACGATTCAGCTGGTGACGGATCTGGTGACGGCCGGCCGCGTGGACGCTCTGCTGGAAGCGCTGGGCTTCGATGAAGCGCGTTTCTCCCCGGTGGCCGAGGCCATCCGCCTGGCGTTCGTGGGTGGCGCGCAGGCCGGCATCGAGGAGCTACCGGCGCTGTCGCTGCGGCAGCAGATCAGGGGCAGCTACAACCCGGTCAGCCAGACGTCGGTGCTGCGCTGGAGCTTCGACATGCGCAACCCGGTGGCAGAGGCCTGGCTGCGCGACAACTCGTCCAGGCTGATCACCGGCATCATCGATGACCAGCGGGGGCTGATCCGGGGCGCGCTGCAGCACGGCATGGTGGTGGGCCGCAACCCACGGCAGACGGCACTGGACCTGGTCGGCCGCGTGAGCGAGACCGGCAGGCGCGCCGGCGGCATGGTGGGACTGACCTCCCAGCAGGCGCAGTTCGTCGCCAATGTCCGGCAGCAGCTGGCCAGCGGCGACCCTGCGCAGATGGCCGCCTACTTCGGCCGGAAGCGCAGGGACAAGCGACTGGACGGCATCGTCAGCCGCGCCATCAAGGCCGGCAAGCCGGTGGCGCCGGCGGACATCGAGAAGATCGCCGGGCGCTACTCCGACCGGCTGCTGGCGCTGCGCGGCGAGGTGATCGCACGGACCGAGTCGCTGACCGCGATGAATGCCGGGCGGGAAGAGTCCTACCGGCAGCAGGTGGAAGGGGGCAAGGTGCTCCCGGAGAACATCGAATGCGATTGGTCGGCCACCGGCGACGAGCGCACGCGCCACAGCCATGCGGCGATGAACGGCCAGAAGCGGACCTTCGGTCAGCCATTCCAGACGCCGAGCGGGGCGCTGATGCACTACCCGGGCGACACGTCGCTGGGTGCCGGGCCGGAAGAGATCATCCAGTGCCGGTGCATGAAGCGGTACCAGATCAACATGGCGGCGGAGGTGCTGCGTCGTGGCCAGCAAGTTCGGTGACCAGGTGAAGGCCTTCGCGGAGAAGGCCAAGCTGCGGCAAGAGGCCATCTTCAAGGCATCGGCCCAGCGGCTGATGGATGAGGCCAACACGCCGGAGGGCCAGGGCGGCAAGATGCCGGTCGACACCGGCTTCCTGCGCAACTCGGCCGGGGCTTCGACAGAAGGACCACCGGAGGCGGGCGGCCAGGCCATCGGGCTGGTGTTCCTGGGCCTGCAGGTCGGCCAGACGGTGTGGGCGGGCTGGACGGCGAAGTACGCCATGCGTATGGAGCACGGCTTCTACGGCGAGGACAGCAAGGGTCGCACGTACGCGCAGGCCGGCAAGGGCTTCGCGCGCGCGGCGGCGCAGAACTGGGTGTTCATCGTGGAAGCGGTGGCCAAAGAGGTGAAGGACCAGATCCCATGAGCGACACCGCCATCTATGACGCCTTCGCCATTCTGGTGGAGCGGTTCGCCGCCGCGCAGCAGCTGACCTGTTCCTATCCGGGCAGGGGGTTCACTCCGCCGGTGGGGAAGGACGCTCGTTGGCTGGAACTGCAGTGGTACCCGAACCAGACCCAGAACTACGGCCTTGCCGACGATGGCCCGTCGCTGCTGCAGGGCTTCGGGCAGCTGTCGGCGTGCTACCGGCCTGGGCAGGGGATCATGGTCGGCACCGCGGTCACGGACCAGATCATCGCCGCTTTCGCCAAGGGCACGACCTTCGGCGGGGTGTCGGTGTACCGCCGGCCGTGGACGTCCAGCCTGATCCAGGACCCGGAGCGCATCATGCACCCGGTCACCATCCCTTGGCGTGGCTTCGTATCGGGGTAGAATCCGGCCATGAGCCCCAAGCCGCCCGCCCTGCATCTTGTCCGCAGCGACGCCCCGCCCACCGAGGGTGAGCTGAAGGCGCTGCGTGATGCGATCGACCGGATGAAGCGGAACCGGCATCTGCTGGAAGAGTTCAACCGGGAGCAGGCGTTGTTCGTCCGCTCCGAGTTTCTGGCCTACGTGGAGGCGGGGTTCACCCGGCCGCAGGCCATGCAGCTGGTCGCGGCGAAGCTGGGCCCCGGCGCCAAGTAACGACACGCCCGACCGCAAATTATTCCGGAATCTATTCGAGAGGCCCGCCCACCAGCGGGCCTTTCGCGTTTCACCCGACCCCCGCCCCGTGGCGGGTTTTTTATTGCCCACCCACAGGAGACCGGCCATGGCCGAAGCAAAGACCAATGCAGGCAGCAAGCTGAGCATCTGCGTTACCCCCCAGAACGAAGACCTCACCGAAACCGAGTTCAAGGCCCTCGCCTACATCCAGGTGAAGAAGGTCGGCAGCATCGGCGAGCGCGGCATCAGCACCAATATCGTCAACTACGACACCCTGGACACCCTGGTCTCGATGAAGGGCAAGGGCATCACCAACGCGGGTGACCCGCAGGTCGAGATGGCCGAGGACCTGGCCGATCCGGGTCAGGTAGCCATGCGCGCTGCCGGTGCACCGGACGTCCCGGATGCCTACGCCTTCAAGATCGAGCACACCGACGGCAGCATCGAGTTCCTGCGTGGCCTGGTGGCCGGTCCGAACAAGCCGGGCGGCCGCAATGAGGACTTCCGCCTTAACACCTACACGATCGCGCTGAACCAGCAGCCGATTGATGTGGCGCCGCCGGCGACCCCGTGACCGGCAGGCCAGTGGCCGGCGCCCAGTAGGGCCAGACCGCATGGGATACCATCGCCCCTTTCGGCGAAGGAGATTTCCATGAAGAGGATTCTGACGGGGGCGCTGGCACTGGCCATCGCAGGCTGCGCAACGGTGGGTAAGGAAATCAGCGATGAGTCCGTGGCGGCCATTACCGATGGCCAGACCACAGAGGCGCAGCTTGTGGCGCAACTCGGGCGCCCTTACTCCACGGTTACCAACTCCAATGGCACCCGGATGATGGTGTGGACCTACGCAAAGGCCAACGCATTCGGCCGCGCGCAGGGCAAGTCCGTCAGCGTGGTGCTGAGGGATGGAGTGGTGGAAAGCCACTCTGTAGCCGAGGTCGCCACCCCCTGAGGTGTGCCGAAAACCGAGACCCCATGAGGCCCGCACATCGCGGGCCTTTTCTTTTTCCCAGGATGAGAGACCCATGACCGACCTGAGCACCATCGTCGCCGCCGCGCGCACGATCGACATCAAGCACCCGGCCACCGATGCCCCCGTAGGCCTGGTGCTGACCATCCTCCCCGACAGCAGCCCGGAGGTGCGCGCCGCATCCCGCAAGCTAACCAACGAGCGCATGCTCGGCCGGGGCAAGCTGACCGCTGAGAAGATGGAGGCCGGCCGCATCGACATGCTGGTGGCCTCGGTGGGCGGCTGGGAGTGGCAGGGGGACCTGACCTTCCACGGCAACAAGCCTTCCTTCGAGGAGAAGGCCCTGCGCACCCTGTTCAAGGATCTGCCCTGGGTGGCAGAGCAGGTGGACGCGGCCCTGGGCGACCGCGCCGAGTTCTTTCGCGGAGCTGACCAGGAAGCTGGCTGACGCGATCTACCTGACGGTCCGGTACGACGTGCCGGACAGCAACGGGGAAACCCGCCGTACCCGCAATGAGCGCTTCGGAGAGCCATCCCCAGAGGTGAGGGTTCCCGAGAGGGGCGCACACGTCTGGAATTGGTTCTGGCAGCTATCAGCGCGTCGCAAGAGCGGTCCTGAGGCATTGACCTTTGCTGACGTTGGGGACTGGAGCCGGCTGCTGCTGGTCGACCTGCTCCCGCAGGAGGTGGAGATGCTGATGACCATGGACGACACCTATCTCAAGGCCGTGCGGGAAGACCAGGCGGCAGCCCAGCAGCGCGCCATCGAGGAAGCGAGGAGCAGGAAATGACCGACATCGCCGAGCTGGGCTACAAGGTCGACAGCAGCGGTCTGGTCGAGGGGACCAAGGCCTTGGACGACAACGCCGCTGCTGCCGACAAGGCTGGCGCTGCTGCAGAGCGTCTGGAGAAGACCCAGCAGGGCACCGGCAAGTCGGCCTCCTACTGGGCTGGTGAGCAGCAGAAGATCAACGCGCGGGTCCAGGAGATGGAGCGCATCGAGCAGCGAACGGCGGTCGCCACCAAGCAGGCCGCGACTGCCACGGAAGCCCGTGAGCTGAACCTGCAGAAGCTGTTGGGGCAGATCAATCCCACAGTGGCCGCTTTGAACAGGCTGGCAGAGCAGGAGGATCGCCTGTCCAAGGCCCGCGACCTCGGCCTCATCAAGCCGCAGGTCTACCAGCAGTACCAGGCCCAGCTGGACGCGACGCGGACGAAGGTGCTCAGCGCGGCGCAGGGCACGGACGTGCTCTCCGGCCGTCTGGGTCAGCTGAACCTGCGCACGGTCGAGACCCAGCAGTCGGTGATGATGCTGTTCCGGGCCCTCGCCACCGGCGACATCGGGCAGGCCCAGGCGTCCATCACCTCGCTGACGGCGCGCACTGGCGCACTGAGCGGCGTGATGACGGCCACGGGCCTTGCTGTCGGTGCGGCGGTTGCCGGCATCGCGGCGCTATCGGCCGTGGCCATCACTGGCTATGTGGAGCTACGCAAGCTGGAGGGGCAGGTCGCAGCCACCGGTACGGCTGCAGGTCTCACCGCCGGCCAGCTGCTGGCCATGCGCAGGGAGATCGGCAGCGCCAGCGGCAGCTACAAGGAGGCGGGCGCAGCCATCGGGGAGCTAGTCCAGCAGGGCAACGCCAGCGGTCACACGCTGCAGCTGATGGCATCTGCAGCCGTGAACCTTGCCGACCTCACCGGCAGCTCGATCAGCACCACCGTGGGAGAGGTCAGGAGCTTGGCCGAAGGCGGCGCGGACGCGCTGGTGAAGCTCAATGACCGCTACAACTTCCTGACGCCGGAGATCTACCGGCACATCGAAGCGATCCGGGAGCAGCGCGGCGACTATGCGGCCACAGAAGCAGCGTTGGAGCAGCTGGACGGGACCATGCGGGACCGTGCCAACAGCATGGCCGACAGCGCGGGCGTGGTCGAAAGGGCGTGGAAGGGGGCACTGGCGGCGTTCGCTGACACCGTGGAGAGCATCAAGTCCATCGGTGCGAACGACCTGGACAGCCAGCTGAAGCGCGCAAGGGATGACCTGCAGTTCTTCCAGAGCCTGAGCAGCAGCCCGATCCCCGGTGATGCTTCGCGCGGCTTCTCCGGCGCCGACGCCGCCCGTCAGCGGATCGCCCAGCTACAGCAGTGGAAGGCGGAGATGGCCGATGGCGCAGCCATCCTGGGCCAGGTCCGGCAGTACGACCGTGACGTCATCGCCGCGGAACGCGAGCTTGCGAAGGAGCGAGAGGTTGCCGATCAGGCGGTAAAGGCCAGGATGGCGGGGCTGGACCGGGAGACCGCGAAGCGCCAGGCCATCAACAAGATCATTGCCGACTACAACAAGCTAGAGGACAACGACGCCCGGCACTTCGATGGGTCCATGCAGCGGCTGATTGCCAAGGCCGAGGCCGACGTGAACCGGCAGTTCAATCGTCGCGAGGGTGTCGGCAAGAAGAACGGCGACGACACTGCGGCGCAGAACGTGCTGGCCACCGCACAGCGACAGATCGAGGCGAACAAGCAGCTGGTCGAAACCGGCATCAAGGTGACCGACAGCGAGCGCCAGGCAATGGCGATCGAGCAGCTGCTGGCCAAGAGCAAGAACACCATGACCGCGTCCACCCGGGCGCTGCTGGAGGCGGCGAAGGAGGACCTGCTCGCTTCGGGGCAAAAGGCAGTGGCCTACACCAAGGAGAAGGAGGCGGCAGAGGCGCTGGCTCGACAGCAGGCCATCCTGGCCCAGGCAGCCAGCAACCGCGACCGATCCAACGAGCTGGACCTGCTGGGCATGAGCGGCGGATCCGACGGTGTGGCGATGCTACGCCGGCAGTTGGACATCCAGCGCGAGTACCAGGACGAGCTGAAGCGGCTGGGAAGCCGCGACGTGGCTAAGGACAAGGCTACGTGGGATCTGCTGGCGGCCAACGCCGACGCCTTCCGCAATCAGGAGCTGGCGAAGGAGCGGGCCTTTCAGGATCAGCGTCTGGCGATGCTGGGTGACTGGCGGTTGGGTGCGCAGGTGGCATGGCAGAACTACGCCTTCGACGCCACCAACTACAACCAGCAGGCGCAGGACGCAGTGCAGGGTACGCTGGCGGCGACCACCAGCAGCGTGGCCAGCCAGATTGATGAGATGGTGCGCGGCAATCAGTCCCTGGGCGAGTCCCTGAAGAACATTGCTGTGGACATGGGGAACGCGGTAATCGGTGCCCTCGAGCAGATGGCCGCCCAGTGGTTGGTCTATCAGGCTGTGCAGCTGGCCACCGGCAAGGCCACTCGCGCAGCTTCGATTCCTGCGGTGGTGGCGACTGCACAGGCTACGGCTCTGCAGGCGCAGTTGGCAGCGTTTGCGTCTACGGCAGCCATCCCAATCGTCGGTCCGGCAATGGCGCCGGCTGCTGCTGCGGCTGCTGCTGCGGTGTCGCAGAGCTACGTGGCTGCCATCTCCGCGACGGCTCTGGCCGGCATGGCCCACGACGGCATCGACTCGGTTCCCACGGAGGGCACCTGGCTACTCAACAAGGGCGAGCGCGTGCTGACCGCAGGGACCGCGGCGAAGATGGACGCGACGCTGGATCGCATCGCGTCCTCGCGCGCGGCAGGGCCTGGCGCTGGCGGCAACGTGTATGCCCCGACGATCCAGATCAACGGTGACCCGGACGCCAGAACGCTGGCGATGGTGGAGCAGAGCGTCCGCCGCGGCATGCAGCAGAACTACGACCGCATCTCCTCCGAACTGACCACAGGACTGGGTCGGGTCGGGAAGGGCTTGCGCAGAGGAAACAACGTGTCGCGCCGGGTCACCTGATCCGGCGCAGCTAATGCGAGGCCCCACATGGCAGCTGCAGTCCCCTATCCGGCATGGCTACCCCTGCCGCTCCGCGAAGGCTATGGGTTCAAACCCGTCACGCCCCTGCTGACGTCGAGGTTCCAGAGCGGTGCATCGCTGACCCGCCGGCGGTCCACCAGCACGCCCACGATGGTGACTCTGTCGTGGCTGCTGAAGGACCTCACGGCCGCGATGTTCGAGAAGTGGGTGCAGGAGGACCTGGTCGATGGATCGGCCTGGTTCCTCTGCAAGCTGAAAACCCCGCTGGGGGTGGATTACTACCGCGCGCGCTTCACTGCCGACTTCTACAACGGCCCCTACCTGGTCGACGGCAACTTCTGGCGGATCGACGCCACGCTGGAGATCTTCCGGCGGCCGCTGCTGGCGGACGGCTCCACCGCATACCCCGACGCGATCTTCAATGCGGCCATCGTTGATCTGGCGGCGAACAGGGAGTGGCCCGAAGCATGAGCATCCTCGAACGCCTGTATGCCTCGGGTGGCCGCGAGGTCGAGCTGGAGACCTTGGCCATCCAGGTAGGTGCGCAGACCTTCTACCTGACGAAGGGGTGGGACGACATCACGGCCAGGCTGGAGACGGGCGAAACCGTGACGTTCACCGCCTGCGGTATGGACATCGCCAAGCCGGCGCGCAATGCGGATGGCGTGCAGGACCTGCGCTTCGCCATCAGCAACATCTCCGGCGTCGTCAGCAACCAGATCCGCGCGGCGCTGGCCGCCAAGGTGGAGATGGTCGCTACGTTCCGGCTGTACCTCAGCACGGACCTGCTGGCGCCGGCGCAGCGGCCCTTCAGCGTGGTCATCAAGGGCGGCCAGTGGACGGCGACCGAGGTGCAGATCACCGCCGGCTTCATGAACGTGCTGGACACGGAATGGCCGCGCAACCGCTACGTGCTGTCGAAGCATCCCGGCCTGAGGTACATGTGATGGAAATCGATCTGGAGAAGTACCAGGACGTGCGCTGGGTGCGCGGCGGCCGCGCGTTCCCCGAGCTGGACTGCTACGGGGTGGTCAATGAGGTGCGCAGGGACCTGGGGCTGGAGGCATGGCCGGAGCATGCCGGTGCCACGGCCGTGCAGCTGCCGGACCTCGCCGCAGACGCAGCCACCGAGCGCAGCGGAAGCGACCTGCGGCAGGGGGCTGTGGCCTTCTGCTACCAGGGCAGCGTGGTTGAGCACGTGGCGGTGCTGATCGAGGCGGATGGCCGCCTGTGCGCGCTGGAATGCAATGAGCACCACGATGTGACGGTGCTGCCTGTGGCGCGCTTCGAGCGGCGCTTCACCCGAGTGGAGTACTACGCGTGATCCGAATCTATCCGTCGCGCCTGCCGGGCGAGCCGCTGGAGACGCACGCCCACGGCCGGACCACGGTCGAGGGGTGGCTGCGCTCCACGGTGCCCAGCTACACCGCAGCCGGCCCGCACCCGATCGAGGTGGAGGTGGATGGCGTGCCGCTGCCTGCTGATATATGGGCGACCACTTGGGTGGAATCGCAGGCGGACGTGCGCATCTATCCGGTCGCCTACGGCGAGGGCGTGGCTGCGGTCGTGTACTGGGTGGTCGTGGCCGTTGCTGCCGCCTACGCCATCTACATGGCCAGCAACATGCCATCGGGCAACCGGTTTGGCCAGGGTGATTCCCTCAGCCTGGACACCGCGCGAGCGAACAATGCGCGGCTGGGGAGCCCCATCCGTGAGGTGCTGGGGCAGTATCGCGTCTATCCCGACTACCTGGTGCAGCCAGTGTCCCGCTTCGTGGGCGGCAGCAGCTACCAGACCTCCATGTTCGTCTGCGTGGGCCGCGGTCAGCACGTGATCCCCGCCGGCGGGGCGCGCATCGGCAACACCCCGCTCAGCTCGTTCGGTTCCGACGTGCAGATGACCATCTACCCGCCTGGTGCAGACGTAGGTGGTGACGCGCGGTCCGAGAACTGGGTGAACTCTACCGAGGTGGGTGCAACTGCATCAGGCACGGCCGGCCTGGACCTGAGCGACACGGCCGACGTGGTTACCGGCATCAACGCGGACTCGGTGACGGTCTCGGGAAATGTGTTCACCCTGAACAACGCGACCATCACCGGCGCCGACGGCAAGGAACGGCCGGCCACCTCTCTTCCGCTCAGCTGGGTGGTGGGGGCAGTGCTGACGCTGAAGGTGGCGGCCACCTACACCGCGACCACCAGCGGGCTGTTCTCGATCATCTCCGGCAGCACGGTGGCGGAGCTGGCGCCCTACGTGGGCATGCCGGTGCTGCTGACCTACAACGGTGCGGACTATGCGCTGTACGTGGCCACCTATGCTGCTGGCACCCCGGCCATCCCCGGCGTGGGCGGCAGCCCGGCGCGGCTGGTCGGGTCTTCGGCGGCCAGTAGCTTCGACTTCAGCGGCACCCCCGTGACCTTCGGCATCATCTGGCGCGGCATCACCCACAGCGTTGCCCTGGAGGCCAACTACATCACCCTGGGCGTGTTGCTGACGGCAATCAACGACCAGCTGGTGGACAGCGGGCTGGTGGCCACACAGTCCGGCGGCGTGGTGACCATCGCCGAGGCAGAGAGTCCGTATGCCGGTGGCAGCATCACCTTCAGCGGCCTGCCGGCGGCGGTGTTCGGCAGCGCTCCGACCACGACGGCCGGTGTGGCCACGACTGGCGGCACGCCTGCGACGCAGCCGCGTGTGACGCTGGCCTATGACAGCGCGGCCGGCACGGCTTTCGGTGGCCTGCCGCCTGGCACCGTCTCGCTGGCGATGTCGCGCGGCCAGAGCGAGTACCGCATCGCATCGAAGTCAGGGTTCACGCTGACGGTGCAGCGCCTGACCGAGGCTGGCGTGGTCGACACCAGCTGGCCGGGCTGGGCCAGCCGGACGGCCACCGACTACCGCGCCACGGGATTCCAGGAGGGCGAAGAGTGGCTGGGCCCGTTCTTGGTGTGCCCGGACGGGGAGGTGACCGATGCCTTCGAGTACGACCTGAACTTTCCCGGGGGGCTGATCTGGTACACGGACAAGGGTAACAAGCGCACCTTCACCGTGTCGCTGCGGGTGGGCTACCGCGTGTTCGGATCCGGCGCGGCGTGGACTGTGCGCACGCACACCTACACCGGCATGACGGACGACTCTCTGGGGTTCAGCGAGCGGGTTACGCTGGCCACGCCCGGGCAGATTGAGGTCCGCGTGCGGCGTGTCACCGAGCGCGGCGGCAACTCGGCGAAGGACGCCTGCTACTGGCAGGGCCTGCGCGCGCGGTTGGCGCAACGGCCCACGCGCTACGACGACCTGACCACCATCGGACTGACGGTGACCACCGGCACGAAGCTGGCGGCGCAGTCGGATAGGCGGTTCAACGTGATGGCGACGCGGCAGTACGAGGGCAGCACAGCGCGGACGATCAGCGGTGCCATGAAGCACGTGCTGCGGTCCTTGGGCCTGCCTGAGGATCAGATCGACAGCGCCACGCTGGATCATCTTGAGGAGACCTATTGGACGCCGCGCGGGGAGTTCTTCGACTACAGCCCCGAGCAGTCCGGCAGCAGCGCGCTGGACGTGCTGCAGCTGGCCACGCAGGCCGGCATGGGCTACTTCCTGCTCAGCGACGGCATGTGCTCGGCAGGGCGCGAAGGCATCAAGACCTGGCGCGGTGCCATCTCGCCGCAGAGGCAGCTGGAGCCGCTGGCCACGTCGTTCACCGCGCCGGGGCCGGATGACTTCGATGGGGTCGACGTGACCTACATCGATGAGGTGACCTGGGCAGCCGAAACCGTGGAATGCCGCCTGCCGGGCAGTGACACGCCGATGAAGGTCGAGACGTTCGAACTGAAGGGGGTAGGGAACCGAAACAGGGCATACCGGATCGGCATGCGCCGGCTGCTGAAGTATCAGGGCCAGCGGCTGACCTACACCACTAAGACGGAGCTGATGGGCCTGCGGTTCGACTTCGGGGACCGGGTCAAGCTGACAGACGATATCCCCGGCTCCAGCACCACCAGCTGCATGATCTACCACGCCGAGCTGCAGGGCACGCGCGTGCTGATCGAGGTGGGCGAGTACTTGGACTGGAGCCTGGCCGCGCCGCGCTGCTTGATCCGGTTCCAGGACGGCTCGGCGTCGGCAGTGATCGTGCCCACGCGGGTGGATGATCACACCCTGACCATCGCCGCGTCGGCACTGCCGGCGGAGCACTCCTTCAGCACCTGGATCCTCGATGACGCGACCATCGACCCGCCGGAGCTGATCTTCTGCGACAGCTCGCGGGTCGGTTACGACGCAGTGCTTTCCGAGATCACCCCCGGCGACGACGGCTCGGTGGAGATCGCCGCACTGCAGTACGACCCGGCCTTCTACCAGTACGACGACGCGAACGCGCCGTAACACCAACGGAGATACACCAAGATGACGACTCACAACACTGGGAACCCGGTGCCGTCGGCGGCTGTCAAAGATCTGTACGACAACGCGGAGAACTTGGACAGCGGCATCAATGGCGATGCCCCGACCTGGGTTGATCGAAAGGGCCGCACGCGGAAGAGCATGGCCGGGGTCGAACAGGATTTTGCGAAGTTCCTGGCCGATGGCAGCACCATCGAGTTCCCGACGTGGGCGGCGGCGAGCGCTGCGGCTAGCGCAGGGCAGATCCCGCTGAACCGCCAGGTGGCGGTGATCGGTGATGGTGGAACCCACACTGACCCCGTCTCCGGCCTGACCGTGAGCAACAGCGGTCGCTACGTGATGGTTGCTGCCGGGTTGCAGTGGCGGGATGCGGATGTGATGTCGCAGAAGGCCAACCGCTATGAGGTTCGCCCGGCGATCAGCCAAGTCGATCCTCTCACTGATGCGGTGCGCTCTGGCATGTACGACGAACTGATCTCGCGCGCGCCCACCGCCCTGGTTGCGTCCAGCGTTGGCTACTCGTCGTGGACGCAGGCATTCGATGTTGGCACCGATATCGCGGCCGGTGCCAGTTTCGACGGCGTTCGTGCGCAGCTTCAGCTCGTTGCAGGGACCACGCAGCTGCGGGTATCTGTGTGGCGCCGGTCGCTCGCGGTGACCACGCAGGACCGCGCGGGGCCAGGCCTTGCCGGAGATGTGCTGATCTCCCGCAAATCCGTTCCCGTTTCAGATCTTGGACTGACCGTTGGCCTCGCGTCGAGGGTGTGGGTTCCGATCCCGGTGGTGATCGCTGAGGCTGGCTACACCTACCTGGTCACGCTTGATGCGCGCGATGCGTCGGACGCTGCATTGGCCTTGGGTATGGGCTACCTCAGCGCCACCGGTCTGTCTCAGCGGAGGATGGGCTACTACCTCTCTACCCCTTCGGCCGGCTTCTGGAGCAACATGGGCGCGGGATCAGCGCTTGCGTGGAGCCTGGGCGCGGCGCAGCTTGTGAAGTCGGCGGAGCTGGATGCCCGGGCAACCTCGCTGGAAACGTTCAAGGCTGCGATCGATAGGGTGATCCCCAGCGCCCCGCAGACGGTGGCCGCCCTGGCCGGCGAGAGCGCTTTCACCATTCCCACCGGGCGGTATACCTGGGCCATTGGAATCGTCGGTGGACTGGATGTTCCGGCCGGCATCGTGGCTGATGGTGTGAACATCCCGCTGATGGTTGAGGCCAGCACGGCGAAAGTTTCCGTATGGCTGTACTCGCGCCCGCGCGGCGCGGCTTGGGAGGTGCAGTCCCCAGGGTTCAGTGGTGACGTCCTCGTGGCGAGCGCGCAGGGAACTGTGGATGACTTGGGCATCGTGCCCGGCGCGCCGTCGATGGCCACCGTAAACCTGCCGCTCTCGCGCTTCACCGTCGAGGCCGGGACCATGTACTACCTGGTGGTGGAGGCGCAGGACGCTGGCGGAGCGCGCCTGCTTTCTGCGATTACCTACCACAGCGCAGCTGGATTGGCTCCTGATCAGTACCGAAAGTTCTGGCGCAGCGGTCCGGTGTCGTCGTGGTCGAATGGCGCATCTTCGACCACCTACCGATTTGCCTACGACCTGACCCTGACCGGATATCAGCTCGACCAGGACGACAAGGGGGCGGAGGTCTGGCTGGGTGATTCCATCCTTGAGGCGACCGCTCGGTGGCAGGGCGCCGGCCTGCGAGTAAAGTTCACTGCCTCGCGCAGTGGTGGCAAGCGCGCACTGGACACCACCGTAAGTCTGGCGCCGCTCACCGGCGGCAGCGTGACCGATGAGCCGATCACGCTGCGGGCAGCCGGCGGCACTGCAAAGACCTGGAGTTACATGCGGGACCGAGTGGCGCACGCGGCTCTGACGGGGGTGGTGGTCAAGGATGCCGGCACCGGTGGAGTTCTGGGCGTGGAAACCGACTACTGGTCGATTCCGGCGTTGGGCGCCTTCTCCCTGCCCGGCACCAGCGGTGCAGAGAGGGCCGCTCTGGTCAGCTACAGCTGGAAAGCGCGGCGCTACGACCTTGTGGTTTACACCCCCCTTACCGGCGCGGTGTCAGTGGTCACGGGCGTGGAGCGGGTGCGGGACGCCAGTGAGTTTGTGCCGGCTCCTGGCGTTGGGCAGATGGCGCTGTTCGCTGTCGACGTTGAGGCCAGGGTGATTCTGCCCGTCTGGGACAACGCCCCGGAAGGGGTAAAGCGGCAGTCGATGGCGGAGTTCAGTAGTGAGCTGGCGCGCAACCGCAGGCTGCTCATGCCGGTGTTGCGCAAGCTTCGGCAGGGGCTGCCGCTCAAGGTCCTGGCCTACGGCGACAGCAACTTCGCTCAGATGGGTGGTCCCTACAGCCTCGCGGCTGTGCGCTCCTCAGCCAACACCGTATTCCATGACCGCACCAAGGACGTGGGCGGGCTGCTGGCGAATCCGCCGTATGGTGCCGACGTACTGGCCACGGTTCCCGTGTATGACACGGGGGACGGTGCTGGCGCCGTGCACACCCGTTTCGGCATGGTCTGGGAACTGGTGCGCGCCCTGCAGGCGGGGTACGGCAGCAACGTGACGCTGAGCAATCGGAGCATCCCTGGCAGCACCTCAGCCAACGCTACCTATCAGGGGCAGGACACCGTCAGGCTTGCTGCGGCGGTGGCCGACGTGGGTGCCGGCGATCTGGTCCTTGTTGGGTTCGGCCAGAACGAGCTGGGGCAGGCCTCGACCCGGTCAAACATCATCGCGATCTGTCAGGCCTTCCAGGCAGTGGGCGCCGCGGTGGTGGTGGTGGGGTGCTTCCGCCCGAACGCCAACGACCTCAACGCTGTGCACACCTATGGGAACTGGCGGTACACCCAGCGCGCACTGAGGGAAGCGGCATATGCATGTGGGGCGGCGTACATCTCGACCGAGATGCTCTACGACGATGCCGTGGCGGGTGCAATCGGGCTGTCGGCGAACGACTTCAGCGCTGCCACCTTCGATGTGCACCCGGGCCCGCGAGAACACAACTTGCTTGGCAAGCGACTTGCCTCCTGGCTGGACTGAAAAAGCGGGGCCATTCAGGCCCCGCCGCACCCCTACTGGCCGAGCTTCTTCAGCTTCGCCAGGCGCTCCTCGATTTCTTCGTCGATAGAGTCCAGGCCGCCCGGGCCTTCGTTCAGGAGAGAATCGCGCTCATCGAGCAGGTCGTTCTCTTCCTCCAGATCGTCCTCGCCCAGCCCGTCCAAGATCTTATTGATCTCGTCAATACGGGCGTGATTCTCATCAATCTTGGCCGTGTACTCGGCCGGACTGAGCTGATTCTTCAATGCGACGACGCGCTTGATCTCTTTCCGCAGATGGTCAATCTCTGCCTGCAGCTGCTCCGGTGTCTCGCCCATGGTTGTTCCCTCTGGCTGGTTGGAAATCCGTAATGGGAACTCGGTAAGCCTCATTCAAGGGAGGCAGGATTGAGAAGATCCTCGCGGTTGTTCCGAGGCGTGTTCACCGCGCGGCTGACACGGTAGGCCTCCATGGACGGGGGCGTGCTGGCCAGCAGCATGGCCATGGCGTCGTCCGGGCTGGCGGCCATCCAGTCATCGATCTGGCCGGCCTTCAGCCAGACCGGCATGCGGTCGTGAATGTCCGCCGAAACGCCGCTGCTGTCGCCGGTGATGATGGTGAAGGTGCCCAGGTTGCCGTCGGGTAGGAGCGGGCTGCTGTCTTCCCACAGGCCGGCCGCCAGGAGTGGGCGGGCGGCGTGGATGAACCACGGATCCTTCTTCCCGTCCTCGGGACTGACGGACCATTCGTAGTACCCGGCCATAGGGATGACGCAGCGGCGCTTCTTGAACGCCGTGCGGAATGCCGGCTTGGTGGCCACCGTCTCGATGCGGGCATTGATGGTCGAGCCCTGCAGGCCCTTGGCCTTGGCCCAGAACGGCAGCAGGCCCCAGGCCATTCGGGTGACCTGCCGCCCTTCGCCGCGCTCGAGGATGACCGAGGCCCGCTGGGTAGGAGCCAGGTTGTAGCTCGGTTCGATAATGGCCAAGCCGGGGGCGAGGTCAGCCAAGCCGGGCTGGCCAAAGTCGACAACGGGGAGCTGGACGAATCTTCCGCACATGGCTGGAACCTATCCCGATTGGCGTGATGGGGAGGGTAGGAATATGCTCTGGTTCAACGACCGGAGGCTGCATGGGCACCATTGACTCGACTGAGTACCGTCTGACCTGTAAAGGATGCGGGGCGGTGGACGAGCCCGTCGCGCGCGAGCGAGGGGGAGGCAGCTTTTCTGCCGGTAGCTGGAGCGTTCCGGAGTCCGAGGTGTTTTCCCTGAGCCTCGAGAACTCCTATGGCGAGGAGGTCATCAGGTCCGCATCGTGCCCCTGTGGTGGAGAGGTCGAAGTGAAAATAACCCGCACCGGGGCCTGATCGGTTCATACTTCTGGTCGCAGCTTCTGCGACTCGCGGTCGTATCCTCATGGCCATGCTTCCCTCGCTCGGCTACCAAGGCTTCCGCACCGCCCCCATCCCGTCCGGCTGGGTGCAGATGGGCGAGCGCTGGGCGCTGTGGTGGAACGGGCGCGAGGTGGCCAGCGTCACCCCGACCCGCGAGGGTGGCTACCGCCTGCACATGAACGCCTTGAAGATGTGGCAGACCAAGAACGCTCCGGTCGCCAGCATCCGCCAGGGCAAGCGCTTCGCCGAGCGCTGGTGCGCCGCCAGGCTGCTTCCGGATCTGCCGCTGCGAGAGGCGGTCGTCCTCCTGACCGACAAAACTCCCATCAAGCCAAGGCGGCCGCTGCCGGGCCTACCGCCGACACCGGAGCAGCTTCAGCAAGCCGAAAGGCTAAGTGCAGTATCTGCGGCTGCATGTGAGGAGGCAAAGCTAGCGCTCAGTGCATTAGTGCGGAAGTAGAGACTTTTACAACCATTCCTCATTATGATCGGCGTGGGCGGGAAGCCCATCCACATTCAGGGGAATCATGGAACTTAGAAAGGAAATACAGCGCAGCCCGGTTGCTGATGAAGTTCAAGCTCTCATCGCTGTCACAATTCCCATTCTAAAGGGTGTGCTTTTCGCGGTTAAGGCTGAGGCCGTCAACGATGCGGGAGGGCTGGAACGGGTTCTGCTTCGGCAGTTGCCCCGCATCTATCGCCCTGGCGATGGTGATTGCGGTATCAGCTTTGAGTACGCGGTTCACGATGCAATCGCAAATGCAAATCCATCGATACTGGATCGCGTTTCAACCGCGCTGAGAGATCACTGCCGTATTCGAGGAGCAGCTCCCTCGTCCATCCTATTTGGTGCGGAGAAGACCGGCGCAGTCCAGCTCATCCAGACTGCGAGAGAAGTGCTTACTGATGAGAGTCGTCTGCTATCTGGCAGTAGAGGTCAGCCAGTTAAATTGAGGCGCCACATCGATTCGGTCGCTGCTGCGTTTAGGCGAAGCGCAGTTAGAAAGGACCTGCCTGATTCAATCAACGGTCTGTGGAAGGCAGATCTGTTCGTAGGTGATATAGGCCCCGATCAGTGGGTCGGCACAACGGTAAAGATTAATCCCCGGCATCTAGAGGGTGCTCAAGGGCTTAGGCTTGCAATCGTGCCTTCTCAGCAGGGACGGCAGGATCAGATTAGGCGGGACGATCATCGAAATTTGGTCGTGGTGCCACTTCCATACGATGGTTCGTTCATGGAAGTCTTCTATCAAGGCTGGCAAATTGTTCAGCAGTTCATCCACGCTGACGCACGTGTACCGCGGGAAGTTTCGCTCCCCCGACCTGCTGACCGCCAAGTCTGTCGGTTCCTAGAAGAGCGCCGAGATTATCCGATACTGGACGTACTAACGGCACTCATGCCGCTTGCTCAGCCTGAACTCCTTGCAACTCAAGAGGAGGACTTGGACGTCTCGCTGACTCGAGGCCAGGGTAGTGAAACCGGTCTAATTATCGCGCCGGTCGCTGCATGAAAATCGTTGGCGGCAGAGTTTCAACTGCCGCCAATCAGCGGGCCAGCATCTCCATAACTTCGATGCGTCCTCTCAGGCCACCCGCAGCTGCACCACGTTGCCGTCGCGCAGCCGGTCCAGGTAGTCCGCCCACTCCTGCATCATCCGGGCGCGCTCTTCCAGGTGCTTGGTCCGGTTGTAAGCCCGTCCGTCCGGATCCTTGACCATGTGCGACAGCTGGTGCTCGATGATGTCGGGCCGGAAGCCCAGCACCTCGTCCAGGATGGTGCGCGCAGTCGCGCGGAACCCGTGCCCGGTCATCACGTCATCCTCGAACCCCATCTTGCGCAGCGCGGCGTTGATCGTGTTCTCGCTGAGCGGGCGCTTCGGGCTGTTCCGCCCCTGGAACACGAACTGCCCTTTGCCCGTGAGCGGGTGGATCTCGCGGAGGATGGCCAGGGCCTGTTTCGATAGGGGAATCAGGTGCTCCCTACGCCGCTTCATGCGGCCGGCCGGTATCAGCCACTGCCCGGCGTCCAGATCGAACTCCGACCATTCCGCCTTCCGCAGCTCGCCGGGGCGCACGAACACCAGCGGTGCCAGGGCCAATGCCCAGCGTGTGACCTGCCTGCCGCGGTATGCGGGGATGGCGCGCAGCAGCGGCACCAGCTCGCGGGCCT
This sequence comes from Stenotrophomonas geniculata, assembly GCF_034508895.1. NCBI lineage: Bacteria > Pseudomonadati > Pseudomonadota > Gammaproteobacteria > Lysobacterales > Lysobacteraceae > Stenotrophomonas > Stenotrophomonas geniculata. The sequence goes on from NZ_CP140571.1 coordinate 3,375,802, forward strand.
CTGTGATCGCCGCATAGTGGTTCCGTGGCGTCGGCTGCAGCGCGCCGCGCAGGTCGGCGACCGGATTACGCTTGGCCATGCCGCAGGCGATGGCATACCGCATCACCTCCCCGCACTTCTGGATGACCCGGTGCGCCGACTCGATGGCGCCGCGCTTCTCCATCCGCCGGGCGAGGGCAAGGAAGTCAGGTGCCTCCAGCTCGGCCGCCTGCCGGCTGCCGATCCACGGAAGGATGTCGTTCTTCATCCAGGCCTCGACCTTCACCCGGTAGTCGTCGGACCAGATCCGACCATCCATGAACTCGCGCGCGATCGCGCCGAACGTCTGCGCCTCCATGCCGGCCTTCGCCGCGGCGGCTTCCTTCTTCTGCTGGTTCGGGTCCACGCCCTGGGCGAGCAGGCGCCGTGCGTCCTCGCGACGGTTCCGGGCCAGCTGCAGGGGCACCTCGGGGTAGACCCCCAGCGCCAGGCGCTTCTCCTTCCCATCAAAGCGGTACTTCATCCGCCACCAGCGACTGCCGGCCGGGGAGATCTCCAGATAGAGCCCACCGCCGTCGAACAGCTTCTGGGTCTTTCCGGTCGGCTTGGCGCGCCGAATTGCGAGGTCGGAGAGTGGGGGCATCGATCTTGGGGGCATTGGGCGGATGCCCCAAAATATGCCCCCACCGTCTCACCAGCTGCAACGCATTGGACCGGTCTGCACCGTGCAACGAAAAAGGCCGGAAGCCCTGTTATTTCAGGAGTTCCGGCCTTCTGAGTACGTTGCCGCACTGAATAGTGGTGGAGCCAAGGAGGATCGAACTCCTGACCTCGTCATTGCGAACGACGCGCTCTCCCAGCTGAGCTATGGCCCCACGGCAGGGTTTCAGTGTAGCGCTGCCCGGCGGGCTTGCCAAGCGTCGGGCCGGACCGGAACAGCGGCAGCCGTGCAGCCACCACCGTCCCACACTGATTCAGGCCAGGGCCTGGCGTAGCAGGGCGCCCGCGCGCTGTACCGCCACGCCGGTAGAAACAGCCACCCCCTGCAGGTGGATGCAGGCATGGATCATCCCGGGCAGTTGCTCCAGCGTGCAGGCGATACCCTCGGCCTGCAGGCGATGCGCGTACTGCTCGGCTTCGTCGCGCAGCGGGTCGTGCTCGCAGCTGAGTACGGAGGCTGGCGCCAGCCCCTGCAGGTCTGTTGCCTGCGCGGGCGAGGCCAGTGACGGCGGCTGATCCAGATTGCCCAGATAGGCCTGCCAGCAGCGCTGCATCAGTTCGGCGCTGAGGTAGTAGCCCGTGGCGTAGTCGCGGTAGGAATCGCTGCCCATGCCGGCATCCAGCGCCGGGTACAGCAGCAACTGGTGGCACGGTTGCGGCAGGCCGAGATCGCGCAGCAGCAGGCAGCAGGCGGCGGCCAGATTGCCACCGGCGCTGTCGCCGCCGATCGCCAATCGCTGCGGGTCCAGCCCGAGGCGCTCGGCGTTGTCCTGCAGCCACGACCAGGCATCGGCAACGTCGTGCAGCGGCACCGGGAACGGGTGTTCCGGCGCCAACCGATAGCCCACGGCCACAATCACGCAGCCACTGGCATTGGCCAGCGCACGGCAGGGACCGTCATAGACCGCCAACGAGCACTGGAACCAGCCGCCGCCGTGGGCGAACAGCAGGGCCGGCGCTGGTCCGTCGGGCAAACCTTCCGGTGTGTAGAGGCGGACGTCCAGCGCCTGCCCGTCGCGTGCGATCACCGTGTGTTCGATCACATGCGCAACCGGCTGCGGCGCACCCTGCAACTGTGGCAGCGCACTCTCGCTGATCGCCCGCAGTTCGCGCAGCTCCTCCGGCAGCGGATGCGCCGCGACGGCATCGACGAACTGCTGCAGCGCCGGTTCAAGCTGCATGGCGCACCTCCTGCAGGAACGGCAGCAGCTGCGCCAGGAACGCCTGCGGCGCTTCTTCCATGATGAAGTGGCCGCAGCCCGGCACGATGCTGCCGCGCACGTTGTCGGCGTGCGGTTGCAGGGTCAGCATCGGCGCATCGGCGGTGGCGTGCTCGGCGCCGATGGCCAGCACCGGCATCGCCAGCCGGCGCTGTGCACGTTCCTTGTTCTGGCGGATGGTTTCCGGGATCGCGCGGTACCAGGCGAAGCCGGCCCGCAGTGCGCCGGGCCGGCTGTAGGCGGCGATGTAGGTGTCGGCAGCCACCGCGTCACGGCGGTACGACCAGCGGTCGAACATGAACTCCAGGTAGGCGCGTTCGCGGCCACTGATCAGTGCTTCAGGCAGGTCCGCGACCTGGTTGAACATGAAGTGCCAGAGGAAGATGTTGTCGGCCGGGGCAGCGAAGATGCCCGGTTCCGGCGCCAGGCCGGGAATCACCGCTTCGGTAACCGCCAGCTGGCGCACCGCCTGCGGCTGGTCGCTGGCCAGTGCATAGGCAATCCACATACCGATGTCATGTCCGACTACCTGGTAGCGCTCGTGGCCCAGCGCCTGCATGGTCTGGTGCAGGACGGCGGCGGCACTGCCGGTGTCGTAGCCGTGGCTGGGGCGATCGGATTCGCCGATGCCCGGCGGATCGACCGCGATGGCTTCGAAGCCGGCTTCGGCCAGGGCGTGCAGCACATGGCGCCAGGCGTACCAGGTCTGCGGCCAGCCGGGAATCAGCAATACGGGTTCACCATGACCCGCGGACACGCAATGCACGCGCTGGCCGTCGATGCGCAGGTAATGGTGGCGCAGGGGAGCGTCGCCGGCAGCGCCAGCGGAAAGAGAAGTGGTCATGAGGGAGTGCTCCGTTGGGGCTCAGGCGATGCCGAGCATCTGCTGCATCTGCGCGGTGCTGATCGGTGCACCGGCGAAGTCGTCGAAGATCTTGTCGGTGACCGGAATGATGTGGTCGTGGATGAATGCAGCGCCTTCGCGCGCGCCTGCTTCCTGGTCCTTCAGGCAGCACTCCCATTCCAGCGTCGCCCAGCCCTGGTAGTCGTACTGGGCCAGCTTGCAGAAGATCGACTTGAAGTCGACCTGGCCGTCGCCCAGCGAGCGGAAGCGGCCGGCGCGCTCGGTCCAGTCGGCGTAGCCGCCATAGATGCCCTGGCGGCCGCTGGGGCGGAACTCCGCATCCTTGACGTGGAACATGCGGATCAGCGGGTGGTAGATGTCGAGGTACTGCAGGTAGTCGAGCTGCTGCAGCACGAAGTGGCTGGGATCAAACAGGATGCGGCAGCGCTCGTGCTGGCCGACGCGCTCGAAGAAGCGCTCGAAGCTGGTGCCGTCGTGCAGGTCTTCGCTGGGATGGATCTCGTAGCAGAGGTTGATGCCATTGTCCTCGCAGCTGTCGAGAATCGGCCGCCAGCGGCGGGCCAGTTCATCGAAGGCGGCATCGATCAGGCCCGGCGGGCGCTGCGGGAACGGGAACAGGTAGGGCCAGGCGAACGAGCCGGAGAAGGTGCCCATGTCCTGCAACCCAAGACGGCGCGAGGCGCGAGCGGCCAGGTGCAGCTGCTGCTGTGCCCATTCCGTGCGGGCCTGCGGATTGCCGCGCAGTGCTTCCGGCGCGAAGCCATCGCAGAGTTCATCGTAGGCCGGATGCACGGCCACCAGCTGGCCGAGGATGTGGGTGGTCAGCTCACTGACCTGCAGGCCGTGCTCGGCCAGGGTGCCACGGATGTCGTCGCAGTATTCCTGGCTGTCGGCGGCGGTGGCCAGGTCGAACAGGCGTGCATCCCACGCGGGAATCTGCAGCGCCTTGAAACCGTGGCCGGCGGCCCACGCGGCAATGCTGGCAAGTGAGTTGAACGGGGCCTGGTCGCCGGCGAACTGCGCCAGGTGCAGGCTGGGGCCCTTGAGGGTCTGCATGTGTTGCTCCAATTATTTGTCGGTCGACAAAGAATAGGCGCGACTCTCGCGATGGTCAACACCCGCGTTACACTGCGCGCCTCACTGGAGCAGGCAGGCAGATGGCAGGGCGACCGCGCGAATTCGACAGGGACCAGGCGTTGCGCAAGGCGATGCTGCTGTTCTGGCAGCACGGCTATGAAGGCACGTCGATGTCGGCACTGGTCGAAGCACTGGGCATTGCCTCTGCACGCATCTACGCCGCGTTCGGCAGCAAGGAGCAGTTGTTCCGCGAAGCCGTGGCGCTGTACGAAGAAGGCGAGGGCGGTTTCGCGCCGCGCGCGCTGGAGCAGGCAACATTGCGTGAGGCGATCGGTTCGATGCTGCGCGAGGCGGTGATGACCTACACCCGTCGCGGGCGCCCGCATGGTTGCCTGGTGGTGTCCTCGGCCAGCAGCGTGTCGCCCGATGGCGAAGGCGTGCGGGACTGGCTGGCCAGTCATCGTCGCCAGCGCACGGCGGCGATCATCGCGCGGCTGCAGCAGGCGCAGGCCGAGGGGGAGCTGGCCGACGACGCGGCGGTGCAGGCGCTGGGCGACCACTTCGCCACGGTGCTGCATGGCATCTCGGTGCAGGCGCGTGACGGCATCAGCCGCGAGCGCCTGCTGGCGATGGTCGATGTCGCGTTGACCCCGCTGCCCTGAGTCAAGCCTTCAGGGCGTGCGGAATGCCCTGTAACTGTGCCGAAAGCGCTTGTTTCGCCGGGTTTGGGTGCTGCGCAACGAAATCGTAACAGTTTGGGGGATAATGGCCGCTTGCGCAGTTTTCCTCCTTTTTGCCGCCCGGCCCGCGCAGGCCGCTCGGACGCCTCCTCAGAGCATTGCATGCCCTCCCATACCGATTCCCGCCGCCTGTCGGGTCTGTCGTCTTCCCTTGTTTCCTTCCGCCGCCACCCGCTGGCACTGGCCTGTGCCGGTCTGGCCCTGGTCGGCAGCTTCGGCGCCGCCGCGCAGGACAGCGCGCCGACCCCGACCGGCCTGGACACGATCACCGTGACCGCCGAACACCGTGAGCAGAACCTGCAGGAAGTGCCGGTTTCGGTCGGCGTGGTGCAGGGCGAGCGCATGCGCGACTTCACCGCTGGCGGCGACGACACCCTGCTGGCGCTGTCCGGCCGCGTGCCGAGCCTGTATGCGGAAACCACCACCGGCCGTATCTTCCCGCGCTTCTACATCCGCGGCCTGGGCAACATCGACTTCTACCTGGGTGCCTCGCAGCCGGTCTCGATCATCCAGGACGACGTGGTGCTGGAACACGTGGTGCTGAAGTCCAACCCGGTCTTTGACGTGGACCAGGTGGAAGTGCTGCGCGGCCCGCAGGGCTCGCTGTTCGGCCGCAACACCACCGCCGGCATCGTCAAGTTCGACACCCTGAAGCCGACCCAGGACTATACCGGCCGCGTCAGCGCCAGCTACGCCACCTACAACAGCGTGTCGATCGACGGCGGCTTCGGCGGCCCGATCAACGACATCGCCTCGTTCCGCGTGTCGGCCCTGTACCAGCACCGCGACGACTACGTCGACAACACCTACAGGGGCCCGAGCGCCGACGGCACGGTCAGCCCGAAGAAGAACGCCATGGGCGGCTTCGATGACCGCAACGTGCGCGCGCAGCTGCTGCTGACCCCGAGCGACCAGTTCTCGATCCTGGCCTCGGCCCATGCTCGTGATTACGAAGGTACCTCAACCCTCTTCCTGCGCGGTGCGCTGACCAAGGGCTCGAACAAGACCGACGTGCCGCGCGACAAGGTTGCCTACGACGAAGCCGACAACAATCCGCAGGCCTACAAGACCTACGGCGGCTCGGTGAAGGCACGTTACGACTTCGGCGCGATCGACTTCACCTCGATCACCGCCTACGAAACCACCTCCGGCTACAGCCGTGGCGACACCGACGGCGGCGCTGCGGTGAACTTCCCGGTGAACGGCGTGCCGAACGGCTACGGCCAGTCGATGGGCCGCATCCGCGACCTGGACCAGTGGACCCAGGAATTCCGCCTGGCCAGCCATGACGACAGCGCGCTGCAGTGGCAGGCCGGTGCGTTCTACTTCAACGGCAGCGACACCACCGACTTCTACCAGCGCGCCTGGTTCCTGCAGGGCGCGGCACGCAATCCGAACAACTGGGTGCGCCTGCGCAACAAGAACACCTCGTGGGCCGGTTTCGGCCAGCTGAGCTACGCCTTCACCGACAAGTTCACCGTCACCGCCGGCCTGCGCCAGACCAGGGACGAGAAGCACACCCGCCTGCTGAAGACCGCCGACACCGCTGCCGGCGTGGTCACCTACAAGGGCCGCACCGACGTCAAGATGTCCGACACCACCCCGAGCTGGGATCTGAGCGCGATGTATCAGATCACGCCGGACGTGAGCGTCTACGCCAAGGTCGCGCGTGGCTTCCGTGGCCCGACCATCCAGGGTCGTTCGGCAGTGTTCAATGCCGACTTCACCACCGCCGATTCCGAGACGATCCTGTCCTGGGAAGCGGGCGTGAAGAGCAGCCTGTGGGACAACCGCCTGCGCCTGAACGCCACCGCGTTCACCTACACCGTCAACGACATCCAGCTCAACGGCAACGATTCGGACGGCAACGGCGTGCTGTTCAACGCCGACAAGGCCAAGGCCTACGGCTTCGAAGCCGACATGGAGCTGCGCCCGATCCCGAACCTGACCCTGAGCGCCGGCCTGAGCCTGCTGCACAGCGAGATCAAGGACAAGCGCGTCTACGCGCAGGTCTGCGGCCTCAACGGCCAGGTGGTCTGCACCGTCGGCGACCCGACCATCAAGGTCGGTGCCAACACCTTCGCGCAGATCGACGGCAACCCGCTGCCGAACGCGCCGAAGTACAACGTGAACCTGGCTGCCCGCTACGACTTCCCGGTCAGCGACGCCGGCACCATGTTCGTCTCCACCGACTGGAACAAGCAGGGTTACACCAGCTTCGTGCTGTACGACAGCAAGGAGTTCAACTCCAAGGGCGACTTCGAAGGTGGCCTGAAGATCGGCTACTCGGGCAACTACGGTGCCTACGAAGTTGCGCTGTTCGCGCGCAACATCACCAACGAGAAGAACCTCAAGGGTGTGATCGAGAACTACATGGCGGCGGTCTACAACGAACCGCGTACCGTGGGTGTCTCGCTGAACATGAACTGGTAAGGCTCTGGCGCGGTGGCGGGGCCTCCCGCCATCGCACTGCTGGAAAGCAAAGGGCGGCCCGGAGTTCCGGGCCGCCCTTTGCGTTGCTTCAGACCGCGGTAAGGTCGCTGTCTTGGCTGCGCTGGCCGAAGGTCAGGGCCCAGGTGGCGCTGTCCACCTGCTGGCGGTCCTGCGCCTGCTGCCTGCGTGCGCGGCTGGCACCGAACCAGCGACCTTCGCCATTGATCAGCGGCGCCATGCGCACCACATCCACATACTCCGGATCGATCTCGCTGGCGCGTTGCAGCCAGGTCAGCGCCAGGAAGGCGTTGGCCGGCACGCCGTTGCCGAAGTGGTAGACGTCGGCCAGATAGCCGGCCGCCCACAGCTTGTCGTCGTCATCGCCGCGCCACCACAGCGGGATCAATGCGCGCTCGACCGCTTCGCGCTTGTGCGCGTCGTTCTCGCCATCCAATGCCAAGCAGGCCAGGTTGCGGCAAGTGGGGGCCCAGACGCGTTCACCGGTTTCCGCTTCATCCAGGCAGCGCAGATACAGCTCACGCGCGCGGGCTTCGTTGCCGGCGCCACCGGCAGCGACCAGGCGCACGGCCAAGTTGTAGGTGGCGATCAGGTCGCCGCCTTCCACCGCACGCTCCTGCCAGTGAGCGGCCTTTTCTGCATCAACGAACTGAGGCTGGTCACGGCCACCCAGGCGGCCCTTGTACAGGTCGCAGAGTGCCGACATCGCGCCGGCGTCGCCATCGTCGGCCATGCGCTGCAGCAGCGACAGGCCGGCGGCCTGTGATACATCGCAGAACAGGTTGGCCGCGAAGGTGACTGCAGAGGTGTTCTCCCGCGGTGCAAGTTCCAGGGCGCGCTGCAGCAGGGGCGCGGCACGTACCGGGTCGGCGGTCTGGCCGAGCAGTCCATGCTCGATGGCGGTGGCCGCCCAGAGCAGGCCGATCGCGGAATCACCTTCGCGTGCCGCGTAGTCCACCACCTGGGCGAACAGCGCTTCGGCACCATCGACGTGGGCAAACCAGGCGCAGGCCTCGAGATTGCTGAGGCCTTCATGCAGGACCATGTCGCGGTCGAGCGTCCAGGCCTGCTGCAGGTCCTCGAACACCGCCTGCATATGCTGGGCGTCCCACTGGACGTCGTTCTCGGCATCCTCACGGCGCCCGAGCCGGTAGCGCAGTCCGGCACGCTGGGTCAGCACCTCCGCGCGCAGGGCACGGTCCAGGTGCCAATCGAGGATCTGCGCGTAGGCCTGCTCGTGCGCCGCGACGGTTTCGCTGTCGTCGCGCTGTGGCAGCTCGGCCAGCCAGTCCTGCGCCTTTCGCCAGCGCAGCGCATTGCTCTGCGTCAGATCAAGGCCACGACACCAGCTGCCCTCGATGAACTCTTCCATCGCCTCGTGGCTGCCGCCCCAACGCGGGTACAGGAAATACAGGGTGCTCTCCAACGTGCTCAGGTCGTCGGGGCGCTGTTCCAGCACCAGCCGCATCCAGTACGCCAAGGGCGCATCGAAGTCGTCCTGGCTGCGTTCGCGCAGCAGCGGCGGCAGCGTGGCGGGCAACGCCTGCAGCGGTGCACCAAAGCGCGACAGCAGCTGCAGTGCCTGCGGCCAGGCCTGCGGATAGTGCTCGGCCAGCGCGGCATCATCGGATTCCGGCGGCTGGCCGGCCTGCAGCGCACGCAGCCAGTTCGGTTCGCGCAGGAAACTGATGATGCGTTTGATGCCGTCCAATGCCAGTGCGGGCCGTGGCGACAGCGCGGTCGCCTGCAGGTAAGCATGTACGGCATGGTCGCGGGCCAGCTGTGCGGCCAGCCACTGGCTGTCCTCCACCAGTGCGGCCACGTCGGCGCTGCGCAGTTCACCGGCAGCGTCTTGCCAGCAGGCGCCCAGGCGCAGCCAGGCGTAGTAGCTGCCGGGGGCGGCCGAGGCCCACTGCTGGGCCTGTTGCAGGCGCGCTTCCAGCGTCAGCGTGGCGTCGTGCAGGTTGCGCAGCCGCCAGCGGATGCCGGGCAACGCATTCTTTCCCTGCAGCCAGGCCAGCTCATGCGGAGCAAGCAACGCATCCAGTTCGGCATAGCGCCGCTCCTGCAGTGCGGTACGCGCCTGCACGCGCCAAGAGAGGTCTTCGGGGGAAAGTCCGTCTTTTGCAAATCCGTTTGTCATTGATGCAATCCAGCGAGTACGAGGCGGGACATTAGAAGCACGGTCGTTACCGGCGGCAAGCAGGACATGCGGCTGCCGTGTCGGTGGCATTCAGCAGGAGCCTTGCTTGAGGCAGAGATTCAATCCGTATCGGTTTCCTCATCGTGCAAGGCTTCTCCGTGGACCTGATAGCCCGCTGCACGCAGATGTTCCGGCCAGGGCGGCGTCGCCATTTCCTCCAGTGCCATCGACAGCCGCGAGGCGAGATGCAGCGGGCGCGCATCCAGCCAGTCAAGATAGGCGTCGCTGTGGATGAGTGTGCGCAGCGCGGTGCGGTCGTGCCATTGGGAGGGCGGCAGCAAGGCGAACCCCGTCACCCGGAACAGGCGTTCGCGTTGCGGATCGTCCATGTGCAGCGGAAATGCAAGCAGCAGCTCGGGCCGGTAGGAGAGGGTGCCCTGGCCCTGTCGCCACGCCTCGATTCCGGCGCGATCCACGCCGGGCACGGCGCGGTCCAGGGCCAGCCCGCCACCAGCTTCGAAATAGCCGTGCATCAGGGCATGCGGATGCAGCCAGGGTTCGAGCTTGTCCTGCTCGCTGGCAGCGGGGTCCTGTTCGATCAGGCGTGCCGACAGCGCGAGGTAGTGAACCGAACGGGCGAGATCCAGTCCGCCGGTCAGTGCCGCGTAGGCGTTGAGCTGGCTGCTGCGATCGATGCAGGGGTGCTGCTGCGCGTCATCGGCGACCTGCTGCGCGAGAGCGAGGTAACGTTCTGCCCCTTGTGGATCCTTGAACAGCGCACGGTAGCGCTGTGGTTCCCGCATCACTTCGATGGCGGCCTCACGATCGCCACGCGACAGCGCATCGTGCATGTACTCGAGTGTCTGCACTACAGGAACTCCAGAGGAGGATGGACAGGACGCCGGGTACGCTGCTCTGACCGTGGCGGTGCTGCCGACCAGCAGCAGCGAGCCGATCATCCATCGTGACATGCCGGAAAAGGGCCATGCAGGCATGCAGTAACGTCCTTGTCGAGCATTGGCAAGGCCGCCCCGTGAGGCGGCCGATGCGGGTCGCTAGTTCGCCGGCAGCAACGCCTGCAGCCGCGACTCCAGTTCCTGCTGGCGCCAGCCGGCCAGTGCGGCCGGCCATTGGCGGCGTTCCAGATAGCTTTCCAGATGCTTGCGGGAGGCCAGCACGCCATCCGGCAGGCCCAGCTCGCGGCTGCGTTCGGCCACCGCGTCCTGCAGCTTCTTCACTACCTGCTTGTTGCTGTCGTTGGCGGGCAGTGCCAGCGGTGCCTCGGCCTCATCGGCCAGCGGCGTGGACAGTGCCTGCCAGACCGCGCCTGCCAGCTTGCGCGGTGCCTTCGGGAACTGCTCGAACAGCCTGCCCAGCGCAGTCTCGTCGGCCGGTGGCGTGCGCGCCAGGGTGGCGGCCAGTTCGTTGTCCAGGATCCAGCTTCGCGGGCGGTCGCTGCTGCGTGCCTGCACATCACGCCAGCGCAGCAGGCGCAGCAGGCGGTGCTGTGCGGCGGCGTCGAGGAACTGCGCCGAGCGCATCGCCAGATGCGGCCAGCGGTCCTCATCGTTGGCGACGCTGGCCAGCAGGCGCTCGCCATCGTCGTGCAGCCACTGCTGGCGGCCGAGCGCCTGCAGCCTGGCATCAATGGCGTCATGCAGCGCGAACAGGTGCTCGACATCGTCGGCGGCATACTGCAGCTGCGACTCCGAAAGCGGGCGGCGCATCCAGTCCGAACGGGTTTCGCCCTTGGCCAGGGCGACGCCGGTGATTTCCGCCACCAGCTTCTGGTAGCCCATGCCGCCGCCGATGCCGGCCAGCGCGGCACCGATCTGGGTGTCGAACAGTGGTCGCGGCAGCACGCCGCACGCCCACTTGAAGGCGACCAGGTCTTCGCTGGCGCTGTGCATCACCTTGGTGATGGATTCATCGGCCAGCCACGGTGCCAGCGCCTCGGTCATGCCGGGAATCAGCGGGTCGATCAGCAGGATGTCCTGCCCGACCGCCATCTGCACCAGGGCCAGCTGCGGCCAGAAGGTGCGTTCACGGATGAATTCGGTGTCCAGGCCGATGCGGGTCGGGCGCTGCTGGAAGTACGCATCCAGCTCGGCGGGGGTGGTGATCCAGGTTGCCACGGTTCAGGGCCTACTACTCGGGTTTGCTCAGGCAGGGGAGAATAGCCTAACGTCGGTGCGCGTCCGTGCCGAAGGAGGCTCCGCTTGCGTTTTCCGTTGTCGTCCGCGCTGTGCACCGCCCTGGCCATGGCCCTGGCAGGCTGCACGCCGTCGCCCCCCACGGCAGTGGACCGGAGTGCCGGGGAGGAGGCGCGCCCGTCCGCGAACGCAGACAGCGACGAGCGCCCGCAGGCCGGGCAGGGCAGCGTGACCATCGCCGGTGAGGATGCCGCCGAGGATGTACAGCAGTGGACGCCGCCGCGGGTGGACCGCCAGGGCCGCAGCCTGGCCCAGTTGCGCCGCGCGGCCGGGCAGGCCTTCACTGAGGGGCGGCTGTATGAGGATGCCGATGCCGCCATTCCGCTGTGGCTGGCAGTACAGGAAGAGGACCCGGATGACCGCCAGGCCCGCCAGGGCCTGCAGCGTGCCCGCCAGCGCCTGCAGCAGCAGGCGGATGCGTTGCTGGTGCGGCCGCTGAAGCAGCGCGAGGCGCTGGCCGAGGCCGGCCGCCAGGCGCTGGTGCTGCTGACCCTGGCGCCCAAGGACGAGAAGGTACGCGCACTGCAGGGTCGGGTGGAGCTTGCCCAGCGGGTGGTCGCTTACAACCGCGCCGGTGAAGACGACCTGCGCGCGGACCGGATCGGCGAGGACGGGGATGGCGCCATCGGCAACTTCCGCGAGGCGCTGGCACTGGACGAGAACAACAGCCGTGCACGGCAGGGACTGGCCGCGGCCGAAAGCGGGTTGATCCGTCGTGCCGAGGACGCTGCTCGCACGCGCGATTTCGCCAGCGCGGGCACCTGGCTGGCCGAAGCCAGCAAGGTGCGCGACTCGTCGCCGACCATTGCCGACGCGTTCGAGCGCATTGAGCAGATCCGTGCGGCGGCATTGCTGCAGTTGCGCGATGACGGCCTGCGCGACCTGTCCACGCCGCAGGGCCTGAAGCCGGCACGCGAGAAACTGGCCGAGGCCCTGCGCATCGCCCTGCCGGGAGACGCGGTGGTGGCCCAGCTGCGTGAGCGCATCGACCTGGCCACCCACTACGGCAGCTTCCGCCCGGGACAGGTGTTCAGCGACGCCATGCGTGATGGCGGACGCGGTCCGCAGATGGTGGTGGTGCCGCATGGCGGTTTCCAGATGGGCGCCGGTGATGCCGAACCGGGTTCGAGCGATGCTGAGCGACCATCGCACTATGTGCGCTTTGATCGAGGCTTCGCGATGGCGATCACCGAGGTCACGGTCAGCGATTTCCAGCGCTACGTGAAGGCGACCAACGCGCGCCCCCGGGCGACGCGGCGTGGCCATTCGGTGGTCTATGACGAACGCAGCGGCAATTTCATCCGCCGCAGCGGCGTGGACTGGCGCTCGGATTACGACGGTGGCCGCGCGATGGCCAATTCGCCGGTGATGCACGTCAGCATCCGCGATGCCGAAAACTATGCGGCGTGGTTGTCCGAGCAGACCGGGCGCAGCTACCGGTTGCCCAGTGAAGCAGAGTTCGAGTACGCGCTGCGCGGCGGCAACAGTGGTCGCTACCCTTGGGGCGATGCGGGCACGCCGCCGCCGGGCAGCGGCAATTTCACCGGCAGCAAGGATGTGTCGCCGTCCGGGCGGCATTGGCACAACGCCTTCATCGGCTATGGCGATGGCTGGTGGGGGCCGGCACCGGTAGGGAGTTTCCAGGCCAATGCCTTCGGCCTGCACGATATGGGCGGCAATCTCAGCGAATGGGTGGCCGATTGCTGGCATGCCAGCTACCGGCGCGCGCCCTCCGATGGCGCCGCCTGGTTCAACCCGGGCTGTCGCGCACGGGTGATCCGGGGGGGCAACTGGGCCAATGCGCCGGAGCAGACCCGCGCCGCCTGGCGGCAATCCCAGGACTCGGATACCACCAACGCGCGCATCGGCTTCCGCCTGGTACGCGGCATCTGATCGGCAGCCGGCTTCACCCGTTGCTGGCATCGGCGCACTAAGATTGCGCCGTGCCCGCCGGCCGGCGGGGCCTGCTGGAAGCCGACCCGATGCGCAACGATCCCTTTTCCCGCCCGCCACAAGGCTCGCAGCGCCGCGGCCTGTTCGGCAACATCCGCTGGTGGGTGCTGCTGCTGGCCGCCGGCTACGCGGTCTTCTACTGGTTTTCCAACCGCACGGTGGATCCCTATACCGGCGAGAAGGTGATGATCGACAGCAGCCTGGACGCGCGCCAGGAGACTGCTTTGGGGCTGCAGGCCTACCAGCAGATCCTGTCGCAGGAACGGCCGATGGACCCCAATGCACCGATCGCGCGTGATGTGCGTGACATCGCCCAGCGCCTGATCGCCAAGGTCGATGTGGTGGAGACCGCGCTGGCCCAGGAGCATGGCGTGCAGCCGGCGCACTTCGCGCGGGATTTCCAGTGGGAAGTGAACGTGATTCCGTCCGACCAGGCCAATGCGTTCTGCCTGCCGGGCGGCAAGATGGCGGTCTACACCGGGCTGGTGCCGGTGGCGCGCACCCGCGATGCGATGGCGGTGGTGATGGGCCACGAGATCGCGCATGCGCTGCTGCGCCATGGTGCACAGCGCATGGCCCAGCAGAAGCTGACCCAGATCGGGCAGGTGGCCGGCGCCGCCAGCGGCATGGATGCGCAGCAGCAACAGATGATGATGTCAGCGATGGGCTACGGTTACCTGTTGCCGTATGCACGCAGCCACGAGACACAGGCCGACGAAGTGGGCCTGATGCTGGCGGCGGCGGCGTGCTTCGACCCACGCGAGGCGGTGCCGCTGTGGCAGCGCATGGGCCAGGCCAGTGGTGGCCAGTCACCACCGGAGTTTTCCTCGACCCACCCGAACCCGGGCACCCGCATCCAGAACCTGCAGGCGCTAATGCCGAAGGCACTCGAGTACCGGCAGAAGTTCTGCGAGCAGGCAAAGTAGAGGGTGTTCGGCAGGGCTTGCAGCCCTGCACCTGCCGAAGCCAGAGCAACAGCAACCGCCGAAGCAAAGGCTGGCTATCCGTGGGATGGCGGGGTGGGTCCGGTTGCGGGAGACGCCGTAAACCCGTCCATGGGGGCTTGGCCGCGGCATCCATGCCGCGGACACTCCCGCAACCGGACCCACCCCGCCTTCGACAGATTTCTGCGACCTGCAGTAGATCCACGCCATGCGCGGATGCTTTTCGATCTCGATTCGAAATATTCGATTCCGATGGAGATTCATCCACACATGCGTGGATCTACCGTGTCGACCAAGGTCGACACCTACCAACAGCCACCGGAATCTGTCAGAGGTGGGGCGGTGTCGGAGTGCGGGGTGTCAGCCGCATGGATGCGGCTGCCAAGCCTACAAGGACGTACTTGCGGCGTCCCCGCACTCCGACATCGCCCCGCCATCCCACGGAATGCCTGCTTTTGACGTTGACGTTGCCTTGGCTTGAAGCCTCTGTGGGTGCAGGGCGCAGCCCTGCCGAACAACCCTCTACTTGACCTGCACGTCGATCACGCCGTCGCCGACGCGCGCCTGCAGCGCATCGCCAGGCTGCACCTGATCGACCTTCCGCACCAGAGTGCCGTCGTCGCTGCGGGTGAGGATGCTGTAGCCGCGGGCCACGGTCGCCAGCGGGCTGACCGCTTCCAGCGAACGCGCCAGCCCGCGCAGGCGCAGTGCATCGCGTTCCAGCAGGCGCTGCATTGCAGCCTGCGGACGCCCACGCAGGGCGGCGAGGCGGCGCTGCATCGCGTCGAGCTGGCGCTGCGGATGGTGCCCGCGCAACACCGCCGCTGCATGGCGCAGGCGTGCGGCACGGCGTTCCTGCTGCTGATTGAACGCGGCATGCAGGCGCCGGCCCAGGTCCAGCTGGCGGCGACGCAGCAGATCCAGCCTGGCCTGCGGGCTCTGCGCGTTGAGGCGCAGCAGCGCACGGTCGGCACGCTGCATCGCCTGCTGCATCGTGTGCCGCTGCAGCTGCACCATGCGTGCCGCTGTGCGGCGCAGGCGCAACGCCAGTTCGCGCTGGTCCGGCACCAGCAGTTCGGCCGCCACCGACGGTGTCGGCGCGCGCAGGTCGGCGGCGAAGTCGCTCAAGCTGAAGTCGGTTTCGTGGCCCACCGCCGACACCACCGGGGTGCGGCTGGCGGCGATCGCACGGGCCAGTGCTTCATCGTTGAAGGCCCACAGGTCTTCCAGTGAACCGCCGCCGCGGGTCAGCAGGATCACGTCGTAGCGACCACTGGCATCGGCGGCCTGCAGCAGGCGGGTGATCTGTGCAGCGGCGCTGCTGCCCTGCACCAGGGTCGGCAGCAAGTCCACTTCCAGCAGCGGGAAGCGGCGGGCCAGCACGCTCAGCACGTCGCGCACGGCGGCGCCGGTGGGCGAGGTGATCACTGCCAGGCGCTGCACGTGCGCGGGCAGCGGCCGCTTGCGCGCCGGGTCGAACAGGCCCTCGGCCTCCAGGCGTGCCTTCAGCTCTTCGAAGGCGCGGCGCAATGCGCCTTCGCCGGCTTCCTCCATGTGGTCCAGCACCATCTGGTACTCGCCACGAGCGTCATACAGGGTCACCTTGCCACGCACCAGCACGCGCATGCCTTCGCGCGGCACGAACTTCAGGTACTGCGCCTTCATCCGGAACATCGCCGCGCGCAGCTGCGCGCGTGCGTCCTTCAGGGTGAAATACAGGTGCCCGGAGGAAGGACGGGCCACGCTGCCCAGCTCGGCCTCGACCCAGATCGCCGGGAAGCTGCCTTCCAGCAGGTCGCGGGCCAGGGTGTTGAGCTGGCTGGGGGTGAGGATGTCGTTGTTGCGTGGCTGCATGGGAACGGCGTGCTGCGGGTGGAGCGGGTGCTCAGGATCGCACGTCAGCGCGCCGTGTGCTGGCCCAGTCCCCACTGCACGTGTTCACGCACCAGCGGCGAGGGATCATCGACGCGGGTCTGCAACGCGGCCAGCGCTTCGGCCGAGGACGGTGCATTGCCCAGCGCCACGGCGATGTTGCGCAGCCAGCGCTCATGGCCGCTGCGCCGGATCGGGCTGCCTTCGGTGCGGCGCAGGAACTCGGCTTCATCCCAGGCGAACAGCTGGTCAAGCCGCGCGGTATCGAGGTTGTTGCGTGCGCGGAAATCGGCCTCGTCGGTACGCTTGGCGAACTTGTTCCAAGGGCAGACCAGTTGGCAGTCGTCACAGCCGTAGATGCGGTTGCCGATCAACGGGCGCATGTCTTCGGGAATGGCGCCGTCGTGCTCGATGGTCAGGTAGGAGATACAGCGTCGTGCATCCAGACGCTGCGGGCCGGTGATGGCCTGGGTCGGGCAGACATCGATGCAGCGCGTGCAGGTACCGCAATGTGCAGTGGCCGGGGCATCGATCGGCAGCGGGATATCGATGTAGATCTCGCCGATGAAGAACCATGAGCCGCCATGACGATCGATCAGGCAGGTGTGCTTGCCGATCCAGCCGAGACCGGCATTGCGCGCCAGTGCGCGTTCCAGCACGGGGGCCGAATCGACGAACACGCGGTAGCCCAGCGGTGCCACTTCATCGTTGATCTGCGTGGCCAGCTTCTGCAGGCGGTTGCGCATCAGCTTGTGGTAGTCGCGGCCCAGCGCGTAGCGCGCCACGTAGGCACGTCCCGGGTCGGCCAGGGTCGCCCAGGCTTCGGTGTCGTCCTTGTGGCTGTAGTCCATGCCCACCGAGATCACCCGTACGGTGCCGGGCAGCAGCTCCGCCGGGCGCGCGCGCAGGGTGCCGTGGCGCGCCATCCAGTCCATCGTGCCGTACAGGCCCTGGCCCAGCCAGTCGGCCAGGTGCGCTTCATCCTCGCCCAGCTCGATGCCGGCGATGCCGCAGCGCTGGAAGCCATGCGCACGGGCCAGTTCGCGGATGCGCTGCACGGCCTGGGCCGGATCGACAGGGGTGGGGGCAGGGGACATGTGCACCAGTATAAAATCCCTGCATGGCCAACCTCGCCGATCTGTTCGATTCTGCTGCCGCGCGTGCGCTCGATGCGCAGGCCTCGGCACTGGCTGCCGAGGGCGGCTGGGGCCTGATGGCGCAGGCCGGCCAGGCTGCCTGGCAGTGCCTGCTGCAGCACTGGCCGCAGGCGCGGCGGATCGGCGTGGTGGTCGGAGCGGGCAACAACGGTGGCGATGGCCATGTGCTGGCCCGCCACGCGCTGCAGGCCGGGCGTGAGGTGATGGTGATCGCCTTGCCGGGGAAGTCACCGTCAACCGTGCTGGCACAGCGTGCAGCATCGGAATTCAAGTCCGGCGGCGGCACCATCACCGATTTCGACGGCGTGCTGCCCGAGGCCGATATCTGGGTTGATGCCCTGTTCGGTCTGGGCTGCGATCGCGCGCCGGAAGGCGTGGCGCAGGCGCTGATTGTCGCGCTCAACGCGCAGGCGGTACCGGTATTGGCGCTGGACGTCCCCAGTGGCGTCGATGCCGATCGCGGTGCCGTACCGGGCGTGGCCGTGAAGGCCGCTTTGACCCTGCAGTTCATCGTGCCGCATCGCGGGCTGTATACCGGCGACGCGCTGGATCATTGCGGCCAGAAGGCGCTGGCGCCGCTGCAGCTGCCCGCGGCCGCACGGCAGGGCGTGTCACCCGCCGCGGAGCACTGGACCCAGGCCTGCTTGCCGGCACTGCTGCCGCCGCGCCGCGCCAACACCCACAAGGGCGAATCCGGGCACGTGCTGTGCGTCGGCGGCAACCATGGCAGCGGCGGCGCCATCG
This sequence comes from Stenotrophomonas geniculata, assembly GCF_034508895.1. NCBI lineage: Bacteria > Pseudomonadati > Pseudomonadota > Gammaproteobacteria > Lysobacterales > Lysobacteraceae > Stenotrophomonas > Stenotrophomonas geniculata. The sequence continues at coordinate 3,393,880 of NZ_CP140571.1, forward strand.
CCATGGCGGCCGAGGCCGCTTTGCGTGCGGGCGCGGGATTGCTGAGCCTGGGTACCCGCCGCGATCACGTCGGTCCGTTGCTGGCGCGCCTGCCGGAGGCGATGACCCACGCGCTGGAAGACGGCGATGTGCTGCCGGCGCTGCTGGACAAGGCCAGGGTGGTCGCGATTGGCCCCGGTCTGGGCCAGGACGAATGGGCGCGTGCACTGTTTGCGCGGGTGCTGGCCAGCGCCAAGCCGCTGGTGGTCGACGCCGATGCGCTGAACCTGCTGGCGCAGGATCCGCGCGCGCTACCGGACGCCATCCTTACGCCACATCCGGGCGAGGCCGCGCGCCTGCTCGGCTGCAGTACCGCTGACATCCAGGCTGATCGCTACCGCTGTGCGCAGGCGTTGGCCGAACGCTTCCACGCCGTGGTGGTGCTGAAGGGCGCAGGCAGCATCGTGACGGCCCCCGGGCAGGCGCCACGGCTGATCGGTGCAGGCAATCCCGGCATGGCCGTGGGAGGCATGGGCGACCTGCTCACCGGCATCATTGCCAGCCTGCGCGCGCAGGGGCTGGCCGCCTTCGACGCTGCCGCCGCTGGTGCACTGCTGCATGCGCTCGCGGGCGACGCCGCGGCCGCCGATGGCGTGCGCGGCCTGCTTCCTACTGATCTGCTGTCGCCGTTGCGGCGACTGGCCAACCCGGAACTCTCTCGATGATCGATTTCTTCCTTGCCGACAGCGATGCCACTGAACTGCTCGGGCAATGGCTGGCGGCCACCCGGCCGCCGCAGGCGCTGGTTGAACTGCGCGGCGACCTGGGCGCCGGCAAATCCACCACCGCCCGCGCACTGCTGCGCGCGCTGGGCGTGCAGGGCGCGATCCGCAGCCCCACCTACACCCTGGTCGAGCGCTATCCGCTGGCCAGTGGCGGTGAGGCGTGGCACTTGGACCTGTACCGCATCGGCCAGGCCGGTGAGCTGGATTTCCTCGGCCTGGACGAGGGCAGCGCGGTGCTGTGGCTGGTGGAATGGCCGGAACGGGGCGCCGGCGCGCTACCGCCGACCGACCTGGTGGTGGCGCTGGAGATCGAGGGGCAGGGGCGTCGCGCGCGTCTCACTGGAGTAAGCGACGTCGGACATGAATGGCTGAAGCGGCTTCCCCAAGGGGGTGACTTGCAGGCCATTTCTGTCGGCTGACGAGAACAAAGACCGGCAGGTTACGGATTATTAAGGAAAAAGGTGTTGCATTCCGTTCAGCGCGGTGATTGAATCCTGAGCCATGCGCCCGGGGAACCGTCTCATCGCCATCTGTGCCGCCGTCGGACTGGGTCTGGCGAGCGTCAGTGCGTGGGCCGGTGAAGTCCGCCAGGTCCTGCTGAATACCGGCGCTACCGGCACCCGTGCCGAAATCTCGCTGGTCGGCAGTGGCGGCTACAAGACGCTTTCTCTGGCCGGTCCGAACCGCCTGGTGGTCGATTTCCCCGACTCCAGCGCCATACGCAACCTGAAAATGCCGGCTGCGCAGGGCGTGGTTACGGCGGTGCGTACCGGACAGCCGGTGCCGGGCACCTTCCGTGTCGTTTTCGACCTTGCTGAATCGGTGGCGCCGTTCCGCCCACAGATGCAGCGCGAGGGGAATGAATCCAAGCTGGTGATCGAATGGCCGGGCGATGGCCCGGCCGTGGCCGCCAGCCGTCCTGCAGTGACGCCGGCGGTGCAGCCACAGGCACCGGTCAACACGCCTGCACCGACGCCGACGCCGACGGAGAGCGCGCAGTCGCGTTCCGATGCTGCGCGTGCCACCGCGCTGCTGACTGCCCAGGTTCGCCAGCAGGCCAGTGCCACTGCCGCCGCGCCGGCCACGCCCACCCCGGCGCCGTCCACTGCACCGGCCCAGGTCGCGGCGGCCGGTACCGTGGCCAGCAGCTCGCCTTCTTCGTCGCCGGCCGCGATCCTGGCTGGACAGCGCACCGCAGCGGTGGTGACCACGCCGCCGGCTACGGTGCCTGCACCGGCACCGACGCCAGTGGAACCGCCGCGTCCGGCCATGCCCAGCGATGCGTCGCGCATCCGCATGCAGGCTGGCATGCGTCATCTGGTGGTGGCCATCGATCCGGGTCACGGCGGCCAGGATCCGGGCGCGATCGGCCCGACCGGCAAGCGCGAAAAGGATGTCACCCTGGCGGTGGCGCGTGAACTGGCCCGCCAGGTCAATGCGACGCCGGGCCTGAAGGCGTACCTCACCCGCGACAGCGACGTGTTCATCCCGCTGCCGATGCGCGCACAGAAGGCGCGTGCGAACAAGGCCGACATCTTCATTTCGATCCATGCCGACGCGGCCGAAAACCGTTCGGCCACCGGTTCGTCGGTGTACGTGCTGTCGACCAAGGGCGCCTCTTCGCAGCGCGCCCGCTGGCTGGCGGACAAGGAAAACGCGGCCGACCTGGTCGGTGGCGTGCGCCTGCAGCAGACCGAAGGCACGCTTGCCAACGTGCTGCTGGATCTGGCCCAGAGCGGCTACATGAAGGCGTCCGAGGACGCGGCCGGCCACGTGCTGGGCGGCCTGAAGCGGATCGGCAACAACCACAAGCCGAACATCGAGCGCGCCAACTTCGCGGTGCTGCGCACCTCGGACATGCCGGCGATGCTGGTGGAAACCGCGTTCATCTCCAACCCGGATGAAGAGCGCCGCCTGATCGACCCGGCCTACCAGCGCAAGATCGCCGGTGCCGTGCTGGACGGTGTGCATACCTTCTTCAGCCGCCAGCCGCCACCGGGCACGTTGTATGCCGCCCGCGCCCAGGCCGAGATCGACGCAGCCGGCACCATGGCCGGCGGCAGCAAGTAACCCGCCGAAGGCGGGTTACTGCTTTCTGTAGAGTCGAGCCGCGCCCCATGACCGATGGGCGCCCTTCTGATGAACGCAACGCCATGCGCGCGAACCCTGCCGCTGGGCACGCGGGATGATTCATGCCCGACTGGGCCTTGCCGGTAGCCCGTCAGTCGAGCATGGCTCGACTCTACCCTCGGCCGCTCCGTTATCATCCCCGCATGACGTCTGCTACCCATCCGCGCCCGATCCGGCCGTTGCCGGAGATCCTCATCAACCAGATCGCCGCCGGCGAAGTGGTCGAACGTCCCGCGTCGGTGGTCAAGGAGCTGGTCGAGAACGCGATCGACGCCGGTGCCAGCCGCGTTGATATCGATCTTGAAGAGGGCGGTGTACGCCTGATCCGCATCCGCGACAACGGCAGTGGCATCGCACCGGAACAGCTGCCGCTGGCGGTATCGCGCCATGCCACCAGCAAGATCGCCGATCTGGACGACCTCGAATCGGTGGCCACGCTCGGCTTCCGGGGTGAAGCGCTGCCGTCGATCGCCTCGGTCAGCCGTTTCACCCTGTCCTCGCGTCGCGCACATGACGAACACGGTTCGGCGCTGCAGATCGAAGGCGGCAAGATCGGCGAAGTGACCCCGCGCGCGCATGCGCCGGGCACCACGGTAGAAGTGCGCGAGCTGTTCTACAACGTACCGGCGCGGCGCAAGTTCCTGCGCGCCGAGCGTACCGAGCTGGGCCATATCGAAGAATGGCTGCGTTCGCTGGCGCTGGCGCGGCCGGATGTCGAGCTGCGCGTGTCGCACAACGGCAAGGCCTCGCGCCGCTACAAGCCGGGCGATCTGTATTCCGATGCGCGATTGGCTGAAACGCTGGGCGAGGATTTCGCCAACCAGGCCGTGCGCGTCGACCACAGTGGTGCCGGCCTGCGCCTGCACGGCTGGATCGCGCAACCGCATTATTCGCGCGCCAGCGCCGACCAGCAGTACCTGTACGTCAACGGCCGTTCGGTGCGCGACCGCAGCGTCGCCCATGCGGTGAAGATGGCTTACGGCGACGTGTTGTACCACGGTCGCCAGCCGGCCTATGTGCTGTTCCTTGAGCTCGACCCGACCCGCGTTGATGTCAACGTGCACCCGGCCAAGCACGAGGTGCGTTTCCGTGATTCGCGGCTGGTGCATGATTTTGTCTACCGCACGCTGAAGGATGCGCTGGCCGATACCCGTGCCGGCATGTCGGCGCAGGACATCGGTGCCGGCTCCGCGCATCCGGCGGATGCAGGTGCGGCATCGATGGTCTCCAGTGCGGGCGCCTCCGGTTTCGGTCTGGTCCGCGGTGCCGCACCGGGTGCCGGTTCGAGTGGCGGCGGTGGTGGATTCTCTGGTTGGCGCCCGCAGCAACCGCTGGGGCTGCAGGTGGCCGATGCTCCGGCTGCCTATGCCGCGCTGTATGCCGCACCAGCCGGCGCCGAGCGCGGTGCTGCGCTGCCGCCAATGCCGACCGAGAACGGACTGCCGGTCACCAGTGCCGACGCAGGCGTGCCGCCGCTGGGCTACGCGATCGCGCAGCTGCATGGCATCTACATCCTGGCCGAGAATGCAGAAGGCTTGATCGTGGTCGATATGCATGCCGCGCACGAGCGCATCGGTTACGAGCGCCTGAAGAACGCGCACGACGGTATCGGCCTGCAGTCGCAGCCGCTGCTGGTGCCGATCACGCTGGCAGTGGGCGAGCGTGAGGCCGACACTGCCGAAAGCGAAGCCGACACACTGGCGGCGCTCGGCTTCGAGGTGACCCGCGCCGGCCCCGGATCCCTGCATGTGCGCAGCATTCCAGCGCTGTTGGCGCATGCCGAACCGGAAGGGTTGCTGCGCGACGTGCTGACCGACCTGCGCGAACACGGCCAGAGCCGGCGCGTGGCCAGTGCGCGCGATGAACTGCTGTCGACCATGGCCTGCCATGGTGCGGTGCGCGCCAACCGGCGCCTGACCGTGCCGGAGATGAACGCGCTGCTGCGCGACATGGAAATCACCGAGCGGTCTGGCCAGTGCAACCACGGCCGACCGACCTGGGCCCGTTTTTCGCTGGCGGAGATCGACCGCTGGTTCCTGCGCGGACGTTGAGGGGAGCATCGATGCGTTATCGGGGAGTGGGCGGCCTGCTGGCCGCTCTGGTGTTGGTTGCCTGCAGCCCGGCGACACCGCCGGCGCCGAAGGTCACTGAAGATCCGGCCTACGCGGCCACGCAGCAGCAGTGGCGGGTAGCGCGCTACCAGGATCTGACCCGGCCGGACGGTTGGACAGCGCTGGTCGGCCTGCACTGGCTGCAGAACAAATCGCACTTCGTCGGCAGCGGCGCGACCAATGGCATCCGCCTGGCGGTTGGGCCGGACAAGCTGGGCCTGCTGCGCCGCGAAGGCAGCCAATGGTGGTTCACACCTGAGGCCGGCGTTGACGTCAGCCATGACGGGCAGCCGGTGCGCGGCCGCATCCGTGTCGACACCGACAAGGATCCGCAGCCGACGCTGCTGGCCTTCGATGGTGGCAAGGGGCAGCTCAGCATCATCCGCCGCGGCCCGCGCGATGCGCTGCGGGTCAAGCATGCCGATGCGCCGGCACGCCGAGATTTTGCAGGACTGGAGTACTGGCCGGGTGGTCCTGACTGGCAGGTGCAGGCGCGCTTCATCGCGCACTCGCCGGGCAAAACCCTGCCGATCGTCGATATCACTGGCCTGACCACCGAGATGCCCAACGCAGGCGCGGTCGAGTTCCAGCGTGATGGCCGCAGTTGGCGGCTGGAGGCGATTGGTGCGCCCGGTCAACCGCTGTTCCTGATCTTTGCCGACCGCACCAGTGGCCGCGGCAGCTATCCGGCGGGGCGTTACCTGGATACCGATGCGCCGGCAGCCGATGGCACGGTACGCATCGATTTCAACCATGCCTACAACCCGCCGTGTGCGTTCACCGCCTACGCGACCTGCCCGTTGGCGCCGCCGGAAAACCGGCTGGACCTGCGCGTGGAAGCGGGCGAGAAGGCTTACCACCTGCCTGAAGGAGAAGGCTGATATGCCGATCAGATCCCTGTTGCGTACCGCCGTTGTACTGGCGGCCTGCGCGCTGGCACCGCTGGTTGCAGCGCGTACCACGCAAGCCGACATCGCTGGCGCAGCGGTGGCCAAGCCGCCGGTGCCGTTGCTGTGGAAAGTGACTGGACCGGGCGACTCGCGCCTCTACCTGCTCGGTTCCTTCCACCTGCTGAAGCCGCAGGACTACCCGTTGTCGCCCGATGTCGAACAGGCGTTCGAGGCCTCGCAGCGGGTCGTGTTCGAACTGTCGCCGGAAGACATGCAGTCGCCACAGCTGGCCAGCCGCATGGTGCAGGCAGCGGTCCGCACCGATGGCAGCGAGCTCAAGCGTGACCTGGATGCTGCGACCTGGCAGAAGCTGCAGGTGTTCGCCACCGAGAACAAGCTGCCGCTGGCGCAGATGCAGGGCATGAAGCCGTGGTTTGTCGGCCTGAGCATTTCGGTCGGGCAGATGCAGAAGCTGGGCCTGGACCCCGCACTGGGCCTGGATCGTCACTTCATGGAGCGTGCGCAGAAGACCGGGCGCAAGACCGCGGGACTGGAAGACATCGATACCCAGATCGGCATGCTCGACGGAATGACGCTGCAGGAACAGCGGCAGATGCTGGCCGAAGCGCTGGACCAGGCTGGCAAGGCCGACGAGCAGGCACGCCAGCTGCATGATGCCTGGCGCCGGGGTGACGAGCGCCTGTTGTGGACCAGGATGGCGGCGGAAATGCGCCAGCAGTATCCACAGCTTTACCAGCGCATCAATACCGGCCGCAATGACGCCTGGGTGCCGAAGCTGCTGCCGTACCTGCAGGCCGGGCAGGGCGGCACGCTGGTGGTGGTGGGCACGCTGCACCTGCTGGGCAACGACGGCGTGGTCGAGAAGCTGAAGGCGAAGGGTTACAAGGTCGAGCGCGTATGCACGGGGTGCAAGGCGAAACGCTGATGTATCGCCGACGCGATTCAAACAAAACGGCGCGCCAGGGGCGCGCCGTTTTCGTATCAACCGTTGCTGCAGCTCAGCGGCGGGTCTTGCCGCCGGTGCCGGCGCCCGGTTCGTTCGGCTTGTTGCCGGTACCTGCCCCGGTTCCCGTTCCGGTGCCGCCCGGGCGCGGGCCACCGAAGCCCGTGCCCATGTTGCGCTGGAATTCCTGCCACAGCTCCAGGTTGCGCTCGGTCAGCTGGTTCATCATCGCCCACGGGGTCTGCCCCAGCAGGTTGCCCATCTGCTGGCGGAACTGCTGCTGCTGGTCGAGGAAGACCTGCATGCTGCGCTCCAGGTAATTGCCCATGAAGCCCTGCAGGGAGTCGCCGTAGAAGCGGATCAACTGGCTCAGCAGCTGGGTGGACAGCATCGGTTCGCCGTCCTGTTCCTGGTCGGCGATGATCTGCAGCAGGACTGATCGCGTGAGGTCGTCGCCGCTCTTGGCGTCGCGGACTTCGAAGTCTTCACCGTCCAGGATCAGCTGGCGCACGTCCTCGATGGTGATGTAGCTGGAGATCTCGGTGTCGTAGAGACGGCGGTTCGGATACTTCTTGATGATGCGGGTCGCAGCCATGAAGCGGTACTCGTCACAGTAGACGCGCAGCATGGCGCAGTGCAGCAGCCGTTGCAACCGCCTCAGCCCCCGCCAGGCTTGGCTTTCGGCGGCGATCATGTTGCGCAACAAGGGTTTGCGTGCTGCGCAGCATGACTCTTGGCAGGGGCCCGGCGGCGATCGCCGCGAGGGTCCCCTGCGCGGCTTACCAACCCATATGGTGGCCGCCGTTGATGTCCAGGTTGCTACCGGTGATCCACGAGGCTTCGTCGGCAACCAGGAACGAGACGCCGTAGGCGATTTCCTCCGGCTTGCCGAGGCGTCCGGTGGGGATATCGGCGATGATCTTGGCGCGCACTTCCTCCGGAACCGCCATCACCATGTCGGTGGCGACGTAGCCGGGCGAAATGGTGTTGACGGTAATGCCGAAGCCGGCGTTCTCGCGCGCCAGCGAGATGGTGAAACCGTGCATGCCGGCCTTGGCCGCCGCGTAGTTGGCCTGGCCGTACTGGCCCTTCAGGCCGTTGATCGAGCTGATCTGGATGACCCGGCCCCAGCCGCGGCGGCGCATGCCCTCGATGACCGGACGGGTGACGTTGAACACCGAATTGAGGTTGGTATTGATCACATCGTGCCACTGGTCCGCGCGCATGCGATGGAACGTGGTATCGCGGGTGATGCCGGCGTTGTTGACCAGGATCTCGACCGGGCCCAGCGCGGCTTCGACCGCACGCACCAGCGCTTCGGCGCTGCCCGGATCGGAGACATCGCCCGGGAAGATCGACACGCTGTAGCCGCGTTCGGTCATCGCCTGCTGCCAGGCGCGGGCCTTGGCCTCGTCGCGGTAGTTGGTGGCGACCCGGTGGCCCTGGTCGGCCAGGCGTTGGCAGATGGCGGTACCGATGCCGCCGGTTCCGCCGGTGACCAGTGCGACGCGAGATGTCATGGAGTGCTGTCCGGGTATCAGGTGGGGGAAGGGTGATTCTGCAACATCGGCGCGGAAAGTGCGCCGGCTGGCAGCAGGATGTCGGTACGTGGCAGCCGCGCTGGGTCGAAGGCATTCCGAGCGGCCGCCAGCAGCGTGTCCAGATCGTGCGCAGGTTCCAGCGCTTCAGGTGCCTGGCCGAGCAGTTGCCAGAGCTGGCGCAGCACGGGCAGCGGGCGCGAACTGTCCACCGGCAGCGCGGCCAGCGACTTGGACAGCTTGTGGCCCGGGGCATCGAGCAGCAGCGGCAGGTGCCAGTAGCGCGGTACCGCCAGCCCCAAGGCCTGCTGCAGCAGGATCTGCCGTGCCGTGGAGTCGAGCAGGTCGGCACCGCGCACCACTTCGGTCACCCCCTGCGCGGCGTCATCGACCACCACCGCCAGCTGGTAGGCCCAGCAGCCATCGGCACGGCGCAGCACGAAGTCGCCGACCTCGGCATGCACGTCCTGCTGCTGCGGGCCGCGCAGGCCATCGTCGAAGTGCACGATGCTGCCCGGTGGCACGCGGAAACGGACGGCGGGGTCCGGTCGCGGTTGCCGGGCGACGCAGTGATGGTGGATGCCGCCGCTGGCGGCCAGGTCGCCGCGGCTGCAGTGGCAGACAAAGGCCTGGTCGCTGGCGAGCAGTATGTCCAGCGCAGCCTGGTAGGCCTCGCCACGCGCGCTCTGCCAGAAGATCGGGCCATCGTGGGCCAGACCGAACGCCGTCAGTGCCTGCAGTTGTGACTCGGCGGCACCGGGCACGGTGCGCGGCGGGTCGACGTCTTCGATGCGCAGCCGCCACAGGCCGCCGTGATGGCGCGCGAGCAGCCAGCTGCCGAAGGCGGCGAGCAGGGATCCGGGGTGGAGCAGGCCGGTCGGCGAGGGCGCGAAGCGGCCGCAGGGAACATTGGCGGTCATGCAGGCTGAATCGTCGGTCAGGTTGGCGCTTGAATTCAAGCTGACCACACCGCAAATTGACCGGTATCGACCCCTTCCGAGCCGGATTTTCCCATGTTTACCCGCATTGCCCTGTTCCTGGCGACCAATTTCGCGGTCCTGATCCTCGCCAGCATCGTGATGTCGTTGCTGGGGGTCAATTCGAACCAAATGAGCGGCCTGCTGGTCATGGCCGCGATCTTTGGTTTCGGTGGGTCCTTCATCTCGCTGCTGCTGTCCAAGTGGATGGCCAAGCGCTCCACCGGTGCGGTGGTGATCACCGAGCCGCGCAACCAGACCGAGCGCTGGCTGCTGGCCACGGTCGAGCGCCAGGCCAAGGCGGCGGGCATCGGCATGCCCGAAGTGGCCGTGTACGAAGGCCCGGAGATCAACGCCTTCGCCACCGGCGCCAACCGCAACAATGCGCTGGTGGCGGTGTCCACCGGCCTGCTGCACAACATGAGCGAGGACGAGGCCGAAGCGGTGCTGGGCCACGAGATCGCCCACGTCGCCAACGGTGACATGATCACCATGGCGCTGCTGCAGGGTGTGCTGAACACCTTCGTGATCGTGCTGGCCCGCGTGGTCGGCGGCATCATCGACAGCGCGCTGTCGGGCAACCGCGAAGGTGGCGGCCGCGGCTTCGCCTACTACATCATCGTGTTCGTACTGGAGATGGTGTTCGGCCTGTTCGCCACGATGATCGCGATGTGGTTCTCGCGCCACCGCGAGTTCCGCGCCGATGCGGGTGGTGCCTCGCTGGCCGGTCGTCAGAAGATGATCGCCGCGCTGGAGCGCCTGCAGCTCAACCACGGCCAGAGCACGCTGCCGACCCAGATCGCGGCGTTCGGTATTGCCGGTTCGACGGCGAAGAAGCTGTTCATGAGCCACCCGCCGCTGGAAGAGCGCATCGCCGCGCTGCGGGCTTCGACGGTGGCGTAAGCTTCTGCTTTCAAGGTAGTGCAGGAACGCCTGGCCTCGCGCCGGGCGTTTTTGTTTGCGCGCCGACGCATTGGTGGCGCCGGGCCATGCCCGGCGTATCGTTTCCGCGCCTGCGGAGAGGTGTCACTTTCTTTGCTCGTGCAAAGAAAGTAACCAAAGAAACACGCCGCCGGGGCGCGAGCCGTCGCTACGCGACGGTACCCTGCGCTTCTCGGCGAATCAGGGGGCGGCGCCGAACTCGCTTCGCTCAAACATCGGCGCCTCTTCGCCCCTGATTCCCCTGCGATGCTCGGCTCGCTCAAGGCGGACCCAAGGTCAAATGCTACAGCTGCACCCCGTAGATTCACGCCATGCGTGGATGCTGTTGCTCTTGATCTTGACCTTCCAGTCCGCCTTCAAGCGAGCCGAGCACCGCAGGTCCGGCGAGGGCGAAGAGGTGTGGGTGTCTGAGCGCAGCGAGTTCCCGCACCGTCCCTCGGCGGGCCGAGGAGCGCAGGGCACCGGCGTGCGCAGCGCGTCGGCTCGCGGCCGGCGGAGCGTTTCTTTGGTTACTTTCTTTGCGCGCAAAGAAAGTGACAAGCACGATCACCGCGGATACGAAAACGGCACCTTCGCAGGTGCCGTCTCCATGAATCGCTTTTACACGGAATCTCAGAACTTCGCGTCGAACTCCGCCGCGTAGCCGGTGTTCACCAGCACCTTCTGCAGCGACTCGGCCACCTTCAGGTTGCCGGCCACGATCTGGTGGGTCTCCGGGCCGCGGTTGTCCATGCGGCCCAGGGTCGCGCCCTTGAAGTCGCAGACCTTGCCGCCGGCCTCGCGGACCAGCAGCAGGCCGGCAGCGATGTCCCATGCCTTCACGCCGGCTTCGAAGTAGGCGTCGGCGCGGCCGCAGGCCACGTAGGCCAGGTCCAGTGCCGCCGAACCGGTACGGCGGATGTCCTCGCCGTGCACCAGCAGGGCGTCGACTGCCTTGAGCTGGGCGCTGGCGCGGGAACGCTCGCGCGGGGCGAAGCCGGTGTGGATCATCGTGCCTTCCAGATCCTTGCGGTCGGCCACGCGGATGCGGCGGTCGTTCAGCACGGCACCCGCGCCCCGGCTGGCGGTGAACAGTTCATTGCGCAGCGGGTCGAAGATGACCGCATCGGTCGGCTCGCCGTTTTCGACCAGGGCGATCGACACGCAGTAGTGCGGCACGCCGCGCAGGTAGTTGCTGGTGCCGTCCAGCGGGTCGATGACCCACATCTGGCGGCGCTCGCCCTGCACGCCACCTTCTTCACCGAAGATGCCGTAGTCCGGGTAGGCGCGCTTGAGTTCCTTGACGATGACCTTTTCCGCGTCCGCATCCACTTCGCTGGCGTAGTCCATCCGGCCCTTCTGCACCACGTTCAGTGCCTCGAGCTTGTTGATGTTGCGCAACAGGACGTTGCCGGCGAGGCGGGCGGCCTTGACCATGACGGTTACGGCGGGTTTCTGCATGGCGTGGGCTCCCGGAAAGGCAGAAGAGATGGACTGGCGGGGGAAAAGAGCGGGTCCGGCGCAGTGGCCGGCCGCACAGTTTACCATTGGTCATCGTCCAGCTCGACCTTTTCCCTGTTCATGTCCCAGTTTCCCGCCGCCACCCGCCTCCGATTCGTCCTGGTCGGTACCCAGCACCCCGGCAACATGGGGGCCGCCGCCCGTGCCCTGAAGACCATGGGCCTGGCCCGCCTGGTACTGGTCGCTCCCGAAAAGCCGCTGGACGAGGAGGCCTTCCGGCGCTCGGCCGGTGCCGAAGACGTACTGGGGGACGCCCCGGTGGTGGCGACTCTGGCCGAGGCCGTGGCTGACTGCCGCCTGGTGCTGGGCTGCACCGCCCGTGCCCGCCGTGTCCAGCTGGAGGAGTACCTGCCGGCCGATGCCGCTGCCCGCGCGGTGGCCAAGGCCGGCGAGGGTGCCGAGGTGGCGCTGGTGTTCGGCCGTGAGCGCACCGGCCTGACCAACGAGGAACTGCAGCTGTGCCATGCAGCGGTGCACATCCCGTCCGACCCGGAGTTCAGCTCGCTCAACCTGGCTGCTGCCGTGCAGGTGCTGGCCTATGAAACGCGCATGCAGCTGCTGGGTGCGCAGCCTGCAGCCGACGCCGAGCCGGGCTTCCGCGAACAGGCGGCCAGCCACGAGCAGATGGAGAGCTTCTTCGCCCAGCTTGGCGACACGCTGGATGAGATCGATTTCCACAAGGGCCGCGCCCCGGAATCGGCGATGCGCAAGCTGCGCCGCCTGTTCCTGCGCAGCGAACCCAGCGAGCAGGAAGTGCGCCTGTTGCGCGGCATCCTCGCCGACACCCAGCGCATGGCGCGACTGGCACAAGCGGGCAACAAGGACAGCTGACGACGTTCTCATTTTTTCGGGTAGTCTGTCTGGATACCCAGGGGGGATGAAGCCTGTGTCGGGTCTGCGAAAGGCAATGCAGGGGGGACTGCTGAGCCTGGCCATGGTCCTGCTGGCCGGGACGGTGCGTGCAGCACCGGACCCGGTACTGGTGCTGGGCCGGATCAGCGATGATCCCAAGGCGCATTACGAACAGCTGCAGCCCTTGCTGGACTACGTGGTGGCGCGCATGCACGACGTTGGCATCAAGGAGGGGAGGATCCTGATGGCACGCGACCCGCAGCAGATGGCCAGCTATCTGCGGCGGGGCAGGGTCGACTGGGTCACCGAAACCTCGGGTACTGCGGTGGCGCTGGGCCAGCGCAGTGGCGCCCGCCCACTGCTGCTGACCGAGCGCAACGGCGTGCGTGATTACCAGACGGTGTTCTTCGTGCGCCGCGACAGCCCGATCCAGCGCGTACAGGATCTGCGGGGCCATCGCCTGGCCCTGCAGAACACGGCGTCCACCAGTGCCTATCTGGTGCCGGTGATGACGTTGCTGCAGGAGGGCCTGTCGCCGCAGATCCTGGCCGGTGCATGGGACATGCCGGGCCGGGACAGTGTGGGTTACGTATTTGCACGCAGCGAGCTGAACATCGCGACGTTCGTGCACAAGGGGGTGGTTGACGTGGGAGCGGTGAGCAGCGTGGACTGGAATGACGAGCGGCGGATGCCGGCAGCGTTCCGGCGCGACTTCCGCGAGCTGCTGCGCACCGAACCCTACCCGCGTGCGGTGGAGATGGTCCGCGCCGACCTGGATCCACGCGTGCGCGATCGCCTGCAGGAAGTGCTGCTGCAGGCAGCCAGCGACCCGCAGGCGCAGGGGGCGCTGCATCGGTTTTTTGGCACTTCCGGGTTCCACCGCGTCGATGCGCATGCGCAGCAGCGGTTGGATGAATTGAAACAAGGATTGACGCGCGTGCGGATGGAAGTGGAATGAAGTGGCTTGGCTCGGGGATGCAGGCCCGGTTCCTGCTCGCGATGGGCGGGGCGATGGTCGTGGTGATCGCGATCCTTGCAGTGTTGTTGGGGCGGCAGACGGCGATGCAGAGCGAGGTGCGCAACCTCAGCGGCGGCGTCATCCATGAACTGTTCGACCGCAGCGTGCGCAGCCGCGGCGAGGCGATGGCGCGTGAGTTGTCCGACGCCCTGGCCAACCCGTTGTACTACCGCGATCTGGACCAGGTCGGCGTACTGGTACGCAGTACCGCGCGCCAGCCCGTGGTGCGCTATGTACTGGTGTTCGACGAACGCGGCCGGCTGGTACACGACGGCTCGGTCGAGGTGTCCGGATTCGGCCAGCCGATGGCCGATCCCCTGGCACCCAAGGCTGCAGCCGCGCAGATGCTGGTCGTGCAGGAATCGCCGAAGGTGCTCGACAACACCATGCCGATCATGATCGGCAACCAGCGCATTGGCGGCGTCCGGGTCGGCATGGCGCTGGATGAGGTGCAGCAGCGCGAGCAGGCGGCCAACGCCACCCTGGGCGAGCGCCTGCAGCAGGTCGGCAGCCGTCACCTGGGCTGGCTGCTGCTGATGCTGGGCCTGCTGGTGGTGATCGGCGTGGTGGTGATCCTGTACGTGCAGCGCACCCTGGTCGCGCCGATCCGTGATCTTGCCGTCGCCGCGCGTCGCATCGAGGCCGGTGACTACCAGACGCCCCTGGCCGAGAACACCCGCGACGACGAGGTCGGCGAACTGGTACGTGGTTTCGCCCGGATGCGCGATGCGATCGCCCGCCATGACCGCGAAGTGCGGCGCATGGCCTATACCGACGCGCTGACCGGGCTGACCAACCGGCTGGCATTCCGCGAGGCGCTTGATCATCGGTTGATGGCCGCCCGTGCCGCCAATCACCGGTTGGGCCTGCTGTTCGCCGATATCGACGACTTCAAGCGGGTCAATGACACCCTTGGCCACGAGGCCGGCGATGAGGCATTGCTGCAGTTCGCCCAGCGCATCGGCCGCGCGGTCACCGAGGCCGGGGGCGATGAAACCCTGCTGGCGCGCTTCGGCGGAGACGAGTTCGTGATCCTGGTGGGCGACGGTGATGTGGCCGCCAACGCGCGGCTGCTGGCCGAAGTGCTGGTGCGCGAGCTGGGCAAGCCGCTGGTGGTGCAGGGCAGGGAACTGTTCCTGGGCACCTCGATCGGCGTGACCCTGTTCCCCGACGATGCAGCCGATGCGACCACCCTGCTGAAGAACGGCGACATCGCCATGTACCAGGCGAAGATGGCCGGCAAGAACTGCTATCGCTATTACAGCCGGGCGATGGACCATGCGGTCGAGCGTCGCGTGCATATGGAACAGGAGCTGCGCGGTGCCTGGGAGCGCGGCGAATTGCGCCTGGCCTACCAGCCGATCTTCCGCATGCGCGACCGCCGGATGGTCGGCGTTGAAGTACTGTTGCGCTGGCAGCACCCGACCCTGGGCACGATTCCGCCCTCGGTGTTCATCGAGGTAGCCGAGCAGAGTGGGCTGATCGAGATCATCGGCCCGAAGGTCCTGCGTGCGGCCTGCATGGAGGCCTCGCAGTGGCCGCGCGGGGCGGCCGGGGACGACCTGTTCGTGTCGGTCAACGTGTCGCCACGGCAGTTGCGCGGCGGTGAGCTGCCGGCACTGGTCGCGCAGTGCCTGCATGAGTCCGGGCTGCCGGCGTCGCGCCTGCATCTGGAGCTGACCGAAACCGCCGTGATCGGCGACGAGATGGTTGCCGCGCAGCTGCTGGACAAGCTGCACCGCACCGGCGTGAAGGTCTGGTTGGATGATTTCGGGACCGGCTTCTCCGGGCTCAGTCATCTGCGCCAGGTACCCGTGGACGGCGTGAAGATCGACAAGAGTTTCGTGGCCGACATGCAGCGTGACCCCGATGACCTCGCGCTGACCACGGCGATCATTGCCATGGCCCACGCGCTGGGCATCACCGTAGTGGCCGAAGGCATCGAGCAGCAGGCGCAGTTCGAGCTGCTGGCGCAGCGCGGCTGCGACCTTGGCCAGGGCTATTGGCTGAGCCACCCGGTGACCGCCACCGAAGTGGTGCGGATGATCGAATCGGGCATCTGACCGACTGACGTTGTGCTGGGGTCAGATCCCTTTTCCGTCGGAAAAGGGATCTGACCCCTGCAGTGCTCCTACACCGGGCGCTTGCTCGGATCGCCGGGCAGTTCGCGCACCAGCTTGGGGATCAGGTAGCCGGACAGGCGTGCGGTCAGGCCGGCAATCAGTGCCTTGGCCTGGGCATCGTCCACTTCGAAATGGGCCACGCCCTCGACCCGGTCCAGCTGGTGCAGGTAGTAGGGCAGCACGCCGGCGGCGAAGCTGCGCTCGCTCAGGTCCTGCAGGGCCTGCACGCTGTCGTTGACCCCGCGCAGCAACACCGCCTGGTTCAGCAGCTGGGCGCCGATGCCGCGCAGGCGGGCCATCGCCGCGTCCACGCTGGCATCGAATTCATTGGCATGGTTGGCGTGGACCACGATCGCCAGCGGCCAGGGCAGGCTGCCCAGCCAGGAGACCAGTTCATCGTCCACGCGCTCCGGCAGCACGATCGGCAGCCGGGTATGGATGCGCAGGCGGCGGATATGCGGAATCGCGCGCAGGGTGTCGGTCAGCTCGACCAGCTTGTGCGTGGCCAGTGACAACGGGTCACCGCCGGACAGGATCACCTCATCGATGTCCGGGTCGGCCGCGATGGCGGCTACGGCCTCGTGCCAGCCGCCCTTGGCAGCGTTCTCCGCCCCATAGTCGAAGTGGCGGCGGAAGCAGTAGCGGCAGTTGATCGCGCAGCTGCCGGTGGCGACCAGCAGGGCACGGCCACGGTACTTCTGGATGACGCCGGTGGCCTTCTTGGCGGCACCGTCGCCCACCGCATCGAAGCTGAACCCGGGCACCGGGCGCATTTCCTCGTCGATCGGCAGCACCTGGCGCAGTAGCGGGTCGGCCGCATCGCCAGGGCGCATGCGGGCCACGAAGCCTTCCGGCACGCGTAGCGCGAACTGGGCCATGGCCGCCTCCGAGACGCCCAGCGCGGCCGGGTCCAGCTGCAGCCGGGCCAGCAGCGCGTGCGGGTCGCGCAGCGCCTGGCGCCAGAGCTGCTGCCAGCGCGCGGGCGCACCTGGCGACTGGGGCCGTGGGAAGGCGGAAAGCTGCATGGAGAGGGGGCCTGCGGTTATCATGGGGGCAGAAAAACAGTCGCCCACCGGCATCCGGTGGGCTTTCCATTCTAACGGCTCGCCGCACCCGCGGCGTTTTTGCCACTCAGGAGTTTACGCATGGCCAGCTACGGCATGAACGACGTCAAGAACGGGATGAAGATCCTGGTCAACAACCAACCGGCCGTCATCATCGACACCGAATACGTCAAGCCGGGCAAGGGCCAGGCCTTCACCCGCGTGAAGTACCGCCTGATCAAGGACGGCCGTACCCAGGAAGTGACCATGAAGTCGACCGACTCGCTGGATGCAGCCGACGTCGTCGATACCGACATGAACTTCATGTACAGCGACGGCGAGTACTGGCACTTCATGGACCCGGAATCCTTCGAGCAGGTCCAGGCCACCAAGGCCGGCATGGGCGGCGCCGAGAAGTGGCTGAAGGGCGAAGAGTCCTGCGTGGTCACCCTCTGGAATGGTGAGCCGATCTTCGTGCAGCCGCCGAACTTCGTTGAACTGAAGATCACTGAAACCGATCCGGGCGTCCGTGGCGACACCTCGGGCGGCGGCGGCAAGCCGGCCACCCTGGAAACCGGTGCCGTGGTCCGCGTGCCGCTGTTCGTCAACCAGGACGAAGTGATCCGCGTCGACACCCGTTCGGGCGAGTACTCCGCACGCGTCAAGTAAGGTTCCGGCCGCAGGCCGACCATACTGTAGAGCCGAGCCCGTGCTCGGCTTTCCGGGCACCGCCCGGACCCGTTGCTGGCGCCCATGGCGCCACAGCGGACAGCCGCCGGGCATGGCCCGGCGCTACCGCCTCCCGCCAGGCCCTTCTTCAATAGCCAGTGAGCCCGCATGAGCGATAGCCCGCACCTCCCCGAAGCCTGCGACCTGCTCATCGAAGCCGGTTACGTCGTTCCGATCGAGCCGCATGCGGTGGTGCTGGAAGACTACGCCGTGGCCGTGCGTGGCAGCGAGATCATCGCGATCCTGCCGCGTGCCGAGGCGCGCGCGCGTTTCCGCGCCGCCCAGGTGGTCAGCCGCCCCGAGGCCGCGCTGATGCCGGGCCTGGTCAACGCGCACACGCACAACCCGATGACCCTGCTGCGCGGCGTCGCCGACGACCTGCCGCTGATGACCTGGCTGCAGCAGCACATCTGGCCGGTGGAAGCCGCGGTAATCGGCCCCGAATTCGTTGCCGACGGCACCACCCTGGCCATCGCCGAGATGCTGCGCGGTGGCACCACCTGCGCCAACGAGAACTATTTCTTCGGCGATGTGCAGGCCGCGGTCTACAAGAAGCACGGTTTCCGCGCGCTGGTTGGCGCGGTCATCATCGATTTCCCCACCGCCTGGGCCAAGACCGACGACGAGTACTTCGCCAAGGCCGGTGAACTGCATGACCAGTGGCGCACCGATCCGCTGATCGGCACCGCGTTCGCGCCGCATGCGCCGTACACTGTCAACGATGCCAACTTCGAGCGGGTGCGGATGCTGTCCGACCAGCTCGACATGCAGGTGCACCTGCACACCCACGAGACCGCGCAGGAAATCACCGATTCGATCAAGCTGCACGGCCAGCGCCCGCTGGCGCGGCTGGATCGGCTCGGTCTGGTCAACGACCGCCTGATCGCGGTGCACATGACCCAGCTGACCGATGCGGAAATCCACCTGTGCGCCGAGCGTGGTGTCAGCGTGGTGCATTGCCCGGAATCGAACCTGAAGCTGGCCTCCGGGTTCTGCCCGGCCTGCGCCCTGCAGCGTGCTGGCGTGAACCTGGCGATCGGCACCGACGGCTGCGCCAGCAACAACGACCTGGACATGTTCAGCGAGAACCGCACCGCGGCGATTCTGGCCAAGGCCGTGGCCGACGACGCCACCGCGCTGGATGCAGCCACCACGCTGCGTGCCTCCACGCTGGGCGGCGCCCGCGCGCTGGGCTTCGGTGACCGCATCGGTTCGATCGAGGTCGGCAAGCAGGCCGACCTGGTCTGCGTCGACCTGTCCGCGCTGGAAACCCAGCCGCTGCACAACGTGCTGTCGCAGCTGGTGTACGCCACCGGCCGCCAGCAGGTCAGCGATGTCTGGATTGCCGGCAAGCCGAAGCTGGTGCAGCGCGAGCTGGTCGGCATGGACCTGCCGGGCATCATCGCCAACGCGCGCCAGTGGCGCGAGCGCATCCGCCATATCCGCGCCTGAACCCTGGCGCCGCAAGGACACCCTCATGACTGCCCCCCACGCATCCTCCAATTTCGATCAGGCCGAGCTGGACAAGTTCGCCGCGCTGGCCAACCGCTGGTGGGACGCTGATGGCCCGCAGAAGCCGCTGCATGCGCTGAACCCGGTGCGGCTGAAGTATGTGGCCGACCGCGTGCCGCTGCGCGGTGCGCGCGTGCTGGACATCGGCTGTGGTGGCGGCCTGCTGAGCGAGGCGCTGGCGCAGTCCGGTGCCGACGTCACCGCCATCGACCTGGCCCCGGAACTGGTCAAGGTCGCGCGCCTGCACGCGCTGGAAAGCGGTGCCAAGGTGGATTATCGCGTCCAGGCCGCCGAGGACCTGGCTGCCGAGCAGCCGGGCAGTTTCGATGTGGTCACCTGCATGGAAATGCTCGAGCACGTGCCGGATCCGGGCGCGATCATCGAGGCCTGCAAGCGCCTGCTGAAGCCAGGCGGCCACCTGTTCCTGTCGACCATCAACCGCACCGCTGCCGCATTCGCGGTGGCGATTGTCGGTGCCGAGTACGTGGCGCGATTGCTGCCCAAGGGCACGCATCACTACCAGGAATTCATCAAGCCGGCCGAGCTGGCACGCTGGCTGCGCGAAGCCGACCTGCAGCTGGTGGATGTCAGTGGCATGGCCTACGAGCCGTGGCGCAACCACGCCCGCCTGAGCAGCCGCACCGACATCAACTACCTGGCCTACGCGGTCAAGCCGGCATGACCTCTGCCCGCTTCCCGCGCGCGGTGCTGTTCGATCTGGACGGCACCCTGCTGGATAGCGCGCCGGACTTCGTTGCCACCTGCGATGCGATGCTGGCCGAACGTGGCCGTGCGCCGATCGATCCGGCACTGCTGCGCCCGGTGGTGTCCAAGGGCTCGCGCGCGATGGTCGGTGCGGCATTCCCGGACCTGGATGCCGCTGCGCGCGATGCATTGATCCCGGAATTCCTGCAGCGCTATGAAGCATTGATCGGCCAGCACGCGGTGCTGTTCGATGGCGTGGCCGGCATGCTCGCCGCGTTGGACGACGCCGGCACGGTGTGGGGCATCGTCACCAACAAGCCCGAGTACCTGGCGCGTCTGATCCTGCCGCAGCATGGCTGGCAGCAGCGCTGTGCGGTGCTGGTGGGCGGTGACAGCCTGGCCGAGCGCAAGCCGCATCCGCTGCCGCTGCTGCACGCGGCGCAGGCGATCGCCGTTGCCGCCGAAGACTGCGTGTACGTGGGCGACGACGAGCGCGACATCATCGCCGCGCGTGCCGCGGCCATGCCGTCGGTGGCGGCATTGTGGGGCTATCGCCTGCACAGCGACGACCCGCTGGCCTGGCAGGCCGACGTGCTGGTCGAGAACGCCGGACTTCTGCAACTGGCCAGTCTCTGGCCGACCCGGCCGGCAGCCCCGGCCCAGCCGTAAGGAATGACGTAGTGAGCAGTACCGCGCTGGACAGTTTCCTCGACAAGTGGCGCAGCCGTTGGCCGGAATGGTCGGTGGCCGCCCCGTTCGTGGCCGAATCGCAACGCGAGCTTGCAGTGGCGTGGTTTGCGCTGCTGCAGGAGTTCGACGACATGCTCAATACCGGCGGCGATCCGTTGCCGGCCGACGCCAAGCTGGCTTGGTGGGGCGAGGAGCTGCGCAGCTGGGCTGCGCACAGGTCGCGCCACCCGTTGGGTCGCTTGCTGGAACCGGTGCGTGCGCCGTGGGCGCAGCTGGCCGAAGCGCTGCCCGATCTGGTTGAAGCGCGCACGGTCGCGCTGGATGCGGCCGGTGCCGAGCGTGCGCTGGCCAATTACGCCGACGCGGTTGCCGCGGTGGAAGCGGCGCTGTTCAACGACAAGCCGCGCACCGGCGCTGGTCGTGCGGTGCAGCTGCAGACCCTTGCCCAGCGCCTGCAGGATGCCGGCGTGGCCGGTGTACCGCGCAGCCTGCTGGATGAGGATTCCAGCACGGCTGCGCAGCGCTGGGCGCAGTACCTGCTGAAGGGGTGGGGCAGTCGCGTGCCCGGCCCGCGCCCGCGCCGTGTGTGGTCCAGCCTGGCGCGCGCACGCGTGGCGGCGCAGGCCGCAGGCAAGCCGATCGAAGCCACCCCGGTGCGCACCCTGCTGCGCGTGTGGTGGGCTGCCCGCGGTTGATCGATTCTGGTGGGTGCGGACCTTGGTCCGCACGCTCCATGAGGTTGTGCCGACCAAGGTCGGCACCTACCACAGCGCGTTGCGCGCGTTATTTATGTTCCAGCACCAGCAACGGGTCGATGCGGGTATCGAACCAGTTCATGCCCCAGTGCAGGTGCGGGCCGGTGGCGCGACCGGTGGCGCCGACCGCGGCGATCACCTGGCCCTGTTTCACCCGGTCGCCGACCTTCACGTCGATGCGCGACAGGTGCAGGAAGTTGGAGCTGACCCCGAAGCCGTGGTCGAGCAGCAGCGTGCCACCGGTCAGGTACAGGTCCGGGCCGGCGAAGGTGACGATGCCGGCGGCCGGTGCCTTCACCGGGGTGCCGGTCGGCACCGCGATGTCCATGCCGGAATGACCGGCACCAGGTTGACCGTTGTAGACACGCGCATTGCCGAAGCGGCCACTGATGCGGCCCTGCACCGGCCAGATGAAGGTCTGGGTGAAATCAGTGCGGTCGTCATCGCGGGCACGTGCCGCGGTCACCTGCGCCTGTTCGCGCTTGATCCGCTCGGCAATCGCCGGCGACGGGTTCACCGTTTTCGGCGGCACGCCGTTGACCCGCTCGGTGGGCCAGTCGCGCGGCGTCACCGCAATGGTCGCCGTCTCGCTGCCACCATCGGGGCGCTGTACCTGCACGCGCAACGGGCCCTTCTCGTCGCGACCGATGCCGAACACCACACTGCCATAGCCGCTCACCCGCAGTTGGCGGCCGGCGTACTGCACGCGGCTGCCGGCGGGCACCTTGCCGATCACCAGCGCGCCCTGCGACGCGCTGGCCGGAAACACCACGCGACTGTCGATCAGGCTGCCGATGCCATCCTGCGCCTGCGCCGCCGGTGCGGTGAACAGGGGCGCGGCCAGCAGCAGCGCCCCGAACAGAAATACCTTGCGCATCAGCGGTCGTAGGTCATGCGCTGGCCGGCCGGTTCACCCACCAGTTTGCTGCCGTCCCACACCAATTGGCCGTTGACCCAGGTCGAGGCCACGCGCGAACGGAAGGTGGTGCCTTCGAACGGCGACCAGCCGCACTTGGACAGCACGTCCTCGCGCTTGACGGTGAATGGCACGTCTTCCACCAGCACCAGGTCGGCGAAGTAGCCTTCGCGCAGGAAGCCGCGTTCTTCCACGTCGAACAGCTGTGCCGGTGCGTGTGCGAATTTCTGCACCACCTGCTCGCGGGTCAGCTTGCCTTCGTGCACGCGCTCCAGCGCGGCCACCAGTGCGTACTGCACCAGCGGTAGGCCCGACGGCGCCTGCGCGTAGGGCTTCTGCTTCTCTTCCCAGGTGTGCGGCGCATGGTCGGTGGCCAGCACGTCCAGCACGTCGTCGGCCAGCGCAGCGGTGATCGCCTCGCGGTCGGACACTTCCTTGATCGCCGGGTTGCACTTGATCAGGTTGCCCTTGGTCGCGTAATCCGGGCGCGCGAAGTGCAGGAAGTGCACGCAGGTTTCAGCGGTGATCTGCTTGCGGCTGCCATCGGCGCGGATCAGCGGGCCCTTCTCGAACAGCGCCAGTTCGTCGGCGGTGGAGATGTGCAGTACATGCAGGCGGGTGCCGTGCTTGCGCGCCAGCGACATCGCCAGCCGGGTCGACTTGATGCAGGCCTCGCGCGAACGGATATCCGGATGCATGTCCGGGGTCAGCGCGTCGCCGTACTTTTCCTGGAAGGCCTTCAGGTTGGCATCGATCATCGGCGTGTCTTCGCAGTGCGTGATGATCGGGGTCGGGCATTCGCGGAAGATCGCATCCAGCGTTTCCGGGTTGTCCACCAGCATGTTGCCGGTAGAGGCGCCCATGAACACCTTCACGCCCGGGGCCTTCTTCGGGTCCAGCGCACGGATCGCTTCGAGGTTGTCATTGCTGGCGCCGTGGTAGAAGCCGTAGTTGGCCCAGGCGCGGCCGCGCGCGAGTTCGTACTTGGCTTCCAGGATGGTCGAATCCAGCGTCGGCGGGTTGGTGTTGGGCATGTCCATGAAGCTGGTCAGGCCACCGGCCACGGCCGCCGCCGATTCGCTGGCGATGTCGCCCTTGTGGGTCAGGCCCGGTTCGCGGAAGTGCACCTGGTCATCGATCATGCCAGGCAGCAGCCAGCGTCCGGCCGCGTCCACCACCTGCTCGCCGTCGCGCGGCGCCAGCCCATTGCCGATCTGCGCGATGCGGCCGTTCTCGATGCGCAGGTCGCCGTCGAAGGTGCGGCCTTCGTTGACCATCCGGGCGTTGGTGATGAGGGTGGAGGACATGTCAGTGTTTTCCTGTGCAACGGCAAGAGGGGGCGTGGTTGGATTCGGGCACCGGGTCGAAGCCGCCGGGGTGGAACGGGTGGCAGCGGCCCAGCCGGCGCGCAGCCAGCCAGCTGCCGCGCAGCGGGCCGTGCCGCGAGATGGCGTCCATCGCGTATTCAGAACAGCTCGGCACGAAACGGCAGCGTGGCCCCAGCAGGGGGCTGATGAAGCGCTTGTAGAAGCGCAGCAGGGCAATGAGCAGGCGCGAGATCACCCAGTCATCTTATGCCAGTTGGCATGAAGGCCGCATTTGTGCAGGATGGGCCGTTGGTCGCATGTCGCCGATGGCCTGCGACCGGTACCAGCACCTTCGGGTGCTGGCCAGGTTCCGTACCGCGCAAGGCGGTCCGTGTTCGTCGGACTGCCTCCAAGGGCGCCTTGACTCCAGGACTGAATGGAGCAGGGGGTCGAGGTTGCTGCTGCGGGTCGGGTAGGCTATAAAGGCCCGCTTTCCCGGGCCCCGGGGAATCCAAGGAAGAGCGTTTCGTGGCTGCTAAAAAAACTGCAAAGAAGGCCGCAACGGCCGCCAAGAAAACCGCCAAGCCTGTTGTGAAGAAGTTGGCGGCAAAGCCCGTTGCCAAGAAACCGGCCAGCAAGCCGGCGACCAAGGCAGCGTCCTCGCAACCGGCGGCCAGGAAGGCCACCGCAAAGAAAACGCCGGTCAAGGCAACCAAGCCGGTGGCGAAGAAGGCTGCTGCGCCCGCCAAGGCCAAGCCTGCCGCTGCCAGCAAGAAGGCGCCGGTGATGAAGAAGGCCGCCAGCAAGGCCGCGCCGGTGAAGAAGGCCGCCGCCAAGCCGGTGGCGAAGAAGGCCGCAGCCAAGCCGGCGCCGAAGGCGGTGGTGAAGAAGGCTGCAGCCAAGCCGGTCGCCAAGCCCGCGGCCAAGAAGGTCGCTGCGGCTAAACCGGTTGCCACGCCTGCCGCTGTAAAGAAGGTTGCCAAGAATGTTGCCGTGCCGGCCGTGAAGCCGGCCCCGGCCCCAGTAGTGAAGTCCGCACCGAAGCCTGCTGCCAAGCCGGCTCCGGCCAAGCCTGTCCCGGTCAAGACCGTGGCAGTGGCAGCAGCCCAACCGGCTTCCAAGCCGGCCCCGGCCGCCGCTCCTGCCGCTTCGAAGGCCCCGCAATCCAAGAATCCCGTGCCCGTTTCGAAATCGCCTGCCAAAACCGCCGTGAAATCCGATTCCGCCCCGAAGACCGTGTCGCGCCCTGTCGGCAAGGTTGCCGTGGCCGTCGCCGCCCGCTCGGCTGCACCGGCCCCGCGCAGCAAGTACAAGGTGGTCGAGTACAAGACCGACGAGGCCACTGGCCGCCCGATCCTGCCGACTGGCTACAAGCCGTCCTCGGAAGAGGAATACATGAGCCCGCTGCAGCAGGAGTACTTCCGTCAGCGTCTGCAGAACTGGCGCGCGGACCTGGTGGAAGAGTCCAAGCAGACCATCGAGAATCTTCGTGAGGAAGTGCGTGACATCGGCGACGAAGCCGAGCGCGCGACCCGCGAGACCGAGAACTCGCTGGAACTGCGTACCCGCGACCGCTACCGCAAGCTGATCGGCAAGATCGACAGCACCCTGAAGCGCCTGGAAGCGGGCGACTACGGTTACTGCGTCGACACCGGTGAAGAAATCGGCCTGGAGCGCCTGGAAGCGCGCCTGACCGCCGAACGCACCATCGACGCCCAGGAGCGTTGGGAGCACCTGCAGAAGCAGCAGGGCGACTGATTCCTGCTCGTTGTATGGTCATGCGAAAAACCCGGCCTCGGCCGGGTTTTTTGTTGGGTTCGAGTTGGCTGTGTAGAGCAGCGCCTTCCGGGTATCGGGTGGAGCCTGCGGGTGGGGCCGGGCAGGACACGCTGCAAGTACATCCCTGTAAGCTCGGCCGCGGCATCCATGCCGCGGACGGTCCCGCCCGGACCCACCCGCAGGCTCTCGACGGTTTCCTGCGTGCGCGGCCGATGTAGAGCCGAGCCCATGCTCGGCTCGGGCCGAAGGCGCGGGCTTGGAGGGAGGATGAGAGCAAAGACCGCCACTTCGCTCGCCGGGCATGGCCCGGCGCTACCGAAGCCTGCGTGCGCGGCTGCGGCTCTTGACTTGAGTCCGCCTTGTCGCGAGCCGAGCACCGCAGGGGAATCAGGGGCGAAGAGGCGCCGCTGTTTGAGCGCAGCGAGTTCGGCGCCGTCCCCTGATTCACCGAGGAGCACAGGGCACCGGCGCGCAGCGGCGGCTCGCGGATGGCGGAGCGTTTCTTTGGTTACTTTCTTTTCGCGAAAAGAAAGTGACACCCCGCCGCGGTCGCGGAAAAGGGCCGCCGGGCATGGCCCGGCGCTACCAATGCGTCGGCGCACGTAAAGCGGCTGTCACGGAAACGACGAGCCGACGCTACTGCAGATCACGCAAATTCAATTTCCGCAATGTCGGGTTCTTCCACGCGGTGATCCCGGCCACGCTCAGCACCGCGAACCCACCCAGCACCACGGCCGGCACCAGGCCGAGCAGCTTGGCCATCGTGCCGGCATAGAACGCGCCCAGCTCGTTGGACGAACTGATGAAGATGCCGTTGATCGAAGACACCCGTCCGCGCATCTCTTCCGGCGTGGCCAACTGCAGGATGGTCGATCGGATCACCACCGAGACGCCATCGAAGGCCCCGTAGAACAGCAGGATCAGCGCCGACAGCCAGAAGTGCTGCGACAGGCCGAAGCCGATCACGCACAGGCCGAAACCGGCCACCGCGAACAGCAGTACGCGGCCGGCATTGCGGTGCAGCGGGTGGCGGGCCAGCCACAGGCCCACGCACACCGAACCGAGCGCCGGCATCGCGCGCAGGATGCCCAGGCCTTCCGGGCCGTGGTGCAGGATTTCGTGCAGGAACGCCGGCAGCATCGCCACCACGCCGCCGAGCAGGACCGAGAACATGTCCAGCGCCATCGCCCCGACCATGATCCGGTTGCCGACCACGAAGCGCGCGCCTTCGGCGATGCTCTTGAAGATCGGCGCGGCGGGACCGGTGTGCACCGGTTCTTCCACCTTCAATGTAGCCAGGCAGGCCATCGCCACCAGCGCAAAGGCCGTAGCCACCGCGTAGGAGAGGCCCTTGCCGCCGAAGCCGACCAGCACGCCACCCAGAGCCGGACCAGCCACCATGCCGGCCTGGAACACCACCGCGCCGAGGCCTGCGCCGCGCGCGAACTGATCGCGGGCCAGCACGCGGGCGAACAGCGCGTTGTAGATCGGCGACAGGAAGGCGCGGACCATGCCGGTCAGGGCAATGGCTGCATAGATGGGCCACACGCCTTCAAACGGCAGCCAGCCCTTGGCCACGCTGGTCAGTACCAGCGCGGTGGCGATCAGCCCGGAACAGGCCGCCATGCCCAACCGGCGCCGCGGCAGATGGTCGACCAGGTAGCCGGCGAATGGCGCCACGCAGAAGAACGGCAGCACCTCGGCCAGGCCGATCAGGCCCAGCGAGAACGGATTGCGGGTGACTTCGTAGATGTGCCAGCCGACGGTGACTGCCACCACCTGGTAGGACAGCATCGCGAAGATGCGGTAGGCCAGCAGCTTGGCGAAGCCGGGTCGGGACAGCAGGCCCAGCGCGGTGTCCTCGGCTGTGGCAGGCTCGCTCACGACGGATCGCGCTGCAGCTGGGCCTGCGCGGTCTCGCGGATGAAGGCCAGCATCGCTGCCACACCATTGCTGCGGGTCGGAGACAGGTGGCGGGCCAGGCCGATGTCCTGGATATAGCTCGGTTCGGTGGCCAGGATCTCCTGCGCCGAGCGCCCGGAGTACACGCGCAGGGCCAGGAAGATCAGGCCGGAGACGATGGCCGAATCACTGATGGCATGGAAGCGCAGCGACTGCGCATTGCCTTCCGGCACGATCCAGACCATCGACTGGCAGCCGAGCAGGCGATGCTCTTCGGTCTTCCATTCTTCCGGGAAGGCCGGCAGCTTGCGGCCGAGGTCGATCAGGTACTGATAGCGCTCGGACCAGTCGCCGAAGAAGCCGAATTCCTCGGCGATGGCGGTCTGGGCCTCGGCGGCGGTGGGTTCAAGCGGGAACGGGGAGTCGGTCACAACAGTCTCTACGGTGGGGCGTGGCCGGCGTACCGGCCACGGGGCAGGGCAGGTCAGCCGCGCTTGCGCGACCAGCGCACGCCCTGCGGGGTGTCTTCCAACACGATGCCTTCGGCGGCCAGCTGGTCGCGGATGGCGTCGGAACGGGCGAAGTCGCGGGCCTTCTTGGCAGCGGCACGCTCGTCGATCAGGCTCTGGATACGGGCGTCGTCGCCGTCATCGCCAGCGGCGGTACCGAACCACTGCGCCGGGTCGGCCTGCAGCAGGCCCAGCGCCAGGCCGGCACCGAGCAGCTCGCCCTTCAGGCGCGCCTGTTCGGCCGGGTCGGTGGCCCGGCGTGCATCGGCAGCGATGCGGGCCACTTCGGCCAGCGCCTGCGGGGTGTTCAGGTCGTCATCCAGGGTCGCCTCGACCGTGGCCGGGATCGCCACGACCGCGTCGACCGACGCCAGTTCGCGCAGGGTGCCGTACAGGCGATCCAAGGTGCGCACCGACTGCTCGATCAGGCCATCGGACCAGTCCAGCGGCTGCCGGTAGTGGGCCGACAGCAGCGCCAGGCGCAGCGCTTCCGGCGGATGCTGGCGCACCAGGTCGTGCACGCGCTCGATGTTGCCCAGCGACTTGCTCATCTTGGCGCCGCCGAAGTTGAGCATGCCGTTGTGCAGCCAGAAACGGGCGAAGATCCTGCCGCCGTGGGCGCATTCGCTCTGCGCGATCTCGTTCTCGTGGTGCGGGAACTGCAGGTCGACGCCGCCGGCATGGATGTCGATGGTCTCGCCCAGATGGGCGGCGGCCATCGCCGAGCATTCGATGTGCCAGCCCGGGCGGCCACGGCCCCACGGCGATTCCCAGCCGGGCAGGTCGTCGCTGGACGGCTTCCACAGCACGAAATCGCCGGGATCGCGCTTGTAGGGGGCGACATCGACACGGGCGCCGGCCAGCATCTCTTCCGGGTCGCGGCGCGAGAGCTTGCCGTAGCCGTCGAAGCTGGCCACCGCGAACAGCACATGGCCCTCGGCGGCATAGGCATGGCCGTTGGCGATCAGCTGCTCGATCATGGTGACGATCTGCGGCATGTGCGCCGTCACTTCCGGTTCGATGTCCGGCGGCACCACGCCCAGGGCGGCCATGTCTTCACGGTAGGCGGCAGCGAACCTGTCGGTGATGGTGCTGATCGGCACCTCCTGCTCGCGCGCGGCGGTGTTGATCTTGTCGTCCACGTCGGTGATGTTGCGCGCGTAGCGCAGGCCACCGAAACGGCGCCGCAGCAGGTCGGCCAGCACGCCGAACACCACCGGGCCACGGGCGTTGCCGATGTGCACGTAGTTGTAGACCGTGGGGCCGCACACATACAGGGTCGGACAGGCCGGGTCGAGCGGGATGAACGGTTCGAGCTGGCGAGTCAGGTTGTTGTGCAGGCGCAGGGTCATGGGGCTGTGGCTGGGGGACAAGCCTGTGATTTTAGAACGTGTCGGCCCCCTTTGGGGGCACCGCCTGCCACCGGTGGACGCCGGGTCCGTCCAAGGTGGGGTGGGCAGGAGCAGCGTGGACGGGTAATGTTCAGCCCCTTGCGCTCGCCACTGCCTACACTATTGCCGTGTCCTTGCTCCCTTCGCCAATGAAATCCACCGCGTTGCTGACCCTGGCCTGCCTGTCGGCGCTGGCCGCCGTGGCCCAGGCGCAGGAGGCCGAGCCCCGCAACCGGGTGGTGATCGTGGAGAACGTGAAGTTCGACTACGCGCAGGTGCTGAACGTCGAGCCCGTGTTCCAGACCCTGCGCGCGACCCGCACCGAAGAACACTGCGAGCCGGTCTCGACCCGGACTCTGGCGCCGGTCAATGTCACCGGCGAGGAGCCGGTCGAGGACAAGGGCCGGATCAGCCGCTTCTGGGACTCGGTGCGCTCGATGTTCAAGCGCAGCGATGAAGAGGTCTCCGAGGACGCCGCCGCCGAGTCACCCGCCCCGGCGCCGGCACCGGCCAACAATGGCCCGATGCTGACCCGTGACTGCCGTATCGTGCCGGTGGGGCGTGAATTCCGCAGGCCCATCGCCTACGACGTGGATTACGTCTACAAGGGCACCAAGTACCGCTCACGGCTGCCGGAAGACCCCGGCAACCGGCTCAAGATCCGGGTGTCTATCACCCCTTGGGTCGGCCCCGAGCAGGGCGCCACGGGCAATCCCTGATTCTGCGACCCCGGCCCCTTGCGTCGGCCCCGGCCGCATGCAAAGATGGTTGACCATGAAGCTCACCGACTTCCAGCACGACAGCAGCGCAGCCCGACAGGCGTCGGGCATGACCTCGCGTGCGCGTCGACCGGAACCCCACATCCTCGCTGGGTAACCGGAGCTTTTTGCTGTTCGTCCGAAAAAAACCCAGCCGCCCGGCTGGGTTTTTTCGTTTCTGCGTTCTGAAAGCTGCAACTGCAACCTTTTCGTTCCACCTTTGCTTCCTGTTTTCCCTTCCACCGCGTCGAACCCGGCGCCGCCACGCAAGGAAAGATGATGTCCCCCAAGCACTTCCTGAACACCCAGGACTGGAGCCGCAGCGAACTTGACGCGCTGCTGACCCAGGCCGCGCTGTTCAAGCGCAACAAGCTCGGCGACCAGCTCAAGGGCAAGTCGATCGCGCTGGTGTTCTTCAATCCGTCCATGCGCACCCGCACCAGCTTCGAACTGGGCGCGTTCCAGCTCGGCGCCCACGCGGTGGTGCTGCAGCCGGGCAAGGATGCGTGGCCGATCGAGTTCAACCTCGGCACGGTGATGGACGGCGATACCGAAGAGCACATCGCTGAAGTGGCCAAGGTGCTGGGCCGTTACTGCGACATCATCGCCGTGCGCGCGTTCCCCAAGTTCATCGACTGGGCCTACGACCGCCAGGACATCGTCCTCAACAGCTTCGCCAAGTACTCGCCGGTGCCGGTCATCAACATGGAGACCATCACCCACCCGTGCCAGGAACTGGCCCACGTGATGGCCCTGCAGGAGCACTTCGGCACCCAGGACCTGCGTGGCAAGAAGTACGTGCTGACCTGGACCTACCACCCCAAGCCGCTGAACACCGCCGTGGCCAACTCGGCGCTGACCATCGCCACCCGCATGGGGATGGACGTGACCCTGCTGTGCCCGACCGCCGACTACATCCTCGACGACCGCTACATGGGCTGGGCCGAGCAGAACGTGGCCGAGAGCGGCGGTTCGCTGAAGATCAGCCATGACATCGACAGCGCCTACGCCGGCGCCGACGTGGTCTACGCCAAGAGCTGGGGGGCGCTGCCGTTCTTCGGCAACTGGGAGCCGGAAAAGCCGATCCGCGACCAGTTCAAGCACTTCATCGTGGACGAGCGGAAGATGGCGCTGACCAACAACGGTGTGTTCAGCCACTGCCTGCCGCTGCGCCGCAACGTGAAGGCCACCGACGGCGTGATGGATTCGCCGCAATGCATCGCCATCAACGAAGCCGAGAACCGCCTGCACGTGCAGAAGGCGATCATGGCCGCGGTTGCCGGGCGCTGATTTTTTCCGATTCAATCATTTCCGCCGGGCACGGCCCGGCGCTACCAGGACATACCCTCCCCATGAGCAACAAAGACGTCGTTCTCGCCTTCTCCGGCGGCCTGGATACCAGCTTCTGCGTGCCGTACCTGCAGGAGCGTGGCTACAACGTGCACACCGTGTTCGCCGACACCGGCGGCGTGGATGATGAAGAGCGCGATTTCATCGAAAAGCGCGCCGCCGAGCTGGGCGTGACCAGCCACGTTACCGTCAACGGTGGCCCGGCCATCTGGGAAGGCTTCGTCAAGCCGTTCGTGTGGGCCGGTGAAGGCTACCAGGGCCAGTACCCGCTGCTGGTGTCGGACCGTTACCTGATCGTCGATGCGGCGCTGAAGCGTGCCGCCGAACTGGGCACCCACATCATCGCCCACGGCTGCACCGGCATGGGCAACGACCAGGTCCGCTTCGACCTGGCCGTGAAGGCACTGGGCGACTACCAGATCATCGCGCCGATCCGCGAGATCCAGAAGGAACACACCCAGACCCGCGCCTACGAGCAGAAGTACCTGGAAGAGCGCGGCTTCGGCGTGCGCGCCAAGCAGCAGGCCTACACCATCAACGAGAACCTGCTGGGCCTGACCATGTCCGGCGGCGAGATCGACCGCTGGGAAGCCCCGGGCGAGGGCGCCCGTGGCTGGTGCGCACCGCGCAGCGAGTGGCCGGAGCAGACGCTGACGGTCACCCTGAAGTTCGTCGAAGGCGAAGCGGTTGAACTGAACGGCAAGGCGCTGCCGGGCGACCAGATCCTGGCCCAGCTGAACAAGCTGTTCGCCCCGTACGGCGTTGGCCGCGGCGTCTACACCGGCGATACCGTGATCGGCCTGAAGGGCCGCATCGTGTTCGAGGCCCCGGGCCTGGTTTCGCTGCTGGCCGCACACCGCGCGCTGGAAGATGCGGTGCTGACCAAGCAGCAGAACCGCTTCAAGCCGGATGTGGCGCGCAAGTGGGTGGAGCTGGTGTACGAAGGCTTCTACCACGACCCGCTGAAGACCGACATCGAAGCGTTCCTGAAGTCCTCGCAGGCCAAGGTCAACGGTGAAGTGGTGCTGGAGACCCGTGGTGGCCGCGTCGATGCAGTGGCGGTGAAGTCGCCGCACCTGCTCAACACCAAGGGTGCCACCTACGCGCAGTCGGCCGACTGGGGCGTGGAAGAGGCCGAGGGCTTCATCAAGCTGTTCGGCATGAGCTCGACGCTTTACGCGCAAGTCAACCGCTGAGCGGTTGACCACGCATTCCACCTCAACCCTGCGCCGTTGGCGCGCCCCCTTCAACAAGAAGGGGGCTCTCCACCAGACGCATTCCGGTAGCGCCGGGCCATGCCCGGCGGAATTCCACAGGATTGTTGATTCATGCTTGAACAGACGCTCGATCACCTGCAGGCGCTGGTGTCCTTCGACACCCGCAACCCGCCGCGTGCGATCACCACCGGTGGCATCTTCGATTACCTGCGCGCGAACCTGCCCGGCTTCAACGTCGAGGTGATCGACCACGGCGCCGGTGCGGTCAGCCTGTACGCCGTGCGCGGGACGCCGAAGTACCTGTTCAACGTACACCTGGATACCGTGCCGGATTCGCCGCACTGGAGTGCCGACCCGCACGTGATGCGCCGCCTGGACGACCGCGTGGTCGGTCTGGGCGTGTGTGACATCAAGGGCGCGGCCGCCGCACTGGTGGCCGCAGCCAATGCCAGCGACGGTGATGCAGCCTTCCTGTTCTCCAGCGATGAAGAAGCCAACGATCCGCGCTGCATCGCTGCGTTCCTGGCCCGTGGCCTGCCGTATGAAGCGGTGCTGGTGGCCGAGCCGACCATGAGCGAGGCGGTGCTGGCGCACCGTGGCATCAGCTCGGTGCTGATGCAGTTCGCTGGCCGCGCGGGGCATGCCTCGGGCAAGCAGGATGCAGCCGCCAGCGCGCTGCATCAGGCCATGCGCTGGGGCAACCGCGCGCTGGATCACGTGGAATCGCTGGCGTCGGCGCGCTTCGGCGGGCTGACCGGACTGCGCTTCAACATCGGTCGCGTCGAAGGTGGCATCAAGGCCAACATGATCGCGCCCGCTGCCGAAGTGCGCTTCGGTTTCCGTCCGCTGCCGTCGATGGATATCGATGCGTTGCTGGCGACCTTTGCCGGCTTCGCCGAGCCGCAGGCGGCACTGTTCACCGAAACCTTCCGTGGCCCCAGCCTGCCGGCCGGTGACATCGCCGAAGCCGAGAACCGCCGCCTGCTGGCGCGCGACGTGGCCGATGCGCTGGACCTGCCGATCGGCAACGCGGTGGACTTCTGGACCGAGGCCTCGCTGTTCTCGGCCGGTGGCTACACCACGCTGGTGTTCGGCCCGGGCGACATCGCCCAGGCCCACACCGCCGACGAGTTCGTGACGCTGGAGCAGCTGCAGCGCTACACCGACGCCGTGCACCGCATCATCGCCGCCGGCGCCTGATTCTTCCCTTTCCGACGAAACCGAAATGTCTCCTGCCCTCCAGCCCCACCGCCAGACCCGCCAGACCATCGTGCGCCTGCTTTCCAGCATGGCCAGCGCGAAGGAGATCAGCCAGTACCTCAAGCGCTTTTCGCAGCTGGATGCCAAGCGCTTCGCCGTGGTCAAGGTCGGCGGCGCGGTGCTGCGCGACGACCTCGACGCGCTGACCTCCTCGCTGTCGTTCCTGCAGGAGGTCGGTCTGACCCCGATCGTGCTGCACGGCGCCGGCCCGCAGCTGGATGCCGAGCTGTCGGCCGCTGGCATCGAGAAGCAGACCGTGAACGGCCTGCGCGTGACCTCGCCGGAAGCGCTGGCGATCGTGCGCCGGGTGTTCCAGCAGTCCAACCTGCGCCTGGTCGAGGCGCTGCAGCAGAACGGCGCGCGCGCCACCTCGATCACCGGTGGTGTGTTCGAGGCCGAGTACCTGGACGTGGACACCTACGGCCTGGTCGGCGAGGTGAAGAAGGTCAACCTGGCGCCAATCGAGGCCAGCCTGCGCGCCGGTTCGATCCCGGTCATCACCAGCCTGGGTGAGACCGCCGGCGGCCAGATCCTCAACGTCAACGCCGACTTCGCCGCCAACGAGCTGGTGCAGGAACTGCAGCCGTACAAGATCATCTTCCTGACCGGCACCGGCGGCCTGCTGGACGAGCAGGGCAACGTGATCGACTCGATCAACCTGTCCACCGAGTACGACCACCTGATCGCGCAGCCGTGGATCCACGGCGGCATGAAGGTGAAGATCGAACAGATCAAGGATCTGCTTGATCGCCTGCCGCTGGAATCGTCGGTGTCGATCACCCGTCCGGCCGACCTGGCCAAGGAACTGTTCACCCACAAGGGCTCGGGCACGCTGGTACGCAAGGGCGAGAAAGTACTGCGCGCCACCGCCTGGGACGAACTGGACCTGCCGCGCCTGAAGGGCCTGATCGAATCCAGTTTCGGCCGCACCCTGGTGCCGGACTACTTCGAGAAGACCAAACTGTTGCGTGCCTATGTCAGCGAGAACTACCGCACCGCGGTGATCCTCACCGACGAGGCAGAGGGCGTGTACCTGGACAAGTTCGCCGTGCTCGACGACGCGCAGGGCGAGGGCCTGGGCCGCGCAGTATGGAACGTGATGCTGGAGGAAACCCCGCAGCTGTTCTGGCGCTCGCGCCACGGCAACCCGATCAATCACTTCTACTACGCCGAGTCCGATGGCTGCTACAAGCAGGATCAGTGGAAGGTGTTCTGGTTCGGTGCCGATGGCATCGACCGGATCAAGACCTATGTCGATCATTGCGCGCAGCGCACCCCGAGCCTGCAGGGCTGAGCGATGAGCAACCTCGATGCCTGGAACACGGTTCCCACCCTGCGCGGCCAGCACGTAACCCTGCAGCCGCTGCAGATGGAGCACGTGCCGGGCCTGCGCGATGCGCTTGAAGGCAGCGGCCTGGACCAGCTCTGGTACACCCAGGTGCCGTCACCGCAGCGGGTCGAGCACTATGTGCAGGCCGCGCTGCAGGCGCAGGCTGAACGCAAGGTGCTGCCCTTCGTGATCCGCGATGCGGCGGGTGAGATCATCGGCAGCACGCGCTTCTACGACATGGATGCCGGCGTGCCCAAGCTCAGTCTCGGCTACACCTGGTATGCGCCGCGTGTGCAGCGCACCGGCGCCAACACCGAAGCCAAGCTGTTGCTGCTGCAGCACGCCTTCGAGGCCATGGGCTGCATCAGCGTGGTGCTGGAAACCAGCTGGTTCAACTTTACTTCGCGTACCGCCATCGCCCGCCTCGGCGCCAAGCAGGACGGCGTGCTGCGCAACCACAAGCGGCATGCCGACGGCACGCCGCGCGACACCGTCATCTTCTCCATCATCGATGCGGAATGGCAGGGCGTGAAGCGCCATCTGCAGTACCGCCTGGACAGTCACGCATGAACGATTCGACTTTTACCCTGGGTATCGTCGGTGCCCGCGGCCATACCGGTGCCGAGCTGATCAAGCTGGTGGCCGCCCATCCGCGGCTGAAACTGGCTTTCGTCTCCTCGCGCGAGCGCGCCGGGCAGCGCCTGTCCGATCACCATCCGGAATTCCAGGGTGACCTGCAGTACGAGAACCTGGACGCCGACGCGGTGGCCGCCAAGGGCGTGGATGCGGTGATCCTGGCCCTGCCCAATGGCCTGGCCGCGCCGTTCGTGGCCGCGCTTGAAACCGCGAAGCCGGACACTGTCATCGTCGATCTCTCGGCCGACTACCGCTTCGACAACAGCTGGTACTACGGCCTGCCGGAGCTGACCCGCGGCCGCTACAACGGCCAGAAGCACATCAGCAACCCGGGCTGCTATGCCACGGCAATGCAGCTGGCGGTGCATCCGCTGCTGGACCTGCTGGCCGGTCCGCCGCAGTGCTTCGGTGTCTCCGGCTACTCCGGTGCCGGTACCACGCCGTCGGACAAGAACAACGTTGAACTGCTGGCCGACAACCTGATGCCGTATGCGCTGACCAACCACGTGCACGAGCGCGAAGTGTCCGTGCAGCTGGGCGTGGCGGTCGAGTTCATGCCGCACGTCGCGCCGCATTTCCGTGGCATCACGCTCACCGCCAATCTGTGGCTGAACCGGGTGCAGACCCGCGAGCAGATCGTCGAGCGCTTCCAGCAGGCCTATGCCGGCGAACCCTTGATCGAAGTGGTGGATGAAGCGCCGTGGGTCAGCCGCATTGCCGGTCGCCACGGTGCCCAGGTCGGTGGCTTCACCCTGGCCCCGGGCGGCAAGCGGGTCGTGGTGGTGGCGACCCTGGACAACCTGCTCAAGGGCGCGGCCACCCAGGCCATGCAGAACCTCAACCTCGCGCTGGGCATCGACGAACTGACGTCGATCCCGCACTGAACACGTATTCCGGAGCCCCCATGGCAGACCTTCTTTGGCAGAAGCCCGGCGTCGCCGTCGACGCCCAGATCCAGACCTTCCTCGCCGGCGACGACGTGATCCTCGATCGCGAATTCTTCCTGCACGACATCGCCGCCAGCGCCGCGCATGCACAAGGCCTGCAGCACATCGGCATCCTCAGCGCCGACGAGCTGGAAGGCCTGCTGCGCGAACTGGAGATCCTGGCGCAGGACTTCCGCGAAGGCCGCTTCGTGCTGGATACGCAGTACGAAGATGGCCACTCGGCGATCGAAGCGCGGTTGACCGAACGCCTCGGCGACGCCGGCCGCAAGATCCACACCGGCCGCAGCCGCAACGACCAGATCCTGGTGGCCACCCGCCTGTGGCTGAAAGAGAAGCTGCAGCGCGTGGCGCAGCTCAGCGCCGAAGTGGCCAAGGTCGCGCTGGACCGTGCGCAGGCCGAGAAGGACCTGCCGATACCCGGCTATACCCACATCCAGCGTGCCGTGGTGTCCTCGGCCGGCATGTGGTGGGCGGGCTGGTCCGAGGCCTTCATCGACAATGCCATCCGCGCCCGTGACACCCATGCACTGATCGATGCCAACCCGCTGGGCACCGCCGCCGGTTATGGCGTCAATCTGCCGCTGGACCGCGAACACACCACGGCTGCGCTCGGTTTCGCGCGCATGCAGATCTCGCCGATCTACGCGCAGCTGTCGCGGGGCAAGTTCGAGCTGGCCGCGCTGGAAGCACTGGGTGGTGCCACCCTGGACCTGCGCCGCATCGCCTGGGACCTGTCGCTGTTCACCAGCGCCGAGTTCGGCTTCGTCGCACTGCCGGCGCAGTACACCACCGGCAGCTCGATCATGCCCAACAAGCGCAACCCGGATGTGATCGAGCTGATGCGCGCCACCCATGCCAGCGTCGCCGCCGCGCGCACCGAGATCGAGCAGCTGCTGTCGCTGCCGTCGGGCTACCATCGCGACCTGCAGTCGTCCAAGGGCGCCATCTTCCATGGCTTCGGCCGTGGCCTGGCCGCGCTGGAGCTGCTGCCGGCGCTGCTGGCCAATCTGGAGTGGCGTGACGACAGGCTGCGCGCAGCGATCGACTCGGGCATGTATGCCACCGACGTTGCCGTGGAAGCGGCCGTGGCTGGTGTGCCGTTCCGCGAGGCCTACAAGGCCGCTGCGGCCGGTGCCGATAGTGCAGGGCAGGGGCGCACGCCGGAAGGCAGCCTGGCCGCTCGCGTGTCGCCGGGTTCGGCAGCCGACCTGCGCCTGGATGAACTGCGCGCGCGCTGGCAGGCGCTGTCCTGATGGCGGGCACGGTCTACCTGGTGTTGGCCATGCGCCGGCCCGGTTTCAATGCCGCCGCCGTGCAGCCGCATCGTGACTTCCTCGATGCGTTGCAGGCGCAGGGAAAGCTGCAGCTGACCGGCGGCTTCGCCGATGGCAGCGGTGGCGCCTATGTGCTGTGCAACGTGGACAGCCTGGCGCAGGCACAGGCCATCGTCGCCACCGATCCGCTGGTGACGATGCAGGCCTCCGACCTGACCGTGCACGAATGGAACACTCGCTGAGAGCCTGACCGATGATCCAGCACGCTGCCCACGTCGCCTCGCCGTTCCCCGAACAAGCGCTGCCACCATGGCGGCGTGCAGTGCTGAAGGTCGGCAGCAGCCTGCTGGCAGCCGATGGCGGCGGCCTGTCGCCACGCCACGCGCTGGGCCTGGCACAGTTCGTCTCTGCCAATGTACTGGCCGGGCGTGAGGTAGTGATCGTATCGTCCGGCGCGGTCGCTGCCGGGCGCGCGATCCTGCCGCGGGCCGATGAGCCCGGCGCGGCGATGGCGGCGCGGCAGGCGCTGGCCGCGCTCGGCCAGGCCCAGCTGATCGGGCTCTGGCAGCGCTTCTTCGAGCGCCCGGTGGCGCAGGTGCTGCTGACCCACGACGACCTGCGCAACCGCCGCCGCTACCTCAACGCACGCGCTACCCTCAACGAACTGCTGCGGCTGGGTGCGTTGCCGGTGGTCAACGAGAACGACACCGTGTCGGTGGACGAGCTCAAGCTCGGCGACAACGACAACCTGGCCGCGACCGTGGCGGCGCTGGTCGATGCCGATGCACTGTTCATCGCCACTGACATTGACGGCCTGTACAGCGCCGACCCGCGCACCGTGGCCGACGCGCGGCCATTGCACGACGTGCCGGAACTGAGTGACGAGGTGCTGGCGATGGCCGGTGGCGCCGGCTCGCGCGCTGGTACCGGCGGCATGCGCACCAAGCTGGAGGCGGCGGCGAAGGCCGGTCGCCTCGGCATAGAAACCTATCTGTTCAATGGCCGCAGTGGCGACGTGGTGCGCGCGCTGGCGCAGGATCGCCTGTTCGGTACCCGTATCCACGCCGCACGCAGCCGCGAGGCCGCACGCAAGCACTGGCTGCGGCACGCGCCGCTGGTCGAGGGCGCGATCGTGATCGATGCCGGCGCGGCGCAGGCCATGCGCGAGAAGGGCGCCTCGCTGCTGCCCGGTGGCATCACCGGCGCGGAGGGCGTGTTCCGCCGTGGCGACATGGTGCAGGTGTGCTGGAACGCGCCGCAGGGCCGTGTCTGCGTCGCGCGCGGCGTCAGCCAGTACGCGGCCGATGATGTGCGCCGGATCGCCGGCCGCCATTCGCGCGACATCGAGGCCGTGCTGGGCTACAACTACGGCGGCAGCGTCGTCCATCGCGACGATCTGGTGCTGCCATGACCGGTTTGAAGGACTCCCCGATGAGCGACATCGAAACGCAGGCGCGTGCCTGCCGTGACGCGGCCCAGAACGTTGCCGGCCTCGACAGTGCGGCCCGCCGCACGCTGCTGCTGGCCATGGCACAGGCGCTGGAAGTGAATGCCGGGCTGATCCTTGCCGGTAATGCACGTGACCTCGCCGCCGCGCGCGACAAGGGCGTTGGCAGCGCCATGCTCGACCGCCTGGCGCTGGACCCGGCACGCCTGTTCGCGATGGCCGAAGCCGTGCGTGAGGTCGCCGCGCTGCCCGATCCCGTCGGCCAGATCACCCGCGACGATGTGCGTCCAAACGGCATCCGCGTGCAGAAGGTACGCGTGCCGCTGGGTGTGATCGCAATGATCTATGAGGCGCGCCCGAACGTGACCGCCGAAGCGGCTGCGCTGTGCCTGAAGGCCGGCAATGGCGTGATCCTGCGCGGTGGCTCCGAAGCGATCCATTCCAACACAGCCATCGCCCAGGCGTTGGCGGGCGCGCTTAAGACCAATAGCGTGCCACCGGCGGCGGTGACCGTGCTGACCGACCTGCGCCGCGAAGCGATGCTGGAACTGCTGCAGCTGCATGAACTGATCGATCTGGCGATTCCGCGCGGCGGCGAAGGCCTGATCCGCTTCGTTGCCGAACATGCGCGGGTGCCGGTGATCAAGCACTACAAGGGTGTCTGCCACCTGTTCGTGGATGCCAGCGCCGACCTCGGCAAAGCCATCGATCTGCTGGTGGACGGAAAGTGCAGTCGTCCGTCGGCCTGCAATTCGCTGGAGACCCTGCTGGTGCACCGCGATGTGGCCGAAGCGTTCCTGCCGCGCGTGGCACAGGCGCTCGGCGAGCGCGGCGTGGAGCTGCGCGCCGACGCGGCTGCGCAGCCGTTGCTGCCGGGTAGCAACGCAGCCACCGATGCGGATTACGCCGCCGAGTTCCTGGATCTGGTGCTGGCCGTGCGGGTGGTGGATGACCTCGATGCGGCCATCGCGCACATCCGCCGTTATACCTCCGACCATACCGAAGTGATTGCGACCGAAGACGCGGTCCACGCCGAGCGCTTCGTCAACGCGCTGCGTTCGGCGGTGGTGATGGTGAATGCCTCATCGCGCTTTTCCGATGGTGGGCAGTTGGGCCTGGGCAGCGAGATCGGTATTTCCACCACGCGCCTGCACGCCTACGGCCCGATGGGCCTGGAAGCACTCACCGTCGAACGGTTCGTCGTGCGCGGTGAAGGGCAGACGCGCACGTAGATCCACGCCGTGCGTGGATGCTCTTCGCGGTAGACCCCGGTGCCGACCAGGGTCGGCATCTACCAAAGCAAGTGCCGACCAGGGTCGGCACCCACCGGGTTGTCGGGTTACACCACCTCGCGGCGGATGCCGATCGGCCGCGCGTGATCGTCCATGTGCAGCGTGGCGGCCTTGCAGCCGAGCAGGCGCTCGGCCAGCCCGGTGCTGGCCCCCAGGTCGGCGGCCACTTCGTTGAGGCTGGCCAGCGGGCGCGGCAGGCGCCGGTCGTGGCCGCGGAAGCGCGCGCGGTTGTACTCGGCCCAGCCGATCAGCAGCACGCTGGCACACAGCAGCATCAGCGGCAGCGCCACCAGCACATAGGGGTCGAACTGGTTCTTGCGCTCGTACAGCTGCTGCCAGGCCATCTGCCCGCCGATCAGCCACGAGAGCAGGGTCACCAACGGTGCCCACAGGTAGAAGTAGAACCCCCAGAACGCGAGGGTGACGAAGCCCCAGGCAGTGCGCTGGAAGCGTGGTTGGCGATGCGGCTTGCGGATCATCCGCGAGTCGTAGCGGTTGGACGGGCGTTGTGCGTTCATCGGATCCCCCGATCGGGACTGGTCCAGGTGGCGCGCTTGCTGCGACGGCGCAGCAGGGTTTTCGGCAACGCCACCAGGGTGGTGGAAAGGCTGATCAACCAGTACGCCATCGGGTACCAGATGACCCAGAAGTAGTTGCGTCCAATCTGTGTTTCGTAACGACGGTCGATGATCAGGCTGCTGGCGAACTGCAGCAGGCAGACCAGGGCCAGGATCACGCCGTGCCATTCCGGCAGCAGGCTGGCGATATGCAGCTGCGGCGGCAGTTCGATGAACTTGCCCAGCGCCCACAGCACCACGATGAACAACATGGTGTAAGCCCAGATCACGCTCAGCACGTACTCCAGCAGTACGCCCCACATGCGCCGCTCCTTCCAGTGCAGCAGCGAGCGGGCGTGGCGCAGCATCACCTCCACGCCACCCTGGGCCCAGCGCAGCCGCTGCCTCCACAGCCCCTTCAGCGTTTCCGGCATCAGGATGAAGCACAGTGCGTTGGGTTCGTAGCGAATGTCCCAGTGCGCCCGCTGCAGGCGCCAGCTGATGTCGATGTCTTCGGTCACCATGTCGTCCGACCACCAGCCGACCTGGTGCAGCGCGGTACGACGGAAGCCGGCGATCACGCCGGAGATGGTGAATATGCGCCCGTATACCCGCTGCGCGCGCTTGATCATGCCGATGATCGAGGAGAACTCGGCCACCTGCAGGCGTCCGAGCAGGGTGGAGCGGTTGCGGATGCGCGGATTGCCGGTCACCGCGCCGACCCGGTTGCCGCTTACCAGGTGCCAGATCATCCAGTGCAGCGCGTGCTCCTCCAGCATCGCGTCGCCGTCGATGCACACCAGGTACTCCGAACGCGCGGCGAGTGCACCCATGCGCAGCGCATTGGCCTTGCCCAGGTTGCGGTCCAGGTGCAGCACGCGCAGCCGTGGGTGATTTGCCGCCAGGGCGTCCAGCCGCGCACCGGTGTCGTCGCTGCTGCCGTCGTCGATGGCGATCACTTCGTAGTCGGCCGGGTAGCGCTGTGCCAGCGCCGCGCCGAGCGTGTCGTCGAGGTTCGCGGACTCGTTGTGACAGGGAATCAGCAGGCTCGCGAACGGTGGATCGACCATCAGCGGCGGGTCGTTGCGTGGACGCGAATGGCGTTCGCGCCGGAAGTAGTAATACAGGCCGCCCGACATCCAGAAGAACGCCATCACCATCGGGTAGTAGAAGGCGAACTGGAACAGGACCTGCAGCAACGGATGCATGTCCATGTCACTTCTCCGGGTACGGGAAGTTGCCGGCGGACATCGCCGCGCGGGCATCGCGGGTGGAGGGCTGGTCGGCGATGAAGTCGTCCGGGTACCAGGCGAAGTGGTGCACGCCCTGCGCCTGCAGCTGGCGGATCTGCGCGCGCAGGCGCTCGGCGGGAATCGGTTGCCCGCTGCGCCAGTCGACGGTCTGCAGTTCGAACAGGGTGTGCTGCAGCTGTGGATCATGCGCACGCACCGCGCCCAACAGCTGGTCGAGCCAGCGTTCCGGATGCTTGCTGCCTTCCATCCACGGCATCGCCATCAGTGCGGTCTGGTCGTAGGCCTTGTTGAACAGGTCCAGGCGCTGCGCGAACCAGGCTTCGCTCTGTGGGCGCAGCACCGGTTCGGCGTACAGGTTGCGCACCGTGGCCAGCTTCGGCCGCCAGTGCTGCGCGCTGTTGCGCAGTGCCAGGGTGAAGTCGATCAATGCCTGCGTGCGTGCGCTGCCTCCATCGCCGGCCGCCAGCGTGGGCAGCTCGGTGTCGCGCAGATAGCCATCGTCATGGAACAGCAGGCCCTCGAGGTACGAGTTGACCGCCAGGTCCTCGTAGATGTCGAGCATGATCTGGCGCGCTCGCGGGTTGGTGAAATCCAGCCGGTACATGCCATCGGCATCGCCGTTGCGGATCGCCAGCGCCTTGCGCTGCGCCGGGTCGGGCAGCTCGAAGCCGAGCACCGGCAGCCATGCGTAGACCTTCACCCCCGCACGCGATTTCAGCTGCCAGGCAACGCGGCTGAACAGGTCCGCGCGCATCGGCATGTGGCGGTTCGGGAAGTACAGTGCATCGGCGGTGTTGTTGCCGTCCGGATCGGCGAACGCCTGCAGGTAGACGTGCGTCGGCGCGACGCGCTTGACCCGCTCGATCAGCGCATCCAGATTGCGCGCCTGCTGTGCGGGGTCGGGGTCGTACACATCATCCAGGTCGATCTGCAGGGCACGGATGCCATCGAGCGCGACGTCGCGGCGCAGTTCGTAGGCCAGCGCCTCCACGGTCGGGTTGTCGCTGACCAGGAAGCGCGCCAGGCCATGCAGGTCGCTGGCCACCGGCGTGCTGCGGCCTTCCAGATCGAAGGACACTGGCATGCCCAGCTGCTCGGCAATGTCGTTGCTCAGCTGGTTGTAGGCGGCATAGGGCCAGACGATGGCGCGCGGGCGCACGCCCAGGTGCTGCTGGATGCGTTGCACGCTGCGGCCGAGATCGGCGCGCAGGCGCTGCTCGTACTGTGGCTCGCTCTCGTAGCTGTGCGTGGCA
Source organism: Stenotrophomonas geniculata (assembly GCF_034508895.1). Lineage (NCBI taxonomy): Bacteria > Pseudomonadati > Pseudomonadota > Gammaproteobacteria > Lysobacterales > Lysobacteraceae > Stenotrophomonas > Stenotrophomonas geniculata. The sequence continues at coordinate 3,437,501 of NZ_CP140571.1, forward strand.
GGTCGGTAGATGCGGGTCACGACAGCAGGGGTGGAATTTCCCTGCGGGTTGGCAAGCACCCCGTGGTGCAGATCGTCGGTATGGCTGGCCACCTCGATCAGGCCGCTGTCGTGCATCTGCTTCAGCTGTGCCCAGGTGATGAAGTCGTCGCGGCCGAACGGGCGGTAGCCATAGTCGATGGTGCGGCCCGGTGCCATGTCCACGTAGTCGGTGATCACCGCCACCAGCGCCGGATAGCGGTAGGCCTGCAGCAGCGGGAAGGCCTTGTCGTAGACGCTGCGCAGGCCGTCATCGAAGGTCAGCAGTACCGGTTTTGGAGGCAGCGTGGCGCGCCCCTGCGAGGCCGCGATCACCTGCGACAGCGACACCGGGTGGTAACCGTGTGCCCCCAGCCAGTCCAGGTGGGCGGCGAAGTTCTGCGTGCTCACCGCATAGGTATCGGCATCCCCCTTGGCTGCGACCTGGTCGCGGATGTCGTGGTAGCTGAGGATCAGCAGGCCGTTGTCGATCGCATCGAGATGCAGGGCCTGCTGCGCGAAGGTCGGCGGCGCAGCCGACAGCAGCAGGAGCACGATCAGGCGCAGGATGCGGGTCATGTCAGTCTCCCCAGCGCAGTGCGGCTTCGAAGCCGATATGGCGTTCGCGATGGCCGTCGTAGACCGGCCGCGACCAGCGCACGCCATACTCGAACACGCGGCCCTGGCCCAGCTGCCACTCGTGCATGTACGACACCGACGGCACCAGCGCACTGCCGAAGCCGTCCTGCCAGTAGTCACCCAGCGAGACGGTCAGCCGGTGCCGGAAGTGGCGTTCGTAGTGGCGCCACAGTTGCTGGTCGATGCGCAGGCCGATCTCGACCATGCGGTCGCGCTTCGGGTTGAAGTAGGGGGCATCGTCGCGGCTGCCACGACTGGTGTAGGCACTGGCCAGGCCATCGATCAGCCACCGTGGGCGGGTCAGCAGGCGCTGTTCAAGTGCGGTGCTGAACAGTTCGCGATGGTTGCCATCGTCGTAACGGAAGCGACTGGCGCCGAACACCCAGTGCGTGCGTTCGCTGCGCCGATAGTCGACCTGCGCACTGACGCTGTCAGCGGTGATGCCGGCCACGCGCGCCTGCATCGATGCCTCCGGATCATTGCGTGCGGCAATCAGTCCGGCATGCCAGTAGTCGTTGAACTGCCAGCCCACGCCGACGCGCAGGCCGGTATCGCCAATGTGGTCGTTGGCGCGCAGCACGGCCGCTTCCGCATCCAGCCGGCCGAAGCGGTAGCGTACGCCCGCGCCCAGCCACAGCGGGTCGATGCGCTGGTCCTGGAAATCGACCGAGCGCCGGTCGGCGAAGGCGAACAGCCGCCAGCGATCGTCGAGTACGGGTGTCTGGACCTCCATGCCATAGCGGCGATCATCGTTGCCCAGCGGCGAGGTGCCACCACCGCCGGAACTGCGTCCGATGTCGGTCCATGCCTTCAGCTGCCAACCGCGATGCGCGCGCCAGGCCTGGTCCATGCGTTCGACGGCGGGCTGGGTGGGGTAGCGTGCGACCAGATCGTCGTGCAGCGGTCGCGCCAGGTCATCACGCTGCAGAGCGACGTAGGCTTCCTGCATGCCCAGCCGTGGCTCGATGTCGCGCGGGTCCAGCGCATGCGCCATCTGTTGCCGCTGCAGCGCCCTGCGTGGCCAGCCGCGCATCATGTAGACACTGCCCAGCGCACTCTGCAGGCCGCCGTTGCCCGGTGCGATGTCGACCATCGATTCCAGATCGCGCTGCGCGGTGGGCAGGTCACCGCTGTAGGCGCGCACCATCGCCAGGTTGAGGTCGGCCTCGTAGCGCGACCAGTTTGGATACGGCGACTTCCCATTGCTCCAGCGCCAGGCAGGTTCCTTGTCGCGCCACGCCTGCAGCAGGTCGACGGCCTTTTCCTGCTGCTCGCTTTCCAGGTAGGCGTATGCCAGTTCCGAATGCGAGGCGTCGCGCGTTGGATCGCCAGCGACCGCTGCCTGCAGCACCGGAATGGCTTCCTCCGGGTGCAGGGTGCCCATCAGCGAATCGCCCACTGCGGGCAGCACATAGTCGGGCAGGGCATGGCCTTCGGTCTGCAGTGCGCGGGCTTCCTCGCGCACCTGCGCATGGCGGCCCAGCCGGTTGAGCAGGATCAGCCGGTCCATGCGGATGCGCAGTGGCGCCTGCGCGGGTGGAGTGCCTTCGGCGCCCAGGTAGCGCTGCATGCGCGCCAGGGTTGATTCGGCCTCTTCCAGCCGGCTGTCTTCGCTGCTGCTGTAGGCCAGGCTCCAGACCACCAGCTTGGCCAGGTAGTCGCCTTCGATGCGCTGCTTCTGTGCAGCGTCGAACAGCTGCGGGCGCTGCTGGTACAGCGCCCAGGCGCGCCACGCATTGCCGATGTCGCCCAGGGTCAGTACGCGCAGCTTGAACAGCAGATCGTCGTTGGGCTGCTGCTGGCTGGCGCGCTCGATGGCGCCGAGGGCATCCAGCCAGCGGGCCTGGTCGCGGTAGCGGCCGATCTCGGCCAGGGCCGCCTCGCGGTCGGGCGGGGCAGCACTGCTGGCCCAGGCCAGGGCGGTACAGGCAAGGCCGACGCAGAGCGCCAGCCGGCGGTGGACAACCATTGGGGACCCCCTTGGCTTCCGAACCAGACAACCTGAAAAATGTGACGCACATCACATGCCAGATTTTGGGGTGGCCGTGGCCTGCGTCACTCCCCTCGCGAACTCCCATCCAGCAGGGATGGGCGGAACCAGGACAGCGACCTGCAATGTCTTGTCTGAAACGAGAGTCCCCCGCGCACCGAGTGGTGGCCTGGGCGGCGCTGCCGCCCCCATGCCCGATGCCGGCACGCGGCAAGGATGGGCATTCGTGGGCACTATCCGCCCGGAATTGTCAGCCCGGCGTCAAAATGCGCAAACGGGCTGACGAGCGGTAGGTGGGGCCGGTTGCTGGCCCCATGCGGCTTACCAGAGGTCTTCCAGCTTGCGCGGCTTGCAGGCCACCCAGGAAGCGCACAGCATCAGGGTGGCGCAGCCGAACAGGAAGCTGAACGGGATCGTCCAGCCGTCGCTGACGGTGTGCAGCCAGCCGACCAGGAACGGCCCCAGGCAGCTGAAGCTGTAGCCCACACCCTGCATGAACCCGGACAGCGCCGCCGAGCCGGTGGGGGTGCGGGTGCGCAGGTTGATCAGGGTCAGCGCCAGCGGGAAGGTGGACGGACCGACGCCGAGCAGGCAGGCCCACAGCAGCGGGGCCTTCATCGGTGCCAGCAGCAGGCCGGTGAAGGCGATCACGAACGAGAAGAAGCCGATCAGCACCAGCGGGAACGGGTTCTGCAGGCGCACCGCCATCGACGGGATGACCAGCGACGGTAGCAGGCCCAGTGCCGAGAACACGGCCACCATCACGCCGCCGAACGCGGGCGTGCCACCGGCCTCGACCACGATGCGCGGCAGCCAGGTGAACATCGAGTAGGTCATCAGCGAGGTCATGCCGAACATGAGCGTCATGCTCCAGCCCAGCGACGTGCGCCAGACCTTGCCATGCGGCTGCGCGGTGGGGTCGGTGGCGTCGGCCTGCGGCTTCGGCGCGCGCTTGGCCAGCACCAGCCAGGGCAGTGCGGCGGCCAGTGCCAGCAGCGCCCACATGCCCAGCGACACGCGCCAGCCGGCAGCGTTGGCCATCGGCACCGCGAGCAGCGCCGGCAGCATCGTGCCCAGCTGCAGCACACTGATGTAGAGCGTACTCATGGTGCCGACCTTGTTGGCGAAGTAACGCTTCACCAGCGGCGGCACGACCACGTTGCCGATGCCCATGCCGGCCAGCGCCAGCACCGAACCCAGCAACAGCGTGCCGACGTTGCCGGCGCTGGAGCGCAGCAGCAGGCCGGCCATCGCCATCACCATCGCCAGCAGGGTGGTGCGCTCCAGGCCGAGGCGCCGCGCCAGTGCCGGCGTAGCCACGCCGAACAGCGCGAACGAGGCGGTCGGCAGCATGCCCAGCACGCCGGTCATGGTGGTGCCGAAGCCGAACTGCTGGCCGAGCACGTCCAGCAGCGGGGTGATCGAGGTGACCGCCGTGCGCAGGTTGACCGCTGCCAGCAGGATCGCGGCAAACGCGAGGACGCGACCGTGCAGCAGCGACGGCGAATCGGAAGTGGAGGAACTCATCGGTGGTCCTTGCAGGTGTCGCACGCCGCAGCAACGGCATGCAGCGCCGGCATCGGTCTACGCCGAAGCGGCAGGTGGGGGTGGGGGCTGCAGGTGGGCCGGCAGCGCGGCCATTGTACGTGCGCTGCCGGGCAAGGTCCCGTCATGCGGGTGGCCCGGCGCTTGGCACAAAAAAACCCGGAGGACAGTGATGTCTTCCAGGCTTCTTGGTGACCACCGAAGTGGTCGGGGAGACAGGATTCGAACCTGCGACCTCTACGTCCCGAACGTAGCGCTCTACCAGACTGAGCTACACCCCGAAGGGAGCCGCCTATTCTAGCGATTCACCCCGATGGCGGCAAGGGGTGAATGTTGTTTTCTTCACACTGCCGAAGCAGTGCCACTTCAGGGAACAAAAAAGCCTGGACGACTTCACCAGGCTTCAATGCGACCACTTGAGTGGTCGGGGAGACAGGATTCGAACCTGCGACCTCTACGTCCCGAACGTAGCGCTCTACCAGACTGAGCTACACCCCGAAGGAGCCGCCTAAGATACCGTGTGAAGGCCAAGGCGGCAAGGTTTTTTTACAGCTCAGCGACGATTTTCTTTCTCGATACGGTTCTGCTCGCGGGCTTCGAACCACATGCCGTTGAGGATGGCCACCGTCGAGGCGAGGCCGGCGCCGAGAATCCAGGCGAAATACCACATGGTCGATCTCCTTTGTTCAAGGGTGTGCCGGCCGTGGGCCGGCACACCGTCAATCAGTAAGCGTTCGGGTTGTTGCCCATCTCTTCGGTGGTGGTCTTGCCCTTGAGCACGCGGTACACCCAGGTGGTGTAGGCGAGGATGATCGGCAGGAACACCGCCGTGGCCAGCAGCATGATCCACAGGGTCAGGTGGCTGGACGATGCGTCCCACACGGTCAGGCTGGAGGTGGGCTGGCTCGAGGACGGCAGCAGGAACGGGAAGATGGCGAAACCGACGGTCAGGATGATGCCGGCGATGGCCGCACCGGAAGCGATGAAGGCCAGCCCGCCGCGACGGGCACGCAGCAGCACCGCACTGGCCAGCAGGCCGGCCAGGCCCAGCAGCGGTGCCAGGATCGTGGCTGGCATCGCGCTGTAGTTGCGCATCCAGCCACCGGCGGCGCCGAGTTCGGCGGTCTTCAGCAGCGGATTGGTGGCGCCATCGGTAACCACCTGCGAGGTGATCTGGTAACCCGGCAGGCCGAAGGCCACCCAGGCACCGCCCACTGCGAACAGCACGAAGGCGATGATCGCGGCGATGCTGCCGAAACGGGCTGCACGTTCAGCCACCGGGCCGTCGGTCTTCAGCACCAGCATGGCGGCACCGTGGGCGACCAGCATCGACACGCTGAGCAGGCCGGCCAGCAGCGCGAAGGGCATCAGCAGGCCGAAGAACGAGCCGGTGTAGAAGATGCGCATGCTGTCATCGAAGTGGAACGGCACGCCCAGCATCACGTTGCCCACCGCCACGCCCATGATCAGCGCCGGGATGAAGCCACCGATGAAAAGCGCCCAGTCCCAGGTGTTGCGCCAGCGTTCGCTGGGCATCTTACTGCGGAACTTGAAACCGACCGGACGCAGGATCAGCGCGAACAGGATCACGAACATCGCCAGGTAGAACCCGGAGAAACTGACCGCATAGAGCGGCGGCCAGGCGGCGAAGATCGCGCCGCCGCCCAGGATCAGCCACACCTGGTTGCCTTCCCACACCGGGCCGATGGTGTTGATCACCCGCCGGCGCTCGGCGTCGTTGCGGGCGACGAAGGGCAGCAGGGTGCCCACGCCCAGGTCGAAACCATCCATCACGGCGAAACCGATCAGCAGGATGCCGAGCAGCAGCCACCAGATCACGCGCAGCGTGGTGTAGTCCAGAAGAATGAAATCCATCTTGGTTCTCCTGCCTCAGGCCTGGCCGGCGGCTGGCGCCGAGGCATTGTGGGAAGCATGCGGCTGGGGCGACTGCAGCGACGGCAGCACCTCGTCCGGACCCTTGCGGATCGCCTTGAGCATCAGCTTGATCTCGACCACGATCAGCGCGGTGTAGATTGCGGTGAAGCCGGCCAGGGTCAGCACGATTTCATGCAGGGCCAGGCCCGACGCCGCATAGAAGGTCGGCAGCACGCCATCGACCGCCCACGGCTGGCGACCATACTCGGCCACGAACCAGCCGCACTCGATCGCGATCCACGGTGCCGGCAGCGTCCACAGGGCCAGCTTGAGGAACCAGCGCTTGTCCTGGAAGTTGTTGCGGCAGGAGTAGTAGAAGGCCAGTGCGAAGAAGGCGATCAGGTAGAAGCCGAGGCCGGCCATCACGCGGAAGGTCCAGAACAGCGGCATCACGCGCGGCACGGTGTCCATCGCCGCCTGCGAGATCTCCTGCGGGGTGGCGTTGAGGATGTCGTCGCGGTAGCGCTTGAGCAGCAGGCCGTGGCCCAGGTCCTGCCAGTGGCGGTCGAACATCTCGCGTGCTTCAACGTCGTTCTTGTTGGCGCGCAGGCGTTCCAATGCACCGTAGGCCAGCTGGCCGCCACGCACGCGGTGTTCGGCGCGCTCGACCAGTTCCAGGATGCCCGGAATCGGCTGGTTCAACGAGCGGGTGGCGATCAGGCCCATCAGGTAGGGGATCTTCACCGCGTAGTCGTTCTGGTGGGTTTCCTGGTTCGGGATGCCGAAGGCGGTGAAGTCGGCCGGCGCACGCTCGGTCTCCCACATCGCTTCGATCGCGGCCAGCTTCATCTTCTGGTGTTCGCTGGCGGCGTAGCCGCTCTCGTCACCCAGCACGACCACCGACAGTGATGACAGCAGGCCGAACGCCGCGGCCACCGCGAACGAACGACGGGCCAGGTCCTTGTGCTTGTTGCGCAGCAGGAACAGCGCGCTGATCGCCATCACGAACACCGCACCGGTCACGTAGCCGGCGCTGACGGTGTGCACGAACTTGGCCTGCGCCACCGGGTTGAACACCACCGCCATGAAGTCGACCACTTCCATGCGCATGGTTTCCGGATTGAACACTGCACCGGTCGGGTTCTGCATCCAGCCGTTGGCGACCAGGATCCAGATCGCCGACAGGTTGGTGCCCAGTGCCATCAGCCAGGTCACCATCAGGTGCTTGACCTTGCTCAGGCGGTTCCAGCCGAAGAAGAACAGGCCGACGAAGGTGGCTTCCAGGAAGAAGGCCATCAGGCCTTCGATCGCCAGCGGCGCGCCGAAGATGTCACCCACGTAGTGACTGTAGTAGGACCAGTTCATGCCGAACTGGAATTCCATGACGATGCCGGTGGCGACGCCCATGGCGAAGTTGATGCCGAACAGGACGCCCCAGAACAGGGTCATCCTGCGCCAGATCTCCTTGCCGGTCATCACGTACACGCTCTCCATGATGGCCACCATGAACGACAGGCCAAGGGTGAGGGGTACGAATAGGAAGTGGTACATCGCGGTCAGCGCGAATTGCAGCCGCGACAGCTCTACGACTGTCTGATCAATCATGGCCTGGCTACCTCGTTGGATAGTGCCGTTGCAGGTGGCGGGAAGGGTGGTCTACGACGTGAATGATGTGACCGACTACTTCAAACAGCCTTGATCCAGATCAATGTATGAACAGGTGCCCCGGTTGATCGTATGCCAACCCGATGAAGACTGCGACCGCTGGCCGCAGAGGCCGGCCATTGCCTGCGCCTACAATGCCGTGTCTCCCCCGTTGCCCGTGAAGACCCCTTGAGCGCTGCCGAAACGACCCCTGACAGCCTGTCCCCGGAAGCCGAAACTGCCCGCCAGCGCCGTGTCCGCGCGGCGTGGCTGGCTGATCTGGCCCATTCCGCCCGGGGGCGCCAACGCCTGGCGGCCCTGTGCATCAGCCTGTCCGGTGCGTTGCTGATCGGCCAGGCCGCCGCGATCGCCTGGCTGGTGCAGCAGGTGCTGGTGGAGCGCGCGCCGCTGGCCTCGGGGCTGCCAGTGCTGGGCGGGCTGGTGGTGATCCTGGTGCTGCGCACGCTGCTGGGCAGCGCCACCCAGGCGGCTGCCGGGGATGTAGCCGATGCCGCGCGGCTGGCCCTGCGCGAGCGAGTGTTCGCCCGACTGCTCAGCCATGGCCCGTTGTGGCTGCGCCAGCGCCGCACCGGCGAACTGGGCGAACTGATGCTGCATCACGGTGATGCGATCGAGAGTTATTACAGCGGGTTCCTGCCGGTGCGCACCGAGGTGCTGGTGGTGCCGCTGCTGATCCTGGCCGCGGTGGCCTGGGTTGACTGGGTGGTGGCGTTGATCCTGCTGTTCACCGCGCCGCTGGTGCCGTTCTTCATGATGCTGGTGGGCTGGGGCGCCGAAGCCGCCGGTCGCGCCCAGTTGGGGGAGCTGGCGCGGATGAGCGGCCACTTCGCCGACCGCATCAAGGGCCTGGGCCTGCTGCGCCTGTATGGCCGCGGCGAGGCCGAGCTGGAGGGTATCGAGGCGGCCGCCGAAGGTGTGCGCGTGCGTACCCTGAAAGTGCTGCGGATCGCCTTCCTGTCGTCCACGGTGCTGGAATTCTTTGCCTCGGTGAGCGTGGCGATGGTCGCGCTGTACCTGGGCCTGAGCTATCTGGGCATGATGTCGCTGCATTCGGCGGTGCCGACGCTGGGCGCGGGCCTGTTCTGCCTGCTGCTGGCGCCGGAGTTCTACGCGCCGCTGCGGCGGTTGGCTGCGCACTACCACGACCGCGCCAATGCACTGGCCGCGGCGGCCGAGGTTGAGCGTCTGCTGCAGTCATTGCCGGACGAGCAGGGCCTGATCGAGAACGAGAGTGCGCCGGTGGCTGTGGAACCGGCCGAGGCCGCGTTGCCGCCGCTGCAGGCGCAGGGGCTGGTGCTGCGCCCGTTGGGCGCGCCGCACGACGTGCTGCAGGATCTGGATGTGCTGCTGGAACCGGGCCAGCGGCTGGCCCTGGTCGGCCCCAGTGGATCCGGCAAGAGCACGCTGCTGGAAGCACTGGCGGGCTGGCTGCCACCGCGTGCCGGCAAGCTGCACCTGCGGCCCGGCGTGCAGGTAGCCTATGCCAGCCAGCGGCCGTACCTGTTCCACGGCAGCATCGCCGACAACCTGCGCCTGGCCGATCCCGGCGCCAGCGACGCGCGGTTGCGCGCAGTGGCCGAGGCCTCGCAGGTGCTGCAGTTCGCGCAGCGCCTGCCACAGGGACTGGATACGGTGATCGGCGAGCGCGGCTTCGGCCTGTCCGGTGGTGAGGCACGTCGCATCGGCCTGGCCCGCCTGCTGCTGCGCGACCCGCAGGTGCTGCTGCTGGACGAACCCACCGCGTTCCTCGATGCCGATACCGAAGCGGCGCTGCTGCGCAGCCTGGCCGCCTATGCACGCGGCCGCAGCGTGGTGGTCGCCACCCACAGCCCGGCGGTGATCGCCTGGGCCGACCGTTGCCTGTTGTTGCCGGAAGGTCGGTTGGTGGAACCGGCACAGGCGGTGCGCGCATGAGCCGTTCGCCTGATTCGCTGCGTGCGGTGTTCCTGCGCCATCGGCCGCGCCTGCTGCTGACGATCCTGCTGTTGTGGACCACCATGCTGGCCGGCACCGCACTGCTGGGCCTGTCCGGTGGTTTCCTCACCGCAGCTGCATTGGCCGGTGCGGCCGGCCTCGGCCAGGGCTTCAACTTCTTCTCGCCGTCCGCGGGTATCCGCGGGCTGACCATGGCGCGCATCGTGTCGCGCTACTTCGAAAAGCTGGTGGGCCACGACGCCACCCTGCGCATCGCCCGCGACTTGCGCGTGTGGTTCTTCCGCCGCGCGCTGCCGCTGGCACCGGCACGGCTGGGGGCGACGCGCACCGGCGATCTGCTGGCGCGCCTGCTCGGTGACATCGGTGAAGTGGACGGCCTGCTGGTGCGTGCGATCGGGCCGCTGGTGGCGCTGGGTGCGCTGACGCTGGTGGCGGTGGCCTCGGCGGCGCTGATCCTGCCGTCGGCAGCAGTGTTGCTGGCAGTGCTGGCGCTGCTGATCGCTTTCGGCGTGCCGTGGCTGGGTGTGCGCGGTCGTGACGATGAAGAGGCGGACCGTGCCGCGCATCGCGCCGCACTGCGCACCGCCGCCTTTGAAGGGTTGGAGGGCGCGGGCGATCTGGCCGCGCTGCATGCCGATGCGGCGTGGCAGCTGAAGGTGCGCGTGGCCGCCAAGCAGCTGGCTTCGCGGGATCGTCGGCGCCGCTGGCGCCTGATCGCGGCCTCGACCCTGCATGGCCTGGTCGCAGGGCTGGGGCTGGTGGCGATGCTGGCACTGGCGCTCCACGCGGCCGAACAGCAGCGTATCGCGCCGGAAATGGCCGCGGGCCTGGTGTTCCTCACCGTCGCGCTGATCGAACTGTGGGCCGGGATGGGCTTGGCGTGGCAGTCACTGCAGTCCGGGCGGATCGCCGCCGATCGGTTGCAGGCCATCGTCGAGCAGCCGCCGACGGTGGAGGATCCCGCCGTGCCACAGCCGGTACCGCAGGCCGCGCGCGTGCACTGGGACGACGTGCATTTCCAGTGGCCGGGCGCCGCGCGACCGGTGCTGTCCGGCCTGCAGTTGACCCTCGCGCCGGGCGAACGAATCGCCATCCGCGGCGACAGCGGCAGTGGCAAGACCACGCTGTCCAGCCTGCTGCTGCGGCTGTGGGATCCGCAGCAGGGGCGAATCACCTATGGTGGCATCGACCTGCGTGATTTCAGCCAGGCCGACTGGCATCGGCAGCTGGCCTGGTTGCCGCAGAACGCGCCGGTGTTCGCCGGCACCGTGGCCGAGAACCTGCGCCTGGGGGATCCCGATGCCAGCGACGCCGCCTTGTGGGCAGTGCTGCGCCGCATGCGCCTGGGCGAATGGGCCGAGCGCAACGGTGGCCTGCAGGCCTGGGTGGGCGAGAACGGCGCGACGATGTCGGCCGGCCAGGCGCGGCGGCTGGCGCTGGCCCGTGCACTGCTGCGCAATGCGCCGATCCTGCTGCTGGACGAACCGACCGAAGGCCTCGACGTGGATACCGCACGTGCGCTGCTGCAGGACCTTTCCGGGTTGCTGGACGGGCGCAGCCTGTTGATGATCACCCACGACGACCTGCCTGAAGGCGTGGTCGATGCGCAGTACCGGTTGCGCGATGGGGCGCTGGTCCGCGAACTTTGACCGATGCACATCCGCGCCTGGCGTGGATCTACTGTAGAGCCGAGCCCATGCTCGGCTGCCTCTGTACGGAGCCGAGCATGGGCTCGGCTCTACAGGTTGGCTATCGCGAGAACTCGCGCAGCATCACCGCGATCGAGGCCACGTTGGCCAGCACGCACAGCCAGAACACCCACTGGAACGAGGCTTTGCGGTGCTTGTGGCGGAACATCGCCTGGCCCAGCAGCGCGCCGGGCCAACCGCCGGCAAAGGCCAGCAGCTGTAATGTGCGCTCCGGAATACGCCACTGCTTTCTCTGCGCCGCGCGCTTGTCGTGGCCGTACAGGCCGAACGACACCGCGCTGGCCAGCAGGCACCACCCACCCAGCCACAGCGGCAGCACGCCGCTGACCGTCAGCGCGATCAACGCGCCGAACGCGGCCAGCGCGAGATTACGCCGCCATGCCACCTACAGCGCGTCGAGAAAGCCGCGCACGGCCGGGCCGAAACGCTCGAAATCGACGAGGAAGGCGTCGTGGCCCTGTGGCGATTCCAGGCCGATGAAGCGCGCATCGGCGCCGCCAGCGCGCAGGCCGTCGGCGACCTGTTGCTGCTGCTGCACCGGGAACAGGATGTCGGTGTTGGCGCCGATCGCCAGCGCCTTTTCCACCCGGATCTTCGCCAGCCCGGCCAGCACGTCGCCGTCGGCATACTCGGCCAGGTCGAACCAGTCCATCGAGCGGCTCAGGTACAGGTAGCAGTTGGGATCGAAGAAGCGCACGAAGCGCCGTGCGTGGCCTTCCAGATAGCTTTCCACCTGGAACTCCAGGCCGAACGGATCGTCGTCGGTCTGATCCGAATCCAGCCGCACGCGGCCGAAGCGGCCATCCCATTCCAGTGCGGAGCGGTAAGTGATCACGCCCAGCTTGCGCGCCATGCGCATGCCGGACTCGGGGTATTCGGCATCGTCGTAGTGGCCACCATTCCAGCGCGGATCAAGACGGATCGCCTCGCGCTGCAGCGAACGGATCGCGATCGAGAACGGCAGCGCCTGCGCACTGCCGGAAATGTTGACGTGGCTGCGCGCGATGCCCGGCTGCAGCATCAGCACGGCCAGTGCGGTCATGCCGCCCATCGAATTGCCGACCACGCAGGCCAGCTGCTCGATGCCCAGGGCGCGCACGACCTCGATGGCGGCGCGTGCGCCGTCTTCGATCGACAGCTCGGGGAAGTCGAGGCGATACGGTTCACCCGTGGCCGCATTGAGCGAGGCCGGACCGGTCGAACCCTTGCAGCTGCCCAGCGAGTTCACGCAGACCACGAACCAGCGGTCGGTATTGATCGGCTTGCCGGGGCCGACCATGCCTTCCCACCAGCCCGGTGCCGGATTGGCGTCGTTGGCCGCGGCATGCGCATCCGGCGAGAGGCCGGTGACGATCAGGATCGCATTGCTGGCGTCGGCCGCCAGTGTTCCCCAGGTTTCGTAGGCCACGCGCGCGCCGTGCAGGGCGCCCCCGCGCTTGAACGGGAAGGGCGAGGGCAGGGCGTGGAAGCGGGTGCCGGGCGGGATGAATTCGGTCATGCAGCCATTCTAGCGGGGCCGCATGTGGAGCTGGCGACACGCTGGTTTCCAGCAGCGGTTGGACGCGGACCGGACCGTCGTATCCACGCATGGCGTGGATCTGCTGTAGAGCCGAGCCGATGCTCGGCTGGCGGGCGCCGGCAACCCAATCGCAGCCGAGCGTGGGCTCGGCTCTACAAGTCAGGGAAACCGCAGCTCAACCACGCCGTCATGCGGCAGCGTCACCCGCACCACGTCGCTTTGCAGGTCCCCCTCGCTGCGATTGGCGCTACCAGTACGCGAGATGCGTGCCAGCACTTCCACGTCGCGATGTGCCGACAGCGGCGCGGTCGGCATCGGGCTGTCAGCGTCGCCCAGCCCGACCGTGGCCGGGAAACCGGCCAGCGGCAGCTTGCGTGCGGCCACCGGCATCGGCGGTCCACCCACGGCGCGGGCCAGCACGAATACCCGGGTGCTGGCCGGCCACTCGGCATTCTCCAGCGCAGGCAGCTGCACGCGTACCTGCAGCAGCGCCGCTGGTGCTGCAGGAGCGGCATCGGGTGCCAGGCCTGCGGCTTCGCGGGCGATGGCGATCTGCGCCTGCAGCGCCTGCGCGGCGCCGGGCTCAAGCCGTGGCAGCAGGCCGCTCCACACATCCGCGGCCTCGGCATTCTTTCCGCGCTGGCGCAGGGCGATGCCCAGCAGCCAGCTGGCGCGCTCGGCATCGGGTGCCTGTGCACGCGCCTGTTGCAACCAGGCCATCGCGGTGTCATCGAACTGCTTGCCGGCATCGGCCTGCGCACGTGCCTGCGCCGCTTCCACCAGCACGCCGGGGTCTTCCGGGGCGAGAGCGGCGGCACGTGCGAAGGCGTCCGCCGCGGCTGCGGCGTTGCCCAGTTCGGCCTGCGACCGGCCCAGCAGTGCCCAGCCATCGGCCCGCTGTGGGTCACGCTCCAGTGCATCCTGCAGGGCCTGTACGCCATCGCGCAGGGTGGCTACCGACGGCGTCGGTTGCACCTGTGCTGCACGCGGATCACCGACCAGCAGATACAGGCAGGCACCGGCCACGCCCAGTGCGAACACGCCGACCGCGAAACCGCGACGACCGTGGTGGCGCAGCGGCCACAGCACCAGCGCTGCCATCAGCGCAGCAACCAGACCGGCCAGCACCGGCAGCCAATGGCTCACCATCCGTCTCCTTCATCGGCCTTGCCGGCCGGTGCTGCGCCGACCGTACGGCCACGACGGCGGACAATGCCCAGCACCACCAGTGCGCCGGCGCCGAGCATCAGCAGGGGACCGCCCCACAGCAGCCAGGTGCCCGGCTGCAACGGTGGTTGATAGAGCACGAACTCACCGTAGCGGGCGACCAGGAACTGCTTGATCTGTGCATCGTCGTGGCCCTGCTGCATCAGCTGCAGCACCTCGCGGCGCAGATCCTGCGCGATCTGCGCGTTGGAATCGGCCAGCGACTGGTTCTGGCACTGCACGCAGCGCAGCTGCGCGGCCAGGTCATGGAAGCGGCGTTCTTCGGCGCCATCGCGGAACTGCAGCGGCTGGGGATCGTGCAGCGGCTGCTGTGCCACTGCGGCCAGCGGCAGCATCAGAAGCAGCAGCGCCAGCAGCCAGCGCATGGGCTCAGGGCGCCGTGTGCAGCGTGCTGCCGGCATTGCCCTGGGCCTTCTCGATCTTTTCCAGCGCCGGGATCAGCTTCTCGTCGACTACGCGCTGGGTCATCGCACCGCTGTACTTCCAGCGCACGATGCCGCTGCCGTCGACAAGGAAGGTCTCCGGTGCAGCGGTCACGCCCCAGTCGATGGCGGTGCGGCCTTCAACATCACTGAGCACGACCATGAACGGGTTGCCCAGCTGCTCCAGCCAGTGCAGGGCATCGGTCGGCTCGTCCTTCCAGTTGTAGCCGATCACGCGCACGCGCTTGCTCTCGGCGAAACGGGTCAGCACCGGGTGTTCCTCGCGGCAGGCCGCGCACCAGCTGCCCCATACGTTCAACAGGTAAGGCGCGCCGCGCAGTTCGTCGCTGTGCACGATCATCTCCGGGTCGTGCAGCACCGGCAGGGCGAACGCCGGCGCCGGCTTGTCGATCAGCGCCGAGGGCAGCACGTCGCGCTGCGGATCACCCGATTTCATCACCCCGTAGATCATCAGCCCGAGCAGGCCGAAGAAGAACAGCACGCCGATCACGATGGCTACCGGCGGCAGCGGGCGGGAGGGGCGCGGGGCGGGGGACTCGGACATGGAAACTCCTACGGACGACGGAAACGGCGGTCGGCGGCGGTGATGAATCCGCCCAGGGCCATCAACAGCGCGCCCAGCCAGATCCAGCGCACGAACGGCTTGATGTGGACCCGGACCGCCCATGCATTGTTGCCCAGCGGCTCGCCCAATGCCACGTAGACGTCGCCGTCGAAGCGTGCATCGATGCCGGCCTCGGTCATCACCTGACCACCACTGGCGTACTGGCGCTTCTCCGGATGCAGCAGGGCCAGTTCGCGGCCGTTGCGGAACACCCGCAGGTGACCGCGGTCGGCGATGAAATTGGGACCTTCGCGATGGTCCACGCCCTCGAAGCGCACTTCGTAGCGGCCGACCACCAGTTGCTGGCCAGGTGCCAGCGCCACTTCGCGCTGCACGTTCAGGGCTTCCACCAGCAACGCACCGGCCAGGAACACGGCGATGCCTGCGTGGGCGACGATCATGCCGAGCATCTCGGCGGTGAAGCGACCATTGCCACGCAGGCGCTGCCAGACGAAGCGTGCGGTACCGAATCCGACCCAGGCCCCGGCGGCGACACCGAGACCGGCCTTCCAGCCGTTCTGCGGCGCCTGCCACCAGGCCAGCGCGCCCAGCAGCACCGCCAGCCCCAGCCAGGGCGCCAGCAGGGCGAATGCACGCGAAGGTTGGTCGCGCTGCCACTTCACCAGCGGGCCGAACGGCAGCAGCAGGATCATCGGCGCCATCAGCAGCAGGAACAGGCTGCCGAAGTAGGGCGGGCCGACCGAGATCTTGCCCAGCGACAGTGCATCTGCCAGCAGCGGATACAGCGTGCCGAGCAGGACCATCGCGCAGGCGGTGGCCAGCAGCAGGTTGTTGGCCAGCAGCAGGGTCTCGCGCGAGGTGGCGGTGAAGCCACGGCGTGGGTCGTCGGCGTCCACGCTGAGCTGGCTGGCGCGCAGCGCGTACAGCAGCAGGCTGCCGCCGATCAGCACCGACAGGAATACCAGGATGAACAGGCCGCGCGACGGATCGGCGGCAAACGAATGCACGCTGGTCAGCACGCCGGAGCGCACCAGGAACGTGCCCAGCAGCGACAGCGCAAAGGCGGCGATCGCCAGCAGCAGGGTCCAGCTGCCGAACGTGCCGCGCTTTTCAGTGACGGCCTGCGAATGGATCAATGCCGCACCGACCAGCCAGGGCATGAAGCTGGCATTCTCCACCGGGTCCCAGAACCACCAGCCGCCCCAGCCCAGCTCGTAGTAGGCCCACCAGCTGCCCAGCGCGATGCCCAGGGTCAGGAAGCCCCAGGCGACGTTGGTCCACGGCCGCGTCCAGCGCAGCCAGCGCGCATCGATGCGCCCCTCCAGCAGGGCCGCCACCGCGAATGCGAACGGAACGGCAAAGCCCACGTATCCGATGTACAGCATCGGCGGATGAATGATCAGCCCTGGGTCCTGCAGCAGCGGGTTGAGGTCGCGGCCTTCCAGCGGCGCCGGGTTCAGGCGCAGGAACGGATTGGAGGTGAAGATCAGGAAGGCGAGGAAGCCGACGCTGACCACGCCCATCACCGCCAGTACGCGCGCCTGCACGTGTGCCGGCAGGTGCCGCGAGAACAGCGCCACCGCGCCGGTCCACAGCGCCAGCACCAGCGCCCACATCAGCAGCGAGCCCTCGTGGGCCCCCCACACCGCCGAGTAGCGGTAGATCATCGGCAGCAGCGAATTGGAGTTCTCGGCCACGTAGCGCACCGAGAAATCCTGCTGCACGAACGCGGCGGTCAGCACCGCGAACGCGCCGGCGAGCAGCAGCAGCTGTGCGAAGGCGGCCGGCCGTGCCACCGCCATCCATGCCGTATTGCTGCGATGCGCGCCGACCAGCGGCAGGCCGGCCTGCAGCAGCGAGGCCAGCAACGCGCACAACAGCAGGATCTGACCCAGTTCGGGCAGCACTCAGCGCACCTCGGGTGCCGTCACCGGCACGTCATGCTTGCGATGGGCATCGCCCATCTTGTCGGCCACTTCCTTCGGCACGTACTTTTCATCGTGCTTGGCCAGCACTTCGTCGGCAACGAAGACACCATCCTGCAGGCGGCCACTGGCGACCACCGCGGTGCCTTCGGCAAACATGTCCGGAAGAATCCGCGACGTGGTCACCGCCAGCTGGGCATCGCCGTCGGTTACTTCGAAACGTGCTTCCAGCGAACCGACCGGGCGGTTGAAGGAGCCCTTCACCACCATGCCGCCCAAGCGGAACCGCGACTGTGCATCGACATCCCCGCGCAGCACTTCCGAGGGCGTGTAGAGGTAGGCGATGTTGCGTTCCAGCGCCATCGCCACCAGTGCGGTGGCCAGCCCGGAGGCGAGCAGGGCCAGCAGTACCCAGGCCAGGCGGCGGCGTTGTACCGGCGTCATCGTTCCAGCTCCGTCGACAGCGGCGCCGCAGCTTCCTGTTTGACGGCGCGGGTCTGCTGCCGCTGCTGGCGTGCCAGCGCCAACCGGCGTGCCATGCGCAGGCGCAGCCACGAACCGATGGCATCGGCGCCGAGCACCAGCACGAACACGGCGTACGCGCCGATCACATAGGGCAGGTGGGTCATGGCTGGGCCTCCCCGGCCGCGCGTGCGGCATCGACCCGGCCACCGACCCAGGCCTTGCCGGCCTCGCGGTCGAGATTGTCGGCGCGGGCCTTGGCCAGCACCGAACCGGCGAACCAGAACTTGGTGCCGATGACCATCCACCACAGTGGCGCGATCATCGCGCTGCTGATTGCCGATTCACCGAACACGTTGATCGACTGGCGCTGATGCAGGCCGCCCCACCAGTCCACCGAATAGCGGATCACCGGCAGCAGGCTGACACCGACGATGGCCAGCAGGCCGGCCGCGCGCGCGGCGCTGCGGCGGTCCTCGATGGCGTGGTACAGGCCGATCACGCCCAGGTACAGGAACAGCAGCACCAGTTCACTGGTCATGCGCGGGTCCCAGTCCCACCAGGTACCCCAGGTACCCTTGCCCCAGATGCTGCCGGTCAGCAGGGTGATCAGGGTGAAGCCGGCGCCCATCGGCGCACAGGCCATGGCCAGGATCTCGCAGACCTTGATCCGCCAGATCAGGGCGATGGCGGCATACAGCGCCATCAGCGCGAACACGAACAGGCTCATCCAGGCACTGGGCACGTGGATGTAGAGGATGCGGAAGCTGTCCAGCTGCTTGGCTTCCGGCGGCACCACCAGCAGCGCCTGCCACATGCCGACCAGCAGCACCGGCACCGCCGCGAGGTAGAACACCCGCGACCAGCGGGCAGCGAATCGGTCGAACGTGGGGGGCGAACCGAGTTGGTGGAACCAGCGGACAATCGGATTCATGCGTGGCGGCTATCCAGCAGGGGTGGATTGGCTCTCAGCTCGGTCAACTCAGAGAAATACGTATTGCAGCGGCGGTGGCCAACGGCGCCAGCACCAGCGCGACCAACAGGCCGGCGCCCAGCATCAGCAGCGCACCGACCGGATCCTGTCCGCGTCCGGCTGCCGCCAGACTGCCTGCGCCGAACACCAGCACTGGCACGTACAGCGGCAGCGACAGCAACGCCACGAGAATACCAGAGCGTCGGATGCCTACGGTCAGCGCGGCGACCACGCCACCAATCAGGCTCAGCAACGGCGTTCCCAGCAGCAACGATGCCAGCAACATCGGCAGCTGGTCATGCGGCAGATGCAGCATTTCGGCCAGCAGCGGACTGACCACGATCAACGGCAGGGCGGTGGTGGCCCAGTGCAGCAGCACGCGCACCAGCACCAGCCAGGCCAGCGGCACCGGCGCCAGCAGCCATTGTTCCAGCGAGCCGTCTTCGGCATCGGAGCGGAACAGTGAATCCAGCGACAGCTGCCCGGCCAGCAGCACCGCAAGCCACAGCACTGCGCCTGCGGTGGCGGCCAGCAGTTGCGGCTCGCGACCCTGCGCCAGCGCGAACAGCACCACCACCAGCACCGCGAACAGCAGCGGCTGCAGCGCATCGCCGCGGCGGCGCCAGAGCAGGCGCAGGTCGCGCTTGAGCAGGGCGCCCGCGGTCTGCCACAGGCCCGGTTCGGTGCCTGGCGCGATCATGCGGCACCGCCGAGGTCGAGCTGGCGGGTACGCACCGGCGGTGCGGCATAGGCGCCATGGGTGGTGACCAGTGCCGCGCCACCGGCGCGCAGGTGCGCGGAAATCATCCGGTTGACCAGGGTGATGCCCTCCAGGTCGAGGTTGGCATAGGGTTCGTCGAGCAGCCACAGCGGCGCCGGCGACAGCCAGATGCGTGCCAGTGCCAGCCGCCGCTTCTGCCCGGCGGACAGATGCCGAACAAGGGTGTCCTCATAACCGGCCAGGCCGACGATGGCCAGCGCGTTGCCGGGCATCTGCCGCGCACGGCGGCCGTGCAGGCCACACAGGAAGTGCAGGTTCTCCAGCGTGTCCAGATCGGGCTTCAATGCGGGCAGGTGGCTGAGGTAGGCGACATAGCGCGCGCGCTCGGCATTGCCGGCCGGTCGGCCATCGATCTGCACCTGCCCGGCACCGGGCCGGGCCAGGCCGGCCAGCACGCGCAACAGCGTGGTCTTGCCGGCGCCGTTGCCGCCCTGCACCAGCAGGGCTTCGCCGGCGTCCACATGGAAGTCCAGCGGGCCGAACACCGGCTCGTCATTGCGGGAGAAGCTCAGGCCGCTGGCGGCCAGCAATGCAGGGGTGTTCAAGGGGCAAAGGTCTTCATGCCGGAGTGCGGCGGCAATTGTAGCGGTGAATGCTGTCCCGGTAGCGCCGGGCCATGCCCGGCGGCCGCAAGGCATATGCAAAGAGCCGCCGGGCATGACCCGGCGCTACCGGCTGAACCCACAGTCGCAGCGTGGATTTCGTACACTTCTGGGCCTCGTTCCCCCAGACTCCAGGCCGATGCAACCCAACACCAAGCTGCCCAAGGTCGGTACCACGATCTTCACCGTGATGTCCCAGCTCGCCGCCGAACACGGCGCGGTCAACCTGGGCCAGGGTTTCCCGGACTTTTCCGCGCCGCAGCGCCTGATCGATGAGACGGCCAAGGCGATGGCCGCCGGGCTGAACCAGTACCCGCCGATGACCGGTGTGGCGCCGCTGCGCCAGGCCATCGCGCAGAAGGCACTGGACTGCTACGGCGCGCAGGTCGATGCGGACAGCGAGATCACCGTCACCAGCGGCGGTACCGAGGCCATCTTCAACGCCATCCACGCCGTGGTGCGTGCCGGCGAAGAAGTGATCGTGCTCGACCCGGCCTATGACTGCTATGAACCGGCGATCGATCTGGCCGGTGCCAAGGCCGTGCATGTGTCGCTGGATCCGCAGACCTTCGCCGTCGACTGGGACCGCGTGCGTGCGGCGATCACCCCGCGCACACGCATGCTGATCGTCAACACCCCGCACAACCCGTCCGGCGCGATGCTGTCGGCGCAGGACATGCAGGCGCTGGCCGAGCTGCTGCGCGGCACGCAGATCTACCTGATCTCCGATGAGGTGTATGAGCACATCATCTATGACGGCCGCCGCCATGAATCGGCGCTGCGCTACCCGGAACTGCGCGAACGCGCGTTCGTCATCTCCAGCTTCGGCAAGACCTACCACTGCACCGGCTGGAAGATCGGCTATGCGATCGCACCGCCTGCGCTGACCGCCGAATTCCGCAAGGTGCACCAGTACAACACCTTCACCAGTTTCGGCCCGGCGCAATACGGCTTCGCCGCGATGATCCGCGATGAGCCCGAACACCACCTCGAGCTGGGCGCGTTCTACCAGGCCAAGCGCGACCGTTTCCGCGAGCAGCTGTCCAGCACCCGCCTGAGGGCGCTGCCGGTCCCCGGCGGCTACTTCCAGCTGGTCGATTACTCGGCCATCAGCGACCTGCCGGACCACGAATTCGTGAAGTGGCTGACCATCGAGAAGGGCGTGACCGCCATCCCGCTGTCGCCGTTCTACGAGAATCCGCCGGCCGGCCAGCGCCTGGTGCGCCTGTGCTTCGCCAAGAATGAAGCGACCATGGACGCGGCGATCGAACGCCTGCGCCTTCTTTGAGCGGAGCAGTGACCATGCAGGACCTGCGCATTTCCCTCGTCCAGGGCGACACCCGCTGGCATGATCCGGCGGGCAACCGTGAGTACTACGGCGCACTGCTGGCACCGCTGGCCGGCACCACCGACTTGGTGATCCTGCCGGAGACCTTCACCAGTGGCTTCTCCAACGACGCCATCGCCCAGGCCGAAGGCATGGACGGCCCGACCGTGGCCTGGGTGCGCGAGCAGGCCAGGGCCTTGAACGCGGCGGTGATCGGCAGCGTGCAGTTGCGTGATGGCGAAGGCGTCTACAACCGCCTGCTGTTCGCCACGCCCGATGGCAACCTGGAGTACTACGACAAGCGCCACCTGTTCCGTTACGGCGGCGAGCACGAGCGCTATGCTGCCGGTCGCGACCGCCTGAGCGTGGAATGGAAGGGCTGGCGGATCAATCCGCA
Source organism: Stenotrophomonas geniculata (assembly GCF_034508895.1). NCBI lineage: Bacteria > Pseudomonadati > Pseudomonadota > Gammaproteobacteria > Lysobacterales > Lysobacteraceae > Stenotrophomonas > Stenotrophomonas geniculata. Next base: position 3,459,097 of record NZ_CP140571.1, read on the forward strand.
GGTCTGCTACGACCTGCGTTTCCCGGTGTTCTGCCGCAACCGCTACAACGTGGAGCGTCCGCAGCAGCTGGATTTCGACCTGCAGATCTTCGTTGCCAACTGGCCGTCGGCACGCGCCTATGCGTGGAAGACACTGCTGCGTGCACGTGCGATCGAGAACCTGTGCTTCGTTGCTGCGGTGAACCGTGTCGGCGTCGATGGCAACCAGCTGCATTACACCGGCGACAGCGCGGTGCTGGATTTCCTCGGCCAACCGCAGGTGGAGATTCGCGAACGCGAACAGGTGGTCACCACCACCGTCTCGGCCGAGGCGCTGGCAGCACACCGCGCGCGCTTCCCGGCCATGCTTGATGCCGATGCCTTCCATCTGGACGAGCAGGCCTGAGCGACGGCCTGAACGCCGCCGCACCAGCGCGCGCGCCTGCATTCAACGTGCACGCGCGCGCTGTTAGATTCGCCGCCAGTCCGACCGAACTGGAAGTCCCGCCATGAACAAGCCCTTCGCCCTGCTGCTGGCGCTGTCCGCCGCAGCGTTGGCCCCCGCCGCGCACGCTGCCGGCAACCTCGATTGCGAGCTGCGCTACAACCTGTCCGGCTGGTCGTTGATCTACAAGACCGCATCCGGTAATGGCACGGTCACCTGCAGCAACGGCGCCAGCCTGCCGGTGCGCATCCAGATGAAGGGTGGCGGCCTGACCGTCGGCAAGTCGAAGATCACCAACGGGCGTGGCAGCTTCACCGGCGCGGTCAGCGTCAACGAGCTGCTGGGCACTTACGCCTCGGTCGGCGCGCATGCCGGTGCGGTGAAGTCCAGCAACGCGCAGGTGATGACCAAGGGCGACATCTCGCTGGCCCTGTCCGGTACCGGCAAGGGCTGGGACCTGGGCGTGGACGGCACCGCGTTCACCCTCAGCCGGCGCTGAGGCGCGACGGCGCGGCAGTTCCCCAGTTGATGCGGATGTAGTGCTGTTCGGAATCGCTCAACAACCGTTCAACACCGAAACCATTCTTCAGCAGCTGTGCGACCACGTCTTCGACGAGCTGCTCGCTGGCCATCACCTGGCTGAAGCCGTACACGACGTAGCGGCGGCCATTTTCCGAGCCGATCTGGATGGCGTTGTCGAGATCGCTGTAGAACAGTTCGATCGGGCGCTTGGCGGCATCGACGTTGGCGCGGGCCTGTTCGGCGGTGATGGTGATCATGGGCATCTGCCTTGTGTGGGAGAGCGCGCACGATAGCCAGGGAATCAAAGCCGTTCCCGGAAGGCGCGCACAGTGCGCTGCTTTTGCAGCAATTCCTAGGCTGCAGCGGGACGCTGCCGCTGCAGCCACAAGGCCAGCAGGCCGCACACGATGAGGGTCGGTGCCAGCAGCTGCACTGCACCGACCAGCGCCATTGCCGCACCGATCAGCAGGTAGTAGAGCAGGCCGAACAGCGCGCCTGCGCTGCCGAGACAGTGTGGATAGCCGCGCAAGGCCTGGCCGAGCACATTGGGAATGGCAAGGCCGAAGCCCGTCACCACCGGCACCATCGCCGCGACCAGGGCAGGGTGATCATGCAGCAGCGCGGCCAGCAGGCCTCCCGTCAGAACCAGTCCTGCGGCGATGCGGATGCGCGTGGTTGTGGCAACGCCTGCACGCAGCAGGCGGCCATTGCCCCACGCGCCCAGTGCCGAGCCCAGTGCCAGCACCGCGCCGCTGGCGCCGAACCAGGTGGCTGGCCAGTGCAGGCGCGCAAACACGAAGGGGCCGAGCACATACCAGCTGTACATCGCCACGTTGAAGGCCATCACCAGCAACGCGTGTGACCAGATCCAGCGATCGCGCAGCAGTTCCCGCAGCAGCGGCAGCATGGGCGTGTGCGGGATATGTGCAGGACGGCTTTCGCGCAGGCCAGCCAGGCATGCGACTGCCAGCAGGGCAGCAACCAGCAGCAGGCCGGACTGTACGCCGGCATAGCCATGGGCGGCGACCAGCAGCGTGCCCAGTGCAAGACCGATGGCCGGGCTCAGGGCCAGGGCCATGCCGATCCAGGAGAATGCCTGCGCCAACGCTGGACCCTGCAGATGGTCGCGCAGCACGGTCTGGGTCACCACCGAAGCGGCGGCGGCGCCGACTGCGGCCAACGCCTGGGCCAGCAGCACCTGGCCGAAGCTGCCAGCCATCAGCCCGCCCAGTGCAGCTACTCCGAAGACGCCGAGGCCACAGATAAGGGCGGGGCGACGACCGATACGATCGGCCAGGCGCCCCCACAGCAGCACGCCTGCAGCAAAGCCGAACAGGTACAGGCTCATGGCCTGGCTGGCGGCACTCGGCGGCAGGGCGAAGCGTTCGGCCAGATCGGCCAGGGCCGGGCTGTACAGGGTCTGTGCCAGCTGCGGAAACATCAGCAGTGCAATGGCGAGCAACAACAGGCGGCGCGACATGCGGGCGCTCCAGGAACAGGGCCGCGCATTGTGGTCGCGCCCGCAATGGCGCACCCTGTCTGTCCTGTCATCAAATGTATAGAATAGGACATGGCCTGGTTGCAGCCCGACGCGCACTTCGATGCCGATGCCTGGAGGGCTCCGGTGCTGGGGATCGCGGCCTCACTGGCGGATCACGACTCGGGTTGGCACCAGCATGCACGCGCGCAGCTGCTGTACACCCGACAGGGCTGTACGCGCCTGACCTACGGTGACCGCGTCAGCCTGTTGCCGCCCGCGCGCGCGGCGTGGATTCCGGGTGGGCTGCGCCATCGTGCGCAGATGCGCCAGGCAGTCGACTACCGTTCGTTGTACTTCGACGCCACCCTGTCGGCCCAGCTGCCCCGGCAGCCGGCGATCATCGGCGTCGGTCCGCTGCTGCAGGCCTTGCTGGAACCGATCGCGCAGGCGCCGTTCGACCATGACTGGCAGTCGCCGCGCGCGCACCATCAACTGGCGTTGTGCGTGCTGGAAATCGCCGCTGCACCGGTGGCGCCGATGGACCTGCCTTTACCGCGTGATCCGCGGATCGCACGTTGTCTGCCGCTGGCCGAGCAGCTGCCGCCCGAACTGGGGGAGCTGGCCGCGCGCACGGGCCTGAGCGCGCGTACCGTCGGCCGGTTGATGCAGCGTGATACCGGCATGAGCTACCAGGCCTGGCGCCAGCAATGGCGACTGATGCGGGCCATGGAGTTGCTGCTGCTGGGTCATCGCGTCGCGCATGTGGCGCAGGACACCGGCTTCTCCGCCGAGAGCCCGTTCATCGCCTTCTTCCGCAGCATGACCGGCACCACGCCCGCCGCGTTCCAGCGCCACGCAAAAGGGGACGGAGGGGATTAAGTCGCTTTCGCCCCTTCGACACAGACCGTGGCAAAAACGACTTAATCCCCTCCGTCCCCTTTTCAACGAAAAACCCCGGCCTGCGCCGGGGTTTTTCATTTCAGGCGTGCCGGTGATCAGCCGCCGCGCGGGCCGCTGCGGCGCGGGCCGCCCGGACCGCGGTTGCCGCCGGGGCCACCCGGGCCACGGTTGCCACCCGGACCGCCGGGGCCGCGATTGCCGCCCGGACCACGGTTGCCACCACCCGGACCGCGACCGCCCGGACGGGCGCCCTGTGCCGGCTTGGGGCTGCCATACGGGTTGAAGCCCGGCGTGGCGTGGTCGGACGGGAAGCTCGGGGCATTGCCCGGATGGCCGTACGGGTGCTTGTTGCCCTGGCCCTGCGAGCGGTTGCCCGCACCGGCCGGACGACCCTGGCCGCCTGCGCCGCCACGGCCTTCACCGCCGAAACCGCCACGGCCCTGGCCGCCACCGGCGCCTGCGCCCGGACCCTTCGGCTTGCCATACGGACGGCCCTGGCCGCCTGCACCCGGACCACGGGCACCGGGGCCACGGGCGCCCGGGCCGGCATTGCGATGGCCGCTCGGGCCGGTGCTCACGCCATCCGGCACGTACCAGGTGCGGAACGCGGCCGGGTTGCCTTCCGGCAGCGAACGATCGTTCTTCTGGGCGCGCTGCTTGAACGGCTTCTGCGACTGCTTGGCTGCCGCTTCACCGCTGACCGTCAGGCCACCCTTGAAGCCGCCGCCCTTGCCGCCGCGACCACGGCCGCGGTCTTCGCGGACGTTATCGAAACGACGCAGCTCGCGGCCCTCGTCGGCGGTGTTGTGGCCGTTGACGTAGGCGTTGCCGCGGCCACCTTCGCGCACGCGCACGGTGGTCTTGGCGGCGCGGCGCTGGCCGATCACCGGCTGCAGCGTCAGTGCCGACGGCGCGCCTTCTTCCAGCTTCAGCTGCGCGCGCAGGGCTTCAACCTGCGTGGTGCCCAGTTCCACCGAATGGCCGCGGGCCAGTTCGCGCGGCAGGCTCACCTTGCCGTAGCGGGTGCGCTTCAGGCGGCTGACCTGGCAGCCCTGCGACTCCCACAGGCGGCGCACTTCGCGGTTGCGGCCTTCCTTCACCACGACGCGGAACCAGTCGTGCGAGTCGGTGCCGCCGATGCGTTCGATCTCGTCGAACTTGGCCGGGCCGTCTTCCAGTGCCACGCCACGGGTGAGGCGGTCGACGATGGCGTCGGAGACCTTTTCCTCGCCTTCCGGCGCACGCACGCGGACCACGTATTCGCGCTCGACCTCGAACGACGGGTGCATCATGGCGTTGGCCAGTTCACCGTCGGTGGTGGCCAGCAGCAGGCCGGTGGTGTTGATGTCCAGGCGGCCGATCGCGATCCAGCGCGCGCCCTTCAGCGGCGGCAGCGATTCGAATACGGTCGGGCGGCCTTCCGGATCATCGCGCGTGGTCACTTCGCCTTCCGGCTTGTTGTAGACCAGCACGCGCGACGGCTCGGCCAGGGCGGTGGCGACGAAGCCACGGCCATCCAGCTCGATCTTGTCGCCACTCTTGACCGACATGCCGGTCTGCGCGACTTCACCGTTGACCTTGACCAGGCCTTCGGCGATGCGTTGTTCCAGCGCGCGGCGCGAGCCGAGGCCGGCCTGGGCCAGCACCTTGTGCAGGCGCTCTTCCAGCTTGAACTGTTCGGAGGTGGCTTCGCGCTTCAGCGAGAGCTTGTTACGGGGGGTGTCACTCATCAGTTTTGCTCCGGCCGACGGTTTCGAGGTCGGCCTCTGGTTCGGAATCGGCTTGGTCAACAGCCACGGTCGTCATCGCGACGGCGTTGTCTTCGCGTTCGTTCACTGGCACCGCGCGCTCGCCCGGCGCGGAATCGGGGTGCCCATCATCGAGGGGCGAAGGTGCTTGCTCATCTATAGCCGCCGCAGGAGCTGCGTCGGCGGAATCGGGGGTGTCACTGCCGGCCAGGCCGGCATCATCGTTCGCGGCAGCGCCTTCGTCGCCGGCCGAGATGTCAGGACCGTCGGCGCTTGCTGCTGCTGGCGCATCGCGGTCCAGGGACAGCTGGGGTTCCAGCTCGCCCAGCTCCTTCAGTTCCGACAGAGGCGGCAGCTCATCCAATCGCTTCAGGCCGAAATAATCCAGAAAGCCCTTGGTGGTGCCGAACAGCGCAGGCTTGCCGGGCACATCGCGGTGGCCGACCACGCGGATCCACTCGCGTTCTTCCAGCGCCTGGATGATGTTGCTGCTGACCGCCACGCCGCGTACCTGCTCGATCTCGCCGCGAGTGATCGGTTGCCGGTAGGCGATCAGCGCCAGGGTTTCCAGGGTGGCGCGGGTGTAACGGGTCTTGCGTTCGGTCCACAGCCGGCTGATCCAGCCATGCACTTCGCCGGTCACCTGGTAGCGGAAGCCGGAGGCGACCTCGACCAGTTCCACGCCGCGGCCTTCGCAGGCTTCGCGCAGGCGTTCCAGCGCGCGTTCGATGCTGCCCGGCGGTGCCGGTTCCTCTTCCGGGAACAGGTCCTTCAGCTGGGCCAGGGTGAGCGGCTGACTGGAGGCCAGCAAGGCACCCTCGACAATGCGGTTGATCAGCAGTTGATCCATCGGCAGTCAGCGCTCACTCGTCTGCATTGGCGGCGTCGTTGTCGTCGAACTCGCTGCTGAACTGCAGCGGGGCATTGGTGTTGCCGGCGGCCAGCGATTTCACGTAGATCGGCGCCAGTGGTTCTTCCTGGACGATGTCCAGCAGCTGTTCCTTGGCCAGTTCCAGCACCGCCAGGAACGTGACCAGCACGCCCAGCTTGCCTTCTTCGGCCGTGAACAGCCCTTCAAAACGATAGAACTTGCCATCTTCCAGGCGTCCCAGCACTTCGCCCATGCGTTGCCGCACGCTCAGTGCCTCACGCTTGATGGCGTGACCGCTGAACAGCTCGGCGCGCTTGAGCACGTCGTGCAGGGCCAGCAGCATCTCCTTCAGGTCCACCGGCGGCGGCAGCTTCACCGTGGCGCGTTCGGGCATGAAGGCGTGCGCCACCGTCGTGTCGCGGTCCTGGCGGGGCAGGGCATCGATGTCCTCGGCGGCCTGCTTGAAACGTTCGTACTCCTGCAGCCGGCGCACCAGTTCGGCGCGCGGGTCGGCTTCATCGCCTTCCTCGCTGACCGGGCGCGGCAGCAGCATGCGCGACTTCACCTCGGCCAGGATCGCTGCCATCACCAGGTACTCGGCGGCCAGCTCGAAGCGCAGCTCGCGCATCACGGTGATGTATTCCACGTACTGCCGGGTGATCTCGGCTACCGGAATGTCCAGGACATCCAGGTTCTGGCGGCGGATCAGGTACAGCAGCAGGTCCAGCGGGCCTTCGAAGGCATCCAGGATGACTTCCAGCGCGTCCGGCGGAATGTACAGGTCCTGCGGAATCTGCAGGACCGGTTGCCCATGCACCACGGCCAGCGGCATTTCCTGCTGCTGTGGGGCGGGCGGCCGGGTTGGCGGGTTCGCGTCGAGCGCGAGTTCGGAAGTCATCTAATGGACATCAGGATTGCAACGGACCAGTCGCGGCACCGGGTTCGCCGGGCCAACGCCACGGAGCCCCAGGGCACCAGACACGCCGGGATCGGCGCGATTCCACACATATCAAACAGCAGGACGCGCCGCACGAAACGGCGGCGACGGAACTACGGGGAGGTCGTCTACGTGGCCCGGCCAGGTGGACCGGTTTGAAGCAGCGGGACGGTCGTCGGGGGCTGCGTTGGCCGCAAAAACCGACGGGCTGCTGCATCCAGCCACGTGCAATGGAGTCTAGGGTAAGCCTTTGTTGCGCCAGTGTCCAGCCGGGCCGGGGCAGGGGCCGCATTGGCTAGAATCTGCGGACCCGACAACGCAAGCGAGGAAATGCCGGTGTGGTATGTGATCGAAGGGTATGACGGCCAGGATGTGCTGGCGCAGCGGCTGCAGGCGCGGCCGGAACACCTGGCGCGGTTGCACGCGCTGCGCGACGAGGGACGCCTGCTGCTGGCCGGCCCGTGCCCGGCGGTGGACAGTGAAGACCCGGGCCCGGCCGGTTACAGCGGCTCGGTGGTGATCGCGCAGTTCGAGTCGCTGCTGCAGGCCCAGGCCTGGGCCGACGCCGACCCGTACGTGGCCGCCGGCGTCTACACCCGCGTGCAGGTGCGACCGTTCCGCAAGGTGTTGCCGTGAGCGCGGAACGGATCTCGCGAATGCGTGATGCGCTGCAGCATGCCCTGGCGCCGAGCGTGCTCGAGATCGAAGACGACAGCCATCGCCACGCAGGCCATGCCGGTGCGCGCGATGGCCGCGGCCATTTCAACGTGCATGTGGTGAGTGAACGCTTTGCCGGACTGGGCCCGCTGGCCCGGCATCGCGCGGTGTACGCCGCGCTGGGGGCGATGATGGAGACCGACATCCACGCGTTGTCCATCCGCGCGCAGACCCCGTCAGAACAGGGCTGAGCCTTTGTCCCACACTGTCCTGGCGGGTCCCCGCGGGGGCTCGCTGCAGACAGATTTCCATGTCCATTTCGGGACATTCGCCTAACGGACTGTTTACAAGCCCAGATGGAAACGCTTACATTCCGCGCCAATGCTGGTAGGTCCAAGCCGTGGAGGGCGGCTTCGTGAACAAGGCAGCTATCACAATCAAAGACGTCGCACGCGAAGCCCGGGTCTCCGTGGCCACGGTTTCCCGCGCGCTCAACGGGCATGAAAATGTCGCCGAACCGGTCCGCCAGCTTGTGCTGGAGGTCGCCGCACGGCTGCGTTACACCCCGCACGCCGCCGCCCGCAGCCTGAGCAGCCGCCGCACCAATACGGTGGGCGTGGTGCTGCCTGACCTGTACGGCGAATTCTTCTCCGAGCTGATGCGTGGCATCGACAATGTCGCCCGTAGCCGCCGCCAGCACCTGCTGGTGTCCAGCTACCACGGTGACCAGGAGCAGCAGGGTGCGGCCCTGCGCGCCATGCGCGGCCGCGTCGACGGTCTGCTGGTGCTCTCGCCCTATGCCGAGAGCCCGGGCTTCCTGACCGACAACCTGCCGCAGTCGTTGCCGACGGTGTTGATCAACACCTATCTGCCCGGGCAGGACCACCCGGTGCTGAGCATCGACGACCATGCCGGTGCGATGGCGATGACCCGTCATCTGCTTGACGCTGGCCACCGTCGCATCGCTTTCATTTCTGGCCCGGATCTCAACTTCGACGCGCGCGAGCGCCTGCGCGGCTTCCGTGACGCGCTGGCGGCTTTTGGCGGTGGCGCCGAAGGCATCGAGCTGCCCGGTGATTTCGACGAAGCTTCCGGCCATCGCGCCGGTCAGGAGTTGCTGGCAGCCGGAGCGCTGCCTGATGCCGTGTTCGCCGCCAACGACATGATGGCGCTGGGCTGCCTGTATGCGTTCACGCAGGCAGGGGTCCGTGTCCCGGCCGATGTGGCCCTGGCGGGTTTCGATGATATTCCACTGGCGCGTTTCGTCCACCCGTCGCTGACCACCATGCAGGTCAGCATCGCCGAGCTCGGCGACCGGGCCATGACGCGCCTGCTGCAGTTGATGGACGGCACCTCCACGGACGGGACAGGGGACAAGCAGACCCTGGTTCCCCGCTTGATAGTTCGCGATTCCACCACTCCGCCATCGGGCCGTTGAAGCCAGAGGCGTTCCTTCTTTTTTGATTGATCGCAGGGACCGCGCAAGCGGTTACCGCCACCCGGAGATTGAGTTGATGATGCACACCACCTTCCGCACGCCGGCACGCCGGCTGCTGAGCACCGCACTGGTCAGCTGCCTGATGCTGGCCGCCGCTCCGAACGTCATGGCGCAGTCGGCCAATGCCAGCCTGCGCGGCCAGGTATCCGGCGCCCAGGCCGGCGCCGAAGTGACCGCCACCAACGTCGCCACCGGCACCGTCCGTCGCGGCACCGTCCGCGCCGACGGCAGCTACTCGCTGATGGGCCTGGACCCAGGCACCTACGACGTGGTCGCCAACGGCCAGTCGCAGAAGGTCACCGTCACCGTGGCCTCGACCGCGACGCTGAACTTTGCCGGCGCGGCCAGCAGCACCCCGGGTTCGACCGCGGCCACCAACCTGGACACCGTCAACGTCGTCGCGCCGACCCTGCTGCAGGAAGTGCGCACGTCCGAAGTCGGCAAGACCGTCAGCCTGCAGCAGATCCAGACCACCCCGCAGGTCTCGCGCAACTTCCTGGAGTTCGCCGACGCGGTGCCGGGCATGATCTTCACCCGCGATGCCAAGGGCAATACTTCGCTGCGTGGCGGCGCGACCAACTCCGACGGCACCAACGTCTACATCGACGGCGTGGGCCAGAAGAGCTACGTCAAGGGTGGCGGCGTGGCCGGTCAGTCCGGCAGTGCCGGTAACCCGTTCCCGCAGCTGGCCATCGGCGAGTACAAGGTCATCACCGGCAACTACAAGGCCGAGTACGGCCAGGTGTCCAGTGCAGCGGTCACGGCCGCGACCAAGTCGGGTACCAACGAGTTCAAGGGTGAAACCTTCTACCGTTATACCAACGACAGCATGCGCGCGATGACCCCGGCCGAGCGTCAGCCGGGCAAGGGCAAGGAGGATTCGGCCGAGAAGGAATACGGCTTCGCCCTGGGCGGCCCGATCGTCAAGGACAAGGCCCACTTCTTCGTGACCTATGAAGCAAAGCGCTTCGATCTGCCGGTGACCATCGCACCGCATGGTGCGGTGACCAACAAGGCCAACCGCGTCCCGGCTGATGCCCAGGCCGGCCTGGGCCCGGCCAGCCAGCCGTTCCAGCAGGACCTGATCTTCGCCAAGGTCGACTTCGAGCCGACCGACAACGATCGCCTGGAACTGACCTTCCAGGACCGTGATGAAACCCAGCAGCAGTTCTCGGACCAGACCGCGCCGATGCACGGCAAGGAAACCAAGAACACTGACCGTCGTTACGCGCTGCGCTGGAACCACAGCGGTGAGCGTTACTACAACGAGCTGATGGTTACCCACGAGGACTCGTTCAACAATCCCAAGCCGCTGAGCATGGGCAACGGTTTCAACTACACCGCGCCGGACGGCAAGAGCGAGGAGCGCGCCATCGTCTCGATCGGTGGTTCCTCGGCAATGTCGTCGCAGGTGAAGGGCCAGAAGGGCTGGTCGATCGAAGACAACCTGACCCTGGATGGCATCGAGTGGGCGGGCGACCACACCATCAAGATGGGTGCCAAGTACAAGCAGATCGACCTGTACGCCTCCGATGCGGCGCAGATCAATCCGCAGTTCTACTACACCATCGACAACCCGACCTTCCCGGACAGCATCCCGTACAAGGCACAGTTCGTGAAGCCGGTCACCGGCGTGTCCGGCGTGTCTGGCGAAGTGCGCTCGAAGGTGAAGCAGATCGGTCTGTTCATCCAGGATGACTGGCAGGTCAACGACCATCTGCAGCTGAACCTCGGCCTGCGCTGGGACTACGAGAAGAACCCGTCCTATCTGGACTTCGTGACCCCGCCGGAAGTGGTCAATGCGCTGTTCGCGCAGGATCCGCGTGCCGCCGCTGGCCAGAGCTACGCCGACACACTGGCGCTGAGCGGCCTGAACATCAACGATTACATCAGCAACGGCCACAACCGCAAGGCATTCAAGAATGCCTGGCAGCCGCGTCTGGGTTTCTCGTATGACATCAATGCCGACGAGCAGCACGTGATCCACGGCGGTGCCGGTCGTTCCTACGACCGCGACCTGTTCGACTACCTGCAGCTGGAAACCACCAAGCTGGCCCTGCCGCAGCCGACGATCTACTTCCGCAATCCGGCAACCGGTCAGTGCTTCCAGGGCAACGCCGCGTGCTATGACTGGAACCCGAATCTGCTCAACGGTATCGGCAACCTCCAGAGCCTGGTCGGTTCGACCAGCAATGCCGGCCTGGAAGTCGACCTGCTGAACAACAATCTGAAGGTCCCCTACGCTGACCAGTTCAGCCTGGGCATGAGCAATCAGATCGGCGACTGGCTGACCGACGCCACCATCTCGCGCACGCTCACCTATGACGGCTTCGCCTTCACCCTGGGTAATCGCTACCCGACCGGCAACTTCTTCGACGATCCGCGTCTGTGCGGTGGCACCGAAGCCGGTCTGGGCCAGGCGTGGAGCTGCAACGTGCCGGGCTTCGGCAGCCTGATCATCGGCCAGCAGGGCATCAAGACCCGTGCTACCCAGATCCTGTTGTCGGCGCAGAAGCCGTTCACCCAAGAAAGCGGCTGGGGCACCTCCATCGCCTATACCTGGACCACCGCCCGCCACAACCGTGACATCAACGAGCACTACGCGTTCGACCGTGGCGTGATCGGTGATTATCCGACCATCCGCTCCAACGGCGCGCCGCGTCACCGCCTGGTGGTGACCGGTTCGTATGCGGGCTTCTGGGGCATCACCTTCGGTGGCAAGATCACCCTGGCCACCCCGACCGCGATCAACGACTGGTACGGCGTGCCGCAGGCCAATGGCTTCGACCTGCCGACCCCGATGGCGGCGGTTCCGGGTGGCAACGGCAAGTTCCTGCTGGGTGGCAAGATCTTCGGTTATCGCTCGGTCGACCTGCAGGCGACGAAGACGTTCAAGATGCCGGGCGATACCGAGCTGTATGCGCGTATCGACATCATCAACGTGTTCAACTTCGACAATTTCTCGAACTACAACTACTACAAGAATGGCAAGTTGACCGCGAGCTACAACGAGACCGGCGACATCGTCGGTACGCCGCGCCAGATCAAGGCCGAAGTGGGCTTCCGCTTCTAAGCCCGGATGTAGATGCACGACCCGATGCCGCCGTTCCGCCGGCGGCATCGGCTGCTTGAAAACGGCAATGGCCGGCCCCGCGCCGGTCCATTGCCCATGCCGCTGCCGGCCAGGGGGCAGCGGCATGGGCAATGATCGCGGTGTCAAACCACGTTTTTCGTGGTTTTTTCAGAACGCATCTTGTAAACGATTTCAGATCATTGGACGGTATGCTTTCCCATCGATCAGACCACCGGAGAAATCGCGCCATGCAGGCACGCCATCTGTTGTCCGCCGCAGCGTTGAGCCTGGCCGTGGCCGCCTGCCAGCCGGCCCAGCAGGAACCTGCCAAGCCGCGGCCGCCGGTGATCCTGATCGAGGCCGACGCACCGCCGCGGCCGATGAAGCCGGTGCTGCCGCCGTTGTTCGATGACATCGAGCGTCGTACCTTCCAGTTCTTCTGGGATACCACCAACGAGATCAATGGCCTGACCCCGGATCGCTATCCGTCGCGGCCGTTCGCCAGCATCGCCTCGGTCGGCTTCGCACTGACCGCGTACCCGATCGGCATCGAGAACGGCTGGGTCAGCCGCAACCAGGCGATCGACCGCACCCTGACCACGCTGAAGTTCTTCCGCGACGTGCCGATGGGCCCGCAGCGCACCGGCAAGGCCGGCTACAAGGGCTTCTACTACCACTTCCTGGACATGCAGGAAGGGCGTCGCTACGACAGCTGGGTTGAGCTGTCCTCGGTGGATACCGCGCTGCTGATGATGGGAGTGCTGTTCGCGCAGTCGTACTACGACGGCGACGATCCGCGTGAGAAGGAGATCCGCCAGATCGCCGACACGTTGTACAAGAAGGTCGACTGGCCGTGGCTGCAGCAGCGTGCACCGCTGATCTCGATGGGCTGGTTCCCCGAGAGCGGCTTCATCGACCACGACTGGATGGGCTACAACGAGGCGATGATGGTCTACATCCTTGCCCTGGGCTCGCCGACGCACCCGGTCAGCCCGGATGCGTGGACGGTGTGGACGCGTACCTATGACAACGACTGGGGCGTCTACCAGGGCCAGGAATACCTGTCCTTCGGCCCGCTGTTCGGCCACCAGTACAGCCACGTCTGGATCGACTTCCGCGATATCCAGGATGCGTACATGCGCGAGCGCGGCAGCACCTACTTCCTCAACAGCCGCTCGGCCGCACTGGCCCAGCGCGAGTACGCCATCGCCAACCCGATGCAGTGGAAGGAGTATGGCGAGAATGTGTGGGGCCTGACCGCCAGTGATGGACCACAGAACACCACCCAGGACTATCGCGGCGAGCAGCGCCAGTTCCGCCATTACTCCTCGCGCGGCGCCGGCCTGCGCGAGAACTTCGATGACGGCACCATCGCTCCCACCGCTGCGATCGCGTCGGTGGTGTTCGCGCCGGAGCAGGTGATTCCGGCCACGCTGGAGATGCACAAGCGCTTTGGCGATTACATCTACTCCAGCTACGGCTTCCTGGATTCATTCAACCCCAGCTTCAACTACGACATCCCGATCAAGACCGGCCGCCTGGTGCCGGATCGCGGCTGGGTCGCCAGCGATTACATCGCCATCGATCAGGGCCCGATCCTGACCATGATCGCCAACTACCGCGATGACTTCGTCTGGGAAGTCATGAAGAAGAACCAGTACATCCGCAAGGGCCTGGAACGGGCCGGGTTCAGTGGTGGCTGGCTGGCACCGGAAGGTTCGTTCCAGCCGCTGGAACTGCAGAAAGACGAAAAGGCCGCGGCGGCACGCGCGGTGGGTATCGCCGAATCACGCGCGGCTGCCGCGCAGGAACAGAAGAACAATGCCAACCGCACCACAGGCCAGGGCAAGTAACCCGATGCCGAACTGGATCGACCGCCTGCGCCGCTGGGCGCTGCCTGCCTTGGCTGCATTGGCCGTGGCCGGCTGTGCCCGTACCGATCCGGGCACCACCACCGTACGTTTCTGGGCGATGGGCCGCGAGGCGGAGGTGGTCAGCGAGCTGATCCATGAGTTCGAGGCCGAGAATCCGGGCATCAAGGTGGATGTGCAGAACATCCCGTGGACGGCCGCGCACGAGAAGCTGCTGACCGCGTTCGCCGCCGACGGCCTGCCGGACGTGTGCCAGCTGGGCAACACCTGGGTACCGGAGTTCGCCGAGCTGGATGCGCTGACGCCGCTGCAGCCGTTCGTGCAGCGCTCGGCCGTGGTCGACCCGAAGGACTACTTCCAAGGCATCTGGGATACCAATGTGATCCACGGCGAGCTGGTGGGCGTGCCGTGGTATGTCGATACGCGCCTGATCTTCTACCGCAAGGATCTGCTGGCCAAGGCCGGTTACGACCACCCGCCGCGCACGTGGCAGGAGTGGGACGAACAGATGGCGGCGATCAAGCGCATGCAGGGCTCGAACCGCTATGCGGTGCTGATGCCGATCAACGAGTTCGAGCAGCAGCTGTCGCTGGCGCTGCAGCAGCCCGATCCGCTGCTGCGCGACGATGACACCCGCGGCAATTTCGCCAGCCCGGGGTTCCGCCGCACGCTGGCCTTCTACGCCAACATGTTCGAGCAGGGCTGGGCGCCGAAGATGTCTGAGACGCAGATCTCCAACGTCTGGGACGAGTTCTTCCGTGGCTTCAATGTGTTCTACATCTCCGGCCCCTGGAACATCCGTGAGTTCAAGAAGCTGCAGCCCAAGGGGCTGGACGGGCAGTGGGGTACGGCCGCGCTACCGGGTCCGGACGGCCCGGGTGCCGGTATTGCCGGAGGCACCAGCCTGGTGATCTTCCGCAAGTCGCAGCAGAAGGAAGCGTCGTGGAAGCTGATCGAGTTCCTGTCGCGACCGGAAATCCAGGCGCGCTTCCATTCGATCATCGGCGATCTGCCGCCGCGTCGTAGTACCTGGAACGCGCCGTCGCTGGCCAACGATCCGCTGGCCGCTGCGTTCCGTGACCAGCTGGAGCGGGTCAAGCCGACGCCGAAGGTGCTTGAGTGGGAGCGCATCGTGCAGGAAATGCGCATCGTCACCGAGAAGGTGGTGCGTGGTGGCCTGGCGCAGGACAAGGCCGTGGAAGAGCTGGACCAGCGCGTGGACAAGGTGCTGGCCAAGCGCCGCTGGATGCATGAACAACAACGCCTGCAGCAGCGCGTGCCGTCGCCGCAATCGAGCAGTGCCGTGGCCGCCGGGAGCGCGCAATGAAACGTACTTCGCTTGCCGGCTGGATTTTCGCCGGTCCCTCGCTGATCGTGCTGGGCATGTTCTTCGGCCTACCGGTCGCCTCGGCGCTGGCGCTGAGCGTGACCGACTTCGACCTCTATGCACTGGCTGACAGCAGCAACCTGCGGTTCGTCGGCCTCGGCAATTACATCGACCTGCTGCAGACGCCGATGTTCTGGAAGTCGCTGTGGAACACCACCTACTTCGTGTTGATCGGCGTGCCGTTGTCGATTGGCGTGTCGCTGGGTGCGGCGATGCTGCTGAATGCACCGGCCGCACGCTTCAAGGCGCTGTTCCGCACCGCCCTGTTCGCGCCGGTGGTGACCACGCTGGTGGCGGTGGCGGTGATCTGGCGCTACCTGTTCCATACCAGCTACGGCCTGGTGAACTACGGCCTGGGCCATCTGGGCATCAGCCCGATCGACTGGTTGGGCGATCCCAACTGGGCGATGCCGACCATCATGCTGTTCGCGGTGTGGAAGAACTTCGGCTACAACATGGTGATCTTCCTGGCCGGCCTGCAGGCCATCCCGCATGACCTGTACGAGGCCGCCCGCATCGACGGTGCCTCGCGCTGGAAGCAGTTCCTGCACATCACCCTGCCGATGCTCGGCCCGGTGCTGCTGGTGGTCGGCGTGATCACCGTGTCGGGCTACTTCCAGCTGTTCGCCGAACCGTACGTGATGACCCGCGGCGACCCACTGCAGAGCACCGTCAGCGTGCTGTATTTCATGTTCGAGGAAGGCTTCAAGTGGTGGAACCTGGGGCGCGCCTCCGCAGTGGCGTTCCTGCTGTTCCTGATCATCCTGGCGGTGACCACCGTGATGCTGCGTTTCGGCCGCAAGAGGCAGTTGGTATGAGTCGTGAAATCGGCCAGTCGCGCTGGTACCCGTGGTTGATCAATGGTGCGTTGCTGGTGCTGGCCCTGGTCAGCCTGGCGCCGCTGCTGTGGATGCTCTCGGTCTCGTTCATGCCGCAGGGCGAGGCGACCCACTTCCCGCCGCCGCTGCTGCCATCGAGCATCACCACGCGCAACTACCATGAGTTGTTCGCGCGCACCGGCATGGGCGGCAACTTCGCCAACAGCCTGCTGGTGTCGGTCGGTATCACGCTGGGTTCGCTGCTGCTCAACACGATGGCCGGCTATGCCTTCGCCAAGCTGAATTTCGTCGGCCGCGAGCGCCTGTTCCAGGTGCTGATGGCGGCGCTGGTGATTCCGGCGCAGGTGGCGATGCTGCCGCTGTTCCTGCTGATGAAGCAGCTGGGCCTGGTCAACAGCTTCGGTGGCGTGATCGTGCCGGCGCTGGCCAGCGTGTTCGGCATCTTCCTGGTGCGGCAGTACGCGCGTTCGATTCCGGACGAGCTGCTGGAAGCGGCCCGCATCGACGGGGCAGGGGAGCTGCGCATCTTCTTCCAGATCGTGCTGCCGATGCTCAAGCCCGTGCTGGTGACCTTGGCGATCTTCACCTTCATGGGTGCATGGAACGATTTCATGTGGCCGTTGATCGTGTTGACCGATCAGGAGCACTACACTTTGCCGGTGGCGCTGGCCACCCTCTCGCGCGAGCACATCATGGACGTGGAAATGATGATGGCCGGCGCGGTGGTCACCGTGGTCCCGGTGCTGGCGCTGTTCCTGGTGCTGCAGCGGTACTACATCCAAGGTCTGTTGCTGGGGAGCGTCAAGGGATGAAGCGAGCGATCGCCGTTGGACTGGGCCTGTTGTGGACCTCCCTGGCGATCGCCGCCCCCCCGGCGCTGCCGGCACCGAAGGTGCTGGACGACTTCGACGACATCGCGGCCTGGAAGCTGGTGCTGTCCGACCAGGTCAGCGGTTCGCTTCGGCCGGTCAGCGGCGCCGGTGGTGGCCGCGCGCTGTGCCTGGACTATGACTTCCACGATGTCTCCGGCTACGTCGGCATCCGTCGCGCGCTGAACATCGAATACCCGGTCAATTACCGCTTCGGTTTCCAGCTGCGCGGTGATTCGCCGGGCAACGACCTGCAGTTCAAGCTGATCGATACCAGTGGCGACAACGTCTGGTGGGTCAACCGGCCCGGCTACAGCTTCCCCAGGGCGTGGACGCCGGTCGAGTACCGCCGCCGCCAGATCGACAAGGCGTGGGGTCCCTCGCCCGAGAAGGAGATGGCACGCAGTGCTGCGGTCGAGTTCACGATCTACAGCAAGGTCGGCGGCCGCGGCACGGTGTGCTTCGACAAGCTGACCCTGCAGGGCCTGCCAGCTCAGGATGATTCGGCGCTGGTGCCATCGGTGATTGCCGATACCGCCACCGCGCTGCAGGACCGCATGATCGACGGCAAGAGCGATACGTTCTGGATCAGTGGTGGCGTCAAGCAGCAGACCATCAGCCTGGACCTGCACAAGAGCCGCGAGATCGGCGGTGCGGTGATCGACTGGCTGCCGAATCTGGAAGCCCGCCGCTATACCGTGCGCACTTCCGAGGATGGCCGTGACTGGCGTACCGTGCGTGAAGTGACCAGTGGTGCCGGTGGCCGCGACTGGCTGGCGCTGCCGGACACCGATGCGCGCTACGTGCGCTTCGATCTGCAGGACGGGCCGAACTGGCGCTATGGCATCCGTGACATCACGCTCAAGCCGCTGGCCTTTGCCACCACCCCGAACGCTTTCCTCTCCTCGGTCGCCGCCGACCTGCCACGCGGCTCGCTGCCACGTGCCTATGTGGGTGAGCAGCCGTACTGGACCCTGCTCGGCCTCGATGGCGGCCAGGAACAGGCGCTGATCAGCGAGGACGGCGCACTGGAGCCGGCCAAGGGCAGCTTCAGCATCGAACCGTTCATCCGCCTCGATGGCAAGCTGCTGGACTGGTCGAAGGTGGCCATCACCCAGTCGCTGCAGGATCATTACCTGCCGATCGCCAACGTCGATTGGGTGCATGAAAAGGTTGGCCTGGCGGTGACCGGCTTCGTGCAGGGCACGCCGGAGCGCGCGCAGCTGATCGGCCGCTACCGGCTGAGCAATCCGGACAAGGTCGCACACGAATACACCCTGGCACTGGCGATCCGTCCGTGGCAGGTCAATCCGCCCACGCAGTTCCTCAACACCGTCGGTGGCTTCAGCCGCATCGATGCACTGGATGTCGGCGAGCAGCTGGTGCGGGTCAACGGCGAGCCGCGCCTCTATCCGCTGCAGGTGCCGGACGCGCGCTTTGCCAGTACGTTCGATGGCAAGCTCGATGCGATGCACCTGGCGGACGGCAAGTACCCGGCTGAGACCGCGGTGAAGGACAGCACCGGCATGGCGTCGGGCGCGTTGATCTATACGATCAAGCTCGAGCCTGGCCAGAGCCGCGAGGTGGCGGTGGTGCTGCCACAGACCGGTGGCTGGGCGCCGCAGGCGCTGGACGTGGCCAAGGCGCAGGCGCAGGTGGCCGAACAATGGCGCAAGAAGCTGGGCGTGGTCACGCTGCAGGTGCCCGCTGCAGGCCAACCGCTGGTCGATACCCTGCGCACGGCGGTCGCGCACATGCTGATCTCGCGGGTCGGGCCGCGGCTGCAGCCGGGCACGCGTTCGTATGCGCGCAGCTGGATCCGCGATGGCGCGATGATTTCCGAGGGCCTGCTGCGCATGGGCCGCAGCGATGCGGTGCGTGACTACATCAACTGGTATGCGCCGTACCAGTTCGAGAACGGCAAGGTGCCGTGCTGCGTCGATGCGCGCGGCAGTGATCCGGTGCCGGAGAACGACAGCCATGGCGAGCTGATCTACAGCATCGCCGAGTACGGGCGTTACACCGGCGACAGCACCTTCACCGAGCTGATGTGGCCGCACGTGCAGGGCGCTTTCACCTACATGGAGCAGCTGCGCGCCAGCGAGCGCACTGAAGAGAACCGCGCGCGCAACCCGGCGTTCTACGGGATGATGCCGGCCTCGATCAGCCACGAAGGCTATTCGGCCAAGCCGATGCACTCGTACTGGGACAACTTCTGGGCGTTGCGCGGCTACAAGGACGCGGCGCTGCTGGCGACCCAGCTGGGTAAGGTCGAGGCGATGCAGATTGCCGAATCGCGCGACCAGTTCAGGGATGACCTGCAGGCCTCGCTGTTGTCGGCGATGCAGCAGCACAGCATCGACTACCTGCCGGGCTCGGCCGAGCTGGGCGATTTCGATGCGACCTCGACCACGATCGCACTGGCGCCTGGCGGCGAGCAGGGCCGACTGCCGCAGCAGGCCCTGGAGGCGACCTTCGAACGCTACTGGAACGAGTTCGTCGCGCGGCGCGATGGCAAGCGCGAGTGGAAGGACTACACCCCGTACGAATGGCGCAACGTGGCCGCGTTCGTGCGCCTGGGCTGGCGCGACCGCGCCTGGCAGGCCACCGAGTTCTTCTTCAAGGACCGCGCACCGCAGGCCTGGAACCAGTGGGCCGAAGTGGTCTCGCGCACGCCGCGCAAGCCGTTCTTCGTCGGTGACCTGCCGCATGCCTGGGTGGCCTCGGACTTCGCGCGCTCGGCCTTGGACATGTTCGCCTACAACCGTGACATGGACGATGCGCTGGTGCTGGCCGCCGGCGTACCGAGCGCGTGGCTGCAGGGTGAGGGTGTCGCGGTGCAGGGCCTGCGTACGCCACAGGGCCAGCTCAATTACCGCCTGCAGCGCAGCGACAAGCAGCTGGTGCTGGAGGTGCAGCCGGGCCTGGTGCCGCCGGTAGGGGGCGTGGTGCTGCCATGGCCGTACGCGGGTGATCCGGGCGAGGTGACGGTCAACGGCGAAGCCGCCGAGTGGATCAACAAGGAACTGCACGTGCACCAGCTGCCGGCGCGGATCGAGATCGAAGTGCCGAGCGCGGTGCGCCGCGCCGAGCGCAAGGGACAGTAACGATGAAGCAGCAGGGGGCGAGGGTGCGCACATCGGTGCGTGCCCTGGGGCTGGCCATTGCATTGACATTGCCGGGCGTGTTGATGGCGGCCGAACCGGCTGCCACGACCGCGGCGCCCGACGTTGCCAGCGCGCCGGGCATGAGCATGGTCACCTTCAACCTGCATCATGACCGCGAAGACTGGCCGAGCCGGCGCCGCACCATTCTGGCCGAACTCAAGCGCCTGCAGCCGGATGCGGTTGCCCTGCAGGAGGTGATCCAGCGCCGCAACGTGCGCAACCAGGCGCAATGGCTGGCCAGCCAACTCGGCTACAGGTACGTGTTCGTGTCCACCGATCCTGTTGGGGCGCCCAAGCGCTACGGCAATGCGCTGCTGACGCGGCGGCCGATCCTCGCCCAGGGGGATCATCTGCTGCAGCCGTTGGACGACTACCGCACGGTTGCTCACCTGCGCATCGACGTCGATGGCACGCCGGTGAACGTCTATGCCACGCACCTCAACGAGCGCAGTGACGAGAGCGGGCAGCGCATCCGCCGCAGCCAGGTCGAGGATCTGCTGCGCTTCATCACTGCAACGTCGGCCGGTGCTCCGGTGGTGATCGCCGGCGACTTCAATGCGCTGGTGGATGCTGGTGACCTGAGCGAGCTGCGCAGCCACTACGGCGACAGCTACGGCAGCGTGCACGTCAACACTGACCTGGCCGGGGTCAGTACATTGAACCGGCACTACTACCAGGCACCCTCGCGGATCGACCACATCTTCTTCCAGCAGGACGAGATGGTCGCGCGTGAGGCCAAGCTGCTGTTCGACCAGCCCGATGACAGCGGTCGCTGGGCCTCGGACCACTACGGCGTGTGGACCCGTCTGCAGTTCGCGCCGAAACCCTGACGGAGCACGCTTCGGTAGGTGCCAACCTTGGTTGGCACGGACGTGTCCGCGTCCGCTCCAACAACGGCGCCGACCAAGGTCGGCCTCTTCCAGAGCGCTGCACGCGCCGGAGGCACAAACAAAAACGGCGGGGATCATTGATCCCCGCCGTTTCGTTTTCATGCGATCAAAGAGCGATCAGTTCGCCGGCGGCGTGCGCTTGGCAGTCTCTTCGTCTTCTTCGTCGGCCTTGGCTTCTGCAGCCTGGGCTGCAGCGTCGGCATGGCCATCGGCGACCGGGTCGATCGACGGCGTCACCACCGCTTCGGCGACCGGGGCAGCGGCTTCGATCGGCGCGGCTTCCACCGCCACCGGAGCGACCGGCTGTTCGGCGGCTACGACGGGTTCGACGACCGGCTTGGCTTCAACCACCGGAGTGGCTTCAACGATCTCCGGCTTGGCTTCAACCACCGGCGCAGCTTCGACCGCCGCCGGCTTCGCTTCGATCACCGGAGCGGCTTCAGCCACCGGGGCTGCTTCAACCGCGACCGGCTGTGCTTCGGTCACCGGCGCGGCAGCGGCTACCGGCTGGGCCGGGGTCGCGGCGTCGATGGCATCGAGCATGCTGGTCTGCACCGGCGAGGACACCGCTTCGGTCTTCGCAGCAGCTTCGACCGGGGCCTGCACTTCAGCCACGACCGGGGCGGCGGCTTCGACCACGGCGCTGCTCACCACGGCAACCGGTGCGGCGGCGACGGCGGCGGCAGCACGGACCGGCTTCGCGGCGTCGGCAACGACCGGCTCGACTTCGTCATCGAAGTCGAACTCCGGCTGCGAACGGGCCGGCTGCGCAACAGCGACCGGCGCAGTGCCGGCAGTACTGTCGACGTTCGGCTCGGCGCCGTCGGCGTCATCACTGTCATCACCCTCGTCCTGGTCATCACCCAGAGCGTCGCTGGCGGCGGCGTTCTCGGCGCCACCGCGACGACGACGACGGCCACCACGACGGCCACGGCGACGGCGGGTCGCGCCTTCGCCTGCCTGCTCGCCATTGGCGTCGGTTGCGGCCTCTTCACCGGCAACCGCAACCACCTCGGCCTCGTTGGCACCGGTCTCGACCGCTACTGCGGCGTCCACCGGAGCGGCGGCCACCGGGGCGACCGGTGCAGTGGCTTCCTGTGCGGTCACCCCATTGGCGGCGGCGGCCGTGGCGGCCACGGCTGCTGCCGCGGTCACGGCGTCGACCGGTGCATCGGCGGCACCGCGCTGCGGTTTCTCGGTCGGCTTGTCACCGTCCTGCTGCTGCGGACGCGGCTGCTTGGGCTGCTTCAGCTTCGGCTGCTGCTGGTTCTGGTTCTGGCCCTGCTGCTCGTTGCGCGGCTTGTTCTGCTGCTGCGGCTGCTGCTGGCCATCCTTCTGCTGCGGCTCCTTCTGCTTGCCCTGCTGCGGCTGCGGCTGGGCATTGCCGTTGTTGCCGTTGCGGCCATCCTTGCGCTGCTCACCGCGGTCCTTGCGGTTGCCGCCGTCCTTCTGCTGCTGCGCGTTGCCGTTGCCACGATTGTCGTCGCGACGGTCCTTGCGGTCCTTGTTGCGATCCTTGTTGCGGTCCTTGCGGCCACCGTCCTGCGACTGACGCGCCGCCGGAGCGGCCGGCGCCGGCGCCGGGGCCGGCTCGCCACCGAACACGCGCTTGAGCCAGCCGATCACGCCGCCGCTGGGGGCCGGGGCCGTCGGTGCGACCGCGACCGGGGCCGGGGCTGCCTTGGCCGGCTCCACTTCCTCGCGCACCGGGGCGGGGGAGGTGTGCTTGACCTGGGTCACCGCCGGCGGCGGGATGTTCAGCTGGCCCTTGGTCAGCGCGTGCACCGGCAACTTGCGCGGGGTGCCGCGCTGGTAGCTGGGCTTGTTGCTCTCTTCACCCAGCTCGTTCTCGCGCAGGCGGGTGACGGTGTAGTGCGGGGTGTGCAGTTGCTCGTCGGCGACGATCACGATCGGCGCCTCGTGGCGCTGCTCGATCTCGCGCAGGGCGCTGCGCTTTTCGTTCAACAGGTAGTTGGCGATCTCCACCGGGGCCTGGACCAGCACCTGCCCGGTGTTTTCCTTCATCGCATGTTCTTCGGCGACGCGGATGATCGACAGCGACAGCGACTCGACGCTGCGCATGCGGCCGTGGCCGTCGCAACGCGGGCAGACGATCTGGCTGGACTCGCCCAGGCTCGGGCGCAGGCGCTGGCGGCTCATTTCCAGCAGGCCGAAGCGCGAGATGCGGCCGACCTGAACGCGCGCGCGGTCGTACTTCAGCGCGTTGGCGAGGCGGTTCTCGACTTCGCGCTGGTGCTTGTTGGAGGCCATGTCGATGAAGTCGATCACCACCAGGCCGCCCAGGTCACGCAGGCGCAGCTGGCGGGCCACTTCTTCGGCCGCTTCCAGGTTGGTCTGGAACGCGGTGTCCTCGATGTCGCTGCCCTTGGTGGCGCGCGAGGAGTTCACGTCGACGGCGGTCAACGCTTCGGTCTGGTCGACCACGATCGAGCCGCCCGACGGCAGGCGCACGTTGCGCTCGTAGGCGCCTTCGATCTGCGATTCGATCTGGAAGCGGTTGAACAGCGGGATGTCGTCCTTGTAATGCTTGAGCTTGCGCAGGGTCTGCGGCATCACCTGCTGCATGAACTCGCGGGCGTGCTCGTACATCTCCTCGGTGTCCACCAGGATCTCGCCGATGTCGGCGCGCAGGTAGTCACGCAGGGCGCGCACGATCAGGCGCGATTCCTGGTAGATCAGGAACGGGGCCGGCTTGCTCAGCGCGGCTTCGGCGATGGCACGCCAGACGTTGAGCAGGTAGTCCAGATCCCACTGCAGCTCTTCCGCATCGCGGCCGACGCCGGCGGTACGGATGATCACGCCCATGTCGTCGGGGATGTTCAGCTTGTCCAGGGCGTCCTTCAGGGCGGCACGGTCTTCGCCTTCGATGCGACGGGACACGCCGCCGGCGCTGGGCGAGTTCGGCATCAGCACCATGTAGCGGCCGGCCAACGAGATGAACGTGGTCAGGGCAGCGCCCTTGTTGCCACGCTCTTCCTTGTCGACCTGGACGACGATCTCCTGGCCTTCCTTCAGCAGTTCGCGGATGCCGGCCTTGTTGTGGTCGACACCGGCCTGGAAGTAGTCGCGGGAGATTTCCTTCAGCGGCAGGAAGCCATGGCGGCCACCACCGTACTCGACGAAGGCCGCTTCCAGCGAGGGCTCGATGCGGAAGATCCGGCCCTTGTAGATGTTGGACTTCTTCTGTTCCTTCGACGGCTGTTCGATGTCGATGTCATACAACGACTGGCCATCCACGATGGCAACACGCAGCTCTTCAGCCTGCGTGGCGTTGATCAGCATTCGCTTCATTGTTGCGTTCCTCGCAAGCGGCTACCGCGCGGAACGCCATGGGGTTTCGCCTCTGGACACGGTTCGCCGCCCATTCGCGCAAGCGCGGGGAGGGCGGCTTGGGTTTCCAGCGCTACGACACCACGGCAGGCCGCGGGAGCGCTTCACTCTTATGGGTTTTGGGGTGTTACAGGCCGCAGGCAGCTGTCAGCCAGGCTGGAGCGCCACGCGGGACATGTTCAGCACGGTTGCGTGTCAGGCATCCGGCGATGGCCGGGAAGGCCGGTGAGCCGCTAACATGGCCGCCCCGCGGGCGGTGGTCGCGCACTGTGCCGGATTCGTCGGAAGCTGGGCTTCTGGCCCTGAGTAACTTCCAACGAAATCAATCCCTTATCTCGCCCCCCGAGTGTAACAGAATAAACAGCCTGATGACCGCCCAAGACCCGACCAAACCCGCTGGCGACAAGCCATCCGTGCGCATGATCACCGTTCCCGCCGACCGCGCCGGCCAGCGCCTGGACAACTTCCTGCTTGGCCAGCTGAAGGGCGCCCCGCGCAGCCTGGTCTACAAGCTGGTGCGCAGCGGCCAGGTACGGGTGAATGGCGGCCGTGCCAAGGCCGAACGCAAGCTGGAGGCGGGTGACGAGGTGCGTGTGCCGCCGGTCCGTCTCAGTGAGGAGGGAGACAAGGCTGGCCCGCCGGAGGCGTTCATGCGCCGCCTGGAGCAGGCCATTGTCTTCGAGGACGCCCGCCTGCTGGCCCTGAACAAGCCCACCGGCGTGGCCAGCCACGGTGGCAGCGGCATCAGCTTCGGCGCCATCGAGACCCTGCGCGCGCTGCGCCCGGGGCAGACCCTGGAGCTGGTCCACCGGCTGGATCGCGACACCTCGGGCCTGTTGATCGTGGCCAAGAAGCGCTCGGCGCTGAGCGAACTGCAGGCGCTGCTGCGTGAAGACCACGGTGCCGGCATCCGCAAGCGCTACCTGACGCTGTTGACCGGACGCATGCCCGACGGCGTGATGACGGTTGACGCGCCGTTGCATGTGGGCCTGCGCCAGGGCGGCGAGCGCCATGTGCAGGTCAATGCGATCGGCAAGGAATCGATCAGCCACTTCCGGGTACTGGAACGTCGTGGCGGCCATTCATACTGCGAGGTGCGTATCGAGACCGGCCGCACCCACCAGATCCGCGTGCATGCCCAGCATCTGGGGCATCCAGTGGCCGGTGACGACAAATACGGCGATCCGGCGGTCAACAAGCGGCTTCGTGAGCAGATCGGCCTGAAACGCCTGTTCCTGCACGCGGCTTCGCTGGAGTTCGCGCTGGATGACGGCAAGAGCCCATACGTGCTGAACGCGCCGCTGGCGGATGAGCTGGTTGAGGCGCTGGACCGCCTGCGCTGACGGCGGTTCGGCGGCGCCGGGTGCTTGGTCGGCGCCGTCGCTTCCCTGCGATGAGTGGGCTTGTCACTTTCTTTGCTCGTGCAAAGAAAGTAACCAAAGAAACACGCCGCCATCCGCGAGCCGGCGCTGCGCGCCGGTGCCCTGCGCTCCTCGGTCCGCCGAGGGGCGGCGCGGAACTCGCTGCGCTCAGACACCCGCGCCTCTTCGCCCTCGCCGGACCTGCGGTGCTCGGCTCGCTACAAGGCGGACCTGACAGCCGCAGCGTAGACCCATACCCGCACGCAGCCCTTGTAGAGTCGAGCCACGCTCGACTCACGCGCGCAGCGCGGGCTTCGCTTTCTCATTCTTTCATCGCGCGGCTGGCACGCCTATAGCCTGTCAGAGGCCGGGCGAGGTGGGTTTGCGGGGGTGTAAGCGCCATGGATGGCGCGCCCAAGCCCCCATGGATGGGTTTACGGCGTCCCCCGCAAACCCACCTCGCCCGGCCCAACCCCGGAATCTCGCTCCGCCAGCCGCGAGGGGGCTCAGCCCGTTGGCTGCAACCCCCTCACCACTTGAACAACACCAGGCTGATCGCCAGGGTGCCCATGCCGGCCACCAGGCCATACACGGTTTCGTGGCCCTTGGCATAACGCTTGGCTGCCGGCAGCAACTCATCCAGCGCAAGGAACACCATCACGCCGGCGATCAGTCCGAACACCCAGCCAAACGTGGCGTGCGACAACGATCCTGACAGCAGCCAGTAGCCCAGCGCCGCGCCCACCGGTTCGGCCAGGCCGGACAGCAGGCTGGCACTGAACGCATAGAACTTGTTCTGGGTGGCGAAGTACACCGGCACCGCGATCGCGATGCCCTCGGGAATGTTGTGGATGGCGATGGCGAAGGCCAGTGGCATGCCCACCGATGGGCTTTCCAGCGTGGCAAAGAAGGTTGCCAGCCCTTCCGGGAAATTGTGCGCGGTGATCGCGACCGAGGTCAGCAGCGCGACCCGTTTCAGGTATTCGCGGCTGTTCTCTCGGAACGCGGGGTCCTGCTTGTCCAGGCTGTCGTGCGGGTTGGGAATGAAGTGGTCGATCAGCACGATCACGATCACGCCCAGCAGGAAGGCCAGGGTGCCGTAGGTGAAACCGGTACGCTCGCCATAGGCCAGCGCGAACGAAGCAATGGACTTGTTGAGGATCTCCGACAGCGACACATAGACCATCGCGCCGCCGGCGAAGGCCAGGCCGAATGCCAGCAGGCGCGGGTTGGGGCGCCGTGAGAACAGCACCAGCAGGCTGCCGATGGCGGTGGCGAGGCCGGCCGCAAGAGTGACCGCCAGTGCGATCCAGATGTTTTCGGGAGGAATCTGCAGCATGTACCGACGCGGTCCTGGTCAATAGACAACCGCCCCGGGCAAGGCCGGGGCGGCGAGGGCGAGGCGGGCGTCGGCTGGCCTCGTCGGGGCGCGGGCGATCAGCCGCCGCGGCGCAGGCGTTCTTCGATGGCGAAGCACTGGTCCGGCTTCGGCTGCGGCGGGTTGAAGCTGACCGGTACCTGGATGGTGGCCGGCACTGCAGCACCGTTGCGGGTGGCGGCCTTGAACTGCCAGCCCTGCACGGCGGTCCTGGCCAGTTCGTCCAGTTGCGGGTTGCCGGCCCCGGTCAACAGCGCGACCTCGCTCGGCTTGCCGTCGGCGCCGATGGTCACCTTGAAGGTGCTGGTGCCGCCCACGCCCATGCAGGCCAGCTCAAGCGGGTACTGCGGCGGCGGCGTCTTCACCGCGGCCACTTCGGTCGGCGGCGGCGGTGGTGGTGCCGGTGGTTCGGACGGGCCACAGCCGGCCAGGCCGGTCGCAGCGATCAGGGACAGGCTCAGCAAACGTACGTTCATGGCAGTTGCTCCGTCAGGGCCGAAGTCTTTGCCGCGCAGATGAAGTCGTTCTCGCTCAGGCCGCCCACATCGTGGGTGGAGAAGCGCACGACCGCGCGGTCGTAGTGCACGCCCAGGTCCGGATGGTGGTCCTCGTGATGGGCGATCCAGGCCAGCGCGTTCACGAAGGCCATGGTGGCGTAGTAATCCTTGAAGCGGAAGGTGCGCGTCAGGGCCTGCCCGCCCTCGCTCAGCTCCCAGCCGGGAACCTGCGGCAGCAGTTCGGCCAGGCGGGCCTCGCCAAGCTTGTGGTCGCTGCCTTTGCGCGGCACGCAACGGGCCTGGGCCAGTGGAATCAGGTCGGCCATGGGAATCTCCACTTCGTGTTGACTGAACAATGCGCCGGACGGTGTATAAACCGAATGAGCGGCTGACGCTTACTTGGCTAGAATAGCCTGATGATCCAGATCTCCGACACTGCCCAGACCCATTTCCGCAAGCTGATCGAACGCGAGGGCGTGCCCGGCATGGGCGTGCGCCTGAGCGCGGTCGACCCCGGTACCCCGCGCGCCGATGCCCGGCTGGAATTCGCCGAACCGACCGACCTGCTCGGTGACGAGTGGGCAGTGGACTGCGATGGCTTCACCCTCTACGTCGATGCGAGCAGCGTCGGCTGGCTCGACGGCGCCGAGATCGACATCGTCGCCGGCACCGCCGGTACCCAGCAGCTGACCATCAAGGCACCGCGCATCAAGGGCGAGGCCCCCGGCGATGCCGCGTCGCTGGTCGAGCGCGTGCACTGGGTGGTGGAGAACGAAGTCAATCCGCAGCTGGCCTCGCACGGCGGCAAGGTGGCCGTGCAGGAAGTTTCGGCCGACGGCGTGGTGCTGCTGCGCTTCGGTGGTGGCTGCCAGGGCTGTGGCATGGCCGACGTGACGCTCAAGCAGGGTATCGAGAAGACTCTGATGGGCCGCGTGCCGGGCGTGACCGCCGTGCGCGACGCGACCGACCACGACAGCGGCCACGCGCCGTACATCCCGCGCGGCAACGTCGCCTGACCGCTGACGCGTGCCTCTGACCCGGGCCGAGCAACTCATCGAACTGCTGCTGGCCCGCCAGCAGCCACGCGCCGTCCTCGAGAAGTCTACGCGCCTGCCCTATGGCTGGGCGCTGTGGCTGCGCTCGCTGGGCCCGCTGCCGCGGCCGTTCCACGCCCGCGAAGTGATTGCGGTATTGCTGCCGCGCCCGCTGCCTGGGCCGCCGGGTCAATCGCCCCGGCTGTCACCGTGGCAGTCGCTGCGACGGCTGTTCTGGCAGGACTGGGACGCTGCGCCGCGCGATCAGCGCTGGATGCGCTGGACCTCGGCGTTTGCCAGCGCGCTGCTGCACCTGCTGTTTTTCATGCTGCTGCTGTGGGTTGCGGTGATCCGCACCACGGCACCGGAAGCAGAGGGCGCCGAAGGCGAGCGTGTGCAGGTGGAATTCGTCGGTCGCGCCAGCGAGGAAGGTGGTGGCGATCAGCCGGGTGCCGAAGCGGCTGCGGCTGCACCGGCGGGTCAGGTTGCCGCCGGCCAGGAGGCAGGGGCAGCGACGGCACCTGAGCCACGTCCTGCGGCCGCGTCGGCGCCTGCACCCGCGCCGGCTCCAGCACCGACAGCCAGCGTGCCGTCGCCGTCGGCCGAAGCCGAGCCGGCCCCGCTTGCGGCCCCGCCACCCTCGCCGGTGCAGGCCACCGAAGTAGCGCAGGCCAGTACGGATTTCGTGGTGCCACCGGTGAGCGTGCCGCGCACCGAGGTCAGCATCGTGCCGCGTGACACCACGCCCGCAGTGCGCGAGCGCAGCGTGCAGCCGGTGCAGGCGCCGCCAACCCCAACCGCACTGCGTGCGCCGGAAATCGCGGTGCGGACGCCGCAGCTGCGTGACATCCAGGTGCAGGAGCGCGAAGTCAGTACGGTCGATGCACCGGCGGTGTCGCAGCCGCTGCGCACGGCCGATGTGCAGGTGCGGGTACCGCAGCGCGACGTGCAGGTGCGCGAGCGTGAAGTGCAGGCGGTGGTCGATCCGCAGGTGCGGATGGCAACCGTTGCCGGTCGTGATCCGGCGGTGCGTGCGCCGGCGGGTCGTGACGTACAGGTGCGCGAGCGCGAAGTAGCCTCGGCACCGGCCGCAGCCCCTTCGTCTTCCAGTGGGAATGCACCCGCGGCAACACCCGCGCCGGCAGCCAATGGCAGCGCGACGCAGGCGAGCAGCAGCACTGCGCGGCCTGCTGCATCCAGCACGACCCCGGCTCAGGCAGGAGCGCGCCCGGCCCCCAATCCGGGCAACTGGGCCACCCCCGCCAAGGGGGATGACTGGGGTGCATCGAGCCGCAACCATGACGGCGCCGACAAGGGCGCCCGCCAGGCCGGCACCACCGGCAAGGGCAGTGGCCTGTTCAATGCCGATGGCAGCGTGCGTGTGCCGGGCCAGGAAGGCGAGGGTCGTGCCGAGCGCGGTGCGCCCGGGGGTGCCAACGATGGCTGGAGCAAGGAACGCATCGCGCAATCGGGCACCTGGTTGAAGCGACCGCCTTACGACTACACGCCCACTTCGTTCGACAAGTACTGGGTCCCGCAGGAATCGCTGCTGGCCGAGTGGGTGCGCAAGGGAGTCAAGGCAATGGAGATTCCATTGCCGGGTACCAGTACGAGGATCTCCTGCGTGATCTCGATCCTGCAGGCCGGTGGTGGCTGCGGCCTGACCAATCCGAACATGCAGGACCAGCCGGCCGTGGCGCGACCGCCGCCGGACATCCCGTTCAAGAAGGAACTGCAGGAAGACAACGGGAGCCGCTAGGCAAGGCGGGCGCGCCACACAGTGGTCGGCTCGCGCTTGGGTAGGTGCCAACCTTGGTTGGCGCAGAAGCGCCGACCAAGGTCGGCCTCTACCGAGGCATCAGCGCATGCCGACCAAGGTCGGCATCCACCAGGGCAGTGACCTCACGCGCTCTGCGAGAGGAACACCCAGAACGGCACGTCGCGGCCGACCCAGTCGCGGCTGGCTTCGTCCATCACGTCCAGCAGGGTGTCAAAGTCCTTCTGCGTGGAGGCGCGCAACGTGTCCACGTCGGCCAGGAACAGCGCGTAACCGTTGGCCGGCAGCCACTGCAGGTCGCGCAGGTTGTCCGACAGCGCATCCCAGTTGCCGCCGAAGCCGGTCGGGAAATCCAGTTGCGCGGCCAGCCGGGCGAGCAGGGTGCGCTTGTCGCCCACGCCTTCCAGATCGATGCGGATCACCTTCAGCCCGGCATCGCGCATCGCTGCGGCAAGTGCGCCGATGTCGTCGCTGTCGATGGCGTAGACGCCAGCATTGTTGATGTCATGCAGGCCGAGGCCGAAATCATCGTGGCTCATCACTGCGCTCCCTGGGCCGGTACGGTGAAGCTGCGGAACGATTCGTAGTGGTCGTCGGTGTAGTACCACGCCTCCGGCGGATCGCCGCCGGTGACGATGCGGCGCGTGCCACGGGTGCGGGCGCCGGGGGTATCGACTGTGTATTCGCGGTAGTAGCCGCGCGGGCGCTGCGGCAGCTGCTGCTCGCGGTTGCCGAACGTGCTGCCGTCCTGGCGGTGCGGGAACGGGCCGCCACGCTGGATCAGGGCGATGGTCTGCCGGGCTTCAGCGGGCAGGAACGCGGGAAGTCCGCTGTTCTTGCCGGGCGAGGCGGTGGCCGGCGCGCGCGCGGCAGGCGCACCCTGCAGGTCCGGCGCGAACTGCGGCGCCGGCGGGCGCTGCATGAAATGGTTGACGACCAGGCCGAGCAGCAGCAGGGCGATGGCGGTGATCAGCAGCCGGGGGTTGCGCATGGGCAAGGAGCGGGCGAGGGCGGTGCAGGCACTGTAGCGCCTGTGCGCTGCACGGTGCATGAGGATGGCATCGCGTCACTGCTGCGTAACAATTGCCGTCGTGCTCACTGGCAGGACGCAATTTCCTTTACATCCCCCTTGGTAATCTGGCGGTCTGTCCCCATCATTCACCGCGCAACGCCCGACACCGTCGGGTGCCCTCGCAATCAGGAGATGCATCATGGCCTATACCCTGCCCAAGCTGTCCTACGCCTACGACGCGCTGGAACCGCACATCGATGCGGCGACGATGGAAATCCATCACACCAAGCATCACCAGACCTACATCAACAACGTCAACGCGGCGCTGGAAGGCACCGAGTACGCTGACCTGCCGGTCGAAGAACTGGTGAAGAAGCTCAAGTCGCTGCCGGAGAACCTGCAGGGTCCGGTGCGCAACAACGGTGGCGGCCATGCCAACCACTCGCTGTTCTGGACCGTGATGGCTCCGAATGCTGGCGGCAACCCGGTGGGCGACGTGGCCAAGGCCATCGACAAGGACCTGGGCGGCTTCGACAAGTTCAAGGACGCCTTCACCAAGGCTGCGCTGACCCGTTTCGGCAGCGGCTGGGCCTGGCTGAGCGTGACCCCGGACAAGAAGGTCGTGGTCGAGAGCACCGGCAACCAGGACAGCCCGCTGATGGAAGGCAACACCCCCATCCTCGGCCTGGACGTGTGGGAACACGCGTACTACCTGAAGTACCAGAACCGCCGTCCGGAATATATCGGCGCGTTCTTCAACGTCATCGACTGGAACGAGGTCGAGCGCCGTTACCAGGAAGCGATCGCCTGATCGCGGTGATGGGATGAACGGAGAAGGCCGGGGAAAACCCGGCCTTTTCTGTTGCAGGAGTCATTCGGTAGCGGCGGTATCACCCTGCAGGCGCAGGGTGGCCATCACGCCCAGGCGCAGGCCGGGCAGGTCGCCGTCGGCCGGCAGCAGGATCGGCTGCTGGCGGATGCCGCCAAAGTGCTTGACCTGGAACAGCACATCCAGGCCATGACCGCTGCTGCCGCCGCCACTGGCCGCAGGCGCCTCGACGCGACCGCCGGGATTGCGCCGGGCGGGCTGGAACCCCGGGGTGCTGCGCACGAGCTCGACGGTGGTTGCCGAGAAATCGCCGGCGATCAGGCTGGGCATGCCCTCGGCGGTGGCGCCGATCCAGGTCATCAGGTCGCTGGTCTGATGCTGGCGGGCGGTGGCCTCGTCCGGGTCCGGGCGCAGCCGTGCCACATAGATGTTGACCAGTGCCTCGCCCAGCTTCAGCCGCATCATGCCGGCGGCGCTGAAGGTGCCGGGTGGGTGCAGCAGGGTCACGCCATCCTCGCTGACCGGCAGCCGGGTCAGCATCGCGTTGCCATGCCGCAACGGCTGGCTGGGCGGATCGGCAGTAACGAAGTCGCAGCTGTAGCGCAGCCGGGTGGCGAGCCAGCAGGCCGGGTTGCGGCCCTGCTGCTGCAGCACCTGCTGCACCGAGATCACGTCCGGTTGCAGGTCGGTCAGCAACTGTGCGACCTGTTCGCGGCGCAACTTCCATTGCGCATCATCGCGGCTGGGCAGCTCCAGCGCGGCCACGGTCAGTTGGCGGGGCTCGCTGGAGCTGGCCGTTGTGGCCGGTGCCTGCGGCCGCGCCTGCGCCTGCAACGCCATCAGCAGCACCAGGCAACTGAGCAGGAGACGGGCGGGGGCGAGGGGGCGCATAACGATAAGTTTACGCTTTTGTCGTGCAGGTGCCGTGACTTCCGGCATGGCATGCGGTGTCTGCCATGGATTGGCACCGTTGTCATGCAGCCCTGCAGCGTGCTTCGCAAGCCCTGCTTCCGGTAATCTTGCGCCTTTCGCTTTGCAGGATTGCCTTACAGGATGAGCCACGACGCAGTTGCCCCCATCGCCGGCCAGGGAAAGATGCCGCGCCAGATCCCGTACATCATCGGCAATGAGGCCTGCGAGCGGTTCAGTTTCTACGGGATGCGCAACATCCTGGTGCAGTTCCTGATCACCTCGCTGCTGCTGCAGGAAATCACTGCGGAAGGCCGTGCCGGTGAAGCCAAGGACATCATGCACAGCTTCATGATCGGCGTGTATTTCTTCCCGCTGCTCGGAGGCTGGCTGGCCGACAGGTTCTTCGGCAAGTACCACACCATTCTCTGGTTCAGCCTGGTCTACTGCGCCGGCCACTTGTGCCTGGCGTTGTTCGAGAACAGCCGCGAGGGCTTCTTCCTCGGCCTGGGCCTGATCGCGCTCGGTGCCGGCGGCATCAAGCCACTGGTGGCCTCGTTCATGGGTGATCAGTTCGACCAGAGCAACAAGCACCTGGCCAAGATCGTCTTCGACGCCTTCTACTGGATCATCAACTTCGGCTCGCTGTTCGCCTCGCTGCTGATCCCGCTGGTGCTGAAGAACTGGGGCCCGCAGTGGGCGTTCGGTATCCCGGGCATCCTGATGTTCATCGCCACCTTCGTGTTCTGGCTGGGCCGCAAGCGCTACGTGCTGGTGCCGCTGCCGCCGAAGGATCCGCATTCGTTCGCCAACGTGGTGCGTACCGCACTGACCACGCGCGTGACCGGCCAGGGCCGTCCGGGCCTGGTGATCGCCGTGCTCGGCCTGGTGCTGGCAGCAGCCTCGTTCAGCCTGGTCGGCTCGCTGGGCATCGTCATCTGCCTGTGCCTGGCGCTGGTGTCGATCCTGGCGGGCATCGGCGGCGGCACCTGGCTGCAGCTGGAGCGTGCCCGTGGCCAGCATCCGGCCGAAGCCGTGGAAGGCGTGCGCTCGGTGCTGCGCGTGCTGGTGATCTTCGCGCTGACCACGCCGTTCTTCTCGCTGTTCGACCAGAAGGCCTCGACCTGGGTCCTGCAGGGCCAGCAGATGCAGATGCCGAGCTGGTTCACCGCCTCGCAGATGCAGGCGCTGAACCCGCTGCTGGTGATGATCCTGATCCCGTTCAACAACCTGGTGCTGTACCCGGCCCTGCGCCGCTTCGGCTTCGAGCCGACCGCGCTGCGCCGCATGACCGCCGGTATCGCCTTCAGCGGCCTGGCCTGGATCGTGGTCGGCGGCATCCAGGTGGTGATGGACGGGGGCAACGCCATGTCGATCTTCTGGCAGATGCTGCCGTACGCGCTGCTGACCTTCGGTGAGGTGCTGGTCTCGGCCACCGGCCTGGAGTTCGCCTACAGCCAGGCGCCGCAGGCCATGAAGGGTGTGGTCATGAGCTTCTGGAACCTGACCACCACCATCGGCAACCTGTGGGTGCTGCTGTCCAATGCAGCCGTGCGCAATGACGTGGTGACCCACAAGATCGCCAGTACCGGCCTGAGCGAGGCGGCATTCCTGATGTTCTTCTTCGCCGGTTTCGCCTTCGTCGCGGCGTTGGCCTTCGGTTGGTACGCAAAACGCTATCGTATGGTCGACAACTACCGTAGCGCCTGAGCCTGACATGACCCCCGTCAATCTGCTGTTGATCGCCATCACCGCCATCCTGTCGTGGATGGCGTTCAACAACCGCAAGCTGGCCGACCGCCTGATCCTGTGGCCGCCGGCCATCGACCGTCACCGCCAGTACGACCGGCTGGTGACCTATGGCTTCATCCATGCCGACTGGTCGCACCTGATCTTCAACATGATCACCCTGTTCTTCTTCGGGGGATTCATCGAGAGCGTGATGGTGCAGCTGACCGGCAGCTACCTGACCTACCCGGCGTTCTACATCGGTGCGCTGCTGGTCTCGATCCTGCCCAGCTACCTGAAGAACCAGAAGAACCCGAACTACCTCAGCCTGGGTGCGTCCGGGGCGGTGTCGGCGGTGCTGTTCGCCTTCATCCTGATCAAGCCGTGGTCGATCATCCTGGTGTTCTTCATCCCGGCGCCGGCCATCGTCTACGCCGCGTTCTACGTCGGCTACAGCATCTGGATGGACAAGCGCGGCGGTGACCGCATCAACCACAGCGCGCACCTGGCGGGCGCGGCGTTCGGCGTGATCTTCATGCTGGCCATGCAGCCGAGCATCTTCACCCACTTCCTGCGCGAGCTTTCCAACCCGACCTTCCGCCTCGGCGGCGGTTGATGGCGGGAGCGGGGCGGATCGGCAGCGATCCGCCCCGGCAGGCTCAGATCGCGGTCTGCTGGCCGTAGGTGTCCAGCAGGCGGGCGAACACTTCCTCGCCGATGCGCTGGAAATCCTGGTCTTCGGTCTGCCCTTCCACCGCCAGTTGCAGCAGGCCCTCCAGCAGGGCGCGGTCGGTATCGGAATGGGGATCGCTGGGGTGCATCGGTGCCTCCGCGGTGGTGCGCATGATCAACGGTCGCAAGGGCCGTGCCAGCCTGGCCGTACCCCTCCACAGGCGATAGCGGCCGCCGGCCCTCCAGCTTGAGGGTCGAAAACTGACGTGAACGGACTGGACTTGCCCCTGTTCAGGCTTCACGCGATCATGGCGCCCGGCTGCGCACCATCCACGCAGTCGCCGCAGGAGACAGTTCCATGGCTTCGGTCACGCCCCCCGGTCTGGCCTACGAGGTCGAACACGACCTGGCCAACCATCGCTTCACCGCCCGTGTGCGCGGACAGCTGGCGGTGCTGGATTACCAGATCAAACGCAGGCGCATGGTCATCACGCATACCGAGGTGCCCGAGCCGATCGCCGGCCGGGGCATTGCCGGTGAGCTGACCCGTGTGGCGCTGCGTTTTGCCCGTGAGCAGAAGTACAAGGTGGTGCCGGCGTGTTCCTACGCCGAGGCCTTCCTGCAGCGGCATGAGGAGTACCACGACCTGCTCGTTGGCTGAATGCCAGCGGGCCACGCTTCAGCCATGGCAGGCGATGATGTACAAACATGAACAGGGGATCCCGATGAAGATTGGAAACAACCGGCCATTGCACGGCAGCGTGCTGGCCGGCGTGGTGGGCGTGCTGTTGCTGGCCGGTTGCCAGCGTGAAAGCGAACCGGCACCGGTGGCCGACGGGGCACCTGCCGCCG
The DNA here is from genome assembly GCF_034508895.1 of Stenotrophomonas geniculata. NCBI lineage: Bacteria > Pseudomonadati > Pseudomonadota > Gammaproteobacteria > Lysobacterales > Lysobacteraceae > Stenotrophomonas > Stenotrophomonas geniculata. The sequence goes on from NZ_CP140571.1 coordinate 3,495,630, forward strand.
AGACCACCGCCGCAGGCGAAACGCCGGCCACGGAAGCGCCGCTGGACCTGCGCGACGTGATCGAGAACAACGAACGCGAAGTGGTGGGCATCAGCTACCCGGCCGGCATCGACCGCTACCCGGGCCTGGCACGCGCGCTGCAGGACTATGCCACCAGCGCTCGCAGCGACCTGCAGCAGGCACTGGACGGGCTGGGCAATGACAAGCCGACCATGCCCTACGAGCTGTCGCTGAGCTTCGAGAAGCTGCTGGAAACGCCACAGCTGGTGGTGGTCAGTGCCGATGGCAGCCGCTATACCGGTGGCGCCCACGGCGAGCCGCTGGTGGCGCGTTTCGTGTGGCTGCCGGCGCAGCAGCAGATGCTCAGTGCCGACAAGCTGGTGGCCGATGCCAAGGGCTGGAAGGCGATCAGTGATTTCGTTGCCGACCAGCTGCGCGAACGCGTGGCCACGCGGCTCAGCGGCGAGGACATGGACCCGGCCCAGCTGCAGGAATCGCTGCGCAACGCATCGCGCATGATCGCCGACGGTACCGGCCCGCAGGCCGACAATTTCAGCCAGTTCCAGCCGCTGACCGACGACAAGGGGCAGATCACGGCACTGCGCTTTGTTTTCCCGCCCTACCAGGTGGGTCCATACTCGGACGGCACCCAGACCGCCGATGTACCGGCGGCGGTGCTGTTGCCGCACGTGGCCAAGGACTACGTGGAGCTGTTCGCACGCGGTTGACCGCAGTCGAGGAGGTGGCGTGGATACAGGGTTGCAGGAGCGGGTCGCCGGCCTGCTGCAGGAAGCCGGGGTCCGCATCGGCGGTACCCAGCCACAGGATATCCAGGTGCATGACCCGCGCTTCTTCGCGCGGGTCATGGGCCAAGGCTCGCTCGGCCTCGGCGAGAGCTACATGGAGGGTTGGTGGGATGCCAACGTCCTGGATGATTTCCTCGTCCACCTGATGCAGGCGCACCTGGACGAACGGGTGCACGGTTGGCGCGAAGTGGCCGATGCGCTGAAGGCGCGCCTGTTCAACCTGCAGGTGGGGCAGGGCAGCTACGAAGTCGGCCGCCGCCACTACGACCTCGGCAACGATCTCTACCAGGCCATGCTCGGCCAGCGCTTGGTCTACAGCTGTGGCTACTGGCGCAATGCCGACGATCTCGACACCGCGCAGGAAGCCAAGCTCGACCTGGTGTGCCGCAAGCTGGGGCTGCGCCCGGGTCAGCGTGTGCTGGACATCGGCTGTGGCTGGGGCGAAGCCCTGAAGTTCGCAGCCGAGCGCTACGGCGTCAGCGGCGTCGGCGTGACCATTTCGCAGGAACAGGCCGAGTTTGCCCGCGAGCTGTGCGCGGGGCTGCCGATTGAAATCCGCCTGCAGGACTACCGGGAACTGGACGAACCGTTCGATGCGATTTTCTCGATCGGCATGTTCGAGCACGTCGGTGACAAGAACTACGCCAGCTTCTTCGAGGTGGCCAAACGCTGCCTGTCGCCGCGTGGCCTGCTGCTGCTGCACAGCATCGGCACCAACATCTCCCGGCATCGCACCGATCCGTGGATCGCGCGCTACATCTTCCCCAACTCGATGCTGCCGTCGGCAGTGCAGATCACACGGGCGTTCGAAGGCCGTTTCGTGCTGGAGGACTGGCACAACTTCGGTACCGATTACGACCTGACCCTGCAGGCCTGGCGACGCAACGTGGAAGCGGCGTGGCCGCAGCTGGACACGCGTTACGACGAGCATTTCCGCCGCATGTGGCGGTTCTACCTGGCCGGATCGATGGCCACCTTCCGCTGCCGGCATGCGCAGTTGTGGCAGCTGGTGCTGTCGCCGGAAGGCGTGCCGGGCGGGTACGTGGCGCCACGCTGATCTGCAAGAGCATCCACGCCATGCGTGGATGACCCAACAAAAAACCGCCCGGTTTCCCGGGCGGTTTTCGTTTCAGGCTGCCGCAGCGGCGATCAGTTGCCGGCGCCGGTCAGGCCACGCTTTTCCAGCAGCGGTTCGATCTGCGGCTCGTGGCCGGCGAAATCGCGGAACAGCTGCATGGCATCCACGCTGCCACCCTTGGACAGCAGCGTGGCGCGGAAGTGGTCGCCGTTCTTGCGGCTCAGGCCGCCGTTGTCCTTGAACCACTTCTGGGTGTTGGCGTCGAGCACTTCGGACCAGATGTAGGCGTAGTAGCCGGCCGAGTAGCCACCCATGATGTGGCTGAAGTACGGGGTCTTGTAGCGCGGCGGAACCGGCGCGTAATAGATGCCGTCCTTCTCCAGTGCGGCGCGCTCGAAGGCCATCACGTCCTTGGCGGCCGGCACCTGGTCGGCGCCGATCTGGTGCCAGCGCTGATCAAGCATGGCTGCACCCAGGTACTCGGTGGTGGCGAAGCCCTGGTTGAACTTGGCCGCCGCCAGCACCTTGTCCAGCAGCGCCTGCGGCATCGCCGAACCGTTCTGGTAGTGCTTGGCGTAGTTCTTCAGGATGACCGGGTTGTCGGCCCACATCTCGTTGACCTGCGAGGGGAACTCGACGAAGTCACGCGGCACCGAGGTGCCCGAGAAGTACGGGTACTTCACGTTGGAGAACATGCCGTGCAGGGCATGGCCGAACTCATGGAAGGTGGTGTTCACCTCATCCCAGGTCAGCAGGGTCGGCTGGCCGGCCGGCGGCTTCGGGATGTTCAGGTGGTTGGCGACCACCGGCTTGAAGCCGGTCAGCTTGGACTGCGAAACGTAGGAATTCATCCACGCACCACCGCGCTTTGAGGCGCGTGCATACGGGTCGAAGATGAAGATCGCCAGCTGGCTGCCGTCGGCGTCGAACACGTCGTAGACGGTGACGTCATCGTGGTAGACCGGCAGGTCGGTGCGCTGCTTGAAGGTCAGGCCGAATTCCAGGTTGGCGGCATGGAACACGCCGTTCTCCAGCACGTTCTTCATTTCGAAGTACGGCTTCAGCTGCGACTCGTCGAAGTTGTACTTGGCCTGGCGCACCTTCTCGCTGTAGAAGGCCCAGTCCCACGGTTCCAGCTGGAAGGTCGGCTTGCGCGCGGCCTTCTGTTCCTTGTCGATCATCGCCTGCAGGTCGGCGGCTTCGCGCTTGGCGTTGGCCACGGCGGCCGGGGCCAGCTTGCCCAGCATCGCGTTGACCGCTTCGGGCGTCTTGGCGGTCTGGTTGGTCAGGTTGTAGGCGGCGAAGTTCGGGAAGCCCATCAGCTTGGCCTTGTCGGCACGCAGCTGCATGATGCGCGAGACCAGCGCGGTGTTGTCGAACTCACCGCCACGGCTGCCACGGCTGACCGACGCTTCGTAGATCTTCTGGCGCAGGGCGCGGTTGGCCAGGTTGGTCAGCGGCGGCTGGCCGGTGGTATTGAGCAGGGTGATCACGTACTTGCCGTCCTGGCCGCGGGCCTTGGCGGCTTCGGCAGCGGCGGCGATCTGCTCCTTGGACAGGCCGTCCAGCTCCTTGACGTCGTCGACGGTGATTGCCGAAGCGTTCACTTCCGACTGCACGTTCTGGCTGAACTTGGTGCCCAGGTTGGCCAGCTCGGCGTTCATTTCCTTCAGCTTGGCCTTGTCGGCGTCGGACAGCTTGGCGCCGGCGCGCACGTAGTTGTCGTAGTACTTCTCGACCAGGCGCACGCCTTCGGCGTCCAGGCCCAGCTGGCTGCGGGTGTCGTACAGTGCCTGGATGCGCGCGAACAGCTTGCCGTTCAGCGCGATCGCATCGCTGTGCGCGGCGAACTTCGCCGAGTAGTCGGCCTGCAGCTTCTTGCGGGTGTCGTTGGTATCGGCGCCCACCAGGCTGAAGAACACGGTGGTCGCGCGGTCGAGGATGTCACCGCTCTTTTCCAGGGCGATGATGGTGTTGTCGAAGGTCGGCTTGGCCTTGTTGTTGGCGATGGCCTCCACTTCCTTCAGCTGCTGCGCCATGCCGGCGTCGAAGGCTGGGGCGAAGTCGCTGTCCTTGATCTTGTCGAACTGCGGGAAGTGCAGCGGCAGCGGGCTTTCGGCGAAGAACGGATTGGCCTGCTGGGCATGGGTGCTGGCAGCCGGGGTGGCGGCGCCGGCGGAGAAGGCGGGCAGGGCAAGGCCGAGGGACATGGCCACGGCAAGGGCAAGGCGAGTGGTCAAGGTAGGAACTCCGGTAAGGCAGACAAGGGCCCGAGGTTAACCCGGCCGGCCGCGCCCGCACTTGTGTCAAAAGGCATGCTGGTGGGGCCGGGCGCGGGTACCATGCATTCACCGCCCACGGCCCGCCATCATGACCAGCGCCTACGATTTCAGCTTCCGTGACCTCGACGGCCAGCCGCAGGCGCTGGATCAGTACCGGGGCCGTCCCTTGTTGCTGGTGAACGTGGCCAGCCGCTGTGGTTTCACCCCGCAGTACACCGGGCTGGAGCAGCTGTGGCAGGACTACCGCGAGCGCGGCCTGGTGGTGATCGGCTTCCCATGCAACCAGTTCGGCGCGCAGGAGCCCGGCGACGCCGCGCAGATCCGCCAGTTCTGTTCGCTGGATTATCCGGTCAGCTTCCCGCTGTCGGAGAAGATCGAGGTCAACGGCGAGGGGGCTGATCCGTTGTGGGCCTGGCTGTCACGCGAGAAGCGCGGCCTGCTTGGCAGTGCCCGTATCAAGTGGAATTTCAGCAAGTTCCTGGTCGATCGCCAGGGGCGGGTAGTGTCGCGGCATGCGCCCACCACCAAGCCGGAGCAGCTGCGCGACGAGATCGAAGCGGTGTTGTAGAGCCGAGCCCACGCTCGGCTGCTTGTCCGGCCGACATTGAGCGCGCGCGGTGCGCGCGAGCCGAGCGTGGGCTCGGCTCTACAGCTGCAACGGTTTACTTCTCGACGAACGCGCGCTCGAAGACATAGTGGCCCGGCTGGCCGATGCGCGGCGAAACCTGGAAGCCACGCGCGTCGAGCACGGTGCGCAGGTCGGCCAGCATCTGCGGGCTGCCGCAGATCATCGCGCGGTCGTTTTCCGGGCTCAGCTCCGGCAGGCCGAGGGTGCGCTGCATCTCGCCGCTCTCCATCAGCTGGGTCAGGCGGCCCTGGTTGGCGAACGGTTCACGGGTGACGGCCGGGTAGTACAGCAGCTTGTCGCCGATCATCTCGCCCAGGAACTCATGCTCACGCAGTTCCTTCTCGAAGTAATCGCGGTAGGCCAGGTCCTTTTCGTAGCGCACGCCGTGGCACAGGATCACCTTCTCGAAGCGCTCGTAGGTTTCCGGGTCCTTTATGACCGACAGCCACGGTGCCATGCCGGTGCCGGTGCCCAGCAGATACAGGTTCTTGCCCGGGTGCAGGTCGCTGATCAGCAGGGTGCCGGTGGGTTTCTTGCCAACCAGCACCTTGTCGCCCGGCTTGATGTGCTGCAGGCGCGAGGTCAGCGGGCCGTCCTGCACCTTGATGCTGAAGAACTCCAGATGCTCTTCCCAGTTGGCGCTGGCGATGGAATAGGCGCGCAGCAACGGCCGCGCCTCGGTTTCCAGGCCGATCATCACAAACTGGCCGTTCTCGAAGCGGAAGCCGCTGTCGCGGGTGGTGGTGAAGCTGAAGTAGGCGTCGGTCCAGTGACGGACCTCAAGCACCGTTTCGGCGCCGAAAGCGGAGGACATGGGCGTATCTATCGAAAGTCGTCGGGGGTGATTCTATCTCAAATGAGACAGGTTCTCATTAGGCGGAACGAGAGGCGTTCTCAGCGGTAACCCGCTGCCTGCAGCTCGAACAGCTCGGCGTACCGTCCTCCCTGGGCCATCAGCTGATCATGGGTGCCGCTGGCCTCGATGTGGCCATCGGCCAGCACCAGGATGCGATCGGCCATGCGTACCGAGGAAAAACGGTGGGAAATCAATACTGCGGTGCGATTATCCGCCAGTTCCCTGAACCGCTGGAACACTTCAAACTCACTTCGGGCATCCAGCGCTGCGGTTGGCTCATCCAGGATCATCACCTGTGCATTGCGCATCCACGCGCGGGCAATGGCGATCTTCTGCCATTGGCCACCGGACAGGTCCACGCCCTGCTTGAAGCGGCGGCCGATCAGCTGGTCGTAGCCGCCGGGCAGGTCGTCGATCACGTCCTCGGCCATGCCGCGCCGCGCGGCGTCGGCGATGCGTGCCTGGTCGTCCATCGCCTCGACCTGGCCGACGCCGATGTTCTCGCCGGCGCTGAGGTTGTAGCGCACGAAGTCCTGGAAGATCACCCCGAGGTTGGCGCGCAGGTCGTCCAGGTCGTAGTCGCGCAGGTCACGGCCATCGAGCAGGATGCGGCCCTCGTCCGGCTCGTACAGCCGCGCCAGCAGCTTCACCAGCGTGGTCTTGCCCGCTCCGTTCTCGCCGACCAGGGCCAGCACTTCGCCGGCGTGCAGCTGGAAATCCAGATGGCGCACCGCCCACTGCTCGGCATCGGGATAGCGGAAGCCGACGTTCTCGAACACGAAGCCCTGGCGGATCGGCTGCGGCACGCGCACAGCGCCTTCACGCGAGTGGATTTCCGGCTGGATCTGGAAGAACGAGAACAGGTCATCCAGATACAGCGCCTGGCTGGCCACCTGCGAGAACCCGATCAGCAGGCCTTCCAGCAGCTGGCGCAGGCGCAGGAAGCTGCCGGCAAGGAAGGTCAGGTCGCCGATCGAGAAGTCGCCGCGCACCGTGCGCCAGGCGATGTAGGCATAGGCGGTGTAGTAGCCCAGCGTGCCCAGCGCGGCCAGCAGCGTGCCCCAGAACGCACGCCGCCGGGCGAGCGCCCGGTTGGCCTGGAACAGCGCCACCGACAGGCGCCGGTAGCGTTTCACCAGGAAGCGGTGCAGGTTGTAGATCTTCACTTCCTTGGCCGTTTCCACGCTGGCGCCGAGCTGGCGCAGGTAGTCGAGCTGGCGGCGCTCGGGCGTCCACTGGAAATTGAGGCTGTAGCCGGCCGCGTTGAAGTGCGATTCGCCGATGAAGGCCGGCACCAGCGCAAGCGCCAGCAGCAGGATCAGCCACGGCGCATACACCAGCAGTCCGACGGCGAGACTGGCCACGGTGATCGCGTCCTGCACCTGGCCGAACAGCTGGCTCATCAGGTTCATCCGGCCCATGGTCTGGCGCCGCGCACGGTCCAGCTTGTCCTGCAGGTCCGGATCCTCGAAGTCCTCCAGATCCAGCGTTGCCGCGTGTTCCATCAGCCGGATGCTGATGACGTTGGCGAACAGCTCCGAGAGCAGGGCATCGGCGTAGCTGACCAGGCGGCCGAGCAGGTCCGAGCCGATGGCCAGGCCGAATTCCAGCGCCAGCAGGCCCAGCAGTGGGTTGAGCAGACCACTGGACAGCGCTTCGCCCAGCGGCGGGAAGCCGGCATCGTGCTGGCTCAGGTGCAGGGCGCTGTCGATGATCAGCTTGCCGACGTACAGCATTGCCACCGGCAGCAGCGCACGGATCAGGCGCAGCCCAAGGCTGGCGAGGGTGAGCGCGGGGCTGGTCTGCCAGACCATGCGCAGGAAAGGCGGCAGGTTGCGCATCGCCCTGAAGCGCTGGCGCAGGCTGGGTTTCTTTTCGGAGGCAGCAGGCATCCGCTTATTGTGCGCGCCCCGGCCGTGCAGAGGGGGTCAGTGCAGGCGTGCGGCCCGGGGTCAGATCCCTTTGCCCTGCAATGGGATCTGACCCTGCTGTATCCACGCATGGAGTGGATCTACCGTGTCGACCAAGGTCGACACCTGCCAACAGCAGTAGAAGTCTGTCGACGGCGGGGTGGGTCAGGTCGCAGGGGCGTGAGCCGCATGGATGCGGCGACCGAGCTTACATGGACGTACTTGCAGCGTCCCCTGCGACCTGACCCGCCCCGCCAACCCACAGTAGCGCCGGCTTTTGATGTTGCTCTGGTTGTTGCCTCTGCGGGTGCCGGGCGGCAGCCCGGCCAACAAAAGCCTCTTACGGCAGCGGTGGCAGCAGGCCCGCGCCCAGTCGGTTCCAGGCGTTGATCACGGCAATGCCCATGCTCAGGTCACTGATGCCCTTCTCATCGAAATGCGGCGCCAACGCATCGAACGCCGCCTGCGACGGCGCACCGTCGGTCAAACGGGTCAGCGCCTCGGCCCAGCCCAGTGCTGCGCGTTCGCGTGCATCGAAGAAGCGGCTTTCGTGCCACGCGGGCAGGGTGTCCAGCTTGCGCGGCTCAATGCCGCCCTTGCGCAGCGCGGTGCCGTGCATGTCCATGCAGTAGCCGCAGCCGTTGAGCTGCGACACGTGCAGGAACACCAGCTCCATCAGGGTCGGGTCGATCGAACTGTCATGCACCGCCTGGCTGGTGGCCAACAGGCCCTTGAAGGCCTCGGCGGCCAGGCGGGTGTAGGGGACGCGGGGGGAGGTGTGATCGGACATCGTGGGCTCCACGGCGGCCACGATGGCCGCCTTCATCACAAGGACGCCGCAGCGTTGTGGTGCGTGACAACCTTCGGCAATTTTTCTGGATTCAGCACGCTGTACACGTTGGCGATGCGGCCATCGACCACCTCGATGGTGGTGACCGAGTGCAGCCGATCGCCATGGAAGCGCAGGATCGCCGGCTCGCCGTTGACGTAGCCCAGCTGCGCCGGATGCACCGCGCCACGACGTGCGATGGCCCAGAACAGGCGGCCGATGCGCTCGGCGCCCAGCAGCGGGCGTACCGCTGCGGTGACCACGCCGCCGCCGTCGGAGACCAGCTGCGCGTTGGTGTGCAGCAGGGCCTGGATCGCTTCGCTGTCGCCGCGCTGCGAGGCATCCATGAAGCGCGCCAGCAGCTGCCGGTGCTGGCTGGCATCGGCATTGAAGCGTGGGCGCCCGGATTGCAGGCGCTGCCGGGCCCGATGCACCAGCTGCCGGCAGTTGGCTTCGCTGTGGCCGATCAGGTCGGCGATTTCGCGGTAGTCGTGGTCGAACGCCTCCTTCAGCAGGAAGGCGGCGCGTTCCTCGGGGCCGAGCTGTTCGAGCAGGGTCAGGAAGGCGACCGAGACATCGTCGGCCAGCGCATGCAGCTGCGCCGGGCCGGGCGCCGGGTCGGGCTCCAGGGTGACCGCCAGTGGCTCGGCCAGCCAGGGGCCGACGTAGTGCACGCGCTCGCGCTTGGCCGCGCGCAGCCGGTCCAGGCCAAGCCGGGTGGTGGTGGTGACCAGCCAGGCTTCGGGGTCGCGGACGGCCGCCGGGTCGGCGCCGGACCAGCGCAGCCAGGCATCCTGGACGACGTCTTCGGCGTCGGCGCGGCTGCCGAGCAGGCGGTAGGCCAGGGCCATCAGGCGCGGGCGGTGGGTCTGGAAAGCGGTTTCGGCGTTCATGTGGGCAAGGACGCCGCAGTGGCGCATGGCGTGACAGAGGGCTTGCGCGGATAGTGCCGGCCAGCGGCCGGCACTACCACCCTGCGGCCGGGGGAGGGGGTAAAATGGGCGGATTACCCCCGCCAGCCTCGAGCAAGCGAGCAAGACGTGACATCGATCAAGCAGGAAGACCTCATCCAGTCCATCGCCGACGCGCTGCAGTACATCTCGTACTACCACCCGGTCGACTACATCAAGAACCTTGCCGCCGCCTACGAGCGCGAGGAGTCGCCGGCCGCGAAGGAGGCGATGGCGCAGATCCTGATCAATTCGCGCATGTGCGCCGAAGGCCACCGTCCGATCTGCCAGGACACCGGCATCGTCACCGTGTTCCTGGAAATCGGCATGGACGTGCGTTGGGATGACGCCACCATGGGCGTGGAAGACATGGCCAATGAAGGCGTGCGCCGCGCCTACATGCACCCGGACAACAAGCTGCGCGCCTCGGTGCTGGCTGATCCGGCCGGCAAGCGCATCAACACCAGGGACAACACCCCGGGCGTGGTCAACGTCAAGGTGGTGCCGGGCAACACGGTCGACGTGATCGTCGCCGCCAAGGGCGGTGGCTCGGAAGCCAAGACCAAGTTCGCCATGCTCAATCCGTCCGACTCGATCGTCGACTGGGTGCTGAAGACCGTGCCGACCATGGGCGCCGGCTGGTGTCCGCCGGGCATGCTCGGCATCGGCATCGGTGGCACCGCCGAAAAGGCGATGCTGCTGGCCAAGGAAGCGCTGATGGAGCCGATCGACATCACCGAGCTGCAGGCCCGTGGTGCGTCCAACCGCATCGAAGAGCTGCGCCTGGAGCTGTACGAGAAGGTCAATGCACTGGGTATCGGTGCGCAGGGCCTGGGTGGCCTGACCACCGTGCTCGACATCAAGATCAACGATTACCCGACCCACGCGGCCAACCTGCCGGTGGCGATGATCCCGAACTGCGCAGCCACCCGCCACGCGCACTTCACCCTGGACGGCAGTGGCCCGGTGATGCTGGACCCGCCGTCGCTGGAGGACTGGCCGAAGCTGACCTACGATTCGTCCAAGGGCACCCGGGTGGACCTGGACACGATCACGCCGGAGGACGTGGCCAGCTGGAAGCCGGGCCAGACCCTGCTGCTCAACGGCAAGCTGCTGACCGGCCGTGACGCCGCGCACAAGCGCATGGTCGACATGCTCAACAAGGGCGAGGAACTGCCGGTCGATCTGAAGGGGCGTTTCATCTACTACGTGGGCCCGGTTGATCCGGTGCGCGACGAAGTGGTGGGCCCGGCCGGCCCGACCACGGCGACCCGTATGGACAAGTTCACCGAGCAGGTGCTGGCGCAGACCGGCCTGCTGGGTATGGTCGGCAAGGCCGAGCGCGGCCCGGCCGCAATCGAGGCGATCAAGAAGCACAAGTCGGCCTACCTGATGGCGGTCGGCGGTTCGGCCTACCTCGTGTCCAAGGCGATCAAGGCGGCCAAGGTGGTCGGTTTCGCTGATCTGGGCATGGAAGCGATCTACGAGTTCACCGTGCAGGACATGCCGGTGACCGTGGCAGTGGATTCCACTGGCGAATCGGTACACAAGACCGGCCCGCGCGAATGGCAGGCCCGCATCGGCAAGATTCCGGTGGTGGTGGAGTAAGTCTTCCGCTTCCGTTTCAGGCAACGGCGCCCGCGTGGCGCCGTTGTTGTGTGCAGCCTGCCCGCGCGCGGCCTGCTCTGCCAACGTACTGGCCGGCGTACTGGAAGGGAGTCCATCGTGCTGCAGTGGTCGCGTGTTTTCGTGTTGCTGGCCGCCACGCTGGCGTGCAGCGCCTGCGGGCCACGTTATTTCGTCGAGCCACCCACCCACGAAGCGGGGAAGATCTGCGCGTCGGTCTGCGAGAGCCAGAAGGCGACGTGCGACTTCCACAACCGCGCCCGTGCCGAATCGGATCAGCGGAGCTGCGAAAGCGAGAAGAGCCGGATCATCAGCCGTTGCAGTGGTATCGCCGACGACAAGCAGCGGCACAACTGCGAAGGGGGCAACGGTGCCGGCAACTACTGCGGTCCCCCGGCGCTTCCTTCATGCAGTGCCCCGTACGCCCAGTGCCTGCTCTCCTGCGGCGGTACCGTGAATGACGTCCGCAGCGACACCGGTATTCCCGTGTACTGATCGCGGCACGCGTAGGTGCCTGCACGAGTAACCGTAGTCTGATAGGGTCGGCACTCCCCTGCACTGGATGTGCCCATGCGCCTGCATCGATCCGTCGCGGCTGTGTTCCTGCTGGTCATGGCCGGCTGCAGCACAACGTCATCCTATGAAGGTGCGGATTTCTCCGCCTCCTCGCAGTGCCGCATGCAGTGCCAGGCCGACTATCGCAGCTGCATGGCGCGGGGCAGCACCGGCAACAGTGCCTTCAGCTGCGAGCAGCAGGCGGTGCCTGCGCCGGACAAGCGCTGCAAGGACGTTGCCAACCCCGAACTGCGCCGTGCCTGCGAACTGAAGGCGCATGACTGCACGATGCGCGCGCCGATGATGTCCTGTGGCGAACGCCGGGATTCCTGCATGAGCAGCTGCGGCTGAGCAACGATCGCGCGCGCGGGCGCATAATCGGCGGATCCACCTGCACAGGATCTTCCGCATGAGCACCACGCTGTATGGTTCGACCAGTACTGCCGCCCTCGTGGTGCATTGGCTGTTGATCGAGCTGGGCATCGAGCACGAGTTGGTGCTGCTGGATTTCGACGCGCGCGAGCACAAGTCGGCGGAGTACCTGGCGCTGAATCCGGCCGGTGTGGTGCCGACGCTGCTGATCGATGGCTTGGTACTGACCGAAGCGGCGGCCATTGCGTTGTACCTGGCTGATCGCCATCCGGACGCCAACCTGCTGCCCCCGGTGGGTACGCCACAGCGTGCCGATGCCTACCGATGGATGTTCTGGTGTGCCAATACGCTGCAGCCCGCCTATCGCGCCTGGTTCTACCCGCATGAAATGGCGGGGGAGGCGAATATCGAGGCGAGCCGCAAGATGGCCCGTCAGCGCCTTGAAGCGGCCTGGCAGCATGTCGCCACGCACCTGCAGGTGCATGGTCCCTACCTGCTGGGCGCCATGCCCTGCGTGGTCGACTACATGCTGGTGATGCTGATGCGCTGGTCGCGCGGCATGCCGAAGCCCAGCGACACCTGGCCGGTGCTGAAGGCGCATGCCACGTCGATGAAGGCGCGCCCGGCGTTCGCCGAGGTGTATCGCCGCGAGGGCATCACCGACTGGCGATAACCAAAAAAGGGGACCGAGGGAATTAAGTCGTTTGTGCACAAACGACTTAATTCCCTCCGTCCCCTTTTTCGGGCTAGAGGATCTCCAGCACCGTTTCCGGCGGGCGGCACAGCCGTGTGCCCTTGGGCGTGCGCACCACGGGGCGGTTGATCAGGCGCGGGTGTTCGGCCATCGAGGCCAGCAGCGTGGCCTCGTCCGCATCTTCCAGGCCCAGTTCGGCGAACTGCGATTCCTTGCTGCGCACCAGATCACGCGCGCTCAATCCGGATTCGGCCAGCACCTGGCGCAGTGTGGCCACATCGGGGGGATTGCCGAGGTACTCGATCACCTCCGGCTCGAAGCCCGCATCGCGGATCAGCTTCAGGGCGCCGCGCGAATTGCTGCAGGCCGGGTTATGCCAGATCGTCACGTCCATCAGAACCACTCCAGCAGCGACACGCCCACACCCACGTAGGTGGCTTTGTGGTTGTAGTCGATCAGGCTTTCGCCGTAGCCGTCGAAGATCTGCACATGGCCGCGCAGCAGGTTGCTGATCGGGAAGCCGTAATCCAGCTGCAGGGCGCCGTGCGAGCGGCTGCCGGTGCGCAGCGAATGACGCGCCATCAGCGAGACTTCATGGCCGTTGCGGTTCCAGGTCAGGGTCGCGTCACCGCGGCCCATGTAGTCCTCGATGTCCGGATTGTTGTCGTCGCTGCGGGTCTCGGGAATGCGGTACCACGGACGTAGCACCAGTGCCCAGTTCTCACGGTCCAGGCCGATGTTGAGCATCACCCGGTTCCAGCTGCGCGACAGCGGATCAGCGCGGCCGTTGGACTGATGGTTCAGTGCGATGCCGGTCATGCGCCCGCGCCAGCCACCGATCGAGTAGCCGTTGCGGAATACCATCATCACTTCCGGCTCGTAATTGGTTTCGCGGAACGGGCGCGAATCCTCGCCGTTGTAGGCCTGCCAGCGTGAGCTCTGGGTGTAGCCGGCCCAGATATCGCCGTTGTCGCCGAACAGGTTCTCGGCGATCTTGGTCTTGAAGCTGATCTGGAACTTCAGTTCGGCACTGTCGAGTACCTGCGGGGTGGTGACCGTGTTGGCCGGGTTCGGCGAATGCGGCGTGGTGTTGCGGTCGCTTGTCCAGAACGCCGGCAGCAGGTATACCGGCTTGTAGGCACGCAGCTGGAACGGGCCCAGCTTGGAGTCCTCGGCCAGCTCCCAGCGGCTGTCCAGCAGCGAACCGCGTCCGGCGTTGGCCAGCGCGCTGTCCGGTGCTGCCGGACGGAACAGGTCGCTGACCCGTTCGCGCAGTTTCTCTTCGCCCTGGCTCACGCGTGCGGTCTGGCGCTCTTCGCGACGGGCCTGCGCGGCCGCCTCGGCAGCGGCGTCGGCAGCGGCCGTGGCCTGCGGGGTGTGCGCGAACAGGCGGTCATAGCAGGCCAGGCGCGCGGCGTCGGTGGTGATGGCGGCACACGCCGCCGGCGAAGTGTCGGTGCTGGGCACGAATTCCTGCGCGGCCAGCGGCGCACTGGCCAGGGCCAGCGCCAGCGGCGCGAGGCGGGGAAGCAGCGGGGGGAGGGTCATTCCAGCAGGCCCTTCGGTGAATACGGGAATTGCACAGTGTGGCGGCTGTACCGGATCGCGGCCAGCCCCTACGGTTTATGCACGGCCACTGCGTGCGTGTAGCGTGAAGGCTGCACCGGTCACAGGAACCAGGCGAAGGCGAACAGCCCCAGCATCGCGATCACCACCGCCAGCTTCAGCGCCAGGCCGAGCAGGATGCCGAGCCAGGTGGCCAGGCCGACCTTGGTCGAGCGGCCCAGCTCGCGGGTGTGCCAGTACTCGCCGAGCAGGGCGCCGATCAACGGGCCGGCGAACAGGCCGATCGGCATGAAGAACAGGCCGACGATGCTGCCGAGGAACGTGCCCCATAGCGCCTTCCGGCTGGCGCCCACTCGTTGTGCGCCCACCACTGTGGCCAGCACGTCCGCCAGCAGCGAGAGCACGGTCAGTACACCCAGTGCGACCAGGGTTGGCCAGCCCACATGGGCGAAGCCGTCGGCCCAGGCCGCCAGCAGCAGTCCGATGAATACCAGCGGGATGCCGGGGAGGGCCGGCAGGATGATCCCGGCGATGCCGACGAGGACAAAAATGACCGCTAGCAGATATAAGATGAATGAGAGTCCCATGCTGTCCCGTATGGTGGCCGTTTTGGGGTTGACAGTGAAAGATTTTGCCAGTTGCTTTTTCGTTTTGGGCGGGTTAAGTTGCAGTCGCTGAGCTTGGCAAGGTCACCGTGGATCGTGGCCTGATGAAGCAAGATCTTCCCGATCCGCTGCATCGATGCACCTCGCTTCCCCCTTGCTTGTCAGCCGCCCACCAGGCGTTTCCAACAACAAGAGAGAGTCAAAGGGAGTTAGTGAGATGGCTGATCGCGAGACCGGTACCGTAAAGTGGTTCAATGATGCGAAGGGCTTCGGCTTCATCAGCCGGCAGAATGGCGAGGACGTGTTCGTGCACTTCCGCGCCATCGAGACCCAGGGCTTCAAGAGCCTCAAGGAAGGCCAGACTGTGAGCTTCGAAGTCGTGCAGGGCCAGAAGGGTCTGCAGGCTGACAAGGTGCAGCCGGTGTAATACCCGCCGCCTGTCGGCATGAAAAAGGCCCGCGCAAGCGGGCCTTTTTCGTTGCGCATGGCCCGGTGCGGGTCAGCGCAGGATGACCTTGCCGTTGACCACGCGCACGTAGGTGTTTTCGCGGATGCCGCCGAGGTCACGCTGGTTGACCACGATGGTGCGGCCATCGTCCATGCGCACGCTGATGTCGTAGGTGTCGCTGGTCACGTTCTTCTGGATCTGGTTGCCGGCCAGCGCGCCACCGACTGCGCCCGCAGCGGCGGCGATGTTCTTGTTGCCACGGCTGCCACCGGTGTGGTCGGAGATCTCGTGGCCGGCCACGGCGCCGACGATGCCGCCCAGGATCGCGCCGGTCGCGCTGGGGGCGGTACGGCCGGACTGCACGGTGTTGATGCGGGTGACGATGCCGCAGTCAGCACAGCGGCCCTGGTTGTAACCGCCGTTGTTGCCGTAGCCGCCATTGTTGTAGCCGTTGTTGTAACCACCACCGCCGTAGCCAGGCGAGGTGGCACAGCCTGCCAGGGCGAGGGTAGCGATGGCGCTGGCGGCAATGAGCTGGATCTTCATGGGGCGTCTCCTGGCCGTGAAGGCGGGTGTCTGGGGTGGTACTGCGTCATGCAGCAGGGTGGACGAATCGTCTCCTTTCGAACGTGAACGACGCGCCAACCGTGCATGCCTTGCCCGGCTGCAGGATGAATGCGGCTCAGCGGAAGTCCTGGTGGCAGGCGCGGCAGTCGGCCTGCACGGTTTCCACCACTTGGGCCAGGGCCGTGCAGTCGCTGGGCGGCGCGGCCAGGGCGGCGTTGAGGTTGCCACGCAGCTGGCTGGCATGCTGCTGGAACTGCGCGTTGTCCTTCAGCCCGGGAAAGGCCAGATCGAGGTCGTTGGACAGCAGGCGCAGGGCCTGCAGGCGCGGCACGCTGTCGGCCAGGCTGCAGCGGTTCTGCTGCTGGGCCTGCTGCAGCAGCTGCGATTGCCGTTGCATCACCTGCATCAGACTGTCCGGGAACGGGTCGCGGCGCGCCTGCAGGGCGCGGCCCACCATCACCGTGGCGATCAGGCCGATCAACAGTCCCAGGCCGAGCACGAACAGATAGCGGTAGGCGGTGGACGGACGGCGGGGTGGGCTGGCGTTCATGGCGGGCTCTCCGGGCGTGCAACGGTGGGTTCGATGCCGGCGCGCTGCAGGCGCTGGCGCCTGCACGTTAAAATAGCGGGATGAATGAACAGGTCAAACAACGCTTCGCCGGCATCGAACGGCTGTATGGCGTGGGTGCGCTCGAGCGCCTGCAGGGTAGCCGAGTGGCGGTGGTGGGCATGGGCGGCGTCGGCTCATGGGTGGTGGAAGCGCTGGCCCGCTCGGCGGTGGGCCACCTGACCCTGATCGATGCCGATGACATCTGCGTCTCCAACACCAACCGGCAGCTGCCGGCGATGGAAGGCAACTACGGCCGCAACAAGGCCGAGGCGATGGCCGAGCGCTGCCGCGCGATCAATCCGGACATCGAGGTCGATGCCGTGCAGGCGTTCCTGACCGTGTCGAACATGGCGGAGCTGCTGGACCGGGGCTTCGATCTGGTGATCGATGCCTGCGACAGCTTCCGGGTCAAGGTCGAGACGATTGCCTGGTGCCGTCGCCGCAGGCTGCCGCTGCTGACCGTCGGTGCCGCCGGTGGCCGTACCGATCCGACCCTGGTGCGCATCCGCGACGTCTCGCGCACCGAGCATGACGCCATGCTGGCGCTGATCCGCAAGAAGCTGCGCAGCGAGTTCAATTTCCCGAAGAACGCCAAGCGCTATTTCGGTGTGCCGGCAGTGTATTCGCTGGAGAACGTGAAGTATCCGCAGGCTGATGGCAGCGTCTGTGGCATCCGCCCGAACCTTGGCGCCGATGCGGCGTTGAAGCTGGACTGCGGCGCCGGCCTGGGTGCGGCGACCCATATCACTGGCGCGTTCGCGTTCGCGGCGGTGGGCAAGGCACTGGAAATGCTGCTGGAGCCGAAGAAAGTGAAGGCCGAAGCGGTAGAGGCCAGCGAGGTGTGATGGATCGTGCCGGCCAGCGGCCGGCACCTGCCGTTACATTGCCGGCAGCGCGAACAGGCGTCGTGCATTCTCCGTCGTGGCCTGGGCCACTGCGTCCAGCTCCATCCCGCGCAGCGCGGCCACGTGGCGGGCGATGACCGCCAGCCGTGCCGGTTCGTTGCGCTGGCCGCGGATGCCGGCGTCAGGCTGGTCGGGCGCGTCGGTCTCCAGCAGAAGCTGTTCCAGCGGCATGTCGCGCACCAGCCGCTGCAGGCGCTGCGCGCGTTCGTAGGTCAACGGGCCGCCGAGCCCGAGCAGGAAGCCCTGCCGGTGCAGTTGTGCCGCCTGTTCCGGACTGCCGGAAAAGCTGTGCACCACGCCGCGCAGGCCGCCGATGCGACGGATCGCGGCGATCACCACGTCCACCGCGCGCCGTGCATGCACGATCACCGGCAGCTCGAACTCACGGGCCAGTTGCAGCTGGCCGAGGAAGTACGCCTGCTGCGTCTCGGCATCCAGGCCTTCGACAAAGAAGTCCAGGCCGCATTCGCCGATCGCGCAGGGGCGTTCGCGCTCGATCCACTCGCGCAGCAGCGGCAGGTGGCCGGGCCGGTGCTCGGACAGGAACATCGGGTGCAGGCCGTAGGCCGGGTACAGCCCCGGCGCCTGCTGGCAGACCTCCCGCAGCTTCGGCCAGCTGGCCGCCGTCACCGCCGGCACCACCTGCAGGCGCACGCCAGCGGCCTGCGCGCGTGCGATCACGGCGGCGCGGTCACTGTCGAACCCGCCGGCATCGAGATGGCAGTGGCTGTCGACCAGCAGGCTCAACGCTGTTCCAGCGACGGCGGCGCTGTGGCGGTGTTGCGGCTTTTCCAGTTGGCCAGCAGCAGGGTGCCGAAGCCGAGCACCAGTTCATCGACGAACGGGATCGGGTCGGGGATGAACAGGGTCAGCACGAACAGGCCTGCGGTGAGCTTGAACAGGGTGGGGTAGCGCAGCCGGCGCGCCCATTGCAGTACCGGCAGCAGCATCGGGTTGGCCATGGCGGGGGTCCTCCTGGGGAATATGCAAACGCTACCACGGGCCCAGCATTTCCCGATGCTGAATGGGTTACGGGAATGAGCAGGAAATGTGGAGATTCCGTTCAGGCAGCGCATGCTGCAATCTGGTCCGAGAACGTTGCGGATGGTCCGCAAGGAGCAGGTCATGAAAAGCACAACTACAACTGTCCTGGTCGCAGCGGGCGCGCTGCTGGTCGGTGGTATCGCCACCGCCGCCTTCATGAAGAGCGGCGACACGTCGCCTGATTCCATCAGCGCCGGAACCCCCAATGGCGAATCGCGCCTGGTCGATGGCAACGCCACTGGCGATGGCGCGCGTGGTGACACGCTCGACCCGTCGGCACCGCGTGGGCTGGAATATGCCGATGTGCTGAAGGTCGACCCGATCACCGAGAAGCAGAAGGCCTACGCCACCGTGATCGGCACCGATGCGGTGCGCGAGACCTCCACCACGCAGACACCGCATGAAGTCTGCCAGGACGTGACGGTGCAGGAGCGCCTGCCGGAACGTGACGGCAACGTCGGCGGCACCGTGGTCGGTGCTGTGGTGGGTGGCCTGCTGGGCAACCAGGTCGGCGGTGGTAACGGCAAGAAGGCCGCGACCGCGGCCGGTGCCGTGGCCGGTGGCTTCATCGGCAACCAGATCGACAAGCGCCACGTGGGGGGCCGCGTGGTCAACCGTACCGAGCGCCAGTGCCACACCGAGACCGCAACCTCCGAGTCGAGCCGTGTTACCGGCTACAACGTGACCTACCGCAACGAGGACGGCACCACCGGCACCATGCGCATGGCCAGCAAGCCGGGTAACCGCATCGCCATGGGCACCAACGACGTGGTGAAGGGCTACAACGTGACCTATCGCTACGACGGCGCCGAGAAGACCGTGCGCATGGACAACAAGCCGGCCAGCGATCGCCTGCCGGTGGTCGATGGGCAGCTGGTCACGCAGACCGCTGCCGCCGGTGCCACTGCGGCCACCACGCGCCAGTAATCTGGAAGCAGCATGCAGTACCCCACGGGCCGGCTCATGCCGGCCCGTTTCGTTGCAGCCGGCGAATTCATCCGTGCGGAGCGCGAATCCACCATCATGGACGCTTCCTTCGACATGGAGCCGGCATGAGCATTTTCGACTTGCGCATCGAAACAGAGCGCCTGATCCTGCGCCCACTCCTGCGCGAGGACTACGAACCTTACCTGGCGTTCTGCGCCGACGAGGAAACGATGCGCACCCTCGGTGGCGTGCAGCCGCCTTCGGTGGCCTGGCGTGGCTTCTGCAGCCTGGCCGGCGCCTGGCAGCTGTTCGGCTTCTCGATGTTCAGCGTGATCGAGAAATCCAGCGGCGACTGGATCGGGCGCATGGGTCCCTGGCAACCGCAGGACTGGCCTGGTACCGAGGTCGGCTGGGGCATCCGCCATGCCAGCTGGGGCAGGGGCTATGCGCCGGAAGCTGCGGTCGCCGCGATCGACTGGGCGTTCGACACGCTCGGGTGGGATGAGGTGATCCACACCATCGCCGAGAACAACGACAACTCGCGGGCGGTCGCGCGCAAGCTCGGCAGCACGATGCTGCGCATGGGGGAGCTGCCAGCGCCGTACAACGACAAGCCGATGCAGATCTGGGGCCAGTCGCGCGAGCAGTGGCGGCAGCGCCGTTGACGGTTGTAGAGCCGAGCCCACGCTCGGCTGCCGTTCGCCAAATGCAGCCGAGCGTGGGCTCGGCTCTACAGATTGTCCGCATGCTGCACCCGCGCTTGGCATTCACCGGCGCGCTTGCCAGACTGCACGCAGCCGGCCGCCGGCCGGATGTGATGGAGCAGGCAATGGTGGAAGCGCGCGTCCCGCTGACGGTGCACGGCATGTCGGTCTCGGGCAATTGCCACAAGGTCCGCCTGCTGCTGGAGCAGCTCGGCAGCCGTTACCGCTGGGTGGAGGTGGACAGCGCCCACGGCCAGACGCATACCCCCGAATTCCTGGCGCTCAACCCGAACGCCAAGGTGCCGCTCATCGTCCGCGACGATGGCCGCGTGTTGACCGAATCCAACGCGATCCTGTTCTGGCTGGCCGAAGGCACGCCGTACCTGCCCACCGATGGCTGGGAGCGCGCGCAGGCGTTGAGCTGGATGTTCTTCGAGCAGTACACGCACGAGCCGTGCGTGGCAGTGGCGCGCTTCATCCGCGGCTGGACCGCCCCCGATTCGCCGCGCCGCGCCGAACTGCCGCGCCTGCATGAACGCGCCGCCACCGCGCTGGCGGTGATGGAGCAGCACCTGCGCCAGGCGCAATGGTTCACCGGCAGCGGATACGGCATCGCCGATATCGCCCTGTTTGCCTATACCGATGTGGCGGGCGAGGGCGGTATCAGCCTGGAGCCGTTCCCGGAAGTTCGCGCCTGGCTGCAGCGCGTGCGTGAGCAGCCGCGCTTCCTGCCGATGCCGGCGGTGACCGCCGAAGTGCGCTCGCGATTCGAGGCCGCGTGACTCTCACCAAGGTAACCCCCACAGGGTAGCGCCGGGCCATGCCCGGCGGAATGCAACAACGACACGGAGGGTGTTCGATGTTCGCTGTGGTTCCAGATCCAATTCCCGCACGCATGCGCGTGCTCAACCGCGCCGAAGTGTGCGACGTCAACTTCCTCGATGCGGTGCGTGGCTGGCGCGGCACCCCGCGTCCGCGCCCGGCACCGGATGCGCCGATCCTGCCGGGCAGCACGCTCACCGCCGCTGCTTTCGGCGAACTGTTCGACTCGCAGCTGGCCAGCCGCCAGCTGGACCTGATGGCACGCGTGCTGCGCGTGCAGAACAAGGTCTTCTACACCATCGGTTCCTCCGGCCATGAAGGCAATGCGCTGCTGGCGCGGGCCTGCCGGCATACCGATCCCGCCTTCCTGCACTATCGCTCCGGTGCCTTCATGGCCGAGCGTTCACGCCAGGTGCCGGGTATCGACCCGCTGCGCGATGCCGCGCTGTCCTTCGCCGCCAGCGCGGATGATCCGGCCAGCGGTGGCCGCCACAAGGTGTGGGGCAGCAAGCCATTGTGGGTGCTGCCGCAGACCTCGACGATTGCTTCGCACCTGCCGAAGGCGCTGGGCACCGCGCTGGCCATCGAGAGCGGCAAGCGGTTGGGGCAGGCGCTGCCGGTTCCCACCGATAGCATCGTGCTGTGCTCGTTCGGGGATGCCTCGGCCAACCATGCCACCGCGCAGACCGCGTTCAATACCGCGATGTGGTCGGCCTACCAGAAGCTGCCGGCGCCGATCCTGTTCGTCTGCGAGGACAACGGGCTGGGCATTTCGGTGAAGACGCCGGACGGCTGGATTGCCGAGCGCTTCAGCCGGCAGCCAGGGCTCGACTATTTCTTCGCCGATGGCCTGGACCTGGCCACCGGGCACGCCCAGGTGCAGGCCGCGGTGGAACACTGCCGGCGCACGCGGCGGCCGACCTTCCTGCATCTGCGTACCACGCGCCTGATGGGCCATGCCGGCACCGACTTTGAAGTGGAATGGCGCGCGCTGCCGGAGCTGTGCGCGGCCGAGGCGCAGGATCCGCTGCTGCGCTCGGCGCAGATCGCGATGGAATCGGGCTGGATGGATGCAGCCGCCATCGAAGTGGCCTACGAAACGATGCGCGCGCGCTGCATGGCGGCGGCCGCCGACGCCGAAGGCCACCCGACGCTGCAGTCGCTGCATGACGTGATGGCGCCGCTGGCGCCGTACACGCCATCGGCGGTGCAGGCCGAAGCATGCCGCGAGGTGCCCGCCGAGATGCGCGAAGCGCTGTATGGCGGTGCGGAGACCCTGCCTGAGCGGCAGGCGCCACGGCACCTCGCCATCCAGATCAACCACGGCCTGCAGGAACTGCTGGCGAAGTATCCGCAGAGCCTGTTGTTCGGCGAGGACGTCGCGCAGAAGGGCGGTGTCTACACCGTCACCAAGGATCTGCTGCGCCGCTTCGGCCCACGCCGGGTGTTCAACACCCTGCTGGACGAGACCATGATCCTGGGCATGGCGCAGGGCCTGGCCAACATGGGCATGCTGCCGATTCCGGAGATCCAGTACCTGGCCTACCTGCACAACGCCATCGACCAGGTCCGCGGCGAAGCGTGTTCGTTGCAGTTCTTCTCCAATGACCAGTACCGCAATCCGATGCTGGTGCGGGTGGCCGGGCTGGGCTACCAGAAGGGCTTCGGTGGCCACTTCCACAACGACAATTCAATCACGGCGCTGCGCGACATTCCCGGCCTGGTGGTCGGTTGCCCGTCGCGTGGCGACGATGCGGTGATGATGCTGCGCACGCTGGCGGCGCTGGCCCGGGTGGATGGACGTGTGGCGGTGTTCCTGGAGCCCATTGCACTGTACATGAGCAAGGACCTGCATGAGCCGGGCGATGGCCAGTGGCTGTTCGACTACCCGGACCAGGGCCAGGCGCTGGTACCGGGTGAAGGCCGGGTCTATGCGCCGGAGGCAGGCGACCTGGTGGTCTACACCTATGGCAACGGCGTGCCGATGGCGCTGCGCGCGGCGCGGGCGATCGAGCAGCAGCTGGGCTGGCAGGTGCGGGTGGTCGACCTGCGCTGGCTGGTGCCGCTGGATGCCGGCTTCATCGCCAGCCAGGCCGCCAGTGCACGGCGGGTGCTGGTGCTGGACGAGGGCCGCCACAGTGGCGGGGTGGGCGAGGGCGTGGTCACCGCACTGGTCGAGGCCGGTTTCGGCCACCTGCCGCTGCGCCGGGTCTGCGGTGCCGATACCTATACCCCGCTGGCGGGGGCAGCAATGTTCGGGCTTCCAAGCGACAATGCGGTGATTGGCGCCGCCCTTGAACTGGCGCAGGAACCTTGATGCATGTGTGGATTGGCGGGAATGTTGTTGCCGGCGCCTGTGGCGTCGGCCGAAGTGCTGCAGGCGCAGGTCCTGGCCATGGGCGAGGCGCTGCACCACCGCGGGCCGGATGATGGCGGCAGCTGGGCCGATGCCGGGGCAGGCATCGCGCTGGCGCACCGTCGGCTGAGCATTCTCGACCTGTCGCCGCTGGGCCACCAGCCGATGGCCTCGTCCGATGGTCGCTACGTGATGGCCTACAACGGCGAGGTCTACAACTTTGCCGCCCTGCGTGCCGAACTGGAGCCGCTGGGGCATGCCTTCCGTGGTCACTCCGACACCGAGGTGCTGCTGGCAGCGATCCTGCAATGGGGCATCGAGGACACCCTGCAGCGCTGCAACGGCATGTTCGCCATCGCGCTGTGGGACTGCCAGCAGCAGTGCCTGTGGCTGGCCCGCGATCGTGTTGGCAAGAAGCCGCTGTACTACGGCTGGGCCGGTGACACCCTGGTGTTCGGTTCCGAACTGAAGGCGCTGTGGCAGCACCCGGCGTTCGACAACGACATCGACCGCGACGCACTGACCCTGTTGCTGCGGTTGGACTACATTCCGGCCCCGCACAGCATCCACCAGCGCTGCTACAAGCTGATGCCGGGCCGCGTGCTGCGCCTGGATGCCGAAGCCGTCGCGGCGGGTGCATCGGCGCATCGCCCGGAACAGGCGCAGCGTCCGTACTGGGATGCGCGGGCACGCATGCAGGCGGCGCTGGCCGCGCCGTTCCAGGGCCGCATCGAAGAGGCCGAGGAACAGCTGGACGGGCTGCTGCGCGACGCAGTGGCGCTGCGCATGGTGGCCGACGTGCCGGTGGGGGTGTTCCTGTCCGGCGGCACCGATTCATCGCTGGTGGCCGCGCTGATGCAGGCACAGAGCGGTCAGCCGGTGCACAGCTTCAGTATCGGCTTCACTGGTTCGGGCCACGACGAGGCGCCGCTGGCCAAGGAACTGGCCGCGCATCTGGGCTGTGACCACACCGAACTCTACGTCAGCGGTGCCGATGCACTGGCGGTGGTGCCGCAGTTGCCGGCAATGTTCGACGAACCCTTCGCTGATGCCTCGCAGGTGCCGACCGCGCTGGTCGCCCGCCTGGCGCGGCAGGGCGTAACCGTCGCGCTGTCCGGCGATGGTGGTGACGAGCTGTTCTTCGGCTATACCCGCTATGTGCGCGCGCTGCGCAACTGGCAGATGCTGGGCCGCGTGCCAGGGCCGCTGCGGCGTTGGATGGGCGCGCGCTCCCAGCAGCAGGGCGAGGCCTCGCGTACCGGCGGCCTGGCCGCGCTGTTGGCCGAGTCCGGCGCGCGTGGCATCGGTGACGTGTACCGCAACCGCATTTCGCGCTGGCGCGACCCGACGGCGGCAGTGCCGGGCGCGCAGGCTGCCGGCAGCTTCTACGACCTGGCCGATCCGTTGCACGGCGCCGGCACACCGGCCGACGCGATGATGCTGGCCGATTACGTGACCTACCTGCCGGATGACCTGCTGTGCAAGGTCGACCGCACCTCGATGGCAGTCAGCCTGGAGGCACGCGCGCCGCTGCTGGACTGGCGCGTTGCCGAGTTCGCCTGGTCGCTGCCGCTGGGCTTCAAGCGCAGCGAAACCACCAGCAAGGTGCTGCTCAAGCGCGTTCTTGGCCGCTACGTGCCGCAGTCGATGGTGCACCGGCCCAAGCGCGGGTTCGGTGCGCCGGTCAGCGACTGGCTGAAGGGCGACCTGCGGCCGTGGGCCGAAGACCTGCTGCAGCCGGCTCGCCTGGAGCGCGAAGGCGTGTTGTCGGCGGCGGCGGTGCAGCCGCTGTGGCAGCAGTTCCTGGGCGGCCAGCGCAAGTGGCATACCCACCTGTGGAACGTGCTGATGTTCCAGGCTTGGCAGGCGCATTGGCGGCAGGTGCGGGCCGGCGTGACCGGCGGCTGATCTTCACCGGACGGCACGGGCCCGGCGTCTAGGCTGGGCCTCCCGCACCGTGAGGAGTATGTCCCTATGTCCGTCCCCACCATCGCCGTGTTCGTCGGCAGCCTGCGCAAGGAGTCCTGCAACCGCAGGCTGGCCCATGCGCTGGAGAAGATCGCTGGCAACCGCGCGCGCTTCCAGTACGTGCAGATCGGCGATCTCCCGCTCTACGACCAGGATTTCGATGGCCAGTACCCGCCGCAGGGCACCCGGCTGAAGGATCAGGTGCGTGCCGCTGACGCGGTGCTGTTCGTGACCCCTGAATACAACCGGTCCGTGCCCGGCGTACTGAAGAACGCCATCGATATCGGCTCCCGCCCGTATGGCGACAGCGCGTTTTCCGGCAAGCCGGCGGCGGTGATCGGCGCCTCCATCGGCCAGATCGGCACCGCCGTGGCCCAGCAGCACCTTCGCAACAGCCTGGCCTTCCTGGACATGCACGTGCTCGGCCAACCCGAGGCGTTCATCCATTTCAAGGACGGCCTGATCGATGCCGACGGCACGGTCCACAACGAAGGCACGCAGAAGTTCCTGCAGGGCTATGTGGACCGGTTCCTGGCGCTGATCGCGGTTCACGTCAAGGGCGATTGACGCCAGCGGTTGCCACCCCCATCTGCGATAATGCGCGCTCGGGTGCCGCAACGGCGCCCGTCGCAGGCAGTGCGACGCCCCCACGCCAATCTGGCCAGGCACCGGCGGATATCCCCCGTTTATCCACGGCTTATCCACAGGCTTGTCCATGGCCGCCGGGGTCGGCGCATGCCTACACTCGTCCGGCCCACTTTTGCAGGAAACACCGCAGCATGTCCGCTCGCCCCGGCTTCCGTTCCAACCGCAGAGAGCGCGGTGATGGCTTCGATCGCGATCGCGACGAATCGCGCATCGACCAGTTGCGGGTACCGCCCCATTCGGTGGAAGCCGAGCAGGCGGTGCTGGGTGGCCTGATGCTGGCCCCGGAGGCCTATGACCGGGTCAATGACCAGCTGACCGAAGGCGATTTCTACCGCCGCGACCACCAGATGATCTACCGCGCGATCCGTGAGCTGTCCGAGCGCGAGCGGCCGTTCGATGCGGTGACCCTGGGCGAGTGGTTCGAATCACAGGGCAAGATGGAACTGGTGGGCGATGGTGCCTATCTGATCGAGCTGGCCAGTACCACGCCGTCGGCGGCCAACATCGTGGCCTACGCCGAGATCGTGCGTGACAAGGCGGTGCTGCGGCAGCTGATCCAGGTGGGCACCGACATCGTCAACGATGGTTTCCAGCCTGAGGGCCGTGAGAGCAGCGAGCTGCTGGCATCGGCGGAAAAGAGCGTGTTCGCCATCGCCGAACAGGGCGCACGCGGCCGTACCGATTTCGTGGCGATGCCCGGTGCACTGAAGGATGCCTTCGAAGAGCTGCGCAGCCGCTTCGAGAACGGCGGCAACATCACCGGCCTGCCGACCGGCTACAACGATTTCGATGCGATGACCTCCGGCCTGCAGCCGACCGACCTGATCATCCTGGCTGCGCGCCCGGCCATGGGCAAGACCACCTTTGCGCTGAACATCGCCGAGTACGCGGCGATCAAATCGAAGAAGGGCGTGGCGGTGTTCTCGATGGAAATGTCGGCATCGCAGCTGGCGATGCGCCTGATTTCCTCCAACGGCCGCATCAACGCGCAGCGCCTGCGTACCGGCCAGCTGGAAGACGAGGACTGGAGCCGCGTCACCAGTGCGATCAAGATGCTGAAGGAAACCAAGATCTTCATCGACGATACGCCGGGCGTGTCGCCGGAAGTGCTGCGTTCCAAGTGCCGCCGCCTCAAGCGCGAGCACGACCTGGGCCTGGTGGTGATCGACTACCTGCAGCTGATGAGCGTGCCGGGCAACAGCGAAAACCGCGCGACCGAAATCTCGGAGATCTCGCGTTCGCTGAAGGGCCTGGCCAAGGAACTGCACGTGCCGGTGATCGCGCTGTCGCAGCTCAACCGCTCGCTGGAAACACGTACCGACAAGCGCCCGGTGATGGCCGACCTTCGCGAATCGGGCGCAATCGAGCAGGACG
Source organism: Stenotrophomonas geniculata (assembly GCF_034508895.1). Taxonomy (NCBI): domain Bacteria; kingdom Pseudomonadati; phylum Pseudomonadota; class Gammaproteobacteria; order Lysobacterales; family Lysobacteraceae; genus Stenotrophomonas; species Stenotrophomonas geniculata. The sequence goes on from NZ_CP140571.1 coordinate 3,522,760, forward strand.
CGGACATGATCGTCTTCATCTACCGCGACGATTACTACAACAAGGAAAATTCGCCGGACAAGGGCCTGGCCGAGATCATCATCGGCAAGCACCGTGGTGGCCCGACCGGTTCGTGCAAGCTGAAGTTCTTCGGCGAATACACCCGCTTCGACAACCTGGCCCACGATTCGGTCGGCTCGTTCGAGTAACAGGCGTGCCGGCCGCTGGCCGGCAATCTCCTCCTGGCCGGCAAACCATTCGAAACACCAAACGTCCGTATGTGGCGTGTAAATGACATGTAACGCGACGCTTCTACGATTCCGCCGCTGCTGCCCTTCGACGCCGCCCTTCGGCGTCCAGCGTGCCCAAGGAATCCGCCCCCATGCCGTCCCACGCTCCGCTCCGCCGCAATCTGCTGGCCCTGCTGGTCTGTGCTTCGCTGCCGTCGCTGGCTGTCGCTGAAACCGCCCCCACGACCGACGCGCCGTCGGCCACCACCCTCGATTCGATCTCGGTGATCGGCCGCGGCGAAGCCCGCCAGGTGCAGCGTGTGACCGCCGAGGACATGAAGAGCCTGCCGCCGGGTGCCAACCCGCTGAAGCTGCTGGCCAGCAAGCCGGGCGTGCACTTCGAATCGGCTGATGCCACCGGCGCCTACGAATGGTCCACCAGCATCAGCCTGCGTGGTTTCAACCAGAACCGCCTGGGCTACACCCTTGATGGCATCCCGCTGGGCAACATGGCCTACGGCAACAGCAACGGCCTGCACATCAGCCGCGCGGTGATCAGCGAGAACCTGGGCGGCGCGGAGGTTTCCACCGGCATTGGCGCGCTGGGTACGCCGTCCACCAGCAACCTTGGCGGCGTGTTCCAGTTCTATTCGATCGACCCGTCCACCGAATACGGCGTGGTTCTGGCACAGGGCTTTGGCAGCGACAACGCGCGCCGTAGCTATGCGCGCCTGGAGACTGGTGAACATCAGGGCTTTGCGGCCTACCTGTCCGGCGCATACTCGGAAGGCGACAAGTGGAAGGGCAAGGGCTCGCAGGAGCTGAAGCAGTTCAACGGCAAGGCCACCTACAACTTCGGAACGGACAGCAGGATTACCGCGCTGTTCAACGCCTCGCGCCGCGTCGAGGCCGATTACCAGGACCTGTCGCTGGAGATGATCGATCGTCTCGGCTGGGACTGGGACAACTACGCGCCGGACTGGAACCGTGCCGTGGCCGCTGCACGCGGCAAGTTCAGCGGCGGCGTCAACAGCCCGTGGGATGCGTACTACTCCGGCCACGGCCTGCGCAATGACGACCTGTCCAGCATCGCCGGCGATTTCGGCCTGAACGAGTCGATGCGCCTGAAGGTCAACGTCTACAACCACAGCAACCGTGGCCAGGGCCACTGGTTCAGCCCGTCCAATCCGTCCAACCCGGGTACCAGCCGCGAGATCCCGATCTCGATCCGCACTACCGAGTATGCGATCGACCGCACCGGTGTGACCTCTGCGTTCACCTGGAACGTGGCGGGCCACGAGCTGGAAGCGGGCCTGTGGTACGAGGACAACGGCCACAGCGTGCAGCGCAACTTCTATTACATCGACGGCCCGATCACCGACGATTTCTTCCTGCGTAATCCGGACCAGCGCGTGTGGCACCAGCGCTACACCACCATCACCCGCCAGTTCTACGTGCAGGACCGTTTCCGCCTGTTCGATGACCGTCTGACCATCGACATCGGTGCGAAGTCGCCGCACACCCGCACCCGCGTGCGCACACCGCTGGGCAGCTATGCCAACAACAGCAGCCTGACCTCGAAGAAGGGCTTCCTGCCGCAGGCCGGCTTCAACTTCAAGCTCAACGAAGGCAACGAGATCTTCGGTTCGTTCGCCAAGAACATCGCGGCCTATGCACTGGGCGTGGGCAGTCCGTTCAACGTGCCGCAGGCCGCGTTCGATGCCAGCGCGAAGAGCCTGAAGCCGGAACAGTCGCGCACCCTCGAACTGGGCTGGCGCGGCTACGGCCAGGGCTATGAAGCCTCGGTGGCGGTGTATGACGTGAAGTTCGACAACCGCCTGCTGGCCATCGCGCAGTGCGTGGGCATCCTCGGTTGCCCGGCGCTGTTCTCCAACGTCGGTTCGGTGACCAGCCGCGGTGCCGAGGCGACCCTGCAGTTGAAGCCGATGCAAAACCTGACCTGGTCCAATGCGCTGTCGTGGAATGACAGTACCTACGACAACGACTACGTGAACAACGGCGTGGTGCCGACCCGCGGCAAGACGACCGTCGACACACCGGAGTGGATGTTCGCCAGCACCCTGGCCTGGACCCCGGGCCCGTGGGACCTGCGACTGGCCGCCAACCATGTCGGCAAGCGTTACGTGACCTATACCAACGATGTGTCGGTGCCGAGCTACTGGCTGGTCAATGCGTCGGTGGCCTATGACTTCGGCACGCTCGGCCCGGCACAGAACCTGACCGTGGCGCTGAACCTGACCAACCTGACCGACAAGCGCTACCTGTCTTCGATCAACACCAACGGCACCTACGCCGCCGACCCGACCCGCAGCCTGGCGACCATGCAGGTCGGCGCGCCGCGGCAGGTGATGGCCACCGCCACCGTGCGCTTCTGATGCGCGGGCCTGTGGATCCGGAGCGCCGTCGTCGCCTGCTGCGCATGGCGTGGCAGGGGACAGGGGCGGCGATCGCGCTGGCGGCGATGCCAGGGCTGGCCACGGCCGGCCCACGGCCGCGGCTGGGGCGTGATCCGTTCACCCTCGGAGTCGCCGCCGGTGATCCGGATCCGCAGGGGGCAGTGTTGTGGACGCGGCTGGCGCCGGACCCGCTCAACGGCGGCGGCATGCCGTCGCGGGCGGTGCCCGTGCGCTGGTTCGTGGCCGAAGACCCCGGCATGCGCCGGCTGGTGCAGCGGGGCGTTGCTGCGGCTGTGCCGGAGCTGGCCCATTCGGTACATGTGGAGGTCAACGGCCTGCGTCCCGGCCGCGATTACTACTATCGTTTCGCCTGCGACGGCGATGAGGAAAGCGTGGTCGGCCACTTCCGCACCGCGCCGCTGCTGGACACGCAGTTGCAGCAGTTGCGGTTGGCGCTGTGTACCTGCCAGGCGTGGCACAGCGGCTACTACCCGGTGCTGCGTGACATCGCGCAGAGTGATGTCGACCTGGTGCTGCATGCCGGCGACTACCTGTATGAATACAGCCCGCTGCAGAACGCGCGTGGCAGCACGCTGGATGCGGCGCGGTTCAGTGGCGAGACGGTGAGCCTGGAACGTTACCGTGACCAGTACGCGCTGTACAAACTCGATCCCGACCTGCAGGCCGCGCACGCCGCACACGCGTTCGCGGTGATCTGGGATGACCACGAAGTGCAGAACGATTACTCCGGCATCCACCCGGAGAAGCCCGGCGTCTCAATGGAGGATTTCATCATCCGCCGCGCGGCCGCGTATCGTGCGTTCTACGAGCACCTGCCGATGCGCAGCACGCCTGCGGGCAACGGTGGCCTGCGCGTGCATCGGCGCCTGCGTTACGGCGATCTTGCACAGCTGACGCTGCTCGACTGCCGCCAGTTCCGCCCGGCCAATCCCTGCGGTGTGGGCGAGTCACCGCGCTGCGAGGCGGCGCTGGATCCACGCATGAGCATGCTCGGCACGGGCCAGGAGGCGTGGTTCGCGCAGTCGATGGCCGTCGCGCGGGGCACGCGCTGGAACGTGGTGGTACAGCAGCTGCTGATGGCGCAGCTGCGGCTGGACGGTGGCACACCGCGCGAGCGCTTCTGGAACGACGCCTGGGATGGCTATCCCACCGCACGCAACCGCCTGCTGCAGGCCTTGCAGGCGGGCGGGCAGGGCAATGCCATTGTGCTGGGCGGTGACTGGCATTCCACCTTCGTCAACGACCTGAAACTGGATTTCGACGCGGCCAGTGCGCCGGTCGTGGCGACCGAATTCATCGCCCCGGCGATCAGCAGCGGCGGCGACGATACGCCGTATGGTCCGTATTACGGGCCATCGATACCGCAGAACCCGCATATCCGCTATTTCGATGGCGACCGCCGTGGCTGGTGGAAGCTGCAGCTGAACCGGCAGACCGTTGAGGCGGAGCTGCGCTTCGCCGACAGCGTGCTGCGTGCGGACGCCGCAGTGCGCACCGCGGCGCGCTTCCAGGTGACCCACGGCCGCCCGGGCGCAGTGCAGCTCCTGTAGAGCCGAGCCCACGCTCGGCTGCTTCTGGAAAGCCGAGCGCAGGCTCGGCTCTACAACAGCGCTGGACCGGTTTCATCGTCCCCAGCCCGGTTTCGTCGCAAACCGTTTGTGCGTGGCAAGGGCAGGGCGCCAAGGTGTCCGCAGGCGGCAAGGTGCCGCCACAAGGAGACCGTGATGAAGACCCTGTTCGCGCTCGGTGTGTGGTGCCTGCTGTTCGTGCTGTGCTGGCCGCTGGCGATCCTCGCCCTGATCGCCTGGCCGTTCGTCTGGCTGCTGAGCCTGCCGTTCCGACTGGTCGGCATCACCTTCTCGGCGCTGTTTGCGTTCCTGCGTGCGCTGTTCATGTTGCCGGCACGGTTGCTCGGCGGCCGGGCGGTGGCGGCATGAGGGCCGTGTTGCTGATGGGCCTGGTCCTGTTGTCAGGCCCGGTGCTGGCCACACCGCCCGCGCCGCCATCGGCGTGGCTGGAGCGCCAGCAGGCAGCCGGTGCCGACGAGGCGAATGCTGCGGGGGCGACGGCTTCGAAGGTGCCGGAGGCCAAGGCGCACTGCCGGGTCACGAAGGAATGGAAGGTTGGCGAGACGGTGGTGCAGCACAGGGTCTGTGACGATCCGCCGAAGAAGCCAGCTGAAAAGGTGTAGCGCCGAGCCCATGCTCGGCTGGGCCTTCTCGGACCGCCAAGTGCGCAGCCGAGCGTGGGCTCGGCGCTACATGAAGAAGGGCAACAAAAAACCCCGCCGAGGCGGGGTTTTTCGTTTGCAGGCGCGTGCCGACCAACGGTCGGCACCTACCTGGATGCAGATCAGTTCGCCTTGTGGATGGCGCGCTTGCTGACCGCCATCGCCGCGTCGTGGATCACTTCCGACAGCGACGGGTGGGCGTGGCAGATGCGGGCCAGGTCATCGGCCGAGCCGCTGAACTCCATGGTCAGCACGCCTTCGTGCACCAGCTCGGAGACGTTGGCGCCGACCAGGTGCATGCCGAGGATGCGATCGGTTTCGGCATGGGCCAGGATCTTGACGAAGCCTGCCGGCTCGATCATCGCCACGGCACGGCCGTTGGCGGCGAACGGGAAGCTGCCGGCCTTGTACGGAATGCCCTCGGCCTTCAACTGGGCCTCGGTCTTGCCGACCCACGCCAGTTCCGGCTCGGTGTAGATGACCCACGGGATGGTGTCGAAGTTGACGTGGCCCGGCAGGCCGGCGATCAGCTCAGCCACCGCGATGCCTTCCTCGAAGCCCTTGTGCGCCAGCATCGGGCCGCGCACGCAGTCGCCGACCGCCCACACGCCGTTGACGCCGGTGTGGCAGTGCGCGTCGACTTCAATTTGGCCGCGCTCGTTGATCTTGACGCCGGTGCCTTCAGCCAGCAGGCCCTTGGTGGCGGCGCGACGGCCGACGGCCACCAGCAGCTTGTCCACGGTCAGGGTCTTCTCGCCTTCGCTGTCGGTGTAGGTGACAACGACTTCCTTCTTCTTGCCCTTGCCGGTGATCTCGGTCTTGGAGACCTTGGCACCGAGGCGGATGTCCAGGCCCTGCTTCTTGAATTCCTTGGCAGCGGTCTTGGCCACTTCGGCGTCGGCCACGGCCAGGAACTCCGGCAGTGCTTCCAGGATGGTGACTTCGGCGCCCAGGCGCTTCCACACGCTGCCCAGTTCCAGGCCGATCACGCCGGCGCCGATCACCGCCAGGCGGTTCGGCACTTCGGTGAAGTCCAGGCCGCCGACGTTGTCGACGATGGTCTCGCCGTCGAACTTGGCGAACGGCAGTTCGATTGAATCCGAACCGGCCGCGATGATGACGTTGGTACCCTTCAGCTCGACGATGGAACCGTCATGCTGGGTGACCTTGACCACGTTGCCCGGCTGCAGCTCGCCGAAGCCGTAATAGGCGGCGACCTTGTTGGCCTTGAACAGCATGCCGATGCCGCCGGTGAACTGCTTGACGATCTTGTCCTTGCGGCCAATCATCGCCTCGACGTCGATCTTGGCATCCTTGAAGCTGATGCCGTGGTCGCCAAAGATGTGGCCCATGTTCCAGAACTGGCGCGAGGAATCCAGCAGCGCCTTGGACGGGATGCAGCCCACGCGCAGGCAGGTGCCGCCGAGGGCCGGCTTGCCGTCCTTGCCCAGCGCTGCGTCGATGCAGGCGGTCTTCAGGCCCAGCTGGGCCGCGCGGATGGCAGCGTGGTAACCGGCCGGGCCGGCACCGATGACGACGACGTCGAATTGTTCAGCCATTGAATTATTCCTTGATGCATTACCAGAACCCCTCCGCGCAGGCGCGGAGGGGCGGGAGGTGTCTTACAGGCCGAACAGCATGCGGCCCGGGTTTTCCAGCTGGTTCTTGATGTCCACCAGGAACTGCACCGAATCCTTGCCGTCGATGATGCGGTGGTCGTACGACAGCGCCAGGTACATCATCGGCGCGATCACGACCTGGCCGTTCTGGGCGATCGGACGCTCCTTGATGGCGTGCATGCCCAGGATGGCGCTCTGCGGCGGGTTGATGATCGGGGTCGACAGCAGCGAACCGAAGGTGCCGCCGTTGGTCACGGTGAAGGTGCCGCCCTGCAGTTCTTCCAGGCTCAGCTTGCCGTCACGGGCCTTCTTGGCGTAGTCGGCGATGGTCTTCTCGATGTCGGCGAACGACATGCGCTCGACGTTGCGCAGCACCGGCGTGACCAGGCCCTTCTCGGTCGACACGGCGATCGAGATGTCCGAGTAGCCGTGATAGATGATGTCGTCGCCGTCGATCGAGGCGTTGACCAGCGGGAAGCGCTGCAGGGCATTGGCCGCGGCCTTCACGAAGAAGCTCATGAAGCCCAGCTTGATGCCGTGTGCCTTGACGAACTCGTCCTGCAGTTCCTTGCGCGCCGCCGAGACCTTGGACAGGTCGACTTCGTTGAAGGTGGTCAGCATGGCGGTGGAGTTCTTCGACTCCATCAGGCGCTCGGCGATGCGCTTGCGGATGCGGGTCATCGGCACGCGTTCTTCCGGACGTGCGCCACCGGCCTTGCCGGCGCCGCCGTTGCGGGCGAAGTTGACGATGTCTTCCTTGGTCACCGCGCCGCGACGGCCGGTGCCGTCGACGTCGGCCGGGTTCACGCCTTCGGTGATGGCGGTGAAGCGGGCGCCCGGCGGCAGGGCGTCGGCGGCCGACTTGGCAGCCGGGGCCGGAGCGGCGGCTGCGGCCGGAGCAGCGGCGGCCGGGGCAGCGGCAGCCGCCGGAGCGGCTTCAGCAGCCGGAGCCGGGGCAGCAGCCACGGCGCCTTCTTCGATGATCGCCACGACCTGGCTGGAGGTCACGGTATCGCCTTCCTTGAACTTGATTTCCTTGAGCACGCCGTCGACCGGCGACGGCACTTCCAGGACGACCTTGTCGGTTTCCAGGTCAAGCAGGTTTTCGTCGCGCTTGACGGCGTCGCCCACCTTCTTGTGCCAGGTGGCGATGGTGCCGTCGGCGACGGATTCGGGCAGTACCGGGGCTTTGACTTCGGTGGCCATTGCGGGAGCTTCCTGGTTTGTCTTCTAAATAGGGGGAGGATTATTCAGCGAACGTGTCGTTGAACGGGTTGACCAGTGCGTCGGCGACCAGCTGCTGCTGTTCGCGGACGTGGTCAGCCATGTGACCGGCAGCCGGCGAAGCCGAACGTGCGCGACCGGCGTAGTGCAGGTTCTGGCCATCGGCCAGGCAGAACTGCAGGTGGTGGCGGATCTGGTACCACGCACCCTGGTTCTGCGGTTCTTCCTGCGTCCACACCACGTCGGTGGCCTTGCCGTACTTCTTCAGTTCGGCAGCCAGCAGTGCACGTGGGAACGGATACAGCTGCTCCACGCGGATGATCGCCACGTCGTCCTGGCCACGCTTGGTCTGGTCTTCCAGCAGGTCGTAGTAGACCTTGCCCGAGCACAGCACCACGCGCTTGACTTTCTTGGCGTCCGCGCTGGCGTCGCCGATCAGGTGCTGGAACTCGCCATTGGCCAGCTCGTCCAGGGTCGACACGGCCAGCTTGTGGCGCAGCAGTGACTTCGGCGACATCACCACCAGCGGCTTGCGGGTGGTCATGTGCAGCTGGCGACGCAGCATGTGGAAGGCCTGCGCCGGGGTCGACGGCACGACAACCAGCATGTTCTCCAGCGCGCACAGCTGCAGGAAGCGCTCCAGGCGCGCCGAGCTGTGTTCCGGGCCCTGCCCTTCATAGCCATGCGGCAGCAGCAGGGTCAGGCCGGAAATACGGCCCCACTTGGCTTCACCGGCGGCGATGAACTGGTCGATCACCACCTGGGCGCCGTTGGCGAAGTCGCCGAACTGACCTTCCCAGATGCACAGCGTGTTCGGATCGGTGGTGGAGAAGCCGTACTCGTAGGCCATCACCGCTTCTTCGCTCAGCAGCGAATCGATGACGGTGGCCTTCTCCGGCGAATCCACCAGCTGCCGCAGCGGCATGTAGTAGTTGTCGGTCTTCTGGTCGTGCAGGATCGCGTGGCGGTGCGTGAACGTACCGCGGCCCACGTCCTGGCCGACCAGGCGCAGTGCATGGCCTTCATCGAGCAGGGTGGCGTAGGCCAGGTTCTCGGCAAAGCCCCAGTCGCCCGGGATCTCGCCGGCGGCCATCTTGCGGCGGTCGTCGTAGACCTTGGCCACGCGCGAGTGCAGCTGCACGTCTTCGGGAATGGTGTTGATCAGCTTGGCCAGCTCGACCAGCTTGTTCTTCTCGACCTTGGTCGAGATCGGATCGGACAGCTTGCCTTCCAGCAGCTTCGGCCAATCGACGAACAGCGGGCTGGTCGGCGGGGTCTTCTCGACCTTGGCCAGCTCGGTGGTCACTTCACCGGCGTCCAGCTTCTCGCGGTAGGCATCGACCATCGCCTTGCCGGCGCCGGCGGCGATCACGCCCGCCTTTTCCAACTGCTCGGCGTACATCTCGCGGGTGGTGGCGTGCTTGCGGATCACCTGGTACATCAGCGGCTGGGTGATCGCCGGTTCGTCGGCCTCGTTGTGACCCCAACGGCGGTAGCACATCAGGTCGATGACCACGTCCTTGGCAAACTTCTGGCGGAACTCGAAGGCCAGCTGCGCGGCGAACACCACCGCTTCCGGATCATCGCCGTTCACGTGCAGCACCGGGGCGGCGATCATCTTCGCCACGTCGGTGGCGTAGCGCGTGGAACGCGTATCCAGCGGGTTGGAGGTGGTGAAGCCGACCTGGTTGTTGACCACGATGTGCACGGTGCCGCCGACGGCGAAGCCGCGGGCCTGCGACATCTGGAACAGCTCCATGACCACGCCCTGGCCGGAGAAGGCCGCGTCGCCGTGGATCAGGATCGGCATGACCTGCTTGCGGGCGGTGTCCTTGCGGCGCTCCTGGCGTGAACGCACGGAACCGGCCACGACCGGGTCGGCGATTTCCAGGTGCGACGGGTTGAACGCCAGCGCCAGGTGCACCGGGCCGCCTTCGGTGGCGACGTCGGCCGAGAAGCCCATGTGGTACTTCACGTCACCGGCCGAGGCGTGCTCGTCGTGCTCGAACTTGCCTTCGAACTCGTCGAACAGCTTGCGCGGGTTCTTGCCCAGGGTGTTGACCAGCACGTTCAGGCGGCCGCGGTGGGCCATGCCGATCACCACGTCCTTGACGCCATCCTTGCCGGCGCTGCGGATGATGGTGTCCATCATCGGGATCAGCGAGTCGCCGCCTTCCAGCGAGAAGCGCTTCTGGCCGACGTACTTGGTGTGCAGGTAGCGCTCCAGGCCTTCAGCCGCGGTCAGGCGCTCCAGGGTGCGGCGCTGGGTGTCAGCGTCCAGCTGGTAGTTGCCACCGGCCGCTTCCAGCTTCTTGTAGATCCACTGGCGCTGCTCGACCTCGGAGATGTGCATGAACTCCGCACCGATCGAGCCGGTGTAGGTCGCCTTCAGGCGTGCAAGCAGGTCGCGCAGCTTCATGCGCGGCTGGCCGCCGACGCCGCCGGTGCTGAACTCGCTGTTGAGGTCGGCATCGGACAGGCTGTGGAACGGGAGGCCCAGGTCCGGGGTGTTGACCGGTGCGGCCAGCCCCAGCGGATCAAGGCGCGCGTCCAAGTGACCACGCGAGCGGTAGGCGGTGATCAGGCGACCGACATTGCGCTCACGCTCGTCGCCCGCACCGCTGCCGGTGCCGGCTTTCAGCGCATCCTTGGCCGCGTCCGCGATGTGGGAGATGACAGCCGAGTGCGGGATGTCACCTGCTTCGCGGCCCTTGAAGCCGTCGAAGTAGGTTTTCCATTTGGGATCGACACTATCCGGGGAGACCAGGTACTGCTCGTACAGGTCCTCGACATAGGAGGCGTTGCCGCCGGCGAGTTGCGAAGATTGCGCAAACTGCTTCAGTTGATTGTCCACGATGGAGGGTGCTGATTCGCTTTGTGGGGTATGGCTTCAGAAGGACCCGGCACGAAGATGAATAGCCATGCACGGGCGCGTTCAAACAGCCAAATTGTACCCCCAACCGGACACGAAGGGGCACCACCAGAGGCATCGCGCGTCCCCCGGTGCCGCTTCCAGACAGGTTGGCGCGGTGGCCCGCGCTCAGATGCCGAGCGCGCGCAGTTCGCTGCAATCGCGCGAACGGTCCCAGACACGCTGCAATTGCTGCTCGAACGGCTGCGAACGTGCCGGCAGCGCGATGCCGGCCTCGCCGTCGAGGCGATGCCCGATCAGACGAAAGTAGAAGTCGCCCGCATCGTTGAGCAGGCAGGCCGAGGCCAACGCACGGTCGACCGGGTCGGTGACCTCGCGGAACTGGATCACGCTTGGCAGGCGCTGGGCCAACGCCAGCAGCGGTGCCCCGGCAGAGGCAACGGCAGCCGCATCGTGCACGATCACCCGCAGCTGCTTGTCGTGGCGGGCGGTGACGAAGCGGCGCAGGGCGGCCTGCACCGGCGGTGTGTCAAGCAGGCCGGGGTCCAGCTGGCGGCTGTGCAGCCACAGCTGGCGGCGGGCGCGGTGGATGATGGCGGTGGTGATCGCCACCGCCTCGGCGCGGCCGTCGATGGCGCTGGCCGCGCCCAGCCGGCGACGCATCTGCTGGTGGCCGATGCCGGCCTCCTCGAACACCTCGCCCTCGGGCAGGAAGCCCTGGCGGGCATAGAAGTCACGGGCGGGCAGCTGGGCGTGCAGGTGCAGTTCGGCCAGGCCGAGGCGGCGCCCGGCCTCGACCAGTGCCTCCAGCAGGGCCTCGCCGACCCCCTGGCTGCGATGGCTGGCCAGCACCGCCATGCGGCCGATGCGGCCGTCCGGGGCCAGTCGGCCGGTGCCGACCGGCTGGTTTTCACTGTCCAGCGCCAGCACATGGGCACTGACCGGGTCCAGCGCATCGCGTTCCAGTTCGGCGGCGATGCCCTGTTCCTGCACGAACACGCATTGGCGCACGTCGTGGATGGCGACGTGGGCGTCGGCGTGGCTGACCTGCTGGACCCGAACCATGGCGGCGACTCAGACGCGGCCGGCGTCGCTGTCGTCTTCCTCGTCGTCGTCGAAGTTGACGATGACCTCGATGCCGTCGTCGTGCACGGTCACGGAGTGGACATCGTCGGACACCGCATCGGCGTCTATCGCATCCACGCGGTCACGGCCTTCGACCACTTCGCCGAGCACCACGGCGTCTTCGCCGTCGTCCTCGTCTTCGGCGTCATACACCTCGTTCGGATCGATCAACTGGAACACGCCACCGACCAGCAGCTGCTGGACCACCGCGCGGCCTTTGTCGGACAGGCCGCGATAGGCGGTGGCGTCGAGCTGCTCGGCACCGGCCAGGCGCTGTGCGTCCTTCACCGGCAACGCGAAGTCCTGGCCGCTGACATACAGGCTGGCGCCACGCTTGGCCCGGCGCCAGGCCAGTCGCGCCCACGGGTGGCGCTGCAGCAGCAGGCCCGAGGCCAGCGCCTGGGCCACTTCCTCCGGTGCCGGTGCGGCCTGGTGGGCCATCACTTCGCCCGCTGCACGGTAGGTGGTGATGAAGCGGCCGAACCAGTCGCCCAGCTTGTCCGGGTCGTTCATGCGGATGGCATTGAGCGCGGTGATCACCCGCGCCATCGCCACTGTGTCGATTTCGTTCGGGTCGGCCGGCACCTTCAGGTCGGCATCCTGGTAGCGGATGTTCTCGTCGGCATCGGCGATCAGGGTGTCCAGATAGTCGCTGATCAGCTCGGCCGAGGACGGCGCACGCATGCCGAACGAGAAGGTCAGGCAGGGGTCTTCGGCCACGCCGTGGTGCGGCACGTTCGGCGGCAGATACAGCATGTCGCCTGGTGCCAGCACCCAGTCGTGGGTCGGCTTGAACACCTTCAGCAGCTTCAGTTCCACGTCCGGGCGGAAGCCCAGCGGCGGCTGCTTGCCCTTGATCGATTCGCTGGCATCGATCTGCCAGCGGCGGTGGCCGTGGGCCTGCAGCAGGAATACGTCGTACTGGTCGACGTGGGCGCCGACCGAGCCACCGGTAGCGGCGAAGCTGATCATCACGTCATCCATGCGCCAGCGCGGCAGGAAGCTGAAGTGCTCGATCAGGGCGCGCACGTCCGGGTCCCACTTGTCCACGTCCTGCACCAGCAGGGTCCAGTCGTGGTCGGGCAGGGCGGGGAACACGTCTTCCTGGAATGGGCCAGTGCGCACGCGCCAGCCGTCCTGGGCCTTGTCGTGCTCGATCAGGCGCGCCAGTACACCTTCCTCGCAGGCCAGCCCGGCCAGGTCTTCCGGCTGCACCGGGGTCTGGAAGTCCGGGAAGGCGTTACGGATCAGCAGCGGGCGCTTCTGCCAGAAATCGCGCAGGAAGGTGGCCGGCGCCATGCCCAGCGGCTGGCCGGGACGGGCGGTGACTTCGATGAGGGGGGCGGAGGACTTGCGGGCGGCCATGGGGGAATCCTTGCAGCGGAAAGCGGGAGGGGCGGCGCGGCGGGCCGCCAAGGTCTCCATTGTCCGACGTTCGTTGGGATTGCGCACGTGCGGTGGTTTGTCGCGGGGTGCCGGCCAACGGCGGAGCCCCTCGTGTCGGGTCTGGGTTGGTCGCTGAAAGCAAAAGCCGGGTTTGGCCGGGCGGGTGGGCTGCGCGGGGGACGCTGCAAGTACGTCCCTGTAAGCTTGGCCGCCGCATCCATGCGGCGGACACCCCCGCGCAGCCCACCCGCCCGGCCCCTGACAATTTCCTGCGCGGCCCGCCACGGAATGGAAGAGGAAAATCAAAGGCAAAAGCGGGTCGCGCGCTGCGCTTGCTCGTGTAGAGCCGAGCCCACGCTCGGCTTGCCGTTGCCATTGCGAAAGGCAGCCGAGCGTGGGCTCGGCTCTACAGCGATCCCAAGACAAAGAGGGACGCGGCGAAGCCGCGTCCCTCTCAAATTCCGTCCCGACCCGCCCAGCTAGCAGCAATCCAGAGCCGCTCTTGAGGTTTATGTTGCTGTTGCCGTTGCCTGCCGCAGGCAGCGCCCGCGGCCGCCGCCGCAGGAAAACCTTAGATCTTCTTCGCCAGCGATTCCGCCAGACCGGTGTAGCTGCCCGGGGTCATCTCCAGCAGGCGCTGCTTCGCATCCGTCGGCAGTTCCAGCCCCTGCACGAACGCACGCATCGACTCGGCGGTGATGCCCTGGCCACGGGTCAGCGCCTTCAGCTGCTCGTACGGATTCGGCAGGCCATGGCGGCGCATCACCGTCTGCACGGCTTCGGCCAGCACTTCCCAGGCCGCGTCCAGATCCGCGTCCAGGCGCTGCGGGTTCACTTCCAGCTTGCCCAGGCCCTTGGCCAGCGAATCCAGTGCCACCTGGCTGTGGCCGAACGCGGTGCCCAGTGCACGCAGCACGGTGGAATCGGTCAGGTCACGCTGCCAGCGGCTGATCGGCAGCTTCGCGCTGAAGTGCTCGAACAGCGCGTTGGCGATGCCGAAGTTGCCTTCCGCATTCTCGAAATCGATCGGGTTGACCTTGTGCGGCATCGTCGACGAGCCGACTTCGCCTTCCTTCAGGCGCTGCTTGAAGTAGCCCAGCGAAACGTAGCCCCAGATGTCACGGGCCAGGTCGATCAGGATGATGTTGGCGCGGCGTGCGGCATCGCCGATCTCGGCGATGTTGTCGTGCGGCTCGATCTGCGTGGTGTACGGGTTGAACACCAGGCCCAGGCCGGTCACGAAGCGCTCGGCGAAGGCCGGCCAGTCCACGTCCGGGTAGCTGGCCACGTGCGCGTTGTAGTTGCCTACTGCGCCGTTGATCTTGCCGGTCAGCTCGACGGCAGCGATCTGCCTGCGCTGGCGCTCCAGGCGCGCGACCACGTTGGCCAGTTCCTTGCCCAGGGTGGTCGGCGAGGCGGTCTGGCCGTGGGTGCGCGACAGCATCGGCTGGCCGGCCTGGGCGTGGGCCAGGCTGCGCAGGCTGTTGGCGATGCCGTCCAGGGTCGGCAGCAGCACCTCGCGGCGGGCCTGCTCCAGCATCAGGCCGTAGCTGAGATTGTTGATGTCTTCGCTGGTGCAGGCGAAATGCACGAATTCCAGCGCCGGTGCCAGCTCGGTGTCGTCCTTCAGCTGTTCCTTGATGAAGTACTCCACCGCCTTGACGTCATGGTTGGTGGTGCGCTCGATTTCCTTCACGCGCGCGGCCTGGGCCGGGCTGAAGCTGGCGGCCAGGGCGCGCAGGCGGGCGACGGCGGCGTCGGAGAACGGGGCCAGCTCGACGATGCCCGGCTCGGCGGCCAGGGCCAGCAGCCACTCCACTTCGACCGTGATGCGGGCCTTGATCAGGCCGTACTCGGAGAAGATCGGGCGCAGGGCATCGACCTTGCCGGCATAGCGGCCATCGAGCGGGGACAGGGCGAGCAGGGCGGAATCGGACATGTCGGCAGGGCTGGGACGAGCGGCGGGGGCCATATTCTACGACGTGCCGGGCAGGCGTGCCCTGTAGAGCCGAGCCCACGCGCGGCTGCTCCGGGTAATCCAGCGCCCACGGGCCAGCCGAGCGTAGGTTCGGTTCTACAACACGGCCCTGCGGATGAAACGATCTGGCCCGCGCTCGTCATCCCACGCTGCGGGCAAGGGAGTATCGTTGGCGCAGCCGCCAGCCCGGGAAGCGACACCCTGCCAGCCGCCGCTTCCCTTTCCCCAACTGAAGTAGTGCGGAGTTGATGCAATGAGCAAAGCTGCAAGCAAGGGTTTCAGAATCGAACACGACAGCATGGGCGAGCTGCAGGTGCCTGTGGACGCCCTGTGGGGCGCTCAGACCCAGCGTGCCGTGCAGAACTTCCCGGTGTCGGGCCAGCGCATGCCGCGCGGTTTCATCCGTGCCCTGGGCCTGGTCAAGGGCGCCGCCGCGGGCGTCAACGCCGAGCTGGGCCACCTGCCGAAGAATGTGGCCAAGGCCATCCAGACCGCCGCCGCCGAAGTGGCTGCCGGCGACTGGGACGCGCACTTCCCGATCGACGTCTACCAGACCGGTTCGGGTACATCCTCGAACATGAATGCCAACGAGGTCATCGCCACCCTGGCCAACCGTGCCGGCAAGGCCGGCAAGGCCGCTGTGCATCCCAATGACCACGTCAACCAGGGGCAGAGCTCCAACGACGTGATTCCAACCGCGCTGCGCGTGTCGGCGGTACTGGCGACGCATGAGCAGCTGCTGCCGGCGCTGGTGCACCTGCGCAAGACCCTGGACAAGAAGGGCCGCAGCCTGCGCAAGGTGGTCAAGACCGGCCGTACCCACCTGATGGATGCGATGCCGCTCACCTTCGAGCAGGAGTTCGGCGCATGGTCCGCACAGCTGGCCTCGGCGCAGGAGCGCATCGAAGACAGCCTGAAGCGCGTGCGTCGCCTGCCGCTGGGCGGCACCGCCATCGGCACCGGCATCAACGCCGACCCACGTTTTGGTGCACAAGTGGCCAAGGCGCTGAAGCAGCAGACCGGTGTCAAGTTCGACAGCGCCGAGAACAAGTTCGAAGGCCTGGCCGCGCAGGACGATGCAGTCGAGCTGTCCGGCCAGCTCAATGCGCTGGCCGTGGCGCTGATCAAGATCGCCAATGACCTTCGCTGGATGAACGCCGGTCCGTTGGCCGGGCTGGGCGAGATCGAACTGCCGGCACTGCAGCCGGGCAGCTCGATCATGCCGGGCAAGGTCAATCCGGTGATTCCGGAAGCGACCGTGATGGCCTGTGCGCAGGTCATCGGCCACCACACCGCGATCACCGTGGCTGGCCAGACCGGCAACTTCCAGCTCAACGTCACGCTGCCGCTGATCGCGGTGAACCTGCTCGATGGCATCGGCCTGCTCGCCAACGTGTCGACCCTGTTGGCGGACAGCGCGATCGCCGGGCTGAAGGTGCGTGAGGATCGCGTGGCCGAGGCGCTGGCGCGTAATCCGATCCTGGTCACCGCACTGAATCCGATCATCGGCTACGAGAAGGCTGCGGCGATTGCCAAGCGTGCCTACAAGGAACAGCGCCCGGTGCTGGACGTGGCACTGGAGGACAGCGGGTTGGCCGAAGCCGAGCTGCGTCGTCTGCTGGACCCGGCCGCGCTGACGGCCGGTGGCATCCAGGCCGGTGGCGGTGGCGGCGGTTGATCCGGATTCTGTAATCTGTAGAGCCGAGCCCATGCCCGGCTCTACAAAAGGAAACGCCGCCCTCGGGCGGCGTTTTTCTTCAGCGACGGTCGGCGACGATGTTGCCGAAGGTGTCGGTGTAATCCTTGAACTCGGGGATGCGCTGGATCAGGTCCGTCGGAATCACTTCCATGCCCTCGGGCGGCTGGATCTTCACCGGCTGCATGTTGGGATCGGCCGGTGCGGCCACCAGGGTGTTCTGGCGCAGCACCTGCAGCTTGCCGAACATGGTCTGCAGCATCTGCTTCTGTCCGTCGTCCAGCGGAATCTGGATCTCGTCCATCTTCATCGTGCCATCGGCGAGGATGATGATGTTCGGTGCTGGCGGGCGACGCACGGTGACCATGCCTTCGCTGACGGAAATCTTGGGCTTGCCGCGCTCGGCACGGTGGTTGCGGTATTCCTGGTCACAGCCGACTAGGCCGAGGCAGAGCAGGGCGGTCAGCAGCAGAAACAGCTTCTTCATGACATTCGGTTCGGGGGCGTCCGGGGCCGCCATTGTAAGCCGGACGGCGCACTACGGCCGGCAGCCGGACGCCGCTGCCGGCCGGGTGCGCTGATCTGTCACAGGCCTAGCGCTGGACCACGGTGTCCTTGCCGCAGTCGTCCACGTCGCCCTGGTCCATGGTCGCGTAGGGCTTGAACGCCGGCAGTTCGCGTGCGAGCGCCTGCTGGCTGGCCAGCATCGCCGGAAGGCGGTCGCAGATGCGCTTGGCCCGGGCTTCGATCTTCTCGGCTTCGGCATTGATGCGCTTTTCGACACCTTCGCTGTCGCCGCTGAAAATGCCCTTCAGCGCTTCGCCGGCCGCGCTGGCACCCAGTTTGGCGCCTGCCAGACCGACATCCATGCCGTCCATCGCGATGGCGACCACGTGGCCGCGGTAGTCCTGCAGATGGCGGCGCTGGATATCGTTGGCAGCGATCTCCTTGCCCGCGATCAGCAGGCGGCCATCCGGGGTGATCTCCGCACGCGGCTGCTTGTCCGCCGAGATCTTGATGTTGCCCTGGGCGATATCCTTGCGGGCATCGTCCATGGCGTTTCTGACGGTCTCGCCAACGCCACCTGTGGCTTCGGCGACGCTTTTGCCGACGGTCTTGTCGGGCGCGGACGACGTGCCGCCGCAGGCGATCAGCGGCAGGGACAGCAGCACAGCGGGCAACAGGCGCAACAGGTTCATGGTGTTCCCCTGATAGTGTCTGGAAGAGGGTTACTTGCTGCGCGGCAGAGTGACCCGCCCGCTGACGTTGCGATGATCGACGTCACCGCTGCCGCTGTGATCGACGGTCAGGGTGCCGCGCACGCCGTCGACGTGGATGTCGCCCGAGCCGTGGCTGCGGACGTGCACATTGCCGCCGATGTCGGCCAGGTCGACGCCGCCGGAGCCGACCACGCCCACTTCAACGTTGCCCTGCACGCGCTTGAACTCGATGTCACCCGAGCCCACCGTGTCCAGCCGCGCGTTGCCACGTACATCGGTGATCTTCAGGTCACCGGAGCCGACGGTACCGGTGCTGGCGTCGCCGCTGATGTTGCTTACGGTGACGTCGCCGGAACCCAGCGACAGCAGATTCAAGGAACTGCCGCCATCGATGTTGAGGTCGCCGGAACCCACTGCAGCGTGGATGCTGCCGTGGGTGCCGCGGGCCACCGCGTCACCTGAGCCGACGTCCACGCTGAGGGACTGTGCGTTTTCCACGCTGGCATCGCCCGAGCCGACCTTGAACTGCAGCGGCAGGTTGTCCGGCACGCTGCCGCGGATATCCAGCCAGGCGTAGCTGTTGCCCAGACTGATGCCACTTTGGCGGCCGTCGCGGCGCAGGCTCACCACCAGCTTGTCGCCCACCTTGCGCTGGTCCAGTACCAGCTGGTCCAGCCATTCCTGGCTGGACGCGCAGGCGCGGCCGTCCAGCTGGCCGCCGCCAGCGCTGGCGACCACCTTCAGGTCATGCTGGTTGACCTCGAACACCACCGTCTTGGCACCGGCCACGTCCAGCTTCAGCGCGCGGGCAGCAGTGAACTTGCAGTTCGGAGCATCGGCGGCCAGCGCCGACAACGGCAACAGCAACAACGCAGAACAGGCGAGCAGGGAACGCATGGGTAATGCCTCCGGATGGATGGGATCAGATCTCGCCGGCGCGCTTGCGCAGGCGGATGGCAAGGAAGATGAACACTGCACCGACGACGGCGCCGATCCACAGTTCCGGCATCGCCAGCGACTTCAGCTGCGAGGCGGGGGACATCAGACTGACGACCGACTCGAGATCGCGGCGCGAGCCCTCATCGGCGCTTAGGCGGTACACCAGGTCGGTGCCCGGCACGGCGCCCAGCAGCAGGCGCCCGACGATGTTCTGCCAGAACCAGCCCGTGGTCAGGCCGATCAGCGGCATCACCTTGGTGGTGCTGATGATGACGCCGGCAAACAGCGGCAGCATCACCGCCCACAGGAACGGCTTGCTCCTGGCCCATGCCGAGCACAGCAGCAGCCAGCCGGCGGTGGGCAGGGCCCACAGGGCATAGACCGGAATCCAGGCCAGGTGCCCAGCGGCAAGGGTCAGCGGGCTGGCCGGGCCCCAGATCAGGGTCATCGGGCTGCCACCGTGCAGCAGCGCGACGGCACTGATGATCAGCATGAAACCGAACATGGTGAGGATGCCAGCGATCACCGCGATCAACGGTGCCACGATCAGTGCGCTGATCACCTTGGACAGCACGGTCTGCGTGTCCGACAGCGGCAACGACTTCCAGAACAGGATGCTGCGGTCGCGGCGATCGTCGTACAGGGCGCCCAGGCAGTAGAAGAACACCACGAAGGCCAGCACCAGGAACGGCCAGGCCGAGCTGAGCACCAGGGTCAGGTCGAGGCCGTTGCCGAGGTCGGCCAGGTCCTTGGTGCTGATGTCGCGGGTCAGCAGGGCCAGGTCCAGGCCGTTGATGTTCACGTCTTCGCCATCGATGTGCAGGCCGCCATCACGCGCGGCCCGATGCAGAGCGAACAGGCCAAAGGCGATGCCGATGGTGCTCATCACCAGCGAGATCAGGCCGGCGATCAGCGGTGCATACAGGAAACCGCCACGGTTCTCCCAGTACTCGCGCTTGAGCAGCCAGCGCAGGGTGCCCATCGGGCTGACGGGGTGGTTGACGGCATTCATGCGTAGGTCCCCTTCATGATGGCGACGAACAGATCGGCCAGGCCCGGGCTGCGGGTCTCGCCAAGGGTGGAGAGCTGGGTGCGCGGCACGCCATCGAACAGCATCACGGTCTTGCCGAACGCCAGGCTGCGCTCGTCGATCGGCTTCAGGGCGCGGGCGGTGTCCAGCTGGTCGGCATTGACCAGCAGCTCGGTGTAGCGCCGGCCGACGTCGTCCATTTCCGCGTCGAGCACGATGCGGCCGTCGCGGATGAACATCACGTCGCTGAGGATGTGCTCGATCTCCTCCACCTGGTGGGTGGTGACGATGATGGTCTTCTGTTCGTCGAAGTAGTCTTCCAGCAGGCGCTGGTAGAACTCCTTGCGGTACAGGATGTCCAGGCCCAGGGTCGGTTCGTCCAGCACCAGGATGCGGGCATCGATGGCCATCACCAGCGCCAGGTGCAGCTGCACGATCATGCCCTTGGACAGCTCGCGCACGCGCTGCTTCGGCTGCAGCTTGGTATTGGCCAGGAAGCGCTCGCAACGGGCGCGGTCGAAGCGCGGGTGCACGCCGGCGACGAAGTCGATCGCCTCGCGGACCTTCAGCCAGCGCGGCAGTACGGCGACGTCGGCGATGAAGCAGATGTCGTTCATCAGTTCGTCGCGGTGCAGTCGCGGATCGCGGCCGAGCACGCTCAGTTCACCCTCCACCGAGGTCAGGCCCAGAAGGGCCTTCAGCGCGGTGGTCTTGCCGGCGCCATTGGGCCCGATCAGGCCGACGATACGCCCGCTTGGAATGCTGAAACTGGCATTGTCGAGGGCGACCGTGGTCTTGTAGGCCTTGCGCAGGCCTCGGGCGGTGATGACCGACTCACTTGCAGTGCTATTCATCAGACTTTCCCCTGGGGCAGCAATTCGTCGAGGCTCAGGCCCAGGCGCTGGATGCGCTCCAGAACCGCGGGCCATTCTTCGTTGAGGAAACGGTCGCGCTCGCTGCTGCGCAGCTGCGTGGCCGCCTGCTCGGTCATGAACATGCCCAGGCCGCGGCGCTTCTCGACCAGGCCTTCGTCGGCCAGTTCCTGGTAAGCGCGCGAAACGGTGATGGGATTGAGTTGATAGTCGGCGGCCACCTGGCGCACCGAAGGCAGGGCATCGCCCGGCTTGAGGATTCCGTCGAGCATCATGGCGATCACGCGCTCCTTCAACTGACGATAGATGGGAGCGCCGTCGCTCCACTGGATGTCGCTCATATTCAGCTCCGTGGGGTCAGCGGCTGGGCGAACGAGAAGTACGGCATGGACAGCGCGCTGTGCAGCCGACGCGGGGGAGGGGGGGAGGAGGGGGCGTTCCCTGCCGGGGAGAGCGTCGCGTCCTGCGCGCTTTCAGCAGCGGCAGAAGCAGGGGCGGTGGGCGTGGCCCACCAGGCCAGCACGAGCAGGGTCGAAACAGCGACGGCCGCGGGCGCGGTGAGGTTGCGACGGATCCGGACGTTCATGGCTTCCCCCTGTCTCAGGTGACTGGTGTTGTATGCAACTATAACACCGGCACGCCTACGTGCAACCCCTTGCCGCCCCCAACTGATGGCAGGGGTGGTCAGATTGCTGAAATATCCCTTTATTTGATTGATTTAAAAGGGGAACTAGCACTGCCGCAGGGGTCTTCCCGGGGCCGCCTTCCATTCAGTGATGTCCATGCTATGTCATCGCTGCGCCATCGATGGCGCCCGGGCAGCGCATCCGCCACGCAGCGCAAAGCCCGTGTGGGCCTGTGCCATCAGGGGTGCCGGAGCCCGGTGCTATAGTTCGGCCGATTCCCGGCCAGCGCTGGCCGGGCCTTGTGAATGGCTACCGCGGACCGCCTCTGATGCCCCTGCCGACCGTTTCCCCGTGCCGCCTGCGCGGCCTGTCCCTGCTGGCCCTGATGGTGGCCGGTGTCGCCGGTTCCGCCAGTGCGCTGGCGGCCGACCTGCTCGATCTGGAATACCGGCCGTTGGCCAGCAAGCAGCAGGTGAATCTGCAGCAGCGCTATCACGGGCAGGTGCTGCTGGTGGTCAACACCGCCAGCAAGTGTGGCTACACGCCGCAGTACGAAGGGCTGGAGGCGCTGCAGAAGCGCTATGCCGGCCGCGGTTTCGCGGTGCTGGGCTTCCCTTCCAATGACTTCAAGGGCCAGGAACCGGGTGACGAGAAGCAGATCCAGGACTTCTGCACCCTGACCTATGGCGTCAAGTTCCCGATGTTCGAGAAGGTGCATGTGGTCGGTACCCAGGCCACGCCGCTGTACCAGCGCTTGACCGCAGCGACCGGCGTTGCGCCGGCCTGGAACTTCCACAAATACCTCGTGGGCCGCGATGGCAAGGTCATTGCCCAGTTCGCCAGCAAGGTGACGCCGGACGATCCGCAGCTGACCGCGGCCATCGACAAGGCGCTGGCGGCAGCCGCCACGCATTGATATCCGGCACGCATGCCTCGACATCGACGGCATGCGTGCGACAATGCTTCTTTTCGCGCCGACGTCGGCGCCCAGACACTTCCAGGAATGCAGCGAATGAAGATGGGAATGCGCGGCGCCGCGGCGTCGGTTCTGATTCTGGCGATGGGCACTTCGGGTGTCGCTCTGTCGCAACAACCGGCTGCCCCCGCAGCCGCCAAGGAGACCGCAACCTTGAATTCCCCCAAGCAGAAGCTCGGCTATGCCATCGGCCTGGACGTGGCCAAGTCGTTCACCCCGATCGCCGAAGAGATCGATGTGGCCGCCCTGCGCACCGCCGTTGAGCGCTCGTTCGAGGGCCTGCAGCCGCAGATCACCCAGGAACAGGCCAAGGCCACCGATGCCGCCCTGCGCCAGGTCGTGATGGCCCGCAGTGGCCAGCAGGTGCCGGGCGTGGCACCGGGTTCGCAGCCGCCGAAGGTCGACCGCGTCAAGGTGTCGCAGATGATCGGCTCCTACTCGGTGGGCCCGTCGCTGGCGCAGCTGAAGGACGATATCGATGTCGCCTCGCTGTTTGACGCGATCAGCACCGGCCTGACCAAGGGCCAGCCGAAGATGACGGAAGCTGACGCGACCGCCACCATCCAGGCCTTCATGGGTGCCAAGCAGGCTGAAATGCAGGCCAAGGCCGCCCAGGCTGCGCAGACCAACCGCACGGAAGGCAACGCATTCCTGGCCAAGAACAAGACCCAGCCGGGCGTGGTGACCACCTCGTCGGGCCTGCAGTACCAGGTGATCCGCCCGGGTAGCGGCGAGCGCCCTCTGCCGAGCAGCAAGGTGCGCGTGAACTACGAAGGCAAGCTGCTCAACGGCACCGTGTTCGACAGTTCCTACGGCCGCCAGCCGGCCGAGTTCGGCCTGGACCAGGTGATCAAGGGCTGGACCGAAGGCGTCGCGCTGATGCCGGTCGGTTCGAAGTACCGCTTCTGGATCCCGGGCGAACTGGCCTACGGCGAGAACGGCACCCCCGGCGGCCCGATCGGCCCGAACGCGACGCTGACGTTCGACGTCGAGCTGCTGGGCGTTCTGCCGTAAGTCATTCAGGAGCGAATACGGATATGCGCGTTGCGATTTTTGGTACCGGTTACGTTGGACTGGTGACCGGTACCTGCCTGGCCGACGCAGGCCACCAGGTGGTCTGCGTGGACATCGATCAGGCCAAGGTCGATGGCCTCAACCAGGGCATCATCCCGATCTATGAGCCGGGCCTTGAGCCGATGGTGAAGGCCAACCATGCCGCCTCGCGGCTGGCGTTCACCACCGATGCGGCGGCCGCCATCGAGCATGGCCAGGTGGTGTTCATCGCCGTTGGCACGCCCCCGGACGAGGATGGCAGCGCCGATCTGCAGTACGTGCTGGCCGTGGCCCGCACCATCGGCCGGCACATGAGCGTGCCGACCGTGGTGGTCAACAAGTCGACGGTGCCGGTCGGCACAGCTGACAAGGTGCGTGCAGCCATCGCTGAAGAGCTGGCCGCGCGGGGCGCGGACATCGCCTTCGACGTGGTGTCCAACCCGGAATTCCTGAAGGAAGGCGACGCAGTCGCCGACTGCATGCGCCCGGACCGCATCATCATCGGTGCGACCAGCGAGGAGTCGGTGGCGGTGATGCGTCGCCTGTACGCGCCGTTCAACCGCAACCACGACCGTGTGGTGGAAATGGACGTGCGCTCGGCCGAGCTGACCAAGTACGCCGCCAACGCGATGCTGGCGACCAAGATTTCGTTCATGAATGAAATCGCCAACATCGCCGAACGCGTGGGTGCCGACGTCGAGCAGGTCCGCCAGGGCATCGGCTCGGACCCGCGCATCGGCTGGCACTTCATCTATCCAGGCGCCGGCTACGGTGGCTCGTGCTTCCCGAAGGATGTGCAGGCACTGGCCCGTACCGCCCAGCAGTATGGCCTGGAGCCGAAGCTGCTCAATGCGGTTGAAGCGGTCAACGATGCACAGAAGGGCCACCTGTTCGCCCTCATCCAGCGCCATTACGACAAGGGCGAGGACGAAGGCGTGCGCGGCAAGACGTTCGCCGTATGGGGCCTGGCCTTCAAGCCGAACACCGACGACATGCGTGAGGCCTCCAGCCGTCGCCTGCTGGCCCAGCTCTGGGAAGGCGGTGCCACGGTGCGTGCCTACGACCCGGAAGCGATGCATGAATCGCAGCGCATCTTCGGTGAGCGCGACGACCTCACGTTCTGCAGCACGGCAGGCGAAGCACTGCAGGGCGCCGATGCACTGGTGGTGGTCACCGAGTGGAAGCAGTTCCGCAGCCCTGACTTCCAGAAGCTGCGCGAGCAGTTGAAGGACGCAGTGGTGTTCGACGGCCGCAACCTGTATGAGCCGGGCGAAGTGGAAGCTGCAGGTCTTGCGTACTACGGCATTGGCCGGGGGCGCTCGTTGCATGTCTGATATGCCCACTGAACGCGAGCAGGCGCTGGAAGCGCGCCTGGTCGAGCTGGAAATGCGCGTGTCCTTCCAGGAACAGGCGCTGGCCGAACTGAGCGATGCGCTGGCTGATGCCCGCATGCAGGGCATGCGCAACGCCGATGTGCTGCGCGTGCTGCTGGAAGACCTGGGCAAGGTCCGCAACGCACTGAATTCTTCTGATCCGGCGAGCGAACCGCCGCCGCCGCACTACTGATCCGAATCCTATGAGCGATACCCTCCGCGACCAGCTGATGGGCCTGGGCTTCAAGCCCGCGCCCAAGCCCGAGCGCAAGAATGATGGCCCCCGTCGTGATGGCCGCCCGCAGGGCAAGGGTGGCAACGGCAATGGAAAGCCGCAGGGCGCAGGCAAGGGCGAACACAAGCCCGGCGAGCGTCGCGGGCACGGTCATGGTGGCGCGGGCAAGCCCGGCGGGCATGCGCGCGGTGGCCAGGGACAGCAGGGGCCGCGCAAGCCGCGCAGCGCCGAAGAGATGGACCTGGCCAAGGCCTATGCCATCCGCGCGCAGCGGGAGAAGGAAGAGCGCATCGAGACCGAGCGCCTGAAGCAGGAAGAAGCACGCGTTCGCCGCGAGGCGAAGGCCAAGCTGGAAGAACTGCTGAAGGACAAGAGCCTCAACGCCGAGGCGGCGGACATCGCGCGTCACTTCCCGTATGGCGGCAAGATCAAGCGCATCTACGTGACCGCCGAACAGCTGACCGCGCTCAATGCCGGTGAGCTGGGCGTGGTGCAGCTCAATGGCCGCTACCTGCTGGTAACCGCCGACGTGCTGGCGCAGTCCGAAGCGGTGTTCGCCGCCTCGGTGGCGCTGAAGGTCGATCCGGATGCGCCGACCGAGGAAGATCCGTACGCGGACCCGCAGTACCAGGTGCCGGACGACCTGGTCTGGTAAAGGCGCAACCACTGCGGACGGCACTGTCTCTGCGGTCGGGAGAAAGGGATGACCGCTGATCCAAGCCGTGGCTACGTACCGCACATTGACGGCCTGCGCGCGATTGCCGTACTGGCCGTCATCGTGTTCCACCTTGACCCGGCCTGGTTGCCAGGCGGGTTCACCGGCGTAGACGTGTTCTTCGTCATTTCCGGGTTTGTGGTCAGCGCGTCGGTGCAACGGCTGCCGCCGTTGTCGCTGTGGCAGTCGATGCTGCGCTTCTATTCGCGCCGCATCCGTCGCATCGCACCTGCGCTGATCAGCTGCCTGCTGTTGACCGCCGTCGCCAGCGTACTGTTCATTCCCGAGTCCTGGCTCAGCGAGGCCAGTGACAAGACCGGGCTGATGGCATTCTTCGGCTTCAGCAACTGGGTACTGGCGCTGATCGGCAACGATTATTTCGCGCCCAAGGCCGAATTCAATCCCTACACCCATACCTGGTCGCTGGGCGTGGAGGAGCAGTTCTACCTGCTGTTCCCGCTGCTGTTCCTGGCCTGGGCGCGCGGCGCGCGCGGGCGTTGGATGAGCCTGGGATTGTTTGCCGTGGTCAGTGCGGCGTCGCTGCTGCATGCGGCGGTGCTGGGCCTGCGCGAGGCACCCCCATCGTGGGCGTTCTACGCCACCACTACGCGGCTGTGGCAACTGGGTGTTGGCGTACTGTTGTTCCAGTTGCTGCACGTGCGCGCATCACTCGATCAAGTGACGGGGGCGGCATTGAAGCGCGCTGCGCCCGTGTTCTCGCTGCTCGCGGTGGTGGCGTTGGCTTTGCTGAGTTGGGCGTTGTGGAGCGCACGGGCCGGCCGTTCGCCGTGGCCTGATGGCCTGCTGCCGACCTTTGCATCGGCAGGCCTGCTATGGGCGCTGCATCATCATCCGCAGGCCTGGGTGGCACGCCTGTTGGCCAGCAGGCCGATGCGCACCATTGGCCTGCTGTCGTACTCACTGTATCTGTGGCACTGGCCGGTGTTCGTGCTGATGCGCTGGACCGTGGGCCTGCAGACGCCCCTGCAGATGACCGCTGCGATGGCGCTGGTGCTGCTGCTGTCGTGGGTGTCGTGGCGCTGGGTAGAACAACCGTTCCGGGGGCCATGGGCGCAGCGTCTGCGCCCGGGTCGCTGGGTGCTGGCAGGTGCGGCTGTGCTGCTGGTCGCGGCCGGCACCCAGACGGTGCTGTACCTGCAGGCACCGTGGATATCACTGAGCACGGTCAGCCGGCATCCGGCCGACTGGTATCCCAACGGCAAGAGCGTGGCAGGCGACTATCCCGATTGTGCACTGGTGACGGACAAGCAGCGCTTCGCGGGCGGCAGCATGCGCACCTATGCCCGTGGGGCCTGCAACCGGCCGCTGCCGGCCGGTACGTCGAAGCGGGTGTTCGTTGCCGGCGATTCGCATGCGATGGCCTACATCGAACTACTGCAGCGACTGGCGCTTGAGACCGGTTCGGAGGTCGTCCTCTATGGCCGTGGTGGATGCCCGCAGGTGAGCCTGCAGAAGTGGCGGGGTGCGGGCGCGGGCTGTGGCGATTTCGATGCGGCGGTGCTCGCCGACATCACGCGGCGTGCGCAGCCGGGTGATGCCGTGGTGCTGGTGTCGCTGCGCATACCGCGCTTGTCCGATCAGTTCGTGTTGTTCGATGCGCAGGCGCAGCTGGCGGGCGAGCTGACCCCGGAAGCCACGGCGGGGCGTGAGGCCGAGGTGGTGGAGGCGATCGCCCAATGGCGGCCGTTGGCAGAGCGTGGTGTACGCATCGTGCTGGAGGCGCCCAAACCGGTGCTGCCGGCGCCGCCGTATCGATGCTCGGATCGCTTCAATTCACGTAACGAGGTCTGCCGCAATGGTCTGGACAGCATGCGCGAGGCGATGGAAACGTTGCGGGCACCGATGCTGGGCAGCCTGCAGCAGGTGGTCGATGGCCTGCCAGGCGGTGTGCTGTGGGATCCGATGCCGGTGCTGTGCGATGACGTGCTGTGCCGGGCGCAGCGCGATGGCCGGCCGCTGTTCTTCGATGGCGACCACCTCAGCGCGCATGGCAACCGTGTGCTTCTGCCATCGCTGCAGCAGGTACTGCTGCAGCAGTAGGACTGGCGCCGTCGTCAGGCCTCGGAGCGGTTCCGGCGTGCACGGATCAACGGCAGGCTCAGTGCGAAGAAGCACAGCAATGCGCCGACCAGGGCAAACCCGCTCCCCGCCAGGAATGCGGTGCGGCCATCGTCGATCTTCCACAGCTGGCCGGCAATGAGCGCGCCCAGCACGCCGCCGACACCGGACGAGAAACCGTACAGCAGGCCCTGGCCATGGCCGTTGAGGCGGCCCGGGAAATAGGTCGCCAGCATCTGCATGGCTGCGGCGAAGAAAGCAGCAAAGCCGAGCGCATGCGCGGTCTGGGCCAGCAGCATCACCGGCAGGTTCTCCGGGAACAGCGCGGTGACCGCCCAGCGCAGGCAGGAACTGACCAGCGCGATCAGCAGCATCCAGCTGGCGTCGTAGCGACGGAAGAAACGGCCGATGGTGAAGAACACGCCGACCTCGAACACCACGCCGATGGTCCACAGCAGGCCGAGCGTGGATGTGCGGTAGCCGTGATGGTCCATGTAGACCGAGAAGAACGTGTAGTACGGTCCGAACGAAAGCTGCTCCATGAAGGCAGCGAGGAAGAACGCGAGTACCGGAGGGCGGCGCACGATCTGCCAGAAGCCGCTGGCGTCGCCTTCGGTCCGGCCGATGCCGCGCGCGTAGTGATTGCTGAAGGCGGAAGCGACCAGCAGGACGAACAGCGGCAGCATCATCCACGGCAGCAGCCCGGCGCGGCTGGAGGTGCCGTCACCTTCGATCAGCCAGCCGAACAGGGTCACGATGGCGATGAAGCCCAGTGAGCCCCAGACCCGGATCAGGCCGTAGCGATGGCTGTCGCTGCCGAGATGGGTGAGGGTGATCGACTCGAACTGTGGCATTACCGCGTTGTAGAAGAAGCAGAACACCACCATTGCCGGATACATCCACGGCTGCGGCAGAGGAAGCAGGAACGCGGCGAAGCTGATCAGGGTCAGCAGGCAGCCGATACGCAGCAGGCGGATCGGCCGTGGCGAGGCCGCCGCCAGCGAGGTCCAGGTGCTGGGCGCAACCACACGCGTTGCATACCACAGGCCCATCATCACGCTGATCGCGGTCACGCTCATGCCGCGCGCGGTGAGGAACAGGCTCCAGTACGGGGTGAACGCACCGAGCGCTGCGTAGTAGAACAGGTAGAAGCTGGAGAGGCGGGCAACGGGGACAGTCATCGCGGAATGATGAAGCAAAAAGGGGGACGGAGGGGATCAAGTCGTTTGGGGCACAAACGACTTGATCCCCTCCGCCCCTTTTCTGTGTCATTCGGGATCGTAGTCGAGGTTGGAGGCCAGCCAGCGCTCGGCCTGGGCGCGGTCCACGCCCTTGCGGCGTGCGTAGTCGCCGACCTGTTCGCGGCTGAGCCGGCCGACCACGAAGTACTGGCTCTGCGGGTGGCTGAAGTAGTAACCCGATACCGCTGCGGTGGGCAGCATCGCGAAGCTCTCGGTCAACGCCATGCCGGCGTTCGCTTCGGCTTGCAGCAGGTCGAACAGGCAGCGCTTTTCGCTGTGCTCCGGGCAGGCGGGATAGCCCGGCGCGGGGCGGATACCGCGATACTGTTCGTCGATCAGTGCCTCGTTGTCCAGCGTCTCGGCGTGGTCGTAGCCCCAGAATTCCGTGCGTACGCGCTGGTGCAGCCGCTCGGCCAACGCTTCGGCGAAGCGGTCGGCGAGGGCCTTGAGCAGGATCGCGTTGTAATCGTCATGGTCGGCCTCGAAGCGCGCCACGTGGGCGTCGATGCCGATGCCGGCGGTCACCGCGAAGGCGCCGATCCAGTCCTGCTGGCCACTGTCGGCCGGCGCGATGAAATCGGCCAGGCAGAAATCGGGGCGCTCGGGCGGCTTGTCCACCTGCTGGCGCAGGAAGTGCAGCGTGGTCTCGCCCTGCGGGTGCTGCACGCGCACGTCGTCGCCGACGCTGTTGGCCGGCCACAGGCCGAACACGGCCTTGGCGGTCAGCCACTTTTCGCCGACGATGCGCTCGAGCATCGCGCGGGCATCCTTGTACAGATCGCTGGCCTGAGTGCCGACGATCTCGTCGGTGAGGATGGCCGGGAACTTGCCGGCCAGCTCCCAGGCCTGGAAGAACGGCGTCCAGTCGATGTAGTCGACCAGTTCGGCCAGCGGGTAGTCGTCGAATACGTGCAGGCCGGGCTGGTTCGGTGCCGGCGGCGTGTAGCTGTCCCATCCTCCCTGGAATTTCTGCCCGCGTGCATGTTCCAGCGTGACCAGGCGCTTGGCATCGCCGCGATTGCGGTGGCGCGCGCGGATCTCGGCATAGTCGGCCTCGTTGGCGGCAACGAAGGCTTCACGCAGGTCACGCGAGATCAGCGACTGGGCCACGCCGACCGCGCGCGAGGCATCTTTCACCCACACCGTGGGGGCCTTGTAATGCGGGTCGATCTTCAGCGCGGTATGCGCACGCGAGGTCGTGGCGCCACCGATCAGCAGCGGCAGCTCGAAGCCCTGGCGCTGCATCTCGCGGGCGACGTGGCTCATCTCCTCCAGCGACGGAGTGATCAGCCCGGACAGACCGATCAGGTCGGCGTTGTGTTCACGGGCGGCATCGAGGATCTTCTGTGCCGGCACCATCACGCCAAGGTCGACTACTTCAAAGTTGTTGCAGGCCAGGACCACGCCGACGATGTTCTTGCCGATGTCATGCACATCGCCCTTCACCGTGGCCATGATGATCTTGCCGTTGCTCTTGGCGGTGTCGCCGCTGCGCGCCTTTTCCGCTTCGATGTACGGCAGCAGGTAGGCCACCGCCTTCTTCATCACGCGCGCGGACTTCACCACCTGCGGCAGGAACATCTTGCCGGCGCCGAACAGGTCGCCGACCACGTTCATGCCGTCCATCAGCGGGCCTTCGATCACATCCAGCGGGCGGCTGGAGGCCTGGCGGGCCAGTTCGGTGTCCTCTTCCACATAGGCGTCCAGGCCATGCACCAGCGCGTGCGCCAGGCGCTGCGCCACCGGCTTCTCGCGCCAGGCCAGGTCCTCGGTCTTTGCCGCGCCCTTCTTGCCCTTGTAGCGCTCGGCGATTTCCAGCAGGCGCTCAGTGGCGTCGCTGCGGCGGTTGAGGATCACGTCCTCCACGCGCTCGCGCAGTTCCGGCTCCAGCTCGTCGTAGATCGGCATGGCGCCGGCGTTGACGATGCCCATGTCCATGCCGGCGGCGATGGCGTGGTACAGGAACACCGAGTGGATGGCCTGGCGTACCGTTTCGTTGCCACGGAACGAGAACGACACGTTGGAGACACCGCCGGACACATGGCAGTGCGGCAGCGTCTGCTTGATGATGCGGGTGGCTTCGATGAAGTCCACTGCATAGTTGTCGTGCTCTTCGATGCCGGTGGCGACGGCGAAGATGTTCGGGTCGAAGATGATGTCCTGCGGCGGGAAACCGATCTCGTCGACGAGGATGCGGTAGGCGCGGGTGCATATCTCGACCTTGCGCGCGCAGGTATCGGCCTGCCCGCTTTCATCGAAGGCCATCACCACCGCGGCGGCGCCATAGCGCAGGACCTTGCGTGCGTGTTCGCGGAACAGTGCCTCGCCTTCCTTCAGCGAGATCGAGTTGACCACGCTCTTGCCCTGCAGGCATTTCAGGCCGGCCTCGATCACGCTCCACTTGGAGGAGTCGACCATCACCGGGATACGCGCGATGTCCGGCTCGGACATGATCAGGTTGAGGTAGCGGGTCATCGCCGCTTCCGAATCGATCAGGCCCTCGTCCATGTTGACGTCGAGGATCTGCGCGCCGCTGGCCACCTGCTGGCGGGCCACGTCCACCGCTTCTTCGTAGCGGCCTTCCTTGACCAGCTTGCGGAACTGCGCGCTGCCGGTGACGTTGGTGCGTTCGCCGACGTTGATGAACAGCAGATCCGGGGTAATGACCAGCGGTTCCAGGCCGGACAGGCGGGTGTAGGGCGAGGTGCTCATGCGGCCTGCTGCTCCTGGGAACCGGGCAGGGCGCGCGGCGGCAGCCCGGCCACGGCCTCGGCAATTGCACGGATATGGTCCGGGGTGGAACCGCAGCAGCCGCCGACCAGGTTCAGCAGGCCATCTTCGGCGAAGCCTCGCAGGGTACTGGCCATGTCCTCCGGCGTTTCGTCGTACTCGCCGAAGGCATTGGGCAGGCCGGCATTGGGGTGTGCGCTGACATAACAGCCGGCGACCTGTGCAAGGGTTTCCACGTGCGGGCGCATGGCATCGGCACCCAGCGCGCAGTTCAGTCCGATCGACAGCGGTCGTGCATGCGCCAGCGAGGCATGGAAGGCTTCCGCTGTCTGCCCGGACAGGGTGCGTCCGGACGCGTCGGTGATGGTGCCGGAGATCATCACCGGCAAGCGCGCGCCACGCGCATCAAAAGCCTCTTCCAGCGCATACAGCGCCGCCTTGGCGTTGAGCGTGTCGAAGATGGTCTCGACCATGAGGGTGTCGGCACCGCCGTCGATCAGGCCCTCGATCGCTTCGCGGTAGGTGTCGCGCAGCTCGTCGAAGCTGGTGTTGCGGAAGCCCGGATCATTGACGTCGGGACTGATCGAGGCGGTGCGGCTGGTGGGGCCGATCACCCCGATCACGAAGCGGGGCTTGCCCGGCGTGGTCGCAGCCACTGCATCACAGCAGGTTCGCGCAACTGCGGCACCGGCCTTGTTCAATTCGTACACCAGGTGTTCGAGGTGGTAGTCGGCCTGGCTGACCGACGTGGCGTTGAAGGTGTTGGTCTCGACCAGATCCGCGCCCGCTTCCAGGTAGGCGGTGTGGATGTCGGCGACGATCTGCGGCCGGGTCAGCAGCAGCAGATCGTTGTTGCCCTTCAGGTCATGGCCTTCCGGTGTTGCGTGATCGCAGCCGGGGCCATGCAGATGGTCGTAGCCATCGGCGAAGCGCTCGCCACGGTAATCGTCTTCCTGCAGGCCATGGCGCTGGATCATCGTACCCATCGCGCCGTCGATGATCAGGATCCGCTCGCGCAGGGCGTCGAGCAGGGCGTTGGCACGATCAGGATGCAACCAGGGCAGGGCAGGCATGGCGGTCTCGGCTCAGGGCTTGTTGGCGATCAGTGAAATCACTTCAAAGTGCGGCGGACGCTTTTCGCGGGTGACCGTCTCCAGGCTGGACACCTGCAGGCCGGCCTTGTCGACGAACCTGCGCAGTTCCTTGTCACTGAAACCGAGGTTGACGTGGCCGTAAGCCTCCACTGCTGCCTTGTGCTCGTGGCGGGCGAGGCTGCACAGCAGCAGGCGGCCACCGGGGCGCAGCACGCGTGCGGCTTCGGTCACCGCCTGCGCCGGTTTGCTGGCGTAGGTCAGCGCATGCATCAGCACCACCAGGTCGAAGCTGCCGTCCTTGAACGGCAGGGCGTGCATGTCGCCCTCGCGCACTTCCACATTGGGCAGGCGGCGCAGGCGCTCGCTGGCGGCGGCGACCACGCGTGCGCTGGTGTCGATACAGATGTAGCGCTTGGCATGCGGGGCGACGAGTTCGGCCAGCACGCCATCACCGGAGGCAATGTCCAGCACGTCGCCGGTTTCCAGCAGTGGCAGCGCGGTGCGCGCAAGGGCCTCCCAGGTCCGGCCTGGAGAATAGTGGCGCTCCATGTCGCCGGCCACGCTGTCGGCCCAGTTCTGGTCGGAGGCGCGGTGGGCCAGCACGGCGGCGACGCGTTCGGCGTCCTGGCGAAGCAGCGGGTCGTCGCTTCCATTGCTCAAGGCATGCCACAATGCACGCTGCGCGGGGTCCAGCTGGGCCTCGTCGAAGCGGTAATAGGCCGACACGCCGGCACGGCGGTCGCGAACCAGGCCGGCTTCCTTCAGGCGCGCCAGATGGGTGGACACCCGCGGCTGTGCCAGCCGGGTGATCGCCGACAGTTCGGCCACGGTCAGTTCCTCCTGCTCCAGCAGCGCCAGCAGGCGCACGCGGGTCGCATCGGCGAACACCTTCAGGCGGGTCGACCAGTCTTCAAGATCCATAAATATCTACCTATCGCGATATAGAGATATATTCGCTGAGAAGGCCTGCCGCGGTCAAGTCGCTGGCGTACGGAAGCCGCCGGCCCCGGTACAATCGGGGCACCTGGGCACGCCGTGCGCGGCCCATAACATCATGTACCCGGGAGGGTGTTGTGGATTTCAGCTTTACTGAAGAGCAGTTGATGTTGCAGGACGTGGCGCGGCGGATCGCGCAGGAGAAGATCGCTCCGAGCGCGGAGCACCATGACCGTACCGGCGAGTTCCCGCTGGACAACATCCGCCTGCTCGGCGAGAACGGCCTGATGGGCATCGAAGTGCCGACCGAATACGGCGGCGCGGGCATGGACCCGATCGCGTACGTGCTGGCGATGGTGGAGGTCGCCGCCGCCGACGCAGCCCATTCGACCATCATGTCGGTGAACAACTCGCTGTTCTGCAACGGCATCCTCACTCACGGTACCGAAGCGCAGAAGCAGACCTACGTGCGTGCGATCGCCGAAGGCGAGGCCATCGGTGCATTCGCGCTGACCGAGCCGCAGTCGGGTTCGGACGCGACCGCCATGCGCTGCCGCGCGGTGAAGCAGGCCGACGGCACCTTCGTGATCAACGGCAAGAAGAGCTGGATCACCTCCGGCCCGGTGGCCAAGTACATCGTGCTGTTCGCGATGAGCGAGCCGGACAAGGGCGCGCGTGGTATCACCGCCTTCATCATCGATACCGACAAGGCGGGTTTCGGCCGCGGCAAGACCGAGCCGAAGCTGGGCATCCGTGCTTCGGCCACCTGCGAGATCGAGTTCAACGATTACGTGGCGCAGGCCGAAGACGTGCTGGGCCAGGAAGGCGAGGGCTTCAAGATCGCCATGAGCGTGCTTGATGCTGGCCGCATCGGCATCGCTTCGCAGGCCATCGGCATCGCCCGTGCCGCCTATGAAGCGACCCTGGAATACGTGAAGGAGCGCAAGGCGTTCGGCGCGGCCATCGGTACCTTCCAGATGACCCAGGCCAAGATCGCCGACATGAAGTGCAAGCTGGACGCAGCGCTGCTGCTGACCCTGCGCGCCGCATGGGTGAAGGGCCAGGGCAAGCGTTTCAGCACCGAAGCCGCGGTGGCCAAGCTGACCGCTTCGGAAGCCGCGATGTGGATCACCCACCAGGCGGTGCAGATCCATGGCGGCATGGGTTATTCGAAGGAAATGCCGCTGGAGCGCTACTTCCGTGATGCCAAGATCACCGAGATCTACGAAGGCACCTCGGAAATCCAGCGCTTGGTGATCGCCCGCAACGAGACCGGA
This sequence comes from Stenotrophomonas geniculata, assembly GCF_034508895.1. Classification (NCBI taxonomy): domain Bacteria; kingdom Pseudomonadati; phylum Pseudomonadota; class Gammaproteobacteria; order Lysobacterales; family Lysobacteraceae; genus Stenotrophomonas; species Stenotrophomonas geniculata. The sequence continues at coordinate 3,557,933 of NZ_CP140571.1, forward strand.
CTGCGCTGAGTGGCAAGGGCCGCGCCGCTGCAACGGCGGCGCGGCCGGTAGATCCACGCCATGCGTGGATCTACACGGTCTTCCTGGCTGGGCGATACCCGATCTGTTCCAATACAGGTCGTTTATTACGCGGTCTGCAAAGATGATCTATCGAGGTTGGGGATTCATGACGCTGGTGACGCCGATCGCAGCCATCCTGCTGCTGGCGTACTTCTTCCCGCATGAAGGCTCCAAGGGCAACACTCCACTGCCCCAGGTGCTGCTGGGTGCAGGCATCGGCGCAGCGGTGAACGTACTGCTGGGCCTGTGGCTCAATCGTGTGCCCCGGCAGAAGGGCGAGGCCGCACCCCATCACTTCTTCTTCCTGCCGATGCAATGGCCTGCGCTGGCTCTCGTGGTGGTGTGCGTGGTGATTGCGCTACTGCGCTGAGACGTGGCCCGAACGGCGCCAACCAAGGTTGGCGGCTACCGGGCATGCCGCAGCTCTGGTGATTGCCAGCCGTCGGGCATGTCGTTGCCCTGGTAGATGCCAACCTTGGTTGGGATGCATTCAAAAGCAGAAAAAAGGCCCCGGATCGCTCCGGGGCCTTTCTCGTTTCAGCTCACCACCGGATCAACGATCCGGGCGGTGTGCAGCATCCGCATCACGCTGGCGTTCCATGAACTCCTTGGACGGTTCATCCAGCTTGTCGCCCAGCATGCGGCGCACGACCACGAAGAACACCGGGATCATCAACAGGCCGAGCAGGGTGGCGAACAGCATGCCGCCGATCACGCCGGTACCGATGGCGTGGCGGGAGTTGGCGCCGGCGCCGGTGGAGATCGCCATCGGGATCACGCCCATGATGAACGCGAACGAGGTCATCAGGATCGGTCGGAAACGCAGGCGTGCCGCCTCGATGGTGGCATCACGCAGGGTCTTGCCAGCTGCGCGCTGCTCCACCGCGAACTCGACGATCAGGATCGCGTTCTTCGCCGCCAGGCCGATCACGGTGATCAGGCCGATCTTGAAGAACAGGTCGTTCGGCAGGCCACGCAGCATGGACAGGCCGAGGGCGCCGAGCACGCCCAGCGGCACTACCAGCAGCACCGCCACCGGGATCGACCAGCTTTCATACAACGCGGCCAGGCACAGGAACACCACTACGATCGACAGCACCAGCAGCAGCGTCGCCGCGTTGCCGGCCAGGATTTCCTGGTAGGACATGCCGGACCAGTCGTAGCCGAAACCGGCCGGCAGGTCGTCGTTGACGATCGCCTCCATGGTCTGCATCGCTTCACCCGAGCTGGTGCCCGGTGCCTGCGAACCGACGATGTTGATCGCCGAGTAGCCGTTGTAGCGGCTCAGCGACGGCGGTGCCGACACCCATTCGGACTTGACCACCGTGTTGAGCGGGATCATCGCGTTGGTACCGTCGGCATTGGTGGTGAGGCTGGACGGGCTGTAGAAGCTCTTCAGCGACTCCTGGCCGGTGCGGTACGGGCCATCGGCCTGCATGGTCACGCGCTTGATGCGGCCTTCATAGAAGAAGTCATTGACGTACACCGGGGCCAGCATCAGCTGGATGGTGCTGTACACGTCCGACACCGACATGCCCATCGACTGCGCCTGCACGCGGTCCACGTGCAGCTGCAGCTGCGGCGCGTTTTCCAGGCCGTTCGGGCGCACACCGACCAGGTGGTCCGGTTTCTGCGCGGCCTGGCCGAGCAGGATGTTGCGGGCCTGGGTCAACTGTTCGTAGCCGGCACCGCTACGGTCCTGCAGCCACATGTCAAAGCCACCGAACTGGCCGAGGCCCTGCACGGTGGGCAGGTTGACCACGAAGATCTGCGCTTCCTTGATGCCGTAGAACGCGCCGTTCATGTTCTGGATGAACTCCGGCGCGGTGAACTTGCGTTCCTCCCACGGCTTCAGGCGGATGAAGCCCATGCCCACGTTCTCGCCGGAACCGACGAAGCTGAAGCCGGCCACCTGCAGCATGCCTTCATAGCCATCCTGCTTTTCCAGGATGCCACGCATCTGCGCGAACACTTCGTTGGTCTGGCCCTTGGTCGAGCCCGGCGGCAGCTGCACGATCGCCAGCGCATAGCCCTGGTCTTCTTCCGGCAGGAAGCTGCCCGGCATGCGGGTGAACAGGAAGCCGCACAGCGCGGTCAGCACCACGAACAGGATCATCCAGCGCGGCGCATGGCGCACCGCCGAGGTGATGTGCCCCACGTAGGTGTGGCTGATCTTGTCGTAGTACTTGTTGAAGGTGCGGTAGACGATGTTCGGGTTGTCGTTGTGCGTCGGCTTGAGGAAGGTCGCGCACAGCGCCGGGGTGAAGCCCAGCGCCAGGAACGCCGAGAACGCCATCGAGATGGCGATGGTCAGCGCGAACTGCTTGTAGATCTCGCCGGCGGCACCGCCCTGCAGGGCGGAGGGGATGAACACCGCGGCCAGCACGACGGTGATCGCCACCACCGCGCCGGTGATCTGGGTCATCGCCTTCTGCGTGGCCGGCTTCGGCGCCAGGCCCTCCTCGGTCATGATGCGTTCGACGTTCTCGATCACCACGATCGCGTCATCGACCACGATGCCGATCGCCAGCACCATCGCGAACAGGGTCAGCTGGTTGATCGTGAAGCCGATCATCCACATGCCCAGGAAGGTACCGAGCAGGGCCACCGGGATGACCAGGGTCGGGATCAGGGTGGCGCGGAAGTTCTGCAGGAAGATCAGCATCACCAGGAACACCAGGAACACCGCCTCGAACAGCGTCTTGACCACTTCCTGGATCGAGATCTTGACGAAGGTGGTGCTGTCGTACGGCGAGAACCAGGTGACGCCGGCCGGGAAGCTGGGCTGCAGTTCGTCCATCTTGGCGCGCACCGCATCGGCCACGTTCAGGGCATTGGCGCCCGGCAGCAGCTGGATGGCGAAGGCGCCGGTCGGCTTGCCGTTGTACTGGGTGTCGAAGCCGTAGTTGTTGGCACCGAAGGCAACGCGGGCGATGTCCTTCAGCAGCACGCGCGAACCGTCAGCATTGGCGCGCAGGATGATGTTCTCGAACTCCTGCGGCGAACTGAAGCGGCCTTCGGCCGAGACCGTGGCGGTGAAGTGCTGGCCCTCCGGCGACGGGTCCGAACCCAGCGCACCGGCGGCGAACTGCACGTTCTGCGCGCGCACCGCCGCCAGCACCTGGCTGGCCGACAGGCCATAACCCTGCATCTTTTCCGGGTTCAGCCAGATGTTCATGGCGTACTCGGAACCGAACTGCTGCGTGCTGCCGACGCCGGGGATACGCGAGACCTGGTCGAGCACGCGCGAACCGACGATGTCGTTCAGGGCGTCACGGTTGATGGCGGGGGTATCGGACTGCAGCGCCACCACCATCAGGAAGCCGGCGTTGGCCTTGGCCACCACCACGCCCTGCTGGGTGACTTCCGAGGGCAGGCGTGGCGTGGCCAGCGAGACCTTGTTCTGCACCTGCACCTGGGCGATGTCCGGATCGGTACCGGTCTCGAAGGTCAGGGTGATCTGTGCACGGCCGTTGGAGGCGGACGAGGAGCTGAAGTACAGCAGGTGATCGATACCGGTCAGCTGCTGCTCGATCACCTGGGTGACCGACTTCTCCGTGGTGTCGGCACTGGCACCCGGGTAGGTGGCCGAGACGGTGACCTGCGGCGGGGCGATGTTGGGATAGGACTCCACGCCCAGGTTGAGGATCGCGATCACGCCGCTGAGCGAGATCAGGATCGCAACCACCCAGGCGAAGACTGGATGTTCGATGAAAAATTTAGGCATGACGGAAGGTTCCCGTTACTGCTTGTTCGAATCGGTGGCTGCCGGCTTGGCCGCATCGGCCTGCTCGGGCTTGGCCGCGTCGGCCGGTGCCTTGCCTGCGGCCGGTGCCGCGCCCGCCGGAGCGGCGCCGCCTGCGGCAGGCTTGCCGTTGGCGTCCTGCCCCGGGGTCCACGGCTTGGCGACTGCCGGTGCGCCTTCCTTGACCTTCTGCACGCCGGCCACGATCACCTTGTCACCGGCGGCCAGGCCGTCGCTGACCAGCCAGTTGCCGTTCTGTGCACCGTCGGTCTTCACGTTCTTGCGGATGACCTTGCCGTCGGCACCGACCACCATCACGTAGCCGCCGGTGGTGTCACGCAGCAGTGCCTGCTGCGGCACCAGGTAGGCGTTGTTGCGCTCGCCCAGGTTGGCCTGGAAGCTGACGAAGGCACCCGGCAGCAGGATCTGCTGCGGGTTCGGCAGCAGCGCACGCAGCGACACCGCGCCGGTGGCCGGGTCGACCGTGGTCGAAGAGAAGTCCAGCGTGCCCGGCTCGCTGTAAGTGGTGCCGTCGGCCAGCTTGACGTTGACCGTGGCCTTGCCGTCACCCGACAGCGCCAGCGCGCCCTTGGCCTGCTGCGCACGCAGCTGGGTCAGCTCATCCACGCTCAGCGAGAAGTTCACGTACAGCGGGTCGAGCTGGTCGACGGTGGTCAGCAGGGTCACATCGCCTTGGCCGACCAGTGCGCCCTCGGTGACCTGCTGCTTGTTGGCCACGCCACTGATCGGTGCGGTCACTTCGGTATAGCCCAGGCTGATGCGCGAGGAGGTCACCGCCGCTTCGGCCTGCTTGACCGCGGCCAGCGCGGTGCGTTCGGCCGATTCGGCGTTGTCCAGGTCGGACTTGGAGACGAACTGCTGCGGCGCCAGCGAACGGGCGCGGTCGGCGGCCACCTTGGCATTGGCGTAGGTGGCGCGGGCCGAAGCCAGCTGGGCCTCGGAGGCGTTGAGCGAGGCACGCAGCGGCGCCGGGTCGATCAGGAACAGGGGTTGCCCCTGCTTGACCTGGGAGCCTTCCTGGTAGACGCGCTTGAGCAGTACGCCCGGCACGCGCGCACGCACGTCGGCGCTGCGGAACGGCGACAGGCGGCCGACCAGCTCACGCTGCAGCGGCAGGGTCTGCGGCTTGGCGTCGATCACGCCCACCTCCGGCGGCGGGGGCGTCTGCTGTTCCGGCTTCTTGCAGGCAGCCAGCGCGACAGCAACGGCGCACGTCAAGGCAAGGGTGCGGAGTGGGACGGTCATCAGGAGGAACTCCGGGGTTGGTTTGAAGACGGGGCCGGCGACGGCTGAGGCGCGAAGGCGCGCAGGAAGCTGTCGACGGAGAACTCTGCCCAGCGCCGACGCAGCTGCGCGTCATCACGATGGGGGGTATGGAAGCGCTGTTTGTCGAAATCCTGACCGGCGATCATGCTCAGCAGCAGTTCGGCCATGAAGTGCGGGTCGTCATGCCGGAGCTGGCCTCGCATGCAAACGGTTTCAATCCATTCAGCAAGATGAAGCGTCAGCGCGCCGGCACCATGCCGGTACAGCGTACGCGCCTCTTCGGGAAACTGGGATGCATCGGCGGCGATCAGCCGACAGGCCTGGCCCACGTGCGGTTGGTTGAAGTGCTCCAGAAAGTCGGTGGCGAACTGGAGCAGGCTGGCACGCAGGTCGTCAGTGCGGAGTGCACGAACCATGGCGCCGGTGGCGTGGCCGACGTGGCGCTGCATCACCCGGCGCAGCAGTTCCTGCTTGCTGCCGTAACGCGAGTACAGGGTCTGCTTGGAGCAGCCGGCGTGCTGGGCTACCGCATCCATGCTCATCTGCATGCCCTGCTGGGCCAGCAGCTCGCGCACGGCATCGAACACGCGCTCATCGCGTGCGTCGAGGGCAACGGGGAGGTAGGCCGGATTCACGCGGTGGACTATACCGTCCAGTTCAGGATTGTGGAATCGAATCGGTGTCGCCGCGTGTGTCTTCCGGTAACACGCTTTGCCGATCCTGTCGGCAGTGCTGAAGCGGGCGCCAGCACCATACCGGTGCGAACTGAATAGGCGTCTAAACCGCAGCAAACCCGAATCTGGTTATTCCGTCCTGCAGCAAGGCCTTTTCGTGCGGTAGGGCTACAATTTCATTTTCCCAACTGAGCAAGCGCATCGCTCTGCCATGAAACCGCAAAAAACCGCAGCCAAGACCGTGAAAAACAAGACCAAACCAGCAGAAGCGGAGGTCGCAGTGACCGCTGGTTTCTCCCTGGAGCCGGTGTACACGGCCTTGCGCAAGCGCTACCCCGCGGCCGCACAGGCCGAAGCAGTGGCATTTGCCACTGACTTCTACAAGCGCATGGAGTCGGACGAGTTCCCGCACCACAGCGCTGAAGAGTGGGCCGCTCTCGCGGCTGAGACGCTGGAATTCGCCCGTGCCCGCAAGGCCGGCAAGGCCAACGTCCGCGTGTTCAATCCGACCGCGAAGGCCAACGGTTGGGAGTCGCCGCACACCGTGCTGCAGATCGTCAACGACGACATGCCGTTCCTGGTCGACACCGTCACCATGTCGCTGGCCGAACAGGGCGTGGGTGTCCACGTGCTGGGCCACCCGGTGCTGCGTTTCACCCGCGACAAGGCCGGCAAGCTGGTCAAGGTCGGCGAAGGCGATGCCGAGTCGGTGATGCTGCTGGAGATCGACCGCCAGCCGGCCGACGCCATGGCCGCCATCGAACAGGCCATCAACAAGGCGCTGGACGAAGTGCGTGCGATCGTGCGCGACTGGCAGCCGATGAAGGACAAGGCGCTGGCACTGGCCGACGACCTGGGCAGCCGCCAGCTGCCGGTCGACGACGCGTCGCGCAAGGAAGCACAGGAGTTCCTGCGCTGGGCCGCCGACAACCACTTCACCTTCTTCGGCTACCGCGAGTACCGCGTCGAGAAGCAGGGCAAGGAAGACGTGCTGGCGCCGCTGAACGACACCGGCCTGGGCCTGATGCGCGGCAAGGACAAGTCCGCCGCCCGTCCGGTCAAGACCCTGGCCGCGCAGGGCCTGAACACCACGTCCGGGCTGAAGGACGCGCTGATCCTGACCAAGACCAATGCCCGTTCGCGGGTGCACCGCGCTGGCTACATGGACTACATCGGCGTGCTGGAATTCGACGCCAAGGGCAAGATCATCGGCGAGCAGCGCTTCCTCGGCCTGTTCACCTCCAGCGCCTATAACCGTCGCCCGTGGGAAATCCCGCTGGTGCGCCAGCGCCACGAGCACGTGATGAAGCAGTCGGGCCTGGCCCCGGCCAGCCACAGCGGCAAGGCCCTGCGCCACATCCTGGAAACCCTGCCGCGCGAAGAACTGTTCCAGTCCAGCGAGGACGAACTGTTCCGCACCGCGATGGGCGTGCTGGGCCTGCAGGAGCGCGTGCGCAGCCGCCTGTTCCTGCGCCGCGACAAGTACAGCCGTTTCATTTCCGCGCTGGTCTACCTGCCGCGCGAGCGCTTCAACACCGACGTGCGCCTGCGCATCGAAGCGATGCTGAAGGAAGCGCTGCACGGCGAGTACGTGGACAGCTCGGTGGTGCTGGGCGAATCGCCGCTGGCCCAGGTGCACCTGATCGTGCGCCCGAAGCCGGGTGAAATGCTCGACGTCGATACCGCCGAACTGGAGCAGAAGCTGGCCCAGGTGCTGCGCAACTGGCAGGACGACCTGCGCGAAGCGCTGGTGTCCCGCCATGGCGAGACCGAAGGCCTGCGCATCGCCGCCCGCATCGGCAAGGCGTTGCCGGCCGGCTACATCGAAGACAACAGCACCGCGGTTGCCGCCAACGATGTCAGCCAGCTCGACGCCCTGACCGGCCCGGACGACCTGCGCCTGAGCCTGCAGGCCGTGCCGCGCGAAAGCGGCGATGGCCTGCGCCTGAAGCTGTATCGCCAGCTGGACGACATTCCGCTGTCGGATGCGCTGCCGATGATGGAAAACATGGGCCTGCGCGTGATCGCCGAGCGTCCGTACCGCCTGTCGGTCGACAACGCGCCGGTGTACGTGCAGGACTTCGAGGTCGAATCGACCGCCGGCGCGATCGATGCCGCCAGCGTCGATGAAGCCTTCGGCGAGACCTTCGCCCGCGTCTGGCACGGCGATGCCGAGAACGATGGCTTCAACCGCCTGGTGCTGGCTGCCGGCCTGCATTGGCGCCAGGTCGCCATGCTGCGTGGCTACTGCAAGTACCTGCTGCAGACCGGCGTGCCGTTCTCGCAGGCCTACGTGGAAGGCACCTTCGCGCGCTACCCGCTGCTGGCCCGCTTGCTGGTCGAGCTGTTCGAAGCACGCTTCGATCCGGCCACCGGCCACGAGAGCAGGGACGACATCGCTGCCGGCCAGGCCCAGCTGAAGGCCCACTTCGATGTGCTGGCTGCTGGCGACGACGCCACCCTGAAGGTGCTCAAGACCGTGGTCGACGCCCGCAAGGGTGACCGCGACGCACAGATGCAGGCTGCGCGCGATGCGCTGCTGAAGCTGATGGACCGCGTGTCCAGCCTGGACGAGGACCGCATCCTGCGCTCGTTCATGGGTGTGATCGACGCGACCCTGCGTACCAGCTACTACCAGACCGATGCCAACGGCCAGCACGGCCATGTCATCAGCTTCAAGTTCGATTCGGCGCTGGTGCCGGACCTGCCGAAGCCGCGCCCGTACCGCGAAATCTTCGTCTACGGCCCGCGCGTGGAAGGTACCCACCTGCGCTTCGGCGCCGTGGCCCGTGGTGGCCTGCGCTGGTCGGATCGTCGCGAAGACTTCCGTACCGAAGTGCTGGGCCTGGTCAAGGCGCAGATGGTCAAGAACACCGTCATCGTGCCGGTCGGCGCGAAGGGTGGCTTCTTCGCCAAGATGCCGCCGGTGAATGGCGATCGCGATGCGATCTTCGCCAACGGCGTGGCCTGCTACAAGCTGTTCATCCAGGGCCTGCTGGACATCACCGACAACATCGTCAACAACAAGATCGTGCCGCCGGTGGATGTCGTGCGCCACGACATGGACGATCCGTACCTGGTGGTGGCGGCCGACAAGGGCACCGCGACCTTCTCCGACATCGCCAACGGCCTGGCCATTGCGCACGGCTTCTGGATGGGCGATGCATTCGCCTCCGGTGGTTCGGTCGGTTACGACCACAAGGGCATGGGCATCACCGCACGCGGTGCGTGGGAGTCGGTCAAGCGCCACTTCCGTGCGCTGGGTCGTGACAGCCAGAGCCAGGACTTCACCGCGGTCGGCGTCGGCGACATGTCCGGCGACGTGTTCGGCAACGGCATGCTGCTGTCGCGCCACATCCGCCTGGTCGCTGCATTCGACCACCGCCACATCTTCCTGGACCCGAACCCGGATGCGGCCACCACGTTCGTCGAACGTGAGCGCCTGTTCACCGTGCCGCGTTCGAGCTGGGCGGACTACGATGCCAAGCTGATCAGCAAGGGCGGCGGCATCTATCCGCGCAGCCTGAAGTCGATCGAGATCACCCCGCAGGTGCGTGAAGCGCTGGGCCTGGACGACAACGTCAAGGCGCTGTCGCCGAACGATCTGATGAGCGCGATCCTGAAGGCACCGGTCGACCTGCTGTGGAACGGCGGCATCGGTACCTACGTGAAGGCTGCCAGCGAGCAGCACAGCGATGTCGGCGACCGCGCCAACAACGCGCTGCGCGTGAATGGTGGCGAGCTGCGCTGCAAGGTAGTGGGCGAGGGCGGCAACCTGGGCATGACCCAGCTGGGCCGCATCGAAGCCGCGCAGGCCGGCGTGCTGCTCAACACCGACTTCATCGACAACTCGGCCGGTGTCGACACCTCCGACCATGAAGTCAACATCAAGATCCTGCTCAATGATGTGGTGCGGGCCAAGAAGCTGACCGTCGAGCAGCGCAACAAGCTGCTGGCCTCGATGACCGATGAAGTCGCAGAGCTGGTGCTCAACGACAACTACCGCCAGAACCAGGCGCTGAGCCTGATGGAGCGGATGGCGGTCAAGCGCCTGGGTTCCAAGCAGCACTTCATCCGTACCCTGGAACAGCAGGGGCTGCTCGACCGCCAGATCGAGTTCCTGCCGTCCGACGCCGAGCTGTCCCAGCGCAAGGCACGTGGCCAGGGCCTGACCCGTCCGGAACTGTCGGTGCTGCTGTCCTACTCCAAGCTGGTGGCGTTCGCCCAGCTGCTGGATTCGGACATCCCGGAAGATCCGTACCTGTCCAAGGAACTGCAGCGCTACTTCCCGACCCCGCTGCAGAAGAAGTACGCCGACGCGATGGAGCGTCACCGCCTGAAGCGCGAAATCATCGCCACGGCCGTGACCAACCAGACCATCAACCGCATGGGCGCTACCTTCCTGATGCGCATGCAGGAAGACACCGGCCGTTCCATCGCCGAGGTCGCCAAGGCCTACACCATCAGCCGCGAAACGCTGGATGCACGCGCGCTGTGGGCGCAGATCGATGCCCTCGACGGCAAAGTGCCGGAGTCGGTGCAGATCGATGCGCTGGAAGTGATCTGGAAGCTGCAGCGCTCGTTCGTGCGCTGGCTGCTGTCGCGCCCGGGTGCGATGCCGGGCATCACCGAAGCGGTCAACCGCTACCAGGGTCCGTTCAACGACATCCGCGTTGCTTCGGGTGTGCTGCCGGATTCGCAGCGTCCGACCTACGAAGCCCTGGTGGCCGAGTGGAAGGAAAAGGGCCTGCCGTCCGCGCTGGCGCAGCAGCTGGCCGAACTGCACTTCCTGGAGCCGGCGTTCGACATCATCGAACTGGCCCGCACCCGCAAGCTGAAGCCGGTGGACGTGTCCAAGGTCCACTTCCGCCTGGGCGATGCCCTGCAGCTGCCGTGGCTGTTCGAGCAGGTCGACGCGCTGGAGGTCAACGGTCGTTGGCACGCCGTGGCACGTGGCGTGCTGCGTGACGAACTGGCGGCCAACCACCGCAACCTGGCCGGCCAGGTGCTGGGCACCAAGGGCAGCAGCGCGGAGGCCAAGGTCGCAGCCTGGATGGGCCGTGACGACAACAGCCTGCGCTTCACCCTGGCGATGCTGGCCGAACTGGCCGAGCAGAAGACCCTGGACTACCCGACCGTTTCGGTCGCAGTCCAGCGCCTGGGCCAGCTGGCCGCGCATGGTGCGTAAGCGCATTCGCGCTGACGCCCCACGGTTTGCTCTGCAAACCGTGGGCCCCATGCCAACCATGCTCCCAGACCCCCGCGCCGTTGGCGCGCCCCCCTGACTCAGGGGGGCTCCTGATCTGCAGCAGTTGGAGGAACGGCCCCGCGAAAGCGGGGCCGTTCTGCATTGCCTGGTAGTGTCGGCCGCTGGCCGGCAACCGCATGAACCGCAACCGGGTGCAGCTGCCGGCCAGCGGCCGGCACTACCGGGTATGCTCTTGCTGGCACACCCCACCCGGATCCACCGATGAGCGACACCCCCCGCATCGCTTTCCTGGCCAGCACCACCGAACCTGCGCAGATGGCTCGCGCGGCGATGATTTCGCGTTATGGCGATCACACGCCGGAGCAGGCCGACGTGCTGTGCCCGCTGGGTGGCGACGGCTTCATGCTGCAGACCCTGCACCGGCACGGGCACCTGGGCAAGCCGGTGTTCGGCATGAAGCTGGGCACGGTCGGTTTCCTGATGAACCAGTACCGTGGCGACGATGACGTGCAGGCCCGCATTGCGCGCGCCGAACCGGCCAACCTGCGCCCGCTGGAAATGGTCGCGCTGACCGAATCGGGCACCAGTACCGGTTCGCTGGCCTACAACGATGTTTCGCTGCTGCGGCAGACCCGGCAAGCCGCGCATATCGGCATCGACCTGAACGGCCAGGAGCGCGTGGCTGAACTGATCGGCGACGGCGTGCTGGTGGCCACCCCGGCCGGCAGCACCGCCTACAACTATTCCGCGCATGGCCCGGTGCTGCCGCTGGGCTCGCACACCATCGCGCTGACGCCGTTGGCGCCCTATCGCCCACGGCGCTGGCGCGGCGCGATCCTGAAGGCGGATACCGAAGTGCGCTTCCGCGTGCTTGATCCGTACAAGCGTCCGGTCAGCGTGACCGCCGATTCGCACGAGACCCGCGACGTGGTCGAGGTGACCATCCGCGAGTCGAAGGACCGCCGCGTGACCCTGCTGTTCGACCCGGAGCACAATCTGGAAGACCGGATCCTGAGCGAACAGTTCGTTTTTTGAGGACAATAGGCGGCCGGCCATGCCGACCGCTTGAAGGACCCCCACCGATGGGCGACAACTCCCCCCGTTTGCTGACCGTCGCGGTGACCTCGCGCGCGCTGTTCGACCTCGAGGAAAGCCACGCGTTGTTCGAGAGCGATGGCGTGGCGGCCTATGCCGAGTTCCAGCGTCAGCACGAAGACGACATCCTCGGCCCGGGTGTGGCGTTCCCGGTGGTGCGCAAGCTGCTGGCGTTGAACCAGGGCGCCAGCCCGGAGAACCCGCGGGTCGAGGTCATCCTGCTGTCGCGCAACTCGGCCGATACCGGCCTGCGCATTTTCAACTCGATCCAGCACTATGGCCTGGGCATCATCCGCGCGACGTTCACCGCCGGCGAGCCGACCTGGCCCTACGTGAAGCCGTTCGGCACCGACCTGTTCCTGTCGGCCAACCCGGAATCAGTGCGCAGCGCGCTGCGCCATGGCATCGCTGCGGCCACCATCCTGCCCAAGCCGCCCGGCGAAACCGCCGCGGCGGCAGCCGATCAGATCGACATCACCCGCCCGGCCGGGCAGCTGCGCATCGCCTTCGACGGTGATGCGGTGATCTTCGGTGATGAGAGCGAGCGCATTTCGCGCGAGCAGGGCGTGGAAGCGTTTGGTCGCCACGAGCGCGAACGTGCCCGGGAACCGCTCAGTGGCGGCCCGTTCCGCGGCTTCCTGTCGGCCCTGCATACGCTGCAGGAAGTCTTCCCGGCCGGCGAAAGCGCACCGATCCGCACCGCATTGGTGACCGCACGCTCGGCACCGGCGCACGAGCGGGTGATCCGCACCCTGCGCGAGTGGGGCGTGCGCCTGGACGAGGCGCTGTTCCTCGGCGGCCGCCACAAGGGCCCGTTCCTGCAGGCGTTCGGCGCCGACATCTTCTTCGATGATTCGCAGCACAACATCGACAGCGCCCGCGAGCATGTGGCCGCCGGCCACGTACCGCACGGCGTCGCCAACGAAGGCTGAAGCCATGCCGGGTAGGTGCCGACCGTCGGTTGGCACTGCTTTGGATCCATGCCCACCAAGGTGGGCATCTACCAGAGCCGCATGCCCCGGTAGTTGCCAACCTAGGTCGGCATCGCCCTCAGGCCCCCGGGTGCGATCAAGGGCTGCCCGACATCCCCAGCTGCAGGTCCACCACCTTCCAGCGCAGGCCCTGCGGCTCCAGCACGACCTTCATCGGCGGCTGGCCGGGGTCGCGATCGACATCGATCACGAAGCGGTCCAGCGCTTCGAAATGATGCTCGGCATGCTTCAGCGGTCGCGCCGGCTCGGTCGGGCCGAAGGCATCGCCGCCCTGCAGTTCATTGCGGCCGCGCTTCCACAGCACGTGGCCCTGCAGCATCGCGCCGATACCGGTCGGGGTCACCATGGTGTCCACCGCGGCACCGCCTAGCTGGTCGCCCAACCCATACAGCAGGGCACCGAAGGGACTGGCCGCCACATCCGGGCCGGCCTGGCGCACCAGGTAGTCGTTGAGCTGCGCCCGCAGGCTGCTGCGCACGCGCGGGAAATCCACGTAGCGCTCCAGGCGCGCGGTGTCGCGCTGTTCAATGGCCTGGGACAGCCCGCGCACGGTCATGTAGGGGCCACCGAACCACCAGGCGGCCAAGGCCAGGACCAGCAGCACAACGAGTACAGTGAGTTTCTTCATGCCGCACAGACTGCCGCAACCGCAGCGGCATGGGGTGAAGACTCAATGACTGGGTGATCCGCGCCCATCACCGAAGGCGTTCACCAGCTGCTGGCGTTCGGCTGCGGTCAGTGCCTCAAGCCGCGTCGCCAGTACTTCGTCCAGGCTGACGGTGCGGGTGGTGCCGAGGATGCCGCTGGCCACGCCGGGATGGCCCAGGGCGTAGGCAAACGCGGTCTGGGCGGGGCGCTGGCTGCGGATGGTAGCGATGGCGTGGCGCATCCGGCGTGCACTGTGCATCAGTGCGCGGCTGCTTGGCTTGAGCCAGGCTCTGGCCAGGTACCAGGCGTCGGCCGGGCGCGGCAGGCGGGCGCGTGACGGCAGCAGATGGCCCTGCGCCAGCACGGTGCCGGCCAGCACGCCGATGCCCGCCGCGTGCAACTGGTCGATCAGCGGTTCACGGTCCTGTTGCAGGGCGTTGTAGTCCAGAAGCACCACATCGAACAGCATGGGATGGTCGATCATCCAGCACAGGGTCGACGCCGTGTGCGTATTGATGCCGGTGTGCCGGATCAGCCCGCGTTCGCGCAGTCGCTGCAGTGCGGCCAGCAGGTCATCGTTGATGTCGTGCTGGCTGGCACCGTGCAGCTGGTAGATATCGAGGTAATCCAGGCCGAGGTTGCGCAGCGAGGCTTCGCAGCTGGCGGTGATGGCGGCGGGCGAGAAATTGCGCTGCTCGGCGCCGCTGATGCCGGCCTGGCCGGTCAGCGTGCCGCCCTTGCTGGAGATCACCAGCGACTCGCGCGGGTATCGCTTCAGCAACGGGCGCAGGATGCGGCCCAGCCGCGGCTCGGCGTGGAAACCGGAGTAGTTGTGACCGGTGTCCAACAGGTTGACGCCCTGTGCCAGTGCGTGCTCGACCACGTGCGCGGCCGACTGTTCCGGGAACCGGCGATGCCCCCAGAAGCCGGAACAGCCCAGGCCCACCGGCGAAACCGCCAGCCCGGTGCGGCCCAGCGTGCGGCGTTGGTGCGCCAACGACATCAGAATTCCAGGTCCAGCGCCGCGCACAGATAGTCGACGAACGGGCCCAGCCCTGCCAGATCCCTGCCGAGCGTGGAAAGCAGGCGAGGGCCGGTCATGGTGGCGTCGTCCAGCGAGCGCCACATCACCCAGTTGCGATGCTTGAGGTCGTCGATGAACTCGAAATCAGCCGGGAAGCCGCGCGGTGGACGCACCAGTTTTTCGCTCTCCTCGAAGTCGAAGCGCTTGCGCAGCGCGGGAGCATGCGCGGCCGCCTTCCAGCTGCCCGGGTTGTCGAGGATGAAGTGGCGCACGCGGCGCTGGGTCTCCGGTTCTGGATGCCACAGGCCGGCGCCAACGAAGCTCTCGCCCGGTTGCAGGTGCACGTAGAACGAAGGCGCGGCCACTTCGCGGCGGCGCTCATGGAACAGGCGCGCACCCTGCCAGGTTTTGTACGGGGATTTGTCGTTGGAGAAGCGCGCGTCGCGGTGGATGCGGAACAGCGAGCCACCGACGCCACGGGTATCGGCGCGGAAGTGGTCGCTGATCTCCGCCAGCGCTGGCTGCAGGTCACCCAGCAGGCGCAGGAACGGCTGCCGGACGTGGTCTTCATACTGCTGGCGGTGATCGTTGAACCACGCCTTTTCGTTATGCCGCGCCAGGCTGCGCAGGAACTTGAAGCTGGCGTCCGAGAAATAGGTACTCACAAGGTCTCCTGCAGCTGCTGGCCCCAGTCGCGCAGCGATTGCAGCAGGGCCTGGCGCCGGGTGTCATCGGGCGCTTCGGCGGCCAGTGCATCGAGCTGCTGCTGGTACTGGGGCAGGTTGAGTTCGCCCAGGCCGCCGTCTCCGAGCAGGCGCTGGCGGCGGTAATCCTGCCAGCGCTGGCGTTCAGGCGGCGCGAGGCTGTCGGGATGATTGCGCGCGCGGTAGCGGAACAGCAGTTCGGGCAGGCGCGGGTCGCGGAAGCGGCCTTCCAGCGCGGCCAGCTGTTCCGGCGCTGTGGTGCGGGCCAGCGCCAGCAGCGGCTTGTCGCCATTGCCGAGGAAGCCGTCGTACAGCGAGGCATCGACGTCGGCCACGGTGGCCGCACGGGGCTGGTTGTAGACCTGGCGCGCCTTCTCGGCCAGTTGTGGGGCGAACGCGCGCAGGCGCTCGACCTTGGCCTCGATCGCGGCCACGTCCAGGCCGAGTCGCGCGTGGTCATCGGCGCGCAGGTGGTTCCAGGCGATCAGTGCTGGCACCTTGTTCAGATGCACTTCCTTCAGTGGCACCCGCACCGCGCCTTCGGGCAGTTCGCTGGCGCGCATGTACAGGCGCTGTGCGATCACCTCGGCCGGCAGTGCCAGCAGGTCGTCGATGTCGCCATCCAGGTCGAACACGATCACGCGGTTGTTGATGGTGGGATGCACGGCCAAGGGCAGCACCGGTGCCGCGCACAGGCGGCTGGCGGGGTAGCGCATGGAAATGTGCAGCACCGGCTTCATCGCGGTCATGTCCAGCAGGCTGCCGACGAAGCGCTTGTCGCGCAGCTTCAGCGCGTACTCCCACAGCCGCGGCTGCGACTGCTTGAACAGGCGTGCCATGCCGATGGTGGCGCGCACGTCGGACAGCGCTTCGTGCGCGTCGCCTTCGCGCACGTTGTTGGCCTCGGCCAGGTGCTCGAGCTTGAACGAGGTGGCGCCGTCCTCGCGCAGCGGCCACTGGATGCCGTCCGGACGCATCGCGCGCATGAGTCGCAGCATGTCCAGCAGGTCCCAGCGCGAATTGCCGTTGCGCCACTCGCGTTCGTAGGGGTCATGGAAGTTACGGAACAGGCCGTAGCGGACGAACTCATCGTCGAAGCGCAGGGTGTTGTAGCCCAATGCGCAGGTGCCGGGACGCGACAGCTGCTCGTTGATACGGTCGAAGGCTTCGGCCTCGCTGATGCCCTCGGCCAGGGCCTGCTGCGGGGTGATGCCGGTGACCAGGGTGGCCATCGGCGAGGGCAGCAGGTCGTCGGCCGGGCGCACGAAGAAACTGACCGGGGTATCGATCTCGTTGAGGTCGGCGTCGGTACGGATGGCGGCGTACTGGGAGATGCGCGTGCGTCGCGGGTCCTGGCCGAAGGTTTCCAGATCGTAGAACAGGAAGCTGTCAGCCATCAGTGCGCGCCCTCCAGGATCGGCAGCTGCGCGTGGATCTGCGCTTCCAGTGCCGTCCAGTCGATGTTGTCCAGTGAGTGGTGACCTGCAGTGGCCGCCGCCAGCATCTCGCGCTGCAGTTCGGTGCGGCGCAGCGCCTCGGCGTAGGGTGTGTGCAGGAAAGTGACCATCGTGTAATGCGGTACGAAGCGGGTCGGCCAGCGCCGCTGCAGTTCCTGCTCCAGGTCGCGCTGCAGAAGGAACGCAGGATCGGCCACGCGGTCGCGCATCTCCAGGTAGTTCTCCAGCGCCATCTGCTGGATGGCACGTGCATTCGGCTTGCGCTCGGCTTCGAAGGCTTCGAACGCGCCTTCCAGGTCGTCCGCTTCCATCAGATGACGGGCCAGAGACACGCAATCCTCGAATGCGCAGTTCATGCCCTGGCCGTGGAACGGCACCATCGCATGCGCAGCATCGCCGATCAGTACGGCGCGGCCCTGCTGATGCCATCGGTCCAGGGTGAGCGTGCCGAGCAGGCCCGGCGGGTGCTGTTCCCAGTCCGCGCGCAGGTTCGGGATCAACGGCAAGGTGTCGGCGAACTCCCGCGCGAACAGCGCCTCGGCCTGTACGCCGGTGTTGACCGTGGCGAAGCTGGGCTCGCCCTGGTTGGGCAGGAACAGGGTGACGGTGAAGGTGCCTTCGTGGTTGGGCAGGGCGATGCACATGTAGTGGCCGCGCGGCCAGATGTGCAGTGCGTTGCGCTCGATGCGGAAGCTGCCATCTGCGGCCGGCGGGATCTCCAGCTCCTTGTAGGAGTGGTCGAGGAAGGCGATGTCCTCGCCCAGCGGCGCACGGCGGTTCATCGCCGCGCGCAGCGCCGAGCCGGCGCCGTCCGCACCGATCAGGGTGTCGAAGCGGATGTCGTGCGGGCTGTCGTCGCGATCATCGATGAAGCGCGCGTAGCCGGCATCGAAATCGACGGTGTGCAGGCGGCGATGGAAGTGCACGGTGGCGCCGGCCTGTTCGGCCAGTTCCAGCAGCGTGGTGTTCAGGTCGCTGCGGTGGATCGACCAGATCACTTCGCTGTCATCACGGCCATAGCGCTGCAGCTGCGGTTCGCCTTCGCGCGGGTGCACCATGCGGCCGCGCATCATCACCGCGCGCGCCATCACCTCGTCTTCCACGCCGGCCTGGCGCAGCGCATTGCGCCCACGCTCGGCCAGCGCCAGGTTGATCGAGCGGCCGCTCTCGTAGTCGGCCACGCGCGGATCGCCGCGGCGCTCGTACAGGGTGATGCGCCAGCCCTGGCGTGACAGCAGGATGGCCAGCAGGGACCCGGCAAGGCCGGCACCGATAATGCTCAACGAGCGGGAAGCGTGTGCGATCAACGAACTGTCCAGCAGTAGGGGAAGGGACCGGCTTAGAGGCCGGCCCAGGCTTCCACTTCCTCGACGAAGTGGTGCACGTCCAGGTAGCGGTTGTAGAGCGGGGTGGGCGAAATACGGATCACGTCGGGTTCGCGCCAATCGCCGAGCACGCCGATGCCGCGCAGGTGTTCGAACAGTGCGCGGCCACGTTCGCGGCCCCCGATCACGCGCAGCGACAACTGGCAGCCGCGACGCTGCGGGTCGGCCGGGGTGATGATGTCCAGCACCTGCGGCAGGCGCGCGCGTACGAGTGCTTCGAGCATGCCGGTGAGTGCCAGCGATTTGCTGCGCAGCGCCTCCATGCCGGCACGCTCGAACAGCTCCAGCGAGGCACGCAGCGGTGCCAGGCCGAGGATCGGCGGGTTGCTCAGCTGCCAGCCTTCGGCGCCGATGGCCGGGGTGAACTGTGGTGCCATCTGGAAGCGGGTGGACTCTTCATGGCCCCACCAGCCGGCGAAACGCGGAAGGCTGGTGTCGCGATGGTGGCGCTCGTGCACGAAGGCGCCGGCAACCGCGCCAGGGCCGCTGTTGAGGTACTTGTAGTGGCACCACACGGCGAAGTCGGGTGCGATGTCATGCAGGCGCAGCGGCAGGTTGCCGACCGAGTGCGCCAGGTCGAAGCCGATGCGTGCGCCCTGCAGGCGGGCGGCACGGGTGATCGCATCCAGGTCGAAAGCCTGGCCGGTGCGGTACTGCACGCCGGGCCACAGCACCAGCGCCAGGCGCGGGCCGTGTTCGGCAATGGCGTGCTCGATCGCGGCCAGCGAGATCGTGCCGTTGGCCTCGTCCGGCTGCACTTCCACCAGGCACTCGGTCGGGTCGAAACCATGGAAGCGGATCTGTGCTTCCACCGCATGACGGTCGGTCGGGAATGCACCGGCCTCCATCAGGATCACCGGGCGCTCGGCCGTTGGCCGGTAGAAGCTGACCATCATCAGGTGCAGGTTCACGCTCAGCGTGTTCATCGCCACCACTTCGCTGGGCAATGCTCCGACCACGCGGGCCAGCTGCGCGCTCACCAGACGGTGGTAGGACAGCCACTGCGTCGGGCCGGTGAAGTGGCCTTCCACGGCCAGCTCGCCCCACTGCTTCATCACTTCCTGCACGGCCGCCTGTGCGCCACGCGGCTGCAGCCCCAGCGAGTTGCCGACGAAGTAGGTCTGCTCGCCGCCACCATGGCGCGGAATCAGGAATTCATTGCGCAGCGGGCGCAGCGGATCGGCGGCGTCCAGGGCGATGGCGTGGGTGCGGCTGAGCAGGTCGGACATGGTCGGGCAACAGGCTGCAACGGGACCGCCAGTGTAGCGCTTGGCGGCGTGCCTGCCGCCGAACCTGTAGAGCCGAGCCCATGCTCCGCTGCCGGGCCACGAAGCCGAGCATGGGCTCGGCTCTACAGGGGCAGGTGCTCAGCCCGCCGCAGGCACCGGCAGCGGATCCACGTGCCCGCACTGGCTGCAGGTACGCAGCTCCAGGCTGGCGTGGTAACGCGCGAACACCTTGGGCAGGTCGGTTTCGATGTTCTGCAGCGGGAAGTACTCTTCGTGCAGCTTGTGGTTGCAGTGTTCGCAATGCCAGATCACACCGTCCATCTCATGCGGCAGGCGCTTGCGCTCGACCACCAGGCCGATGCCACCGGGCGGACGCCGCGGCGAGTGCGGCACCTTCGCCGGCAGCAGGAAGATCTCGCCGGCGCGGATCGGAATGTCGCGCACCGCGCCGTCTTCCTGCACCTTCAGCACCATCTCGCCTTCGAGCTGGTAGAACCACTCCGGGCCTTCGTCGTAGTGGAAGTCGGTACGCGAGTTCGGCCCGCCCACCACCATCACAATGAAGTCGCCATTGTCGATCATCTTGTTGCCCACCGGTGGCTTCAGCAGGTGGCGGTTTTCTTCGATCCAGGCGTGCAGGTTGATCGGCGAAGCGAGCATGGTGGTCATCCGTAAGGGATCAGTCGCGCTTGCCCTTGCGCGGAATGTAGGACAGGGCCTTTTCATACGCCGGCTGCAGCTCTTCCTGCGAACCGACGTCGATGCCCATCTCGCGCACGCGTCCGTCCTTCAGACTGTAGACCCAGCCATGCACCATCAGCTTCTGGCCGCGGGCCCAGGCGTCCTGCACGATGGTCGAGCGGCACAGGTTGGCAACCTGCTCGATCACGTTCAGTTCGCACAGGCGAGCGTGCTTGAGCTCATCGGTCTCGATCGCATCGAGGATGCCGGTGTGCTTCTGCATCACGTCGCCCACATGGCGCAGCCAGTTGTCGGCCAGGCCGACGCGGGTGTTGTGCAGGCAGGCATGCACACCGCCGCAGCCGTAGTGGCCGACGATCAGGATGTGCTTCACCTTCAGCTGGTCCACCGCGTACTGCACCACGCTCAGGCAGTTCAGGTCGGTGTGGGCGACCACGTTGGCGACGTTGCGGTGCACGAACACTTCACCCGGGGCCATGCCGATGATCTGGTTGGCCGGCACGCGCGAATCGGAGCAGCCGATCCACAGGTATTCCGGGTGCTGCTGCTTGGCCAGCTGGTGGAAGAACTCGGGGTCTTCCTTCTCGATGCGGTCGGCCCAGTCGCGGTTGTTCTGCAGCAGCTTGTGGATGTCTTTCATGTACGGGTCCCTGGCGTCGGGTGGGGGCGCGCCGCAGCCATCCGGCTGCGTCGTCGCGGGAATCTGGGGCGTTCAGTCGCTGCGGGCAGCCTGTTCGCGGTGCCAGCGCATCCACTGCGCCAACTCGGTGGAAGAGGGGGTGCCGAGCTGTTCCAGTTCGGCGATCACGGCGCGCTGGTTGGCGTCGGGATGGTTCTGGCTCAGCTTGAGCTTGAGCTGCACCTGCTCGACCTGGAAACGGAAGCCGACGATGGCGCGCAGCTCCGGGCCGTGTTCGGCACGCGTGGCATCGAACTGCCAGGCCTGGCCGATACTGGCTTCGAAACGGTCGCTGATCGTACCGACCAGTTCGGCCAGCGCATCAGTGTCGTCGAAGGTCTGCAGCTGGCCACGCAGTTCGGCAGCGGCGTAGTTCCAGGTCGGCACCCGCGCCGCAGGTTCCTTGTCCGGGTACCAGCTGGCCGAGACATAGCCGTGCGGGCCGTCGACCAGCACCTTGGTCGCGCCGCTGTGGCGCGACTGCGGGTTGGCGCGGGCCCAGTGGCCGCGCAGTTCGATCTGTTCGCCGTCACGCCGGTACAGTACCGGCATCCGGGTCAGCTCCGGCAGACCATCGCGACCGGGCGTGAGCACGGTAACGAACGGGTCGCGCGCCAGCAGGCGGTCCAGCCAGAGCAGGTCGGTCTCGGCGAAGGCGCGCGGGGTGAACATGCTGGGTTCAGGCGCGCCCGCCCAGCGACTGGATCATGCGGCCACGCAGGCCCTCGTCGCTGTCGGCCTGCGGCGGCTGCACTTCGTGCAGGCTGAAGCCGCGCACCAGCGCGTCCTCTTCGTCCAGGCCGTCGTACTCGACGAACTCGGCGTCGAACAGCTGCGAACGGGCGGTGTCTTCGCTGTCATAGCTCAGCGTGTTGCCATCGCTGTCGAGCACTTCGGCGGTGCCGGCCGGGCGCACGCGCAGGCGCGCCCAGATCAGGGTGTTGCCGAGGCTGGCCAGCCACCAGCTGTCGCGCGAGGCGGTGATGTCATTCATGGGTGTGTTACCAGAGCGAGGCCAGCCAGAGCAGGGCGGCCATGCCCAGTCCGGCCAGCAGGGTCAGCAGCGATACCCAGGCCGGCGTCGCCAGCCCGGACAGCGAGCGGTCCGGCTGATTGCGATAGTCGCGGCGCAGCAGCCAGGCCAGGGCATCGGGCTTGAGGAAGGCGCCGCTGCCGAAGCGCTCGGCGAGCGCCGGATGGCGGTCGCGCACATGCACCAGGGTCAGCGGCCAGAAGATCACGAAGGCACTGAACCCGGCCACTGCAACGCCGACGAAACAGAGGGCGAAGAACAGGGTCATGGGGCAGTACCTCCGTGGTCGTGTGGGGCTTAGAAGTCCGCGCTGCCGGGGGCGCGCGGGTAGGGAATCGCATCGCGGATGTTGGACAGCCCGCAGACGTAGACCACCAGGCGCTCGAAGCCCAGGCCGAAGCCGGCGTGCGGCACCGAACCATAGCGGCGGAAATCGCGGTACCAGCTGTAATGCTCGCGATCCAGGCCGAACTGGGCCATGCGCGCATCCAGCACGTCCAGGCGCTCTTCGCGCTGGCTGCCGCCGATGATCTCGCCGATGCCCGGGGCCAGCACGTCCATCGCGGCGACGGTCTTGCCGTCGTCGTTCAGGCGCATGTAGAAGGCCTTGATGTGCTCCGGATAGTTGGTCACCACCACCGGGCGGCCGACGTGTTCCTCGGTCAGCCAGCGCTCGTGCTCGGTCTGCAGGTCCAGGCCCCATTCGACCGGGAAGTCGAACTTCCTGCCGGACTTCTGCAGCAGGGTGACCGCATCGGTGTAGTCGATGCGCTCGAACGGTGCGTTGATGAAGTCTTCCAGCTTGGTGATTGCGTTCTTGTCCACGCGCTCCGCGATGAAGGCCAGGTCGTCGCTGCGCTCGTTCAGCACCGCGCGGAACAGGTACTTCAGGAACTCTTCGGCCAGGCGCGCGTCTTCAGCCAGGTCGGCGAAGGCGATTTCCGGCTCGATCATCCAGAATTCCGCCAGGTGGCGGGTGGTGTGGCTGTTCTCGGCGCGGAAGGTCGGGCCGAAGGTGTAGACCTTGCTCAGCGCCAGGCAGTAAGCCTCGACGTTCAGCTGGCCGGACACGGTCAGGAAGGTTTCCTTGCCGAAGAAGTCGCGGCTGAAATCGATCGCGCCCCTCTCATCGCGTGGCAGGTTCACCATGTCCAGGGTGGACACGCGGAACATCTGGCCGGCGCCTTCGGCGTCGGAGGTGGTGATGATCGGGGTGCTGATCCAGTTGAAGCCGTTCTCGTGGAAGAAACGGTGCACGGCCTGGGCCAGGCAGTTGCGGATGCGGGTGACCGCGCCGAACAGGTTGGTGCGCGGGCGCAGGTGTGCCACTTCGCGCAGGAACTCCGGCGACATCGGCTTGGGCTGGATCGGGTAGGTGAGCGGGTCTTCGACCCAGCCGACCACTTCCAGTGCGCTGGCCTGGATCTCGAACGACTGGCCCTTGCCCTGCGACTTCACCAAGGTGCCGGTGGCAATGACCGAGCAGCCGCTGGTCAGGCGCTTGATCTCGTCGAAGTTGGCCAGGCCGTCGCCGGCCACGACCTGGATCGGGGCGAAGCAGGAGCCGTCGCTCACATTCACGAAAGCCAGATTCGCTGAACCGCGCACCGTGCGCACCCATCCGCGTACCGTGACTTCGCCGCCTTCCGGGATCTTCCCGGCAAGCGCATGTTCAACGCTGACCACCGTCATGACTTGAATCCTCTGCTGATCGACTCGATCTGTGAACACGGGAGTTTACCGGTTGCAGCGTTCTGCTTGCGAGGCATTTTTCGCGGCAACGGCTCCTTATAATGTCCCCGTACCTCTGGAGTAGCCCCATGGCCGTCAGCCTGACCCCCATTGCCTTCGAGCGCGTGCAGCGCTTCGTCGCCCAGACCCCCGGCGCGCTGGGCCTGCGTTTCGGCGTGACCAAGACCGGTTGCTCCGGCTGGGGTCACATCACCGACCTGGCCCGCGACGAGCGCGAGGGCGATACCGTGTTCGACCAGGACGGCGTGAAGATCTACGTCGACGCCAAGAGCCTGGCGCTGGTGGACGGCACCGTGATCGACTTCGGCAAGCACGGCCTGAGCGAGACGTTCACGTTCAGCAACCCCAATGCCACCGCCGAGTGTGGCTGCGGCGAGAGCTTCACCACCGACGCCGACAAGGCCTGACGGCCGGCCGCCGGGCATGGCCCGGCGCTACCCGCCTGGTGGGTGCCGACCTTGATCGGCACCGGGGCAGGGCACCCCGGTTCAGCATGTCGGGTACCCCCGGTTGCCCATCCTCCCCATCTGCGCCATAATGCGCGGCTTCCTGCCTACCCGGCGGGAACCCTTGCCCCACCGCGGTCTCAACGGCGGGGGGCTGTCCGGCCGCAAGGCCACATCCGAAAGGTAGAAAAAACATGAGTCGTCATTACGAAATCGTGTTCATGGTCCACCCGGACCAGAGCGAGCAGGTCCCGGCCATGATCGAGCGCTACAAGTCGCTGGTCGAGAACGGCAACGGCACCATCCACCGTCTGGAAGACTGGGGCCGCCGCCAGCTGGCGTACCCGATCCAGAACCTGGTGAAGGCCCACTACGTGCTGATGAACATCGAAGCCGACCAGGCCGTTCTGAACGAACTGACCGAGAGCTTCCGCTTCAACGACGCCGTGCTGCGCAACCTGGTCATCAAGCGTGACGAGGCTGACACCGAGCAGTCGCTGATCATGAAGAGCAAGGACGAGAAGGGTGACAAGCCGGAGCGCGGTGAGCGCCGTCGTCGTGACGACGAAGAAGGCGAGTCCACCACCACCGCTGACAACGAAGCCGGCGACGACGCCGCTTCTGCCGCCTAAGGAGCCTTCCCATGTCCAAGTTCTTCCGTCGCCGCAAGTTCTGCAAGTTCACGGCTGAAGGTGTGAAGGAGATCGACTATAAGGATCTCAACACCCTGCGCCAGTACCTGACCGAGAACGGCAAGATCGTGCCGAGCCGCGTCACCGGTACCAAGTCGAAGTACCAGCGCCAGCTGGCGACCGCCGTCAAGCGCGCTCGCTTCCTGGCCCTGATCCCGTACACCGACAACCACGACGTCTGATGCCCGGCGGGGCGGCCCGGTGCCGCCCCGCTGTGCCAGCTATTCGGACAGCCTTTGTTGCGGGGCATCGCCTCGCTAACGAATAACTCATCTGGAGCAATACCATGCAGCTGATCCTCCTGCAGAAAGTCACCAACCTCGGCAACCTGGGCGACCTGGTCGACGTGAAGCCGGGCTACGGCCGTAACTTCCTCGTGCCGCAGGGCAAGGCCGTGCCGGCCACCGAGAGCAACAAGGCCGAGTTCGAAGCCAAGCGCGCCGAGTACGAAGCCAAGGCCCAGGCCATCCACGCCGAAGCTGACGCCCGCAAGGCCAAGCTGGACGGCGCGAGCGTGACCATCCCGGCCAACGCTTCGACCGAAGGCAAGCTGTACGGCTCGGTCGGCGCCCGCGAAATCGCCGATGCCTTTACCGCTGCCGGCCTGCCGGTCAGCAAGAGCGAAGTCATCCTGGGCGAAGGCGCCTTCCGCAACATCGGCGAGTACGACGTGCTGATCCACCTGCACGCCGACGTCGAGACCACCGTCAAGGTTGTCGTCGTCGCCGAAGCCTGATCCCACGCCGTAAGGCCTGGCATCACCGCAGAACGGGCGCCCGCAAGGGTGCCCGTTTTGTTTTGGGCGAATGTCGGGTATGTAGAGTCGAGCCATGCTCGACTTGCCATCCGTCCTGCACCACTGCCTGCTAGGCAGCCTCACCCGGGAAGTGGCGTTCAAAATCTGCAAGCGCATTGGCAACGTCCATCCGTAGTTGATCGGGTTGCAGAAGTTCTCCTGCGCGATGTGCCCGTTCGATCATCATGCCGATACAGGTCGCCATATCTGCAGATACAACGGACACGAGGGCGTTCCTGTCGACGGTTTTCCAAGGCTGGCAGCCGTAGACCATATCCATGGTCAGCAGCTGCCTTTTGAGAAACAGCTTCAAGCGGTCTGGTCCATCCGGTTCGAATGTCCCGATCGTCCCGGAGACCCGAAGAACGATTCCGAATTTGGTGATGGATCGAAGATAGTTCCCCTTCACATGACGCTCGAAGCAGATGTTCAGTTGTCTCTGGAGCGGGGCAAATAGGGCGCCTGACGGCGGATCGCCATACTGGCCGCTGATCTGTATCTGCATGGGCAGCTCTCAAGTGGTCTGGATGACGAATCGACCGCAGTCCATCGAAGGTGAGGGAATGTTGCGATCAAGCAACAGATAGCCCATTCCGCCGACCAGGATTCCTCGATGCGTCGGTGCTGCCCGGTTCAATCGGGAACCGTTGATCTGGAGGATGAATTCCCGTCCATCAGTGCAATCGTCCTGAAGCCAAGCGGGAATTCCGCCAATCTTGGCGATTCCGTTCTCGGCGTCATCCGGGATGGAGGCCGTGGCAGTGGTGATCAGGCGCGGATCAAAAGGGGGCGCTGCGCTGTCTGGGCCGGATTCGTAGGGTGCGTAAGCGATGACACGTCCGCCAGTCAGTACAGCGGTTTCGATGTAGGCATCATCAAGAACGCCATAAGGCGTGAAGATCGACACGCAGAGGTGAGCTCTGATTGCGATCTTCGGGATGTGCGTTTGAATGAAGGGAGCAGGTAGGCTCGCAAGATGAAGCATCGGCTTCCCCTTTGCGTCGCAAGGCCAGCGAGTATCGGGAGGCAGGTATGGATTGCCTCCAAGAAAGGCGCGATCCCGGGCTTGGCCAAGGTGCTCAAACTTCAGCTCCTGGTAGGCAGGCTGGCTAGGGCTGTTCATCGGTCCATGCTGCAGCCTAGAGACGTGGCTGGCTAGGCTGACTCAAAAAATATACTTTAAAATCAAATATTTGGTTCAGGAGGGAGGGGGCTGCGCGGTCCCAAAGCGACATTCAAGCGTGAAACGGAGTTCGTGTATGGGCATTCTCGGCCGGTCATCCCGCCCGTGGAACATTCGCGCCGTTATACTCATTCCATTGTGTCACCCTTGGCTTCATTGAATTCTTTTGAAATCAATGGCTTGAGGTGCTGGCTGACCTGACATCCACAATGCGGACGCCCTCTGGGCGGCCGTTGGAACCCAATCACGCCATGCGTCTTTCCACGATCAAGCTGTCCGGCTTCAAGTCGTTCGTCGATCCGACCACTCTGCACCTGCCGACCAACATGACCGGCGTGGTGGGGCCCAATGGCTGCGGCAAGTCGAACATCATCGACGCCGTGCGCTGGGTCATGGGCGAGAGTTCGGCCAGCCGCCTGCGCGGCGACTCGCTGACCGACGTGATCTTCTCCGGGTCCAATGCGCGCAAGCCGGTCTCGCAGGCCACGGTCGAGCTGATCTTCGACAACTCCGACCACACGATCTCGGGCGAGTACGCCTCGTTCAACGAAATCTCGGTCAAGCGCACGGTCAGCCGCGACGGCACCAGCAATTACTACCTCAACGGCACCAAGTGCCGCCGCCGCGACATCACCGATCTGTTCCTCGGCACCGGCCTGGGCCCGCGCAGCTACTCGATCATCGAGCAGGGCATGATCAGCCAGATCATCGAGGCACGCCCGGAAGACCTGCGCGTCTACCTGGAAGAGGCGGCCGGCATCTCCAAATACAAGGAGCGCCGCAAGGAGACCGAGACCCGCATCCGCCACACCCGCGAGAACCTGGACCGGCTGGGCGACCTGCGCGACGAGATCAGCAAGCAGCTGGAGCACCTCAAGCGCCAGGCCAAGCAGGCCGAGCAGTACCAGGCGCTGCAGGAAGAGCGCCGGGTCAAGGATGCCGAATGGAAGGCGCTGGAATTCCGTGGCCTCGACGGGCGCCTGTCGAAGCTGCGCGAAGGGCTGTCGCAGGAAGAAACCAGGTTGCAACAGCTGATCGCTGACCAGCGTGATGCCGAGGCCCGCATCGAGACCTCGCGGGTACGCCGCGAAGAGGCCGCCGATGCGCTCAACACCGCGCAGGCGGCGGTCTACCAGGTCGGCAGCACGCTGGCGCGCCTGGAACAGCAGATCCAGCACCAGCGCGAGCTGTCGCAGCGCCTGCACAAGGCGCGCGATGAAACCCAGCAGGCGCTGGCTGAACTGGGCCAGCACATCAGCGGCGACGAGGCCAAACTGAGGGTGCTGCGCGAGGCGGTGGAGGCCGCCACTCCGCAGCTGGAAGCACTGCAGGAAGAAAACGAGATCAAGCAGGAAAGCCTGCGTGAGGCTGAAGAGCGGCTGGCCAGCTGGCAGCAGCGCTGGGAACAGCACACCTCGCAGAGTTCGGAAGCCTCGCGCGCCGGCGATGTCGAGCGCACGCGCGTGGACTACCTGGACAAGCAGATCCTCGACGCCGACCGGCGTCGCGAGGCCCTGGCCGCCGAACGCGCCGGCCTGGACGTGGATGCGCTGGAAGAAGCCTTCGAGCAGCTGCACCTGCAGCACGACACGCAGAAGACCGCGCTGGATGAATTGAGCGAAGACGTCGAGCTGCGCAAGCAGGGCGTGGCGGCCGTGCAGGAGCAGCAGCGGAATGGCCAGAACGAACTGGCTGAACTGCGCAAGCAGGCCAACGGCCTGCGCGGTCGCCTGGCCTCGCTGGAAACCCTGCAGCAGGCCGCACTGGGCCAGGAGCAGGGCGCGGCCGTGGCCTGGCTGAAGGCGCGCGGGCTGGATTCGGCGGCGCGCGTCGGCGAACGCCTGGACGTGGATGCCGGTTGGGAAAACGCGGTGGAAAGCGCGCTTGGCCAGTTGATCGAAGGCGTGCTGGTCGATGACCCGGCCAGCCTGGTCGACGCGCTGGGCGAACTGGGCGAGGGCCACATTGCACTGGTCGCCAACGATGGCGCGGACCTGAAGGTCGCGCCGACCTCGCTGGCTGCACGCGTGCGTGGCCCGGCAGCGATCCGGCGCCTGCTGGCGCACCTGCACGGTGCCAGGGATCTGGCCGAAGCCAAGGCGCTGCAGGCCAGCCTGCCGGAAGGCGATTCGATCATCACCCAAAGTGGCGAGCGCCTGGGTCAGGGCTGGCTGCGCGTATCGCGTTCCGGCGCGGCCCAGCAGGGCGCGCTGCTGCGCGAACGTGAGATCAATGAACTGCGTGAGCAGATCGAGCAGCTGCAGGACCGCGAAGCCGAGCTGGAAGAACAGCTGGCAGGCTTCCGCGAGCAGTTGCAGGCCGCCGAACAGCAGCGCGAAGACGCGCAGCGTGCGCTGTACCAGGCCCATCGCGCGGTCTCTGAACTGGCAGGCCAGCTGCAGGGCCAGCAGGGCAAGGTGGAGGCCGCGCGCACGCGCATCGACCGCATCGAAGGTGAGCTGAAGCAGCTGCAGGACACGCTGGAAGCCAACAACGAGCAGGCGCGTGAGGCGCGCTCGCGGTTGGAGAACGCGGTCAGCAGCATGGGCGACCTGGAATCGACCCGGCAGCGGCTGGAGGGCGAGCGCCGCCAGCTGACCGAGGCCCGCGACCTGGCCCGCGACGCTGCACGTGCGGTGCGCGAGCGGTCGCACTCGCTGGCCCTGACCCTGGAATCGCAGCGGGCGCAGCTGGCCTCGTTGAGCCAGGCGTTGGAGCGCATGGGTACCCAGCGCGGGCAGTTGGATTCGCGCCTGGGCGAACTGCATTCGCAGCTGGATGAAGGTGATTCGCCGGTCGAGTCGCTGCAGGCCGAGCACCAGAACGCACTGGAAGAGCGTGTGCGGGCCGATCGCGTGCTGACCGAGGCGCGCACGCTGCTGGACGGCATCGACGCCGAACTGCGCAACTACGAACAGACCCGCCACCAGCGCGACGAACAGGCGCTGGCCCAGCGCGAACGCATTTCGCAGCGCAAGCTGGACCAGCAGGCGCTGGTGCTCAGCGCGGAGACCCTGCAGGGGGCGGTGGAGAAGGCCGGTTTCGTACTGCAGGACGTGCTCAATGCGCTGCCCGAGGATGCCCGCCTGGGCGACTGGGAGCAGGCCGTGCATCAGATCGATGGCCGCATGCGCCGGCTGGAGCCGGTCAATCTGGCCGCCATCCACGAGTACGGCGAGGCGTCGCAGCGCTCGGACTACCTGGATTCGCAGCACACCGACCTGACCACGGCGCTGGAAACCCTGGAAGATGCGATCCGCAAGAT
Source organism: Stenotrophomonas geniculata (assembly GCF_034508895.1). NCBI lineage: Bacteria > Pseudomonadati > Pseudomonadota > Gammaproteobacteria > Lysobacterales > Lysobacteraceae > Stenotrophomonas > Stenotrophomonas geniculata. The sequence goes on from NZ_CP140571.1 coordinate 3,587,990, forward strand.
CGACCGCGAGACCCGTGGCCGCTTCAAGGACACCTTCGACCGCGTCAACGCCGGCGTGCAGGCGCTGTACCCGCGCCTGTTCGGCGGTGGCCACGCCTACCTGGAGCTGACCGGTGAAGACCTGCTCGACACCGGTGTGACCATCATGGCGCGTCCGCCGGGCAAGCGCGTGTCCAGCATCTCGCTGCTGTCCGGCGGCGAAAAGGCGATGACTGCGGTGGCGCTGGTGTTCGCCATCTTCCAGCTGAATCCAGCACCGTTCTGCCTGCTGGACGAGGTGGATGCGCCGCTGGACGAAGCCAACGTCGGCCGCCTGGCCAACATGGTCAAGGAAATGAGCGAAAAGGTGCAGTTCCTGTTCGTCAGCCACAACAAGGCGACGATGGAGGCCGCGCACCAGTTGTCGGGCGTGACCATGCGCGAGCCGGGCGTCAGCCGCCTGGTCAGCGTGGACCTGGAAGAAGCCGCGCGATTGGCGGGCGCGGCCTGACGTGCCATCCTAGTTACCTGAATGAACTAGCCGGAGAACCTATCGAATGTCCGACACGGCACTGTTGCGCATCGGCATCCTGGCCGCCGGCCTGCTGTTGATCGCCGCGATCTTCCTGTTTGGCCGTCCGAAGAAGAAGCCCCAGGGCCGCCGCGTGGAAAGCGCGGAACCGAACAGCGGCGAGCGCCGCGAGCCGGTGCTGGGCGAAGACGGCGTCACCGTGGCCGATGGCCGCGTCGAACCGGGCATGGGCACGGAAGGTGAGCAGGCCGAACTCGGCCTGGGCGAAACCGATCCGGGCGCCAGCGACCTCGGCAAGCGCGCCACCCAGGACTTCGACAAGATCGTCTCGCTGTTCGTGGCCGCTCGGGCCGGCGAACAGCTGCGTGGCGAAGACATCGTGGTGGCGGCCGAAAAGACCGGCCTGGTGTTCGGCCACATGAACGTGTTCCACCGCCTGGTGGAAGGCCACCCCGAGCGCGGCCCGATCTTCTCGATGGCCAGCATCATGAAGCCGGGCAGCTTCGACATGGCCAACATCCGTGCCATGGAGACCCCAGCCATCGCCTTCTTCCTGACCCTGCCGGCGCCGCTGACCGCGCTGGATGCCTGGGAGAAAATGCTGCCGACCGTGCAGCGCATGGCCGAGCTGCTGGATGGCGTTGTGCTGGATGACAGCCGCAACGCCCTGGGGCGCCAGCGCATCGCGCACATCCGTGACGAGCTGCGCGCCTATGACCGTCAGCACCAGGCTCCGCCGTTGACCAAGACCCCGCGCTGGTAAGCGCCATGGCGTGCCGACCAACGGTCGGCACCCACCCCGACCAACGGTCGGCACCCACAACAGTAGATCCGCGCCAAGCGTGGATGGGGCGAACCAAGGTTCGCCCCCACCAACAGGGTCAGGCCGGTACGCCGGCCACCTTCGCGAACGCATTGCGGAACGCGGCCATCTCCTCTTCGGTGCCGACGGTCACGCGCACGCGCTGTGGCCAGATCGGCCAGCTTCGCCCGATCACCACGCCGTTGTCGGCCATTGCCTTGGCGAACGCGCTGCCATCGCGCCGGACGTCGACCACGAAGCAGTTCGCTTCCGACCGCACGCAGCTGAAACCACGCTTGCCCAGCCACGCGATGGTGGCCTGCCGCACCTTGGCATTCTGCAGGCGGCGCTGAGGAATCAACTGCGGATCGCGCAGGCTGGCCAGTGCAGCGGCCAGTGCCGGCACGGGCAGCGGGTTGTCGCCCAGGCTGGCCAGTTCGCGCAGGCGGTCGGGATGCGCGGCCGCCACGCCCAGTCGCAGGCCGGCCATGCCATAAAGCTTGGAGAACGTGCGCAACACGATCAGGTCGTCGCGCTGCGCCACCTGCGCAATCAGGCTCGGCTGCTCGCTGTACTGCAGGTAGGCCTCGTCCAGCAGCACGCGGGTGGAGGCGGGCTTGTGGGCCAGCAGCCAGGCAAGCTCATCCGGTGGGCTGATCGAGCCGGTCGGGTTGTTCGGGTTGCACACATACAGCAGTCTGGTCGGGCGTGCATGCGCGGCGGCAACCATTGCACGCAGGTCATGTGCGCCGTCGTCGCGCAGCGGCACTTTCTGCACGTGCGCACCGTGTGCGGCGGCGACCTCGCCCAGCGTCTCGAAGGTCGGGTCGGCGACTACCAGTCCCGCCAGCGGGCCGGTCCATAGCACGGCGGCACGGTTCAGCGGTTCGCTGGAACCCGGATACAACCGCACGTGATCAGCCGGAATGCGTGCCTGTTCGATGAAGGCGTCGCGCACCTGTCCGGCCAGTGCGAAACGGTAGCGGCCGCAACCGGCGATGCTGTCGCGTGCCGCCTGCTGGGCTGCGGGCGAGGGGCCGTAGGGGCATTCGTTGAAATTCAGCAGCACCGCACCTTCGGCGGGGGCGGGGGCGGGGGCGGCGGCTGTCGCGGGTTGGGCATGGCCGAGCTGCGGCAGCCCGCTGCCGGCGACGGCGAGGCCAGCACTGGCCAGTTGCAGGAAGCGTCGACGGGAAGCGGGCAGGGGCACGGGCAGGATTCCGAAGGGCAGACCGTCGCACGCTAGCGCCGGTGAGGGTGGGCGGCAAGCTGCATTTGCAGCGTCGAGCCGTGCTCGACTACAGACGTGCCAACCAAGGTTGGCACCTGCCAGAGCGGAGGGGGGGGCAGTCGAGCATGGCTCGACGCTGCAAAAGCGGGGCCGTTACCGGGCCTGACGGCCGGGCGCGGTAGAATTCCCGGCCATCCCAGAACCACCGGATCCCGATGAGCCCCAGCCCAGCCGAACGCGCCGAAGACCTCCGCCGGCAGATCGCCCAGGCCAACCGCGCCTACCACGAGCTGGACGCGCCGGAGATCCCTGACGTCGACTACGACCGGATGGTGCGCGAGCTGGAAGCGCTGGAGCGCGAGCACCCGGAACTGGCCCGTGCCGACAGCCCGACCCAGCAGGTCGGTGCGCGGCCCTCCGGCCGTTTCCCGGAGGTGCGCCACGCGGTACCGATGTTGTCGCTGTCCAATGCCTTCAGCGATGAAGAAGTGGCCGATTTCGTGCGCCGCATCGATGAGCGCCTGGGTCGTCGCAGCCTGCGGTTCTCGGCCGAGCCGAAGATGGACGGCCTGGCGATCAGCCTGCGCTACGAAGAGGGTCATTTCGTGCTCGGCGCGACCCGTGGCGATGGCAGTACCGGCGAGGACGTGACCGCCAACCTGCGCGAGATCGGTGACATTCCCAAGCGCCTGCACGGCAAGGACTGGCCGGATGTGCTGGAGGTACGCGGCGAGGTCTACATGGCGCGCGCCGATTTCGAGGCGTACAACGAACGTGCACGCCAGCACGGTGGCAAGGTGCTGGCCAATCCGCGCAACGCCGCGGCCGGCTCGCTGCGCCAGCTCGATCCGAAGATCAGTGCGCAGCGCAGGCTGAGTTTCTTCGCCTACGGCACCGGCGAAGTGCAGGGCGGCGAACTGCCGGACACCCATTCGGGCACCCTGGCCCAGCTCGGTACCTGGGGCTTCCCGGTCAGTGAGCTGTGCAAGGTGGTGGACGGCACCGACGGCCTGCTCGGCTACTACCGCGACATCGGTGAGCGCCGCGATGGCCTGCCGTTCGATATCGATGGCGTGGTCTACAAGCTCGATGACCGTGCGGGTCAGCAGGCGATGGGCTTCGTTTCGCGCGCGCCGCGCTGGGCCATCGCGCACAAGTTCCCGGCGCAGGAACAGAGCACTACCGTGGAGGCCATCGAGATCCAGATCGGCCGCACTGGTGCGGCCACGCCGGTCGCGCGCCTGGCGCCGGTGGCGGTGGCCGGCGTGATCGTGTCCAACGCCACGCTGCACAACGCCGACCAGATCGCACGCCTGGATGTGCGCGTCGGCGACAGCGTGATCGTGCGCCGTGCTGGCGATGTCATTCCCGAAGTGGTCAGCGTCATCCTCGACCGCCGCCCGCAGGGCACGGCGCCGTGGCAGATGCCGACGCGCTGCCCGGTCTGTGGCTCGGAGATCGTGCGTGAGGAGGGGGCAGCGGCGTGGCGTTGTTCGGGCGAACTGTCCTGCCCGGCGCAGCGCAAGGAAGCCATCGCCCATTTCGCCTCGCGCCGCGCGATGGACATCGATGGCCTGGGTGACAAGTACATCGAAACCCTGGTCGACGCCGGCATCGTCAAGAGCGTGGCCGACCTGTACCGCCTCAGCCGTGACCAGCTGCTGCACCTGAAACTGGTACTGGACGCCGAGGATCCGTCAGCACTGGCCGCTGCGCTGAAGCTGCACCTGCCCGCCGAGGGCAGTGGTGCGGTGCTCAATGCGGTGCTGAAGCTGGACGGCAACGATCCGGGCTGGCGTGCGCGGGCGCTGGTGCAGCCGGCCAGCTTCGAATGGAACACGAAGAAGATCGCCACCAAGTGGGCCGACAACCTGATCGCGGCGATCGACGCCAGTCGTGATGCCACGCTGGAGCGCCTGCTGTTCGCGCTCGGCATCGAGCATGTGGGCGAAAGCACGGCCAAGGCGCTGGCGCAGTGGTTCGGTGACCTGGAGCTGATCCGCCATCTGCCGTGGCCGTTGTTCAAGCGTGTGCCGGACATCGGTGGCGAAGTGGCGCGCTCGCTCGGCCATTTCTTCGAGCAGCAGGGCAACCAGCAGGCCATCGATGACCTGTTGCAGGTTGGCCAGGTGCGCATCAGCGATGTGCACGCGCCCAGTGCCAAGCTGCGCGAGGGCCTGGATCTGGCGCAGCTGTTGGTCGAGTCGGAGATCCCCGGCATTACCCGCCTGCGCGCGGAAAAGCTGGTGGCTGCGCTGCCTGGCGCGCAGGCGGTGCTCGACGCCGAGCATGGCCAGTTCGTCAACGCCGGCCTACCGGACGACACTGCGCGCGGTCTAGCGGAGTGGCTGGACGCCGAAGGCCATGGCGCGATGCTGTTGGCCGCCGAGAAGGCGATGCAGCAGATCCTGGCCAAGGCGCCGGCGCTGGCCGAGATTGTGGCCGGTCCGCTGGATGGGCAGACCGTGGTACTGACCGGCACCCTGGCGCAGCTCACCCGCGATGCCGCCAAGGAGCGCCTGGAGGCGCTGGGCGCCAAGGTCTCCGGCAGCGTCTCGAAGAAGACCAGCTTTGTGGTGGCCGGTACCGAGGCAGGCTCCAAGCTGGACAAGGCACAGTCGCTGGGCGTGCCGGTGTGGGACGAAGACCGCCTGCTGGCCTATCTTGCCGAACACGAATGATGACCCCGCCGGGTGCCCCTGCGCCCGGCATGAAACACAAAGGAACACCGATGCAGACCGCCCCGCTGGATTTCCGCCTGGCTACCCGAGCTGACGAAGAGCTGCTGATCGCGTTGATGCGCGAGTTCTACGCCGAAGACAGGATCGACTTCGATGACGCGCGCGTGCGTCGCGGTGTGGATGCGCTGCTGGCTGACCCGCGCAATGGCGAAGTGCTGCTGTGGCTGGACGAGGCGGGCGAGGTGGTCGGCTACGCAGTGATCGCGATGGGTTTCAGCCTGGAGCAGGGCGGCCACTTCATGCTGCTGGACGAGCTGTACCTGAGCCATCGCGCGCGCGGTCGTGGCCGCGGCAAGCAGGCGCTGGCCATCTGCGAACAGCGCGCTCGCGGGCGTGGCGTCAGCCGCCTGCGCCTGGAAGTGAACCACCACAACGAACTGGCCCGGCGCCTGTACCTGGCCAGCGGCTACATCGATGACACCCGCGATCTGCTGACTCTGCCGCTGGACCACCCGCGCCCGGAGGGCATCCTGTGAGCGAGGCCCTGCTGCGCATGCTGCAGCAGCGCGCCGCGCTCAATGCGCTGGTGCGCCGCTTCTTCGCCGAGCGCGACGTGCTGGAGGTGGAGACGCCGATCCTGTCGGTGGCCGGCAACACCGAGCCGAACATCGACAGCTTCCATACCGATTTCACCGGCCATGTCGATGCCGGCGGACGCCGCCGCTGGCTGCGCACCTCGCCGGAGTATCCGCTCAAGCGCCTGCTGGCGGCGGGCGTGGGTGACTGCTACGAACTGGGCCGGGTGTTCCGCAATGGCGAGGCGGGCGGCCGCCACAATCCGGAATTCACCATGCTGGAGTGGTACCGGGTCGGTTGGGACCACCATCGCCTGGTGCAGGAAACCGCCGAGCTGGTTGGCCAGGCGCTGGCCCTGGTCGGGCGCAGTGCGACGCTGCGTGTGCTCAGCTACCGCGAGCTGTTCCAGCAGTACGTGGGCGTGGATCCGTTCGATGCCGATGAGACTGCGCTGCGTGCCGCGCTGGGCGAGGTGCACATCGACCCGGTCGGGCTGACCCGCGATGACTGGCTGGATCTGCTGATGACCCATCATATCCAGCCGCATTTCGATGACGCGGTGATGACCGTGGTCCACGATTGGCCCGCCAGCCAGGCCGCATTGGCACGCATCCGTGCCGGCGCGCCGCCGCTGGCGGAGCGTTTCGAGCTGTACCTGGGTGCAGTGGAACTGGCCAACGGCTATCACGAACTGAACGACGCCCACGAGCAGCGTGCGCGTTTCCAGCGCGACCTGCAGCGCCGCCATGAGCGCGGCCAGGTGCAGCCGGCGCTGGACGAAGCATTGCTGGCCGCATTGCCCTCGATGCCCGCCTGCGCCGGCGTGGCGGTGGGTGTTGATCGGTTGCTGATGGCGATGAACCGCACGCCGCGTATCGCCGATGTGCTGGCCTACGACTTCGCCCACGCGTGAGCGCGGTGCGCACGTTCCTGAACATCGAAGACTGAACGGAATTCCGCGTTTCTGCGCTTGCTTCGGTAAGCGGGATGATGCTCTTATCACGGCAGATGCCGGACACTGGCACGCAGTTCATCCATTCCTGCTGGGGAAGGCTTTGGTCAAGTGGTTTGCGGTTGTCGCTGCACCGGTGTACTCCATCGCGCTCTGGGGTGCCTGGCTGCCGTCATCGGCGTCGGCCCAGCAGGCGGGCTATGACGGCGAAGTGGTGACCTGCGAATCGCGCGACATGGGCTGGGTGCATTGCGATATCGACGTCAGCAATGGCATCGACCTTGTGCGCCAGCTGTCCAGCAACAGCTGCATCCGAGGCAGCGAGTGGGGCACCGACCGCAGTGGCGTGTGGGTCACCCTGGGCTGTCGGGCCGAGTTCCGTGCGCGTCGAGCGCAAGGTGCAGCGCCTGCGGCAACGGAAGGCAAGCGCCTGGTCCGCCGTGTGGTGCGCTGCGAATCCAATGGCCGCCCGCAGAGTTGCCCGGTGCGCCTGGACGGGGCGCCGGTGCGCCTGCTGCGCCAGTTGTCGGTGCTGCCGTGCCGCGAAGGGCAGGGCTGGGGCTACAAGCGCAATGAAGTCTGGACCAGCCGTGGTTGCCAGGGCGATTTCGAAGTGGCTGACGAGGACGGCCGTTTTGTCGACGTGCCACGCCGCCTGACCTGCGAGTCGAAGTCGAAGAAGCGCCGCTTCTGTGGCGCGAGCATTTCGGTCGGCGCCGTCGTCACCGAACAGTTGTCCAGCACCCCGTGCGAGGAAGGCAACACCTGGGGCTGGAACCGCAACGGGATCTGGGTGGACGGCGGCTGCCGCGCCGAATTCTCGGTGAATTGAGCCGGGGCAGGCTCCAACCGCGCGGGGCGTGGCCCTACAATGGGCCCATGAACACTGCCTCCGACATCGACTACGCCCGTTATGACCACATCCGCCCGATCCTCTGGACCGGCGATGCCCTGCAACTGCTGGACCAGCGCAAGCTGCCGTTCGTGGTCGAGCACGTGGTCTGCCATGACAGTGACGAGGTTGCCGCCGCCATCCACGCGCTGACCGTGCGTGGCGCGCCGGCCATCGGCATTGCCGCGGCCTGGGGCGTGGTGCTGGCCGCACGTGACGTGCAGGCCGCTGATGGCGCGCATGCGCTGCAGCAGCTGGAGCCGGCGCTGCAGCGCTTGAACGCGTCGCGCCCGACCGCTGTCAACCTGGCCTGGGCGCTGGCGCGCATGCGCCGCTGCCTGAATGCCGCCGGTGCCGACTGGAAGGCCGCGCTGGAAGCGGAGGCGCAGGCCATCGCCGAGGAAGACCTGGCGGCCAACCGCCACATGGGCGCGCTGGGCGCCGGCCTGATCGAGGCCGGTAGCGGCGTGCTGACCCATTGCAACACCGGCTCGCTGGCCACCGCCGGCTTCGGTACCGCGTTGGGCGTGATCCGTGCCGGCATGGCCCAGCACCGCATCGCCCGGGTATTTGCCGGCGAGACTCGTCCGTGGCTGCAGGGCGCACGTCTGACCGTGTGGGAGCTGCAGCAGGATGGCATCGATGCCACCCTGATTGCCGATTCGGCCGCCTCGCACCTGATGAAGACCGGTGCCGTGCAGTGGGTGATCGTGGGTGCCGACCGTATCTGTGCCAACGGCGATACCGCCAACAAGATCGGTACCTACCAGCTGGCCATTGCCGCCCGCCATCACGGGGTCAAGTTCATGGTGGTGGCGCCGTCCTCGACCGTGGACATGGAAACTGTGGACGCCAGCCAGATCGAGATCGAGCAGCGCGATCCGGGCGAGCTGTACGGCGTGGGCGGTACCCGCACCGTGGCCGAGGGCATCGCCGCCTGGAACCCGGTGTTCGACGTCACTCCGGGCGAGCTGATCGATGCCATCGTGACCGAGCGCGGGGTGATCCTGAACCCGACCGCCGACAACATGCGCGCCGCCTTCGGCGGCTGAGGCGGGCAGGGTCGCGGATGTCTGGAGAGCCAAGCCCACGCTCGGCTCAGCCAGCGAATCCGCCGCAGCCGAGCATGGGCTCGGCTCTACAGGGGCGGTATGGGGTCCTAAGTTCCTGATTTGTGCCGGTAAAATCCCCGTAAAGGGAGGCGGAAAACGGCCTGTTGTGGTAGTATCCACAGGTTGAATCGAGGTTCCGGCACGACCCCCTCCCGCAGAGGGCTGCGCCGGACTGGACCGCTACCAGACAACGGAACCCGAATGGCAGAAACCGCCAAGGAAATCATCCAGGTCAACCTGGAAGACGAGATGCGCAAGAGCTACCTCGATTACGCCATGAGCGTGATCGTGGGCCGCGCGCTCCCGGATGCGCGCGACGGCCTCAAGCCGGTGCATCGCCGCGTGCTGTTCGCGATGAACGAGTTGAACGCGCACAGCAACAAGCCCTACTTCAAGTCGGCACGTATCGTCGGTGACGTCATCGGTAAGTACCACCCGCATGGCGATCAGTCGGTGTACGACACGCTGGTGCGCCTGGCACAGCCGTTCTCGCTGCGCTACATGCTGGTCGATGGCCAGGGTAACTTCGGCTCCATCGACGGCGACTCCGCCGCAGCGATGCGATACACCGAAGCGCGCATGTCGCGCCTCGCGCATGAGCTGATGGCCGACATCGACAAGGAAACCGTCGATTTCCAGCCCAACTACGACGAAAAGGAATTGGAGCCGACGGTCATGCCGACCCGGTTCCCGAACCTGCTGGTCAATGGTTCGGCCGGTATCGCGGTGGGCATGGCGACCAACATCCCGCCGCACAATCTGAGCGAATCGATCAACGCCTGCATCGCGCTGATCGACAACCCGGAAATCGACGTCGACGGCCTGATGGAATACATCCCGGGCCCGGATTTCCCGACCGCCGGCATCATCAATGGCACCGCCGGCATCGTCGCCGGCTACCGCACCGGCCGTGGCCGCGTGCGCATCCGTGCCAAGGCCGATATCGAAGTGGCCGACAACGGCCGCGAATCGATCATCGTCACCGAGATTCCTTACCAGGTGAACAAGGCGCGTCTGATCGAGAAGATCGCCGAGCTGGTCAAGGAAAAGAAGATCGAAGGCATCAGCGAGCTGCGCGATGAGTCCGACAAGGACGGCATGCGCATCTACATCGAGATCAAGCGCGGTGAATCTGCCGAGGTTGTGCTGAACAACCTGTACCAGCAGACGCAGATGGAATCGGTGTTCGGCATCAACATGGTGGCGCTGGTCGATGGCCGCCCGCAGTTGATGAACCTCAAGCAGATGCTGGAGGCGTTCGTCCGCCACCGTCGCGAAGTGGTCACCCGCCGCACCGTGTTCGAGCTGCGCAAGGCGCGTGCCCGTGCCCACGTGCTGGAAGGCCTGACCGTCGCGCTGGCCAACATCGACGAGATGATCGAACTGATCAAGACCTCGCCGAACCCGAACGAAGCACGCGAGCGCATGCTGGCGCGCGTGTGGGAGCCGGGCCTGGTCGGTGCGATGCTGGGCGCCGCCGGTGCCGAAGCCTCGCGTCCGGAGGACCTGCCCAAGGGCGTGGGCCTGATCGAGGGCGGCTACCAGCTGACCGAGATCCAGGCCACCCAGATCCTGGAAATGCGCCTGCACCGCCTGACCGGGCTGGAGCAGGACCGCCTGACCGACGAGTACAAGCAGCTGCTGGAAGTGATCGCCGGGCTGATCCACATCCTGGAAGACCCCGACCGCCTGCTGCAGGTGATCCGCGAAGAGCTGGTCAGCGTCAAGGCCGAGTTCGGCGACGAGCGTCGTACCGAGATCCGCCACAGCGAAGAAGACCTGGACATCCTCGACCTGATCGCGCCGGAAGACGTGGTGGTCACCGTGTCGCACGCCGGTTACGTGAAGCGCCAGCCGGTGAGCGTGTACCGCGCGCAGCGCCGTGGCGGCCGTGGCCGCAGTGCGGCGGCGACCAAGGAAGAGGATTTCATCGAACAGCTGTGGCTGGTCAACACGCATGACACGCTGCTGACCTTCACCAGTTCGGGCAAGGTGTTCTGGCTGCCGGTCTACCAGCTGCCCGAAGCCGGTTCCAACGCTCGTGGCCGTCCGATCATCAACTGGATTCCGCTGGAACCGGGCGAACGCGTGCAGGCCGTGCTGCCGGTGCGCGAGTACGCCGACGGCCAGTTCGTGTTTTTCGCCACGAAGAACGGTACGGTCAAGAAGACCCCGCTGGGCGAGTTCGCCTTCCGTCTGGCCCGCGGCAAGATCGCGATCAACCTCGACGAGGGCGACGCGCTGGTTGGCGTCGGCCTGACCGACGGCGAGCGCGACATCCTGCTGTTCGCCTCCAACGGCAAGACCGTGCGCTTCGGCGAGGACAAGGTCCGCTCGATGGGCCGTACCGCGACCGGCGTGCGTGGCATCAAGATGCCGGCCGGCGAGGAAGTGGTCAGCCTGATCGTGGCCGAAAGTGCCGGTGGCATCGAGGACGAGAACGAGGACGACAACGGTGTCGAAGAAGCCGCCGCCAATGGCGATGCGGTGATCGACGGCGCTGACGACGCCAGCGTGCAGTACATCCTCACCGCCACCGAGAACGGCTATGGCAAGCGCACCCCGCTGCCGGACTACCCGCGCAAGGGCCGTGGTACGCAGGGCGTGATCGGCATCCAGACCACCGAGCGCAACGGCAAGCTGGTCGCCGCGGTGCTGATGGGCTCCAGCGACGAAGTCCTGCTGATCTCCGATGGCGGCACCCTGGTGCGTACGCGTGGCTCGGAAATCAGCCGCGTCGGCCGCAACACCCAGGGCGTCACCCTGATCCGCCTGTCCAAGGACGAGAAGCTGCAGGCGGTGGAGCGCATGGATGCCTCCATCGAAGAGGACGAGGACGAGGTGGCGGCTGCCGCCCCGGCCACGACCGACGGCGCCCCGGCTGCGGCCAGCAGCGAGGACGCCGCGCAGGAGTGATCCTGCCGCGAGCCTGAAGTACCCGACGACGCCGGCCCTGTGCCGGCGTCGTCGTAACCGGACGCCACACATACGCGCGCGCTTCACGCCGGCGGTGGGATAAGGGCGCATGCTGCCCCCGGAGATCGACGATGTCCGTCACGCCGCCGTCCGATCCTGCTCCTGTCCGAACCCCGCGCCATCCGCTGGTGACCGTGCTGTCGCTGTTGCTGGTCGTGCTCGGCCTGGTCATCGGCGGGCTCGGCGCATGGCTGCTCAGCCTTGGCGGCTCGGCGTACTACGCCATCGCCGGGCTCGGCCTGCTGGCTAGCGGCCTCCTGCTGTTCGGCAACCGTCGCAGCGGCGCGCTGCTGTACGCGCTGGTGTTCATCGGCACACTGCTGTGGACCTGGTGGGAGTCGGGCAGCGACTACTGGCGTTGGGTGCCGCGCCTGGGCCTCGTTACGGCCCTGGGCATCGTGGTGGCGCTGCTGGCACCGACCCTGCGCGAACCGGTGTCCAAGCGCCTGTCGCGCAGCGTGGCGGGCGTGCTGATGCTGGTGTTCGTAGCTGCCTTCGGCCTGGCCTTTGCGCCGCATGGTGAAGTGGACGGGCACCTGCCGTTCCCGGAAGGCGCGGTCAGCGCCGGACTGGAACCTACGCGCGATACCACGGGCCTGCAGCCGGCTGACCAGCCCGCCGAGGGCGACTGGCCGGCGTGGGGCCGCAGCAATGCGGCCACCCGCTATTCGCCGCTGCAGCAGATCACCCCGGCCAATGTGGCCACGCTGCAGCCGGCCTGGCAGTTCCGTACCGGCGATATGCCGAAGAAGCGCTGGGGCGCGGAAACCACGCCGCTGAAGATTGGCGATCGCCTGTACCTGTGCACCGCGCGCAACCGCCTGATCGCACTCGACGCCGCCAGCGGCAAGGAGCTGTGGCGGTTCGATCCAAGGGTGAAGGATGCTTCGATTCCCTATACCGCTGCCTGTCGCGGTGTGAGCTATTACGAGCAGCCCAGCACGCCGACCGTTGCTGATGCGGCATTGGCCGATGTCGCCGCTGATCTGGCGCTGCCGGAACCGCCGCCCAGCATCACCCGCAGTGTTGCACCGGGCAGTCGTCCGGCATGCTGGGCGCGCATCATCGAAGGCACGCTGGATGGGCGCATCATCGCGGTGGATGCGGACAGTGGCCGCCCGTGCGCGAATTTCGGCAACAACGGCCAGGTCGACATCACCCTGGGCATGGGCGAAGTGCCGCCGGGCTATGTGTCGATCACCTCGCCGCCGGCCATCGTGCGCGGCGTGATCGTGACCGGTCATCAGGTGCTCGACGGACAGCGCCGCGATGCGCCCTCGGGCGTGATCCAGGCCTACGATGCCATCACCGGCAAGCTGCGCTGGGCATGGGACATGGACCAGCCCGAGCGCAGCGGCTTGCCGCCGCGCGAGCAGACCTATACGCGCGGCACACCCAACATGTGGACCACCGCCACCGGTGATGAAGCACTGGGGCTGGTCTACCTGCCGCTGGGCAATTCTGCGGGAGACTATTGGAGTGGCTCGCGCACGGAGAGCCAGAACCGCTATGCAACCTCGCTGGTGGCGATCGACGTGGCCACCGGCAAGCCGGTCTGGCATTTCCAGGCGGTGCGCAAGGATGTGTGGGACTACGACCTGGGTTCGCAGGCCAGCCTGATTGACTACCCGACGGCGGCGGGCAAGGTGCCGGCGATCCTGTTGCCGACCAAGCAGGGCGACCTCTATATCCTCGATCGCCGCAACGGCCAGCTGCTGACCGCCGCCGAAGAGCGCAAGGTGCCGGTCGGCGGCGTCGAACCCGAGCAGCGTTCACCCACCCAGCTGTTTTCGCTGTACCACACGCTGCGCCGCGAACATGACCTGACCGAGCGCGACATGTGGGGCATCACCCCGATCGACCAGCTGGTCTGCCGCATCCAGTTCCGCAAGGCGTACTACGAAGGCTTCTACACGCCGCCGAGCAGCGAGCGCCATTCCATCGAGTACCCTGGCTACAACGGCGGCTCGGACTGGGGCAGCGTGTCCATCGATACGCGCCGCGGCGTGATCGTGGCCAACTACAACGACATGCCCAACTACAACCGGCTGGTGCCACGCGCCGAGGCCGACCGGCTGGGCTGGCTGCCACGCGAGAAGATCCGGTTCGACAAGGGCGGTGCAGAAGGCGCGGGCGACCCGCAGGTGGGCACGCCGTATGGCATCCAGGTCAACGCTGGTTGGCGGCTGCCGTTCACCGGCCTGCTGTGCAAGCAGCCGCCCTATGGCGGTATCCGTGCCATCGACCTGCGTACCGGCAAGCTGCTGTGGGACCGTCCATTCGGCAGTGCGCGCGGCAACGGACCGTTCGGCATCCGTTCCGGCCTGCCGATCGAGATCGGCACGCCGAACAATGGTGGTTCGGTGATCACCGCCAGCGGCCTGATCTTCATCGCCGCTGCCACCGATGACCTGCTGCGTGCCATTGATCTGAAGACCGGCAAGGAACTGTGGCATGCCAAGCTGCCCGCGGGCGGCCAGGCCAATCCGATGGTGTACGAGCAGGGCGGGCGCCAGTACGTAGTGATCATGGCCGGCGGCCACCATTTCATGGAAACCCCGAACGGCGATTATGTGATGGCGTTTGCGTTGCCCAGGTAACCGCAATGGGGGCGATGATCCACCCCCATTGCATGACGCTGGATCACACCGTCACCACCACCTTGCCGATCTGCTCGTTCGATTCCAGGTAACGGTGTGCCTCCTGGATCTGCGCAAACGGGAACACCTTGGCAATCTTTGGCGCCAGCGTGCCCTTGTCCAGGCCATCGACGATGAACGCCTTGGCGCGGCCCAGTGCGGCATCGTCAGAAACGATTTCCGAGTACAGATAGCCCTTCAGCGTCAGCGACTTGCCCAGCACGTTGAACAGCGGGAACGGCGTGGGTTCGCTGCTCAGCGCGCCGTACTCCAGCAGGATGCCGGCACGGGCCATCGCTTCGGTGAGCGGCACGAACTGCGGGCCACCGATCGGATCGAACACCACACGGGCACCGGCACCGCTGGTGATGCGCGCCACTTCGGTCACCAGATCCTGCTCCTGGGTGGCGATGACGTGGGCGGCACCGGCATCGAGCAGGGCTTGGCGCTTGCCCGGGCCACGGGTGACCGCGATCGGCGTGGCGCCTACTGCATTGGCGATCTGGATGGCGGCCAGGCCGACGCTGCTGCTGGCGGCGGTAATGATGACGAAATCCCCGGCGGCCAGATGAGCCTGTTCCAGCAGCGCGCCCCAGGCGGTGACGTACTGCATCCACACCGCGGCCGCCGTTTCAAAGTCCAACGCCTGTGGGTGCTTGACCACCAGTCGTGCCGGCACGTTGGCCAGCTCGCCATAGGTGCCCCAGCGCGCGATGTCCAGTGGCGGTATCACGCTGACCGCATCGCCAGCAGTGAAGCCGCTCACCGCACTGCCGACCGCTTCGATCACGCCAGCGGCCTCATAGCCCAGCCGGCTGGGGAACTGCGCTTCCTGCAGATAGGCGCCGTTGCGGAACATCACCTCGGCGCGGTTCAGGCCGATTGCCTTCACCCGGATCTGGACTTCGTCAGGGGCGGGGGCGGGAACGTCGATATCGTCGATGCGCAGCACATCGGCACTGCCATATTCGTGGATGCGGACAATCTGGCTCATGGGGGCTCCGAGGAAGGGCCGACGAGGGCGCCGGCGAAAGGGTCACGGCTACTGTGCGCGTAGTCTGCATCCAGAATAAGGGGTAATCTGGTGTTTCATTGAAGAACAATTGTTTGCAATGGACCTGATCGCTCCCCTGCGGACCTTCGCCAAGGTGGCCGAGGTCGGCTCCTTCGCCGCCGCTGCCGAGGCACTGGACCTGTCGCCGCAGCTGGTCGGCAAGCATATCCAGGCGCTGGAGCAGCACCTGGGCATGCGCCTGCTCAACCGCACCACGCGCAAGCAGAGCCTGACCGACTTCGGCCAGGCCTACCTTGCGCGGGCGCGGGTGATCCTGGAGGAAGTGGAGGGCGCCGAGCAATTGGCGGAAGTGGCGCGTGGACGGCCGATGGGGCGCCTGCGCATCAGCGCGCCGGTCACCTTCGGCGTGCACGCACTCGGCCCGGCGGTGGTGGCTTACATGCAGCAGTACCCGGATGTGCAGGTCGATCTGAATCTGTCCAACAGCTTGGTGGACATCGTCGAGGACGGCTACGACCTGGTGTTCCGTACCGGTGACCTGGCCGACAGCGGGCTGGTGGCGCGACGGCTGGGGCCGTATCCGCTCGTCCTATGTGCCTCGCCGGACTACCTGGCTTCGCGCCCGGCCATCACCCATCCCAATGACCTGAGCCGCCACGAGTGCCTGGGCTTCGCGCATTCGATCATCCGCACACGCTGGAGTTTCCGCGATGCCGATGGCAGCGTGCTGACCGTGCCGGTGTCCAGTCGCTTCATGGTCAACCAGGCCGAGCCGCTGCTGACAGCGGCCGTGGGTGGGCTGGGATTGATCCTGCAGCCCTACGAAATGCTTGCCGCTGCGCTGGCGCGTGGTGAACTGGTGGAAGTGCTGCCGGACCATGTGCCGGTATCGACGTGGATCAACCTGGTGTATCCGCGCGACCGCCAGCTGACGCCCAAGCTGCGCAGCTTCCTGGACTTCTGCGTGGCGCGTTTCACAGAGCAGACGATGGCAAGGCGATAGCGTGGCATCGATCAGCATTCCTGTGCTCCCATGCGAAGGACTCGCCCCGTGATGTCTCTCCCGTTGCCGCAGCATGCCGCCCGCGTCCTGCTGCTGGCGTCATTTTCCAGCGCCAGCGTGCTTGCGCAGCAGACGCCTGCGCAGGCGTTGGCCGAGTGGGAGGTGCAAGGGCGCGCGGATGGCCTGGCGCGACCTGATACTGAATGCCAGGATTTCCTGCAGGCAATGGGCCGGAAGCCTCCGGAACTGCAGTATGTAAGCTGCAGCCAGGATGACGTGTCCTACATCAAGCCGATGGAGGCCCACTATCGTGTTTCAGGCGCGCAAGCGGCGCAGGTCGAAGCCTATCTGCACACGGCATTCGGCCTGCCTGCATTGCGCTACGTCTGTTGTGGCTGGAGCAACGGCGCACCCTACTACTGGCGCGAAGGTCCGGATGCGGTGAGGTATCAGATCGGCATGGGGGTGGAATCGCTGCCGTACGAACGGGGCCAATGGCATAGCATCGAGGCATTCAACGTCACCGTCGAGGTGGTGCGGCAGCGTCCCTAGCGTGGATGCGGCGGGCCGATCCATCGTCTAGGATGCGCCCAGGGATACCCGCAAAGGAATTGCCATGAGGGCTGTTGGACGCCTGTTTCTCTGCAATGCGCTGGCCTGTTTGGTCCTGGTGACCGCCTCGGCATTTCCGGCAGTTGGCGCAGCATCTTCCGAGCGCGAACATCCACGCGCGCGGGATGCCATCGATGACTGGCTTGCCGCCTTCAATGCGGGCAGCCTCGAGGGGTTGCAGGCATTCGCCGACAGATATGCCAAGCAGGAGGGCAGCACGCCCAAGGACTATCTCGAGTTCCGCGAGAGCACGGGCCCGCTGAGCGTTCTGGAAACACTCGAGCGCGCGCCCAGCCAGGCGAAGCTGCTGGTGATGGGCCAGCTGAGCGAACGTGCGATGTGGGTGACGGCGGTCATGGACCCGGCCAACCCGTCGCACGTGAAGCAGTTCCAGATCGAGGGCACTGAAACGCCAGACAAATACAAGCCGGCACGGGTTGCATTGCCTGCGCTGATGGCTGATGCCGCGGCAAGGCTGGAGGCGCTGCGGGCGCAGGACGCGCTGTCGGGTGCATTGCAGGTGGCGCAGAATGGCAAGGTGCTGCTGGACTGGCGCGGTGGCGATGCCGATCGCACCGCTGGCATTCCAGTGGACGTGGATACACAGTTCCGCCTTGCGTCCTCCAACAAGATGTTCACCGCAGTGGCCGTCCTGCGGCTGGTGCAGGACGGCAAGCTCAGTCTCGATGACACGATCGGCAGTCGCCTGCCGGACTATCCGAACAAGGCCGTTGCCAACAGCGTAACCGTTCGCCAGCTGCTGTCACATACCAGTGGCCTGGGCGACTTCTTCGGCGACGATTTCGAACAGTATTCCGCGTCGTTGAAGACGCTGGATGACTACGTGCGGCGCTTTGCCAAGGATGCGCCGCAGTTCACGCCAGGCAGCCAGGACAGCTACTCGAACTATGGCTTCATCGTGCTTGGGCGGATCATCGAGGCCGTCTCCGGGCAGTCGTACTACGCCTATGTGGAGCAACACATCCTGCGCCCGGCGGGCATGATGGGCACCGGCTTCGAACCGGAAACAGTGAACGTCCCGCAGCGTGCCGTCGCCTACACGAAGAAGGACGGGCAATGGGTCCGTGAAACGAAGTCGCTGCCCTGGCGCGGCATGTCAGCCGGTGGGGGCTACAGCGCGGTGGGCGACATGGTGAAGTTCGCCGAGGCATTGCGCAGTGGAAAGCTGGTCTCACCTGCATTGCTGCAGCAGGCCACCACGGCGCAGAACCACAAGGGCTGGTATGGATTCGGCTTCGTGGTGCAGGGCAAGGGCAGGGAGCACCAGTACGGCCACGAAGGCGGTGCGCCCGGATCGAACAGTGCCATCGTGGTGATGCCCGCACAGGGCTATGTGATCGTTGGCCTGGCCAATGTCGATCCGGATGCGATCAGCAACGTGGTCAACTACATCGCGCGAAGAGTGCCGTTGTAGCCCCGAGCGACTGTGCTGCAGCGATGTTGACGCTGGGGCAGTTGGCGGACCAGAATCGGTCCATGAGCCGATTCCTTCCCGTGGTGTGTCTGGTCGCCAGCATGGTGCTCCTGCTGCGCGGGGTGCACGTGATACTCAGGGGTGTCCCGGCGATGGCCAGCGAAGGTACCAGTGCTGCGTATGCACAAGGCTACCTGCATGGACAGGCAGCAGCCGGGTGGGTGTTGATTTCCCCTGCGGTAGCCTGTGCACTCATTGCCTGGTACCGGGCGCGCGCCAGGAAGTGAGAGACGGGCGCATCAGCGCGGCACCCGCACCATCTTCGTCATCAAGTGTTCCACCACGCCCGCCGGGTCCGCAGTGCGGCCCACATGCGTGCTCGACATCTGCACAACCGAACTGCGCTTGGCGGTAAGGAAATGGAAGCGCGCTCGCGCGGGCAGCTGCGCGATGGGGCCGGCGCTGGCGTCGCCGCGGCAGATGGCCACGATCGCATCCAGCCACGGCTGCAGCGCCTCCTGGTCCAGCGCCGGCGCGAAGGCGCGCAGGCGCGCAGGATCGATCTCGATGGCCGCCTCCAGATGACGCGCGCCAGGACAGGAGACGATCACCCCGACGTTGATGAATTCCTCGCGTTCCACCCGCGGTACCACGCGGATGACCGCGTAGTCATACGTGTGCAGCGTGGGCACGGATGGCCTCCTGCACGAACACCGCACGCACTTTCAGGCGATGCTTGAGATAGTCGATGTAGCCTTGGCGATAGGCCTGCGGACTGTCGAATGCCGGCTCGTTGACCAGCCAGCTGTCCGGCACCAGGCCGACGATGCGCTCGATCTCGGCATCGGTCAGGCGCGCGGCCAGTTCGGCATCCACCTCGGCGATGCGGCTGGCGAACGACAGCAGCACGTGGTCGCGGATCAGCACGAACGGCTTTTCGCAGGCATCGCCGGCGTTGGCCCAGTCGTGATGGAAGTACATGGCCGCACCGTGATCGATCAGGTACAGCTTTCGATGCCACACCATCAGGTTCGGATTGCGCGTGGTGCGATCGACATTGCTGGTGAGCGCATCGAACCAGACGATGCGCGAGGCCAGATCGGCATCCACCGGCATCGCCGCCGGGTCGTAGTTGATCGCACCGGGCAGGTAGTCCAGGCCCAGGTTCAGGCCCTCGCTGGCACGGATCAGCTCCTGGATTTCCGGGTCCGGTTCGGTGCGGGCGAACTCGCGGTCCAGCTCCACGAACAGGATTTCCGGAATCGGCAGGCCCAGCGTGCGCGCCATTTCGCCGGCGATCAGCTCGGCGATCAGCGCCTTCGGGCCCTGGCCTGCGCCACGGAACTTCAGCACGGCCATGCCGTCGTCGTCGGTCTCGACCACGGCCGGCAGGGAGCCACCTTCCCGCAAGGGAGTGATGTAGCGGAGGGCATGTACGGTGCGCATGGGCGCATTCTAGCGTGGTGCGGGTGCAACCCCCTGATCGGCGAGGACCGAGTTCGGCCTTCACCTGTCCCTTCCGCCTGCGATGGCAGCATCGTGCTCCAGGAACCCTTGGGTTCATGGGCGTACTGGCACTCTCGATGCAGAGGCTTCAGGCCGGGCACCTGCTCGGCTGCCAGCGACGCGCACTGCGAAGCGGAAACCTCATCCACGATGTCCTGCAGGCTACGGAGGTGCACCGATGAGCGACGAATTCACTCCCATGCTGCCGCCCTTGGACGACGCCAAGGTCGAGGAAATGATCGGCAAGGTCGTACTGGTAGGTGTGACCCGCTATGGCGGCGACGGCCAGGTAAAGGGGCTGGAGCAGTATGCCGGCACGGTGCTGCGCATCAGCGCCGACGAGGGCGTGGTGCTGGCCGACGAGAATGATGGCCACGAGCGCTACCTGCCGCCGATGCTGGACCAGTACCAGCCAGCCGAGCCCGGGGAGTACCGCATGCACACCAGTGGCATGATCGTGGTCGACCCCGACTACCTGGCCACCTGGGACCTGCACGCGCAGCAGTAGTGCCACGCCATGCCTGGCAGGTGCCGGCAGTTCCCCGGCACCTCCCGGAGCTGCACTTTGCCCCATCCGGCCACTAGCCCTTCCGGCCCATTCACGACAACCCCTGCGGTGCTAGATTCGGGTCCATGCCCGATTCCGGGTACCCATTCACACTCCAGGGGATAAGGATGCTGATCCGTCGAACCTCTCTGGCGGCGGCCGTTGCCGTCGCCACCGTCGGCCTGCTGGCCGCTGGCCCGGCGCTTGCCGACTACGCCAAGCCGCCGGAACATCTGCTCAAGGTGCTGAAGGCACCGCCGCCGCCGGCGCCGAACGTGGCCCCGGGCGGCCAGCGCCTGCTGCTGACCACCGCGCAGACCTACCCGTCAATCAGCCGCGTCGCCCAGCCTTACCTGAAGCTGGCCGGCGTGCGCCTGGAGCCGAAGAATCGCAGCCGCCATGACACCCCCGGTGGCTACGGCATTCCGGCCTGCGTGGCCGACTTCACCCTGGTCGATATCGGCAGCGGCAAGGAGACCAAGGTCAACCTGCCGCAGGGCTGCGCCACCGGCGCGCTGTGGTCGGCCGATGGCAGCCACTTCGCCTTCCAGAATGCGGTCGATACCAGCGTGCAGCTGTGGGTGGGCGATGCGGCCACCGGCCAGGTGAAGCAGGTGCCGAACGTGCAGCTGAACCCGATCTTCGGCTACACCGTGCAGTGGCTGGGCGGCAGCCAGAATCTGCTGGTGAAGCTGGTCCCGGCCAATCAGGGCCCGGCGCCGTCCAATGGCGGCGTGCCGACCGGTCCGGACGCGCAGGAGTCGCTGGGCAGCAGCGGCGAAAGCAGCACCTACGAAGCCCGCGACACGCTGACCAGCGTCCATGACGAGAAGCTGTTCGCCTATTACGGTACTTCGCAGCTGGCCGTGGTCGATGCCGTCGCCAACCGCGTGCGCCCGGTCGGGCAACCGGCGCTGTTCAATGAAGTCAGCGCCGCGCCCGATGGCGTGCACGTGCTGACCGAATCGATCAAGGCACCGTATTCGCATGCGGTGACCTACCAGCGCTTCGCAAACGACGTGGCCGTGCTGGACATCGCCAGCGGCAAGTCCACGCCGATCGCCAGCCTGCCGTTGGCCGACCGCGTGCCGGTGCACGGCGTACCGGAAGGTCCGCGCGGTTTCGACTGGCGTGCCACCGATCCGGCCACCCTGGTCTATGCCGAAGCGCTGGACAAGGGCGACTGGAAGGTCAACGTGCCGCATCGCGACCGCGTACTGATGCTGAAGGCACCGTTCAACGGCAAGCCGGTCGAGATCACCCGCACCGCACAGCGCTTCGAAGGCTTCGCATGGACCGCCGATCCGGCCGTGGCGTTCCAGTTCGAGAACGACGAGAACCGCCACTGGATGCAGACCCGCATCGTCGATGTGGACCAGCCGAAGAAGGAAGGCCGCCTGCTGTGGGACATGTCCAGCGATGAGCTGTACGGCAACCCCGGCAACCTGGTCTTCACCCGCCTGTCGAATGGCGCGCAGGTCGTGCGCCGTGAGGGCAACCATGTGTTCCTCAGCGGCCGTGGCGCGTCGCCGCAGGGCGACCGTCCGTTCCTGGACCGCCTGGACCTGGGCACGCTGAAGAGCGAGCGCCTGTTCCGCAGCAGTGCCGATGCCTACGAACAGTTCCTCGGTTTCAGCAACACGCCGGGGCGCTACCTGACCTGGCACCAGTCGGTGATCGATCCGCCGAATGCCTTCATTCGGCAGCAGGGTGAGGCGGTGGCCGACGCGAAGGCCGGCGAGGCGCAGTTCGCGTCCACCACGACCGCGCTGACCAAGCTGGTCGACCCGACCCCGGAAGTGCGCCAGATCAAGAACCAGCTGGTGACCTACAAGCGCGCCGACGGCGTGGACCTGTCGTTCACCCTGTACACGCCGCCGGGCTACAAGGAGGGCCAGCGCGTGCCGGCGATCCTGTATGCGTACCCGGCCGACTTCGCCAACGCCGCGCAGGCCGGCCAGGTGTCCGGTTCGCAGCAGACCTTCACCCGCCTGCAGCCGTACCGCCTGATGCTGCTGGCCGGCTACGCGATCATCGACAACGCCTCGTTCCCGATCGTGGGTGACCCGAAGAACGCCTACGACACCTACCTGGAGCAGCTGGAAGCCGACGCCAAGGCGGCGGTGGACAAGGCCGTGGACATGGGCGTGGTCGACCGCAACCGCATCGGCGTGACCGGTCACAGCCATGGCGGCCTGATGACCGCCAACCTGATTGCGCACACCAAGCTGTTCAAGGCCGGTGTGGCGACCAGCGGTTCGTACAACAAGACCTTCACCCCGTTCGGCTTCCAGAACGAACGCCGCTCGGTCTGGCAGGCGCAGGACGTGTACCTGAAGGCCTCGCCGTTCTTCTATGCCGACAAGATCAAGCTGCCGCTGCTGCTGGTCCACGGCGAGGACGACGCCAACCCGGGCACCGAGCCGTTCCAGTCGCGCAAGCTCTACCAGGCGATCCGCGGCAACGGCGGCACCACCCGCCTGGTGATGCTGCCGAACGAACCGCACTGGTATACCGCATTGGAATCGAACGAGCAGCTGGTGGCGGAAATGCTGAACTGGTTCGACACCTACGTGAAGAATGCCCAGTAGCGTCGAGCCTGCTCGACCGCTTTGCAGAAGGCCGCCTTCGGGCGGCCTTCCTGCATCCTGCTGTAGAGCCGAGCCCACGCTCGGCTATCCGTTGGCCTGTAAACAGTTGCAGGTGCTATGCAATCAACTGTGGAGACTCGGTAACGACGTGTTACCGGCACATTCGCACGCCGCGCAAATGGTCTAGGCTGAACCTGATAGCTCGTTCCAGGTCGGTGCAATGAAAGCCATCCTTCTTGCTGCAACGTTGTCCTTGGTCCTGGTCTCAACTGCAGGTGCGCAGCCATTGCCCACCGAATTGGCGCAGCTGGGGATCATCGCCGGCATGCCTTACGCCAAGGCCAAGCGCCTGCTGGATGCCGCAGGCTGGCGGGCAAAACCTGCGCAGGGCGCGCCGGAATCGCTGGACGGCTTTCCGGAAGTCGGATGCCAGAAGGATGGAAAGCAATGTGCGACGACCTTCGAAAAGGACGGTCAACAGATCGCGGTGCGGCTGGGCACTACCCTGGCAGGGCAGCCGTTCGTGCAGAGCGCTGACTGAGTACCCGCCCTCACGCCAGCGGTAGGCGGTCCTGCGCGCGCGACAGCCGGTCATGCAGGTCACGCACATGTTCTGCCTTGGCATGCACCCGGGTGGTATCGCCGAAACTGCGTAGATAAGCGCAGGCCGCGAAGCCGGCGCTCTTCTTTTCGTACTCCGCAATCCAGGCCAGACGATCCGGGTTGTTGGCCTGTTCGGCGGACCACGCGGCCACCGGCGGGCGGATGCGATAACGCAGGCCGACGCGCCACGGCTTCGGTGTCAGCCGCGCACGGAAGCAGTGTTGCAGTCGGCACATGCGCGCGTACAAGGTGTCGGTGCCCAGTGCCTTGAAGAACGCCTGCAGCTGCTCGTCCTCGGGCGAGAAGGTGGCATGCATCGCCAGCACACGCAGTCCCGCAGGCGTGCGGTAAGCGCGCAGATGCCAGTCGGGGTGTTGTTCGCTGAAGACTTCCACGCGCCGTAGCGCAAGCCCTTCGGCACCCCCGGCGGCGGCCAGACGCTGCCTGCTGCGCAACAGCAATGCGGCATTGACCAGAACTACCGCCGCCACGCCCAGCACCAGCCCCACCAGCCAGTGCCACAGCAGCGTGCCAGTGACGGCGCCGGCAAGCAGCACGACCGCCGCAACAATGGCCGGCATCACGCAGCCGGCTGGCGGCTGCGCATGGTCGATGTCGGCGAACAGCACGTCCGGGCTGTTGAGGCACAGTGCGCCATAGCTGTTGCGGGTGATGATGACGTCGCCGTCGCGCTGCACGATCTGCTCGCGGATCGGCACGCCCTCCACGCCGTAGTTGCTGCGCACTTCGCGGCGCGGCAGCGCCTGCCCGGCGAGGATGGCATTGAGGGCTTCGTTGGCGCGGCGGTCGGCGTGCACCTGCGCCTCTGCAGGGCCTTCGTCGGACCAGCCGAAGCGGCGCACCACCACCGGCCGGCCACGGAAGCGGGCCTGCAGGCGGGCTTCAGCCCAGTACGCGGGAACGATCATCATCGCGGGGTGCTCCATCTTCCGTGGCAGGTGCCGAATCGAGTCTGGCACAGCGCCGGAGTGCCCGCATCTGCTTGCTGCGGCGGCCGGGCCGGGGTGATAGATTGCGCGCTTCGCCTGCACTCCACCAAGGACGGAGCGATGTCCATGATCCTGCGCGGCCTGTTGGCCCTGGCCTGTGCCGGGGCAGTTGACATGGCCACGGCGGCGGTACCGGCCGGGCCTCAGATTGTCACTGACGATGTCAGTCGCTTCTACGCGCTGTACGACAACGCAGGTGGCAAACCCAGCGTTGCGCAGTTGCGTGGATACATGGCCGAGGGTTCGGCGGGCCTGGCCGAACTGGCGAAGGCGCGCCGGGTCACCCCCGAGCGCATTGCCGAGTCCATCGCCAACCAGCCGGAACTGTATGCGCAGGGACGAAGCTGCCTGGCCGAACTGCCAGCGGTGAAACAACGCCTGACGCAGGTGTTTTCCAACCTGCAGGCGATCTACCCGCAGGCTGCGTTTCCGCCGGTGACCATCGCGGTGGGCCGTGGCCGTCCGGTCGGGCTGACCTCGAAAAGCGGGGTGATCATCGGCCTGGAAGCGCTGTGCGCAGCCGATTTCATGAATCCCAATGTGCAGGACCGCTTCGTGCACGTGATTGCGCACGAGTACGTGCACATCCAGCAGACGGGCCTGACCGACTTCGAGCCGGGCGACCCGCATGCGACGGTGCTGCGTGTTTCGCTGGGGGAGGGCATCGCCGAGTTCATCGCCGAACTGATTTCCGGCAACGTCGGCAACGGGCGCCACGCGGCCTGGACCCGTGGCCGGGAAGTGCATATCGAAAGCGCGTTCGCGCTGGATCTGGACAGCACCGATCTGTCGCCATGGCTGTACAACTACAAGCCGGGCTCGCAGGAGCCTTACGACCTCGGGTACTGGGTGGGCTACCGCATCGCCAAGGCCTATTACCTGCAGGCCAAGGACAAGCGTGATGCGGTGCGTGCGCTGATCCAGCAGGACAACCCGAAGGCGATCCTCGCTGCCAGCGGCTGGACGCCGGGCATGTGGATGCCGGCGAAAGTCACGGGTGTGGCGGCGCGTACGGCTGCACGCTGAGCACAGGGCGGGGCGTTAGACTGCGGAAGATGATTTCAGGAGTACTCGCATGCGTGGATCTGTTGAGCTTGCCGCTGCCACCGTCGTGACGCTGGGCCTCGCGTTGGCTTTTCCGCTGGGCGCTGCAGAAGCCGTCGCAGTCAATCCGCTGCTGCAGACGCCGATCGACCAGCTGCGCCCCGACGAAATTCGTTTCATGCAGCAGCGCCTGGCCGATTGGCCGCAGCTGCAACGCTATCGTGACGCGAACGCGCGACTGCCTGCGGCAGTGCCGGGCCAGCCACGCGTAGTGTTCTTCGGTGACTCCATCACCGAGGGCTGGGGCAGGGAAGGCAATGCCGGTTTCTTCCCCGGCAAGGGCTGGCTCAACCGCGGCATCAGTGGCCAGACCACGGCGCAGATGCTGGTGCGTTTCCCGCAGGACGTGCTGGCACTGAAGCCACAGGTGGTGGTGATCCTGGCCGGCACCAACGACATCGCCGGCAACACCGGCCCGTCCACGCAGGCGATGATCGAAGACAACCTGCACGCGATGATGGAGCTGGCCCGTGCACATGGCATCGCCGTGGTGCTGGCCTCCGTGCTGCCGGTGAGCGAGTACCCGTGGATGCCGGGCATCACGCCTGCGCCGAAGGTGCGCGCATTGAATACGGCGTTGAAGCGCTATGCCGAGGCGAAGCAGCTGGTCTATCTGGACTACTACACGCCGATGGCCAATGCGGCTGGTGGCCTCGATCCGCAGCTGGCCGAGGACGGCGTGCATCCCACCGCGAAGGGCTATGCGGTGATGGCGCCGTTGGCCGAAGCGGCGGTCAAGCGCGCGCTGCAGCAGAAGTAGCTCCCGCGGGCAGACTCGCCAGTAACCACTCGCAGAAACTGATCACCAGCGTATCGGCCGCGCTGTCCTCATGCACCAGCCAGCTCCAGCGCGGACCACGCACGCGTGCCTCATCCAGCGGCTGCAGCAGGCCCTGCTCGCAGGCGCGTGACGCCAGCAGCTCGCTGACCAGCGCGATGCCCAGCCCTTGGCATGCGGCATCCAGCAGCTGCCCGGGCTCGGAGAAATTCATGCCCTCGCGGCGCTGGCCGACATCGGCGCCGCCCTGCACCTGCCATTGGCTCCAATCCATCTCGCGCTCGCCATGCAGGGTCAGTCGTTCGTGCACCGGTGTGGCGAGCAGGGCCGGATGGCAGGCCGGATAGAGGCGATCCTGCAGCAGCACGCGATGCTGGCACTGCGCCTGTGAGTCCAGGTCATCGCGTACCGCCACGTCCAGCGTCTGCGTGGTCATGTCCGGCGCGTCCTCGCTGGTCAGCAGCCACAGGTCGGCACCGGGATGCAGGCGATGGAACCCGGCCAGGCGTGGCACCAGCCAATGGCGCGCAAAGGCCGGGCTGGTGTTGACGATCAGTTGATTCGGCTTGCGGTACTGATCGAGCCGGCGGATGCCACTGGCCAGCTGCCGCAGCAGGGACTGGGTGGTTTCCAGCAGGTCGATGCCGGCGTCGGTGAGGGTGACGCTGCGGCCCTGCCGGAAGAACAACGGCTGCTGCAGCGAGGCTTCCAGGCCCCGGATCTGCTGGCTGATGGCCGACTGGGTCAGATGCAGTTCCTCGGCGGCCCTGTGGAAACTACCCAGGCGGGCGGCGGCCTCGAAACCACGCAACGCGTTCAGCGGTGGCCAATGCTTGAGCATTTCAGGTAAGTAAAACTGTTCAATTGATGGCTGAATCTATCGTTTGTTCTTATGGATAGGCAAGCGCAGCATAGCTTCCATCCCACACCGGCCCTGGAGCCCGTCATGAGCAGCCGTCGTCACTTCCTCACCCAGCTGGCGGGCGCCGCCGGTCTTGGCGGCCTGGCCGCCCTCGGTCTGGCGGGGCTGCCGGCTCGCGTATCCGCAGCGGGGCAAGCTGCGGGCGCCTGGCGCATGCCGGACGAGCACGGGCCGCAGGAACGTGTCTTTCTGGCCTTCGCCGCGCAACCGCGGGTGTGGGGCGCGCAGGCCGATGCGGTGAACACCGCCGTGGCGCGGCTGGCCCGTACCATCGCCCGCCACCAGCCGGTCAGCGTGCTGTGCCGCCCGGACCAGTTGAAGCAGGCGCAGGACCGCTGCGGCCGCGACAACATCGAGTTCCTCGAGGTGCCGCTGGATGACATATGGGTGCGCGATTACGGCGGTTGCTTCGTCACCAATGACCGGGGCGGGCTGGGGCTGGTCGACTTCAACTTCAACGGTTGGGGAGGCAAGCAGAGCGCACGCAACGATGGCGCGGTGGCGCCCTGGCTGGCACAGGTGACCGGCGCGACGCTGCTGGAAAGCGATCTGGTGGGCGAGGGCGGTGGCATCGAAGTCGATGGCCATGGCACCGCCATCCTCACCGAAAGCTGCTGGGTGAACCGCAACCGTAATCCGGACTGGTCGCGCGCGGAGATCGAGGCCGAGCTGAAGCATCACCTGGGCCTGCGCAAGGTGATCTGGCTGCCCGGCATCGCCGGCGAGGACATCACCGACGCGCATGTGGATTTCTATGCGCGCTTCGTGCGCCCGGGTGTAGTGATTGCCAACCTGGACAATGATCCGGAGTCCTACGACTACGACCTGACCCGCGAACATCTACAGATCCTGCGCGAGGCCACCGATGCCGATGGCCGTCGCCTGCAGGTGCATACGCTGCCGCCGCCGCTGGACGGGCGCGACAACGTGCATACCCGCGACAACGACGATCTGGCGACGGGCTATATCAACTACCTGCCGATCAACGGCGCGGTGGTAGCGCCGCAGTTCGGTGACGACGCAGCCGATGGCTACTGCCGTGAACTGCTGGAGGACATGTATCCCGGCCGCGTGATCGAACAGGTGGATATCGATGCGATCGCCGGCGGCGGAGGTGGCATCCATTGCGTGACCAAGAACATGCCGAAGGTAGGGTGACGTGCCTCAGGCATCGTCCAGCTTCAACGCGGCATCGGCCGCCAGCAACGCCTCGGCGGCTGCACTGAGCGACGGCGACGGTGGGGCGACCACGCCGATCGCTTCCATCATCTTCGGCATGCTCAGGAACTGGCGCGCGCGACGGTCGTAGATGCCGGTGACCAGCAGCGCACGGGTGGCGATCTTCTGCTCGGGCCCGATCAGCACGCGCTGCTCCATGATGCCGCGCGAGCCGACCCAGCCCACCAGGCGCGTTTCCAGGGTGAAGCGCTGGAACGGCTTGAGTTCGCGGCGGAACTGGATGGTGCCGGCACCGACGATCGGCGCCCACTTCTCGCGCAGCGCCACCCGGCCCAGGCCCATGCGCAGGATCAGGTCCAGCCGGCCCAGATCGAAGATGTTCCAGTAGCGGCCGTTGGTCATGTGCAGGTTGCTGTCCAGGTCGTTGGGCAGCACACGGAACTGCAGGCGCGAGACCCCGAACGGGGCCTCCAGCTTCGGCCGGAACAGGCTGCAAAGCAGCAGATGGAGCAGGCGGAACCAGAGATTCATGGCTATGACGACTGTTATAGAACGGCCGGTACGCTAATCTATGACGACTGTCTTAGCAAGGCGATCGCCGTGAGCCCACGACCCTCTGATGCCCCGCAACGGGTGATTGATGCCGCAGCACAGATGCTGGCGCGGGTAGGCCTCAATGCCACCAGCATTCGTGAGGTGACCAAGCTGGCCGAGGCGCCGCTGGGCTCCACCTACCACCATTTTCCTGGCGGCAAGCAGGAACTGCTGGCGCGCGCCACCTACATGGCCGGCGACAAGGTGGAGGCGCTTCTCGTCGAGCTGTTGAAGGGAGGGGCGGTGCAGGGCCTGCAGCAGTTCCTGGCAATGTGGCGCGAGCGCCTGCTGCGCTCCGGGTTCCGGGCGGGCTGCCCGGTACTGGCCGCTGCCGTGGAGGAGCCGGTGGAGGCAGTGCCGAGCCAGCCCCGTGCAGCAGCTGCTGAAGTGTTCGCACGTTGGCAGGCCCATCTGGCCGCAGCGTTCATCGCCGACGGCCACGATCCGGTCGCCGCGGGTGGGCTGGCCAATCTGGTGATTGCCAGTGTGGAAGGTGCGGTGGCGATGTGCCGCGCACTGCAGGACATCGCCCCGTTCGACCAGGTGGCCGCGCAGTTGCTGAAGGCCGCCGCGCCTCCTTGATACGGCTGAACGGTCGCGGGAGACTCGGCGCAGGCCCTGACTGGACGCCGCCGTGGACGAATCGCACTGCCGCCATCTGATCGAGCACTACCTGCAGGCCTACAACCGCTTCGACATCGACGCCATGCTGGCGGTGCTGGCGCATAACGTGCGTTTCGAGAACCACAGCGGTGGCCAGCTGACGATGGTCACCGAAGGCATCGATGCCTTTGGCGAACTGGCACGGCAATCGGCGCCGTTGTTCCGCGAGCGCGAGCAGCGGTTGCTGGAGCTGATCTTCAAGGATGGCGTGGTGCTGGCCAGCATCGACTGGCGTGGCGTGTTCGCGCAGGACATTCCCGATGGTCCCGGCGCGGATACGGAACTGGCACTGCAGGGACACAGCGAGTTCGCTTTTGAGGACGGTCGCATCGTGCGGATCGTCGACCGCAGTTGATGATCAATGGCCTCGGCCCGTCGCCTACACAGAGGCCCCGGCCGCGGTAGAATCCGCGCAACACTACCCGCGCGTGCCCGGCAAGGATGTCCGCATGCTGTATCAGGTTCTTGAGCTTCCACGCTCCACGATCCGCGGCACCCGGTGGTGCCGATGAAACGCACCCGTTTCTTTGCGCGGAGCCCGCTGAAGTTGCCGGTGAACCGCGCCGGTGAGCTTGTGCGCGCACGGCAACACCTGCGGGAACGCGGCTGGCCACGCCTGCAGATGGCACTGATCGTGGCCCTGACCGGTGCGGCCGGTTTCCTTGCCTCGCACCTGCTGCGTCTGGCCGGTATCGACGCGATGCTGCTTCGCTACCCGATGGCCGTATTGCTGGCCTATGGCGTGTTCCTGCTGCTGATGTGGATCTGGATCCGCTGGCGCTGGGACAACGTGCTGGATGGCCTGTCGCCGGATGTGGGCAGTGGCAGCCCTTCACCTCGCGGAAGTACCGTGGAATCACCGTGGGGCGGCGTCGGTGGCCGTTCTGGAGGTGGCGGCGCGTCAGCTTCGTGGAATGAGTCGGCGCAGGCCGGCGGCGGCGATGCCGGTGAGCTGCCGTTGACCGGCCTGGCCGAAGACGAAGCGGGCCTGCCGTTGCTGGCGATCCTCGGCATCGTCGCGCTGGTGGCGTCCGTCCTGCTGGCGAGCGTGTGGGTGGTGTGGTCGGCACCGGTGCTGATGGCCGAATTGCTGGTGGACGCGGCCATTGCCAGTGGCCTGTACCGGCGCATGCAGGGCATGCACGAGCAGGGGTGGTGGCGGGTATGCGTGACGCACACGATCTGGCCGCTGCTCGGCCTGCTGCTGTTCTTCGTGGTGCTGGGCTGGCTCGCGCAGGAACTCGCGCCAGATGCGACCCATCTGCTGCAGGTCATTCAAGCGCTGTAGCGTCACGTCCCCGGCCGATATCCCAACCTGCTTCATTTCTTCCAGGAACTTCATGCGACAGCGCATTGCACGGAAACGCGTCCTGGCCACAACGGTCGTTCTATCGATGGTTGCAGTCGTAGCGCTGATCGCCAGCGTGCGCCCGCAATGGCGGCAGGCAGTCGGCCCGCCTCCGATCAATCTGGGAACGGCACGGATGCAGGCCGAAGTGATGGCAGAGCTCATCGACCTGCGACCGACACCACCAGGGAAGCCGCCGGAACCACCGATTCCAATCAAGGGAATCTTCTCCCCGATGCTGACCGGTAACAGTGGATCCGCGACCGCGGCAGTGCCGCTGGAAGATGTCGCGCCAGCACACTTCGAGCCGCGCGGCTGGGAGCCCGACATGCCATTTGTCGTGATGGAATGGACTGCGCCTACCTGTGGCGAAGGAGACCCCGCCCCTGTCTGCCAGGTTCGTCACAGCGTCGTGGAATGGCGTGATGATGACAGTGCGGCGTCCTTTCAACTGCAGCAGCATCTGGAGTCGATGCTGCAGGTTGCGAACCGCCGGGCTGTACGCGTACCCGACCTCGCGTCTGAGCTTGCGCATGTGCGAGCGCAACGGATGACGTGGGACGAGCTTCAGCAACGGCGTGCGCGTGGCATCGAGGGATGCACGGGTGGCCCGGGCAATCCCGATCTGGGCGTTGTCTATCTGCAGCGTCCTGTGTTCAGCCAGGAGGGGAACTGGGCAATGGCATCGGTCGCCTCGGATCTGTGCAGTGGAGGAACGGCGATGCGCGTCCTCTACCTTCTGCACCGCAGGAAGAGCGGATGGGAGCGTATTCGAGTGGAGCCTGTCCGCCATATGAGCGTTGGACACGGCCTGTGGCCCGTGTTGGCGGAGTCGTGATGACAGATACCTCGTTCAAGCCAGACCGTGACTGCCAACAACGGATCACCTAGCGACGCATTGCATCGCTGGCGGCGGCGCTGTCGGCTTTGGCTCTCATGGCCGGGATCTGCAGCCTGCGCCCGAGGTGGCAGCAGGAGATCGGTCGGCTACCGATCAACCTGGGAACAGCGCAGATGCAGGCGGAGGCGATGGCGCTGGCGATCCGGCAGAGCCCCCCCATTCCCCCCTCCACCCCCGCCAGTGCCGCAGCCAACGCCAGTTCTGCCATCGTCGCTGAGCGAGGTGCCCAGCGCACCGCAGACACCCTTCACGCGCGTTGATCAATGGCGCCCGCAGGAACAGCCGCAGTTGACCGACCCGGTGGGGGAGGACATCTACGTGATGGAGCAGACCTTGCCCTATTGCTGGCCGGGCAGCAGTGCCTCCATCTGCCAGGAGGTGGACGATCTGGTCCTGCCGCTGGACGATTGGTGGCCGCCGGACATCCATGCGCTGCGGTTGCAGCTGCAGGCGGACCTGGTTCCCGCCAATCGCCGGTCCACGCCAGTGCCTGCGGCCGCATTGGCCGGTGCGCAGCGGATGGGCGGCGCGGGGCTTCGAGCGCTGCGGGAGCAGGGGGGCGGGGCAACGGTGCATGGGCCGACTCGGACATACGACCACGTCGCCTATCTGACCCGGCCTGTTTTCAGCGTCGATGGGCAGTGGGCTATGATTGCGGTCGCCCGGGATTCGTGTTCCGACGATTTCGTCTACCGGGAGCTTGTCGTGCTGCATCGGGAACAAGGACGCTGGATGGCCGAACCCCCGGAACGGGGTCTGGGCGGCGTATGGGACGGCCGCATACTGCGGCCCTGGACGTACAACCACTGACGAGGAAGAGCGCATGGATGTCGCTACACGCCGCAACAGGACGTTGTTTCGTTGGATCATGGTGACGCTGCTGGCAGTACTGATGCCGTTTGCAGCACTGGCGCAGCCCGCAGCCGGGCAGGCCGATGGCGCCGAAGCAGCCACTGCCACGGAAGAGGCGCAATGCCGCGCCTGCAGCTATGAACGCATCGGGCCTAAAGTCGATATCGGGCTGGTTGCATTGGTGTCGCTGCTGGTGGTGGGTCTGCTGATCGCAGCGTCGCGGGAATGGGGCACCACGTCGCAGCGCTGGACCTGCCGCACGCTGTCCCTGCTGCTGGTGGGTGTCGGCGTGGCGTTGCTATGGTGGGCTGGCAGCGTCGTCTACCTGGGCTACAACCCGTGGCAGGACATGGCCCCCCTCGGCGATGGTTCGCTTACCTCGACACTGCTCAACACCTCACCGAAGTGGCTGGCGGCGCTGGTGTTGATTGGTTTCGCGCCTTCCATCTGGAAGCGCAGCGAACGCCTGCCGGCCTGGCGTATCGGCTGACCCTGGAACGACGGCGCCGGGTCAGACCCGGCGCCGCCTGCGGCCATCAGTCAAAGCGCCAGCGCACGCCCGCATAGACGCCGCGGCCTTCGCCTGGCGTCGAGCGCGCGACATCCTTGCCGGCGTCGTCGTAGCCCGGCGTGACCGTGGCCGCGTAGTGGCGGTTGCCGATGTTGCGCATCTCCGCCCAGGCCTGCCAGCGACCACCGGGTGCCTCGTAGCCGATGCGGCTGCCGAAGATCACGTGGCTATCGGCCCAGTAGCTGTTGGCGTAGTCCACCGCGATGCGCGAGGCGTATTCGCTGTTCAGCGCGGCGTACAGGCCGGAGGCATGATCGAAGCGCAGCTCGGCCTGGTAGCTGTGGCGCGGCAGGCCCGGCAGGCGGTTGCTGCCGAAGCGCGCATCGTGGCGGTAACGGAAATCACTGAAGGTGTACGCCTGGCGCAACGACAGGCGTCCCGGCGCGGCCTGCCACAGTGTGCTGTCCAATCCGGCTTCGATGCCACGGTGCACGGTGGGGCTGGCGTTGTTCTCTGCGATGAACAGGTTCGGTACCGGCTGCAGCTCCACGCTCAACAATTCATGGTTCACGTGGGCGTAGTAGCCGGTCAGTTCCCAGCGACCCAGCGCCGCGTCACCGCGCGCGCCCAGTTCCAGCGTGGTGGCGGTCTGGTTCTGCATCGGCACCGGCGCGCGCTGGCGGCCGGTAGACGGGCCATTGCCCGGCCCGAAGTACTGGTTCGAGCCCCAGATCATCGACCACGGGTGCGGCGCCTCCACCGAACGGCTGAGGTTGCCGAACCACTGCGTCTGCGCGCTGTGCTGCCAGGTGAAGCCCAGTCGCGGCGCGTAGTCCCAGTCGTGGTCGCGCAGGCGGCCTCCGCTGCTCGGCCAGGTCACCTGCACGTCGCGGCGGGTGCTGATCAGTGCCAGCCCGGTCTGCATGCGCAGGCGGTCGTTGAAGGTGAGGGTATTGCCGACGTGCAGCGTACTGTCGGTGCCGTGGTGGCGGAAGTCACGCGTGCGCGTACCGGCGGCATAGCCGTTGCTGGCAAAGCGCAGCGACTCGCGCACGTCGGCGTCCAGATCGTGGGTGACGCGCAGACCGACCGTGGTTTCACTGTCCAGGCCGAACAGCCGGTGGCGGCGGTGGTAGTCCAGCGTGGCGTTGAGGTTGGCGTAGTCCAGCTGCTGGCGGTACAGGCTCTCGTTCAAGTCCATCGGATACGTGTGGTAGACCAGCCCGGCCTGCAGCGAGGAGTCCTCATCGATCTGCAGCGTGGTGACATTGCCCACCCAGGTGCTGCCCGGCTGCGGGCGGCGCGCATCGATGGCCAGGTTGGCCGCGTTTGCCGCATGCGGATCGTTGCGGATCTGATCGCGGGTCAAGCGACCGGGCGTTTCGTGATTGGTTTCGCGGTAGCGCACGAAGAAACGCGTCTGCAGGTCGGGCGTGATCTGCCAGCCGATGTTGGCCATCGCGCCCTTGCCGTCGCCGCGCGCATGGCGCTGATAACCATCGAACTCGGTATCGGTGTAGGCCAGGAAGTAATCGAGATCTCCGTTGACACCGCCCCAGCTGATGCCGCGTTTCTGGTAGCCACGGCTGCCCGCTTCGTAGTGCAGCTGCACGCCGGCCGAATCACGGCCGCTGCGGCTTACATAGTCGATGGCACCGCCCAGCGCCAGCGCGCCGCGCTCGAAACCATTGGCGCCCCGCAGCACTTCCACGCGTGACAGCCACAGCGGTTCCAGCAGCTCGTAGGGCGTGCCGCCCGGTCCGGTCAGCGGCAGCCCGTCGATCGAAACTGCAATACCAGACGCATGCGCACCCGGGCCACGGTTGATGCCCGAGCCCCGGATCGAGATCTTGGTGCCCTCGTTGCCCGGCGACTGCGCGCTGATGCCGGGCTGGGAGGCCAGCACATCGGCGCTGCTGGAAAGGCGGCTGTCGGCCTTGGCCACGTCGATGACGTTGCTGGCGCCGGGTACACGCTTCAGTGCCTCGCGCGCCTGGGCACTGGCATCGGCAGCAGCGGTGACCTGCACGGCATCCATCGTGGTGGCCTGCGGGGCCGCGCCGGCGGTGGAGGAAAGGCCGAGGGAAACGGCCAGGAACAACAGCGACGGGGTGGGGCGGTACGACGAAAGGGACATGCGGACATGCTGTAAACTACGAAAGTGTCGCGCAAGTTAACATATCGCGGGTGCCACGTCACCCATCGGCGGCGTATGGGTGCGGTGCTGATTAATCGAGCACTGAATTTTTTGTGACGCCCCTCAATGCCCTGCGCGCAAGTAGAGTTAGAACAATTGGTCAGCAGGCGCCCACGATTCGACATTAAATGCGTGAAATTCTCGACGAGACATCAAAGAAAATGCATTTCATATTTTTGCGATCAGAGGGGCGTCATCACATCTACCTGGGGTAGTTAGCCTGCTAAATAGCCAGTCGAGCGTTACGTCCTCTAGTAGGCCAGATACAAATATGGAGAGCCAGCTATTCTTGCTCTCTTGGCGGTCATCCGATTTGTGTAGCTCTTCAGATAGTATTCTAGCCAAATGAATTTTTGATGCAGGAGCGGTTCCGAGGCTGGAGTTTATGAGGCTTGGCTTTCTCACGAGCGTTCCCCAGTCTCTGCGTAATGACCCGATTATTGCGCTTTTTTTTACGACATTGTTAATGTGAAAATCGACAGCTGCGAAATTTGCATCCGAAGCCGCAAGATTATTAACTATTTCAATAGATGGTGCCCTGTCATGGTCGCGGAATCTGCAAGTTACCAGTCTCTCATTCATGAAGCTATCGAAATAGGGGTGGAGGACCCGTTCTCCCGCTTTTCCCCTATAGATGTCCTTCCGCTTGTTATTACAGAGGCAGGCGGGAACTAGGTTTGCAGAAAACAGGCTGAACTCTGGGTATATGGCCTTTGGTAAAACGTGATCGAGCGTTCCGCAGTTCGGTGATCCGCACATGGTGCAAGTCATCGCGGCATTATCATCTCTTAGTTTCTTGATAAATTTGTGAGAGGCTGGGGGGTGTTTGTAGTGTGCGTGAAGGTATTTGGTTGCAGCTTTGCCAACGCCCTTTGGTTCTATGGAGTGTGCGTTCCCATTCGATTCCAAATATGTCATGTAGGCTATTGAAATTGCTGCTGCTTCCGATCTCAAGTGGGGATGGCTCGAAAGCTCTTTATTTCGCGCCAGTGATCTTATGAGCATGTGGTCGTTTATTTTCCAGGCGTTCAAGTGGCGCATCTCAGCTCGACTCCTTGTTTAAGATCAATTCGTGTATTTCCCCTAGTGTCTCGAGTGAGAGTTCATCCTTGTAGTTCTCGTATATAAATTCCCAGGAGTTGTTGGAATTTATTATTTTTCTCTTTACTCTTTTCGATATGCTTGAATTGGAATTTTCGCCAAATACAAACCTTGAAATTGCTCCTACATCAGCACCAAATGTCCTGAGCCGAGGTTTGAGCACTTGAATCTTCCCGTCTTCATCTTTTTCAATAACCGACACTTGTTCTTTGAAGACTTCCCGGACGAAGTAGGATGAATGTGTTGCAATGATTGCGGAAGAGCCTGTTAGCTCGAGAATGCGGTCCAGTAATGCTGCGAATTCGCTGATGAAGTTAGGATGGAGGTGGGTTTCTGGTTCATCAAGAAGGATTAGTGAGCCATTCTCGATGGACTCGCAGGCAAGGGCTGAAAAGTTAATAAATGAGAGCTCGCCGCTGCTGAGTTTCGTTGCTTTTCCGTCCACTACGCGTACAGGATCTTTTTGTGGGTCGATGGAGGCCTGTTGCTCTAAGTTTCGAATGCTGGTTCCGCTCTTTATTTCCGAAATTCTAACTGGCATGCCGCCGTCGGTGCGTACTAGTGCCAGTTGTTCATGGTCACGTATCGCAGAAAGTGAGTCGTTGAAAATTGAGAGCCTGCTGCGCCTCGCAATTGATTGTTCAGACTGAGAGATCCTAAGTATTGTTTCCGGTAGCCTTGAGCCCACTTTCTGCTTGGATGCAGAGCCAATATGATGCCGCTTGTACCAGGTCCGCTGGGTTCGCCTCTCGGCAGGGAAAGTTGAAATTGATTCTATAGTTGATGCAAAAGCGATTAGGCGACTGATCTGAGGTCGTTCGCCCGACTCCGACTCTCGTAAATTATTTTCTCTATTAAGAAGGCTTCTGCATATTGCATTGAGGGATTGCGACTTTCCTACGCCGTTCTTTCCGATGATTACAGCAATGCGTCGCGGAAGTTCAGATTCATGGTTGAAATTTATGTCAAATTCATACTGCAGTTGCTTTTTGTCGAGATTGAAGTTGAGCCTCCATTGTGTGGCGGGGCGAACTGTTCTCTCGTTGGAAAGTCCTTGAATTATCGATCCTGCGTTGTGGAGGGCGAAATGGACCTCTGAATCTCGAAGAAATCCAAGGTTAAATATGCGTTCCTTGATTGCTTTTGAGATGATTTTCGATGTTGGTTTGAAGTGTTTTAGTGTTGCAAGCTCGTTTGCATTGATGAGCATTCTTTTGAGTGTGGGTGGTTTGATTGATGATGCTAGATCTCGATAGCTTTGTATCGAGGGGAGCATGATGAAGAATTTATGGAGGTTGGCTTGGATCTTCTCTTTCGAGGATCCAACCAATTGGATGAGGCGGATTCGTCCGTTCTCTTCTTTTGCATCTTCTTCATAGAATCCGATTAGGATGTCGGTCACTACGGTGGTTGCATCGTCGATTTTCAGTGCAATTTTGGCTCTGAGCTGATATCCGTAGTCATTCCAGTCATCGTCTGACGGAAAAATTACCGACGTACCGATTGGCGCTCTCTTGGCTGCGCTTGCATCTCTTGCGAAAATGCAGGTCGAGGCGGGGTTTCTGACGATTTTCAATGGCTAGATCCGTAGTTGATTGAGTCGGCGGCGTTGATTGGATGGGCCGGTCGGTTGCTGCGAATTTTTGTCTATTTCTGAGGCATGGGAGAATCGCCCGGTTGCAGATTTTTCGATTGCTCGGCAATCTGCGACGCTTTCTCGTACATCGCCTTGGCAATCTCGGCATGCCCCAGCGCCGCATGGCGCTCGGCCAGGCTGTCCCAGGCGTTGGCCGAATCCGGGTGCAGTTCGGTGTTCAGGCTGAACACCTTCAACGCCTTCGCCGCACCCAGGCGCTCGCGGATCGCGTAACCACTGGCGTTGATTGCGCGTTCTCGTTCGCTGTCGGTGATGCGGTTGTTGTACTGCAACCAGTCGCGCATCGCCCGTGCCGCGTCAGCCGTCTCATCCGACGCACAGGCGATCAGGCGCTCGGGCAGCACCGCACTCGCAAACTGCTGCGGTGCAGCCACCGCCATCGTGCTTTCCACAAGGGTGCTCGACCACACGTTGCGCGCGCTGCCATTGGTGAAATACACGAACACCCAGTATCCGCTGGCCAGGCTGCCCTTGTCGGCCAGCTGTGCCCGCACACGGGGGCCGCCATCGTGGCCGACCTTGGTGTAGCCATCACGGCGCGTGGTGTCCCAGCTGGTGGAGAAGAAATTACTGCGGCCGTTGGCGCGCTTCTGTAGCTGCCAGAGCTTCTCCAGTGTCGCCGTGCGTACCAGTTTCCCGCTGGCCAGGGCCTGCAGGAAACGATTCGTATCACCCACGGTGGTCTGCAGATCGGCATGGCCCCAGCCGTAGCCCGGCCACGGATCTTCATTGGCGGGCTGCAACGCGCCGTCCTTGCCGATGTACGGCACGGCTGCGCGCTGCACTGGCACGCTGGCCAGTCCCCAGGACGTACTGCGCATCCTCAGCGGCAGCAGGATCCGTTCGCGCGCGATGGCCGGGTAGGGCTTGCGGTAGTGCGCTTCCAGCAGCGCGGTCAGCACCAGATAGTTGGCCTGGGTGTACTGCACGCGGCTGCCGGTGGCGAACTGCATCGGCGCCGCACCAGCCACCTCCAGTGCAGCGGCAAGCGTGGGCGCGACGCCAGGGTAGCCTCTGCTCACCCAGCGGTTGTCGACGCGGTCGTAATACTCAGCGATGCCGGAACTGTGGTTGAGGAAATCGCGCACGTGAATCGTCTGCCATGCCGCGGGCAGTTCCGGCACGTAACGGCTGGCGGGCGTGTCGAGATCCAGCGTGCCCTGGTCGACCAGCTGCATCACCAGTGTGCTGGTCAGCAGCTTGGCCATCGACTGCGCGGCGAAGATGGAATCGACGGTAGCTGGTGCGCGGGTGACGCGATCGCGATCTCCGCTGGCGCGTTGGTAGAGCACCTGGCCGTTGTGGGTAACGAGTACCGCCTGCCCGGCGATGCCGTAGCGTTCCTGGTTGGCCTGCAGCTGGGTGTCGAGGCGCGCCGACAGAGCGTCGCGAACATCACGTGCCAAAACGGGCAGGGTGACTGCCAGGGCGCAGAAGAGTGCAGCAAGGGCGCGGTACATCGCGGTGGTCCATCAGCGGCGATGGCGCATCTTGGTCAGGGCAGGAGATCGGGTCAAGAGCACCGATTCCCGCACGAGGGAGAGCCGGCCAGCGGCCGGCACTACCACACGTTCACGATAGTGCCGGCCGCTGGCTGACAATCCCATATCAGCCCAGAATCCCCGGCAGATCCAGTCCCTTCTCCTTCGCGCACTCAATCGCGATTTCATACCCTGCATCGGCATGGCGCATCACGCCGGTGGCGGGGTCGTTCCACAACACGCGGCCAATCCGCTTCGCCGCTGCCTCGGTGCCATCGCACACGATCACCATGCCGGCGTGCTGCGAGAAGC
This sequence comes from Stenotrophomonas geniculata, assembly GCF_034508895.1. Taxonomy (NCBI): domain Bacteria; kingdom Pseudomonadati; phylum Pseudomonadota; class Gammaproteobacteria; order Lysobacterales; family Lysobacteraceae; genus Stenotrophomonas; species Stenotrophomonas geniculata. Next base: position 3,628,284 of record NZ_CP140571.1, read on the forward strand.
CCATGCCCACGCCGCCGCCATGGTGCAGCGACACCCAGGTCGCGCCACTGGCGGTGTTGAGCAGTGCATTGAGCAGCGGCCAGTCGGAAACCGCATCGGAGCCGTCGGCCATCGCTTCAGTCTCGCGGTTCGGCGAGGCCACACTGCCGCTGTCCAGGTGATCACGGCCGATCACCACCGGCGCCTTCAGTTCACCGTTGGCGACCATCTCGTTGAACGCCAGGCCCAGACGATCGCGGTCGCCCAGACCCACCCAGCAGATGCGCGCCGGCAGGCCCTGGAACTTGATCTTTTCGGCGGCCATGTCCAGCCAGCGGTGCAGGTGCGGGTTGTCCGGAATCAGCTCCTTCACCTTGGCATCGGTCTTGGCGATGTCTTCCGGGTCGCCACTCAGCGCCGCCCAGCGGAACGGGCCGATGCCACGGCAGAACAACGGGCGGATATACGCCGGCACGAATCCGGGGAAGTCGAAAGCGTTGTCCACGCCTTCTTCCAGCGCCATCTGCCGCAGGTTGTTGCCGTAGTCCACGGTCGGCACGCCCAGCGCGTGGAAGCCGAGCATGGCGCGGATGTGGTTGGCCATCGAGGCACGCGCAGCCTTTTCCACTTCCTTGGGGGCGGAGACACGTTTCTCGTCCCACTGCTCGACGGTCCAGCCCTGCGGCAGGTAGCCGTTCACCGGGTCGTGCGCGGAGGTCTGGTCGGTCAGCAGGTCCGGCTTCACGCCGCGCTTGAGCAGTTCGGCCAGCACGTCGGCAACGTTGCCGAGCAGGCCCACCGACTTCGGCGTTCCGGCCTTGCACGACTCCTCGATCAGGCGCAGCGCTTCGTCAAGATTGTCGGTCCAGGTGTCCAGATAGCCGGTGCGCAGGCGCATGTCGATGCTGCTCTTGCGGCACTCGACGGCCAGGCAGGAGGCGCCGGCCATCACGGCAGCCAGCGGCTGTGCACCGCCCATGCCGCCGAGGCCGCCGGTGAACAGCCACTTCCCGGTCAGGTCGCCACCGAAGTGCTGGCGGCCCATTTCCACGAAAGTCTCGTAGGTGCCCTGCACGATGCCCTGCGCGCCGATGTAGATCCAGCTGCCGGCGGTCATCTGGCCGTACATGGCCAGGCCCTTCCTATCCAGCTCGTTGAAGTGGTCCCAGTTGGCCCAGCGCGGTACCAGGTTGGAATTGGCGATCAGCACGCGCGGTGCATCGGCATGGGTGCGGAACACACCCACCGGCTTGCCCGACTGCACCAGCAGAGTCTGGTCGTCGTCCAGGCGCTTGAGCGTTTCGACGATGGCATCGAAGCTCTCCCAGTCACGCGCGGCGCGGCCGATGCCGCCGTACACCACCAGCTCCTGCGGCCGCTCGGCCACGTCCGGGTGCAGGTTGTTCATCAGCATGCGCAACGGCGCTTCGGTCAGCCAGCTCTTGGCGTTGAGCGTGGTGCCGGTCGGCGCGGCGATGGTGCGGGACGGGTCGTTGCGGGTCATGCGGCGCTCCGGTTCGTAGCGAATTCAAGGCAGGCATTGAGCACCTGCGCCAGGGTGTGGCGCAGTGGTGCGGCGTGGTCGGGGTCGAGCGGGGTGGGCCAGCTGTGTTCGTCCACCTGGTCCGGCAGGGGTTCGTGCATGTAGCCACGGCAGGCCAGCTCCATCTGCAGGCTGTGCACGCCGCCGGCGATGTTGCTGTAGTGGCGGGTGATCCAGCCGCCCTTGAAGCGGCCGTTGCGCACCTGGCTCATGCCACTGATCTTCAGCAGGTTTTCCACCACATCGCTCAAGGCGTTGTCGCAGGACGTGTCGGGTGCGCCGGACGGCCCGGCGGTACCGAGGTTGAACTGCGGCAGCTCGCCATCGAACAGGTGCGGAATATGCGAGCGGATCGAATGCGCGTCGTACACCACCACCGTACCGTGCTGCGCGCGCAGGCGGGTGATCTGTGCGGCCAGCGCATCGTGGTAGGGCAGGAAATACGTGTCGCGGCGCCGCGCGATCTCGGCGTCATCCGGCTCGCGGCCCGCGTGGTACAGCGGCTGGTTGTCGAAGGTGGTCAGCGGGCACAGGCCGGTGGTGTTCTGGCCCGGGTACAGCGACACACCGCTGGGATCGCGGTTGAGGTCGATCACCGAACGTGAGATCGCCGAGCGAACCGTGGTCGCGCCCATGCCGCGCACGAAGTCGTACAGCTCGTGCACCCACCAGTCGGCATCGCGGCGTGCCAGCCACGGCGAGTGGTAGTCGCCGATCAGGTCGTGCGGCAGCTCGCTGCCGGTATGCGGGAAGCTGACGATGAGGGGTGCGTCGCCCTCGTGCACCGTCAGCCATTCGGGATGGGTATTCATGCCTGTGGTTCCACGGTTGGCAGCAGGTCGGTCAGGCCCTGCGCCAGCGCACCACTGCGCACCAGATTCGTGGCGGTTACCATGTCCGGATGGAAGTAGCGGTCTTCTTCCAGCGTCGGCACCTGCGCACGCAGCGTGGCGCGCACGGTTTCCAGCGCGGCACTGGAGCGCAGCGGCGCATGGAAGTCGCAGCCCTGCGCCGCGGCCAGCAGTTCGATGCCGATCACGTTGGCCGCGTTCTCGGCCATCTGCATCAGGCGCCGCGCACCGTGTGCGGCCATCGACACGTGGTCTTCCTGGTTGGCCGAGGTCGGGATCGAATCAACACTGGCCGGGTAGGCGCGCTGCTTGTTTTCCGAGACCAGCGCAGCGGCAGTCACCTGCGGAATCATGAAGCCGGAATTCAGGCCCGGGCGTGGGGTCAGGAACGCCGGCAGGCCCGACAGCGCCGGGTCCACCAGCATCGCCAGGCGGCGCTCGCTGATCGAGCCGATCTCGCACACCGCCATCGCCAGCATGTCGGCGGCGAAGGCCACCGGCTCGGCGTGGAAGTTGCCGCCAGACAGTGCTTCGCCGGTATCGGTGAACACCAGCGGATTGTCGGACACGCCGTTGGCTTCGATTTCCAGCGTGGTCGCGGCCTGGCGCAGGATGTCCAGCGCCGCGCCCATCACCTGCGGCTGGCAGCGCAGGCAGTACGGATCCTGCACGCGCACGTCGTTGTCACGGTGCGATTCGCGTATGCCCGAGCCCTGCATCAGCGTGCGCAGGGTGGCCGCTGTGGCGATCTGGCCGCGCTGGCCACGGATGGCATGGATGCGCGGATCGAACGGGGTGTCCGAGCCCTTGGCCGCTTCCACCGACAACGCGCCGGTGACAAGTGCCGCCTGGAACACGGTTTCGATCTCGAACAGGCCGGCCAGCGCGTAGGCGGTGGAGAACTGGGTGCCGTTGAGCAGCGCCAGGCCTTCCTTCGCGCCCAGTTCGATCGGCTGCAGGCCGGCACGCGCCAGTGCGTCGGTTGCGGGCAGGCGTTCGTCACCAATGAACGCTTCGCCCACGCCCAGCATCACGCTGGCCAGGTGCGAGAGCGGCGCGAGGTCGCCCGAGGCGCCGACCGAACCCTGCGCCGGCACTACCGGCAGCACGCCCCTGACCAGCATCGCTTCGAGCAGCCGCAGGGTTTCCTCGCGCACGCCGGAAGCGCCCTGCGCGAGGCTGACCAGCTTCAGCGCCATCATCAGCCGCACCACGCTGGCCGGCATCGGTTCGCCCACGCCAGCAGCGTGCGAGAGCACGATGTTCCGCTGCAGGGTGGCCAGGTCCTCGCGCTCGATGCGCACGCTGGCCAGCTTGCCGAAGCCGGTGTTGATGCCATACACCGGCGCACCCTTGGCGACGATGGCGGCGACTGCAGCAGCACTGGCGCGCACTAGCGGCAGCGCGGCCGGATCCAGTGCCAGCGGCGCGCCGCGATAGACCTGCCGCCACTGGGCGAGAGTGACATGGCCGGGGCGAAGAACCAGGGTGTTGCTCATGTGTTGCTCCAGGAGGCAGGCAGGTCGGGCTGCCCGCGCACCACGCGCGCGTGCAGCGGGTTGAATCCAATGCGATAGACCAGGTCGGCGGGGGCGTCGATGTCCCAGATCGCCAGGTCGCAGTCCATGCCGACGGCCAGACGGCCGATACGCTCGCCATGGCCCAGTGCGCGCGCCGCTTCACGGGTGAAGCCGGCGATGCATTCGTCCACGGTCAGGCGGAACAGGGTGGCGCCCATGTTCATCGCCAGCAGCGGGCTGGTCAGCGGCGAGGTGCCGGGGTTGCTGTCGGTGGCCAGCGCCAGCGGCACGCCGGCCGCGCGCAATGCAGCGATCGGCGGCAGGGTGGTATCGCGGGTGAAGTAGAAGGCGCCCGGCAGCAGCACGGCCACGGTGCCGGCGGCGGCCATCGCGGCGATGCCGGCGTCATCCAGATGTTCGATATGGTCGGCCGACAGCGCGCCGAAACCAGCGGCCAGTTCGGCGCCGTGCTGGTTGCTCAGCTGTTCGGCATGGATCTTCACCGCCAGCCCGTTCGCACGCGCCGCTTCGAAGACCTGGCGCGCCTGCGCGGGCGAGAAGGCGATGTTCTCGCAGAACACGTCCACCGCTTCGGCCAGGCCTTCGGCGGCAATGGCCGGAATCATCACCTCACACACCTCGTCGGTGTACTCCTGCGCCTCGCGGCCTGGCGGAATCGCGTGCGCGCCGAGGAAGGTGGTCACCACGTTGACCCGGCATTCCTCGCCCAATGCGCGTGCGACCTGCAACTGCTTGCGTTCGTCGGCCAGGGTCAGGCCGTAGCCGGACTTGATCTCGATCGTGGTCACGCCTTCGGCGCGCATCGCCAGCAGGCGCGGGCGGCTTTCGCTGGCCAGTTGCTCGGGTGTGGCGGCACGGGTGGCGCGCACGGTGGAGACGATGCCGCCGCCGGCACGGGCGATGTCGGCATAGCTGACGCCCTGCAGGCGCTGCTCGAATTCGTTGGCGCGGTTGCCGGCGTAGACCAGGTGGGTGTGGCAGTCGATCAGGCCCGGCGATATCCAGCGGCCCTCGCCGTCAATGCGGGTGGTCGGCTTCAGGTGGGCGTCGCTGCCGGCCGGGCCGACATGGACGATGCGGCCGTCGGCGCAGGCCAGCACGCCATCGCGGATGACACCCAGCCCCTCGCCGTCGAGGGTGATCAGGTGGACGTTGGACCAGAGGGTATCGACGTGCATGGCATCCACAACGCGGCTGTGCTTATATGTCTATACAATATAGGTGTCCATTTCGGGTTGTCCAGCCATGTCCCATTCGCGTTCCCCGCACTGTTTCCATGCCGCCCACGCCTTGCTGGCCGAGGGCTGGGCCCGTGATGTCCGCCTGCAGGTTCAGGACGGCCGCATCACCGCGATCAGCACGGGGCAGGGCGCGCAGGACGGTGACACCCGCGTCGGCATCCTGGTGCCGGGCCTGCCCAACCTGCACAGCCACGCCTTCCAGCGCGGCATGGCCGGCCTGACCGAGATCGGCGGCGTTGACGGTGACAGCTTCTGGAGCTGGCGCGAACTGATGTACCGCTTCCTGGCCCATCTGCGCCCGGACGCGGTGCAGGCCATCGCCGCCCACGCCTACATGGAAATGCTGGAAAGCGGCTTCACCCGCGTCGGCGAATTCCACTACCTGCACCACGATGCCGACGGCCGCGCCTATGCCAACCGCGCCGAGATGAGTGCGCGGATCGCGGCGGCAGCCGATCAGACCGGCATCGGCCTGACCCTGCTGCCGGTGTTCTATGCGCATGCCGATTTCGGCGGGGCAGCGCCGAATCCCGCTCAGCGTCGCCTGATCCACGATGTGGACGGCTTCGCGCAGTTGCTGGATGCCGCCAAGCCGGCATTGGCCGCGCTGCCCGATGCGGTGCTCGGCATCGCACCGCACAGCCTGCGCGCTGTCACGGGCGAGGAACTGGGTGCGTTGTTGCCGCTCACCGATGGCCCGGTGCACATCCATATCGCCGAGCAGATGCGTGAAGTCGAGGCCTGCCTGGCGTGGAGCGGCCAGCGCCCGGTGCAGTGGCTGTACGACCACGCACCGGTCGATGCGCGTTGGTGCCTGGTGCACGCCACCCACATCACCGACGACGAGCGTGCCGCCATCGTGGCCAGCCAGGCCGTGGCCGGCCTGTGCCCGATCACCGAAGCCAACCTGGGCGACGGTCTGTTCCCGATGCAGGCGTTCGCGCGCGAGGGTGGCCGTTTCGGTGTCGGCTCCGATTCCAACGTGCTGATCGATGCCGCCGAAGAACTGCGCCTGCTCGAATACGGCCAACGCCTGACCCTGCGTGGGCGCAATGTGCTGGCCCCGGACGCCACCCGCAGCACCGGCCGCTTCCTGTTCGAAGGCGCACTGCACGGTGGGTCGCAGGCGCTGGGCGTGGCCGCTGGCCTGCAGGTCGGTGCCAGTGCCGATCTGGTTGAACTGGACGCCGCGCTCCCGGCGCTGCAGGCGCGACAGGATGACGCATGGCTTGACAGCTGGGTGTTCGCCGCACGTAATGGCGCGCTGCGATCGGTCTGGCGCCATGGCCGCCAATGCGTGGCCGAGGGCCGCCACCTGCAGCGCGAGGCGATCACCACCGCCTTCGCCGCCGCCCTGAAGGGCGTGCTGGGCTGATCGCCTCCGCCACCGGGACCCCATTACGTGAAGGCCAGCAAGTCCGCCACGCTCAACCAGCGTATCCGCAGCGATCTGGAAAGCCGCATCCTCAGCGGAGAATGGGCGCCGGGCTTCCGCATTCCATACGAACACGAGCTGATGGAGCAGTACGGCTGCTCGCGGATGACGGTGAACAAGGTGCTGACCGCGCTGGCCGAGAGCGGCATGATCGAACGTCGCCGTCGTGCGGGTTCGTTCGTGGCGCGGCAACCCCCGCACCTGGAGCAGGTGGCGTTGGAAATTCCGGACATTGCGATGGAGGTCGGTTCGCGCGGGCATCAGTACGGCTACCGGCTGCTGCAGCGCGAGCTGCGTCTGGCTGAAGTGGGCAATGCCGGCGAAGTGGAACTGGCCGGCAGCGAAATGCTGTTGGCGATGCGTTGCCTGCACCTGGCCGATGGTCGCCCGCTGGCGCTGGAGCATCGCCTGATCAGCCCCGTCGGCGTGCCCGAGGTGCTGGAGGTCGATTTCAGCACTACCGCGCCGGGCAGCTGGCTGCTGCAGAACGTGTCGTGGACCCGCGCCCAGCATCGCATCAGTGCCTGGGGCGCGGATGCTGTCACCGCCAAGCTGCTCGATGTGAAGCCCGGTACCGCCTGTCTGGTGATCGAGCGCCTGACCTGGCGCGGTGAGCAGCCGATCACCCGCGTGCGCCAGGTGTTCCTCGGCGATGCTTGGGACCTGGTTGCGCGCTTCGCGCCTGGGGCGCGCTAGAGGCGTATCCACGCATGGCGTGGATCTACTGAATCCCGGTTGGGATTATCCGACGCGTGTGAATCCCTGGTAGATCCACGCCATGCGTGGATGCTGCCCCATCAATACGTGGCGCATTGGCGCCAGCGCACCGGCTCATCCACACCGGGGCGGGCATTGAGCTGGATGCGCACGTTGCGCAGGGCGGGGTAGTGCAGCACTTCCTCGCAGACCTGCGGCCACACCGCGTCCAGCTCGCCGGTGCGGTTGATCGCCAGCGTCTGCCGGGTCAACCAGACACCGCTGGCGATGCCGGGCTTGCCGGCCAAGGCACGGGACAGATCGGCCTGGAAGCGCTCCAGCGTAGCGGCATCCGGGTTGGGGTTGCTGCGCGCATCGGTTGAGGGCGCGGCCGGTGCAGGCGTAGCGGCCGGCGGCATGGTGGCGGGGGCCGGCGCCGGTTCGGGCGCCGCTTCAACCGCAGGCGCAACCGGCGCGGGGGCGACCGCCACCTCGGCAACGGGCGGGGCGTCCTGCACGTGCAGCCCTTGCAGGCTCAATCCCACCAGCAGGCCCAGCGTGACCGCGCCGAGCGCGGCAATGGCGATCCGGCGCAGGGCTTCATGGCGGGCGCTGGCGCGCACACGGGTTTCGATTTCCGCCGGTAGATAGGGTTGCAGCAGCGGCCACAGGCGCGGGCCGTCCAGCACCTCGACCGCCTGCTTCTCGGCGGCGTTGCGGCCGTCGCGTTCCATCCGGCCTTCGGTCAGCAGCACGCCGCCCTTGGCGCCGGCCAGGCGCGCGGCCGCACCCAGTTCGTTCACTGCAGCGGTGCCGATGCGGTAGGCCAGGCCGTGCTTGCACGACACCAGCCAGCTGTTGGGGCCGTCACTGAGCAGGAAATCGCTGCTGGGCTCACGGGATTCCTCGCCTGGGTCATCCAGTTCGCGCAGGCCGCGCTGCTCGCGCAGCATGCGCTTGACCAGTACCGAGAATTCGCGCCAGTGCATGCCAGCCAGGGCCTGCAGGCCGAGTTGCATCTCCTTCTGCCGCCGTTTGATCCACCACAGATAGACAACGGCCAGGGAACAGGTAAACAGGGCCGACAGCAGGGCCAGGATCCAAGGGAGCATGCAGGAGGTGCGCGGAAGGGGCGAATGCGAAGGCGACAGTGTAAAGGTCGCGCCGTGCCGCTGAGTCAGGAGGTTCCTGACAGGAAGCGTGATGGAACGCGCAGTTCGGAATAGCGCAGGCACGAAAAACCCGCCAATCCTGAAGCCGTGAGGGGAGGGAACAAACGGCAGCCGAAGCGATTGGCGGGTTGCTCGCGATTGTCAATCAAAATTTATTGCATTGCAACAATGGCCGGTCAGGGCACGCTGCCTGGCGACTGATGGCTGCCCGGTGCAGGTGCATCAGTGCCCGCGGCGTCGCGGTTCTCCAGCTTGGCCAGGCGCGCCTGCAGGGCATCGATGCGCGCCTCCAGCGCAGTCACCTCGTCGGCGGTGGGTACGTGCAGGCGCTTGAGTACGCCCTGCACCTGATCGTCGAACGCCTTTTCAACCTTGTTCCAGGTGCCGGAGGCCTTCTCGCGGGCCTCGTCCAGCGAGGTTTCAACGTTGTCGCGCCAGCCCGGGCCCTGTTCGCCGTTGCGTTCACGGCGGCGGGCTTCCCAGGCTTCGCCTTCCTTCACCAGGCCGTCGAAGAAGCGGCTGCCTTCGGCCTGTGCACGGCCAAGAGCGCCCAGGCCGGCCAGCCAGACCTGCTGCGCCGAGTCACTCAGCTTGCGCGAGAAGCGCTCGGCCTGGTCACCGAACGAGGCGTCGTCGTTGCGGCGGTCATCGTTTTCGTACTGGTTCATCGCACTTCCCGTGGGAGTTGGGCCTGCCCCCGAGAGTAGCGCGCGTTGGCGTTGCACGGCCGTGATGGCCGCCGCCGGGGTTCAGCCCAGCTTTTCCTTCAGCACGCGCTGGATCTCGCCTTCGACCATGCCCTTCATCGCAGACAGCAGGAAGCCCAGCTTGGCGGTCACGCGTACGGCGCCCGGCTGCAGTTCGATCGCGCCATCCACGCCGCTGCCGGAGAAATTCAGTACGTCGGCAGTCCAGGACGACTTCAGGCCGAAGCGCTCGGACAACTTGGCGGCAACCTGTTCGATCGCGGCGCGCGCCTGTGCGTCGGGCAGGGCGTGGGCGTGGCGGACATCGATGGTGGACATGCAGGCTCCTGGCGCAGGGCGGGGATGATCAATGAGGGCGAGCATTGTGCGCATCGAGGGCCTCCGCGCCAAGCACTCATCGTGGGTTCTTCTTCGTTGGCGGCCAACCTGCTAGGCTGCGCCGCGTGCAGAACCTGCTTGTCCACTTCAGTCAGCAACAACAGCCCGACCAGCCGCTGCGGCCCGGGGTGCAACGCATCGTGCGCCAGGCCAACGGCAGTGTGCGGCTCGGCGATGCCGGCCACGGTGCCCTGCTGCTGGCGCAGTTCTGCGTGGATGATCGCGGCCTCTGGCTGCAGGTCGGCAACGGTATCCGCGGCATTCATGTGAACGGTCGCCCGGTGCGGCGCATGGCGCTGCTGCGTGCCGGCGATGCGGTGTATGTGGACGGCGTGGAAATGGTCCTGCAGGGCGAGGTCGAGAGCCTGCTGCAGGCGCCTGCGCCGAAGAACGACGACGGCTCCGATGAGCAGCAGCGCCTGCTGCGCGGTGTCGGTGGCCTGCACCATGGCCGCAGCTTCACGCTGTCGCGGTCCCGCCTGATCGGCCGCGGCGGCGACGCTGACATCGAGATCAATGAACCGGCCTTCGCCGAACAGCACGCCCGTGTGGAAGTGCACGGCGAGCGCGTGCTGCTGCGTGACCTGGGCAGTGCCGACGGCACCCGGGTCAACGGTGTGGCCGTGCGCCACTGCTGGCTGCAGGCGGGCGACCAGGTCGTGTTCGATGGTCAGCACCGGTTCGTGCTGGAAGTGCCGCATGACCCGCGCCGTCGCCCGCTGCCGGATGAAGACGAGTCCAGCCAGGACGCCGAGCAGGCGCCGGTGCTGGCGGCCGTGCCGCGCAAGGTCCGGCGCTGGCCGTGGCTGCTGGTCAGTGCGCTGCTGCTGGCCGCGCTGCTCAGCCTGCTGCTCTGGTTCGGCGCGCGCTGACCCCGTATCCGCTGGGTCCGCGTTGGTGGGTGCCGACCTTGGTCGGCACGCTCCTTCGGCGGGAATGACGCCTGACGGCGTACGCCGACCAAGGTCGGCGACTACCGGCGCCATGCGGGTGGCCAATGGATTCCAATGAAACCAAATTTCCCTTGCGCCACAAGGCCGCAAGGCTGGTGCACTGCGGCATACTAGGGGTCTTGCCCCACAGGTGTGACATGACGCGCGCGTTCAACTTCAGTGCCGGCCCTGCAACCTTGCCGGAATCGGTCCTGCGCCAGGCGCAGGCGGAAATGCTGGACTGGCACGGTACCGGTGCCTCGATCGTGGAAATGAGCCATCGCGGTGCGGAATTCATGTCCGTGGCCGCCGAGGCCGAGGCTGACCTGCGTCGCCTGCTCGATATCCCCGAAGACTATGCGGTGCTGTTCCTGTCCGGTGGTGCCACCACCCAGCAGGCGCTGATCCCGCTCAACTTCGCTGCCCCGGGGCAGCGTGCCGATTACGTGGTCAGTGGCCACTGGGGCAAGACCGCGGTCAAGCAGGCCGGTGTCTACGTCGACGTCAACATCGCCGCCAGCAGCGAGGCCAACGGCTACCGCGAACTGCCGGCGCGTGCCGACTGGCAGCTGTCGCCCGATGCCGCCTACGTGCACATCACCGCCAACGAGACCATCCACGGCGTCGAGTTCCGTGATGTGCCCGACACCGGCAACGTTCCGCTGATCGCGGACTTCAGCTCGTCCATCGCCAGCGAACCGCTGGATGTGCGCCGTTATGGCGTGATCTACGCCGGCGCGCAGAAAAACCTGGGCCCGGTCGGCATCGCGGTGATGATCATCCGCCGCGACCTGCTCGAGCGCAGTGGCCAGCCACGTGCGGACATCTTCGATTACCGCTCGCACGTCGCCCGTGATTCGATGCTCAACACGCCGCCCACCTGGAACTGGTACCTGGCCGGCCTGGTGTTCAAGTGGATGCTGGCAGAAGGTGGGGTGGCCGAGTTCGCCAAGCGCAACGCCGCCAAGGCCGCGCTGGTGTACGGCGCCATCGACGGCTCCGGCGGCTTCTACCGCAATGAGGTCGCACATGCGGCCCGTTCGCGGATGAACATCCCGTTCTTCCTGCCCGATGCCGAGCTCGATGCCCGCTTCGTCGCCGAAGCCAAGGCCGCAGGCCTGCTGGCGCTGAAGGGACACAAGGTGGTCGGGGGTATCCGGGCCTCGCTGTACAACGCCATGCCGCTGGCCGGGGCCGAGGCGCTGGTCGCCTTCATGGCTGATTTCCAGCAGCGTCACGGTTGAGCAATGAACGGCGCGCACCGTCGGGTGCGTGCCCCGCAACAAGGAACTCCGATGGCAAGCAGCAAATCCAGCAAGAAGGCGCCGAAGAAGGCCGAACCGGCCAAGGACAGCGCCTCCACCAAGGCCAAGGGCAAGAGCACGTCCAAGGCCGCGTCGAATCCGGCGCCTACCCTGGCGCCGCTGGCGCTGGCCGATGTGCGCTCGAAGATCGACCAGATTGACCGTGACATCCAGAACCTGATCGCTGAGCGCGCGCGCTTCGCCCACCAGGTCGGCAAGGCCAAGGGCAAGCTCGCCGCCGCCGTCGACTACTACCGCCCCGAGCGCGAAGCGCAGGTGCTGCGCATGGTGGTGGACCGTAACGAAGGCCCGCTCAGCGATGAACTGCTGGTGCACGTCTACCGCGAGATCATGTCGGCCTGCCTGGCCCAGCAGGAGCCGCTGAAGATCGGCTACCTCGGCCCGGAAGGCACCTTCAGCCAGCAGGCGGTGCTCAAGCACTTCGGCCGCTCCGCGCTGGGCCTGCCGATGGCCAGCATCGAGGAGGTGTTTCAGGAAGTGGAAGCGGGCAACGCCGATTTCGGCGTGGTGCCGGTGGAGAATTCGGGGCAGGGCACCATCCAGATCACTCTGGACATGTTCCTGACCTCCAACCTGAAGATCTGTGGCGAAGTGGAACTGCGCGTGCAGCAGTACCTGATGTCGCGCAGCGGCCGCATCGAGGACATCGAGCGCATCTACGCACACCCGCAGTCGTTCATGCAGACCTCGGCGTGGCTGCGCGCCAACCTGCCGAAGGCCGAGAAGATTCCGGTATCCAGCAACGCCGAAGGCGCGCGTCGCGCGCGCAACGCCGATGATGCGGCGGCCATTGGTGGCGAGAGCGCCGGCCACGTGTACGGCCTGAAGAAGGTGGTCACCAAGCCGATCCAGAACGATGCCGACAACACCACCCGCTTCCTGGTGGTGGGTCGCAACATCTTCCCGACCTCCGGCCACGACCGCACCTCGGTGCTGGTGTTCATCCATGACAAGCCCGGTGCGCTGTTCGACGTGCTCAGCCCGTTCGCCCGCCACGGCATCAGCATGAACCGCATCGAGTCGCGGCCGTCGCACCACGGCAAGTGGGAGTACGGCTTCTTCATCGACCTGGCCGGCCACATCGACGACGCGCCGATGCAGGCTGCGCTGGCCGAACTGGAAGCGCACTCGGCGCAGATCAAGGTGCTCGGCTCCTACCCGGTGGCCGTGCCCTGAGTGCTGCTGCGGCGGCAACAGCCGCCGCTCCCTGATGCATCGCCGGCGCTGCCGGTGTTTACGGAATGATCGAACGATGAGCAACGCGCAACACTGGATTGCCCGCAAGGGCCAGCCGCTGCAGGGCAGCCTGACCATTCCCGGCGACAAGTCGGTCTCGCACCGCTCGGTGATGTTCGCCGCGCTGGCCGATGGCACCTCGCATATCGAGGGCTTCCTGGAAGGCGAAGACACCCGCGCCACGGCGCGCATCTTCAGCCAGCTCGGCGTGCGCATCGAAACCCCCAGCCCGTCGCAGCGCATCGTGCACGGCGTCGGCATCGACGGCCTGCAGGCACCCAGCGCACCGCTGGACTGCGGCAACGCCGGTACCGGCATGCGCCTGCTGGCAGGCCTGCTGGCAGGCCAGGCATTCGACTGCACGCTGATCGGCGATGAATCGTTGTCGGGCCGCCCGATGCGCCGCGTCACTGGCCCGCTGTCGCAGATGGGCGCGAAGATCGACACCCAGGATGACGGCACGCCGCCGTTGCATGTGCATGGCGGCCAGTCGCTGCACGGCATCGACTTCGCCTCGCCGGTGGCCAGCGCACAGATCAAGTCCGCAGTGCTGCTGGCCGGCCTGTACGCGCAGGGCGAAACCAGCGTGCTGGAACCGCATCCGACCCGTGACTACACCGAGCGCATGCTGTCGGCGTTCGGCGTGGACATCGAATTTTCACCGGGCAAGGCCCGCCTGCGTGGCGGCCAGCGCCTGCGCGCCACGGACATCGTGGTGCCGGCCGACTTCTCGTCTGCGGCGTTCTACCTGGTGGCCGCCAGCATCATTCCGGGTTCCGAGCTGCGCCTGAAGCAGGTCGGCCTGAACCCGCGCCGCACTGGCCTGCTGCACGCGCTGCGCCTGATGGGGGCGGACATCACCGAAGAGAATCCGGCCGAGCAGGGCGGTGAGCCGGTGGCGGACCTGGTGGTGCGCTATGCGCCGCTCAAGGGCGCGCGCATTCCGGAAGCGTTGGTGCCGGACATGATCGACGAGTTCCCGGCGCTGTTCGTGGCCGCCGCCGCCGCAGAAGGCCAGACCGTGGTGAGCGGTGCGGCCGAGCTGCGGGTGAAGGAATCCGACCGCCTTGCTGCGATGGCCACCGGCCTGCGCGCGCTGGGCATGCAGGTGGACGAAACCGAAGACGGCGCCACCCTGCATGGTGGCGTTCGCCTGGGCAGCGGCACCATCGAAAGCCACGGTGACCATCGCATCGCCATGGCGTTCGCCATCGCCGGCCAGATCAGTGACGGCGAAGTGCGCATCAACGACATCGCCAATGTCGCCACGTCCTTCCCGGATTTCGATGGCCTGGCGCGCAGCGCCGGGTTCAACCTGGCCTGATCGTCACAGCAACCTCCGGGCCACGCCCGGCGGATCGCATTGCACGGTAGAAGCCAACCTCGGTTGGCGCGCTCACCTCATCCGGTAGGTGCCAACCTCGGTTGGCACGCTTTTCCGCATAAAAGGACGGAGGCCGAAGCCTCCGTCTAAACATCACGAACCCCTCGTCCGCGATCAACGCTGCTCGGTACGGAAATCCACCGGGACCCGCACCACGCTGGCGACGGCACGGCCCTCGTGCATCGCCGGCTGGAACTTCCAGTTCTGCACGGTGTTCAGCACCGCGCGATCCAGATCACGACTGCGCTCGCCGCTGCGCGAAACGATCGCAGCATTAGCGACATTGCCGTGGGTATCGACACTCAGGCTGGCGATCACGCTGCCCTGCACGCCACTACGCAGCGCAGCGGCGGGGTAGGTGGGCATGCGGTTGCTGGCCAGCGGGCGGGCCTCACGATTGCGCGCTACCGGCGCGGCCTTCCGCGAAGCAGTAGCCGGGGCTGCCTGGCGCGCGGCAGGGGCCGCTGCATCCGTCACCGCTGCCTGCTCGGGGGCTGGAAGCATGCGCTCACCGACCGGCGCTGGCGCCACATCTTCCTGGTTGGAATGACGCAGCCAGAGCAGGGCGGCAGCAAACATCGCCACGATCAGCGCGATCCACATCCAGGGCGACGTGGGTTTGTGCTGCAGGCTGGAATCCTCCTGCAGCTGCGGCGAATGAAGGTCTTCGTGGGTGGTGGCAGTCATCGCTAACTCCTTCCGTCAATGGACGACGTGGGAAGTGTTGCGCGAGCCACGGACGAGAAGTGTCAGCGTTGCGTCAACGCCACCGGCAGGGTTCAGTTTGCCTGCCGGGAAGCGTTCAGTTACTGGGTCTTGAAGTCGAACGGCACTTCAATGCTGCCGGGGACGGCCTGGCCGTTGCTCTGCGCCGGAGTGAAGCGCCAGCGGCGCACGGCGTCGGTGGCAGCACGGTCGAGCTCGCGTGAACCGCTGCGCTGGATCACCGTGGCGTTGTTTGGATAGCCGGTGGCGTCCACGTCCACCCGCACCACCACGGTGCCGGTTTCGCCAGCACGCAGCGCGGCAGCCGGGTAGGCGGGGGGCGGCGACTGGCCGGCAATCGGCATCGGCTGGCTGTTGCCGGTGGCCGCCGGCGCAGGGCCCGGTGCGGCCGGGGCTGCTTCAGCGATGGGGGCAGGCGGCGGTGGGGCCGTTTCGACCAGCTTTGGTGCTTCTTCCTCTACCGGGGCCGGCTTGGCATCGGGCATGTCGCTGGAACCGGCCGCAGCGGCCAACGGCTCCGGCAGGGGCTCGATCTGGGCGGTTTCCTGCGGTGTCTGGGCGGCAGGATCGGCGCGGAAGAACTCCTTGTCGCGACCGGTCAGCCAGACCAGCACGAACAGGAGTACGCCCACGCCGAAGGCGATGCCGGCGATCTTCAGGGCGTTGCGCGGGATATGCACAGTGAACGACTTGGCGGACGACGAGCGGGGTGCAGACATGGACCGGACCAGTACGGAATGGCCCGATTCTGCCACGGCGGGAATGAACCGGGCGGCAGAAATCCGTATAACAAGCGATAATCCCATCCCTGATACCCACCACGACACCTGCCATGCTTGATCCAGCCCTGCTCCGCCACCAGCCCGCCGACCTCGCCGAACGCCTGCGCACCAGCCGCGGCTTCGAGCTCGACGTGTCTGCCCTGGAGTCCCTGGAGGCCGATCGCAAGCGCATCCAGGTGCGGACCCAGGAGCTGCAGAGCCTGCGCAACAGCCGTTCCAAGGCCATCGGCCAGGCCAAGGCCAGGGGCGAGGACGTCTCGGCCATCATGGCCGAGGTTGCCGCCTTCGCCGACGAGCTGAAGGCCTCGGAAGTGGCGCTGGACGAGCTGCGCGAGAAGATCGAAGCGATCTCGATGGGCATTCCGAACCTGCCGGCCGATGACGTGCCGGCCGGTGCCGACGAGAACGACAACGTCGAGCAGGCACGTTGGGGTACCCCGCGCCAGTTCGATTTCAAGGTGCTCGACCACGTCGAACTGGGCGCCCGCAACGGCTGGCTGGACGGTGAGACCGCGGCCAAGTTGTCTGGCTCGCGCTTCACCGTACTGCGCGGCCCGATCGCGCGCCTGCACCGTGCGCTGGCCCAGTTCATGGTCGACCTGCACACCGGTGAGCACGGCTATGAGGAAACCAACGTGCCGCTGCTGGTCAACGCCGATTCGCTGCGCGGCACCAGCCAGCTGCCGAAGTTCGAGGACGACCTGTTCAAGACCGCCGTGGGCGACTCCACGCGTTACCTGATCCCGACCTCGGAAGTGCCGCTGACCAACATCGTGCGCGACGAGATCGTCGATGCCGAGCGCCTGCCGCTGCGTATGACCGCCCACTCGATGTGCTTCCGTGCCGAGGCTGGCAGCGGTGGCCGCGACGTACGCGGCATGATCCGCCAGCACCAGTTCGAGAAGGTCGAGCTGGTCTCGATCAGCCGCCCGGAAGACAGCGACGCCGAACACCAGCGCATGACCCGCTGCGCCGAAGTGGTGCTGGAGAAGCTGGGCCTGCCGTACCGCAAGGTGCTGCTGTGCACCGGTGACATGGGCTTCTCGGCCATCAAGACCTACGACCTGGAAGTCTGGTTGCCGTCGCAGGAAACCTACCGCGAAATCTCCTCGTGCTCGAACTGTGGTGACTTCCAGGCCCGCCGCATGCAGGCGCGCTGGCGCAACCCGGCCACCGGCAAGCCGGAGCTGGCGCACACCCTGAATGGCTCGGGCGTGGCGGTCGGCCGCGCGATGATCGCAGTGATGGAGAACTACCAGAACGCCGACGGCAGCATCACCGTGCCGGAAGCGCTGCGCCCGTACATGGGTGGGCTGGAAACCATCGCCTGATTCTCTGATCGGGTGGGTGCCATGCATGCATGGCACCGCTGTGGCTCTGGTGGGTGCCATGCTTGCATGGCACCGAATCCACGCATGGCGTGGATCTACTGGAGGATGTTGCACGCGCCCGGCATGAATTCACCGATGCCTCAGTAGATCCACGCCAAGCGTGGATGAACCCCGCGATTACCGCATGGCCCGCAGCTTCTCCAGCGGCACCCATCCCGGTTCGCCGGTCTCCGGCACGCACCACGCCCAACCATTGAGCGTGCGCTGCCCACGCAGCACCTGCCCGGGATCCACATCCAGCTCCCGTGCGCAGTAATCCTCGGTGGCAAACGCGTCACCCTGCGCAGTGCGACCGATCACGGGCGCCGGCACGAAACCGGGCTGCTGCCCTTCGGCTTCGCACAGGAACCAGTCGTCCCAGCCCTCCGGGCCTTCATAGCGTTCGCCCACCACCAGCGCCTGGCCACGGCGCAGGGTGATCGGGTGCGGAAATTCGCTGCGGTGTGCAGTGGTCACGATGTAGTTCATGGCCCCAGCCTAACGTTCTGGTGAGCGCCGCGCATGGCACCGAATCCACGCACACGTGCAGTAGATCCACACCGTGCGTGGATGGCGAGCCCTCGGGCCAGACACAGAAAAGCGGCCCCGCAAAGCGGGGCCGCCAGGTGGGCCGGGATGGGGGAGGGGATCCCGGCCCGCGTTCAGCGCCCAGACGAGGAGAGAGGGGCACCGAACGCTGGAACGCTTATGCAGCGGCGGCTTCAGCCGCTTCGTGCGACGGCAGGGCCGCCAACGCGCCAGCGATGGCGTCTTCACGGTGCTGCGGCGAGTAGGCGATGCCTTCGGCACGTACGAACTCGATGTCGTTGATGCCCCAGAAGGCGAACGTCTGGCGCAGGAACGGTTCCTGGAAGTCGGCCGGCGAATCGGTGTAGATGCCGCCGCGGCTGCTGACCACGATCACGCGCTTGCCGCCGGCCAGGCCGATCGGGCCGTTCTCGGTGTACTTGAAGGTGCGCCCGGCCACGGCCACGCGGTCGATCCAGGCCTTCAGCGTGGACGGGATGCTGAAGTTGTACATCGGCGCGCCGATCACCACGATGTCCGCGGCAAGGAACTGCTCGAGCACCTGTTCAGCATCGGCGGCTTCGGCCGCGTCCGCCTTGGCCAGCGAGCTGCTGCGAAGATGCGGTACCGGATTGGCGTCAAGATCGCGATAATCGATCTGCAGGCCTTCGATCTGCTGCTTGAAGCGGGCCACCACGGCGGCGGTCAGGTGGCGGGAGACGGAGTTCTCGCCAAGCACGCTGGCGTCGAGATGCAGAAGCTTCATGGCAGTCACCTATGTTCTGGGAGGGAGGGGCGGGGTGGCCCCGCCGACGGAGAGAACGATAGGTTGTTGCAAAGGCGGGATAAAGGTGTTTGAATGCCACGTATTGTTCTAGATATGGAACTCGGGCATGCATGACCTGAATGATCTGTACTACTTCGCGATGGTGGTCGACCACGGCGGATTTGCCGCCGCCGAGCGTGCGCTGGGCATCCCCAAGTCGCGCCTGAGCCGCCGCATCAGCCAGCTGGAGACCGACCTGGGCGTGCGCCTGCTGCAGCGCTCCACGCGCCGTTTCGCGGTCACCGACGTCGGCACCAGTGTGCACCGCCACGCGCAGACGATGCTGGCCGAGGCGCAGGCCGCCCGCGAAGTGGTCGACCGCCTCAGTGCGGAACCGCGCGGCGTGGTGCGCGCCAGCGTGCCGGTGTCGCTGGCGCAGATGCAGCTGCCCAAGCTGCTGCCCAAGTTTCTTGAGCAGTACCCGAAGGTGCGCCTGCAGCTGAACATCAGCAACCGCCGCGTGGACATCATCAATGAAGGCTATGACGTGGCCCTGCGCGTGCGTTCGCGCCTGGACGACGACGGCAGCCTGGTGATGCGCAGCTTCGGACAGGTGCAGGAACTGCTGGTGGCCAGCCCGAAGTACCTGGACCGCGCTGGCCGCCCGAAGGACCCGGAAGAGCTGACCCAGCACGTCACCCTCAGCATCAGCGAAGACGAAGCCCGCCAGCGCTGGGAACTGCATGGGCCGGAAGGCGAAGTGCGCCGGGTCGACCTGCAGCCACGCGTGGCCGGCTTCGATTTCCCGCTGCTGCAGAGCATGGTGAAGGACGGCTTCGGCATCACCATGCTACCGGAGACTGTGTGCGCCGATGCGGTGCGTAACGGCGAGCTGGAAGTGGTGCTGCCGGACTGGTCGCTGCCGCAGGGCGTGTGCCATGCCGTGTTCGCCTCGCGTCGCGGCCTGCTGCCGGCAGTGCGCGTGTTCATCGACTTTCTGGCCGAGCACCTGCCGCCGCAGCTGGAGGCCTCGCGCCTGGATTGCGGTGGCGCCTGTGAAAAGGCCAAGGAGCGGATCAAGGCCAGTGCGCTGGGCGCGTTGGCAGTGGATGCGGGCTGAGGCACCTGCCCGCAACTGCACCGCCAATCTGTGAAACGGTAGCGCCGGGCCATGCCCGGCGTTGCTGCTTTCCGGCCCCGGTCAGTTCCGGCCGAACAGCCGGACCCAGAAGCCGCGCCGCGGCGGTGCGGCCGGTGTGGGCTCGGCAATGACCGGTGCTTCCAGCACCGCCATCAGCTCCGCGCTGCGCGGCTTCTTCAGGAAGCGCGCATAGTCCAGGTAGCTGGTCACCTTGCTCATGTGCAGCCGCTCGGGCATTGCCGGCAACGCGCCGCCCTGCAGGAGTACCCGCAATGCCTCTGGACGGTCCAGACGGATCGCCTCGAACACGGCGGTGCCGCCGCAACCAGGCTCGATCTGGTTGGCGCGCTGTGGCGCAGCCTTCAGCAGGTCGCGCAGTGCGTTCGCATCATCGCGTTCCACCGCCGCTACAAGCCGTGCCAGCGCTTCAGCCTCTTCGGATGGAAGGCTGTCGCGATAGGCCTGGTCGGCGATCTCGCGCTCGTCGCGCCCGTCTCCGCCCTGGATGCACAGGAAATCGGTGACCAGAGCGACTGGAATGCCGGACGTATCCAGCGCCCAGTAGCTGGGGTAAACGCCGTCGCCCCAGCCGCTGGTGAATACGACCAGGCCATGCGGTGAGTCCTCGCCCCAGGGGCGGTATTCGGTGCCTTCGTCCAGGCCATCATGGTCGATCAGCGCATCCGACCACTCGCCGCCTTCGTCGCCATCGGCCCGTTCGATCAGGGCCAGCAGTGCCTGCTGGGTGTCGGTATCCATGAAGCAGCCGATGCCGGCGTCGACCGGGTAGCCGATGAAGCTGTCCTCATCCAGTCCGGTCAGGTCCTGCGTGGTCCAGCGCGCCATCTGCCAGTGCAGGGCGGTCGCGGTGAGAGCTTCGCGTGGCTTGAACCAGACCACGGCCAACGCCGGGCGGCCGCTGTGCACGATGATCTCGACCGGATGCCGCCCCAGCGGGGCGGTGTAGTCGGCCAGCGCCGGCGCCTCGGCCTGCACCAGCGGATCGCAGACCACCACGTGCCCGCTGCTGACCGGCAGGTGCCCGGCGAAGGTGCGGTGCAGGGCCACAGCGGCCAGCTGGGTGTCGTCCAGCAGGGTAGTGCGCAGGTTGGCCAGGTCGAGGTGGGCCATGGGGGCTCCGATTGCAGTGAAGGCCCCACCGTGCCGGATGCGAAGGGCGGGGGCAAGGGTGGTCTTGGGCAAATGCCCTTCACGTGCGAGAATACGCCGCTGCCCGGGCGACCGGGACCCGATTGGAGAGATGGCCGAGCGGTTTAAGGCACCGGTCTTGAAAACCGGCGAAGGGTCAAACCTTCCGTGGGTTCGAATCCCACTCTCTCCGCCAGTTGTTTCAAAGAGCCCCTGGAAACAGGGGCTTTTTCGTTTCTACGGCCCTGGCTGCCATTCATCCACCCATCCGCCCACAAGGGCAAGTGAACGGACAAACGGATGCCTTCCTTTGATCGGGACTCCGATAGGACAGAGGAAAATCAAGAACCGTAAGCGGTTCTGATACACAGGCGCAGAGACTTGTGCCGGTCAATTTGAATGTACAAGTCACCCGCGCTAGGCTGCGCATGCCCAAGGAGGGCGATCAACGGAGTTATGGCATGAAGATTGGATTCAAGCTTTCTGTTGCTATTGCGGCCTGTGCGTTGACCTTTGGAATCAGTAGCGCCACGGCGAAAGCCCCCGGCCCTTGTACCGTCTGCGAGGTCCAGTACAGAGCGTGTGAGGCGTCAGGCGCAGACGTGAGCATCTGCATCCGAAACTATACGCAATGCATGCGTGCGAACGGTTGCATTATCCCGTAAGAACACATCGTGGGGATTTGCAGGGTCTTTACGATGCCCGCAGTCTTGCCACCATCCAGACGAAAGCCTCGGTCCAACCGGGGCTTTTTCTTTTCCGGAGACGCCATGGCGTAGAAGTGCCTTCTGATGCAGGCGGGCGGGTGCGTGCTGAAAGGGGCGGGATGCAGTCATCCCCGACGCCCACCCCTCGGCTTGTTGTGGCACAACGGGTAACTGGAGCACGACCGGAACGCCCCATGCGGCCCATTGCGGTCCACAAACACGCCGACCTTGCACACCGGGCAGCGTGCTTCGTGGATGGCTGCGCCTGAAATCGTGGTCACTTCCACGGCGCCGTCCCGCACCAGCTCATCCAGGAACGGCGAATGCTTGCCCTGCAGGGTGAACATGGCAACCGACCGTCGCGCTCGCGTCAGCGCCACATAGAACAAACGCCGTTCTTCGCTCAGTGGATAGGTGTCGCCATCCGGCATCGCCAAGGAAAGCACAGGATCATCCGCGCGCAGGCTCGGGAAGCCGCGATTGACCATGCCCGGCAGGATGACATAGTCCGCCTCGCGCCCCTTCGAGCGATGAGCGGTCAGGAACTCGACGTCCATCGTGCTGCCAAAGGCTGTCTTCCAGTCCGAAGGCATCGCGCTGCGATCGGCGCGGTAGCGCCCCAGGATGAACACCGTCACGCGTCCATTGCGCCCTTGTGGCACCGCCCCGGACGACAACTGCTGATGCAGCCTGGTGAGGTACTGGCGAACACCATCCTGCATTTCTTCGCGTCGGTTCATCTGGAACGCCTGCAACACCGGGCCCACCGCCGGCGTCGCAGAACGAACCGCCTTGGCGATCTGCACCGGATTGCGGCTGATGAAGCGGCTGGAAGCATCACAAAGCGCCTGCGGGCAGCGGAATGTCTGCTCCAGTTTCAGCACCTGGCCTTGCCCCATCCATTCGCGGAATCCGGTCATCACTGAAACGTCGGCGCCGGCGAAGCGATTGATCGACTGCCAGTCATCGCCCACCGCAAACAGGTAGCGCCCCGGTTTACTGACCAAGGCGCGGCATAGGCGAGCGCGGGCGCGCGAGGCATCCTGGAATTCGTCGGCCATCACCAGTTCGTAGGGCGATTCATAGCGGCCCTGTTCCAGCAGTCCGGCCGCCATGTTGAGCATGTCTTCGAAATCGATGCCGTGCTCGTCAGCCAGTGCCTTGTCCCAGGCCTGGAAGACAGGGCTGGCGATTTCCAGGAAGCGTCGATGCCGTTCCTTGAACTGATCTTCGGGCATCTGTCGCAGGCGCTCGGCCATGTCATCCAGCGTCAGGCAGTTGCTCTTGGCGTGGGCAATGAACGTGCGCATCAGCCCGATCAGGTCCGCGTCCGGCATGGGCTTTGCGCCCTGCTCGGGTAGCTCGCGGTCGGGGTTGGGGTCGAGTTCGACACCGGACCCGTCAAGCCTCTCCGCAAGATCCTGCAGGGCATGTCCACTGCGCAGTCCAAACGACGTCGTCTCGACCAGCGCGGTGCCCCGTGCCGCATGCTGCTGGCGCTTCCAGTGCATGCCCTCGGCGTAATGGGCGAAGTGCGCCGGCGGCTGGCCATCGGCATCCAGCGCAAAGTGCTCGTGATACAGGCCGGCGTCCGGGTAATAGAAGTCGGGGCGATACTGGCGGTGGGTGTCTGTCGCGGTATCGAACTCGTAGCGCCGCTCGTAGTCGTACGTCACGCCGTTGTAGAAGAGCCAGTCGGCGATCACGCACTCTTCCAGGCTCTTCACCCGCTCACCCTGCAGGGTGCGGATGTAGGGCATGCCATCGCGGTCGTAGCCGTCGGCCTCCATTTCCGCGCCGAATGGCGGCAGGTCGCGCCCGAATACCAGGCGGAACATGTCCCATTGGGTGCGGAAGTGGGTCGAGCGATCCTTCAGGTCGTCCACCAGTTCGGCCAGCTTGTTGAAGCCCAGCGTGGCGTCAATGGCCCATTCCGGGATATCGGGCTTGCGCCCCGTGGCTTTGGCGATGATGGCCAGGCCGAGTGCATGGAAGGTCCGTACCTCAATCGTGATGTCGCCCATGCCTAATCGGTCGAAGGAACGCTGTGCGCGTTCTTCAAGCTCTCTGGCGGCATCCTTGTTGAAGGCGAGCATCACGATGCGTTCGGGTTCGACAAAGCCGCGGTCAATGGCATAAGCGGCCTTGGCGACCATCGTGGAGGTCTTGCCTGAGCCGGCCGCGGCCACGACCTGGACCCGGTTGTCGAAGCAGATGACGGCGCGGGCCTGTTCCTCGGTCAGCGGCTTGCTCTCGACCCGGTCCAGGAAGTCCTTGGCCAGCACCAACTCCCGCGTCGCCATGGTCGCATTGGCGTCCCCCCATACGGCGGGCCAATCCAGCTGCCAGTCGTGCAGGGCATCCAATGCGGCACGATGGCTATGGGAGTGCAGGTCGTCGTGCACATCCTCATCGAGGAACAGCCGTTCCAGCTCGGCCGGCGACAAGGGCAGGGTGGGGCGCTCGGCCAGCAGGATATGCTGCTGTTCGTGGGTGATCCAGCGGCGGCCGGCGGTGCCCCGGTCAGTGAGGGCGTCGGCCTCGGCCAGCCACGATTGGATCTGCTCCAGGATGTCCTCGAAGAGCGCCTTGCGCCCGCGTGTGGTGCGCGCGAAGAGCACCTGCTGGACAGCACCCGCGAGGCGGGAAGCCTGGCCGTTGGGCAGGCCGTCCACGGACAGCGTTTCGCCGTCCTCGCTCTGCAGCGCAACCCTAGCCCAGAACAGGCCCGGAAGAACCCGCACACGCTGGTCATCATCGACGTGTTGGCGGTACTGCCGGCCTTCAATCAGAAGCTCGACATGCTCGCCATCCAGCCGCAGCCGCCAGTCCGGCGAGCGGGTCACACGCTGGCCCCAGCCCGAGGGGCGCCATTCCATAGACATCAAGATACTGCCTTGCGTACGTCACTGGGCGTAAAGCGCCCTTACAGCCCCATGATAAGGGGGCTTGATCAGGCGCGTGACTGTTGCCGTGCGGTCGGAGTGGGTTAGGCTGTCGCCATGCCGTAGCGGATGGCTGCGACCACTGCGTGGATGGCGCCCCGGGAAGGAATCCAATGCCTGCAGGAATGTTCTCTACATCTGGCCGCAACTGCCTTCTGGCTGTTGTACTGTCTTTGGCAGCACTGCCTGCGGCGGCGCAATCGCCCACCCCATCACTGTTCTGTGGCTTCTGGACTGAAGAGGCGGATGGAACATGGAGTGTGTCCCGAGAGGTGGACGCAGCAACGGGTGCCACGGCATCGCGCGACACCTACGAATGGACGTCAAACAGCACGCCATTCGGCACTGGCATGGCCAGCAGCTGGACCCTGAATTACTACTGGCCACAAGACGCGACGCGCCAGAAGGTTGTTCCAGAGGCCGAGGTTGTAGTGGTCATGGATTTCCGTTTTGACGCCAAGGAGATCGGCCAGGAGCCGAAGGATCCCGGACACACCTGGATACACCTGTATCGGTCGGAAGATCCGAACAAGCAGTTTTCAGTCTACTCCACCAGCCTGACGGGCAGTATGGACTGGAATCGCCTCCGAAACGGAGACCTCGGCGGAAGGGCTTTTCTGTCTTTGGATACGCTGCTGGCTTACGGTACGGGCCTGGAAAAACTGGTGTGGCACATCCGCGGTGCGCCTAACGCTCTGGGTGTGACGGAAAGTTACGCCAAGGGCGTGCTGCCCATCGCGACGATGCGCGGCAAGCTGGCGAAGATTCTGAAGCTACGTGCTGAACTGGACCGGAAAGCGGGGAAATTCCGCAGCGAATGCAAGCTGCCGATTGAAGTTTCAGAATAGCGCTGCATTGACGCAGAGCACGGCATCGGCCCCGCGGCGGCAGCGTGCCACCGCGGGACTGCCTGTCGTCAGGCATTCACATCCACAACAATCCGCCCACGCACCTTGCCCGGAATGATCTGGTCGTAGACGTCCAGCACTTCGGCAAGCCCAATCAGCTGCACGGTGCTTTCGAGCTTCTGCGGGTCCAGGTCGGTGGCAAGCCGGTCCCACGCACGCTGGCGAACGGCCTGCGGCGCATTCACCGAATCCACGCCGGCAAGCGTCACGTTGCGGAGAATGAAGGGCAGCACCGAGCCATGCAGCTCATCACTCTGCGCCAGCCCGCACGCGGCCACTGCGCCGCGGTACTTCGTCTCGGCAAGGGCGTTGACGAGGGTAGGGCCGCCTGCCACATCGACCACGCCGGCCCAGCGCTCGGCACTCACCGGCCGCTCGCGCGGTTCTGAAAGCTGCGCGCGGTCGATGATCTCGGCGGCGCCCAGGCTGTGCAGATACTCGGCGTGTTCCGGGCGCCCGGTGGCGGCCACCACGCGATAGCCCAGCTTTGAAAGGATCGCCACCGCGATCGAGCCGACGCCACCGTTGGCCCCCGTTACCAGCACGTCGCCCCTATCGGGCGTCACGCCGGCATCTTCCAGTGCCAGCACGCACAGCATCGCGGTGTAGCCGGCGGTGCCGATGGCCATGGCGTCGCGGGTGCTCAGGTTGCCGGGAATCCTGTTGAGCCATTCGCCGCGAACACGGGCGCGCTGGGCGAGGCCGCCGTGGTGGCCCATGCTGAGATCCCAGCCATTGAGCACAACGCGGTCGCCGGGTTTGAAGTCGACGCTGCTGGAGTCCAGCACCACGCCAGCCAGGTCGATGCCAGGGATCAACGGGAACGTCCGGATCACCGGGCGCGCGCCGGTGAGGGCCAGCGCGTCCTTGTAGTTCAGCGTGGAGTACTCGACCTGCACCAGCACGTCGCCATCCATCAGGTTGGCTTCATCGAAATCGACCAGCTCCGTGGAAACGCCGTCGTTGGTCTTGCGGGTCAGCAGTGCCTTGAAACTCATGGTGCGGTCTCACGTTCAATGGATGAACCCATGCTAGGCTCGCACCACTATCGCAACAAGAACGATGATTTTCCGTAGGTACTATGGTTTTCCGGAGTATGCATGCGTAGCAAGCGTTGGGACGGCAAGAGCGGTTGCGCGGTGGAAGTCACGCTGTCGGTCATGGGCGGCGTGTGGAAGCCGATCATTCTGTTCCACCTGATGACAGGCAAGCGGCGTTTCATGGAGCTCACGCGGCGTGTGCCCAACGCTACCCAGTCCATGCTGACCAGCCAGCTGCGGGAACTGGAAGCCGACGGGGTGGTGATCCGCCACGTGTACCCGGAAGTGCCGCCGAAGGTGGAATACGAGCTTTCCGAGTTCGGGCGCACGCTGGTTCCCGTGCTGCTGGCCATGCGCGAGTGGGGTGAAACCTATCGTGGTTTCAAGCGTTCGCCCTGAGCTGATTGTCAGCCGCGCATGGAATGTGGCGCGCACCAGTGCCAGCCCCCAAAATGGGGGGCGGCACACATCACGGCAATGCGTGACTTACGGGATGGTGCAGCCGCTGTTCCGCAGGCAACGGGCAAACGCCGGGTAGCAGACGTTCTCGCCATTGCCCGCCGCCAGACAAGCCTCGTAGGCGGTGTAGCACGGGGTACAGCGGGACTGCGCGGAGGCACTGCCGATTCCCAGGGTCAGTGCAGCAGCCGCAATAGCAACAGGCAGCTTGAATCCAATCTTCATGCTTCACTCCGTTGATAGCCCTCCATGGGCACCTCGGAGGCTAACGTGGGAAGAGGGTGTGTTCAGCCCGCACCGTGTCCGGATGTGCATCCATCTTCAGCGCCCCGCCCTGGATTTACTTTGTTGGCGCGTCTGCAGTCTGAGCGGCCACCATGGCTTGTTGCATTTCCTTCAGTGACAGATAGCCATCACCATCGGTGTCCAGGCCAGTAAAGTACTTCGCGATCTCCGGCACCACGATGGCTTCATCCTTGCTGATCCTTCCATCTTTGTTCTTGTCCATCGCGGCAAATGCGGCATTGATTGAATCGGCCTGCTTGTTGAAACGGCCCTGCTGAAATTCTGCGTACTCGGACTTGTCGACGCGTCCATCCTTGTTGGTATCCATCGCGGTGAACGTGGAATCGATGTAGGCCTGTTTCGGGTCGGCCGGTGCGGCCTCGGCCAGTAATGGGGCAGCGCCCAAGGCAATCAACAGAGCAGTTCTGGTCATGGGGTGTTTGTCCTTGTTGAGGGTCAATCAGCGGCAGGGATAGGTGTAGCCGTCGGTGCCGCGATAGGTATCGTTGCGGCGGTCGTAGTTGCCGTAGCGGTTCATGCAGTAGTCGGCGCGCTCGCGGACTTCGCGTTCGCGCTTGGCAGCAGCGGCAATCACGCCGGCCACCACCGCTGCACCCACCACGCCCACTACCACGCCGGTGGCTTTGGCGTCGTGCCGGCGCTCGCGTTCCCGCTCACGTTCGCGCCGCTCCCATGCATCGCGCTCCCGATCACGGTAGTCCTGGCTCCAGTTTGGGCTGTAGCGATCGCCACGCTGTGCGTGGGCGTCGCTGGAGTAGGGCATCAACACCAGTAGCTGCGCGGCAGCTACCAGCAGCAGTGCGGGCTTTCCTGTTCTAAGAAACATCGTCCAGCTCCTGTGCAGACATTCTCGGTAGCCGTAGTACACACTGCGGACATTGCGCGAACCTGCTGTCAACACAGGTAGATGCATTGGCTATTGGACCAGTGCCTCCACCGGATCGAGCCGTGCGGCACGTCGTGCCGGCAGGAATCCGAAGCCAACGCCGATCAGGCTGGAACAGGCGAAGGCGGCCAGAATCGAGTTGACGGAGAACACCAGGCTGAAGCCCGCATCGGCCAGCTCCAGAGCCGCGCCCAACGCAAGGGCCACGCCGATGCCGAGTACACCACCGAGCAGGCAGACCAGCACCGATTCGATCAGGAACTGCTGCAGGATGTCGCTGCGGCGCGCACCCACCGCCATGCGTACGCCGATCTCGCGGGTTCGCTCGGTCACCGACACCAGCATGATGTTCATCACGCCGATCCCGCCGACCACCAATGCGATGGCCGCGATGGAGCTGATCATCATGGTCAGGATGCCGGTGGTCTGTTCGATGGATTCACGGATCTGCGCGTTGTTGCTCATGTAGAAGTCGGTGCTGCCATGACGCCGCGTCAGCAATCGTCCGATGGCCTGCTCGGCCGCTTCCATGCTGATCGCATCGGAAACGCGTACGGTGATGCTGGACACGTGGCTCTGCCCCAGCATGCGTGCCATGGCGGTGGTGTAAGGCAGCCATACCCGCAGCAGTGACGCATCGCCGGCAGCACCGGCATCTTTCTTCACCACGGCCACAATACGCACAGGCACGTTGCCCAGCAGCAGGGTCTGGCCGATGGGATTGTCCGCGGCAGCGAAGAAGCGAGCGCGGGTATTGGCGTCGATCACCACGACCTGCTGGTAGCCGCTCACACCCGGTGGGCCGAAGAATGCGCCTTCGCCCAGCTTCAGGCCATGCACGCGGAAATACTGCTCGCTGACGCCCTGCACCTGCACGCTGGCCGAACGATTGCCGCGCAGGGCAGTGCCGCTGGTGGCAACACCGGGGGTGGCGCTGTCCACGAATGGCTGCCGGGCAAGGGCCACGCTGTCGCCGGGAGTGAGTGTTTCCACCCGCGCGGAATGGAGGTCGCCAAAGCCCGATCCGGGATAGATTTCGATGGTATTGGTACCCAACGAGGAGATGTTGGACAGGATGGCCTGCCGTGCGCCGGTACCCAGTGCCACCACCGCTACGACCGATGCAATGCCGATGATGATCCCGAGCATGGTCAGGAAGGTGCGCATGCGGTGGGCGTTCATCGCGCGCAATGCCATGCGGAAGGCTTCAGCGAAACGGTCCCGCCAGACCCGCCAGCCGCTGTTGCCCACAGGCTGGGTCACGGCTGGCGTCGCCACGCCCGCTGACAGACCAGTACCGGTTGCACGATCATCCGCAATCCGCCCATCGCGGATTTCGATGATGCGCTGCGCGTGCTCGGCCACGGCCATGTCATGCGTAACCAGCACCACGGTATGGCCCTCGGCGTGCAGCTCGCCGAGGATCTTCATCACTTCTTTGCCGGAATGCGTGTCCAACGCACCTGTAGGTTCGTCGGCGAAGATCACTGCGCCGCCATTCATCAGCGCACGTGCAATCGAAACGCGTTGCTGCTGGCCACCCGATAGCTCACCAGGAAGATGCTGCATGCGCTCGCCCAGGCCAAGCCGCGACAACAGCGTGGCCGCACGCGCATGGCGTGCATCGGCAGGCATGCCGGCGTAGATCGCAGGCACTTCCACATTGCTCAGTGCAGTCAGATCGGTCAGCAGGTGGTAGCGCTGGAAGATGAAGCCGAAGTGTTCGCGGCGTAGTTCGGCCAGTTCATCCGGCGACATCTGCGCGGTCTCGCGCCCGGAGATCTGATAGACACCGGCGGAAGGGCGATCCAGGCAGCCCAGGATGTTCATCAGCGTGGACTTGCCCGAACCGGACTGGCCTACGATGGCCACCAGTTCACCTGCGTGAATATCCAGGTCGATGCCGTCGAGTACCACCAATGTCTGCTCGCCTGCGGCAAACTCGCGGCGTACGCCGCGAACGCGCAGCAGCGGCTCGGTCGTGGTCGTGCTCATCTGGACTGCGTGGGTGCGCTGGTGGCTTCGGCGTCGGCCTGCGCCAGCACGACCTGTTCGCCTTCCTTCAGCCCGGTGCGTACTTCCACCTGGATCTGATCATCCAGCCCGGTAGTGACGCGCCGCGTGCTGGCGCGGCCGTCGGCACCACGTACCTGCACGCTGTAACTGCCATCGGCGGCGCGCGCACCCAATGCGGCCGAGGGAATGGTCAGTACGTTGTTGGCTCGGCCCAGCACGATGCGGACCTGCGCGGTCATGTAGCTGCGCAGGCGGCCATCGGCGTTATCCACGTCGAACTGGCCGTTGTAGTACATGGCCGTGCGGCTGCCACCCGACACTGCCGGTGCAGCAAGGCTGGAGCTGTCTTCGTTGGTGATGGATTCCGGCGCTGGCGCGATATCCCGCAACGTGCTGCTGTAGCGGCGGCCGGCATCACCAAGAATGGTGAAGAATGCTTCCTGGCCAACAGACGTGTGTACGACGTCGGCCTCGGAGATCTCGGCGTACACCGTCATCACGTCCTGGTTGCCCAGCATCACGATGGTGGGGGCGCTCTGCACCGCATTCACGGTCTGCCCCTGGCGCGCGACCACGGCCAGTACGGTTCCGTCGGTGGGGGCGGTGATGCGGGTGTACTCCAGATTGGTCTGAGCAACATCGACGTCGGTCTGTCGGCGCGCCACTTCACCGTCCAGCGCAGCGACCTGTTCACGGGTGGCATCGACCTTGGCCTTGGCAGTATCGAAGTCGGCGCGGGCCACCAGTTGCGAGGCCACCAGTTGCTGCTGCCGATGCAGTGTCAGCTCGAACTGGCGCAGGTCGGTGGCCAGCGCATCGCGGTTGGCACGCGCGGTGCGTTGTGCGGCCTGCGCGCTGAGCAATGCATTGCGTTGAGTACGCGAGTCGATGTCGGCGATGGGATCGCCGGCTTTCACTTTGTCGCCCAGCTTTACATGCAGGGTTTCGATGCGTCCGGAGACCTGTGCACCCACGCTTACCAGTTGCGAGGGCTTCAGCGTGCCAGTGGCCTCCACCACCTGTTCGATGCTGCTGCGAGCGACCGGTGCAACCTGCAGGTGCGGAGGTGGTGCGGGCCGCAACCACGCGAACAGAGTCAGCGCGCAGCACAGCAGGCCGGCAGCGACGATGAGCGCACGGCGGCGCTTGCGGGGTACGGTGCTCATCGGCTCAGCAACCAGAAGAGACAGGTCATCGGGGGTCCTTGCGACAGAAGAGACACACGTCTGTCGGGGCAGACGTGGTTGGGCGTCGAGTCTCGATGCGCTGGGTTGCGCGAACCTTGCGGGGCGATCGTTGTGTCAGCGCGCGGCATGAAGAGCGAGCAGTGCCACGGCGATGAACTGCAGGGCGCTACCGAGAACCAGCAGTGCATTTCGCAGCCGGTGACCTGCGATGCGCGCAGCGCAGAGTTGAATCGCCGCGCTGGCCAACAACCAGGGGAAGGTCGAAGCATGCAGCTTCGCCATTCCTGCACCGATGGCGATCAGCAGCGTACTGGCAATCATTATCCCAGCGGCATGGCCGTCCAGGGCGCGCAGCAGCGGTGGCGTTGGGTGCGGGGTTGCCGCCCGCCATGCCGCCAGCCCATGCAGCGCAGCATGCACGGCAACGAACAGGAGCACGGCCGTCGCCACCGCTGTGCTCGCATGCCGATACGCTGAAGCCATCAGCGCAATGCCGGGCAGCAGCAGAAACAACGCGCCGAACAGCCGCATCAACACGCCAGCGCGCTCGATATCGGGGACTGTCCGCAGCCAAAGCGGCCAATGTTGCAGGCCGGGCGCGCGGACATTGTGTGGGCGGCGATTCCATGCGGCAGCCGTAAGTCCCGACGAATTCCGCGGTGGCACAGTGCGTGCGGAAGGGGACGGTGGGGGAGCTCCCTGGGTCACATGCAGGCTTCCTGTCAGATAGGAACGCGGTGGCACGGCAGGTGCCACACCCCGATGCTGTCCAGCGAACATTGCCGCAACCTTGCCTGTCCTCGCTCCTGGCCACGCATGGACAGGCGCCGGTTACACAGGTGCATGCGATGTGTTCAGTGCTCCAGCGGTGGCGTGCTGGTCACGCCCGGATGCAATGGAAACTCGACACGGATCAATGCACCACCGCCCGGCGCATCCAGAATCGTGACGTGGCCGCCGTGGCGGTCGATCACCTGGCGCACCAGGTTCAGCCCCAGGCCCGCGCCTGTCTGCCGTGGCCGCAACCGCTGGAAGGGTTCGAAAACCCGTTCGCGCTGGTCGACCGGTATGCCGGGGCCGTCGTCCTCGACCTCCAGGCAGCTGCCTTGAATGCGCACGATGATCTGGCGTCCGCCATGTTCGGCAGCATTCAGTACCAGGTTGGAAATTACCCGTTCCACTGCGCCGGTCTCGCCGAGCACCGGGAAATGTGATTCCACCGCCACGGCTACGGTCTTGTCCGACTGGATCAGCAGCGGCGCCAGATCGGCGGCCACCCGTTTGGCCACCCGCGCCAGGTTGATGGTTTCCTTCGGCCCGTCTTCGTCCATGCGGTGCAGATCCAGCAGCTGCTCTGCCAGCGTCGCCAGTCGCGCCACTTCCACGGCCAGGCTGCACGAGGTGGCGTCGTCGGCCGCATCGACCTTTACCCTCAGAATCGCAATGGGTGTGCGCAGCTCATGCGCGGCGGCGGCGATGAAGCGGCGTTGCCGTTCGTGCCCCTCGTCCAGCCGCTCCAGTGCTTCATTCACCGCCGTCACCAACGGAGCGATCTCCACAGGCACGGCGGTTTCTGTCAGGCGGACACCGCGGCGGCTGGCGGAGATGTTGCGGGCTTCCTCGGCGATGCGCTCCACCCCGGCCAGGGCCCGTCTCACGATGATCGGTGTCAGGACGATGGTGGCCAGGCCCAGCAGCAGGAAGATCGGCAGGGTGATGATGTGTGCCGCCAGCGCCATCTGCCAGGTCAGCGTATCGGTTTCGCCATGGGCCATGATGGTCAGCTTGCCGGCCGGCCCGCTGTGCTGGCGGACCACGACGGCCAGGCCATCGCTGCGATCCCGCCCGCGCAGGTCGCCAAAGGGGATGCCATCCAGTGCGCCTACCAGCGAGGCATAGGCCGGCGGCACAGGTCCGAACGTAACGTAGTGGCCATGCTCATCCTCGGCGATGAACCATGCACCGGGAACGATCTTCAGCAGTTCGGCCAGTTCCGGTGTGTTCTGCACGTACAGTTCGCCATTGCGGTCGCGGTGCACCGCGTCGGCGGCCACCGGCGCAAAGGTCTGGATGGTGTAGTAGCCACCGCTGTCGGCACGTATCAGCACCATCAGCAGCGCGAAGAACGCCACCAGCAACGCCATTAGCTGATAGATCAGCGTTTTGACGATCAACGGACGCTTCAGCGATGGACGACGCGCCATTATTTGGCTTCCCGCATCAGATAGCCGACACCGCGGATGGCGTGTATCTCTACTCCTGCGTCGGCATCGGCCAGCTTGCGGCGAAGGCGCGATACGTGCGAATCGAGCGTGTTGGAATGGATGCCGTCATCGAATCCATACACCGCCATTTCAATCGACTCGCGCAGCACGGTGCGACCCAGACGCCGGGCCAGCGCGGCCAGTACACGTATCTCACGGCGCGGCAGCTCCAGCCGCTGCCCGCCCACGCTCGCCTCGCCCGATGCCGGGTCGAACACCAACCGGCCGATGCTCACCAGTTCCACCTGCATGCCGCTCGGCCGGCGCCCGGCAGCGCGGATGCGGGCGAACAGCTCCTCCAGTGCGAAGGGCTTGGCCAGATAGTCGTCCGCGCCCTCATCCAGGCCGGCGATGCGGTCCGGCAGCTGCCCCAGCGCGCTCAGCACGATGATCGGCACCCCGGGGTTGCGCTCACGCAATAGCGAAATCAATCCCAGTCCGTCGCCGTCGGGCAGGGTGCGGTCCAGCAATACCAGGTCGTGCGATCCGCACAGGGCCGCTTCGCGGGCCAGCGCCAGCGTGTTGGCCAGGTCCACCACGTAGCGCTCGCGCTGCAGGGCGGACTTCAGGGTAGCGGCCAGTTCGGCTTCGTCTTCGATCAGCAGGATGTGCATCGGCGGGGTTTGCGCAGGAAGGGGGCGTGGCGGGGCGGTTCGGCACGCGCCGGCACCGTATGACAGGAACATTGCGTGAACATGGCGTGCCTTCCCGATGTCCCGCAAGGCTGTAATGGACGCAGGAAAGCGGATGTCGGCGCAAGGTTCGCGCAATCCGGGCACTCCAGCCTTGGCGCCCTTTCGCTGATCCCACCCCCTGGAGTACCCATGAAGTTGTTCGTTCCGTTGTTGTTCGTGGCCGCGCTGAGTGGCTGCACCACCGCCAGGATGACCGTTACCCCCGATGGCCGACGCGGCGTCTCCATCGACTGCAGCGGCTCCAGCTCCTGGAGTGGTTGCTACGAAAAGGCCGGGCAGATATGCCCAGGCGGCTATGTGGTCTTCAGCAAGGATGGCGACGACGGCAACGCCATCGCGGTGGGCAACAAGAACGGCTTCACCTCCACCCAGATGACCACCCGCTCGATGCTGGTGGCCTGCTCGCACTGATGCCGGGAGGGGAGGTGGGCAGCCGCCTCCCCCTGTCATCATGGTTCGCAGCCCTGTGTCAGAAGCTGTAGGCCGCCTGCACATACACCCGCCGTGGCTCGCCGGGGAAATGCCCGTTGCGTTCAATGAAGCCACTGGCCGCGTACACCTTGTCGAACAGGTTCTTGACGTTGGCCTGGAAGTGCCATTGCCTCCACGTGGTCTTCCAGCTCACGTCGAACACGGTGTAGGCCTTGACCGTCTGCCCATCCAGGCTGAGGCGTTCGCCGACGTGATCGGCGCCAAAGCCGATGGCGGAGTTGATCGCCGGCAGGTCATAACGCGTCCACAGTCCCAGCTTGTTGCGCGGCGCATTGGCGAATCGGTCGCCGGAGGCGTTGGTGATGCCATTCGGGCCGGCGTCCTTCACCCGCGCATCGTTGTAGGCGTAGGTCAGGTTCAGCACCCAGCGCTCGGTGAGGTCGGCCAGAAGGTCCAGCTCCATGCCGGTGCTACGTACCAGGCCCAGCGCGGCCAACTGGTTCACGCCACCGATCACCTCGCCGGTGGCCTGCACGATGTTGCTGCGGTCGATCCGGTAGGCCGTCATGTTCAAGGTCACACGGTCGGCCAGCAGCGACTTCATGCCCACTTCCCACTGCTTGCTGCGCTCGGCATCGAACGGTCCGCCAGCGGCCGGGTTCTGGTTGGCGGCACTCTGCGGCACGAAACCATTGGCGATGTTGGCGTAGACATTCAGGCCCTCGCGCACGGTGAACGTGCTACCCAGCCGCCAGCTGAGATCGTTGCCATCCACGCTGCTGCCACCCATGCGGTCCTCATCCTTGAAGCCATCCCAGCGCAGCCCGGCCAGCACATGCCAGCGTGTGCCCAGTGCCAGTTCGTCCTGCAGGTAGCCGCCATAGCGCTTGCTGCGGGTGGACGTGCTGCGCCAGGGCAGGGCCGCCAGGTTGTAGTCGTGCCAGGTACTGGCGCCGTACACGGGATTGAACAGGTCGATGCCGCGCACCGGCCCGGCGCCACGCGCAAGGTCAGCGCTGTTCGCGGTCTGTGCGGTGAAGTCCGCATCCAGCCGGTATACATCGGCGCCGAACAGCACCTTGTGCTCCACCGCGCCGGTGGTCACCCGCCAGACTGCATTGCCGTTGGCAGTGAATGCGTCGTTGTCGCGGATCTGGTTGCGCAGCTGGCGGGTCATCCATTCGGCCACGCCATCGCGGTCACGATCGAGCAGGCCCATCGGCTCGTGGTACATCTGGTGCTCGTTGTTGCTGAACCAGCGGGCGGCGAAGTCCAGGTCCAGCGTGTCGAGCGGCGCGAAGCGGTACTGCGCCAGCGCCACCTTGGCGCGCATGTCGAGAAAGTCGCTGGCCTCGTTGTGGTTCCAGCGGCGGTCGGTCAGAAACGTGCCTGCATCGTTGACCGGCACGCCGCGCAGACGGTTGCCGCCAAGGTTCTGGGTGATGTCGGTGAACTGCAGCACCAGTTCGCCGGTCTGTCCGACGTCGAAGGCCAGCGAGGCATCGCCGATCACGCTCTCGCTGTCGGTGTTCCAGCGCACGCCCTTTTCATTGTCGGCATAGAGCCCGGCGCGATAGCGCACGCTGCCGGCGGCATTCAACGGCCCGGTACCCTCGATCGATCCGGCACGGAAGTCCTTGTCGCCCAGCTGGACCTCGATGCGGCGCTCGGCAGC
This sequence comes from Stenotrophomonas geniculata, assembly GCF_034508895.1. Lineage (NCBI taxonomy): Bacteria > Pseudomonadati > Pseudomonadota > Gammaproteobacteria > Lysobacterales > Lysobacteraceae > Stenotrophomonas > Stenotrophomonas geniculata. The sequence goes on from NZ_CP140571.1 coordinate 3,664,686, forward strand.
GGCTTTGGGCTTGCGGGTCACGTAGTTGATGACACCGCCCGCATCACCCCCGCCATACAGCGCGCCTGCCGGTCCCTTCAGCACTTCCACGCGCTCGATGTTGAACAACTGCGGCACCGAGAATCCTGCATACGGGTCGCCGCGCAGACCGTCATACAGCACGTTCTCCTGGCGGAAGCCGCGCAGGGTCACCCCGGCATAGCTGAAATAGCTGATGCCGCTGATGCTGCGATAGAGATCGGTTACCTGACGCGCCGCCTGGTCGTCGATCAGTTCACGCGGGATGACCTGGATCGACTGTGGGACCAGCTCCAGCGGTGTATCCGTGCGGGTGCCGACCGCGGCATCGTCCACCCGGTACAGCGCCTGTGCACGTCCGCGAACCTCGACCTTGTCCAGGTCCTTGGGCGCGGCAGTAGAGGACTCGGCAGCATGGGCAAGCGGTGCCAAGGGCAGGGTCAGTGCCAGGTACAGGGCGCGTTGCAGGGGTGTGGGAAGGGGCATTGGGGAGGGGCTATGTGTCTGCAAATGAGAAAGATTAGCATTTGCAACACTTCGAAACCTATCCCCCGAATGCGCTATGGACGCGCGCCGGGGTCCGTATATGGGGTGCCCGCCAAGGCCACCAGTACCCCGTTGGCGCCGCGCACGATCAGCTGCAGCATGGCCTCGCGCGGGTCCTCGCCCTGCAGTTGGCTTGCCAGTCCTTTCTCATAGGCCGCCACCATCGACGCCAGCAGCATGGCCGCGCCCAATCGCCCTTCGGCGTCATGTCCGGGCCGGCCGACAGCGTCGGCCATCAATTGCGCCAGATCGTCAGTCAACTGCGCCTGCAGCCGTCGCGCGTGCGCGACCAGTACCGGGCTCTCCGCCACGGTGCCCCAGAAGGCGGCAGCACCGGCATTGATGCGCAGCAGTGGATGGCCCGCCTCCAGCAACTCGCGCACGAGTGACTGGAAGGCCATCAGCGGGGTCATTCCGCTGCGCGCCATCATGCCCTCGCGCAGCAGCGTGCGCGCCTCCTCATCGCGATCGAACACCAGGTCTTCCTTGCTGGCGAAGTAGTTGAAGACCGTCTTGCGTGAGACGCCCGCGGCTTCGGCGATCTCGGACATGGAGACGGCCTCGAAGCCCCGCCGGATGATCAGCTCGGTGGCGACGTCGGAAATCGCTTGTCGGGTCTCGGCTTTGCGCTGCTCGCGACGGCCAGGAAGCGGGGTCATGGGTGGTTCACGTGTGAAAAGGTACACCGAGTGTAGCATTTGTCCCGCCAGAGCGCCGACCCGGCGCTCACAAGGAATCTCCATGCTGTACGACGTCGTCATTGCCGGTGCTGGCCCGGTTGGCTTGTTCCTGTCCTGCGAACTGGCCCATGCCGGGTGTTCGGTGCTGGTGCTGGAACAGGCCGGGTCCGCTGATTCGCCGTTGAAGCGCCTGCCATTCGGGCTGCGCGGCCTGAACGTCCCCACGCTGGAGGCACTGGATCGGCGTGGCCTGTTGGACGCGGTCGTCGCGACTCAGGTGCTCAAGCCCGACAAGGGCGCGCCGCCGCTAGGCACCGCCCATTGGCTGGCGCAACCGCGGGCGCTGGGTGGCCACTTCGCCGGCATTCCGTTTGCGTTGGACGACGTCGACCGCACGCGCTGGAGCTGGCGCCTGCCGACGCCAGTGGGCACTCAGATGGCGGTGGAGCTGCAGGCCCTGGAAACGGTATTGGCCGAACGTGCGATTGCGCTGGGCGTGCGCATCGAACGCGGGCGTGCGGTACAGGCGGTGGATGCGCACGAGGCGCAGGTTGCCGTGCACATCGGCTCCGGCAGGGTCCACGGCCGCTGGCTGGTCGGTTGTGATGGGGCCCGCAGCACGGTACGCAAGCAATCGGGCTTCATCTTTGCCGGAACCGGGCCGGAGTTCACCGGTTACACGCTGCTGGTCGAACTGGCAGATGGGTGTGTACTCACACCGGGCCGACAGTTCACCGATCACGGGATGTGCAATTTCAACCCGCCAGGCCTGCTGGCGCTGGCCGATTTCGACGGTGGCGCGGGCCATCGCACGCCACTGGACCGGCACTCCGCGCAAGCGTTGCTGCGGCGGGTGTCTGGCCGCGAGGCAACGATCACTGCATTGCACCTGGCCACGACATGGACCGATGCTGCGCGCCAAGCGACGGCCTATCGCAGCGGCCGTGTGCTGTTGGCAGGTGATGCCGCGCACATGCATTCACCGTTGGGCGGCCAGGGGCTGAACCTTGGCATCGGCGATGCGATGAACCTCGGTTGGAAGCTGGCCGCCGTAGTGCGGGGCAAGGCTGATGAGGCGCTGCTGGACAACTATCAGTCTGAGCGCCATCCGGTGGGCACCAAGGTGCTGGACTGGTCGCGCGCGCAGGTTGCGCTGATGCGTCCCGGGGCCGGCTCGCGCGCGCTGGCAGCGATCATGGCCGACCTGGCCGGCACCCGCGATGGGGCCACGTATCTGGCCGAGCGGATCTGGGGTGTTTCGCAGCAGCTGGAACTTGGCGGAGAGCACCCGCTGGTCGGCAGGAGCGCGCCGGACTTCCGGTTGGCCGATGGCCGCCGCCTGGGCGAACTGCTGAGAGCGGGGCAGGGGGCGCTGATTGTTTTCGACCCGGCGTCTTCGCCGCCGCAGCATGACCAACGCTGGCAGCCTTCCATCGCCTGCGCCGCAGATACTGGAGATGTGGCATCGGGTCTGGGGGCGGTGCTGGTGCGCCCGGATGGCGTCGTTGCCTGGACCTGCGGCATAGGAGGAGATATGCCCGGCCTTGATTCGGCGCTTGCTTCCTGGACCGGTCCGACGCGGTGATCTGCCGGCTAAAGCGCAGTCACCATCGTCTGCGAGCGACGGCTGGCCTCGGTCATCACGGAGGCCAGCTGCTTCAGTGAGTAGGGCTTGCGCAGCAGCGTGAAACCGTGGCCTGGATCGCGGGCCAGCAGTTCGCTGTAGCCACTGGTGAGAATGATCGGAAGATCGGGCAGGCGGCTGCGGATGGTGCGGGCGAGATCCAGCCCATTGGTCCCGGGCATGACCACGTCGCTGAACACCACGTGGAAACGCGCAGCGTCGCGCTCGAGCTCCGCCAGTGCCTCGTCGGCATTGCGCGCGAGTACGACGTTGTAATCAAGCTCGCGCAGCGCCCCGACTGCAAACTCGGCCACATCCACGTTGTCTTCCACCACCAGTACGCACAATCCGTGGCCATGCAGCAGCCCCTGTTGCGTGGTCGGCAGCTCGATGGTGGCGTTTTCCTGCGCCAGCGGCAGATACAACGTGAAGCGCGTACCGACACCGGCCTGGCTCTGTACGTCCACTTCGCCCTCGGACTGCTTGACGAAGCCGAACACCTGGCTGAGGCCAAGCCCGGTGCCCGCGCCCACTCCCTTGGTGGTGAAGAATGGCTCGAAGATCCGGTCCACCACGGACGGATCGATACCGGCACCGGTGTCGCTGACGCTGATCGCAGCGAAGTTGCCTTTCATCGGCGCCGCGAACCGCACGGAAGGCACCGATGTCAGCTGTTCCACATCGATCGTCACCTTGCCGTGGCCGTCAATGGCGTCGCGCGCGTTCACCGCGATGTTGATCAGTGCGGTGTCGAGCTGGGTCCGGTCCAGCAGTACCGGCAACGGGGCGTCGGGCAGGTTTACTGATACGGAGATGCGCGCACCCAGTACTGTGGTGATGATGTCTGAAAGCGCGCGCACGCTCTCGCAAAGGTCGAACACCTGCGGCGACAGGCTCTGTCTACGCGAGAACGCCAGAAGCTGGGCGGTCAGGCGAGTGGCGCGGTCAGCGGCGGTTTCGATGGCCTGTACATAGCGCAGGCGCGCATCTCCGGCTGGCCAGGTATGCAGCAGCATGTCCACGGAGCCGGTGATGACCTGCAGCAGATTGTTGAAGTCGTGTGCAACGCCGCCGGTCAGCTGGCCGATGGCCTCCAGCTTCTGCGACTGCCGCAGCTGTTCGCGGGCGCGTACCAGTTCAAGGTGGGCCTCGCGTGCCTGCTCGGTGATGGCCGCTACCTGGCGCGTGTGCCGGTCGCGCTCGATCACCCGTTCGGTCTGCTCGCTGACGACGCAGATGATGCCGGCCACGCCTCCGCAACCGGCACGCAGCGGCGAGTAGGAGAACGTCCAGAATGTCTCGCGCAACGTGCCATCACGGTCCATCATCAACGGCATGTTCTTGAAACTGCGGCTCGTGCCGCCGAAGGCGTCGTTGACAGCATCGACGACGTCGGCCCAGACGTCCGCCCAGACGTCTTCCAATCGGCTGCCCATGGCGCCGTGCAGCTTGCCGCCCAGCATCGGCAGGTAGGCATCGTTGAAGAAGAACGCCTTGTTGTCGCGGCCCCATGCGATCCACAGCGGCTCCGGAGAATCCAGGATCATCGCCAGCAGAGCGCGAAGTTCGGGAGTAGCGTTGGCGGCGTCGGCGGAGCGGGCCCAGTCGCTGTCCTGCAGCAGCCGGTAGGCGAGTTGATCGGGTGCCGAGACAGGAAGGGGGAAGGGATGCATGGCCGTGCGCGAAGAAAGGTGCCGCAGCTTAGCCGAGGTGATGTCATTGCGCTCTGCACAGGTCCTGCGCCCTGGCCGTCATCGGCCCTTCGGGCCGACGAGGTGGCTCACGGGGCGGCCTCTGACTTCACCATCATCCCTGCGCCAACAGCCTGCGTCATGGCACCGTCGTATTCCAGCCTCAGACACCCAGAAGCGAATTCACCTGCCAATCGGCAACCCGCGCATGGCTCACCGCCTGATGACTGCCGCATCCATCGCAGCGGAACAAGGCACCGCCCGGCAGCTGGACCAAGTTGTCTTCGCTGGCCGAGCGGGTTTCAGAACAATGCCGGCAGATGACAGTGAGCGCCGTAATGCGCTCCACTCCGCCAGACAGGTCGAACACAGCTTCAAAGGCATGGATGACAGGGTGACCAGTGGCCGGCATCGGGAAAGTCGTCGCGGTGGGGAGGCGTTATCCTGCCCTTCTGATCGTGACGGGCTGGTCATCCGCATGCATCGGAACGATCAAGATGCCAGGCGGCTCAGAGATCCTTCTTCCTGCCGCTCAGGTCGATCGGCCTGTCACTGCCCTTGCGCTCGCTCGACCACACTTCCATGCCCTTGTTGCAGCGGCTCTCGCGGGCAGCCACTTCGCGCGGCAGGTCCTTCAGATGCGGTGATTCCTGGCAGGCCTGATGCATGTTGCTGTCGTCATAGGTGGCACAGGCGCTGAGCGAGGCCAGGGCAACGGTGGTGAGGGAGGCGCGAAGCAGGGGCTGCAGGGTCATGGGGAGGTCTCGGGTGGTGCCGGGCTGGCCATGGCATTCAAATCCGTGACCCCGGGCACGCACAATCCGACCAACCGCACTTGTTATTCTGTAACAGATGCGCGATAGTCCCGCGCCTGCTGGGATCAGGCGACGCAGATCATCAGCATCATGCTCAGCGCCAGCATCAGCACGAATACGCGCCGGCTCAGCGCAAGGCAGGCCAGGCAGGCGGCCAGTGCCCAGGCAGCCAGCAGCGCGCAGGCCAGCAGCCACAGCCCGATCACCATCAAGGATCCACTCGCCAGTGCGGACAGTGCGATCGCCTTGAACAGCGTCACGCCCAACACACTGCCGAGTACACCGGCCTGAAGGGCGATGGCATCGTGACGGGCAGGGGCGGGTGGGTGGTGCATGTCGGCGGCGTTCGTTCGCTGCAAGGGAGGCGCAGCCACTGTGCCCGACGGCATATCCACGCCATGTGTTTTTCGCGCACGCGATGCGAAGCCGGCGCAGGCTTCAGTCGAACTCGCCCTCGGCCGACTCCAGCCGTTGCCGGTAGGCCGCCCGATGCTGATACAGGCGCTGGCACTCGGCGGACCTGTGGATCCGGCTGGCCGGTTCGTTGGCCACGGCGTCGCACATTCTTGCGATGTGGTTGTTGGACGCCAGTTCGGTCACGAAGAACACGGCAGTGATACCGGTACCGAGCAGCACCACGTAGAGCAGGCGGCTGAGCCAGCGCGTGCGCTTGCGCTCGAAGTGCTGCTGGAGGGTCAGGTCGAAGCGGATGATGCTGAGCACGATCCAGATGATCGCGACCAGGAAGCAGAGGGTGGGCAGCAGGCCACGCCAGAGCCCGGCCTCGTAGACCGATTCGTTGTAGTGGACGGCCGCGCCGGCACCGGCGATGGCGATGGCAAGTGCCCAGTTGCGGCCCAGCGAGAGCAGGTCGTCGAGCAGCTTCTCGCGGTTCCTGGTCGATCCTGCTGCCACGTGGCTTCCATCTCCAAGTTGCGACCGGCGGCGGAGTGTCGCCGATCCTGCAGATGGTGGAGCATCGCTGCGGTGAAGAGAAGTCCGCGCGGCTCAATGTGCGATGACGCTGGCGCCGATCCAGCGCCGGTAGCGGCGGGTCCGACACTTTACGTCCGCCTGTGCCAGCAGCAGTGCCCAGGCCGGTGAGATACCTGGCGCGGTGGGGCGGTGCCGGCTCAACCGGCCCAGCTGATACTTCACTGCGGCCATGTGCGCGCTGGCCGCCAGCGGCTTGCTGCGCCAGTTGATGTTGCGCAGTGTCGGCACCGGGTCGCGGCCCTGCTGCCAGTGCTGCGGCAGATCCGGCTCGATCGCCAGCGCGGTGGCGATGCCGACCATGGCCACGCCGCTGGTCAACACCTGTTCTGCCACTTCGCGGCGGCGGATGCCGCCGGTGACCATCAGCGGCATCGTTGCCACCGTGGCGATCTCGCGTGCGAATTCGAGGAAGTACGCTTCGCGGGCCACGCTGCGTTCGTCGCGTGCGGCGCCGGTCATGGCCGGTGCTTCATAGCTGCCGCCGGACAGTTCGACCAGATCCACGCCGAGGGGCGCCAGCATCTCCACCACGGCGCGCGCGTCCTCGGGCGAGAAGCCGCCCCGCTGGAAGTCGGCGGAGTTGAGCTTCACCGCCACCACGAAGGTGGGCGCCACGGCCGCGCGCACCCCCTGCACGATCTCCAGCAGCAGGCGCGCGCGGTTGTGCAGGCTGCCGCCCCAGCGGTCATTGCGTTGGTTCGACAGCGGCGACAGGAACTGGCTGAGCAGGTAGCCGTGCGCAGCATGGATCTCCACCCCGCTGAAACCGGCGCGCTCGGCCAGCTCGGCACTGCGGATGAAGCGCGCGATCACCGCGTCGATGTCGTCCTCGGTCATCGCCTTCGGCGGTGCGAACTGCTTGGACAGCGCGCCCATCTGCAAAGCAACGGCTGACGGCGCGAGCGCGGGTTGGCCGAGTGCGGCCGGCATCTGCCGCCCCGGGTGATTGATCTGCATCCACATCTGCGCACCCCGCGAGCGGGCAGTGTCCGCCCAGGCGGTGAAGCGGTCGAGGTGACGATCGTCTTCCAGTACCACGCCGCCCGGCCCGGTCATGGCACGCCCATCGACCATTACGTTGCCGGTGATGATCAGTCCGGCGCCGCCGTCGGCCCAGCGCTGGTACAACTGCAGCAGCGCTTCGGAGGGGGCGTGGTCGGCATCGGCCATGTTTTCCTCCATCGCCGCCTTGGCGATGCGGTTGCGGATGACGGCACCGGAGGGTAGTGCCAGGGGCGAGAACAGCGACATCGGACAGCTCCAGGACAGGGGAATGGCGCTACGCTAACCTTCAAGTTTGATTGAAGGTCAACAGGTTCCGATGTCGAGGATTCAGGCAGATGAAGATCGGTGAGCTGGCCCGGCGCACAGGCCTGGCAGCGTCGCGCATCCGATTCTACGAAGAGGCCGGGTTGCTGGTGGTCCAGCGGCAGGCCAACGGCTACCGCGACTACCCGGAGCAGGCGGTGCTGTTGCTGGAGCTGATTACCGGTGCGCAGCGCGCCGGCTTCAGCCTGGAGGAGATACGCGCCCTGCTGCCACCGGACATGGGCCAGTGGCAGCACGACGCATTGATCACGATGCTGCAGCAGAAGGTGACCGACATCGAGGCGCTGCAGTTGCGGCTGGCACAGAGCCGGGCCCATCTGCTGGCCCTGATCGAGGACATCCAGGCACGGCCGGAGGGCATCGACTGCGCGGCCAACTCGCGGCGGGTGCTGGACCGCGTACGGCGCGGTAAGTTGGCGCGACCGACGTTGGCGGCCGGCGATACGGCGTTGCTGCGTCCGGATCGCCGCCGCCGCGCGGGCAGCAGCTGACGAGCCGGCGCCGTGTTCAGTGGCTGCCGGCGGTGGCCTTGCGCTTCCTGTCCAGCATCACTGCCACGCACCACAGCAGCAGGCCGCCGATCGCAGTGGCCGCACCGACATAGCCGGTGCTGGCCGGGCTGAAGCCGGCGCTGATCGCCATGCCGCCCAGCCACGGGCCGAGTGCATTGGCGGTATTGAAGGCGGCATGGTTGGAGGCAGCGGCCAGCGTCTGCGCCTCACCGGCCACGTCCATCAGGCGGGTCTGCAGCACCGCGGCCAGTGCACCCATGGTGCCGACGGTGATGATCATCGGGCCGATGGTCCACACCGATTGCGCGGCCAGCGGATACAGCAGCAGCATCACGATCGACCACACCAGCACCACCGCGGCGGCCTTGAAGTGGAACTTGTCCACCAGCCAGCCACCGGCGATGTTGCCGATGATCGCACCGATGCCGAACACGCCCACCGCCAGCGGCATCCACGATTCGGCTACGCCGGTGACCTGCACCAGGGTCGGCGCCAGGTAGGTGAACACGCAGAACATGCCAGCGAAGCCAACGGCGCCGATTGCCAGCGCCAGCCACACCTGGGTGGTGTTGAAGGCGCGCAGTTCGCGCATCGGCGAAGTGCGCACTTCGTCCGGGTCCGGCAGCAGGAAGCGCGCGATCATCGCCACGGTGGCGATGGCCAGCAGGCTGACCAGGGCAAAGGCGGTGCGCCAGCTCAGCTGCTGGCCCAGCCAGGTGGTCAGCGGATTGCCGACCAGGATCGCAATCGACAGGCCCAGCAGCACCCGCGACATCGCCTGGCCGCGCTGGCCGGCCGGGCTGATCGCCGCCGCCACCAGCATCGCCACGCCGAAGTAGGCGCCGTGTGGCAGGCCCGCGACGAAACGCGCGATCAGCATCGTGCCGTAGTTTGGTGCCAATGCGCTGGTCAGGTTGCCGATGGCATAGAAGCCCATCAGTGCCAGCAGCAGCTTACGGCGCGGGAAGCTGGCGCCGACGAAGGCGAGGATCGGGGCGCCGACCACCACGCCGATGGCGTAGGCGCTGATCAGGTGGCCGACCTGGGTTTCGGAAATCGACAGGCCGCGGCTAATCTCCAGCATCAGGCCCATGCTGGCAAATTCACTGGTGCCGATGGCGAAGCCGCCCAGGGACAGGGCAAGAATGATCAAGGTGCGCTGACGGGGCGTCAGCCGCGCAGCCAGGGAAGCGTTGGGGCTCATGCGGGGGCGCGATGGGGGCGGGGAGCCAGCCATTGTACTGCTGCACCGCAACAGCAGCAGCCACGCCGGGGGCAAATCAGTGTTTGATCGATGGGATTGCGGCACGCCGGGCACGGGCGCGGTGCTGCAGCGCGTGCGGCCCCCTGTTGCCGGACTCCTGCATGTGATGACGACACGGCGGTCGGCATGATGGGCGTGCAGGGGCTGTGGAATGCTGGAACAAGGAGGATGTCGATGCAGGAGTTCAGGCATGTGCTGGAGACGCGCGGCCGCTATCAGCTGGTAGCGGTGTCCTACGCGCCGGTGTACGCTCCGGGCGATGTGGTCGGCCATGCGGTCGTCGCCGACGATGGGGATCGTCTGACCGACCTGGTATCACTGGCCGAAGCGCGCCAACTGCTGTTGCAACGGGTGCGTGAAGAGGGCGAAGAGCCCGGGCTGGAGAACGAAAACCACCTGCGGAAGAAGGCGTCGCGCTGGCGCCGCCGCTAGGCCGTCGCGCCCTTGTGCGCATCATGGAGGATTCGGGTGTTGCCCAGTAAGAAGTATCTGCTCATCGCCATCACCACGCTGGCGACCCTGTTGCTTGGTTTCGTGTTTTCCGGCTACCTGACGTTGTTGTTCCTGGGCCTGGATACCAAGCTGTTCACCTGGAACACCTATTACCAGTACTTCAATGCGCTGGACCAGCCACAGGTCGCGCCGTTCGTGGGCAAGATCAAATGGGCTGGCTACGTGGGCTTCGGTCTGCCGCTGCTGGCCCTGCTGGTGACCGGCCTGGTGCTGCTGCTGAAGAAGGACAAGCGCTCGCTGCATGGCGACGCGCGTTTCGCCACCGGCGCCGACCTGTCCAAGCATGGCATGTTCAAGAAGACCGGGCAGAGCATCGTGGTCGGCAGCCACAGCGGAAAGCTGGTGCGGCTGGACGGCCAGCAGTTCGTGATCCTGGCCGCGCCGACCCGCTCGGGCAAGGGCGTGGGCGTGGTCATCCCCAACCTGCTGGAGTACGGCGAATCGCTGGTGGTGCTGGACATCAAGCAGGAGAACTTCGACCTGACCAGTGGCTGGCGCGCCAGCCAGGGCCAGGAGATCTACCTGTTCAATCCCTTCGCCGAAGATCGGCGCACGCACCGCTGGAACCCGCTCAGCTATGTGTCCGATGATCCGGCGTTCCGGGTTTCGGACCTGATGAGCATTGCCGCGATGCTGTATCCGGATGGGGCCGAGGACCAGAAATTCTGGGTCAGCCAGGCGCGCAACGCGTTCATGGCCTTCACCCTGTATCTGTTCGAGAACTGGGATGACGAGCGCAGCAGCGGATTCCCGGGCGGTTCGGGCACGCCCACGCTGGGCGCTGTCTACCGGTTGTCATCGGGCGATGGCACCGATCTGAAGAAGTACCTCAAGGCTTTGTCGGAGCGGTCGTTCCTCAGTGGCAACGCCCGTTCGGCGTTCGCCAACATGCTGTCCCAGGCCGACGAGACCTTCGCTTCGATCCTCGGCACCTTCAAGGAGCCGCTCAATCCCTGGATCAACCCGGTGCTGGACAAGGCCACCAGCAGCAACGACTTCCTGCTGACCGACGTGCGCAGGAAGAAGATGACCATCTACATCGGTATCCAGCCGAACAAGCTGGCCGAGAGCCGGCTGATCATCAACCTGTTCTTCAGCCAGCTGATCAACCTCAACACCAAGGAACTGCCCAAGTCCAACCCGGACCTGAAGTACCAGTGCCTGTTGCTGATGGACGAATTCACCTCGATCGGCAAGGTCGAGATCATCGCCTCGGCGGTGTCCTACATGGCCGGTTACAACATCCGCCTGCTGCCGATCATCCAGAGCATGTCCCAGCTCGATGCCACCTATGGCCGGGAAGTCTCGCGAACGATCATCACCAACCACGCGTTGCAGATCCTGTACGCGCCGCGCGAGCAGCAGGACGCCAACGACTACTCCGACATGCTGGGCTACACCACCATCCGCAAGAAGAACGTCACCCATGCCCGCGAGAAAACCCACAACTTCACCGAGGAGCGGCGCGCACTGATGCTGCCTCAGGAGCTGAAGGCGATGGGGCCGGACAAGGAAGTATTCCTCTACGAGGGCATACCGCATCCGGTGAAGTGCGACAAGATCCGCTATTACAAGGATCGCTATTTCACGTCGAGGCTGCTGCCGAAGGTCGACGTTCCGATGCTTAACGTCTAATTCACGTCGCTAAATTTGTGACATGGATTCATATTCACTGACATGAAATCGTGACCTGAGTCAAAAATTCGGCATCTGTTCATAGATTTTCAGACTTGTCTGACATGGAATTGACGCGTGGTTGTGTAACTCTGTGTTCGTCATCCAGAAGTGTGTGCTGGATGGCAAAAGTTGTAACGCAGGGTGGCCAGGAGTTTGTGCCATGGAAACAAGGATGGTTTCGACGTTGGTGAGGGTGTGCGGGTGTGTCGTCGGCAACGTCTGGCGGCCCCGCGACCTGGTTGGCAGCTTTCGGGCTGCAGGGGAGCCGGGGCAGGTGTGCTGCATGCCAGCGCGTCTCCCCGATTCCGGCGTGCGCCATGCAGCGCCGGACGACCAGGGAACCAACGCTCGGGACTGCTTTTTCGTACGTCAAAGTGAAGCCCGTATGAATCAGGCGTTTATCGCGAAAATCTCCATCGCCGCAGTCGCGGCGCTGATGGTGGCAGGGTGTGCCACCAAGTCCGCCCCCGATTTCGGTGGGCGCTGGAAGCCGGTCAATCGCTTTGCCGTGGCGACGACCGAGATCCCGCTGTACTCCAGCTACGTCTACCAGGCCTCGCCGATGGATGGCACGCTCAAAGCCATGCTCGAGCGCTGGGCCAAGGATTCCGGACGAACACTGGACTACCGCCTCAACTCGGACTTCACGCTGTATGGCGCGGTCTCGAAGATCGACACCACCAATGCACAGCAGGCTGTGATCGATCTGACTTCGGCGTATTCGGCGCAAGGCATCTCCGTCTCCATTGTTGGCAACCAGATCGTTGTGCAGAGCGCTGGCTCGACGCCCACCGCGTCGGCGCAGGGCGCTGATTCCAACAGCGGCACCTGAGTCCACCTCGAAACCATCGAACGTGCTGCTCCCCGCGCCTGTCGCAGGGGCTCCATGCCCATTGATGTTTCAGCAGTACGGAAGAATCCATGTTCCGCAAGAAGGATCCCGGCAACAGTCCCAAGGTCGAGCAGTCGGTCGCCAAGGCGGTCAGCTACGAGATCACCGTGGCCGACATGGCGCGTCGCAGCGAGCGGCGCGCGTGGTGGGTCGCCACGGGCTCGTTGCTGATGTCGCTCGCACTGGCGGGCGGCTACTACTACATGCTGCCGCTGAAAGAGAAGGTGCCGTTCCTGGTGATGGCCGACGCGTATACGGGTACCGCGACGGTCGCGCGCCTGAGTGGCACGTTCCAGGGCGAGACCATCACCAGCAACGAAGCGATCAATCGCAGCAATGTCGCCCAGTACGTGCTGGCACGTGAATCGTACGACTCGGCGGTAATGGGCCTGCGCGACTGGGAGCTGGTGTTCGTGATGTCCACCGATCCGGTGGCGCAGTCCATGCGCGTGCGCTATGCCGGCAACAACCCGCAGAACCCGTTCGTGATGTATGGCCGCGAACGCGCCATCCGGGTCAAGATCCTCAGCATCACGCCGCTGGGCGCCGAACCGAACGGCAGCTTCCGCGGTGCGTCGGTGCGCATCCAGCGCAGCCTGTTGGACAAGCGCACTGGCGTTGCCACCTACCTGGACAATCAGCTGGTGACGATGCGCTTCGGCTACAACCAGAACCTCGCGCTGTCCGAGCAGGATCGTATCCTCAATCCGCTGGCCTTCCAGGTCACCGAGTATCGCGTCGACAACGACTATTCCCGTGGCGTCCCGGTGCCGGATGACGGCGCCATGCAGGCGCAGGCGCAGCAGGCTGCACAGGCCGCGCAGCAGGCACAGGGCGTCTACGATCCGAACAATCCGGCTGCGGCCACGATGATCGATCCTGCCACCGGCCAACCGGTCGCGGCTCCGGTCAACGGCCAGGTGCCGGGTCAGGCGATGCCGGGCCAGCCCGTACAGGGTCAACCCATGCCGGGTCAGCCGGTGCAGGGGCAAGTAACGCCGGGGCACGCCATGCCCGGACAGCCGGCCATGAGGCCGGCGCAGAACAATTCCACCGGAACTGCTGATGGAGCAAGCAACCGATGAGTAGTCGAAATATCAGGGGAAGCGCGCTGGCGCTGCTGTCGATGTTGTCGCTGTTGTTTTCAGCAGCAGCGATGGCGCAGGCGGTGGACCACTACGAGTACGAGAAGGACCGCATCTATCCGGTTCGCACCGGCCTGGGCCTGACCACCCAGATCGAGTTGAGCCCGAACGAGAAGATCCTCGACTACAGCACCGGCTTCAGCAGCGGCTGGGAGCTGACCCGGCGCGAGAACGTGTTCTACCTCAAGCCGAAGAACGTCGACGTGGACACCAACATGATGGTGCGCACCGAGACCCACTCCTACATCTTCGAGCTGAAGGTGGTAGCCACTGACTGGCGCCAGCTGGAACAGGCGCGTCGTGCAGGCGTGCAGTACAAGATCGCCTTCGTCTATCCGAACGACACCGTGTTCGGCGTCGCCCAGGAAGCGGTCGAAGAAGAGGCCAAGCCATTGTTGAGCTCTGAACTGGCCAAGGACCGCCAGTACAACTTCAACTACTCCTATTCGACCAGCAAGGCGAAGAAGATGGGATGGCTGATCCCGGTCAACGCCTATGACGATGGTCGTTTCACCTACCTGAAACTGCCGAATTCGCCGGAGTACAAGACCGGCATCTTCCCGGCGGTTTTCGGTCGCGAAACGGAATACGGTGAAGACTTCGTGGTCAACACCACGGTTGAAGGCAATACGCTGATCGTGCACGGGACGCACCCGTACCTGGTCATCCGCCACGGCGACTTCGTCGTCGGCCTGCGAAGGAACGTGAAGAAATGAGCCAGCAGAACACTCCCGGAAACGACCCGAACAACGGACGCGACGAGAGCCAGAGCCCGTACGGCGTACAGGGTGCCCCGGACGCGCCGTCGAATCCCTACTTCGGCACGGCCCAGGCCGAGCCGGCGCCGGATCTGGACGCGGCCGCGCCGCAGCTGCGCTCGGCCGAAGAGCAGCGGTTGAATCGCAAGGCCCTGCTGTTCCTCGGCGGCATCGTGCTGCTGCTGATGGCAATGGGCTTCCTGCTGTTCCGCAAGGGCCAGGATAGTGATGACGCCGTGCAGAAGGTGCCGGATGTCGCACGTGCCAGCACGCCGACATTGCCGGACGTTGCGCCGCCTCCGCAGGCGCCGCCGACTGCCGCCGAACCGATTCCCATGCTTCCGCCGATGCCACAGGACGAAGGTCCGAAGCTGGTGCCCATCGCATCCCGGCCGGAAGCCATGGGACCCCGTGAGCCGACGCTGGTCGAGCGCCGGATGGCTGGCGTGGATGATGCCGCGCTTGCGGCAGGCAATCGCGCGCAACCGCAGCGCAGTGCGCTCGACGAACAGACCCGCCAGGCGCTGCTTGCGAACATGATGCCCAACCAGCAGGGGCAGCAGAAGATCCGCCGTGGGCCGGATGTGGAAGACGTTTCCAGTGCCGCCTACATCCAGAGCCCCGATGCGCTGCTGGTGCGCGGCACCTACCTGCGGTGCGTGCTGGAAACCCGCATCATCACCGATCTGGCCGGCTACACGTCGTGCCTGCTGACCGAGCCGGTGTACTCGATCAACGGTCGCAACCTGCTGCTGCCGAAGGGCTCCAAGATCTATGGCGCCTATGGCGGTGGTCCGATCGGCAAGCGCGTGGAAGTGATCTGGGATCGCATCACCACCCCCAATGGCATCGATGTTGCGATGTCCAGCCCGGGCGTGGATCAGCTGGGCGGCGCCGGTCATCCGGGCCAGTACAGCGCGCACTGGGGCAGCCGTATCGCCTCGGCGCTGATGATCAGCCTGATTTCCGATGCCTTCAAGTACGCGGCTGCCGAACATGGTCCGGAGACGACCACCATCGCCAACAACGGCATGACGGTGCAGTCGCCCTATGAGAGTGCTACCGCACGCACGATGGAGCGCTTGGCCAACGAGGCACTCAGCAGCAACCGTCGTCCGCCGACCGTCACCATCAACCAGGGCACGATCGTGAATGTCTACGTTGCCAAGGACGTCGACTTCACCAACGTGCTCCACCCCCGCCGGTAACCCAACGAACGATCATGGACGCCGAAGTGTCACCCCTCGCCCTCGTCTCCAGCGATTTCCTGCGCTATCAGTACGAAGTGCTGGGCATCGCCGAGTACATGACTTCCCCGGAAGTGACGGAAATCTGCATCAACCGTCCCGGTGAGCTGTACCTGGAAACCCGGGTGGGGTGGCAGCGGGTAGACGTGCCGAGCCTGACCTTCGAGCGGGCCCGGCAGTTCTGCACGGCGGTGGTGAACGAGAGCAACACCGGTCAGCGCATTACCGATGCCGATCCGGTCGTGTCGCTCACGTTCCCCACCGGCCAGCGTGCGCAGTTCGTGATTCCGCCGGCATGTGACGCCGGGAAGGTATCAATCACCATCCGTCTGCCGTCCAAGCACACCAAGTCGCTGAGCCAGTATCACGAAGATGGTTTCTTCAACCAGATCCTGGAAAGCGATGGCAGCATCAGCGAGCAGGACCGCGAGCTGCTGGAACTGCGCCAGCAGCGCGAATACGCCGAGTTCTTCCGGCGTGCGGTGATGTACCGCAAAAACATCGTGGTGTCCGGTGCGACCGGCAGCGGCAAGACCACCTTCATGAAAGCGCTGGTCAATCATATCCCCGACAACGAACGCCTGGTCACGATCGAGGACGCACGCGAGCTGTTTCTGACCCAACCCAATGTGGTGCACCTGCTGTACTCCAAGGGTGGGCAGAGCACCAGCAACGTCAGCGCAAAGAGCTGCATGGAAGCCTGCCTGCGCATGAAGCCCGAACGCATCATCCTTGCCGAGCTGCGCGGTGACGAGGCGTTCTACTTCATCCGCAACTGCGCATCGGGCCACCCGGGCTCGATCACCAGTTGCCATGCGGGCAGTCCGGAGCAGACCTGGGACCAGTTGGCCCTCATGGTGAAGGCCTCCGCCGAAGGTTCGGGCCTGGAATTCAACGTGATCAAGCGACTGTTGATGATGACCATCGACATCGTTGTGCATATCAAGGCGCACGCCGGTTCGCGCTACATCACCGGTATCGATTTCAATCCTGGGCGCGCCCAGGGGCAGGAGGGCTGAAGGATGCTGCCAGGACTGGAGATGATGGCGTGCCCGGAGATGGCGGTGTCGATGGACGTGATGCAGCACGTCATCAACGTTGAATCGTCACGCAACCCTTATGCCATCGGCGTAGTTGGTGGCGCTCTGGTGCGCCAGCCCAAGGCGCTGGATGAAGCGCTGGCGACGGTTCGGATGCTGGAAGAGAAGGGCTACAACTTCTCCATCGGGTTGGCCCAGGTCAATCGCTACAACCTCGGCAAGTACGGCCTGGATTCCTACGAGAAGGCCTTCCAGCAGTGCCCGAACCTGCAGGCGGGCTCGCGCATCCTGGCCGAGTGCTACAAGCGCTCCGGTGGTGACTGGGGCAAGTCGTTCAGCTGCTACTACTCGGGAAATTTCGAGACCGGCTTCCGCCATGGCTATGTGCAGAAGGTCTACGACTCGATGCGCCGCGGGCAGCAGCTTGCCACCAATGGTGTTGCGCCGATCGACGTGGTGAGTCGCGGTGAACGCCGCAGCGTGAAGGTCGAGCATCATCCGCAGCTGGCCTCTCCGGCGCAGGCCCGCATCGTTGCGCAGTCCAATGGCCCGGTGTACGTGCCGTCGGAAGACCCGGCACGTGCGTATGTCGTGTATCCCTCCACCGGTGCGATGGCGCGGGGCAGCCTGCTGAACATCGCCGACCAGGCGCTGTCCAAGGTAGTGCTGGGTTCGGTGGACCGGATGATGCAGCCACAGCCGCAGCCCACCCAAGGGGCCACGTATCCGCAGCAACAGGCCGGTGGCATGCCGCAGCAGCTGCCTCAGCCGGGTCCGGCGCAGGCAATGGCCATGCCGCAGCAGTTGCCGGGCGCTGCCGGCGCCGGCAACGAGGGGCCCGTGATGCTGCGCCCCTGGAGCGAGCGCAATCAGCCTGTGGCCGGTGGCGAAAATTCATTCAACGCACCGGTGCAGGCGGCACCGGTGCAGCAGATTCCCGCAGGGGATGCGGCCTTCGTGTTCTGACGAAGTCGTGGTGCGGCCAGTCCCCCGGCTGGTCGATTCAGTTGTGTTAGTCCATCAACAAGGAAATCAATCCATGAAGCGATCCAATCTCGACCTCGTCCAGGCCCAGCGCACGCTGAAGACCCTGCTGATGGCCACGATCTTCGTTGGCGCACTGTTCGCCCCGCAGGTGTTCGCCACCAACACCGACTTCGGCGGCACCGACAAGAAGGTCTGCGGTTTCTTCTCCAACATCAACGGCCTGCTGAACATGGCCTCGATCGCCGTGGTGACCATTGCGGTGATCTTCGCCGGCTACCAGATCGCTTTTGCTCACAAGCGCATCAGCGACGTCGCGCCGATCCTGATCGGTGGCGTGCTGATCGGTGCCGCCGGCCAGATCGCGCGCATGCTGCTGGGTGAAGGCAGCGACGGCAAGTGCGGTGCTGGCACCAGCACGACCTACTACCTGATCAACAACGCGATCCAGTACTACAGTGCATAAGAACGTCGTGTTCCGCGGCTGCACGCGCCCAGCGATGTTCCTGGGCGTGCCTTATCTGCCATTTTTCATGGTGGCAGGCGGGCTGTTGCTGCTCAGTGTGTACACGAACTTCTGGTTCCTGCTCACCATTCCGGTGGCGATTTTCATCATGCGGCACATGGCCAAGCGTGACGAAATGATCTTCCGCCTGCTGGGCCTGCGACTGATGTTCAAGCTGAAGGTGCGCAACGTGCCGGAACACGATGGCATGTGGGTGTTCAACCCCAATCACTACCGCAACAAGCCGGCCCGAATGGATTGAGGTCCGGATCCGGCCTGGCGGGCGTTCTCGCCCGCCAGGTCTCTTGAAACTCCTTGGCAGTACCTCTTTGGAAGCAGTCGTATGTTCAGCCCTGACACCTCCATCAGTGAGTTCATCCCGTTGTCGTCGCATGTCGCTCCGAACGTGGTCAAGACCACGGGCGGCGACTACCTGATGACCTGGCATCTGGAAGGACTGCCGTTCGTCGGCCGTGAGGAGTGGGAGCTCGAGCATCGCCACAACACGTTCAACCGCCTGCTGCAGACCCTGCGCGCACCGGACTTCGTCAACGTCGCTTTCTGGGTGCACGACATCCGTCGCCGCCGCACGCTGAAGGGCAAGAGCAGCTACAAGCAGCGCTTCAACCAGGACGTGTCCGACCAGTACATGGGCATGTTGTCCTCGCAGCGCATCATGCAGAACGAGCTGTACCTGACCATGATCTACCGCCCGGTGGTGGCCGGTAAGCGCTTTGTCGAAAAGTCGGCGAACGTAGACAAGCTGCGCGCCGAGCAGGAACAGGCGGTCGAGAAGCTGATGGAACTGGCTGGCAACGTCGAGGCCGTGATCCGCGACTACGCGCCGTATCGCCTGGGCATGTACGAAGCCAAGAACGGTGTGGTGTTCTCGGAAACGCTGGAGCTGTTCGGCTACCTGATCAATCGCATCGATGAGCCGGTGCCGGTGCTGTCGGCGCCGATCAAGGATTACCTGCCTGTCAGCCGCCACATGTTCTCGGCCAAGACCGGCGATTTTGCGATCAACACCCCCAATGGCGCCAACCATTTTGGCGCCATCCTGAACATCAAGGAGTATGCCGAGGGGACCTACCCGGGCATCCTCAACGGCCTGAAGTACCTGGATTACGAGTACGTCATCACCCATTCGTTCAGCCCGATGGGGCGTCAGGATGCGCTGAAGGTGCTCGACCGCACCAAGGGCATGATGATCTCCTCCGGCGACAAGGCGGTCAGCCAGATCGTCGAGCTGGACCAGGCCATGGATCAGCTGTCGTCGGGCAACTTCGTGCTGGGTGAATACCACTTCATCATGGCGGTCTACGGCGACACGCAGGCCAAGCTTTCGCAGAACGTCGCCTCGACCCGTGCCGAGCTGTCAAACGCCGGATTCGTGTCGACCAAGGAAGACCTGGCGGTTACCTCGTCCTTCTATTCGCAGCTGCCGGGTAACTGGCGCTACCGCACTCGCCTGGCCAATGTCAGTTCGCTGAACTTCCTGGGCCTGTCGCCGCTGCACAACTTCGCCACCGGCAAGCAGCACAACAATCCGTGGGGCGACTGCGTCACCACGTTGCAGACCACCAACGGCCAGCCGTACTACTTCAATTTCCACGCGACCCATCCGTCGGAAAACTCGCTGGGCGAGAAGGCGATCGCCAACACCATGGTGATCGGCAAGTCCGGTACCGGTAAGACCGCGCTGATCAACTTCCTGCTCAGCCAGGTGCAGAAGTACGAGCCGTCGCCGACCATCTTCTTCTTCGACAAGGACCGCGGTGCTGAGATCTTCGTGCGGGCCTGCGGAGGTAACTATCTGGCCCTGGAGAACGGCGCGCCGACCGGCTTCAACCCGTTCCAGTGCGAGAACAACGAAGCCAACGTGCAGTTCCTGGCCGACCTGATCAAGGTGCTGGCCGGCAAGCGCGAGTACAGCGCCCGCGAGGAAGAAGACATCTACCGCGCCGTGGAAAGCATGCTCGATACGCCGATGCATCTGCGCAGCATGACCAACTTCCAGAAGAGCCTGCCCAACATGGGCGACGACGGCCTCTACGCGCGCATGCGCCGTTGGACCTCGGGCAATTCGCTGGGCTGGGTGTTCGACAATCCCGTGGATACCGTTGACCTGAGCAAGGCCAACATCATCGGCTTCGACTACACCGACATCATCGACAACCCTGAAGTGCGCGTGCCGGTCATTAATTACCTGCTGCACCGCCTGGAGTCGCTGATCGACGGCCGTCCGCTGATCTATGTGATGGACGAGTTCTGGAAGATCCTGGATGGCGAGGGTGGCCTGAAGGAGTTCGCGAAGAACAAGCAGAAGACCATCCGTAAGCAGAATGGTCTCGGCATCTTTGCCACACAGAGCCCGGAGGACGCGCTGAAGAGTGATATCTCCGCCGCCCTGATCGAACAGACCGCTACCCTGATCCTGCTGCCGAACCCGAATGCCAGCAAGAGCGACTACATGGATGGCCTGAAGTTGACCGAGGCCGAGTTCAATGTGGTTACCGCCTTGGACGAGCGCTCGCGTTGCTTCCTGGTCAAGCAGGGTCATGCGTCCAGTGTCTGCCAGCTCAACCTGCGCGGCATGGACGACATCCTGTCGGTGATCTCGGCGTCGACCGACAACATCGACATCATGCATCGTGTCCTGCAGACCGCCGCCGTGCGTGCACGTGTGACGGTGGATGAGCTGACGCCGGAACAGTGGCTGGAAGATTTCTACAAGAACCGCAAGGGCTCCGGAAAGCCCGCATCCAACAGTAAGGAGGTTGCAGCATGACTGTCGCAACAGACGTGAACGCAGCAAGCCCCTTGAATTCGATGGAGAAGAACATGGAAACCACTGCCCGTACTGCCAAGACGCCGAGTGCAGTCTCCCGGCTCCGTTCCACCGCCATGGCGATTTCCGTCGCCGCATTGCTCGGCTTCCCCGTGAAGGGATACACCATCCCGGTGGTTGAGGTTGGCTTGAATACCTTCAACAGCACGCTGACTGAGGTCCATACGCTTGCCGCTCAGGGGGAAGCCTTGCTCGAGTACAGTACCCAGGCGCAACGGTTTCTGGAAACAACTCAGAACTGGGCGCAGAAGCTGGCGAAGTTCAATCAGATCATCGCCTCGCCACTGATGCCTCAAGGCGTGAAGCTGGAGCCGGTTCCGCTTGAGTGGAATGTCGCCGAGCGCTGCGGCGCCGGCAATATCATGAGCCTGAGCGGTATCCTCACTGCGTTGGACTTGAGCCCGGGTGGGGACATCATCGCCCAGCAGCGCAACATCTGCGCTGCAATCCAGGTCATGGAGAATCAGAAGTACAACGAGACCGTGGAAGTTGTGCAGAAGACGATGCCCGACATGCGCAAGGTGCTGGACAGGATCAAGGATATCCGCGATCTGTGGAGCGGCGAGGGTGCGATGGCGGAGGCCTCCGCGAATGCAGTCGTTTCTGACGCCTATATGCAGGCGGATTTTGCGACCTGGGAAAAGAAGACTGAAGGGTATGACAAGCAGATTCAGGCGCTGACCAAGATGCAGCAGATTCTTGCGCAGCGCGCATTGAAGGGTACCGGTCAGTCACCTCTCGGTACCGTAGTGAAGGCCGCGGCACTGAAGGCAGCGCTCTCCAACTGATTAGACGCTGCTCCGGTCGAGCTGCAATCACATTCTAGGTGAAGTTATGGATCTTGGGCTGATGGATGGCATGTTGGGGCAAGGCCCCCTGCACACGCTGCAGAATCTGCACGCGTCATCCTCAATTGGTGACTTTGTGTTCTTCCGGCTGATCCTCGATTACCTGCATAAGGAAATCGCGGAGTACGGCGTCAAGCTGCTTGGACGCATGATGGCGTGGGTCGGTGGCATTGCACTGACTCTCATGACGCTCTGGGTGCTGATTCAGGGTTTCCGGATCGCCACCGGTCGCAGCCGCGATTCGATGATGGTGCTCGTGACCAACATGGCCAAGGCTGCGCTGATCGTGTCGGTTGCCACGACCATGGGTATGTTCGGTCGCGAGATGCATGGCTTTCTCATCAATGACGTGAAGAACGAGATCACTTACGTCGTGACCGGGAAGAAGGACTCACCGGAGGATCTGATCGATGAGAACCTGGGCTACATGCAGCTGGCGCTATCCAGCGTTGACGCGCTGGACGTGATGAGCGACGTGACGCTGGACAACGCGAAGACCCGTGCCATGTGGTTCATTGGTATGGGCACGGGTGGTCCGGCAGTCACAGCTGGCTCAATGCTTTTGCTGTATGAGGTCGCGCTGGCGTTGTTCATCGGCCTGGGGCCATTGTTCATCCTGTGCTTGCTGTTTGACCAGACCAAGCAGCTGTTCCAGAAGTGGCTGCTCTACGGCATAGGCACGATGTTCTCCATGGCGGTTCTGGCAGCGATGACGGGCATCGCGATGAAGATGGTGTCCAAGGTTGCGTTCGCCTTCTGGGGAAGCACGTTGACGGGCACGCTGATGGGTCAGAATTTCAGTGAAGGTATGTCGAGCATGGCGCTGCAGCAGGGCGGCATGGGCCTGATCCTGACCACGCTGATTCTGACTGCGCCCCCAATGGCGGCGATGTTCTTCCAGGGAACATTGGGCAGCTTCATGGCATATTCGCAGATAGGCGGTAGTGCAGTACCGGCATCGCCGGGCCCGAATGGTCAGCCGCCGGGTTCGACGGGCGGTGGTCAGAGTTACAAGCCAGAGGCACCGTCCTCAGCTGCGGGATCTCAGTTGGGTGGAGGACAAGCGGTAATGCCAAGATTGCAAGGTGGACATGAGCCTCAGCATCCGTCTTCTGGCCTCAGAGGGAACGCCAATTCAGGAATTGCCTAGTTTGATCGCTTGGCTGGAGACGGTGGAGGTACGTTCGCTATGAAGTTGATTGCACATTGGGTGTTGCTCGCCTCGTGCCTGCTGCTATTAGGTGGTGTTGATCGTGCGTGGGCAGAAGGAAACTGCCCGCCCGGGTATTACCCTATTGGCGGGCAGGGCGCGCGCGGATGTGCGCCGATTCCGGGAGGTGCCACTGGAAGCACTGGCTCCTCCGAGATCCGTCTCGCAACTCCGACTGGCAAATGGACCAAGACCTGGGGGGCAATTGCGGAGTCGAAAAGTACTCAGGATGCTGGGGTTTCAACGGGGTTGCGATCCAAGAATGAGGCCGAGCGCGAAGCAGTTTCAAAGTGTGGAGCGTCAGGTGCCCGGGACTGCACGGTCAGCATGAGCTATTTCAACCAGTGTATTTCCTGGGTCATTCCAAGCGGACGATCCGGTGCTGGACGTGCGGGACTTGGGACAGGGGCTACCCCCGAGTTGGCGCTTGTCGCTTCGGAAGCAATGTGCCGCAATGATCGCGCAGGACGGTGTGAAGTGTTCTATTCGAACTGTACCAAGCCTTTGTTTGATGAATTCTGATCAAGGGCATGCGGCAAGGAATATCAGAGCAATGGCACACCAGGAGGTACACGCGGCGGTCGAGTCAATGCGTTGTCTGAGTGCCCCAAACGGTCAGCCAAGCGCGCACCTCCCGAGCATCGCCGGGCCCGAATGGTCAGCCTCCGGGTTCGACGGGCGGGCAGAGCTATAAACCGAGTTCGCCTTCTGTGACGCAAGCTGATGCTGGTGGTGTGGGGCAGGTGGTCATTCCACGATTGTATGGCGGAGGCGATTCGGTGCCGTCAGCCTCTGGTCTTAGGGGGAATGCCAATTCCGGTGCCGTCTAGCTGGTCCAATGAGAAGGGGGTGAGGACAGTTTTATGAATGGAGCAAAGCAATGGGTGATTCTTTTCTTCTTTCTTCTCGTCTCATTGACCGAAGTTGCGTTCGCTGAAGGCAATTGTCCGCCAGGGTACTATCCAATTGGAGGTCAGGGCGCCCGAGGTTGTGCCCCCATTCCAAGTGGCGCACCGAGTAGCACATCGAGTGGCGGGATTTCCGAATTGCCCGCAAACTCTCCGACGGGGCGGTGGATAAAGACTTGGGGGGCAATCGCCGAGTCCCGGTCTACTCAGGACGCAGGAGCATCGACTGGCCTTCGGTCACAGCTAGCGGCAGAGCAAGAGGCGTTGCGGAAGTGCAGTTCAACGGGTGCCGCCGATTGCTCCGTCAGTTTGGCGTATCGAAATCAGTGTGTGGCTTGGGTCATTCCAAGTGGGAAGACGGGTCGTGGAATGTCGGCGCTGGGGCGTGGTGCTACGCCGGAAATGGCGCTGATAATGGCGCACTCCAAGTGCAAGAATGATGTGAGCGGGAAGTGCGCGGTGCTGTATGAAAACTGTACCAAGCCTATTTTTGAAGAATTTTGATGTAAATGTGTCGGCGGGCTCGCTGGTATAGTCTCGAAGAATGTTGTCGTTGGAGAGCCACGGCATAAAATGCTGCGCGCCTACTTCCGGCTGAATGTGTCTCAGCAGTCTCTTCTACTGCGCTGATGTTCACTGGGACGAAATGCGTTAATGCTAGTACGGTAAGCTGGGCAACTTAGACTGCCTTGCGGGACTGCAGAGCTGTGGCGGGAGCACAATGCAGATCCGTCTACGTCGCGTGTGCTATTCCACTTTTCAACAGATATCAGGCGTACGCGGCCGGACGCTGCCCGAGGCGGAGGAAAAGGCAGTGGGAGAATGTATCGACGCCGATGCGAAAGCCTGTCCTCTGGCATTCAACAACTGCATGTGAAGCTACAGGCGATTTGGGGGTGTTGCGCCGCCTGCGCCCGTCTTGCTTCGTGGATGCGGTCCCCGATTCTGTGACTGGTAGCGCCATTTCAAGCTTTCGCTCTTCGACGCAAGCGACCTCCTCGCGCTAAGCTCTCCTGGCGTCAGAAAAATGACGCTTCGGCGCTACCGATTGCAGGAGCTTTCCCGTCCATGAGGACCCTGTCCCTCCGCTCAACGGGTGACGCATGCCACCGACGCTGCCATGGTGCTCCCGGAGCTATCATCCGCATCTGCAGGGCGACTGGCGCGACTGGGCAACGCCACTATGCCCGCCTCCGACGCGAGCATCGGCGGGACGATATTGAAGGAGTGGGAGGGGATGGAAGACAGGGTTGGCGCACACATGGACGATGCCCTGGCATTTGTTCCGTCCGGTGCGAACCTGCTGGAAGCCGTCAGGGGCGAGCTCAACGGCGATGGCATCGAGTATCAGCTGCTGGTCATCGACCAGCCGACGCCGGAAGGGCTGGTGCCCGGCCAACACGGACCGAACCGGGTGCTGCTGTTGCTACGCGGTGACGGGCGCGGGCGCTGGCAGCTGGCCGCGCGCAACGACAAGCTGGTGCCGTGTTCCACCCGAGGTGGCTTGGCCGGCGACCCTTTTGCGTATGCAATGGTCGAGGAGGGCACCTTCAGCGTGATCACCAACGGCGGTAGCCGCGAGCGCTGGAGCAGCACCTACCGGTTCCGCTATGCGCCCGCGGACAAGGCCTGCTGGGTGGACGGGGTGAGACGCAAGGTCGTGGATATCGAGACCGAAGCGACCAACATCCGGGATTACTCGGTGGCGGAGCTGGGCAGGGTGCGGTTCGAGGACTTCGATCCGTCCAGTGTCGCGGAGGTGTCGCTTCCATGAGCCAAGCTCCAACCGGCGGAAGGGAATCCGCGCTGATGAAGATTCAGGAGTTGCACTGTGTCGACCGATAGAGAGTCGCAGCTGTTGCGGCAGGCGACCAAAGCCGGCATCGACTCCCCGCTTGAACTGGCCAATTTCATGGCCCAGGCAGGGCACGAGTCGCGCGGCTTGAGCCGGCTCAATGAAAGTTTCAACTTCACCCGGGGAATCTCGCAGATCCCGGTGGAAGCTGCGTGGCGCAATGGCAACGCTGCGTTGGAGAGCGCCCGCCAGGAAGCGCTGCGTGGCCGCCCGGAAAACCTGGCTGAGCTGATGTACGGCGGACGCATGGGCAATGATGTGCCCGGCGACGCATTGAAGTACCACGGCCGCGGCTATCTGCCGTTGGTCGGCAAGGAGAATTACGAGCGTGCCGGCAAAGCGCTGGATCTGGATCTGGTGAATCAGCCGGAACTGGCCGCGCAGCCCGAGCACGCAGGCCGTATTGCGGTGTGGCAGTGGCAGACGCGAGTACCGGAGGCGGCGCGCGAGGATGTGCGCGAGGCAACGCATGCGCTCAATGGCGCCCTCAATGGCATCGAGGCGCGCCGGCAACGCTTCGAGGTCTGGCAGCAGAAGCTGACGCCGGATGTGATGGCGCGGCTGGAGCGGGGTGAGGTCGGTGCGCCGGCGCAGAGTGTTGCCCGAGACATGTCGCAGACCGGTGAGCCCGGCAACGCGTTGTTCGAGGATGCACGCCGACGCCTGCAGCAGATGGGAGTACAGAGTGGACTGCGCAGCGTACAAGAGCTCGACAATGCCGCTGGCGCATTGGCGCTGGGGGCGCATAAAGCCGGCCTGTCGCGCATCGATCATCTCCTGGCCGGCAATGACGGTCGCACGCTGTTTGCAGTACAGGGTGGGCTGGGCGATCCGGCCATGCTGCGCGCATCGGTCGATCGCGAACAGGCGGCGCAGCAGCCGCTGGCGCAGAGCAGCCAGCAGTTGGCCGCCAGCGTCGCCCAGCAGGACCCGGCGGCTGCGCTTGCCCGCGAGCAGGAGCAGCGCTCTCGATCCCTGTAGCACCTGATGCCGGCGGGCAGGGTGCCTGCAGGCGCTTTACGTACGACGCGTGGCGCCCTGTGGCGCCGACATGGAAACCTAATCGTAAGGACACCACATGCGAATCGTTCCCCCGAATGCCCGGCACGCCGCCGCCCACTGCAGTGCATCCGTGCGCCGCCTGCCGCCGCTCTGGCTGCTGTCACTTGGACTCGCCGCAGCGTCGGCACAGGCTCAGGAGGCCGCAGCACCCCTCGTGGAGACGCCCCCCGCTGCCGAGGCGGCCTTTGACGCGCCTGCAGGGACGGCGCACGTTGCAGTACCCATGGCGACCGAAGCTGTTGTCGCGGCACCGGCTCCCGAAGTACGGGTTGCCGCGACTCCCCCTGTGACACCTGTGGTGGACGCGCAGCCGGCGCCGGCTGCGGACCCGGCGCCTGCGCCCGTTGCGCCCGCAGCGGCGGCGCCTGTGGCTGCACCGCCTGCCGTCGTCGAGCCAGCCGTCCCGGCGGTAGCTCCCGCGCCACCCGCCTTGGTCATCGTGCCGTTGCAGCCCGAGCAGGCCACCGAGCGCGCGCTTGGCGCCCGTTGCCCGGTGGATCTGGCCGGGCGGCTGGCGACCCAGGGCGAGCTGCTGATCGGCGCCTGCCAGGGCAGGATGCCGGCGCATCTGGCCGCGCTGCTGGTCGCGCTGCCCCAGCAGGACATCCACCTGCCGCGCAGCTGGCGCGAGCGTGAGGTGCAGCAGAAGGCGTGGTTCAAGGCGGTGCCGGGCTACGGCCAGCGCCCGGACTTCATCGTGCGGATGGGCGACATCTGGGTGCGCTCGCTGGAAGGGCGCGACGCCGACAGCACGTTCTATCTGGTGTCAGCACCGTTCACCTGCAGCGACCAGGTCGCCAACCGCGATGAGTACGGCGCGGAGCCGGTCCGCGTGCCAGCGGGTGATTGCCGCGAGGCCTATGTGGCCCAGCGTGTGTACCAGGTCCGCGGGGACGCGGCGCCGAGGGATGTGACCGCCGATGCCATGCCGGCCATGCCCCCGGTCACGGAGGCCGATCGTGCGCGTCAGCTGTCGCGTAAGGGACGGATCAGCCTGGACCATAGCAAGTTGCAGTACGGCCCGGCCATGCGCTGGTTCGTGCAGTACCCGGAGTCTGCGCAGAAGGGCGGTCCGCGCGCCTACGGTGACTGGAACCGCGAGCACATCGCGTTCGTGGTCTGGACGGGGGATCGCTTCGAGCTGCGTGAGAAGGTCGCGCGGGCGCAGTGGCCCTGTGACCCGGTAGCGCCGGGCGATCGCGCCTGTGGTGGCTTCCCGGATTCCGGGTCGGATCTGTTCGTAACCGCCGGTGCGTCGGCGCCGGTCGCGGCCTCCAGCCCCTGACGCGCGATGCTGAAGTAAAGCGGGAGCCGGAATGACCGGCTCCCGCGCTGTTCATCAGGCCTGCATGCTGCGGGTCTGGTTCTGCTGTTGTTCCAGTTGCTGATCGCGATCCTGTGCCAGGCGCTGTACCGCGGCTTGCTGATCAATCCGCTGGCTGCTCTGCTCCAGCGGCGTGTTCATCGCCACCGCTGTGTCCACCGACACGCGCAGGTGTGCCGGGTCGCCGCCCTGGCCCTGCACCGCGAAGCTGCGTGAGGCGTCGGCATTCATCACCACCTCGTCGATGCGCTTGCCACCTGCAGCGTGCATCTCCGCCGCCAAGCTACCGGCCAACTGCGTACTCATCACATCCGGCACGCGGCCGACGCGAACGTCCTGCGCGTGCACGCCGCGGATCGCATCGTTGAACAGTGGGTTGCCCAGGTGATTGGCATCGTCCATGCGCAGCATGCTGGTGTGATGGCCGTTCTTCTCCGCTTCGCGGCGTGCCGGTTCACCGGGCTGCAGCGGGCCGCGGATGTGGTCGTACAGATCGATGGCACCGCCCGGGATGCCCCGTGCCGCGCGGGTGACGCCGCGACGCAGTGACTCGACGTCATCGCGGTACTCCTCGATCATCCTGGCGTTGTCTTTTGCCAGCTTCTGCGTTTCCGGGTGTTTCAGAACCGAGCCGTCGCCGAGGAAGTTGCCCAGCTTGTGCGCGCCGAACGAGCTGCCTGCTGCGACGAGCGGGCTGTCCGGGATAAGGGCGCGCAACGAGTGATTGCTGAAGCCGTTTGCGGCGAGTGTCTTGATCTCATCCGGCTTTGCGTAGATGCGCACCTGGCCGAAGTGTGGCGAGGCCGAGCTGACCGGATCGGAGGCCATGACGTGATTGATCATGGTGTTGCCGCCTTCCGGAATGCGGTAGCTGAGGCTGACCGCGCCGTAGGCATTGAAGGTCTCGCCCTTGACGTTGAAGTGGTGCGAGGTGATCTGGGCCAGAGCGCCACCGAGAGAGTGGCCGGTGACGGTGACTTCGGGTGGGCGCTGTCCGAGATCCTGCCCCTC
The DNA here is from genome assembly GCF_034508895.1 of Stenotrophomonas geniculata. NCBI lineage: Bacteria > Pseudomonadati > Pseudomonadota > Gammaproteobacteria > Lysobacterales > Lysobacteraceae > Stenotrophomonas > Stenotrophomonas geniculata. Next base: position 3,693,991 of record NZ_CP140571.1, read on the forward strand.
CTTCTTGGCATAGGCGAGGGCGCGTTGGGTCAGCGCGATGGCGTCCGGTGCTTGGACGTTGGTGCGGGCGACAACCATGCCACCATCGGTCAGGATCGCATCGCGGGCGAACTGTTCGGTGCCGCGATGTGCGACGACAATTTCATTGGTGTCGACTCGCTGGTAGATCGTTCCCTGATAACCGTTCAATCGATTATCAACGTGCTCGAGGATCTTGTACTCATGCCCGTTGATCGCTACGAGCTCTTCCTTGCCGGGAGCGCGTCGACCGACCGCACGGTCCTTGTACACGTCGTCGGAAATACCCGCATAGTCTTGGCTGCTGAGGCTCATTGGCGGACCTCATTGGCTTCAAGTGAAGCCGAGAACAGCGAATTCTGCAGCTCAGGGCGGAACTTGGTGGGGTCTTCTTGGCCGCTTGCGCCGTAGTCAGGAATCTCGTTCACGCGCGGATAGTCTGAACGAGGATAGTGGCGAGTCTCGGTCTCGCCTTTGACGAATGGCGCTGCTTCAATAAATGAAAGGAAGCGCGTCTCGCCCTCGGCCCCCGTCGCCTTCAGCATCGCGCCTGCACCGGTGAACTCCCACTTGCAGACACCGCGACCGTAGTAATCCTCGTCCAGCATGCGGTCGATGTATACAGTGCCCCGGTACTCACCATCAGCGACCTTGCGCAGCTCCACCGGCTCCTGGCTGGTGATGCGTGCGGCGGTACCGGTGGCTGGTTCGATGTAGCCGCACTGGTCTTCGTTGGTGACGTCGTACTGCGCTACGCCTTCGACCACTGCGAAATCACCGGGGGCATCCTTCAGGCGCAGCACCAGTTCATAGGCCTTGCGCGGGCTGGGGTTGAGCTTGGCGAGGCCACGCCCACCCTGGGCGACATCGGCTTCAGCAGCGGCACGTTCCTGGTTCATGGCGGTCTCCGGATTGCAGGCGGTCAATAGAAGCAGAGCAAGGCACGGGATCATCTTGTGGCGCAATGTCGGCCTCCTTGGGGGTAGGGATGGTTGAACTGGCAGCTCATGGCGCGAGTTTCTGCACAGTGGTGGTGGTTGAGAACAGCGCGTTGCGCAGATCTTCGCTGTACCCCGACGGATCTTCCTCGCCACTGGCGCCAAAGTTGGCGACAGTGGCGGCGCGCGGATAGATAAGGTTTGGGTAATAAAGCGTAAGAGGTGAGTCGCTCTCCATGCGCTCCTTGTCGACGAACGTCAGGAATCGCGTATCCGCCTCGCCGGTCGTAGCGCGCAACATCGCACCGACTCCCGTCAGCGCCCAATGGCAGACACCACGCCCGTAGTAATCCTCGTCCTGCATGCGGTCGAGGTAGAACGTGCCGCGGTACTCGTTCTCACCGACCTTGCGCAGCGTGACGAGCTCCTGGCTGGTAATACGGCTGGCGGTACCGGTCGCCCTCAGGACCCGGCCGCAGTCCTTGTGGTTGCTGACGTCGTACTGGGCAACGCCCTCGACGACCGCGAAGGGACCAGGGGCATCCTTCAGTGTCAGTACCAGCTCGTAGCCCTGCTGCGGTGACGGGTTGAGCTTGGCCAGGCCGCGTCCACCTGCGGCAACGTCACGCTCTGCGTCCGCGTAGGGCGAGCAGGCCGTCAGTGCCAGCAAGAGGCCCATCGGTACCAGATGGCGTCCCTTGCGTGTCGGCATGGCTACATCCATGGCGGCATCCTGCATCGTGCGTCCGTGTCCATATATCCTTCCCTGGTGACAGGTTTATCGATTATGGAGTGTTCTGGAAACCTGACGCCAGCGACGGCAGGGCGTCTGCGACGGAATTTTGACGCATTCAGCGTTCAGTGGTGTCGCCGAATCGATTGCGGCACGGGCGATTCGAGGTTCGCGGGGCGATTGCGCCTCGCGCTCGACATTTCGCCGCCAATTTGTGACAAAGGTCTCAAATTCACCCAATGCTCACGCAAGCGAACATTACGCCATGAACTACACCATCCGTGCCGAAGCCATTGATGATCACGCCACCCTCCATGCGCTCACCGAGGCCGCATTCCGGGATGCTGCGCACAGCAGCCATACCGAGCAGTTCATCGTCGATGCCCTGCGCGCCCGCGGGGAGCTGAGCGTTTCGCTGGTGGCCGAGATGGACGGCAAGGTGATCGGCCATGTGGCGGTGTCGCCGGTGACGATCAGCGATGGCAGCACGGGCTGGTTCGGCCTGGGACCGATCTCGGTATTGCCCGCGTGGCAGGGGCAGGGCATCGGTGCGGCCCTGATGCACGCCGCACTTGAAGCGCTGCGTCAGCAGGGTGCACATGGCTGTGTATTGCTGGGCGAGCCGGCCTATTACGGTCGCTTCGGCTTCCGTGCCGAGCCGGGCCTGGTCCTGCCGGGTGTGCCTGCAGAGTACTTCCAGGCACTTTGCCTGCAGCCTCCGCTGGCACAGGGCGAGGTGCAGTACTCACCGGCCTTCGAGGCGACGGCCTGATCCGGGCCTGGCACGTTCCGGCTCAGGGCGCCCGCCAGACGGTCGGTTCGGGTTGCGGCTTCGGAATGCGGTAGCCGCCGATGTGTTCAAGCAGTTCGTTGGTACGGCGCTGCTCGACCAGTACCTCACGCAGCAGGTTGCGCACGGCGAAGATGGCGAACGGCACCAGGATCCAGACCAGGCTGATGCCCAGCGCAAACAGGGTCAGCAGGGCTTTTGCACCATCCATGCACGGCGTTCCTTGGTCGAAAGCAGCCACGCTAGCACGTGGCCGCTGCCGAAGGATGTCAGCCGTTATGCCGAAGATGGATGAGCGGATACGGACGGCCTTGCGAATCGAGCGGTGAGCGGCCGCTTTCGACGAAGCCCATGCGCAGGTAGAAGCCGACGGCCTGTGTGTTCTGTTCGTTGACGTCAGTGCTCAGCTGCGGATGCTGGGCAAGTGCATGTTGCAGCAGTTGCCGGCCGATCCCGGTGCCACGTACGTCGGGATCGATGAACAGCGCTTCCATGTGCGTGCCGTCGATCAGCATGAAGCCCAGCGGCCGATCCTGTGCATCGACAGCAACGGTCATCGGCGCCTGCGGCAGGAAACCGGCCACTTCGGCATCGATGGCCTGGCGGTCTTCGGCACTGAGGAAGTCGTGGGTGGCGTCGACGGCGCAACGCCAGAGGTCGACAAGGGCGGCGCCGTCGTCGGCGCGAGAGGGGCGCAGGGTGGTCATGGGTTCACCAAGGTGCTTCGGAAGAGTGCGAAGTATGAGGCTTTCCGGTAGCGCCTGCAGGCGAAGATTCATCCCGCGTCGCGGTGGCGGATGAAGGGGCTGTGCGCGATCGCGTCCGCGCGCAGCACCACCCCATCCTCGAAGTCATCGCTGTCGTTGAAGGGCACGATTGGCCACTGCCGCCAGTGCGTCAGTCGCTCGCGGTAGGAGAGGGTGGCTGCAACCAGTGCTTCGTCGTGGGCCTGCACGCGTTCCGCTGCAAGCCCGGAACGCACGCCATGCACCACGCATGGCTCCATCACCTCGAAGCCGACGTAGCGCAGGCTGTACATCAACGGCCACAGCAGCAATCGGGTGTCGCCTTCGCGGCCGTCCACCGCGCATGCCCGTGCCGATGAACCGGTGGTGACGCTCAGCAATGCACGCTTGCCCTGCATCACGCCATGTTCGTGGCGCTGACGGCTGTTGTACATCGGCCCATATACCAGCACGCGGTCCAGCCAGCCCTTGAGGATGGCTGGCGCCGCGAACCACCACAGCGGGAACTGCAGGATCACCAGGTCTGCGACCCGCAGCAGGTGCAGGTGCCGTCGCACATCGGCGGGTAACTGCTCCAGTTCGGCGCTGTGGCGTTGTTCGCGCTGGGCATCGAAGCGCTCGGGCTGCAGGCGCCGTGGATGGTGCCAGGCCGCTTCCAGCGGATCGAAGCCTTCCGCATACAGGTCGACCACATCCACCTGCGAGTGGTCGTGCCTCAGCTGCTCGGCCGCCTGCGCGGCGAGGTGGGCATTGAAGGAGCGGGGTTCGGGGTGGGCAAGCAGGATCAGGGCGCGCATGGGCGAGGTGTTCGAGGAGTGTGCGACCATCCTCGCGGTGCCGGCATGCCCCGGCAATTACGTACCTTGAGGTAACCATGGCCTATCCGGGCGATGTCTATGCCGCCGATTGCTCGGCGCGCGATGCGCTGGCGCTGATCTCCGGCAAGTGGGTGATGCTGCTGCTGCCGGCATTGGCGCAGGGCCCGCTTCGCAACGGCGCGTTGCTGCGGAAGATCGAAGGCATCTCGCAGAAGGTGCTGACCCAGACTCTGCGACAGCTGGAGCGCAATGGGCTGGTCGAGCGGTGTGACCGGGGCAGCAAACCGCTGCATGTCGAGTACCGCCTGACCGAGGTCGCGCACGGTCTGGTCGAGACGTTGTCCGCCCTGGACCGCTGGGCGGAGCACAATTTCCCGGCGCTGGATGCGGCCCGCGAGCGCTTCGACGCGCGCTAGCGGCGCCTGTACGGCCCGGGGCGTACAATGCGGCCCCGGCGGCCATCCTGGCCCTGCACACACGCGAGAACCGCCATGACCGACGCCCTGGGCGTGCCGGTGCACGACACCGATGAACACTGGATGCGCCACGCGCTGGCGCTGGCCGAGCGCGCGCAGCGCGAGTTCGACGAAATTCCGGTCGGAGCCGTGCTGGTGGGTGCCGATGGCCAGCTGCTGGGGGAGGGCTGGAACCTCAACATCGCCTCGCACGACCCCAGCGCGCACGCCGAGATCGTGGCGATGCGGGCCGGCGGAAAGCTGCTGGCGAACCACCGCCTGCTCGGCAGCACGCTGTATGTGACCCTGGAGCCGTGCGCGATGTGCGCGATGGCGATCGTGCATGCACGCGTCGCCCGTCTGGTCTACGGCGCCAGTGACCCCAAGACGGGCGCCTGCGGCAGCGTGTTCGACCTCATTGGCGACGCCCGCCACAACCATCGCGTCGAGATTCACGGCGGGGTGCTGGCCAAGGAAGCCAGTACACGCCTGACCAATTATTTCCGCGCCAAACGTGGCAAGCCGCCGCTGCTGCTGGAAGACCACGTCGGCGAGGGCTGAGGGGCGAACGGGTATGATGGGCGCCTCTTTCCTTCACCGGTAGGCCGCGCGCCTGCCCAGCAACGAGGCGACACAATGGCGGACACCGGCGCGGCCAACGAACGACTGATCTGGATCGACCTGGAAATGACCGGGTTGGACACCGACAACGATTCGATCATCGAGATCGCCACCGTGGTCACCGATGCCCAGCTCAACGTGCTGGCCGAGGGCCCCGAATTCGCCATCCATCATCCGCTGGAAACGCTGGAAGCGATGGACGAGTGGAACCGCAACCAGCATCGTCGTTCGGGCCTGTGGCAGCGCGTGGTGGACAGCACCACCACGCTGGCCCAGGCCGAGGCGCAGACCGTGAACTTCCTGGCACAGTGGATTCCGGCCGGCCTGTCGCCGATGTGCGGCAACTCGATCTGCCAGGACCGCCGCTTCCTGCACCGCCAGATGCCCCGCCTGGAGAAGTATTTCCACTACCGCAACCTGGACGTGTCCACGGTGAAGGAACTGGCCAAGCGATGGGCGCCGACCGTGGCCGCCGGCGTCGGCAAGAACAGCAACCACACCGCGCTGAGCGACGTGCACGACTCGATCGCCGAGCTGCGCCACTACCGCCAGTTCATGGGGGCGCTGTCGGGGTTGCCGACAGCCTGATTGGTGGTGCCAATCAGCGGCAGGCACTACCAATCAAATGGACACCACCGGTGCTGAGAAACGGGGGTAGAACCGCTCCCCCGGTTTCCACTCTCAAGGAGACCAGTTGGGTCCCGGGTCGGGACCCCTGCCATACAGGTTGACTGCCCGGGCGCAAGTGAAATGAACCGGTCGGCAACCGTTGGGGCAGGTCTGGCGTGCGACTTCGGTGCCGAGCGCCAATTCATTGTCGCTGCGGAAGACCACTTCAAACCGGCCGGTGTCGTAGTGCTGCAATGCGTAGGCGCATCTTTCAGTGAACGAGGCAATGATCTCGCACTGTGTTCCGCTGCGCTTGTTACAGGTCTTCAATGCCTGTTTCTCGGCAGCCTTCTGTTTGTGTTGGCGAACGCTCCAGCCGAGGAGTGTGCCATTCGGCGAACGGGCAAATGCAACCCATTCGGAGCCCATCTTTACTCGGGTGGTTGGTGCGGACGGAGAAAGTCCGGCGTCGCCACCACCGCCTCCGGGAATCGGCGCACAACCCAACACGCCTTGCCCGCCAATGGGGTAGGAACCCGGTGGGCATCGACCTTCGGCCTTGACGATGTGAGGCAGGCCGAGAGCAGCCAGGAAAAGGGGGCAGATCAGCAGTAGTCGGGCGAGCATGGGGCGTCCTTGCCTGGGTTGTTCCATGACCCCATGCAAGCGGGGCCGCTACTGGGATCATAGACCGGTGCCGAGGGCGCTACCACCCTCCGTTCAACTCCCCGGCGCTAAGATCGGCGCCATGAACGAGCCCATCCTGCTCCCCCGCGACATCGCCCACGACGCCCGCGACTGGTCCGACCTGCAGCGGGCGGTGGCGCTGCTGGAAGCGCCGACCCTGACCGCGCGCATGGCCAACCTGGTTGGCACGCCGCTGGAGTTCGCGGTGAAAGCACTGCCCAGTTCGGTCTCCAACCGCATCCACGGTGCGGTGCAGGCGGCGCTGACCAAATCGGCGCAGGCCGCGCTGTGGAGCATGGACAACACCCCGGGCAAGGGGGCCTCCACCCGCTGGCACAAATTGGCGGCGGCCACCTCCGGCGCGGTCGGCGGGGCATTTGGCTTTGCGGCCTTGTTCATCGAGCTGCCGGTGTCGACCACCATCATGATGCGCGCGGTGGCCGACGTGGCCCGCAGCGAGGGCTTTGACCTGTCCGAATTCAGCACCCGCCAGGCCTGCCTGGAGGTGTTCGCGCTGGGTGGCAACTCGCCGCGCGATGACGCCAGCGAGACCGGCTACTACCTGGCCCGCGGCTTCACCACCGACGTGATGCGCCACCTGTCGGCCGAATTGGCCGGGCGCGTGGTGACCGGCCGCGACCTGACCCTGGGCGTGGCACCGAAGGAGGCCGGCAAGCTGCTGGCGAAGATGGTGGAGAAAGTGGCGGCGCGTTTCGGCGTGGTGGTCACCGAGAAATTCGCCGCGCAGGCGGTGCCGATTGTCGGTGCCGCTGCAGGTGCAACGCTCAATACCATGTTCACCGACTACTACCAGGACATGGCGCGCGGTCACTTCATCGTGCGCCGGCTGGAGCTGAAGTACGGGGAAGACGTGGTGCGCACCTGCTATGACCGCGTGGCGCATGGCGCGGTAAAGATCGAACCCCACCTGGAGTAGATCCACGCCATGCGTGGATGAGCCTTCATGCCGGGCCATCCTTGCCTGCCGGGCACAACTGTTTTGCCACAACACGCCTGTTGCCTTTCGCAGGCGGTCCCCATTCTTGCTGGCACTCCCCCCGCAAGAGATGTCCGCCATGTTGTTCACCTCCCACCGTCTGGGCCCGCTGACCCTGCCCAACCGCATCGTGATGCCGCCGATGACCCGCTCGCGTGCGGCTGCCGGCAACGTTGCTACCGCCGAGATGGCGACCTACTACGCGCAGCGTGCCGGTGCCGGCCTGATTGTCAGCGAAGGCACCCAGATCAGCCCGCAGGGCCAGGGCTATGCCTGGACGCCGGGCATCCACAGCCCCGAACAGGTAAAGGGCTGGCGGCAGGTGACCGATGCGGTGCACGCCGCCGGTGGCCGCATCTACGCGCAGTTGTGGCACGTCGGCCGCGTCTCGCATGTGGCCCTGCAGCCCGATGGCGTAGCGCCGGTGTCTTCCTCGGCATTGCTGGCCGATGGCGTGAAAGTGTTCGTCGACCCGACAGGGGCAGGTCCCGAAGCCGGCGTCGGCGAGATGATCCAGCATTCGATGCCGCGTGCGCTGCGCGAAGACGAGATTCCGGGCGTCGTCGCCGATTACGCGCAGGCCGCCCGCAATGCGCTGGAGGCGGGCTTCGACGGCGTCGAACTGCATGGCGCCAATGGCTACCTGATCAACCAGTTCATCGACTCGCAGGCCAACCAGCGTACCGATGGCTATGGCGGTTCGCTGCAGAACCGGCTGCGCTTCCTGCGCGAGGTCGTGCAGGCGGTGGTCGAGGTTGCCGGTGGCGAGCGTGTGGGCGTGCGCCTGGCGCCGCTGACCACGCTGCAGGGGGCGGTGGACGATACGCCGCAGGCGACCTATCTGGCTGCCGCACACCTGCTCGGTGAGATGGGGGTGGGCTACCTGCACATTGCCGAAGCGGATTGGGATGATGCGCCGCTGATGCCGGTGGCGTTCAAGCAGGCGCTACGCATGGTCTACCCGGGCACGCTGATCTACGCCGGCAAGTACACCGCCGAGCGCGCCAGGCAGGCGCTGGCCGAAGGCTGGGCCGACCTGATCGGTTTCGGCCGGCCGTTCATTGCCAACCCGGACCTGCCTGAGCGCCTGCGTACGGGTGCAGAACTGAATCCGCCGGATCGCGCCACATTTTTCGGTGGTGGTGCGAAGGGTTTCACCGATTACCCGGCGCTGGAAGAGGCCGCCGAGGCCTGATGCCCATCGGTGGGTGCCGACCGTTGGTCGGCACTCCCGGGTTGGATCAGGGCTTGTCGCGCACCAGCGCGTCCGCTTCGACCACGCCGCCATCCTTGCCATGCAGGTACAGGTGCATGTCCTGCTGCGGGTACGGGATGTTGATGCCGGCCTTGTCATAGCCCAGCTTCAGCTGTTCCAGCAACGTGACTTTGGTACCGAACCAGTCGGCCGACTTCACGTAGCAGCGGATGCCGAGGTTGATCGCGTGCGCGCCGAGTTCGTATACCACCACGTCCGGTGCTGGCGTCTGCAGCACGCGCGGGTCGGCCTTCATCAGCGCCAGCGCGGTGTCGCGTGCCAGCTGGATGTTGTCTTCGTAGCCGATGCCGATCACCAGTTCGACGCGGCGCGTCGGTTCGGCGGTGAGGTTGATGATCGGCGCGGCGGTGATCAGTGTGTTCGGAATGGTGGTGTGCTGGTTGTCGGCGCCGGTAAGCACGGTCTGGAAGATGCGCACTTCGCGCACGGTGCCGGTCTGGCCGGCCACGGTGACCACATCGCCCACGCGGAACGGTCGCAGCGTCACCAGCATCACGCCCGAGGCGATGTTGGACAGCGAATCCTTCAATGCCAGGCCGACCGCCAGGCCAGCGGTGCCGAGCACGGCCAGCAGCGGGGTGATCTGCACGCCCAGCGTGCCGATCGCCAGCACCACTACGATCACAAGCGATGCGGCATACACCACGTTGCGCAGAAAGCTGCCGAGCATCGGATCCACGCCCATGCGCGCAGTGGCGCGCGGCATCGCATTGGACAGGCGTCGTGCCACCCACATGCCGACCAGCAGCACCACGATGGCGGCCAGCAGCGGCACACCATAGGTCTCCAGCAGGCGTTCCCAGTCGAGCGAGTGGAACCAGGGCGTTGCGGCGGGCGAGGGCGGTGCGGCGGCGATCATGCGGAAATTCCTTTGCTGCTGCGGGACAGGTGCGAGGTACGCGTGGCGTGCAAGGACGCCAGAAACAGCAAGCCCCGCAGAGGCGGGGCTTGCGTGCAGCAGCAGTATCGGCTGACGCCGATGAACACGACGTCAGCCTGCGGCCTTTACGGCATCAGCCGTTGGCCTTCAGCTTGGCCAGGCGCAGCCAGGTATCGACCACGGTGTCCGGGTTCAGCGACACCGACTCGATGCCTTCCTGCATCAGCCACTCGGCCAGATCCGGGTGATCGGACGGGCCCTGGCCGCAGATGCCGACGTACTTGCCCTTGGCGCGTGCGGCCTTGATCGCCATCGACAGCAGCTTCTTCACTGCCGGGTTACGCTCGTCGAACAGGTGCGCGACGATCGACGAGTCACGGTCCAGGCCCAGGCTCAGCTGGGTCAGGTCGTTGGAGCCGATCGAGAAGCCGTCGAAGATTTCCAGGAATTCATCGGCGAGCAGTGCGTTGGACGGCACTTCGCACATCATGATGATCTTCAGGCCGTTCTCGCCCTGCTTCAGGCCGTTCTGTTCCAGCACCTCGATGACCTTGCGGCCTTCTTCCAGGGTGCGCACGAACGGAATCATGACCCACAGGTTGTCCAGGCCCATTTCGTTGCGCACGCGCAGCACGGCCTTGCACTCCAGCGCGAAGGCGGCCGAGAAGCTCGGGTCGACGTAACGGCTGGCGCCGCGGAAGCCGATCATCGGGTTCTCTTCGTGCGGCTCGTAGTTGCTGCCGCCGATCAGGTTGGCGTACTCGTTGGACTTGAAGTCCGACAGGCGCACGATCACGGCGTTCGGTGCAACCGAGGCGGTGAGGGTGGCGATGCCTTCGGCCAGGCGGTCCACGTAGAAGCTGACCGGATCACCGTAGCCGGCGATCTTCTCGTCGATCTTCTTCTTGGTCGCCGCGTCCTGGCGGTCGTACTCCAGCAGCGCGTTCGGGTGGATGCCGATGTGGCTGGCGATGATCATTTCCAGGCGGGCCAGGCCGATGCCGGCGTTCGGCAGCTGGCCGAAGTCGAAGGCACGTTCCGGGTTGGCCACGTTCATCATGATCTTCAGCGGTGCCGGCGGCATGTTGCCGAGATCGGTGGTGGTGCGCTCGAAGCCGAGCTTGCCTTCGTAGATGAAGCCGGTATCGCCTTCAGCGCAGCTGACGGTGACCAGCTGGCCATCTTCGATGACCTTGGTGGCGTTGCCCGAACCGACCACGGCCGGCACGCCCAGCTCGCGCGCGATGATCGCGGCGTGGCAGGTACGGCCACCACGGTTGGTGACGATGGCCGAGGCGCGCTTCATCACCGGCTCCCAATCGGGATCGGTCATGTCGGCGATCAGCACGTCGCCCGGCTGCACGCGGTTCATGTCGTCCAGCGTCTTCACCACGCGGGCTACGCCCGAGCCGATCTTGGCACCGACGGCACGGCCTTCGGCCAGCACGTTGCCGCCCTTTTCGGTCAGCGCGAAGCGCTCGATCTGGGTGGCGTGGCTGCGCGACTTCACCGTTTCCGGGCGTGCCTGCACGATGAACAGCTTGCCGCTGACACCGTCCTTGGCCCACTCGATGTCCATCGGGCGGCCGTAGTGCTTTTCGATGACCAGCGCCTGCTTGGACAGTTCCTGCACGTCCTCGTCGCTGATCGAGAAGGTGTTGCGCAGCTCTGCCGGGGTGTCCTCGATCTTCACGCGCTCGCCGGGGACGTCCGAATACACCATGCGGATCGCCTTGCTGCCGAGCGAGCGGCGCAGGATCGCCGGCTTGCCGGCCTGCAGGGTGGGCTTGTAGACGTAGTACTCGTCCGGGTTGACCGCGCCCTGCACGACCATTTCGCCCAGGCCGAACGAAGAGGTGACGAACACCACGTCGCGGAAGCCGGACTCGGTGTCCAGGGTGAACAGCACGCCGGAGGAACCGACGCCCGAACGCACCATCAGCTGCACGCCGGCGGACAGGAACACGTCCTCATGCTTGAAGCCGTGGTGCACGCGGTAGGCAATGGCACGATCGTTGTACAGCGAGGCGAACACTTCCTTGACCTTGTGCACGACGTCGTCGGCACCGGTGACGTTGAGGAAGGTTTCCTGCTGGCCGGCGAAGGATGCATCCGGCAGATCCTCGGCGGTGGCCGACGAACGCACGGCCACGGCCACGTCGCCGCCGCCATTGTCGGCGCTCAGCTTGGCGTAGGCGGTGCGGATGTCCTGGTCCAGCTGCGGCTGCAGCGGCGCGTCGATCACCCAGCTGCGGATCTCCTTGCCCGCAGCGGTCAACGCGTTGACGTCCTCGACGTCCAGCGTGGCCAGCTTGTCGAAGATGCGCTTGGACAGGTCGTTGTGCGCGATGAAGTCCTTGAAGGCTTCAGCGGTGGTCGCATAACCTCCGGGAACGGAGACGCCCAGACCGGCCAGATTGCCGATCATCTCGCCCAGCGAGGAATTCTTGCCGCCTACGCGGGCCAGGTCGGCCAGACGCAGTTCGTGCAACCACAGGATGTTCTCGTTCAAGCGCGATGCTCCGTTTGGCCATCGCCCGAGGCGGGCTGAGTGGCCGCGTCCGTAGGAAGAAGCCGATATGATGCCGGGCAGACCGCTGTCGACACAAGCTTGTGTTGGCGGCCCTTTTAGGCTTCGTAGGGGGTAAAAGCGCGCATGTCGACCATCCGTCCGGTGTTCTACGTTTCCGATGGAACCGGTATCACCGCTGAAACCATTGGGCATAGCCTGCTGACCCAGTTCTCCGGGTTCAGCTTCATTACCGACCGGATGTCGTTTGTCGACGACCCCGAAAAAGCCCGGGAAGCCTGTTCCCGGATCCAGGCGGCGGGGGAGCGGTACCAGGTTCGGCCGATCGTGGTGAACTCCTGCGTGGACCAGAGCCTGAGCCTGATCCTGGCCGACAGTGGTGCCCTGATGCTGGACGTGTTCGCGCCGTTCATCGAGCCGCTGGAGCGTGAGTTGTCCAGTTCGCGCGTGAACCGTGTGGGCCAGGCCCATGGCATGGTCGACTTCGATACCTACCACCGCCGCATCAACGCGATGAACTTCGCGCTGACCCATGACGACGGTATCGCGGTGAATTACGACGACGCCGACGTGATCCTGGTGGCGGTGTCGCGCGCCGGCAAGACACCCACCTGCATCTACCTGGCCCTGCATTACGGGGTGCGCGCGGCCAACTACCCGCTGACCGACGAGGACCTGGAAAGCGACCGCCTGCCGCCACGGCTGCGCAACTACCGGCGCAAGCTGTTCGGCCTGACCATCGACCCGGACCGCCTGCAGCAGATCCGCCAGGAGCGCCGCCCGAACTCGCGCTACGCCAACCTGGATACCTGCAAGCGCGAGGTGGCCGCGGCCGAGGTGATGTTCCAGATGGAGCGGATCCCGACCCTGAGCACCACCCATACCTCGATCGAGGAGATTTCCAGCAAGGTGCTGGCCACGCTGGGGCTGCAGCGCGAGCTGTATTGATCCTTCCCGGGGCGCCCCACTGCAGGCCAGCGGCCGGCACTACCAATGGGTGCTTTAACCGCGCCCTGTAGAGCCGAGCCCACGCTCGGCTGGGCCACCGGGTTCTCCCAGAACAGCAGCCGAGCATGTGCTCGGCCCTACAGCGGTGGCGGCGACCGACGGGTTGGCTGTGGCTCGAGGCGCCCCCACGTTGAAGCACCAACGTGTAGGATCGACCCATGGCCCGAGCCTTGCCCCGCACCGAACGCATTCCCCGCCTGAGCCGGCTGAGCTGGCTCATGGGCCTGTACGCGGAAAACTACCGCCACCTGGTGCGCCTGTTCGAACCGGCCGGACTGGTGGCGGGCAGCTACATTTCCTCGATCGGCGACGGCCTGGATGTTCGTCTGGACGTGATCGAGTGCCACCGTTACACGGTGGAACTGCGCCTGACCTACGACCTGGCCGACCCGGTCACCGGAGAGCCGGACCCGTCGGCCTATGTGCGGCTGTACCGTGACGCCCGCCAGGCCGAGACCACCCACTGCTACGTGGGCCGCCGCTGGCAGGACACGATGGGCCTGTATCCGCCGCCGGCGGAGCTGATCAGCCATCGCATGCGGATGAACACCTTCCTCGGCAAGTGGCTGGAATACCTGGCCGAGCGCGGCCACGGCGTCGCCACCCTGCGCCGTGATCCCGATGGTGCCGGCACGCCCACTGAGCGCCGCCTGTCGCTGGTGCGCTGATCGGCCATAATCCATGGCCGACCTGCCGCTGGATGCTGCCCCATGCCGTATACCCCGATCGTCGCCACCCTGGGCTACGTGCTGTCGCCCGATCGTCGCCAGGTGCTGATGATCCATCGCAATACCCGCCCCGGTGACCATCATCTGGGCAAGTACAACGGGCTGGGTGGAAAGATCGAGGCGGACGAGGATGTGGCCGCCAGCATGCGCCGCGAGATCCAGGAAGAGGCCGGTATCGACTGCACCAGCATGCGCCTGCGCGGCACCCTCAGCTGGCCGGGTTTCGGCAAGCACGGCGAGGACTGGCTGGGCTTCGTGTTCGTCATCGATGGATTCGAGGGCACCCCGCACGGCGGCAACCACGAGGGCACGCTGGAGTGGGTGGACCTGGACAAGCTGGACACGCTGCCGATGTGGGAGGGCGACCGCAACTTCCTGCCGCTGGTGTTCGACGCCGACCCGCGCCCGTTCCACGGCGTGATGCCGTACAAGGACGGCCGCATGGTGAGCTGGTCCTTCAGCCGTCTGTGATCCGGCGGATCGGGTGGGTGCCAACCATTCCGGTGGGGGCCAACCGTGGTTGGCACGCTCTTCTGGTTGATTAATGCCCGGGTAATATTGACGGCCGCAAATTACCCGGGCAATATTGGTGCATCGCCTCTGATGCCATTGCCATGCCTGCGTCCCGACTCCCTCCCTTCAGTTGCTTCGACGGCCATCGCCTGGTCGCTTCCGGTACCCCGGAGGTGGCGGCGCTGGCGCTGAAACAGCTGCGCGCCGGCAACGCTGCCGGACCGCTGCTGGTGTTCGACAACGCTACCGGCCGCACCCGTGATTTCGATACGCGTGGTAGCGACGCAGAACTGCTGGCGCGGGTCATCGAAGCGTTTCCCGCAGCCGTCGAGGCGGATGCCGACTTCACTGCCGAAGATGTGCCGGCAACCCCGCGCGGCCGTGGCCGCCCCAAGCTGGGCGTGGTTGCCCGCGAGGTGACGTTGTTGCCGCGCCATTGGGCGTGGCTGACCGAACAGCCGGGTGGCGCCTCCGTGGTTCTGCGCAGGCTGGTGGAGGCGGCCAGCCGTGCCGGTGCGGACAAGGACCAGCAGCGCCGCCACAGCGAGCGTGCCTATCACTTCCTGCAGACCATCGCCGGCGACCTGCCGGGTTTCGAGGAGGCGATCCGTGTCCTGTTCGCGCACGACCGGGCGGGCCTGGAAATGGCGTTGCGCAGCTGGCCCGAGGACGTGCGCAACCACGCCCTGCGCCTGGCATTCGAGAGCGCCGACGGCTGAGCCATCGCGCCGTCGTTGAGCGGCGGCGCCACCTGATCGCGGGCCACGGCCCGCTTCCCCTGTGCGTGCTTTGCTGGCGGAAACGCCGGGCAGGGCAGCCCTTGCCCAGAGAGTCCCATGACCCCCCCTGTACATCCGACACCCCCGGCCGCACCACCGCTGTGGCGCACCTACCTGGCCCTGCTGCTGCCGATGCTGCTGACCAATGCGCTGCAGCTTGCCGCAGGCACGCTGGACAACATCTACCTCGGCCATCTGCTGGGGACGCAGGCGGTGGCTGCCGCCGCAGCGTTCTTCCCGGTCTTCTTCCTGCTGTTGGCCCTGGTAATGGGCCTGGCGACCGGTGCGATGGTGCTGATCGGCCAGGCCTGGGGCGCGGGCCGGCCGCAGCAGGCGCGCGCTGTGGCTGGCAGCGCGGTGGCGCTGATCCTGCTCATGTCGGTGCTGGTGATGGTCGTGGGCGGCGGTTTCGCTCCAGAGCTGCTGGTGGCACTCGGTACGCCGGCCCCGATCCTCGGCGAATCCATCGTCTATGCCCGTATCCTGCTGCTGGCGGTACCGGTGTTCTTCCTGCTGTGGCTGGCCACTGCGGTGAGCCGCGCGGTGGGCGATGCGAAGACGCCGCTGCATGCGCTGCTGCTGGCCACGGTGGTCGGCCTGCTGTGCACGCCGCTGCTGATCCTGGGCTGGGCCGGCCTGCCGCAGCTGGGCGCAGCCAGTGCGGCAGTCTCGGCGGCGCTCGCCTCGCTGCTGGCCCTGGCCTGGCTGATGTGGCGGTGGCAGCGGATGGGGCACCCGTTGGCACCGGGGCATGAGTTGCTGCGAGCGATCCGTTTCGATGGAGCACTCATCCGTCCGATGCTACGCATCGGCGTACCGTCCTCGCTGCAGATGCTCAGTCTGGCCGTGGCCGAGATCGTGCTGCTGGGCTGGATCAATCGCCACGGCTATACCGCCACCGCCGCCTACGGCGCGGTCAATCAGTTGATGAGCTGGGTGCAGCTGCCTGCGATGTCGCTGGGCATCACCGCCACCATCCTCGCCGCGCATGCGCTGGGGGCGGGACGTACGGCACGGCTGCCCGCCATCGCCCGCACCGGCGTGCTGCTTGGACTGGCGATACTGAGCGGGGTGGTGATGCTGGTTGTGGCGCTGGCGCCCTGGTTGACTGGCCTGATCCTGGCGGCGACCGACGTGCGCGAACTGGCCACGCAGCAATTGCGCACCGTGGTGTGGGGCGTGCTGGCGATGGGAGGCAGTGCGGTGCTGGTCGGAGTGATGCGAGGCGGTGGCATGGTGTTGTTGCCGGCGTTGCTGGGCATGGCGGCCGTATTGCTGCTGGAGCTGCCACTGGCGATGTGGCTGCAGTCCCGGCACGGACTGGCCGGGCTGTGGTGGGCGTGGCCGCTGGGGTTGCTGGCCATGCTGGTGATGCAGGTGCTCTGTTTTGCTCGTTGGAGGCGGGTGCAGGCTGGGTAGTGCCGGCCGCTTGCCGGCAATCCGGAATCGTCGGGGCAGCCGGCCAGCGGCCGGCTCTACCACTCGGTCAGGCGGGCAGCTTCAGCGCCGCTGTGCCAACAGCAGGTGGAAGTGCTTTTCGCGGGTCTGGCCGTCATTGCCGGCCGCGGATTCCCGGTGGCTGCGCCAGGCAGAGACACGGAAGCCCGATACCCGCAGTGCGAGCTCCACCACATCCAGCTCATGCAGTTGGAAGTCGGCAGCGAATGGCAGGCTGCGCATGAAGCTGGCGTCGCCAAAGGCCAGGCACAGGCGGCCGCCCCGGCGCAGTACCCGCGCCAGCTCATCCAGCACCGGGGCCAGGTTCGGCCAGAAGTACAGGGTGTTGACCGCCAGCGCGGCATCCATCGCGGCATCGGCGACCGGCAGCGCATGGGCGTCGCCGTGCCGCATCGCCGCACGCTCGGCCAACCCGGCGCTGGCCAGCCGCTGGTTGCCGGCCTCGACCATGGCGGTGGACAGCTCGATGCCCAGATAGCGGCTGCCGGTGGCCTGCAGCATCAGCGGCGCGAAGGCCGCATTGCCCGGGCCGACCTCCAGGACCTGTTCACCGGCGCCGACGGCCAGCAGCCCGATCGCGGCCAGGTTGAGTGCGCCGTTGCTGCGGTTCATCGAGTCGGCGACCGCCAACGCGGCCTCGCCATGGGGCTGCCGCAGTTGTGCGGCCAGGGTGGGAGCATCCAGCATCATCATCGTCCATTACAGAGTTTCGGACGTGGCGGCGGCGGGTCCGCCGGTGACCATAGCGCCGACCTTGTGGCTTGGGAAGTAGGGAAACCCCGATGCAGGGTGATGAGGAAATGTCCAACGTCGCAGTCGGTGAGATCTGGTTGTCCACAGGGGGTGTGGATTACGCGTGGGCAACTTTGTGGATAAGCCGCGACAGGCGCCACCCCCCTAGGCTGTCAAGATGGGTGGCGAAAAATTCACCGCTGGTGAGGACAGGTGAGGGAGCGGTGAAGGCTGGGTCCTGCCAGCGCTGTCGCCAGTGGCGGCGCTCGCGGTAACCTGTGGGCCTTGATGCTCCGTGAGACCCCATGAAACGTCACTTCTCGATGCTGCGCGAATTCCAGCTGGCCGACTGGTTCACCCTGGCCAATGCTTTCTGCGGCACCGGTGCGGTCTTTGCCGCGATGCGCTTCCTGCAGGACGGCGAGCGCGGCTACCTGCTGTTCGGCATGGCGTTGATCCCGCTGGCTTTCATCTTCGATGCGCTCGACGGGCGCATCGCGCGCTGGCGCAAGTCCAGCTCTACCCTGGGCCGCGAGCTGGACTCGCTGTCCGACGTGATCTCCTTCGGCGTGGCGCCGGCGGCGCTGGCCTATGCCTGCGGCATGCAGGGCGGCTGGGACTGGCTGGTGCTGAGCTACTTCGTCTGCTGCGGCGTCAGCCGCCTGGCGCGCTACAACGTCACCGCCGAGGCGCTGGCCGGCGACGAGGGCAAGGTCAGGTTTTTCGAGGGCACTCCGATCCCGACCAGCCTGGTGCTGGTGATCGTGCTGGCGATCGCCGCCGGTACCGATGCCATCGGCCAGGACCTCTGGTTCGGCCAGTGGCAGATCGGTCCGTGGCAGCTGCACCCGATGGTGCTGCTGTTCGCCCTGTCCGGGTCGCTGATGATCAGCAAGACCCTGCGCATTCCCAAGCCATGAGCCAGCCCAGCGGAGGCCTGTGATGACCAGCTCGGCCCATGACGCCGGCAGCAGCGATTTCGAAGCCCTGGCGCGGCAGTACTTCGGCGCCTGGGGCGATGCCCTGCGCCATGCGAGCACGCCCGGTGCGCCGGCCGGTGACGACCCCGGCAGCTGGCAGCGGTTGTTCGACTGGTGGGGCCAGCTGTTGCCCGAACAGGGGCAGGGCGCACCGGAAGATGCCGTGCGCCGGTTCCGCGAACAGGCGGGCAGCTGGTACGGCACCATGCAGGAAGTGGCCGCGCGTTTCGCCGGCCGCGACGCCAGCAGCGCGGACGTGGCACAGGCCTGGCGCGAGGCGGTACAGGGGCAGGGCGACGGCATGCTGCAGTGGATGCTGCAGGGGGCCCGTGGCAGCACCCACGCCGGCGCCGCCGTGCCCGAATTCGCCGCATGGCTGCAGCAGTTCCAGCTGCAGGCTGGCCCGTGGCTGCAGAGCCCGGCATTCGGCCCGGGCCGCGAACACCAGGCGCGCTGGCAGGCACTGCTGCGCGCACAGGAGGAATACCAGCAGCATTCGCGCGCCTACGTTGATCAGATCAGGCAGGCGCTGGATGAGGCCTTTGCGCTGTTCGAGCAGCGCCTGGCCGAGCACGAACAGCCCGGCACCCAGCTGACCAGCGCCCGCGCGATGTTCGACCTGTGGATCGAAGTGGCCGAGGAGGCCTACGCCAAGGTCGCCATGTCCGAGCCGTTCCAGCAGGTATATGCCTCGCTGGGCAACGCACAGATGCGCCTGCGCGCCGGCCTGCAGCGTGAGGTGGAACAGATGAGTGAACGCATCGGCCTGCCGACCCGCAGCGAGATGGATGCCGCACACCGCCGTATCGCCGAGCTGGAGCGCAGCCTGCGCCGCCTGCAGGCACAGGTGGCGGTGCTGGCTGGAACTGCCGAGGTGGACCCAGTGGCGCAGCCGGCGCCGGCGAAGGTGAAGCCGGTCGTACGCAAGGCCGCGAAGAAGGCCGCGCCGGCAAAGAAGGCGGCTGCGAAAAAGGCGTCAGCGAAAAAGGCCACACCTCGCACTTCCACTCGGACGCGTGACCGATGAAGGGGCCGCTGGGCTTCAACGCCGATGACCTGATGCAGGAAACCCTGGCCATGCAGCGCAAGCTGATGGAAGGGCTGAAGCTGCTGCCGCAGGTGGAAGACGTGGACTATGGCGTGACCGCGCGTGAGGAAGTCTGGCGCGACGGCAAGGTGGTGCTGTACCGCTTCGTCGGCGAACAGTCACCGACCCGGCGTACGCCGCTGCTGATCGTCTACGCGCTGGTCAACCGGCCGTACATGGTCGACCTGCAGGCTGACCGTTCGCTGGTGCAGAAGCTGCTGGCGCTGGGCCAGGACGTGTACGTGCTGGACTGGGGCTACCCGGATCGCTCGGAGCGCTTCCAGACCCTGGAGGACTACCTGCTGCGCTACATCGATGGCGCCGTCGATGCGTTGCGTGCGCGCAGTGGTGGCCCGGTCGACCTGCTGGGTATCTGCCAGGGCGGCGTGTTCGCACTCTGTTACGCCGCGTTGCGCCGGCAGAAGCTGGGCAAGCTGATCACCATGGTCACCCCGGTCGATTTCCAGACGGACGACAACATGCTCTCGCATTGGGCGCGGCAGGTGGACGTGGACCTGTTGGTCGACACGCTGGGCAACATCCCGGCCGACCTGATGAATGCCAGTTACCTGATGCTCAAGCCGTTCCGCCTCAATGTGCAGAAGTACGTGGGCCTGCTCGACATCCTCGATGACAAGGCCGCGCTGGAGGACTTCCTGCGCATGGAGAAGTGGATCTTCGATTCACCGGATCTGGCGGGCGAGGCGTTCCGCGACTTCATCAAGCAGTTCTACCAGGGCAACGGATTGATGAACGGCACGGTGCGGATCGGCGAGGAAGCGGTGGATCTGTCGCAGGTGACCCTGCCGGTGCTGAACATCTATGCAGAACAGGACCATCTGGTGCCACCGGATGCTTCGCGCGCGATGCGTGGGCGCTTGGGCACGGACGACTACACCGAGTCCAGTTTCCGTGGTGGGCATATTGGCATCTACGTTTCCGGCCGTGCGCAGCGCGAAGTGCCGGCCACGATCGATGGCTGGTTGAAGGCGCGTGACCTGTAGAGTCGAGCCATGCCCGACTGACCTGGGGGGATGATGACGTACCGGATTCTGTTGATTCTTGCGGCACTGCTGGCAGCGCCGCTTGCCCACGCCGCACCCAGTGCGGATGCACGGCGGGAGATCGCCCAGCTGATCGCCAGCCTGGACGGCTCCCAATGCCGCTTCCAGCGCAATGGCAGCTGGCACGATGGCAGTGATGCGCGCGCGCACCTGCAGCGCAAGTACGACTACCTGCTGAAGAAGGACATGGTGGACAGCGCCGAGCAGTTCATCGAGCGCGCTGCCAGCCAGAGCAGCATGAGTGGCAAGCCCTACCGCATCCAGTGTCCGGGACAGCCTGAACAGACCGCAGCCGCCTGGTTCGGCGCACGCCTGCAGGCCCTGCGCCACCGCACGCCGTAGACATGGGGGCGGTGTAGAGTCGAGCCATGCTCGACTGCTTTTTCCCGCAGCCCAGGAGAACCGCCATGAACACCACGCCGCGCACGCTGTCGCGTTCGTTGAACGACCGCATGATTGCCGGCGTGATGGGCGGCATCGCCCACCGCTTCGGCTGGAACCCCACGCTGGTGCGGATCGTGTTCGTGCTGGTCTCGATCGGCTCGGCGGCCTTCCCTGGCATCCTGGTCTACCTGATCCTGTGGCTGCTGATGCCGAACGAGGCCGATTGAAGACTGCCCCTGAGCCCTGGCCGATCTGGCTGCGCGCGCTGCAGGTACTGGGCGCGGTGTGGACGTCACCCAATTCCCTGATCGGCCTGATCGGCGGCCTGGCCGGCATGCTCGGCGGCGCGACATTGCGCTGGAGCGGCCGTGACTGTGCGTTGGTGTTCGACCGCTGGCCGTGGGGGCCGGGTGGGGCGATCACGCTGGGCAATGTGATCCTGCATACCGGTCATGATCTGGGCATTTCGTGCCGGACCTATGCGCATCAGGCGGGGTGGGGCGTGGAGCCTCTGATCCGGCTGGACGACCACGAACGCGCGCACGTCTACCAGTACATGGTGCTGGGGCCGCTGTACCTGCCGGTGTACCTGCTGTGTGGCGGGGTGAGTGCGCGGAATCCATTCGAGCGCGCAGCCGATCATTTCGCCCGGTACGGGCGTGGCTGGTGGCCGTAGGTTCCAGCCAACGGCGCAGCCCCTCGTGGCGTGGTTGCGGAATACGTTTCATGCGATTGGGCCGGGCGGGATGGGTTCGCGGGACACGCCGTAAACCCATCCATGGGGGCTCGATGGCGCCATCCATGGCGCCAACGGTCCCGCGAACCCATCCCACCCGACCTCTGACAGTTTCCGTGCGCGTCCAGCCACGGAGAAGAATAAGAACGGCAAAAGCGGGTCGCGCGCTGCGCTTGCTCGTGTAGAGACGAGCCCACGCTCGGCTGCTTTCAGGCCAGCTCGCGAAGCCGAGCGCAGGCTCGGCTCTACAACAAAAAAGCGGCCAGCCCGGCTGCTTCTGCTTTTGATCTTCTTTTTATTCTCCGTGGGTGGCGGCAGGTACCAGGAATCTGTCAGCGGCCGGGAGGGTGGGTAGGGCGGGGTGTCCGCGGCATGGATGCCGCGGCCAAGCCCCCATGGATGGGTTCACGGCGTCCCCGGCCTACCCACCCTCCCGGCCAGCCCGCAGGAAACCGGCTTTCCGCGACCAACCAAACCACCCACGAGGGGCTGCGCCGTTGGCAGGAATCCCCCACCGATTCGTTAGCCGGAAGTTAAAGATCCGTAAGCATTCTGCTGCGATCCCGCCGTCATCTGCATGCAACCGATCGTCATTAGCCTTCGTGACGTTCCAGTCAGGTTCGACGCGGTAAGCTCTCCCTCGATGAGCTCGCAGCATCGCTCATCGAGTGCAGTACGCAGTAGCAATTTGGAGGAATACATCACATGGCAATCGTTCTTTATGTCGGTGGTAGCAAGGATGGCGAGAAGGGCGTGGTGCCCTACGGCTTCAGCAAATCCCGCGCCGACACCGCGCTGGGGCCGGAGTTCTACACGGAGCGGTTCATGGAACTGCAGGGTGTCGGCAAGGTCCGCCTGATGGCCCTGGAAGGCATGCGTGACGAGATCGTCATGCAGCGCGCCGCCCGCCACTACCGCTGACCTCCGCAACACGCGGCAGGGCGCGCCCACCATCGCGCGCCCGCGCCGGCATCCCAGCCCAGGGCCAGTCCGAGCCCTCTTCTTGCCAGGATGCCGGCGTCCAATCCGGCCCCGCCGCTGAACCTCTCCCCCTGTCAATGCCTTGTCCGGCTCCGTCGTGGGTTGCCAGAATGGGGTCTTCCCGAAACGCGGCACAGACCTGAAGCAATGCACGACGCCAAGAACGCACAGAGCGCGCTCGCCCAGCAGATCGCCCAGACCATCGCCGATGAGATCGGTGCCCAGTCCGCCCAGGTACGCGCCGCGGTCGGCCTGCTCGACGAGGGCGCCAGCGTTCCGTTCATCGCGCGCTACCGCAAGGAAGTGACCGGGGGCCTGGACGACACCCAGCTGCGCAACCTGGAAGTGCGCCTGACCTACCTGCGCGAGCTGGAGGACCGCCGCGCGGCAGTGCTGGCCAGCATCGGCGAGCAGGGCAAGCTCAGCGACGAACTGCGCAACGACATCCTCGCCGCCGACACCAAGAGCCGCCTGGAAGACCTGTACCTGCCGTACAAGCCCAAGCGCCGCACCCGCGCCCAGATCGCCCGCGAGGCCGGTCTGGAGCCGCTGGCCGATGGCCTGCTGGCTGACCCGACGCAGGACCCGCAGACGTTCGCGGCCACCTTCGTCGACACCGACAAGGGCGTGGCCGACACCAAGGCTGCGCTGGAAGGCGCGCGTGCGATCCTGATGGAGCGCTGGGGCGAAGACGCTGCGCTGGTCGGCGAACTGCGTACCTGGCTCGGCGAATCCGGCGTGATCCGTGCCCGCGTGGCCGAGGGCAAGGAAACCGAAGGTGCCAAGTACCGCGATTATTTTGAACACGCCGAGTCGCTGGCGAAGATTCCCTCGCACCGCTTGCTGGCGCTGTTCCGCGCGCGCCGCGAGGAGATCCTGTTCCTGGAGCTGGACCCGGGCAGTGATGCCGAGGCTGGCCACCAGTACGCCGAAGGGCGCGTGGCGCGCAAGGCCGGCATTGCCGACCAGGGCCGTGCCGCCGACCGCTGGCTGCTGGACGCCTGCCGCCTGACCTGGCGCGCCAAGCTGCATACCCATCTGCTGCTGGACCTGTTCAACCAGGCCCGCGAAAAGGCCGAGGCCGAAGCCATCGCGGTGTTCGGCGACAACCTGAAGGACCTGCTGCTGGCGGCACCGGCCGGCCCGAAGACCGTGCTCGGCCTGGACCCGGGCATCCGGACCGGCTGCAAGATTGCCGTGGTCGATGCCACCGGCAAGCTGGTCGCCACCGATACCATCTACCCACATGAACCGCGCCGCCAGTGGGACCAGTCGCTGCAGACCATCAAGCAGCTGTGCGCCAAGCACAACGTGGAGCTGATCGCGATCGGCAACGGCACCGCCAGCCGCGAAACCGACAAGCTGGCCGGTGAAGCGATCAAGGCCGCTGGCAACCCGAAGCTGCAGAAGGTGGTGGTGAGCGAGGCCGGTGCCTCGGTGTACTCGGCCTCCGAGTTCGCGGCCAAGGAGTTTCCGGGCCTGGATGTGTCGCTGCGTGGCGCGGTATCGATCGCCCGTCGCCTGCAGGACCCGCTGGCCGAACTGGTCAAGATCGAACCCAAGGCGATCGGTGTCGGCCAGTACCAGCACGACGTGGATCAGTACCGTCTGGCCCGGGCGTTGGACGCGCGCGTGGAGGACTGCGTGAACGCGGTCGGCGTGTACGTGAACACCGCGTCTGCCGCGCTGCTGTCGCGGGTGTCCGGCCTGTCGGCCACGGTGGCCGAGAACATCGTGCGCCATCGTGACGACAACGGCCCGTTCAAGCGTCGCAAAGACCTGCTGAAGGTTGCGCGCCTGGGCGAGAAGACCTTCGAGCAGTGCGCCGGCTTCCTGCGCATCGCCGACGGTGATCAGCCGTTGGACGCCTCGGCGGTGCACCCGGAGGCCTATCCGGTGGTCGAGCGCATCGTTGCCAGCACCGCGCGCCCGATCAAGGCGCTGATCGGTGATGGCAGCTTCCTGCGTGGCCTGAAAGCAGAACAGTTCACCGACGACACCTTCGGCGTGCCGACCGTTCGCGACATCCTGAAGGAACTGGAAAAGCCGGGCCGCGATCCGCGTCCGGAGTTCAAGGCGGCGCGCTTCGCCGAGGGTGTCGAGGACATCAAGGACCTGCGCGAGGGCATGGTGCTGGAAGGCGTGGTGAGCAACGTGGCGGCCTTTGGTGCCTTCGTCGATATCGGCGTGCACCAGGACGGCCTGATCCACATTTCGGCGCTCTCCGATACGTTCGTGAAGGATCCGCGCGACGTGGTCAAGGCCGGCGATATCGTCAAGGTGAAGGTGCTGGAGGTGGACGTGGCCCGCAAGCGCATCGCCCTGACCCGGCGCTTGGACGACACCCCCGGGCAGGCCACCAGCCGCTCGGGCCAGCGCGATGAGCGCGGGCAGGGGCCGCGCCGCGATGCAGGCGGCCCGAACCGCGGGCCGAACCGGGGCCAGGGCAATGGTGGCCGTCCCGCCGTGTCCGCGCCCCCGGCCAACAATGCCCTGGCCGAGGCCTTCGCCCGCGCCAAGCGCAGTTGAGGACCGTGTCCCCCGTCACGCTTGATTCGTGGTGAGGGACTTGTCGGTTTTCCCCGTGATTGCGCACACTTGCGCTTGAGGGGAGGCGTTCGGCCACCCCGCTGTCGCTGGGGAGGGCCATGACGCCAGCAGGACCCGTTGTCTTCGTTGAGGGCTGCAGCGTTGTGCTGCGGCCACTGTCCGCCTGTGCGGGCCGCGGGGCGGGCTGATGGCGGGCCAGGGAAGCAACGGCAACGGGCTGCTCGAACGGCGCCTGCAGGAGCTGGCCGAGGAGCGCCGTCGCCTGGCGATGATCATCGACGGCACCGCAGCCGGCACCTGGGAATGGAACGTGCAGACCGGCGAAATGCGGGTCAATGCGCGCTGGGCGGAGATCGTCGGCTATCGCCTGGAAGAGCTGGAGCCGGTGTGCCAGAAGACGTTCCTGAAGCTGGTCCACCCCGACGACATCGTCCTGTCCGATGCGGCACTGGAGGACCATTTCGAAGGCCGCAGCGACAACTATGTCTGCCTGCTGCGCATGCGGCACAAGAATGGCCAGTGGATATGGATCCACGACCGTGGCCGCGTGTTCGAATGGGACGGGCAGGGACGACCGCTGTGGATGGCCGGTGCACACGCCGACGTGACCGAGCTGCAGCAGGCGCGACAGGATGCGGCCGAGAGCCGGCAGCGATTGCAGGCCGTGGTCGACGCATCCGACGAGGTGGCGGTGATCGCGACCGATACCGAAGGCACCATCACCTTGTTCAATACTGGCGCGGAACGCCTGCTGGGATACAGCGCCGAAGAAGTGGTCGGCCAGCGGCGACTGGGTGATTTCCACGATCCGGACGAGCTGGCGGCCTGGCTGCGTCCGCTGGCGGCTGCGGACGGAAGCCTGCCGGGCGCGTTTGAAGCACTCAGCGCTCGCGCCGATGAGCAGACCTATTCACGGCAGTGGACACTGCGGCGCAAGGATGGCCAGCCACGCCAGGTGCGCCTGTCGATCAGCCGCATGGATGGTGCCGGCGGCGCGCGGATCGGTTATGTCGGCATGTCCATCGACATTACCGAGATCCTGCAGGCGCGTGCCGAAGCACGCCTGTCGGCAGAGAAATTCGCCGGTGCGTTCACGTCGGCGGCGCTGGGCATGGCGCTGGTGTCGCTGGAAGGGCGCTGGCTGGACGTCAATGACGCACTTTGCCGGATCCTGGGCTACCCCCGCGAAGAACTGCTGCAGGTTGATTTCCAGCGCTTGACCCACCCCGACGACCTGCAGACCGACCTGGCCCTGGTGCAGGACCTGCTGGCCGGGCGGCGCAGCCACTACCACCTGGAAAAACGTTATCTCGATCGCGACGGCAAGGTGATCTGGGCACGGCTGTCGGTGTCGCTGGTGCGCACCGAGCACGGCGAGCCGCTGCATTTCGTGTCGCAGATCCAGGACATCAGCGCCCAGCGCAGCAGCGAGCAGCGCCTGTTCGAGAGCGAGCAGCGCAGCCGTATCACGCTTGATGCGGTGGCCGACCTGGTGCTCAGTGTCAGCCTGGATGGTCGCATCGACTACGCCAATGCCGCCGCGGTGCGCACCCTGGCCGGTGATGGCGCGCTGTCGCTGGCCGGGCACAAGGTGCAGGATGTGCTGGCACTGACCACTGAGTATGCACCCGGTTCAGTGCTGGATGTCTCCGTGCTGCTGGACCCGGAAAGCAACGCAGTGGACCTGCACGCTGACCTGTTGCTGCGCCTGGGCACAGCCACGATTCCGGTTGACCTGACCCGTGCCTGGCTGCGTGATGATGAAGGTCATGTACGGGGCGCAGTGTGGGTGCTGCGCGACGACACCCAGCAGCGCGCGCGCCAGCGCGAGGCGCGCCATCTGGCCGAGATCGATCCGCTGACCGAGCTGAGCAACCGCCGCGGCTTCGAGGTGCATCTGCAGCAGGCGATCACCCGCGTCGAGCGTACCGGCCAGGCCGCCTCGTTGATGTACATCGACCTGGACCGCTTCAAGCCGGTCAACGATACCTGGGGCCATCTGGCCGGCGATGCCGTGCTGTGGGCGGTGGCCAGCGTGCTGCGCCACGGCGTGCGCGATTCGGACGTGGTGGCGCGGCTGGGCGGCGACGAATTCGCGGTGATCCTGTCCGGCTGCACACCGCGTCGTGCAGCGCGCATCGGCGGTGAACTGCTGCACACCCTGGCATCGCTGTCGATTCCGTGGGACCGG
Source organism: Stenotrophomonas geniculata (assembly GCF_034508895.1). NCBI lineage: Bacteria > Pseudomonadati > Pseudomonadota > Gammaproteobacteria > Lysobacterales > Lysobacteraceae > Stenotrophomonas > Stenotrophomonas geniculata. The sequence goes on from NZ_CP140571.1 coordinate 3,721,280, forward strand.
GATCGCCTGCATGTGGGCGCCAGCATCGGTATCGCGCCATTGGCGGGCGGGATGAGCGTGGACCAGGCTGTAGCGGCGGCTGATGCCCAGTGCTACCGGGCCAAGGCAATGGGTCGCAACAACGTACAGGTGCAGGGCGAGGCCAGTGAGCTGCCGAGCGACGACATCGACCCGATCGAGGGCTGATCTCAGCCTGTGAGAGGGCGTGCGCGAATACTCCGTGCACTTCCCCTCGTACAGGTGATCCCATGAATGTCTGCAACCCGGTGACGGTGCGTGCCTTCGCCCCGGCACTGGTCGGTTGGTGCCTGGCCCTGGCCGCCTGCCTGCGTGCGGAACAGCTGCGCGGCGACCTGCACGCGCAGGCCCTGCTGCCGGTGCTGCAGGGCGGCGCGGTCGCCCTGCTGGCATTCACGCTGTCCTGCATCGGTGCCGCCTGCATCGTGCTCTGGCGGGCGGGCAGGAACGCGGTGGAGTGATGCGGTGGATGGTCACCGCATCCCCCATGTCATGTTGCGTCAGCGCAGAACTTCATCCGAACTGACCAGCTGCACGTCGTGCATCAGATTGAGGTAAGCCTCGTAGTAGCCCTTGTGCGAGGCACCGACGATGGTCAGCATGCGGGTGCCTGGATGCTGGCCCAGTATGTCGCGCATGTTGGCGACCATGCGCAGGTTGCGGGTTTCCCAGTAGCCCACGTAGTTGCGGCCGAAGCCTTCCGGCGAGGGTTCGACGAGCGTCGCGCCGAAATCGCTGTTGAAGGCCGCCATCACGGCCTCGGGTGCGTTGTAGGCGCGATACATTGCGAGCAACCCATCCGCTTGGTCAAGATTGGCTTCGAGCCGTTCATCGGCCGCCCTGCGCGCTTTGACGAAGGAATTGTCCCAGGCACCGCGTATGGCGGCAGCGTAGGCCTTCTGCTGCGATTCCGGTGTTGGCGAATCCGCAGTGTGGTCGTCGACCGACCACAGGCGCTCCAGTCCCAGGCGTGCGGCAAGGACGCCGGCCACCAGGCCGGCCTCGTTGCGGCGGGTCATGCGCGTGTCGAGGAACCGCACCAGCTCCGGCGTCAGGCTGTCCGAAGCACGTCGCTCTTCCCTGGGCAGCCGCAGCCATTGGACGACTGCCGAGCTGCTTTCGCCCGCGGCCAGGAAGACTGCGGCCAATCGGCGTCGCTGGGCAGCGGATGGCGCCTTCGGCCATTCCGCAAGCAGGCGTTCCATCTCCACGTTGGCACTGGGCACGTCCAGGCCGGTAGCGGTCTGCGCCGGGGCCGGATCGACGCAGTAGTCCGCTACGCTCTCCGCGTATCGGGCTGGATTGCGGCGCATGAAGTCACACTGCAGGCCGGACAGGTTCTCCACTGCGATCGCGGTGGGCCGCCAGGCTTCCAGGCGCTGCAGCAGAGGTTCCAGCATCGCCGGCGTGAAGGTCTCCGGCAGGCTGGACAGGTGCGGGCTGCCCAGTACCAGTACTTCGTTCGGGCGTCCTGCGGGCGGTCCCTTCAGCTGGTCCGGGTGGAACGCCGGTCGATAGGCGGTGTCGTTGGCCAGCGCGCTGCTGCTGCACACGGCCAGGAAGAGAAGGCTGGCAAAGCGAGGGAACATGCGATCTCCATGTCGATAAGCGTCCTGCGGAACCTTCATGCTGGTCATTTTCTCTGGCTGGGGAATCCCGCATTGGTCATGTAAACCTTTCTGCCTTGAGCTGCATCCTTCTGCTGAGCGATGCTGTACTCAGCGCTCAGGCAATGCAGAACATGACATCCGACGACTGGACCATCGACAGTCCGCGGCTGCACCTCCGGCCATTCACGCCCGGTGACGCCGACGAGGCATTTGCGGGAATCACACCCGGGCTGACCCGCTACATGGCCTTCGAGCCGCCTCCGTCGGAGGCGGCGTTTGCTGCGGTCTGGCAGACGTGGCTACCCACCATTGCCGACGGGACCGACATCACGTTCGTGATCCGCAGGCGCGACGATGATGTATTCCTTGGCCTGGCAGGCCTGCATCGAGCCGGGGAAGCAGAACCCGAGCTGGGCATCTGGATCGCAGAAGTGATGCATGGGCACGGCTATGGCCGCGAAGCCGTGGCGGCGGTGTGGTCGGCGGCCTCCGAGCGCCTGCGCTGTGCGGCGTTCCGCTACCCGGTGGCGGAACGGAACCGGTCCAGCCGTTCACTGGCTGAGTCCCTCGGTGGGCAGGCGGTGGCACGTGAGCAGGGCGTGAAGTACACAGCAATCGTCTACCGCATTCCGGCTGCAATGCATGGAGTTGCGACGGACGTCGCGGAATCCCGCTAAAGCGGCCGACGGCATCGCCGATACTCCCTCTGGATCCCGCTCCAGTCACCCGCCGCAGGACCCCAGACTGCCCCCGATGGGCGGTCCGCGCAGTGTGTTCCGCCGCTCCTAGATGCCGATCGCAGCCGCAGCAGACGTTCTTGGCAGTCGCTCGAGAGGTGCCGGTTGGCACCTGTAGTCCCTGGCAACTGATGTTGCCGCCGGGCGTCCCGCCCGTCGGGTCACAACCGCTTACCGGACACCGAGGATCAGACAATGCTCATTCCAGGCTTCACGGCGGGCGCGCAGGCGCCGGCCGAGCTGCATACCCGTTGGTCGCCGTGGCGTGCGCTGCTTGGCGCACTGGCGCCGCAGCAACGCACCCGCACAGAGAAGGCGGTGACCGACCGCACCGAGCTGGAAGCGCAGGTGGCCGCGCTGCATCGCGTGCAGGCCGTCATCGAGTTCGCGCTCGACGGCACCATCCTGCAGGCCAATGACAATTTCCTGCAGGCGATGGGCTACCGGCTGGAGGAGATCCAAGGCGGGCATCATTCCCTGTTCGTCGACCCCGAGCAGGCGCGCAGCGCTGAATACCGCGACTTCTGGGCGCGCTTGGGGCGCGGCGAATATGACGCCGGACAGTACCGCCGCTTCGGCAAGGGCCAGCGCGAGATCTGGATCCAGGCCTCGTACAACCCGGTGCTGGACCGCCAGGGGCGGCCGTACAAGGTGGTCAAGTTCGCGACCGACATCACCGCGCAGAAGCTGCAGGCGGCCGACTCGGCGGGGCAACTGGCCGCGATCGCCAAGTCGCAGGCGGTGATCGAGTTCAGCATGGATGGCCGCATCCTGTCGGCCAATGACAATTTCCTGGCCGCCACCGGCTACAGCCTGGACGAGGTGCGCGGGCAGCACCATTCGTTGTTTGTCGAGCCCGAGCATCGCAGCAGCGTCGAATATCGCCAGTTCTGGGAGAAACTGGGGCGTGGCGAGTATGACGCCGGGCAGTATCGGCGCCTGGGCAAGGGCGGGCGCGAGGTCTGGATCCAGGCATCCTACAACCCGATCCTGGACCTCAACGGCAAGCCGTTCAAGGTCGTCAAGTACGCTACCGACATCACCGTGCAGGTGCATGAGAACCAGGCCATGCAGCGCGCCGTGGCGCAGACCCGCGAGGTGGTGGCTGCCGCCAAGCAGGGCGACCTGACCCAGCGCGTGGCCACCACCGACAAGAACGGACCGATCGCCGAACTGTGCGAAGGCGTGAATTCGCTGGTCGAGGCGATGGCGGCCATCATCGGCCAGATCAAGTTCGCTGCGGACACCATCGCAGTCGGCGCGACTGAAATCGCACAGGGCAACAGCGACCTCTCGCAGCGCACCGAGCAGCAGGCGGCCTCGCTGGAGGAAACCGCCGTGTCGATGAAGGGACTGGCCGAGACCGTGCAGCGCACGGCCACCAACGCGCGCCAGGCCAGCCAGCTGGCCGGTGGAGCGGCCGACGTCGCCGCGCGAGGCGGCAATGTGGTGCATGAGGTGGTCGAGACGATGGCGGTGATCAATGCCTCGTCGCGGCGCATCGTCGACATCATCGGGGTGATCGACGGCATCGCCTTCCAGACCAACATTCTCGCGCTGAACGCAGCGGTGGAGGCTGCGCGTGCCGGTGAACATGGCCGTGGCTTCGCTGTGGTTGCAACCGAGATCCGCGAGCTGTCGCAGCGTTCGGCCAGCGCAGCCAAGGAGATCAAGCACCTGATCGATGAGTCGGTTGCCAATGTGGGCGCCGGCACGGCGCAGGTTGAGAGCGCGGGCCGCACCATGGATGAAATCGTGACCAACGTGCGCCGGGTCAGTGACCTGATGACCGAAATCAGCACTGCCTCGCAGCAGCAGAGCGACGACATCCAGCAGATGAATCATGCGGTTGACCTGATCGATCAGGGCACCCAGCAGAACGCGGCCCTGGTCGAGGAGGCGTCGGCGGCGGCGCGCAGCATGGAAGAACAGTCGGCGCAGCTGCTGCAGACCGTGGCCAGCTTCCGCGTGCAGGGCGGGGCCGGGCATCGGCATGGAGCGGCGGCGCTGCACGCGGTCTAGACGCGGCGCCCGGACCAGTCTTCCGTGGTGCCGGTGTCGCCGCGTACGCAGTTGCGGCCGGCATGCTTGGCGCGATACAGGGCCTGGTCGGCGCGTTCGACCAGGTCGCGCGGATCGCGGTCTTCGCCCGGTGCCTGCCAGGCCACGCCGATGCTGATGGTGACGGTGGCTTCAGGGGCGGGCAGGGCTGCGGCTTCGACCGAAGCGCGCAGCCGTTCGCCCAGGCCCAGGGCGTGGGCGGCATCGGGCGAGGGCAGGGCGGCGATGAACTCTTCGCCGCCATAGCGGGCCAGCAGATCGTCACCCCGTTGCAGGCAGCCATCAAGAATGGCAGCCACCGACTGCAGGCGACGATCGCCTTCCGGGTGGCCGTAGGTGTCATTGAGCCGTTTGAAGTGGTCGATGTCGATCATCAGTACCGCCAGCCCGAGTCCCTGGCGGTGCGCGCGGCCACGGGCACTGCCGAGTGATTCGTCGAAGCTGCGGCGGTTGCCCAGACCGGTCAACGGGTCACGCCGCGCCAGTGTTTCCAGCTCATCGCGCTGGCGCTGGATCTCCACCTGGCTCAGCACGCTGCGCAGGGCATAGCCGAGCATGGCACCAATGAAGCCCACCGTGGCCAGGGTGGGCTGCAGGCGCGCGACCAGCAGCGCCACCATCATCAGCAGCAAGGGCAGCATCAACGGCACGCCGGCGTCGACGATGCGGCGCAGGCTGCGCGATACCTCCACCGCCGGATAGCGGCGCTTGCTGCCAGCCATGATGGCCAGCACCACGAACAGCCCGCTGATCAGCAGGTCCCCCCAGTTGCCGTCGGGCAGCTGCGGTTGATAGGTGTTGATGTAGAACGCCAGCAGGAAGTAGCCCAGCGCGTAGATCGCAAGTGTCCGGAAAAAATCGCGGCGGTCGGGATTGTCCTCGGCCAGGAAACGGATCAGCGCGAAGCAGAACACCAGGCTGTTCTGTACGCTGCTCATGGCGTTCAGGCACTGCGTCCACAATGCGGTGTTGAAGTGCGCCATCGCCCGCGTGTGCCCGTAGTACAACAGCCACAGCAACGCGATGATCAGCAGGTCCACCGCGCGGATGTAGCGGTTGCCGCCGCCCGGGCTGGCGGCCACGTAGGTCAGGGGAATCCGGTAGAACACGTACAGGATCAGCGAAGACACGGTCATCTGCGCAGGATCGAGGCTGGCCACATTGCGGTACAGCAGGGCCAGCAGGGCCAGCGAGAACAGGCCCACGGCAGCGCCCAGCGTCCGCCATTTGCAGGCTGCCTGGCGGCTGTCACGAGCGCGCCGCACGCAGGCCAGTGCAGCCAGCAGCGGGGCGGTGATCAGCATCAGGTAGGAGCCGACCGGGTCCTGCGGGCCGACAAAGGCAATGACGAGCGCGTGCGTGACCAGAAAAAACAGTGCCGCACGCAACGTCATGCATTCCCCCGCCCCCAGCTCCGGCTGGGATCACGATAGGCAGAAGCACGTGAGGCTTGCAAGAAAAGTGTGCGCTGCGTCTATTCCAAAGCTTGCCGGAAGTCGCAGTTGTGTTTCAGCGTGGTGACGCCGAGCCTTCGACGCGGGCGTACATCCAGGCGCCCACCAGCGCCCAGCGCGGGTGCGTTGCGGTGGGCAGGCGTCGCAGTGCCCTTTCGGAAACATCGCCCCAGCTGGTGTGCCCGGTCACGCCCGGCAGCGAGAGATAACGGGACCAGGCGGCAGCGTCATCCACGTGCAGTGGGCGCAGCCGTGCGGGCAGGGTAGCGGGGAGCGTGGGCAGCGCGAGCGTTGGCATCGTCGCCAGTTTCGGCGCCCGGGCCCTGAACATGCAAAAGGCCAGGTCGGGGACCTGGCCTTTGATGCAGTGGTGCCGGTGAAAGGACTCGAACCTTCATGGGGTCACCCCCGGCTGATTTTGAGTCAGCTGCGTATACCATTCCGCCACACCGGCAGGCAGCGTGCGATTGTAAACGAGGTCGGCACGGCTTTCATAGTGGGGAGGCCGATCAGGGCGCGTCCTGTCGGCTTCGGCCCAGTGGTGGCTATACTGCGGCGGCTTGAATGCCTCCAGGAGTGGTAGCCGATGACAGTGTTGCAGGACCTGAGGGTGCTGGTGGTCGAGAACGACGAGATGAGTGCCGCACTGCTGCAGATGCAGCTGGTGCACGCCGGTGCGACGGTGGTGGGTCTGGCCGCGAGCGTCGCTGAGGCGCTGCGCCTGCTGGAGGCGTCGACCCCGGACGTTGCCCTGCTTGATTACCGCCTGGCCCGCAATGAGACCAGCGAGCCGGTGGCCGCGGCGCTGTCGGCGCGTGGCGTGCCGTTCGTGCTGGCCACCGGCATGCTGGCCGAGCAGCTGCCCGGGCCGATGCTGGCCGGCGTGCTGCTGGTCAAGCCGTATCTCTCGGCAGATCTGAGCCAGGCGCTGGTACGCGCAGTGGGCCGCGCCAGCGCCAGGGCCTGATTGGCGCATGCCGAAGCGGTGGGCGTATCCTGCCCGGGCCTGAATGCTCAGGCCTACAAGGAGAGTGGCATGAAGAAGTGGATCAAGCGCATGGTCGCTGCGGGTGTCCTTTCGATGGCGGTCTTCGGTGGTACGGCCTCTGCCGCGTGGTGCGGCCAGCCCTGTTTCCAGCTCTACAAGAGCTGTATCGCGCGGGGTGGTGAGGTCGAACAATGCCTGCAGGAACAGGCCTTCTGCGAAGAGGCGATGTGCGGCGGCAATCCCTGATCCATGAACCCCGCCCAGGCGGGGTTTTTCATCTGTGCGCGGTATTCAGCCCGCTTCTTCGTACACGTAGCGGATCTCTTCGCGGTCGTCGAGGATGCGGTACTGGCGCGCCAGATCATCCGGATCGGGATTGAGCCAGGCATCGAGGTGTTCCCTGCGGATGGGAACGACGCCGCGGTCGTGGCCCGCAGCAGCGACGTCGTGCGGAGGCGTGTCGGTGATGGTGGCAAATGACAGCAGGCGACCTTCCGGTCCTTCCCATTCCGCCCACAGGCAGGCCAGCAGCAGATCGCGCGGGGGATCAGGCCGGAACTCCAGCACCACGTCCTGCTCCTTCTCATCGGCACCCGGCGTAGGGCCGGCGGTGGCGTGACGCGGTACGTGCTCATAGAACGCCTGCACCACCACCACGCCGTGGCGCAGCCCGAACGCACCGCGCCAATAGCCTTCCAGGCTGTCGCGCCTCGCGTTGTAGGTGCCGGGATAGAGGATGTCGTTGCGCACCGGCTTGTCCGGCAGCCGGCACTGGTAGCGCATCGGCTTGATCACGCGTTTGCCGCCCTCGCTGACCATGACCGGTGCGTAGGTGCCAGGGAAAATGCGGTTGTCGCGCGGCAGCAGCTGCACCCGGTGCAGGTCTTCCAGCCGAGCCTGCGCACGATCGATGCGGTTGCCGGCCACGCGCAGGTCGTTGCGTGCCTTCTGGGTGGGGCGGGTCGCCAGCGTGGCGTTGGCGATATCGCGTCGCTCGCGCTGGCGGGCCAGCTCCGCCTCCAGATCCTGGCGCTCCTGCGCATGCCATTGCTGGATTTTCGCGACGATGTCGCGGCCCTGCTCGGTGCGCGCACCGGCGAAGCCGTCATCCATGGCCTTGGGAGTTCTGGGGCGCTTCTTGCCGGGATCGTGCGCGTACAGCTCCGCGAATTCTTCCAGCGACAGGATGGCGCCGAACTCGCGCACCAGCTTGGCGTAGTCGGCGCGGATCAGGGCGGAATAGCACATGGGAACTCTGCAGGCGCGGGTCGCAGCAGTTGCGACATGGATGAGGCAGGATAGCCCGACCTACAGGGAGAAAGCGCATGAATGATTCCGTCGCCTGCCAGTTCCGCGACGCCGTGCCCACGGTCGAAGACTATTGCCAGCTGCGTGTGCTGGCGGGCCTCAGTGCCAAGAGCCAGGAGGCGGCGGCACGCGCGCTGCCCAATACCCTGTATGGCGTGTGCGCCTACCAGGGCAACGAGCTGGTGGCGATGGGGCGCATCGTCGGCGATGGGGGCTGCCACCTGCAGGTCTGCGATATCGCCGTGTTGCCGCGCCTGCAGGGGCAGGGCCTGGGCAAGGAAGTGATGCGTCGCCTGGAGGGCTGGATGCAGGCAAACCTGCCGCCGTCGGCATACGTCAGCCTTCTGGCAGATGGTGAAGCGCACCGGCTGTACGCGCAGTTTGGTTTCGCACCTACCGCACCTGCATCGATCGGGATGTATCGCCGGTTCTGAGGTGTGTCCAGGCTGAGGCCAGCCATGCGCGGCTCGGGCCTTCCCAGGAATCACAGGCAAAGAAAAACCCCGGCCGAAGCCGGGGTTTTAAAGAATTGGCGTCCCCACGGGGATTCGAACCCCGGTCGCCACCGTGAAAGGGTGATGTCCTAGGCCTCTAGACGATGGGGACGCACGAAAACTTCAAGTTGTAGATCCTTCGACGGCCTAATGTCGAAGTGGTGGAGCCAAGCGGGATCGAACCGCTGACCTCCTGCATGCCATGCAGGCGCTCTCCCAGCTGAGCTATGGCCCCAATGAAACTCCGGATGATCTGCCGGGAGCAGAGTCCGTTTTGAAACTGGCGTCCCCACGGGGATTCGAACCCCGGTCGCCACCGTGAAAGGGTGATGTCCTAGGCCTCTAGACGATGGGGACGCACGAAAACTTCAAGTTGTAGAACCTTCGACGGCCTAATGTCGAAAGTGGTGGAGCCAAGCGGGATCGAACCGCTGACCTCCTGCATGCCATGCAGGCGCTCTCCCAGCTGAGCTATGGCCCCGTGTTACCGAGCCGCCTATCATACCTGTGTGTTCACGTTTGTGGAAGCTTTTTTTGAGCTTTTTTCGTTCCGGTTCAACCGCGGCCACGAGGGCAGGGGAACCGCAACGCCACTACCTGAATGCTGGTAGGCGGTGAACAAAAAAGACCCGGTTATCGGCCGGGTCCTCGTTGTTCGTGATGAGTGGCGTCCCCACGGGGATTCGAACCCCGGTCGCCACCGTGAAAGGGTGATGTCCTAGGCCTCTAGACGATGGGGACGCAATTCTCATCAATGTTCTTTAGCGACCTTTCGACGGCCTAATGCCGAAAGATTGGTGGAGCCAAGCGGGATCGAACCGCTGACCTCCTGCATGCCATGCAGGCGCTCTCCCAGCTGAGCTATGGCCCCACGTCGCTGAGGAGCGAAATAATAGCCTTGCCCCAGGGGGTTGGCAAGCATTTGTTGCACTTTTCTTCACGTGCGTTGCGAAGCCGATGTCAGTCGCCTTTCGCCTGTGCAACGTTGTCGGTCAGTGCCGCCAGGATCGGGCACTGGTCCAGCGTGCCGTGACCGGGGCAGGCGTCGACCAGCTGCGAAAGTGCGGTGTGCATGCGCTGCAGCTCGGCCATCCGTTGCGCGATGTCCTGCAGGCGGGCCTGCGCGGTGTCGCGCACGCTGCCCATGTCCTGCGAGTGCTGATCGCTCAGTACGAGCAGCTCGCCGATCTCTTCCAGGCTGAAGCCCAGCGCCTTGGCGCGGCGGATGAATCGCAGCCGGCGCAGATCCTGCTCGCCGAAGATGCGGTAGCCACCCGCCGAGCGGGCCGCGGTCGGCAGCAGCTGCTGTCGTTCGTAGTAGCGCACCGTATCGATCGGCACGCCCGCCTGGCGGGCCAGTTGTCCAATGTTCATGGCGGATTCCTGCGGATGCTGCCGGCCATTGTGAAGCCTGGAGTCTGGTCGAGAGTCAAGGCTTGGCCCGGGTGCGCGCATTCAGCGCACTTTGCAACTTTCTTCATAGCCCCGCCGATGGGCCAGTTCCTACCCTTCGCCTGAACCGGCCGTTCGATGGCCTGCAACGAACCGAGGAGGTGGTCTGTGGAAGGATTCAGGAACGAAGGATTCGTCGAGATCGCGGTGGTTGAATACCCGGGAGGTGATCCGTCTGCCGCCTCCGTACTGGCCGAAATGGCGCACGTTGCCAATCGCCTTGCCCAGCAGCAGCGCCGGCCGTTCAAGCGGGTGCTGGTCACCCGCTGGATCGTGCCGGCCAGCCAGACTGGTGTGCACCGTATTGCGGGTGCGGAAATGCTCGATGCGGCCATCCCGGCTGTGATTGCGGTTCCCGGCCAGATCAGTGCCGGCGCGTGCCTGCGCGCGGATGAGGTCCTGCTGGACTGGCTGCGCGCGCACTATGACGGTGGCAGCCTGCTGGCCGCCGCCAGTGATGGCGTCAGCGTGCTGGCACGGGCCGGATTGCTGGCCGGGCGTACGGTCAGTGGCCCCGATCTCGGGCGCCATCCAGGCCTGCAGGCGCAGGCCGCGAGCTGGGTGCCGAGCGAGCGGGCGCTGGTGGATGACGGCGACCTGCTGACGGTCGGCGGGGGCCAGGCCTGGCGCTTCCTGGGCCTGCGGCTGTTGTACCGGCTGCATGGGCAGGGCGTGGCCAGTGCGGTGGCGCAGCAGCTGGGCATCACCGTGCCCGCCACGATCCAGCAGGATCTGGAACGCTTCAGCGCCAACTTCGCACATGGCGATCGTGATGTATTGAAGGCACAGCGCTGGTTGCACACCACGGCGGCACGCGGCGCTACCCTCGCCGCGATCTGCGAAGTCTCCGGATTGGAGCCGCGCACGCTGCAGCGGCGGTTCCTCAAGGCCACCGGCCTGCGGCCGATCGAGTACTGCCAACGGCTGCGCATCGCCAAGGCGCAGACCCTGTTGCAGCAGGGAGCGGGTATCGATGAGGTGGCCTGGGGCGTCGGCTACGCCGATCAGAGTGCGTTTCGCCGGTTGTTCCTGCGCATCGTTGGCATGACGCCGGCGAACTATCGGCGTCACGTCAGCAGCAAGCGCCGCGAGCGGCCCTTGATGCCGTCGGTGGCGGGCAGTCTGCGCGGGCTGCAATCGCCGTCGGTGATGCAACTGGGGCGCAGCGCGGCCTGATGCGGGCAGCATCGTCGGGCTTGCAACCGGAGCGCGACACTTCGACCATGCAGCCAGTGGACGATTGAACAGGTGGTCTGATGTCGAGCGTTGGGCCGGTGCCGATGCCGGTGGTATTGATTCTCGTGTGCGTAGTGCTGGCGATGGCCGTGGCGCGTCTGTGGCCACGCAGGAAGGACGGCATGCCGCTGCCTTCCGCACCCAGCATGGTTCTGGACATGCTGCTGGTGGGCCTGCTGTGTGGTCGCATCAGCTTCGTGGCCTTGAACTTCGCGCTGTATCGCGAGGCGCCGTGGAGCATTCTGCAGATTGGCGATGGTGGCTACCACCTCGCGGTTGTCCTGGTTGCGGGATTGGCATGGGGACTGTGGCGGTTGCGCCCATGGCGGGCGTTGCGCGCCCCGGTGCTGGGCGCGGCGTTGGCAGGTGTGCTGCTCTGGGCGGGCGGCAGTCAGCTGTTGTCCGCCTGGCAGGAGCGGCGGATGCCCTTGCCGGTATTGCAGGTTGCTGATCTGCAAGGGGGCAGAGTGGATCTCCAGCAGTTTCGTGGCAAGCCACTGGTGCTGAACCTGTGGGCCAGCTGGTGTGGTCCCTGCAGGCGCGAGATGCCGGTCTTGGCAGCGGCACAGCAGGCACATGCGGACGTGCAGTTCGTGTTCCTCAACCAGGGTGAAACCCTTGAGGAGGTCCAGGGTTTCGTTGCGCGCGAACGGCTCCTGCTGGGCAACGTATTGCTGGACGATGACGCTGCGGCATCCACGGTGCTGGGTGTGCAGGCCTATCCCTCGACCCTGTTCTTCGACGCCGAAGGGCGCCTGCGTGAACTGCACCTCGGCGAACTGACGGCAGCGGGTCTTGAACACAAACTGCGCCGGCTGCGGTAGCCTGCGCGGGCATCTCACTACGGAGTTCCCATGTTGTCGACTTCCCTGCGCACCGCCCCGGCGGTGCTGTTGCTGCCGGTCCTGCTGGCATTGGCCGCCTGCAGCCAGGCACAGACGCCGCCGGGCAAGACCGCCGCGGCACCGGCAGCGAGCGCCACAGCCGCTGCCAACAAGGGCGATCGCCCTGCGGTGCTGAAGGGCATCGAGAAGCATGGGTTCGAGGTCGTCGCCGAATTCGATGCCCCCGGTGGCCTGCGAGGTTTCGCCGGCGTGGTCGGCGGCCAGCAGCCGGCAGCGGCCTATGTCACTGCTGATGGCAAGCATGTACTGGTCGGCAGCCTGTTCGATGCGGAGGGCAACGATGTAGCCGCTGAGGCCGTTGAGAAGCTGGTGGCCTCGCCGATGTCGGCCAAGATGTGGACCAAACTGGAATCCAGCGCCTGGGTACGTGACGGCAAGGCCGATGCGCCGCGCGTGGTCTATACCTTCAGCGATGCCAACTGCCCTTACTGCCACAAGTTCTGGGAAGCGGCACGGCCGTGGGTCGATGCGGGCAAGGTGCAGCTGCGTCACATCATGGTCGGCGTCATCCGCGAGGACAGCCCGGCCAAGGCGGCGGCCATCCTCGCAGCCCGTGACCCGAGTGCAGCGCTGCTGCAGAACGAGCACGATTTTGATCGCGGTGGCATCAAGGCGCTGCCGAACATCAGCCGCGAAATTGCTGGCAAGCTCGATGCCAATCAGGTACTGATGATCGAAATGGGCTTCCAGGGCACGCCGGGCATTCTGTTCCAGGACGCACAGGGCCAGGTACAGCGTCGTGCGGGCCTGCCGCAGGGTGCCGATCTGCAGACGGTGCTTGGCCCGCGCTGAGTGGCGCCAGCTTCATGAAACATTGCACAGGCCCGCATGGCAGCATGCGGGCCTGTTGCATTCTGTGGCCGGCCTTCCGGTTGCAGGCCCGCGCAACGTTGGTTCATCGTCACGTCTGAATCGTGACTGACATCAAGCATCACGCCTTGATTCCAATCAAGGCCAAAAACGACAGGCGGATTAGCCTGTGACGCATGGAATACAGCGTCACTGCGCGACGGATGCCGCGCTCGCCACGCCCTGATCAGGGTCGGCCGGCACAGCCATTCACGACATTCTCACTCCGTGCTTGTTACCCAGACCGCTGCGGTCGCCACCTCTTTGGCAGCGCGGCCTTGATGGAGTCGACATCGGTGCGGGCAGGGCAGCGTCATCGTCCTGTTGCCTGCAGTGCGCAGGCTGGCCGCCGCCGTCGACGCAGTATCCGCATTTCCAGCAACTGCAACTTGGGGCCGGAGCCGCGCATGCGTGCGTTCGGCCTGCGAGATGAACATGGACGTCCAGGGAGGATGCAATGCGCGTGGCGGTACTGAGTCTGGCCTGCTTGACCGTATTGGCGATCACGCCGGCATATGCACAGGCTGATGACAAGGAGGACGCGCAGGCGCTGCGCCGTGAGATCGCGGCCATGCGTCAGGTACTGGAAGGCATGCAGCAGCGGCTGGATCGGCTTGAGCAGCGTAATGGCGCGGTTGCGCCTGCCGTCGCGCAGATCCCTGCGCCTGCGACCGCACCTGCAGGCGCTACCCATCTGCTGCATCCCACCCAGGTGCCGGGCGTGGCACAACCGGTGCTGCCGCAGCGTGAATCGGTGGCCGATCCTTCCACCGCGGCATCGCGACCGGACAGTGCGGCCGGCCCAACCGACCCGGATCTGAAGGGGTTCTTCGCCATTCCCGGCACCGATACGGTGATCCGCATTGGCGGCTACGCCAAGCTCGATGCCATCGCCGATTCGCGCGCAGCCGGCGACGAAGATCAGTTCATTCCTTCGTCGATGCCAGTGGGCGGCCGTCATCGTGACGTGTCCAATTTCAACATCCATGCCAAGCAGACCCGCTTCAGTTTCGAGGCGCGGCGCCCGACCTCGCACGGGAACCTGCGCTTCTACCTGGAGAACGACTTCTTCGGCAGCAGTGATGGTTATGAATTCCGCCTGCGCCACGCCTATGGCCAGCTCGGCAATACCTACGCGGGCTACGGCTATTCCAGCTTCATGGATCCGGACAGCTTGCCTGACACGCTGGATTTCGCCGGTCCGGGTGGTGCGGGCTATCTGCTGGTGGCCGGCATCCACCACAGCTTTGCGATGGGCAAGGGCAACACCCTGACTGTTGCCGCCGAAGATCCGAAGACTGAACTTGCCGGTGCCAGCGATGAGCGCGCGGCGGTGAACCGGCTGCCGGATGTGACGGTGACGGCGCGCATGGAGCGCGACTGGGGCCACCTGCAACTGGGCGCGGTGGCACGCAGCCTGGCGTATGACGGTGACGATGAGCGCGACCGGCGCATGGCCGGTGGCCTGCAGCTGAGCGGATCGGCGTCGGTGGGCGAGCGCGACCTGCTGCTGTTCGGTGCCCTCGGTGGGCGCGGCCTGAGCCGTTACACCGCTGACCTGACCGGCTCCGGGCTGGACGCGGTGGTCGGTGCCGATGGCCGCCTTGATGCGCTGGACCTGCACGGTGGTTTCGTTGGCTACACCCATTACTGGTCCGAGCTGTGGCGTTCGAACCTGATCGTCGGCCAGCTGACCCTGGAGCGGAATGCTGCACTGGCGGCCGACGCATTCCGTCAGAGCCGCTACGGCGTGTTCAACCTGATCTGGAGCCCGGCACCGTCGTGGACGATGGGCATGGAGCTGCTGTACGGGCGCCTGGAACAGCAGGGCGGCGCGCGCGGCGACACGGTCCGGGTGCAGGGCAGCCTGCAATACAACTTCATCAAGTAAGCGCCAGCGGCGTTACGCCAGCGCAACCGTCCCCACGCCCGGCCGCACCGGGCTCATGCCAGTACAGGAGATTGTCATGGCAGAAGCAAAGAAAATCGGGGTGGTCGGAGCCACCTTCCTCGTCGCCGGCAACATGATGGGCTCCGGTGTGTTCCTGCTGCCCTCCAGCCTGGCCAAGATCGGTACCGCCTCGATCTGGGGCTGGCTGATCACCACCGCCGGTGCGCTGCTGCTGGCGTTCGTGTTCGCCAAGCTGGGCAAGCTGGCGCCCAAGGCGGGCGGTCCATACGCCTATGCGCGCGACTGGTTCGGGCCCTACATGGGCTTCCAGACCAACACCATCTACTGGTTCGCCAACTGGATCGGCAACGTCGCCATCCCGATTGCGGCGGTCGGCTACTTCAGCTACTTCTTCCCGATCCTGTCCGAGCCGCTGGTGCGCTGCATCGCGGTGCTGATCCTGGTGTGGGCGCTGAGCTTCGCCAATGTGATCGGCCCGGCCTTCGTCAGCCGCGTGCAGACGGTCACCACCAGCTTTGCGCTGGTCCCGATCCTGGGCATCGCCATCTTCGGCTGGTTCTTCTTCGATGCCGACATCTTCAAGGGCGCCTACAACGTGTCCGGTGAATCCAACTTCGGCGCGATCTCCAGCGCTGCGGCATTGACCCTGTGGGCCTTCATCGGCGTCGAATCCGCTTCGGTCACCGCCGGCGTGGTGGAAAACCCGGAGAAGAACGTGGCCCGTGCCACCCTGGCCGGTGTGTTCCTGGCTGCCATCGCCTACATCGCCAGTTCCTCGGTGATCATGGGCATGGTGCCCAACGGCGAACTGCAGACCTCCGATGCCCCGTTCGCTCTGGCTGCGGCCAAGGCCGTCGGTGGCTGGGGCGGTGCGCTGGTCAGCCTGTGCGCCTTCATCGGCGCGGCGGGTTCGCTGGGCGGCTGGATCCTGCTGACCGCACAGAGCGCCAAGGCGGCGTCCGACGACGGGCTGTTCCCGAGCATCTTCAGCAAGACCAACAAGAATGACGTGCCGGTCAAGGGCGTGCTGATCGTAGCGGTGCTGATGACCCTGGCGGTGCTGGTCACCTCCACCTCGGAAACCGCGTCGGCACAGTTCGACGTCATCACGTCGGCCGCCGTGGTACTGACCCTGCTGCCCTACATCTACTCGTGCGTGGCCTGCTACTTCGTGGTCGAGCGTTCGCACACCCTGGTCCATACCGGTGCGTTCTGGACCCTGACCAGCCTGACCGTTGTGTACTGCCTGTGGGCGATCTACGGCTCGTCGGGAACCATCGTGCAGTACGCCTTCCTGTTCGTGCTGTTCATCACCGTGTTCTATCCCTTCTTCAGCGAGGAGCGCCGCCAGCAGCGGCAGCGCGCCCGCGAGGCATCGGCCATCAGCGCCGGCGCCCAGCGTTCCTGAGTTCGACAAGGAGAATCAACGTGTACTTCAAGTCCCTGGACTATCCGGTCATTGTCATCGACAACGACTACGAGTCGCCGCGCATCGGCGGCATCCTGATCCGCGCCCTGGTGGAAGAACTGCGCAGCAACGACCAGCGCGTGCTGTGCGGCCTGAACCTGGATGATGCGCGCGCCGGTGCCCGCACCTACGTGGCGGCCTCGGCAGTGCTGATTTCGATCGATGGCAGCGAAGAGGTGGATGGCGAGTTCCAGCGCCTGACTGCCTTCCTGCGTGAGCAGAGTGCGCGCCGCGCCAACCTGCCGGTGTTCCTGTACGGCGAGCGCCGCACCATCGAGAAGGTGCCGAGCAAGCTGCTCAAGTACATCCACGGCTTCATCTTCCTGTTCGAAGACACCAAGAGCTTCATCTCGCGGCAGGTGATGCGCGCAGCCGAAGACTACATGAAGAACCTGCTGCCGCCGTTCTTCAAGGCGCTGATCCATCATGCGGCCGAGTCGAACTATTCCTGGCATACGCCGGGCCATGCCGGTGGCGTGGCGTTCACCAAGTCGCCGGTGGGGCGTGCATTCCACCAGTTCTACGGCGAGAACACCCTGCGCAGCGATCTGTCGATCTCGGTGCCGGAGCTGGGCTCGCTGCTCGACCATACCGGCCCGATCAAGGATGCCGAGGAAGAAGCGGCACGCAACTTCGGCGCCGACCATACCTTCTTCGTCACCAATGGCACCTCCACCGCCAACAAGATCGTCTGGCACGGCACGGTGGCGCGCGGTGACGTGGTGTTCGTCGATCGCAATTGCCACAAGTCGCTGCTGCACGCGCTGATCATGACCGGTGCAGTGCCGGTGTACTTCACCCCAAGCCGCAACGCGCACGGCATCATCGGCCCGATCAGCCTGGACCAGTTCACGCCGGAGTCGCTGCAGCAGCGCATTGCTGCCAACCCGCTGGCCAGCCAGGCCTACCAGGCCGGTTCCAAGCCACGCATCGCAGTGGTCACCAACTCGACCTATGACGGCCTGTGCTACAACGCCGAGAAGATCGCTGATGAGATCGGCAGCGCGGTCGATTTCCTGCACTTCGATGAGGCCTGGTACGCCTACGCCGCGTTCCATCCGTTCTACGAGAACCACTACGGCATGGCCAAAGGCAAGCCCCGTGAGCAGGATGCGATCATCTTCACCACGCATTCAACCCACAAGCTGCTGGCGGCGTTCTCGCAGGCCTCGATGATCCACGTGCGCAACTCGGCGCAACGCAACCTGGACGCCGAGCGCTTCAACGAGTCGTTCATGATGCACACCTCGACCAGCCCACACTACGGGGTGATCGCGGCCTGCGACGTGGCCTCGAAGATGATGGAAGGCGAGGCTGGCCGTTCGCTGGTGCAGGAGATGCACGACGAGGCGATCGCGTTCCGCCGCGCGATGCTGCACGTCCGTGACGATCTGGGCCGCGACGACTGGTGGTTCAGTGTGTGGCAGCCGACCCAGGTCGAGCGCAGCCTGGACAAGGGTGATACGCCGGCGCCGCTGGTGGCCAAACGCGAGGAGTGGTACCTGCAACCGGATGCCCATTGGCACGGCTTCGAGAACCTGGTCGATGACTACGTGCTGATCGACCCGATCAAGGTGACCCTGCTGACCCCGGGCCTGGCGATGGACGGCAGCATGGGCAAGCTGGGCATTCCGGCGGCGGTGCTCAGCAAGTTCCTGTGGGGTCGCGGCATTACCGTGGAGAAGACCAACCTGTACTCGGTGCTGTTCCTGTTCTCGATGGGCATCACCAAGGGCAAGTGGAGCACGCTGGTCACCGAGCTGATGGCGTTCAAGGAGCTGTATGACCGCAACGCGCCGCTGAGCCAGGCACTGCCGACGCTGGCGGCCGACTATCCCAATGCCTACGCCGGCTGGGGCCTGCGTGACCTGTGCGATGCACTGCATGCGTTCAACCAGGAATTTGCGGTGGCCAAGGTGATGCGCGAGATGTACGTGGATCTGCCGACCCCGGTGATGACCCCGGCCGATGCCTACAACCACCTGGTCAAGGGCGAGATCGAGCGGGTCGACATCGAGCAGCTCAGTGGCCGCGTCGCCGCGACCATGCTGGTGCCGTACCCGCCGGGCATTCCGACCATCATGCCGGGCGAGCGCTTTGGCGACAGTGACGAGCCGATCATCCAGTCGCTGCGCATCGCCCGCGAACAGAACGCTCGTTTCCCGGGCTTCGAGTCGGACGTGCACGGGCTGATCATCGAGCAGGAGGGTGATGCGGTTTCGTACAAGGTGGAGGTGCTGAAGGCCTGACCGGCAACGGTCGGTCGTTCGGCGGAGGATGGATACCGCGCGCGAGCAACGCATCCTGAAGTTCTCCATCGGGGTCACCCTGGCGGTGAGCACGGTCGGCTTCGGCGGTGGCCTGCTGGTGGGATCGCAGGCCATCCTGTTCGACGGCGTGTACAGCCTCGTCGACGTTGCGTTGACCCTGGTGTCGCTGTCGGTACTGCGGCTGGTGGCGCGGGAGCAGAGCCCGCGCTTCCAGTACGGCTACTGGCACCTGGAGCCAATGGTCGAGGCACTCGGTGGGGTGATCCTGTCGCTGGCCTGCGTGTATGCGCTGGCCAACGCGGTGATTGGCTTGACCACGGGCGGGCATGAAGTGAAATTCGGGCCCGCGCTGTGGTGGGCGGCACTGCTGAGTGCCAGCAACCTGGCGATGGCGCTGTTTGTCGCCCAACGAGCGCGGCATCTGCGCTCGGCGCTGTTGTGGCTGGACGTGCGTGGCTGGCTGCTGGGTGGGTTGATGAGCCTGGCGGTGGTACTGGCCTTCGTACTGGCCCTGGCCCTGCAGGGGGGCGAATGGCACCACTGGGTGCCGTACCTGGATTCGATCGTGCTGGCGTTGATCAGCCTGGCGGTGCTGCCGGTGCCGGCGCGCAGCGCGTGGAAGGCCATGCGTGAAGTACTGCAGGTGGCGCCGGATGATCTGGACCGGCGCGTGCAGCAGGTGATGCAGGCATTCGTGGCCGAGCGCGGTTATGCCGGTTTTACCAGTCACGTGGCGAAGATGGGGCGGATGCGCTTCATCGAGATCCATGTGCTGGCCGACCCGGGTACGCCGCTGGGGTCGGTGGGCGAGGTTGATGCGATGCGCGATGAGATCGCGGTGCGGCTGGATGCGCGCGGCAGCACGTTCTGGCTGACCATCGATTTCACGGCAGACCCGGCGTGGACGTGAGCGGGGAACGGTAGAGCCGAGCCCATGCTCGGCTGCCATTCGCGCAGCGCAGCCGAGTACGGGCTCGGCTCTACACGTCGGCGTGATCGTTGCGCGTGGCAGACCGGTCTGTTGCACCGGATCCGTTTGACCTCAACCTGGGTTGAGGTCACAGACTGCCTGCAACCCCCACGAGGCGCGCGGCATGAACCTGCTGACCACACCGGACCTCAGCCATGGCCTGCTAGAGCTGTTCAATCCTCCCGGCCTCTACGACCCTTCCGCGAACGGCTACTCCCACGTGGCGGTGGTGCGCCTGCCGGCACGGGTGATCCATGTCGCCGGGCAGGGCGGTGAAGATGCCCAGGGCCGTCTCTCGCCCAGTTTCGAAGACCAGGTCGGGCAGGCGCTGGACAACCTGCAGACCGCGCTGCGCTCGGCGCAGGCAAGCCTGGCTGATGTGGCGCGGTTGCGCATCCTGGTGGTGGACCACGACGAAGACCGGCTGGGCATCATCGCCCATCAGGTGCGGCGGCGCTGGCCGAACCGCGCCGCGCCCACCTGCACGCTGATCCCGGTGCCGCGGCTGGCGCTGGACGGCATGCTGTTCGAGATCGAGGCGGAGGCTTATGCCGCCTAGCGCAGGTAGTACTCCACCGGCACCACCAGCTCCTGCGGTGCCTTCAGTTCATCGGGAATGGGCGGCAGCGGCTGCGCGCGACGGAAGGTCTGCAGCGCGGCGTCATCGAGCATCGGCTGGCCACTGGACTGCTCCAGCCGCAGCGCCAGCAGGCGACCTTCGCGGTCGATGCTGGCCCTGACCCACGCAGTGCCCTGCTGCCGGCGCGAGCGCGCGGCGGCAGGGTAGTAGCGGTAACGCTCCAGCCGCGCCATCAGGCGGGCTTCCCACTGGTCGCTGGCGGCGCCGGCCTGGAAGTCTGCCGGTGGCGCGTCTGGAGCAGGCGGCGCGGCCGTGATCGATGCCGGTGCGGGACTTGCATCGGTCGCGGCCGCAGGCGGGGCGACTGGCAGTGGCTGGCGGCCCGTCCCACCCGTTTCGCTGGCGGCCAGCTCTCCCTCGCGCGCCGCCGTAGGCTTGGGTGGCGGCGGCGACTTCGTGGGCTGCGAGGCGCGGGCCTGCTGCGCCTGGCTGGGGGTCTCGGCCTGGCGTTCCTCCACCGGTTGCGGCGGCGTGGCCGGTGCCAGCAGGCGCAGGCTGATGCGCACGTCCTGCTCCGGCGGCGGCAGCATCGGCGGCATCGCGACCCAGTGCACCAACAGCAGCAGTGGCAGCAGATGCAGGACGACGGTGATCGCGATCGCCTGCCAGTGTTGGCCACGCTCACTCATCGTCCAGCACCCACAGCAGATCGGCATCAGCTGCAACGACGGTTTCACCCGGTGAAGCCAATGCGATCACCAGCGCAGGCGTATCCGGTGACAGGTACCCCGGTACCCCGGTACCGCGCAGTACATGCCAGCGACCTGCTACCAGCAGCGCTGGCGCGGGCGCATCGAGCAGCACCCGCGCCATGCGCGTATCGCGGGCCTGTTGCACGGCCAGCATCCCTTCCAGCATCGGTGCCGCGTCTGCGTGCTGGGCAAGCACCACCGCCGACAGGCGCTGGCGGGAAGCGGCCACCGGGAATCGCACGCCCTCGGTCGAGGCCAGCAGCGCGTTGACCTCGGCACGCGACAGGTTGCCGCCGAACAACGGCGTGCCTGCATCGGCAGCCTCCCGTACCAGGCCGCCATACGCGGCCCACGGCCAGCGCGTATCCCAGTCCAGCAGTTCCCGCAGGCGTGCACCTTCGGCCTGGTTGCCCTTGGCCAGCCAGCGCTGCACGCGCTGCAGGCGTGGCTGGCGCTCGCTGGCGATCATTTCCAGCACCAGTGAACCTTGCGGGCGCTGCCGCTGCAGGGCCTGCAGCAGCCAGCGCTGGGCGGCGTGGTCTCCGGCGAGATCATGGCGTTCACCCAGCAACAGCCGCTGGGCGTCCGCCGCGCGTGTCACGAATGCGGTTTCGTCCAGGTGCTGGCCAGTGGCCAGGTCGATCACTGTGCCGGGCACCGGCTGCGCGCCAGCCACCGCGGCCAGCGCGAGCAGGCATACGGGCAGCCAGCGACGGCTAGAACGCCACATTGACGCCCATCGAGACCGTGCGGCCACGGCCGTTGCCGCGGTCCAGGATCGGGCTGAAGATGCTGTCGATCGAGGCATTGTTGTCATAGGCCTTGTTCTGCAGGTTTTCGATGTTCAGCCACAGCGTGGTGTTGGCCTGGGGCTTGAAGCTCGCGTAGAAGTCCAGCAGCACGCCGGTGCCGCCGGTCTTGCGGGTCTGGAAGAAGTCGTAGCCCTCCTCGGTGGGCCCGGAGTACGCAGCGCGCAGGCCGGCCTGCACGCGCTGCTGCCACCAGCGGCCGCCTACGTCCAGGGTCCAATAGCGGTCCGGCAGGGCGGTGATGTCTTCCAGGTTGACGAACTCGATGGCCGGTGCGCTGGTGCGCGAGCGGGTCCAGCTGAGCGTGGCGTGGTAGTGCTCGCTGGCGTAATGCGCCTCCAGCTCGATGCCGCGCATGCGCACGACGCCGGGATGGTTCATCCAGCGGGTCGTGGCGGTGAAGTCGTCTGCATCCAGCACATCGGTCCAGGCATTGAGCTGCGGATCGCTGTCGATCGGCACCACCAGCGGTTCCACTTCCGGCGGATGCACGATCAGCAGGTACTGCGGCTTGATGTAGTCGCGGATGCGGTTGTCGAAGCGGGTGATGCGCAGCTGTGCCAGGTCACCGTCGACCAGCAGCGAGTCGATGCTGAGGTTGGCGCCGAACTGCAGGTTGCGCGAGCGCTCGCGGCGCAGGAACGGATTGGCGCCGATGCCGTCGGCGACGCTGGCGTCCTCCAGCGGGATCTTCTCGAAGAACATCTCCTGCACGCGCGGCGGCCGTGATGTGCGCGAGACCTCGGCAAACAGCTGCAGCCAGTCAGTGGCCTGCAGTGAAACCGCCAGGCTCGGGCTGAGTGCGCGCTCGCTGCGCCGCACGTCGATGTCGCCGCCATTGATCTCCGCGCATTGGCCGGGTACATCCGAGCACACCGGGATGTGGCCACGGATGCCGAAGCGGTCCTGGCGCAGGCCGGCAGTCAGCGCGTAGATGTCGTACTGCAGTTCCAGCGTGCTGAACACGCTGTCCAGCTGGCTGCGACCCTGCGGGTTGGCACCGCGCAGGATGGGCGTATCGGCCACATAGATGTCCGACTGGTGCTTGATGCCGGTGTTCCAGCGCGCCTGCAGTGCGCCGATGTCGAAGCGACTGGTGTTGTCGAGGGTCCAGCTGCTCAGGCTGCTGTGGGTGCGGCGGCCGATGTAGCTTGAATCTTCCACCGGCGGATAGAACAGCCGGGTCTTGTTGCTCGCGAAGGTCGCGCGCAGGTCGATCCATGGCGAATAGGGCGTGTAGTGGTAGCTGGCGCGCTGGTTGCGCGCGGAAATCTGCCACGGGTAGTTGTGGTAGAAGTCGTTTTCGTAACGCATGTGGCTCAGGTCGAGCCGATGCTGGTCGCTGGGCTGCAGGCGTGCTTTCAGCAGCCAGCTGCTGGGCTGCTGGCTACCGGGGTCGGCGTTGTTCTTCTGCCCACGCGCGGTCGCGTATTCGCTGCTGCGGCTGCTGCTGGCGGCGGCCAGCAGGCCGAACTGACGGTCGCCACCTTCTTCGCTGTGGCGCCATGCACCGGCGAAGGTGCGGCCGCTGCCATAGCCGTTGTTGCCATGGCGATAGCCGGCGCGCAGGCCCCAGTCACGGCCCTCACCCAGCAGATCGTCGATATCCAGGGTGCGGAAGTTGGCACTGCCGGCCAGCGTACCAGCGCCGTCACCGCCAGCGACCGCACCGCGCTGCACGTCCACACCGGCCAGCAGGAAGGGATCGACATAGGCGAACGGACCGCCCGAACCATGCCCGGCATTGTTGCGGAAGGTCTGGGTGACACCGTCGATCATGGTGTTGACCCGGCCGGCACCGGTCATGCCGCGGATGTTGACCTGCAGGCCCGGCTGGCTGCGCGAATGGAAGCTGTGGGTGCCGGGCATCGAGCGCAGCAGGCTGTTGCCTTCCTGGCGTTCGGCCATCGCCACGCGTTCGCTGCCGACCGAGGGCGCAAAGCCATCGCGGATGGCCGGTACATACTGGCTGGCGCCGGCCCCCGGTGCCTGGCCGTGCGCGGTAGTGCCCTGCACCCGCAGCGGGCCGGTGCGACGGCTGCCATCGATGCGTTCAGCCGGCGCCGGTTCCAGGGCGGCGCGGCGCGCATCGACGAAGCGCGGTCGCAGGCCGCTGCCTGCCAGCAGGCGTGACAGGGCCTGCGCATCGTCGAAGTCACCGCGCAGAGCAGGGGCCGAATGACCGGCAGGCAGCGCCGCGCCGATCACCAGGTCGACACCGGTCAGCCGGCTGTAGGCGTCCAGCGCGGCCGCCAGCGGCTGGGCGGGCAGATCGTAGGTGCGTGTGGCGGTCTGTGCGTGGGCACTGCCGGGCAGCAGCGGAAGGGCGCTGGTGCAGGCCAGCGACAGGGCAAGGACAAGGGGGCGGGGGCACAGCATCGGGGGCTCCAGGGGCTGACGCAGAACGTCGTCATCCTGGGTAGACGCAGTCGCAGGCCGGATGTCAGGGTCCATCACGCTGCTCCCTGCGTGGCGGCAGCCACACCTGTATGCCCGCGCCGAGGCGCAGCACGCGCACCTGCAGTTGCGTGGCCAGCTGGTCGCGATTGCTGGCTGCACCGTCGGCACTGCCGAGCAGGGTGACCGGCTGCTGGCGCAGCTGCTCGCCGACGACCCACGTATGCCCGCCATGCCAGCGGTCCAGGCCCTGCGTGACGTCGGCCAGCGGGGCCGAGACCCAGTGCAGGCGCCGCTCGCGCCAGGCCAATGTTCCGGGGGCAGCCGTTGTTGCATGGGCTGTTGCCTGCCCATCGAAGCGCAGCTGCTCGCCGTCGTCGGCCAGCATGCTGACGTTGCCGCTGTCCACGCGCACGCGATGCTCGGTAACGGTGACCACACTGCTGTTGCCCTGCACGGCAAGATCGAATGCGGTCCCCAGTGCAGTGACGGTGCCCTGTGGGGTATGCACCTGGAATGGCCGGTCGGCATCGGCGGCGACCTGGAACCAGGCCTGGCCGCGCTGCAGCTGGAGCTGGCGGCGCTGCCCATCGATGCGCACCTTCACTTCGCTGCCAGGTGACAGCAGGACATGCGAACCATCCGGAAGAGTTTCCTCGCGGATCTCGCCAGCGGCCGTACGCAGTACCTGTGCCACGGGTGGCGAGGCATGGCGGCTGTAGAGACCCAGCGCGCACAGCAACAGAACCGCAATGCCGGCTTCGCGCAGGCGACGGCGTTGCCTGCGCTGCTGTTGCCGCTGCAGGCTGGGCGTCGCCGCACCGGCCTGCCACAACTCCTGCAGGTGCAGGTACTGCGCCGCATGGCGTGGATCGGCCCGGCACCATTGCTCGAACGCGTTCTCATCGCGGTCACCGTCGTGCGCATCCAGCCACCAGCGTGCAGCTTCGCGTGCAATGGTCTCCTGGCTCATGCGCCCGGCACCTGCTGCAATGCGACCAGGGCGCGCAGCAGATGGCCGTGCGCGGTCTGCCGGCTGATCCCCAGCTGGCGCCCGATCTCGGCCAGCGCCAACTGTTCCACACGGGCCAGCAGGAACACCTGGCGCGAGCGTGGCGGCAGCGCGGCGATGATCGCGTCGAGGTGGCGCAGTTGTTCGGCGTCGAGCAGTCGCTGCTCGGGCAGGGGCGCAGGATCGGCGATGGCATTCAACTGCGTGTCATCCAGCACCTCTTCGCGACGGCGCTGGCGTTGCCGGTAGTGATCGGCGATCAGGTTGTGGGCGACGCGGTACAGATAGGCGCGGCCATTGCCCAGCAGGCCACTGGTGGCGACTTTGACGACACGCAGCCAGGTTTCCTGGACGACGTCATCAGCGTCGCTGCGTTGCGGGAGTTTGCGGCGGACATGGGCGTGCAGCGGCCGGTAATGGGCTGCGCACAGCTGCGCGACATCCGTCGGTTCGACAGGCGTGGACACGGGGCGGGCGACAACTGGGAAAGGGAACAGCCCGCGGCGGCAAGGGCAGCGGCTGCACCTTACAGCAAAAGAGAATCATTTGCATCTATGGCATGAGGCGCAGTACACATGGGCCACCGCAGCGTCAGCGCGGGCGGTAGTCGCAGTGGATCTGCAGGGCTTCGGTGGGGTTGCGATGCAGCTCGAAGCCGCAATGCTGCAGGCTGCGCTTCACCTGCGCGACCGCTTCGGCATGATGGGCGACGCGATGATCCTGCCAGCGCGGTGGGGTGAACACGCCCAGAGGCAGCAGCCGCAGCCGCTTGCCGTGCAGTACCAGTGAGACATCGATGTGACGGCCATCGATGTCGTGGCCGTTGGCACCGAAGATGGCATCGATCTCATCGCGGCGCTGCGGGTAGCAGGTGCGGAACACCGCAATGCCGAGCCGTCGCACCACGCGGCGGAAGCCACCGAGACGGCTGTGGCTGGGTTCGAAGCCACGAGTGAGCAGCAGGCGCAGCCCGGCAGGCAGCATTGCCTGCGCGTCGAGCAGGCGTTGCAGTACCTCTTCTTCCAGTTGGATGCGGGTGGAGGGCCAGCGCGGGGCGATGAGCAGTCCGTGGTGGTTGCCGCGTTGCAGGGTCAGCATCCGTGAAGCTTCGCACGCGGGCGAACAGCCAGGGTAGTGCCGGCCGCTGGCCGGCAAACCTGTTCTCCCGTCGGATGCCGACCAGCGGCCGGCACTACCATCGTCGGGTCAGATGTCGCGGTACTGGATCTGCGAAGCCAGTACGCGCAGGCCATCGGCATTGCTGGACAGGATGCGCTCTTCGCTGACCCCTTTCTGCCGTTTCAGCTGGAAGCCCTGATCGGCAGGCAGCTGTGCGGCGATGGCGTCCATGCGTTGCAGGGCATCGGGGCCGCTGCAGTCGAAGTGACCCCAGTGGGCGCCATCGCGGTGGATCTGCAATCGGTAGTTCATTGTGGTGTCTCCGGCAGGTCCTGCAGCCAATGGTCGAACATCGCGGTGGCGGCCGCAGCCAGTGGTGCGCCATAGCGACGCGCCTGCGCGCGAAGGTCGTTGGGATCGATGCCGGCCTGGGCCAGCTCCAGCGTGTGGCCGATCAGCCAACGCTCGAACTGGCGGGCGTCCAGTTCCGGATGGCATTGCAGGGCCAGTGCGTGGCTGCCGATGGCGAATGCCTGGTGACGGCAGGCCGGCGTGCTGGCCAGGCGGCGTGCACCGGCCGGAAGTTCGAACGCTTCACCATGCCAATGCAGTACCGGAATGCCCTGCAGGGACTGCAGCGGAGAACGCTGGCCTTCATCGGTCAGCAGCAGTGGCGCAAAGCCGATTTCCTTGCCACCACTGGGAGCGACACTGGCACCGAGTGCCCGCGCCATCAGCTGTGCACCCAGGCAGATGCCCAGGGTCGGCCGCTGCCGCTGCAGCCGGCGCTGCAGCAGGGCAATGCTGTCGTTGACGAAGGGATAGGTCCCTGTGTCATTGGCACTGATGGGACCGCCCAGCACGACCAGCAGATCGGCGGTTTCGGCGCCATCGAGCACATCGACACCGGCCTGCAGCACGTGCAGCTGCCAGCCCTGCGCCAGCAGCAACGGTTTCAGGGTGCCGAGGTCTTCAAAGGCAACGTGTTGCAGGACAACCGCGTGCTTCATGCCGGTGCTCCGCTGTTCGGCCAGTAGAAACTGTCCGGGGTGGCACGGGCACCGAAGATGGCCTGGCCGACGCGGACCACGGTGGCACCTTCCTCGATGGCCACTTCGAAATCACCGGACATGCCCATCGACAGCTGCGACAGGTCGAGGCCGGGTGGGGCGGTGCGTTGCAGCTGGTCGCGCAGTTCGCGCAGGCGCACGAAGCAGGCGCGCACGCGCTCGACATCGGGGGTGAAGATGGCCAGGGTCATCAGGCCGCGCACGTGCAGGCGATCGAAGGCCGGAAGCTGCTGCACGAAGGCCTCGACCGCGTCGGGTTCCAGGCCGTACTTGCTCGGTTCGGCCGAGGTGTTGACCTGCACGAACACATCCAGCGTGCGGTCTTCCAGTTGCAGGCGCTGCTGCAGGGCCTCGGCTACGCGCGGGCTGTCCAGCGCCTGGAACTCGCTGGCAAAGCGCGCCACGTAGCGCGCCTTGTTGGTCTGCAGATGGCCGATCACCGACCAGTGCACGCCCAGGTCGGCCATCGTTTCAGCCTTGCGTTGCGCCTCCTGCACCTTGTTCTCGCCCAGTTCGTGGCAGCCTGCGGCTACCGCCATGCGGATGCGGGCGTCATCGACGGTCTTGCTGACCGGCAGCAGGCGCACGCTGGCCGGGTCCCGGCCGACACGGGCGCAGGCATCGGCGATGCGTTGGCGCACCGTGACCAGGTTGGCGGCGATCTGTTCAACGGACTGGGCGACGGGCCAGTCGGCAGCGGCAAGGGGCATGCGGGCACCTCCAATGCAGGGTGGCCAGGGTGGGATACACTGGCACAGGACAAGAGATATTTTGGCATAGGACAAAATGAAAATCACCGGGCATAGCGCCGAGTCGATCTTCGACAGCATCCGCGACGGCATCGGCAAGGGTCGCCTTCCGGCCGGCAGCGTGTTGCCGCCGGTGCGTGAACTGGCCGAGCAGCTGGGAGTGAACCGCAACACCGTGGCTGCTGCCTACAAGCGCCTGGATGCGGCGGGCCTGGCCAGCACGGCGGGCCGCCGCGGCACGGTGGTGCGTGGCCTGCCGCCGCCGCTGGCGCGTGAAGGCAGTACGCCCGGGCTGGCCCTGCAGGACCTGGCCGGTGGCAACCCGGATCCACGCCTGCTGCCGAACCTGCGCCTGGCCCCGGCCGCACCACGGCTGTATGGCGTGGGCACGGTCGACCCGAGGTTGGAGGCGCTGGCACGCGCCTCGCTGGATGCGGACTGCCCGGAGGGCTATGCGCTGGAACTGACCCATGGCGCGGTCGATGGCATCGAACGCCTGCTGTCGGCGTGGCTGCTGCCGGGGGATCGCATCGCGGTGGAGGATCCGTGCTTCCTCGGCAGCCTCAACGTGCTCAACGCTGTGGGCCACGCGCCGTTGCCGGTGGCGGTGGACGCGCATGGCATGCAGGTCGATTCGCTGCGGCAGGCACTGGAGGCCGGTGCACGCGCGGTGTTGCTGACCCCGCGGGCACACAACCCGACCGGGGCGAGCCTGGATGCGAAGCGGGCGCGGGCGTTGCGGCAGTTGTTGGCGGCCTACCCGCAGGTGGCGGTGTTGATCGACGATCACTACGCGCTGCTCTCGCAGCAGGCCTATCACTCGGTGCTGCCGCTGGATGGCCGGCGCTGGGCGCTGCTGCGTTCGTTGTCCAAACCGCTCGGCCCGGACCTGCGGCTGGCCTGGCTGGCCTGCGATGAAGAGACCGCGATGCGGCTGCGGCTGCGATTGGCGTCCGGCACCGGCTGGGTCAGTCACCTGCTGCAGGATGCGGCGACCTCGGTGCTGTCGTCGGCAACGCAGCGGGCGAAGATCGCTTCGGCAGGTGAGCGTTACCAGCAGCGCCTGAGCTCGCTGCAGGAGTTGCTGCATGCGCGTGGCCTGCCGACACCGTTGCCGATGGAAGGATTGAACCTGTGGCTGCCGTTGCAGGCCGACAGCCATCCGCAGGTGCTGGCCCTGGCTTCGCGTGGATGGCATGTGCGCGCGGGCGAAGTGTTCTCGGTGGCAGCGCCGGGGCATGGCTTGCGCATCACCTGCGCTGCGCTGGGGGCAGCGCAGCTGCGGCAGCTGGCGGATGACCTGGCGGCGGTGTTCGCTCTGTAGCGTCGAGCCATGCTCGACGTTGCTTCGCCTTTGTAGAGCCGAGCCATGCTCGGCTGCTGTTGATAGAAGCAGTCGAGCATGGCTCGACGCTACACAAGCAGATCAGGGCGCGGCGTTGGCGCCGGGGCGCACGTAGTAGGACTGGCCGCTGTCATCGACGAACATCAGCTCCGGCTTGCCCTGCCAGGAGGTGAGCATGGCGCCGGTGTTGTTCTGGTGCTTGACCATCAGGCTGGCGCCGCGGTCCGGGTTGGCGACGACCTTGAATACTTCAGTGGTGCCGGTGGCATCGTCCAGGGTCAGCAGGGCTTCGCCGCCGCGGTCGCTGGTGCCGTAGCCGCCGCGTTCGGAACCATCGGGACCGAGCAGGATCATGCCTGACAGGGCGGTGGCACGCGGCCCCTGGGTGCGGCCCTGGCTGAGCGGATCGGGAACCGGTGCGCCGAGGATCACCCGCGGCTGGCCGCTTGCATCGTGGATGACCAGCCCGCGCGCCTCGATGATGCGCTGTGGTGATTGGCTGCGATGCAGGCTCCAGGCGGTCCAGCCGGAAACCAGCAGGGCGAGGGTCGAGACCACCAGGGTGGTCAGCAGCAGCGCACGGGGCATCGGGTCGTCCTTCCTTGGATGTGCCGACGATAGCGGATGCGGACCGGCAATGGCCAGTTCGTTGTGTGACGTTGTGTATCGTCAGTGGAAATCGCGGCTGTGGCTGCGCAGTCCCTGCAGCAGTTCATCCAGGCAGTGCATGCGCTGCACGATGACGTGCTGCACGCCATCGACGCGTTCCAGGCGGCCATCGATCTGCATCAGCTGGGTATCGACCAGCACCCGGTGCTGGCGATCGGCCAGGTGTCGCCAGACCACGGCGTTGACCATGCCGGTCTCATCTTCGAGCGTGAGGAAGGTGACGCCGCTGGCGGTCTGCGGGCGCTGGCGCATGCGTACCAGGCCGGCGATGCGCACGCGACGGCCATGGCCATGCCCGGCCAGTTGTGCAGCGTCCAGACAGCCACGGCTGCGCAGCTGCGCGCGCAGGAACGAGATCGGGTGGCGGCCAAGTGTGGTGCCGGTGCTGCGATAATCGGCCTGCATGTCCTCCCAGGCGCTGGGCAGGGGCAACGGCACGCGGGCTTCGGCAGTGGCGCGGGCCTGGTCGAACAGTGGCAGCCGGTTTTCCACGCCGGAGATATCCCAGCGTGCACGATGGCGATGGCCACTGAGCCCACGCAGTGCACCGGCATCGGCCAGCAGGCCCTGCTGGCGGCGGTCCAGTGCGGTGCGCTGGCACAGGTCGCCCACATCGTCGAACGGGCGCTGCGCACGTTCGCGCATGATGGCCTGCACGACGGGTTCGTTGCAGCCATCGATCAGGCGCAGGCCGAGCCGGATCGCCGCCGGTCCCTTGCTGAAATCCAGCGTGCAGTCCCAGTCGCTGTGGCGCACGTCCACCGGCAGCACGCCGATGCCATGGCGGCGTGCATCCTGCAGCAGCTGGTCGGGGCTGTAGAACCCCAGCGGCTGGCTGTTGATCAGGCTGGCGGTGAACGCGGCGGGATGATGGCACTTCAGCCAGCAGCTGTTATAGGTCAGCAGGGCGAAGCTGGCAGCATGGCTTTCCGGGAAACCGTAATCACCGAAGCCCTTGATCTGCTCGAACAGGTGCTCGCCGTAGTCGCGGCTGAAGCCATTCTTCAACATGCCGGCCAGCAACTTCTCCCGATGCGGTTCCAGGCCGCCACGACGCTTCCATGCCGCCATCGAGCGGCGCAGGGCATCGGCCTGGCCAGGTGTGTAACCTGCTGCTTCCACTGCCAGCTGCA
Organism: Stenotrophomonas geniculata; assembly: GCF_034508895.1. NCBI lineage: Bacteria > Pseudomonadati > Pseudomonadota > Gammaproteobacteria > Lysobacterales > Lysobacteraceae > Stenotrophomonas > Stenotrophomonas geniculata. The sequence continues at coordinate 3,752,647 of NZ_CP140571.1, forward strand.
TCACCTGTTCCTGGAACAATGGCACGCCCAGCGTACGCGCGAACACGCGTTCCAGCTGCGGTGGGTAGAGCGGATTGTCCGGATCGTTCAGTGCCTCCGGGCCTTGCTCGCGCAGGATCCTCCGCCGTTCCAGATAGGGGTGCACCATGTCACCCTGGATCGGGCCGGGGCGCACGATCGCCACTTCGATCACCAGATCGTAGAAGCAGCGCGGCTGCAGGCGTGGCAGCATCGCCATCTGCGCACGCGATTCGATCTGGAACACGCCGATGGTGTCGGCGGCGCAGATCATGTCGTAGGTCTTCGTATCCTTGGCAGGGATCGCATCCATGCGTCCACTGTGCAGGCCGTGCTGCTGCAGCATCGCCAGGCATTTACGGATGGCGGTGAGCATGCCCAGCGCCAGGCAGTCGACCTTCATCAGGCCGGTGGCATCCAGATCGTCCTTGTCCCACTGGACGACGGTGCGGTCGGCCATCGCCGCGTTTTCCACCGGTACCAGCGTCGACAGCGGGTGCTCTGAAATCACGAAGCCGCCCGGGTGCTGCGACAGGTGGCGCGGGAAATCGATCAGCTCGGTGGTCAGTGCCAGCAGCCGCCGCATCAGCGGTGTTTCCGGATCAAAGCCGCGCTCGCGCAGGGTCTCCGGCAGTGGTACGTGGCCGCCCCAGTGGTCCATCGCCGCGCCGAGTTCGTTGACCTGGTCCATCGGCAGGCCGAGTGCACGGGCCACGTCGCGGATCGCGCTGCGGCCACGGTAACTGATCGCCACCGCAGTCAAGGCGGCGCGTTCGCGGCCATAGCGCTTGAACACGTACTGCAGCACTTCTTCGCGGCGCTCGTGCTCGAAATCGATGTCGATATCCGGTGGCTCGTCGCGCTCGGCGGAGATGAAGCGCTCGAACAGCAGGTTGCTGCGCGCCGGGTCGATCTCGGTCACGCCCAGCACGAAGCACACCGCCGAGTTGGCCGCCGAGCCGCGCCCCTGGCAGAGGATGTCCTGGCTGCGGGCGAAGCGCACGATGTCCTGCACGGTGAGGAAGTAGGAGGCGTAGTTCTTCTGCTTGATCAACGCAAGTTCGTGTTCGATCTGCTCGCGCTGTGCCGGCTGGATGCCGTTCTTCCAGCGCCACGGGATGCCACGCTCGACCAGCACGCGCAGCCAGCTGTCCGGATCATGCCCTTCGGGCACCAGCTCACGCGGATAGGTGTACTGCAGCTGTTCCAGGGTGAAGTGGCAGCGCTCGGCGATGCGCAGGGTCTCGGCCAGCAGCTCAGGCGGGTACAGCTGGGCCAGCGCGGTGCGTGGGCGCAGGTGGCGCTCGCCATTGGGGAACAGGCGCCATCCAGCTTCGGCCACGCTGCAACGGTGGCGGATCGCGGTCAGCGTGTCCTGCAGGGCGCGGCGGCGGCGTACATGCATGTGCACATCACCACTGGCCACCAGCGGCAGGCAATGGCGTTCGCCGAAGGACTGCAGCTGCTGCAGGCGGCGTGCATCGTCGTGTTCGTGGTGCAGCTCCACCGCCAGCCACAGCCGATCATCGAAGCCGGCGCGCAGCAGTTCCAGGTCGGTGGCGGCCGGTTGCCGGTCCAGCCACAGGCACAGCAGGCCGACGGGCAGGCCGAGAAGGTCCTCGCGCAGGCAGCGGTACTCGCCCTTGGCGGCCCGCCGCCGGCAGGTGGTGATCAACTGGCAGAGCCCCGTATAGGCGGCCTGGTCGGTGCACAGCAGGGCCAGTTTCGGCCCATCCTCGACCTGGAATTCGGCGCCGACAATCAGCGCCACGCCATGCGTCTTCGCCGCCTGCCAAGCGCGTACGATGCCGGCCAGCGAGCATTCGTCGGTGATCGCCAACGCTCGATAGCCTTGGCCGGCGGCGCGCGCGAACAGTTCTTCGGCGATCGAGGCGCCACGCTGGAAACTGAAGGCCGACAGGCAGTGCAGTTCGGCGTAGCCGGGCAGTTCGCTGTGCATGGTGGCTCAGCCGAACCAGCCGTGCAGCATCCACGGCGCATGCGGGTCGTTGCGCTCACGAAAGGCCCAGCCGCGCTGGCCGTGAGCAGTTTCCACCACGTAATAGTCGCGCCGTGCATCGGCCTGATCCCACCAGCCCGATTCGATCCGCTCCGGCCCGGTGACGATGCGCAGCCGCGGATCACGCAGTGGTTGCGGCGTGTCCAGCAGCCAGCCGGGGCGCAGTGGCCAGTACGACGGAGGCTTGGCTGGCGGCTGGATGCCACTGGCGCGTTCGGGACGATGGTCGGCCTGCACCGCCAGCGGCTGCACGGCGTCATCGCCCAGCCGCGCGCGCAGGCGCTCGCGCAGCTGGTTCCAGGGCATCGCCTGTGCCGGCCGGGTATCGAACAGGTCACGCGCGGCGGGCACGAACGGTGGCAGCTGTTCGGCCTGCAGGCGCAGTGCGCGGCTGCCGGCCGGCAGGGCAAACGCTTCCATGCGGTTGCGTGCGATCTCGAACAACAGCGCGGGATCGCGCTCGGGCGCCAGCAGGCCGATGGTCAGCACGCTGGCCGGCAGCATGTCGTGCTCGAAATGCAGGTCGAAGCGCTGCACGCCGCCATCGCGCGAACACAGGAATGCGGCCAGGTCCAGCAGCAGGCGACGCAGCGGAAACAGCAGGGCCTGGCTGGATTCGATCTCGTATTCGAATTCGATGCGCGCATCGAAACGGTCCGGTGGCTGGTAGTAGCGCAGTGGCGCGGTGGGCAGCCCGCGCAGCGCATCCAGCTGCTGCAGCACGTCCGGTGCGAAGCGCCGGGCCAGGCTGTCGCGCGGCAGCTCGAGCACCGCACCCAGCGTGCGCAGGCCGGAACGGCCGAGTACGGTCACTGCTTCGCTGGGCAGGCCACAGCGCGGCAAGGGCAGCTGCGCCAGTGCCGCTGGCAGCTGCTGCGCATCGATGCCGAGGCCGTCGTGAACGTTGGCCAGCACGCGCGCGGCATGCGCGGTGGGTGCGGCCACCAGGCGATGGCGGAAACCAAGCTCATGCAGTTCGTTGCGCAGCCGCTGCTCGATCGTCAGCCAGTCGCCGAACAGGGCACGGCTGGCACCGATTTCCATGACCAGCGCGTGCGGAAAATCGAGGCTGACCTGCGAGCTGTAGGCATAGGCCCAGCTGGCCAGCAGCTGCCGGGTGTGCTGTTCGGCGCTGGGATCGTAATCGTGCAGATGCAGGTCCTGCACCAGTACCTGCGCAGCCGACAGCAGCATGCCCGGGCGCAGCCCCGCTGCGCGTGCCGACGGGCTGACCGCACGCAGTACGCGACGCTGTGCCGGCCCCTGCAGCAGCACCAGTGGCCGCTGCGGGTCGGGCTGCAGGCGCAGCACGCTGTCCAGCGCCAGCTGCGGCAACAACAGACAGGCCCAGTGCATGGCGCGGCCTCAGTGGGCGATGGCCAGCGGCAACGGCTGCGCCGGCGGCAGGCCGCCACGGCACTTCAGCACCCGCACCTGGCCGTGGTCGAGCTGCAGGCGCAGGCTGGCCGGGGAGGGATTGCGCGCCGCCTGCGCCTCGCGGAACACGAAACCCAGGCACTGGCCGCTGTCGGCCGCCACCTGCAGGCGGCGCAGTGAGCGGTCATCGGCCTGGTGTGGCCAGCACAGCACTGCTGCACAGGCGGCCGAGCGCAGGCACTGTTCGGTGGCCCACAACGCTTGTTTCGGCGCGGCGTGGATGATCTGCAGCTGGGTCAGATCCAGCCCGGCCGCTGCCCAGGCCGGAGCGTGCGGGCGATAGGGTGGGGCGACCAGCACGATCGGGCGGTCGCGCTGGCTCAGCTTCGCCAGCGCTGGCCAGACCAGAGCCAGTTCGCCGACGCCGGGCGCGGCCTGCAGTACCTCGCATAGCCCGCTGCTGGGCCAGCCGCCGCCGGGCAGGCGCGCATCCAGTGCCGGGTGACCGCTGGCCAGATGGTCGCTGGCCGGCCCCTGGCGGGCCGGGCCGCGCCACAGCTGGCGGCCGTCAAGCAGCCGGTCGAGGGCGACGACGGCACCCATCAGCGGATCCTCCAGGGGAGGCGCCGGGCAGGCTGGAAGCGGCAGGAACGGGCGGAAACGGCGGGCATGACGCGAGTATCGACGGGCCGGTATCAGGGGCTGAGACCGGACATGCTACTCGCCTTGTGAGTAGAATTACTAATGAAATCGGAGGATCGGATTTCAGGTTGCTGAAGGGGTAGGGGTGCCGACCAAGGTCGGCCCCCCGGCATGGCCCGGCGCTACCCGGGTATGTCCCCGGTTACGGGCGGACCGGCAGCGCGACCGGGCGCAGCGGCGCGGCATCGCCACCGCGGATCTTCAGCGGGCCGCCGATGAAGGCGAACTCGTAGACCTTGTCGTGGGCCAGTTCGTCCAGCGCCACCAGCTCGATGATCGGCGCGCCCTGCTGGGCCAGCAGGTAGGTGTGCAGCGGCACGTAGTCGTCGGACACCTCCGAGGGGAAGGTCTCGAAGCTGAGGTTGTCGGCACCGACGATCATCGCGCCGCTGTCCTCGATCAGGAAGCGCGCCGCGTCCAGGCCCATGCCCGGCGGGTTGGCCATGTAGGCCTTGGGCTGTTCGAACAGGCGCATGCGGCCGGTGCGGATCAGCACCACGTCGCCCTGCTGCAGTTTCACCTTCTGGCGTGCCAGCGCATCCTTCAGGTCCTGGCGGGTGACGCGGTAGCTGTCCGGCAGCATGTCCACGCCCTTGGCGGTGGCCACGTCGATCAGCACGCCACGCGCGATCAACGGCGGGAACTTCTCGATGCCGGTGACATTCCAGCCACGGTCGCCGAGGTGTTTGTCGGCCTCGAAGCCATTCCAGATCTTTCCATGGATGCCGAAGTGGTTCAGCGCATCGATGTGGGTGCCGGTGTGGCTGTACATCGAGAACGCGGTGCCGGTGTAGCTGCGGGTGAGGTTCATGGTTTCGCCCACGCCCATCGGATCATCCATCACCGTGCCGCGCGGGGTGTGGGTCATCCAGAACTGGTAGTGCGGGTCGCCGGCATCCTGCCAGCTGGGCATGCCGACGTAGTACTCGGTGGCCAGGTCATAGGCCTTGCCGCCGCTGACCCGCGACAGGATCGCCGCACGCGAGGCCTCGGTGATCAGGTTGAGGCGGCCGATCTCGTCCTTCGGCCCCCAGGGGCTGGTGCCGACCTGCTGGCCGGAGGGTACGCGTTCGTGCGCGGACACGGTGGTGGAAGCGGCGGTGCCGGCCAGCAGCAGGGCCAGCGCGGTGGCCAGGGTACGTGGGGTCATGGGGAATCTCCTTGCAGGGTGGGGGAGGGTGCGGCTCAGGCCGCGACCAGGTGCGCCAGGGCCTGGCGCAGGTGTGGCAGCGGCAGGGTCTGCAGGCGCAGGCCGTTGCCGCCGATCACGGTGGGTATGGAACGGATGCCGAGGGCAGCGGCTTCGGCGCGATCGACCTGCACGCGCTGGCGTACTGCGTCGCTGCGCATGTGGTCAGCGAAGGCGCCACGCGGGTGGCCCAGCGCTTCGGCGATATCCAGCAGGACTTCGGCGTCGCCGATGTTGCGGTGCTGGTGCAGGTGCGCCCACTGCACGGCATCGAACATCGCGCCATGGGCGTCGTTGCCACCGAGCATGCCGGCGGCCTGGCAGGCCAGTGCGCCGAGCCAGCCGGAGGGATACTCGAAGTCCTGCGCGCGCATGCCTTCGATATCGATGCGCGCGGTGTCTTCATGCGCGGCGCAGTCGGTCCAGTGGCGCAGGATGATCGCCTTGGCGCGCTCCATCGAGCCGAACACCTCGACCATCTGTGCGCGCGAGTCCTGCAGCACGAAGCTGCGGTGGCGCACCTGGATGCCGAGTTCGGCGGAGACCTGCTTCAGGCGCGGGGCCAGCACGAAGCACCAGCCGCAGACCACGTCGTGGAAGAAATCGACCACCGGCGCGGCGGTGGCGGGGGAAGGAACGGAAGACATCTGCCTGCCATCGGTGAGAGGGGAGGCGGCAGATTAGGCAGCGCGGCGTGGCCGAAACAGCACGCCGCGGGCAGCTCAGTTTTCGCTGGCGGTTACGAATCCAGGCCAGCGCAGCCGGGCAGCTCGGCGTGCAGGAAATCGATGAAGGCACGCACCTTGGGTTGCAGATGGCGCGACGTGGGGTAGACCGCATGCACGAAGCGCGGCGGATAGCGGTGGTCGGGCAGCACCTGCTGCAGTTCGCCCTGGGCCAGTGCCGAAGCGGCCAGGAACGAGGGCAGGGCACCGATGCCCATGCCGGCCACCAGCAGGTCGCGCAGCAGCAAGCTGTTGTTGACGGTGACGCGCGCGGGCAGGGTGATTGTCACCTGGCCATCGGGACCGAGCAGCGGCCAGCTGCCGGGGGAGTCGGACAGGCTGTAGGCCAGCACGCTGTGCGCCTGCAGATCGTCCACCGCCTGCGGTGCCGGATGCTGCCGCAGGTAGGACGGGGCCGCGCACAGCACCTGCTGCAGCGACGCCAGCCGGCGCGCCACCAGGCGTGAATCATCCAGTTCGGCACGCAGCCGCAGCGACACATCGAAACCCTCACCGACTGCATCGAGCAGGCGATCTTCCATCACCAGGTCCAGCGATAACTGTGGATGCTGCTGCAGGAAGCGCGGCAGCAGCGGCGACAGCGTGCTCAGTGCGAATGACTGCGGCGCGTTCACGCGCAGGCGCCCGGCCACCTCGCCGCGCTGTTCGGCGATGCCGCGTTCCAGCGCGTCCAGCTCGTCGAGCAGGCGGCAGCATTCGCGGTAATAGGCGTGGCCGGTTTCGGTCAGGCTCATGCGCCGCGTGGTCCGCTGCAGCAGCACCACGCCCAGGTGCGTTTCCAGCGTGCGCAACTGCTTGCTCAGGCCGGCCGGCGACATGCCCAGGTCTTCGGCGGCACGAGCGAGCCCGCCGCGTTCGACGATGCGGCGGAAGGCGCGCATCAGGTTGAAGGAGTCCATGCCGGTCCCGGGCGCGATGAGAGCGTCATTGTAGATCCACGCCATGCGTGGATGTGGGAAGCGTGGTGCCCGCAGGGTTGCGCCGTTTGTTCAAGCCAGCAACCCACACGCCACGCCAGCATGCAGGCCCCTCACTTCCCGGGTTGCCCATGAAGCACTGGATGCTCCGCCTGTATGCCCCGCTGTTCCTGCTTGGATTCGTCGCCACTGCCGTCGTCTGGGTCGGCCACTGCCATGGCGATCCGTTGTGGCTGCTGGCCCTGCTGACGATCGCCATTGCGGTTTCGTTCGTCGCCGAGCGCGCCTGGCCGTATGACCCTGCGTTCAACCGCGACCACGGCGACCGTGTGCGTGACGCCCTGCACGCGCTGGTCAACGAAGGCCTGAACCTGTTGTCGATCGCGGCGGTGCCGCTGCTGGCGGCGATCATTCCGTGGCAGTTGTGGCCGCTGCAGTGGCCGTTCGCACTGCAGCTACTGGTGGCGATCATCGCTGCCGATCTCGGCATCACCCTGGTGCACTACGCCAGCCATCGCATCGGCTGGCTATGGCGTCTGCATGCCGTGCATCACAGCGTAACCCGCATGTATGGCTTCAACGGGCTGATGAAACACCCACTGCACCAGGCCGCCGAAGCGGTGGGCGGCGTGCTGCCGCTGCTGCTGTTGGGCCTGCCGATGCCGGTGGCGGCGGTGCTGGCCTTCGCCATCGCCATCCAGCTGTTGCTGCAGCATTCCAACGTGGACATGCGCCCGGGTGTGCTGGGCCGGATCATGGCGTGGGCGCCGCTGCACCGCTTCCACCACATGCGTTACGGCACCGCCGGCGACGTCAACTTCGGCCTGTTCCTGACCGTCTGGGATCATCTGCTGGGGACCGCCTTCGATGCGCCGGGCTATCGGCTGCAGCATCGCGACCTTGGCATCGGCAGCCAACCGGACTATCCGCGCGATTATCCGGGACAGCTGCTGGCGCCGTTCCGCGAACTGCCGCATGGCGAGGTGCCGGAACTGCCGGAAGGTCTGCGCAGGCGCGGATGATGGGCTGTGTCAGGCCGCGTGAAGCTGCAGGCCCTGCAGTTGCGCGGCACTGATGCCGAACATGCGGCGCAGGCTGCGCGACAGATGGGCCAGATCGGCGAATCCAGCGGCATGCGCACTGTCGGTCAGGCTGTGGCCGTGCAGATGATGCGTGAGTGCATTGCGCAGGCGTTGCCACAGTACCCAGCCGCGCAGTGTCACCGCCAGGTCGGACTGGAAACGCCGGTGCAGCTGGCTGGCCGACAGGTGCGCCGCCTCGGCGATATCGGCGGCCGGCACCGGGTCAGGCAGGTGCTGGGCGATACGGGCCAATGCCGCCTGCACGCGGCGGTCCAGCGGTTGTGGGCGGCTCAGCCGTGGCAGCCAGTCGCGTAGCTCCATGGTATTGCCCGGCAGTGCGTGCAGATGCTGCCGGATCTGCGTGGAATCGGCATGCGCGGGTTCGAGGAACACCGTGCAGCCCGCTTCCGGCGCCGACAGGATCGCATGCGTCTGGAAGGAGGGCAGCCACAGCCGTTGGCCCTGCTGCCGTACGCCATCGACTTCGACCTGCCAGGGCGTACCGTCGCTCAGCAGCAGTTGATGGGCGTAGTGCGCATGTACGCTGCTGTCACCGGCATGGCCCTGCAGCACCGCCACGTGAGCATCCAGCAGCAGCGTGCCATTCCAGGGCAAGGCGGGGGAGGACATGGAGGGATTGTAGATCCACGCCATGCGTGGATGAATCTCCATCGAAATCGATTAATTCGACGATTGATCGAAGAGCATCCACGCCTGGCGTGGATCTACTGCAGATTGCGGCGAATTGTCGAAGGCGGGGTGGGTCCGGTTGCGGGGGCGTGAGCGCCATGGGCCCGAGGCATGCCTCGGGCGGGTTGGGCAGGACGCCCAACCCAGGTCTTGCCGTGTGCGCAGGACAGCGCACACGAGCAAGCGGCGACCGAGGCTACATGGACGTACTTGCGCCGTCCCCCGCAACCGGACCCACCCCGCCACCCCACAGGAACCCAGCTTTTGCTTCTGCTGTTGCATTGGCCGTTGCCTCTGCGGGTGCCGGGCGCAGCCCGGCCGCGCGCACCCTCACCGCCCGTGCGGATCCGGCCGGTGATGCACGTACTCGACCACCGTGCCATCGGGATGCACCGCATTGAACGCCGCCCCGGTCGGCACCACCTGCAGCGGGAAGATGATCTCGGCACCGGCCGCGACCAGTTTGTCGTGATAGGGCCGAACGTCATCGACCAGCAGCGTCCCCGTGGTCGAAGTGAATGGCGCCAGCGCCTCATCGCAACCTTCGATCAGCAGGAATGCACCGACCATCGCCAGGCGTAGGCCGGCATCGGGAAACGGGAAGCCCGCATCGGCCACCACACCCTGCAACTGCTCGTAGAACGCCACGCTGCGCTCCAGTTCGCCAGGGGCAACGAATACCCGGATCAGCACGCGTGGGCTGCGCTGGGTGGAGGTATCACAGCGGTCACGCCAGAGATGATCGAAGTCGCGGTGTATGTTCATGGGCGGGGTCCAGGGCCGGTGACACCTCATTATCGGCAGCCCCACGCGGCCTGCTGATGACCGCCGGTGATGGCCTGATAACCGCTGGCCGGGTTGCCTCTGTGACTTAGGTCCTGTTGACAGGTGTGAACGCCCTCGCACAATCTTCACAGGATTGGGTCGCCCTGCGCGGCCCGGACAGGCAGGTTGTCACGCCGGGAGGAGGGTCCCAGGCGCAGACCGGCCCGTTCTTCGGCCTGCGGGAGGTTGCCTGGCAATTCCTGCGCGGCATGAACGCTGCACCCTTCGGCGGCACTTTCCCTGGACCGATTGCCTTGGCAACGGAATTACGCCTGCCGATGAAAACGTTTACAAAGCCGCTTGCACTGTCCCTGGCCCTGTCTGTCGCACTGGCCGCCCCGGCCTGGGCCGACCCCGCCGCGTTCACTGTGCTGACCCTGGAACAGGCCCCGACCGCCGAGACGATGCCGGCCCTGGCCGCCCAGCTGAAGACCCTGCAGGTGGACGCGGTGAGCGTGCGCCAGGTGCAGCGCGGCATTGGGCAGGTCGATCCGCTGCAGGTGCTGGCCGATGGCCTGGGCTACGAGTACCGCTTCATCGCCGCCGGCAGGGACGATGGCCAGATCCAGCGCGGCCAGGCCGTGCTGACCCGGCTGCCGATCGCCGCTGAATCCGGCCCGGACCAGCCGGGCCTGAGCTACCTGCGCCTGGACGATGGCCGCCACACGGTGGCGGTCTATACCGATGCCGGTGCAGGTGCCGCCCGGCTGCCAGCGCTGGTCACCCGTTCGCGGCTGGGTGCACCGGCGGTGCTGCTCGGTGCGGTGGCCGGTGAATCGGCCAAGGCCGCCGGCTTCGATCCGGCGCGTGTCGCCCTGGAAGCCGATGCCAGCTATTTCAGCGATGGTTTCCAGGCCGCCAGCAGTGCGCCGTTCAAGCTGGAAGGCAACACCCTGCGCGCCACCCTGCTGACCCTGGCCTATGCCGCCGACAAACATGGCGACAGGCCGTGGATGGACACCACCCTCAACGCCGATGCGCGCGCTGCGCTGCTGCTGAAGGCGATGACCGAGGACGAGAAGTTCCAGATGCTGCACAGCTACTTCGGGCTGGGCAAGGACGGTGGCCCGCTGCCGGAAGGCGCGGTCGGTTCGGCCGGTTACGTGCCGGGCGTGGCGCGGCTGGGCATTCCGTCGCAGCAGTCGGCCGATGCCGGCGTCGGCGTGACCAATCCGGGCGGCATCCGCCCGGGTGATTTCGCCACGGCGATGCCATCGGGCCCATCCACCGCATCGAGCTGGAACCGGCAGGTCGCCTTCGCGGGTGGCGCGACCATGGGCCGCGAGGCATGGCAGCAGCGCTTCAACATCCTGCTGTCGGGCAGCGTCAACCTGCAACGTGATCCGCGCAATGGCCGCAACTTCGAATATGCCGGTGAAGATCCGCTGCTGGCCGGTTCGATGGTCGGCGCGCTGATCCAGGGCGTGCAGAGCCAGCATGTGATCTCCTCGATGAAGCACTTCGCGCTGAACGACATGGAGACCCGCCGCAACTTCCACGACGTGCGCATTGGCGAACAGGCCATGCACGAGTCGGACCTCCTGGCCTTCGAGATCGCGCTGGAAGCCGGCCGCCCGGGCGTGGCGATGTGCTCGTACAACAAGATCAACGGCACCTACGGCTGCGAGAACGGCTACCTGATGAACCAGGTGCTGAAGCAGGAATGGAAGTTCCCCGGTTTCGTGATGTCCGACTGGGGTGGCGTGCACAGCGGTTCGAAGGCGGCGCTGGCCGGCCTGGACCAGCAGTCGGCCGGCGAAGTGTTCGACGCGGCGGTGTTCTTCGATGAGCCGCTGCGCCTGGCCGTGCATGGCGGCGTGGTGCCGCAGGCGCGCCTGAATGACATGGTCGCGCGCATCCTGCGCACGATGTTCCTGCATGGCAACTTCGACAACCCGCCGCAGCACCAGAAGGTCGATGCCGAGGCCGGCTTCGCCGTCGCCCAGCGCACGGTGGAAGAGGGCAGCGTGCTGCTGCGCAATGAAGGCAACCTGCTGCCGCTAGCCGACACGGTGAAGCGCATCGTCATCATCGGTGGCCACGCCGACAAGGGCGTGATTGGTGGCGGCGGTTCGTCGATGGTGGGCGTGACCGCCAAGGGCACCAATGCAGTGCCGGGCGTGCTGCCGACCACCTGGCCGGGCCCGGTGATCTTCCACCCGTCCTCGCCGCTGGAATCGCTGCGCGCAGCGCGTCCGGACGCGACCATCGAGTACGTGGACGGCACCAACGCCGCCGCCGCGGCCAGGGCTGCCGCGCAGGCCGACGTCGCCATCGTGTTCGCCACCCAGTGGGCCGCCGAATCGGTGGATCTGCCGGACATGCAGTTGCCGGACAACCAGGACGCGCTGATCTCGGCGGTGGGCAAGGCCAACCCGAAGACGGTGCTGGTGCTGGAAACCAATGGGCCGGTGCGCACGCCATGGCTGGCGCAGGTGCCGGCGATGCTGCAGGCCTGGTACCCGGGCATCCGCGGTGGCGAAGGCATTGCCGCGCTGTTGACCGGCCAGGTCAATCCGTCCGGCCGCCTGCCGGTGACCTGGGTGGTGGACGAATCGCAGCTGCCGCGCCCGCACATCGACGGCCTCGGCTTCAAGCCGGCCAAGCCGTTCGGTGATGTGTTCGATTTCGATATCGAAGGTGCCAACGTCGGTTACAAGTGGATGGCGGCCAAGGGCCTGAAGCCCACCTTCGCGTTCGGTCATGGCCTGTCCTACACCTCGTTCGCCTATGAAAACCTCAAGGTGAGTGTGGAAGGCTCGCGCCTGGTCGCCAGCGTGGACATTCGCAACACCGGCAAGCGCGCCGGTGCCGACGTGGCCCAGCTGTACCTGAAGCTGCCGGCCGGCAGCACCACGCCGATCCGCCTGATCGGCTATGACAAGGTGACCCTGCAGCCGGGCGAACAGCGTCGCATCCGCATCGAAGCCGAGCCGAAGACGCTGGCGCACTACGATGCGCAGGCCCGCCAGTGGAAGATCGACGGCGGCACCTACCAGGTGCAGCTGTCGCGCAATGCCGCCGAGCCGCTGCAGACGGTGGACGTGCAGTTGGTGGAGCAGGTGCTGCGCTGATGCCTTGAAGACACGGCCCCGGAAGGGGCCGTGTTTGTTTGAGGTGTTTCTGTAGAGCCGAGCCCATGCTCGGCTGATGAACGGCCAAGGCCGAGCCGACACGCAGCCGAGCATGGGCTCGGCTCTACACAGGCGCGCTGCCAAACCACCCGCGCAGGAAATCAATCAGCTGCCGTACCTTTGGCGAGGGCTGCGTGCTGTGCGGGTAGACCGCGTACACGCTCTGCTGCGGGAAGCGGTGCTGGCGCAGTACCGGTCGCAGCCGACCCTGGGCCAGATCGTCCTCGATCAGCCAGCGCGGCAGCACGGTGACGCCGGCACCGGCCACGGCGAAGGCGCGCAGGCTGCTGGCACCATCCACGCGCACCACCGCGTTGCCGGGGTTGGTGGCGAACAGGACATCGCTGCCATCCGGTGCCACCACCGGCACGTCGGCCAGACGCGGGTAGCCCAGGCGGGGCAGGGAACCCAGCTGCACGGGGTCATCGGCAGCATCGGCAGAGGGCAGGCGTGCCAACAGGGACGGAGCCGCTACCGCGCACAGTGGATGCCGTTCCAGTTCGCTGGCATGCAGCCCAGAGTCCGGCAGGCGGCCGAGGCGGATCGCCAGGTCGAAGCGTTCGGGAATCAGGTCGGCCGGTGCCGGTGAGGTCGACAGGTGCAGCTGCAGGGCCGGGTGCCGCGCACGGAACGCCTCCAACGCAGGAATCAAGCGGAGCTGGGCGTACTCCGGCGTGGTGGTCAGGCGCAGTACGCCCTGCAGCTGGTGCTGGTCGCGGCGCGCGGCATCGATCGCCGCCTGGGCGGCGTCCAGCGCCTGCACGCAGTGCTGCAGGAACTGCTCGCCAGCCTCGGTCAGGGCCAGGTGCCGGGTACTGCGCAGCAGCAGGGTCACGCCCAGCTCCTGTTCCAGCCGCTTCAGGTTGAAGCTGACCACCGCGCGGCTGAGGCCGAGGCGATCGGCGGCGGCGGTCAGGCTGCCGGCCTCGACCACGGCGCGGAAGATATCGAAGCGATCGAGGCTGACCATGGCGATCTATTGTCAAAACAGATTTGACAGTGTTGCAGCTGTCGTCGTGTTTTTCCAACAAGGCCCGCACGGCATGCTGGCCGCTTCTCTGCTGGAGCGCCGCCGATGCCGTCCCCCCGCCTGCGCCATGAGGCGATCTTCCTGCTGGTGTTCGCCCTGGATCTGGTCAACATGTTCATCGCCACGGTGGCCTATCCGGCCTTGGCGGCGGAACTGCACGCTGATATCAGCACCCTGGCCTGGGTCGGCACCGCCTACATGCTGGGCCTGAGCGTGGTGATTCCGTTGGCGCCCTGGCTGGCTGCGCGCTGCGGCGAGCGTCGCTTGCTGCTGGTGGCGTTGCTGTTGTTCGCGGTTGCCGCTGTGCTGGCTGGCGCAGCGCCGGGTATCGGCTGGCTGCTCGGCTGGCGCCTGCTGCAGGGGCTGGCCGGTGGCCTGCTGATTCCGGTCGCGCAGGCCGCGGCGTACCGGCAATGCACGGCGGATCAGCGAGGTGCACTGACCCGGCGCATCCTGCTGGTGGCGTTGCTGGTACCGGCACTGGCGCCCGCGTTGGGCGGGTTGTTGGTGCAGTGGTTGACCTGGCGCGGCGTGCTCTGGGCCAGCCTGCCCTTGGCGGTGGTGGCGATCGCGCTTGTGCTGGCATGGATGCCGGCCGATGGCGTGCGCAGTGCGCCGCGGCTGCAGGCCTATGCGCTGTCCACCGCGATGCTGGCGCTGGGCGCGCTGCTGCTGGCGCTGACCTGGCTGGGTGAGTCCGGACACCGCGGCGCAGGTGCCGTGTTGTTGCTGGTCGCACTGCTGCTGGCGGTGGCCCACCTGCGGCTTGCGCGTCGGCAGGCGCAGCCCCTCCTGCGCTGGTCGTTGCTGTCGCATCGTGGGCTGCGGCTGGCGATGCTGATCTATCTGGCCGTACCCGGTGTATTCATCGGCAGCCAGCTGGTCAGTACCCTGCAGCTCCACCAGGCCGGTTACAGCGCGGCACGCATCGGCGCGCTGATGCTGCCGTGGGCGCTGGCCTCGGCCACTGCGATCACGGCCAGCAAGCGCCTGCTGGCTCGCTTCGGCCCGGCCACGGTACTGCGTACGGGCATGCTGCTGCAGGCCAGCGGCATGCTGTTGATGGCGCTGCTGCCGCAGCCGGCCTTCGCGTTGGCCGCGCTGTTGTTCGCGCTGATGGGGGCGGGCGGCAGCCTGTGCAGCAGCACGGCGCAGACGCTGGCCTTCCAGGGCGTGGAGGGTGAAGCGCTGGGCGATGCCAGTGCCCTCTGGAACCTCAACCGTCAGCTCAGCTTCTGCCTCGGTACCGCCGCCATTGCGCTGCTGCTGGCATTGGCCATGCAATGGCTGCCGGCAAACGCCACGCGCGTGGCGCTGGGGCTGGCCGCCCTACTGACTCTGCTGCCGATGGTATTGCTGCGTCGGCCGCAATCGATCTCTCTTTCCCAACCCGAGACAATGCAATGACGATGACCGCAGAGAACGAGTTCCATGATCTGATCGCCAAGCTGCAGGCCTGGTTCCGTGCGGAAGCAGCCGCCAGTACGCTGGATGCGCTGATGGATCATTTCTGCACCGACTTCAGCATGGTCGGTATTGCCGGGCAGCGCCTGGACCGCGAAGCCCTGGCCGGCATGTTCGCTGGCGGCCATGGTGCCCGCCCGGGCTTGCGTATCGAAATCGATGCCCTGCAGTTCATTGCGGTGCCGGCACCGTTGGCGATGCTGCGCTACCGTGAAGGGCAGGGCGTTGCTGAAGGTGGGATGGCCTGGCGTGAAGCACTGGCCGTGCTGCGGCAGGAAGACGGCCGTTGGCGTTGGCTGGCGTTGCATGAAGTAACGGCAGCCTGATGTTGTAGAGCCGAGCCCAGGCTCGGCTGCTCTTCGGGGAGGTTGCGGTGGCCCCAGCCGAGCGTGGGCTCGGCTCTACAACGGCCAGATGGATGCGTGCCCGTCGGGCAGCACATGTGCCATCAGTCCTGCCTGCATCCACCGCAGAATGCAAAGCCCGCACACACTTCACGGCTCGGGGCAGGAGTAGGCTTGAGGCTTTCCTGCCGGGAGGGGTTGTCCATGCGTGTGCGTGCCGTCGCTGTAGCCATTGCCCTTTGCCTGTCCAGCACCGTGCTGGCCGCCGATACCCCGCCGATGACCCCGGACATCAGCGGCAAGCCCTTCGTTGCCCCTGATGTCGGTCGCGACTACGACAAGCGCGTGGTGATGGTGCCGATGCGTGACGGCACCAAGCTGTATACGGTGATCGTGGTGCCCAAGGGCGTCCGCAACGCGCCGATCCTGCTGACCCGCACACCTTACGATGCCGCTGGCCGCGCCAGCCGCAGTGATTCGCCACGCATGCGCGACCTGCTACCGCAGGGCGACGAGGTGTTCGTCGACGGCGGTTACATCCGCGTGTTCCAGGACATCCGCGGCAAGTACGGCTCCGAAGGCGATTACGTGATGACCCGGCCGCTGCGCGGGCCGTTGAACAACACCAAGGTGGACCACTCCACCGATGCCTGGGACACCATCGACTGGCTGGTGAAGAACGTACCGGAGAGCAATGGCAAGGTCGGCATGCTCGGCTCGTCGTACGAGGGCTTCACCGTGGTGATGGCGCTGACCGACCCGCATCCGGCACTGAAGGTGGCTGCGCCGCAGAGCCCGATGGTCGATGGCTGGATGGGCGACGACTGGCTCAACTACGGTGCGTTCCGCCAGGTCAACTTCAACTATTTCGCGATGCAGACCGAGAAGCGCGGCAAGGGCACGCCGCTGCCCAGCCTCGGCTACGACGACTACAGCACCTTCCTGCGCATCGGTTCGGCCGGCGACTACGCGCGCTTCACCGGTGTGGACCAGCTGACCTGGTGGAAGAAGCTGGTTGAGCATCCGGCCTATGACGGGTTCTGGCAGGGCCAGGCGCTGGATGCGGTGATGGCGAAAACACCGCTGAAGGTGCCGACCATGTGGCTGCAGGGCCTGTGGGACCAGGAGGACATGTGGGGTGCCAACCATGCCTACCAGGCCATGGAAGGGCGCGACAGCGGCAACAACCGCAATTACCTGGTGATGGGGCCGTGGCGGCACAGCCAGGTGAACTACAGCGGCAGCGAACTGGGCGCGCTGAAGTTCGATGGCGATACCGCGCTGCAGTTCCGCCGTGATGTACTCAAGCCGTTCTTCGACCAGTACCTGGTGGACGGTGCGCCGAAGGCGGACACGCCGCCGGTGCTGATCTACAACACCGGTGAGAACCACTGGGATCGCCTGAAGGGTTGGCCGCGCAGCTGCGACAAGGGCTGTGCCGCCAGCAGCAAGCCGCTGTTCCTGCGCGCCGGCGGCAAGCTGGCGTTCCAGGCGCCGGCGGCGGGCGAGGGCGACTTCGAGGAGTATGTGTCCGATCCGGCCAAGCCGGTGCCGTTCGTGCCGCGCCCGGTACGTTTCGGTGACCGCGACATGTGGACCACCTGGCTGGTCAAGGACCAGCGCTTCGTCGATGGTCGCCCGGACGTGCTGACCTTCATCACCGAACCGCTGGCCGCGCCGCTGCGCATCGGCGGCGCACCGGTGGTGCATCTGCAGGCCTCGACCAGTGGCACCGACAGCGACTGGGTGGTGAAGTTGATCGATGTGTATCCGGACCAGGAAGCGTCCACGCCGGAGATGGGGGGCTATGAGTTGCCGGTGTCGCTGGCGATCTTCCGTGGCCGCTACCGCGAGAGCTTCAGTGATCCGAAGCCGCTGGCGGCCAACGAAGTGCTGCCGTACCGCTTCGATCTGCCCAACGCCAACCACACCTTCCAGAAGGGGCACCGGGTGATGGTGCAGGTGCAGTCCAGCCTGTTCCCGCTGTACGACCGCAACCCGCAGACCTACGTGCCGAACATCTACCTGGCCAAGCCGGGCGATTACCAGAAGGCCACGCAGCGGGTCTGGCACAGCGCGGCACAGGCGAGCTACATCGATCTGCCGGTGTATTGAAGCGGCCAGGGTGACGCCGGGCATGGCCCGGCGCTACCCAGGGATGTGCGGTGTCGGTAGCGCCGGGCCATGCCCGGCGGCGTTGGTAGTGCCGGCCGCTGGCCGGCCTCCGCGATGGCACGGGAGCGTGTCGACCAAGGTCGACACCTATCAGGGCACCAGCCTTCAGCCCACCTTCGAGGGGCCCGTGCGCCAGCGGCTGGGTACCAGGCCGAAACGTTTGCGGAATGCAGCGGCGAAGTTGCTGGGGTGGCGGTAACCACTGGCGGCGGCGGCCTGCTCAACCGTCCATCCGTCTTCGCGCAGCCCCTGTTCGGCGTGGCGCATGCGCTGCTCGTGCAGGTAGTCGAATACCGAGCAGCCGTACTGCTGGGCGAAATGACGGCGCAGCGAGCTCGGGCTCATGCAGGCCAACTGGGCCAGTTCGATCAGACTGTGGGCATGGCTGGGATCGTCGTGCAGGTAGGCGCGCACACGCTCCAGCCGCTCGCGCTGGCCCGCGCGCAGCGTTCGTACATGGTCGGTCTGCAGATCCTCGGCCTTCAGGCCAACGGCCAGCAGCTGCAGTGCGACGCCTTCCCGCCACAAGGCGTCGATGCCGTCCTCCCATGGGCTGTCGAACAGCTGGCCCAGCACTGGCAGCAGGGTATGCGGAATGGCCCAGTGGCGGCATTCCAGGTGGGTGTTGAGCGCGGCTTCCAGCTGCGGCAGATGGAACAGGTCCGGGTCGATCTGGCCGGGCACCATCACGCTGACGCCGCGCATGCGCGTTTCGCCGGGATGCGCACCCGTCATCTCGACCTGTTCGCGGTGGTGCGCGGTCATTGCCGTGCCAGCGCGCAGGGTGAAACCAGCGCGTCGCGGAATGCGCACATCGACCTGGCCCTGCAGCATCACGCGGATGGCCAGGCCGGGACTCTGATGGGCGGTCGCCACATAAGGAAAGCGATTATGGACGTCGGAGGCGATCAGGCTCATGCCGCCGCGCAGGAACTGCTCGTTGACCTCGCCATGGCCGGCCCACTGGTCGTCGCGCAGGTGTTCCGGGTCGGCGCGGTAATCGAAGCCATGGCGGTGGCCGAAGCGGCGGTAATCAGCAAAAGTGAAATATCGGGACATCGCTCGGCACGTGCTTTGGAGGTGGACGCTGGCATTACCTCGCCCACGCACTCTGCAACACAGATGCAGATCCGGTCGTTACCCGTGAGACATGCTGGGAAGCAGTGGCATGGGCACTCTGGAGGGTGGGGGGAACACCAGGTTGAATTGAATGTGTCGGAGAAAATGGAAACGTTTCCCATTGTCGCCTCGATTCGCGCGCTTTTGATTTAAATATGGTCAAAACGATTGACGATTACGGCCAAATTGAAAATGCCGCCGAACATACGCCAGCGTTTTGCATGCATATCCGTACGCAATTCCATACATCAACTTGAGTTGAGGTTTCATGGCTGGAACGATCCGCCATGGACGCGATGTCAGCCAGGCCATCACGGGCGCACGCGTAGGGTGGGGCGGTTGGCTGTTGCAGGCCACTTCGATACCCCCACTGATGGAGAACGCAGATGATTGACTACCAGCTCACCGGCAAGACCGCGATCGTGACCGGCGGCGTGTCCGGTATAGGCCTGGCTGTGGCGCAGACCCTGGCGGCGTCCGGCGCGCGGATCTCGGTCTGGGATCTGAAGCAGGATGCGGTCGATGCCACCGTGGCGCAGTTGCGGGATGCGGGTGCACAGGCCATCGGCATCGCGCTGGACGTCACCGACGACGCTGCGGTGGAGGCGGCAGTACAGCGCACGATCAAGGAACTCGACGGCCTGCATGTGGCGGTCAACAACGCCGGTATCGGCGGGCCGGCTGCCAGCAGCGATGACTATCCGATCGATGGCTGGCAGCGGGTTATCGACGTCAACCTCACCAGCGTGTTCCTGTGCCAGCGTGCGCAGATCCAGGCGATGCGAGCCGCTGGAACCGGCGGCAGCATCATCAACATGGCCTCGATCCTGGGCCAGGTGGGCTATGCCGGTTCCACTGCGTACGTGGCGGCCAAGCACGGCGTGGTTGGGCTGACCCAGACCGCCGCCTGGGAGCATGCGGCCGACGGCATCCGTGTCAACGCGGTCGGCCCGGGCTTCATCAGCACACCGCTGCTGGAGAAGATGGACCCGAAGGTGCGCGCCACGCTGGAAGGCCGCCATGCATTGAAGCGGCTGGGCAAGGCCGAGGAAGTTGCGGCGCTGGTGGCCTGGCTGGCCAGCGACGATGCCTCGTTCGCGACCGGCGCGTACTACGCCATCGATGGTGGCTATCTGGCGCAATGATGCGGTAATCGCAGGCGACGGTGATGCCGGGCAGGGCCCGGCGCTGCCGGGTGAACGGGCTGTGGTGCGGCCTTCACCGTTGTGCCACGGCTGCCGCGCGACGCTCCGGGAAAATCCCGGAGCCTCTCCCATGGAACTCACCCAGGATGTCTCGATCCTGCTGCGCGTGGCCGCAGCCATGTTGTTCGGCGGCGTGCTCGGCGTCGAGCGCGAGATGGGCAAGCACGCGGCGGGCCTGCGCACGCACATGCTGATCGCCGGTGCCGCCGCACTGATTGTCGGCCTCGGCGACTCGGTGGCTGAGCATTTCCAGCAGGAGCGCTATCGCGACCTGCTGCAGGTCGACCCGGTCCGTCTGATCGAAGCGGTGGTGGCCTGTGTTGGCTTCGTTGCCGCTGGCACCATCCTGCGCGGCTCACGCGAAGACCAGGTCAGCGGATTGACTACCGCAAGCTCACTGATCATGGCGGCGGCCATTGGCATCGCCGTGGGCATCGGTAAATACGTGATTGCGATCGGCGTCAGCGTGCTGTGCGTGCTGGTGCTGGCGGTGATGCGGCGGTTGGAGAAACGGATCTCGTAAGGAATCTCGAGTTGCCGGCCAGCGGCCGGCATTACCATGGCGGCCTGAATGGTCGGACCAATATGGCATCTAGCGCTATGGTCTAATAGGCTCTTCGTCGGAGTGGCGGTTAAATCCGCTGCAAGTGGTCTGATCGAAATCTTTATTGGTACGACCAATGTTCGACAGTCACGGCGACCCACCGCCTGCGGTGGGGCACCTTCCGCATCCAGTCGAGAGTCTTCATGCAGCCCTGGCAACACCTGTACGACCCCGCCGGCAACCTGTGGTTGTCCAGCCTGATCGCGCTGCTGCCGATCGCGTTCTTCTTCATTGCCCTGGCCGTGCTGCGCATGAAGGGCTGGCTGGCCGGCACGATCACCGTGGCCATCGCACTCGGCGTGGCCCTGCTGTTCTACGGCATGCCGCTGAGCCAGGCGCTGGGCGCGGCCGGCTTTGGTTTCGTCTATGGGCTGTGGCCGATCGCCTGGATCATCATCGGTGCCGTATTCCTCTACAAGGTCTCGGTCAAGACCGGGCAGTTCGACATCATCCGCGCCTCGATCCTCTCGGTCACCGAGGATCAGCGCCTGCAGATGCTGATGGTCGGCTTCGCCTTCGGTGCCTTCCTGGAGGGCGCGGCCGGTTTCGGTGCGCCGGTGGCGATCACCGCGGCACTGCTGGTCGGGCTGGGCTTCAAGCCGCTGTATGCCGCCGGCCTGTGCCTGATCGTCAACACTGCGCCGGTAGCGTTCGGCGCTATGGGCATTCCGATCATCGTGGCCGGGCAGGTCACCGGCCTGGATGCATTCGAGATCGGCCAGATGGCCGGCCGCCAGCTGCCGTTCCTGACCATCATCGTGCTGTTCTGGATCATGGCGATCATGGATGGCTGGCGTGGCATCAGGGAAACCTGGCCGGCGGTGCTGGTCGCGGGTGGCTCGTTCGCTATCGCACAGTACCTCACCTCCAATTTCATCGGCCCGGAACTGCCGGACATCACCGCGTCGCTGGCGTCGCTGGTGTGCCTGACCCTGTTCCTGCGCCGCTGGAAGCCGGTGCGGATCTTCCGCTTCGATACCGAAACCAGCGCCGAGGCGGCCGCACAGGCACTGGAAGCGCCCCGCTACAGCGTTGGCCAGATCGCCAGGGCGTGGTCGCCGTTCCTGATCCTCACCGCGATGGTCACGCTGTGGAGCATCAAGCCGTTCAAGTCGCTGTTCGCGGCGGGTGGCCCGCTGGAAAGCTGGGTGCTCAAGATCCCGGTGCCGGGCCTGGACCAGATGGTGCAGAAGATGCCGCCGATCGTGGATGCACCGTTGAGCTACGAAGCCGTCTACAAGTTCGACTGGTTCTCGGCCACCGGTACCTCGATCATCCTCGCTGCGGTGATCGCGATCATCGCGCTGCGCATGCCGGCCCGTTCGGCGCTGCGCACCTTCGGCGAAACCGTGCGCGAGCTGCGCATGCCGATCTACTCGATCGGCATGGTGCTCGCCTTCGCCTTCATCGCCAACTATTCGGGCCTGTCGGCGACGCTGGCGCTGGCATTGGCGCACACCGGCGACGCGTTCCCGTTCTTCTCGCCATTCCTGGGCTGGCTGGGCGTGTTCCTGACCGGTTCGGATACCTCGTCCAATGCGCTGTTCTCGGCCCTGCAGGCAACCACCGCGCAGCAGATCGGCGTGTCCGACGTGCTGCTGGTGGCGGCCAACACCACTGGCGGTGTCACCGGCAAGATGATCTCGCCGCAGTCGATCGCCATTGCCTGCGCAGCGGTCGGCCTGGCCGGCAAGGAATCGGACCTGTTCCGTTTCACGGTCAAGCACAGCCTGATCTTCACCACGATGGTCGGCCTGATCACCCTGGCCCAGGCCTACTGGCTGACCTGGATGATTCCCTGAGCCATGCACGCTTGGCCGACCACCCGCTGCGCGCTTCGGGCCACAATGGCGCCATGAGCACGCAACGCATTTCCGACAAGGTGGCCGCACAGCTGCGCGGCCTGGTGCATGAACAACAGCTGCAGCCCGGTGACCGGCTGCCGGCCGAGCGCACCCTGGCGGTGCAGCTGGGGGTCTCGCGCACGGCGTTGCGCGAAGCCATCGCGCAGCTGGCCAGCCAGGGCCTGCTGACCGCACGCGTCGGTGGCGGCACCTATGTAGCCGAACCTGCGGCGCGCGCGCGGCAGGCGCTGGATGAACCGCTGGCGCCGTACCTGCCGCTGTTCCAGGGCGACCCGGAATACCGCTTCGACGTGCTGGAGATCCGCCACGCGCTGGAAGGTGCCACCGCCTGGCATGCGGCCCTGCGTGCCACCGACGAGGATCGCACGCGCATCGCGCAGGCCTTCCAGACCATGATGGACGCGCACGGCAAGGACGACCCCACCGGCGAAGCGGAGGCCGACGCGGCTTTTCATCTGTCCATCGCCGAGGCCTCGCACAACCTCGTGCTGCTGCAGGTGATGCGTGGCCTGTTCGAGCTGCTGCAGACCAACATCTCGCAGAGCCGCGAAAAGCTCTACACCTCGGCGAGGACCTTCTCTCCGCTGTCCGACCAGCACCGCGAGATGATGGACGCGGTGCTGGCAGGCGACCCCGAACGCGCGCGCGCCGCCGCGCATGCCCACCTCGAGTTCGTGCACACCACGCTGCGCACCCTCGATGACAACGAAGCCCGGCGTGCGCGGGCCTCGCGTCTACCTTCCCCACACGGTTGACCCCATGATCATCTCCGCCTCCACCGATTACCGTGCCGCAGCGCAACGCCGGCTGCCGCCGTTCCTGTTCCACTACATCGATGGCGGCGCGTATGCCGAGCACACGCTGAAGCGCAACGTTTCCGACCTGTCCGACATCGCGCTGCGCCAGCGCATCCTGCGCAACATGTCCGACCTGAGCCTGGAAACCGAGCTGTTCGGCGAAAAGCTGGCAATGCCGGTGGCGCTGGCGCCGGTCGGCCTGACCGGCATGTATGCCCGGCGCGGTGAGGTACAGGCGGCGCGCGCGGCCGACAGCCGCGGCATCCCGTTCACCCTGTCCACCGTATCGGTGTGCCCGATCGAGGAAGTGGCACCGGCCATCCAGCGGCCGATGTGGTTCCAGCTGTATGTGCTGCGCGACCGTGGCTTCATGCGCAACGCGCTGGAGCGGGCACAGGCCGCGGGCGTGACCACGCTGGTGTTCACCGTGGACATGCCGGTGCCGGGTGCGCGCTACCGCGATGCACACTCCGGCATGAGCGGCCCGAACGCCTCGCTGCGCCGCATCGGCCAGGCCATCACCCATCCGCACTGGGCGTGGGACGTGGGCCTGTTCGGCCGCCCGCATGATCTGGGCAACATTTCCACCTACCGCGGCAACCCGACCGGGCTGGAGGACTACATCGGCTGGCTGGGCAGCAACTTCGATCCGTCCATTTCATGGAAGGACCTGGAATGGATCCGCGAGTTCTGGAAGGGCCCGATGGTGATCAAGGGCATCCTCGACCCGGATGATGCGCGTGACGCGGTGAAGTTCGGTGCCGATGGCATCGTGGTCTCCAACCACGGTGGCCGCCAGCTGGACGGCGTGCTGTCCACCGCGCGCGCACTGCCGGCGATTGCCGATGCCGTGCAGGGTGATCTGAAGATCCTCGCCGATTCGGGCATCCGCACCGGCCTGGACGTGGTGCGCATGCTGGCATTGGGCGCCGACACCGTGCTGCTGGGCCGTGCCTTCGTCTATGCGCTGGCCGCGCAGGGCGAGGCCGGCGTGGCCAACCTGCTGGACCTGATCGCCAAGGAAATGCGCGTGGCGATGACACTGACCGGCGCGCGCCGCATCGCCGACATCGGCCGCGATTCGCTGGTCAGCCTGCCGTGAGTGGCCACGATGCCGTGCTGGCGCAGTTGCGCGACGCGGTCGGCAACCGCCATGTACTGACCGGCGACAAGGCCACGCGCCGCTTCCGCCGTGGCTATCGTTTCGGCGACGGCCCGGTGCTGGCCGTAGTGCGCCCGGGTACGCTGCTGGAACTGTGGCGCGTGCTGCAGGCAGCGGTGCAGGGTGGGGCGGCGATCATCCTGCAGGCGGCCAATACCGGCCTGACCGGTGGCTCGACCCCGGATGGCAACGACTACGGGCGGCCGATCGTGCTGGTCAGCACGCTGCGCCTGACCGGTATCCAGCTGTTGAACGAAGGCCGCCAGGTGCTGTGCCTGCCCGGCGCCACGCTGGACCGGCTGGAGCAGACGCTGGCACCGCTCGGCCGCGAACCACATTCGGTGATCGGCTCGTCCTGCATCGGCGCGTCGGTGCTGGGCGGCATCTGCAACAACTCCGGCGGCGCGCTGGTGCGCCGTGGCCCGGCCTATACCGAGCTGGCGCTGTATGCGCAGGTCGATGCGGATGGCCAGCTGCAATTGGTCAACCATCTGGGCATCGCGCTGGGCGATACGCCCGAGCAGATCCTGCAGCGCCTGCAGGTGGGCGACTACAGCGCGGCGGATGTTGGCGATGGCAACGGCCGCACGGCCTCCGATCCCCGCTATGCCGAGGAAGTGCGCAAGGTCGATGCCGATACGCCGGCGCGTTTCAACGCCGACCCCAGCCGCCACTTCGAAGCGGCCGGTTCGGCCGGCAAGCTTGCGGTGTTCGCGGTGCGCCTGGACACCTTCGAGAAGGAGGCCGCCGAGGTCTTCTACATCGGTAGCAACCGCACCGGCAGCCTCACTGCGATCCGGCGCCAGCTGCTGACCGGCTTCGAGCGCCTGCCGATTGCCGGTGAGTACATCCACCGCGATGCCTATGACATCGGCGAGCGCTACGGCAAGGACAGCTTCCTGCTGATCGACCGCCTTGGCACTTCCCGCGTGCCCGCCGCGTTCGCGTTGAAGAGCCGTGTCGATGGCTGGTTCGAGCGGTTGGGCCTGCGCGGCGTGACCGACCGTGTGATGCAGGTGCTGACGGGCCTGCTGCCCTCGCACCTGCCCAAGCGCATGGGTGAGTTCCGCCAGCGCTATGAGCATCACCTGCTGCTGAAGGTGTCCGCGCAGGACGCAGCGCAAACCGAAGCCTGGCTGCGCGATTTCTTCGCTGGCCACGAAGGCGGCTATTTCCACTGCACGGCGGAGGAGGGGCGCAAGGCGTTCCTGCATCGCTTTGCCGTGGCCGGTGCCGCAGTGCGCTACCGTGAAGTGCATCGTGACCAGGTGCAGGACATCGTCGCGCTGGACATCGCGCTGCGACGTGACGACGCCGACTGGTTCGAACAGCTACCGGCGGATATCGACGGCCGCCTGCTGCACAAGCTGTATTACGGGCACTTCCTGTGCCACGTGTTCCACCAGGACTACATCGCCCGCAAAGGTGAAGACCCGATGGCGATCGAGCATGCGATGTGGGCATTGCTGGACCAGCGGGGCGCCGAGTATCCGGCCGAGCACAATGTCGGCCACCTGTATCCGGCCAAGCCGGCGCTGGCGGGCTTCTACAGGCAGCTGGACCCGAGCAATACGTTCAATCCCGGTATCGGCCAGACCTCGAAGGCCAAGGGGTGGGGTGGCTGCGACTGCGGATGATGTAGAGCCGAGCCGGCGCTTGGCTGGTGTTTGTGGTGAGAAGCAGTCGAGCAGGGCTCGACGCGCCCGGGCAACGGTTACCATCGGAAGCCCAACCGCAGGAGCCGTCCATGCCCACCGCTGCCGCCCGCGCCACCCTGTGCACTGCATTGCTGGCGATCCCGCTGCTGGCGCTGGCCCAGAGCGCGATCCTGCCGCAGCAGCGCGATGCCGCCGGCAACGTGATGGAGCCGCTGGGACAGGTACTGATCGCGAGTGAGACTGGACCATCGGGGCTTTATGACTGCACGCGGGACGGCAACTGGTGCGTACGCGTGCAGCCGGTGGCCGAGGAGGGGGACCGGCCCACCCTGCTTGAAGTGCTTGAGAAGGGGCCGGGCCAGGGCAAGCCGCACACCTACCACGTCAGCATCGACGTGCCGCAGGAAAGCGAGCTGTCGCTGTGGCCGTGGATCGTGCGCCTGGCCCCGGGCGTGGGCAGCGATGAAACAGTGACCGACCTGCAGCAGCGCACCCGCCAGAATGTGCTGGTGGGCGGCATCGTCACGTTCAGCACCATGTACTCCGGTGGCGGTGCCGATGCGTCCACGCTGCAGTTGGCACGCGTGCGCCACCTGCAGGACGACATCCAGGTGGACGACGACGTGCTGACCGTGCCATGGCTGGGCAATGCGATGATCCGCGCCTGTTTCAGCGAGCAGGACAGCAAGCAGCGTGCAGGCGCCTGCCACGACGAATACAGCTTTTCGGCGAAGCTGGCGCTGGATCCAGCAGGGCAGGGCATGCCCGTGCTGCGCTACCAGACCGTGGCGACCCGGTTCCCGGCCGGTGTTTCGCGCTTCGAGGATTCGCTGGCCAAGGGGCCGCTGAAGAAGAAAGACCTGCGCACCGAGCAGGATCCGGCGTGCACCTATACGCGGTTGTTCCACTTCCGCGAGGGCATGTTCCACCCGGACCAGGCGCTGCCGGACTGCGCCGGCTATACCGAACCCTGAAGTGTAGAGTCGAGCCATGCTCGACTCGGGTTCTCGCGTGGCCCGGCCGCAGAGCAGCCGAGCGTGGGCTCGGCTCTACAAAAACTGAGGCGGCGCTTACTCGCAGCGGGTGGCGGTGATGACGTTGTCCTTGTCCACGAACACGCGCAGGCGGTCTTGGCGGATGTCCTTGGTGGTGATGGTGCTGGGGCCGATCGGGTTGACCAGGCCGGCACCACTCTCGCGGGACAGGCGGCGGATGTTGGGCTCATTGGCCGGCTGGCCGATCGCCCAGCCCAGCTGGCTGGCGTCACAACGGCCGCTGCCTTTGACTTCCGGGCCAGGGGTGCTGACGCAGGCCGACAGCAGCAGGGCAGAGGCCGGCAGCAACAGGGACAGACGGAATGCGGACATGCGAGCGCTCCTGCGCAGGGGAAGATGGCGGGAACGATAGCACCGAGCGTGCGAAAGGCGTCAGCGCCCCGGTCATTGCCGGCACAGCGTGGTCATTGCATAGTGGGAGGAATGGCTGGTAGTACGCCAGCGGGCAGGCCGGACCTTTCCGGCGCAGGTGTTGGATAGGGTATGACGGCAGGCAGTTTCCGCGGCAAGGACAAGACGATGACGGCGCTGGCGTTGTCGTTGCTGGGCGTGGCGTTTGCCGCCTGCGCTGCCGATCCGGAACCCGTGCCGGTCGAATCCCCGGTATTCGGCGCCTGGCGCAACCTGCAGACTGAAGCGGGCTACGCGCCTGCGCAGCGCAATCTGGCGTTTGCCATGCTGCCGCAGGCGGCCACCCGCGGTGACCGTTTCGCCATCCTCGATCGTGAGGGCAAGCGCGCGGTGTGCTGCCTGCAGGTGGCCAGCCCCTCGCTGGGCGTGGCCGCGCTGCGCGAGCAGTACCACCTGCCGCAGGCCTGGGTGACCGACCTGAGCAATGGCCGCAGCCCGGCACGTCCCTATGTGCCGCACGTCTATGCGATGCAACGGGTGGACGAGCTGGCCGACTACAGCTTCGCCGACGTGCCTGGCGCCTACAGCGACCTGGGCGGGCTGCTGATTCCCGAAAGTGCCGCGCTGGAGGCCGACGGCAGCGCCGTCCGCCTGGGGGACATTCGCTATCCGCTGCATTTCCAGCGTCAGCCGCACGCCGATGACGACGGCGCGCTGGATCGCTACAGCCTGCAGGCGGGTGAGGGCGAGGCACCGATCGTGGTTGAAGTGCCGTTCGGCACCTACTGATTGCAGCTTCGCACTGGCTAGAATGCAGCGCGGCGCTGTCTGCCGTGCCTGCTCCGTGAGTCGTTTCCGTGTCCTTGCGCCCCTTCCTGCTGCCGTCCCTGCTGCCGTCCCTGCTGCTGTTGTCCGCCTGCGCCAGCGCGCCGCCGCCGCCGCCGGCCCATTCCGACGCGTTATGGCGATTGATCGAACGTGACTGCCAGGGCGCCGAAGGTCCACGCGGCGACTGCCTGCGCGTGGAGACGGCCGCGGATCGCCGCGATGTGCTGGTCAAGGACGCGCACGGCGACTACCAGTTCCTGCTGATGCCGCTGGACAAGGTCAGCGGTATCGAGAACCGCCGCCTGTACCAGCGTGGTGCACCGAACTACTTCGCTGCAGCCTGGCAGGCGCGCAGCCACACCGAACAGGCCTTGCGGCAACCGCTGCCGCGCAACGTCGCCAGCCTGGCCTTGAACTCGCCGCACGGCCGGTCACAGCACCAGCTGCATATCCATGTGGATTGCCTGCGTGCCGACGTGCTGCAGGCGCTGGACACGCATGCTGCCGCCCTCGGCAGCCGCTGGGCACCGTTGCCGGTGCTGCTGCGCGGCCATCAGTACCAGGCCCGCCTGCTGCCGGGCGCGGAACTGACCGCCAATCCGCTCAATCTGTTGGCCTATGACCTCGCTGGCGTGGACGACGTGGGCCAGTGGAGCCTGGTCGTGGCCGGCCGGGACGAGGTGCAGGGCGGCCCGGGCTTCATTCTGCTGGCGACCCGTGTGGACGCCGGCACCGGCAACGAGGCCAGCGCTGAAGAGCTGCAGGACCACGCCTGCTCGGTGTTGACCGGCGCAGGCGCGTCGCTGGAGCGGGTCCGCTAACCCTGGGGCTGCTGGCGGCTTCGCCAGACCGGTGCGGTCAGCGCCAGCAGCTGGCGATCCTGCCAGCCCTCCAGGTCCAGATGATGGTCGCGCAGCAGGCCTTCCTGCTCGAAGCCGAAGGCGTGCAGCGCAGTGGCGAACGGGTCATTGCAGTCCGGTGGCAGCATCACGAACAGGCGATGCAGGCCGACATCCTCGAACAGGAACGGGCACAGCGCCCGCAGCGCCGCGTCGGTATGCGGGTGCCAGTGTTGCAGCGACAGCAACTCGGCGCTGCGCGCATGCAGCGACTGCAGGCGGATGTGCAGCTGATCCAGCACAGTGCCGTGTTCGTCGTCGAACACCCCCAGCAGCAGCTGGTCGTTGTCCTGCTCCAGACGCGAGCGATGCATGTGGGCGAGAAAGCGTGCCTCCTCGTCGATGTCGCCGGGGTGACGGCGGCCGCGCCGGCGGCGGTCATCGAACAGGCGCCAGCGCGGCAGGTCGGTACGCTGGAAGGGGCGCAGGGTGACCGGTGCGGCCTGCAGCTGCAGCAGGTGACGGCGCAGTACCGGGCGCAACGGGGGAAGGAGGGAGGTGGGATACGGGGTCATCATCCCCGGCACGATGGCCGTGCCCGCAGCGCCACACCATTCAAAACATTGCAAAAGTGTGGCGAATGGCACTGCGGGTCTGATTCGGTTCAGGCATAAGGCCATCAGGCCTGGTCATTTCCGTTGAACCCCCCCATTCAGGACACTTTCGTTACGGGATCGTTATGTGCCGCACAGGCCGCTGTCCCGTACCACCACCCGCCAAACTCCCCAGGAAGCCCATGTCCGCCTCCCACAAGGCGCTGCGCCCGCGTCCGCTGGTGCTCGCACTGTCGTCCCTGATGCTGGTCTCACTGCCGGCCTTCGCGCAGGAAAGCGCACCCACCACATTGCAGGAAGTGAAGGTCACCGGCTCGCGTATTCCGCGCGCCAGTGTGGAGGGGCCCTCGCCGGTGACGGTGATCAGCCGGGAGCAGATCGATGCACAGGGCTACCGCAATGCTTTCGATGCGCTGAGCGCGCTGACCGAGAACACCGGCAACGTGCAGGGCGAGGACTTCGGCAATACCTTCACCCCGGCCGCCAACACCATCAACCTGCGCGGGCTGGGCCCGAACCGCACGCTGGTGCTGGTCAACGGCCGCCGCCAGGCCGACTATCCGCTGGCCTACGAGGGCTCGGTGAACGTGGTCAACCTGGCCAACATCCCCAGTGCGCTGATCGAGCGCATCGAGGTGCTGGCGGCCGGTGCGTCGGCGGTGTACGGCTCCGATGCCATCGCCGGTGTGGTCAACATCATTCTCAAGGACCGCTTTGAGGGTGTGGACGTGAACGTGCGCGCCGGCGGCACCCAGCAGGGCGGTGGCGACAACCAGCGCGCGCAGGTGGTCGGTGGCAGTTCCGGCGAGCGTTGGGATGCGCTGTTCGGCTTCGAGTTCGATGTGCGCAAGGCGATCCACGCGCGCCAGCGCGACTTCATGGATTCGCTGGATGATGACCCGGCCGGCAAGGCGCCGCAGGCGACCGCGATCGCCTATCGTCGCAATGCTGCCACCGGTCGCAACATCGATCCGGGCGTCAGCGGCTGCGACGCAGCGTCGGAGATCTATGGCGGCAGCGTGTTCCGCGCCAACAACCCGCGCCAGGGCTGGTACTGCGGCAGCAACGAGGCCGCCGCCAGCTACTGGACCGTGCAGACCCAGAAGCGCAACCTCAACGGCTACGGTCTGTTGACCTTCCACGTCAACGAGACCACCGACCTGTTCGCTGATGTCGCCGTGGGCAGCGCGCGCATCTACAACAACACGCGTGCGCCGACCTGGACCTCGGCGCGCAACTACTTCTATAACCAGACCACCGGCAATCTGGAAAGCTGGTACCGCCGCTTCGCGCCGGAGGAAATCGGCGGCCTGCCGCGCAATGCCAACCGCTTCCTGGAAAACTCGTGGTCGTTCAACGTCGGCGCACGTGGTCAGATCGGTGACAGTGGCTGGGACTATGAGGCGGTCTACAGCCGCTCGCGTTACGAGAACCGCACCCGCCGCCCGGTGCTGCTGGCCGGCATCAACGAATACCTGCTGGGTCCGAATCTGGGCGTACGCAATGGCGTTGAGGTCTATGCGCCGGACCCGGCACGCCTGTTCAAGCCGTTGACCCCAAACGAATACGAGGGCCTGTCCGACTACCAGGAAAGCCGCAATGCGGCATGGCTGCAGACCTTCAGCGCCAGCGTCAACGGCCGCCTGTTCGCGCTGCCCGGTGGCGACGCTGCATTGGCAGCGGTGGTCGAAGCCGGCAGCCAGGGCTACCGCAACCGCCCGGACCCGCGCCTGGGAACCGGCGAGTTCTGGAACACCAGTGCAGGCGTCGGCGCCGGTGGCGAGCGTGACCGCTACGCCGCAGGTGTGGAGCTGCAGTTGCCGCTGCTGCAGTCGCTGACCACCACGCTGGCCGGCCGTTACGACCAGTACCGTGCGGGTGGCGAGCACATCGGCAAGGCGACCTGGAGCGTTGGCGTCGAGTTCCGTCCGATCGAGAGCCTGCTGATCCGTGGTACGGCGGCGACCAGTTTCCGGGCGCCGGACATGAACTATGTGTTCGCGACGGAGACGCGCGGTTACAACCCGGGCATGACCGACTACTGGCGCTGCCGCACCGCAGGCCAGTCGTACGACAACTGTGACTACAACGGCCTGTCGATCGACTACAGCAACCGCGCCAATGCGCAGCTGCAGCCGGAATCGGCCAAGTCCTATGGCATCGGCGTGGTCTGGTCGCCGCTGTCTGGCCTGGATTTCAGTGCCGACTACTACGACATCCGCATCGACAACGAGGTGACCAGCCTCGATACCAGCCGCATCCTGCGTGACGAGGCCGATTGCCGCCTGGGCCGCACGCTGGGCGGCGAAGCGCGCGATATCGGTTCACCGCTGTGCCAGGACGCGCTGTCGCGGGTGATCCGCAACCCGTCCAACGCAACCGTGCAGCCGGACCAGGTGACCCGTGTGCTGATCAATCCGATCAACGCCGCCTCCGAATCGGTTCGTGGCCTGGACCTGAAGGGCAACTGGCGTTTCGATGCCGGCCGTTATGGCCGCTTCACCACGCGCCTGGCCTACACGGTGGTGCTGGAGCACAAATACCGGCAGTTCTCCGATGATCCGGAGCGTGACATCCGCAATTCGCTGGATGACTACCAGTGGCGCAGCAAGGCCAACGGCAGCATCACCTGGAACCAGGGTGACTGGACCACCACGCTGTACGGCAACCGCTTCGGCTCACTGCCGAAGACCGATGGCAGTGGCCGCATCGCGCCGTACATGACGTACAACGCCAGCGTGTTCCGCCAGTTCGGCGAGAACCTGTCGGTGGGCGTGATCGTCAACAACCTGCGCGACAGCCGCCCGCCGGCGGACAAGAACGGAGGCGGCTGGCCGTTCTACCCGGTCGGCAATTACGACCCGTACGGCCGCCAGTACTGGGTGCAGCTGGATTACCGGTTCCGTTGATCCGGCAGGCGAACGAAAGGCCCGGCAATGCCGGGCTTTTCTTTGTGCAGTGCACCGGTGCTGCCGCTGCGCGCGTGGCATGCTGTGGCGATACCCGGAGGATGATGCGCATGGATGCCAGAGTGTGGAGTGTGATTGCCGTGCTGGCCATTGCCGGTTGCAGCAGCAAGCAGGCGGCCAGTGTGGACGATGCTGCGGAGGCGGCCAGCGCCGCGCCCGTGCCGTCTCTTTCCAATGCAGTGACCGATGCTGGATCAGCGCGCGTGCCAACGGCATCGACGCGTGCGACGGCCGGGCAAGGGCCTGCGGATCCGGAGGGACACTTCCTCGAGGGCGAGCGCTTGCTGTTGACTGAAGGAGCACTGTC
Organism: Stenotrophomonas geniculata; assembly: GCF_034508895.1. Lineage (NCBI taxonomy): Bacteria > Pseudomonadati > Pseudomonadota > Gammaproteobacteria > Lysobacterales > Lysobacteraceae > Stenotrophomonas > Stenotrophomonas geniculata. The sequence continues at coordinate 3,785,733 of NZ_CP140571.1, forward strand.
GGCGGAAAAGAGCGACGTGATCCTGGGCTCGGACAACGCCTTTGCGCAGGCGATCAGCCAGTTCGAGCAGGATGCGGCGGGCCACCCGGAAGTGCAGGACCTGACCCGGCTCTACAGGACGGCTGCGACCCGGCTCATCGGCAGCGACGGCACGCTGGTGTCTTTTGCCTGTGGCTACAGCCTGTGTGTCGGCGAGATCCGCAGCCGCACCGATGAGGATTTCAGCGCCTGGTCCGAGGCGATCGGCATGGACAAGGCAAGTCCGGTCTACAGCCTGACCACGGCACCGATGACGTGGGGCAGGGACCAGCACGGCGGGCGTTTCGTGTTTTCGGTGGACCCGGCCGCCAACGCCATCACGGGTTGGTAGCGGCGGGACATGCCCGGGACAGCAGTGCGCTACGGCAGCGCCTGTTGGAGGTACGACTCGATGACGTAGCTGAAAGGCTGCTGCTGGCGGTCGCGCAACAGGGCACGCACCTCCAGGATCACGCCGTGATCGCCTTCACCCCGCGGCGGCCAGAACGTCTGGTCAGCCAGGGTCTGGCGCTGGAAACCGAGCGGGCCGACCACGCGACCGAACGGCTCGTCGGTGCTGTCCAGCACCTGGTTCATGGCTGGGCTGAGGTGGCCGGGCAGGTACCAGTTGTCGGCCTCGGACAGCACCCGGCTGCCGCAGACCAGCTGTACGCGGCGATAGCGCAGTTCGGTACCCGGCGTCGCGCCCAGCGACTGCAGAACGTCGGCGGGGGCCGGCTTGTCCTGGCCGTGTATGCGCACTGCACGCACCCGCGCCTGTTCGGCCAGGCCGTGCTCGGCGCACCAGTGTTCCAGCGTGGCGGTGGCGCTCTGCCCGGACAGCACGCGCTGGTGCAGGCGCTCGACCAGTGCCGCCGGGGCGATGCGCTGCTGGCCCGGCGGCGACTGCAGCGGCGCAGCGGCCGCAGCATCAGTGGCGGACAGGCTGGCGATCGGGGCGGCGGCAAGCAGGGACGCGGCCTGCCAGCGGCGGAGGCGATCGTGGCGGTCGGACGGGCCCATGCGGCATCACAACGGAAACAGGCGCCCATGTTACCCGTTCAGGGGTGTGCACGGCGTGGCTGCGACCGGTTGTCGCAGGGCTGATCATTTTTCTGGTGAATGTGTGCCATCCAGATATTTCGTTGGCCGATGGCTGTGTCGAGGCGCACGATGGCGCCAGTCTTGGCTTTCCGGGAGTTCCCGATGACCCTCCAGTTCGTCCATGGCGGTGTCGACCGCGACGGTGCGCCACTGCATTTCCATATCCGTGATGGCCGCATCAGCGGCCTCAATGGCGAGGCCGCGCCGGCTGACGGGGCGGAATGCGTCAACCTGCAGGGCTTCGCGGTGCTGCCCGGGCTGGTGGACGGCCACATCCACCTCGACAAGAGCTTTGTCGGCGACCGTTGGCACCCGCACCAGCCGGTGAACAGCCTGCGTGAGCGGCTGGCGGTAGAGAAGGCGGCGGTGGCGGGTGCAGCACCGATGGTGGACCGTGCCGAGGCGCTGATCCGCCAGTGCAGTGCTTTCGGTACCGTGGCGATGCGCTGTCATGTCGATATCGATGCCAGCACCGGGCTTGGCCATCTCGAAGCCGTACGCGAGGCGGCGTTGCGCTGTGCGGACATCATGCGCATCCAGCTGGTGGCGTTCCCGCAGGCCGGGGTGATGTCCTGTCCGGGTACCGCCGCGGTGCTGGAGCAGGCGCTTGCCGCGGGCGTGGAAGTGCTCGGCGGCATCGACCCGACCACGCTCGATGGTGATGCCGAAGGCCAATTGGCGCTGCTGTTCGGCCTGGCCGAGCACTACGGCGTGCAGCTGGACATCCATCTGCACGAGCCGGGCGAAACCGGCCTGGCCCAGCTGCTGCGCATCGCCGCGCGGACACGGGCTGCCGGCCTGCAGGGGCGTGTTGCGGTCAGCCATGCCTATTCGCTGGGCGACGTGCCGCTGGCGCGCGCGCTGCAGGTGGGCGAAGCATTGGCCACCGCGGGTGTGGCGATCATGAGCAACGCGCCGGGGGATCATCCGTTCCCGCCGCTGCGCGCGCTGCATGATGCCGGTGTGCGCGTGTTCGCAGGCAACGACAACATCCGTGACTGCTGGTGGCCGTATGGCAATGGCGACCTGCTGCAGCGGGCGATGCTGCTGGGCTACCGGTCCGGCTTCTACACCGATGCCGACCTGATGCTGGCGCTGGACATGGTCACCACCCATGCCGCGCAGGTGATCGGCCTGCCGCAGCATGGTATTGCCGAAGGCCGGCCGGCGACCTTCGTGGCCGTGCGTGCCGACCACGGCCCGGCGGCCGTGGCTGCGGTGCCGCTGGAGCGCCGCGTGGTGGTCGACGGCCGCTGGCTCTAGATCCACGCCGCGCAACCCCCTGTAGTGCCGAGCCATGCTCGGCGACCTTTCAGGCGTAATCGTCGGCGCGGGTGGCGATGAATTCCTCAAGCCACGCCAGCAGATGGGCGATGTCGATGATCTCGCCCTGCTCGACGCGCTTGAGCAGCAGCGTGCTGGCGCCGATCTGCAGGCTGCTGTCGGCATAGCGCAGCACCGCGTCGATGCCCCAGGCATCGGTCACCTGCATCCAGGCCAGGCCCGGCACGCGCTGGGCCAGGGTGTCACCGAAGGCCACGCCCAGCGCTTCCCAGCCATCGCCGTCGTCACGATCGATCAGCTCGGCATCGACCACGCGCTGCAGGGTGGTGGCCGCCAGCGGCCACTGCACCGGCAACGTCGGAAAGCCGGCGGCCACGCGCGCGGCGATCAGCGAACGCTGGTGCTGCAGATGCGTCTGCAGGGCAGCGGGCAGGGGATCGAAACGGGTGGGGATTTCGTCGGACATGGCAAGGCGCCGTGGGGCACGGAAACATCAGGCACTCTACGAGCCGATGTTGCCGGCCGTGCGGCCGGATTGACCATGTTTCGATGCGTGATGCGCGAAGTTCATCCACGCATGGCGTGGATCTACTGTGGTCAGTCCGGTTCGCGTTGCACCTGCCGCCACAGCTCGCTGGCCAGTGCGCGCACGGCATCGTCGGCATCGGCACGGTGCAGCAGGCCGATTTCGTAGTTGTCGATCACCGGCAGCTCACGCTCGCCATCGATGATGCGGTGCTCGCGGCTGACCGCGCGGCGCGGCAGCAGGCTGATGCCGATGCCATCGGCCACGGCGCCCTGGATGCCACTGAGCGACGAACTGGTGAAGGCGATGCGCCAGCGCAGGCCCAGCGCTTCCACGGCGTGGATCATCTCGTCGCGATACAGCCCTCGCGGCGGGAAGGTGACCAGCGGCAGCGGGTCCTGCTGCAGGCAACTGCTGCGCAGGCTGTCGATCCAGTGCATCGGCTCGCGCCGGCAATGCACCGCCTGGCGGCTGTTGCGGCGCTGCTTGACCAGCACCAGGTCCAGCTCGCCGTGGTCGAAGCCCTGCGCCAGGTCACGGCTCAGGCCGCTGCTGATCTCCAGTTTCACCTGCGGGTGGCGGCGGCTGAAGGCGGCCAGCATGCGGGTGGTCTGCGGGTTGACGAAGTCCTCCGGCACGCCGATGCGGACGGCGGTCTCCACCATCGCGCCGGCCAGCGCCTGTGCCATTTCCTCGTTCAGGTCGAGCATGCGCCGCGCGTAGCCGAGCAGGGTGTGGCCGGCGTCGGTGGGGTGAACGTCGCGGTGGCCGCGTTCGAGCAGGCGATGCCCGGCCAGTTCCTCCAGCCGGCGTACCTTCTGGCTGACCGTGGATTGTGTCGAATGCAGGCGCGTGGCCGCCGTGGTGAAGCTGCCGCAGTCGGCCACCATCACCAGCGCCCGCAGCAGGTCCAGTTCGAACAGGGTTCTATTCGATTTGGCACTGTCTTGCATTTGAACATTTCACTTCTGGATACCCAAGCCGACTTCTACCATGCAGGGCAGGGGCCGGCAATGCCCGGCTGTTGCTACCGTCGCCCGGTGCTCCGTGGCGACGGACATGAGGAGTCACTGTCATGCGCGTCCATCGTTCCCCTGGCTGGCGTGCGCCGTTCGCGCGCGTGCTGCTGTTGTGCCTGCTGGCCATGGTCACCCCGGCCTGCACCGCAACGTCCAAAGCCGACGTCGATGGCCGCCTGCGTGATGCTGCCAGCCGCGGTGACGCTGCTGCGGTGCGACAGGCGATCGAGGAGGGCGCCACGCTGGAGGCGCGCGATGGACAGGGCCGCACCGCGCTGCTGCTGGCCACGCATGGCAACAACGTGGATGCCGCGCGCGAGCTGATCGAGGCCGGTGCCGACGTCAACGCCAAGGATGCGTTGCAGGACAGCGCCTACCTGTACGCAGGCGCGCGTGGCCTTGATGAGATCCTGGCGATGACCCTGGCGCATGGTGCCGATCTTCGCAGCACCAACCGCTATGGCGGCACCGCGCTGATTCCGGCGGCAGAGCGCGGCCATGTCGCCACTGTGCGCACGCTGCTGCGGGCCGGCGTGGCGGTGGACCATGTCAACCGCCTGCACTGGACTGCGCTGCTGGAAGCGATCCTGCTCGGCGATGGCGGCGCGCGCCACGTGCAGATCGTGCAGCTGCTGCTGGAGGCCGGTGCCGACCCGGAGCTGGCTGACGGCGACGGTGTGACGCCGCTGGCGCACGCGCGCCAGCGCGGCTATTCCGGAATTGAAACCCTGCTGCGCCAGCACGGCGCGGTGCGCTGAATGCAAACCCCTTCCACCCGCACGCTGGGCGTGCCCACCAGGATGCTGTCCATGTTCCGTTCCCGTCCGTTGTCCTTCGCCATCCTTCTTGCGGTGGCACCGCTGTCGGCGTCTGCTGCCGAGCGCGCCGACCTGCTGATCCGCAACGCCACCGTGGTCGATGTCGAGCACGCCAGTACCCTGGCTGGTCAGAGCGTGGTGATCCGCGGCGAGGACATCGTCGCTGTCGGCCCGGACGCGCAGCTGCGCAGCCAGTGGAGCGCGACCCGCCAGATCGATGCCAAGGGCAAATACCTGATCCCGGGGCTGTGGGACATGCACGTGCACTTCGGTGGTGGCCCGGCGCTGATCGAAGAGAACAAGGCACTGCTGCCGCTGTACATCGCGCATGGCATCACCACGGTGCGTGACTGTTCCGGCGATCTGCCCGAGCAGGTGCTGCAGTGGCGTGGCGAGATCGCCAAGGGCACCCTGTTCGGCCCGCGCCTGCTGAGTTCCGGCGCGAAGATCGAAGGCATCAAGCCGGTCTGGAAGGGCACGATCGAAGTGGGCAGCGAGGCCGACGCCGACAAGGCAATCGCCCGCCTGCAGCACGACAAGGTCGATTTCGTGAAGATCACCGACAGCACGCTGAAGCCGGAACTGTTCCTGTACTCGGCCAGTGCCGCGCGCAAGGCCGGATTCAAGGCGTCGGGCCACATCCCGATGGCGCTGACCGTGGAGCAGGCGGTCGATGCCGGCCTGGCCTCGATCGAGCACCTGGACTACGCGTTCAAGGCCGGCAGCAAGGACGAGGCGCAGATTGCCGCCGACTTCGGAGCTGGCCGCATCGACCGTGCCGAAGCCAACCGCCGCCTCGACGCCAGCTTCGACCGTGACACCGCAATGCGGGCCTACCGTGATTTCGCCAAGCGCGGCGTATTCGTGACCCCGACCCTCAACGGCGGCCGCATCCTCGACTTCCTCGACCAGGATGACCACGCCAACGACCCGTACCTGGCCTACATCGGCCCGGGCCTGCGCGCGACCTACCAGTGGCGCGTGGACCGCGCGGCGAAGGCGACGCCGGCGCAGATCGAAGCGCGCCACGCGCAGTACCACCAGGTGGCCGCCGTGCTGCCGCTGCTGCAGGAAGCGGGTGTGACGATCATTGCCGGTACTGATGCGGGCTTCCTCAACTCGTTCAACTTCCCGGGCATCGCCCTGCACCAGGAACTGCAGCTGTTCGTGAAGGAAGGCCTGAGCGCACCGCAGGCACTGTCGGCCGCAACCCGTTCCGGCCCGGCCTGGTTCGGCCAGATGGACCGTTACGGTGGTGTCGCGCAGGGCAAGGCCGCCGATCTGGTGCTGCTGACCGCCAACCCGCTGCAGGACATCGCTGCCACCGAGAAGATCGACAGCGTGATCCTGCGCGGCAACGTGTATGACCGCGCCGCGCTGGACAGGATGCTGGCCGACACCAAGGCCAAGGTCGCGGCGTGGAATGCCGAGGCGACGAAGGCCAATTGATGGTGCGGCGGGGCGGAATCCACGCATGGCGTGGATCTACCGGTTACCGTCCGGGCATCCATACCCGCGATCAGCAGTAGATCCACGCCATGCGTGGATGATGCGGCCGGTGACCTAGCGCGGCGCCGGCCGCATGCCGTGCAGCTGCGGTAGTGCGGCCTTCATCGCATCGATGAAGGCGCGCAGCCGCGGCGGCTGCTGGCGCGCTGCGGGAAATACCACGTGTACCGGCAGTGGCGGTGCCTGCCAGTCCGGCAGCAGCTGCACCAGCCGCCCTTGTGCGAGGTCGTCGGCCACCAGCCAGGCCGAGACCACGGCCGCTCCCAGCCCGGCACATGCGGCCTGCTGCACCACGAACAGGTTGTCGCTGAGCAGGCGCGGGCTGATCGAAAGGGTATGCGCGTGCCCCTGCGCGTCATGCAGCAGCAGTCGTTCGCGGTAGTAGGTGACCAGCGAGATCCACGGCAGTGACTGCGCCTGTTCCGGCGTGCTGACTGCCGTGGCGTCCACCAGCGAGGGCGCCGCCACGACGATGCGCGGTACTTCGGCCAGCGGCAGCGCGACCATGCGCGGTTCGTCGACCGGACCCACCCGCACCGCGCAGTCGATGCCTTCTGCAATGAAATCCGGACGCCGATCTTCAAGGATCCACTCCAGGCTCAGCTGCGGATGCCGGGCGAGGAATGCGAGCATGGTCGGCAGCAGCTGCGCCTGGCCGAAGGCATGCGGCACCATCACCCGCAGACGGCCGCGCAGTGTTTCCGGCTCGCCGTGGAGTTCGGCCTGCAGCGACTCCCATTCGTCGACCACGCGTTGCGCATGGCGCTGGCAGCGCAGGCCATCCTCGGTCAGTTGCAGGCCATGGGTGGAGCGCAGCAGCAGGCGCAGGCCGATCTGCCGCTCCAATGCCTGCAGGCGTCGGCTGACCGTTGGCTGGGTGGTGCCCAGCTGCACGGCTGCGGCAGACAGGCTGCCGGCATCGACGATGCGCAGGAAGGTGCGCAGCAGATCCAGGCGATCGGCGCCAGCGGTGAGCTCGGTCATGCGTAGGGCGTATGAATGATATGTATTTCAGCCTACTACAGACGTTGGGCGAATGCGGGCAGGATACGTCCACTTCTTCCACCGGACTCCCCCATGTCTACCCCTTCGCTGTCCGTCGCCGCCGCACCCGCGACTGCACCCTCCACCCCGCTGGTGCTGGCAATGGCGGCCGGCGCCGGCTTCTCGGTCGCCTCGCTCTATTACAGCCAGCCGATGCTGGGCCTGATCGCCCAGGACCTCGGCGCGGGTGAGCGCGCCGCTGGCCTGGTACCGACCCTGACCCAGCTTGGCTATGCAATGGGCATCCTGCTGCTGGCGCCGCTGGGTGACCGGTTCGACCGCCGCAAGCTGATCCTGTTGAAATCTGCATTGCTGGCACTGGCATTGGGTGCTGCAGCGATGGCCGGGCACCTGCCGGGCCTGCTGATGGCCAGCCTGCTGGTCGGGCTGATGGCCACGCTGGCGCAGGACATCGTGCCGGCCGCTGCGGTGCTGGCACCGGATGCGCAGCGCGGGCAGATCGTCGGCCGGGTGATGACCGGCTTGTTGCTGGGCATCCTGTTGTCGCGCGTGGTCAGTGGCGTGGTGGCTGAAGCGTGGGGTTGGCGCACGCAGTTCGTACTGGCTGCGGTATCGGTGGCGGCGATGGGCGCGGTGATGGCGCGTGCGCTGCCGCGTTTTGCACCGACCAGCACGCTGCGCTATCCGGCGTTGCTGGGCTCATTGCTGGCGTTGTGGCGCGAGCAGCCGCAGCTGCGCCGTGCGGTGGCCAGCCAGTCGCTTCTGGCGGTGGGTTTCAGTGCATTCTGGTCGACCCTGGCGCTGATGCTGCATGCTCGTCTGGGCCTGGGCAGTGCGGCGGCGGGTGCGTTCGGTATTGCGGGTGCGGCCGGTGCACTGGCCGCACCATTTGCGGGTCGATTCGCCGATCGCTTGGGTTGCCATGCAGTGGCGCGGCTGGCGATCGCGGTGGCGTTGCTGGGCTTCGGCCTGCTGCTGGCTGAGTCCTGGCTGCCGGCCGCCGCGCTGCTGCCGCTGCTGGTGGTGAGTGCGCTGCTGTTCGACTTCGGCTTCCAGTCGGCGCTGGTGGCGCACCAGACGCTGGTCTATGGCCTGGTGCCGCCGGCACGTAGCCGGCTCAATGCGTTGCTGTTCACCGGCATGTTCATCGGCATGGCTGCCGGTGGTGCGCTGGGCAGCCTGGCGCTGGCGCAGTGGGGGTGGCACGGCGTGGCCTGGTTGGCGGTGGTATGTGCGGGCGGCAGCTTGCTGCTGCGTTTGAAGTAGGGGTGGTGTTCGGCAGGGCTTGCAGCCCTGCACCTGCTGGAGGCAACGGCAACAGCAACGGCAACAGCAACGGCGGGGTTCCTGTAGGTAGGCGGGGTGGGTCCGGTTGCGGGGGACGCCGTGAATCCGTCCATGGAGGCTCGGTCGCGCCTTGCTCGTGTGCGCTGTCCTGCGCACACGGCAAGACCGGGGTTGGGCGTCCTGCCCAACCCGCCCGAGGCATGCCTCGGGCCCATGGCGCTCACGCCCCCGCAACCGGACCCACCCCGCCTTCGACAGTTTCCTGCGGTGTGTTGGAACGGCTCTTGGGGTCAGATTGATTTCGATATCTGACAGAAGTGTCGACCAAGGTCGACACCTACCAACCGCCATCGGAATCTGTCAGAGGTGGGGCGGTGTCGGAGTGCGGGGTGTCAGCCGCACGGATGCGGCTGCCAAGCTTACAGGGACGTACTTGCCGCGTCCCCGCACTCCGGCACCGCTCCGCCATCCCACGGAAAGCCCGCTTTTGCTGTTGAGGTTGCCGGCCACCGGCCGGCACTGCCGCGGGTGCAGGGCTGCAAGCCCTGCCGAACAACCCCCTAATCGTGACCGCTGTCGTCCAGGCTGATGATGCCGCGGCGCAGCGCCTGGGTTACCGCATGCGTGCGATCACCCACGCCCAGCTTGTCCATCAGGCTCTTCATGTGGGCCTTCACCGTCTGCTCGGAAATCTGCATGCGCTCGCCGACGCGCTTGTTCGACAGGCCACCGGCCACGTGCCGCAGTACCTCGGTCTCGCGCGGTGACAGGCGGTCTTCGATCACATGCGCGGCGATGCTGGCGGCCACCGCTGGAGGAATCGGCGCACGGCGGCCACCGGCCACCGTGCGGATGGTGTCGACCAGTTCGTGGCGCAGCATGTCCTTCAGCAGATAAGCGCTGGCACCCGCCTGCAGGGCCCGCACCGCGCGTACATCGCCGCGGTAGGTGGTCAGCACGATGATGCGCGCACGCGGGTCCATCGCGCGGATCCGTACGATCGCTTCGACGCCATCCAGGCGTGGCATCTGCAGGTCCATCAGCACCACGTCGGGCTGCAGCTGCTGGTAGCGTGCGATGGCTTCCTCGCCATCGGCGGCTTCGCCCAGCAGGCGCAGGTCGGAATGGGCGCCCAGCAGCGCCGCCAGGCCGTCACGCAGCAACGGGTGGTCGTCGACCACCAGCACGCCGATCGGGGCAGGGGACTCAGTCATGGTTTGCTTTACTCCAGGGCCATCGCCAACGCGATGGGCGGCGGTGATACAGGCGCCGGGCGGGAACCGCCAGCGCGACTTCGGTCCCCAGCCCGGCGCGGGTCCACAGCTGCAGTTCCGCACCGAGGCGCTGTGCACGTTCGCGCATGCCCTGCAGGCCCCAATGACCATGGCCGGCGTTCTCGTCGGCGATGCCGACGCCATCGTCGCGCACGTGCAGCAGGAAGCAACGCGTGCCGTACGACAGCTCCACTTCGATGGCGCTGGCGTTGGCGTGGCGCAACGCGTTGCGGATGGCCTCGCGACCAATCAGGAACACTTCCTCCGCGGCATCGGCCTGTAGTGATGGCGTCGCGCCCTCAACGGTCAGGCGCAGAGGATTGGTGCCATGCCCCGCGTACTCGGCATGCACATCGGCCAATGCCGAAGCCAGGTCGCGGCCGGCGAAAGGGCCGTCGCGCAATGCGTTGACGCGTTCGCGGCCCTCGGCCAGATTGCGCTCGGCCAGCTGCATCGCCGACTCCAGCTGGCCGCGCACTGCTTCTGGCGTCTGCGTGGACTGGCTGATTGCATGCAGGCGCAGGATCAGGCCCTGGCTGCCCTGCAGCAAGGTGTCGTGCAGGTCGCGCGCGATGCGCTCGCGCTCGCCGTTGCGTTCCTGCAGGCGCGCGCGGAACAGCGCGGCGAGCTGGCCACTTCGGATGCGCACGGCCAGTACGAGCAGCGCCAGCACGGCGGCCACGCACAGCAGCTTGAACCACACGGTCTGGATGAAGGTGGGCGCGATGCGGAAGCTGCGGCTGGCCGGGACCGTGCTCCAGATGCCGTCCTCATTGGCGGCTTCCACGTCGAAGCGATAGCTTCCCGGCGCCAGGTTGGTGTAATAGGCGCGGGTGCTGCTGCCTGCGTCCTGCCAGCCGTCATCGACGCCGGAGAGTCGATAGCGATAGCGGTTGCGCTCCGGGCGGGCCAGTGAAAGCGCCACGTAGTCGATCTGCAGCTGGCTGGTGCCGGCCGGCAGGCGCAGGCCGTCCCGCAGTGGTTGCTGTTCGCTGCCATACAGCACGTCGCCGATGCGAACGCTGGGTGCCAGTGTGTTGACGTGCGAACGCTTGGTGTCCAGCCAGGCCAGGCCCTGGTTGGTCGCCAGCCACAGAAGACCGTCGTCGGCCAGGGTGGCGGTGGCGATCGGCCCGCTCTGCAGGGCAATGCCGGGCATGCCATCCACCGCATCGAACAGGCGGGGCGTCACCTGCTGCCCTGCCTGCATTGCTCGGCGCAACAGGCTGCTCTCAAGACGCACCAGGCCACGGCTGCCATTGAGCCACAGATGCCCGCCCGCATCGGCGACCATGCCGGTGATGCCTTCGAGGACGCCGGCCATGTCGGTGCGCACTGCAACGAAGGGCCCCTCGCCGATGCGTGCGGCGAGTCCGGCTTCGCCGGCTACCAGCAGCAGGTCCTGATGCTGCAGCAGGGCGGTCACCGGCCCTACCGAAAGGCCCTGCGCTGCGCCGAAGGCATCGATGGTCGTGGTGCCCATCCGGCGCACGCGACCATCGGCGTAGCCGAGCAGCAGCTGGCCATGGGCGTCCAGCGCCAGGGAGGAGCAGGCCTGCTCGGGCAGGCGACTCGCCCGCTGCCATTGCTCGTCCCGGTAATGCAGCACACCGCGTTCGCCCGTGCATACCCAGGCCTGCGTCTCGTCGGGAAACAGCAGGGCGTGCAGCGGCTGCCCGGTGAACGGCGCGGGCAGCGGAATCAGCGTGGTACGGCCTTCGACAGTGCGCGCCAGATTGACCCAATCGAACTGCCAGATCGGCGCAGGTGCCTGCCGCGCTGCGGCCTGCAGCTGTGCGGCGCTGCCTTCCAGCAGGGACCGCCGCAGGTCGTAGGGCTTGAGGTCTTCACCGTAGCCGTAGACCCGTCCGTCAGTGGTGCGCACCAGCGAGCGGTAGGGATCACTGGGGCCGACCGCCAGGGTGTGCACGCTGCGCGCGCGGAAGCGGTTGAGGCCAAGATTGGTACCTACCCAGAGGTTGCCCTCGCGGTCGGCGATGATCGGCACCGCCGAGGTGGCCGTCAGGCCATGCGGTGAATCGAAGCGCTCCATGCGCACGGCTCGGGTGCCGTCGAACGTGACCCGGGCGACGCCTCCATGCGGGCTCATCGTCGCCCACAGCGCGCCGTCGGTGGTGAACTGCATGCGGGCAGCGACCAGGTCGGGCAGGCGCCTCGCCTCACGTTCGGGCCCGGTCAGCAGACCATGTGCGTTTGCCAGTGGCGAGGCGCCACGGACGCGGTCGGCCAGCCACACCTCACCCTGCGGGTTCTCCACCAGTGTTGCCATCTGCGAGACGGCGATGCCGGTATCAATGAAGGCCGCCTGGTGGGGTCCGCGCATCCATATCTTCAGATCCGCCAGTACCCAGAACGTGCCACGGCTGTCATGCAACACCCATTGCACGCGGTGTTCCGGCAGCCCGGCGGAGGCCGGCGGGGGTTGCCAGCGCCGGCCATCGAACCAGCGCAGCCCACCATTGATCGCTGCCCAGAGGCGGCCCTCGCGGTCCTGGCTGAAGTGCGGCACCACGCCGACCGGTACGCCCTGTTGCCGACCGTAGTTGTGCAGTTGGCCGCGTGCGAGTTGGCTGATGCCGGCCTGGAAGTAGCCGATCCACGTTGCGTCGTCGCGCCCGACTGCCAGGGTGACCATGTTGGTGGACGGGAAGCTGCTGCCCGGTGGTGGCGCCTGGCGTTCAAAACGGCGGCCGTCGAAGCGGTACAGGCCAGAACCGGTCGCCAGCCACAGCAGTCCATCACGGTCCTGCGCAATGTCCCATATATCGCCAGGCGCACCCTGGCCGACCCGCCATGCGGTGTGCTCGTAGCCGGGCAGTCCGCTGCTCAGGGCGGGGCGCTGCACGGCGAGCGCGGGCAGGGCGGTCATCAACAGCAGGCACGTCAGCAGCGCCGGTAAGCGACGCAGGAACGGGAAGGGGCGGCCACGCATGGTGCGCATTCTGGCAGGTGCGGGGCAGGCCAGGGTGACCCGAACGGGGTAGGCGGCACGCGGTCCGTTCCGATATCACGCCGGCATGCCCCGTGGAGCCCGGTCATGCAGCGCCTGTTCGTGATGTTTCCCGACCGTGGCCCGGGCCTCGGCCTGCTGTGGCTGCGGCTGTGCATTGCGGCCGCTCTTTGCGGGCCCGATATGCCAGGCGGCTGGTGGTCGGCCTTGTACCTGCTGGCCGTAGCGATGCTCGCACTTGGTGTGCTGACACCACTGGCGGCAGTGATGGCGGCCGTGGGTCTGTCCACGCTGCCCGGGCCTTGGCCACTGGCGCTGCTGCCTCTGGCCCTGCTGGTGCTGGGGCCGGGCGCCTATTCGCTGGACGCACGGCTGTTCGGTCGCCGCGTGATCGGCCGCCGGCCTCCCCCATTCGGGTAGGTGCTGGCCTCGACCGACGGGGGTAGGGCATCGTGCAGGCGCCCCGCACCATGGGCCACCCCCTCGCGGCGACCTCGATGGCCACCGTTACTCCACAGGAATTCCCCGCTGCGTCGCTGGCACCACAGCAGGTCGCAGCATTGCAGCGTGCATTGCGCTATGTCGATGAACACCTGTCGCAGCCGCTGCGGGTGACCGAACTGGCGGCGGCCGCCTGCGTCAGCCGCTTCCATCTGGTGCGCCTGTTCCGTACCGGTACCGGTGCCAGCCCGCTGCGCTATGTGCGTCGCCGCCGCATCGAGCGTGCGCGCCAGCTGCTGCCGGGTGCGCAGTTGCCGATGGCCTGCCTGGCCCAGCAGCTGGGCTTCTTCGACCAGAGCCATTTCGTCCGCAGCTTCCGCGCGGAGACCGGCTGCAGCCCAGGCCAGTACGTCGCCGGCGATGCCGCCCTGTTGCTTCCCCTTGATCGTGTTTCCAACGGAGTCCATCCATGAGCCTTGCCACCGCCACTCCCGCCCCGGCGCTGCTGTCGCCGACCGACCACGCCCTGGTGCTGATCGACTTCCAGTCGCAGATGGCGTTTGCCACGCACACCATCGACATCTCCGCGCTGCGCAACAACGTGTCGCTGATCAGCAAGGGTGCCAAGGGCTTCCACGTGCCGGTGCTGCTGACCACGGTGGCGGAAGCCTCGTTCTCCGGCCCGATGTTCCCCGAACTGCCGCAGATCTTCCCGGGCCAGACGGTGTTCGACCGCACCTCGATGAATACCTGGGAAGACCAGCCGGTGATCGACGAGATCAACCGTATCGGCAAGCGCCGGCTGGTGATGGCCGGCCTGTGGACCAGCGTCTGCATCGTCGGCCCGGCGCTGTCGGCACTGGCGCAGGGCTTCGAGGTATATGTGATCACCGATGCCTGTGGTGATGTCAGCGAAGAAGCGCACGAGCGTGCGATCACCCGCATGGTGCAGGCCGGCGCGGTGCCGATGACCAGCGTGCAGTACCTGCTCGAACTGCAGCGCGACTGGGCACGCGGGGAAACCTACGACCTGACCACCTGCATCGCGCGCGATCACGCGGGTGGCTATGGCATCGGCATCCAGTACGCCAAGCGCATGTTCGGCGCGCAGGAAGGCGGGCACTGAGCATGCTGGCTGGCCATGGCCTCGACCTGGCCCTGCTGATGCTGCGCGTGGCGGCTGGAGGCTTCCTGCTGCCGCACGCGCTGGGCAAGCTGTTCGGCTGGTTCGGCGGTCCGGGGCTCTCTGGTTTCGCCACCGAGCTGCGCGGCTTCGGGCTGCCAGCGGTGGCACCTTTGCCACTGTTGCTGGCCCTGTTGCAGGTGCTGTCCGGGCTGGCCGTGCTGCTGGGATGGCAGACCCGTATCGCTGCGCTTGCGGCGGCCGCCTTCATCGGTTTCACCGTCCTGTTGGCCCTGCCCAGGGGCTGGTTCTGGATGCGCGGCGGCAGTGAGTACCCGGTGATGTGGACCACGGTACTGCTGGCCATCGCGCTGGCCGGGCCGGGCACCTGGGCACTGGACGTCCATCGCCTTCCGGGAGACCTCGCATGAGTCACGATCCCCTCGATCACGGCCGCCGCAACGTGGTGTTGGCCAGCGGCGCTGCTGTAGCGCTCGGCCTGGCCGGCCGCGCCGCTGCCGCACTCGATTCCACTTCCAAGGAGCGTCGCATGAGCACGCTGGTCATCCGCAATGCCCGCATCACCACCCTCGACCCGCAGCAGCCGCATGCGCAGGCGCTGGCTGTGCAGCAAGGACGCATCGTCGCCGTCGGCAGCGATGAGGAGATCATGCGCGGCTGGGGCAATGAAGCGACCCTGATCGACGCACAGGGCCGGCGCCTGCTGCCCGGCCTCAACGACAGCCACACCCACCTGATCCGCGGTGGCCTGAACTACAACCTGGAACTGCGCTGGGACGGCCTGCGCTCGCTGGGCGACGCCCTGGACATGCTGAAGGCCCAGGTCGACCGCACGCCCGCACCGCAGTGGGTACGCGTGGTCGGTGGCTTCACTGCCGCGCAGTTCAACGAGAAGCGCCTGCCGACGCTGCAGGAGATCAATGACATCGCGCCGGATACGCCGGTGTTCCTGCTGCACCTGTACGACCGCGCGTTGCTCAACCGTGCCGCGCTGCGCGCGTGCGGCTACAGCAAGGACACGCCGGATCCGCCGGGCGGGCAGATCGTACGTGATTCGCTGGGCAACCCGACCGGGCTGCTGCTGGCCAAACCCAATGCGTTGATCCTGTACGCCACGCTGGCCAAGGGCCCGCGCCTGCCGATCGAATACCAGGCGAACTCGACGCGCCACTTCATGCGCGAACTGAACCGGCTCGGCATCACCTCGGTGATCGACGCCGGCGGCGGCTTCCAGAACTATCCCGAGGACTACCAGGTCATCGAGCAGCTGCACCGCGATGACCAGCTGACAGTGCGCATCGCCTACAACCTGTTCACCCAGAACAAGGGCAGGGAAGTGGATGACTTCCGTGGCTGGAGCGAGATCCTGCAGCCGCGCCAGGGCGATGACCTGCTGCGCCACAACGGTGCCGGCGAGATGCTGGTGTTCTCCGCGGCCGACTTCGAGCTGTTCAACGAACCGCGACCGGAGCTGCCAGCAGAACTGGAGCCGGAACTGCACGACGTGGTGAAGCTGCTGGTCGAGAAGCGTTGGCCGTTCCGCATCCACGCCACCTACGACGAGAGCATCAGCCGCATTCTCGATGTCTACGAACAGGTCAACCGTGAGGTGCCGTTCGATGGCCTGCACTGGTTCATCGACCACGCCGAGACCATCACCCCGCGCAACATCGAACGCATCCGCGCGCTGGGGGGCGGCATCGCCGTGCAGCACCGCATGGCCTACCAGGGCGAAGCCTTCGTCGAGCGCTATGGCGTGCAGGCCGCGCGGCATACGCCGCCGGTCAGGCGCATGCTGGCCGAAGGCGTGCCGGTCGGTGCCGGTACCGACGCCACCCGCGTGGCCAGCTACAACCCATGGGTGGCGCTGTCGTGGCTGGTGACCGGGCGTACCGTCGGTGGCCTGGCCCTGTATGGCGACGAGAATCTGCTGGAGCGCGAACAGGCGCTGCGCCTGTGGACCCAGGGTAGCGCCTGGTTCTCCGGCGACGAGGCCGTGAAGGGCACGCTGAAAGCCGGCCAGCTGGCCGACTTCATCCTGCTCTCGGCCGACTTCTTCCGCGTCGACGATGCGCAGATCGCCGACATCACCAGCGTGCTGACCGTGGTCGGTGGGCGCATCGTGCATGCCGACGGCGACTATGCGGGGCTTGCGCCGCAGCTGCCGCCGGCGATGCCGGACTGGTCGCCGGTCAACCGTTTCGGTGGCTACCATGTCGGGGGCGCCGCCACCGGATTGTCCACTGCCCATCGCCACCATCACGGCGCGGCCTGCAGTACCCACGGCGTGCACGGGCATGCCGCGCAGCATGCGGCGCCCACCGATGACCTGACCGTGTTCTGGGGCGCGATGGGATGTTCGTGCTTCGCGTTCTGAGCCTGGCGCTGCTGGCCGTGCCATCGCTGGCGCTGGCCTGCGAGGGTGGCCATTGCACTGGCGCCGGCGGCGGCCAATTGCGGTGGGACGCCTCGCTGCGCCTGCGTGGCCTGTACTACGACCCGACCCGGTTCGGCATCGGTGGCAGTGAAGATGGCTACGGCCTGCTGCGCGCGCTGGCCTCGGCCACCTATGCGGAGGACAGCTGGCAGGCGAAGCTGCAGCTGGGCGTGCATGCCGAGAATGGCAAGGCAG
This sequence comes from Stenotrophomonas geniculata, assembly GCF_034508895.1. Classification (NCBI taxonomy): domain Bacteria; kingdom Pseudomonadati; phylum Pseudomonadota; class Gammaproteobacteria; order Lysobacterales; family Lysobacteraceae; genus Stenotrophomonas; species Stenotrophomonas geniculata. The sequence goes on from NZ_CP140571.1 coordinate 3,802,765, forward strand.
GCGGCCCTGGCCGCACCGACCGCAGCGCGCTGGACGTGCAGCAGGCGTACTGGCGCTGGCAGCGTGGCAGCTTCCACCTGCAACTGGGCCGGCAGGAAGCCGGCTATGGCAGCTCGCGGCTGCTGTCGGTGCGCGATGGGCCGAATATCCGCCTGGCCTTCGACGGTGCGCGCCTGGGTTGGAAGGGCCGCCTCGGTACGCTTGACCTGATGGCGCTGCGGCCGGTGCAGAACCGGCCGGGAGCCTTCGATGATCATGGCGAACACGGTGCCCACCTGTGGGGTGCCTATGCCACCACGGCACGCGGGCAGGGCGCAGGACAGTGGGATCTGTACCTGCTGGACTACCGCCGGGAAGGAGCACGCTTCTCGGCGGGTTTCGGCATCGAACGGCGGCAGACCGTGGGTGCGCGCTGGTTCGGCCAGTCCGGTTCACTGGACTGGAACAGTGAACTGGTGGCGCAGGGCGGTGAACTGCGCACATCGGCAGCTACGCTCGACATCCGCGCCTGGACGCTGGCCACCGACACCGGCTGGCGCTGGACGGACCTGCCGCTGCAACCGCGGTTGGGACTGAAGGCGGACATCGCCAGTGGCGATGGCAATCTGCATGACGGCCGCCTGGGAACCTTCAATGCACTGTTCCCGAAATCGGCCTACTTCAGCGAGGCCAGCCTTCTGGCCCCGGCCAACCTGATGGACGTCCAGCCGACCCTGACCCTCCGCCTGCACGACGCGGTGACGACGGAGCTGGGCGTACAGATGGCCTGGAAGCATCGTCGTGCCGATGCGGTGTACACCACGCCGGCACCCCTGGTGGCCTTGCCCGGCACGGCCGGAGGTGCACGCCGGATAGGCACCCAATACAAATCCGAAACCCGCTGGCAGGCCAGCGAACACTGGCAATGGCAGCTGCAGCTGGCCTGGATCGATGCGGGTCCTGCGCTGAAGCAGGCCGGTGGCCAGGACACGCTGTTCGCCTCGATCGTTGGAGCATGGCAATGGTGAACGCAACCGCGTCGCAACCCCCCGCACAGGCCGCAGGTGCCTGGTCCCCGCTGAAGATCAGGATGTTCCGCTCGATCTGGCTGGCGATCCTGGCCAGCAACATCGGCACCTGGGTCAACGACGTGGCCGCCGCCTGGGTGATGGCCGAGCGTACCGGCTCGCCGTTGATGGTTGCCCTGGTGCAGTCGGCCACCACCGTGCCGATCGTGCTGCTGGCGCTGGCCGCCGGAACGCTTGCCGACATCGTCGATCGCCGCAGGTACCTGCTGGCGACCCAGGGCTGGATGCTGCTGGTCGCGGCAGCGATGGCGGCGCTGACTGCGATGGACATGCTGACCCCGCAGCTGCTGGTGCTGCTGACCTTCTGCATGGGGTGCGGTGCAGCGATGGCGATGCCGGCGCAGGCCGCGATCGTGTCCGAACTGGTGCCGCAGCCGATGTTGGCTTCGGCAGTGGCGCTGAACTCGATCGGCATCAACATCGCCCGCTCGATCGGCCCGGCTATCGGCGGTGTGATCGTGGCGCAGCTGGGTGCGGTCTGGGCGTTCGGCTTCAACGCCATCACCTTCGCCGCGATGCTGTTCGTGGTGTGGGGCTGGAAACGCGACCCGAAACAGTCGAGCCTTCCGCCGGAAGGTTTTGGTGCAGGACTGAAGGCGGGCCTGCGTTATGCCAGCCGTGCCGGACGCCTGCAGGCCGTGCTGATCAAGTCGGTCGGCTTCTTTTTCTTTGCCGCGGCGATGAACGCGTTGCTGCCGGTGGTGGTGCGTGGGCAGATGCACGGTGGGGCCGGGCAGTACGGCATGCTGCTGGGCTGCATCGGTATCGGTGCAGTGGGCGGTGCCTTGCTGCTGCCGAAGCTGCGCGCGCAGATGGATCGCGACCTGCTGGTGCTGCTGGCCACGCTCTCACTTGCGCTGAGCCTGGTCGGGCTGGCGCTGACCCGCAGCTGGTACGTGCTGCCATTGGTGATGCTGATCAACGGTTTTGCCTGGATCACCGTGCTGTCGTCACTGCAGATTGCCGCCCAGACCGCGGTACCAGCGTGGGTACGCGCGCGTGCACTGGCGCTGTACATCATGGTGTTCTCCGCCGGCATGGCGGCCGGTGGCCTGAGCTGGGGTGCGCTGGCTCAGCGTACCTCGCCGGAGCTGGCGTTGCTGGTGGCTGCCGCAGGTGCGGTGATCGGCGGATTGCTGGTGTGGCGTGTGCGCATCGCCGGTACCGAAGACCTGAACCTGCGTCCGGCCGGGCACTGGCCGGCACCAGAGCTGTCGGTGCCGGTGTCGAACGATCGCGGCCCGGTGCTGGTCACCATCGAGTACCGTATCGACGATGCTGATCGTGCCGCGTTCCAGGCGCAGATGCGCGCGCTGGGCACGATCCGCCGCCGCGATGGGGCCGTGGTCTGGGGCGTGGTCGAGGATGTGGCCAGCCCGGGCATCCACCTGGAGTATTTCGTGACCCCGTCGTGGCTGGAGCACCTGCGCCAGCACGAGCGCATCACCGCCGACGACAAGGCGATCCAGGAAGTGCTGCGGGAACTGCATCGCGGTGAGCGCGCACCGGTGGTACGCCACTTCGTGGGTGGGCATGACCCGCTGCCTGCCGCCGTGCCGCATCACCACACCGACATCTGACCCGCAGGTGGTAGAGCCGGCCGCTGGCCGGCTGCGCGTGATCACGATGGATGATCGGGTTGCCGGCCAGCGGCCGGCACTACCGAAGGAGCGGCGGCGCCCTGGGGCGCCACCGCGGGACATCATTTGCGTGCGAACGTCAGCAGGTCGGCGTTGAACTGGTCGGCGTGGGTAACGGTCAGGCCGTGCGGTGCACCGGGGTACACCTTCAACTCGGCGTCCTTGATGATCTGCGAGGACAGCTTGGCCGAGGCATCGAACGGCACGATCTGGTCGTCATCACCGTGCACGACCAGCGCCGGCACATCGATCTTTTTCAGGTCCTCGGTGTAGTCCACTTCCGAGAACTCGTGCACGCAGTCGTACTGACCCTTGACGCCACCGAGCATGCCCTGCAGCCAGAACGCATCACGCATGCCCTGGGTAACGGTGTTGCCGTCGCGGTTGGCGCCGAAGAACGGCGTGGTCAGGTCCTTGAAGAACTGCGAGCGGTCACCGCCGGTGCCTTTGCGGATGCCGTCGAAGACGTCCAACGGGGTGCCGGCCGGGTTGGCTTCGGTCTTCAGCATCAGCGGCGGCACCGCGCCGACCAGCACCACCTTGGCCACGCGCTTGCTGCCGTGGCGGCCGATGTAGTGGGCCACTTCGCCGCCACCGGTGGAATGGCCGACCAGGATCGCATCCTTCAGGTCCAGTGCTTCGATCACTGCGGCCAGGTCATCGGCGTAGGTGTCCATGTCGTTGCCGTCCCAGGTCTGGCTGGAGCGGCCGTGGCTGCGACGGTCGTGAGCGATCACGCGGAAGCCGTTCTGGCCCATGAACAGCATCTGCGGGTCCCAGGCATCGGACGACAGCGGCCAGCCGTGGGCGAACACGATCGGCTGGCCGGTACCCCAATCCTTGTAGAAGATGCGGGCGCCGTCGGCGACGGTGACGAAGTTGCTCATTGCGGTTTCCTTGGCGGAAGGGAGGGAAGGCACTGGCAGTTGTGCCGGTGCCTCCGGCAGTACAGCGCAGCGCCAGGCCGGCGACTTGCACGGCTGTGCTGGATTACACCGGATGTGACGCATATCGCTCTGGCACGAAGCCGTTCCGGCATTGAGGATGGCGGTAGCCCTGCTGAGGAGCCTGCGATGTTGAATGCGTGTTGGAGTCCGCTGTTGTGCCTGCTGCTGGCCGCGGGCGCGCACGCTCAGACCAACGTCTACAAATGCGTGGACGGGCCGCATCCGGTCTACCAGCAGACGCCGTGCCAGGGGCATGCGGAATGGCGCTGGGAGGTGCCGGCGGAGCCGGCCTCAACGGGTGCAACCATGGCCAAGGCGGCGAGCCCAGCCTCAAGCCGTCCGCGTGTGGTACGGCAGGCGCGTGCGCGGGCTGCACTGATATCGATCAGCGCGGATCCTGCCGCCTGTGAGCGCGCGCGGCAGCAACGCGCAAAGGTGCTGGCCAATGGCAAGCGCATGGACTTCGTGCAGCGCCGGCAACTGGACGATGCCGTGCATGAGGCGTGCCGCTGAAACGAAATGGTGCCGGAAACGACAACGGCGCCCGCAGGCGCCGTTGGACAGGATGCGAGGTGCTGGACCTCAGCGACCGTCGCTGGCAGCCGCCGGTGCCGGCGAGGGCACGCTGTCCGGCTTGGGCAGGCTCAGCTCCGGGTTGCCCTGTTCGGCCTGCAGGATCTGGATGCGGCGCTGCAGGGAATCCAACTGGCTGTTGGTGCTCTGCACGTCGCTGCTCAGGCTGACCGCCTGCTGCTGGGCCTGCTGAAGGGCGGCGCTGACCTGGGCCGACTGTGCCTGCTGCTGTTCCATTTCCTGCTGCAGGGTGCGCAGGCGTTCCTCGTTGTAGGCCACCAGGCGCTCGGTATAGCGCTTGCCGGCCTCCAGGCGGGTGGTGTCGATGTAGACCTGGGCCAGCTGCTCGGACTGCTGCGCGAAGGTGCGGTAGACACGCTCGGCGTTGTCGACGGCATCGGTCTTGATCACCCGCCAGAAATTCTTCTCCTGGAACAGGGCGACGTAGTAGGTCAGGGTGTTGGCATTGAACAGCAGGCTGGCGCCGTAATTGCCGTTGTAGGTGGTGCGCAGCTCGGTCAGCTGGCGGGCATCCATCAGCTGCTTGAGCTCGTCAACGGTATTGCGCACCACCGGTGCGGTACGTGCGGCCGGCTCTGCGGCTGCTTCGCGGTCGCTACGGGCAGCCATCGCCGCCGGTGCCACCAGCATCATGGCCACGGCCAGCAGTGCCGCGCCGCGCGCGTGCCGGGCGAAGACCGCGCCCCCTGAAGTTTCTCGCATGTCTAGACCATCCACGGATGAGTGTGGGTTGAGATGAAGGTGGTTCCCCGCCGGGAGTCTAGCATGTGCGCGGGCGCCGCCAAGGGCGCCCGTCACGGGTCAGTAGACCAGTTGTGCGGGCGTGCACTGGATGGACTGGACATGCACATCCGTACGGCCCAGTTCCAGGCCCAGTACCTGGGCCAGCAGCGAGCGCAGCAGCGAGCCGACACTGTTGAGCAGCGGCTTCAGGACGTCCAGGGCGGGCTTCAGCAGGAAGCACAGCAGGCCCGAACAACTGACCGGGCCATTGCCGGGGGCGGTGACGCCGTCGCCGGCGAACTGGTCCAGGAAGCCGGCATCGGCGGTCTGCAGGTAGGAAGTCAGGTTGTACTTCATGCAATTGTTGTAGGTGGTGTCATCCAGGGCGCCGATCAGGCTGTTGCACTGCTTGACCAGCAGCCCACCCACAAGCGCTCCCAGGACGCCATCGAGGAGCCCCGAGCCAACCCCGGTCACTGCGTTGCGGAATCCTTGCCAGACCTTGCCGTCGACCATGCAGGTCACCAGCACACAGCTGGTCGGTACCCCCTTGGTGATGTCCCAGTTTCCCAGTGGTTTCAATCCCTGCGTACTGTCTCCGAATTCCAGCAGCTTGATGGTTGCGTCGACATCGTATCGCTTGCGACCAACGTTGGCTGCTTTCAGGTAGCGATCGGCCAACTGCGCTGCGGTCGAGCCCTGGCTCATGCCATCGTCGCGCGGATCGAGCACCCCGGACAGTACGCGCAGCAGTTCGCTGACCAGCTCGGACACGGCGGTGCCCACCTCCAGGGAGTTGACCTGGGTTGAACCGGTCGCGCCGGCGGGGAGGGTGAGGCTTTGCGTGTCGGTCAGCGTATTGACCTTGATGCTGTCATTTATCAACGGGGCGCCGAGCAGTGTCAGCATCTGTTCCTTCTGCAGGGTGTCGCCACAGACATTCTGCTTGGAAAACCGCTCGCTGTCGGCCACCTTGCCGACGCAGGCGCGCAGCACGGAGGACTCGACCTTGATCGTCGCCGTGGGAGGCGTGCTGCCACATTGCAGGCTGGTCAGGGTCGCCATTGCATTGGTCACGTCTGCATGGACCGGCAGCTTCAGGCGGATGCCCAGCAGTGAAAGTACGCCGCCTGCAACGGGGATGTTGTTGGTGTCGATGTCGAGGAAGACGCGGATCTGCGCGTTGTAGGCGCGCGAGCCAATGCCTCCGATGGCGATCGACGGCGGCTCCACCACGGCGGCTTTCGCATTGACCAGGCCCAACAGGTTGAGGTCATTGACCGAGACCGCGCGGCCGCCATTGGCTATGCTGATGCTGGTCCCTATGAGGTCCAGCACATTGACATCGGCCTGCAGCGCGCTGGAAATCGTTCCATCCGGCGCGACCACGCGTGCGAACAAGCCGCCGCCGCTGTCATCGGAGCCGAGTTTCACCTCCAGCTGCTTGAGGTCGATGCCCTGCACGACCAGGGCATTCTCCAGCGCACTCAGGTCCACGTGGGCAACGCCCTGCTGGGTGAGCAGGTCAACGGTCGCCTGAAGGATCTTGCCCAGCTTGACCTTGCGGCCCGCCAGCAGATTGTTGAACTCGGCCACGCCCATGTTGACGTCGATCGGAATGCCCAGTGCCCGCAGCAGTCCGTTCGGGGTGATATGCGCCTGTGCAAGGCCGTCGTAGCCGAGCAGGGTGGTCTTGTCGAGGTCGGCACCCACCAGTTTCAGGACATTTCCCAGTGGTGTGTTGCCGTTGATGCGGAGCAGTTGCGAGCCGACACTGAAAACCGCCGTGGGCTCTGCACGGCGCGCCACGGCCTGGGCGGTCACGGTCGGCAGGCTGCTGTTCTGCCCGAAGAAGGGAAGCACCGCGCGGCGGGTGATGACACGAACGGCGTTGCGTTGATTCGCAGCATCGACGGCCGGGCTGAAGTGCCCCTCGGTGGCCCGGGTCACGTTCCAGTTTCCGCAACGGATTTCCAGGCTCCCAGCGAACCTGTTCTGGGTGAGTGCGCTCTGCCGCGCAGCACTGTTGTCGCTGTTGTCCGAGGTGCACAGCTCCAGCCGTTGCGCTCCAGCCAGTGCGGCCAGATCAGCGACTTTCTGCGCATCGCGCTTGGCCCAGAACAGGTAACCGATCTCGATCAGGCCCAGCATCGCCAGCAACGCCAGCATGACCAGCATCATGGTGATCGACATGCCGCCCCGTGGGCGGCTGAAACTGAACTGGCGTGGGCGTTTCATGGCCTACCTCAGCGTCCGGATGAGGATGATCCCTTGGACTTGGCGACATCGGTTTCAAAGAAGTCCGGGATCTCGTGTTCGAAGCTCTTCATGTAGCGGGCGTAGCTCAGCGTCGCCTGGTCGCCGAGGATCGGCAGGTGCTGCCCGGCCTGTTGCCCCGATGCCTGCAGGCGGAACAGGTTGCGCGTGGTATCGCCGATCTGGCTGCGGCCGGGTCGCGCGGCTGCAGCATTGCCATCGGTGATGGCCACTGCTGCGGGCGCCGCCTGCGGCACCGGTGCTGGCGGGGCCATCAGGTCCACGGTGGCCAGTGACTCGGACTGCAGCGGCTGCGACGTCGGCACAGCCGGCATGCTGCCGCCAAGCATCTGACCGGTCAGCGGCTGTTGCTGCGCCTGCACGGCAGTGGCCGGTAACAGGCAGATCAGAACGGGCAGCAGGCGTCGGGTCAGGGGCGTCGCGGTCATGGTGTGTTCCCGTTCGGGTGGTCGGAGGTGCTGAAGCGTTCCAGCATCGAGGGCGGCAGGCGCTGCGGATCGCGTTCGTCGCGGCTGTCGCGGCGTGGTTCCGCCGCCAGTCGCGTGGCGGCGGGCGGGTTGCCGACGGCATCTCTGGCGAGAGCACGCGCAGTGGCCGGCACGGCTGCGGCAGCGGCCGATGCGGCCTGGCGTTGCTGCAGGCGGGCACGGATCTGCGCCGCCTGCTGCTGGATGCTGAGCCGGGTCTCGTCGTTGAGGTTGGCCTGCTGGGCGAGGCGTTCGGCGGTGGTGGTATCGCCACGCAGCACCGCCCACAGCGCGAGGTTGGCAGTGGCCTTGGCATTGCCCGGCGACAGCTCCAGCGCCTTGGCCAGGGGTTCGCGCGCGCGCTCGAACTGCCCGGCGCGCAGCCGCGCATAGCCGAGGTCGCCGAGATAGCTTGTATTCAATGGCTGCAGTTCGGTCGCCCGCGCCAGTGCCTGCTCACTGCCGGCGTCGTCGTCGCGGCGCGCGGCAATCAGGCCCAGGCCATGTGCGGCCGCGGCGGCCTGGGGACCACTGGAAAGATCGCGGTACAGGGCGATCGCAGCATCGGCCTGGCCGGTCTCGCGCAGCGCGTCGGCCTGCAGCAGACGCAATGCCGGCGGATCGCCGTAGCGCTGACGGAAGGCGTCGACGTGGGCGAGCGAGGCATACCATGCGCCTTGCTGCTGCATGCGTTCGATCAGCTCCAGGTAGGCATTGCGGCTGTCCTGCGGCGCCGGTTCGGGCGCGGCCAGGCTGGGCGCGCGCAGGTACTTCGGTGTGGTCGATGCACAGCCGCTGGCGCCGGCAACGGCGGCCAGGGCAACAATCAGGCAGGAAGTGCGCAGGGCAGGCATCAGGGAGACCCCATCTTGGACATGGTAGTGGCCAGCGCGACCAGCGCCGGGCCGGCAAGGACCAGCATCAGCGCTGGCAGCAGGGTCAGCATCATCACCACGGTCATCTTCACCGAGAGCTTGCCGACCTTTTCCTTCAGCGTGTTGCGACGCTGTTCGCGCAGGCGGATGCTGAACTGCCGCAGTGGCTCCTGCACCGCGCCGCCATGGGCGTGCACCTGCAGGATCAGCTGCATCAGGCTGGTCAGGTCATCGTCTGCATAGACCTCGCTCAGCCGGCGCAGCGACTGTGCGCGCGTGCGGCCATGGGTATAGGCGACGTTGGCCTCCTGCAGCTCGCCGCCGAGGACCGGCAATGCATCGCGCAGCTTGTCGCCGAGCGTCTGCAGGCTCTGGTCCATGCTGAAGCCCACGCCCTGCAGCAGGCGTAGCAGGTCGATCAGCAGCGGCAGCTCGTTGTCGACCGCGCGCCGGCGCCGCTTCACCCAGGAGGAGAGAATGAACTTGGGCAGCAGCAGGCCAGCGGCCAATGCGCCGATGATCACCATGATCCTGGCCAGCCCGGTGACGCTGCTGAATGTCAGCACCAGTACCAGCACCAGCACGGCCAGCAGCAGGCGCAGGCCGAGGTAGATGGCCGTACCGCGGCGGGTGTTCCACCCGGCCAGATCCAACAGCAGCCGGTCTTCATTGGCCAGCAATGCCGCTTCCAGGCGGCCGCCGCTGAGGGCACGGCCGAAGCGTTCGAGCCAGCCCAGCGAATCGTGCCGTGCAGGTTCGGGGTCACGGGACGCCTCGCGCGGCTGCAGGGCGGTCTTCAACGTGGCCGTTGTACGCTGCTCACGATGGCTGCGTACCCAGCCGCCGATACCCAGCAGGGCGATACCTGCAGCCAGTACGAGCAGGGAGAGGGCGAACCAGGCGCTGGCGCTCATCGGTCGTCTCCGGCGGGGCGGGGGTGGTTCATAGCGATTTGGCCAGGCGATACAGCAGGAAGCCACCGACAAGCTCCATGCCCAGTGCAAGCAGCAGGATCTTGTGGCCAAGCGGATCGTGCAGCACCGGCTGGAAGAAGTCCGGGCTGGCGATCGCCATCAGCACCGCGCAGGCCGGTGGCAGCAGGCCCAGCACCCAGGCTGACATGCGCGTCTCCGAGGTCGTTGCCGCAAGCTCCTGCTGGGCCTGTTCCAGATCGCGCATGAAATCGCCCATGCGCTGCAGGATCTGGTCGGAGCGCCCGCCGATGCGCACGCTGACACCGATCACCACCGACAACACCTTCAACACATCCATGCGATAGGGATGCGAGGCCTGTGCGAGTGCACGGTCCAGCTCCATGCCACTGCGCGCAAAGCGCACCGTAGTGTCCAGCAGCCCGCGCAACGGCGCGCTGGTCTGCATCGAAGCAACCTGGAACGCGGCCTGCAGGCTGTTGCCCAGTGCCGTCAGCCGCACCAGGTTGTCGAGGAAGTCCGGCAGCTGATGCAGCAGTTGCGCACGCAGCTTCGTGGTCCGCCGCATCACCCACAGCCAGCAGCCAAGCAGGTACAGCAGCAGGGTCAGCGGAAACATCCATGCGGTGCCCAGCCGCAGCATCGCCACCACCGACAGTACCAGCCCCGGTACCAGCAGCATGATGGGAATTTTCCAGCCGGTCTGCAGCCCTGCGCGCTGCAGCAGGCCATCCAGCGGCAGCACGCGGCGCCCGGTACTGGCGGGCCGCGCCGGATCGTTGGCAGCGGTGACGGACGGCCCGGCGGGTGCTCCGCCCGTGGCGCTTCCGCGCGAAAGCTGCTGCTCGGCGTGCCGCATTGAAACCTGGCGTTGTTCACGGCTGCTGGCCGTGCCCCACAGCCAGGCTGCCAGCGCCAGCAGCACCGCGATGATGCTCAACATGCCCAGCAGCGCGCCGGTTCCCATGCTCAGAAGTCTCCGTAGAGCGATTCACGCAGTTGTTGGCGGAACGGCTCCAGCTTGTGTGAGTGCGGATGGAAGCCCAGCCCGACCCAGCGATCGATCTCTTTGCCGTTGCCGTCGATCTGCAGCTCGTGGCGGAACATTTCCTGGGTGGTGATCAGGTTGTCGCTGACACCGGTGATCTCGGTGATCGATACCAGCACGCGGCGCCCGCTGCCCAGGCGCGAGATCTGCACGATGAAGTCGATGGCACTGGCGATCTGCCGGCGCAGGCTGTCCTCGCTGCCCTGGAAGCCGGCAAAGCCGGCCAGCATCTCGATCCGGTACAGGCAGTCGCGCGGTGAGTTGGCGTGGATGGTGGCCATCGAGCCGTCGTGGCCCGTGTTCATTGCCTGCAGCATTTCCAGGACCTCGGCGCCGCGCACCTCGCCCACCACGATGCGATCGGGGCGCATGCGCAGGCTGTTGCGGACCAGATCGCGGATGCTGACCGCACCGTGGCCTTCGGCGCCACCGATACGGCTTTCCAGGCGGACCACATGCGGGTGGTTGAGCGAGAGCTCGGCGGTGTCCTCGACGGTGATCACTCGCTCGTTCGCGGGGACGTAGCTGGCCAGGGCGTTCAGCAGCGAGGTCTTGCCGGAGCTGGTGCCGCCGGATACCAGGATGTTGCAGCGGCCCAGCACCATCGCCTTCAGCAAGGCCTGCATCGGCGCATCGAAGGTGCCCTTGGCCAGCAGTTCATCGGGGGTGAACGGGTCCTTGCGGAACTTGCGGATGGACACCATCGGTCCATCCACCGCCAGTGGCGAGATGATCGCGTTGAGACGGCCGCCGTTGGGCAGGCGCGCATCGACCATCGGATTGGAGTCATCCAGCCGGCGCCCAAGCGGGGCGAGGATGCGGCGCAGGATGCGCAGCAGATGCGTATCGTCGGTGAAGCGCTGGGTGGCCCGCTTGAGCTGGCCGCCCTGGGACACGTGCACATCCTTGAAACCGTTGATCAGGATGTCTTCGATGGACGCGTCGTGCAGCAGGTCGTCCAGCGGGCCAAAGCCGGTCAGCTCCTTGACCAGGCCGTTGGCCACCACCTGCATTTCCTCTTCGTTGATCGGGATGCGCCACTCCTGGATGAAGCCCACCGTCTGCACCTGCACCCAACGGGCGATGGTGTCGGGGGCCCAGGAATCGATGTCGATGCGCTCGTCCTCGATGCTGTTGAGCAGGTGCTCATGCGCGGCCGAGAGCACCTTCTGGTACTGCTCGGTCTGCGCGAACGGCTGGTGGCCCGGCGAGCTTTCGGGCAGCACCGGCCGGGCAACGGCATGCGGGAACGGGGTTACCTTGTCTTCCATTGCGATCCACCCAGGGCAAGGGAGAGTCTTTCCCGCAGGCCCTGCGCCTGGACCGGGCAAGCAGCCGGATCCAGGCGCGAAACCAGCGGAGCGAGGGCACGCAGGTAGGGGTCGCGCGGTGCATCCTGCAGCAGCAGGTGGCCCTGGCTGGCAGCCAGGCGCACGCGCGGTCGTTCGGGAAGCGTCGCCAGCAGGGGCACCTCGAAGCGGCGCGCGATCTGCTCCGGGCTCATGCCGCTGCTGTCATCGTGGCGGTTGATCACCAGCTGCAGGCGCTTCTCGCGTTCGCGCTGCCCGGCAAGATGCTTCAGTGCCTGGTCGAGCGACACCAGTGTGGCGATGGAGGCATCGGTGACCAGCCAGATCTCGTCGGCCTGGTCCAGCAGCAGCGGCGGCAGCTGACGCAGCGGGCAGCCACCGGCATCACACAGCACGCTGGCGAACACGGTGCGCAGGCGCTGCAGCAACGCACCCGGATCGGACGGCGGTACCGCATCGCTGCCGCTGGCGCGGTCCAGCAGCACCAGCCCGGAATCGTGACGGGCCATGGCCGTGCGGGCGAGGGTGGCATCGATGCGGCTGGCGTTGCGCAGCGCGTCTTCGTAATGGAAGCGGCTGTCCAGGTTGAGGTACAGCGCGAGGTCACCCGAAGGCTGGGCCAGCTCCATCAGCAGGCCGTCCTGATGCAGTGCCTCGCCCTGTGCCAGCGCACGGGTCTGCTGTGCCAGCACCGAGAGATGTGCGGCCAGCGTACTGGTGCCGACCCCGGCGCGCACGCCCAGCAGCACGATCAGGCGCGCCTTGTGCGCGTGCTGCGCGGCGGCAGCCGGTCGTGGCGACAGGGCGCGGCGCAGCGCGGCCTCGATGCCGACGTTGTCGCTGTCCAGATCCAGCACATCACGCAGGCCCGCCCGCAATGCGATGACGACGCCTTCCACCTGGCCGGCGCTGGTGGCACCGACGGCAACCAATGCCAGATCCGGCTCTGTCTGTTGCAGTTGCTGCGCCAGCACGCTGGAGGCGGCCGCATGTTCGGGGCGGAAATCGAGCAGCACAAGGCTCTGCGGCCCACGTTGCAGATCCTGGGCGGAGGTCGGCGTACTGCTGTCCTGCCAGTGCAGGGTAGTGGTCGGCGGCAGTTTGGCCGCCAGCCGGGGCAGCAGTTCGCGATCCATTCCATACAGGACCAGGTTCATCGGCGGTCCTTGCGGATGCAGCGGCTGGGCAGTGGCATAGGGCATGGGCGTGGTATCGCAGGCATCATGGAATCAGCGTGAGAAGCCGGGCACCGGGTCCTGGCTGATCGGACCCAGCAGCCAGGCGCCCCATTCGGGCATGTGCGGCTTGGCTTCGCGGTCGCCGGGCAGTGGCAGGTCGGTGTTGCGTGCCAGCGGCTTCACCAGGCGTGGCGTGACGATGATCACCAGTTCCTTGTCCTGGCGCTTGTAGTCGAAGTTGCGGAAGAACGAGCCGATGATCGGCAGGTCACCCAGCAGCGGGATCTTGCCGACGCTGGACACCACGTTGGAACTGACCAGGCCACCGATCACGAAGCTCTCGCCATCGCCCAGCTCGACCGTGGTGTCGGCACGGCGGGTGGTGATCGAGGGAATCTGCACGCCGTTGAGCGCGATGGCGTTGCTGTAGTCCAGGTCGCTGGCTTCCGGTGCGACTTTCAGGGCGATGCGGTTCGGCGCCAGTACCGTCGGTGTCACGGTCAGGCCGATGCCGAAGGGCTTGTAGGTGATCGTCGTGGTGCCCAGCCCCTGCGGTTCCAGGATCGGCAGCTCGCCGCCGGCCAGGAAACTGGCGCTCTGCCCGGACAGCGCGACCAGTGTCGGCTCGGCCAGCACGCGCGCCATGCCATTGCTCTGCAGCAGGTCGACGTCGGCATTCCACAGGCCCTTGGTCGAGCCGAACACCAGGCGGAAGGCCGAAGAAATGGGCGATTCGGCTTCGTTGCCGGAGTTGCCTTCCTTCATGCCGGGCAGGATGCCGGTGTTGCCCGGCAACTGGCCGCCCGGGCGGGCGAAGCCGTAGGCGAAGTTGCCATTGCGGTTCTGGAAGCTGATGCCGATCTGCTTCAGTGCGGTCTTGTTGAACTCGACCACCTTGACCTCGACCTGGACCACGCCGCCGCTGCTGACCGTCGACGCATCGGCAAGCAGCCCCTCCTTGCCCAGCGCCATGGCGGCGGTCTTCTGTTCCTGCATGTGCGAGAGCACGCTGTCGGTGCTTCCCTGCAGCAGGCCCTGATTGTCCTGCTGGGTGAATACCAGCCCGTTCGCGCCGGTGTCGGCCGCACCCTGCACCGCGCTTTGTACCCGCACCTGCAGGCGCTGTGGTTCGGCCTGCTTTCGGTGCCAGAGCAGGAGCGTGGTAGTGCCAGGCGCCTTGCCGACCAGCAATGCCTGGCGCTGGCCGCGCAGCATCACGATATCGGCCACGCCCGGATCGGCAATGGCGACCCGCTCCAGATCGCCCGGCAGGGTCCAGGGACGCTGCTCACGCGCCTGCAGCACCAGGTCGTCGGCGGCCACGCTCGTCGCCGGTGCCAGCAGCACCAGCAGCAGGGCCAGCCAGCGCTGGCGGGGGGAAGGGCGTGGACTGCGGCGACGTTCGGTCATGGATGCGCTCGATGCAGGTCAAAGGGAACCACGGGGGGCGGAGCTGTCGCCTCGGATGATTTCGATACCCGATGCGCGCGGGGCACTGCGCCGCGGTGCGGGTGCGCGTGCCGGGGCATCCTGGGCGCTGCGCGCCGGTGTGTTGCTGCGCCCGGCCAACGCATCGCCGTCGATGCCGGCGAAGGCGTGATTCTCTGGCCGTTGCAGCGCAAGCTGCTGCTCCGCATCAAGCCCCCGCAGCGGATCGATCACCCCGCGTGCCTGCGGGAACAGCGCCAGATCGGGCTGGCCGGAATCGGCAGGGTTGCGCAGGGCCAGGAACAGCTTGCCCTGCTGTGCACCCAGCAGCAGCCGGTTGGCGTCGGCCACCGGTACCGCCAGTACCGCGCTGCGTGCGGGCTGGGCAGTCTCGCTGCCCGTGCTCTGGGTGCTGCTGCTTCCGGTGATGTCAGCGGCGCGCGGATCGTTGCGGGCATCGGCTTCAGTGCTGGCAACAGCGTCATGGTTGGCCGGGGCGATGTCCTGCTGGCCATAGCTGAGCACGCGCAGGCGTGACAACAGCAGGCGCGTCTGTGCTGCATCGGCCGGGCCGCTGGCGCTGGATTGGGCAGTGCGCAGGTTGAGGAACACGTCGACGAAATCACCCGGAAGGATGCGGTTGCCGGCACCCACCAGCTCGTCCACCGGGACCGCGAGTGCGCGTTCCCCGGGGCGCAGCTGCAGCGAGAATCCCTGCGCGAGTGCATTGCTGCTGATCGCCGTGCCTTCGGCGATGTCCTGCACCGGTACCTTTCCCACCACGGCGGAAATGCTGGTGGCGGCACCGGCAACCGGGGCGCTGCGCTGTGCCAGACGCAATCCGTTGGCAGAGATCGGTTCGCCGGCCGGCAGGCGTGCCACCGCCTCCACCACGGTGATCGCCTGGGCATCGCTCCGCGCGACCGGGGCAACCGTGGCCGGCGCGGCCTGCTTGCGCCCGATCATCAAGGCGATCACCGCCAGCAGCACGGCCAGCCCGATCAGGGCGACGGCAGCAATGCGGGTCAACTTGAGCATGGAACCGTCTCCTGTACCGAACGTCAGTTGCCGCTGCCGAGGTCGAGCTGAGCGACCGCGACGCTGCGGATGGGAGCCCGCATCACCCACTTGTAGAGCGTGGCGGTGCCGGGCAGGAAGGGGTGGCTTGCGTAGTCGTAGCTGACTGTCACGGTCATGCACTGGGCGCTGGCCAGTCCGGCGCAGGGGGCCTGCGCCGAAACCAGAATGGCGTTGCTTCCGCCATTGCTGCAGTCGACCGGCTGACCCGAGAAGTTCAGCAGCCACTGCATCGAACTGCGCGCCGCAACACAGGCTGCAGTACGGCGTTCGTTGGCGCTGCCATAGCGCAGTGATGCGCGCGCACCCTCGGCCGAGGCGGTTGCCAGGGTCTGCTGGGCCGCCATGATCATCACGCCGGAGAACGTGAACAACAGCAGTGGCAGCAGGCCCAGCATCAGCATCAGTGCGAACTCGATGCTGGCCACGCCGCGTTGCCGGCGTGGGTTCTGGATGTTCATGCCACACCTCCGTACGTGCTGATGAGGATCCAGGCGATGGCGGATACCGCCAGGTAGGCGGCATAGGGAATGCCTTGGCGTCCCTGGCGGGCGCTCTGCATTCCGCGTAGCGCCGGGTGCGAATGCCATTGCGAACTTGCCCGATGCATATGGGCTTGAAGGCCGATGGGCAGTACTGGACCCAACCGGCGTGATACCAGCACCAGTGCGGCATGTGCGCCCGCCGCCAGGCTGGCCGCGATCCAGATCGGCAGCAGTGCCTGCCAGCCCAGCATCAATCCCAGTACCGAAAAGAATTTGACATCGCCGGCGCCCATCCAGCGCACTGCATGGAAAGGCAGCAATGCGACCAGGCCGAGCGCCGCGCCGGCAATGTGGGAAGCCCACGGCAGGCGCGGCGCGTTGAACTGTCCGGCGATGAGCACGACAACGGTGATCGCGCATGCGGACAGCAGCCAGGCGTTGGGCACCCGACGGGCGTACAGATCGCTGATCGCGATCCGCAGGCACACACCGATGGCCAGCAATCCCAGCAGTGTCATCGCACCCTCCTTTGTCCGTCAGTGGACGGTCAGCAGCTGCTGTCCCTGATCAGCCTGGGAGTGGCTCAGGCCGGTGTGTTGCCTGACGCCTTGTCGGCAAGCTTGGTGAGATTCTCAAAGAGCGTTTCGAAGAAATCCTTGATCTGCGTGCTGCCCAGTGCGATCAGGACACCCGCAATCACAGCCGCCAGCAGGCCGTACTCGAGTGCGGTAACGCCATCTTCTTCCTTCAGGAACTTGCGGATCGATGCGTTCATGACGTTTGTCTCCCTCTACCTGTCTGCTACAGGACACCTGTTGGGCGGTGGCCCGGCTCCGCCGGGATCGTCCGTGGACCTCCGCACGTCCTGGCGGAGGAGGCACGGCGGGATGGACCCGCCATGCTCAAGCAGGGTGATCGATTCCAGGCGGGACGCCGTTCGCGCAACCGCGACCGCACGGCGCGGAGCCGTTGGTCGAAGTGTCGAGCGATACGTGCATGGTCATGCTGTCCCCCTGGGTGCGGTCATTATCAAAGACCGGATCACCGTGTTATCGACTTTGCCTGAATGGCGGCCGGCTGCAACCGGAACCTATATGCAAATTCGGCAGAATCCCTTCGGCCCTTAATTTTTCACGCGGGTTCTGTGACGGAAATCCGTTCGTTCGCAAAACGATTCATCGACGTGCAGATAATGTGAGGCGGGTTTTTCAGTTGCATGCGAAAACTGTGCCAAACACCACGACCTTGTTTTCACGTCTGTATCCATCTTATTCAATGCGGTGCAGATGTTTACCCCGTTGAATTATCGGGCATACTCGTATTCAAGTACTCGCGTTTCTTTTGGGGTGCGCACTTTGCTGGCGCGCATCCCGGTGATGGAAGAGATTCCATGAGAGGTGCGCGCCCTGTCAGGCAGTGGGGGCCGTATCGCACGACGGATAATCGGGGGACGACACTGTCATGGTCGATGGTGGGGTAGGAGACAGCGACGACAGCGGCCTGCGGTCGATCGACCTGGCGACGCTGAGCGGCGTGCTTCGTGTATGTGATGTCGAACTGCTACTGCTCGATGGCAATGGGCCGCGGGCGGCCTTCGCTTCACGCGTGCACGAGGAGGCGTTGTTCTGCAGCATCAGCTGTGGATTCCATTGCCGTGGACGATTCATGCTGCCGCCGGACTGGGCGATGCTGGGGTATCTGCACGCGACCGATGAAACACTGAGCTGGTGCCACGGTGTACCGCTCGTACCTGGAATGGCGTTGACCGTGATGCCGGAGGGTATCAGCGAGTTCACCCTGAGCCCGGGCACGCACATGACCCTGATGCTGGTGCCGGTGGCACGGGTGCAGCGCAAGCTGACCGAACTGAGCCTGCGCAGTACACCGCCGGCCGGACAGGCACTTTCGCTGTTCAATCTCGCCAGCGAGGCCGCCCCGCTGGCACAGCACTACCAGCAGCTGCACCTGCAGCTGGGCCAGGGCACGGGGCTGCAGCCTGAAGAAACCGAGCGGCTGCTGCACGAACACGTGCAGGCACTGCTGGGCGCGGGTTCCGCCGATCGCCCGGGTTGCAGCCGTGCGCGGCGCACACATTATCTGATCGCACAGCGGGCGGAAAACTTCATGCGCCTCAACCTGCGCCGCAATATCTACATGAACGAGATCTGCGATGCTGCCGGTGTCAGCGAGCGTGGGCTGCGCTACGCGTTCGAGGACCTGTTCGGCACGTCGCCCAATCGTTACCTGTCGATGCTGCGCCTGTGCGCGGCCTGCCGCAGCCTGTCGATGGCTGATTCCAGCCGCCGTTCGGTCAAGGCCATCGCCCTCAGCTGTGGCCTGTGGGACCTGTCGCGCTTCGCCGACAACTACCGCAAGGTCTTCGGTGAACTGCCGCGTGACACGCTGATGCGCGCTCCCGCGCAGATCGGCCAGCCAGCTTGATTCAAGCCCCGTAAGGGTTTCCCGGCAGTTCCTGCCGGAATTGCATATCCGCTTGCCGATATGGTTGCCGCTTCTGCATAACCGGCTGCCGATTCCGACCGTGGATTTGCCGGAATGCGCGATTGCCGTGCCGGAATGAAGTGCGCAGCCGCCGTTGCAAACGCTGAAATGTCAGTCACCTGCCTAACGGCAAGTCCACTGACATTCCAGTTGTTCGCCTACGGGGGAAATGCTCATGAACCGCATCTACCGGCGTGTATGGAACCGCCAGCTCAATGCTCTGGTTGTGGCCTCGGAACTGGCCACCGGCGACAGCGGCGGCAGCGCCGCCCGCGATCCGCGCAGTGCACTGCTGATACCGACCGCACTGGCCCTGGCCCTGCTGTGTGCGCTGGCCAGCGGGCATGCAGGCGCGTCCGAATCCAATCAGTCTCTACGTGACCTGCAGGCACTGGCCGCGAAGTACGCGCAGCCGATGCCGGTCAAGGTCGACGCGGAAGTGGCGCTGGCCGCCGCATCGCGCCAGGCGCAGAGCAGTCCGGCGATCAGCGCTGACGCGCGTGTCGGCCTGCAGCTGAGTACGAACTCGCTGCCGATCGTACGCGACGTGCTGCCGGCCACCGTGCAGGTGAAGCTGGCGGCGAACGCCGCGCCGAAGCAGGTCGCGGTTCCTGCGCTGGCTGCCGATGTCCGCGCCAATGTCGGGCTGGGTCATGCAGCGTCCCATGTGGCGAAGATTGATGCATCGCTGGCGGCCAACGTTGCGCCGTCCGCGCATGCGCCGCTCGGTGTGGCTGCGGATGCCCAGGCGAAGGCCGGCGTTGGCATCGCCGGTACCCAGGTGGCCTCGATCGATACCGGTGCCAAGGCGGCCGCCGCTGTTGCTGGCGCACCGGCTGGCTCGCTGTCCGGCCTCAAGGCGTCCGTTGACGGCAAGGTGGATTCGCAGCTGAAGCTGGCGGGCCACCAGATCGACGGCCAGGGGCAGGTCAAGGCGACGGCGGCGGTCACGCTGCCGGCCAAGGAGGAGCTGCCGGGCGAGACTCATGATCGTGCGATCACCGCGGCCTTCGATACCGGTGTTGCCGGCAAAGTGCGCGTGCAGGCGCCGGATGGCCAGGAGGTCGTGGCCGACCGCAATCTGAAGCTGGCCGGCCAAGCCACCGTGGCAGCGCAGAACAGCGCGCTGGGCGTCGGTGGCCTGGTGGGCGGCGTTGTCGGCGCAGCAGGTGGCGCCGTGGGCGGCGTGCTTGATGGCACCGTAGGCAACACGGTTGATGCGGTCGGCGGCGCCTTGCACGGCACGGTTGGAACGGTAGGCGGCGCATTGGGCAGCACGCTCAATGGTGCCGTTGGCACGGTTGGCGGAGCCGTAGGCGGTGCGCTCAACGGCACCGTTGGAACTGTCGGTAGTGCGGTGGGTGGTGCGCTCAACGGTGCGGTTGGCACGGTCGGTGCAGTTGGCGGCACCGTGGGTGGTGCACTCAACGGGACGGTCGGTTCGGTCGGCAGCACCGTCGGTGGTGCGCTCAACGGTGCGGTTGGCACGGTCGGTGCAGTTGGCGGCACCGTGGGTAGTGCACTCAACGGGACGGTCGCTTCGGTCGGCAGCACCGTCGGCGGCGCGCTCAACGGTGCGGTTGGCACGGTTGGCGCAGTCGGCGGCACCGTGGGTGGTGCACTCAACGGCACGGTCGGTTCGGTTGGCGGTGCCGTGGGCGGCACGCTCAACAATACGGTGGGTGCAGTAGGCAGCACCGTCAGCGGTGTACTCAACGGCGCAACAGGTGGCAGCACCGGCGGCCTGGGTGGCCTGCTGGGCGATACACTCGGCAATGTCGGCGGCGCCGTCGGTAACCTGCTCAATGGCAACCTCAACGGCACCATCGGCAATCTCGGCAGTGCCGTAGGCGGCCTGGTCGGTGGCACGCTCGGCGGCCTCGGCCTGACCAAGCCCTCGGCGATCCCGCCGACCAGCCCGAAGGCGCCGGCTCCGGCCGACCCGAACGCTGGCCTGATCATCGGCACCGGCGGCCTGGTCGGTAATGTCGGGCAGCTGATCGGCCCGACCACCACCAGCCTGTTCGGCGGCAACGGCTACCTGAGCAACGGCAACCTCAAGCTCAGCAACGCCAACGTGATGCAGACCTACTCGACGGTCAATGTGCTGGGACTGCCGGTGGTCAACCTGTCGCCGGTCGGCAGCACCCTCAATGGCCTCGGCGGCGCCGTCACCGGCGGCAGCTCGCACCTGACCCTGATCGGTGGCGTCACCTCCGACAGCTACATCTACAACATCAACAACGGCAATCCGGGTGGCCTGCTGGGCCTGTTGCTGCCGAAGGATTCACCGGCCTGGGCCGCCAAGTGCCTGGACATCGCCCTGGCCGACATCTCCTGCTGGGCCGTCAACGCCGCGCAGGACTACCAGGTGCTGATGGGCGACGGCGCCTTCGCCAACGGCTCGAAGGAAGTGGTGATCGGTGCGAATGCGCGGCACGAACTGCCGAAGGTCGATGCCAACGTGGCCTTCCCGGGTGCAGGCACCAATGACCCGAGCAACCCGACCGGCGTGCCGACCGCGGACTACGCCGCGCGCATGGGCCACTCGGTGATCGTCGGTGACAGCGCGGTGGGTACTGCCAACGGGCAGACCCTGCTCGGTGCCGAGGCCACCTCGAACCAGGCCAATTCGGTCGCACTGGGCTACCGCTCGGCCGCGCTGCGCGGTGCCCAGGCCAGCTACAGCGCCTATGGCCTCACTGCGCCGCAGGTCTCTGCCGGCGAAGTGTCGGTGGGTACCGCCGGTGGCGGTGAGCGCCAGATCACCAACGTCGCGGCGGGTAGTGTCAATACCGATGCGGTCAACGTGGCCCAGCTGAAGGGGGCCATCAGCCTGATCGATGATGTGGCGGCCGCTGCGGTGACCTATGACCTGGACGGTGCCGGCAACCCGAACTATCGCCGTGTCACGCTCGGCGCGGGCACCGGCACCACCACCATCGGTAACCTGGCTGGCGGTGCGGTCACGGCCGGCAGCCTGGAAGCGGTCAATGGTGGCCAGCTGGCGGCGACCAATGCTGCCATCGCCAGCTTCTTCGGCGGCCGCGCAGCCTTCGATCCTGCCAGTGGCGCGTTCACTGCGCCCCTGTTCGAGATCAGCACCATCTCCACCGGCGGCGCCATCGCCAAGGGCCTGTATGAGAACGCTACCGATGCCTTCGCCGCGGTCGATGGCTCGCTGGTCAACCTCAACACGCAGATCACCGACATCCGTAACGGTGGCACCAAGTACCTGCGGGTGAACTCGACCGGTACCGAGGCCCTGGCCAGCGGTGCCGACTCGATCGCAGTCGGCACCAACGCCCGCGCAACCGCCGCCAACAGCATCGCGGTCGGTGCCGGCAGCCTGGCCGATCGTGCCAACAGCGTGTCCATCGGTGCCGCCGGTGCCGAGCGTCAGGTCACCAACATGGCGGCCGGTACCGCAGCGACCGATGCAGTCAACCTGGGCCAGCTGCAGGCCTCGGAGCAGGGCGCCCTGCGCTATGACCTCAACGGCGACGGCAGCGTCAACTATGCCAGCGCCACGCTGGGCCAGGCTGGCACCGCCACCACGCTGCGCAACCTCGGCCCGGGCCAGGTCAGTGCCACCAGCAGCGAGGCCATCAACGGTGCCCAGCTGTTTGCCGCCAACCAGGCCGTGGCCACCCACCTCGGAGGTGGTGCAGCGGTCAATGCCAGCGGTGTGCTGACCGCACCGACCTACGCGATCAACAACGTCGCCGCCAACGGCACCGTCACCAAGGGCAGCTACAACGACGTCGGTACCGCCTTCGATGCCGTCAGCAACTCGCTGGCCAACGTCGCCGACCAGACCGGCGAGATCGACAAGCTGGCCGTGAAGTACGACGTCGACGGCAGCGGCAACGTGCTCAACAGCGTGACGCTGACGGGCACCGGCACCGGCGCGGTGAAGATCACCAACGTCGCCGCCGGCAGCATCCTGGCCGGCAGCAGCGATGCAATCACCGGCGACCAGCTGTTCAACACCAACAGCACCATCGCCAACTACTTCGGTGGCACCACCGCGTACAACGGCACCACCAATGTGTGGACCGCGCCGAAGTTCAGCATCTCCAGCATCGCCACCGACGGCACGTTTACCAGCGGCGACTACAACAACGTCACCGCCGCCTTCACTGCGGTGGACGGCTCGCTGAAGGTCCTCAACCAGCGCATCACCAACGGCGGCGGTGGCAGCGCCTACCTGGCGGTGAACTCGACCGCAGCGGCTGCAACGGCTGCCGGCGCGGAAGCGGTGGCTGTCGGCCCGCAGGCCAGTGCGGCCGGTGCCAACAGCGTGGCGGTCGGCAACGGTGCCAGCGCCAGTGCAGGCAACAGCGTCGCCCTGGGTGCCGGTTCGGTGGCCAGCGTTGGTGCGCAGAGCGGCTACACCGGTGCCTACGGCCAGACCGGCGCCAGCAACTCGGCCGGTGAGGTCTCGGTCGGCAGCACCGGCAGCGAGCGCAAGATCACCCACGTTGCCGATGGCTCCGACACCTACGACGCAACCAATGTCGGCCAGCTGAAGAATGGTGTGAACTACGCCATCGATGAGTCGAAGAAGTACACCGACCAGAAGATCCAGAACATCACCAACGTGGCCGGCAGCTTCCGCGCCAACAACACCAACAACCTGGCCGATCCGTCCGCCAGCGGTGCCAACTCGGCCGCCGGTGGTGCAGGCTCCACCGCCGCCGGTGCCAACTCGACCGCGCTGGGCAATGGTTCGCAGGCGCAGGCCGACAACTCGGTGGCGCTGGGGGCGGGTTCGGTGGCGAACCGGGCCAACACGGTCTCGGTCGGTGCCAGCGGCGCCGAACGCCAGGTCGTCAACGTGGCTGACGGTTCGCAGGCCACCGATGCGGTCAACGTGCGCCAGCTGCAGGCCTCGCAGCAGGGCACGATCCGCTACGACACCACGGTGAACGGTGCGACCAACTACAACAGTGTCACGCTGGGCAGCACCAACAGCGGCCCGACCACGGTGCGCAACGTCGCCGCCGGCACCGCCGGTACCGACGCAGTCAACGTGGACCAGCTGAAGTCGGGCATGGCGCAGACCCTGGACTGGTCGAAGGCCTACACCGACGAGCGCATGGGGGGCTTCGAGCGCGACCTGCGCAAGACCGACAACCGCGCCTCGGCCGGTATCGCTTCGGCGATGGCCACCGCAGCCCTGCCGCAGCCCAGCGAAGCGGGCCGCAGCATGGCCTCGGTCGCTGCCGGCAGCTACAACGGCGAGTCGGGCGTGGCGGTCGGTATCTCCGGTGTCTCCGAGGGAGGGCGCTGGATCTACAAGTTCAGCGGCTCCACCAACAGCCGTGGCGAGGCCGGTGTGGCCGTCGGTGCCGGCATCCAGTGGTGATCCCCGCCGCCGGGCCGCACGCGCGGCCCGGCATCGCGGAAACGTCCATAGGGGGAATGACATGAAACAGCATCGCATCGCCCGCACCGGCCAGATGGCCGCAGTGCTGGGCCTGGTCCTGGGAATGGGCCTGCTGGCCGCCTGTCGCAGCCATGCGCCGGCCGCCGAGGGTCCTGCCGAAACCACCGCCGTGCAGTTCCCGGAGGCTTCGAAGGCCTCGTTGAAGGAAGGCATCTATCCCGACGTCGCCGACCTGCGCCGCTTCGCGCCGGGCATGAGCAAGCGCCAGCTGTATACCTTGCTGGGCACGCCGCACTTCAACGAAGGCATGTGGGGCGTGCGCGAGTGGAACTACCTGTTCAACTTCCGCACTGCGCAGGGCGCGGAGTATTTCACCTGCCAGTTCCAGGTGCGCTTCGACAGCAAGGGCATCGCCCAAGGGGGCTACTGGAAGCCGGAATCGTGCGCGGCGGTGCTGGAACCGCCGCGGCCGCCAGCGCCGCCAGCACCGGCACCGTTGCCGGAGCAGCCGCTGCGGTTGTCGGCGGATGCGCTGTTCGGGTTCGACAGCGCGGTGCTCAGTGCCGAAGGCCAGCAGGCCGTACAGGGCGTGCTGGCGCAGGTGCGCGAGGCCAGTCAGGTGCAGTCGATCCGGGTGACCGGGTACACCGACCGTATCGGCAGTGCCAGCTACAACCAGACCCTGTCGCAGCGACGTGCCGAGGCCGTGCGCAGCGCGCTGGTGCAGGGCGGGGTGCCTGCGGCCAGCATCAGCGCCGAAGGGCGGGGCGCAGCCGAGCCGATCGTGCAGTGCGAGCAGCGCAACCGTCGCGAGCTGATCGCCTGCCTGGCGCCGAACCGGCGTGTGCAGATTGCTGGAATGGCCCAGCCGCGCTGAGAGTCCAACACCGGGGTCATGCCCCGGTATCCCGAGTCCCCCCTGACCGTCGGCAGGACGTGGTTACGTCTCCCCCGTTGACCATGCCTGCCGGCGGCTCAGGTTTTCCATGGTGCACGCGATGAACGCCCAATTCCTGCCTCTTTCCATGAAGACGGAAGCCACATTGAGTGTGTACGGCCAGCTCGGCAACCATGCGGTGGTGCGCATTCCCGGGCGGCGCCTGCCGGGCTTGATCCTGCAGGCAGACACCGTGGCCGGCTTCCTTGCCCAGCTGCAGGAAGCCCAGGCCTGCCTGCGCAGTGGTCGCGCACAGCGCACCGACGCCGAACTGGACATGCTCATCGACGTGTTGCAGCAGTGGTATGCGCTGATCGAATCGCGCCTGGCCGACGCCGGCGAGGCACTGTAGAAGAAAAAGGGGACGGAGGGGATTAAGTCGTTCCCGGCACGGCAGGGACATGGACGACTTAATCCCCTCCGTCCCCTTTTCTGTGTCATGCGCGTGCGCGGATCAACCAGCAGGCAGCATCCACGCGGACCCGATCGCCGTCGATGAATGGTGTGAATGCTGCCAGCGCCTGGTCGCGCAGCCCGGCGGCCTCCGCTTCGGGCAGCGTCCGCAGCGCCTGGCCCACCGGGCCCAGCTGGCCGACGTAGGTCGGCAGCTCATCGCGTGCGATCGAACACGGAAGGTCCACCGCAACCACCTCCACATCCTTCCAGCCGGCAGCCTGCAACAGGCGCTGCACGCGTTGGCCATCTGCGAAGGCGAACTGTCCCGGGGCACCGGGTACGCGCGGCGGAAGCTCAAGCGCATCGCCGACCGCGCGCTCGGCCGTGGTCATGAATGGATTCTCGTCAGCGCTGCGCCAGGCAATGAAACGCAGGCCGGCACCGGGCCGCGTGGCGCGGTGCAGGTTGGCGAAGGCCGCACCGGTATCTTCGAAGAACATCACGCCCAGCCGCGACTGGATCCAGTCGAAGTGCGTGGAGGAAAGCGGATGCTGCTGCGCGTCGGCGACGATGAAGTCTGCGTCCAGTCCTGCCGCCTCTGCGCGCTGACGGGCCATTGCCAGCATCGGTGCCGAGATGTCCAGGCCGGTGCAGCGGGCGGCCGGGCGTGCCGCACCGGCGGCAAGCAGGCTTGCGCCCGTGCCGCATCCGATGTCGAGCAGTTGCGTGACGGTTTCTGGCAACTCGGCGACCAGCAGGTCGGCCATCGGCTGGAACAGGCCATCGAGGATGGCCTGCTGGGCGACCCAGATCTGGCCGCCGGGGCCGTTCCAGAGGGTGTTCTGATCAACGGGGGATGGGCTGGCCATGGTCTTGCCTTGTCGGGAAGTGGCCCATAGGTTGCTGCTTGAAGACGACTTGAGGTCAAGCCCATGCGTGAACTGGATATCGGCGAGGTGGTCAAGCGCAGTGGCGTGCCGGCCTCGACCCTGCGCTACTACGAACAGCTGGGGCTGCTGCAGGCACTTGGGCGTCGCGGCCTGCGCCGGCAGTATGACGAGCAGGTGCTGGAACGGCTGGCGCTGATCGGTCTCGGCCAGGCGGCCGGGATGTCACTGCAGCAGATCGGGGCATCGCTGCCGCCGCAGCGTGGATGTATCTCCCTGGATCGTGAGGCGCTGCTGGCGCAGGCTGATGTGCTGCAGAGGCAGATCACCCAGCTGCAGCGGGTGCGCCGGCACCTGCAGCGCGCGGCGGCCTGCCCGGAAGCGCAGGATGCGCGGCAGTGCGGTTCATTCCGCAAGCTGCTGCGGGCACAGCAGCGCATGGCGGGTGGGTGAGTTGCCGGAACCGGCTCAATCGCGGGTACTGACTTCCCAGGTGGCAT
This sequence comes from Stenotrophomonas geniculata, assembly GCF_034508895.1. Taxonomy (NCBI): domain Bacteria; kingdom Pseudomonadati; phylum Pseudomonadota; class Gammaproteobacteria; order Lysobacterales; family Lysobacteraceae; genus Stenotrophomonas; species Stenotrophomonas geniculata. Next base: position 3,829,427 of record NZ_CP140571.1, read on the forward strand.
GCAGGACGCCCGGCACGTGCTCCATCCGCGCCAGCACCACGTCCAGCTCATCGGCACTCACGGCGGTACTGACCAGCACCGCGATCACATCGGTGGGTGCATCGGCATGCTCGACCACCTGCACATCACCGACCGGATACTGCGCTGCTTCCAGCGCATCGACCAACCGCTCGCGCACGCGCGGCACGGCTTCGGCATCCACGCTCAGGCGCACTTCGTAGGTCGCCTCGGTGGCGGTCTCATTGATCGGAATGCGGTTGATCGCATTCACCAGCGGCCGCAGCAGGGTATTTCCGGCGATGATCAGCACGGTCAGCAGCACGCCTTCGGCCAACATGTCCGCGCCGGTGCAGCTGCCCACCGCCGCAGAGCACCACAGGGTGGCGGCGGTGTTCAGGCCGCGCACGTTCATGCCTTCCTTCATGATCACGCCGGCGCCGAGGAAGCCGACGCCGGAGACCACGTAGGAGATCACCCGCACCGCCTCGGCGCTGCCGGCGATGCGCATGCCCAGGTCGACGAAGGCAGCGGCGCCGACGGCCACCAGCACGTTGGTGCGCAGGCCGGCGGTGCGCTGCCGGTACTGGCGTTCGGCGCCGATCAGCGTGCCCAGTACGAAAGCGGCCAGCAGGCTGACCACGGTGTCGGCGAAGGGACCGGCCTGGAAGGTCTCAATAAAGCGCATGGCCGGAGTCTACCCCGGTCGTGTGACGGTAGATCCATGCCATGCGTGGATACCCGGATGGGCCACAAAGGACTTAATCCCCTTTTTCGGGATCAGTCGGTATCGTCGACGCGCTCGCCCATCAGCTCGCGCTGGCGCTTGTCCAGTTCTTCGGCGTAGCGCTTGCGCACGAAGGCTTCGGAGACGACGCCCAATACCTGGCCGTCGGCAGCCACCACCGCCAGCTCGTCGGCCTGGGTCTGGTCGAAGCGCTGCATCACGCTGACCACGTCGGAGGACGGTGCCAGCGAGACGTCACGGTTCTCGGCCAGTTCGCCGATCAGGGTTTCCGGCTTCACGCCATCGCCGTAGACCCGTGGAATCTGCACGATGCCGGCATAGTGGCCCTCGCTGTCGATCAGGATCACCCGGGTGCCCGAGCCCAGCGGGAAGCGCTGGCGGAACGCGGCGGCATCGAGATCGGCCGGGGCGGTCGCCACGCCCTTGCGCATCAGCCGGCCGGCGTTGAGGTTCTGCACCCAGCCCACGTCGCGGGCGCTCTTGATGGTCTCGCCGCGCAGGTGCATGCGCCAGGTCGAGAACGAGTAGCCGAACCACTGCCGCACCAGCGTGCTGGACACCAGTACCGCGCTCATCACCACGCTGGTCAGCAGGAAATCGTGCGTGCCTTCCAGCACCAGCATGGCCATGGTCATCGGCGCGCCAACGACGGCGACGGCCAGTGCGGCCATGCCGGCCAGCGCGGCCGAGGTGGCGTCGATCACCGGAACGCCGGTGGCCATGCCCAGCAGTCCAGCGAACAGCGCGCCGACCAGGGTGCCCATGAACAGCGAGGCGAAGAACAGGCCGCCACGGAAGCCGAAGCCGAGCGAGATGCCCGAGGCCAGGCACTTCAGGGTCAACAGGCCGCCGATCCAGATCAGCGGCAGGTGCGTGGTCAGGTCCAGATGCAGGGCGCCGTGGCCGGACGACAGTACCTGCGGGCTGGCCAGTGCCAGTGGAATCAGCAGCAGTCCACCCACCACCGGCCGTCCCCACGCGGGCAGGGGGCTGCGCTTGACCGTGCCTTCGATCGAGGCGATCAGCCGCATGATGGCGATGCCGACCATCGCGCAGCAGCAGCCGAGCAGGCCGTAGATCGCGTAGTCGGCGGCGCGCACGTCGATGGTCGAGGCCGCTGGCAGTAGATAGGCTTCGATGCCGGCCTGGTCGGCCACGAACGCGCCGGCCAGCGCTGCGACGGCCACCGGTGCCAGCGCAGCGGGGGTGTAGGCGCCGATGACGATCTCGAAGGCGTAGAACGCACCGGCCAGCGGCGCACCAAACGCAGCGGCGATGGCACCGGCGGCACCGGCACCGACCAGGATGCGCACGTCGTTGCGACGCAGGCGCATCACCCTGCCCAGTTGCGAGCCGCTGCCCGCGCCCATCTGCGTATACGAAGCCTCAAGGCCGACCGACGCGCCGCAGCCGTTGGACAGCAGGGTCTGGGTCAGCACGATCAGGTTGTCGCGCATCGACATGCGGCCGCCGTGCAGCGCATTGGCTTCCACCGCATCGAGCAGTGGCCGTTTCAGTCGCGTCGCCGCCAGGCTGACCAGGCCGACCAGCAGCCCGCCCAGTGGCAGCACCAGTAGCGCGGTCCAGGTCAGCGAGGGCAGGGAGCTCAGCCGTATACCGTCGTCCAGCCCATACAACGTGCCCTGCAGCCAGCGCGCGATGCCGGACTGCAGCAGGGTCAGGTAGCCGGCGATCAGGCCAACCAGCAGCGCCAGCGCGATGAACCACAGGTCGCTGCCACGCAGCCGCAGGCGCAGGCCCTGGAAGGCCAGATGCAGGCGCGATGGCGAAACAGGCAGTGACATGGTGGCGGCATGATACGCCCCCACCGTGATCGCCACCGTCACTGCATCGGGTGGTTACCGCTTCAGAAGCGGTAGCGGCCCTGCACGTAGAAGGTGCGCGGCGCGGCCACCATGCGGCCTGCGTTGCCATCGACGTTGCGGGTGTACCAGCGCTTGTCGGCCAGGTTGTTCACGCCCAGTGCGATCTCGCTGTCACCCAGCCCCGGCACCTGCCAGGCCACCTGGGCATTCCACAGGCGTACGCCCGGCACGCGTCCCACGCGCGCGTCAGCGCTCTCGGCCCAGGTGTTGGCGGCGTCGGAGAACTGGCCGCTCTGGTGGGTGCTGGAGACGTTGAAGGTCCAGCCGGCCAGCGCGTAGCGGGCGCCGATGCTGTCGGTGTCGCGCGAGTAGAACGGCACGTCCAGGCCACGGTTGTCGCCGGACTGCTGGATCGCCTTGGTCCAGGTGTAGTTGGCGTACAGCTCCAGCCCGGCCAGCGCGCCGTCCTCGGCGAAGTGGTACTCCAGTGCGCTCTCCACACCCTTGTGGTCGGTGGCACCAATGTTCTGGAAGGTGGGCGGGGTGATGCCCGGCACCTGCAGGATCTGGTTGTCGAAGCGCATCTTGAACACGGTCACTTCCGCGCGCAGTGCCCCATCCTGCCAGCGTGCGCCCAGCTCGGTGGTCCTGGCCACTTCCGGGTTCAGCGGATTGCTGGCGGTCTGCGAATTGAGCTGGATGTTCTGTACCGGTCCGAACGAGGTGGTGTAGTTGCCGAACACGGTCAGCTGCGGCGTCAGCAGGTAGGCGATGTTGATCGAGGGCAGGGCCTTGTCGTTGCGGCTGCTGAAGGTCGCCGTGCCTCCGGCCTGGCGGCGGTCCATGTCGATCCATTCCATGCGCACGCCGGGCGTGATCCGCCACTGGCCGATCGCAATGCGGTCGTCGATGTAGAAGGCGTGCGCGTCGGTGGCGTTGTCGAAGCGGGTGGTGGCACTGGCCGCGCCGGTGCGGCGAGCGATGGTGTAGCTGCGGTCGTTGCCGCGCTCGCGCAGGAAGCGGTAGCCGGCGGTGATGTCATGCACCGCGCTGCCCCAGTGCAGGCGCTGGGTATAGCGCGGCTCGATGCCGAGCACGCGGTAGTCGCGCGGCTGCACGGTCAGCTGGGTGTTGGCGGCGTTGATCAGCGAGCTGGCACGGGTGCTCTCGTTGTAATAGGCCAGCACCTCGAACTCGCTGTTGGCCGACAGCGTGTTGGTGTAGCCCAGGTCGATGCCGGTGCGGTGGCCCTTCCAGAAATCGGTCGGCCGGGTGTTCTGGAACGGATCGGCCTCGTACTGCGCACGGGTCAGGCCGCCCGGCGTCAGCGAGCGTACGTCGTAGTAGGACAGCTTGGCACGCAGCTCCTGCTGTTCGTCGATGGCGTAGGCGAACTTCAGCGCGAGGTCGTTGAAGCGGTCATCGCTGCCCTGGCGCCAGCCGCGACCATCCTGGCCGGAGTACAGCAGGGCGGCGCCCAAGCCGTTGTCGCCGGTGCCGCCGAGGAAGGCGTTGTACTGGGCGCTGTCGCCGCCGCCATGGTCGTAGGCGGTGTAGCGCACGCCGGCTTCGCCGTGCAGGCCGGCCTCGGTGGGAATGCCGCGGGTGCTGAAGTTGATGATGCCACCGACGTTCTGCGGCCCGTAGCGCACCGCGCCGCCGCCGCGCACCACGTCGATCGACTCGATGTTGGACAGGCTGGTCGGCGCGAACGACAGCTGTGGCTGGCCATACGGCGCCACCGCCAGCGGCACGCCGTCCAACAGGACGGTCGAGCGCGGCGAGTAGCGCCCGGTGAGGCCGCGCACGCCGATGTTCAGCGACACCGAACTGCCAGCGGTGCCGGAGTTGTCGGTGACCTGCACACCCGGAATACGGCGCATGGCATCGCCGAGGCTGGCCGCGCCGCTGGCCTCGATGCGCTGGCGGTCGACCACGGTGCGCGCGCCGGCAAAGCGCTTGACGCTGTCATGCAGGCCGGTACCCAGCCAGCTGCCGGAGACCTGGATGCTGTCCAGCGTGGTGGCGCCGTCCTGGGCGAAGGCACGGGTGGCCGGGAGCAGGCACAGGGCAAGGGCGGCGGCCAGCGGCAGGCGGGCCGGTTGCAGGGCAGGGATGGGCATCGGTGCGAGCTGTGGAAGGCGGTAAATGAGAATTATTGCTGATTCCATTCGCCAATGGAATGCGCCGCCGGTTCACGCTATTCCCCCGGTGGTAGAGTGGGCGATTGCTTCCTGACTCGCTGAGATCTGCCATGTCCCAAGCCGCTTTCTACCCCGTCGGAACCCCTGGCCAGCCGTGGGGAGCGGCGGAACGGGAGGTGTGGCGTGGCCGCCAGCAGCGCCTGCGTCGCTATGACGAGGAGGTGCTGCCCCGCATCGAGGCGCTGGCTTCGCGCTTCGACAAGGTGGCCTATGGCCAGCTCGACTACGCTGGCGAGACCTACACTCTGTTCGCCCTGCGCAGCCGCGACTGGAACCCGGCGCTGCCGGCTGCCCTGGTTACCGGTGGCGTGCACGGTTATGAGACCAGCGGCGTGATGGGCGCGCTGGAATTCCTCGAAAGGCACGCCGCCGACTACGCCGGCAAGGCCAATCTGCTGGTGGCACCGTGCGTGAATCCGTGGGGCTTCGAGCGCATCAACCGCTGGAACTTCGATGCGATCGACCCGAACCGCAATTTCCGCGCCGATGGCCCGGCCCGCGAGTCGACCGCGCTGATCGAGCTGATCGCACCGATCAAGGACCAGTTCGTGCTGCACATCGACCTGCACGAGACTACCGACAGCGACGAGAGTGAGTTCCGCCCGGCGTTGGCCGCGCGTGACGGCAAGCCGTTCGAGCCGGGCCTGATTCCGGATGGCTTCTATCTGGTGGACGACAGCGAGAACCCACAACCGGCCTTCCAGCAGGCGGTGATTGCCGAGGTGGAGAAGGTCACCCACATCGCGCCGGCCGACGACAAGGGCGAGATCATCGGTTCGCCGGTGGTCGCTCACGGCGTGATCGAGTACCCGCTGGTGAAGCTGGGCCTGTGTGCCGGCATCACCGGTGCGACCTACACCACCACCACCGAGGTCTACCCGGACAGCCCGCGGGCGACCCCGCAGCAGTGCAACGACGCCCAGGTGGCAGCGGTGTGCGCGTCGCTGGATTACGTGCTCGCCCATCGTTGATGGAAAAGGGGACGGAGGGGATCAAGTCGTTTGCGGCACAAACGACTTGATCCCCTCCGTCCCCTTTTTCGGTTTACCCCAACGCGTCGGCCCACCACAGCGCCGCTGGCCCCGGCGGCGTGTCGCGGCGCCACAGCAGGTCGCTGTGGATGCGTCGTGGCCAGCCGGGCAGAGTCAGTTCCACCAGCTGCCCGCGGTCGTAGCGCTGTACCAGCGCGCGTGGCAGCTCGGCCCAGCCGATGCCGTCCTCGGCCATCTCCATCACCATCAGGTAGTCGGTGGCGGTCCACGCCAGCCCGGTAACCGCCCGCGCATGGTCGACCTCCGCGCTCAACCGCACCTGCCGGTGCCGTGCCAACTGGGAAGCCGCATGGCGGCCGGAGTCGGCCAGCGCATGGTCGCGCGCCACATACACCGACAGCTCGCTGTGATGGGCCAACGGCCGTGCCACCAGACCATCCGGGTAGCTTTCCTGGCGCGGCAGCAGGCCCAGCGCGGCGCGACCACTGCCGACCAGTTCCAGCACGTCTTCGCCTTCGGCATCCAGCCATTCCAGTTCGATCTCGGGGAACGCTTCGGCAAAGCGCTGCAACACGCGCTGCTCCGGATCGAGCTGATACACGTCGGAGAACACCACGGTCAGCCGCGCTTCGACCGGGGCGGCCAGCCGCACGCTCAACTGCTGCAGGCGGGTATCGGCGGCGAGGATTTCCTGGGCATGGCCGAGCACCTGGCGCCCGGCTTCGGTCAGCTGCGGGTAGCGTCCACTGCGGTCGAACAGGCTGACGCCCAGGTCCGCCTCCAGGTGGGCGATGGCGGTGCTGACCGTCGATTGGGTCTTGCCCAGGCGACGCGCCGCCGCCGAGAACGATCCGAGCGCGGCCGCTTCGACGAACGCCTGCAGGGATTCAGGGGAATAGGGCATTGATCCATCGCTCCTGTCGATGGTATCAATTTTGAATCGACCGTAAAAGGCGATGATACTGTCCGCCGTCGCCCCTGTCTGCGGGGCATCCACGCATGGCGTGGATCTACTGAGGGCGGGGTGCTGTCCGCGTCCCGCAAGGAGTTTCACATGTCCCGTACTGTTCCCGCCCGTGGCGCGCTGGTCGCCTGGGCCTGCCTGACCGTGGCGATCGTTGCCGAAGTGGTCGGCACCTCGTTCATGGCCCATGCCGCCCGCGACGGCGGCTGGACCGGCTACCTGATCATGGCCGGCGCGTTGGCGTTGTCCTATTACTTCCTGGCCCTGTCGGTCCGCCGCATCGCGGTCGGTGTCGCCTATGCGGTGTGGGAAGGCCTGGGCCTGACCCTGCTGACCGTGGTCGGCCTCACCGTGTTTGGCGAGAGCCTGTCGCTGCAGCAGCTGGCCGGCCTCGTGCTGGCGGTGGTCGGCATCGTCTGTGTCACCCTCGGGGAGGCGCACTGATGAATACCCTGGCCCTGTTTTTCGTGATCTGTTCTGCGCTGATCGACGTTGCCGCCAACATGATGGTCGCCAAGTCGGAGGGCTTCCGCCGCTGGCGCTGGGGCGTCGGCGCGGTCGTCATGGTCTGGATCGCCTTCGCCCTGCTGGGCCAGGCGGTGCGCTACATGGACCTGGCCACCGCCTATGCGATGTGGGGTGCAATCGGCGTGATCGGTACCGCCACTTGCGGCCGCCTGCTGTTCGGCAACCGCCTGCGCCCGATCGGCTGGATCGGCATCGCGCTGGTCACTGTTGCGGTGCTGCTGCTCAGCACCGCGAAGTAACGCGTTGTTGTGCCAACCAAGGTTGGCACCTACGCGTGCTGAGTTGCTGGTTGGCACCTACCCGTGCTGAGTTGCTGTGCCAACCCGGGTTGGTACCTGTCAGAGCGAGAGCCGCCGCATGCAGACGCCCCGGGGATGATCTCCCCGGGGCGTTGCGGTTTCTGCAGCGGTCAGAAGCGTGCGGTGAAGTTCAATCGCGTGGTACGGCCCGGGCCGGGCATCAGGCTCATCGCCAGCGTGTCCATGTAGTAGGTGTTGCGCAGGTTGCTGACCACCAGTTCCACTTCGGCCTTCGGGGTGAACTGCCAGCGCGCATAGAAGTCGTAGATCGCGGTGGGCAGGTAGATGTTCTGCAACCCGGTCGAGCCGGTGGTATTCCAGGGCTTGTCCAGTTCATGGGTGGGGCCGCTGTTGTAGGTGCGGCGGATGCCGGTATCCAGCCGCTTGCCGAACAGGCGGAAGCCCAGCGTGCTGTGGATCGAGTACTTCGGCGGATTCTGTGCGTTGACAAACGAGGTACCGAAGCCGCCATCCACGCAATCCGGCGTGGTGTCCAGCTTGCTCCACTTCGCATAGGGGTCTTCACGCAGGCGCTTGGCGGTGGCCGCGTCGCAGGTGCGCGCGCGCTGGTAGTAGCTGGCCGACAGGTCCAGGTAGGCGATGCCGGCGTCATAGCCGGACTGCAGCTCGTAGCCGGATACCGTGTAGTTGTCCACGTTGTCGACATAGAACGCCCAGTTGCTGGAGTCGAAGCGACGGGTGATCGCGTTGTCGATATCGTTCTTGAACCAGGCCACCTTGAACGCCAGGCGGTCGCCATCGCGCCACAGGTCCTGCTTGAGCAGGCTGAAGCCGATGTCCCAGGAACGGTTCTTCTCCGGCTTCAGGTCGGCCACCGGTGCCGAGGTGCTGTTGCCCAGCGTCGATTCGAACAGACTGGGCATCTTCCAGCCCTGCGCGTACTTCACGTAGAAGAACATGTCCTGATCGAGGTTGAAGCGGGCCTCTGCGTACGGCGCGAAGCCGTGGTCGGAACGGCGGATCGCCGGCTTGTAGCCCCATGCGGTGGGAATCTGCTTGGTGTAGAAACCGTTGGCGCCGCGCGGGTCGGGAATGAAGCCATCGAAGTCGTAGCTCTGGCCCAGCGTGCTGCCGCCGTAGGGCGTAGCGCGCAGCGAGTCATACGTGTAGTTGCCCTGTGCATCCGGGTACCACTCCTTGTACCAGCCCGGCAGCAGCTGGCCCCCCTTGCTCAGGCGCGCGAAGGTATAGCGCAGGTCGCGCGATTCGCTGACGAAGGCCACGCGGTTGCGGTCGCGGGTGCGGTAGTCGATGAAGCGGCCGCCTGCGGTCAGCGACAGCCAGTCCCACGGCTGCCATTGCAGCGAGGCGACAACGCTGGCTTCGCGCCGCGTGCCGGAGCGCAGGTAGCGGTTGTTGTTGTAGTCCACAGGCAGCACCGGCGAGTTCGGTGCGGTGTCCTCATGCTGGAACGCAGCGCCGTAGCGCAGCGTCCAGTCGCCCAGGCTGTTGCTGAAGCGGGTGGTGTTGCTGCTGTCCACGCCCCAGCGCCGGGTCTTCACGTCCGACTGCAGGCCCGGGCCATAGGTTTCCCCCAGCGTGTCCGGCATCTGGTCGTTGGGCACGTCCTTGAACAGCGGCGTGTTGGCGATGTTGCTGTTGAACATGCGGCTGGTGGCGGTGGTGAACCACAGCGTGCTGCTCAGGTCCAGCCACGGGTTTGCCTCGGGCCGGTAGCGGTGGCGCAGCGAGGTGGCGTTGAGCCGCATTTTCCCGGGCTCGAACTGGAACATGGTGTTGGCCTTGTCCACGTAGGTCACCCATTCGTTGGACTCACCGACACGGCCGATCGCCGAGGGCATGATCTCGCCGAAGCTGGAGTTGAAGTAGCGGTGGCTCAGCTCAAGCCGCTGGTCGGGGTTGGGCGTCCAGGTGAATTTCAGCAGCGCCGATTCGTTGTCGGTGTGCGTGTTCAGCACTTCATCACCCGAGTGGTACATGTCCGAGACCGCCTGGCTGGACATGCCGGTACCGCCGCTGGACAGGTGCTGGTCGTCGTAGCGGTGCGCGCCGTTGCTGCCGGCGAAGTAGTTGCCCTGGCGGCGACGCGCGTAAGCGGCCACCAGCTGCCAGTCCTCGCCGCGCTGGGCGAAGGCCACGCTGCCGTTCCAGTCGCGCGGGTCACGCAGGCTGTTGCGGTTGTCGCTGCCGCGCGCGATCTGCTTGAAGGTACGGGTGCGGTCGATGCTGTTGTCGGCCACGCCACCGCGCACGCGCAGTCCCCAGGCCTCGCCCTCGTCGAGGATGTCATCGACGTTCAGCGTCTCCATGTAGACCACGCCGCCGATCGCGCTGGCGGCGTTGGCGGCCAGGCTCGGCCCCTTCTCGATGCTGATCGCGCTGATCAGGTCCGGGTCGAGGTAGCTGCGCTGCTGCACACCGGCATAGCCGCGGTACACGTCGATGGCCTGCTGGCCGCCGTCGATGATCACCGGCACCCGGTTCTGGCCCTGCAGGCCGCGGATGTTCACGTCCAGCGCACCACCATTGCGTACGTCTCCGGTGTGCACGCCGACTGCGCCGGCCAGCACATCGCCGATCGACTGGCCGCGGAAGCGTTCCAGCTGCTGGTGGTCCAGATGCACGCGCGAGCCGCTGTCGCGGTATACGGCATCGGCATCGGCCAAGCCCCACGGCGAGGCACCTTCGCTGGCCTGGCCGGCTACGCGCAGGGTGCCGATCTGGCGCACACCAGCATCGGTGGCGGGGGCGGCCTGCAGCACCACGCCGCTGGCATCACGCTGGAACGACAGGCCGGTGCCGGCCAGCAGCTGCGCCAGCGCGGCCTCGGTGTTGAGCGAGGCCTGCACGCCGCTGCTGTGGCGGCCGCGGGTCAGGCGCGCATCGGCGGCGATGGACAGGCCGGACTGCTGGCCGAACGTGGTCAAGGCCTGGTCGAGCGGTCCGGCCGGGATCTGCCAGCGAACGGCAGCGGCTGCATCCTGTGCGTGGGCGGCCGCCGGCAACAGGCACGGCGTGAGCAGGGCCAGGCACAGCGCGATGGCAAGCGGGCGAGGGGAAGGGCAGGGTCGTTTCATGGGGGCGGCAACATCCGCAAGGGGTTCCCTTGTAGGGCCCGCCGAGCGCGCAGAAAGGGAACCGCGATTTCAACGCGGACGCACAACGGTCCACCACGGCCAACGCTGCTCGATGTGGATCGGCAGGGCGCGCGCCAGCAGTTTCAGGGCCTGCAGGCTGTCCAGGCGCGGCAATGCCGCGGTGACATTCAATGCGGACAGTGCCGGATCACAGCCCAGATAGCCCTGATGGTGACGGGCCAGTTCGTCGATCACCCGGATCAACGGCGTGTCCTGCACCTGCAGGCGTCCGTCCTGCCAGTCGCCGCGCAGAGGATCGGCAGCGACCGTTGTGAGTCCCCCCATCGGTCCGATCTGCAGCGCACTTCCCGCAGGAACATCCAGCGCCGCACCGAACATCGGCAGGCACCGCACCACACCCTCGAACACGTCCAACCGGCCGTCCTGCGCTTCGCGGCCGACCGCGAAGCGGGTGCCGATCGGCTGCAGGCGCGCCCCGGGCACATGCACGGTCAGGGGCAGGCCGACGAATGCAGGGTGGTGGCCGGTCTGCAGCAGCAGTTCGCCGCGCAGCAGATGCAGGGCGCGGTGGCCGTTGCCGATGTCGACGGTCACTTCGCTGCCGGCGTTGAGCCACAACTGGCTGCCATCGGCCAACGTCCAATGACCGGTACGCCCGGCAGCGGTGCGCTGCGTCTGCAGGCGGCGCTGCGCCTGAAGCCCATGCAGGCCGAGCAGGGAGACCGCGCCGATGCCGAGGGCGCCACCGATGCCGCGCAGCGCCCGCCGCCGGCGAAGGCGCGCAGCATCAAATGCCGTTGCGGCTGCCGGAGCCGACAGCGGGGCGAACGATTGCCAGACCGCCTCGACCCGTCGCCAGGCGTCGGCGTGACCAGCATCGGCCTGCAGCCAGGCGTGCCAGCGTTGCTGGTCGCCGTCGCTCCAGCCCTGTTGGCGCAGCGCGAACCATTCGGCAGCCTGTTCCAGCGCCGGGCCGGCCAATGCCGCGCTCATGCCGCCGCGTCGCCGGACAGGCGCAGGCAATGCAGCATCGCCTGCGCCATGTACTTCTTGACCATGCGCTCGGACACGCCCAGCTGCACGCCGATCTCTGCATAGCCCAGGCCGGACAGCCGCGCCAGCAGGAACGCGCGCCGTGGCCGCTCGGCGAGGCCGGACAGCATGTCGGCGATGGCATGCAGCAACTGCAATGCCTGGGTGCGCTCCTCTGCCGAGGGATGCACCGGCTCCGGTTGGGCGGCCAGCGCGGTCAGGTAGGCGCGTTCCAGGTCCGCGCGCTGCCAGTGGTTGACCAGCAGGGCGTGCGCGATGGTGCTGAGATAGGCGCGCGGCAAGCGCAGTTCTGATGGATCGACACGACGGCTGAGCAGGCGCAGGAAGGTGTCCTGGGTCAGGTCGGCGGCGCAGTCGGCGTTGTGCGTGCGGCGGCGCAACCAGCCGAGCAGCCAGCCATGGTGTTCGCGGTAGAACCCCGCCAGCGCAGTGCTGGAGGCGGCGGGCACGGCCATCGGCATTGATCATTAATGAGAATGATTCCCATTATAGGGTGATCGAGCGGCGCGCGACAAACGTTGCGCGGGGCGCAGCGGGGGAGGTCGCCGGATTTGCGATGCCCGACGTGCTCGCCGACACTGCGGTTTTCCACAGGGAGTGCCCGCATGTTCAGCCACATCACCGTTGGAACGAACGACATGGACGCCGCGCATCGCTTCTACGATGCACTGTTCGGTGCGTTGGGCGCACGTCCGGGCGTCTTCGATGACAAGGGCCGTCTGGTGTATTTCAAGGATGGCCGTATGTTCATCGTCACCGCGCCGATCGACGGTCAGCCGGCATGCCACGCCAACGGCGGCACCATCGGCTTCACCCTCGACAGTGCTGAGGCCGTGCGTGGCTGGCAGGACGTCGGCGTGGCCCATGGCGGCACCGCCATCGAAGACCCGGCCGGCATCCGCAGCATGGCCGGGCGCCAGCTGTTCCTGGCCTACCTGCGCGACCCGGATGGCAACAAGCTGTGCGCGGTGCATGTGATGTCGTAATTGGACAGTACGCGCGTGGCCGCGTCGCAGGCAGTGCGCGCGGCTGTGCTCGCAGGCGTCTGCCGGCGCGCGCGTGATAACACGTAATGGTGGATCGGGCCTGTGACCGCTGGCCACAACTTCATGCTCTGTCCACTGCGGTTCAGCCACAATCGGTCGGCTAACCCTTTGATCTACCGGAGAACGCCGCCCCATGGATGTACTGGAGCCGCAACAATCCCCGGTGCGCACCCTTCGGCCTGTGTTCGCCTTCGCGGCGATCGTTGTCGTGGCGTTCGCGCTGTTCGTCAGCCTGTTCCCGCTGGGCGCAGGCCGCCTGCTGCTGAAGGCGCAGGACTGGGCCGCACTCAACGTCGGCTGGTACTACCTGCTGGCCATGACCCTGTACCTGGTGTTCGTGGTCGGCGTGGCGCTGTCCAAGTACGGTGGCATCAAGCTCGGTGCCGACCATGACGAACCGGAGTTCAGTTACCTCTCCTGGGCCGGCATGCTGTTCGCTGCAGGCATCAGCATCACCCTGTTCTTCTTCTGCGTTTCCGAGCCGCTGACCCACTACCTGCAGCCGCCGCAGGGCGATCCGGCGGCGGGCGAGGCCGGCGCGCGCCAGGCCATGCAGCTGCTGTTCCTGCATTGGGGACTGCATGGCTGGGGTGTGTTCGCGCTGGCGGCGATGGCGATGGCCTACTTCGCCTACCGCCACAACCTGCCGCTGGCACTGCGCTCAGCGCTGTACCCGCTGATCGGCAAGCGCATCAACGGCCCGATCGGTTACACCGTGGACGCGCTGGGCATCGTCGCCACCGTGTTCGGCATCGGCGCCGACATGGGCTTCGGCGTGCTGCACCTCAATGCCGGGCTGGCGCACCTGTTCAACATCCCGCATTCCAACCTGGTGCAGATCATCCTGGTGGTGGCGATGATGGGCGCGGCGGTGGCCGTGGCCGTCTCCGGCGTGGAGAAAGGCGTGCGCTGGATGGCCAACATCAACATGCTGCTGGCGATCGCGCTGGTGCTGTTCATGCTGTTTGCCGGGCCGACGCAGTACCTGTTCAGCACCTTGATGCAGAACCTGGGCGACTACCTCGGCAGCGTGGTCGGCAAGAGTTTCGATGTGTATGCCTACGGCGGCCGACCGGAATGGCTGGGCGGCTGGACGGTGTTCTACTGGGCCTGGTGGATCGGCTGGGCGCCCTTTGTCGGGCTGTTCATCGCGCGCATCTCGCGCGGCCGCACCATCCGCGAATTCGTGTTCGGCGTGTTGCTGATTCCGCTGGGCTTCACCCTGGCCTGGCTGTCGATCTTCGGCAACAGCGCGCTGGACCAGGTGCTGCACCACGGCCAGCAACAGTTGGCGCAGCTGGCGGTGGATGATCCACCGACCGTGCTGTATGCGCTGCTGGACGGCTACCCCTGGAGCCGCGCGGTGATCACGGTGACAGTGCTGGTCAGCTTCATCTTCTTCGTGACCTCGGCCGACTCGGGGGCGGTGGTGTTGTCCACGCTGTCCTCGCATGGCGGCGCACCCGAGGATGATGGTCCGCGTTGGCTGCGGGTGTTCTGGGGCACGGTGATCGCGGTGCTGACCGCGGGCCTGTTGCTGGCCGGCAGTATCGACGCACTGAAATCGGCGGTGGTGCTGGCGTCGTTGCCGTTCTCGGCGATCCTGTTGTTGATGATGTGGGGGCTGACCCGCGCCTTCAGTGACGAATCGCACCGCAAGCGCGCGCTGCAGTACCGGCCATCGCCGCTGATCGGCGACGATCGCCACCACCAGGGCTGGCGCCAGCGCCTGAGCCAGGCGATGCATTTCCCGGTGCGCGACCAGGTCTACCGCTTCATGGATGACACGGTGAAGCCGGCGATGGAAGCGGTGGCCGAGCAGCTGCGCGGGCAGGGCTGGGACGTGGCCACGCGCTTCGAGGCGGGCGACATGGAGTTGACGGTCAACCATGGCGAGCAGCAGGACTTCCTGTACCGGGTGATCCTGAGCGGTTACCTGACCCCGTCGTTCGCCGCACAGCAGCTGCGCAACCAGCGCTACTACCGCGCCGAGGTGCACCTGTTCGAAGGCAGCCAGGACTACGACCTGGTGGGCTACAGCCGCAAGCAGATCATCAACGACATCATCAGCCAGTACGAACGGCACCTGCAGTTCCTGCACCTGAGCCGGTGATGCGGTGGGTGCGGACCGTTGGTCCGCACCCCCCTGTAGAGCCGAGCCCGCGCTCGGCTCCTCGGTGTCGGAAGAGCAGCCGAGCATGGCTCGGCTCTACAGTGGCAATCAGAACCTGTAACGAGCGCCCAGCGAGACGAACTGTCCGCGCAGGTTGTACTGGCTGATGTCGAAACCGTTGGAGCCACCGGCGGGGTCGAACGGCGGGTCCTTGTCGGTCAGGTTCAGCACCGACAGCGACAGCGTGGTGTTGGGAATACCTTCGTACGCTACGTACAGGTCCAGCTGGTGATACGGCTTGATGCGGTCGCGCAGGCCCGGGTTGCTGGTTGCCGTCGCCACACGCTGGTCGTAGCCACTCACGTACTGCAGGCTCAGCGTACTGCTCCAGTCGCCCACCGCCCAGTTCAACGAGGTGGTGCCGCGGGTACGCGGCAGCGCGCCGTGGCGGTTGTTGCCGGCGCCGTCATACGGTGCCTGCCCAGCCACCAGCGGCTGCTTGAAGCTGAGCAGGTGGGTCCAGCTGCCGGCCACGGTGAAGGTGCCCCAGCCCACGGTGCGGAAGGTGCGGTTGGCGTCCAGGTCCAGGCCCGAGGTGGTCAGTTCGCCCTGGTTGGCGTACTGGTTGGTGATGAACTGGATGCGTCCCTGCGCATCACGTTGCACGCGACCGGGGAACAGCGTCGGGTTGTCGACGATGAACTGCGCGCTGTCTGGCTTGACCAGGTTGTCCTGCTCGATGCGGTACCAGTCCAGGCCGATGCTGGTATCACCATCCGGCGACCACACTGCACCCACGTTGAAGTTGCGCGAGCGCTCCGCCTTCAGATCCGGGTTGCCGGTGCGGATGTTGGTCACGCCACGGCTGCCGCCCGGTTGCAGCGGATCCAGCGGATCGATCACCGAGCCGTAGCTGACGGTCTGGCCCGGCGCGATCTCCGGCAGCGAGGGTGCCCGGAAGCCGCGCGAGAACGAGCCGCGCAGCAGCAGGCTGTCCAGCGGCTGCCAGCGCAGCGCCACCTTCGGCGAGAACGCTTTGCCGAAGTCATCGTAGTGATCGCCGCGACCGGCCACCTGCAGCTCCAACGTGCGGTGCAGCGGCACGCTCAGTTCGGCATAGGCGGCGCTGACCTGGCGCTCGCCATTGACCACGTTGATGGCCGGGCGCAGTTCGGTGCCCGACAGCACCTGCGCACTGGTGCGCGCGTCCAGCGATTCCTTGCGGAACTCCGCACCCCAGGCAAAGCCGACCGTACCGGCGGGCATCTCCCACAGCGAGGTCGAGGCCTTCACGTTCAACGCGTGCAGCTTGTACCAGCCCGGACGCTTGGTCTGCAGGCGCAGTGCATCCAGCGCGCCCGGCGTGCTGGACGGGTTGAGGAAGTTGTAGCTGCCCTCGCGCAGGATCTGCTCGAACGCATAGCGATTGACGAAGTTGTCGACGTACTCGCGCTGTGCACTCTGCGAGGTCAGCGCTGCCACTTCCCAGTCCCAGCGTTCGCCGCTGCCGCGCACGCCCGCCAGGGCACGGTAGAACACCTGCGTGTTGTCCTTCAGGCGCGGGCCGAGGTCGAAGAAGGTGTACTCGAACGGCAGTGGCGTGCTGCCCGGGTTGTTGGGATGGCCGACCGGCAGCACCGCCGGCACGTCGATGAGCGTGCCGGTAGCCGGGTTGTAGGCACGCAGGCCAGGGCCAACGGTCAGCGGCGCACTGAAGATCTGGTCGGCTTTGTTGTGGCTGTACAGCACGTCGGCGAACGCTTCGACACTGTCATTGAAGCGGTAGGTCGCGCTCAACGACGCCTGCAGGCGCTCGGCGCCGGGCTGCAGGGTCTTGAACGGCTGCGCGTTGAAGGCGCAGGCCTGGCCGGGCAGGGTGCTGCCGAAATCGCTGTAGGGACGCAGCTGACTGCCATCCGGGCAGTTGGCGAACGGTTGCGGCGCGCGCGGGTTGGACAGCCAATTGCCACCGGCGGTGGACCAGCCGGCCAGGCGTCCGCCGGGCTTGTCGCGGAAATCGCCGCTGCGGGTATAGGCGCGCTGGTCGGCGTCGAGGCGATCACGCTTGAGCAGGTCCAGCCCGAACAGCACGTTCCAGCCCTGCTGCTCCAGGTCGCCGAAGCCGGCCAGCAGGTTGGCCTTGCGTTCGTCCAGGCCGCCCTGGGTGGCGGTACCGAAGCCGCCGCCCACTTCCACGCCCTGGAAGTTCTTGCGCAGGATGATGTTGATGACACCGGCGATGGCGTCGGAGCCATACACCGCCGAGGCGCCGTCCTTCAGCACTTCGATGCGTTCCACCGCGCTGATCGGCAGCGCGTTGAGGTCGACGAAGGTGTCCTGGGTATTGAGCGCGAAGCCGAAGTTGGACACGCGGTAGCCGTTGACCAGCACCAGTGTGTTCTTCGGCGACAGGCCACGCAGGCCGATCGAGGCCGAGCCGGCGGCGAAGCTGCCGGTGTACTGCTCGTCGAAGCTGTTGCCGGCATTGGCCGACAGGTTGCGCAGCACGTCGGTGAGGGTGGAGCGGCCGGTCTGCTCGATCTGTTCGCGGCTGACGATCTGCACCGGGTTGGGCCCGGCGGTATCGCTGCGCTTGATGTTGGAACCGGTCACCAGCACGGTGCCGAGGGTGGTGCTGTCCTTGCCGGTGTCGGCGGATTCAGCGGCGCCGGCAGCGCCGGCGGTGAGGCCCAGCGCAATGGCGCCAGCAAGCAGGTTCAGGGTGGTGCGGTACATGGAAGCGACAACGCCGAACGGGGGAGGAGCCGTCAGTACCGCATGCAGGTACATGCACCTTCCAATGACGAAAGCGCATTCAGTTATACATCACAGGTTCTTAACGAACCGGCTCGGTGGGTGCGGACCGTTGGTCCGCACGCCCCTGTAGAGCCGAGCCTACGCTCGGCTCCACACACTGGCCGGAAAGCAGCCGAGCATGGCTCGGCTCTACAGAACGCAATGTCAGACGATCACGGCCGCAGCAGCACTTTGCCGTTACGACCCGAACCCACACCGGCCTTCGCTGCCTGGGCGATATCGTCCAGTGCGAAGATCTGCTCCACCGGCAGCGTCAGCTCGCCGCCAGCCGCACGCTTCAGTAGTTCGCCAACCAGCCGGCGCTTGTCCTCCACCGCCATCGCCTGGCTGACCTTGCTGCCCCAGAAGCCCTTCACCGTCGCTTCCTTGTAGATCAGGCCGCCGGCCGGGATGCGCATCGGTTCGCCGCTCATCACGCCGAACGACACCAGCGTGCCGTGGTGGCCGAGCAGGTCGACCAGATCGCCACTGGCGTCGCCGCCGATGGAATCCACGGCGGCCGCCGCCTGTGCTTCGCCGGTCGCTTCACGAACGCGATCCTTCCAGCCGTCCACCGAGGTGTCGAACACATGATCGATACCCAGCGCCTGCAACTGTGCGACGGCATCCGCATTGCGCACCAGGTTGGCTACATGCACGCCACGCGCCCGCGCCAGCATCGCCAGCGACTTGCCCACCGCGCCGTTGGCGGTGTTCTGCACGATCCACTGGCCCGCCTCGACGTGCAGGAACTCCAGCAGCATCAGCGCGCTCAGCGGCATGGCGATCAGCTGCGCGGCCATTTCGTCGGGGATCGCCTCCGGCATCGGAATCACCATGCGTGCCGGCGCGATGAAGGCCTCGGCCCAGGTACCGTGTACCGAGGCCGCGGCGACGCGCTGGCCGATCTGCAGGCCGTCGACACCATCGCCGAGTGCATCGACCACGCCCAGCGCTTCACTGCCACCGATCGCCGGCAGGGTCGGCTTGTAGCCGTAGAGGCCGCGCACGGTCAGCAGATCGTGGTTGTGGATCGAGGCCAGCACGGTGCGGATGCGCACCTCGCCGGGGCCGGGCTCGGGCAGCGGCGCATCGGCAATGGCAAGGACGTCGGCCGGGTTGCCGAAGGAGGGGTACTGGGCAGCGCGCATGGGTGGTGTTCCGGGGAAAGTGGATGTTGTACCGAACTGGGGCCGCAGGGGCTGTCGACAAGGCGCCGCAGCTGCAACACGGCATCCTGCGACTGATCGTCGCGACATGTGCTGATTACCGCATCTTGTGTTGACGGTTAGGGATATCCCCACTATGTTGTGGCCGTCACTCCCGGTCAGCCGCCGCCGCCGGACATGCAGCAAACGTCCCGCGGCCCGCCCCTGAAGGCTTGCCGTGTCGACGCGGCCGCCATCGTGCGGACGCAGGTCGCCCCCACGGCCCGGATACCGGCCGCAGGCGCAGGCAGATGCCGACGACCTACGTTCCCGTGCCCTGGCAATCCACCCGTTCGCCCCGTGCGCCGGTATCGCGTTCAGGGCCGCCATGGCATCGACCGCCAAAGCGCGTGCGAGCCTGGAGTTTCACCACCATGACCGACAGTACCTTCCGCGTGGCCGATCTGGCCGGCGCTGGCGACGCCTTGCGCGCCGGTGGCGAGCGCGTGCCGACCTGGATCACCAAGGAGGCCGGCAACCGCCGCCTGCCGTTCGAGGCCGAGCGCCTGCAGCGCAGCATCGACGCCGTGCATGCCGAGTTCCCGCAGCTGGACGTGAGCGACTATCGCCGCGTGGTGCAGGCGATGGTCGAGCGCAAACCGAGCATCAGCGCCGACGACCTGGTCGATCTGCTGATCCGTGAGGCCGAATCGCGGGTGGACCTGGTTGCACCCGAGTGGGAACAGTTTGCCGCGCGCATCTACCTGCGCCGCCTGTACAAGCGTGCCAGCCGCAACCGCTTCTACGATGTCGGCCTGAAGTACGGCTCCTACGTTGGCCTGCAGGAAAGCCTGGCTGACCGCGGCATCTACAGCAACGACATCCTGCGCTGCTATTCGAAGGAAGAGCTGCAGCAGGCCGGCGAGATGATCGACCCGGAGCGCGACCGCCTGTTCGCCTACAACGGCCTGTACCTGCTGGCCACGCGCTATCTGGCCAGCGACCGCAGCCGCGAGGTCTACGAACTGCCGCAGGAGCGCTGGCTGACCATCGCGCTGTACCTCATGCAGGAAGAAAAGCCGCGCGAGCGGCGCATGCAGCTGGTCGGCGAGGCGTACTGGGCGCTGTCCAACCTGTACATGACCGTCGCCACACCGACCCTGGCCAATGCCGGCAAGGTGGGTGGGCAGCTGTCCAGCTGCTTCATCGACACGGTGGACGACAGCCTGCAGGGCATCTATGACTCCAACACCGATATCGCCCGCGTGTCCAAGCACGGTGGCGGCGTCGGCGCCTACCTGGGCTATGTGCGCAGCAGCGGCGCGCCGATCCGGGGCGTGGCCAATTCCTCCGGCGGCGTGGTGCCGTGGATCAAGCAGCTCAACAACACCGCGGTGTCGGTTGACCAGCTTGGCCAGCGCAAGGGCGCGGTGGCGGTGTACCTGGACATCTGGCACCGCGACATCGAAGCGTTCATGGACCTGCGCCTCAACAACGGCGACCAGCGCCTGCGCGCGCACGATGTGTTCACTTCGGTGTGCGTGCCCGACCTGTTCATGGAAGCGGTCGAGCGCCGCGCCGACTGGTACCTGTTCGACCCGCACGAGGTGAAGCAGGCCAAGGGCTGGTACCTGCAGGACTTCTACGATGAGACGCGCGGTGCGGGCAGCTTCCGCGACCGCTATGCCGAACTGGTGGCCGACGAGCGCATCAGCCGCCGCACGGTGAAGGCGATCGATCTGTTCAAGCGGATCATGCTCAGCCAGTTGGAGACCGGAAATCCGTTCCTGTTCTACCGCGACGAGGTCAACCGCCGGAACCCGAACAAGCACGCGGGCATGATCTATTCCAGCAACCTGTGCACCGAGATCCTGCAGAACATGAGCCCGACGCGGATGATCCAGGAGATCGTCAGCGGCGACCAGATCGTCACCACGCGCCGCGCCGGTGACTTCGTGGTCTGCAACCTGTCCTCGATCAATCTCGGCCGGGCAATCAGTGCGCCGGATGACCTGCTGGCCACCGACGTGCTGGAGCGCCTGATCCCGATCCAGGTGCGCATGCTCGACAACGTGATTGACCTCAACGCGCTGCCGGTGCCGCAGGCCACCATCACCAACCGCAAGTACCGCGCCATCGGCCTGGGCACGTTCGGTTGGCACCACCTGCTGGCGCAGCAGGCGATCCAGTGGGAATCACCGGATGCCGAAGAATTGGCCGACCGTCTCTACGAACGCATCAACTTCCTGACCATCCAGGCCAGCGCGCAGCTGGCGAAGGAGAAGGGCAGCTACCCGATGTTCGCTGGCAGCGACTGGCACAACGGGCGTTACTTCCTTGACCGCGACTACAGCGGCGCCGCATGGGACAGCCTGGCCCACGAGGTCGCCACGCACGGCCTGCGTAACGGCTGGCTGCTGGCCGTGGCGCCGAACATGAGTACCGCGCAGATTGCAGGTTCCACCGCATCGATCGACCCGATCTACAGCGCGTTCTACTACGAGGAAAAGAAGGACTTCCGGCGGCCGGTGGCGGCGCCGGGCCTGTCGCTGGAAACCTGGCCGTACTACGAGAAGGGGGCGTACAAGGTCGACCAGTTCGCCAGCGTGCGCCAGAACGCGCGCCGCCAGCGCCATGTCGACCAGTCGATCAGCTTCAACCTGTATGTGCCGAGCACGATCCGCGCGAGCACCCTGCTGGAGCTGCACCTGAGCGCCTGGCGCGAAGGCCTGAAGACCACCTACTACGTGCGCTCCAACGACATCGACATCAGCGAATGCGAATGGTGCTCCAGCTGATCGCTGCGCCCCCTGTAGCGCCGAGCCCACGCTCGGCTCAGACGCGAAGAGCAGCCGAGCATGGGCTCGGCGCTGCATCCGCAACGCACGTAATACGAAGGTAAACGACCATGGCAACCCCCCTCGACCGCATCAAGATCCTCGAACCGCGCCATCCCAACCGCAGCACCGGCATCATCAACGGCCGTACCAGCGGCATCCTCAACTGGAACGATATCCCGTATCCGTCCTTCTATCGGGCCTACAAGGAGCTGTCGACCAACTTCTGGATTCCCGACGAGGTCGACATGAAGCTCGATGCCCGCCAGTACGGCGAGCTCAACGCACGCGAAAAGAACGCCTACGATTCGATCATCGGCCTGCTGGCCACGCTCGACTCACCGCAGACCCGTTTCATCTACAACGTCGCCGAGTACATCACCGACCCGGCCGCGCATGCCAATGCGGCGATCGTCGGCCAGCAGGAAGTGATCCATAACGAGAGCTACAGCTACGTACTGGCCTCGATCACCGACCTGCCGAACCAGAACCGCATCTTCGAGATCGCCCGCACCCACCCGACCATCATCAAGCGCAATGCCCCGATCATGAGCGCGTATGACGACTTCATGCGCGAGAAGACCGCCGAGACCCTGCTCAAGTCGCTGATCCAGTCCTCGATCCTGGAAGGCATCAACTTCTATTCCGGTTTCGCCTACTTCTACAACATGGTGCGGCAGAACCGCATGAACGGCACCGGCAAGATCATCAGCTTCATCAATCGCGACGAGCTGGCCCATACCAAGTTCATCAGCGAGCTGATCCGCGCCATCATCGGTGAAAACCCCGAGCTGCAGACCAATGAGTTGACCGCCTATGTGCACCAGTCATTCGAACATGCCATCGAGCTTGAGACGCAGTGGTCGTCGGAGGTGCTGGATGGCATCGATGGCATCGACGTGGACGAGATGGTGCGCTACGTGAAGTACCGCGCCAACAAGATGGCCGGCATGCTCGGCATCGAGCGCCTGTACAGCGACACCACTGACAACGTGATGCCGTGGATCAAGGCCTACGCCGACAACTTCACCGAGACCAAGACCGACTTCTTCGAGATGCGCAATGCAAGTTACAAGAAGACCAACGTCGACAACGGCTTCGACGATCTCTGAGCCTGTCGCCGCGCTGCGCATCCTGATGGTGGTCGCCTCCTTGAGCGGCAACACCCGCGAACTCGGCCGGCAGATTGCCGAACGCTGCCGCGCTGCCGGTCATGCGGTGCACTGGCAGGAGGCCGACGACCTGCGCCAGGCACCGCCGCTGGCGACCGATGAGGCCGACCTGGTGCTGCTGGGCTGCTGGACCGACAACGCCGGCCGCACGCCGGCGGAGATGAAGGCATGGGTGGCCGGCATCGCCGAGCGCGGCGAGCGGCCACGGCAGCTGGCGGTGTTCGGCACCGGTGAAACGCAGTGGGGGCAGGAGTACTACTGCGGCGCCGTGCACCGGCTGATCCGCTATTTCCGCAGCGACTACCCGCCGCTGGAGATCGAACAGATGCCGCATGGCCAACGCCATGCCGGGACCATCGATGCCTGGACCGATGCGGTCCTGGCCCATTACTGGAGCAACACCGATGCAGATCATCGACGCCACCACGCCTGAGCAGTTCCAGCAGCTTCTGGCCGAACATCCGCGGGTGCTGGTGGATTTCCACAAGGACCAGTGCCCGGGCTGCCGGATGCTGGAGGTGTCGTTGCACCGGGTGGCCAACAGCGTGGCGGGGCAGGGCACGACCCTGCTGCGCGTGCAGCTGGAGGTGCTGGGTGAAGCGTTCTTCAGGGAGCTGGGACTGCGGCAGACCCCGACGTTGTCCCTGTTTCGTGACGGTGATGAGCGCACGCGCCTGGCAGGGTTCCAGTCACCGCAGCAGATCGAGGCCGCGATCGCGTTGCATTTGTAGAGCCGAGCCCATGCTCGGCTGCCGTTCGCGCGGTGAGCGATGAGTCGAGCATGGCCCGACTCTACAAGGGCATCCACGCGTGGCGTGGATCTACCGGGGCAGGGTCCGTGGTTCGGCGTCAGGCTCCGCTGAAGGTATCCACCAGCAGCTTCACGTTCAACACCACGATCACCAGCGCGATCACCCAGGCAATCGCGCCCAGCCAGCGTGGCGCCACCAGCGCGCCCATCGTCACTTTGTCGGTCACGATCCGCACCAGGGGAATGATCGCGAACGGCAGCTGCATCGACAGCACCACCTGGCTCAGCACCAGCAGCTTCACCGCGCCCTGGTCGCCGAACAGCATGATCACCACCACCACCGGAATGATCGCCAGTGCGCGCGTGATCAGCCGACGCAGCCACGGCGGCAGGCGCAGGTGCAGGAAGCCTTCCATCACGATCTGGCCGGCCAGCGTGGCGGTCACTGTCGAATTCAGGCCCGAGGCCAGCAGGGCAATCGCAAACAGTGTCGCCGCCGCGCCCACGCCCAGCATCGGCGCCAGCAGCTGGTGCGCCTGCTCGATGTCTTCCACATCGAAACGGCCATTGGCATGGAACACTGCCGCCGCCAGGATCAGGATGCTGGCGTTGATGAACAGTGCCAGCGTCAGCGCGAGGGTGCTGTCGGTCACCGCCCAGCGCAGCGCGCTGCGACGGCCCTCGTCGGTGCGCGGATAGGCGCGGGTCTGCACGATGGAAGAATGCAGGTACAGGTTATGCGGCATCACCGTGGCGCCGATGATGCCGATGGCGATGTACAGCGCGTGCGGATCAGTCACTACCTGCGCGCGCGGAATGAATCCGCCCAGCACGTCCATCACCGGCGGTGCGGCCAGCGCGATCTGCACCATGAAGCAGCCGAAGATCACCATCAGCAGCGCGATCACGAAGGCTTCCAGCGCACGGAAGCCGCGGTTCATCAGCAGCAGGACCAGCAGCGTATCCAGCGCGGTGATCACCGCGCCCCACAGCAGCGGCAGGTCGAACAGCAGCTTCAATGCGATCGCGGTGCCGATCACCTCGGCCAGGTCGCAGGCGATGATCGCTGCCTCGCACAGCGCCCACAGCGCCAGGTTCACCGGCTTCGGGTACCGCGCGCGGCAGGCTTGCGCCAGGTCCATGCCGGTGGCGATGCCCAGCCGTGCCGACAGCGCCTGCAGGATCACCGCCATCAGGTTGGAGATGAGGATGACCGACAGCAGCAGGTAGCCGAAGCGCGAACCGCCGGCGAGGTCGGTGGCCCAGTTGCCTGGGTCCATGTAGCCGACCGAGATCATGTAGCCCGGGCCGAGGAAGGCCAGCAGGCGGAACCACCAATGGCCCTTGTCGGGAACGGCGACCGAGGCGTTGAGCGCGCCCAGGCTGGCCGGGGTGGAGGCCGAAGGGTCGTGGGGCGCCAGGGTGTTCATGGGTCCGAATATAGCTCCTGCTATAGTCATTAGCAATGTGAAACAATCGTCTTTATCGCGTTACTGGTCCAGAATTCAGTTTCAAACCCGGAGTAGACCGGAAGGACAGGCGCAGGCGTGGGCAAGACCGACGATTCGACATCGCTGAAAAGCACCCCCTTGATCGAGGCTGAGCGCCAGGTCGAGAGCTTCCGGCAAGTGCGCGAAGCGCACCGGATGGAGCTGGTGGAGGACTATGTCGAGCTGATCTCGGACCTGCTGGCCGACGGCGGCGAGGCCCGCCAGGTCGACATCGCCACCCGCCTGGGCGTGGCCCAGCCCACCGTGGCGAAGATGCTGCGGCGCCTGGCCCGCGATGGCTGGGTGGTGCAGCGGCCGTACCGCGGCGTGTTCCTGACCCCGGAAGGCGAGGCGCTGGCCCATGCCAGCCGCCAGCGGCACCAGACCGTGGAGCGTTTCCTGCTGGCGCTGGGCGTGGACCCTGATACGGCACGGCGTGATGCGGAGGGTATCGAGCACCATGTGAGCGAGCAGACGCTGGCGCTGTTCGAGGCGTTCGTGCGCAAGGCCGAGGGCGAGGCGCCGTAACGGTAGCGCCGGGCCATGCCCGGCGGCCGTTCGCGCGATCCCGGTTTTTGTAGAGCCGAGCCATGCTCGGCTGCCGTTTGCACGGTGATGGAATGCGTCGAGCATGGCTCGACGCTACAGGACAGGCGGGCAGCGGGCCTGTTCCTGCGCGCACGCCCGTTTCGTCCATTCCTTCAACACCGGCTGCAGGCCTTGGTAACGCCGGCCTTGCCAGCCATTGGCCAGCACCGTGCCGTCGGCATCGATCAGTACCAGATTCGGCGGTGCCAGCCCGGCCAATGCCTGCAGGGCCGGCATGCGCGCAGCGCGGCGCGGGTCAAGCACCGGCCACGGCATGTCCTGCGCGTGCATGTAGCGGCGCAGCGCGCTCTCGCTCTCATCCTGGCTGACGTACACCACTTCGGTATCGGCGCCGGCTTGGCGCAGGGCATCACGCACGCTGCGCAGCGTGGGTACGAAGGCATGGCACGGTGCACACCAGTCGGCACCGAAGTACAGCGCCACCAGTTTCGGCGCCTGTGTCCATTGCATCGGTCGCAGCGAGCGCTGTTCCGGCCGCATCAGCGAGGCCGAGACCTGCGCGTGCAGGTCCGCAGCCATCGCCGGTGCGGCCAGCAGCACGGCACAGGCCAGCAACAACGCTCGCAGAGCTTCAGAACGCATAGCGCAGGTTGACGTACCACGAACGCGCGAAGCGCGGCCCGTAGACATAGTCGCTGTCGCGCAGCGCGCCCACTTCCAGATCTTTCTGGCGCTGATCGAACACGTTCTTGACGCCCGCGGCCACCGACACTTCCTGCTGCGCCTGCGCGCCCAGATGGCGGTGCCAGCGAGCACCAAGATCGGTGACCAGGAAGGAACGCGTACGGTGCAGCTCGCCCAACCGGTTGTTCAGCACCGACATCGGCCCGGTATGGCGCAGCGCGACGAAGGTTTCCCACGGCTCGGCGGGCATCCAGCTGAGCTGCGCCAGGCCGGTCCAGCGCGGGGTCTTCAGGTAGTCGCGGCTTTCGATGATGGTGTCGCCACCGTCGCCGGTGTCGTCGAAGATGCGCTGCGGTTCGCGGAAGCGCGAGCGGTACCACGAGGCACCGGCGGTCAGGCGCCACTGCGGCGACGGCTGCCAGCCGAGGTTGGTTTCCGCCCCCAGCACGTTGGAGCCGGAGGCGTTGTAGCGCAGCTGGCTCAGTTGTCCGTCATCGCCGCGCTGGATCTCGCCCAGCGCGAAGGTGTCGCGGATGCGTGCATAGGAGGCGGTAGCATCCCAGCTCCACACTGGATTGGCCGGGTCCGAGCGCCAGTCGAAGCCGAACAGGGTGGTCAACGCGCGCTCTTCCTTCAGGCCATCGGTGTTGCGCACGCGCACCTGCTCGCCACCCAGCGTATCGACGTGCACGTCCTCGACGAAGATCTCCGGTGCACGGAAGCCGGTGGCGACGCCGGCGCGCCACTTCAGGTTCGGGGTGGCCTGCCAGGCCAGGGCGATGCGCGGCGAGAACACCGCGCTGTCCAGCTCCGAGCTCTTGTCCACGCGTGCGCCCAGTACCAGGTCGACGTTGTCACGCAGGCTCCATTCGTCCTGGATGAAGGCGCCCAGGTTGTGGAAGGTTGCATCTTCCAGCACCGCCAGGCGCTGCCCGTCACCGGTGCGGTTGTCGTCGCGCAGCGCCTCGTGCTTGTACTGCACGCCGAAGGCCAGCGCGTGCGCGCCCAGCCGCCAGTTCAACTGGCTGTCGATGTAGTGCAGCGGGTTGTGGGTGCGGCCGTATTGGCGCCACGAACGCGAGGCCGCGCTGCCGGCCACGTTGGGATCCAGCTGCGACGGGTCATGGCCGGGGGCAGACGGATCGGTAACCACGTCGCCAAGACCGCCGTAGAAACTGTCGCGGTCGATGTCGGCGAATGCGTAGGCCAGGCGGAAATCGGCGTCGGCATTGATTTCCTGATCCCACGACACGCTGCCGCGCCGGTATTTCGTATCCAGCGATTCGGCGATGTTGGCCAGGTATTCGGGCTGATCCAGTCGATTGCCGCCACGCCGGGTTTCATCGGTCACCTGCAGGTCCAGGCGCAGCCGCGTGCCCGGCGTGGGCGCGTACCAGGCCTGCAGCCCGCCGACCTTGAGGTTCTTGCGGGTGATCTCGGTGTAGCCGTCACCGTTGTAGTCGATGCCGCTGTTCCAGTTGCGCTGGGCAATCACTGAAAGCCCGGCGTCGGCATCTTTCGCCACCAGGTCCAGGCGCACGTCGGCATTCTTCTGCGGTGTGCCCTTCAGGACATCCACGCCGGCCTGCACATGGCCACCGCTGCGCGCCGGCAGCGGCGGAATCAGGTTGATCACACCGGCCACCGCACCCGGGCCGTACAGCGCCGAGCCGCCGCCCTTGACCACTTCGATGCGGTCGACGAACCCGGCCGGGATCTGTTCCAAGCCGTACACGCTGCCCAGCGTGGACAACAGCGGGATGCCATCGAACAACAGCTGGTTGTAGGCACCGGGCAGGCCCAGCAGCTGCACTTCGCTGGTGTTGCAGTTCTGGCAGTTGCTTTCCACGCGCAGGCCGTTGATCAGCTCGGCGGCGCGCGAGAAGTCGGTGGCCGCGCGCAGCGCGATGTCTTCCTTGCGCAGCACTTCGGTGCGGATCGGGACATCGGATAGCAGGCGTTCGCTGCGGGTGGCGGTGCTGACCTTGACCTGCACGCGGTCCAGCTCGGTCGGCTTCGAGGTGGCGGCCAGTGCAGGCAGCGGCAGGGTCAGGGCAATGGCGGCGGCCAGGGGCAGCCGATGGAAGAGGGGCGTGGCAACGGGCATGAGGGCGTCGTCCTTGGGAGAAGAAAGGCGGCGAGGGCGACCTGGCTGACGCATATGAAAGCAGCGGCTTATTAATATAGCAAGTGCTATATAACGAAGCCGAGGCCATTGCGCGCGGGGCACCAGTCGAGTCAGATCATGCGAGTGTTATAACATTACATAATGCGACCACACCCCTGCCGGTGGTCATGTCCATAGGATGGAGTTGCCGTGTAGGCGCGGTCGGATCGTCAGCCGCGGCGGAATGCGGCGGGGGTCCGGGCGCCAACGATGATCATGCGGATCATCGTGGAGATCTGTTCGACCAGTTCCGGATCCTTCTCCGGCGGCAGGTCCATGGCGGTGGCACCCATCGCGAACACCAGCCGGGTGATGGCCTTGGCCACCAGTTCGGGGGCATGCAGCACGGCGCCGTCCAGTGCAGCCAGGCGCACCAGGTCGTGCTGCAGCTCTTCTTCGAAATAGTGCAGTTCGCGTTCGACCGCATGCTTGAAGTCGTCCGAGCCGACCGCGCCTTCGCGCAGCAGCACGTGCAGCAGCTTGTCGTCGGCGCGCAGCTGTTCCATGAAGGTCTCCACGGAAACGCGCACCACGCTGGTGGCGGTAGACGTGGCGCGCTGGCGGGCCTCGCCGATGATGGTGCGCAGCGAGCGGCCGGCCGCGTCGATCAGCGCCACGGCCAGTTCGTCCATGTCGCGGAACTGCCGGTAGAAGCTGTTCGGCGCAATGCCGGCCTCACGTGCCACTTCGCGCAGGCTGAGCGTGGACAGGCTGCGGTGCGGCCCGATCAGCTTCAGGGCGGCGGCCAGCAGATCCTCGCGGCTCACCGTACGGCGGGCCGGGCTGTTGGCATCTTCAGGCGTCGACAAGGCGGTGGCGGCGGCCATGGGGGTTCCGGTGGGGCGAGGCTGAATCATACCCAATCCGGTTCAATATACACATGTATACACAGGTGTATGTGCGCCCGTATAGTGCGCCCATGAGCGCTGTCGTCCGTCCGTCCCTGTTCTCTCCGTACCGCTGGGTCTCGCCGTCGCTGTTCGATTTCTGGGCGGGCCAGCTCAATCCCCTGTGGACCCTGCGCGAGCCGGTGGCCCGACTGGTCCGGCGCGAGCCGGCCGGCGAGGGCGCGGCGACCCTGGTCCTGCGCACCAACCGGCACTGGGCCGGCATGCGCGCCGGCCAGCACGTCACCCTGGGCGTCGAGATTGAGGGGCGCCTGTGGCAGCGCAGCTACAGCCCTACCGCACTGGGTCGGCGCGAGCTGGCGATCACCGTCAAGGCGATCGATGGCGGCCGGGTCAGCCAGCATCTGGTCAACCATGCACAGCCGGGCGAACTGTTCCGCCTCGATGCCGCCTTCGGCGAGTTCCATATGCCGGCCGCGGCGCCGGTGCTGCTGCTGGCTGCCGGCAGTGGCATCACGCCGATGCGCAGCCTGTTGCGCGACGCCTGCCAGCGCCCGCTGGCAGCACCGGTGGACCTGTTCTATTGGGAGCGCACCGCCGCCCATCTGCAGTTCCGTGATGAACTGCAGGCGCTGGCCGCGGCACATCCGAACCTGCGCGTGCATCTGCTGACCACCCGCGAGGGTGAGGCGCCGGCCGCGCGCATCGATACCCATGATCTGCAGGTGGCCGGCGATGACACGCCGCTGGCGCAGCGCCATGTGTTGGCCTGCGGTCCGGATGGCTTCGTTGCCGCTGCGCGTGAACGCCTGGCGCACCAGGTGGCTGGCTTCCAGGCCGAAGCCTTCACCCCGCCGGCGCCGCTGCGCGATGCCAGCAGCGAAGGCGAGGTGTCGCTGACGCTTGCGCGCAGTGGCCGCCAGCTGAGCGTGCCGCGAGGCCGCTCGCTGCTGGAAAGCCTGGAAGCGCATGGCATCAAGCCCAAGCACGGTTGCCGCATGGGCATCTGCAACACCTGCACCTGTGATCGCGTCAGTGGCGCCACCCGCCACCTTCGCACCGGCGACCTGCAGTCCGAATCGGCACAGCCGGTGCGGATCTGCGTGAGCGCACCGACCACCGACCTGACTCTGGATCTCTGAGGACGCCTGCCATGACCCGCGCTACCGACCGTGCCCTGAGCACCGCCGAGATGCATGCCTTCGGTGAGGAACTCGATGCGATCCGCGACCGTGTGATCGGCAGCCTCGGCGCCTCCGATACCCGCTACATCCGCCGTGTGGCTGCCGCCGTGCGATGGTTCGGCGTGGGTGGCCGTGGCCTGCTGTTCCTGGCAGCATTCTCGCCGCTGTTCTGGATGCCGCTGCTGTGGCCGGCCGCGATCACTGGCACGCTGCTGCTGGCGTTGTCGAAGATCCTGGAGAACATGGAGCTGGGCCACAACGTCATGCACGGCCAGTTCGACTGGACCGGCGACCCCAAGCTCAATGGCAACACCTACGAGTGGGATATCGTTGCCACCGCCGACAACTGGCGCAAGACCCACAATTTCCGCCACCACACCTATACCAACGTGCGTGGCATGGACGATGACATCGGCTACGGCCTGCTGCGCATCTTCCCGGAACAGCGCTGGAAGCCGTTCTACCTGCTGCAGCCGATCATCGCGCCGATCTTCGCGCTGCTGTTCCAATGGGGCGTGGCCGCGCAGGACCTGCGCCTGGGCCGTTGGCTGAAGGGCCGCATCAGTGGCCGTGCGATGTGGATGCAGACCCGCCCGGTGGCGCGGAAAATGGCCCGCCAGGTGCTGAAGGACTACGTGTTCTTCCCGCTGCTGGCCGGCCCGTTCTTCCTCACCGTGATGCTGGGCAACATGGTGGCCAACGGCCTGCGCAACATCTGGACCTACGTGATCATCTTCTGCGGCCACTTCACCGCCGAGTCGGAAACCTTCCCGAAGGAATGCCTGCGCAATGAATCGCGCGGTCACTGGTACCTGCGCCAGCTGCGCGGTTCGTCCAACATCAGCGGCGGCTTCCTGATCAATGTGCTGTCGGGCAACCTCAGCCACCAGATCGAGCACCACTTCTACCCGGACCTGCCGGCCAACCGCTATGCGGCCATTGCCAAGGAAGTGAAGGACATCTGCCGCCGTTACGGCCAGCACTACAACAACGGCTCGCTGCCGCGCCAGTTCGGCCAGGTGGTCTGGCGCATCCTGCGTCACGCGTTCCCCAGCAAGCCGCGCCGCCTGCCGATGCCGGACATCATGTCCGCACCGGCATCGGCCAACGCGGGCTGATCAACTCAGCCCGCCTTCGCCAGGGCCGCCTGTTCGCGGTCCAGGCGACGCAGGAACACCTGCATTTCCTTGCGTGCCTGCTGGTCGCCCTTGCTGCCGGCCACGCTCAAGCCGCGCTGCCATGCTTCGCGCGCCGCCTGCGGCTGGCCACTGGCCAGCCAGGCTTTGCCCAGCAGCTTCCACGCCGCGGAATACTGCGGATCAAGCACCACGCACCGGCCCAGATGGGTGGCCGCGCGCACCGGGTTGCCCGCATCCAGCCAACCCTTGCCCAGGCCGAAGCGCAGCAGCGCGCCGTCCTTGCCGTTGGCAAGCATGCATTCCAGGGCTTCGATGTTCATCCGCGCACCTCCACCAGCAGTTCGGTGGGGCCGGGCTGGAAGCGGCCACGATGGAACAGCAGCGGCGCGCCGCCGTTCTCGTGCACTTCGATGATGCGGCCAGCCAGCAGCAGATGATCACCCACCGGCCACTGTGCGTGGCGGGTACAGGTGAGGTGGGCGACCGCACCGGCGATGCGTGGTGGAGCATCCTCGTCATCATCCAGCAATGCCAGGCCGTCGAAGCGGTTGCGGACCTGCGGATCGGCAAAGCGCCGGGCCAGCGCTTCCTGGTCGGCCGCCAGCACGCTGATCGCAAAGCGGGTGGCGCGCTGGAAGGTGGATAGGCTCTGCGCATGCAACGCCAGGTTCCACAGCACCAGTGGCGGCTGCAATGACACCGGCACGAACGAATTGATGGTCAGGCCGATGGGTTTGCCCTGCGCATCGCGCGTGCAGACGATGGCCACGCCGGTAGGAAAGTGGCCGAGCAGCCGCCGCAGGGCCCGCGGCGGCATCTCGACCGACGGCACCGGGGCCGGGGCGGGGAAAACCCCCGCCCACGGCCCGGCGTACGGCAGCGTTTCGCCGCTCATGAGGCCCTGGCCTGGCGGTAGCGCCGGCCGACCTCGGCCCAGTTGATGATGTTGAAGAACGCACCGATGTAGTCCGGGCGACGGTTCTGGTAGTGCAGGTAGTAGGCGTGTTCCCAGACATCCAGTGCGAGGATCGGGGTGTTGCCGGACAGGCCCACGGCCGCACCCATCAGCGGGCTGTCCTGGTTGGCGCTGCTTTCCACCTGCAGGCGACCATCGCGATCGCTGGTCAGCCAGGCCCAGCCGCTGCCGAAGCGGGTCTGCGCCGCCTTGGTGAAGGCCTCCTTGAAAGCATCGAAACCGCCGAGGTCACGGTCGATGGCGGCGGCCAGTTCGTCATCGGGTGCACCACCGTTGGTGCTGAGCACGGTCCAGAACAGGCTGTGGTTGGCGTGGCCACCGCCGTTGTTGCGGATGGCGCCGCGCTGCGCTTCGGGCACGGCATCGAGGTTGGCGATCAGCGCCTCGACCGGCTGCTCGGCGATGCCGGCCTGCTCGATGGCGGCGTTGAGGTTGTTGACGTAGGCCTGGTGGTGCTTGCTGTGGTGGATCTCCATCGTGCGCGCATCGAAATGCGGCTCAAGGGCATCGTAGGCGTAGGGAAGCGGGGGAAGCGAGTACGACATCGAAGCAATCTCCGTGGGGAAGGCCAGAGGGCTGGCCGTGGGGAGACTGTTATCGCACCTCAACATTGGTTGAGGTCAAGGGGCGGGATTGGGATGCGCGCGCGTTCGCCGCTTTGATTCCCCCGCCACAACCGATATCAACAAAAGCGCCGGCAGGCGAACCCGCCGC
Source organism: Stenotrophomonas geniculata (assembly GCF_034508895.1). NCBI lineage: Bacteria > Pseudomonadati > Pseudomonadota > Gammaproteobacteria > Lysobacterales > Lysobacteraceae > Stenotrophomonas > Stenotrophomonas geniculata. The sequence goes on from NZ_CP140571.1 coordinate 3,862,732, forward strand.
CAGCGTTTTCATCAACTCAACTCAACCAATCCTTGCACGCGCCATCTACCTGATCGCCGCACGCCTGCTGCATCCTCTGCTGCAGCCGCGCCAGCGTCTCCGCGCCCTGGTGCTTGCCGCTCCACGTCTTCAACTGCCCTGCCAGGCGTTCGAAACGCTGGCGGGTACGCTGGTGGTAACCGGAAGGCTGCGCTTCCAGTTCGGCGATCAGCGAGGCGGTGGCCTGCTCGATGCGTGGTGCGTCGTCCGGCGCCAGCTTCAGCAGGCCCTCCACGTACAGCACGCCCCACTGCACGCGGGTGGCCGGGCCCTGCGCGCCGTCGTAGGCACGCTTCAACCACTCCAGCGCACCGGCGGTGTCGCCGCGCTGCTCGGCCAGTTCGGCCAGCTCGGGCATGTAGTAGTACGGCTGTTCGCTGCGCTTCAGTTCCGCCAGCAACAGCGACTCGGCGCCTGCGTCGTCGTCGACCTGGCGTAGTGCGTAGACCGCGCTGCTGATCGTGGCCTGGCGCGCATGCGCATCGGTGGCGGCAGCGTCGGCAGCAGCCACGCGCTGCTTGACCCGATCAACCAGGGCCGCGGGCAATGCGCCCTTCGGCTGCTGCTGGCGGGCCAGCGACACTTCGGTCAACGCACGCGACAATGCGTCGTCGGCGCGGTCGCCGCGCTCGGCGTCTGCCCGCTCCAATGCCACCAGCAGCTGCTGTCCCAGCGTGTTGCTGGTGGCCGGCCCGGCACTGGCCTGCTTGACCAGCTGTACGCCCGCATAGCCCAGCAACTCACGGTTGCGGCGGACTTCGGCGGGCTGCGCCAGCACGGCCTGCAGCAGCTCGCGTACTTCGGTGGGCGAGGCATCGGGCTTTTCGGCCGTTGCCAAGGCCAGCAGGGCGAAGCGGCGCTGCAGGGCAGCGTCGGGTGCGGCCTTGGACAACTGGCGCAGCACATCCTCGCTGCTGCGCTCGCCGGCCAGGCGGTTGGCGTCCACTTCCCAGCCGTAGTCGCCCAGCACCTGCCAGTCTTCTGCGGCCAGTCGGTCCGGCGTTGCCAACGCGGTGGCCAAGGTGGCGGCAACAGCACTGCGGCGGCCTGCGGCGACGGTCAGTGCCCGGGTCAGTTCGGTGGCATCATTGCCGCCGGCCACGCGGGTGATTTCGTTGCGCTTTGGGTCCAGCACGATCAGGGTCGGATAGCCGCGTACGCCGAAGCGCTCACCCCAGGCTTGCGCACCTTCCTCGTCGCCATCCAGGTAGACGGGAACGAATTTGCTGGTCAGCGCGATGAAGGCCGGGTCCTTGAACAGGCCCGCCTTGAGCTGGTTGCACGGTGGGCACCAGACGGCGCCCCAGTACAGCAGCACCGGCTTGCCGCTGTCGGCGGCCTCGGCGAAGGCATCATCGACATCGCCCTGGCGCCAGGCGATTGCCTTGGCCGGCGCGGGCACCTCGGCGGAGTTGGCGATGGAAACCGGGGCCGGGGTGCAGGCGCTCAGCGCCGAAGCCAGCAGCAACATAGAAAGCGCGACGCGCATCGGCAGCATCTCGAAGGCCAGGGTGACAGGCCATTGTAGGAACGGCCGGGGAGCCTGCTGATTCAGTTTGCTTATGACGGGCGTGCCGCAGGGCATGACGCCCGCCGGGCATTGGCCGGCGGATGCCTTCAGGCCGCTGCCCGCACCATCTGCTGATACACCAGCCCATTGAACTCGCCGACGTCGCCGTCCAGCACGAAGCCATAGCGCAGGTAGGTTGGCACTGCATTGAGTGAGGCGCGCACGGTCAGGACCGGCTCGCGCACCTGCGGGAGCACCGCGTCGAACAAAGCATGGCCGATGCCCTGGCCCTGGTAGCCGGGATCGACGAACAGCATCGCCAGGTGCCGGCCTTCCTTCAGTTCGATCACGCCGACGACGCGGCCGTCCTGCTCGGCCACCAGGATGTGGTTGTCGCCGTGCAGGCGCGCGCCGAACGCTTCGGCCGCGGCGACGCTGCCGAAGGTGGCGATGCCGGCCGCGCTGAGCGAAGGTGCGACCGCCGCAGTGAAGGCAGCCAGGCACACCGTGCTGATCGCGGGCAGGTCATCGACGTGGGCGGGGCGGATCGTCGGCATGCAGTGTGCTTCCGGTGGTGGGCGGCGCGTCATTGTTGCCGCAAGCCTTCACGCTAAGCTGGCGGCATGAGTGATTTCAATCCCGCGTACGCTGCCTTGTTTCCGCAGCAGGGTCTGAGCCTGGGCCTGATGACGCCCGTGGCGTCGCATGGGTTGGCCGATCCACGTGAGGCGCGACGTATCGCGCGACTGGCCGATGACCTGGGCTTTGCCGCGTTGTGGACGCGCGACGTGCCGCTGATGGTGCCGCAGGGTCCGGACGCGACAACGAGCGCGTTGGACGACCCGTTCCTGTGGCTGGGCATGCTGGCTGCGGCGACCGAGCGCATCGTGGTCGGCAGCGCGGCCATCGTGCTGCCATTGCGCCATCCGCTGCAGGTGGCGAAGTCGGCCTTGAGCCTGGACCGGATCAGCGACGGCCGCTTCGTGCTGGGCCTCGGGTCTGGCGATCGGCCGGAAGAGTTCGCCGCATTCGGCGAGGATCTGCAGGGCAGGGCGGCGACGTTCCGCGAACGCTGGACCTTGTTGCGCGCGGCGTTGTCACCGGAATCCGAAGAAAGGGTCGCGGTAGTGCAAGCTACCGGTGGCTTCGACGTGCTGCCGGCCCCGGCCACGCGCATTCCGATGCTGGTGGTGGGCACTGCGCGGCAGAGCCTGCAGTGGATCGCACGCGAAGCCGAAGGCTGGGCCACCTATCACCGCGAAGAGGCCGCGCAGGAAGGGCGCATCGGCCTGTGGCAACAGGCGCAGGCGCAAGGCGCTGGGCCAGGCAAGCCGTTCGTGCAGTCGATGCTGCTGGATCTGCAGGCCGATCCGCAGGCACCGCCCGAGCCGCTGCCACTGGGCCTGAAGGTCGGCCGCGACGGCTTGCGTGACTACCTGCTGCGCGTGCATGCGCAGGGCGTGGGGCACGTGATGTTCAACCTGGTCGACAACGGGAGGCCGATGGACGCGGTGCTGCGTGAGATCGGGGAGCACGTTCTGCCATACACGCTCCGGTAGGTGTCCACCTTGGTGGACACGCTCCAGCAGTCGAGCACGGCTCGACTCTACATGGCGTTCGCATCTGCGTATCATTCGCATTTGATATCCCGATGCCGGAGCCCCGCGTGACCCAACGTTCCCCCATGCACTCGACCGGACGCCTGTTCGCCGCGGTCGCTTTCATCGAGGCCGTGACCTGGGCCGGCCTGCTCATCGGCATGTGGATGAAGTACGGCCCCATGACCAACGTGGCGCTGGTGAAGCTGTTCGGGCCCCTGCACGGCGTGGCCTTCCTGGTGTACGTGGCGGTCACGCTGTTTGCGGCGGTGCGCCTGCGCTGGCCGTGGTGGGCCAGTGCCCTGGCCCTGCTGGCGGCCATCCCGCCGTTGGTGACGCTGCCGCTGGAGTGGTGGTTCAAGCGCCGTGGCCTGCTGTGCCTGCGTGCAATGCGCTGAACCCACTGTTGCATGCCCATTCAAGAGAATGGGTATCAAATGCAAATACGAGCCGTTATCATTTAAGGGTGGCATCCGGTCCTGAGTGGGGCGGGTGCCGGGCGGGGCGTGCAGACGCGCCCGGCCAATCCTTTCCTGTTACGGCTGGTGTTTCATGCACGCACGTCCCGTCGTTCCCGGCTTGCCGGCGCTGGTGTTGGCTGCCCTGATCGGCACCATGGCGATGATGTCCTTCGTCGCTGTGATCGGCCCGGTGGTCCGCATGCTCGGCCTGTCCGAGTGGCATGCCGGCCTGTCGGTCACCGCCGCAGGCGTGCTGTGGATGCTGGCCGCGCGCCCCTGGGGCCAGCTCAGCGACCGCATCGGCCGCAAACGCGTGCTGATGCTGGCGATGAGCGCCTACACCGTCGTCTATATCGCGCTGGCGGTGTTCATCGATGTCGCCCTGCAGGCAGTGCCGCCGGTGCTGGTGTCAGTGCTGGTGCTGGTCGGTGCGCGTGGCCTGATCGGCCTGTTCTACGCGGCTGTGCCTCCTACCGCAGCCGCGCTGATCGCCGACAAGGCACCCACCGGACAGCGTGCAAAATTCCTCGCCCGCCTGGGCAGTGCCAACGCGCTGGGCATGGTGCTCGGCCCGGCCGCCGCGGGCTGGCTGGCCTATACGAACCTGTCGCTGGCGCTGTACGTGGCCGCGCTGCTGCCGTTGCTGGCACTGGCATTGCTGGCTTGGCGGCTGCCGGCTACACCGCCCGTGGTGGGCGCGTCCGCACAGCGCCGCACGCCGATGAGCCGCCTCGACGCGCGCCTGTGCCTGCCGCAGCTGGCAGCGTTCATCGCCATGGTCTCGGTGACTATCGCGCAGGTCACGGTCGGCTTCTTCGCAATTGATCGCCTGGGTCTGGATGCGGCGACCGGCGCGCGCATGGCCGGCATTGCACTCACCGCCGTTGGCGTCGGCCTGATCCTGGCGCAGGCGCTGGTGATGAAGCTGGAGGTGCATCCACGTCGCTGGATCGTCCTCGGCGCTCTCATTTCCGGCATCGGCTTCACTTCGGTGGCGGGCGTGCAGCAGGCCTGGCAATTGCCTGCGGCGTATGCGCTGGCTGCGTTCGGCATGGGCTTCGTATTCCCCTCGTTCCAGGCGCTGGCCGCCGATGCGGTAGAGGCGCACGAGCAGGGCGCCGCCGCAGGCACCGTGGCGGCCGCGCAAGGGCTGGGCATGGTGGCCGGGCCGATGCTCGGCACGCTGTTGTATCGCGGCGGGCCAAGCCTGCCTTACCTGCTGGTGGGCGCGCTGCTGCTGTTGCTGTGCGCGCTGGCCGCAGCGCATCGGATGAAGGAGACCCCATGAACGATTCCCTGATGCAGGGCGCGTGGCCGGAGGCTGCGCCAGCACCACAGGAGAGCACCGACGACGCGTCGCTGTTCCTGCTGCGGCATGCCGGCCAGCACGTGCACGCCCGCGGTTGCCGCGCCACGTTGCCAGCCGGTGCACTGGCGACGTTGGCAGAACGCGTTTCGGAGTTCTTTGCCCAGCAGCGTGGCGGCCCGGGCCTGCTGGTTGGCGCGGTGCCGTTCGAGCCGCGTGCCGACGATGCGCTGTACCAGCCCGAGCGCCTGCTGCCGGCGCTGGCACTGCAGCCGCAGGCCGCACCGCCGCTTGACGGCGCCCTGCGGGCCGAACCTGTGCCGCAGGACTATGCCGCTGCAGTCGCTGCGGCAGTGCAGGCCTTGCGTGCGCCCGAGCAGAACCTGCATAAGGTGGTGCTGGCGCGCAGCCTGCTGGCACGCACCCGCCAGGTGCTTTCTCCGGACGTGCTGCTGGCACGTCTGGGCGCGGATCCGTCGGTGGCGACCTACGCGGTGCCGCTTCCGGTGGAGCTGGGCCAGGCACCGGCCTGGCTGGTCGGTGCGACGCCGGAGCTGCTGCTGCGCAAGCGCGGCGCCGAACTGTTGTCGCATCCGTTGGCGGGTTCCGCGCGGCGCAGTGCCGATGCCGCCGAGGACGAGCGTGCGGCGCAGGCGCTGCTGGCCTCGACCAAGGACCACGACGAGCACCGCCACGTGGTCGAAGCCATCGTCGAGGGCCTGGCACCGTACTGCAGCCACATCGATGCACAGCCGCGCCCGGTGCTGCATGCCACCGCCAGCATGTGGCACCTCGGCACCCGCATCCACGCCACCCTGAAGGATCCGCAGACATCGGCGGCCGAGCTGTTGGCACAGCTGCATCCCACGCCGGCGGTCTGCGGTACGCCGCGGTTGGCGGCGCTGCAGCGCATCCGCGAGCTGGAACCTGTACCGCGTGGCTTCTATGCCGGCGCCGTGGGTTGGTTGGACGCGCAGGGTGACGGCGACTGGTACGTGGCGATCCGCTGCGCGCGCCTGCAGGGCACGCAACTGCGCCTGTATGCCGGTGCCGGCATCGTCGCCGAGTCGCACCCCGAGGCCGAGGTGGCTGAAACCGCAGCGAAGTTTGCTGCCCTGTTGAACGCGCTGGGTGTCCATGAATCCGCGCCCGCCATCGAGCCTGCCGCATGAATGCTTCCGTTGAATCCTCCCGCCTGCCACTGCAGCAGGTGTGGCCCGACGCGCTGGTGGCGCGCTATCGCGAGGCCGGTCACTGGCGTGGCGAGACCTTCCCGGCGTTCCTGCGCGACCGTGCAGAACGCTATGCCGATGACATCGCGGTGGTCGCCGGCGACGTCCGCCTGAGCTATGCACAGCTGTGGCACGAGGCCGGGCGGATCGGCGCCGGCCTGTTGGCGCTGGGCCTGCAGCCAGGGGGGCGGGTGCTGGTGCAGCTGGGCAACACGGCAGGCTTCATCACCACGGTCTGTGGCCTGTTCCGTGCCGGGCTGGTGCCGGTGTACGCGTTGCCGGCGCACCGCATCACCGAGCTGGTGCACTTCGCCAGCAAGGCCGAAGCCAGTGCCTACATCACCACGGCACTGCACGACGGCTTCGATCACCGCGGGCTGGCGCGGGCGCTGCAGGCCGAGGTCCCGGCGGTTCGCCATGTGGTGATCGACGGCGAAGCGGCGGAGTTCGTCGCGCTGGAGGCGCTGCAGGGCGATCGCAGCCAGCTGCCGGTCGATCCGGACCCGCAATCGGTGGCGTTCCTGCAGATTTCCGGAGGCAGCACCGGGCTGTCCAAGCTGATTCCGCGTACCCACGACGACTACATCTACTCGTTCCGCGCCAGCAATGACCTCTGCGGCATAGACCGCGACAGCGTCTACCTGGTCGCGCTGCCGGCTGCGCACAACTTCCCGATGAGCTCGCCCGGCTTCTTCGGCGCGCTGTACGCCGGTGCCCGCGTGGTGCTCAGCCCCGGCCCCGGACCGGATGCGGCCTTCCCGCTGATCGCACGGGAGCGGGTGACCTGCTGTGGCCTGGTGCCGCCGCTGGCGTTGCTGTGGGCGCAGGCCGCCGCCACCAGCAGGCATGACCTGTCCAGCCTGCAGGTACTGCAGGTGGGCGGCGCCAAGCTGGTGCCGGAAGCCGCGCGGCGGGTGATCGACGGCCTCGGCTGTACCTTGCAGCAGGTATTCGGCATGGCCGAAGGGCTGGTGAACTACACCCGCCTGGATGATCCGGAAGAACTGATCGTGGCCTGCCAGGGGCGACCGATCAGTCCGGATGATGAAGTGCGCGTGGTCGATGACCATGACCAGCCGGTGGCCGAGGGCGAGGTGGGGCATCTACTCACCCGTGGCCCGTACACCATCCGTGGCTACCACAACGATGCGGTGGCCAATGCGCGCTCGTTCACCGACGACGGCTTCTATCGCACCGGCGACCGTGTGCAGCAGCTGCCCGGTGGCTATCTGGTGGTACAGGGCCGTGCGGGTGACCACATCAACCGCGCTGGCGAGAAGATCTCCGCTGAGGAGATCGAGGACCACCTGCTGGCGCACCCGGGTGTGTTCGACGCCGCCGTGGTCTCCATTCCCGATGAGTATCTGGGCGAGCGCAGCTGTGCGTTCGTGATCGCGCAGGGCGAGCCGTTCAAGGCCCCGGCACTGAAGGCCTGGATGCGCGGGCGCGGCCTGGCGGCGTTCAAGGTGCCCGACCAGGTCGTGTTCGTCGACAGTTTCGATACCACTGCGGTCGGCAAGATCAGCCGCCGCGAACTGCGCGCGCAATTGCGTGCGCGTCATCTGCAACAGACAGGAGGAACGCGCTGATGGCGCTGCCCCGTATCACCGATTATCCCTTGCCGACTGCCGCCGAACTGCCGCAGGCGCGTGGCCCGTGGCGCCCGCAGCGCGCTCGTGTCGCGCTGTTGGTGCACGACATGCAGCGTTACTTCCTGGCCGCCTTCGACGCCGGTAATGCACCGCTACGGCCGGCCGTGGACAACATCGCACGGCTGCTGGCGCATTGCCGCGCGCACGGCATTCCGGTGTTCTACACCGCCCAGCATGGCGACCAGGACCGCCGTGACCGTGGCCTGCAGGCCGATCTGTGGGGGCCGGGCATGCGCCGCAGCGCCGACCACGAACCGATCATCGAGGCGCTGGCACCGCAGCCAGGCGAGCACGTGCTGGTGAAGCACCGCTACAGCGCCTTCCAGCGCAGCAACCTGGAGACGCTGATGCGGGTACGTGGGCGCGACCAGCTGCTGGTGACCGGCGTGTACGCCCATATCGGCTGCACCGCGACCGTGGTCGAGGCCTTCCAGCGTGACATCGAGGCCTTCATCGCCGCTGACGCGGTGGCGGACTTCTCGCGTGCCGATCATGATCAGGCGCTGCACTGGATCGCACGCACCAGCGGGGTGCCGATGACCACCGACCAGCTGCTGGAGGTGCTGTGATGGCTGCCACCGGTGAGGTGCTGGATCTGGAGCGGATGCGTGCCGATGTGGCGCGCGTGCTGGAGTGCACACCTGCCGAGATCGGTGACGACGACAACCTGATCGACCTGGACCTGGATTCGATGCGCATGCTCGGCCTGGTCCTGGCCTGGGGCAACACCGGCCTGCCGCTGGAGTTCTCGCAGCTGGCCGAACACACCACGCTGCGCCAGTGGTGGAACGTGGTGCAGACGCTGCAGGCCGCGCAGAGCGCATGAACGCCGTCGCGCTGGCCACGCCGGTGGCATTGACCGAGGCCCAGGCGGGACTGTGGTTCGCACAGCGGCTGGCACCGGACAACCCGTCATTCAATACCGCGCACGCGGTGTGGATCGATGGGCCATTGGATGTGGCTACGTTCGTCGCAGCGGCAGACCAAGCTGCAATTGAGGCAGAGGCCTTCGCGCTGCGCTTTGCCGAAGGGGCCGATGGCCAGCCGCTGCAGTGGCATGACCCCGCACACGTGCCGTTGCTTTCGGTGCGTGATGTGTCCACCGAGACGGATCCCGCCGCTGCGGCCCGCAACCTGATGCACGCCGACCGGCTGAGCCCGGTCGATCCCACCCGCGACCGGATCAGTCAGCAGGTGCTGCTTGAGCTGGGCGGGCAGCGCTGGGTCTGGTACCTGCGTGTGCATCATCTGGCCACCGATGGTTACGGCATGGCGCTGTTCACTGATCGCGTGTGTGCGTTGTATGCCGGTCGTACCGGTGAGCCACTGCCGGGGCTGACTGGCGTGCTGGCCGATGATGCCGCCTATCGTGCCGACCCGCGCCGCACGCAGGCCGGGCAGTGGTGGCGCGAGCACATGCAGGGGGCACCGGCGGGCGTCGGCCTGGCCGGTACGCTCGCGGCCAGTGACGACGCGCTGCGCTGGGTGCAGCCGCTCGATGCGGCATTCCGTGAGCAGTTGCTGCAGGCATCGGTACGTTGGTTGCAGCCCTGGCCAGACGTGCTGGCCGCGTTGTCGGCCGAGTACCTGCGGCGGATGAGCGCGGCCGATGAAGTGGTGCTGGGCGTGCCCTACATGGGCCGGCTTGGCAACGCGTCGGCACGGGTACCGGCGATGGTGATGAATGTGTTGCCGCTGCGCGTGGCCGCCGGCGAGGGCAGCGTCGAAACCTTTACCCGCAGCCTGGGCCGGCAGCTCAGCCAAGGGCGCAAGCACGGCCGTTACCGAGGCGAGCAACTGCGCCGGGATCTGGGCCTGGTGGGCGCGCAGCAGCGCCTGCACGGTCCCATGGTAAATGTGCAGCCGTTCTACAAGCCGCTGGCGCTGACGGGCGTGCAGGCGACGCTGGAGGTGCTGTGCACCGGGCCGGTGGATGACCTGACGCTGGGCTTCCGCGGCGATGGCCAGCGTCTGCTGGATCTGGAGATCGAGGCCAGTCCCGCGCTGTACAGTCGCGAGGATGTCGAGGCGCACGCGGCGCGGTTGCTGCATTTCGTGTCGGCGGCACTGCAGGCTGACGATATCGCAGCCGTACCTCTGGCGACGCCCGAGGAGGCGCAGCAGGTGCTGCACGGTTTCAATGCCACCGCGCACGCGCTGCCGGAGACGACCCTGGTCGAGCTGCTGCAGCAGGGCATGGATCGGGACCCGCACGTGCCGGCACTGGTGTTCGGCGACACTACGCTGGACTACGCAACGCTGGAAGCGCGCAGCTTCGCGCTGGCGGCACAGCTGCGGACAATGGATGTCGGCCCGGGCACCGTGGTGGCGGTGGCATTGCCGCGCTCGCTGGAGCTGGTGATCGCGCTGCTGGCGGTGCTGCGTGCCGGAGCCGCCTACCTGCCGTTGGACCTTGCTCATCCGGACGAGCGCCTGGCGCGTATTCTCGCCTCGGCACAGCCGGTGTGCGTACTGGCTGCGGCGGACGTATCGGCGCGCGTGGCCGGCGTACCGGTGCTCGCGCCGGAGCAGTGGACTGCGCTGAGTTTTGCCGCACCGTGGGCCGATCCGGCACCTGACGATGCGGCCTACGTGATCTATACCTCCGGCTCGACCGGCGAGCCCAAGGGCGTGGTCATCGAACACCGTGCCATCGTCAACCGCCTGCTGTGGATGCGCGAGCACTACGACATCCGCGCCGATGACCGCGTGCTGCAGAAGACCCCGGCCACCTTCGACGTCTCGGTCTGGGAGTTCTTCCTGCCGCTGCTGTGCGGGGCCACGCTGGTGGTCGCCGGGCCGGACGCGCATCGCGATCCCACTGAACTGGCGCGGCTGATCCGCGAGCATGGCATCACCACGGCGCATTTCGTGCCATCGATGTTGGATGCCTTCCTCGCTGCACCGGCCTCCGAAGGGCTGCAGCTGCGACGGGTGTTCACCAGTGGCGAGGCGCTGGATGCTTCGTCCCGCGACCGCTTCCACGCGCGTGTGCACGCCGAGCTGCACAACCTGTATGGCCCGACCGAAGCTGCCGTGGACGTCAGCTACTGGCCGGCGTCGGCGCAGGATCGTTCGCGGCCGGTGCCGATCGGGTTCCCGGTCTGGAACACCCGCCTGTACGTGCTGGACGCCCGGATGCAGCCGGTGCCGGTGGGCGTGCCCGGTGACCTGTACCTGGGTGGCGTCCAGCTGGCGCGTGGCTATCTCGGTCGCGATGATCTGACCACCGAGCGCTTCCTTGCCGATCCCTTCCTGACGGGCGAGCGTATCTACCGCACCGGCGACGTAGCACGCTGGCGCCGCGATGGTGCGGTCGAGTATCTCGGCCGCAGCGACCACCAGGTGAAACTGCGCGGCCTGCGCATCGAGCTGGGCGAGATCGAGGCGGCACTGCGCGAGCTGCCTGGCATGGAGCGGGTGGAAGTGCTGCTGCGCCAGGATGCTCCCGGCGAAGTGCGTCTGGTGGCGTATCTGCCGACCGCGCTTGCCGATGCCGTAACGCTGCGCAGCCACCTGGCCACGCGCGTGCCGGACTATATGGTGCCCTCGGCGTTTGTCGGCGTGGACCACTGGCCGGTGACCGCCAACGGCAAGCTCGACCGCAACGCGTTGCCGAAGCCACCGCAACTTGAAGTTGCCGGCTTGGCGCCGCGCACGCCGTTGGAACAGGAGCTGGCGTTGTTGTTCGCCCAGGCGCTTGGGCGTGAGGCGCCGGTGGCAGTGGATGCAGATTTCTTCAGTCTCGGCGGTGATTCGCTGTCGGCGGTGCACCTGCTGCTGGCGATCGAGCAGCGCTGGCGCTGCGATCTGGGTCTGGGTGCATTGTTTGCGCAGCCCACCGTGGCCGCGCTGGCGGTTCGTATTGCCGAGCCTCCCGCGCTGGCCGATCACGCACTGGGGCCGGTGATCGCATTGGCCGCAACCGACGCCGCCGGGCCCACGCCGCTGTTCGTGCTGCATCCGGCCGGGGGGATCGCCTGGAACTACCGCACCCTGGCCCGGGCACTGCAGCCGGCACGCCCGGTGTACGGCCTGCAGTCGCCGGCACTGGACGCCCGGCAGCCGCTGCCGAGCAGCATCGAGGCGATGGCCAACGACTACGTGCAGCGCGTGGTCGCACTACAGCCGAAGGGGCCAGTGCATCTGGTGGGGTGGTCGGTAGGTGGCATCCTCGCCCAGGCGATGGCGGTGCGCCTGCATGAAATCGGCCGCGACGTCGGCGAGCTGGTGCTGCTGGACGCGTATCCCAGCGAGTGCTGGCGGGCCGAACCGGAACCCGATCCCATCGCTGCATTGCGGGCATTGCTGGCGATTGCCGGCCACGATCCGGATGCGCATCCGGAACTCGACAGCCGTGAACGCATTCTGGGGTTCCTGCGCCGTGGCGGCAGTGCACTCGGCAGCCTGCCGGATGTGGTGCTCGATGGCGTGGTGCGCGCGGTGACCGGCACCAATCGACTGATCCGCGAACATATTCACCAACCGTTCGACGGCACGCTGGTGCACGTCCGTGCTGGTCGGGATCATCAGGCGCGGCCACAGCTGCAATCGACGTTGTGGCGGACCCACGCGCGCAGGGTGCAGGCGCTGGAACTGCCGTTCCTGCACGCCGAACTGACCGGCCGCGATGCGGTGGCGCAGCTGGCGCCGTGGTTGTCGGCGCGGCTGCGCCACTGGGATGAGCAACAGGAGATCGCAACATGCAGTTGACCGGTTTCGATGGCCGCGTGGCGTTGGTTACGGGTGCATCCGGCGGCATTGGCGAGGCGTTGGTACGGCTGTTGGCCGAGGCCGGCTGCACGGTGGTGGCGACCGATCGCGAGACGCCGCGCGTGGCCGATACCCGGGTGAAGTCGCTCGCACTCGATGTAACCGACAGCGCCGCCGTGGACGCCTTGGTGGATCAGGTCGAGTCCAGCATCGGGCCGATCATGCTGGCCGCCAGCGTGGCCGGCGTACTGCATGTGGGCGGCGTCACCGGGACCACCGACGACGACTGGCGCCGGGTGTTTGCAGTCAATGCCGATGGCGTGTTCCATGTCGGAAGGGCGTTGGCGCGGGTGATGTCACCGCGTCGGCAGGGCGCGATGGTTACCGTCAGCTCGAATGCGGCCGGTGTACCAAGGCACGGCATGGCGGCCTATGCGGCCTCCAAGGCCGCCGCCACGATGTTTACCCGCTGCCTCGGGCTGGAACTGGCGCCGCTGGGCATCCGCTGCAACATCGTTGCCCCGGGTTCAACACTGACCCCGATGCAGACCGGCATGTGGCTGGACGAGCATGGTGCCGAGCGGGTGATCGCTGGCACCCTTGAAACCTACAAGGCCGGCATTCCGCTGCGCAAGCTGGCCACCCCGGAGGACATCGCGCACTCGGTGATGTTCCTGCTCTCCGAACAGGCCGGGCATGTGGCGATGAGCGACCTGTATGTGGACGGCGGCGCCACCCTGCGTGGGTGAGCTTTTGTAGAGCCGAGCCCATGCTCGGCTGTTCCTTCAGAGATACGGATGCCTGAAGGAAAAGCAGCCGAGCATGGGCTCGGCCCTACAACAAACAGCGGGTTGATCCGGTAGCGGTGGGCCAAGACCGGCGACGATTCAAGGCAGGGTCAGGCGGTACATCAGCACGCGGTTGTCGTTGTCGTACGGGCTGTCGCAGGCCTGGCCCTGCATGCGGCAGTGGCGGGCGATGAAGTCGTTGTCGTTGCCGATCAGCAGCAGTACGTCGTTCGGGTGCTGCGGGTCGAGCGCCGGCAGCACGTCCATGGCTTCCCACTTCTCTGACAGCAGTCCGGCATGTGGGCCGCGCTTTGTGTCCAGGTCCAGCCCGGCACGGGCCAACTGCGGGCGGTCCAGCAGGTTCAGCAGTTCGTCGCTGCGTGCTGGCATGATCTCCGGCTTCAGCGCGGTGTCGGTCGGGTCGGCCAGAACCGAGGCCGTGCCGGTTTCATAGGCACTTTCGGCCAGGTTGATGGCATCGGCCACATCGACCAGCAGTACCGACTTGTAGACGATCGGGTCGTCGCCGTCCTTGCCCAGCCCGTTTCCGTCGCGGGCCAGCAGCAGAAAGCGATGGCCATCCAGCGCGCGCAGCTCGCTCTGCGCCGCGGTTCGGTCCAGCTTGCCCTTGCCGTCGTGCGCGTAGGCAGGCAAAGCCATCACGTAATGGCCGATCGGCTGCTGTGGCGTTGGCGAGGCCGTCACGTCGTAGACCAGCACGCGGGTGTTGATGCGGCCCGCCGCGTTGCCCTGCGCGCTGTCCTGCAGCGTCGCGCTCTGCAGGGCGACGAACAGGCGGCTGCCGTCGGGTGACAGGCCCATGCCTTCCACGCCCTGGTTGTTGCGTCGGCCGGTCTGCGGTGGCGCCAGCGAACCGAACGCCGGCTTGCCGTCGCGCTGCGGACGGATCGCGGGTGGTGCCACGATCACACCCTGCACCTGGCCCTGCGCATCGAAGTAGTAGACGTTGGCGGTGTACTCGTCGCCGATATAGAAGTGGCCATCTGCGGTGAACTGCAGTGACTCAGCATCCAGCGAGACCTTGCCCGCACCAGCGCCGCTGGCCGGCGAAGGCAGCACCACCTGGCGCTGGGTGACCGTGTGGTCGCCCGGGTCGGCACCGGTGAACGGCTGCCCGTTGAAATCCTTCAGTACCACACCCTTGTCGGGCGCCATCGTCAGCGTGCCAAGCTCGGACTTGCCCGGGGAAATGTCGATGCGCAGCCGCATGCGCTCGACGCGGCCGGTGTAGTCGTAGAACAGGCCAGCCCCGGGATCGTTGCGGCCGCGGTCGGGCAGGGTCCACAACACGCCTTCGTAGCCGTTGGCAGTGCGCTTCCAGGTGCCGGGCTGCACCGCCAGCGACGAGAACGATCCCAGCGTGTCGCCCAGGAAGGCCACCGTTCCCGCCGACAGCCGCCCGGCGGCGACCAGGCCTTTGTCCACATAGCTGCGACCGCCCAGCTGCAGGGTGCGCGGCGCTGTGCCCGTCGCCTCATGCGGAGCGGAGTATCCGCTGGCAGAGAGAGTGGCCAGCAGCAGGGCGGTCGTGAGCATCGGTGGACTCCGGGCGGTCAATCAGAAGCGAAGGTCGATCGTACCGAACACCTGGCGTGGTGCCGAGGCATGGAACACGTACAGTTTGCCGGCCGGGTCGCTCGGGGCGAACACGCTCGAATCCAGGTTGCTGGCATAGCGCTTGTTGGTCAGGTTGGTCACGTTGAACGACACGCGCATGCCCTTGGCGAAGCCGAGCTGACCGAAGTCATAGCCACCGGCCAGATCGAACACGGTAAAGCCGCCGAAGCTCTGGTCGTTGGTGTAAGTGTAGAAGCGTTCGCCGGTGTACTTGCCGCGCAGGCTGGCAAACCAGCCGTTGTCGCGCCAGGTGATCTCGGTGGCCAGCAGCTGCTTGGGTGTATCGGTCTGGATCTTGCCCTTGATCTGCTGCTCGACGCCGGCCTGCACGTAATTCGACGCATAGGTCGAGCGGTTCAGCGAGGCCGAGGTGTACCAGCTGAAGTGCTCGTTCGGGCTCCACAGCACGGTCAGCTCGGCACCACGGCTGTCGACGCCGCCCACGTTGTAGAAGCGGTTGCCGCAGGTCGGGCCGACCGGCTGCCGCGAGTCGCAGGGGTTGTACTGCAGCAGGCGGTTGTCGAAGCGCACGCTGTAGGCCGCGACCGAGGCCTGCAGGGTATCGGTGACGAAGCGGTAGCCGGCCTCCAGCGAGCGGGATTCTTCCGGCTTCAGGTTGCCCTGCGCGTTCCAGGTGGCCTGGCTGACTGCCTGCGGGCCCAGCTTGAAGCCGCCCTGGAACATGGCGATGTTCTCGGCGTAGCTGGCGAACACTTCGTGATGCTCGGCCAGGCGGAAGTTGGCGCCGATGCTGGGCAGGAAGTTCTTGCTGGCCTTCAGTGAGCCGGTGGCGAACTGGTTGTTGGAGGCCGGCGAGATCGGTGCCTTCGCGTCGCCCGGCAGGGCCTGCGCATCGGAGGTGGCATGCGGGCTCTTGGCGCCGAACTCCAGTGTCAGGCGATCATCGAGCAGGCGCCAGGTGTCCTTCAGGAAGAACTGGTGGGTCTTCCAGCGCGTGCGCTGGGCGAACACACCGACGTCGGAGGGCAGGGTGTTCATGCCACTCAGGTCGCGCGGGCCGTCCACGGCGGTCTGGTAGCGCTCGGCGCTGCTGGTGTTGCGCTCGTACCAGACGCCGCCCTCGATGCGGTGCGCGCCCAGTTCCCAATCGAACGACAGCGTGCCGCCATCGCGGTCGATGGTATAGATCGTGTTGCGGAAGATGATCGGGATTTCCTGCGCGGTGCCCTTGTTCGACCACGCGCCGCTGTTCCAGTTGTGGCCTTCGCCGCGGTCGTCGTGGTGGTAGGCCAGGGCCCGCAGGCTGAAGCCATCGGCCAGGAAGAAATCGCCGGCCAGGTAGTACAGGTTGTCATCGCGCAGGATCTGCCCGGCGGTGAACGCACCGTCGGCATCCTTGTCCGGGCCGCTGCTGTCGCACTTCTTCGCGTTGAAGCTGGCGGTATTGCAGTAGGCCTTGGCCACGGCCTTGTTCCAGTCCGGCGCATAGCCGCCCCAGTCCCAGCCCAGCCCGCGCGACATCTCGTCCTTGGACAGGTAGAAGTAGTCGGCCTGGGTGGTACGTGACGTATCGACGAAACCGGTGATCTGGCCGCGGTCGAAGTTCCACACGCCCTTGGCGTTGAACTGCTTGGTGGTGGATTTGTTGTAGGCGGTCTGGTCGTTCCACAGATCGGAGACCGCGTTCATGCCGGAAACGTAGCCGGAGAAGCCGTTGTACTCGCCGCTGTCCACGCGCACGAAGGTGCGGCGGTTGGCATCGCTGCCGAAGGTCTGCACCACGCGGCCGCCGAGTTCCTGCGCCGGGCGGTCGGAGGTGTACGAGATGGTGCCGCCGAGGTTGCTGGTGGATGGCGTGCCGAGGCTGCCGATACCCACGGCCAGTTCGGCGCCGGCCATGTTCTCGCTGATCAGCGCACGGTTGATGGTCAGGCCGTTGTAGTTGTTGTACGCGCCATCGCCCAGCGGCACGCCATCCAGCGTGTAGCCGAGGCGGGTGGAGTTGAAGCCACGCAGGCTGAGGGTCATCGACTGCTCGTTGGTGCCGAGCGCATCGGCCGACTGCGCGTTGACGCCCGGCAGCAGGTTCAGGGTCTTCTGCAGGCTGGTACCCGGCGGCAGGATGTCGAGGTTCTCGCGGGTGATGCGCTGCACCTGGCGCGCTTCACCGCTGCCGATCACCGAAACCGCATCGAGGTCGGTGGCGGGCGTGCCATGGGAGGTCGGGGCAGCATCCTGCGCCCAGGCCGCGGGAGCAAGCGCGATCGACAGCGCGGCGGCCAACAAAGTCTTCGTCATGTTGCAGACACTCAGGCAGGCACGAGCCACCGCGCTGGCGCGGAGCTCATGGAATTGAAAAGGGGAGACAAGCGATGCGACTGCAGGCGCTGCGGGCGCCGTGGGTCAACGTGAAAATGGTGCGCTAGACAGATGACTGTCTGGTGACACCGCTACACGCGTGGCATGCCGACGCATGCACTGGTAGATGCCAACCTTGGTTGGCATGCGCGACGTCGTTGGTGGAACGCCAACCAAGGTTGGCGTCTACGGGGGCGCCGAACGAGGTCGGCGTCACTGTGCGATCAACCCGCGTTGCGCGGCTTGCGCGTGCGCTTCGGCTTTGCGGTGTCACCACTGCTCACGGCACCGTCCTGCAGCGCCTGCAGCCAGGACAGGGTGTCCACGTAGTCGATGAAATGGCGCAGGTAACCTGGGCTGGTGGCCTGCATCGTGTCCAGCATGCGCTGCACCAGCACCGCCGAGTTCAGCGGGCCGCCGTCAGCCGGAGCCTCGGCGCGCAGCGAGCGGCGCACCTGCAGTTCGCTGCGCAGTTCCGACCACTCGCGCTGTACCTGCTGCAGCATCGGCACCCGCGGGTAATGCGGCAGCGAGCGCGACCCCGCGTCGAGGTCGCGCACCAGTGCGCGCAGTCCCTCCAGTGCGGGCGGCTTACTTGGCATCCGGGGCCTTGGGCTTGGGAATCGGCGCGATCTCCACGCGACGATTGCGTGCGCGTCCTTCCTCATTGGCATTGGAACTGACCGGCTGCTCGCTGCCGAACGCGGCGGCGAACACGGCGTCAGCCGGTACGCCATCGGCAATCAGGGTACGGGTCACGGTCAGCGAACGTTGCGCGGACAGCTCCCAGTTGTCGGCGAAGCGGCGGTTGCCTTCGCGCACCGGCGCATCATCGGTGAAGCCGCTGACCATGAGGATTTCTTCGCGACTGCCCAGATAGGCGGCCAGCGGTGCCGCCAGGCTGCGCAGCAGCTCCTGGCCTTCCGGCTGCAGCTGGTCGGAGTTGAGCGCGAACAACACGCTGCCGCTGATGCCGATGCGGCCATCAACCAGCGTCACGCGACCGGCAGCCAGCGGGCCAGCCAGTGCCTGTTCGAGCGTCTGCAGGCGCTTGGCTTCGGCCTGGCGCTGCTTCACTTCCTGGTCCAACCGCTGCGACAGCTCCAGCTGCACCGCGACCACACCCACCAGGATCAGCACGAACGCACCCAGCAGCACCGACATCAGGTCGCCGAAGGCGGCCCAGATCGGGGCGTGTGAGCCGCCATCGACCTCCAGCTCGTCGCTCATGCGCTGCCGGCCTTGCCGCGGCGCGTGGCCAGCTGCTGCAGTTCTTCCATCACCTGCTTCTGCGACAGCAGGCTGAGGTCGACCACCTCGCGCGCCTGTGCCACGTAGTAGGCCAGCTGCTCATCACTGCGGGCCAGCGAGGCATCCAGTGCGCCGCCAATCTGTTCCAGGCGGCCGGAAAGCTCGGTGGAGGCACTGCCGAACTGCGCGACCGCTTCACCAAAGGTGCTGGCCAACTGGCCCACTTCACCGGCGCTGCCGTTGAGCGCTGCGGCGATGCCGTCCAGCTTCCCGGTCTCGGCGGCGATATGGTCGGTGAAGCGGTTGCCGACGCGCTCCAGCAGCTCGGCCGATCCGCCAACCAGCGCGTCCACGGCGGTGCGCTGTTCGTGCGAGGCATGGTTGATCGCATCGAGCAGGGTCTGCACGGTGGCCAGCAGGCGACCGCGTTCTTCCAGCATTGCGTTGTCACGCACCAGGCTTTCAGAGAGCGTGCTGCGCAGTTCGTTGATGACGTCGGCAGCGGCCTTCGGCGCGGCTGCCGCGGTCTGCAGCAGGGTGGAGACTTCGGCCAGCGTTGCGCTGGCCTGTGCACGACCGTTCTCGCCGATCTGCTGTGCGGTCGCCGCCAGCGTGTCGCAGACCTGCTGCTGCTGCGCAGCCAGGCGCTCGCCATTGGCCTGCAGGCGCTCGGCCAGCTCGGCGGAAACGTGCTGCAAGGCATCGCTCCAGCGTTGCAGGCGCCGTTCGTCGCCGGCCTGCAGCTGCGCATGCAGCGCGGCGTGGGCTTGCTGCAGTTCGGCGCTGACCGCGTCCCAGCGCGCCTGGCGCTGCTGTTCGCGAGTGTCCAGGCAGGCCTGCAGTTCGGCGTGCGCAGCTGCGGCGCCAGCCTGGGCGGCCTGCCACTGCTGCGAGCGCTGCTGTTCGTGGTCCTGCAGCAACGACTGGCTGGCGTCGTGACGCTGCTCCAGTGCCCGCAGCAATGCCTGCGCATGCTCGTCCAGCTGCTGGCCGGCCGCCAGCAGCGCCTGCTGCTGGCGCTCGACCAGCGCGCTGTTCAGTGCCTGCTGCTGCTCGACGGCGGCACGCCAGGCGTCGGCGTTGCCGCTGGCATCGGCCTGCAGGCGCTCGCCGATGCGGGCGACGAGTGCTTCGGCCTGCGTGCCCTGGCCATCGCTGAAGGCCTGCAGGTGCTGGCGGAGATCGTTCACCAGGGCCTGCTGTGCCTGGCTCTGTTCACTCACCACCTTGGCCCAGTTGGCTTCGGTCGCAACGCGGCTGCGCTCGAAACCGTCGCTCAGGCCTGCCAGCTGCTGCTGCACGGCCCGCTCGACGCGGGCGTGCAGTGCCTCGCCATGGTGGGCCAGACCGGCCAACGTGGTCTCGGCCATCGGCTGCAGCGCGCCCCCGATGGCGGCGGCACTGGCTTCGGCGCCTTCACGCAGCGACTGCTGCAGCGAGACCGCCAGACGCTCCTGCAGCGCCTGGCTCTGGGTCAGGAATTCGGCCTGGCCGGCCAGCAGGCGCTCGTTGGCGGCCGTGCTGTGCTGTTCAAAGGTCTGTGTCATCGCCTGTAGGCGGTCGACCAGTGCCGGCAGCGCGGCGGACTGTGCCTGCAGCAGGCGCAGCGACTCGGCGCGCTGCCAGGCCTGCGAGTAGGGATGCAGGTCGCCTGCAATGGCCCGGTCCAGCTGCTGCACGGCCTGCAGCCGATCCCGACGCAGCAGCGCCGCCAGCAGGCCGAGCATGGCCGAGCTGGCCACACCGGCGATCGAGGTACCGAATGCCACCGCCAGGCCCTGCACCGGCGAGGCCAGCGAGCCGCGGATGGCGGCCATGTCGGTCGCGCTCTGCAGGGCCAGTCCGGTGCCACGCAGCGTGTCCATCATGCCCAGCAGGGTACCGAGCATGCCCAGCAGCACCAGCAGGCCGACCAGGTAAGGGGTCAGCACCGGTGCGGGCAGGGCGGTGCGCTCGCCCTCCACGCGCAGGCGCACGGCGTTGCGCAGGCCTACCGGCACGCGCTCCAGCCAGGGGGCGAGGCTTTCCTTCGCGCTGGACAGGTCGTTCAGTGCGGCGCGCAGGCCGTTGCTGGCCTGGCGGTAGCGGTACAGCTCCACGCCACCGGAGATGTAGCAGGCCGCGATGATCGCCGCCACCGCTGCACCCAGCGGATGCACCGAAACGTAGCCAATGCCGATCCAGCACACGGCCAGCAGGCCGACAAGGAAGACAACGACATGGAAAGCAGTTCTGGACATGGTGTTCCGGTCAGTGGGAGCGCAGGGCGTCTTGCAGCCCTTCGATCGGGTGGAAGCGCAGCTGCAGCTCGGCGAGCAGCAGCGTGCGCATGTCATGGCGGAAGGCCGTGCGCCAGCCGGGTTGGCCGTGCACGCGTTCAAATCGGGCGCCGAGCACGGCCGGCGCAGTGGCCAGCAGGCTGTGCTCGCGCGGGGTGAGGGTCTGTTCCATCACCGCATCGACCTCGGCCAGCCGCGCCAGCTCGGGCGAAACCTGTACCAGCTGGTCGCGCAGGCGGCCGCGCAGGCGGCCCGTGGCGGTCTGGATGGCCTGCTGCAGTACCCGGTAGCGCTGGCGCAGCGAGGCGAAGTTGGGTGCGGCGGCAGCTTCGGCCAGGTCCAGCAGGCGCTCGGCCTCGGCATCCTCACTGATCGAGGCGAGCAGGCTGGCGTGCGCCTGGGCGCAGTCGGCCAGTACATCCTCGACCGCTTCGGCGGCTTCACCGGGCTCGGGCAGGCGTCCGCCGAGCGCCCCGGACAGGGCCACGGCACGGCTCCAGTCCACCCACTGGCCGAGGCGATCGGTCAGGGCGGGACTGGTGGCCGGCATCGCGCCGTCGCTGAGACGGGCGAGCAGGCGGAGGAACTCCGGTCCACCCAGGACCGGCTGCGCTGCGTTCGCCATCAAGGGGTGAGGGGCCAAAAACCATTGATTTTACAACCAGATGACCCCGGCTGGATGAAGGCGGGGCGGGGCGGGGGCGCCCGCAGGCGCGACAAGGCTTAGAATGTCCGGCTGCACCCATCCCGTCCGACCCCTGGAGTTCCCCAATGACCGTTGCGCAGTTCTACCCGATCGGCACCCCCGGACAGCCCTGGGGCGACGCGGAACGCGCACAGTGGCGGGCCCGCCAGCAGCGCCGGCGCAGCTACCACGACGACGTGGTGGCCGCGCTCGAGCGCCTGGACGACAGCTTCGATGTGATCCAGTACGGCCAGCTGGACTATGCGCCGGACCATTACCCGCTGTTCGCCGTGGTCAACCACGACTGGAACCCGGCGCTGCCGACCGCGCTGATCACCGGTGGCGTGCATGGCTACGAGACCAGCGGCGTGCACGGTGCCCTGCAGTTCCTGGAGCAGCAGGCGGAGCGTTACCTGGGCCGGCTGAACCTGATCGTGGCGCCGTGCGTCAGCCCGTGGGGCTACGAGCGCATCCAGCGCTGGAACCCGGACGCCATCGACCCCAACCGCAGCTTCCGTGACGGCGGCCAGATCGTGGAAGCCGCCGCCCTGATGGCCTGGGTGGCCGAGCGCAAGCCGAACCTGCTGGTGCACCTGGACCTGCACGAGACCACCGACAGCGACCTGCAGGAGTTCGATCCGGCGCGTTGTGCCCGCGACGGCAAGCCGTTCGAGCGCGACACCATTCCGGATGGCTTCTACGTGATCGGCAACAGCGAAGATCCGCAGGCCGAGTTCCAGAAGGCATTGATCACCGCCGTGGCCCCGGTCACCCATATCGCCCCGGCCGATGCCGAAGGCAACCTGGTCGGCCTGCCGCTGCAGTCGCCGGGCGTGGTCTGGGGTGAATCGCGTTCGATCGGCGCCTGCGCCGGCTTCACCGACGCGCGCTTTGCCACCACCACCGAGGTCTACCCGGACAGCCCGCGCACCAACCCGCAGGAATGCAACGACGCCCAGGTGGCGGCGGTGTGTGCGGGCCTGGATTTCGCCCTGGCGGCGCAGTAGCGCGCCACGTTCCGGGCAGCGACCGGCATCAGCCGGCGCCTTTCTTTGGCCGGTGAGGTGGCCACAGCCGGCGAAGCCGACGCGCGGCAACCTGCGAACACATCCAGATCGTGCTGGTACACCCCGCTGTTGACCGCGAACAGGCCCAGCAGCGAGTGGAAGAGGTTGTCGTGGCTGTGCGCCCGGTGCAGGGCATTCTGGTGCAGGCAGGCCAGGTCCAGGCCTGCGTTGCGGCTGAATTCCGGTGAGAACCACATCACCATCGGCACCTGGGTCTGCTCGCGCGGGGCGATGAAGTAGGGCGTGCCGTGCAGGTACATCCCGCGTTCGCCCAGCGACTCGCCATGGTCGGACACATAGATCAGTGCGACATCACGCTGGTCCGCATAGCCCTGCAGCAGGTCGATGGCCTTGCCCAGCAGGTGGTCGGTGTGGACCAGAGTGTTGTCGTAGGTGTTGACCAGCGCCTCATTGCTGCAATGCTGGATCTGGTTGCTGTCGCAGGTCGGGCTGAAAGCCCGCGACGCTGCGGGATACCGTTCAAAGTAGGTCGGCCCATGACTGCCGAGCTGATGCAGCACGATCAGGGCGTCGCCGTTGATGGCATCGATGCGTGCGCCCAACTGGTGCAGCAGCACGTCGTCGTAGCAGGTGCCGTCGGCGTTGACGCACTGGCCGGCCACCTTCAGCGCAGGCATGTGCTCGGTCGATACGCGTTCGCACACGCCCTTGCAGCCGCCGTTGTTGTTGTTGCGCCAGAGCACGCTGATGCCGGTGCGCTGCAGGATGTCGAGCACGTTCTCCTCGGTTGCGGCGCGCACGTCGTCGTACTGGCCTCGGGTCATCTGCGAGAACATGCACGGCACCGAGATGGCCGTGGCGGTCCCGCATGAGGAGACATCATTGAAGCTGATGACGCCTTCCTTGCGCGAGAGCCGGGGATTGGTCGCGCGTGGGTAGCCGTTGAGCTGGAAGTTCTGTGATCGCGCGGTCTCGCCGACGACCAGGATCACCAGCTTCGGGCGCGGGCCCGGCGCGCGCCGTGCGTCCATGCCAATCGCGCGCAGCGGTTGCTGGCGGGTGCTGTAGAGGCTCTTCAGGTAACCGTGGGTATGCCGCACCACGTTCAACGGCAGCACTTGGTCGCGGATGTAGCGGTTGTTGCGAAGCAATGACGAATAGTCCTTGTAGAACGCAAAGCCGATCGCCAGCAGCACCATCATGGATACCAGGACGTTGACTGGCCACACCAGGAACGAACGTATCGAGCCCGCCCCGCTGGCGGTGCGCATCAGGACCAGCCCGGTCGCGGGCAGCCCGCCCAGCGCCAGCAGGGTCAACAGCAGTGGCAGCGACAGATAGGCGTTCAGTTCAGCCTGGTTGGTCTCGAACACGTTCTGCACCATGCTGCGATCGATCAGCACGTTGTAGTGCAGCATGAAGTAGCTGCAGGCGGCGCTGACGACAACGAGCAGCACCAGCAGCGGCCTGCGCAGGAACGGCAGTGCCAGCAGTGGCGTCAGCAGCAGGTTGAACAGGCAGAAAAGCACCACCGGCAAGCTGGCCAGGAACAGCACGCTGCGCAGGCTGTTGAGGTCGATCAGCCCCCACAGCGTCTTCCAGAGGGCGATGTTTCCAATCGTGGTGAAGAACAGTGCGGTGGCCCAGACCAGAACGATCGGATGGGGCCGTGGAAAACGGCGGCGTTGACGCACGAGCAGGTTCCGTGGAGCGGGAGTGCGCGCAGTATCGAAACCGCTTTATCAGGAAGTTGTCAGGTTGGGCGGACTAGCCCAGCAGGATCACGCCCCACACCGCGCCCACCATCAACAGTGCGGTGGTCTGCGCGGCGCTGCCCATGTCCTTGGCGTTCTTGGACAGTGGATGCCGTTCCAGTGAGATGCGATCGACCACTGCTTCGATCGCCGAGTTGAGCAGTTCCACCAGCAGGCTGATGAAGCAGACCGCCAGCACCAGCGCCCGTTCGAGCTTGCTGATGTCCAGCACGAACGCTGCAATGATCAACAGCGCGTGCAGAAGCAGCAGTTGGCGAAAGGCCGCCTCGCCGCGGAAGGTGGCGATGAAACCATCGCGCGAATGGATGAGGGTGTGGAAGATGCGGCTCAGGCCGCTCTTGCCGTGCGGGTACTTGCCGCTGTCCTTGGGGTGCTGCATGCCGTTTCCGCCGTGAAGTGAGCAATCCCCAGCATGTGCAGGCGCGCGTCAGGAAACCGTCAGATGGGCCACTCCAGTCTGAACCGGCAGCCCTGCTGCGAGGAACGCACCGTCATCCTCCAACCCAGGTGCTCGACGATGCGCTGCACGATGGACAGCCCCAGTCCCTCGCCACTGTGCGGGCTGCCGGGCACGAAGCGCTGGAACTGCTGTGGGTCGATACTGGAGGGCAGGCCGGGTCCGGTGTCGGCGAAGGTGAGTGCGGTGTCGTGGAGGGTGATCCTCACTTCGCCCCTTTCGGTGTACTGGCAGGCGTTGCGCAGCAGGTTCCAGATCACGCTGTGCGCCAGATCTGCGTTGGTGTCCAGCACGGCGTCATGCCGGGCATCAAACGCAACGATCACCGGCTTGCCGGAAATCCACGGCTGGCAGCGCTCCATGCAGGATTCGATCAGCGGGCGCAGGGTCACCTTGTTGCGCGGCACGGTACTGGGGGCGCGTGAGAGCAGCAGCAGGCAGGTCAGCTGGCGCTGCATCTCCTGGGTGGTGCGCAGGATGCGCTCCGCGCTGGGAACCAGGTGGCTGTCGGCCGGAAGCTGGCAGGCGAGCGTCTCCGCAGCGCCGCCGATGATGGCCAGCGGCGTGCGCAGCTCGTGGCTGGCATCGCCGCTGAAGCACTGTTCGCGATGCAGGAACCGTTCGAGCTCGTCACTGTGCCGGGCGAAGGCGCGGGCGAGTACACCGATCTCATCGCGCGCGTCCTGGTAGGGAAAAGGCTTCTGGCCGTCCTGCACCGCGTCCGCCAATCGCGTGATGGGTGCGATGACGTGCGTCGCTACCTTGCGGCCGATCAGGAAGGCGCCGAGCACGCAGATCGAAATGACCAGTGCCGCAAAGGCGTTGATCAGGTGTTCCAGATAGCCATAGTGCGCCGCATCCTGCAGCAGGTAGTAGCGCTGGTCGCCGTTGTTGAAGACGCTCAGGTGCCACTCGTTGGGCGCCTCTTCGCCGTGATGGCCCGGGCCGTACTGGCGCAGCACGACAGGCGCGTCATGGGCATCGAACAGCTGGGTCCCCGGTGGCAGGGCGGGGCGTTGGCCACGAGCCAGCGCGGCCTGCAGCCTTTCCACTTCACCGTGCTGGGTCCGCGCGACGACAGCAGCCCGGACCTGGTCGTAGTCGACCTGTTCGGCCAGAACGATGAAACCCATGGCACCGGCCATCAACAGCACGAACGAGATCGTGATGCGGGCACGCAAGCTCAGGCGGCGGTAGAGGGAGGCAGGGCTCACGCCTGCATGCGCCAGCCGACGCTGTGCACCGTGGTGATCAGCGCGGCGTCGAAGCTGCGGTCCACCTGCAGGCGCAGCTCATGGATGTGTGTTCGCAGCGCGCCGCTGTCCGGTGGCTCGTCGCCCCAGACCAGGTATTCCATCTCCTGCTTGCGCACCACGGCGGGCGCCGCGCGCACCAGGCACATCAGCAGCTTGTGCGACGTGGGTGTCAGCGCAATGCAGCGGCCTTGCCGCCAGGCCTGCGGCGAGCGCGTGTCCACCTGCAGATCCTTCCACGCCAGCACGCTCTGGACCTGGCGGCCCTGGGCGCGTCGTATCAGGGCCTTGATCCGCGCATCCAGTTCCGTCAGCGAAAACGGTTTGACCAGGTAGTCATCCGCGCCCAGGGCCAGGCCCTGCACGCGGTCTTCGACCGGATCGCGCGCGGTCAGCATCAGGATCGGTACCGGGTTCTGGAACTCCTGGCGCAGCTTCTGGCACAGCGTCATGCCGTCCAGCCGGGGCAGCATCAGGTCCAGCAGGATGGCGTCGTAGTCGTGCTGCGTGGCCCGGCGCAGTCCGCTGGCGCCGTCGCGGGCGTCGTCCAGGACGTAGCCCAGCGGTTCAAAGAAGGCATACAGATTGGCAACCAGCTCGGGGTTGTCTTCGATGATCAGCAGGCGGGTCATGGCGTGCGTCCTTGCGCGTGGCCGAACTCTGCCCGATCTCTTGCCGGATGCCAATGCCCTGGCTGAATGGATCGCAATTGGCAATCGGCGCTCAGCGTCCTCAAGCGACGTTCAATCGGCCGGGCTGCGTGAGTCGCGGATCGAATAGATCACCGAAAAGATCTTCCAGCCCTGTTCGGTGCGGATCAGCTGCCACATTTCCTTGCCCCAGTTGGTCTTCACCCCATCGTCGTGGAAGCTGTAGTCGAACGACACCGAGGCCACGTCGCCGTCTGTCTCGATCTTCGTGTTGGAGAACTTCTCCTCCTTCGGCTTCGGCGAGGCCACCGCTCCATCGATCAGCGCGATGAAGTTGTTGGCGGGAATCTGCCGCGCCTTGATCGCATCGGGCTTGGCCTTGCGGATGTCCTGCAGGCGCACGTCCTCGGAAGCATACTGCCAGCCGATGTCTTCCGGCTTGTCCGAAAAGAACAGGTCCATGTAGGTCGGCTTGTCCTTGTTGATCAGCGAGGTCCGGAAGGATTCGACAACCTGTTCGATCGCTTCGATGTCGGCGGGGGCGTTCTGCGCGGCGTAGGCCGGCAGGCACGCCGCGAGAGAGAGGGCGAGGGCGGCGAAGCGTGCACGCGCGTTGGGCATCATGGGTTCCTGAGAAGAGGGGCGGCGGTGCGGGCGCATCACCGTGCGTAGGTTCGCCAGAAGAGCACGCGGTCTTCGGTCCTGTTGATGGCGACGAAGACCGATTTTCCGGATTCAGGTGCGCAGCGAAAGACGCGGTACGACGCGCTGAGCGTCGCGTCGCCAGGCCACCAGTGTCGATTGAACGCAACTGGATCGCTGTCGTTGAATGTGGTTGCCTGGCAATCCGCAGGCAGCTGCAGTGGTATCGCAGGGGGCTTGGTGAAGACCAGCGCGCTGGTGTTCGAGTCGAGGTCGTGTACCTCGCGCAGGTCGGTCGCCTCGTGGGGTACCCAATCGGGAATCCATCCCTTGTTCACCATGTCGGCGTCAAGCGCCTCGCACAGAGTGTCGAACGAACTGTCCATCACCAGTCCGCAGGCGCCGAGCGCGCTACAGAATGTCACGACGATGGCGCGCCTGGCCATTCCGGCGGGGCTAGTCATCGTCGTCCTCTTCTCCGGAAAGCAGCCTACCCAGTTCTTCCGGTGGCAAGCGCTTGAGCCGCGCTTCCAGTTTCCGATCGTACGGCCGGTCGTTGGGTCCGGTATGGCGCTGCGCCTTGCGCGCGTACTGCTGCATGAACAGGCCGATCTCCTGCGCGATCCTGTCCTTCCGGCGCTTGCCTGCCATCGACGGGCGTCCCTGTGTTCATCCTGAATCATCGGTCGGCGCACGCTAGCACGGATGCCGGGCGCTGCAACAGGCCCGCTTGTCGAGGTTTGACGTTGAAGAAGGTCTGCGCGGATGATGCGCGGGCGCGAGGCGCAGGAGGGGGTCTGTCAATGAGGGCACTGATGGAGGGGCTTGCCGGCCTGTTCGTGGCGTACGTTGCCAGTTGCTCGGCGACCTCAGCGTGGCATTCCCACGCGCTTGCCTCGGTCCCGGTCGGGGCGAGCAGGGCCGAGGTACTGCGGGTGCCGGGGCAACCTGACGTGGTGGAGCATGCCGGTGCTCCCTTTACCCGCATGCCAGCAGTGGATGCGATGGTCGCCGTGCGCAGCGACGGTGGTATGAGAACCGGCTGGGCCTGGATACCCAAGCCTGGTCGGTAGAGCTGGATGCCTCCGATCGCGTGCTCGCAACGTCGCGCTGGACATCACCGTAGAAGACCGCGACGAGCGCATGCGTATCCATCGACCTTTCATCTTCACCGCAAGCTTGGCCCTGATGGCGTTGTGCGGGCTGATGGGCGTAATGGTGCTCATTTATGGCTTCAACGAGCACGGCCTGAGCTGCGGCAGGCTGTGCTCACTGGAGATCTCCATCCGCCTGCTCTTTGGTGATCGGGGATTCGAAATACTGGTTGCGATGGGGCTCGTTGCCGCGGCGCTGATGGTCGGGCATATCGCACTGCGGGAGGGCATGCATGCCGGGCGGCAGCGGAGGCATGTGGGGCGCGGTGGGCGCAAACACCCCCGACCGGAGCGGCCCCGGTCGTAGGGTGTCTGCACCGGGGTAAATCGCTCCATGTGGGACGCTGCAGGTCGCTTCAGCGATGCAGGGCGTCGATGATCAGCCCGGTGGCGATCTCCACCAACAGGTACTCGTTGTCGGACTGGCGCACCCAACGCCGGTCGCGGCCCGGCTCGCGCAGGTCATAGCGCGCGTAATCGTCTACCCAGTAGCGGCGGTCCACTTCGGCCCACGGCAGGCGCTCGCCACGTCGCCAGGCCTTCTTCTGCCAGCCTGGCGGCGGCGCATCACGGTTATGCGGGCCGCCCGCATGCGGTGGCGGGCCGTTGCCGCGGGCGTGGTGCGGCGGATCGGCGAAGGCGGGCGCTACGGCGAGTGCTGCGGCCGAGCCCACGGCAATGGCAAGAAGACGTATGGATGTCATCGGGATGCCTCCGTCATGGCCGCGATATGCGGCGCTGTGAGCGCGAATATAGGGCAGGCCGTGTGAATGAATACGGATGTGGACAGGGCTTTCATGAACAGATCGGGTAGCGGCTGCTGCTGCGAAGACGACGTCAGCGGGCCGCACCAATGGCGACGGCCCCTGCAGCCCAACCGCCACCCAGTGACAGGAACACATCCATCTGACGGTCGACCCGCTCCGCGCGGGAGGCCGCCAGTGCGGACTCCGCATCTGCCAGCGCGGCCTGGGCCGAAAGCACGTCGAGAAAATCGATCCTGCCGAAGCGGTAGAGCTGCTGTGCCTGTCCGGCTGCGCGCGCCGCGTCCCCGCGCGCCTGCGCCAGGCTGCGCTCGCGTTCAAGCTCCTGCGTGCAGGCAGAAAGCGCGGTCTCGGTCTGGCGCAGTGCCTGCAGCACGATGCCGTCAAAGGAAGCAAGAGCGGTATCCACATTGGCGCCGGCCGCCGCGATGCGGGCCTTGGCCACGCGGCGGTTGGGCCAGTGCCATGAGAGCAGCGGCCCGACGCTCGCCCCGAAACCGTCGGCCGAAAGCAGCTGCCCTCGCGTGCCTGCTGTGCCCAGGGATGCGCCCAGGGTGACCCGCGGATAAAGTTCCGCGGTCTCTACGCCGATCATCGCCGTGGCCGCGGCAAGGCTCCGCTCGGCGGCACGTATGTCAGGGCGCCGCTGGAGCAGCTGCCAGCCCTCACCGACCGGCAGCGCCTGCTCCAGCTCCGGGGGGCGCGGGCACGCTTCCGCCTCCCTCGGATAGTCTGCCGGCACCCTGCCCATCAATGCGGCCAGTTCGAACAGTGCGGCCTGACGTTCGGCCAGCAGGTGCGGTATCCCCGCCGCGCTGCGGTTGACGGCGGCACCGGCACGGCTGACATCGAAGTCCGTTCCTCGGCCGCCTGCGGCGAGGCGGCGGGTTGCCTCCAGCGTGGCGTGCTGGATCGCCACCACCTGCCGGGTTGCGGCGAGCGTGTGATTGCGGGTGCACACCTGGAGATAGGCACGGGTGACGGCAGCAGCGACGACCACGCGGACCTGGTCGCGTGCCGCAGCGACGGCTTCGGCGTCCGCGTTGGCGGCTTCGATGCCGCGGCGGATGCCGCCTGCAAGATCCAGTGGATAGGAGAGGTGAAGGCCCAGCGCATACGACTGCGGCGCGGCCGACGCTTGGGCGTAGCCACCTGTATGGGTGAGCGTGCCCGATGCATCCACGTCGGCTTGCACGGCACCGCGCGCGCGGTACTCCAGCACGGTTGCGCTGGCGCGCCGAAGGTTGGCATCGGCGGCGCGCAGGTCGGTATTGGCCGCCAGTGCTTCGCGTACGTAGGCGTCAAGCCGGGGGTCGCCGTACAGGTGCCACCATCGATCTGGTGGCGCGTCCTGGCTGAACGATGCCTCCTGGCCCGAGACGAACGCCCGCGCCACCTGGGGGGAGGCCGCGACCGCATTCGCAGGCAGGTGATAGTCGGGGCCGGATACGCAGGCCGTCATGGGCAGCAGCAGGGCAAGCAGCCCACCGCGTAGTGTTCGCACGCTCACTTGCAGGCTCCCGGTGCCGAGGGTGTGATGGTCACACTCGCAGTGCGACCCACGATCAGGCGGGTATCCGACGGCGCATCATCGATGCGGATGCGTACCGGGATGCGCTGCGCCAGCCTCACCCAGGTATAAGTTGGCGCCACGGCGGGCAGCAGGTTGTGTGTGCTTGAGCGCTGATCGTCGGCAATGCCGGCGGCGATGGTATCCACGTGTCCGCGGATGTCGTGGTTGTCGCCCATCAGCCGGGCCACGGCGGCATCGCCCTCGGTGATGCAGGCCAGTTTGGTTTCCTCGAAGTAGCCCTCGATACGAAGGCTGCCGGTGTCGATCAGCGCCAGTGCCT
This sequence comes from Stenotrophomonas geniculata, assembly GCF_034508895.1. NCBI lineage: Bacteria > Pseudomonadati > Pseudomonadota > Gammaproteobacteria > Lysobacterales > Lysobacteraceae > Stenotrophomonas > Stenotrophomonas geniculata. Next base: position 3,893,779 of record NZ_CP140571.1, read on the forward strand.
GCGCACCGGGTTGCAGGTAGTCGCCCGCATGCAGGTCGAGGTTGGTGATGATGCCATCGGTGGTTGCGCGCACCTCGGTGCGTTGCACGTTGAGCTGGGCAACGCGCTGTTCGGCCCGTGCCTGCGCCAGCGTGGCCAGTTCGGTATCGACCTTGGCGGCATTGCGTTCGCGGGTTTCCGAAGCGACCAGGTTGCCAAGTGCGTTGTCCCGCGCCGATTCGCGGCGGGCCAGCGCCAGCGTGGCATGCGCGCTCCTGACCGCCGCGTCTGCCTTCTCCAGCGTGGCGGCGAAGCGTGGCTGATCGAGCACCAGCAGCAGCTGGCCGGCACTGACCCGCTGGTTGTCGTGCACCAGCACCTGGGTGACCAGCCCCCCCATGTCCGACGCAACGCGCACCACATCGGCGCGCACCCGCCCATCCCGCGTCCACGGGAGCATTTCGTAACGATTCCAGAGGGAGAACGCGGCAATGGCGGCAAGCGCACACACGCCCAGCGTTGCGCTCCAGCGCCCGATGACAGCAAGCAGGTGTTTCATTTCATTTCTCGAGCAGGGGCGAGAGCCGGATCATCAGCTCCGCCAGGATCACGAACAGGGACAGGCCCACCAGCGGCCGCGCGGCGAACAGCCGGTACAGACCGAGGCTGGCGAGCAGGCGTGAAGTCAGCATCGACAGCGCCAAGGCGGCAGCGGCCACGGCGAGCAGGCCGGGAATGAGCACGCCATCAATGGAAAGATCAGAGAGCATGCGGTCAGTGCCGATGGGTGAGCGGTGAGGCCAGCAGGTCGCGGCGCAACCCGCTGAGCAGGTGCAGCAGATTCCCTCGATCGGCCTCGGCGATGGCTGTTGCGGCCTCGCGCATGCAGTCCAACAACTTCAGAAGATGGGCATCGACACTGCGTGGCGCGTGGGCGCGAACCCTGAAATGTGCGGCGACGCGTTCGACCAGCGCCGCGTGTAGCGCCCGAACGTGCGGGTTGTCCAGGTACTTGTCCAGTGTGCGGAGTTGGCTGGATGCATGTGCCGCACGAACGTCCGCAAACAATACCCGCAGCTCGTGTACTGCGCTGGAACGGCCCTGCAACCTTGGAGCGAGCAGCCCGATGCGATCCTGCATGCGGCTGAGCCAGGCGCGGGTCACATCACCTCGTCCGGCGGTGTGTCGTGCGATATCCCGACGGATCGAATGCTCCAACCGTGCGCGGTTGCGGCCCGCGTCGGCGGTTTGGAACAGCTGCATGCTGCACAGTGCCACCGTCGTACCCACGAACAGCGCAACGCTGTTGTTGAGTGCGCCGACGATGTTGACCGAATTGGTCGCGCCCAGGCCTGCGATGATCGGGAAGGTCAGTACCACGCCCAGGGCGGCCATGATGAAGGGCGGCCGGGCCAGGAACGATCCGCACAGCAGCAGCACCGGCGCGAGCGCGGCAATCAGGCCGGTGATATCGGACAACGCGGGGAAGATCAGCAGACCGTAGAGCAGGCCGACGGCCACGCCGATGCAGGATCCCACCAGGTAGCGCATGACATGCGGTGCCGGCGCTTCGATCGTGCCGAACAGCACGCACGCCGTGCCGATGATGGATACCGCCGTGGCGCCCTCCGACCAGCCGGTGACGATCCACAGAACGCAGCTCAGCAGGATGCCGGCGAACGCGCCCAGCGCGCTGCGCAGGGCAAGCCGATGATCCCGGTGAAGTACCGCACCCTGCACATGTCGCGCAAGGCGGGCAGGCACATGCCGACGCCAGTCGGGACGGGCAGTGTGCAGTTGCGCCTGCAGCACGCGGCAGTCGGCGTGGGCGAGGTCGAGCTCGGCCTGTTGCGCGGCGAGGCCGGCCTGCAGCAGATCGCGCCAGCCTGTTGCATCCATCGCGCCGGCCTGTGGTGAACGCAGCCGGTCGATGGAATCTTCCACCGCGCTGGACAGCATCAGGACGTCCAGCATCCGGTCGTGCAGGGCGCGCAGGATCTGCACCTGCGCCACGCCGTGGGCGCTGTCGTAGGGCAGGTGGATCGACAGCACATGCAGCTCGAGCAGGTCGGCGGCCACTTTCGAGCGGTCCGTCGCCAGTACCGTGTCCGATGCACCGGCGCGCATGTCCCGTGTCCATCGTTCCGCATCATCCAGCACGGCAGCAACCCGCGCGTGCACGCGCATCGAGACCCGGCGCGGCAGCACCAGCGCATGTACCAGCGTTGCAGCCAGGATGCCGATGGCGATTTCCTGCACCCGCGTGATGGCAATGGTGAACACGTCTCCCGGCACCATCACCGCAGGAAACCCGATCAGGCTGGTGGTATAGCCGGCCAGCAGGAACGCATAGGCACGTGGCGTGCGGTCGAGCATCGCCAGATACAGGCACAGCGCCATCCACGTGGCGAGTGCGGCGCTCAGCACCAGGGGGGCATTGGCGAAACGTGGCACCAGCACGACGGTGGCGACGGCCCCGCCCACGGTACCGAGCAGGCGGAACAGGCCGCGGCTGAGCGTTGCCCCGGAAAAGGGCTGTGACACCAGATAGACCGTGCCGATCACCCAGAACGGGCGATTCAGGCCGACCCTCAGAGAGACATACAGCCCCAGCGACGCGGCGAGCAGGCATTTGAGCGAGAACAGCAGCGCTTCCTGATCGGTCCTGAGGGCAGGGTTTTTCAACCGGGCAAATGCCTGGCGCATGTAGGGGCGGAACGGGGTGGGGGAGTGCATGCGGCTCATGCTAGTGATCGGCCGCACTGGCGAATTTCGCTATAATGACAGTCAATCGCTAAAACCGGTCAATGTGAGAATGGCTCGCATTTCGCTCCCCGGCTTTGACCTGGACCCGGACGAGACCGATCGCCCGGCGGTTGCCAGCCGCCTGCAGGTGGCCGAGCACGACGCGGAAATTCCGGTGCATGAGCATCGAAAGGGTCAGCTCATTCTTGCGCTGCATGGGGCGGTGACCTGCGAAGTGGCCAATGCGCTGTGGATCGTGCCGCCGCAGTGTGGCGTCTGGATTCCGGGTGGCATGCCGCACAGCAACCGCGCCACCGCCAACGCGCGCCTGTGCTATCTGTTCGTCGAGCCCGGCATCGTCGATCTGCCCATGCAATGCGTGACGCTGGCGATCTCCCCGATGCTGCGCGAGATGATCCTGCACCTGGCCGACGCGCCGCTGGACTACCCGCATGGCAGCCACACCGACCGGCTGGCGCGGGTGTTGCTGGACGAGCTGGTACGGATGCCGGCCGAGCATCTGTCGCTGCCGGTCAGCCATCACCCGAAGGTGCGTGCGCTGGCTGCGGCGCTGTCGGCGGATCCGGCAGACCGCAGCACCATCGGCCAGTGGGCCGTGCGCCTGGCCCTGGGCGAGCGCACGTTGACCCGCCTCATCGAACGGGAAACGGGACTGTCCTTCGGGCGCTGGCGGCAGCAGTTGCATCTGCTCATCGCCATTCGTGAACTCGCCGCGGGTGCACCGGTACAACGCGTTTCCGAGACGCTGGGCTATGAGTCGGTGACGGCCTTCATCACGATGTTCAAGAAGGCGCTTGGCCTTTCCCCGGCGCGGTACTTTGCCGTGCGGCTGCGCGGGCAGTAGCGGGGAACAACGGGGGAAGCCGTTGCCTGGAACGGCTACTTCAAGGTGCCGGAGACTGATTGAATCGCGGCCACCACCGCAGCAGGATCCTCGCGCTGCAGGGTGTGCCCGGTCGCCAGGTAGCGATGCGTGCCGCGCGTGAATCCCGAGAAGAGCAGGGCGTGCTGCGCCTTCCAGAGTGCCTTGCCCGCTGCGGTTTCTTCGAAGAACAGCGGTTCGGCAGCGAGCTGGGTTGCAGTCAGCAGCGCGACCGGCACGTCCGGCATTGAGCGCGGGGTCTGTGCACCGGGTGCATCCAGCTGTTCGATCAGCACGGCGTAATCGGCGGCCATGGCCGGCGGCAGCATTGCCCGCAGTTGGGCATCGTCTGCCTGCACGCGGGCACTGTCGGCCTGCTTGAACGCATGGCGCTGCCCCATCGTGGCCGGGTCCACCAGCACCAAGCCCTGCAGGCGCTCCGGATGGCGGCGTGCAAACTCCGTGGCCAGCAGGCCGCCATAGGAATGACCCACCAGCACCACGCGGCGACCGGGTGCGAGCGTATCGATCACGGCTGTGAGGTCGGCCAGATGCGCATCGATGCGCTTGGCGTGACCGTCGCTGCCGGACTTGCCGAGTCCTGCACGGGCGTAGGTGATGCTGTGGTAGTCGCGCCCCAGACCTGCAACCACCTCTTTCCAGGCGCCCGCGCCCTGCCCGAAACTGGATTCAAAGACCACGGTGATCGGGCCTGCCCCCGTCTCTTCGGCCTGCAGTGTGTAAGCGCCCCGATCCACCTGGATTTCCCCGGCGTGGACGGTGCCTGCAGCGGCCATCACCGCGGCCAGCACCCACATCGTCACTCGGCTGCTCTTCATTCCCATTCCCCTGGGCCGTGACGCGTGCCGGCCCTTCCGACGGGTCAGGTCTGCAGCGGAGCGCCGCAGCCTGCCGACCTCGCGACAGGTCGTGCTGGTAATGTAGTGAGGTATAACACCGACTCCCTGTGCAGAAAGTCATGGGAACAGAGCGCAATCCGCTGAAAGGCTGTGGATGCTTGAATCTGTGATCGGTTACGCGACTCCACACTTGAATGTGCAAGCGTCCTCAACGATAAAGGCGGCATGTGGCACTGCCGCATTCCGGACCAGGGACGATCCGAAGCATGACGCGGGGAACACCTCCGCGTTCTCGTTCCCGCCGGCGCTGTGTTCATCCAGGAAGGAGAACAGGGATGTTGGAACGACTGAAGACCATTTCGTGTGCCGTGCTGGCGATTGTTGCCGTCGGCTGCTTCGCCCCTGCAGTGGCACAGGCGCAGGAAAGCAAGATTACCTGGCGCATTTCGCAGCCCGGCGGCAATTCGACGCAGTACAAGACCCAGCAGCAGGCGGTGCAGGCGATCAAGAGCCTGCCCGCACCGAGTCCGTTCCCGCCGGAGTTCCAGTTCGGTTGGCAGTCTGTCGACAAGATCAAGTCGAAAGTCGTGGACTTGAACGGCAACACGTCGATCACCTACTGGATGGGAAAGTCGCAGCCCTCCGACCCGGACTGGTCCTACATTGGGCGTGACATATTCCCGACCGAAGAGGCGATGGTTGCTGATTTTCTTGCGGACCAACAAGCCAACAATCCCGTGTGCCCAGGGGCGGCGGTCACTCCGTCTGGCGATTGGTTTGCAGCCTCGCCCGATCTGGAAGGTGTCATGGAGTCACGCTACTACGATCTGACTTCAATGGCTGGCAACAATACGGCTGAGTCACCCTGCACGCCGTACACCGGAACGGTGGCGGTCGCGCGTACCCGGCGCTTGAACTGCCCCATCCCGTTCACGCAGTGGTCCAACAAGCACAACGCCTGCGTCAGCGAAGAATTCGTTGCAACCATCACCTCGAAGTCGCAGAAGTGCGACAAGGACAGCGCGGGTCCGAGTTGTCCCTCGACAGAAAAAGGTGAGGACGCAAACAACGCGCCTTGCGACGGCACCGTAGGCAATCCGTGTGACGTCAAAACCGGCGAGAAATACGAAATCGCGCAGGATTTCGATCTGGGCTGGATCGCGTTGACGCGCTTCTATCACTCTGGCATCTCCACGTCCTCCGGTGGCTTCGGTCATGGCTGGACCCATTCGCTGGGCGCCCACCTGGCACTGGATGGCGTTGACAGCGTTGGCATCATTGAAAGCACCGGTTTCCAGCGTGCATTCAAGAAGATCGGCCAAGCCTATGAGGCGGACGACGACAGTGGTGACCGTCTGGTCCAGAACGGCAACTGGACACTGTACTCGGCGGATTCCATCTCTGCCTTCGGCGCGGACGGGCGTCTTGCCGCCAAGCGCTTCCCGGATGGCACGTCGCTGACCTACATCTACGACGACAGCGACCGCCTTGCGGCGGTCACCCACAGCAGTGGCCGCACACTGGAGTTCGTTTACCAGTCCAACGACTATGAGGCGCTGATTAGTTCGGTGCTGGTCGAAGGCGTTGCGCTCGCCACCTATACCTACACGCCGCAGAACCAGGTCGCCACGGTGACCTATGCGGGTGGTGGTGTGCGGACGTATCACTACGAGAACCAGGACTTCCCCCAGCACCTGACCGGCATCACCGCCGAGGACGGTCGCCGCTACAGTACCTTTACCTACGATTCCATCGGTCGTGTGATCTCCAGTCAGCATGCCGGCGGTGCCGATGGCGTGACACTCGCCTACAGCCCCAATGGTGGTGCGGTGGTGACCGACGCGCTGGGGCGGCAGACCGACTACACCCTGACACCCGGCGGCGACACCGCGCCGTCGCGCAAGGTAACCGGCCTGAGTGATTCGCAGGGGACCGTCAGCCGAACCTACTACGACCAGAGTGTCGACTTCCGCCGGCGCCTGGATACCTACACCGATCGCCGCGGTATCCAGACCAAGCACACCTATGCGCAGGGCACCGATCCGGTGAGCGGTCGTGCCGTCAGCATCCATACCGTGACCGAAGCGGTCGGCTTGCCCGAGCAGCGTGTGGTGACCACGGTGCGCGACGTCGAAACCAATGCGGTACTGACCACCCGCATCGGCAATCGTGAAACCCGAACGTCCTTCAATGGCCGGCGCCAGCCGACAACCAACACGGTGACCGACACCGCATCCGGTCAGACGCGCATCACCAGCTACACGTACTGCGAAGCCGCGGACGTGGCTGCGGCAGGGAGCTGCCCGGTGGAAGGGCTGCTGAAAAGCGTGGATGGCCCGCGCACGGATGTGGTCGATACTGTTACCTACGCCTACTATCCGGCCGATGACGCAGGGTGCGCGACCAATGGTGCATGTGGCTTCCGCAAGGGCGACCTGCGCAGCGTGACCAATGCGCTGGGCCAGACGGTCGAGACCTTGGCCTACGACGCACTCGGAAGGCCGCTGTCGATAAAGGACGCCAACGGCGTGGTCACCGATTACACCTACCATGCCCGCGGCTGGCCGACCTCGGTCACCGTGCACGGTGCCGCCACAGCCGAGGACCGGATTACCCAGATCAGCTACTGGCCGACCGGCCAGGTGCAACAGATCACCGAGCCCGACGGCAGCAGCGTTTCCTATGTCTACGATGCGGCGCTGCGCTTGACCGATATCGAGGACAACGCGGGCAACTCGATTCACTACACGCTGGACAATGCCGGCAATCGCCTCAAGGAAGACACGCTCGATGCAGGCGGTACCCTGCGCCGCACCCTGGCACGGACGTTCAACACGCTCGGCCAGCTGACCGCACTGAAGGACGCGGGCAATCACGCCACCGGCTTTGCCTACGATGCCAACGGCAACCCGCAGACCGTGACCGACGCCCTGCAGCGCGTGACCAGCCAGCAGTATGATCCGCTCAACCGACTGGCGCAGACCCTGCAGGATGTCGGCGGCGTCGCGGCGGAGATCCGCAGCCAGTACAACGCGCTGGACCAGGTCACCCAGGTCACCGACCCGAAAGGCCTGCATACGACCTATGCCTATAACGGGTTCGGTGACCTGACCGGGCAGGTCAGCCCGGACAGTGGCGCCAGCAGCTTCACCGTGGACGCCGCCGGCAATCGCAAGACGGCTACCGATGCGCGTGGCGTCACCGCCACCTATCACTACGATGCACTCAACCGCCTGATCGGCATCGCCTATCCGGACCCCAATCTGGACGTGGGCTACAGCTATGACGTGGCACCGACTGCCTGTGCCACCGACGAGCGCTTTGCCAAGGGGCGCCTGGGGCAGGTGCTGCACGCCAATGGCAGCACCCAGTATTGCCATGACCGCTTCGGCCAGGTCACCCGCAAAGTGCAGACCATCAATGGTGTCGCCAGCACGCTGCGCTATGCCTACAGCAAGGCGGGTCGCCTGGCCGCGCTGACCTACCCGGATGGCAGCGTGGCTGACTATGTGCGCGATACCCAGGGCCGCATCAGCCAGATCGGCCTGACCCGGCCCGGCCAGGCGCGCCAGATCGTGGTTAACAACGTGACCTACGCGGCCTTCGGCCCGGCGACCGGATGGACCTATGGCAACGGCCGCCAGTTGCAGCGTCCGTTGGATCTGGATTACCGCCCGCAGGCGGTACACGACCCGGCCGCAGGTGGCCTGTCACTGGGCTATGGCTATGACCCGGTCGGTTCGATCACCGAGCTGAAGAACGGCGCAGGCTCAACGGTGCTCGCCAAGTACGCCTACGACACGCTGGGCCGCCTGACCCAGACCCAGGACGGTACGACCGGTACACCGATTGAAACCTATGCGTATGACGCCACCGGCAATCGCACTGCGCTGACCACCTCGGCAGGCACCGCCAGCTATACCTATCCCGCAACCAGCCACCGCCTGACTGCGGTGGACGGCGAAGCGCGCAACCATGACGCAGCGGGCAACACCACCAGCATCGGCAGCAAGACGTTCACCTACAGCGATGCCAACCGCATGAGCGCGGTGAAGCAGGGTGATGCTGTACTGGAAAGCTACAGCTACAACCATCGCGGTGAACGCGTACTGCGTACCCCGGCCGGTGGCGCAGCGCAGATCACCTTGTACGACGAAGCAGGACAATGGCTGGGCAACTACTCGGCCACGGGCCAGGCGCAGCAGCAGGCCATCTGGCTGGACAACTACCCGGTGGCTTTGATCAGCGTGCCGAGCGCCGGCGTGCCGGAGCTGGCCTACGTCCAACCAGATCATCTGGGTACGCCGCGCGTGGTGATCGATCCGGTGCGGAATGTTGCAATCTGGGAGTGGAGCAACAAGAGCGAGGTATTCGGCAACCAGATTCCGAGTGCTGACCCGGATGGCGATGGTGTGGTGTTCGAGCTGGCGCTGCGCTTCCCGGGCCAGCAGGCCACGGATGCGAGTGGGTTGTTCTACAACAATCAGCGGGAGTATGACCCGGTAGTTGGGCGGTACTCGCAGAGTGATCCACTTGGGTTGGAAGGCGGAATCAGTACATTTGCCTATTCCGAATCTGACCCCGTGCTGAACGTCGATCCATTCGGTGAGATGTCGGGACGTCGCGGGGAACGAAATCAGACGCGCTCGCCGGATGGGACCAACAATCCTGGAAAAAAGTGGAAGGATGATCCCAAACGCCCTGGATGGGGATGGCAGAAGGACTCCAATACGGGAAAGTCAACCTATAAAAGGAAGCCGTCGTTCCTGCTTCCACCCAAGGCAATCGGACCCACGCTCGCACTTAGAGTTGCTCTTCAGGTTGCTTGCGAGAATGGAGATGTTAACGCGTGCAAGACCCTGTGTAGTCTCTTTCCAGAGGTTTGCGGGGCGGTAGACTTCACAGAGCCGAATGTAGCAATGTGCCCTACGGATGGTTCGACGTCACTGCTCTTCTAGATGAACTGCAAGATGGGCTATGTTTCATTTGGAAAGGGCCGGGGAGATCTTCGCTTGCTCGCAGGGATACTGGCGCTGACTTGAGGCTTACTAGATGAAGAGGTTGCATGCGCGTGCGGTCAAGGAAATGGAGGTAGTCACTCCTGCCTGGGTGAGGAAGATGGTGCTGGGCCTGTTTCATCGTCGGCATGATTACGGCGACTTTGACCTCTTGGAGGTTGTGGCTGAACTTCACCAGCTTGGGATATCAACACTGAAGCAGTTGAGGCTCCTTCTAAAAAGGCACCGTCGTTCAATTCTCCGTGATGAGAAAAGGAAGATGTCTCGCGCCGAAACTGTGCACCTTCTTTCGCAATTCGATTCGCGAGGTATCGACTCGCACACTAACACTGCTTGGTTTGCGGTTCCTGGTGTTGTGCGAGAGGCCCTTGAAAAGGAGTTTGGCTGGGAAGTGGTGAAACAGTTCCATGAATACGAGCCTGAGGAGGGCTCCGATCAAGAAGGGACAGAGTGAGTTTGCGCACGTATCAATCTTCGCTGTTTTCGCTTCAATTCCATTTCGTTGGATGCGATGCGGCCTATGAATTCGGTTCTGATGAGGTTGGCGTGCCCAATAGCGTCCTTTTTGTGAGAATGGCTCTTGGCGAGGCTAGGCGCCAGGGGTTCCGTGGTTTTTTCCCCGGATTTCCAGTCTATTAACCAAGATTTCAGCTCCCTTGAATGGTGCGATGCCACGTTGCTGGCTATCAACATTGATAGAAGCAATCCAGGCGTATGCGATGAGGTAAGGGTCCACGTGCGCTGGCCGGACGGTCGGGAGTCAATCGTTTGCTTCTCGGAAGCGTACGGGTGCTCGGCGCTCATGAACTTCGGCGTACTGGGGGAGGAGGGAATAGAGTTCGCCAGGGCCGACGATGACGAGCCGGGACTCGCTGATCTTCTTGATCGTTGGAAGGCCGTCGGCTATCCGCTGTCCGGCCTGAAGTGTTTCCGTATCGAGACCAGCTCGACCGGAAGCGTCATTCTGATCTACGCCAGGACATGGCGGATCGGGAATCAGCCGATGGCGGATGCAGTGCCCTGAAGGACATTCCGTGCCCAGATTCCTCACCCCCGACGAGGTCTCCCTCATCCATAGGCTGCTGCCGGACACGACCGAGCTGTCCGAACGGTTGTTGAAGGATCTGGCGCTCGCCCAGGTGGAGGACGTGGAGGTCGTCGGATTCGGAGGCGTGGTGTTCCTGTCCAGCACGACCCAGGTCTTCGGAAGCGACATTGCCACTGCAATGCTTGCCGATGCCGACGGCGTGCCGGTGAGAGTCACCCTGTGCCTGGACAATCACGATCAGCTCTTCGAGCTGGAGCTGTGCAAAGTGGACTTCTCACCGATCATCGGGGTCGATCTGAGGAGCGCTTTCAGCGAGCACTGACACCTGCTGAAAGTGGTCCTCGCCGAAGGGCGTGGCGCATCGCGTTCACCCTTCGGGCTGCAACCGCCCCACCGCCTGCGCGCACAACGACTGGCAGGCCATGACCAACCCCTCCATCACCCGGTCGCCCACGTACTCTTCCGGTTCGCCATTCTGCCGGGTGCGTTCGGCCGCCAGCAGCATTTCCAGCACTACCCGCAACCCGTTCAACGCACAATCGGCATCGGCCAGGGCCAGGCAGCGCCCGGGCAGCTGATGCCGCTCCGGCCAGGGTTGTCCGTCGGCCGCCGCACCGGAGCCGATGCGGTGGAGATTGGCAATGAAGGTATTTCTGTCAACTGCAGGCGCAGGCTCTGGCGAACCGTCGTCGTGGGCGGTACCGCGGTAGGCGTGCAGATGCGGGAAGTCCGATTCGTTCATGGCAAGGCTCCGTGCAGGGCAATCGGTAGCCGCCACCCATAAAAGTGGCGGGCGGTACGTGGTTCGAATCCGGGTTGGTCCCAAGCCGGTGGGCGCGAACGCCCCCACGCACCGCCCGCCATAGCCGGCAGACGGATTGCCAGCCGGCGCCACGGAATGTGGACGCCGACTGGCAAGCGCAATCACTCAGGACCAACTCGGGATTCGAAACCCGGCCACCCTTTTCCGGTGGCACGCCCATCTGAGCCCCTGGCGCTGTGCAATGCCAATCAGAAGAGTTGCAAACATCACTCGATTGGAGACGCTTTTGACATTGTCCTACGCTGTTAAGCCCCGCCAGTGCTGGCTGGCGTAGCGATCCACCCGCAACGTGCAATCTGCGACAGGTGTCGAGGTTGTCACGGCGAACGGGACGGGCGGGGAGGGCCTATCACGACAGGCGGTGCCAATTCAGGCTGCGTGCCTCCCGGGTTGACGCTTTCAACGCCCCAGCGCACTCTGCGGGTTGGGGTCGACAACCCGTTCAGGGGCAGGGCTGCAGGGTGGTACCAGGAGGCGGAACAGCGATGAGCCAACTCACCGACAGCTTCGGACGCAGCTTTCCGTACCTGCGCTTGTCGCTCACCGAAGCCTGCAACTTCCGGTGCAGCTACTGCCTTCCCGACGGGTACCAGGCCGACGGCCGCCCGCGTTTCCTGCAGGTGGATGAGATCGGCCGCTTGGTGCGGGCCTTTGCCGCGCTGGGCATGAGCAAGATCCGCCTGACCGGTGGCGAGCCCAGCCTGCGCAAGGATCTGGACGAGATCATCGCCACCGTGGCGGCGGTGCCGGGCATCCGCAAGGTGGCCATCACCACCAATGGCACGCTGCTGCCGCGGCGCCTGCCGGGTTGGCACCGGGCAGGCCTGACTGCGCTGAACGTGAGCATGGACAGCCTGCAGCGCGAGCGTTTCCACACCATCACCGGCCACGACCGTCTGCCAGAGATCCAGCAGGGTCTTGCGCTGGCGCAGGCGCTGGGCCTTTCGGCAATCAAGCTCAACGCAGTGCTGCTGCGCGGCCTGAACGACGACGAGCTGCCGCAGTGGATGGAGTACCTGCGCGATCGCCCCTTCAGCGTGCGCTTCATCGAACTGATGCGTACCGGCGACAACGAAGCCTATTTCCAGCGCCACCACCTGCGCGCCGACGTGGTGATCGAGCAGCTGCTGGCGGCTGGCTGGCACGAGCGCCCGCGCGCCGCCGATGCCGGCCCGGCGCGCGAGTTCGGCCACCCCGACCATCGCGGCAGCATCGGCATCATCGCGCCGTACTCGCGTGACTTCTGCAAGGGCTGCAACCGCCTGCGGGTGACCGCCAAGGGCGACCTGCGGCTGTGCCTGTTCGGCGAGTTCGGCGTGCCGCTGCGCCCGCTGCTGCAGCGCGACGAGGACCACGACGCGCTGCTGGCACGCATCACCACCCAGCTTGGCCTGAAAGCGGCCGGGCATGGACTGCACCAGGGCCAGACCGGGCTGACCCCGCACCTGGCCTCCATCGGAGGATGAGCAACACGATGAGTGGGGAATTGAATGCGGCCTTCCACATGGCCGATGTCCGCAACAAGCGCATCAGCCGCCGTCGTGCGGTGGCGGTGGGCGAGCTTCATGCCGGTCCGGTGGCCTATCCGCTGATTGTCGAGCGCCGCCTGCCCAAGGGCGATGCGCTGGTGATGGCCGAGATTGCCGGCCTGCAGGGCGCCAAGATGGCGTCGATGCTGATGCCGCTGTGCCATCCGCTGCCGCTGGAACTGGTGCAGGTGTTCTGCGCACCGGTGCCGGAGCGGCAGGCGATCCGCGTGTGGTGCGAGTGCGCCAGCGAGGCGCGCACCGGCGTGGAGATGGAGGCACTGGCCGGCGTCAACGCGGCGCTGCTGACCCTGTACGACCTGAGCAAGCCGGTGGAGCCGGCGCTGCGCATCGAAGGCATCCGCCTGCTGTTCAAGGAAGGCGGCAAGCGCGGGGTCTGGCTGCACCCGGATGGCATGGACGAGGCCGAGCGTGCGCGTTTCAAGCCGCGTGCACCGAAGGGGTTGGAGGGTGCGGCCTGCGCGGTGATCACACTGAGTGATCGCGCCAGCGAGGGCAGTTATGAGGATGTGTCCGGCCCGACCCTCGTGACCGGGCTGAAAAAGCTGGGTGGCGAGGTGGTGGCCGCCGAGGTACTGCCCGATGGCATCGAGCCGTTGGCGGGCCGCCTGCAGGCGTTGGCCGCCGAGGGCGTGCGCCTGTGCCTGTGTACCGGCGGTACCGGGCTGGGCCCGCGTGACCTGACCCCGGAGGCGCTGCGTTCGTTGAACGCGCGGCCGGTGCATGGCCTGGCACAGATGGTGCGGGCGCTGAGCGCGCAGCACACGCCGATGGCCTGGCTGAGCCGCGCCGAGGTGGTGCAGCTGGGCAACATGCTGGTGTTTGCATTGCCTGGCAGCCCGAAGGCGGCGGCGCAGTGCCTGGATATCCTGGCGCCGGTGCTGGGCCATGCGCTGGCGATGGTCGAGGGGGATGGCCACGCATGATTGCCTACAGTGAAGCGCTGCAGCACCTGCTGGACGCGGCCACGCCGTTGCCGGCCGAACACCTGCCGCTGCATGAGGCGGCCGGGCGGGTCCTGGCCAGTGACATCCACAGCGCGCAGTCACTGCCGCCGTTCGACAATTCGGCGATGGACGGCTTCGCGCTGCGCGCCAACGGCGCGACGTTCGAAGCTGGTACCGAGTTCGCTGTTCAGGGCTGGCAGGCAGCAGGCGATGCCGGCGCCGAAGGCGGCGAGGGTGCCTGGGAAATCATGACCGGTGCGCGCATGCCGGCAGGGCTGGATACGGTGGTACCGGTCGAGAACGTAGAAATCCTCGCCAGCGAGGATGGCCGCCCGACCCGCATTGCCCTGAAGGCATTGGTGAAGCCGGGCCAGAACGTGCGCCTGCGCGGCGAGGATGTAAGCGACGGCGAGCGCGTGCTGCAGGCCGGGCAGGTGCTGGACATCAACGCGCGCACCCTGCTGCATGCCATTGGCGTGGGCGAGGTGGCGGTGGTGGCGCGGCCAAAGGCGGCGGTGATTGCTACCGGCAAGGAGCTGGTGACCGAGGCGGCGCAGACGCTGGCATCCGGGCAGATTCGTGACAGCAACCGGCCGTATCTGGTCGGCCGCCTGCAGGCCGCCGGTGCCGAGGTGGTCTGGCAGGGCACGGTGGGCGATGAGGTGGCGGCGTTCAACGCGGTGCTGGATGAAGCGCTGGCGGCGGGCGCGCAACTGTTGATCAGCACCGGCGCGGTGTCGGCCGGCCGCTACGATTTCATTCCCAACGCGCTTCGCGGCCGGGGTGCGCGCATCGTGTTCCACAAGGTGGCAATCCGCCCGGGCAAGCCGTTGCTGTTTGCGGTGCTGCCCAATGGCGCGCTGTATTTCGGCCTGCCCGGCAACCCGGTGTCGGCTGCGGTGGGCCAGCGCTTCTTCGTCGAGCCGGTACTGCGCCGCCTGCTGGGGCTGGCACCGGAGCCGGTGTTGACATTGCCCCTGCAGACCGACGTGCGCACGCCGCCCGGCCTGCGCTTCCACGCGCGGGCGCGGGTGGAAGTGGATGCGCAGGGTCGCCTGAGTGCGCGCGTGCTGGCCGGGCAGGAGTCGTTCCGTTTGATGTCCATGCTGCAGGCCAACGCCTGGGTGGTGCTGGAAGGCGAGGGCGGTCTGGCCCCTGCCGGCACGCCGGTGCGTGTGCAGGGCTGGGGTCATCAGGACCCGGTGCAGCTGGCGAGCCAGGAGCCGTGATGAGACAGGTAAATCTGCAGTTGTTCGGCGCGTTCTCCGATCTGGATGCCAGCCGCGAGATTGCCGTGGAGGTGGCCGGCGGCACCGTGGCCGATCTGCGCCAGGCGCTGCGCGAGCTGCTGCCGCTGCGTTGGCCGGGTTTCCGTGCCGGGCTGCTGGATTACTCGGCGTTCGCCGACCAGCAACGCGTGCTGCGCGACCACGAGGCGTTGCCCGACGATGGCCGGGTGGCGATCCTGCCGCCGGTGAGCGGGGGCTGAGCCATGAACGAGAAGATCATCGCGAAGGTGGTGGACCGCGCGCAGGCGGCGATCGATCCGGCCGAAGGCATCGCGGCGGTCTCCGATCCGGGCTTCGGCGGCATCGATGTGTTCATCGGCAAGGTGCGCGACGTCAATGTGGGCCGGCGGGTGACCGGGATCACCTACGACCTGTTCGAGCCGCTGGTATTGAACGAGTTCAAGCGCTTGGCGGCCGAGGTCGAGGCTACGTTCGGTCCGAAGTTGAAACTGTATGTGGCCCATGCCAAGGGGCGACTCGGCATCGGCGATGTGGCGGTGGTGGTGGCCGCAGGCAGCCCGCACCGCGACGAGGCGTTCCGCGCGTGCCGGCAGCTGATCGAGGTGGTGAAGCACCAGTGCCCGATCTGGAAGCAGGAGCATTACGAAGACGGCGACAGCGCGTGGAGCGAGGGCTGCAGCCTATGCCATGCAGACAGCGAAGCTTCGCACTCCCACGACCACACACATGACCATGGGCATTGACCGCGCCCTTCGGAGGGGCGCGGGACTCAGTAGATCCACGCCATGCGTGGATGAGGCCTTTCCCGCGCGTCCGGCCGACACAGCCACGCATGGCGTGGCTCTATTGCGATGACCATCAACGGCATCGTGCTGGCCGGTGGCCTGTCCAGCCGGATGGGCCGCGACAAGGCGCTGCTGCCCTGGCACGGCCGCACAATGCTGGAACACATGCGGGGGCTGTTGCTGCAGGCGGGCGCCGGGCGGGTGTGGGTGAGCGGTGACTACCCGGCGTTTGGCGGAATCCCGGACCGGGTCGCACGCTGCGGCCCGCTGGGCGGCATCTACAGTGTCGCGATGAAGATGACTGACGGCCCCGCCTGGGTGGTGCCGGTCGATACGCCGCGGGTGACACCCGCGCTGTTGCAACGGCTGCAGGCCGATCAAGCGCGTGCCTGCACGGTGTTCGACGATGAACCGTTGCCGATGCGGTTGCCGATCGATGATCATTGCCGCCGCGTGCTGCAGGAGCTGATTGAGGATCCGACGGCGCGTCGTTCACTGCGCGCCCTGCAGGAACGCCTGGGCGTGACGCGGTTGCCACTGGCGCCGGAGGATCAGGCGTTGCTGCTCAACTGCAATACCCCGTCGGAATGGGAGTCCATCACAGCATGAAGGTCCAGCTGCAACAGCAATCGATGCGCCTGCGCGTGGATGAAGAGGAACTGGCACGACTGCTTGGCGGGGAGTCGGTGGAGAACCTGACCCGCTTCGGTGGGAGTGGCGGCTGGGGCGCCGCGGTCTCGTTGCATGCAGGCGATCAGGCCGTGCTGCTTGATGGCGGCACGTTCTGCCGGTTGGTGTTGCCACGCGAAGCTGTTGAAGGGCTGGCGGGGCGGCTGCCTTGCCGCGATGGCCTGGGCTTCGGCATTGCCCTGGATGACGACAGCATGTTGCAGCTCCAGTTCGACGTGGATGTGCGAGACAGCGTGCGGCAGCGTGGCCCGCAGCGACGTTCTGAACCTGCGCCGGAGTAAGCGCAGGTTGCTCAGGGGGGGGGCGGCGCCCCGCTGTCGTATGATGACGGTCTTCGTTCCTGCGTTGCTGCAATGCCCCTGAACCCCTCCGCTCCTTCTGCGTCCCGACCGGCCACGCCCAATCCGGCAGCGGCCGATGACGGTGACGCGCTGCACTTCTGCAGTACCTGTGCGTTTTCCGACGCCTGTATGTCGCAGGGCTACGACAAAACTGCGCTGGGCGAGTTGCATGTGCTGGTCGACCACGTCGGCCCGTTCCAGGCCGGAGACTATATTTTCCGTGCGGGCGATCCGTTCGATTCGATCGCAGCGGTCCGCGCGGGCATGGTCAAGACCTTTGTCGATGACAGCCAGGGCAACGAGCAGGTGCTGGGCTTCAGCCTGCCCGGTGAAGTGATCGGGCTCAATGCCATCCACGGCGCGCGCTTCCCCTGCAATGCGGTGGCCCTGGACACCGTCTACCTGTGCCGGATCTCGTTTCCGCGATTGAGCCTGCTGGCCACCCGCATGCCGGGGTTGCAGGCACGGCTGTTCAGCCTGCTCAGTGCGGAGATCGGCAAGGTCGCCACGCTGGCGGCCAACCATCGCACCGAGGAGCGCATGGCGGCGTTCCTGCTGGATCTTTCCGAGCGCTATGCCCGGCGCGGTTTCTCGGCCACCCGTTTCAACCTGAGCATGGCCCGTACCGAGATTGCCAACTACCTGCGGATGGCGCCGGAGACGGTGAGCCGGGTGCTGCGCCGGTTGAGCGACCAGGGTGTGATTGCGGTGAACCAACGTGAGATGCTGTTGCTGCAACCCGAGCGGCTGGCGGAACTGGCCGTGACCCGGGAATCCGGACTGGACTGATCAGGTAGGCGAGGGGCCGACCCATGATGCGAGCGGGGCTGTTGTTGCTGGGAATGCTGGTTGCAGTACCGGCCTGGGCGGCTGAGCTGACGGTGTCGGCGGCATCGAGCCTGACCGAGAGCTTCCGCGAACTGGGCACCGCCTATGAGAAGGCACACCCGGGAACCAAGGTGGATTTCAACTTCGCCGCCTCCGGCGTGCTGCTGCAGCAGATCAGCCGCGGCGCGCCGGTGGATGTGTTCGCCTCGGCCGACGAAACCACGATGGACCAGGCCCAGCAGCAGGACCTGCTGGCGGCCGGTACCCGCGAGGTGTTCGCGGTGAATGCGCTGTGGGTGGTGGTGCCACCGCAGGCCGAGGCCGCGCCGCGCACCTTGAAGGACCTGGCCGGTGCCGGTGTGCAGCGCATCGCACTGGGCAACCCGGACAGCGTGCCGGTCGGCCGCTATGCCAAGGGCGCGCTGGAAGCGGCGGGCCTGTGGCCGTCGGTGCAGGGCAGGATCATCACGACGCAGAACGTGCGCCAGTCGCTGGATTACGTGGCGCGCGGTGAAGTGGATGCCGGCTTCGTCTATGCCACCGATGCACAGGCAATGCCCGACCGGGTGCGCCGTGCCTTCGCGGTTCCGGTGCCCGGGCGCATCGCCTATCCGCTGGCGGTGACCAAGGCCAGTACGCAGCCGGTGGAGGCCAGGCGCTTCGCTGCCTTCGTGCGTTCGCCGCAAGGCCAGGCGATCCTGGCCAGGCACGGGTTCGGCAAGCCCTGAGGCATGGATCTGGACTGGAGCGCACTGTGGTTGTCGCTGAAGGTGGCCGGCTGGGCCACCGCGATCAATCTGGTGCTGGGCGTGGCACTGGGCGCATTGCTGGCGCGGCGGCGATTTCCCGGCCGTGAGCTGCTGGATTCGCTGCTGACCTTGCCGATGGTGCTGCCGCCGACGGTGCTGGGCTACTACCTGCTGGTACTGATCGGTCGCAACGGCCCAGTCGGCGCATGGCTGCAATCGTGGTTCGGCATCAACCTGGTGTTCACCTGGCAGGCCGCGGTGATCGCGGCGGCGGTGGCCTCGTTGCCGCTGGTGTTCAAGCCGGCGCGCGCGGCGTTCGAGGAAGTGGACGGGCAGCTGGAACAAGCCGCACGCACGCTCGGTGTGTCCGAAGCCGCGGTGTTCTTCCGCATCACGTTGCCGCTGGCTTGGCGTGGCATTCTTGCCGGGCTGCTGCTGGCATTCGCACGCGCCATGGGCGAGTTCGGTGCCACGCTGATGGTGGCGGGCAGCATTCCGGGTCGCACGCAGACGCTGTCGATCGCCATCTACGAGGCGGTGCAGGCCGGTCAGGATGGCAAGGCCAATGCGCTGGTGATCCTGACATCGGTGGTCTGCATCGTGATCCTGTTGCTGGCTGCGCGGCTGGTGGGCGGACGTCGCCGGGAGCTGCGTGATGTGGCTTGACCTGCAGGTGCAGCGCCGCCTGCGGGCGGCCGGCCAGGATTTCGTGTTGGACGTATCGCTGCAGTGCACGCAGCGGCAGGTGGTGCTGTTCGGACCCTCGGGTGCCGGCAAGAGCCTGACGCTGAAGGCGGTGGCCGGGCTGCTGCGGCCCGGGCAGGGACATGTGCGCGTGGAGGGGCAGACCTTGTTCGATGCGGCCAACGGCGTGGATCTGCCGCCGCAGCGCCGCCGGCTGGGCTACGTGTTCCAGGATTACGCGTTGTTCCCGCACCTTAGCGTGCGCCAGAACGTGGCGTTCGGGCTGGAGCGCGGGTGGTTGAATCCGCGCGCGCGCCAGCGCTTCGATGCGGTGGAGCAGTGGCTGCACGCATTCCGCATCGACACGGTGGGCGATCTGCTGCCCTCGCAGGTCTCCGGTGGCCAGCGCCAGCGCACTGCATTGGCGCGCGCCCTGGTGACGCAGCCGCAGGCGCTGCTGCTGGATGAGCCGTTCTCCGCACTGGACCACGACCTGCGCCAGCACCTGCGCCAGGAGCTGGAAACCGTGTTGGACCGGACCGGCATCCCGTTGTTGCTGATCAGCCACGACCCGCAGGACGTGGCCATGTTCGGCCAGCAGGTGGCGCGCGTGGTGGACGGCCGCATCGTCGGCGATTGACCGGCGCCTGTAGAGCCGAGCCCATGCTCGGCTGCTCTGCGCGACACCGCCAACAGCAGCCGAGCGTGGGCTCGGCTCTACAGGATCAACGGATCAATACAGTTCACAGTGCGTGCGGCCTTCATTCCGCAGCGCGTCCCATTGCCCTGCACCCGCGAC
Source organism: Stenotrophomonas geniculata (assembly GCF_034508895.1). NCBI lineage: Bacteria > Pseudomonadati > Pseudomonadota > Gammaproteobacteria > Lysobacterales > Lysobacteraceae > Stenotrophomonas > Stenotrophomonas geniculata. Next base: position 3,913,755 of record NZ_CP140571.1, read on the forward strand.
GGCATCGATGGCCTCGCGCACCGCGCCTTCCAGGTGGCGCTTGCTGCCGCACAGGTACAGATGCCCACCGCGGGCCAGGACGTCGCGCACTTCGCTGGCGCGCTGCTGCAGCACATGCTGCACATAGACCTTTTCGTTGCCATCGCGCGAGAACGCGGTATGCAGGCCGGCCAGCACGCCACGCGTGTGCCAGTCCTGCAGCTGGTCGCGGTACAGGTAGTCGTGCTGGCGATGCTTCTCGCCGAACACCAGGTGCACTTCACGTTCGCAGGCGTTGGCCTGCAGTTCCTGCATCAGGCCCATCAAGGGCGCGATGCCGGTGCCGGTGCCGACCAGCAGCAGCGGTGCCTCGCCGGTATCGGGCAGGTGGAAGCCGGGGTTGGAGCGGCAGTACACACGGGCATGGTCGCCGCTATGCAGCAGGCTGCCGGTGGCAGTGCCGAAGCGTTCGCGGCCGCGCAGGGTGTAGCGCACTTCGCGCACGCATAGGCTCAGCTGGTCGTCGCACGGGTGCGAGGCGATCGAATAGGCGCGCGGCAGCCGCGGTGACAGCAGTTCGCGCAGCCTGGCCAGCGGCACGCTGTGCGGCGTGGCGTGGTCCTGCAGCACATCCAGCAGGTCCAGGCCGTGCAGGTAGGCTTCCAGTTCGCGCTTCTGGCTGACCTTCAACAGGTCCTTCAACAATTCGCTGCCACTGAGCCGGGCCACTTCGCGCAGCACCCCCTTGCTCAGCGAGCGCAGCTCGCGGTCATGCAGGGCGGCCACGGCGGTGGTGTCGCCGTACCAGGTGGCCAATGCCTGCAGCAGGGCAGGATCGTTCTCGGGTACTACGTGCAGGGTGTCGCCCGCGCGATAGGCCATGCCACTGCCGGCAATATCCAGTTGCAGGTGCCACGCGGCCGGGTCGCTGCTGTTCAAGCGGCGGCGTTCGAAAATGGGGGCGGAAAAGGCATTGTCTTCGCCATAGGCGGTGACCTGCAGGCGCAGGTCCTGGCCAGCGCTGAGGTCACCATCCAGCACCTGGCCCAGCACCGGCTGCCATTGCTGGAAGAACTGCTCGTAGCCCAGATCGGCGTCCACTCGATGCAGTAGAGGCTGGGCCTGGCGCTCGCTTAGTGCAACATCCAGCGCCTTGGTGAAGCCGCAGAAACTGGGGTAGCCGGTGTCACCCAGGCCGAACACCGCATAGCGCAGGCCGCGCAGCGTCGGGGTCTGGCGCAGTGTTTCGAAGAACTGCTCGCCATTGGCCGGCGGTTCGCCATCGCCGAACGAGCTGGAGATCGCCAGCAGCACATCGCCGTGGCCGAGACTGGCCACGTCGATGTCGTTGAACGGGAGCACCTGCGGCCCGTGCGGCTGCAGGTCCGCGCCCAGGCGCTGGGCCAGGGCGCGGGCGTTGCCAGACTCGGACGCGAAACCCACCAGCAGGCGGCTGAAGGGCGTACTGGCCGGGAGGGCGTTCACGCGGCCTCGTAGAAGTCGTCGAACTTTTCCTTGCTGAACTCGACCAGGTCGTAGTTCTGCATCAGGTCGTTCACCACGCGGCGGATGCTGATGTACGAGGTGATGTTGCCGTCGGCGTCGAACAGCGGCTGCACGGTGGTATCGACCACATAGAGCACGCCGCCCTTGCCGAGGTTGGGCACGATGCCGGTCCAGGTCTTGCCGGCCTTGATGGTGTCCCACATGTCCTTGTAGACCGCCTTGGGCACATCCGGGTGGCGCACGATGCTGTGCGGCTGGCCGATCAGTTCCTCGCGGGCGAAGCCGGTGAGCGTGCAGAACAGGTCGTTGGCATAGGTGATATTGCCCTGCAGGTCGGTGGTGGAGATCACCATGACGTTCTGCATGGCGTTCAGAAGCTGGACGTTGTCGGGGGTGTAGCTCATCGCAGGGTCCTTGTGGATGCCGGTAACGCCGGCGTGTTCGGGTCCTGCATAGAGATACGCCCGCACGGCGGCGGGCGGTTTGACATTGGTCAAGTGGGGCGCACGATGGCCTGCGACCGGGTGTCGCAGGAAGAATCTCTGTAGAGCCGAGCCCATGCTCGGCTCACGGGGCAAACGGGATTGCCAGCAGCCGGGCGCGGGCTCGGCTCTACGGAAGAGACACGGGCGGGAGGCGGGCGCCTGTCATGTGTACTGAGCTCATGACACCTTGTCACAAAGAAATCGCCATGGCTTCACGGTTGGTTGATCGCATGCAGGGCTATTGTCGTCCTGAGCCTCTCGCTGACGTCCCCCACGTCCTGCGTCGACTTCCCTCCCAGCATCAGCGCCCGTCCGGGCGCCGCTGGCGTCTGTCTGCCTGAAGCATCCGAGATCATCCCCATGGCCCGCGCCGCCCAGTCCGCTTCACCCGTTGCGATCTCTCCGGTCACGCCCGTGCCGATCGGCACCCGCCGTGGCCACTCGCAACCACTGCAGCTGCCGGAACTGGTACAGCGTGTGTTGTTCGTCGCGACCGAGATGGCCGACTTCATCAAGGCCGGAGGCTTGGGCGACGTGGCCGCGGCCCTGCCGCGTGCGGTGCGCGGCGCCTGTGATTCGCGCGTGCTGCTGCCCGGCTACCCGGAAGTACTGCAGCGCCTGCCACAGTTGCAGCGGGTGGGGCAGGTCAGCGCGCGGGCCGGCTTGCCGGCGTGCACGATCGGCATGGCGGTGCAGGCAGACGGTCTTCCGATCTATGTGCTGCTGTCGCCTGAGCTGTACGAGCGTGAAGGATCGCCCTACGTCGACGGGCAGGGCCAGGAGTGGAAGGACAACGCGGTTCGCTTCGCCACGCTCTCACACGCGGCCGCGGAGATCGCGGCCGGGCGTGCCGGGCTGGACTGGTCGCCGCAGCTGCTGCACCTGAACGACTGGCCCGTGGCCATGGCGGCCGCCTACGTGCGTTGGGACCGGACCACCGTGCCGACCCTGCTGACCATCCACAACCTGGCGTACCAGGGGCTGTTTCCGTACGCGCTTGCAGCTGTGCTGGGCGTACCGGCCGAACACCTGGATGAACTGCACTTCCACGGGCAGATGTCGTTCCTGCAAGGCGGGATCACCAACGCCACGCGCCTGAACACGGTCAGCCTGCGCTACGCGCAGCAGATCACCGCCCCGGATGACGGCTGCGGGCTGCATGATCTGTTGGCGCGTCGCGCGGCCGGCGGGCACCTGAGTGGCATCGTCAACGGCATCGACGCCAGCTGGGACCCGCGTCGCGATATCCATCTCAAGGCCCACTTCGGCATTGGTGAGTGGACCGGGCGCGCCACCAATGCGCATGCGGTGCGCAAGGCATTCGGCCTGGCGCCCTCCGCCGGCCCGCTGTTCGCGGTGGTCTCCCGCCTGGTGCACCAGAAAGGCCTGGACATCACCTGCGACGTGGCGCCGCAGATCGTGGCGGCCGGCGGCCAGCTGGTCATCATCGGCGGTGGCGAGCCGCAGGTGGAAGCGCAGGTGCAGGCGCTGGCCCGGCGCTACCCCGGACGGGTGGGCGCATTCATCGGCTTCGAGGAGGCGCTGGCCCGCCAGATGTTTGCCGGCGCCGACTTCCTGCTGATGCCTTCGCGTTTCGAACCCTGTGGGTTGAGCCAGATGTACGCGCAGCGCTTCGGCTGCCTGCCCATCGCGCACGCGACCGGCGGGCTGGTCGATACCGTCGAGGATGGCGTAACCGGATTCCTGTTCCACGGCGCCAATGCCGACGGCCTGCGCCGCTGCGTGGAACGGGCGATGCGCACCTTCCGCCTGCCCGGCCTGCTGCAGGCCATGCGCCGCGCGGCCATGCTGCGGCCGGGCGGTTGGGATGCGGCGGGGCGTGCCTACCTGGCGTTGTACCAGCAGACCTGCCAGGTGGCCGCATGAGTCACGACAGCCTGCATCTGGCCGCCCTGGAGGATGAGACGAACCCGGAGACGGGATTGGATCAGCGCGTCGCGCCGGCGCTGGAGGACCTCGTCCATGCACGACCGGCCGATGCGTTTGCCTGGCTCGGGCCGCACCAACAGCCCGATGGCCAGCGCCAGCTGCGCGTTCTGGTGCCCCACGCGCGTCGCGTGGAGGTGATTGCGGGCCCGGAGCGGCGCTGGGACTTGCAACCGGGCCCCTTGCCTGGCCTGTTCGAAGGTGCAGCAGGTGAAGCGCCCGTGCCGCTGCTCGCCCTGCATTTCGAGCAGGGTGTGGAACAGATACACGATGCCTATTCCTTCGGTCCGCTGCTGGATGAGGCGCTGCTGGAGCGTTTCCATGCCGGTGATGCTGATGCAGCGCGGCAGTTGGGCGCGCTGCCGATGCAGCTGCAGGGCATCGACGGGGTGCGCTTCGCGGTATGGGCCCCCAATGCGCGACGGGTTGCCGTGGTTGGCGATTTCAATGGTTGGGATGGCCGACGCCATCCGATGCGTCTGCGGCATACCGCTGGCGTCTGGGAGTTGTTCCTGCCTGGCGTGCAGCCGGGCGCCCGTTACAAGTTCCGCATTGTCGGCGCTGATGGCCAGGTGATGCCCGACAAGTTCGATCCGATGGCGCGCTGGGCCGAGCTGCCTCCCGCGACTGCTTCGCGGGTGCCTTCTGCGGGGCGGATGGAGTGGCACGATGACGCATGGATGGCGGCCCGTCCCCACGCCGGAACCCGCGCGCCACTGTCGATCTACGAGGTGCATGCGGGCTCCTGGCAGCGCAGCGACGAGGGCGCGCCGCTGGACTGGGATGCCCTGGCCGACCGGTTGATTCCGTACGTGGCCGGGCTTGGCTTCACCCACATCGAGCTGCTGCCGGTGAGCGAGCATCCCTTCGGCGGTTCCTGGGGCTACCAGCCGCTGGGGATCTACGCGCCGACGGCGCGCCACGGCACGCCGCAGGCCTTCGCGCGCTTCGTGGACCGCTGCCATCAGGCCGGCATCGGCGTGATCGTGGACTGGGTGAGCGCGCACTTCCCCAACGATGCCCATGGCCTGGCCGGGTTTGATGGGACCGCGCTGTACGAGCACGCCGACCCGCGCGAAGGCGTGCACGCCGACTGGGACACGCTGATCTACAACTATGGCCGCAACGAAGTGGCTGCCTACCTGATCGGCAGTGCGCTGGAATGGGTGGAGCGCTTCCATATCGACGGTCTGCGCGTGGACGCAGTAGCGTCGATGCTGTACCGGGATTACAGCCGTGCCGAGGGGGAGTGGATACCCAACGAGCAGGGCGGACGCGAGAACCTGCAGGCGGTCGCGTTCCTGCGGCGGATGAACCAGACGCTGCGCGAGCGCTTTCCGGACGTGCTGGTGATCGCCGAGGAATCCACCGCGTGGCCAGGGGTGACCGCGCCGGTGGAGCAGGGCGGACTTGGTTTCACCCACAAATGGAACATGGGCTGGATGCACGACACCCTGCAGTACCTGGGGCGCGATCCGGTTCATCGCCAGCATCATCATAGTGAGATCAGCTTCGGCCTGGTCTACGCCTTCTCCGAACGGTTCGTGCTTCCGCTTTCGCATGACGAGGTGGTGCACGGCAAGGGGGCGCTGCTGGCCAAGATGGCGGGCGAGCCGGCGCAGCGGCTGGCCCAGCTCCGCGCGTACTACGGTTTCATGTGGGCGCACCCGGGCAGCAAACTGCTGTTCATGGGCGGCGAGTTCGGCCAGGGACAGGAGTGGTCGCACGATGCGGCACTGGACTGGGTACGGGCGGCCAGCAGTGAGGGCCAGGGCCTGTCACGCCTGGTGGGCGACCTCAATGCCGTGCTGCGTTCCGAACCTGCGTTGCATCGCGACGAACGCGACGAACGCGGTTTCGACTGGAGCGTGGCCGACGACAGCCGCAACAGCGTCTACGCCTTCATCCGCCGGGATCCTGCCGGTAGCGGCCGCACCCTTCTGGTGGTGAGCAACTTCACTCCGGTGCGTCGCGACGGCTACCGGGTCGGCGTGCCGCAACCGGGGTGTTGGACCGAACGGCTCAACACCGACAGCGGTTACTACGGTGGCGGCAATGCGGGAAACCTCGGTGCAGTGCATACCGAGCCGAGGCCGATGCATGGTCACGCCCAGTCGCTGCGGCTGACCCTGCCGCCGCTGTCCACGCTGTATCTGCAGGTTGATGCATGACCACAGTGGCTCCGCGCCTGGGCGCTTGGCCGGTGGACGGTGAAGGTGTCGAGTTCCGTGTGTGGGCACCGGACGCAGACACCATGGCGCTGCGCCTGGAGGGCGTGCTGCGGCCGATGCACCGCGACCCGGACGGCTGCCATTGGCTGCGGACACAGGCGTCGCATGGTGACCGCTACCGGTTCCGCCTGCCGTCCGGCCAGGACGTGCCCGACCCGGCCTCGCGCTGGCAACCGGACGGCGTCGATGGTGACAGCGCGGTGGTGCTTGGCACGGATGGAGCACAGCCCACGTGGCAGGGGCATGCCTGGCAGGACCTGGTGATCTATGAAGTGCACATCGAGGCCGGCGGCGGCTTCGCGGCGTTGACCGCGCAGCTGCCGATGCTGGCGGCCCTGGGCGTCACCGCCATTGAACTGATGCCGGTCGCGCAGTTTCCCGGTGGCCGCAACTGGGGCTACGACGGCGTGTTCCCGTATGCACCCGCGCAGGCCTATGGCGGTCCGTCCGCGCTGAAGGCCTTTGTCGACGCGGCGCACGATGCAGGGCTCTCGGTGCTGCTGGATGTGGTCTACAACCACTTCGGGCCGCAGGGGAACCGTCTGCGCGACTATGCACGGGGGTTCTTCCGTGACGACCGCACCACCCCTTGGGGCGAGGCCATCGACTTCCGCCAGCCATGGGTGCGGCGCTTCTTCGTCGACAACGCGTTGATGTGGTTGCGCGATTACGGCTTCGACGGCCTGCGCCTGGATGCGGTGCACGCCATTGACGATGACCGATTCCTGCAGCAGCTGGCCGATGAGGTACGCGCTGCGGTGCCGCAGGCGCACCTGGTGCTGGAGAACGAACGCAACCAGGCGCGTTGGCTGCGGGGCGCCTATCAGGGGCAGTGGAACGACGACTTCCACAACGCGCTGCATGTGATGCTGACCGGCGAGCAGGAAGGCTATTACGCGGCCTATGCCGGGCGCGCCGAAGCACTCCTGGCGCGCTGCCTGGCCGAAGGATTCGCCTGGCAGGGCGAGCCGGACCTGCACGGCCATCCCCGTGGCGAGCCCAGCGTTGACCTGTCGCCCGCGCGTTTTGTGGTATTCGCGCAGAACCACGACCAGGTGGGCAACCGCGCCTTCGGCGAGCGCTTGTCGATGCTGACCGATCCTGCGCCGCTGCGCGCGGCACTGGCCCTGACCCTGCTGACGCCGATGATCCCGCTGCTGTTCATCGGCGAACCGTGGCAGGCGCAATCGCCATTCCTGTTCTTCACCGACTACGCGCCACCGCTGGACGAGGCCGTGCGCGAGGGACGTCGCCGCGAATTCGCGGGTTTCAGCGCCTTTGCCGATCCCGCCTCGCGCGCGCGCATTCCGGACCCGAACGACCCGGCGACCCTGCAGGCCTCGTACACGCTGCCACCCGGCGATGATCCCTCGTCGCAGCACTGGCTTCGCTGCACGGGTGAGTTCCTCGCCCTGCGCAGGCGCTATCTGCAGCCTGGCCTGCTGCAGGCGCGGTCGCTGGGCGCGCGCGTGCTGGGCCAGGGCGCGGTGCAGGCGGGCTGGCAGTTGCCAACGGGCCAGTGGTGGATCGCGATCAATGTGGGTCCGTCGCCGGTGGCCCACGCGATGCCGGCCGGCGAGTGCGTCGTGGGGCCGGATGCGGCCGCGATGCTGCCGGCAGGCGGCGGTGCGCTTGCGCGCTGGATCGCCGCATGAATACGGATGCGGCGGTACGGGAGGCGGCCCGCCGTGCGGGCCTCTTGGTCCGCTGGACCGACGTGGCTGGAGCAGAGCGCGAGGTTGCGCCGGACGTGCTGCGCGCCGTGCTGGCGGAGTTCGCGTGCGACGGTGCGCCGGGGTCCCACCCGTTGCTCACCGCCTGCTGTGGTCAGCTCCTGGCCATGCCTGAGGCAGTGGGCGCGGCGTGCTGGGTGGATGAGCAGGGAGCGGAGCTTCCGGCACGCACCGATGCGCAAGGGCGCTGGCGGGTTCCGGATCAGCCAGGCTATTGGCAGTGGCGCCAGGGCGGGCAGCAACAGGCGGTTGCGGTGTCACCGCAGCGTGCCTGGTGGCCGCAGGGCATGCTGCGCGCTTGGGGTCTGTCGGCGCAGGTCTACAGCCTGCGCGCGCCCGGTGATGCCGGCATCGGTGACAGCGCCGGCTGTGCGCGGTGGCGCGAGCTGCTGCACCGTCACGGCGGCGATGCACTGGCGTTGAGTCCGCTGCACGCCGGCCTGCCACCGGGCCCGGGCTACAGTCCTTACTCGCCCAGCGACCGGCGCTGGCTCGACCCGCTGCAGGTGTCGCTGCCGCAGGTTTTGCCGGAGGCCGCCAGCAGCGTGTTGCGCGAGGATGAAGCACTGGCGATGGCCGTTGAAGCGGCTACCGCAGCACGCCGCATCGACTGGCCGCACTCGGCGGCAGTGAAGTGGCGCTGGCTGCGCCAAGTGCGCCAATGGCTGCGGCAGCAGGCGCCGGCACAGTACGAACAGATGCAGACGTGGTGTGATGGGCAGGGCGAACCCCTGCTGCGGTATTGCCAGCACGCCGCCGACCGATTCACTGGAAGCGCCGACGACCATGCGTTTGCCCAGTGGTTGGCGCGGCAAGGCTGGGCGCAGGTGCAGGCGGGACTGCGCGACGACGGCGCGTCGATCGGACTGATCGCGGATCTGGCAGTGGGTTGCGCACCGCAGGGCGTCGAGGCCCGGACCGGCGGCGATCGCCTGCTGCAGGTCCTCGAGCTGGGCGCGCCGCCGGATGCGTTCAACCCGCTGGGCCAGGCCTGGGGGATCACCAGCTGGTCACCCTCTGCGTTGCAGCGCGAGGGGTTTGACCCGTTCATCCGCGTGTTGCGCGCCGTGATGGCGGGTCGAGGCGGATTGCGCATCGACCACATCCTGGGCCTGCAGCGGCTGTGGGTGCTGCCTCGTGGCGCGGGCGCAGGGCAGGGGGTGTACCTGCGCTATCCGTTCGATGATCTGATCAACCTGCTGGTGCTGGAATCGTGGCGCCATCGCTGCGTGCTGATTGGCGAAGACCTGGGCGTGGTTCCTCCGGGTATCCGCCAGCGACTGGCAGCCCGTGGCGTGCTGGGGCTTGAGGTGCTCCCGTTCGCCCGCAACGGTGAGCGCTTCCTGCCGGCGCCACGGTGGCGCCGCGATGCGGTGGCCATGCCCTCCACCCATGATCTGCCGCCGCTGGCCGGCTGGCTGCGCGGGCGCGATCTGCGCTGGCGTGCACGCCTGGGTGAGCTGACCGAGCTTCCCGCGGCGCTGCACGCGCGTGCCAGAGAGGTGCGGGCGCTGTCGGCAGTCGCCCGGGGCGAGGGCGCGACGCTGGAAGCGCGTGCGCTGTCACTGGTGGCGCACGCACCTTCACGGTTGGCGCTGCTCCCGCTGGAAGATGCGCTGGGCCGCCGCGCGCAGGTCAACCTGCCGGGTACCGTCAACGGTCACCCGAACTGGCGTCGACGCCTGCCGCTTGCGTGGGATCCGGACGCGGCCGACGCGCGTATTGCCCGATTCAGTGCCACGCGACGCAAGGCGGGACGATGACCCGGTTGCGTGCCACCGCACGCCTGCAGCTGCATGCAGGCTTCAACTTCGAGGCCGCTGCCGCGCAGCTGCCGTACTACGCCGTGCTGGGCGTCAGCCACCTTTACCTGTCGCCGATCAGCGCTGCGATGCCCGGGTCCACGCATGGCTATGATGGCATCGACCCGGCCCGCATCAATCCGGAACTGGGCGGCGAAGAAGCCTTCCAGCGACTGGCGACAGCGGCGCGCGCGCATGGCATGGGCCTGATCCTGGACATCGTACCCAACCATCTTGCGGCATCCCCGCAGACGCCCTGGTGGAACGATGTGCTGATGCACGGGCCTCGAAGCCCGCACGCAGCATGGTTTGACATCGAGTGGGAGGCGCCGGGCTGCGAGGGCCGGCTCTGGCTGCCTGTACTGGACCGGCCACTGCACGACGCCCTGCGTGATGGCGTGTTGCGCGTGGCAGTGGACGATGAGCGGCCGACGCTGCGTCATCACGGGCTGGCATTGCCGCTGTCTCCGCGCAGCCATCCGCTGGCACCCGCGCAGTGGCCGGCATGGGCGGAACGCTGCAACCGCAGCGTCGAACGGTTGCACACGCTGCTGCAGCGGCAGCACTACCGGCTGGCCTGGTGGCGCACGGCGGACGATCAGGTGAACTACCGGCGCTTTTTCGATATCAACGAACTGGCCGCGCTGCGGGTGGAGCGCCAGGATGTGTTCGAGGCAGTGCATGTGCTGCCGCTGCGGCTGGTACGCGAGGGATGGGTGGACGGTCTGCGCATCGACCACGTGGATGGCCTGTCGTCACCCGGTGCCTATCTGCAACACCTGCGGGCGTCGCTCGACGCGGCCTGCGCGGCCGGCGGTCGTGACCCGCAGGCCGTCAGCCTGCATGTGGAGAAGATACTGGCGGAGGACGAACAGCTGCCCGATGGCTGGGTCTGCGACGGCACGACGGGCTATGACTTCATGGACCAGGTTGGCGCGTGGCTGCATGATCCGTCGGCTGCACCCGCGCTCTCCCGCGCCTGGCAAGCGGCGAGTGGCGACGCGCGCGTATTTGACAACGTGCAGCAGGATGCCCGCGGCATGCTGCTGCGCACATCGTTTCACGCCGACTTCCAGCGACTACTGCGCAGCGCGCAGCGGGTCCTGCAGCCCCGGCTGGCCGAAGCCGATATCGGAGCCGCTGCGCTGACCCGTGCATTGGCCGCGCTGCTGCGGCACTACCGTACCTACCGCCCCTATTCGCTGCAGGATGCGGGTGAACGGAAGGCCTTGGTGGACGCTGCCGTGGCAGCACGTGAGGCATTGGACGGTACGGCACAGGCGGCACTGGATCTGCTGCTGCGGGCATTTCCCGGCGAGGCGGAGGCCGAGCGCGCGCTGCGGGTGAGATTCGGGCAATTGGCCGCGCCATTGAATGCCAAGTCGGTGGAGGACACAGGCTTCTATCGTTACTTCAGGCTGCTGTCGCGCAACGAAGTCGGAAGTGATCCGCAGCGGCTGGGCATGGAGGGACGCGAGCTGCTGGAACACGCAGTGGGACGCCTGCAGCGCCATCCGCGGGCATTGCTTGCGCTGGCGACCCACGATCACAAGCGCGGGGCCGACAGCCGGGCGCGTCTTGCGGTTCTCAGCACCTGCACGGTCGAGTGGCGGGACGCTGTGCGGCGCTGGAGCCGGATGTCGACCCGCGCTGGCGCGTCGATGCCGTTGCCGGGTGGCGAGGCCTATGCGCTGTGGCAGGCGCTCGTGGCCGCGTGGCCGATGCACGGTAACCCGGGCGCCGACTTCGCATCGAGGATGGTGCAATGGCTGACCAAGGCGTTGCGCGAAGGCAAACGGGTCAGCAGCTGGTCCGATCCCAACGTGGCGGTGGAGGAGGCCGCCGCGAAGTGGCTGCACGCGCTGCTGGATGGAGCGCCGTTGCAGCCGGTGCGGGAGGCGCTGGCGACCTTCGTGGCGCGCATCGCGCCGGCGGGCGCCTGCAACGGTTTGGCACAGCTGTGCCTGCAGCACTGCCTTCCCGGCGTGCCCGATCTTTACCAAGGCGGTGAAGGCTGGGACCTGAGCCTGGTGGACCCGGACAACCGGCGCGCCGTGGATTATCCAGCGCGGCAGGCGTGGCTGCGTGATGCGCGCGCGTGGCCCGCGCTGCTGGAGGACTGGCGGGACGGTGGGATCAAGGCATTTCTACTCCGGCGATTACTGGATTGCCGCCGCAGGCACCCGCAGCTGTTCCTGCACGGCGCGCTGCAGCCGCTGTCGGCGCCGGTGCGCTCACCGTGGCTGGCGTTCACGCGCAGGCATCAGGCGCAGATGCTGCTGGTGGTCGTGCGGCGTGGTTCGCCCACCGCCATGCCTGGCCCAAGCCTGCATGCGCCGCGCGACGTCGGCAGCGATGTGACGCTGCGTGGGGTGCCGACAGGCCCCATGCGCAACGTCCTTGACGGGCGTATCGAACATTTCAACGCAACCACGGACGTGGCCAGGCTTCTGGCTGGCAGCCCGTTGGCGATATGGATCAACGAGGAGGCAGGTAGGGATGGACAGCAGGGAACGACGGCAGCGGATTGAGGCACTGGCCCACCAGATCTGGGAGGCAGAAGGGCGCCCGGATGATCAGCAGCAACGGCACTGGCACATGGCCGAGCGGCTGGTGGAGGCCGAGATTGCCGCCGCGCGCGGGGAGGAGGGCACCGATGGCGAGCCGTAAGTGGACGCAGACCTCGCGCGTGCGCGAAGGCCGGCCCTTCCCGCTGGGAGCGACCTGGGACGGGTTGGGTGTGAACTTCGCGCTGTACTCGCGGCATGCCACCCGGGTTGAACTCTGTCTGTTCGATGCACGCAACCGCGAAATGGAACGCATCGCGCTGCCCGAGTACACCAACGAGATCTGGCATGGCTACCTGCCGGACGTGCGGCCCGGCCAGCGCTATGGCTACCGGGTGCATGGCCCCTATGCGCCGGAGGAAGGCCATCGCTTCAATCCCAACAAGCTGCTGCTGGACCCCTACGCCAAGCAGATTGTGGGCGAACTGAAGTGGGCCCCCCACCTGTTCGGCTACACCCTGGGCCACCGCGATGGCGACCTGAGCTTCGACCGCCGCGACAGCGCCAGCTACATGCCGCGCTGTGCCGTGATCGATCCGGCCTTCAGCTGGGGTGCCGAGCGATCACCTGCCACGCCCTGGGACCGGACCGTGATCTACGAAGCGCACGTGCGCGGGCTGACCATGCAACACCCCGATGTTCCGCAGGCCGAGCGTGGCACCTTGTCTGCCCTGCGCCATGACGCAGTGGTCGACCACCTCAGCCATCTGGGCGTGACCGCCATCGAACTGCTGCCGGTGCACGCCTACGTCGATGACCAGCAGCTGCTCGAGCGCGGGCTGCGCAACTACTGGGGGTACAACACCATCGGCTTCTTCGCGCCGCAGCCGCGTTACCTGTCGCTGGGCACCGTGGCCGAGTTCAAGCAGATGGTCGCGCGGCTGCACAATGCTGGCATCGAAGTGATCCTGGATGTGGTCTACAACCACACGGCCGAAGGCAACGAGCTGGGCCCTACGCTGTCGTTCAAGGGCATCGACAACGCCAGCTACTACCGTTTGGCCGATGATCGCCGCTATTACATAAACGATACGGGTACCGGCAATACGTTCGACCTGACCAATGCCGGTGCGCTGCGCATGGTCATGGACTCGCTGCGCTACTGGGTGACCGAGATGCGGGTGGATGGGTTCCGCTTCGACCTGGCAACCATCCTCGGCCGCGAACGGCATGGCTTCGACGCCTCAGGCAGCTTCCTCGATGCGGTACGCCAGGACCCGATCCTGAGCCAGGTGAAGCTGATTGCCGAGCCATGGGACATCGGCCCGGGCGGCTACCAGCTGGGCCAGTTCCCGCCGGGCTGGGCCGAATGGAATGACCGTTTCCGAGATACGGTGCGCGCACTGTGGCGCGGCGATGGCGGCCAGCTGCCGGAATTCGCTACCCGCTTCACCGGCTCGGCCGACCTGTTCGAGCACCACGGCCGGCGGCCGTCGGCCAGCATCAATCTGGTAACGGCACACGATGGGTTCACGCTGCATGATCTGGTGAGCTACAACGACCGCCACAACGAAGCCAACGGCGAAGACAACCGTGATGGCCATTCGCACAACCTTTCCAGCAACCATGGCGTGGAGGGTGAGACCGATGATCCGGCGATCCTCTCCGTACGTGCGCGGCAGATGCGCAACCTGCTGGCCACGCTGCTGCTGGCGCAGGGCACCCCCATGCTGCTGGCCGGCGATGAGTTCGGCCATTCGCAGCAGGGCAACAACAACGCCTACTGCCAGGACAATCCGCTGAGCTGGATCGACTGGGAGCGCGCAGCATTGCCGGCTGCACAGGCGCAGGTGGCGTTCGTGCGGCGGGCGCTGTCACTGCGCCGGCGCTACGGCCTGCTGCGCCGGAACCGGTTCCTGCGCGGCGAATACGATGAGGCGCTGGGCCTGCGCGATATCGACTGGCGGCATCCAGATGGTCGCGGCATGGAGGAAGCGGACTGGCATGACGCAGGGCTGCGTGCGCTACTGATCGTACTGGACGGTCGCAGTCCGGACAGTGGCCTGCGCGAGCCCGGGCGGCATGTCAGCCTGGCCCTGCTGTTGAACGCCGGGGAGCAGCCGCAGCGGTTCTGTGTGTCAGACGACGCCCTGTCGTTCCGGCGCGTACTCCTGCAGACCGACGAAACGCCGTTGGAGCCGGATGAGGAAGGCGCCTGGACGCTGCCGCCGCGCAGCCTGTGCCTGCTGGCGGCAAGCAGCAGCGCCTGACGGCAGCGCGCGTACGGGCCGTGTTGCGATGACTGGCCAGCGCCGGGCCTTTGCCCGGCGCACCACGCAGTCAGCCCATCAGATAGCGCAGCAGTCCGGCCGAGGTGACGCCGATCAGCACCGTCGGCAGCATCGACAGCCGCGTGGCGGCCAGCAAGGTGATCGCCAGTGCGGCCAGGTCGGCCGGCTTGTCGGCGACGAAGTCCGGGGCGATCACCGAGATCAGCACGCAGCCCGGCGCGGCTTCCATCACCGTCACTGCGCGTTTGCTCAGTGTGCGGTTGCGCAGCGCGAGGAAACCGACAATGCGGGTCAGGTAGGTGGCGGCGGCCATCAGCACGATGGTCAGTACTGAAGTCCAGTGGATCAAGCCATTGAAGATCATGCTGCGTCCTCCGCGAGCAGCCAGGCTGCGGCCAGGCCGGCCAGTGCGCCGCTGGCCACGTACCACGCGCCCGGGATCAGCAGGTAGGTGGCGGCGGCCACGATCAGGCTGACCAGCCACGGCCGTGCTGCCTTCATGCCCTGCCACATGCCGCGCAGCAGCACCAGGAATACCGCAGGGAAGGCCATGTCGAAACCGTAGGCATGGATGTCGCCCAACATCGGGCCGACGATCGCGCCCAGTGCCGTGCAGGCCACCCAGACCGTGTACAGCCCTGCCGAAACGCCCAGGTAATAGGCCAGGCTGAAGCCGAGCGCACGGCGGCGCGCATCGGCAACCCCCATCGCCCAGCTTTCGTCGCACATGAAAAACAGCGCCGGCAGCACCCGGCGGCGCGGCAGATGCTGCAGCAGCGGGGCCAGGCTGGCGCCCATCAGCAGGTGGCGGCTGTTGACCAGCGCGGTGATCGCCACGATCAGTGCGATATGCGGCGGCGAGGTCCACAGTTCGACGGCGGCGAACTCCGAGCCGCCAGCGAAGTTGAGGCCGGTCATCAGTGGCACTTCCAGTGCGCTCAGGCCTTTCTGGGCCGCCTGCGCGCCGAGCACCAGGGCGAACGGAATGAAGCCGATCATCACCGGCACGGCGGCACGCAGGCCGCGCAGGAATTCGGCACGCGGGGCGGTATCGCAGGTGTTGGGCAGGGGGAGGGTGGTACGGGCGTCCATGGAGCGGCACAACGAGGTGGGGGTGGCCCATGCTAGCGGTCCAATCGCGAAATCGGGCTGCGTTGATGCCACTGGATTCTGGATGATTGAAATCTCATGCGGCTGAAGGCGTCCAGGGCGAAATTGCATGCAGTATCAACTCGACAACCTCGATCGGCGCATCCTCGACGCCCTGCAGCGCGACGGCCGCCTGCAGAACCTGGAGCTGGCCCGGCTGGTCGGGCTGTCGCCGTCGGCCTGCCTGCGGCGGGTACGGCTGCTGGAGGAGGGCGGCTACATCGACCGCTACGTTGCCCTGCTGAATGAGGCCAAGGTGGGCCGTGGCTTCACGGTGTTCGTGCGGGTCTGGCTGCGCGGGCAGGACGAGGACACCACCAACCACTTCATCAACAGCATCAAGTCTTTCCCGGAAGTGCTTGAATGCCATCTGATGGCGGGCGACTGCGATTTCCTGCTGCGGGTGGCGGTGGCGGACCTTGATGCCTACCGGCAGTTCCAGATGCAGCACCTGAACCGGATTGCCGGGGTGCAGAACACCAAGACCGAGATTCCGATGCAGCGGATCAAGCAGACGACCCAGCTGCCGCTTTGAGGGATGGGTGGTTGCGGCCGGGTTGCACCCGGCACCCGCGGGTAGTGCCGGCCGCTGGCCGGCAACCTCAGGCGCAACAGCAACAGCAACAGCGATTCTCCGTGGGGCGGCGGGGCGGTATGGCCAGGCAGGACACGCCGTGAACCCTTCCTTGGGGGCTCGATGGCGCCATCCATGGCGCCAACGGTCCTGCCTGGCCATACCGCCCCGCCGCCTGACAGCTTCCGCGATCTGTCGGGGTCGGATCCCGTGCGCAGATGAACCTGTCTGCTCGGTTCATTGATTCCTGATGCATGACTGGCTCCACGGAGCCTGCCTCGGCGTCAGCCGTGGCGGCGGTCATCGCAATGACATCTGGCACCGGTACGTTTTGAGCCCGCTTGCGGGTCGCGCGCGGGCCGGGGTTCCGGTCGTGGTGCGCGTCCACTGCAGCTGCTGTCGCTGCCGAGGGTCATGTGTTCTACGTCAGGGGGCTGAATGGACACCATGCGGTCAGAACTTGGAAGGTGGCCATCGCCGCATGGCTGCTGCTGTCCTTTGCCGCCGCCGCGCAGGACGGTGTTCATGCCTACGACATCCCTGCGCAGCCGCTGGAACAGGCGGTCGAGCGCTTCAGCGTCATCAGCGGGTGGTCGGTGATGTACCCGGGCGATCTTGCCGCGGGTCGCAGCAGCCATGCGCTGCGCGCCAGCCTGCCGCCGCTGCCCGCCCTGCAGGCGCTGCTGCAGGACTCCGGCGTCGAGGCCGAGGTGATCGGCGAGCAGCGCGTGGTGCTGCGTCGGGGCATGCCCTCGGCCGCCGAACCCGGTGTTGGTGCCGAACTTCCCGAGGCCGAACGTCGGCGTCGTTATGGCGGCCTGCAACAGAGGCTGCGCGCGGCGTTCTGCGACGACCCCGAGATCGCGCCCGGCCGCTATGCCGCGACGCTGCGCTTCCGCATCGACGGCGCGGGCAAGGTGAGCGAGCCCGAGCTGCTGTCCGGCAGTGGCAGCGATCACCGCGATGCTCACCTGCTGCAGGCAATGCAGGGCCTGGTGCTGGCGACCGAGACCGCCGCGCTGCCACAGCCGGTGACGCTGCAGATCCGTCCTTCCGGCACCGACCACGACTGTGGCGGGCGCGCGCCCCTTCCATGACTTCAAGGATTCGAACATGAGCAACGGTACGGCTGGGGCAGTTGACCTGATGGACCACCTTCTGGGTGCCTACGACGAGCTGAAACGGCGGTTGGTGCGCAAGCTGGGATCGGAGGAGCTGGCCGGGGACGCGCTGCAGGACACCTGGATGCGCCTGAGTGCGCGGCGTGACCGCCTGGATGCCGTGCAGAACCCCGCGGCCTACCTGCTGCGCATGGCGATGAACACCGTGATCGACCGCCAACGTGCTGACCACCGCCTGCTGAGCCTGGAGGAGGTGGATACGCTGATGGACATGGCCGACCCTGCACCTGGTCCAGCGCAGGCGGCCGAGCTGGACTTCGCGCTGGAAGACATGGTCGGCCTGCTGCAGCGCATGCCCGAGCGCCGTCGCCGCATCCTGCTGGCAATCCGCGTCGATGGCCTGCAGCAGCGCGACGTGGCCGACCACCTCGGTGTGTCGCTGCGGCTGGTGCAGCGTGAGCTGAAGGCGGCCCAGGACTACCTGGCCGAGCGCAGCGGGCAGGGGCGCCAGGTGCGGTTCTGAGCGACGGCATCCGTCTACACTTTGACGCCGAGCAGAACCCCGCAGCGTGCGGGTCCGGCATGAGCCCCCATGGATCCTGACGATCGCCCGCAACGCCCGTTGGATGCCGTTGAGCGTCAGTCCCACGCGTGGGTGGTGCGGCTGACCTCGGGCGAGGCGACCGCCGCCGACGGGCGCCGGTTCCGCGCGTGGTGCGAGGCCGACCCGCGTCATCGTGAAGCGTTCGGACGTGCGCGCCGGCAGTGGGAGCAGGTGCGGCTGGCCGGCGAGCAGCTGCCCGCCGCCGCGCGCCAACCGGTCGCGCCGTCGCCGGCCCAGCGCTGGAGCCGGCGTGCCTTCCTGGGCGCGGCGATTGCCGCGCCGGCCAGTCTGGTGGTGGTGGCGGCGATCCGTCCGCCGCTGGGATTATGGCCCTCGGTGACGGCGATGGCGGCCGATTTCCACACCGGCACCGGTGAGCGACTGCAGATCGCGCCCTCGCCGCAGCTGAAGATCGAACTGGATACGCAGAGCAGCCTGCGCCGCCGCGCGGGCGCGCAGGGCGAAGGCTTCGAGCTGGTGCAGGGCCAGGCCGCGATCGAGACCCGGGCCGGCCTGCGCCTGGCGTTGTTCGCGGGCCCGGGCTGTGTGATTGCCGATGAGGGAGCGGTGCGCCTGGACGTACGCAACACGCAGGGTCAGGTGCGGGTGACCTGCCTGCAGGGCAGTGCCCGCATCGAGCATCCGCAGGGCCGGCTGCAGCTGCAGGCGGGCCAGCAGACCCAGTACGACGAGCGCCTCAGTGGCGTGGTGGCCGAGGCCGTGGCGTCGGAAGTGAGTGCCTGGACCGAGGGCATGCTGGTGTTCCGCCGCGCACCGCTGCGCGAGGTGGTGGAGGAGATCAACCGTTACCGCCGCGGCAAGGTACTGCTGGGCGAATCGGCGTTGGCGCGCGCACCGGTCAGCGGTCGCTTCCGCATCGATGATCCGGACGCGGCGCTTGAGCAGCTGCGACTGACGATGTCGCTGGATCTGCGTCGCTTTCCGGGTGGCATTGCCGTCCTTGGATAGATGAAGACGCTGGCCGTGCGCACCGCGCAGGGCTGTTGCAAGCAAGGAGAAGCCAAGGATGCGCAACGAGACCATCGGTGTGCTGGATCTGCGTCGCAATCTGTCGGCGTTGCTGGAAACCACACAGCGACGGCCGTTGATGGTGCATCGCTATGGCTCGCCATGGGTGTGCGTGGTGTCCGATGCGCAGTGGCAGCGACAGGCGGTGCTGCTGGATTTCGATCCGCAGTCGCACCCGCTGGCGATGCTGCTGCGCCTGCAGCAGCAGGCGCTTCCCCTGTCTGAAGCCGGTGCGTTGTCACCTGCGGCCCTCGCGCGCGCACTGCTGTTGACGGGGGTTCATGGCATTGACGATCTGGCGCAGCTGCACGAGCAGGTGCTGCACCATCGGCTGTGGCACTGGTTCGTGGCGGGTACCCACGGTGTGATGGACAGCTGGCAATTGCCGGCGCTACGCGTTGCGATGGGGTCATGGTGCGATGACGCGGAGATGACCGATGCGCTGGCCGCGTTCGCCGCGCGCAGCGACGTGGCGATACTGGCGCGCCGTTGCGGGGGCGACGCACCGCGACTGGAGCGCGAAGCCTGCAGGCAGATGACGCTGCGATGACGTTGGCGATGAAGCGCCACGCAGCGCACAGAGCTGCATGCGCGCTGTCGCTTCACCTGCCTTGCTGACGTCTTCTCCAGAGTACGGCGCACCACGCGTCGCGGAGCACGGGCGGCGCCGATGGCAGACAGTCGCAGGATCAGCATGCTGGAGCTGGATCGTCACCTGAGCCAGTCACTGGAGCAGGCACGGCATACGCCATTGAACGTGCAGCGCTATGGGCATTCCTGGGTCTGGGTGCTGTCCAGTGACGCCTGGGCAGATGCGGCGCGCTGGGCGGCACTGGACGGTAGTGCGCACCCACTGGTGGCGCTGCGAAAAGCCATCGATCTGCAGCTGCGGCCCTGGCCCGAAGCGGCCATGAGCCCGCTGCCGCTTGATGCAGGCGATGCGCGGCTGCTGCAACGCGCGGCCCTGCTGGTGGTCATGCGCGATCTGAATAGTGCCCAGCGCGTGTACGACGACCTGCGCTATCACCAGGCCTATCGGATGTTCATCGGCCTCGATCATGGAACGGCGTGGTCGCCGATGCAGTGCGTGCGGCTGCTGCAGGCCTGTGCGCACCCATTGCTGCGCGGCTGCATCGACGATGCGCTGGCCAGCGTGCCGCGGGACCTGTTCGAGTCTGCATGTGCACCGGCTGCGCGCGTTGCGCCTGCACAGGCACACGCGCAGCGAATTGCCGGTGGATGTTTATCGTACTGACACATGCACCGCTGACCATGGCGCAGCGGTCTCTTCCAGGATGACGAGGGCGGAACAATGGCAAGGCAGGTTCGTGGTCGCAAAGCTCGGCAGAAGGGTTTCAGCCTGATCGAGATCATGGTGGTGGTGGTGATCATCGGCATCCTCGCCGCATTGATCGTGCCGCGGTTGATGGACCGTCCCGACCAGGCACGCGTGGTGGCGGCGCGCCAGGACATCGCCGCATTGATGCAGGCCTTGAAGCTGTTCAAGCTGGACAATGGTCGCTATCCCAGTGCCGAGCAGGGCCTGCAGGCACTGGTGAAGCCCCCGCAGGGCGGTGGCGCGATGCCGGTCACGCCCTATCTGGATCGCCTGCCCAATGACCCGTGGGGCCATCCGTACCAGTATCAGATACCTGGCACCCACGGCGACATCGATGTGTTCTCGCTGGGTGCGGACAGCAAGCCCGGCGGCGACGCCGGGAACGCGGACATCGGCTCCTGGCAGCTGTGAGGCAGGCCGATGTCAGCCCCGATGCGTTCTGTTTCAAGTGCCCGTCAACGTGGCATGGCGGTGATCGTCGCCCTGCTGGTGGTGGCGCTGGTGGCGGTGATTGCCACGGCACTGCTGACCCGGCAGTCGGCCCAGTTACGTGCGCTGCGTGGCGACCAGCTACGCGCGCAGGTGCGTATGGCGGTGGATGCAACGCTGGAGCGTGCGGCGCAGCAGCTGCGTGAGGATGTAAAGGAACAGCTGACCACGGTGCGCAGCGGGCGCTGGGCCCGCCCATTGGAGCTGCAGGCGCCGTTGCCGGTGCAGCTGCAGCTGGTCGATGCGCAGTCGATGTTCAACCTACGCAACCTGCTGGCGCATGGCAGGCCGGACCCCGAGGCGCGGCGCGCGTTCATCGCGTTGTGTGCCGGGCAGGGGCTGGGCCAGGGCGCCTGCACATCCGCCGCGGACCACATCCAGGCGCGCCTGCGCGATGGCGACATGCAGGCGCAGGCACCGCTGCCGCGCGAATCACTGATCGAACAGGCGTTGCTGGGTGCCGATCCGGTAGCGCTGCAGGCGCTGGCGCGGCGCACCGTGGTGCTGCCGGCGCAGACCCTGGTCAACGCCAACACCAGCGACCTGCGCGTTCTGCAGGCGGTGACGCCTGCGGTCGAGCCGGCGCGGCTGCAGGCGCTGCTCGGTGAGCGTGACGCTGGCCATTGGCTGCTTAATCGCGGCGACATCGCCAACCGACTCCAACTGAGCAACGAACAGATGGCCGTGCTTCCCTTGGGTATCCATAGCGAGTGGTTCCTGGCAGTCGGCCAGGTGCAGGCTGATGGCAGCGCGGTTGATTTTCGCGCGCTGCTCTGGCGCGAGTACCGCGACGATGGCGTGCGTGTGCAACGCGTGTGGACGAGGATCGGCGCATGAACGTGCAGCTTCGGGTGCGCCTGCCGGCGCTTGAGCGCCTGCGCGCCGACAGCGCGGTGGACTGGGCGCAGCTGCACAAGGGCGAGGTGCTGGCTCACGGTCGCGACACACTGGCGGCGCTGGGCCTGCGGCATCCGCAGGCTGCGGTGCACGCCTGCCTCGATCCGAACGACCTGATCCTGCTGGAACTGCAGCTGCCACCGTTGTCGGGGCGCCGCCTGCAGTCGGCGCTGCAGGGTGAGGTGGAGGCGATGCTTCTGGATGACCTGCAGGAGGTCGCGTTGGCCCACGGTGCGCAGGCGACGGACGGCGCGGTTCCTGTGGCCTGGCTGGGCCAGCAGGCGGTCCTGCAGGCGCAGCAGCTGCTGGCTTCGTGCGCACTGCGGCTGCAGGCGCTGTATCCGACGCCGCTGCTGCTGCCCTGGCAGGACGGCCATGCCACGCTGCAGGTCAGCGGCGAGCACCTGCTGGTACGCAGCGGGCGCGATCGGGGTTTCGTTCAATGGTATGGCGGACGTGATGCCTGTGCGGTGATGCAGGCGTTGGCAGTGCGCCTGCAACAGGCCGGCATGCAGGCCGTGCAGTGGATCGATAGTGTGCCGCCGACGTGGCCGGACAGCCTGCCGGCCACCGCCATCCCCCATGAACGGCAGGCCTCTGGCCCCTTGCCAGGCTGGTCATTGCCGCTGCCCGGGGCGGGCCGGAAAGCGCCGCGGCTTGCGATCGGGCTGGCATTGGCGGCGATGTTGCTGGCCGCGCTCGGTCTGCAGCTGCAGGTCTCGCGGTGGCGAAGTGAGGGCGAGGCCCTGCAACAGGACATGGCACGCCAGTTCAGCGCACGCTTCCCGGAGATCACCGACGTGGTGGACCCGGTGCTGCAGGCAAGGCGAGCACTGGCCGTGCCACTGCCGGCGCCGCCGTTGCCGCCGCTGCAGCGTCAGGTAGCCGCCACGCTGCAGGCGGTTCCGGAGCTGGCCGGGCAGGTGCGCAGCCTGCATTACCAACCCGGGCAGCTGGACATGGAGCTGGATGCCGATGCCCAGGCATTGGCCGACGATCCGCAGCGGCTTGAGCATTGGCAGCAAGCGGTCCAGGCACAGGGCCTGCAGTTGGCGCGCGAAGCCGGTGGAAGCCTGCGGGTGAGCGGAGCTGGACAGTGACGATCCGAACCCTGCGGTTGGGCGAGGCAATGGAGGGCCTGCAGCAGCGCTGGCAACGCCTGCCACCGCGCGACCGGCTGATGCTGTGGGTGATGGTGGTGGCGCTGCTGGCGGCGGGTCTGTGGATGTTGTGGCTGGAGCCGCTGCTGAAGCAGCGCACGCACTGGCAGGCCGAGCTGCCGCGGCTGCAGGCACAGGCGCGTGTACTGGCGCCACTGCTGCAGGCACGCGAGCGCCAGCAGCAGACGCAGGGGCAGCGCCCGACGATGGCCGGGTTGCGTGATGGAATCAAGTCGGCCGGCCTTGCCGACGGACTGCATATCGAAGCGCGCGACGGGCGTTGGCACCTGCAGGTGCAGGCGGTGCCCGCTGACGCGCTGTGGAACTGGCTGCTGCCCGTGCTGGCCGATCCGGCCATCGAACTGCAGCAGCTGCAACTGACACGCACAGGGGATGCGAACATGCCGGCGGCACGGATTTCCGGAAACATCGTGATGGTGCTCAACGTGGGTGCCCATCCATGAGGGCGATGCGCAGCCTTGCCTGCAGTACCGCACTGGCCTTGATCGTGTGCATGGCCCACGCATCGGCGCCGGTGCTGGCGCAGGACGCCCGCGATGAGCCGGTGCAGTTGAACCTGGTGGATACCGATATCGGTGGCGTGCTGCGCATGGCCGCACGCTTCACCGGGCGCCAGTTCCTGGTCGACCCACGGGTGACCGGCAAGATGACAGTGGTTTCCGATGGCCCGGTCAGCCGTACCCAGGCCTACCAGTTGCTGCTGGGCGCACTGCGCATGCGTGGCTTCGCCGTGGTAGAGAACGGCGGCGTCAGCCGGGTGGTGCCGCAGGCCGATGCCAAGCTGTTGGGAGGACGCGTTGGCACCGGTGGTGCCGGCGGTGAGGTCGCCACGCGCACCTTCGCGCTGCGCTACGAGAACGCGGCCGCGCTGGTGGCGGTGCTGCGGCCGATGATCAGCCCGGACAATCCGATCACCGCCAATCCGGGCAACAACACCCTGGTGATCACCGACTACGCCGACAATCTGGAGCGCATCGCGCGGGTGATCGCCAGCGTCGATACGCCGGCCGGCATGGACACCGATGTGGTGAAGCTGCAACAGGGCATTGCCGTTGACGTCGCTGCGATGGTCGCGCCGCTGCTGGATGCGCAGGGCGCCGAGCCCAACCAGAAGGTGGTGGTAATGGCCGACCCGCGCAGCAACAGCGTGCTGCTGCGCTCGAGCAGCCCCGGTCGCACGCGCCTGGCGAGGCAGTTGGTGGAGAAGCTGGATCGTGCCCAGGACGAGTCCGGCAACCTGCATGTGGTCTATCTGCGCAATGCCCAGGCCAACCAGTTGGCCGGCGTGCTGCGCGGTGTGGTGGCCGGCCAGAGCGATGCACCGGCGATGGGCAGCAACGAAGGCATCACGCCGCTGCCTGGCGACGCCAACCGTTCCACGCCTGCGCAGCCGTCGCAGCCGCAGCAGGCCAAGACCGGCGGCAACGCGCTGGAATCACAGCGGCTCGACCCGAACCGCCGCGACCCGATCGATGCGGGAAGCACCGGCTTCAGCCAGAACGGCATCTCGGTGCAGGCGGACGTGGCCACCAACACGCTGCTGATCTCGGCGCCGGAGCCGGTGTACCGCAACCTGCGGCGGGTGATCGACCAGCTCGACCAGCGCCGTGCACAGGTGCTGGTCGAGAGCCTGATCGTGGAGGTCAACCAGACCGACGCGGCCGAGCTGGGGGTGCAGTGGATGGTGGGCAATGGCCGCACCTTTGGTGGCACCCACTTCGGTGGCGCCACTGGCGGCAGCGGGCTCAATACCGGTGCGCGTACCACGCTGGACGTGCTGCCCAAGGATGGCCTGAAGATCGGCGTGATCGACGGCACCATCAACCTGCCCGGTGTCGGGCAGATCCTCAACATGAAAGCGCTGGCCAACGCGCTGCAGAGCAAGGGCGGCGCCAACATCCTGTCCACGCCGAACCTGATGACGCTGGACAATGAGGCGGCCAGCATCATGGTCGGCCAGACCGTACCGTTCGTCAGCGGCCGCTACGTCACTGACGGCGGTGGCGGCAGCAACAACCCGTTCCAGACCATCGTGCGCGAGGACGTGGGCCTGAAGCTGCGGGTGCGCCCGCAGATTTCCGAGGGCGGCACGGTGAAGCTGGACATCTACCAGGAAGTCAGCAGCATCGACGCGCAGAGTGCCAACAGTGCCGCCGGCATCATCACCAACAAGCGAGCGCTGGATACCAGCGTGCTGCTGGACGATGGCCAGATCATGGTCCTGGGTGGCCTGCTGGAGGACAACGTCAGCCACGGTCGTGATGCGGTGCCGGGGCTGGGCAAGATCCCGGTGCTGGGCGCCTTGTTCCGCAGCGACACGCGCAAGCGCGCCAAGACCAATCTGATGGTGTTCCTGCGCCCGCACGTGGTGCGCGACCCCGCCGCCGGCCAGCGCCTGACCCGTGACCGCTACGACTACATGCGCAATGCGCAGGCCGGCGCACAGCCGGTACAGAGCTGGGCCTTGCCGGCGCTGTCCGCACCGCAGCTGCCGCCGCAGGACCTGTCTGTGCTCGGCCAGGGCAATGCGCGCGATGGACAGGGCCAGCCACTGCAGAACACCAGCCTGGCAGCGTTGTATCCGGCCGGTGACGGCGATGCCCAGCTGGTGCAGTTCGCGCAGGGGCTGGACCCGGCGCGTGCCAGCAAGGGCGTGGCACAGGTGCGGGCACTGGGCCTGCAGGCCTATGCCGAAGCGACGCCCGGCGAGAGCGGGCAACGCCTGCGCGTGCGATTGCCACGCGATCCGGCGACGCTGGACCCTGCGCTGCAGCGCCTGCGCGGGCTGGGCTACACGCCGGAACTGGTGATCGGGCCGTGAGCGCTGCCGCGCCGCTGCCGTACGCCTGGGTGCGCAGCCATGGCGTGATGCTGTCCGAGGCGGGCGGCGAGCCGGTGTTGCTGGGCACCGCCGAAACTGCGGCGTGGGCCGTGGCCGAACTGCGCCGCCGGCATGGCCCGCTGCCGTTCCAGGCACTGGATGCGGCGACCTGGCAGCAGCGGCTGGGTGAGCAGTACCGTGACGGCGGCGATGCCGCTGCAGTAGTGGGTGCCGCCGAAAGCGAAGTCGATCTGGACCGGCTGATGCAGGACATGCCGGAGGTCACCGATCTGCTGGATGCGCAGGACGATGCACCGGTGATCCGCATGATCAATGCGCTGCTGGCTCAGGCCGCCCGCGACGGCGCCAGCGACCTGCATATCGAACCGTTCGAGACCCATTCGGTGGTGCGTTACCGTGTCGACGGCACGCTGCGCGACATGGTGCAGCCGCGTCGCGCCTTGCATGCAGCGCTGGTGTCGCGCATCAAGATCATGGCGCACCTGGACATTGCCGAGAAGCGCTTGCCGCAGGATGGCCGCATCGCGATCCGCGTGGGTGGGCGTCCGTTGGACATCCGTGTCTCCACGGTGCCGACCGGGCATGGCGAGCGCGCCGTGCTGCGACTGCTGGAGAAGGATGCCGGCCGTCTCCAGCTGCAGCGCCTGGGCATGGCTGATGACACCCTGGCCACGTTCACCGGATTGATCCGGCAGCCGCATGGCATCGTGCTGGTGACCGGGCCGACCGGCAGCGGCAAGACCACCTCGCTGTACGCCGCGTTGGGCCAGCTCGACAGCAGCACCAGCAACATCCTCACCGTGGAAGATCCGGTGGAGTACGACTTCGCTGGCATCGGCCAGATCCAGGTCAATGCGCGCATCGGCATGAGCTTCGGCACCGCGCTGCGCGCGATCCTGCGCCAGGACCCGGACACCATCATGATCGGCGAGATCCGCGATCTGGAAACCGCGCAGATTGCCGTGCAGTCGTCGCTGACCGGCCACGGCGTGCTCGCCTCGCTGCATACCAACGATGCGATCTCGGCGGTGACCCGCCTGGCCGACATGGGCGTGGAGCCGTTCCTGCTGGCCTCGTCGTTGCGCGGCGTACTGGCGCAGCGGCTGGTGCGCCGGCTGTGCACGCAGTGCCGGCGTGCCGAGGTGGATGGCGAAGGCCGAACCATGTGGCGCGCGGTGGGCTGTGCGGCCTGCGCCAACAGCGGCTATCGGGGTCGTACCGGCATCCACGAACTGTTCGTGGTCGATGACCGCGTGCGCGCATTGATCCATGAAGGGCAGGGCGAGCCCGCGCTGCGCGAGGCCGCGCGGCGCGCCGGCATGCGCACGTTGCGGCAGGACGGCCAGCGCTGGGTCGACAGCGGGGTGACCACGCTGGAAGAGATCCTGCGCGTCACCGGCGACGACTGAGACGACGATGGCACTGTTCGATTATCAGGCCGCCAACGCGCAGGGCCGCATCGAGAAAGGCCAGCTGGACGCCGACAGCCCGCGCGGTGCGCGTCAGCTGCTGCGCGGGCGTGGGCTGACGCCTGTGCAGGTCAGTGCGGCGCGCAGTGCCGGCAGTGGCTGGGGTGCTCGCCGGTTGTCAGCCAGTGAGCTGGCCTGGGCCACGCGCCAGCTGGCCAGCCTGCTGGCCGCCAGCCTGCCGTTGGAAGGTGCCTTGAGTGCGGTGATCGAGCAGGCCGAGCGCCCGCACGTGGCGCAGGCGCTTACTGCCGTGCGTGCGGATGTACGTGCTGGCCAGCGCCTGACCGTGGCACTCGCCGCGCGGCCGCGCGATTTCCCGCCGATCTATCGGGCACTGGTGGGGGCGGGTGAAGACTCCGGCGACCTGGCGCGAGTGATGGAGCGCCTGGCCGACTACATCGAAGAACGCAATGCGCTGCAGGCCAAGGTGCTGACTGCCTTCATCTATCCGGCGGCGATCAGCCTGGTGTCGGTGGCGATCGTGATCTTCCTGCTCAGCTACGTGGTGCCGCAGGTGGTGACCGCGTTCGTGCAGGCGCGGCAGACGCTGCCGATGCTGACCCAGGTGATGCTGGCGGCCAGTGCTTTCGTGCGCAGTTGGGGCGTGTGGGCGGGGCTGGGCATTACTGCGCTGGTGGTGGCCTGGCGACTGGCGCTGCGCCGGCCCGAGCTGCGCCTGCGCTGGGACGCGATGCTGCTGCGGCTGCCGATGATCGGGCGCTTCGTGCTGGGCGTGAACAGCGCGCGTTTCGCCTCGACGCTGGCAATCCTGCTCGATGCCGGCGTGCCGCTGTTGCGTGCACTGGAGGCGGCGCGGCAGACCCTGGGCAACGCGTTGCTGGCGCGCTGTGCCGATGATGTGTCCGCGCGCGTACGCGAAGGCGCTGCGTTGGGTTCTGCATTGAAAGTACAGAAAGTGTATCCGCCGATCCTGGTGCATCTCGTGGCCAGTGGTGAAAAGACAGGTTCGCTGGCACCGCTGCTGGATCGTGCCGCGCAGACGATCTCGCGCGAGATCGAGCGTCGTGCAATGGCGCTGACCGCGTTGCTGGAACCGACCATGATCCTGGTGATGGGCGGCGTGGTGTTGACGATCGTGCTGGCCGTGCTCATGCCGATCATGGAGATGAATCAATTGGTGCAGTAGATCCACGCCATGCGTGGATACGTCGTACGGCGCGCGTGGTGGGTGATCCATCCACGCATGGCGTGGATCTACTGACATCCTCAACCCCTTGGTGCAGTGATGCGCAAAGCGCATCACGGGTAGAGTCGACTGTTAGTCGACTAGCGCGCAGAGCGCGTGCTTCGTACTGCTGCTGCGTGTGAAGGGTAGTCGACTAACAGTCGACTCTACACAGTCGACTCTACCCAGCCGGCTCTACACAGTCGGCTCTACCCAGTCGGCTCTACCCAGTCGGCTCTAGCCGGCCGATTCCATCAAGTCGATTCCATCCAGCCGATTCTCCACACAATCCTCCACACCTTTTTTCGATCTTCCACAGGTTTCTTAAGCGGCCTGTCATCGGCGCGGACCAGCATGGACACGTCGCCGCAGAGTGGGCTGGGAGGCCCTCGGCGGCAGCAGGCGTGTAGTGACCGTTCCTCCCTTGGTGTTTCCCTTCGCAGTAAACCCTTCAGGAGAAGATCATGAACAAGTACAAGACCCTGGCCGCGCTGGTTGCCACCGCGCTGCTTGCCACTGCTGGTGCCGCTTCGGCCCAGTCGCTCGTGCAGGGCGGCGGCGCTTCGCTGCCGGCCAAGCTGTACAAGGGTTCCTCGGACAGCATCCTGCCGTCGACCTTCAGCTATGAAGTGACCGGTTCGGGCACTGGCAAGCAGGCCTTCCTGGAAAACAAGGCTCAGCTGTTCAATACCACCGGCACCGTGCATTTCGCCGGTAGCGACTCGGTCCTGACCGACGCTGAGATCACCGCCTACAACGCCAACTTCGCCCCGACCTACGGTCCGCTGATCCAGATTCCTTCGGTCGGCACCTCGGTGACCATCCCGTTCAACAGCGCCGGCGGCAACCTTGATCTGAGCGTCAGCCAGCTGTGCGGCGTGTTCTCGGGCAAGATCACCAACTGGAGCGACGTCGACAGCAGCCGTTCGGGCCCGATCACCGTCGTCTACCGCAACGAGAAGAGCGGCACCACCGAACTGCTGACCCGCTTCCTGGCCAGCGCCTGCTCGGCCGCTGACACTGCCGGTACCAACCTGATCGGCGGCAAGTTCAGCACCACCCAGGAATTCTGGAAGCAGTTCTCGGCCCTGCCGGCCAACTTCGTGACCGCGTCGGCGCTGGGCAGCCAGCCGCTGTACGACAAGGTCTATGCCACCACCGGCGGCATCGGCTACATCGGCCCGGACGTGGTTCCGAACCTGGACGACGCGACCAAGATCGCCAAGGTCCGCGGCTACTCGCCGAACGATCCGAGCGTGCAGGCGACCCTGAACACCGTCGCTCCGCCGACCGGTGCCGCTGCCAACGATCCGCGCAACTGGGTGCCGGTCTTCACCAACCCGCCGGCCGTCGGTTACCCGATCGTGGGCTACACCAACTTCGATCTGGGCCAGTGCTACAAGACCACCGCAGTGGCCACCGCGCTGCGCAGCTTCCTGCTGGGCCACTACAACGGCAACAACGATGCCGCTTCGCGTGCCCACGGCTTCGTCCCGCTGACCGCCACCTGGCGCGATGCGATCCGTACCCGCTTCGTGGTTGCTGGCAGCACCGCTGGTCTGAACAACCCGAGCACCTGCGCCGGCCTCGGCCGTCCGTAATCGCTCGCAGGCCGTATTTCCAGGCCTGAACAGGCGCCGGCAGCAATGCCGGCGCCTTCTGCGTTCCGGCGCCCGCACTTTGCTTTCTTGATGTCGGCTTCACGCCCTCGATCCCGTCTAACAGGGATAGGGCGAGTGACGCCCACCTTCCAGACAGCGCCGCGACGGCGGCCACCCAACCAGGTTGACGAGGTTCCGATGTCGCACCCGCTCACGACCGTACTCCGCCCATCCACATCGCGCCGCAACCACCCCATGGCGTGGGCTGTCGCTGTTGCGCTGGGTACGGCAGTGGCGCCGGCCAGCCAAGCCCAGCAGGCGTTCAGCCCGGGCTGGTTTGCCGACCGTGGCGCGGCGCAGGGTGCGGCTGCACAGAGTGGACGGATGCCCAATGGCGTACCCATCCAGTTCCAGTTGCCCGCGCAGCAGCAGGACGCCGCGCGGCAGAAACTGCAGCAGTCGATCGACAACCTGGGCACCGCTGCGCAGGCCATCGCGCTGCAGCAACGGCTGCAGGAACAGGCCCGCCAGGTGCGGCGTGACGCCGGCTTCGTGGTTGCCGACGGGCTTGGCAAGGACGGCCTGAAGGTTGATGAGAATCCGTTGACCCGAGGCTGGATCAATGCGCGGCAGGCCAGTCAGTCGCAGGGCAGCGACGGTCGCGTACTGGTCGGCATCGAGCAGACCGCCGACAAGGCCATCCTCAACTGGGAAACCTTCAACGTGGGTGGCAATACCACGTTGAGCTTCGTGCAGAACCCGGAATGGGCAGTGCTCAACCGCGTCAATGATCCCAATGCGCGCCCCAGCCAGATCCTGGGTCAGCTCAAGGCGGATGGCACCGTCTTCGTGGCCAACCGCAATGGTGTTGTCTTTGGCAACAACAGCCAGGTGAACGTCCGCAATCTGTTGGCTGCCGCTGCACGCATCAGTGATACGCAGTTCAACGAGCAGGGCCTGTACAGCGTCAATGCGAGTTCGGATGCGCTTACCGACGCCTTCGGCAAGGTGATGGTCGAGCGCGGTGCTCGCATCGCCACGCACGAGCCCACCACGGCCACGCGTGGCGGTGGCTATGTACTGCTGGCCGGCCGCAGCGTGGAGAATGCGGGACAGATCGATACGCGCAAGGGTCAGGCGCAGCTCGCCGCCGGCGACAGTTTCGTGATCCGTCGCGGTGTCGGCACGGCCCAGAATACGTCCTCCACCACGGGGGGAAATGAGATTGCACCCCGCTTCGTGGCGGGTAGTACTGCAGGTGATGTCCGCAACAGCGGCTTGATCCAAGCGCGCGAAGGTGACGTCACCCTGGCCGGGCGCACGGTGCAGCAGGCAGGCGTGGTGGTGGCGACCAGTACGCTGAACCAGCGTGGCACCATTCATCTGTTGACCTCCGCTGCTGACAGGAAGAGCAGCGTCACCCTCGCCGAAGGGTCGACCACGGCGATCCTGCTGGAGGACGACGGTAAGACGACGGCATTGGACAGCCAGCGCCAGGCACTGCTGGAGCAGTCGACGCTGCAGGACACGGTGCGCAGCACGGTCGCGCAGGGGGCGTTCGACAACCTGTCCCGCCTGCAGGATCGCCGTGATCAGTCGCGTGTGGAAATCGTGTCGGGCGGAACCGTGGAAGCCCAGCGTGGATCGCTGACGCTGGCGACGGGTGGACAGGTGGTGGTGGATGCGCAGCAGCGTGCACTGCTGGCCGACGGAGCGCGGCTGGATGTGTCCGGCGCCACCGGCGTGAACGTTGCGATGGAAAGCAATCAGCTGGAAATCAACGTGCAGGGCAATGAGCTGCGCGATGCGCCGGACAACCGTGACAGCGGCAAGCTGACAAGCAGCAAGGTGTGGGTCGATCGCCGCGGACTGGTCCAGCTCCCCGCTGGAACCGGCGGCAACGAAGGTGAGCGCTGGTACGCCGCCGGTGGTTTGCTGGAAGTGGGCGGCTATCTGGGCAACCAGGGGCATTCGATCGGCGAATGGGCGGCGCAGGGTGGCACCGTGCAATTGGCCGCCAGCGAAGTGATCAGCAGTAGCGGTTCCCGCATCAACCTCTCCGGCGGCAGCCTGGACGTCGCCAGCGGCACGATCAGGCAAAGCTGGTTGCGTGGCAACGATGGCCAGCTCTACCTGCTCGATGACGCGCCGGCCGATCGTGGATTTGCCGGCCTGTATCGCGGCTACGAGGTGGAGCAGGCGCGGTGGGGCATCACCGAGGCCTGGCGCAACCCGCTGATTGGTGCGGAATCGCGCTACGAGAACGGATATACGGTGGGGCGCGATGCTGGCCGGTTGCTGGTCTCGGCGCCCACGGCGGTCCTGGAAGGACAGGTGGATACGGCGGTGTTCAATGGTTCGCGGCAGGTCCGTGCGCCCGGCAACAACAGTGATGGCTATGCGCAGTCGCAGACAGCAGTGGCGCGGGGCGCACAGCTCTGGCTTGGACGTTTCGATGGCAGCGGCCGCAACGCCGTGTTCGATTCGCAGGTGCGTATCGGCAAACCTGCTGCGGCCACAGGCAGCTGGAGCCTGCAGGGCGCGTTGGACGAAAGCCGGCGCAATACCGTGTGGCTGGATGCCGAGCAGCTGAGCGCGCAGCAATGGGGACGGCTGGATCTGGCCACCTCGCGCAGCATCACACTGGACAACGCCCTGTCGCTGGCCGACGGTGGGCAGCTGAACCTGGTGGCAGGGCGCGTGGACATCAATGGCTCGCTGCGCATCGCCAGCGGAACCCTGACGGCCAGCAACCTCCTCGCCGATGCCACCGGCAGGATGCAGGTGGTGCAGGCCAACGGACGTGGGGTGATCACGCTGGGTGCGGAGGCGGCAGTCGACCTCGATGGCCGCTGGGCCAACCAACGCCTGGACGAGGCTGCCGGAAGCGCGCGTCCGTGGATCCATGGAGGCCGTGTCCAGATCGAGAGCAGCCACGACGTGATCGTCGCGGCGGGCAGCCGTATCCGTGTCGATGGCGGTGGCAGCGTTGATCTGAACGGCAAGGTGACCGGTGGCAAGGGCGGCGACATCGCATTGCTGGCGGACAGCAGCCAGGTAAGCACCAATGGCAGTGGACGCCTGCAGCTGGCAGGACACCTGAGCGGATTGGGCAGCAGTGGCGCCGGTACGCTTCAGCTGGCGAGCGGTGGCCATGTCGTACTGGCAGACAGCGCACGTGACGACGGCAGCCTGTGGCTGTCTCCAACGTTGTTGCGCAGCGGCTTCAGCCGCTACGACATCAATGGCCATGACGGGTTGGACGTCGCCGAAGGAACGCGGCTGGACGTGCTGGCACCGAGCCTGCGGGTGCGCGAGGGCGCGGCCGGCGCAGCCTCCGCCGATGAAGGGCTGCAGACCTGGACGGCCCCGCTGTATGAAGCCCAGCCGGCCACGGGTGAGGTGACGCAGCGCCGTGGTGCCAGCGTGCTGCTGCGGTCCCAGCGCAACACCACCGGTGGCGATGTCCGCATTGGTGAGGGCGCTGTGGTCCAGGTGGATGCCGGGCAGTCCATCGAACTGCGCGGTGCCGGCAACCTGGATGTGGCCGGCGCGTTGATTGCCCGTGGCGGCAGCATCCTGCTGGATGACGTGCGTGACCGTCTGCAGCGCTACCAGATGGGGGGCGTGCCACTGACCTACCGCATCGGCAGTGGTGCGGTGCTGGATGTGTCAGGTGACAGTCATGCCGAGCGGGACGTCAGCGGTCGCTACCAGGGCCTTGTGCACGCAGGTGGCAGCATCGGCATCGGTGGCACTCTGGACTGGGAGTCGCGGGACGGACTGGAGAACCGCCCGCCTGATGCGTTCGTGGTGATCGAGCGCGGCGCCGTGCTGGATGCATCGGGCGCCCGCGAGACGCTCACCGTGCAGGGCAGGGGTGACCAGACCGTTGCCAGCAACGGCGGCACGATCAGCCTGCGCTCGGCCAATGGCCTTTACCTGGATGGCACCATGAAGGCCGCCGCCGGTGGCGCGGGTGCCCAGGGCGGCACGCTGGGCATCGCGTTCGGTGGCGGGCTATACGAACCTGGCGCCGCCACAGGTGCCGCTGAAATCGGGCCGCGTGCGATCACGCTGGTGCAGCAGGATGGCGGCGCCAACCAGGCTGGCCCGGCAGCCCTGCAGTTCGGGCGCGCCCAGCTCTCGGCGGCACAGGTCCAATCTGGTGGCTTCGATCACCTCTCGCTGTTTGCCGACCTGCGCGCGCAGGGCGATGTGGATCTGCGCCTCGGCCAGAGCGTACGCCTGTACGGCCTGAGTGACGCGGCGATGGGCATGGCCGAAGGCAGCGCGACGGGAACCGGCCTGCATATCCAGGCCCCCTACCTTCGCCTGGCGCAGGCGCGCTGGTTCCGTGAGACCTCCAACAATCCCTTCGTTGCGCCGCGCGCGCCACGTGCCGATGCACAGGGCCATGCCTTCACGGCATCGACGCAGCTGCTGGAGGTGCGTGACACCGTCGATCTTTCCGCATTCGGCAATGTGAATCTCGCCAGCGAGGGCGACCTGCGCCTGCTTGCCAAGGTCAGTGGCAACAGCAATTTCTTCGACACGCAGCTGCTTGGCGCGTCCAGCATGGACATCACGGCGGCGCAGATCTATCCCGTTGCAGGCACCAAGGGGCGCATCGCGGTCTCGATCTACGATGTGCTGGGCGGTCGCAATGACTGGACCGACGCCAACGGCATACTGCGCATCCATGCCAGCGGGGCCGTGCCGGCCGTGGCCGATTCGGTGTTCGGTACGCTGGCACTGGTGGCGGCCAAGGTCGAGCAGGGCGGGGTGGTGCGTGCGCCACTGGGCCAGCTCACACTTGGCGGCATGGGCCCGCAAGGGGCCGGTTCCCGTATCGACCTGCTGCCCGGCAGTGTGACGTCGAGCAGTGCGGCTGGCCTGAGTGTTCCTTTCGGGGGAACGGTCGACGGCCAGCGCTGGCGCGTCGACGGCAACGACTTCACCCCTGGCCTGATCGGCATGATCAACAGCGCAGCGGCGGCGGGCATCAATCTGGTCGGCAACACGATCGACATCGCCGACGGCGCGCTGCTGGATCTCTCCGGTGGCGGCGAGCTGACCGGTGCCGGCTTCATCAGTGGCCGCGGCGGTTCGGTGGATGTGCGCAGGCACGCGCTGGCGGAGGCGAACCCCGCCTATACCTTCAGTGCCAGCAGCAATGGGGTCTACGCCATCGTTCCCACCCATGGTGGCCAGGTCGCGCCGCTGGGCCTGTCTGATGGCAGCAGCGATCCGGCCATCGGCCAGCGCATCACCGTTCCTGAAGGCGTCCCCGGGCTCGCTGCGGGCACCTATACCTTGCTGCCGGCTTCCTATGCACTGCAGCCTGGCGCGTTCCGGGTGGAGCTGGGCGCGCAGGGCACCCGCCAGGCGGGTGCCACCGCAACCGGCACCGGGTCCTGGCGGGTGAGTGGACAGCAGGCGCAGGGCCTTGGTGCATCGGCATCGCCGCTCTGGACGGATCTGCTGCTGACACCGGCGGAGGTGGTGCGCCGACATTCCGGTTACAACGAAACCAGCTACAACCAGTTTGTGTTGGATGATGCGAGCAGGCGCGGTGTGGCGCGGGGCCTGCAGTCGGTGGATGCGGGCACCCTGCAGCTGAACCTGGGTGCAGGCGCGGGGCTGGCGGCGGAAAGCGCGCTGCGGATGCAGGGCGCTACGCGGTTTGCTGCGGCTGCTGGAAGCAAGGGTTTCGGCGGTACGGTGTCCGTGGTGACCAGCAGCGGCCCGCTGGAGATCCTGGCAGTGGGTCAGCGTGCAGTCTCAACCAGTGGAGCGGCGTTGTTCGCCGACGCGCTGACGGCGCTGCAGCCATCGCGCTTGATGGTCGGCGTCACGCTTCGCCCCAACGACAGCCTGTTGGGGACGCTCAACGTTTCGGCACCGGGCAAGGGTGTGCTCGTACGCTCTGGCGCATCGCTGCTGGCGCCCGAAGTGCTGCTGGGCACCGGCACTGGAGGGGCCGGCATCGTCGTTGAGCAGGGTGCGACGATCAGCTCCGTGGGTCGTGGCCGCCCGGCCTACGATGCAACCGATGGCTACCTGATGATGCTGGATGCGAACGTCGGCCTGCTTGCGGTCTCCAATGGGCAGACCAATCTGCTGTCGGGCGGAGCCGGGGCCCAGGTTGCGATCGACATCGGTGCCTGTCAGAGCGGAAGCTGCAGCGGGCAGACCCGATTGCTGTCCGAAGGCAGCATCAACGCCAGCACCGAGGGCGGCTTCCAGCTCCGCGACAACGTCAGTTACGGAACGCGCCGGTTGGGGCTTTCGATGACATCCATCAACCTCGGTGATGCCACCGCGCTGCAGGCGGCGGCGCTTCAAGGGGCGCTTCCGCAGGGGCTGGCACTGAACCAGCAGACGTTGCAGCAGCTGCTGCGTGGCAATACGGCGGCAGGTACGCCGGCGCTGGAAACGCTGAGCCTGACGGCACGTGATTCCATCAACGTGTTCGGAAACGTCGACCTGGATACGCGCAATCCGGCCACAGGCAACAGCAGCCTGCGCGAGCTGGTACTGGGTGCGCCGGCCATTCATGGCTATGGCAGCGCCGGCGATCAGGCCCGCATCTTCGCCGACACGCTGGTGTGGGATGGCACCCAGGCACTGACGACGAATTTCACCGACAGTACGCCGCAGGGGCCGGGAGCGCCGATGGTTGATCGTCTTGGCCATGGCCTGCTGGAGATCAGTACCCGTTCGTTGATCCTGGGGCGCGCGCCCTACACGCGACCCAATTCGGAAGTGCCGGCGAACCGCCAGATCCTCGGCTTCGATGGCGTGACACTGCGCGCGTCCGAGCAGGTGCAGTTTGCCGGCAAGGGCGGGCTGGATGTCTATCAGGCCCAGGGCGCATACCAGGCGGGCAGCGGCTGGCAGTACAGCGGCGGTGCGTTGGACATCCAGGCGCCGCTGCTGACCGGCGCGGCCGGTGGTCGCCTGCAGGTGCGCACCGGTGGCGATCTCCGAATCAGCGGAGCCGGCCACACTGCGAGCAACGATCTGCTCGGTGCCGAACTGGACCTGCAGGCGCGCAACATCCTGATCGACTCGACGCTGGCCCTTGCATCGGGTCGTCTGCAGGCGACGGCGACCGGCAATCTGACGCTCGGCGGCAATGCCGTTGTCGATGTGGCGGGTCGCCGGGTGCGCATGGACGACCTCGACAAGTACAGTTGGGGTGGCGACGTTGAACTGACCGCCGAGCAGGGTGATGTGCTGGCCGCAGCCGGGTCGCGCATCGATGTGTCGGCGCTGAACAACCGCGGCGGCCGGATCAGTGTCAATGCTCTGGGTGAAGG
Organism: Stenotrophomonas geniculata; assembly: GCF_034508895.1. Taxonomy (NCBI): domain Bacteria; kingdom Pseudomonadati; phylum Pseudomonadota; class Gammaproteobacteria; order Lysobacterales; family Lysobacteraceae; genus Stenotrophomonas; species Stenotrophomonas geniculata. The sequence goes on from NZ_CP140571.1 coordinate 3,951,042, forward strand.
CGCGGGTCGGGTCGAACTGGCCGGAACGCTGCGCGGTAGCGCGAGTGGGCGGCTGGCAGTGGGGGGCAGCACAGTACCGTATGACAGCGGCGAGCTGTTGCTGCGCGCACAACACCTGGGCGATTTCTCCGCACTCAACCGCCAGTTAGACGAGGGCGGCTTCTTTGGTACGCGCAGCTTCCAGCTCAAGCAGGGTGACCTGACCGTGACCGACACGGTGAAGGCTCGCAACGTGGCACTGAGCCTCGATGGCGGCAGCCTGCGGGTGAGCGGACGCATCGATGCCAGTGGCGAGCAGGTGGGCAGCATCCGCCTGTCGGCACGTGACCGCCTGCAGGTGGACGCGGAGCTGGATGCGCATGGCACCGGTCTGCGCGTGGACAGCTACGGCAAGATCATCGACAGCACCAACCGCGCTCAGGTGGAGTTGACCAGTGGCGAAGGCGAGGTGGTGCTGGGTAGCAGTGCGCGGGTGGATCTACGCAGCGGTACAGCGGTGCCGACAGGTGCGGCGCCGGGCCAGAATGACGGTGTGGCACGCGGAACCTTCACTCTCAATGTGCCGCGTCGTGGCGCTGACGACGCGGCCGTGCGCGCCGAGGCGGGTGTTGAGGTCATGGGCGCGCGCGACGTGCTGGTCAACGCCTTCCGCCGGTACACCGATGCGCCCTTGGCGCTGACACCCGACGTCAATGGCCAGCGGCCGCAACAGATCACCCAGCAGTGGCTGGACAGCGTGGTCGATCCGCATAACCAGGCCTGGATGAATGCAGCCCTTGGCAATGCCGACCTGGGCGCGCGCCTGGGCGCGCTGGGCAAGGTGCGCCTGCGACCCGGCGTGGAGATCGTCGGCCAGGTGTCCAGCGACAATCCCCGCGGCAGCCTGACCGTTCGCGGCGATCTGGATCTTTCCGGTTACCGGTACGGCCCGCAGGCCAACCGCAGTGATCCTACACGTCGGGGCTTTGGCGAGTCGGCCGCAATGGTGCTGCGTGCTGCAGGTGACATCAACATCTATGGCAGCATCAACGACGGCTTTGCGCCGCCGCCGGCCAGCCCGGATGAGGCGGGTTGGCTGCTCGGCGAAACCGCCGATACCAACACCACGCGCATCACGCCGCTGGGTGGCGACATCGTGGTACCCATCGATGGCGTGACGCTGCAGGTCAGGACGCGCTTCCCGAAGGGCGCTGTCCTGAACTATGCGATTCCTTTCGCACAGACCGATCTGCCTGCCGGCACGGTGTTGCCGGCGGAAATGCGCCTGGGTGGGCGCCTGCTGCTGCCGGCGGGCATGGTGTTGCCGTCCGCGGTAACCACCGCCGACGGCACGGTTCTGGCCGCCGGTACGCTGCTGCAGCAGCCGCTGCAACTGGTTGCCGGTGACCGCCTCGGCGCAGGCTTCCGCCTCGCGAGCAAGGCAACCCTGGCTGCGCAGCAGTGGCCGGCGGGCGCGGCACTGCCCGAGGCCATGGAATTGTCCGGCGCGATCGCGCTGGCGCCTGGCTCGCTCATTCCTTCCATGACAGCAGTGAAGCTGGCCGACGGAAAGCCGGTGAACCTGCGTCCGGCCGATGCCAGCGGCAGGCAGGGGCGCAACTGGGCGTTGGCCCCGATGCTGCCGGAAGGTACAACCTCCTGGGACGTGTTGGCCGTGGCCGGCGCCGACACGACCGCAGCCGACCCGCGCCTGCGCCGGCTCGGCGCAGATGGCGACGTGGTGTTGGCCGACAGCCACTACGGCACCATCACGACCGTCCACAAGACCAGCGAGTGGGTGGGTGACAAGGTGTTCAGCGAGCAGGGCTCCATCGACATGTGGGGCGATGCATCGCGTGCGGGCATCCCGATCAAGGATGCGGCCGCCGAACTGGGCCTGAGCGAGGAAGATCTGTGCAGCTTCGGCCCCTACTGCGAGCCTGCGCCGCGGCTGGTGGACAAACAGGGTTCGCTGGACTGGCAGGGTGACGAGTCTGCGGTGGGCATGTCCGCCAAGGAGTTCGCAGCGATCTTCGGGATGACCGAGGCGGAATTCTGCGCCAGCGCTGGCTACTGCTACGGTGGCGGCCAGCTGATCGAGAAGACTACTTACGGCGCGAAGACCGCCACGCCGTTGTGGAGCGTACTGCGCACCGGCAAGGGTGATCTGCAGCTGCTGGCGGCGCGTGACGTGCGCATGATGTCGGGCTATGGCGTGTACACCGCCGGTGCTCCGACCTCGCTCGGCAATGGGCGTGACGCGGCCTTCAACCCGCAACGGGCGGCCGCGCCTGGCCAGGACAATCTGCTGGGACCGACGCGCTTCGACACGCGTTACGACGCAGCGCTTGGCGCCTGGCAGGCGTGGTATCCGGACCAGGGAGGCAATCTGACCATCTCCGCTGGTCGAGACATCCGCGGGGATCTGTGGGATGCCGAAGGCGAAGTCGGCTTCGAAACACCGCTCGGCTCCTTCGGCGAGGTCGCCGGCTATGCGGCCGGTGCGGTGGGCAACTGGCTGTGGCGGCAGGGCAACGACGCCAGTGCGGCAGCGAAGTCCTCAGCCACGAGCTGGTGGATCAATTTCGGTGCCTATACCTCGCGCCCGTCACTGACTGGCCCCCGCATGGTCGGCTTCGTGGGATTCGGAACGCTGGGCGGCGGCAACCTGACGCTGGAAGCGGGAGGCAATGCCGGTGCGACGAAGAACTTCGGCGCCATGAGCAGTCGCGCCCGACATTCGGATGGCGTGGTGGCGGTTGTCGGTTCGACCGGACGCGTGGATGCGGACGGCACGCTGCACCTGACCGGTGGTGGTGACCTGTCGATGCGGCTGGGCGGTGCGCTGAACCCGAACCTGGCGGCAACGACGACGTCGCCGGCGGCGAACACCCCGAATCTTCCCCTCGCCGGAACCTTGGTGAACCTGCGTGGGCATGTGCAGGTGGAGGCCGCGCGCATTGGTGGCATCGCCACGAACGAGAGCCACTACGTGGCCCCTTATGCGGGCCTGCGGCAGGAAGATCCGTTCCGCGCCCAGATGGGCGAGGCGATGGGCGGGACGGTGCTGGTCCTTGGTGACTCGGTGGCGACCCTGCAGGCGCGCGGCGATGTGGTGCTGGCGGGTATGGCCGACGCCGGCCGGGTGCCGGTCGCCAATTTCAACGCCCTGGCGCTTGGAGACGGGCGCACCGCAGCGGCCAGCAGCTGGTTCTCCCTGTGGACGGCCAATACGGCGGTGAATCTGATCGCAGCCGGGGGTGATCTGGCACCCGGACAGCAGACCGGCACCACCGGGCCGGTGCTGGTGAACGGCGAACTGTTTGCCGAGCAGCTCCCGCTGCTGGAAGGCGGCGACGTGCGCTACTGGTTGTACCCGTCGCAGCTGAGGTTGCTGGCGGCCAGCGGCAGCATCCGCCTGGGGAAGACCACGCAGGTAACCGGGTATGACGTGCTGCTGGCAGCGCCGTCGGCCAATGGGACTGTGGAGGTGCTGGCCATGGACTCGATTCTGGGCCAGCCGCGGGGCGCCCAGATCAGCAGCTCCGGCGCAGACGTCCGCCTGCCATCGCCGTTCGCACCGGGCTACACCGCCGTGGCGGGCAACACCGTGATCGGGAACGCGTCTGCCGACGGCGTGACGGTGGATCCGCAGGCGCAGCTGCCACTGTTCGCATTTGGACCCAATGCCCTGCTCGGCAGTGGAGTTCGCGGCGCCGAAAATGCGGCAAACCGCTTCTATGCGGTGAAGGGTGACATTGTGGGTCTGCGCACCGGAAGCCAGTGGCAGCTGGCCAACCCTACCGGTACGCGGAGCCAGCTGAACTGGATCGATGTGGCTTCGCCGGCCAGGGTCAAGGCCGGCGGAGACATCCTGGTCTCGAGCATCGGTGCGCTCAACAACTCGCCTAGCGATGTTTCGGTCGTCCAGGCGGGACGTGACGTTGTACGCAGCACGGTGCGCGTGGCCGGGCCTGGCAACGTGGAGATCAGTGCTGGCCGGCAGTTGCGTTTCGAGGATGCGGGCAGCGTGACCACCACCGGCGGCCTGATCCAGGGTGATACCCGCCCGGGTGCGAGCGTGTCGTTGACCGCGGGCAACCAGAACATCGATTTCGATGCTCTGCGCGCGCGCTATCTGCAGCCCGAGCGCCTGGCGGATCCGGCGCAGCCGCTGGCGTCGCAGCCCGGAAAAGTCGTGAAGATCTACGACAAGGAGTTGAAGCAGTGGCTGCTGCAGCGGTTCGGCATGAGTGTCGACGGCGCCGGTGCGTTGGCTGCGTTCGATGCGCTTCCGGGCGAACAGCAGCGCATCTTCCTGCGCCAGGTCTATTACGCAGAACTGCGCGAGGGTGGGCGCGAGTACAACGACGCGGCCGGCCCTCGATCCGGCTCCTACCTGCGAGGACGTGAAGCCATCGCCACGCTGTTGCCCGACGGCAATGCCAACGGGGCGAGCCTCACGCGTACGGGCGACATCGTGATGTATGGCGGTTCCGGCGTGCGCACGCAGGCCGGCGGCAACATCGAGCTGATGGCGCCGGGCGGGCAGATCGTGGTGGGCGTGCAGGGCGTCGTGCCCCCGTCGACAGCAGGTCTGGTAACCCAGGGGCAGGGCGATATCCGGTTGTTCAGCCAGGACAGCGTGCTGCTGGGCCTTTCGCGCGTGATGACCACCTTTGGCGGCGACATCCTGGCCTGGTCCGAGCAGGGTGACATCAATGCGGGGCGCGGGTCGCGCACCACGCTGGTGTATACCCCGCCGCGTCGTGTCTACGACAGCTGGGGCAACGTGGTGCTGTCCCCCCAGGTGCCGGCCAGCGGCGCGGGCATCGCCACATTGAACCCGATTGCCGAAGTCCCGCCGGGCGACGTCGACCTGATCGCGCCGCTGGGCACCATCGACGCTGGCGAGGCGGGCATCCGCGTCTCGGGCAACATCAACCTGGCCGCACTGCAGGTGCTCAACGCCGCCAACATCCAGGTGCAGGGTGAAAGCAAGGGCCTGCCGGTGCTGGCCACGGTGAACGTCAATGCGCTGGCTTCGGCCAGTGCGGCGGCCAACAGTGCCAGCCAGGCCGCACAGGACGTGATGCGCAAGAGCCAGGACGACGCACGGCGCAACCAGCCCTCGGTGATCAGCGTGCAGATCCTCGGCTTCGGCAGCGGTACCAGCAGCATCAACCCGCCGGCGCGCGGCAACACCGCCAACAGCGGTTACGACACCAACAGTGCCTTCCAGTTCCCGCAGGCCAGCCTCGATGAGGGCACGCAGCGCCGGTAGGGCGCCTGCAACCGTGCCGACCCACGGTCGGCACCCACCTTGGTCGGTGTAGATCCACGCCATGCGTGGATGCGACCAGGCCGGAAGAACGGACAGCATCGGGCCAGCCGCCACGGAACGGTGGCGGCCCCAGCCAGGACGGCACCGAGGGCAGGGAGCGGCCATCCGCGGTGAGGACCACCGACACGGCGCCGCCGGGTGCAGGAGAGCACCCGGCGGCAGGAGCGACGCGCGAATGTGTCACGGTAGATGCCGACCTTGGTCGGTAGATCCACGGCATGCATCGATGGCTTGGCCAGCTTCAGTGCCGACCAAGGTCGGCACCCACCAGGGCAGGTTCAATGCGAATGTGTCCCGGTAGATGCCGACCTTGGTCGGCAGTAGATCCACGCCATGCGTGGATGGGTTGCGGGGAGGCGCCCTAAAGCTCCAGCACCCGCCGGTAACTCAACGGCCCACGCCCATCGCGCAGGCCCAACCGCAGTTCCAGCCCGGTGGCCGGCAGCACCTCACCCTCGCTCGGCAACACGGCCCATCCCGTTCCTGGCTGCCACGCCCGCACCTCGAACCGCTGCACCCCGCGCGCCACAGCGATACCCTTCGACAGTTCCGGCGCCGGCAACGGATACTGGTCCGTAGCCGTACCACTGGCCCGCCACAGCGTATTGCCTTGCCGCCACCAGCGCACCCGCTGCCAGCGCAGCCCATCACTGCCGACACTGCGGGTGATCTCCAGCGCGAAGCTGCCATCCGGGTGCCGCTCGCTTACCAGCGACGGAGGCAGCAATCGCTGCGGACGGTCCGCCGGACGCACCGCGCCATTCATCAGCGCGTCGTCTGCACGCATTTCGATATCACGCTGGAACTGCTGCAGCACGCGCAGCGCCGTTGTGGTCTCGGCATCGGCCCGGCGCAGGCGCTGGTCGCTGTTGGCCACGCTGTCGAGCGTCCGCCAGCAGATCAGCGCCAGTACGCCCATGATGGTGATCGCAATCATCACCTCGATCAGGGTGAAGCCGCGGACGGCGCGCCTCATTGCGCCGCCGTCCACGGCAACTGCACCCTCGCCAGCGACTGCCGGGGAGCATCCTCGGCAACCACACTCAGTTCCAGCTGCGGCTGGCCGTCGCTGCCCGTGCCCAGATGCTGAAGCACCAGGAAGCTGCTGCGCCCCTGCACACAGCGCTGCCGGGCATCCTGCGGCGCCTGTCCGCTCAGGCGCAGTTCCTGCCAGCGATCCTGCGCGCACAACAGTGCCAGGCGACGGTCACGCAGCCGTGACTGATCGTCGGTCGCCACTGCCACCGAGCGCATCACCGCCGCCAGCGCAATCGATACGATCGCCAATGCGATCAGCACTTCGATCAGGGTGAATCCGGGTGTCGCTTGCTTCATTGCACGACCTGCAACTGTCCGCTGCCATCATCACGAAGACGCAGTTTGCGACCATCCAGCGACAATCCAAGCTCCCAGGCGATACCGATCCACTCCGGGCTCAGCTCAATGGGGCTGGCGGGCTGCACCGCGATGCCCGTTGCCTGCCACTTCTGCGGACGCAGCAGATCATCGTGTTCAACGGTCACCCAACCGCTGCCTTCGCGGCGGCTGAAACGATAGCCGTTGGCGTCGGCCTGCCAACGCAGGGGGCGGCCATCGATGCGCGCCTCATCGCGCGCCACCTGCAGGCGCTGCGCCAACCGCTCGGCTTCCTGTCGCAGCTGCCGGCCCGGGTCGAGCAGGCTGCCCAGGCCCAGGCCGATGCCCGCCGTGCAGATGCCGATGATCACCAGCACCACCATCAGTTCCAGCAGGGTGAAACCACGCGGCACGCGCTGCATCGACGTTGCCTCCTGTCCGGGTCGACACCTGCCAGCGTAGGCTTGCATGATGAAACAAAAGCGTCAGCCACAGCTGCTAGCGTAGGCGGACACGAACGTGGCGGTGGTGCGGAACATGGATGGCAGGCGCTGGGATCGCAATCGCATACTGACCCTGCTGGCGGCGACGCTGCTGCTGGCCGTGGTGGCCTATTGGAGTGTCACCCTGTCTGCCGTGGCGCCAGCGGCCGCGGCCAGCGAGGCGAAGGCCGTGGCGCCGGTACGGCCGATGTTCGATGCAGTGGCGAGCCTGCCGCTGGTGCGGCTGCTGTCCCCCGGTGCAGTGCAGACCGAGGTGGTGGTGCTGGGCGTGATGGCCGGTGACCATGCGCCATTGGCCCTGCTCTCGGTGGATGGACGCCCGGCGGAAGCGTATGCGCCCGGCCAACGGCTCGGACCTTGCACGGTGCTGGCCAGCATCAGTGCCAGCGCGGTGGAACTGAACCAGGCCGGGCAATCGCGTAGCCTCCCGGTGCCCGAGCTGCCGCCGGTACCGACCGATGGCATCGTGCCGGCCGCACTGTAGAGCCGAGCCTACGCTCGGCTGCTCCTGCGCGGCATCGCCGATGAATGCAAAGACAGCCGAGCATGGGCTCGGCTCTACAAAGGCGCTGTCTCAGCGCGCAGGTCGCTGCGGCACCACCGAGCGCCCGAACGCATCGCCCATGCGCTGTCGTGTGCCTTCCAGGTTGTACTGCATCAGTTGGTTGCCGGGCTGCCGCATCAGGCGTTCGGCCTCCGGCAGCGCCGGTGATTTCGCCGTTTTCGATGCCGGCGCAAGTTTGCGCTGCAGGCAGTCCCAGGCCGGAATGCGCTCGCCATTGACCTGTACTTCGATGCAGGGCGCGGCGCCTTCCTGCTTCTTCGCCTCGTCGGCGCGAAGCGGGGCCAACACCAGCAGCAACGCAAGGGTGAGGGCAGCGCGCAGCTTCATTATCAATGATTCACGCATCTCGAACTTCCCGCGGCAATCGACGTTCTGCAATGAAGACGTGTGGCGAAGGCAGGGTCCGCCTGCGTGCGTTGTGGCGCCGTCAAAAGATGACAGTGCTGTCACAAAACTGTTGGCGGTTTTGACGCGACGTGCACGTCCTGTTGGTAGACCCACGCGCCGCTCCCTGGCCACTCCCTTCGATACGACGCGATGCCTTCGATGACTCCTGTTCCTTGCCGAGCCGTCCGCCTTCCGTTGCGCCTGCATCCGCTGGTGCTGGCCCTGGCCGCGATGCCGCTGCCATTGTTCGCGCAGGAGGTGGCGCCTGCGCCCAGCGTGAACATCAATGAATACATCGTGCGCGGCAATACCGTGCTCGATCCCCGCCAGATCGAGCGCGCGGTCGAGCCCTTCCTCGGCCCGGGAAAGACCCTGGCCGATGTCGAGAAGGCACGCGATGCCGTCAGTGCGCTGTACCAGCAGGCGGGCTACCAGTCGGTCTACGTGGAGCTGCCCGAGCAGCAGGTCAGTGGTGGCGTGGTGCTGCTGAAGGTACAGCAGACGCCGATCGGCCAGCTGCGGGTCGTAGGCACGAAGCACGAATCGCCCGAACGCATCCGCGAACGCGTACCAGCGCTGGCGGAAGGCAAGGTGCCGGACTTCGACCAGGCGCAGAAGGAACTGACCGCGCTGAACGAAGGTGGACGCCGCCAGGTGATGCCGCTGGTTCGCGAGGGCCAGGTGCCGGGCACGATGGATGTGGACCTGCAGGTCGAAGAGAAGTCGCCGTGGCGCGCCAGCGCGTCACTCAACAACGACCACAGCGCCGACACCGAGAAGCTGCGCCTGAGTGCATCGCTGGCCTACGACAACCTGTGGAAGCGCGGCCACAGCGCCAACATCGGCGTGTACCTGGCACCGGAAGACACCAAACAGGCCAAGGTGTTCTCGGCCTCGTACACGATGCCGTTTGAAGGTACGCCGTGGAGCCTGGAAGCGTCCGGCTACAAATCCGACAGCCGCGTGCTGAACGCGGGTGGGCAGGTGGGTACCGGCACCGGTACCAACGTGATCGGCAACGGTCACTCGATCGGCCTCAAGCTCAACTATCGCCTTGCCGGCAGCAGCCAGTGGTGGCGCCAGCTCAGCCTCGGCGTGGACTTCAAGGACACCGAGGAAGACACGCAGATGGGCAAGGAGAGCCTGAAGACGCCGCTGAAGTACGCGCCGATCACCCTGGGGTTTGTCGGTGTGCGCCAGGGCGAGCAGGATCAGTTGAGTATCAACACGCAGCTGGTGGCCGGTACCCGCCGCCTGTTCGGTTACGGCAGCGACGCCACCGCCTTCGGCCAGAAGCGCTATTGGGCCGACCCGAGCTTCATGGCCTTCAAGGCCGACGTGGCCAACACCCACACCTTCGGCAACGACTGGCAGTGGTACGCACGTGGCTCGCTGCAGGTGACCGACGCGCCGCTGGTGTCGGCCGAGCAGTTTGCCGCCGGTGGCATGTACACCGTGCGCGGCTATCTGTCGGCCGAGGCGATCGGCGACTACGGCGGCCTGGCCAGCCTGGAATGGCGCACCCCGGCGTGGTCGCTGTGGAGCAGCACTGATCTGCGCGTCTACAGCTTTGCAGACGCCGCCTACCTGCGCCTGCGCCAGCCACTGCCCGAACAGCGTGACAAGTACAACCTGGCCTCGGTCGGCCTGGGCGCGCAGCTGCGCCTCGGCGAACACCTGCAACTGCGCCTGGACTACGCCTGGCCCTACGCCGATGGCCCGGTCACGCGCAAGGACGACCCGCGCCTGCATTTCAACATCAGCACCAGTTACTGACCCTTCCCTTGAACATGCGTTCTCCGGAGACCCTTCGCATGGACCGTTTGCTTTCCCGAGTGTTGTTGCTGCTGGCCGCGCTGGTTGCGCTGCCGGTCGCTGCGGCCGATGCCAATTGGTGGCAGGCCGAATGGAAGTACCGCAAGCCGATCACCGTCGACGCCGGCCCGCAGGGCGCGGGCCTGGCCGGTGACCCGGGTCGCACGCCGCTGCTGCTGCGCCTGCATACCGGCAACTTCGGTTTCGACGGCACCCAGGACGCGGGCAACGACCTGCGCTTCGTCTCGGGTGATGGCCGCACCGTGCTGGCCCACCAGATCGAACAGTTCGATCCCAAGCTGGGCCTGGCCCTGGTCTGGGTGGACGTACCGGCGGTCAGCGCCGCAGCACCGCAGACGATCTGGATGTACTACGGCAACGAGAAGGCCCCGGCCAGCGGCAATGGCCAGCAGGTGTTCGACCCGGACTACACGCTGGTCTACCACTTTGCCGAGGCCAATGCGCCGGCACGCGACACCACCGCCTATGGAAACAACGCCGGGGCCGTGGCGCCGCCGTCGGAAGGCTCGGTAATCGGCCGCGGCGTTCAGTTGGGCGCAGCCCCGCTGCCGCTGCCGGCCAGCGCATCGCTTGCGCAGGAGGCGGGCGCGCCGCTCACCGTCTCGGCCTGGATCAAGCCGGGCAGCAACAACGCCGCACAGGCGATCTACGCCCGTCGTGACGGTGCTTCCGAACTGGTGCTGGGCATCGAGAACCGGGTGCCGTTCGTGCAGCTCAATGGCCAGCGCAGCACGCCGGCACAGCCGATTCCGGAAGGGCAGTGGGCGCATGTGGCGCTGACTGCGGAGAAGGGCGCTCTGCAGCTGTACCTCAATGGCCGCGTGGTCGCACAGCTGAGCGGCGAATTGCCGGCGCTGGGCACCGCCCCGGTGGTGGGCGCCGATGCTCCTGGCGCGGTGCAGCCGCTGGCCAATTTCGAGGGCGCACTGGATGAGCTGCGTATCTCGCGCGTGGCACGACCGGCGGCACTGCTGCTGGCCGATGCCACCGCACAGGGCGCCGATTCGCGCCTGATCAGCTACGGTGCCGACGAGCAGTCCGCCGGTCAGAGCCACTTCGCCTTCATCCTCAAGGCAATGCCGTTCGACGCCTGGGTGGTGGTGGCGATCCTCGGCCTGATGATGCTGCTGTCGTGGGCGATCATGATCGCCAAGGGGCGCCACTTCGGCCGCACCAGCAAGGCCAACGCGGTGTTCACCGAGAGCTTCGGCAAGTTGTCCGGCGTGCCGCTGCGCACGCTGTCCGACATGGACCGCCAGGGCAAGGCGCCGGCCGCGATGCACGACGGTTCGCTGTGGCGGATCTACCAGGTGGCCATCGATGAAATGCAGCAGCGCCACCAGCGCGATGGCAACAGCGGTTACCTCAGTGGCGCCACCATCGCCGCGATCCGCGCCTCGATGGATGCGGTGATGGTGCGCGAGCAGGAAGCGATGGCACGGCGCATGAACTGGCTGTCGACCACCATCGAAGGCGCGCCGTACGTGGGCCTGTTCGGTACCGTGATCGGCATCATGCTGGTGTTCGTGGTGGCGGCGATGGCCGGCGCGGTGGACATCAATTCGGTGGCACCGGGCATGGCCGCGGCGCTGCTGTGTACCGCAGCCGGCCTCGGCGTCGCGATTCCGGCGCTGTTCGGCTACAACTACCTGGGTGCACGTGCCGAGGCGATCGGCGCCGACATGGCGGTGTTCATCGACGAGTTCGCCGCGCGCCTGGCCGAAGAGCAGGACGGGCGCGGCCCGGCCGCGGTCCAGGGCTGAGGGGCGCGCCATGGGCCAGAAGGCGAAGTTCGGCATCAAGAAGCGCGAGAAGGGCATCAACGTAACGCCCTTCGTCGACGTGCTGCTGGTGGTGCTGGTGATCTTCATCCTGACCAGCAACGCCTCCATCCCCGGCATCGAGGTCAACCTGCCGAAGGCCAGCAACAGCGTGGCGCTGGAAAAGCCGAAGACCAAGGCGATCACCATCGACCCCAGTGGTCAGGTGTTCCTGGATGCCTATCCGGTGACGATGGCCGAGCTGGAAGATCGCCTGCGCACCGAGCGCGCGACCACCCCGGATTTCCCGGTGATCGTGCGCGGTGACGCGCAGGTGCAGTACGCCCGTGTGGTCGAGGTGCTGGACCTGCTGCGGCGGCTGGAGCTGGCCCAGGTTGGCCTGGTCACCGGCAAGGCGCAGGGCTGAGGCATGACGGCCCATCAACCCCCTCGGCCGGAGCCCGGCATGCGCGGTCGCCAGCTGCTGGTGACCGTTGCACTGGTACTGGCCGCCTTGCTGGTGCTCGGCATCGCCGTGTGGTGGATGCTGTTCAAGGACACCGCCAGCACCCGCAGGCCGGTGGTGCAGCCGCCGATGCTGGCATTGCCGCCACCCCCTCCGCCGCCGCCACCGCCGCCGGAAAAGCCACCGGAGCCGGAGACGCCACCGGAAGAAACGATGCCCGAACCGGAGCCGCTGGATCAGCCGACGCCCGCTGAAGAGCCCACACCGACGCCGGACAATGCAGACCCGGTGACGATGAATGCCGATGCGCAGGCCGGTGGTGACAACTTCGGCATCCAGTCCGGCAGTGGCGGCGGTTCGTCCGGCGTCGGCCGTGGCGGCGCCGGCAATGCCACCTATGGGCGCTATCTCGGCTACCTGATGCAGCAGGCGATCTCGCGCGACGACAAGGTCAAGCGCCTGGCGTTCCAGCTGCAGGTGAATGTGTGGCTGTCCAACGATGGCCGTCTGGAAAAGGTCGAGCTGGTGCGTGGCAGTGGCAACGAGGAGGCCGACGCGGCCGTGCTCGATGCACTGCGACGCATCGGCAAGGTCGACCAGGCACCGCCGCCGTCGCTCGATTTCCCCGCCCGCGTGCTGATCCAGGGCCGCCGTCCCGGCGCCTGATTCCCGACCTCCGTGATTTCCCTTCTTTCGATGAGAACCGTGATGAACGACCACGTCCGCGCACGAACCGACTCCCGCCGCCCGCGGCCGGCCCGACGGGCGCTGCTGTGCTGCGCCGTGCTGCTCAGCCTGGCCGCCCCGGCCGGTGCGATGGCCGCAGAAACCACCATGGTCAAGCTGATCAAGGGCCTGATCGCCAGCGGCGCGCTGAAGCCAGAAGACGGCCAGGCACTGCTGGTGCAGGCCGAGGCTGAAGCAGCAGCCGCATCGCGCACTACGACCACCGCACCTTCGGCCGCCAGCGGTGGCGTGGCCCTGGAGGCCGGCGACGTGCGCGTGCCCTACGTGCCGCAGAGCGTGCGCGACGGCATTCGTGACGAAGTACGCCAGGACGTGATGGCGCAGGCCAGGTCCGAGGGCTGGGCGGCACCGAACGAAGTGGCTGAGTGGACCAAGCGCATCAAGGTCACCGGTGACATGCGCGTGCGCAGCGAGTCGCGCTTCTTCTCCGAACGCAACAGCGACATCGTGAGCAACTGGTCGTCGATCAGCTCCGGCAACGGCTTCGACACCAACACCAACACCAACCTGCAGCTGCCGCCGCTGCTGAACACCCGCCAGGACCGCCGCAACCTGTGGCGCATCCGCGCCCGCCTGGGCATCGAGGCCACCATCGGCCAGCACACCACGGCCGGTGTGCGCCTGGCCAGCGGCAGCAGCAATGGCCCGGTGTCGACCACCGAGCAGCTGGGTGGTGGCCTGAGCAAGAAGGACGTCTGGCTGGACCAGGCCTGGCTGGCCTACAGACCGGCCGACTGGGTGACGGTGCGCGGCGGCCGCTTCGGCAATCCGTTCTGGACCAGCGATACGCTGTTCTCCAACGACCTGAACTTCGACGGCCTGGCCGCCAACCTGCAGTATGACTTTGACGGTGGTGACCTCGGCCTGTTCGCCAACCTGGCCGTGGTACCGCTGGAGTACACCTCCGACAGCGCGCCCAGCCAGAGCCGGGTCAAGACCCCGAACGAGAACAAGTGGCTGTCCGGTGCACAGGTCGGCATGAACTGGCGCTTCAACGACGACAATGCGCTGCGTGCCGCACTGGGCTACTACGATTTCAAGAACATCAGCGGCCGCCTGTCCTCGCCGTGCGCGCTATATGCGGGCGCGGTGGGCTGCGATACCGACTGGTCGCGCCCAGCGTTCATGCAGAAGGGCAATACCCTGATGCTGATCCGCGACATCGCGCGCAATCCGCTGGACCCGGCCACCACGCCGACCCCGCAGTATGTCGGCCTGGCCTCGGCATTCCGCCTGGCCACGCTCAACCTGCGCTGGGATACGCAGCTGGCCCAGGGCATCGGCCTGCGCCTGGATGGCGACTACATCCGCAACCTGGCCTACGACAAGCAGGCCATGTTCAGCCGCGCCAACAACGGCATCGTCAACAACTACGGTGCCGGTGGCGCCGCCAGCATCGATACCTTCCGCAGTGGCGACACCGCCTGGATGGTGCAGGCCACCTTCGGCGCCACTGACCTGAGGGAGAAGGGCCAGTGGCAGGCGCTGCTGGGCTACAAGCATATCGAGGCCGATGCGCTGCCGGACGCCTACAACGACCCGAACTTCCACCTCGGCGGCACCAACGCCCGTGGCTACTACGTGGGCGGTGCCTATGCGCTGGATGCACGCAGCTGGATCAGCGGCAAGTGGATGGCGGCCAAGGAAGTGTCCGGTGCGCCGCTGTCGATCGACGTGTTCCAGCTGGAGTTCAATACCGGCTTCTGAGTGGCTGGCGTGATGCGGATCACGTCGTGCGTGGCGGGGGCGCAGCGATGCGCCCGTCTAAGGAAAGGAGACCACGCGTTGCACATAAGGAGGAGTGGATGAGCCGTCGCAAGCTGTTCGAGAGTCCCGAACCGTCCAGCCAGTCGCTGGGCATCGGGCCGGCCTACGTCTCGGTGGAGGGGTTGCGCCAGCACCTGGCGGAGTTCCTGCTGTATGCGGGACGACCGGTGGTGATCATGCGTGGGCGCAGCGAAGTGGGCTATTTCCTGCCGGCGCGCTGCTGGCGCCAGCGTGACGATGATCCGCTGGCGGCGGCCGCCGCCGACCAGCTGCTGGATGCGGCCGGTTTCCAGGCCGAAGACATCCAGCAGGTGGAGCAGGAATTCAATGCCATGCGCCAGCGCACCGTGCTGCATTCACGGCGCTGAGTGGCCGCCGGGCATGGCCCGGCGCTACCCGATGGCCCCGCGCCGCTCCGGTAGCGCCGGGCCATGCCCGGCGAGCGTCGTCTGTAGATCCACGCCATGCGTGGATGGGATTACGCTACAGCCCCACGCTCACTGGTGATGCGTGCACCTTCGCGCATCACCAGGGTCACCGGGGTCTTTTCCACCACCTCCAGCAACCGCTGCCACTGCGCATCGCTCAGCTCGGCGCTGGCATGCAGCACGCGGTGCACGTGGAAGCGTCCATCCGCGTCACGTTCCGAGCGCAGCTCGGCATGGAACTCGCCCAGTTCCCAGCCCTTGCGCTGCGCATACATGCGCAGGGTGATGGCGGTGCAGGCCGCCAGCGAGGCCAGGTACAGGTCGAACGGTGCGAAGCCCTTGCCCTGGCCGCCCAGCGAGGCAGGCTCGTCCGCATCCACATCGAATGTGCCGTTGCTGATGTGGTGCAGGTAGTTGTCGGCGGTCGAAACAATGCGTGCGTAGGCCATCACGTTCTCCATCTGTCTATAGCGTCGAGCCATGCTCGACCGTTCCCAAGGGCGGCGCCAGCCAGGGTCGGCGCCGCCACGCAGTTACTCGGTACGATCGTACGAGAACTGGATGCCCGCCGTACCCCCGGTTTCAATGAAGAGGTTCATGAAGGCCGGCACCGTTTCCGAGCGGGCCCAGTCGCGCTGCAGCTCGCAGAACAGCTGCGGCACGCTGATCAGCTGGCCACCGGCCTGTTCGATGCGGCGCAACGCGGCATCATGCGCCGCCAGCGAGGTACCGCCGACGGCATCGACCACCACGTACACCTCATAGCCCTCCTTCAACGCATCCAGAGCCGGGAAAGTCAGGCAGGCCTCGGTCCACAGCGCAGTCATGATCAGCTTGCGGCGGCCGGTGGCTTCCACCGCCTTGCGGAACTCGACGTCCTCCCAGGAATTGATGGTGGTGCGATCGTAGGTAGGGTAGTCGCCCAGCACCTTGCGCAGCTGCGGAATCGGCGGCTTGTTCAGGCCGGTCTTGACGTTGACCGTCGAATGCACGATTGGCAGGCCGTAGGCCACTGCGGCCTTGGCGGTGCCGACGATGTTGTTGACCAGCAGCTGGCGGTCCATCGAGGCGATGGAGTTCACCTGCACCGGCTGGTAGTCGATGATGATGAAAGCGGAATTCTGCGGGGTCAGCAGGTGGTCGCTGGCCGGGTCGCGGATCGGTTCACTGGACATGATGGGTCTCCGGTTGGGAGGGGTGCCGGCGGCGGGCAGGCACCCCGGGGGGCAGCTCAGCTGCGCTGCGAATCCAGCTGTTCATGGTTCTTCTGCACGTCCTGGGCCTTCAGGTAGCTTTCGATCAGCAGCTGGTAGTTCGGGAAGATCTTCGTGTAGACCTCGGCCCACTGCTGGGCATCGTCGCGGTTCCAGGTGCGCTGGATCTCCGAGGCCACCGCGGCGGTGTCCATCGGTACCACGCCGGCCTGCACCACGCGGGCCAGGGTGATCTCCTCGGCCATCTTCGAGTAGGTGCCGGACGCGTCGATGACCGCGAACACCTGGTAACCATCGGCGACGGCGGCGATCGACGGGAAGGCCATGCACACGCTGGTGATGGTGCCGGCAATGATCAGCTGCCTGCGGCCGGTGGCCTTCACCGCAGCAACGAATTCCGGGTTGTCCCAGGCGTTGATCTCACCCTTGCGCGCCACGTACTGCGCATGCGGGGCCGCGTCGTGGATCTCCGGGATCAGCGGGCCGTTCGGGCCCTGCGGAACCGAGGCGGTGGTGATCACCGGCATCTTTGCCAGCGTGGCCATCTTCGCCAGCGCGGTGGCGTGGGCACGCACGCTGGTGAACGGCATGTCACCGATGGTCTGGAACAGGCCACTCTGGTGGTCGATCAGCAGCATCGCGGCATTGTCCGGATCGATCACCGGGCGGGCACCGTTGAAGTTGGCGGGGGTACTCATGGTCAGTCTCCTGGAAAAGGTGGGCGATGGCCCGGAGGGTGCGGCGGGCCAGTGCCCGCCGCTTTGAAACGATCAGTGCGCGATCTGCCCGAAGCGGCCGCTGTTGAAGTCGTTGACCGCCTGCGCGATCTCGGCCTGGCTGTTCATCACGAACGGGCCGTAGCCCACCACCGGCTCGTCGATCGGCTCACCGCTGAGCAGCAGCACGGTGGCGTCGCTGTCCGCATCGACGAACACGTCTTCGCCGCTGCGGTCGAAGGTGACCAGCTGTGCCTCGCCGACTGGCTGGCCGCTGTTGATCCGCACCGTGCCCTTCAGCACCACCAACGCCAGCGTGCGGCCATCGGCCACCGGCAGCTCGGCGTGATGGCCCTGCCGCAGGCGGATGTCCCAGACATCCATCGGCGTGTGGGTACGCGCCGGACCGGCGTGGTTGTCGAATCGACCGGCGATGACACGCACGCGGCCGGCGCCATCGGGCAGTTCAACCGAGGGGATCTGTGCGTCAAGCAGGGTCTGGTAGCCCGGCGCACCCATCTTGTCCTGCGCGGGCAGGTTCACCCACAGCTGGACCATGTCCAGCGTGCCGCCGCGCCTGCTGAACTCCGGGGTATGGAACTCCTCGTGGAGGATGCCGGAGGCAGCGGTCATCCACTGCACGTCACCCGGGCCGATGGTGCCGCCGGCCCCGGTCGAATCACGGTGGGCGACCTCGCCCTCATAGACGATGGTGACGGTCTCGAAACCGCGATGCGGATGCTGGCCGACCCCGCGCGGGGTATCGCTGGGTGCGAAGCTGTAGGGGCCGGCATAGTCCAGCAGCAGGAACGGGCTCAGGTGCTGGCCGTGGGTGTTGTAGGAAAACATCGAGCGGGCGGGGAATCCGTCGCCCACCCAGTGCGGGCGGGGGGCGCTGTAGGTACCGGTGACACGCTTCATGGCGATCTCCTGGCCGGGGCTGCCGGCCGCTGTTCTTCATTGCGGAGACGATATCGCCGCGACAATTGAGCCGGTAGACGCCAATATTTGCCGTCATAGTCCTATCTGGTGAACAATGGTCGCAGGCCATGAGCCGCAGGAGATCGTCCCGTGTTCATCGCAGATATCCGCCGTTGTGACCTCAACGATCTGTTCTACTTCGCCATGGTGGTCGAGCACGGCGGCTTCTCGCAGGCCGGCCGGGCGCTGGCCATGCCGAAGTCGAAACTGAGCCGGCGCATCGCGCTGCTGGAAGAACGGTTGGGCGTGCGCCTGATCCAGCGTTCGACGCGACGCTTCTCGGTCACTGACGTCGGCCAGGACTATTACCGCCACTGCAAGGCGATGCTGGTCGAGGCCGAAGCGGCCGAAGAAGCCATTGCGATGTCACGCGCCGAGCCGCGCGGCACGATCCGCCTGGCGTGCCCGATCGCGATCCTGCATGCGCGCATCGGCACGATGCTCGCCGACTTCCTGGCCCTGCACCCGCAGGTGACGGTACAGCTGGATGCCACCAACCGGCGCGTCGACGTAGTGGGCGAGGGCATGGACCTGGCGATCCGGGTGCGGCCGCCACCGTTGGAGGACAGTGACCTGGTGGTACGCGTGCTGGCGCGCCGGGTGTGGTGCACCAGTGCCAGTCCGGCGCTGCTGCAGCGGCTGGGCACGCCGCAGGTGCCGGCCGACCTGGCGATGATGCCGACTGTTGATCTGGCCTCGCCCAGTCAGCAGCATGTGTGGGAATACAGTGGGCCCGGCGAGGTCCAGGCTAGCGTGCATCACCGCCCGCGGCTGGTCAGCGATGACATGATCGCGTTGCGCGCAGCCGCGGTGGCCGGGGTCGGGCTGTTGATGCTGCCGCGGATGATGATCACCGATGAGTTGGCCAGTGGCGCGCTGGTGCCGGTGCTGCAGGAGTGGGTGCCGAGGCACGGCATCGTGCATGCGGTGTTCTCGTCGCGGCGGGGGCTGCTGCCAGCGGTGCGTGCGTTGATCGACTACCTCGCCGAGCGTTTCGATGCGTTGGACGAGCCCTAGGTCTTCCATCCACGCATGGCGTGGATCTACTGAACCTGCCATGCGTGGATGATGGTTTGGGGTGCGGCTTGCCGCCTGCGGCTGCGCAGCCCACAATCCACGTCCGGACCGTCGCCATCACGCCCATCATTCCCCGGTCCGGCCTTGGCACCTATGTCTCCCAATGCCCTGGCGCTGGTCGAGTTGCTGATCCGCGAGCGCCGTGCGTTGTCTCGCTTCATCGCGCGCTATCTCGACCCGGCCAGTACCGAGGACACGCTGCAGAACCTGTACCTGAAGGCCAGCAGCGTACCCGGCGATCCCCCCATCCTCGAGCCGCGCGGCTATCTGTACCGGATGGCTTACCATCACGCGCTCAACCGCAGCCAGGCGGATGCCCGCGAGCGGCGCGCGATGGCCGAGTACGCCGTCGACATGGCCGATGCAGGCCATGATGGCGAGGTCCAGGTGCTGGACCAGGCGCAGCTGCGCGAGATCACCCGGACCATCCTTGCCTTGCCGGCGCAGGTACGCGAGTGCTTCGTGCTCAACCGTTACCTGGGCCTGAGCGAGCGCGAGATCGCCGCGCGCCTCGGCATTTCCAAGAGCGTGGTCGGCAAATACGTAATGCGCGCGGCACTGTTGATCCAGCAGCACCAGCAGGCAACACGCCGATGAGCCGTGATTGCCGTGGGCAGATCGCGCCCGCCGTTGTCACAACAGGAAGGCGCACCCGTTCGCGGTGCGGCAGGCCACAACCATGACCACGTCCGAACCCTCGCCGCGTCAGGCCAGGCAGGCGTTGCGCTGGGTGATCCGGTGCAGTGCAGGCCCGCTGCCGGAACGCCAGCAACGAACCCTGCAGCGCTGGCTGCAGGCCGATCCCCGCCATGCGCTGGCATGGCGCCAGCAGCAGGCCTTCTGGCGGGGGCTGGATGCCGCCGGGCCGGAGGTGCTGGCCGCGCTGCCCGAACTGACCGAAGACCGCCAGGGGCTGCGCCCGATCGCGCCACGCCGCCGACTGCCGTGGCTGCTGGCCAGTGCTGCCGCCGTGGTCCTGATGGTTGCCGCTGCGCCGCACGCGCTGCTGCTGGCACGCAGTGACCTGCACAGCGGCGATGCACCGCGCATGGTGCAGTTGGAGGACGGCAGCACCGCGGTACTCGACGCCGGCACCGCACTGGCGATTGAATTCGATGGCCAGCAGCGCCACCTTCGTCTGCTGCGCGGCCAGGCCTGGTTCCAGGTAGCGCACGAGGCGCGCCCGTTCCAGGTGGAGGCGGCGGGCGGCCAGATCCGTGACATCGGCACGGCCTTCAGCGTGTCGATGCAGGACACCACGGTCCTGACCCAGGTCAGCGAGGGCGGGGTCGATGTGCGCCCGGGTGATGGCAGTGTGCAGCGCCTGCATGCCGGGCAGGCACGTGTGTTCCGTGACGGTCGCTGGCTGCAGCCAGTGCAGCTGGAAGATACCGCGACCATGGCGCCGTGGCGGCGTGGCGAGGTAGTGATCGACGATCAGCCGGCCGCGCAGGCCATCGCCGATCTGGCGCGCTACCGTCGTGCTCCGGTCTGGGTACTGGGCGGGCAGGGCGCGAGCGTGCGGGTCAGTGGCCTGTTCCACCTGCAGCAATCGGAGACCGCCATCAATGCGGTGGCCGCGCAGGCAGGACTGCGTGTGCAGCGCTTGCCCGGCGGAGCGCTGGTGGTGTGGTGAGGTGCCTGCGGCACAGCGCACAGCGCCCCACATGGAAAAAAAACATGAAAAAGCCGTGGGCACTCGCTGTGCCCTGCTGTCTATAGAGGTATAGCCAGAGCGAAACACCGTTTCTCCTCAAGCCAGACATGCCACCGGCACTGGATGTGCCCGTGGTTCCGCCACGCTTGAGGAGTTCCTGTCCATGCCGTCCACGGCATCCGCCTGTCATCGTCGCGCCACCGTCCTGGCTCTTGCCATCTCCACCGCATTGCTGCCGCTGGCCTGGGTGCCGGCCGTGCAGGCGCAACCGGTGGTCGTCGCACCGTTGCGCCAGTACACCATTCCGGAACAGCCCCTGGCCGACGCCGTGCGTGCCTTTGGCCGCCAGGCCGATGTGCAGGTGGTGTTCCGCAGTGACCTGGTGGAGGGCCGCCGCTCCAGTGCAGTGAGTGGTGAGTACAGCCAGATGCAGGCACTGCAGCAGCTGTTGCGCGGCAGCGGCGTGCGTGCACAGCGCGGCATGGACGGTACCTGGAGCCTGCGGGCCGCAGCGGAGGCGGGTGAGGGGGAAGGGGTGCGGGTGACCAAAACACTGGACGTGGCCGGTCGCCTGCAGTCGGAAGGGGGCGAGGCGCGTGATCGGCGCGGCTACGATGATGTGTTCGCGCTGGACCTGACCACGGCGTATTCGGGGCGCGACCGGGTGGAGCGCTATCGCGGCTCCAACCCGGCCGACGTGGTCAAGGATCTGGTCGGTGTGTTCAGTGGCGATGCGCGCAACAGCGGTGCGCTGGACATCAACATCCGCGGCATCCAGGGGCCGGGGCGGGTGCCGGTCAGCATCGACGGTGGCGAACAGGCGCTCACGGTCTGGCGCGGCTACAACGGCGTCAGCAACCGCAACTACATCGATCCCAACCTGATGGGTGGCATCCAGGTCATCAAGGGGCCAGGGCTGGTGCGCGATGTGCACAGCGGGATCGGTGGCGCGCTGGTGATCAAGACCATCGACGTCGATGACATCGTGGAAACGGGTGAGCGCTTCGGCGGGGAGCTGAAGATCGAAGGCAGCAGCAATGCGGTGGCGCCACGCCTGCCGCGGCTGCACACCGGCGAGGATTACCGCACCGTGCCGGGGTTCCCGCAGGGCTCGCCGAACTCGCCCTACGACGACCGCACCCTGGTGGTGCCGGTGAAGTCGCGCAGTGGCAACAACCCCTTCGATGGCGAGGACCAGGCCTGGCGCCTGGCGCTGGGCGTGCGTGGCGACAACGTCGACCTGATGGCCGCCTACGCCTGGCGCAAGCGCGGCAACTACTTCTCCGGGACCCAGGGCAGCGCCTACTACGACCAGGACCGGCGCGAGCAGTTCGAGTACCAGGGCATCGACTACATCACCACGCTGGCGCGCTACTTCAAGCCCGGCGATGAAGTGCCCAATACTTCCAGCGAACAGGAGTCCTGGCTGGTCAAGGGCAGCTGGCAGATCAACGATGACCAGCAGTTGAAGGCGACCTGGCGGCGAACGCTGTCGCACTACGGCGAGATCATGCCGTCGCGCATCCTGTCGGCACCGGACTATGGGCGCATCCAGTGGCCGCTCAGCCGGGTTGCGTCCGATGCCTGGAACCTGGAGTACCGCTTCCAGCCGGCCGCCAGCCGCTGGCTGGACCTCTACGCCAACCTGTGGCGCACAGAGACGGACAGCGATACCTACACCGCAGGCGGCTTTCCGAACTTCGCCCCGGGCAATCCGGACTGGAATGCCGGCGCCAGCCCGATTCTGCGCAACACCGCGCTGGCAAATGCGAGCAACGACCGGACCGGCCTGACCCTGAGCAACCGCTTCGCCCTGCATTCGACCCTGGACCTGACCGTGGGCGGCAACTGGCAATACGAGAAGCTCGGTTCGCGTGACCCGTATTTCGGCCCGTCCGACGGCTGGCGCATGTACCCGCGTGCCGGCCGTCGCCAGGAGGGCGAGGGCTACCTCACGCTGGAATGGCGTCCGGTCGACGTCCTGACCCTCAATGCCGGCGTGCGTTACAGCCGTTACTGGGCGTTCGACGACTTCCTGCAGGCCCACCCGGAACTGCAGACGACCTCGATCGTGCCGCGCGAAGCGCAGTACCGGGTGAATGAACTGCCGCCGCGGCCGGACAGCCTGCAGGGCGAGATCGACGCACTCGAGAGCGAGCGGGAATTCTGGGACAGCATCGGCATGGGCTGGATCGTCGATCAGTCGCTGGCCGACCTGCTGCGCAAGTACGAGACACCCAGGGAGGTCCAGCACGGCATTCCCTGGTTGCCCGATGCAAACGGCAACTACAGCCGAGCCACCAATCCCTGCCTCAACGGCCAGGTCGCCGCCATCCCCGGGCTGCTGCCGATGGTCCTCGGCACCGACATCCGCTGCAGGATCGGGGGCGGGGCGATGCAGTCGGTGGCCGGGCGCAACGAACGGCACCGCGATCACGCCTGGTTGCCGACGTTCTCGGCGACGGTGCGTTTCTCGCCGGCCGCTCGTGCCTATCTGCGCTACAGCGAGGCGGTGCGCTTCCCCAGCATGTTCGAAAGCACCATTGCGTTCTCCAGCAGCCTCAATCCGCTGTATCCACTCAAGCCGGAGCATGCCTACAACTACGAGCTGGGGTACGTGCACAACCTTTCCGGGCTGTTCGGCAACACCGCCGATGCCGACGTCAAGCTGGCCTACTACGTGCACAAGACCCGCAATGTCATCGAGCGTGATGCGTACTTCATGTTCGACAACATCGACAAGCAGACCATCCGCGGCATCGAGCTGCAGGCGCGCTTCGACAACCGGCGCTTCTTCACCGATCTGGGCATCAGCCGCATCCTTGAAAACGAAGTCTGCGATGAAAGCTCGGCGGTACGGCTGGATGCGGACCAGGGGCGGGTGCCCAACTGCGTCCAGGATGGCTTCGTCAGCGGCTATCTGCTGACCCAGGCCACGCCGAAGCTGTCGGTGAACTGGTCACTCGGCACCCGCCTGTTCGATGAGCGCCTGGAGCTGGGCAGCCGCATCGTGCACTACCAGCGGCACGACAATCCGGACCTGCAGGCCTACCGCGACCGCCTGATCGCCGGGGGCAGCAGCCTGCTCTGGCAGAACGTGCCCTTCACCTGGGGAAACATCACCACGGTGGATGCCTACGCCCGCTGGCGCTTCAACCAGCACGCCAGCGTCGAGCTGGTCGGCAGCAATCTCGGCAACCGCTATTACGTCGACCCGGCAACACGCTCAACGCTTCCGGCACCGGGCCGCACGATCAAGCTTGGCATCACCGCGCGCTTCTGAGTCCGCATTCGACAGGGAGAATCAACCGTGAAACAGCCCCGCACCCTTGTACTTTCGATCGGCCTGCTGGCTTCCATGCCGGTCATGGCTGCCGACATCGCTGGCGGGCAGAGCCCGGCCCAGGACGGCGTCCATTACATCAACGCAGGCGAATCGACACTCAATGCCGGTCCGCACCGTTCCGGTCGCGCAGGCATTTCGTTGGGGCCCGCCGTTCCTTTTTGTGTTGTACCCGTAGTTCCCTCAACCCAAGGAGCAATACCATGAAAATGATCAACCGTTCCCTGTTGGCCGTCGCCGCTGCACTGGCCCTGGCCGGCACTGCGCAGGCGGCCGACATCGTCGGCGCTGCCAGCCCGGCGACCGATGCGCAGCTGTACGTCAAGGTGGGTGCGTCGGAAGTCAACGGCGGCCCGCACTCGGCCGGCAAGGCCGGTATCGGCGTTGGCACCGTGTCCAATGCCAAGCCGGTCGATTTCCAGGGCCTGGCGGCCTACTCGGCCCCGACCACCGTCAATGGTGTCACCGTACGCACACTGGCCATGCCGATCACCGGTACCCCGGGCAGCCATTCCGGCATGGGCCACTTCAACTTCGTCAAGGTCGGCAGCGGCGATGTGTGGTTCGGCGAGTGGTCCAAGGATGGCGCCGCTGGTGGCTTCAACAACCGCCAGGTCTATTTCGTCGGCGACCGTGCCGGCACCACGCTCCCGGCCGGCGTGGCCACCTACAGCGTGGCAGGCCTGAACAAGTTCAATGGCAGCAACCTGCTGTCGGGTACATTCCGCGCCAACTTCGGCAATGGCACCCTGCTCGGTGGCCTGAGCGGTGGTGGCCTGTCGATCAACGTCAACGCCAACATCAACAGCGCCAACGCCTCGTTCGCCGGCACCGCCACCGCCAACGGCAGCGTTGCCGGCACCACCCAGGGCCAGTTCTTCGGCGCCAACGCGGCCACCCTGGCCGGTATCGCCACCTTCAGCGGCAACAGCCAGTACGACACCGCCTTCGGCGGCAGCAAGAACTGATCGCCACGCCCCTGACGGGGCAGGGCAGGGACAAGCCGCGATCCGCCAGTCCCTGCTTCGGCCCGCTGCATGCACCACCACGGATCGACCATGCGCCATTCCATCTTCCTTGTCGTACTGCTGTTGGCTGCCACCGAGGTGCGCGCTCAGCAGGACGATCTTCGTCGTGTGCTTGAACAGGGCTCCGAACTGCGCCACCAGCAGCAGGACCAGCAGCGCCTGCAGCAGGCCGAGTCGGAGCGGCCGACCATCACCATCGACGGCCAGACGCTGCGCGTGGAGCGCACCGTCGATGATCTTGGCCAGGCCCTTTACCTCTCTCTGCAGCATCAGCAATGGCAGGCCGCCGCTGCGTTCCTCGATGAGTACATCGAACTGCCGGGGCATGACCCCCTGCTGCGCCACTATGCGCAGGGGGCGCTGGCGCGGGTGGCAGGCGACCATCGTCGCGCGGCGATGGAGTACGAAGCGCTGCTGGCGGCGCAGCCGGATTTCCTGCCGGCCCGTCTCGAGCTGGCACGTGTCTATGCGGAAGACCAGCGCGATCGCGATGCGGCCGCGCTGTTCACCGCCATCGCTGCAGGCATCAATGCCGATGATCCGGCCACGGCCGGCGTCCGCGCGCGCGTGGACGGTTACCTGGGTGCCCTGCAGGCGCGCCAGCGCTGGAAAGGCGCGCTGTCCGCCGGCCCGGCATGGAGTGACAACATCAACCGCAGTTCGGCCAGTCGCACCTGCCTGTTCGGCGTGGGCGACGCCTGCATCATCGAACGGAAACTGCCGGACGCCCAGCGCGCGGCGGGCCTCGACTACGACGCCAGCCTGGAACGGCGCTGGGTGCTCGGCGGGCATCATGGGCTGTACGTGCGCGGTCTCGCCTTCGGTCAGGCATGGCGCGGGCACAGTGCGTACAACGAGCTCAATGCCAACGTGCAGGCGGGTTACAGTTGGCGTAGTGCACGGCAGACCGTGATGCTCGCCCCCAGCTATGACTACCAGGCCCTGGGCAACCATGCGCTGCAGGGCGGCAGTGGCGTGCACGCGGAATGGCAGTACGCCCTGGATGCACGCAGCCTGCTCAAGCTGGAGGCTGACTGGAAGCGCCAGCGCTACCGCCAGCAGGGCCTTGCCAGCAACTACGACGGCGAGCTGGCATCGCTGTACGCCACCTGGTTCCGCGCGCTCAATCCACGCTGGACGGTCTTCGCCGGGCTGGATGTCACCGACAGCAGCGCAGCCGACCCGGCCAACGGCTACCGCCAGCGCGGCCTGCGGCTGGGCGCGGCGCGGCAGTGGAGTGGCACCACGGCCACCGTATTCGTGTCGCTGCGCCAGCGCGACTACGACACCTGGAGTCCGTTGCTGGAGGCGCGCAGGCAGGACGACGAACAGAACCTGATCGCCATCGTGCGCAGCGAGCGCCTGGCCGTGGCCGGGCTGGTACCCAGCCTGAGCCTGCGCTACGCGCGCATCGACAGCAACGTCGGCTGGCTGTACAGCCACGACCGCAGCCTGCTCAGCCTGAAGTGGGAACGGGCCTTCTGAACGCGGCGTTGCAATGCCGCGGTGAACGCGCCGTGGCCGCGACCTTCATCCATCATCACGCGCTCTTGTAGCCCGGTTCGCGCATCCTGCGGGCGTTGCGGCAGAGGTGGGCCGCGTGTATCGAGGAGCGCCGGTCGTGCTGGAAGCGGGCAACAAACCAGAGGGCCTGAAAGGGCTGCGTGTACTGGTGGCGGAGGATGAATTCGCCATCGCGATGTTCCTGGTCGACTATCTGGAGCTGAAAGGCGCACAGGTGGTGGGGCCTGCCGGTGACCTGCAGGCGTTGGGGCAGCTGGTCGATACCCATCCCATCGATGTGGCGTTGCTGGACATCAACCTGGGCGGTGAGCAGGTCTATCCGCTGGCCGATCGGCTGGCCGAGGCGGGTACCCCCTTCCTGCTGACCTCCGGTTACGACGACAACCTGCCCAGCCGCTTCGCCAGCGCGCCGCGCTGTACCAAGCCTTATCACATCGAAACCCTGGTGCAGCAGCTGGCCGGGCTGGTGGCGGCGCCGCAGGTCTCTGCGGGCATCGCCTGATTGCGCGGCATGTCGCGCCGTCCTGAAGGCATCCACGCCGCCACGCTGCGTGGCGGGATGCCACCTGCGCCGCGCCTGCATGCGCGCCACGATGGCATGGCCGCGCGTATCGCCCGCCATGACTGGTCATCCACGCCCTTGGGTGCCTGCGCGCAGTGGCCGCTCCACCTGCGCGCTACCGTGGACCTGATGCTGGCCCATGGCTTCCCGATGATCGTGCTGTGGGGCGAGCAGCTGGTGCAGCTCTACAACGATGGCTATGCCGAGATCCTGGCCGACAAGCATCCCGGTGGACTCGGCCAGCCGACCCGCGAGTGCTGGCCCGAGGTCTGGCACATCAACGGGCCGCTCTATACCCGGGTTTGGCAGGGCGAGACGCTCACCTTCGAGGACAAGCTGTATCCGCTGGTCCGCCGGGGGCGTCTGGAGGACATCTGGTTCACCATCACCTACAGCCCGATCCGTGGTGAGGAAGGGCGCATCAACGGCGTGCTGGTGACGATGTTCGAGACCACCGCCGCGCATCTGGCGCGGGCCGCGCGCGAGCGCGAGGAACTACGGCGGCGCGAGAGCGAGCGACGCCTGGAGCTGGCCTTCAGGATGCTGCCGGTCGGCCTGTGCATCGTCGATCTGCAGGGTCGCATGCTGCTGTCCAACGACCAGATGCGTGCCTACCTGCCCAGCGGCAAGGTGCCTTCCACCGATGAGGCCAACCTGCATCGCTGGCGTGGCTGGCATGCCGACGGTAGCGCCATCGGGCCGGAGGATTTCGCCATCGCCCGTGCGATGCGCGGCGAGACCGTGGTGCCGGGGCTGGAGTTCCAGTACCTGCACGACGATGGCCGCGCGCGCTGGACCCGGGTCGCGGCCGCGCCCCTGCGCGATGGCGGTGGCGAGGTCAGCGGGGTGTTCGCCATCGCCGTGGACATCGACGATCTCAAGCGTGCCGCCGAGCGCCAGTCGGTGTTGCTGGCGGAGCTGCAGCACCGGGTGCGCAACATCATGTCGACCATCCATGCCATTGCCTGGCGAACCCGCGAGTCGGTCAGCAGTGTGGATGAATACGCCGAACGGTTGTGCGGGCGACTGATGTCGCTGGCACGCACGCAGAGCCTGCTGACCCGTGGCGCCAATGCCGGGGTCTGCCTGCGTGGCATGATCGATGAGGAGATCGCGGCGCAGACGCCAGCAGCGGCCGCCTACCGCCTGCAGGGCGAGGACGTGCTGCTGCCGCCGAAGGCGGCCGAAGTGCTGTCCTTGGCGATCCACGAATTGGCGACCAACGCCCTGCGGCATGGTGCGCTGACCCATGAGGACGGCCGGATCGACGTGTCCTGGCACCTGCAGGTGCAGGACGGGCAGCCGTGGCTGGGGCTGCACTGGTGTGAACGCCATGCCACCGTGGAAGACTGGGAGCTGCCCCGGCAGCGTGGCCTTGGCCGGGCGCTGATCGAGCAGCGCGTGCCGTACGAGCTCGCCGGCAGCGGCGAGCTGCGCTTTGGCCCACAAGGCCTGGATGCCTGGATCCGCTTCCCGCTGCGCGAGCGTGACAGTCTGCTGCAGACCGATGCGCCGGGCGCAGCGGCGGACGGTTCCGGCAGGTAAAGGTCCATTTATCCCCAATTGGGCCAAATTGGGTATAGTGGCCATTATTCCCCCTGCCCGGAGCCGTGCCATGACCCTGCCGCTGGATCTGCCTGGCCTCGAGAAGGCCCCAGCCTCGTCGGTGAAGACCCGGGGCTGGCCGAGCCTGATGCGTACCGTGCGCGAGAAGCAGGCGCTGGTCATCACCAACCACAACCACCCCGAAGCGGTGATCGTGGACATCCGCACCTACCAGGAGCTGCTGGCCAAGGCCGCCGGCAGCGATGCCGGTGAGCGCAGTGAAGAACTGCTGCGCCTGCGCGGCGAATTCGACCAGACTCTGGCTGGCCTGCAGCGCGGTGAGGGGCTGGGCAAGGTGCTGGGCCAGCCGATCCGCCGCGGCCGCAAGGTCACCCTCGGCCGTCCGCTCTGACCGATGGGGCGGATCCTGGTGCTGGCCGGCGTCAACGGCGCCGGCAAGAGTTCGCTGCTGGGAACCTGGCTGGAAGCCGAAGGGCTGGGCTGGTTCAACCCCGATTCGTTCACCCGCCGCCTGGTAGAGGCGGGCTGGCCACTGCCCGACGCCAATGCCGAGGCCTGGCAGGAAGGCACCCGCCGCCTGCGCCAGGCCATGGCCGATGGCACGGACTTCGCCTTCGAGACCACGCTGGGCGGCAACACCATTCCGCGCCTGCTGCGCGAGGCCTGCGAGCACCATCACGTCGCGATCTGGTTCTGTGGCCTGGCCACGGTGGACCTGCACATTGCCCGTGTTGCAGCGCGGGTGGCCGCCGGCGGCCATGACATTCCGGTGGAGAAGATCCACGCCCGCTTCGATTCGGCACGCGAGAACCTGCTGGAACTGCTGCCACACCTGGCCGAGCTGCATGTCTACGACAACAGCGCTCCCGCCGACGCCGACGGCTGCGTCGAGCCGCTGCCGGTGCTGGCGATGGCGCACGGCCAGCTGCAGTACCCGGTCTCGGTGGCCGAGCTGCTGCACACGCCGGACTGGGCCAAACCCATCGTGATGCGTGCGATGGAGTTGAACGCTGCGCGCGATTGAGGGCGCGTACGTTGTAGAGCCGAGCCCACGCTCGGCTGATCCCTCGAAAGGCAGCCGCGCGCGGGCTTGGCCGTACAACAACGCCGGCTTCGCCGAGCCTCAGGCCGGCTTTACCTGCTCAGGCTCCGCAGTCTCCGGCAGTGGCGGCAGGCTCGGGTCCACCGTCACCGGCACATCGCTCTTCAGCAGTGCGGCGGCTTCCTTGTCGCTGCCGACCGCCGGCGGTGAACCGCGCAGCGGCAGGCCGGCGGTTTCCTTCACGAACAGCATCGTGATCAGGCCGATCACCGCCGCGCCCATCAGGTAATAGGCCGGCACCAGCGGGTCGCCGGTACGTTCCACCAGCCATGCGGTCACCAGTGGCGTGGTGCCACCGAACAGCGACACCGACACATTGAAGGCGATCGACAGTGCGCTGTAGCGCACCGGGGTATAGAACAGCGCCGGCAGCGTGGACGGCATCGAGCTGGTGAAGCACACCAGTGCCAGGCCCAGCAGCATCAGGCCGAGGAAGATCAGCCAGTCGTTGCCGCTGCCGATCAGCAGCAGGCAGGGTACGGCCAGCACCAGCAGCGCGATGCAGGCACCGATGATCATCGGGCGACGGCCAAGCTTGTCACTGAACAATCCGCCGACGATGTTCAGCGGCATCATCACCAGCATCACGATGATGATCAGCAGCAGGCCCTTGCTCTCGGCATAGCCCATGGTGACGCTGAGGTAGCTGGGCATGTAGGTCAGCAGCATGTAGTCGGTCACGTTGAACACCAGCACCAGGCCCATGCAGACCAGCAACTGGCGGCCATGTACCTGGAACAGCGCGGCGAGCCCGGGCCGGTCGTGCTCGCGCTTCTCGGCTTCCTCGGCGAAGGCGCGGAAGGCCGGCGTTTCCTCCAGTTTCATGCGCATGTACAGGCCGAGCAGGCCCAGCGGGCCGGCCACCAGGAATGGAATGCGCCAGCCCCAGTCCAGCATCTGTCCGCTGCTCAACAGCATGTGCAGCGCGGTCACGGTTCCGGCGCCGGCGATGTACCCGCCCAGCGTGCCGAACTCCAGCCAGCTGCCCATCAGGCCGCGGTTGCGGTCGGTGGAATACTCGGCGATGAAGGTGGCAGCACCGCCGTACTCGCCGCCGGTGGAGAATCCCTGCACCACACGTGCCAGCAGCAACAGCACCGGTGCCCAGATGCCGATGCGCTCGTAGGAGGGAATCAAGCCGATCGAGAACGTGCCCAGCGCCATCAGGATCATGGTGAACGCCAGCACTTTCTGGCGCCCATAACGGTCGCCCAGCGGGCCGAACACCAGGCCGCCGAGTGGACGCACCAGGAATGCCACGGTGAAGGTGGCGAAGGCGGCGATCACCTGTGCCGTGGGGTTGCTGGACGGGAAGAACACCTGGCCGATGGTGACGGCCAGATAGCCGTAGACACCGAAGTCGAACCACTCCATGGCATTGCCAAGTGCGGCGGCGCCCACGGCGCGCTTGAGCATGGGCTTGTCGACGACGGTGATCTCATCGACCTTCAGGTGGCGGCGGCGTTTGAACCAGCCGAAGTGGGCATGGGAATCGGGCGTGTCCTGCATAGGGGCTCCCTTGTAGGTATGGAATAGGGGAATGGGTGCTGTGGTGTGTCCCGGAAATCGGAAACGGCGATGCAGGCGCAAGTGGCGCAGGGGCATCGGAAGGCGGCGTGGGGGCCGGGGAATGTGTGCAGGCGCAACGCCACGCGCACGGCAAAGCACCGCCGCAGGGGCGGAGACGCGAAAACGGGATCACAGCGGCCGCGCAGTCAGCGGCCAGGTATCACATCAGCGTAGGGGGTGCAGGCAGAGCGCCTGCGGGCGTCATCCGCCGGGATCCAGCGCGAGGCGATGGAAATGCAGGGCGGGAGCATTCGTGGCAAGCGAAGCGCCGGTCGGCAGTGCTTCCCACGTAACAGGTGCGCCCGTCACGTAGTGGGTCGTGTCGATCATCCGTTCATCATAACGGCATCGGCGTGAGCATGCAGCGAAGCAGGCTGATCTGCACGCTGTGTTCCACCTCGCCTGTTCAGAAGGCTCAGGCCGACTTCGCCACCAAACCGAACACCGTGCAGGCCATCGCCAAGGCGCCCGGCAGTGCCAGTTTCCGCGTGACCAGTGCGGCGCCGATCATGGTGAGCACCGAGAGCATGATGGCCAGGGCGAAGAACGGTTGGCCCTGCAGGAACTGGTGAATGCAACCGGCACAGCCGGCAGTGGCCAGGCTGGTGGCAAAGCAGACGTGGAACAGTGAGCCAGCGTACACAGAGGTTCCTCGCGATGATGGAGGCCATAGCGGCAGGCAGGCGGACAAATTTAGCGCTGATTGCAGATTGCGATGACGGGATCACATCCTGTACCCGCTCTGGTGACATCGGCGTGCATAAGGTGGAGCGCACACCCACTTTTCGGATTGATGGAGGATGCAATGGCGCGGACGATTCCCGAAGGAACCCTGATCGTGGTAGCCGACGGTGGTTCGGCGCGGGTGTTCACCAACGTGGGCAGCAACCACCAGTTGACCCTGAAGCAGGAAGGCGAACTGCGCCTGCAGGACATCAGCGAGCAGGGTGTATCCGGGCAGGGGCCTGCGGGTGCCGTGCCGAAGGACATGTCGGTCTCGCAGCTCAATGAGGCCACGTTCGCCAAGCAGGTGGCCGAACAGCTCAACGAAGATGCCTTGAAGAACCGCTATGCGCACCTGGTATTGATCGCCGACCCGACCACGCTGGGTCGCATTCGTCCGCTGCTGCATAAAGAGGTCCAGGCGCGATTGCTCGGGGATATTGCCAAGGATCTGACCAACGCGCCGCTGGAAGACATCCAGAAGGCACTGGCGGCGTAGCGCTCATGCCGTTCATGCGTGATCACCTTGCGAACGGGCCCACCTCTGCGGAGGTGGCGGCGCAGCCTGGCTGGCAGGTGCTGGAGTTCGGTGCGCCCTGGTGTGGTCATTGCCAGGCCGCGCAGCCCGCATTGCAGGCCTTTGTCGAAGCGAACGATCTGCCGCATTGGAAGATCGAGGATGGCAAGGGAAGGCCATTGGGGCGAGCGTTCAAGGTGAAGCTGTGGCCGACGGTGGTGCTGCTGCGCGATGGAGAAGAGATCGCGCGGGTGGTAAGGCCGTTGGACAGCGCGGATCTCATGTCGTTGCAGAGCGCACTTCCCGGTTGAAGAGTGAACCCGGTGCGGGACACCGGGCAGTCGCACTGCAGCATGCGGCGTGACAGGCCCGGTGCTAGGATCCGGCTATCACCTGAATCGATCCAAATGCCGATGCCCACGCTGGACCGTCGTCTCCTGATCGCTGTTGCCGCCACGGCGATGCTCGCTTCCGGCCTGGCGTCGGCCGCGCCTGCCAGAACCGCCGCCGACAAGGCCTATGCCTCGGTCGACCCGTTCATTGGTACGGGTGGTGAAGGCCACACTTACCCGGGTGCCACGGTGCCGTTCGGCATGGTCCAGCTCAGCCCGGACACACGCATCCAGCCACGCGAAAAGGCCTATGGCTGGGCAGCCGGCTACCGCTACGACGACAGCAGCATCGTCGGCTTCTCGCACACGCATTTTTCCGGCACTGGCCATTCCGATCTGGGCGACATCCTGCTGATGCCGTTCACCGGCAGTCCAAGCCTGGAGCGTGGCGATCCTGAGAAGCCGGGCAGCGGCTATGCCTCTCGCTTCCGCCATGACGATGAGAAGGCCGAGCCGGGCTACTACGCCGTTACCCTGGACGACTACAAGGTGCGCGCCGAGCTGACCACCAGTGCGCGCGTGGGCGTGCATCGCTACGCCTTCCCCAAGGGCGCCGACGCCAAGGTGCTGCTGGACATGCGCACCAGCATGTACGACTACCCGGGCAAGGTGCTGTGGTCGCGGGTGCGGGTGCGCGCCGATGGTACCGTGACCGGCTTCCGGGAGACGCGCGGCTGGGCGCCGGGTCGCCAGCTGTACTTCGCGATGCGTTTCTCGCGGCCGCTGGCCGGACATGAGCTGCACAACACCGAGCAGGACATCGTCTACAAGGGCTTCCCGCCGCCGGGCGAAAAGGACCCGGCGCAGCGCGCACAGGTCGAGGGCCGCCAGCTGGTCGGTACCTTCGCATTCGGCAAGCTGGATGCACCACTGGTGGTCAAGGTCGCGATCTCGCCGGTCAGCGAAGCCGGCGCCATTGCCAACCTCGACGCGGAAGTGGCCGACTTTGATTTCGACCGCGTGCGTGCGCAGGCGAAACAGGAATGGACGCAGGCGCTGTCGGTGCTCGATATCGATGCGCCCGAGCACGCCCGCCGCAGTGCCTATACCGCGCTGTACCACACCCTGCTGGGGCCGACGCTGTTCATGGATGCCGATGGCCAGTACCGCGGGCCGGACAATGCCGTGCACAAGGCCGAGGGCTACACGAACTATTCCACGTTCTCGCTGTGGGACACCTACCGTGCGCTGCACCCGTTGCTGACGCTGGTGCAGCCGGAGAAGCGCAACAGCGACTTCGTCAATTCGATGCTGGCCCACCACGAGCACAGCCCCTACGGCATGCTGCCGGTGTGGTCGTTCCATGGCCTGGAAGACTGGTGCATGATCGGGTACCACGCGGTGCCGGTGATTGCCGATGCCTACGTGAAGGGCATTCGTGGCTTCGACGCCGACAAGGCACTGAAGGCGATGATCGAGACTGCCAACTACGGCCCCTATGACGGCATCGCGCAATACCGCGAGCTGGGCTATGTGCCGATCGACGAGGAAGGCGAGGCCGCCAGCAAGACGCTGGAGTACGCCTTCGATGACTGGACCATCGCGCGCATGGCGCAGGCGATGGGCAAGACCGATGTGGCGGCGACCTTCGACAAGCGCGCCGGCAACTGGCGCAATGCCTTCGACAAGGACACCGGCTTCATGCGTGCGCGCAAGCGCGATGGCAGCTTCCGCACTCCGTTCGACCCCAGCGCCAGCGGCTATGGCACCGACTACACCGAAGGCAACGCCTGGCAGTATTCATGGTACGTGCCGCAGGATGTTGCCGGACTGGCAGCAGCGCACGGTGGCAGCGACAAGCTGCTCGCGCGCCTGGACGATGTATTCAACGCCAAGGTGGATCCGTCCATCTTCGAGCACATGGAAGACATCACCGGCCTGATCGGCTGGTATGCGCATGGCAACGAGCCCAGTCACCATGTGGCCTACCTGTATTCGTACGCTGGCCAGCCGTGGCGCACCCAGGCGCGCCTGAAGCAGATCATGGACACCCAGTACGCCGATCGCCCCGATGGCCTGGCCGGCAACGATGATGTCGGCCAGATGTCGGCGTGGTACGTGTTCACCGCCCTGGGCTTCTATCCGGTGGCCCCGGGCTCGGGCGAGTACATCCTCGGCCGCCCGTTCCTGCCGAAGACCGCGATGCGCCTGCCGAACGGCAAGGCGTTCACCATCGTGGCCGATGGGCTGGATGACAGGCACACCTACGTCGGCAACGTGAGCCTCAACGGCAAGCCGCTGCAGCGCACCTTCCTGCGCCATGACGAGATCCTGGCAGGTGGCGAGCTGCGTTTCACCATGCAGGCCGAGCCGAACAAGGATTGGCCGGGGCAGGGCGCGCAGGCGCCGTATTCGATGAGCCGGTGATGATTGGTAGGTGCCGACCTTGGTCGGCACGCTTCACGACTGACCTTGAACCTGACCTGTAGAGCCGAGCCCATGCTCGGCTCAGGTATCGCGTCAACGGCAGCCGAGCATGGGCTCGGCTCTACAAGGGCAATTCGACAAAGGTCAGCGAAACCGCAACCCCACCCGCGCACCGCCGATCGGGGCGGTATCAATCATCAAGGTCGCGCCATGCCGCTGCGCGATCTCGGCCACGATCGCCAGCCCCAGCCCGCAGCCGTCGCCCTCGCTGCTCGCCCGGTAGAAGCGTTCCGTGACGCGCGCG
The DNA here is from genome assembly GCF_034508895.1 of Stenotrophomonas geniculata. Classification (NCBI taxonomy): domain Bacteria; kingdom Pseudomonadati; phylum Pseudomonadota; class Gammaproteobacteria; order Lysobacterales; family Lysobacteraceae; genus Stenotrophomonas; species Stenotrophomonas geniculata. The sequence goes on from NZ_CP140571.1 coordinate 3,986,822, forward strand.
CGTTCGGCTTCGGCGATGCCGGCGCCGTCATCGTCCACCCATACCTGCATGCCTTCGACCTCCTGCCGAATGCCGAGGGTGACCACACCGCGCGAGGCGCCATAGCGAAGAGCGTTGTCCAGCAGGTTGCCCAGTGCCTCGCGCAGCAGCTGTGGATCGCCCTGCACCTGCACGCCGTCGTCGGGTCCGTCGTAACCCAGGTCCACGCGCGCAGCCAACGCGCGATCGGCGTAACGCTCGACCACGCCGCGCGCCAGCGCGGCCAGATCCAACGGCTGCAGCGGCAGTGCACTGCCATGTGGATCTTCCGATCGGCTGAGCATCAGCAGTTGGTTGACCAGGTGCTGCAGCCGCGCCAGCCCGGCCAGCGTGCCGGACAGCGCCAGTTGCTGGGCCTGCGGATCGTGCTGGCGCAATGAACTCTCAAGCTCCACCTGCATCGCTGCCAGCGGCGTACGCAGCTGGTGCGCGGCATTGCTGACGAAGCGCCGCTGTGCATCCTGCATCGCGTCCAGGCGCTGCAGCAGCGCGTTGTAGGCCTCCACCGCCGGCCACAGTTCGCGCGGAGCTTCCTGCGCCGGATCCAGCGGCGCCAATGGATCCGGCCGCGGGCTGGCCAGCTTCCGCGCAACCAGGTTGGCATGGCGTGCGGCAGCGCCTGTACCGGACCAGGCCAGCCATGCCGCCAGTGCCAGGATCGCAGCCTGGAACGGAACGCTGGTCAGCAGCAGCTTGCGCTCCAGCCGGTGCCGCTTGCGCAGTGTCTCGGCCACGCGCAGCCGGATGTCATGACCCGGCCCGGCGCTGACCACCACTTCGACCATGCGCACGGCCTGCCCACGCAGCCGCGCATCATAGTAGACCGGGTCGTCGCTGCCGGCGGACATCGACGGGCGTGGCAATGCCTCGGGCAGGTCGCCATACAGGCGCCCACCCGCGGCGTCGACCACCTCGCCATGCACTTCGTCGGCGGTGTCCCAGGTGAACATGCGCGACACCGCCGGGGTGATCTCGATGGACGCGCGGCCGTCCTGCACCGTCACCAGCTCGGACAACGACATCGCCGAATCCAGCAGCCAGCGGTCGTAGACCTGGCCGGCGTAGAAGCGCGCCAAGGCGAATGAACCCACTGCGCTGCACAACAGCAGTACCAGCAGTGGCAGCCACAGGCGTCTCAGCAGCAGGCCACGCAGGCTGTGCACGCGCTCAGTCACCCACGGCCTCCAACCGGTATCCAAGCCCACGCAGCATGCGGATGCCGACGCCGGCGTGGGTCTGTTCCAGTTTGCGGCGCAGGCGGCTGACATGCACTTCGATCACCGACAGGTTGGCCTCGTGGTCCCAGCTGTACAGCGCGTCGAACAGGCGCTGCTTGGTAACCGTGCGGCCGGGATGCTGCATCAGTGCCTCGACCAGCGACAGCTCGCGCGCGGTGAGCTCGATGCGCTGACCGTCCACCTGCACTTCATTGCGGACGCTGTCGAAGCACAACCGGCCCAGCCGCTTCTGCGCCGGTGCATCGCTGCGGCGGCGCGACAGCGCACGCAGGCGCGCTTCCAGTTCTCCCAGGGCGAAGGGCTTGGCCAGGTAGTCGTCGCCACCGCGGTCGAGGCCGAGGATGCGGTCCTCCACACCATCGCGTGCGGTCAGGATCAGCACCGGCAGGGTGACGCCGTCGTTGCGCAGGCGTGAGAGCAGGTCCAGGCCATCGACGTCAGGCAATGAAAGGTCCAGCACCATCACGTCATACGGTGCGCTGGCCAGTGCCGCCGGCGCGTGCAGCCCACGCGAGAGGTGGTCGCACAGATGGCCGGCGCCCTGCAGGGCGCGGATCAGTCCATCGGCCAGCGCGGCGTCGTCTTCGATCAGCAGGATTCGCATTGCAAGCTTCGTGCAAGGTTGGGGCAAGTTTGGCGCAAGTGCATCACCTTACCGTGACGTGCATGAATTTCTCCCCTCGTTTTGCGGCCGTGCTGGCCACTCTTCTGTGCGCGCCCACCGCTTCGGCGCTGTCCCTGCAGGAAGCGCAGCGCGCCATGGAAGCACACAACCCGGACCTGCGTGCGGCGGCACTGGAGCTGCGCGGCGTGCAGGGCGATGTGCAGACGGCGGCGTTGCGCCCGGCCACCGAGTTGTCGATCGGCACCAGCAAGATCAGCCCCAAGCATGGCATCGGCTCCGGACGCTGGCAGGACAAGCGGGTGGACAGCACCGTGGGCCTGGGCTGGACCTGGGAGCGCGGTGGCAAGCGTGCGTTGCGTATCCGCCAGGCCGATGCGCTGCTGGAAGTGGCCGGGCTGGAGATGCTCGATGCGCGGCGCCGCCAGCAGCTGGCGCTGCATGAAACCTATTTCGCTCTGAAGGGCGCCCAGGAGCGGGCGCAGATTGCCGATGCCAACCGCCAGAGTTCGGCCGAGCAGATGGCGGCGGCGGACAAGCAGGTTGCCACCGGGGCGATGGCGCCGGTCAACCGCGCGCGGCTGGCAGTGGACGACCTGGCGGTGGCCGACGCGGCGCGCGAGGCGTCGCTGGATCTGCGCGATGCGCGGCATGCGTTGGGGCTGCTGCTCGGCCGCGACGACAGCCATGACCTCAGCGCCGATGATCCTTGGCCGGAGGCCAGCAGCGTGGCCAGCGTGCGTGCGTTCGATCCGCAGCAGCGTGCCGATCTGCGCGCGGCACGTTCGCGCCTGGCCGCGGCCGACGCCGGTGTGGCACTGGCGCGCAGTGAGCGCTACCGCGACATCCAGTTGGGCGTGGAGGCCGAGCGCGAGCCGGCTGACATCAGCGGCGTCACCTGGGGTGTGTCATTGACCATACCGCTCGGCGGCCCGTCACGTGCACGCGGCGCGATCCAGCGTGCCGAGGCCGACCGTGAAAGTGCCGCACTGGAGCTGCAGGTGCTGCAGCGCGAAGCGCGTGCCGAACTGGACCAGTTGCAGGCCAGCGCGCAGTCCGCCGCGCAGCGCCGGAGCGACTACGAAGGACTGCAGTCCGACGCCGCACGCAGGGCGGTGCAGGGCATCGAGCTGGCCTACCGCCGCGGCGCCGCCAGCCTGACCGATCTGCTGGATGCGCGCCGCAGCTGGCGCGAGTTCGAGGCCGCGTTGATTGAAGCGCGTGCCGACCATGCCATTGCCCTGGCGCGCTGGGAAGCGGCCACATCCGTTGCTGAAGGAGAGTCCCGATGAAGTCCACCGTCGCTTATCGACCGCAGGCGCGACGGGCCGTGCTGCCGGCCTTGCTGGCGCTGGCCCTGCTGGGCGGCTGCGGCCGCGAACCGGCGTCGTATACCGAGGACGCGCCGAAGGTCAGTGCTGGCCAGATCCAGTTTCCTGCCGGTAGCCGCCAGCTGGACGTGCTACGCAGCGAGGCGGTCACCGCCGGCGCCAGCGCCAGCCTGCAGCTGCCGGGCCGGGTGGTCTGGGACGAGACGCGCTCCAGCGCGCTGCGTACGCCGTTGGCGGGGCAGGTGGCACGCATCGAGGCACAGCCGGGGCAGAAAGTGAAGGCGGGCCAGGTGATCGCCTGGATCACTTCGCCCGAATTCGGCCAGGCCCAGGCGGAGCGCGTGCGCGGCCGTGCCCAGCTGCAGCAGGCGCGCAAGGAGCTGGAGCGCACCCGCGAGTTGCATGCGGCAGGTGTGGCGTCGGGGCGCGAACTGGACGAGGCCGAGGCCAATTTCGCCGGCAGCCAGGCCGATCACGCGCGTGCCACCGCCTTCGCCAAGGCCTATGGCAATGGCCAGCACGTCGACCAGCGCCTGCCGTTGCGCGCGCCGATCGATGGCGTGCTGGTGGAGCGGCGGATGAGCCCGGGCATGGCGGTCAGCCCCGACAGCGAACAACCGTTGGCGGTGATTGGCGATCCTGACCGCTTGTGGCTGCTGCTGGATGTTCCCGAGAGCCTGGCCGGACGCTTGAAGGCGGGCATGCAGGTGAGCGTGCCCGGGGCCGATGGACAGCCGCTGCGGGCGACCCTGCAGCATGTGGATGACTTCGTCGACAGCGAACGCCGCGTGGTGCAGGCGCGCGCCGAGCTGGACAACCGCGCACGCGGTTTCAAGGCGGGGCAGTACGTGCGCGCCCAGGTGGCGTTGCCGGCCGAGGGCGGTGTCTCGCTGCCCGATGCGGCCGTGTTGTTGATCGACGGCAAGCAGGTGGTGTTCGTGGAGGAGGGCAAGGGCCGCTTCGTGCGTCACGCGGTGCATGCCGAGGAGCTGGGCGATGGCCGGCTGTGGGTGCGTGAGGGCCTGGCCGCAGGCGCCAAGGTGGTGGTAGAAGGCGGCCTGCTGCTGCAGCAGCTGGCGGACAGCGCACCGGCCGCCGCCAGCACCGGCACGGGGCACGCCGCCCCATGATCGATCGCCTGATTGCCTACTGCCTGCGCCAGCCATTGATGGTGATGCTGGCACTGCTGCTGTTCATGGGTGCTGGCATTGCCGCGTTCCGCGTACTGCCGGTGGAAGCCTTCCCGGATGTATCCGACACCCAGGTGACCGTGGTGTCGCTGCACCCGGGCCGTGCCGCCGAAGAGGTCGAGCGCGAGGTGACGATGCCACTGGAGGTGGCGTTGTCCGGCATCCCGCATTCGGTGCGGGTGTTCTCGCATACGCAGTTCGGCCTGTCGATGATCATCCTGACCTTCGACGACAAGGCCGATGACTACTTCGCGCGCCAGCAGGTGCTGGAGCGCCTGCAGGGCGTGGAGCTGCCGGAAGGGGTGACCCCGGAACTGGAGGCGATGAGCTCGGCGGTAGGTGAGATCTACCGTTATGTGCTGAAAGGCCCGCACATGACGCCAACCCAGCTGCGCACCGTGCAGGAATGGACGATGGAGCGCAGCCTGCGCACCGTGCCGGGCGTGGCCGATGTGATCAGCTTCGGCGGCTTCGCGCGTACCTTCCAGGTCAAGCCGGACCTGGACAAGCTGCGGGACCGAGGCATCAGCCTCGGTGAGTTCGCCGAGGCGCTGGAGAAGGGCAGCTCGAATGCCGGCGGCGGCTACGTGGAGCGTGGGCAGCAGCAGTTCCTGATCCGTGGCGTGGGCCTGATGCGTTCGCCGGCGGACATCGGCAACGTGGTGGTGGCGCATCGCGGGGGCACGCCTATCCTCGTGCGCGACCTGGCCGGCATCGCCGACACCGGCCTGCCGCGCCAGGGCCTGGTCGGTCAGGACGACAACGACGATGCGGTGTTCGGCATGGTGCTGATGCGCAAGGGCGAGAACCCGTCCGACGTGCTCGACGCCCTGCATGCGCGCATCGCCGAGATCGAGGCCAACCAGTTGCCGGCCGGGGTCAGCATCGAGCCGTTCTACGACCGCTCGTGGCTGGTCACGACCACGCTGAAGACGGTCTTCCGCAACCTGCTGGAAGGCGCGGTGCTGGTGTTCCTGGTGCTGTGGCTGCTCCTGTACAACGCCCGCGCCGCACTGATCGTGGCGGCGATGATGCCGCTGGCGCTGCTGTCGACCTTCCTCGGCCTGCATCTGTGGGGCGTGCCAGCGAACCTGCTGTCGCTGGGTGCGATGGACTTCGGCATCATCATCGATGGCGCGGTGATCGTCACCGAGCACATCGTCTCGCGATTGTCGAAGCTGCCACCTGCGGCCGACCGGAAGACACGGTTCTCGACCATTCTCTCGGCCGCATCGGAAGTGGGGCGGCCGACGTTCTTCTCGATGCTGATCATCATCGCCGCGCACATCCCGATCTTCACCCTGCAGCGCCAGGAAGGCCGCATGTTCGCACCGATGGCGTACTCGGTGACCTCGGCCCTGATCGGTGCGTTGATCCTGGCGCTGACCGTGGTGCCGCTGTTCTGCTACTGGTGGCTGCGACGGGACCGCATGCGCGATGGCAATCCGCTGATGGACCGCCTGACCGGCTGGTATCGGCCGATCCTGGAGCGTGCATTGGCCCGCCCGCGTGCGGTGGTACTGACCGCGGTTGCGCTGCTGGTCGGCACGCTCGCACTAGGCACCCGGCTGGGTTCGGAGTTCCTGCCCGAGCTGGACGAAGGCTCGATCTGGCTGACCGCCACGCTCGACCCGAGCACCAGCCTAGCCGAAGCACAGCAGCAGTCGCGGCGCATCCGTGAGCTGGTCGGCACCTTCCCGCAGGTGTCGACGGTGGTGGCCAAGCTTGGCCGCCCGGAAGACGGCTCCGACGCCAAGGGCGCCAACCAGATCGAGGCGCTGGTGGCGTTGAAGCCGGAGAAGGAGTGGCCGAAGGGCGTGGACAAGCGGCAACTGGTGAGCGACCTGCAGCGCACGCTGGAGCAGCGCATCCCGGGGCCTGAGTTCTCGATCTCGCAGCCGGTGCGCGACAACATCCTGGAGAGCATCTCGCAGATCAAGGGCCAGGTGGTGATCAAGGTCAGCGGCTCGGACCTGGACGTGCTGAATCAGCAGGCGCAGGCGATCCTGGGTCAGGTGCGTGGTGTGGAGGGCGTGGAGAGCGCCTTCATTGACCGTGACGGGTCGTTGCCGCAGCTGCAGATCGAGATCGACCGCGACCGTGCCGCGCGCTATGGCCTCAATGTGCGCGACATCGACGAGGTGATCGAGACCGCACTGGGCGGGCGCCAGGTCGGTGAACTGTGGGAGGGCGATCGCAGGTTCCCGATCACGCTGCGCCTGGACGACGCCGACCGCGACCTGCAGCGGCTGCGCACGGTGCCGGTGGGCATCGGCGATGGCCACACCGTGACGCTGGCCGACGTGGCCGACTTCCGCATGGCCAGCGGCGCGATCAACATCTCGCGCGAGAACGCACAGCGGGTAAAGGCGGTGAGCATCTTCATCGCCGGGCGTGACATGGGCAGCGTGGTGGCCGACATGCGCACGCGCGTGGAGGCCAGCGTGCAGCTGCCGGAAGGCTACCGGCTGGAGTGGTCCGGCGAGTTCGAGAACCAGCAACGTGCGATGAAGCGTCTGGGCTGGGTGATCCCGCTGTCGGTGCTGATCATCTTCGTACTGCTGTTCGATGCCTTCAAGGACGTCAGCAGCGCCGCGCTGATCCTGGCCAACGTGCCACTGGCGATGATCGGCGGCATCCTCGCCCTGTGGTTGACCGGCATTCCACTGTCGGTGTCGGCGGCGATCGGCTTCATTGCATTGTTCGGGCAGGCGGTACTGAACGGGGTGGTGATGCTCAGTCGCTTCGCGCAGCTGCGCGAGCAGGGCATGGACCTGCTGCAGTCGGTGGTACAGGGCTCGCTGCAGCGCCTGCGCACCGTACTGATGACCGCACTGCTGGCGATGTTCGGCCTGCTGCCGATGGCGACCTCGCATGCGATTGGTGCCGAGACCCAGAAACCGCTGGCGGTGGTGGTGATTGGCGGCCTGCTGTCGGCGATGCTGCTGACCCTGCTGGTGCTGCCTACGCTGTACTACTGGGTACACCAGCGCCGCGAGGCCCGGATGGGCTGACGATAATGTAGAGCCGAGCCCGTGCTCGGCTTTACAGCAGCGCTACGTCATCACGCCACGCCCTGCCAGGCAATCATCATCGGTACGATCAGCAGGCCCAGGCAGCTGACGCACAGCATCGTCGTGGTGATATGGCAGAGCCAGAAAACTCGCGGCCTGTCCGCACGCCAGACTTTCCTGCCGTGGTTGACGCCCCAGATCGTAAAGCCAGCGACGATGCCGCCCAGAAAGAAGCAGACGGTGGCCAGTGCCCACAGCACCCAGGTCAGCGCCATGGCCAGATTGCGAACGTCGCCAGGCAGCCGGGTCCACAGTACCAGCGTCGCCAGCGCCAACAGACCTCCCATCAGGAGGGTGATCATCCATAGCCAATACCAGATGCCCGGCTTTCCCATGCGCGTGGCTCCCGTCCGTTTGAGCGAGGATAGCCAGAGAAGGGGTATTCACACCATCCCGCCGTTGGCGCGCAGCACCTGGCCATTGATCCACCCGCCATCGGTGCCTGCCAGGAAGGCGACCGCACCGGCGATGTCCTCCGGCGTACCCAACCGCTGCAGGGGGTTCATCTTCGCCAACCGCTCGATCAGTTCCGGTGACTTGCCGTCCAGGAACAGGTCGGTAGCGGTCGGGCCTGGGGCCACTGCGTTCACGGTGATGTTGCGCCCGCGCAGCTCCTTGCTGAGGATGGCGCCCATCGTCTCCACCGCTGCCTTGCTGGCCGCGTACACGCTGTAGTTCTCCAGCTTGATGCCGACCACGCTGGTGGACAGGGTGATCAGCCGGCCACCGTCGCGTACCCGTCGTGTGCTTTCCCGCAGCACGTTGAAGGCACCCTTGAGGTTGATGCCGATCACCCGCTCGAACAGGGCGTCGTCGGTGTCGGCGAGCGGCGCCAGCTGCAGCACGCCGGCGCTGTTGACCACCACGCCGATGCCGCCGAAACGCGCCTCGATGGCATCGAAAAGCTGCCGCACCGCCTGCGGATCGGCGACATCGGCCTGCAGCGCGATCGCCTGCGCGCCGGCTGCGTTGAGTTCGGCCGCCAAGGCTTCGGCGTCGTCGCGGCGGCCCGCATAGTTGATCGCGACCGCGTGGCCATCGGCGGCGAGCCGGCGGGAGATGGCGGCGCCGATGCCACGGGAGCCGCCGGTGACCAGGGCGACAGTGCGGGCGGGGGAGAGGGTCATGGTCGGTTCCAGCGGAGCGCGCCGAATGGCGCAGGGCCATCTTCGTCATCTCTCCCGCCCGGATAATCATGCATAATCCGCCAACATCATCCGGGTAGCCGAACAATGGACCGCTTCACGGCCATGCGCGCCTTCGTCCGTATCGTCGAGCGCCGCAGCTTCACCCGGGCCTCCGAGGACCTGGACCTGCCGCGGGCCACGGTGACCGATGCGATCAAGGCGCTCGAACAGCGGCTGGGCGTGCGCCTGCTGCACCGGACCACGCGGCTGGTAGTGCCGACGCTGGAAGGCGAGGCTTTCTATGGCCGTTGCCTGCGCTTGATCGCCGACATGGATGATGCCGAGGCTGCGTTCCGTGACGCGCCGCCACGCGGCCCGTTGCGTATCGAAGTGCACGGCACGCTGGGCCGGCACCTGCTGTTTCCGCACCTGCCGGAATTCCTGCAGCGCTACCCGGAGATCGAGCTGGACGTCAGCGAGGGTGACCGCTATGTCGACCTGCTGCGTGAAGGCGTGGATGCGGCGTTGCGGGTGGGGACGCTGGCCGACAGCGATCTGGCGGCGCGACGTTTGACCATGCTGCGCGAGGTCACGGTGGCCTCGCCGGGCTATGTGCAGGCGCACGGCCTGCCCGATACCATCGAATCGCTGCAGGACGGCCACCAGATGGTCGGCTACCGCTCCAGCGCCACCGGCCAGCTGATTCCTCTGGAGTTCCAGCAGGGCGGGCAGGTGCGCTACGTGCCGCTGCCGGCACGGGTGCGAGTGTCCGGTGCTGACGCGTTCCTTGGTGCCGCGCTGGCGGGCCTGGGCATCATCCAGGCGCCGCGCTACCGGATGGACCCGTACATCGCGCGCGGACAGTTGGCGGAGCTGTTGCCCGAGACGCCACCGACGCCGAGTCCGCTGAGCCTGGTCTACCCACGCAACCGCACGCCGTCACCGCGCTTGCGGGTGTTCATCGATTGGGTGACCGGGGTGTTTGAGCAGACCGGGGTTGCCGGCCAGCGGCCGGGACTACCGGGCTGAGGTGCTCGGCAGCACCAGCTCGAACAGGGTGCCGGTGTCATCCGAGACAACACTCACGCTGCCGCCGTGCGCCTGTGCGATCGCGCGTGTGATCGCCAGGCCCAGTCCGGCACCTTCTTGGCGGCCACGCTCGCCGCGGTAGAAACGATCGAACAGGCGCGGCAGCGCCTCGCTGGCGATCGGCGTGCCAAGGTTGTGCACGCTGACCCTGCACACGCCATCGGCCTCGACCAGCCGCACCCGCACTTCGCTGCCCACGGCTGCGTACTTCAACGCGTTGGACAGCAGGTTGGCAATCGCCCGGTGCAGCATCAAGCGGTTGCCTTCCACGCTCGCCACACCTTCGCGGCGCAGGGTCAACTGTCGGTCCTCGGCCAGAAGCTCGTAGAACTCCAGCAGCGAATCCACCACCGCATCCAGCGCCACTGGCTCGCGCGAGGGCAGTGCACCCGGCGCTTCGGCCTGCGCCAGGTACAGCAGGTCACCCACGGTCTGCGCCAGCTGCTGCAGTTCCTCGGCGCAGGACGCCAGCGTCTCGCGATAGGCCTCATTGCTGCGCGGGTGCGCAAGCACCACCTGCACCTGGGTCAGCATGTTGGTGATCGGTGTGCGCAGTTCATGGGCGAGATCACCGGAGAACTCGGTCAGCCGCGCGAAGTCCTGCTGCAGGCGCGCCAGCATGCCGTTGAGCGTCTGCGCCAGCTGCTCCAGTTCGGCCGGTGCGCTGCGTGCACTCAGTCGGCGCTGCAGCCGGTCGGCGGTGATCTGCCGGGCCTCATCGGCCAGCGTGCGCAGCGGCCGCAGCGTGCGCCGCACCACGTAGCCGCCGAGCAGGCTGCTGGCCGCGGCGGCGCCGATGATGGCGATCGCCAGCAGATGGCGGAAGCGCTGCAGGAAATCGGCGTGGCGGTCGTCATCGATGGCCAGCAGGGTGACCAGCTCGCTGCCGTCGGCCAGGGTCTGGCGCAGGTGCAGGGCATGCATGCAGCGACCATCGGCGAGGATCCAGTCGTGCCGCCGTGGCGCGGCGTCGATCGGCTGGCTGCGTGCATGCTCGCGCAGTAGTGCCGGTGCGGTCGAGAAGAGCACTGCGCCGCTCCCATCAACAATGTGGAAGGCGATATCCGGATGGTGGCCCAGTGCCTCCGCCAAGCGCTGCCCGCGTGCGGACGCAGGTCCGTTGCCGGCCAGGTCACGGATCAACGCAACCTTGTACTCCAGTTCGCTGAAGTCCTGGGCCACCAGGTCGTGGCGGGCGCTGACATAGATCGCCACGCCCAATGCGGCCAGCACCAGCGTAGCCACGATGGCGAACAGCAGCGTCAGCCGTACCGCGATGGAGCGACGCAGGCTCATCCGCTTTTCACTGCACCGTCGTCCGGCGCCTCCAGCACATAGCCCATGCCGCGCACGGTGACGATCAGCTTGGCGTCGAAGTCATCGTCGATCTTCGCGCGCAGGCGGCGGATCGCCACGTCGATCACGTTGGTGTCGCTGTCGAAGTTCATGTCCCATACCTGCGAGGCGATCAACGAGCGCGGCAGCACTTCGCCGCGTCGGCGCGCCAGCAGTTCCAGCAGGGTGTATTCCTTCTGGCTGAGGGCGATGCGCTGGCCGCCGCGTTCGACCCGGCGGCGCAGGGTATCCACCACCAGGTCGGCGATGACGATGCGCTCGGCCTGCGGCAGCGCCTGGCCACGACGCAGCAGGGTGCGCACACGCGCCAGCAGCTCTGCGAAGGCGAATGGTTTGGCCAGGTAGTCATCCGCGCCCAGCTCCAGGCCCTGAACGCGGTCGGCGATGCTGCTGCGCGCGGTGAGGAACAGCACCGGCACCTGCCATCCGGCCTCGCGCAGCCGCGACAGCACGTTCCAGCCATCCAGGCCGGGCAGCATCACGTCGAGGATGACCAGCTGGTACTCGCCGCTGCCGGCCAGATGCAGCCCGTCGACGCCGTTGCAGGCGAGATCGACCACGTAGCCGGCCTCGATCAGGCCCTGGCGCAGGTAGCTGCCGGTCTTGGGTTCGTCTTCGACGATCAGCAGTTTCATGGTGTGCCCATCATCGCAGCTTGGGCCCGTGCTGGAACGGATGAGTCATGCCAATGGGTCCAGCATTCCGAGCACCGCGACGCAGGCCAGCACCAATACCGCCAGCACCGATTCGCAGGCCAGGCTGTGGCGAAGTGAGCGCAGCGGCCTGGGTTGCCAGCCGCCGCGGATGGAGCTGGCCAGCGCTGGTACCAGCCGCCAGCGATGCAGCGCGGCAAGCCCCAGCATGCCGCCCACCAGCGCCAGCTTGAGCAGCAGCCAACGCCCATGCGCGGCGCCGGTCAGGGTCTGTATGGAACCGCCGAGATCGACATAGGTGTAGGTGCCGGTCATCGCCAGCAGGGCGACGATGATCGTGCCCGGCACGGCGAAGCTGTGCGCGGCCTGCCACAGTTCGCGGGTACGTTCGTGCAGGCGCAGGCCCTGTGGACGCAGCGCCAGCTGCAGGATGGCGGCGATCGCGCCGACCCAGGCACCGGCGGCCAGCAGGTGCACGATGCCGGCCACGAGCCGCAACGTCCCGCCGAATCCATCACCGGCGGCGGCGTGACCATTCCAGGCGAGGCTGGCCAGAGCTACCGCCGTGAGTATCAGCAGCGCCAGACGGCGCAGGCCCTGCACCGGGCGATTGACTGCCAGCAGCGGCAGCATTGCCAGCAGGGCCAGGATGCGCAGCAGCCCCGCCTCACCCACCGGCGTACCGGTGAGGAACCAGTGCGCCGTTGCTGGGTCGATATCGGCTGCCGGGATGCCGAGCACGCCCGACAACCGGTTCACGGCATCGATGACGACCAGGATCAGCGCAACCACGGCGAGCGCCAGCGAGATGCCGCGTGGCAGCCCGGGGCGGACGAACAGCAGCCGCCCGAACAGCAGCATCAGTACCAGGTACAGCGCCAGCCGCAGCGCATACGGCGAGAGCTCGGCCATGGCGGCAGCCTTACTTCACGGTGAAGCGGTAGCTGCCGGTCATCGGATGACTGTCCTGACCGACCGCGCGCCATTGCAGTGCGTAGCTGCCGGCGGGCAGCGACTTGGCGAAACGCGCGCGTAGCGTGTGGCCATCTTCGGAAACGTCCTGCGCGACGGTAGGCATGGCCATCTTCATGCGGCCATGGTCCATGCTCAGTTCGATGCGGGTGGCACGCGGCATCACCTTCTCACTGAACTGCAGCGTGATCTCGGTCGCCGGGGCTACGGTGGCGTCGGCGGCCGGCGTCGAGCGCACCAGGCTGGGATGGGCCAGCGCCAGCGGCGCAACCGCGAGGCCGGTCAGCAGGACAGCAAGGACGGTGGAGCGGAGCAGGGAGCGGGCCATGCGTGGGACACCTGTGGAAGACGTGGCCCACAGGGTGGAGGGCAGCGCCTTTCGCTGCCCTGACCCGCACATTACCGATCTGTAATGTGCGGCCCACTAACAAGGTAGTGCCGGCCGCTGGCCGGCATCACAGCGCGTGCAGCGGCCCCTGCATGCGATGGAAACTGCCATCGGTGGCGGTGAACCAGGCCAGCGAATGCCCGCCCACGAAGTCATCGACATGCACGACCGTTGCGCCATCGGCTTCCTGCCACGAAATGACATAGACCCCTTCGCTGATCTGCTGCCACTCGCAGGCGGCTTCGCCCTGCGCACCGGCATAGGTGCCGGAGATGATGGCGTACTGCACATGGCGGCCATCGGCACTGTACGCGTTGTCTGCCGTCAGGCCGTCATAGCTGACGCGGAAGCGGCGGCCGGCGAACAGTGGCAGGGTGGACGCCGCGTTCATCGGATCGCCACCGGGTTGATGTTGACCTGGGTCGAGCCGACGTACAGCGGCTGGCCGAGCACGAACAGGAATTCCCAGGCCTTGTCGCGCACCAGCGCACGGCTGTCGATCAGCTCCAGGTTGTAGATGCCGCGCTTGGCCAGCAAGTACTGGTTGATCGGGAACTCCTCGGCACCGTTCGGGTTCGGGTAGACCTCCGAGGCCCAGGTGTCGCCACCGAAGGCGACGATGCCCTGGTCGGCCAGCCACTTCGCCGCCTCCATGCCGATACCCGGTTCCACTTCCAGGAACTGTTTGTCGTCCTTGCCGATCAGTTCCAGCCAGCCGGTGTTGAACAGCACCACGTCGCCCTTGCGCAGGCTCAGGCCCTGCTTCTTCAGCACGGCCTGGATGTCGGCCACGGTGAACTCGGTGCCGCCGGGCACGATCGCCTTGCCGTAGTGCGCGGCCATGTCCAGCACGACGCCGCGGGTGACCATCGGCGGCACCTTCTCGACGCCGAGCTTGCGCACACCGTCCACGGTGACGAAGTCGGCGGCCTTGTTGCCGTTGTAGTAGACGTTGTCGATGCCGATATGGCCGATGCCGTTGAGCTGGGTGCCAACGCCGGTCCAGGCGTTCACCAGTTCATCGTTGAAGGTGAACCTGTTGGGGCCCAGCGACTTGCCGGCCTGCTGGCCGACCTGCACGTTGTACAGGCGGAAGCTGCGGTGGCGGAACGCGGGCAGGTTCTTGTCCACCGGCACCGCCAGCGGATAGGTCTTGCCGGTCCTGACCAGCGATACCGCGTGCTTGACCACGTCCGTGGTGAGCAGGTTGGCGGCGCCGATCTCGTCGTTGGCGCCGTAGGCAGAGGGGTACCAGTCCTCGGCGGTGGCCTGGAAGGACAGCGGCAGGGTGGCCAGCGCAAGCGCGGCCAGGGTCTTCATTTTCATGGCAAAGCTCCGGTAACTGTCAGGCCGTCGCGGGGGCGGCAAGCGGGGCATGCGGCGCAGCGGCGTCGGCATGGGCCGGGAAGTGCGGCAGCACGTACTCGGCGATCTCGTGGAAGGTCTCGGCCAACGGCCGTTCGTTGCGGCGGAACTGCAGGCCGATGTGGTCGACACCGGCCGCCTGCAGGGCGTGCAGCTCGGCCAGCAGGGCGTTGCGGCCGCCGCGCAGCCCAAAGCGCCAGCGCTGCAGCGGGGCATCGGCATCGGCCACCAGGTCCAGGTGGATGAAGCTGGCATACGGCTTGTTGCCGGCCACGGCGCGCCAGGCCGCCACGCGTTGCGCATGGTCCTGTGGCGTGCCCGGGTAGGCCAGGCAGCCATCCATGTGCTGGCCGATCCACGCCGGTTGCTGCTGGGCCAGGCCGGCCACGAACAGCGGCAGGGCCGGGCCATCCGCAGGCAGCACGTCCAAGCCCTGCGGCAGGTGCGCGGCGGCGCCTTCGCGCAGCAATGCGATCTGCTCGCGGAAGCGGCTGCCGCGGGTGTCGAAGTCGCGGCCGAACAGCGGGTACTCCACCGGGCGGTCGCCACTGGCCACGCCCAGCAGCAGGCGGTCACCGCTGAGCCGCTGCACGCTGCGCGCCGACTTCAGGGTCAGCAACGGCTCGCGGATCGGCAGCACCACCGCACCAGTACCCAGCAGGATGTCCTTGGTGATGCCAGCCAGATAGCCGAGGTAACTGAATACCTCGAACACCTGTGCCGCATCACCGAAGGCCGGGTCGTACACCGGCACGTCGCGCACCCACAGCGCACGGAAGCCGAGGCGGTCGGCCAAGCGTGCCAGTTCTGCATGGCACTGCAGGTCCGGTTCGCCGGGCAGGCGTCGCGCGGCGCGTCGTGCCTGTTCGCCCAGCGGCGTCCAGTCATTGTCCAGCGGTGCTTCGATGCCGATGCTGAAACCACCGGCCTGCAACCGGGTCATCGCACTGCCCATGGCCTGGCGCCTCAGTCCCAGGCCGGGGCCAGGCCCGGCGGATCGACTTCGCGGCCGTTGCGGTCAAGCGCGGCGATCGCGGCCATGTCATCGGCATCCAGGCGCAGGTCCTGGGCGAGCAGGTTGCTGGCCAGGTTCTCGCGCTTGGTCGAGGACGGGATGACCGAGTAACCGCGCTGCAGCGCCCACGCCAGCGCAACCTGGGCCACGGTGGCCTGGTGCTTGCCGGCGATGGTGGCCAGCACCGGATCCTTCAGCACCTTGCCGTAGGCCAGGGTCATGTAGGAGGTCACGGTGATGCCCTGGTCCTGCAGGAAGGTGGTCAGTGCCGGGTTCTGCAGGTAGGGGCTCAGTTCGATCTGGTTGGTGGCGATCTCGCCGGCACCGACCACCTCGATGGCCTGCCGGGTCAGCTCGATGTTGAAGTTGGACACACCGATCTGGCGGGTCAGGCCCAGCGTCTTGGCGTCGGCCAGCGCGGTCATGTACTCGCGCAGTTCAACGCCATTGCCCGGCGCCGGCCAGTGGATCAGCAGCAGGTCGACATAGTCGGTGCGCAGCTTGGCCAGGCTGTCGCGCAGGCTCAGGATCAGCTTGTCGGCGGCGTAGTTGTCCACCCAGATCTTGGTGGTCAGGAACAGCTGGTCGCGTGGGACGCCGGATTCGGCGATGGCCTGGCCGACTTCGGCTTCGTTGCCATAGATCTGCGCGGTATCGACCGCACGGTAGCCGACCTCGAGGGCGTTGCGCACCGAGTCGATGACGGTCTGGCCGGTCAGGCGGAAGGTGCCGACGCCAAAGGAAGGAACGCTCATGATGGACTCCAGGGACTTCGTTGGGAGCCGGTGGGCTCGGGACAGGGCGAAGTGTGGGCGCTTTACATTTGTTGATTAAGCTGTGTATACGGGAAAAGCTTTTGCGCCGAGGTAAAAAATGAAAACCACCCTGGATGAACTGAAGGCCTTCGTGGCCGTGGTCGACAGTGGTTCGATCACGGCGGCGGCCGAGGCGCTGGAACTGACCATCTCCGCCACCAGCCGCACCCTGGCGCGGCTGGAAGACAAGCTGCAGACCACGCTGCTGCGGCGGACCACGCGGCGGCTGGAGCTGACCGAGGAAGGCGCGGCGTTCCTGGAGTACGCGCGCACGATCCTGGCCACGGTGGACGAGGCCGAGGAACAGATGGCCGCGCGGCGGCTGCAGCCGGTCGGGCGCCTGCGCGTGGACGCCGCCACGCCGTTCATGCTGCATGTGATCGTGCCGTTGCTGGAGGGCTTCCGCGAGCGCTACCCGCAAGTGGAGCTGGAGCTGAATTCCAACGAGGGCATCACCGACCTGATCGAGAAGCGCACCGACGTGGCGTTCCGCATCGGCGTGCTGCGCGATTCCACCCTGCATGCGCGGCCGATCGGCCACAGCCGCATCCGCGTCGTCGCCAGTCCCGAGTACCTGCGACGGCATGGCACGCCGACACGCGTGGAGCAGCTGCGCAAGCACGATCTGCTGGGATTTACCCAGCCCAGTTCATTGAACGAGTGGCCGCTGCACGATGCCGATGGCGGGCCTTTCGTGATCGCGCCGGCGATCGCTTCATCCAGTGGCGAGACGCTGCGGCAGATGGCGGTGGCGGGGCTGGGCATTGCGTGCCTCTCGGACTTCCTGACCCGCCAGGACCGGCGCGAGGGCCGATTGGTGCAGCTGTTCGGCAAACAGACGCAGGACGTGCGGCAGCCGATCAATGCGGTGTACTACCGCAACACCGCGCTGGCCGCGCGCATCACCTGTTTCGTGGACCACGTGACGCAGACGCTGGGACAGCGACCGTTCGACGAATAGAGAAGGGTAGAGCCGGCCGCTGGCCGGCTGCCGGAAGTGCCTCAGTAGATCCACGCCACGCGTGGATGGTGTTTTTCCGTCCGGCCAGCGGCCGGCACTACCGTTTGCGCAGCGCCCGTCGGTTGCCGATGTGAGCGAACGCCAGCAGCGCGCCACCACTGGCTGTCGCTACGCCATGCCAGAGCAGCGATTCCTTCAGCGGCAGATACAGAGAGGCCGACAGCAGCAGGATGGCGCCGGCGCAGGCCAGCCGCAGGGGCTGCCAGCGCCCGTGCCGGTGCACCCCGGCCGAGGTACTCGCCAAGGCCAGCGAGGAGGCCAGCAGCGCGAACAGCCACTCCCAGCGCGACATCATCAGCAGCAATGTCATCGCGCTATGGCCGGGATGCTGGAACGAGCGCAGCGCCATCATCGCTGCCGGCACGAAGGCCAGCAGCAGGGGCAGGGCGATGCAGTGGGCGGCGCAGGCCAGGGACAGCCAGGCACCGGCAAGATCGAAGCGGGGGTGCCAGCGTGCCGAAGTTGGCGGCTGGGCCAGGGCCCTTGCGGGGGTCGTGGGAATGTGGTCCATAATGTTACATAGTAACAATTGGAGTCTTTCCCATGAAGCTTCCCGCTGCTCTTTTCCTGCTGCTCGCTGCCAGCGGCGCGCAGGCCCATGACATCCGCCAGCACGCACCGCATGTGCACGGCCAGGCGACCGTCGATGTTGCGCTTGAACAGCAAACCCTGGAATTCGGCCTTCAGGCCCCCGGCATCGGCATCCTCGATTACGAGCGGCCGCCGGCCAATGCAGCCGAGCAGGCCGCGCTGGCACGGGCGACGTCATTGCTGAAGGGCGGCAACTGGGTCACCTTGCCCACCGCTGCGGGCTGCCGTCTGGCCACCAGTAAAGCCGATGCGGAGGGCTTCGACGCGACGGCCGCCGCGCCGCCGCCGGGACAGCACCGGCACGCAGGTTTCAGCGCAACGCTGCAGTACCACTGTGCCAAACCTGCCGCGCTGCGCGCCATCGTCGTGCGCCTGCCCGTACTTTTCCCGGGCCTGCACGAAGTCATCGTCAACAGCGCAACCGCCAATGGCCAAAACCGCAGTGTGCTGACGCCCGACAACCTGCGCGTGGTGCTGGCACCGTGAGCGCGGCACCGGTGATCTCGCTGGAAGACGTGCAGTTCGGCTACGGCACGCGGCTGGTGCTGGACATCCCGCGGTTGTGGGTCGAGCAGGGCAGCAGCGTGTTGCTGCGCGGAATCAGCGGTGGCGGCAAAAGCACCCTGCTGGGCCTGCTGGCGGGCGTGCTGCTGCCCGGCAAGGGCCGTGTCGAGGTGGCCGGCCACGCACTGCAGGACATGGGGGGTGCGGCGCGGGATCGTTTCCGTGCCGACCAGTTGGGCGTGATCTTCCAGCAGTTCAATCTGCTGCCGTTCCTCACCGTGCGCGACAACATCGCGCTGGGCCTGCGCTTCTCGCGCCTGCGCAGCGCACGCATCAGCGGGCCGCTGGATGCCGAGATCGCCCGCCTGCTGCAGGCCCTGCAGCTCAATCCTGAGCTGATGCAGCGGCGGGCGGGTACGCTCAGTGTCGGCCAGCAACAACGCGTGGCGGCAGCGCGCGCCCTGATCGGCCGGCCGGCGTTGCTGCTGGCCGATGAGCCCACCTCGGCGCTCGACCGCGAAGCGGCGAGCGCCTTCCTGCAGCTGATGTCCGCGCAGTGCCAGGCGGCCGGCACCACGGTGCTGGTGGTCAGCCATGACGACAGCCTGCAGCCGTTGTTCGATCGCACCATTTCACTGTCCGAGATCAACCAGGCAGGTGCCGGCCATGCTTGAGCTTGCCTGGGCCAGCCTGCGCAGCCGCGCGTTGAGCGTGGGCCTGACCGTGCTGGTCATCACCCTCAGCGTGGTGCTGCTGCTGGGCGTCGAGCGTGTACGCACGCAGGCGCACGAGGGGTTTGCCAGCACCGTATCGGGCACCGATCTGATCGTCGGTGCGCGTTCGGGACCGGTGAACCTGCTGCTGTATTCGGTGTTCCATATCGGCGACCCGACCAACAACGTGTCCTGGCAGTCCTACCAGGAGCTGTCCGCATTGCCGCAAGTGAAGTGGTCGGTGCCGTTGTCGCTGGGCGATTCCTGGCGCGGCTACCGGGTAGTGGGTACCACTGGCGGCTACTTTGAACACTATCGTTATGGTTCCGGCCACGCGCTGGCCTTTGCACAGGGGCGGCCCTTCGATGATCTGTATGACGCGGTGATCGGCGCGGAGGTGGCTCGCGCGCAGAAGGTCGGCCTCGGCGACGAGATCGTGCTGGCGCACGGCACCGGCGCGGTCACGCTGGCCACGCATGCCGACAAGCCGTTCCGCGTTGCCGGCATCCTGCAGCGCACCGGCACGCCGGTGGATTCGTCGCTGCTGGTCTCGCTGCCGGCCATCGAGGCGATCCATGTTGACTGGCGATCGGGCGTGCAGCTGCGCAGCCAGAGCGTCAGCGCCGAGCAGGCGCGCCACCTGGACCTGACCCCGACCAGCATCACCGCCTTCATGCTCGGCCTGAACTCGCGCATCGCCACGTTCTCGGTACAGCGCAGGATCAACGAGTATCCGGACGAGGCGATGCTGGCGATCCTGCCCGGCGTGACCCTGCAGCAGCTGTGGCAGTCGCTGGGCACCGCCGAGCGAGCCCTGCAGCTGATCAGTGCAATGGTGGTGCTGCTGGGCATGGTCTCGCTGGTGGCGCTGCTGGTCTCCACCCTGCAGGAGCGCCGGCGCGAGATGGCCATCCTGCGTGCCACCGGTGCGCGACCGGGCTACATCGCGGGCCTGCTCGTGGTGGAAGCGGTGGCGACCAGTGCGGTGGCCAGCGTGCTGGCCCTGTCGCTGCTGGTGGTCGCCAGCATTGCCGGGCGCGGCTGGGTACTGGCCACCTTCGGTCTGTCGATCACCCATGTCTGGCCGGATGGCCGTGAACTGGCATGGGCAGCGGGCGTGCTGCTGATCAGCGCCGTAGCCGGGCTGGTCCCGGCGTTGCTCGCTTACCGGCGCACCTTGGCCGATGGCCTTTCACCGGGAGGTTGAGCATGCGATGGATGCGGGTAGTGGCAATGGTGCTGGCGCTGGCCGCCTGTGAGCGGCCGGTGGATACCGGCGTACAGGCCTTGCCACCCTCGCCGGTCGTCGACCGCGATGACCCTGCAGGCGCTGTGGAGCAGGAGCTGGACTGGTTGCAGATGATGCCCAAGGACGAGCTGGCCGCGCTGGAGCGGGGCGAGGGCCCGGAGGTCGAGCACAACGGCAACCGGCGCATGCCGCAGATCGGTACCTTCCGCACGGTGGACACGGTCCTGCAGCGGCCGGTGCGCCTGCCGGGTTACGTGGTGCCACTGGCCAACGCGCAGGACGGGCGGCTGACCGAATTCCTGTTCGTGCCGTACTACGGCGCCTGCATCCACGTGCCACCACCGCCACCGAACCAGATCGTGCACGTCGTGCTGCCGCGCCCGATCGAGATGCCGGACATGTACTCACCGTTCTTCCTGGCGGGCACCCTGCGCGCCGAACGGTTGGATGACGATCTGGCCGGTTCGGCCTACACCATGCGTGACGCACAGCTGAGGCCCTATGAACCGTAGTCACCTGTTGCTGGCGGTGGGATGCCTGTGGTTGGCAGGCTGTACGGCGCCGGGCGGCGATGCCTTGGTGGTCGGGCCGCAGCACAAGCCGGCGCCCTCCGCCACGGCCGAAGCCCCCATCGACCGTTGGGACGCGTTGCGACCCGACGAAGTGACCTACCAGCGCCCACCCCCGCAGATCGGCCTGTCACGCAATGGCATGGAGGGCGTGGGTGGCCTGATCGACGACACCGGCTCGGGCACGCCACCGGGGCTGGAGATCGACCATTCCAGCCCGGACCGGGCCAAGCAGTTCGGCTCCTCGCGCGTGGTCGACGCTGTCGACGGTCGCGCGGTGGATCTGGATGGCTACGTGGTACCGCTCGGCACCAACGATGCCGGCCTGGTCGATGAACTGCTGTTCGTGCCGTTCTACGGCGCGTGTATCCATGTGCCGCCGCCGCCACCCAACCAGATCATCCACGTGACCCTGGCGACACCGATCGCGCTGGGCGATCTGTGGGATCCGTACCGGCTTGCCGGCCGCCTGCAGGTGAAGCGTTTCGACGCGGACATCGCCAGCGCGTCCTACGATGCCGCGGCAGCCACGCTGACGGCGATCCGCAACTGATGCGCAGGCGATGGCTCATGGCTACCGGGGTGCTGCTGGGCGCGGTGGTGCTGCTGGTGTGGTGGCAGCGGCAGCGCGCACCCACCGCGCCGCCTGCGGTCGCGTTTCCGGCACCGGCGTCCGATGCCAGCCAGCGTATCGAACAGCGTCTGGGTGATGACCCCGCGTTTCGCAACGACGTGCTCTTCCTGCTCGCAGCAACATTGCGCGACCGCTGCCAGCCGGCGCAGGCGGGGCTGCTGGCGCGCATGGCCAATCGTGCATCGCTGCCGGTGCTGGCGGCAGTCAGCGCGGTGACCCAGCAGGACCCATCGCTGGACCGGCCGATCTACCAGTACATCCAGCACCGCGCCGATGCGACGCCGTGCGGGCAGCCGCTGCAGATGCCGTTGGCCGGTGGGCGCAGCATGGCCGTGGACATCGAACAGTATGCGCGCACGTTTCCGGACAGCTACTTCGACCCGCAACGCAGCAGCGAACCGCGGGATTTTGGTGGACTGTCGCTGCAGCAGCGTGCCGGCAACGCCTGCAACAGCGTGGTGTATTCGGTGCTGCCGCTGGGTGGCGCCGACTGGAGGTGCAGCAGCCTGCGCGCGAATGCCCGTGCGCGGGTGCGCGGCCTGTGCGAGGACGAGCTGCGGCGCCAGCATGGGGGAACTGGCGGGGAACTGGACATGGCCGTCGGGAAGGGCATGCAGGCGGCGGTGGTATCGGCGATTGCCGCACTGCCGGAAGATTGCCGGTGATGATCCCTGACACCGGGCACGACCCGGCATGACGGGCACGACAACATGAACATTGCCCGGGCCCCAATCTGAATTGGTGGCGCTGTTTTCATAACTATACAGGACATCCTGTATAGTTATGGCCGTATTCCACCCCCATCAGGTTCTCCCATGGCTTTGTCCCAGCCCTTGGCCGGTGCGCCGGCCCTGTCGCGTGCCCGTCGCTGGGCGCTGTTGTTCACCGTCGCCGCCGGCCTGCTGCTGGTCACGCTCGACAACTCCGTGCTCTACACCGCGCTGCCCACCATTACCGAAGAACTCTCGGCCAGTGCCGGCCAGGCGCTGTGGATCATCAACGCCTATCCGCTGGTGATGGCCGGCCTGCTGCTGGGTGCGGGCACGCTGGGCGACCGCATCGGTCACCGGCGCATGTTCCTGATCGGCCTGGTGGTGTTCGGCGTCGCCTCGCTGGCAGCGGCGTTCGCTGACACCGCAACGCAGCTGATTGCCGCGCGTGCATTCCTGGCGATCGGTGCCGCAGCGATGATGCCGGCCACGTTGGCGTTGATCGGACTGAGCTTCCACGAAGAACGCGAACGCAACATCGCCATCGCGATCTGGGGTTCGGTCGCCATCGTCGGTGCGGCGCTCGGCCCGATCATTGGCGGCTGGCTACTGCAGCACTTCTGGTGGGGCTCGGTGTTCCTGATCAACGTGCCGGTGGTGGTGGTCGCGTTCGTGGCCACGCTGCTGCTGGCGCCGGAAGGACAGCGCGACACCTCGCGGCCATGGGACCTTGTGTCGTCAGTGCTGGCATTGGCTGCACTGTCCGGCCTGGTGCTGGCGATCAAGTCGCTGATCGCCACGCCGCCGTCGTATGCGCTGGGCGCGGGCGCGCTGCTGCTGGCCGTCGTCAGCGGTGCGGCGTTCGCACGCCGCCAGCAACAGCTGCCGTACCCGCTGCTGGACTTTGCGATCTTCCGCAATCCGGCGTTCCTGGCCGGCACGCTGTCGGCGGTGTTCACCCTGTTCGCGATGGCCGGCCTGCAGTTGGTCACCACGCAGCGCTTCCAGCTGGTGGCAGGTTTCACGCCGCTGCAGGCGGGCCTGCTGGTGTCGGTGGCGGCACTGGGCAGCCTGCCCAGTGCGCTGCTCGGCGGCAGCATCCTGCACCGGGTTGGCCTGCGCCCGCTGATCTGTGGTGGCCTGGCCGCAGGTGCGCTGGGCGTCGGCGTGGTGGCGTTCGGCTTCCTGCACGGCCTTGGTTGGGTGGTGGCTGGCATGGCCATCACCGGCTTCGGCATGGGTTCGGCCATCTCGGTGGCGTCCACCGCCATCCTCAACAACGTGCCGGCGCACCGTGCGGGCATGGCCTCGTCGGTGGAAGAAGTGTCCTATGAGTTCGGTGGCCTGTTGGCGGTGGCGATGCTGGGCAGCCTGAGCGCCGCGATGTACAGCGCGTTCCTGCCGGTCTCGGCCGATATGCCCGCGCTTGCCCGCGAGGGTTTCACCCAGGCGCTGCATGCCGCGCGCGCGAGCGGGCAGGGCGAGTGGTTCGCACTGGCTGCGGCCGCGTATGACCGTGGCTACCAGATCGTGCTGCTGGTGATCATGGCGGCGCTGGCGCTGGGTGCGGCGATCATCGCGCGCCTGCTGCGCGGCCGCGTCGGCAGCCGCGAGGGCGCGGCCGATCGCGTAAAATGAAGCGATGAGAACCAGCAAGCGCGATCGCATCCTCGACGCCGCCGTCAACGTGATCAATCGTGACGGCGTGCGCGCGGTGACCTTTGAGTCGGTGGCGGCCGAGGCCCAGCTGACACGCGGTGGCCTGCTGTATCACTTCCCGTCCCGCGAGGCGCTGCTGCGGGGGATCGACGAACACCTGGTACAGGCCTGGGAGACGTCGATGGAAGCGTTGCTGGGCAAGACCGCCGAGCAGGCCACTGCGTTGGAGCGTTACCAGACCTTCGTGCGCGTGTCGGCCCAGAGCGCCACCCGTGCCGAGCTGATGTTCATGCTCGAATCGGCCGACCCGGACGCCGAAGAGCGCCCGTGGGGACCGGCGGTGCGTCGCTGGGCACCGCTGCCGCCGGAGGCGGGTACAGCGGAAGACAGCGCAGCGCTCGACAATTTCGTGGCGCGGCTGGCCGCCGATGGCCTGTGGATCTACGAGGCGATGTACGAAGGGCAGCTCGATGAAGGCGTGCGCGCCCGTGTTGCCGAGCGCATCGCCGGGCTGCTGGCGAAGCCTGATGGGTCACCGCACTTGTAGCGTCGAGCCATGCTCGACTGCTCTTCGGTCAGGCAACGAAACCCCCGCGCTTCGCGCGATAGCTGACCCGCGGTCGACTCTACCCGTTACCTATTTACCCAGCCTGCGCTGCGCTCGCGGCCAACCACGCCCTCGGCGACGCCCCCAACCGTTTGCGGAACGCTTTCGACAGCGACGCGGTATCGGCAAAGCCCACCTCGATCGCCACCTGCTTGACCGCCACGCCGGCCCTCAACTGCGCGCAGGCCAGGCTCAGCCGCCAGTCCAGCAGATAACTGGCCGGCGTTGCCTGCATCACGTCCTTGAACACGGCCGCGAACGCGCTGCGCGACATGCCGGCCGTCGCGGCCATGCGCGGCAGCGTCCATTCGTCCTGTGGCGCCTGGTGCATCGCCACCAGTGTGCGTGCCAGCCGTACATCCGACAGCCCCCGCATCAACCCATGGCTGACGCCGGCCGCATCCGGGTGGTCCACCACCCAGCGCAGGATCTGGATCAGCGCGACCTCGAACAGGCGGTTGGTCAGCAGCCGTGAACCACAGCGCTGGCGATCGGCCTCGGCGAACAGCAGGTGCAGGGTGTCATCCAGTTCGCCGATCGCGGCCAGTGGCACCACCATCACCGGCGGCAGCGACTGCACGATCGGATTACGCGCGCCGCCATCGAAATCCAGCGTGGCGCAGGTGAAATCCGGGCCTTCCAGCGGTGCATTGAAGAACACATGGTGCAGCGGTTGCGGATACAGCAGCAGGCTGGGTGTGTCGATCTTCAACCGGGGCAGCGCGATATCGCCGTCGGGATGACGGACCTCCATTTCACCCTGGCGCAGGATGTGCAGGAAGGCACGACCGGGCTGCGGCTCGAAGACATGGCGCCCGCACAGCGGACCGCTGTGGAACAGCGCGGCCTGCACCCGGAAGCGCTCCAGCAGGGAGGAGAGACGGTCGGGTGGGGAGGTGTCGGTGGGCGTGCTCATGGATGAATGGACAACATGTGTGGCTGATTGCGCCTGAAGCGTCCAGCGAGTCTACCTAGGATGAGCGGGTCGTCCAATCCCGGGCGCTTTCCCAAGGAGATCCACCATGTCCCGTGTCCCCCTGATCGATGCCGCCAACACCACCGCCGACCGCCAGGCCCTGCTGGGTCAGGTCCACGCTGCCTTCGGCGCCACCCCGGCCATGTTCCGCGCCGTGGCCAACTCGCCAGCCGCCCTGCAGAGCATGTGGGGTTCGTTCGGCGCGCTGGGCGGCGGTCGCCTGTCGCCGCTGCTGGGCGAGCAGATCGCCGTGGCCATCGCCAACCGCAATGCCTGCGAGTATTGCCTGGCCGCACACACCGCGCTGGGCCGCAAGGCGGGTGCCAGCAGCGAGCAGATGGCCGCTGCACAGATCGGTCAGTCCAGTGACCCGGCTACCGCCGCTGCCCTGGACTTCGCGCTGAAGGTAGTCGAGCAGCGTGCGCAGGTCACCGATGGCGATGTGCAGGCGCTGCGTGCGGCCGGCTTCGACGATGAGCAGATCGTTGAGATCCTCGCCCACGTAGCGCTCAACCTGTTCACGAACTACGTCAACGTAGCGTTCGACGTGCCGGTGGACTTCCCGAAGGTGGCGCTGCGCTGAGCTGTGCCAGACCGGGGGCGTCGTGCTCCCGGTCGTTCTCAGTCGTCCCGGTTATCGTTCGCCTGCAGCCGCTCGGGATGGGTATACACGTTGAATCCGCTTTCCCGCGCGAACCCGACCAGGCACAGGCCTGCACTACGGGCAAGGTCGATCGCCAGCGCGGTCGGTGCCGAGACAGCAGCCAGTACGCTGACGCCGGCCCGTACGGCTTTGCTGACCATTTCGTAGCTGGCGCGGCTGGAAATCAGCAGCAGCCCCCCCTCGATCGTGTGTTCATTGTGATGCAGGGCGCCGATCAGCTTGTCCAGCGCGTTGTGGCGGCCGACGTCTTCGCGCACCCAGCCGATGCGACCGCTGGCGTCGGCCCAGGCCGCGGCATGGGTCGAACCGCTCGCCGCATTCATCGGCTGATGCTGCACCAGCGTGGCCAGCGCCCGTTGCAGGGCTGCTGGCGGGTAGGTTCGCCGTTCGCGCACCTCGGGCAGCGGCCGCAGCACTTCCTCCAGCTGGCGCGTGCCGCACAGGCCGCAGCCACCGCGGCCGGGCAGCAGGCGCCCGTTGGCCGGATCCAGGTCGGCACCGGGTGCATCCTCGGTCACGGTCATCTGCAGCTCGATGCCTTCCAGTTGCGGTCGTACCTCGATGGCCAGCAATTGGGCAGGCGTAGCGATCAATCCCTCGCTGAGCGAGAAGCCCAGCGCAAAGTCCTCCAGGTCGCAGGGTGTGGCCATCATCACCGCGAAGGCGGTGCCGTTGTAACGCAGCGCCACCGGCACTTCCTCGGCCACCACGTCGACCAGCGGCTGTTGCCCCTCGCTGCGCCAGCGCTGCAACGGGCGCAGGGCCGTGCCGGCAGGCGGGGTGTGCGGTGGGGTCGAATCAGGCATGCAGCGCGTCCGGACTAAGGAGATACGCAGGTGGTGGATCACCCACGGCGTCGAGAATAGCGCAGTGGCCATGCGCTGACGCGGGTGTAACCGTTGTCATGGCAGGCTGCGCTGAAAACAGCGTGCACCCACTGGCGAAGCCGTGCAGGCCGTGTTTGACTGTGGGGCTGGCCGTGCGTTGGAAAGCACCGCCGGACCGCGTTGTGCCCATTGTTGCCGCGTTCCTCCCGCCAGGTTCCCGAACATGTCCGAGCAGAAGCCACCGCGTTACAAGCCGTACAACCAGCCGGCCGGTGGCTGGGGTGCCGCCGGTGCCACGGCCAAGGTGCTGCTGCAGCAAAGCGTGATCGGCAAAGGCTCGAAGGCGTTGCTGGCGATGAACCAGCCGGGTGGCTTCAAGTGCCCCAGCTGCGCGTTCCCCGACGCCGACCAACGCAAAAAGCTGGAGTTCTGCGAGAACGGCGCGAAGGCGCTGGCCTGGGAGGCCACCCAGTTCCGCGCCGGTCGCGAGCTGTTCGCCCAGTACACCATCACCGAACTGATGGCGCAGACCGACTACTGGCTGGAGATGCAGGGCCGGCTGACCGAGCCGATGCGCTACGACGCAGCCACCGACCACTACGTGCCGTGCAGCTGGGATGATGCCTTCGCGCTGATCGGCCGCCACTTGCAGGCGCTGGACAGCCCGCACCAGGCCGAGTTCTACACCTCCGGGCGCACGCCCAATGAAGCGGCGTTCCTGTATTCGATCTTTGTGCGCGAGTTCGGTACCAACAACTTCCCGGACTGCTCGAACATGTGCCACGAGCCGACCAGCCGCGGCCTGCCGCCGGCCATCGGGGTGGGCAAGGGCACGATCGTGCTGCAGGATTTCGAGCACGCCGAGGCGATCTTCGTGATCGGCCAGAACACCGGCACCAATTCACCGCGGATGATGAGCAACCTGGTCGAGGCGCGCAAACGCGGCATCCCGATCGTGGCGGTCAATCCGATGCCCGAGCGCGCGCTGATCCGCTTTGCCGAGCCGCAGGACGTGGTGCAGATGGCCACGTTCGGTTCGACCGAGATCACCAGCGAGTTCGTGCACATCCGTATCGGCGGCGACCTGGCTCTGATCAAAGGCATGATGAAGGTGATGTTCGAGCGCGAGGCGCAGGGCGAGCGCGTGCTCGACCATGCGTTCCTGTCAGAGCACACGGTGGGCCTGGAGGCGCTGCGCGAAGACGTGATGGCGCAGGACTGGGACGAGATCGTGCAGGTGTCCGGCATTTCGCAGGCGCAGATCCGACGCTGTGCGGAGATCTACATCCGCTCCAAGGCCACCGTGATCTGCTACGGCATGGGGCTGACCCAGCACCAGTATGGCTCGCGCCTGCTGCAGCAGGTCGCCAACTTGCTGATGCTGCGCGGCAACTTCGGCAAGCCCGGTGCGGGCATCGGGCCGATCCGTGGGCATTCCAATGTGCAGGGCGACCGCACCGTCGGCATCGACGAGAAGCCCAAGCCGGCCTATCTGGACCGCGTGCAGCAGGTGTTCGGCTTCGATCCGCCGCGTGAGCATGGCCATCATGTGGTCGAATCCATCGAGGCGATGCTGGACGGCAGCGCCAAGGTGTTCATCGGCCTGGGTGGCAACTTCATCCATGCGGTGCCCGATACGCCTCGCGCGTATGAAGCGATGCGTGGGCTGGACCTGACCGTGGGCATCGCCACCAAGCTCAACCGCGGTCATCTGGTTCATGGCCGCGATGCGCTGATCCTGCCGGTGGTGGCGCGCTCGGAGCGCATCGTCACGCCGGCCGGCGAGCAGTTCGTCACCATCGAAGACGCGATGTCGAACGTGACCGCCTCGCGCGGCGTGCTCGAACCGATCAGCACCGAGGTGCTGCCCGAGGTCGAGATCGTCTGCCGCATGGCGATGGCTGCGCTGCCGCACAGCAAGGTCGACTGGGCGCGCTGCATGCACGACTATGCGCCCATCCGCGATCTGATCGCTGCGGTGTACCCGGAGATCTACACCGGCTTCAACGAGCGCATTCAGCAGCCACACGGCTTCCATCTGGACATTCCGCCGCGCCGCCGCGTCTGGCCCACGCCGAATGGCAAGGCCAACATCCTGGTGATGCCCGGCCTGGACGTGGACGATCCGGTGCACGATCCGGACATGTTGCGGTTGGCCACCGTGCGCTCGCACGATCAGTACAACACCACCATCTACAGCTACAACGATCGCTATCGCGGCGTGTACAACGATCGCATGGTGCTGTTCATGAATATCGAGGACCGGCTGGCGCGCGGACTGCAGAAGGAGGCGCTGGTCAGCCTGGAGACGATCAGCGGCGATGGCGTGCAGCGGCGCATCGAGGGCCTGACCGTGCTGGACTACCCGATGCCGCGCGGCGCGCTGGCCGGTTACTACCCGGAGCTGAACCCGTTGTTGCCGCTGGACTACTACGACCGCATCAGCGGCACGCCCGCCGCCAAGTCGATTCCGGTGCGGGTGCAGGCGATGGCCGCGGCGATTGCGTAGCGCGCGCATCGGCTATCATCGGCGTGTGAACCTCCCTGGCCTGCTGCTGCGATGGATGTTGCTTGTCGCCCTGGTGCTGAATGCACCGGCGCTGGCGCTCGCCGCGTCTTCGTACAGCGGCCCGGCCAGCCAGGACCATTGCGCTGCACCGCATTCGGCGGCCATGGCCGGATGCTGCGACGATGCAGCATCAACGGTCTGCCAGAGCAATGAGTGCGAATGCCCGCCGGCCAGCCTCGGCATGCTGGCCTCCCTGAGCGGAACGCCCGCCTTGCCATGGCGTGAGGCGCCTTTGCCAGCCAGCGCCCAGCAACGCGCACCGCCGCCGTTGCCGGACCCGTTACGGCCTCCCATCGTGTGATTCCCTGCAGGCCTCAAGTGCCTGCCATAGCTGCTCGACTCATTCTCGACTCTGCCTGTGCCTTCGATGCGCAGGCAGCGGGCCGCGTTGCCCGCATCTGCAAAGGAATCAACACCATGAACCGTTCTCTCTCCCTCGGCCTGCTGCTGGGCACCGTGCTGGCCACCACCGCCTGCGCGCGTGCCGCTGAAGAATCCGCCGCCACGCCGGTTGCCAGCGAAGCCCCTGCTGCACCGATCATGGCCGGTCCGTCGCAGGTGGATCCTGCACTGCCCATCGCCATCGTGCACAAGACTGCCAGCTGTGGCTGCTGCGGCATCTGGGTCGATCACCTGAAGGCCGAAGGCTTCCAGGTGGATGTGCGCGACACCGACGACATGAATCCGATCAAGGTCCGCCTGGGTGTACCGGTCGGCAAGGCGTCCTGCCACACCGCCGAGATCGGTGGTTACGTGGTTGAAGGCCACATCCCGGCCGAGGACATCAAGCGACTGCTGGCCGAGCGACCGGGGGTGCGCGGGCTTGTGCTGCCCGGAATGCCGGCCGGTTCGCCGGGCATGGAAATGCCCGACGGCTACGTGCAGCCGTACACTGTCGAGCTGGTGCGCACCGACGGCAGCACCGAGCCGTTTGCCCAGCACGGGCAGGGTGGCTGATGGTCGCAGGTACCGGTCGCCCTGACCGGCACCTTCCCACGTGTCCTGTGTAGAGCCGAGCCCACGCTCGGCTGTTTTCTTCCGGCAAGCCGAGCGTAGGCTCGGCTCTACAGGATCAGCGGTGTGCCGCGGCTTCCCTGGCCAGCTGCGCGTCGAACGTCTTCTCGGCCGCATCCGCGTAGGCGTTGCAGGTCAGTGCCTTGGCGCTGGCCTTGCTGCCGGCGGCATAGTTCCAGTTGCTGGCGCCCGGATGCGGGGTCAGCAGCAGATCGCAGGGTAGCGCCCGCACCGTTGCGAAGCTGCGCTTGTAGTCCTCGATCAGGCGCGGATAACGGGGATTGCCCTTCAGCTGGTAACCCGGCGCACTCAGGCTGTCGGCGTAGGCGATGCGCACCGGCTTGCCATCGCGGGTGTCGGTCCAGGTCCAGGCGGTGCTGCCCGGGGTGTGCCCTGGCATGAAGTGCGCGGTGAATGCGATGCCGCCCACCGTGACCACTTCGCCATCCATGATGATGCGGTCGGCGCTGGTGGGCGGATAGGTGATGCCGTCGCCAAAGTGCAGGTCGTTGCTGCCGCCGCGCGCCAGCAGCACCGCTGATTCGGCATTGGCCACCACGTGCGCGCCGGTGCGACGCTTGAGCTCGGCCACCGGGCCGGCGTGGTCGGCATGCGCATGGCTGAGCAGGATCAGTCGCAGGTCCTGCGGGGCCACGCCGCGCACCTTCATGTTGTCCAGCAGGTGGCCGGCCATCTGTGGCATGCCGCCGTCCAGCAGCACTGCGCCCTCGGCGGTCTGCACCAGCAGCGCGGTCAGGTTTTCGGTACCGATCTGCCAGGTGTGGTCGGCGATCTGCAGCGGTGCCATCGGCTGCAGCCAGGAGGTGTCCACGGTGTAGGCCCGCAGCTGCGGCAGTGGTGCGTCGGCGGCACTGGCGTGCGCGACCGGAACAGCAGCGGTCAGGGCGAAGGCGAGCAGGGAACAACGCATGGTTCACGTCCGTTTGAAGGAGGCCCAGAAACTAGCATGGGCCCCCTTCATCGCGTCTCGCATAGATTTCATGGCTCCCATAAGGGCGCCATGGATCAGTACCGGTACTGCCACCCCAGCGTCAGCACCCGGCCGCGGCCGGAGAAATAGCTCGGATTCGACGGCGTGGTCTGCGAGTAGTAGCTGATGTACTGCTTGTCCGCCAGGTTCTGCACGCCCAGCGTGAAGGCGTGCTTGTCCAGCGTATAGCGCGCGACCAGATCCAGAGTGGTGTAACCCTTGAACTCCGCCACCTGCGCGCCACGCAGGTCGAAATCACGGTCGAAGGCATGGCTGGCCTGCAGGCGCGTGCTGAGCTGCGGCGTCCAGCTCTGTTCCCAGAACGCGGTCAGCCGGTTCGGTGCGATGTTCACGCCGGCGAGGTCGCTGTCGAGACGACCGTCGACGTCGGCGTCGTAGCGGCCGTTGGCGCGCGCATAGCCCAGGCCAAGCCGGCTGTCGCCCAACCGCAGGCGCAGGTTGCTTTCAAAGCCTTCCACGCGGGTGGCCTGGCGCTGCACCGCATAGGCATCGATGCCCGGATCGTAGATCAGTACCGAGCCGAGCTTGGATTCGGAGGTGTAGTAGGCGATGTCGCCGCTGAAGCGGCCATCGTCGTACTCCAGGCCGATCTCGCGGTTGTCCGACACCACCGGTGACAGGTCGATGAGGCTGTCCACGCGTTGTCCGTCGCGGTTGATCGCGCGCAGCACGCGGCCGACGTCGGCCACGGTGTAGCCTTCCGAATACGAGGCGTAGGCGTTGAGGCGATCGTTGATGTACCAGACCGCGCCGAAGTTGGGCAGGGTCTCGCTCATGGTCGGCTTGCCGCCAGCCACCTTGCGAGCGCCGTAGCGGGGCAGGGTGGTGTAGTCACCCACGTCCAGCTCGCCCTTCTCGTAACGCAGGCCGCCGGACAGCATCAGGTGATCGGTCGGCCACCAGTGCAGCTGCAGCAGCGGTGACAGGCTCTGGTAGGTGGTCTGCGGCACCCAGTTCATGCCACTGGCCAGCAGCACCTGGTGGGTGCGGTCGCGCAGGCCGTCCAGGCCCAGGGTCACGTCCAGCGTGGTGTCGGCGACGCGGGTCCAGCTCTGGGTCAGCTTGAAGCCGCGCTTGTCCGATTCGTTCTGGGTCTGGTCCCAGGCGGCGTTGGCGCCGGTGTTGCCCCACGGGTCCCACTGGCTGGCACCGTAGCGGCCTTCGAAATCCACCGCGAAGGCCTGCGCCTGGAAACGGCCACCGAGCAGGTCGGCGGCGCTGTAGTCCACCGTCAGCGAACGCGAGCGGTTCATCGGCGGATCGAGTGGCGTATCGCCGGGGACCGAAATGGTCGGGCGACCGGTCCGATAGTCACCGTTGATGGCCAGGTAGTTGTCCATCCCGCGCAGTTCGTAGCGGTTGGCCATGACCTGCAGGCGATGGCCCTCGGCAATGTTCCAGCCCAGCTTGGCGAACACGTTCGATGAGGTCGAGTCCATCAGCTCGCCCTGCGCGTTGGTGCCGATCGATCGGCCCTCGCCGTCGTGGTACAGGCCCTGCTTCTCATAGGCCAGGCCAGCCACCAGGTCGAACTGCTCGCCGCGCACGCCCACCAGGGCCGAGCCGCGCTGGCCATTGTCGTCGTGGCGGCTGGGCAGGGCAGCGCTGTAGCTGACGTTGGTGTCGAGCAGGAACGCGCCCGGCTCACTGGGCGCACTGCGGGTGATGATGTTGACGATGCCGCCGGTGCCGCCGATGCCCTGCAGCGCGTTGGCGCCGTGGATGACCTCGATGCGTTCGATCATCGCCGGGTCGATGGTGTGCGAATCACGCGAGCCATCGCGCAGCGGCGTGGACTGCGGCACGCCGTCGACCATGTACAGGATGCCGCGGCCACGCAGGGTTTCGCCGTAGTTGGACATCTTTTCGCGCGCCGGGGCAAATGCCGGGATCTGTGACGACAGCACCCGCGACACATCCGAACCCAGCGCCAGCTGCTGGGCGATGTCCTCGCGGGTCAGCACCGTGATGGTATTGGGCATGGCGGTCTCGCCCTGCGGCATGCGCGCGGTCGAGGCCGAGACCGTAACGCGGGCCAGCGACGTCGTCGTGGCGGATGACGGCGCCGATGATGCGGCCCGGGCCGGGGTGCGCGGCTTCGCCGGCGCTGGCGCGGCACTGACCACGAACACACCCGGCGAACGTTCCTGCATCGCCAGGCCTTGCCCGGCCAGCAGCCGCTGCAGGGCCTCATGCGGGGTGTAGCGGCCATCAACAGCCGGGGCGCTGCGGCCGCTCACGCTGTCGGCGGCGAACAACAGCTGGATGCCACTCTGCCGCGCCAGCGAGTTGAGCGAAGCCTGCAACGGGCCGGCCGGCAGGTGCAGCTCGATGGGCGCTGACGCAGCGGTCTGCGCCGTGGCGGGCAGGGCCGCACACAGGCAGGCAGCGAGCAGGGTGGGGGCCAGCCGGCGCAGAGCGGCAGGCGGAACAGGGCGGGTCATGCGGGGGTCCTTCGGAAGGGTTCAAGCACTTGCCGGATGGGACGGCGCGCAACCCACCCTCGGTGTGGCATTCAATCGCGGGCGCGCAGATGCAGGCTGCCATCGGTGCCGGCATGCACATGCACCGGCAGGATCTCGGGCAGCAGCGCGAGTACGGTCTCGGCGCGGTCGGCATCGAAGACGCCCGACACCTGCAGGGGCCCCAGCGCTGGGTCGTCCAGCACGATGGGACGGTCGTGATAGCGCTGCAGGATGCGCAGGACCTCGCTCAGTGGCATGCGGTCGAACTGCAGGCGTCCGGTGGTCCAGTCCGCCTGCTCTGGATCGATGGCTTCCGGAGGTGACAGCGAACCGCGCTGGGCCAGCAGGCGCTGCCCTGGCTTCAGCCGCTGTTCGCTGCCGCCCTCGTCGACGCGCACGCCGACCTCGCCGCGCCACAGTGTCACTTCGCTCAGTTCCCCCTGGCGGTCGACGTCGAACACCGTGCCGTAATTGCGCACGTGGACCGGGCCGGCATCCACCCCGAAGCGTCGCCAGGCCGAGTGCTGCACCTCGAAGCGTGCCCGCCCTTGTTCCAGCAGCACCTGCCGGGAGCGCAGATGGCGGCGCACCTGCACGCGGGTGCCTGCGTCCAGCTGTACCCGACTGCCGTCGACCAGGACGAGTTCACGGCGTTCGCCCACGCCGGTCTGGTAATCGCGGACCTGCCAGGCCGGGTCGGCCACGAGCACGGCGCCGGCCAGCACCAGCAACACGGGCAGTACCCGCTTCGCGCCGCCACCCCGGCGGCGCAGCGTTTCCGGGTCGGGCAGCGGAAAGCGTTGCTTCAGGGCGTCCCGATGCTGGTCCAGGATCTGGTCGGTGCTGGGGACTTCGGGTGGCGGCGGTGGTGCAGGTGCATCGCTCATTGCAGCGTGCCCTGCTGGCGGCAATCGGCCATGGCCAGCCGCAGGTGACGCTCCACCGCCTTCAGGCCGATGCCCATGCGCTGCGCGACGTCGGCCTGCGGCAGCGCGTGGATCTTGTGCAGGATGAAGACCTGCCGGCGCCGGCAGGGCATGCGCTCGATGGTCGCGCTCAGGCGCTGCAACGCCTGCTGTCCCTGCGCCTGCTGCTCGGGGCCTGGGCGTGGGCAGGCGTCATCGGGCAGTTCGGCACGCGACTCCACCCAGTGCCGGCGTAGAGCCTCGGCGCGGCAGCGGTCCACCGCCGCATCGTGGGCGATGCGCCGCAGCAGTGCGATGGGTTGCCGTGCATCGTAGGCGGCGGGGCGTTCCAGCAGCCGCACGCAGACGTCGTGCACCACTTCACGGGCCAGCCCTGGCGACCGGAAACGGCAGCGCAGGTACTCCACCAGTTCCTCGTAGTGGCGCACCAGCGAGGACACCAGCGGCAGCGCAGGAGGGTGTGGGGAAGGTAGTCGGGACATCCGGACCGGAAGCAGGGGCAAGGGGCGGGCACGGGGAGGGCATCCCTGCGCTATGACGCAATACTAATGGGAACCGTTCTCGTTTGCTATGTGGTTCGGGGATCGGGATTGTTCGGCGAGGCTGGAAAGTGAAACCACGATCATCGGCTGGAGCGCAGAATCGGCCGCGGCTAGCCTGCCAGCAGGCTCAAGGAGATGGACCATGCACGTGCTTCTGGTGATGGTGGGTGGGGTGCTGTTGTTGGGGGTGTTCCTGCTCTTCGGGCGGCTGTGGAGCGTAGGCCAGTCACAGCTGCCCACGGCCCTGATCGCGTTCATCGCCACCTGGCTGCTGGTGACGGTGGCCAACATGTGGGTGGGCGTGAGCAAGGCCGGCTACGCCGTCCGGGAGGAGCTGCCGATCCTGCTGCTGGTGTTCGCGGTGCCGGCCTTGCTGGCCGGTCTGCTGTACTGGCGCCTGGCGCGCTGAAGGACGGCCATGAGCACACGACTGCGACTGCCTGCCCTGCGCCAGCGCGATGGCCACCACGCCCGCGTGACCTACGAAGAGCTGTTCTTCGACCTCGTCTACGTGTTTGCGGTTACCCAGCTCAGCCACCATCTGCTGCATCACCTGGATCTGGTCGGGGTGATGCAGACCCTGGTGCTGTGGTTCGCGGTCTGGCTGGGCTGGCAGTACGCCTGCTGGGTCAGCAACTGGTTCGATCCGGAGACGCCACGCATCCGCAGCCTGCTGTTCGTCACCATGCTGCTGGCGTTGCTGATGTCCTCGTCCATTCCCGAGGCCTTCGCTGAACGCGCCTGGGTCTTCGCGGGGGCCTACGCCACCATGCAGGTCGGGCGCACGGTGTTCGTGCTGCTGGAGGTCGGGCGCAACCATCCGCTGGCGCCCAATTTCCGCCGCATGCTGGCGTGGGTGAGCGTGTCGGCCTGCTTCTGGCTGGCAGGCGCTGCTGCCGAGGGCAACCTGCGCCTGGCCTTGTGGGCGGTGGCGGTGGCCTGCGAGTACATCTCGCCGATGTTCGGCTTCGCGTTTCCGGGATTGGGCCGTTCGCACACCCGCGAGTGGACCATCGAAGGCGGGCACCTGGCCGAACGTTGCCAGTTGTTCGTCATCGTCGCGCTGGGTGAAACGTTGCTGGCCACTGGCGGCGTGCTCAGCGAGGTCGAGCACTGGAGCGGCGATGTGGTCTCGGCGGTGCTGGCCACCTTCGCCGGCACCATCGCCATGTGGTGGTTGTATTTCGGCATCTCCAGCCGCGATGCCACCGCGGCGATCACCCATTCCGAGGACGCCGGGCGGATGGGGGCCAACTTCCACTACGTGCATGCGCTGCTGATCGCCGGCATCATCGCCACCGCGGTCGGCAATGACCTGGTCATGGACCATCCTGGCGCGGCGGTGACCCTGGTCTACGCTACGGTGCTGGTTGCCGGACCGTTGATCTACCTGCTGGGCAGCGCCTTGTACAAGCGCATCGTGTACGGGCGCGCCCCGTATTCGCATCTGGTCGGTGCAGTGGCGTTGGTTGTGTTGGGGGTGGTTTTGCCGCACACCCATCTGCTGGGCGCCGGCTGGCTGACCAGCGCGGTGCTGCTGGCGGTGGGCTTGATGGATACGCAGTTGAAGCGTCGCCTGCGGCGCGCATGATCCGCACGCGCCGTTGCCGCATTATCGACGAGGGAGAGCAGGATGCAGGGCGAAGCGCGCGGAACCTTTGAAGTGAAGCTGCTGCCGATCGGTGGCAACGACGGCCCGATCGGGGTGATGTCGATCGACAAGGTCTTCCATGGTGACCTGCAGGGCAGCAGTGTCGGCCAGATGCTGGCATTCCGCAGCCCGGTGCAGGGCTCAGCGGGGTATGTGGCGATGGAACGGGTAACGGCCACGCTGGCTGGGCGTCAGGGCGCTTTTACCTTGCAGCACAACGGTCTGATGACTCGGGGTACGCCGGAGCTGAACGTGGTGGTGGTGCCCGATTCGGGCAGTGAAGGACTGCTCGGTCTGAGCGGCACACTGGAGATCTCCATCAGTGAAGGCCGCCACGACTACCGGTTGGTCTATGTGTTGCCGGAGCCGGAATAGACCGTTCCCGGAGTCAAGCACTGCCGGCCTGCAGGCGGTCATACATCCGCACCAGGTCGACCAGGGTGCGTGCGCCCATCTTGCGCATCACCTGCGCACGGCGCACCTTCACCGTGATCTCGCTGACGCCGAGGTCGCCGGCGATCTGCTTGTTGAGGCGGCCGCGTACCACGCCATCGACCACCTCGCGCTCGCCCGCGTTCAGCGAATCCCAGCGTTGCTGGAGCGCGCCGAGCACGTCGCCCTCGCGGCGGCGCTGGCGGTCGATCTCAATGCCCTTGTGGATGGCATCCAGCAGTTCCTGGTCGCGGAAGGGCTTGGTCAGGAACTCGATGGCCCCGTCCTTGATCGCGTTGACGCCCATCGCGATGTCGCCGTGGCCGGTGATGAACACCACGGGCAGCTGCAGGCCGTGACTGCCCATCGTGCGATGGAACTCCAGCCCACTCTGGCCGGGCATGCGCACGTCCAGCACCAGGCAGGCCGGTGCATCTTCCAGTTCGTGTTCGAGGAACGCCTGGGTGGAAGCGAAGGCGCGCACCTGCAGGCCCATCGAGGCCAGCAGGTCTTCCAGTGCCGCGCGCACCGACGGATCGTCGTCGATTACGAAGACGATGGGTGCTGGATCAATGGCTGGGGCAGCGGGCTTACGCATGTTGAGCGTCCGTGGCGATGGGCAGGTCGAAGACGAAGCAGGCACCGCCGCCTGCTGGTCGTTCGGCGCGGATCTGGCCGTCGTTGGCCTCGATCATCGAACGGCTCAGGCTGAGGCCCAGTCCCAGCCCGTGTGACTTGGTGGTCCAGAAGGCATCGAATACACGCTCGGGATGATCGGCGGGCAGGCCGACGCCGCGGTCGCGCACGCTGAGACTGACCCGCTGACCGTCACGTCGGGTCAGCAGCGACAGGCGTCGGTCGGCGGGAGGCACGGTTTCCATTGCGTCCACCGCATTGAGAATCAGGTTGCCGATCACCTGCTGCACCTGCACACGATCGGCCTGCACCGGGGGCAGGTCGGCATCCAGCAGCAGGGCCACGGCCACGCCGTGCTGGTCCAGTTCACTGCGTGACAGCGCCAGCATTTCCTCCACCGCGTGGTTCAGGTCGAAGGCGTGCCGTTCCGGAGCGGCGCCTTGGGTAAGTCCGCGGATGCGGGCGATCACGTCACCGGCACGGTGCGCGTCGGCCAGGATGCGGGCCACGGTCTGGCGTGCCTTGTCCACGTTCGGCGGATCCTGTGCCAGCCAACGCTGGCAGGCTTCGGCACTGCTGGCAATAGCCGCCAGCGGCTGGTTCACTTCATGCGCGATGGAAGTGGTCAGTTCGCCCACGGTCGAGGCGCGCGCCACCCGCAGCAGACGGCCCTGCGCTTCCTGCACGGCGGCCTTGGCCGCTTCCATGTTCAGGGCGAGGTAGGTGGTGATGCCGATCACCAGCATGCCGATCACCGAGTTGACCAGGCCGATGCGATAGGTGCCGAAGCGGGTCAGGAAGAAGCTCAGCCCGGTCAATGCAATGCAGGCGACGGCCAGGGTGATCAGCCCGCGCGCGCTCAGCACGCGTGATGCGGCGAGGATGACCGCTGCGTAGAAGCAGGCTGCCGCGACCGCGTAATCGGTGACGGTATCGATCAGGAAGATCGCCCCCATCACGACGATCAGGGCCAGCAGCATCAGCGGGCGGCGGGGCGACAGCGATGGCATCGGGATGGCTCCCTGGCGTGGGCGGAAAGGATAGCAAAGCCGGTATTGGTGGATGCCCACCTTGGTCGGCGTGCTCCTGCGCGGTGGGTGCCGGTTCCTGGTAGGTGCCGACCGTTGGTCGGCACAGCACTTGAACGGCGGGACGATGAGGGGTTGTGCCGACCAACGGTCGGCACCGACCAAAGCGATGCATGCGGGCTGTTGGTAGATGCCGACCTTGGTCGGCAGGCTCTCGCAGTAGGCATGGCATCGGATAGCTCTGTGCCGACCAAGGTCGGCACCTACCAAAGCGGTGCACGGTGTTGCCTGCCGGCGGCCGGCACTACCAAGCCGCTACTCCTCCAGGCTGGCGTTCCAGAACCCCTGCAGTACGCCGGGCGTGGTCGCCAGCGTGGCCAGCACGGCATCGAGCTCACCGGCATCCACCGTGGTGGCATACAGCACCGCTTCGATCTCCACGTCACGCTCGCCGAATGGCCGCTGGTCCACCGCGCGCACCGGGTACTGCGCCTGCTCAAGCAGCAGCAACAACCGGTCCAGTACCTCGGCCTGCTGCTCGCGCTGGCAGACCACGTTGATCGCATAGGTCGCCTCGCTGAAGGCTTCCGGCAGCGGCTGCCGCTGGATGCGGTTCACCACCGGCCGCAGCAGGGTATTGGCGGCCAGCACGAACACTGCCGCCAGCACCGCCTCGGGCAGCAGCTTGATACCGGCACAGGCACCCACCGCCGCCGAGCCCCACAGGGTGGCAGCGGTGTTCAGGCCGGACACCTGGGCGCCGTCCTTCATGATCGCGCCGGCGCCGAGGAAGCCGACGCCGGAGATCACATAGGCCACCACGTGCAGCGGCGAGGGTGGACCACCGTACAGGTC
The DNA here is from genome assembly GCF_034508895.1 of Stenotrophomonas geniculata. Lineage (NCBI taxonomy): Bacteria > Pseudomonadati > Pseudomonadota > Gammaproteobacteria > Lysobacterales > Lysobacteraceae > Stenotrophomonas > Stenotrophomonas geniculata. The sequence continues at coordinate 4,026,950 of NZ_CP140571.1, forward strand.
ATGGAAGCGCACCGCCAGATCGACGAACACTGCCGCGCCCACCGCCACCAGCGTGTTGGTGCGCAGGCCTGCGGTGCGCTGGCGCAGCTGCCGCTCCAAGCCGATGACCGTGCCCAGCACGAACGCCACCGACAGGCTGATCAGCGAGCTCAAGGTCGCGCCGGCGTTGAAGGCCGGCAGGTTGGGATTGATGTCCATTGTGTTTCTCCCTGGACAAGCGGCGGGCGTTTACTGCCACCCGTACCGGCGGATGTAGAACTTCTTCAGCGCGGTGGTCAGCACCGCATAGCCGAACAGGATCGCCACCAGGAACGGCCAGTAGCCAGCCGGCAGCGCCTGCAGCTTGAAGTAACCGGCCAACGGGCTCATCGGCAGGGCCACGCCGATGGCCATGATCAGGCCGGTCATCAGCAGCAGTGGCGGCGCGGCGATGCTCTGCAGGAACGGTACCTTCGGCGTGCGGATCATGTGCACGATCAGGGTCTGGGTCAGCAGGCCGACCACGAACCAGCCGGACTGGAACAGGCTCTGGTCGGCGGCGGTGCGCGCATCGAACACGTACCACATCAGCGCGAAGCAGGTCAGGTCGAAGATCGAGCTGATCGGCCCGAAGAACACCATGAAGCGGCCGATGTCCGCCGGGTTCCACTTCAGCGGCCTGCGTACCAGTTCCTCGTCCACGTTGTCGAACGGAATGGCGATCTGCGAGATGTCGTACAGCAGGTTCTGCACCAGCAGCTGCAGCGGCAGCATCGGCAGGAACGGCAGGAAGGCGGAGGCCACCAGCACCGAGAACACATTGCCGAAGTTGGAACTGGCGGTCATGCGGATGTACTTCAGCATGTTGTTGAACGTGCGCCGGCCCTGGATGACACCTTCCTCCAGCACCATCAGGTTCTTTTCCAGCAGGATGATGTCAGCCGCCTCCTTGGCGATGTCCACTGCACTGTCCACGCTGATGCCGATATCGGCCGCACGCAGTGCCGGGGCATCGTTGATGCCGTCACCGAGGAAGCCGACCACCTTGCCTTGGGCGCGCAGCTCGCGTACCAGCCGTTCCTTGTGCAGCGGCGTCAGCCGGGCGAACACGCGGTGGTGGTGCAGTGCCCGTGACAATGCGCCATCATCCATGCGCTCGATCTGAGGGCCGGTCAGGATGGTGTCGGCGTCCAGCCCCACCTGCGCGCAGACGCGGGCGGTCACCAGTTCGTTGTCGCCGGTGAACACCTTGACCTCCACGCCATGCGCGGCCAGCGCCTGCAGCGCCTGCGCTGCCGATTCCTTCGGCGGGTCCAGGAAGGCGACGTAGCCGACCAGGGTCAGGCCGCACTCGTCGGCCTGTGAGTAGGCGGTCTGGCTGGCGGCGGTCTCTTTCATCGCCACCGCCACCACGCGCAGGCCCTGTTCGTTCAACTCCTCGGTGGTCTGCCGGACCCGCGCCAGGCGGCGCTCGTCCAGCGGCATGTCCTGGCCGTTCTCGCGCACGGTGCTGCACACCGCCAGCATTTCTTCCACTGCCCCCTTGCAGATCAGCTCATGATGGTCCTCGCGCTCGGACACCACCACCGACATGCGGCGGCGCTCGAAGTCGAACGGGATCTCATCCACCTTGTGGTAGTCCTGCGACAGCCGCAGCGAGCTTTGCAGCTCCACGTGCTCCAGCACCGCACGGTCCAGCAGGTTGATCAGTCCGGTCTGGAAGTGGCTGTTGAGATAGGCGAACTTCAGCACGTCTTCCGAATCGTGGCCGAACACATCGGTATGACGCTCCAGCGCGATCCTGTCCTGGGTTAGGGTGCCGGTCTTGTCGGTGCACAGCACTTCCATCGCGCCGAAGTTCTGGATTGCATCCAAGCGCTTGACGATCACCTTGCGCCGCGACAGCAGCACCGCACCCTTGGCCAGGGTGGAGGTAACGATCATCGGCAGCATTTCCGGCGTCAGGCCCACCGCCACCGACAGCGCGAACAGGAATGCCTCGGTCCAGTCGCCCTTGGTCCAGCCGTTGATCAGCAGCACGAACGGCACCATCACCAGCGCGAAGCGGATCAGCAGCCAGCTGACACTGTTGACGCCGGCCTGGAACGCGGTCGGCGCGCGGTCAGTGGCGGTGCTGCGCTGGGCCAGCGTGCCGAAGTAGGTGCGGTTGCCGGTGGCCAGCACAACGGCGGTGGCAGTGCCGGACACCACATTGGTGCCCATGAACAGCAGGTTGTGCTGTTCCAGCAGGCCAGCCAGGCCGTCGCCCGGGTGCGCGAACTTCTCCACCGGCAGCGACTCGCCGGTCATCGCGGCCTGTGCCACGAACAGGTCCTTGGCAGTCAGCACGCGGCAGTCGGCCGGAATCATGTCGCCGGCCGACAGCACGATGTGGTCGCCGGGCACCAGTTCGCGGATCGGCAGGTCCAGCAGGCGCGCCGGGCGCCGGCTGTGCAGGTGCGCACCGAAGTACTGGTCGGCCACATCGGCGGCCTCGGTACCGGGATTGCGGCGCAGCACGCGCGCGGTATTGCCGACCAACGCCTTCAGCCGCTCGGCTGCACGGTTCGAGCGGCCCTCCTGCACGAAGCGGATCAGCGTGGACAGCAGCACCATCGCACCGATCACCATGGTGGCCTTGATGTCCTCGGTCAGCCAGGACACCGCCGCCAGCACGGTCAGCAGCAGGTTGAACGGATTGCGGTAGCACTGCCAAAGGTGCCGCCACCACGGCAGCGGCTTTTCGTGATCCACCTCGTTGGGGCCGAGCGTCGCCAGCCGTTCCTCGGCCTCATGCGGGCTGAGGCCATCGGCATGCGACCCCAGCGTGGCCAGCAGCTCGGCTTCCTCCTGCTGGGCCAGGGTGACCAGGCCGGTGGTGAGCGCGAACGGTGCCGCGTCGGCGCTGCCCGGGCCAAACCCGGCTTCGGGCATCGCACGGCGGCGGAACAGGTTGCCTGCGCGACGGCTGCGCAGGAAGGCATTGAACCAGGCGTTGAGCAGGCTCATGGGACTCTCCTCGAATGTCAGAGCCGGCCGGGGCCGGTACACGAACGGAACGGATGCAACCGATCAGGCGTGGCGCATCGCCAGCACCGCCGGCGACCACGGTTGCATGTGCAGGCGCTGGCTGCCGCCGATGCACAGCGGCTTCATCGCATCACGCAGCGGATAGGGCAGATGACGCAGCACGGTGATGCGCTCGCTGATCGGCAGCAGCGACAAGGCGTCGGCCACCACGCGTGGCGACCCGAGTGACAGCGAACGGGCAAACATCACGGGGCCGTGCTGCAGCAGCTGGCTGCGCAGCGCGGCAACATCGCGCTCGCCGATCAGGCGGCGCAGGGTGATGTAGAGGATCTTGTAGGACATGGGGGTGCTCTCCAGGCAAACGGCGCCTGGCGGCCCCCCGTCACTCAGGCAGGCAGGGGCCGGCGGGCAGGCGCCAGGAACAGGCAACAAGCGGTCATCCGGGGCGCGGTGCGCCCGGCAGGGTCGGGGTCCATCTGCGTCTCCATGAGGGGAGGGTGCCGGCCAGGATTGCCCTGGCCAGTGGCGCTATTGTCCGCCCCTGAATGGGACGGGCCTAGAGGCTCGTGGGTTAGCCCGGCTATACCTTGGTATAGCCGGCATGCGCAGCGCCAGTCGAGGGCTCAATGATGGATCAATGCGAAGCGCTGGTCTGCTTGCACACGTCGTACTCGCCGCGGCTCAGCGTCTTGTTGCGGTCGGTGTCGCAGGCGTGCAGTCGTTCGGCCCAGTCCGGTGCCACGGCATCCACCTCGGCCAGCGTGACGATGCCGTCCTTGTCCTTGTCCAGCGATTCGTAGGCAGGGATGAGCCTTACTTCTGTCACGTCCTCGGCGGCGGTGGCCTTGCTGGCCTCCTGCGGATTGGAACAGGCGCCCAGCAGCAGGCCCGCAGATAGCGAGAGAGCGATGGGAAGGCAGCGATAACCGGTCATGGCGTGCTCCTGGGGAAAGGGCGAACCACCGGTGCGGTGGTCACCGCCGGATCTTCTGCGCGGAGCTGTAAGCGGGCTGCGAAGAATGGGGCCGTGGACCGTTGCCGGTGGGTCGCCATTCACCTGGCCGCGCAGCAGCGATTGCGCGGAGTCGACGCTACCCTCGAACGGTGGGATGCCGGCCAGCGGCCGGCACCACCATCTGCTCAGAAGCGGTCGGCAAAGGCGTCCGTCGCCCGCACCAGCGCATCCACCGTGGCCGGCTCGTTCGCGCTGTGGCCAGAGGTCACCATCTCCAGCCGGGCTTCCGGCCAGGCCTTGGCCAGATCCCACGCACTGCGCGGCGGGCAGATGATGTCGTAGCGCCCCTGCACGATCACGCAGGGCAGGTGGCGGATGCGATCGATATCGCGCAGCAGCTGGTCCGGCTCCAGGAAGATGCTGTTGCGGAAGTAATGCGCTTCAATGCGGGCCTTTGCCAATGTGTCCAGCGGGTCATCGGTGGATTGCGCATCCACGTCGTGCTGCAGGGTGGCGGCGTTGTCTTCCCAGCCCAGCCAAGCCTGCGCGGCTTCGATGCGGGTCGCTTCATCCGGGCCATCCATGCGCGTCCAGTAGGCCGCGATCATGTCGCCACGCTCGGCTTGCGGTATGTAGGCCTCATAGCGTTCCCAGCGTTCCGGGAAGATCCAGCGCGCACCGCCGTTGGCCTCGGCGAACCAGCGGTTCTCGATCTCGCGGCCGAGGAACACGCCACGCACGATCAGGCCGGTGGCGCGTTCGGGATGCGCCTGCGCATAGGCCAGCGACAGCGTCGAACCCCATGAGCCGCCGTAGACCAGCCAACGCTCGATGCCCAGGTGCTCACGCACCTTCTCGATATCGGCCACCAGATCCTGCGTGGTGTTGTCGCGCAGTTCGCCGAACGGTGTGGAGCGGCCGCTGCCGCGCTGGTCGATCAGCACGATGCGGTACCGCGCCGGATCGAAGAAGCGGCGGTGGGTGGGCGAGATGCCAGCACCCGGGCCGCCGTGCAGGTACACCACCGGAATGCCCTCTGGCGTGCCGCACTCTTCGATGTGCAGCGTGTGCAGATCGCTCACCTTCAGGGTGAACTCGCGGTACGGCTCGATGGCGGGGTATAGGGTTCGCACGGCGGACGTCTCACAAGCAGGGGCGGCCAGCATAGCGCCCCCGCCTGCTGCCTGCAGCGTCGTGCTCCTGCGCGGCGCTGGAAATGGGCTGGCCGATGCGCATAAGCTTCCGCGATGCAAGCAACCACGACCGGGACGTCAACCTTCAACTTCACCCTCCGCAGCGGCGCGCGCGAGCTGCTGAAGTGGATCGCACTGCTGGCCATGACGGGTGACCACGTGGCCAAGGTGGTCTTCGGCGGCTACGTGCCGGTGGTCAGCGAACTGGGGCGCATCGCCTTCCCGCTGTTCGCGCTGGTGATGGCCTGCAATCTCGCCCAGCCCGGGGCCGACCTGCGCAAGTCGATGCGCCGGCTCGCGCTGTGGGGGCTGATCGCACAGCCATTGCACGCATTCGCGTTTGGTTCCTGGCTGCCGCTCAACATCCTGCTCACCTTTACATTTGCAGCAGTAGCCGTACATGCGCTGGCGAACAATCGGCCGGTGCAGCTGTTGCTGGCTGCCGGCGTGCTGCCGCTGTTCGTGGACTATCAGTGGGCCGGGGTTGGCAGCGTGCTGCTGGCCTGGATCGCGTTCCGGCACCGGGCGTGGTGGCTGTTGCTGGTTGCGCTTGCAGCGGTGTGCTGGGCCAACCACAACGGCTGGGCACTGCTGGCCATTCCGGTAGTGCTGCTGGCGGCGCGGGTGCCGTGGCAGCTGCCGCGCTGGCGGTGGGCGTTCTACGGGTATTACGTGGGGCATCTGGCGGTGCTGGCGTTGGTTGCCCATCTGCTTGTGTAATGTCGGAACTGGCATGTCGAGTGTCTTGAATGCCGGATGCGGTCAAGGAATGCGCGTCGCAGGTGGGGGTGAAGCATGCCGCCATCGGCGTGTGTAGAGTCGAGCCATGCCCGACTCAGCGGGCGAACCGGAGCCGAGCATGGCTCGGCTCTACACGTTCTGGGAAATCCACGCCATGCGTGACCGGCAAAGCGAGCCGAGCATGGCTCGACTCCGCAGGTGATGCATGTCTGGCGTGGAGGCGCCTGCCTCAGAAGTCCATCGTCGCCGACACCAGCACCGTCCTCGGTGCACCCAGCGCCAGGCTCGACAACAACGGCATGCCCCAATACGCCTTGTTGGTCACGTTGTTCACACTGGCTCTCAGCGCAAGCGGTCGACCCGCCACGGTGGTGCTGTAGCGCGCCCCGACATCGAACAACGTGCGGCCCGGCACCGACAGGCTATTGTCGGCACTGATGTACTGCTTCGACATCGCCGTGGCATTGCCGGTCAAGGTCAGGCCCTGCAAGGTCGGTACATCCCATTCCACCCCCAGCTTGGCCTGCCGTTGCGCTACGGCGGTGGCGATGCGTCCCTCATTCACGCCACCGGCCGTGCGGGTCAGTTTCGGCTGCACGTAGGCCACGCCACCGAGCAGGCGCACGCCATCCAGTGGCGAGCCGAAGAAGCCCCATTCCACGCCGCGATTTCGTTGCTCGCCACCGAACGAGAAGATATTCGTGACCGGGTCGGTATAGCTGCTCGGTCGCTTGATTTCATACACACTGAAGGTGTGCGCGAAGCTGCCGAGGTCCAGCTTCAGGCCCAGCTCCTTCTGCCTGGAGCGGAACGGTGCGAACACATCACCGGCATTGGCAGCGGTCATCGGCGCGGTGGCGCCCTGGCTGAGGCCTTCGATGTAGTTGGTGTAGATGGAGACCCTTCCGGTGGCCTTCACCAGCAGCGCCGCTGCCGGCGTGTTGGCGCTCTCGTCGTAGCGCGAGGTGCGCGCACCGCTGGCGACATTGAAGGTCTCACTGACCACCTGCTGGCGGCGCACGCCCAGGGTCAGCTGCACGCGGTCATCGGCGAAGGCGAGGGTGTCGGCGAAACCGAGGCTGTCCAGCCGCAGCTCGGTGTGCGAGATGTGCGGCGCTACGAACGGTGCCGCCGGGCCCCATGCCGGGTTGTGCAGATTGGTGGTCCAGTCCCAGCCCGGCACGCTGCGGCGGCCGTAATCGTTCTGGGTGTGCTGGTAGTGGGTCACGTTGGCGGCCCACTGATGGCTGACGCTGCCGGTGTGGAACGAGCCGCGCAGGCCGGCATCTGCGGACTGCTTCCTGATATCGAAGGCGAGCTGGCCGATCACTGTGGTGAAGTCGCCGGCTGGATTGAGGATCTGCGCGTTGATCGAACCATTGTAGCGGTAGTCGGTCTTGCTGATGCCGTAGGCCAGGTAGGCCATCAGGGTGTCATTGATGTCCAGCTCGCCCCGCAGCATCGCGCCCTTGTCCTGGCTGTCCACGTAGGCCCAGTCCGGGTTGATCAGCGTATCGCCACGCGGCGGCCGCGGAATGGCCACGCCCGGTGCCAGACCGACGCCGCGTGCCGGGCCGTCCACGCGGTCATCGGCGCTGTACAGATCGGCCGACAGCCGCGCACGTTCGCCGCGCCAGTCCACTGCCAGTGCGCCGAGCTGCACCTTCCTGCTCTGCTTGCCGACCGCGCCATCACCATCACGGTACGCGCCGTTGAAGCGGATGCCGAACTGCTTGTCCGCGCCCAGGCGACGCCCCGCATCCACATGGGCGCCAAACTGCGCATCGGAGGCGAAGTTGGCACTGACCCGCAGCAGCGGTTGATCGCCGGCACGCTTGGGGACCAGGTTGACGCTGCCACCGACCGAGCCGCCCGGCGGCATGCCGTTGAGCAGCGCGGAGGGGCCTTTCAGCACCTCGATGCGTTCGAACATTTCCGGCGAAGTGCGGTAGTACGGCGCCATGCCGCTGAGGCCATTGAAGGTGGTGTCGCTGGTGTTGGAGGCAAAGCCTCGGATCGCGTAGTTCTCGCTCCACGAACCGGTGACGCCGTTGCTGAACACCGTGGGGTCGGTGGCGGCGATGACGTCGGTGAGGTCCTTGGCTTGGCGGTCGCGGATGAAGGACTCGGTGTAGCTGACCGTATTGAACGGCGTGTCCATGAAGTCCTTGTCGCCGAGCAGGCCGACGCGGCTGCCAGCGGCCACTTGCCCGCCCGCATAGTCTGCAGTGACCCGGCGCTGTTCCTGCACCTGCACCGAGGGCAGGGTGGACGGCACGGAGTCGGCCAGCGCGGCAAACGAGGCCAGCAGCCCTAGCGCGAGGGCCGACATCCGGTAGCGCCGGGCGATGCCTGGTGGATGCATCAGGCCGGAAGATGCGGCGGCAGCGCGATGCTGCAGAGAAGAGAAGTTGTACACGGTCATGCCAGATTCCTGTGAATCGCAGGCGCGAGCGCGCCTGGCGCGCTGCCGACGGCAAGCACGGGGAGAGGGCGCAGCGCAGGGTTGTTGGCTGGGTGGGGACCTGGCGGAAGGTGAGCCATGGGCTCGACTACGGGCAGCGTGCTGGACGCATTCCGAATTAGTTGAGTAAATTAAACTAAATCAATCGAAGCGGACAAGAGGGTCCCTTTGCTGGCACCCTCAGCAGGGTATGAGCACGCACCGTATGAGCCCTCACTCCGATCCAACGGCGCCGACCCGTGGCCGCCCGCCCACCATCACCCCGGAGCGCCTGGCCGACATCGGCATCCGCCTGGGCCTACCCAACCTGACCATGGCCAACGTGGCCGCCGAACTGGCGGTGACCCAGGCGGCGCTGTACAAGCGCGTGGCCAACCTGGAGGCGTTGAAACGCCTGGTGGCCGAGGCGGTGTTCCAGCGCTGGCAGATTCCGCGCGCGTCGGTCGACGCACCGGGTGGGCTGGAGGCCTACCTGATGCGGTTCGTGGAGTCACTGTGCGAGGTGGTGAAGGCACATCCCGGGCTGCCACCGTACCTGTTGCGGCGCACGGTGGCGACCGCGCCGATGCTGGAAAAGATCGCCTCGCACCAGGCACACGTGGCTGATGTGTTCGGCCTGCCGGTGGACAAGGCGCGCTGGCTGCTGGCCACGATCGCCTTCTACTGCATCGCCGGCGCCGATACGATCTACGCGATTGCGGACGATGAAGAAGGGCAGGTGATCACCGAGTTCAAGCAGGGCATGCGGGCGCTGGTGATCGGTTCGCTGGAGGTGTCGCGGCTTCGGTAGATGCATGCCATGCGTGGACGATCCTGGCCGTTCACCCTGACGCCAGCCAGGCATGGCCTGGCTCTACTGGACGGATCGCGTGGTGTCGAGAATACAATGCGGCCATGCCTGCCACGCCTACTCTCGATGATCTTCGCCGCTACGCGGTGGCGCGCACCCTGTTCAAGCCGACCACGCTGCTGACCGCGATACGACGGCTGGGCTTCGTGCAGGCCGACCCGATCAGGGCACCGGCGCGCGCACAGGACCTGACCCTGCGCCACCGGGTGAAGGACTACCGCGCAGGCGATCTTGAGCGGCGCTACACGCGCCTGCCGGTGGAAGAGGATTGCCTGGTGAACTACGGCTTCCTGCCGCGCGAGCATCTGGCACTGATGCACCCGCGCGTGTCCAAGCGCGAATGGGACGCCGAGACCCATCGCCGCGCCGCCGACGTGCTGGCCTTCGTGCGCGAGCGCGGCAGCGTGCACCCGCGCGAGGTGGACCAGGCGTTCGCGCATGGGCGGGTGACCAATTACTGGGGCGGCACCAGCAACGCAAGCACGCATCTGCTTGACGGCATGCACTACCGTGGCCTGCTGCGGGTGCAGCGGCGCGACAGTGGCACCCGCATCTATGCAGTGGCCGAGCACGCCGAGCCGGACGCCAGCGAGCAGGCGCAGGTTGAACGGGCCGCCGCCCTGATCGACCTGGTGGTGCGCAAGTACGCGCCGCTGCCCTCGGCCAGCCTGACCTATCTGGTGCGCCTGCTGGGCTATGGCGCCCCACATCTGGCCGAGCAGACCCGGCAGGCGTTGGCGTTGGCCAAGCAACAACTGGCCAGCTGCACGCTGGAGGGCACCACCTGGTACTGGCCGGTGGACGAGAATCCGCGTTCGCGCCGCCATGCACCGGACGAACAGGTGCGCCTGCTGGCGCCGTTCGACCCGGTGGTGTGGGACCGCCGCCGCTTCGAGCTGCTGTGGGGTTGGGTGTACAAGTTCGAGGCGTATACACCTGCACCGAAGCGACAGTATGGGTACTACGCGCTGCCGGTGTTGTGGCACGACCAGGTGGTGGGCTGGGCCAATCTCAGCGTGCACGAAGGTGAGTTGGCATCGAGTGTGGGCTATGCCGGCAAGTCGCTGGCCCGCGACAGGGTGTTTCGTGGCGCGTTGGAAGACGAGCTGCAGCGCATGGCGGCTTTTCTGTAGAGCCCAGCCATGCTCGGCTGTTTTTCGCGCGGGCCAGCGAATCGAAGCAACGTTCATCGCGCCCGGTAGCTGCCAACTTTGGTTGGCACCGGCTTCCATCGGTGCCCACCAAGGTGGGCATCTATCAGAGCAACGCCGCTCAGGCCCGGTGCCCACCAAGGTGGGTATCTACCGATTCAGCCGCCCATGCGCCACCATCGCCAGCACCACCACACCGGCGGCGACGCTGGTGTGGCCGGACAGCGCGGCCAGACCAGAACCCACGCCCAACGCGCGCATGGCAAACACGGCGCTGAACACCAGCAGTGCCCAACCGACTGCGCGCAGTTGCTGAACGGCCTGTGCGCTCAGTATGCGGCGTAACACATCGCGCTGATGGCGTTCCATCGCCAGTGCCAAGCAACTGAATGCGGCCATTGACAGCACAAACAGAATGACGTGGATCATGCACTGGCCTCCGGTACTGCAGTGCGTGGTGCGGTAGGCGGGCGTGCACGCTTCACCTTCGGTGCGTGCTTCCAGATGCGCCACGCCAGCACTGCATGCAGGACGGCCAATGCCAGCAGGGTCAGATCGGTACCGGCGAACGCCCAATCACCTGCGGCCAAGGTGCGCCACAACGGATGTGCCGTCGTCGTCGCCGTGAGTGCCGGCAACAGCGCCAGCAACAACGCTCCCAGCACGAACTGTTCGATCCACGCACGCTTGGGTGTGCGCAGCGTGGCGTGCACGAACATCGCTGCCCAGGCCAGGAAGAACACATGCACCTCCCACGCCGCACGCCCGTCCATGCTCGCGGGCAGCAGGCGGTTCGCCCACAGATAGGCCGCCATCGCCACCGACAGGCCAGCAATCGTGGCGATGTTGAGGCGCTCCACCAACCGGAAGCCGAAGTAGGGCCGTTGCAGGTCAGGCAGCTGGGTGCGGCGCTTCACCGTCCACAGCACCAGTCCGGTGCCGACCATGGCGGTGCCGGCGAGGCTGACGATGAAGTACAGCCAGCGCAGGGCGGCGTCGGCAAAACGCCCCAGGTGCAGGCCATACAGCACGCCCTGGGTATCGGCGGCGACGCCCGAGTGCTCCTTGAGCTGCAGCAGCTGCCCGCCGCCGCCATCGAACAGCAGGTAGTTCGGCGTGGTCGAAACGCGGCTGGACTGCGCACGCACCACAGCCACGCGTGCGTTCTCGTCGCCGGGGTTCTGCACCTGCACGCTGCCCACCGCGCCGGTTCCCCACCGCTGTTCGGCCTGCCGCACCAGTGTGCTGATGTCGGTAAGTGGAGCGGCGTGCCCCGCGGCCTTCTGCGGCGGCAGGAACAGCCGCATCTCGCTGACCACCTCGGCCTGCTGGCGCTTGTCCGGCAGTTTGGCCAGTCCCCAAGGCATGTACAGCACCGCCAGCATCACCAGGCCACTCCAGGTGATCATGAAATGGAACGGCAGGCCGAGTACCGACAGCGCCGCGTGACCATCCAGCCACGAGCGCTGGCCCTTGCCCCAGCGGAAGGTGAAGAAGTCGGCGAAGATCTTCTTGTGGGTGATCACGCCGCTGACGATGGCCACCAGCATGAACATCGCGCAGACGCCGACGATCCAGCGGCCCCACATGGCTGGCATGTAGTGCAGGTTGAAGTGGAACGCATAGAAGAAGTCGCCGCCGCCGGTGTCGCGTGCCTGCAGCGGCGCACCGGTGCTGGCGTCGAACAGGCCCGAGTCGAAACCATGCCGGCCTCGCCCACCTGGGCTGGCCCACATCGCCGATACCCACGGCATGCGCGTGCTCGGCAGGCTCAGGTTGATCTGGCTGGCTGCCGGTGTCTCGGCAATGATGCTGGAGACCGTGCGCTGCGCGACCATCGCCGCATCCGGCAATGTGGAGGGCGTGGCGATTTCCGGGCGTGTGTAGCGCGAGAGCTCGTCGCGGAAATAGCTGGCGGTGCCGGTGAGGAACATCGCGTACAGGATCCAGCCGGCCAGCAGGCCGACCCAGATATGCAGGTCTGACATGGTCTGTCGGATGCCGCGTGGCTTGGCGGTGCGATTGATCTTGCTCATGCAGCGCCTCCGTTGGCGACCGATTGCGCAACCAACCACAGTGGCAGGGCGATCACGATCAACCCGATCCATGCGCGCCGCGCCGAGCGCACCGCGAACACCCAGACCACGGCGCCGGCGTACAGCAGGAAGCTGGCCAGCATGCCGGTGAACACGGCCTGGCGACCATCGATGGGCAGCGCCAGCGCGGCGATGCTGCACAGCGCGGCGAGTACATAGCCGCCGAACAACGCGGCGATGATGCGTGAGACCAGGGGCAGCCAGGCCAGCACGGAAGCGGTACGGGAAACGGTCAAGGCACTTCTCCGGGGCACCACGCGCGATGGCGCGGTGCCCTTGAAACCAGGATCAGAAATCGACGGTGGCCGACAGCACGGCGGTGCGCGGCGTGCCCAGGCCGGAGCCGAGGCTGCCGGCCCAGTACGCCTTGTTGGTCACGTTCTGCACGGTGGCGCGCAGTACCAGCGGATGGCCGGCCGCCTGCGTCGCATAGCGGGCACCGAGATCGAACACGGTGCGGCCTGCCACCCACTGGCTGTTGTCAGCATTGATGTAACCCTTGGACAGGCTGACCGCGTTGCCGGTGAGGGTGAGGCCGGCCACGGCGGGCACGTCCCATTCGACGCCCAGCTTGCCCTGCCATTGCGGTGTGGCCGTGGCCAGCCGGCCTTCGTTGATGCCGCCCTGAGTGCGGGTCAGCTTCGGCTGCAGCCAGCCGATGCCACCCAGCACGCGCAGCTGTTCGGTCGCCTGGCCGAACACGGTCCATTCCACGCCACGGTTGCGCTGCTGGCCGCCGAACGAGAACACATTGGTGGTCGGGTCGGTATAGGAACTGGGCTTTTCGATCTCGTACACGCTCAATGTGCTCGCCAGACGGCCGAAGTCGAACTTGGCGCCGACCTCACGCTGGCGGGTCTTGAACGGCGGGAACACCTCGCCCGCATTCGCTGCGCTGACCGGGGCGGTGCTGCCCTGGCTCAGGCCTTCAATGTAATTGGCGTACAGCGACAGTCGATCGCTGGCCTTGAACAGCAGTGCACCGGCCGGGGTATTGGCGCTGGCGTCGTAGCGTGCGGTGCGTTTGCCGGTGCTGCCGTCGAAGGTGTCGCTGAGCACGGTCTGGTGGCGGATGCCCACGGTCAGCTGCACGCGGTCATCGATGAAGGACAACGTGTCGGCGATGCCGAAGCTGGTGGTACGCACTTCCGCGGTCTTCGGCAGCGACGCATCACTGAAGCTGCGATCGATGGCGGGGCCCCACTGCGGGTCGTACAGGTTGGTCACCCAGTCGCGGGCCAGCAGATTGCGCTTGAAGCCGAATTTCTGGTCGTGCTGGTACCAGGCGGCACTGATCGCCAGTGCGTGATTGACCGGGCCGGTGCGGAAGCGTGCCGAGAGGCCGGCTTCGGCGGTGTCCTTGCTGTAGATGAAGCGCTGGTGGGCGAAGTTGTTGCGGAAATCGCCGGCGGTGTTGGTGATCAGCGTGGTGGCACTGGCGATGGAATCGAAATCGGTATGGCCGTGGCCGTAGCTGGCGCGAGCCTGCAGGTGGTCATTGATGTCGAACGACCAGCGCAGCGCGGCGGCCGAGTCCTTGACGTTGCTGAAGGTCCAATCCGGTGCGAACAGGGTGCTGGCCTTCGGCGGGCGGGGCACGGCCAGGCCGGCTGCCAGCGAAACGCCACGATTGAGTCCATCCACATGGTCACGGCTGCTGAACAGGTCCAGCGAGACCTGCGAGCGTTCACCCCTCCAGTCCAGGCCCAGCGACGCCAGCTGCGTCTTGTGCTGCTGGTGGTCGGTGGCGGTGTCGCCATCGCGATGCACGGCATTGAGGCGCACACCGAACTGCTGCTGCGCGCCAAAGCGACGACCAACATCCAGATGGCCGCCGAACTGCGCGTCGCTGCCGTAGCTGGCCGTGAAGCGGGTCAACGGCGTATCACCTGCGCGCTTGGGTACCAGGTTCACCGCACCGCCCACCGAGCCACCCGGCGGCATGCCGTTGAGCAGTGCCGATGGCCCCTTGAGTACTTCGATGCTCTCGGCCAGTTCGGGGGTGACTCGGTAGTAGGGGATCAGGCCGTAGAGTCCGCCGAAGCCGATATCCGACGAGGCAACACCGAAGCCACGGATGTTGAAGTAGTCGGTGATGCCACCGCTGGATCCACTGCTGTAGACGCTGGGATCGGTCAGCGCGATCACCCTTACCAGATCCGGTGCCTGGATGTTCTCGATGAACCCGGCGGTGTAGCGGGTGGTGTTGAACGGGGTGTCCATGAAGTCGAGCTCGCCGAGCAGGCCGACGCCACTGCCGCGGGCGACCTGGCCGCCGGCATAGGCATCGGCAGGCGCGGTCTTGTCGGCGCGCACGTTCACCGTAGGCAGCTGGTGGGCACCGTCGGGCGCGTCGTCAGCGCGGGCGGCGGTGGCGATCAGCAGGGTGGGCAGCAACGCGGTACGTGCGGCCAGGGACAGCGCGGAGCGGCGTGGGAGGGACAGGGATCGAAGGGGGAGGGACATGGCAGTTCTCGTGTGATGGGTCGTGCAATCGGCCAGCACGGCGCCGTCGATGACCTGCACGGGCAGGACGACGCGGGCTGTGGAATGGCTGGCAGAGGGCACGGCACTGCCGCTGGGGCAGTGCTGCACGCGAGGTGCGTGGGCGATCTGTGGCTGGGTGGAACGAAGCGCAGGGCGCGGGTGGTGCGAGGTGGATCAGATGTCGTCGGCGAGGTCGTCGAGGTCCTGCAGTCCGCCGCCGCGCGCCAGCAAACGCTCGTAGTTGCGACGGCGGCGCTGGTCGGTCTCGGTGGTGGTCTGGCCGTGTTTCCAGTAACCGGCCACGGCGACGTCTGCGCGCGGCAGACCGCACGCTTCAAGGAAGTAGCGGCGCAGGGCGCGCATCTCTTCGCGTTCGCCTGCGGCCCAGACGGTGTTGTTCGCCCCCATGCGCAGACGGCGTGCCTGCTGCAGCAACGGCGTAGCGCCCGTGGCCAGGCGCTGCATGCAGACGCCGTCGACGGCAGGCAGTTCGTCTACCGGGAAGGGATCATCCGAAGCGATCCAGGCCTGCGCGCGAAGGCCGCTGGGCCACTGCTGCAGCAAGGCGGATAGTGCCGGGATGGCGCTCTGATCGGCGAACAGCAGGGCAACGCTACCCTCGCGGTGCGGCACCTGCAGATGCGGGCGCGGACCGTTGAGATCGAAGGCGTCGCCGGGCTGCAGTGCGCGCACCCAGGCCAGCATCGGCCCCGGAGCCTCGTGCAGCACCACGTCCAGTGTGAAACGGCGCGCCTGCGCGTCGACGCTGCGCACGGTGTAGATCCGTGACACATCGGCAAACGCGGCACCCAGCTGGATGCGAACGGCGGTGTTGGCACGCTGCCAGGGTGCCAGCTCGGCCTGTGGCGGCAGCTGTACGACCAGCCGAAGCAGGCTCGCGCAGGGCTGCGTGACGTCAACCACGTGGACGCGCAGCGCCTGCAGGCCACGGTCGTGTTCGGCGCCGCGCAGCGGCCCGGCCGGGGTGGTGGAAAGGGTAGGCGCGGACATCGACAACGATCCAGAAGGCTGCGAATGCGAATTAGTTACATCATAGTAAACTAAATTGATCGTCCCGCAACCCAGGCCTGCTGGAAGCGTATCCAGCGCGTTGACCATTGCGTTGCCGCAGACCACCATGACAGGCCTTGCCAGCGCGCCGCGCAGGAACCGCAACCGCAATGGCTGCACCGAAGAAGACCGCTGCCCGTGGGCGACCACCCACCATCACCCGAGAGCGCATCGCCGACGCTGGCATCGCGATGACGCTGCCGGGGCTGAGCTTCGTGGGCGTGGCCGCAGCGCTGGGGGTCAGCCACATCGCGCTGTACAAGCACGTGGCGAATCTGGCGGCGCTGCGCGAGCTGGTGGCTGAAGCGATCTTCGAGCGTTGGCAGGCACCGCCGCTGGATGCCGGCGCGGGACGTAGCATCAACGACGATCTGTACGCGTTCCAGCGTTCCCTGCGGATGCTCGTGGACGAGAACCCCGGCCTGGCCCCGTTCCTTGTGAGCCACGGCGCGAAGACCCCGGAGATGGTGGCGCGCATCCAGCGCCACCATGCCGAGTTCAGTCGAGTGCATGATCTGCCGCAGGAACAGGCAGCATGGTTGCTGTCGACCGTGGCCTATCACGCTGTGGCCTTGGCTGACACCGTGTATTCGCGGCACGCCGTGGCG
Organism: Stenotrophomonas geniculata; assembly: GCF_034508895.1. Classification (NCBI taxonomy): domain Bacteria; kingdom Pseudomonadati; phylum Pseudomonadota; class Gammaproteobacteria; order Lysobacterales; family Lysobacteraceae; genus Stenotrophomonas; species Stenotrophomonas geniculata. Next base: position 4,043,575 of record NZ_CP140571.1, read on the forward strand.
GACACCGCGCGGCGGCCACTGGACCGTGCGGCGCAGGATGCCGAGTTCGACCGCAGCATGCAGGCATTGATCATGGGTGCTTTGACGATGTGTGGGCGCCCCGCTGCCGCGAGGTAGCCGTCAACCATGGTTGGCCCCGTTGCCCCGGTAGTCGCGAACCTTGGTTGGCGCCGCGATACACCGTTGCCCACCAAGGTGGGCATCTACCGGTCAAGCGGCGTCCTGGTGCTCCGCGTCGTCAATCCCGGGGCTGACTCGCCGGCCGATGTCCTTCAGCCGCGCCAGCTGGTCGACCATTGACGGTGCATCGTCCAGGCTGCCGACGAAGGTCCACAGATAGGTCATCACCGCGTAGACGTGGCCTGGCGTGACACCCTCAGTGGTTGCGAGGCGGCCGATGGTCAGTGCGAACAATGCCGCGGCAGCCAGCCCGATCACCACGTAGGCGCCCGCTTCGCGGTCTGACAACAGGATGCGCAGGCGCGACAGCGTGGTGTAGTGGCGGCGCAGCACCGAGGGGCTGACCCGGTCGACCAGCCGGATTTCGTGTTCCAGGCGGTTGTTCAGGCGGCCGTGCAGCTGCTCGTTGCGGCGTGCGAACGAGGGCAGCACCAGCAGGGCGCCGAGCAGGGTGACCAGGCCAGCGGCACCGACCATCGGCTCGATCGCCATCAGCATGGCCACCGCACCGAACATCGATGCCAGCGCGGTGGCGATGATCGGCACGTGCTTTTCAAAAAAGTCGACGAACTCGCGGGCCAGCACCACGCGTGCCGCCGAGGTGGACGTGGCCTGGCCCAGCCGACGCTGCGCCTGCACCACGTTCACCGCCAGATCGGCATAGATGCGGGTGAAGGTGCGTGTATCGACCGCTCGACGGGCGGCACCGACCAACCAGAACATCAGTACCACGCCGGCATAGGAGACGGCATGGCCGATGTTGCCGCTGATGATCGCGTCCACCGCGAAGCCGGCGAACAAGGGATAGGCCAGCAGCAGTGTGTTCTCCAGTGCCACCAGCGAGAACGTGCCGGTGAGCTGCCAGGGGTAGGTGCGCAGGATGGCCTTCAGAGTGGCGGCCGCATTCTGCTGGCCGATGCTGCCGGCGGCGGCCGCTGGATCGTGGGGGTGTTTCATGGGGTGCCTGGATGGGTCGGGGACAGGGCAGGGGACGATGCCTGCCATCTCCCGGGTCGCGCCCAGTATCTGCAGCCCTTTGGAGCGGGCATGGAGGGACGATGGAGATTGCGTGGAGAAACCGGCGGCGTTCAGCGGAGGCCGTGGTGCCCAGCAAGGTGGGCCGGTACCAGGGCAGCGTCTGCCGCGACGCCGCGCTCTCAACGACGCGCGTGCACCGGCCAGCGTATTTCGAAGGCACTGCCGCCACGTTCGGTCGCCCGGCATCGCGCCTTTCCGTGATGGGCCACGGCAATCGCCCGCACCACCGCCAGGCCGAGACCGGAGCCGCCGCTCTGCCGCGAGCGCGATACATCGGTGCGCTGGAAGGCTTCAAAGATGCTGTCGCGAAGGTCGTCCGGCACACCCGGGCCACCATCCTCAACGGTTACGGTGCAATGGCCTTCGGCCAGCGTCACGTGTACGCGCAGCGGGCAGGGAATGGCATGGCGGCGTGCGTTTTCCAGTAGCGCCAGCACCGCCTGGCGGATGCGCGCCGGGTCGCAGTCGGCCAGTGAAGAACGCGCGTCCAAGGTCACCGAGAAACCACTCTCGGTCAGCGCCTCGGACATCGCTTCCACTACTGCGGCCACCTGCACGCTGACGTCGCTGCGCTGCAGGCGCAGATCGAGGTGGCCGCTCTCGGCAAGGCTGACCACGCGCAGGTCCTCGATGATGCGGGTCAGGCCCTCCAGCTGGGTGAGCATGCTGTTGAACTGCTCCGGCCCGGGCTCGAACACGCCTTCGGCGATGCCCTGCAGGCGGCCGCGCAGGATGGTCATCGGCGTGCGCAGTTCGTGTGCGATCGCCGCGTTCCAGAACACGCGGTTCTCCGACATCCGGCTCAATCGCTCGGCCATGGAATTGAAGTCGCTGACCAGCGCGGCGGCCTCGGTCATCGAGGTGTCACCGCCGCGCGCACGCGCCTCCAGATCACCGCTGGCGACGCGACGCAGGCTTTCGGCGACCGAGTTCAGCGGGGTGATGATGCGCCGGGTCAGGCGCGAGGCGATCAATGTGGCCAGCGCAACGACCACGGTGGCGGTCAGGCCGATCCACAGCCATTCCAGGCCTGACGGCATGATGGTTTCCGGTTCGTCGTACCAGCGTGGATAGAACACCTCCATCAGGTAATAGAACAGGTAGAAACCACTGATCGACAGTACGGTCGAACATAGCGACGCGACCGTGATGGAGAGCGTGATCTGGCGCCCGATGCTCTTGCCTTTGGGGTTCATCGGCTCAGTCCAGGAAGCGGTAGCCGACACCGCGGATGGTGGCGGGAATGCCGATGACGCCTGCTTCCTCCAGCTTGCGGCGCAGCTTGCTGACGTGGCTGTCCACGGTGCGCTCCTGCGCATCGCCTTCCGGCAGGCAGGTCTGGAGCAGATCCAGCCGGCTGTGCACCATGCGCGGTGCGCGCGCCATGTGTACCAGCAGACGGAACTCGGTGAGCGTGAAACTCAGAGCATGCACGTGGTCATCGGTGCGCACGGTGACTTCATGGCTGCGCAGGTCGATCTCGAACGGCCCCTGCCGGATCAGCCCGTTGGGCTCTTCTGCAATGGGCTTCGCGCTACGGCGCAGCACCGCCTGGATGCGGGCGACGATCTCGGCGGGATTGAATGGCTTGGCCACGTAGTCGTCGGCACCGACGCGCAGGCCAGTGAGCTTGTCCACGTCCTGGTCCAGTGCGGTGAGCATGATTACCGGGGTGTTGCCGCGCCGGCGCAACTCGCTCAGCACCTGCCAGCCGTCCATCTTCGGCATCTGCACGTCCAGCAGCACCAGGTCGGGGCGCAGCTGGCGGTGGCTGGTGAGGGCGGCTTCGCCGTCGGCGGCGCGGGCGCTGCGCAGCCCGGAGCGGGCCAGGTAGGCGCCGAGAATGTCGGCGATTTCGCCTTCATCTTCGGCAATGAGCACCAGGGGCGCCAGGCGCGTGCGGGCATCGGATTTCATTGCATGCTGCGGTTTCAAGTAAGGAATGGGAAACGCCGGCGACGGTGTCATCGTGGCCGTTCCAGGGTCTGCGCTTCTTCGTGGGCGGCCCAGGCCAGGGTGGCCAGCACCAGCGTGTGCTGCAGGGCGGGCGCCAGTGTTGTGGTGGCGCGCAGGTGCTGTGCGAGCAGGGTCGATACGGCCGCAGGCAGCTTGCTCCACCGCGATTGCATGCCCGTTGCGTCCACCCGGTCCTGCAGGCGGCGGGCCATGCGGACCACGGCCCGCAGGCGCAGGGCAAGCAACGCGGCCACCAGGACAGCCGCCATCCCTGCCGGCATGAGGCTCACGTCAGCGGCGGAGGCGGACCAGGCCGCGAGGCCGATCAGCGACGCCGACGCCAGGGTGCCCGCGCGCGCCGAATGACCCGGGCCTTCGCTGCGGAACCACACCAGCGCGGCAGCACCGGCGCCCGCCAGCAGGGGCGGCGCCGGGTTCGCGCTGGCAAGCATCCAGGCACTGGTTGACGTCAGCACCAGCGCAAGCAGCCACGGCGAAGGCGCGCACCAGGCAAGGTAGGCGCGGCGGACATCGATGGGAGGCAGGTCTGGAAACGGGAAGGACACGGCGGCGGAGCAGTCGGCGAGGCCGACAAGGCTAGGGGCCGTTGATGGAGACTTGGTCGAGATTGTGTCGAGATTTCGTGGACGCGATCCGTGCCGTTCAGGAGCGGGCCCCGTGCCTGAACGGATGTGCGGCCTCCATGCAATCTCCACAGTGGCTCCAAGAAACATCCACCACTACCTTCCAGACTGCGGCTTCTGCGGTCACATCCGGTGGCTGCGTGCATGCGAGCCTTCCGATGAACAATCGCAGGACCTGGATCATTGCCGCAATCGTTGTACTTCTTGCAGGCGGCACCGGCGGGTGGCTGTTCGTCGAAGGTGATGATGCCGCGCTGATCACGGCCCCGGCAAGGGTCGCGGACCTGGAAAAGACCGTGCAGGCCGTTGGCCGGGTCAACCCCAAGGAACTGGTGGCGGTGGGCGCGCAGGTGTCGGGCCAGGTCACGCGCCTGCACGTGGTGCTGGGCCAGCGTGTGCACGCTGGCGACCTGATTGCCGAAGTGGATTCGCAGCCGCAGCGCATCGCCCTGCGCAGCGCCGAAGCAGCTGCCAACACGCTGCGTGCCCAGCACGCGGCCAGCCAGGCGCGCTACGCCCAGGCCATCCGCGTGCATGAGCGCCAGGCGCAGCTGGTGGCGTCGCGGATGGTTTCGCAGGAAGGTTTCGAGTCCGCGCGGGTGGCGCGCGAAGCGGCGCGCTCGGACGTGGCAGCGCTGCAGGCCCAGATCGACCAGGCGGTGACCCAGGTGGAAACCGCGCGGATCAACCTGGGCTACACCCGCATCGTCTCACCTTCCGACGGCTACATCGTGGCCATCGTCACCAAGGCCGGGCAGACGCTGAACTCGATGCAGACCACGCCGACCATCGTGATGCTGGCACAGATGGACACGATGACGGTTCGCACCGAGATCGCGGAGGCCGATGTGGAACTGATCGCGCCTGGCCAACCTCTGTGGTTCTCCACGCTGGGGCCGGGCGGACGCCGCTACGAATCGCATCTGCAGCAGCTTGAACCTGCGCCGTCGTCGATTGCCGACGTGGCCACCGGCAACACCGGCGGATCGGCGCAGACGCCGAAGGCGGTGTACTACGCCGGGCTGTTTGACGTGCCCAATCCAGGCCTGAAACTGAAGCCGTCGATGACGGTGAAGGTGACGATCCAGCTGGCGCGTGCCGCCAATGCGCTGCAGGTGCCGTTGACGGCAGTGTCCGAGCGCGACGACAAGGCGGGCAACCGTGCGACCGTCCAGGTGATCGATGCCAAGGGCCGTGCGCACGAGCGGGCGGTGACGACCGGCCTGCGCACCGCGACTGCGGTGCAGATCCTGTCCGGCCTCAAGGCGGGCGAGAACGTGGTGGTCGGGCAGGCGGCTAGCGGCGCGGAAGCCGAGCCCACCAGCCTGCTGGGGATGTGAACATGGCCGACGCGCTGCTGGAACTGCATGGCGTATCGCGCGCCTACCGCTCGGCCGCCGGCGAGGTGGTGGTGTTGAAGGACGTCTCGCTGCGCATCGAGGCGGGCGAGTTCATCGCCATCATCGGCCCGTCCGGTTCGGGCAAATCCACGCTGATGAACATTCTGGGCTGCCTGGACCGGCCAAGCGAAGGCAGCTACCGCGTGCAGGGCGCGGCAACCGAGCAGATGTCACCCGATGAACTGGCGCACCTGCGCCGCGAGCATTTCGGCTTCATCTTCCAGCGCTACAACCTGATGGAGAACCTGAGCGCCACGGAGAATGTGGCGTTGCCGGCGGTCTATGCCGGCGTGGATGCCGATGCGCGCACCGCCCGTGCGCGCATGCTGCTGGAAACGCTGGGGCTGGGTGAGCGCACCACGAACCGGCCCAGCCAGCTGTCCGGCGGCCAGCAGCAGCGCGTTTCCATTGCGCGTTCGCTGATGAACGGCGGCGCCATCGTGCTGGCCGATGAGCCGACCGGCGCGCTGGATCATGCCAGCGGCAGGCAGGTGATGGCGGAACTCAAGCGCCTGCATGCGCAGGGCCATACTGTGATCCTGGTGACCCATGATGCGGCGATCGCCGCGCACGCTTCACGCGTGATCGAGATCGCAGACGGTCGGGTCGTATCCGACCGTGGTATGGGTGATCCTCCGGCAGCACGCAATGCTGCTGCCCACGAGCGCAGTCCAGAACCGGGCGCCGAGCGCCGCGCGCGCCTGGATGCAATCAGGGAAGCTGCACGGATGGCGGTACGTTCGATGCTGGCCCATCGCCTGCGCACCCTGCTGACCATGCTGGGCATCATCATCGGCGTGGCTGCGGTGGTGACCGTGGTTGCGTTGGGCAAGGGCGCACAGGCACAGGTCGAGTCACAGATCAACGAACTGGGTGCCAGTACGCTGGACATCTTCCCGGGCGCGGACCTTGGTGACCCGCGCTCGGCAGAGATCGAATCGTTGGTCGTGGACGATGCCGATCACCTGGCCGCATTGAGTTACGTAGACAGCGTAAGCCCCAACCTGAGCGGTTCGGTGGCGGCACTGCAGGGCAACCGGCGCGCCAACACGCAGGTGCTTGGCGTGGGCGCTGATCTACCGCGTGTGCGCGGGCTGCGCCTGAAGGCGGGACGGTTCTTCACCGATGCCGAGGTGGAGGCACATCGCGCGGTGGGCGTGGTCGACCAGAAGGCGGCCAAGGCATTGTTCAGCGGCAATCCGATCGGCGGCACGGTGCTGCTGGGCGGCATGCCGGTGGAAGTGATCGGCGTGGTTGGCCCCAACGCATTCGCCGGCGGAGCGACGCCGACGGTGTATGTGCCGTACACCTCCGCGTCCTCGCGTCTGCTGGGCAGCCAGCGGCTGGAGAGCATCACCGTACGCGTGCGGGATGACGTGCCAACCACCGCCGCGGAAGCCTCGCTGGGCGCGGAGCTGCAACGCCTGCACGGCCGGCGTGATTTCTTCATCTACAACGCCGACCAGATCCGCAAGGCGGTGATGAAGTCCAGCCAGACCATGGCGGCACTGGTTTCGGCCATTGCAGCGGTGGCGCTGGTGGTCGGTGGCGTGGGGGTGATGAACATCATGCTGGTGTCGGTGAAGGAGCGCGTGCGCGAGATCGGTGTGAGGCTGGCGGTGGGTGCCCGTCAGGGCGACATCCTGCGCCAGTTCCTGATCGAGGCCGTGTTGATCTGCCTGTTCGGCGGGGTACTCGGGGTATTGTTCGCGTTGGCTGTGGGCGCCTTGTCCAGCCTGCTGTCGCTGGGGGTGCCGTTCCTGTTCACGCCTGGGCCGGTGCTCGCCGCGCTGGCATGTTCGTCTGCCATCGGGCTTGGTTTCGGCTATTTCCCGGCGCGCAGTGCTGCACAGCTGGACCCCATCCAGGCGTTGGCGGCGGAGTAGGGTCGCCCGCCGTGGCGCTACAGCGACTCAGCGCGCCTTGCCCTTTATCGGCAGGCTGCCTGGCAGGTGCGAATAGCCGCTGTCGCCCCAGTGCCGGGTGATGCGCTGGAAGAACAACGAGTTGGGCACGCGCAGCAGGCAACCACGCGCGCCTTCGCCACGATCACTCAGCGTGGTGTAGATCAGGTTGATGTCCACCACCTGACCACACAGGCCCGGCTTGTCCACGCTTTCCAGCACTTCGATGGTGTCATTGATGCGGAACGGGCGCGTGGCGACGATCAGGAACGAACAGAACAGGTTGGACAACACGCTCCATGCGGCGAAGAACGCCACCGCACCGACGGCCATGAACCCGGTCAGCGCGGTCCACAGCACCGAGCGCGAAACGCCCAGCCGCTCCAGTATCAGCAGCGCAGCCGCCAGATACAGCAGCAAAGCACCGCCGCGGCGCAGGCCCACATGAAGCTCTGGCGCCAGCCTGCCGCGCTGCCGGGCCTGCACCAGCAGCCACGCCAGTGCACGCACCATCAGCCATGCGACGCCGAGGATGGCCAGGACCTCGGCCACCGGCACAACCACGGTCAGCCAATCCTCGATCCAGGCAGGCAATCCGGTCATGGAGGCTACAGCGTCGCCGCGCCGCCAGAAATGGTCAGCAGTGCACCAGAGGTATAACTGGCATTGTCCGAAGCCAGCATCACATAGGCCGATGCCAGTTCGGCTGGCTGCCCGGGGCGGCCGAACGGCGTCTGCGAGCCGAACTGCTCGACCTCTTCGGCGGCCATGCCTGCCGGAATGAACGGTGTCCAGATCGGGCCGGGCAGCACGGCATTGACGCGGATCTGGTGCTCGGCCAGCAGGCCCGCCAGCCCCAGCGTCAGGTTGGCGACGGCGCCCTTGGTCGCGGAGTACGGAAGGATGTTCGGGGTCGGTCGCTTGGAATTGACCGACGCGGTGTTGATGATCGCGCCACCCCCGCGCAGGTGCGGGACGCACAAACGTGTCAGATTGAACACGGCATGGACGTTGGTGTCGAACGTCCGCTTCCAGTCATCCAGGGTGATGTCGTCGAAGTGCTCGTAGTAGCGCTGGTAGGCCGCGTTGTTCACCAGGATGTCGAGACCGTCCAGCTCGCTGGCCACGCGGTCCACGAGCGAGCGCGCCTGTGCCGGGTCGCTGATGTCACAGGGCACCAGCACGGCCTTGCGCCCGGCCTGTTCGATCTGCTGCTGCACATGGCGGGCATCGTCCTGCTCACCATCGAGGAACGCGATGGCAACGTCGGCGCCTTCGCGTGCAAAGGCGATGGCCACGGCTGCGCCGATGCCGCTGTCACCGCCGGTGATCAGTGCCTTCTTGCCCTGCAGCAGGCCATGGCCGCGGTAGCTGTCCTCGCCGTGGTCCGGACGCGGTTGCATCTGCGTTGTCTTGCCGGGGAAGGATTGCTGTTGGGCGGGGAAGGGCGGGCGTGGGTAGTCGGGCAGGGCCATCGTCACTCTCCGGAAGGAAACCGGCGCCAGTCTCCCTCCATGCCGGTAAACGACCGGAGGGCACGGTGTCATTGCAGCGTGGACGCCTGCGCGCAGGACTTCACAACGGGTGGGCGATGGTGGTCATGATGCTGTTGGCCGGTTGCCGTGAATCCAGCCGCGTGTGCTGGACGATGATCGGCTGGTCGGATTCTACGAGGGTGGCAAAGCCGGTGCCGCGCGGCACCGGCGCCGGATCCTGCAGGTCGTTGAAGCGCAGGTGACAAGTGCGTCGCGCCGGCACGGTGACCCGGTAGGGGCCCACCGGATCACGGTCTTCGAAGTAGAGGGTCAGCGTGACATGCGCGTCCTCGTTGCCGGCATTGAGGACGCAGCAGGTTTCGTGACTCTGCATTTCCGGTGACGGGCCGTTGCTCCAGGCTGGAATGTAGCCCTCGGCGATAGCCCAGCGTCGATGCCCGATGCAGGAAGCGTTCGTTTCCATGACGCCGTTTTAGCTGGAGGGGTGTTGCCATCGTGTCCAGTCCCCGCACGGAATCCGTGATGACCATCGGCTACCACGCATCGCATGAGCAGTTCCCGCCCGCCACCTTGCTGGGCCTGGCGCTGCGCGCCGAACAGGCGGGATTCGAGGCCCTGATGTGCTCCGACCATTTCCACCCATGGACGACCGCGCAAGGGCAATCCGGCCACAGCTGGGTGTGGGCCGGTGCGCTGGCGGTGCAGAGCGCGTTGACCTTGGGCATGGTGACCTGCCCGATGCTGCGCCAGCACCCGGCATTGGTGGCACAGGCAGCGGCGACGCTGGAGCAGTTGGCGCCGGGCCGGATCTGGCTGGCGCTGGGTACCGGCGAGGCCCTGAACGAGCGCATCACCGGCCAGCCGTGGCCAGCCAAGCGGGAGCGGCAGAAGGCGCTGCGCGATGCGGCCGAGGTGATGCGGCGGCTGTGGGGTGGTGAGCAGGTCGACCACGACGGTGGCTTCCAGGTGCGCAAGGCACGCCTCTACAGCCGACCGGCGCTTCCCCTGCCGCTGCTGGGTGCAGCGGTCACGGAGGAGACTGCACGTTGGATGGGGGGCTGGGCCGATGGCCTGATCACCATCAGCCAACCGCTGGCGCAGTTACAGCGTGTGGTGGCAGCGTTCGAGGCAGGCGGTGGCAGGGGCAAGCCGATGTACCTGCAGGCCAAGCTCTCCTACGCGCGCGCCGAACAGGCGGCGCTGGTAGGCGCGATGGAGCAATGGAGCGCCAACGTGCTGCCACCGGAACTGGCCGAAGGCCTGGACCAGCCCGAACAGTTCGAAGCACACGCCCGATCGGTAAGCGCCGAGGTGGTGCGCCAGCACGTGCATGTCTCGGCAAACCTCGGCCAGCATCGGGCATGGCTGCAGGAACTGCAGTCACTGGGGTTCGATCGCATCTACCTGCACAACGTGAACCGCGAGCAGGAACGCTTCATCGACGACTTCGCCGAACACGTGCTGCCCGCGCTGCGCACTCAGGCACCTTCGGCAGCCAGCCACGTATAGCCGTGGCCCTGCAGGCAACAGCGGCGATCCTGCAGCCTGGCGCCGTGGCCCACCAGCGTACGCAGCGGGCCGTGCAGGGGCACCTCTACCTCAACCGGGTCGTCGCCGAAGTTGATCAGTGCCAGTGCCTGGTGGGGTGCCTCGCCGTAGCGGAGCATCAGCAGCGCAGGTGAAGGTGGGTCGAGCGTGTGAGGACCCTGCTGCAGCACGGGATGTGCATTGCGCTGCTGCAGCAGCTCGCGCACCCGCAGCAGCAGTGAGCCCGGCGTCGCGCGTTGCGCCTCGACATTCACCGTGCGGTAACCGCAGGCGCCGTCTGCCGGAGGCACGCGCCAGGCATGCCGTGGCTGATCGGTAAACCCCGCCCCTGGGCGGTCGTGCCAGTGCATCGGCATGCGCACGGCGTTGCGCTCGGGCAGTTCCAAGCAGTCGCCGAGGCCGATTTCCTCGCCATATCGGATCACCGGCACCTGGCCCAGCGACAGCAGTGCGGCCCAGGCCATGGCCTGCCACGCGGTGTCGCCGTCCAGCATGGACGCCAGCCGGCGGCGGATGCCGCGGCGATAGATGCGCATGCCAGGTTCGGGCGCGAAGCGCTCCATCACTGCCTCACGTTCGTCCGGCTCCAGCTGCTCCAGGTCAAGCTCATCATTGTTGCGCAGCCAGGCGATGCGGGTGTGCGGCGGCGCCTGCGGTCCGTATTCGGCCATGACCCGGGCCACTTCGCTGGCGTCGCCGCGCGCGAGGGCCAGGAAGAAATGATTGTTGAGATGGAAATCGAGCAGGTGCGAAAGCCGCCGCCCCTGGTACAGGAAGTCACCGTAGCGGGGCGCGCTGACATCCGCTTCGCCGATCAGCGGCAGGCCTGGCTGTTGCGCATCTGCCGTGGCGCGCATCGCCTCCAGCAGCCACAGCCCGTCGTCGCGCGGGTCGGCGTGGCGGGCGCGCTCGACCATGTACGGGACCGCATCCACGCGGAAGCCGGCCACGCCGCGCTGCATCCAGAACGTCATCACCCGCAGTAGTTCGTCGCGTACCGGCGCATGGGCCAGCTCCAGGTCTGGCTCGTGCCGGTAGAACATGTGCCGGTTGAACGCGCCGGCCTCGGCGTCCCATGTCCAGGCAGACGCCTCGATCGGCGGGAACATCGGCTGTAGGCCGTCGTCGGGCACGTGGTCGCTCCACAGGTACCAGCGGCGCCATGCCGGGTCGCCCCGCTGCGCGGCGACGAACCATGGGTGGGCGCTGGCAGTGTGCTGCATCACCAGCTCGACGATGATGCCGATACCGCGTGCGGCGGCAGCATCGACCAGGCGCTGGAACGCCGCCTCGTCACCCAGGCGTGGATCGATGCGGTAGTGATCGGTGACATCGTAGCCACCGTCACGGCCGGCGTTGCAGTAGAACGGCAGGAGCCACAGGTGGCTGACACCGAGCCACTGCAGGTAGTCCAGCTTTTCGGTGATGCCATCCAGGGTGCCCCAGCCGCGCCCATTGCTGTCGCGGAACAGGTAGGGGTCGACCTGGTAGATCGCGCGCAGCGGACGTACCGCCATGGGGCTTCTCCAGCACCGTTCACGGGTGACCAGCCTGCTGTGCGCCGTGGCAGCGGTTCGTGAACCGAATGGCACCGCATCATGACGTGGCATCCACGGTCCCTGCATGCCTGGGCGCGCAGAGTGAATGCTCGTCCCGCTGCGCCGAGGAACCTTTATCCATGCCCCGCCGCAAAACGCTTCGTATTGCGACGTTCAACGTCAACGGCATCGGCACACGCCTGCCGCAGCTGCTGGACTGGCTGCACAGGGAATCGCCGGACGTGGTTGCCCTGCAGGAACTGAAGGCCACCGACGCCGCGTTTCCCGCTGCGGCATTGGAAGAGGCCGGCTACGGTGCACTCTGGCAGGGTGAGGCGCGCTGGAACGGCGTGGCGCTGCTGGCCCGGGGCACCATGCCGGTCGAGAGCCGCCGCCGATTGCCGGGCGAACCCAAGGATACGCAGAGTCGCTACCTGGAGGCAGCGGTGCACGGCGTCATCGTGGGGGCCCTCTACCTGCCCAACGGCAACCCGCAGCCCGGGCCGAAGTTCGACTACAAGCTGCGCTGGATGGAACGCCTGATCCGGCATGCGCGCAGCCTGGTCGAGCTGCCGCACCCGGCGCTGCTGCTGGGTGATTTCAACGTGATTCCCACCGACGCCGATGTCTATGACCCGAAGGCCTGGCGCCGCGATGCGCTGTTCCAGCCTGAAGTGCGCGAAGCCTTTGAACGACTGCTGGCGCAGGGCTGGACCGATGCGGTGCGGGAGGTGCACGGCGACGCCACGATCTATACCTTCTGGGACTATTTTCGCCAACATGCCGAGCGCGACCGTGGGTTGCGCATCGATCATCTGCTGTTGAACCCCGTACTGGCGGAGCGACTGAACGACGCTGGCGTCGATCGCTGGGTACGCCTGCAGGAAAAGGCCAGCGACCACGCGCCGGCCTGGGTGACGGTAAGGGCTTGATCAACGCGCGGCAGGGTCTTCGCGTCGCTCGCGGCGTACCCGTGCGCGGGTGCGGTACAGGCGGCTGTCCGCTTTCTGGATGGTGTCGGCCACCGGTTCGCCAGGCGTGTTGATGGCTGCACCCATCGAGAACGCGCTGGGCGAGAGCGCGGCGTGGTCCTGGTACCAATGCTCCAGTTCGCTCAACCGGCCGTCCGCAGGCGCGACCAGTACCACCATGAACTCGTCGCCACCCAGCCGTACTACGGTCTCGTCCTTGCCCAGCGGCGAGCGCAGGAAGGTGGCGAACTCGACCAGCACGGCATCGCCACGGCGGTGGCCCTGGGTGTCGTTGATGTGCTTGAAATGGTCCAGATCGAACATCAGGCAGGCCCAGCGCTCGTCAATGAGTTCATCCAGCCGGTGCAGGTACCGCCGGTTGTAGCACTGGGTGAGCGGATCCTTGAAGGACATCTCGCGCAGCTGCTGCTCCTGCATCCGCAGCGCGGTGACGTCCTGTGCATGCCCCAGCACGTAGGGTGGGCTGGCTTCGTTGTCGAGCACGTTGTGGTACGCCCAGTAGTGACGCGTACCATCGGCGGCAATCAGCTCGATCACGCCAGCGTCGGTGTGGTTGGCCTGGATCCGGGCGAGGTAGGCCCTGAAACCTTCGCGTTTTTCCGGCGGCATCAAGTCACACAGGCTGCGCCCGATCATCTGGCTTTCCTCGAAGCCCAGCGATTGCACGGCCGCCGGATTCACCGAGGTCAATGTGCCGTCCAGCGTGTGGGTGCAGATCAGGCCCAGGCTGTAGTGGAACAGCCGACGGTAGCGGGTTTCGCTCGCTTCCAGCGCGTCCAGCGCGGCTCGTTCGTCCGTGATGTCCTGGATCGCCCCGACCAGGCGCGGATGGCCGTCGACCTGTTGCCGGCTGCCAACGACCCGGGTCCAGATCGCACGACCGTCGGCCGTGGTCATCGGTAGCTGTACTTCCCAGGAAGCGCCTTCGTCGATACAGCGCTTTACCGCAGCCTGGATGATATTGCGGCTGTCCTCGCGATAGAACGAGAGTGCGGTCTCCAACGTAGGCTCGAAGTTGCTGCGTACGCCATGCAACTGCTTGGTTTCCCGTGTCCAGCGCACCTCGTTGGTCAGCAGGTCCATCTCCCAGCCGCCTACCCGTGCGGCACGGTTGGTACGCTCCAGGAAGTCCTCGCTGCGTTTCAGCTCGCGATGCAGCGCCTTGGCCTGGCCCACCTGCGCCATCAGGGTGCTGCGCTGTTCCAGCACCTGGGTGGTGACCCGCGCCAGATGCACCATCAGTTCGCGCTGGGAGGGGGACAGCACACCGGGCATCGGGTCGAGCAGGCACAGCGTGCCGATACGTGCGCCGTGCGCCGAGCCCAGAGGGATGCCAGCGTAGTGGCGGATGCGCGGCCCACCCGTCACCAGCGGATTGGTGGAAAAGCGTGGGTCCTGGCGCGCGTCGGGTATCTCGAACAGCTGGTCCTGGCGTATGGCATGGGTGCAGAAGGAGATCTCGCGGGCTGTCTCGCTGACGCCCTCCAGGCCGATGTTGGCCTTGAACCACTGGCGTTCTTCGGCCACCACGGTGATCAGGCCCATGGTCAGGCCGGTCGCGGCGCGGGCCGCGGCGACGATGGCATCGAACACCGGCTCCGGGGGCGTATCCAACAGGTGCAGTCGTTCGATTTCGAGCAGTCGTTCGGCTTCGTCCATGGCGCTTTTCAGGGCTGGGTGGCGAGGGCGGTTGCGGCGGCTGTCTGAAACAACGGTAATGCGTGCGGCGTTATGTATCGCCATGGCAGGGTGACGCCGGCGTGAGGCGCGCGCGTCGGCTCAGTGTTGCCGGAGCGATGCCTGCAAGGCGGCGGCCAGCGCCGCGTCTCCGGATACCAAGTCCTGCCAGCGTAGGATGATGCCCTTGCGTCGCCCCTTCTCAACCAGCTTGAGGCCTTCGGGGTCCACGGTGAGGGTATAGGGGAGGCCATCAATGTGCACTTCGCGGCGCAGTGGTTTGTCGAGCGGGGTCATCATCGTTTCCTCGCAGGGGCGGAAGCGCGACGTGGCTGGATCGATACGTGACGGTGATCACGGATGTGCCATCGCCAGGGGAAATCAACAGCGCGGCTGATGCCGATGCGGGGCCCGACCACTGGATCCTCCGGGGGCCGCACGCCATCGCTGGCGATGACAATGCCGTGGCTGCCAGTCACCAGGTCGGCGCCGTCGAAACTGCGGTCCAGCCCGAAGGCCTGCGAGAGCTTGCCGGGCCCGCTGGCCAGATCGTGGTCGCGGCGCGCAGCGGGGCGCAGTTCGCGCATGCGCTCCAGGCCCAGCAGCGGCTCGACGGCCCGCAGCAGCACCGCCACGCCTTCGCCCACTTCGCCGCAGACAACGTTGCTGCCCCAGTGCATGCCGTACGTGAAGTAGACATAGAGGTGGCCGGCCTCACCGAACATGCTGGCCGTGCGCGGCGTCTGCCCGCGATAGGAGTGTGCGGCCGGATCGACACTGCCCGCGTACGCTTCGACTTCAACGATGCGACCCGTTCGGCCATCGTCACGGACCAGAAGTTTGTTGAGCAGCTCGGGCGCAACCTCGACGGGTGGGCGCCGGTAGAAGCTGCGGGGGAGGATCTGAAGAGCGGCGGGCAACCAATCCGGCACGGTAGAGGCAGGCTCGGGCAAACGGTGATGGCACTGTGGCACCAAACAGGTGAAACGGGCGCAGACGCAGTGTCATTCCTGCGCAGGCGGAGCGGCCAGTGCCGCTCTCCGTGCGGCATAGACCTCCGGCGTCTGTGGCTTGATGAACAGCGCCACCAGTTCCGGATATTCGCGCTTCACGGCTGATTCGATGCGGGTGATGCACGCCTCGATCTGGGGTGTCTTCCGGTCATCCTCGAATTCCGCGCTGAGCATGGCCACGACCTGTTCGGGGCCCATCTGCATGGTGGTCACGCCATTGGCGCGGCGCAGGTCTGGATCGGTCTCGGCCACGGCCATGATCCGGTCAGCCACCGCAGGATGGGCCGGCTCACCCACCAGCAGTCCCTTGGTTTCGCGTGCGAGAAGAAAGGCGGTTGCGGCAAGCACGCCCGCGATGCACAGGGATGCCACACCATCAAGCACCGGCATGTCCAGGACCTGGGCGGCCACGAGCCCGGTCAGTGCGAAACCCAGGCCCAGCAGGGCCGCGCTATCCTCCAGCAGCACGGTGAAGGTGGACGGGTCCTTGCTGCGGCGGAAGGCTTCGAAGTAGCCGAGCTTGCCCTTGGTGCGCCGGAACTCGCGCAGCGCCACCCACCATGAAGCCCCTTCGAACAGGATGGAGATGCCCAGCACGCTGTAGCTCAACGCGTGGTTGGTGGCCGGCTCCGGCTGGCGGATGTGCTGGATACCTTCGTAGGCCGAAACGCCGGCACCGGCAGCGAACACCAGCAGGGCGACGATGAAGCTCCAGAAGTACAGTTCGCGGCCATAGCCGAACGGATGTACCGGGTCCGGCGCCTTGCCGGCGCGGCGCAGCCCGTACAGCAGCAGCACCTCGTTGAGGGTGTCGACCAGCGAATGCACGCCCTCGCTGAGCATGGCCGAGCTGCCGGAGATGCCGGCGGCGATGAACTTGGCGATGGCAATGGCCAGGTTGCCCGCGAGGGCGGCGTAGATGACCAGGCGGGAACCGGTGGGAGCGGACATTTCGGCGGCGGGGTGAGGCGGATTCCTGATCTTCCCGATCAGCGCGTGCCTACTGTGTGCACGGTGCGATCAGTACCCCTTGGGATTGAGATACAAACGTGCCCCATCCGATTCACGGTAGCCCGTCCAACGCCCACCTCCCGACGCGCGAAAACGCCCGAAGACCGTATTGCTGGTATCGGTCAGCAGCAGCTGGTTGCCCGACAGCACCCAGCGGTTGGCCGAGAAGAATCCGTCCGGGCAGCCGGCAGGCACGTAGGCGCTGTAGCCACCGAACCACTCACTGTTCTTCAGCTCGATGGTGCAGGTGCTGCCGTTCTCCTGGCCCAGCGTCCAGCTGCCGAACAGATCGCTGTCGCGCACATCGCGGTCGCCGCGGTGGCGGTCATGGCTCCAGTCGTCGTTGTCGTCGTGGAAACCGAAGCCGACGTCGATCTCTTTGCTTTCGCTGCGTGATTCGGACTGCGAGCTGCCGCTGGTGGTGGTCTGGGTGGTGACCGAGCCACTGGTCCGGGTCTCTGTGCTGCTCGATTGGGTGGCCTGGTCGGTGCGGGTGGTCTGTTCGCCGAAGCCGAACGAGGCGTCCTGGGCAAGGGCGGGCAGGGCCAGGAAGTACAGCGCCGACAGGCAGCTACAGGCAGGCAGGGCAGCCATCGCAGGATCCTCGGAAGGGTGGATCGCGCGAGTATCGAACCGGTGGGGCGGGAGACGGTGTGAGGGCGCGTCCTGAGGCAAGCCAGCCAAGGGTAGGTGCTGTCCGCTGAAGGGTAGTGCAGGCCGCTGGCCGGCTCCCCTCTTACGTCCAGAGACCGAAGGAGTGCCGGCCAGCGGCCGGCATTACCCGCAGCCAGGCGGCTTGGCTCTACTGATCGGGTTTCACCCTGACCACCCGTTTCCGGTACTCGTACACGTTGTCACCGCGGATGCGCTTCTCCTCGGTGCCGGTGACCCGGCCGACCTGCTGGTCCGAGCCAGTGACCGGCTTGGCCTCGATCTCGGTCTCGTGCTCGAAGGAGTGCGATTTGTCGGTGTTGCGGTAATAGCGGTACAGCACCCAGTACAGCGCGGTTGCGCCGGCCGGACCTGCCGCCAACAGCCAGAGGCCACTGTCGTCGCTCATGTCGATGCCACCAGGAAGGCAATTGCTAGGGCTTCAATGACGGTGCCGGTGGCCACTGCCGCCAGCAGCATCTTCCATTGCTGCACAGGCACGCTGCCCATGGTTTCGCCGGTACGGCCGTTCACCGCGATGTAGTGCAGCATGCCGCCGTTCTTTCCGGGCTGGTGGTACGAGTACAACCACACCGGCAGGTACATCGACACCCAGCGGGTGCCATGCACCTCCAGCTGTTCCTGCTCCCAGCGCACGCCACGGTTGTAGCGCTTCACCGAACCTTCCACCTGTGCGCGGGCAATTGACAGCAGCTGGTCCTCCAGCCGCGGCCGTAGCTTTTCCACATCCAGGTTGCGCTTCTCCGAAGTGAAGCCGGCCAGGTACGAGGCGTTCCACTTCACTGCGTTCTTGGTATCGAACGGCAGGATGGTGTTGATGATGTTGTTGGTGTTGGCGCGGGTGTCCAGATTGCCGCGCTCGGCCGAGGACTCCAGTGGCAGGTCATCCACGGTGAAATCGACCTGGCGTTCGACCTGGTAGACATCGGCGTCATACAGGGTGCGCTTGTTCTTCTCGCTACCGACCGTGTACTGCCGGGTCTGGATCTCGCCCTTGCCAGCCACGGCCGCGCTGACATTGCTGTCGACGATCATGTAGGGCAGGAACACGCCCACCACGTTTTCCGGGGTGAACTGATCCTTGAATGCCTTCAGCGCGAACATGCGGCGCTTGTCGACGAACTGGCGGATGCGCGCGACCGCATCGTCTTTCTTGATATGGAAGGGCAGCACCGCATCGGGCACCGCGCCATTGGCAATCTGCTCGTTGACGCCGAAGACGTGGCGGCACCAGTGGCAGCGCGCCGTCATCGTACTCTCGGTATTGACCGTGACTTCGGCGCCGCACCCGGTGCATTTGAACGTCATCAAAGCCGAGGTGTCGGCATCGATGTCGCGCGCACCAGAGGCGATGACCGTGCCGCGCAGCTGGTCGATGGCCTCGCCCAGCCCGAATTCCTCCTCGACGCGTGCGCCATGCCATTCGTGACGGCAGTACAGGCAGACGAGGATGTCGGTGCCGGCCTTGGGTCGGATGTCGGTGGCGCCGCACTTCGGGCAGCGGTTGAGGCCGTCCTTCAGCTCGCTGGCCGAGGTATCGATGGCCACAGGATCGGGCGCTTCCACTTCATCGCGGATGGCCTGTGGCAGCTTCGAGGTGTCCAGCGGGAAGCTGCCGGGCAGGGGAGGGACGTCCTGCGGCGAACCGGGCCCATCCAACGACGCCGCCGGCAGGGGTGGCGGCGTCGCGGGCGCGGATCCGGGCAGCGGCGGTGGGCCGTTTCGGGGATCGGACATGTTGGGTGTACGTCCTGCCGTTACAGGCCCAGTGCCTTGGCCTTGAGCGCGTCGTAATCGCTCTGGGTGATCAAGCCCAGATCGAGCATTTCCTTGGCCTTCTTCAGCTTGGCGACCGGATCGTCGGCCGCCGGGGTGACCGGCTGCTGCATGCCGCCGACACCGAACATGCCAGATGCCATGCCGACACCGACCAGACCTGCCGCGCCGCCGTTTTCGCCGGCCGACTGGATGCCCTGGGCGACGCTGGCCTGCAGGTTGGAATTGCCGCGCGAACCGGACAGCGCATCGGCGCGCTGCACGGTCTTCAGCAGCTCGCGGGTGTTGGCGTCGTACTCGATCGAGACGATGGCGGTCTTGACGATGGCCAGGCCGCGGTCGGACTTCCATTGGTAACCCTGTTCGACGGCGGCCGACAGGCTCTGCGCGAAGCCCAGCGAGTCCTGCTGCAGCTTGGTGATGCGGTTGCCCTTGCCCGGATCGTTGGTATACAGGCTGAAGGCCGGCGCCAGCGAACCGACCACTTCATTGAACAGCTGGCTGGCGGCGGCGTTGTCCAGATCGGTGAAGTCGAACACCTGGCCCGGCTGCAGGTAGCTGGCCGGCACGAAGTTCTTCACGAACAGGATCGGGTCGACGATCTTCAGCGTGTACGAGCCACGGGTGACCGCGCCTACCTGGGTGTTGAGGAAACCGTCGTCCCAGTAGATTTCCGACTGGGTGCCGAAGCGGTTGTCCGGCAGTTCCTTCAGCGAGACGAAATAGGCCGCCTGCTGCGAACCCGGCTGGCCGCCGAACTTGAAGCGTTCCCAGCTCTGCTTGATGAAGGTGCTGACCAGGCCGTCGCCGGCGAAGATCGACTGCGAGTTCAGATCGTCCGAGCGCCACTCGTAGCCACCCGGTTCGGCGACGAACGCGGTGATCGCGCCGTCCTGGAACAGCAGCAGGCCGTAGCCCTCCGGCACGATGATCTTCGAGCCGTTGCTGATGATGTTGGACGAGCCGCTGGTGTTGGAGCCGCGGCCGGCGTTGGTGCCCTGCGGCACCGCCGCGAACAGGGCGGCCGTGGACGGCAGGCCCGCCGGCACGGTGTAGAAGTCCTTCCACTGGTCGGCCAGCACACCGCCAACCGCACCCTTCACCGCCTGTACCAGACCCATGACCAACTCCCTGTGATTCGAAGGCAGGCACCATGCCTGCCGAGCTGGACTGAATATAGCAGCGGTGGAGGACGGCAGTAGTGCCGGAACATGAATCCGGATCAGCGCCGGCCAGTGCCGGTTGGCCCGGCCCGTACCGCCTGCAGCACGGCCGCCATGTCCAGCGCCCCCGATCCGGACGCCAGTGCCTGTGCGAACAGCGCGTCGCTGGCGTCGATCAAGGGCGCATGCATGCCCACCTCATGGGCGGCAGCGGCTACCAGCCCACTGTTCTTGCGCACGTCGGTGATCGACGCCTGCACGCTGAAGTCACCACGGATCATTTTGTCCAGCTTGATTCGCGATACTTCGCTGGCCATCGGCCCTGCGTTGAGCACCTGCGCGAAGCGGTCAAGCTCGATGCCGTGTGCTTCGGCGAAGTACACCGCTTCGGCCAAGCCGGTGACCAAGGTGATCAGGTACAGGTTCACCGCCAGTTTCATGCGCAGTGCGGACGGCACTGCACCACAGCACACCGTTTGCCAGCCCATCGGTGCAACCAGTGGGGCGGCTGCCGCGAGGTCGACATCGGCACCGGCCAGCAGGATCACCAGCTGCGCCGCTTCGGCCTGCACGCGTGAGCCAGACACCGGCGCTTCCACGTAGCGGCCGCCCGCGGCACGGGTCTGTTCGGCCAGCGCCTGTGAGTACGCTGCCGAGCTCGTACCCATGTTGATCAGCAGGCGGCCCTCGATCCGCTCGCCAAACGCCGCGCCATGCCGATCGAGCACGCTGTCGATGGCATCGTCATTGGCCAGCATCAGGATGAGGGTGTCGCAGCCCGCGAATACCTCGTCCACCGCCTCGCAGACGTTGATGCCGGCGGTGCGCGCGGCCGCATGGTTGCGGTCGGAGCGCGACCAGCCGCATACCTCGTAACCTGCGCGAGCCAGATGGGCCGCCATGGGCGTTCCCATCACTCCAAGTCCCAGGAATCCGATGCGCATGATGGACGTCCGCTGGCCGCAGAGCGCCCATCATGCCATGGGCAGTGGCCGCTAGAGCATGTAAGGAATCTTGAACGCCAGCGTGAAGTCCGGTGCGTCCGGGGTCAGTCCGATGCCCAGCAACGTCACCAGCGTGGTGTGCTGGTTCAACGCATAGGTCACGCCCAGGTTCAGTGATGCCGCATTGGCGTCACTGCCGATCACCTTCATCCACTTGCCACCCTGGAAGCGGGTGGAGGCGCGGGCGCTGATGCGGTCGCTGAAGGACAGGCTCAGGCTGGTCCGCTCGTTGAATGCGAAGGCAACACCTGCACCGAAGTACACCGAGCCGCCCAGCTTCACGTCGCCTGGGTTGACCGTATCCGGATTGCTGTCGATGTCGCTGAAGCCGCGAGGGATGGAGTGCACGTACCCGATGTTGGCGAACAGGATGGCCGGGTCAGCGGTCTTCACCATCGACAGGCCGAGGTTGGCCTGCCATACGCCGTTGCCGGTGGGTTGCTCGCGCGGCACGGCGAAGCGGATGTAGTCGTCGTCATCGCGTTCGATCACCTTCCAGTCCAGGCCGTAGGGCGCGCGCCCGGTGGGGGCGGTGACACCGGCCGTGAGCACGGTCTCCGGGCGCCAGCCGCGTTCGCCGAACAGCCGGTAGTTCGCGCTCAGGCCAATGTCGCCCAGACCGTTGCCGTTGGTCTGCTCCTGCGCGATGGCGGCCGCTGCACCGCCGGCGCCGCCTTTCTGGTACACGGTGCGCCGCGCCAGATAGGGCACATCCAGGTTGAGGGTCAGGTTCGGGCTGACGCCCCAGCGGGCCGCCACGTTATAGGTCAGCGAGTCGGACTCCACGTTCTCGATGGCGATATTGCCGAGGAAGATGGCGTCCAACGCGAGGAAGCCGTTGAGGGTGAGCTGCTTGCGGTCATAGCGGGCGTAGGTGAGGCTGTTCTCGATGGTGAAGCGACGGGAGAACAGGGCCGATTGCTGCTGCTTCACGTCGTCCACGCTGCGCCGCGACTCCTGCTTGGCCTGCTGGGCCTCGGCAGCGGTACTGGCGTAGCCCTCGCTGCTCGGTGGAACCGCGGCGGCCGCCGCCTGCGCCAATGGCGCGGCCGGTGGGGTCGAGGCTGGGCCAACCCGCCCGCCCAAGCGTGCCTGCATGGCCTGCACCTGCATGTCCAGTTCGCGCAGCCGCCGCACTTCCTGTGCGTAGTTGGCTTTCAGCTCTTCCAGCTGGTTGGCCAGGGCCTGCACGTCAGCGCCATCGTCAGGCGTCGGCGGCACGGCAAGGGCGGTGCCCGCCAGCGCCGCCAGCGCCAACGGGGTGATCCTCATCAGGGTGTGCATGTTCGTGTCCTGCGTTGTGGAGCGTTTCCCCCAATGCCAGGCCCTGCTACTGGCCCGGCCCCATGCCGCGGTTCAACGCAATCGCCTGGGCCACGTTCTGGCTCAACGGCAGGTTGCCGCCCACGGCGTTGCGCACCAGCTCCAGCCGCAGCTGGTTGCTGGCGATCTGGCCATCACCGGTAAGGGCGATGCCCTGGCCGACGCTGCCATTGCGGATCCACTGCTGCACCAGCCCCTGGCCATCCACCTGCAGCAGCAGGTGTGCCTGGTTGCCTTCCAGCACGGCCGTCGCGCTGGCGCCGGCTTGCTGCGCGGTGATGTTGCCTGCGCCATCAGAGAGAACAGCCGGCACGCCACCCTCGCGGACGGTCAGCGTGGTGACGTTGCGTGCGACATTGCCATCGCCGGCCACCTGCACGCTCTGCACCAGGCCGCTGGCGTTGGCAAGGCCGCTGCTGTCGATGCTGCGTCCGTGGGTATCGGGCAGCGGCGCATCGGCTGCCGTGACATGCACGCTGGGCTGGAAGCTGAGCTTCGGCGCGCCACCACCGCGGAAGTCCATGCCCAGGGTCAGGCTGCCCTGCAGGGTCGTGCCGTTGCTGGCCTGCCACTGCGACACCATGGTGACCCCGAACCAGGCAACGTTGTTGCCACCCACGGTGTAGCGCCCCCGCATCAGGCTCAGCTCCGGGTCGGGGATTTCCGTGAGTCCACGCCCGGTCCTGCCGTCGGCGGCCTGCAGGGGCAGGGCAGGGGCCATCAGCAGCAGAGCCATCCATACGTGTTGACGGAACATGGTCGTACCTCCTCAGAACAGGTCGGCGTGGCTGAAGCCGAAGTCGACCAGTTCGGCATCGGTGATCGGCCCTTGCCGCGCATAGAGCGCGCGGGCACTTGGCCGTTCGCTGGGTTGCAGAAGAACGGTGTTGCGATCGAAGTCGCTGCCGATCACCACGAAGACCGCGCGAGATGGCCAGGCAGCCAGGAACTCCCGCAGCGCCAGGCTGCGGTTGCCGAGGATCGGGTCGGCCACTTCCACGATGCCGTTGCGGACCTGCTTGAGCACCACGAAATGGCGGAAGCCGCGCACATCCATCAGCACCAGTCCTGGCACGCGAAGGGTGCGCAGTCGTGTTTCATCGATGCGGTAGCCCCGGCCACGCATGCCCAGCGATTCCACGTAGCGCTTGATGTCGAGCAGGGAGAAGCCGCGTTCGGCCACCAGCGCTGGATCGGAGACCCCCATCATTCCTTCGATCACCGTCGCTTCGTCGGTCTGCAGGTGATAGGCATGGCGCAGGATGGTCGCCAATGCGGCCGCCCCGCAGCTGTAATCGGTGTGCTGGCGCACCACGTTGCGGTAGCGCCGCTCCTGCATGCTTTCCACCTTCTGCTGCAGCAGCGCGCCATTGGGCAGCACGCCGGCGAAGTGGACCTCGCCCGCCCATGCCGATGCGGTGCCCATCAGCAACAGGAAGGAAAGCAGGCGCATCGATGGAGGGCAACGGATCATCTACGTTCTCCGGCAGCAGGGGGGAGCCCCTGTCCCAAGGGGGAGGAGGAACAGGGGCTCCCGGGGACCCGGCCATTGGCGGACGGCCGGGGTGTTGCGCTTACTCGCCGCTGCCACCACCGCCGCCGGTGCTGGGCTGGGCGACTGCCAGGGCCAGGCTGTTGGCCTGCAGGTTGCCGGTGCCCGCGGCAACGTTCACGCCGATGTTGCCGGAGGCGCCCGAGAAGGCACTGCCGGACAAGGCCGAGGTGTTGGTCGCATTGACGTTCACCCAGCGCGTGGTGCTGACCGTGCCGCTGAGGCTGGCATACAGGTCAGCCACGCCCAGTTCGACGAACTGGCTGGTGCCACTCTCACGCGTATCGAAGCCCAGGCCGCCCACCCCCGGCCGGTTGGGGTTCATCGTGGCGTTCTGGATCTGGTTGTCCAGATCGATATGGCCGGTGCTGTTGCCACCCGGGTGCGGCAGCTCGCCACTCCACGTATCCAGGTAGTAGTTGGCCATCTGGTAGGCGTTGCCGGTGCCGCGGTAGGTGCCCGCGCCATAGGCCAGTGTCAGGCCGCTGACGCCGCCACGCATGCCGACCTGCACGGTATCGGTGTAGGACTGCACGAAGCCGGCGTTGCTGACCGTGTTGCCGGTGGAGACCTGGTTGGAGCTGATGCTCGACTGGGCCACCGCCGTGGTCGCTACCGACGCCGCGAGCGCGTTCTTCTGCTCATTGTTGTTGCCCGAGGCGATGTTCACGCCGATGTTGCCGGACGCGCCGCCAAAGGCGTTGCCGCTGAGACCTGCGGCGTTGGTGACACCGGAGTTCATGGTGGCGTTGCCGAAGCCGGCCTGGTTGACGAACACCTCGGCGTCGGCCATGCCGAAGCTGAAGGACGCATCGGCCGCAGATAGTGAGGCCGCGTTGTCCTGCGCATTGTTGTCGCCGGAGACGACATTGAAGCCCAGATTGCCCGAGGCACCGGCGCCGACGCTGTCACCGATCGACGCGCTGTTGGTGACCAGGCTGTTGCTGGTGGCGTTGTTGCTGATCGACTGCCGGTTGTCGATCACGGCAATGGCCGCCGAGTCGAGGTCGATGTCGCCGGTGATGTTCGGGTCGCCGGAGAAATTGATGTCGGTGCTCAGGCGCAGGTCCTTCTCCAGGTTCACGTCGACGCCGTGGTTGTTCTTTTCCTTGCGTTCGTCGGCCTGGATGTTGCTGTGCTTCTGCACATTGACGTTGACGGTGCGGTTGCGCACGTCGTTGTCGGTGTGGTTGTGCGTGTCGTTGCGGGTCTCGCTGACGGTGTGGTTGTGGTTGATGTTCGCGTTGGCGTTCTGGTTGTCCCAGCCATTGGCCGCAGCGGCGGTCGAGGCAGTGGCAATCGCCATGGCGAGCATGGTCTTTTTGACGGTCGCTTTCATGGTGCCCTCTCTCTCATCAGGTGGTGCATCGGTTGGGTGGTTGTCACGGGCGGTCCTGCACGACCAGGCCCAGTACGTTGGCCGTGTCGTTGCCGTTGCCCGCGATCTGATTGAGTTGCAGGACCCCGTCGAATCCCCGCAGTGCGGTGCTGGCTACACCGGCGCTGCGGGTGCCCGTCGCGACGCCGCGACCGGTGTCGTCCCGCCCCCCTGCCAACGCGGAACCCTCGGCGGCCAAGGCCGTATCGTCGGTTTCGCGTATGCCCTGTCGGGCCAGCGTCGCGCTGACGACGTTGAGCGTCGTGTTGGCGATGCCGCTGGCCTGGTTGATGGATGCGATGCCACTGGCACCGGCCAGTGCGTCACCGCCAATGAACGCGGTGGCCTGCAGCGGCCCGGACAGCACGCGGTTGCCCTGCTGCAGTTGCCGGGCATTGATCGCCACGTCGGCGCGATCGCCCTTGGCGATACCCCGCAGGTTGGCCTGCACGTTGAGGTCGCCGGCGGCCTGGTTCACGGCGATGGCACCCGTCGCCCCGGCCAGTGCGTGGCCGTCGATGCGGGCCACGTCGAGATAGGCGAGCATGCCGCCGTAGTCATCGGCCCGGGTCGCCCAGGGCGCGGCAGCGAGCAGCAGAAGCAAGCCTTGCAGGGCCTTCATTTTCCACCTGCCGGGGCCGTGCCCTGCAGGGGGAACTGGGCCAGTGCGCCGCGCACGGTATCGGCGATACCGCGGGTGCTGCTGCCGACCGCACCAAGCGGACCGCTCATGGTGCCCCCGAGGTTGCTGCCGACCATGCCATCACCACCGCGGCCAAGCGTGCCGCCCAGGGCCTGCTGGGTGACCCGTTCAACGGTAGTGCCGCCCGGTGTCGCGACGGACGCTGCCTGGCCGGCACCCATGCCGGCATAGTCCTCATCGCTCAACTCGTCCATGCCGTTCGTCGTGCCACCGGCGCCCAATGCGGTGGCGATCTCGCGCTGTGGCTTCGGGTCGGCAATCAGCGCCATGCCCGGTGGTGCCATGCGATAGGCCGGCCGCGCGGATACGTCCCGCAACAGGACGATTTCGCCCGGCTGTGCCTTCACGCCCTGGCGGGCGCCGGACGCGGATGCGCCCGCGCCAACCAACAGCAGGGCGGTTGCCAGTGCTGCGGCCAGGCCGCGAATCAGGGTGGTGCCGTCCATGCCGATCTCCCGCGATGGGTGCGGCGGAACCACGCATCAACCGTGCCAACCTCGAAGTGCCCACCCGCCAATGTCGGGACCGTGCAGCACCTGACCGTGCTGCTGCCACGGTGTTACAGGCACGTCGCGGAATCGTTGGGATTTCGAAGCCCCAGGCACCGCAGGGCAAGGGCGGCGGGCAACTGTCGCATGGGTGTTACAGGTGGCGCCGCCGTCTGCAACGGTGCCGGTTCAGCCACGAATTTCTTGACGCATTGCTCATTGCGCCGCCGTTTAGGGAAGCGCTAGGATCCGCCCAACGAAGGCCGCCCCGGTGGCCGTAGAGGTCCCGGCGGGGGGCGGCACGCCGGCGATTGCCTGACAGTCCGCCGACGGTGTCCGGATGCTGGGGGAAGCATGGCAGCGGTCCCGGAGGCTTCTACATCACGTTGCGTGCTCTGGTTTGGCGAGCCGTTGGCGAACGAGCGCAGTGCGCTGGCGGCAGCAGGCTGGTATGTGCGCAGCATCCATCCCGATCCCGCCATGGCGATAGGCCTGCGTGGGCGCGATCGATTGCTCGCCGTACTCGATCTGCGCCATCTCGATGCGGCGGCGCTGCAGCTGCTGGCACCGTGGATCGAGCAGCACCAGCATCTGCCTTGGCTGGCGGTACTGCCACCGGGCGCCGGACCCACATCGCCGGCCTGGCTGCCGTTGCTGCAGCGATGCGGCGCGCGCTTCACGCTGCCGTTCGGCCTGCAGGACCTGGTCTGCGCAATGCGCCAGCAGTTCGATGCGGATGATCCGCCAGTCGATGCAACCTGCAGTGGGTACGGACCGCACGCATTGATTGGCGAAAGCGCTGCGCTGCATGCGGTGCGCACGGTGCTGCACAAGTTCGCGCCGGTGGAACTGCCGGTGCTGGTCACCGGCGAAACCGGTACAGGCAAGGAACTGGCTGCACATGCGCTGCATGCGCTGTCGGGGCGCGCCGGCAGGCCTTTCATCGCGGTGAACTGTGGTGCGATTCCGGCCAACCTGGTGCAGTCGGAGCTGTTCGGCCACGAACGTGGCTCGTTCACCGGTGCCGACAAGCGGCAGATCGGCGTGTTCGAATCCGCCCATGGCGGTACGGTGTTTCTTGATGAGGTAGGCGATCTGCCGGCAGAAGCGCAGACCAGCCTGCTGCGCGTGCTGCAGGAGGGAACGTTCGAGCGCGTGGGCAGCAGCCAGCCGCTGCGCGCGGACGTGCGGGTACTTGCCGCGACCCACGTCGAACTGGAACACGCGGTGGCGCAGGGGCGGTTCCGCAGCGATCTCTACTACCGCCTGAACGTGCTGCGCCTGCTGATGCCACCGCTGCGCGAGCGCGGTGCCGACGTGCAGCTGCTGGCCGAGCACTTCCTGCGCTGCTTCCGGTTGCGCCACAGCGTGCGTGCACGCGGCTTCGCACCGGCCGCACTGCAGGCGATGCGGCGCTTCGACTGGCCCGGCAACGTACGCGAACTACTGAACCGTGTGCAGCGTGCAGCGATCATGGCCGAGGGCGAGCTGATCAGTGAGCGTGACCTGGAGCTGGGCGCATCGGTAGCGGTCCTGCCCGCGGCGGTGCTGCACGACGCGCGCGGCCAGGCCGAGCGCGATGTACTACTGCAGACCTTGCGCCAGACCGGCTACAACGTCTCCGAGTGCGCGCGGCAGATGCAGATATCGCGGGTCACGGTGTATCGCCTGTGCCGCAAGCACCGGTTGGAACTGCCTGCACAGCGCTGATCAGCCGGCTGCCAGGTGCTTGAACAGGCGCAACGGTCTGCCCGCGACGCGCTCGATCACGCCCTTGGCTTCCAGGTCCAGCTGCACGGCCTTCAACCACCAGCCGGCGGTGGCACCTGCCGGGAACAGCGCGGTGGGCAGGTGTGGCAGCAGTGCCTGTTTCGCCTGCGCGACAGTCAGGCCGGGCGGTTGCGCGGGCAGCGCCCGCAGCAAGGCATGGCGCATGGCGAGGTACTTGGCGCGATCCACGCGCTGGATGTGCCCGGGCGTGGTGATGCTTTCGATCTCGATCCGTCCGGGCTCAGGCATGGGTATCTCCCGCGACCTCGATGCGTGGGCTGCGGAAGCCCATGGCGATCCACGCCTTCATCAACCGCGCATAGAGGCGCAGCGACCGGGTCTTCAGGTTCGGCACATCGTCAGGAAGCACAGACGCATCAGGAAGATCACTGACCATGGTCCGCATCTCCACGGCAGGTCTTGTCGATGCCGGCCACAACAGGCCATACAGGCTCAGCCAATGGCCGCCGCTGAACTCCAGGAAGAGCGGCGTATTGCAGCAGCCCGCCAGCACGCGGCGGCTGCCGCCCCTGCTGGACAATCGCAAGGCACGCAGCATGGCATGCCCGGCATCGATGCTGACGCGATCCTTGCGATGCATTACGAAGAGCGTCTGGCCATGCCGGCCCAGTACGGCCGGTGCGCGGGGCAGCGCCTGCAGCATGGCGCCGGCCTTGCGGCAGCTGTCGCAGCAGCATTCGACGGTGGCAATGGGACGGCCCGTGGCGGTCAGGCGGACCTGGCCGCAGGCGCAGGCAAGGGACTGATGGGAGGGCATCTGCATTTTCTCCTGGGGTAGTCATCCTCTCGACGAATCGGGGCGCCGGGAATCGACAACATCTGCCTTCAAGGGCGCATCATCCGATAGCGGATGCGGTACAGGTCCAACCCTGCACCGTCCGCGCGCCGCGCCGAATAGGTCAAGGTGTCGGGTCGCGATCCATCCAGCATCGCGCCGTAGCTGTCGCCGGAGGCCTCGTTCAAGGGCGAGGGCAATGCATGGCCTGCGTCATAACGGCCTCCACGTGCGTAGGCAATGAACTGGCGCACCGGTGCACTGCCGAAGTCCTGGGCGCGGGCAAACACCACCGTTCGGCCGTCGCCCAGGAAGGTGGCATCGAACTCCTGCGCTGCGGTATTGAGGTCTCCCGGCAGCGGCCGTGCCGGCTGTGCCATGCCACGGACCATCGCGGCGACGTAGAGGTCATGGCCACCCGCACCGCCTGCGCGATCGCTGGAGAACAGCAGCGTGGCTGCGTCCGGCGAGAGCATCGGCGCGAATTCATCGGCCGCGCTGTTCACTGCCGGGCCAAGATTGACCGGCTCCCCGAATCGACCGTCGCTCCCCATGCTGACCCGATACAGATCGTCGCCGCCCTGGCCGCCTGCGCGATCCGAACAGAAATACACCACGCGGCCATCGGCGGAAAAGGCGGGATCGAAGTCGCGCCCCGGCGTGTTGAACGGCACCGGCGTCGCCGGCGGCCAGCGCTGCCCATCGTTGCGGGAGACCCAGATGTCATACCCGCCCGGACCGCCGGGCCGGTTGCGGCTGAACCACAGCGCGGTTTTTCCGTCCGGGCTCAAGGTCAGTCGAATCTCGTCGTACCGCGTGGAAGCAACACCCGGGGCAAAGCGTTCCGCGGGGCCGACGATCTGCAGCACACCTGATGGAGGCACGGGAGGCGACGCAGCAACCAGCAGCATCACGGCCAGCAGCGCCTTCATGCCTGTCGCTCGAAGTCGCTGACCCAGTTGGTTTCCCAGCTGCGCCCGCCATCGGTCGAGGCCGCCTGTTCCCAGCGCGCCGAACGCGGGGTAATGCGTGACCAGATCACCCGCGTCTGGATTGATCGACCGTCGTGCTGGTCTTCGCCGAAGAAGCGGCCGACACCGGCCTGGAAACCACCACGCAGTGGCGCGCCGATCCGGGTCGGCTCGCGGCCATCCAGCCACCAGCTCAGCCAGTGCTGCTCCGCCGCATTCCAGGCACGGATGCCCATGCCGCGCAGCGGTGCTCCAGGCACGTCCATCAGGTTGTCACCCACGTTGCCGAATCCTCCCAGGACCGGCCAGTTGTGCAGGGTGCCGTTGAACGCGTCCCACGCGTCGCTGCCTGCCAGCCGAGCGCGCAGGCGACGATGGCGCACGTTCCAATGGCCCACCAGGAAATCAAAGTCGCCCGGTGCATCCGGCAGCTTCGGAAGCGGAGAGGGGGCCGCAGCAGTTCGGCGGAACCAGTTGCGCCAGTTCACTTCCCAGTGCGCACCGGCATCGTCGGAGAACGCCTGTTCCCACCACGGCTCCTCGCCGTGGATGTCATGCCAGCGGAACCACACATCGATGGGGCGCCCGTCGATCCGGTCGGTGCCACGGAAGCTGCCGGCATCGTCCTCGAAGCCCCCGCGCACGGGGGCTTCGATATGGGCAGGATTGCGGCCATCGATCCACCAGATCGACCACGTGGAAGACACTGGATCAAATGCACGCACGCCCAGCCCCCTGTAGGGGCCCGAAGGCAGCGCCATGACGTTGTCATCAATGGTGCCGAGCCCGCCCAGGGTGAGCCAGACCGCGCTGGAGCCGGTGAAAGACTCCCAGCGGGTATCGCCCACCAGGCGCTCCTTCAGGCGCTGGTGCCGGACCCGCCAGTTGCCCTGCAACCATGTCCAATCTTCGCTGTGGCTGGCCAGCGCCCACCCGGAGGGCAGGGCGGTGGACGCTGCCGCGGCGGCCAAAGTGGCCAGGAACTGCCGTCGATCCATGTGCGTGATCCGCTACCGAAGGTGCCTCCATCGTTGCGGGCACGAGGGGGGATTGACCACGCAGATATCGGGGCTCAGGCTAAGCCACACTTATGGTGACCCAACGCCAGCTTCCGTCGCTTGCCGCCATCCGTGCCTTCGAGGCGGCGGCGCGGCTGGGCAGCTTCGCGCGTGCCGCCGAAGAGCTCGACACCAGCGCGGCATCGGTGAGCTACCACGTGCGGCGGCTGGAGGCCCAGACCGGTACCTGCCTGTTCCTGCGCCATGCACAGCACGTAGAACTGACGGCGACGGGGGCCAGCGTCGCGCAGGAGGCCACCCGGGCATTCGATGCACTGCGCGCCAGCTTCATGCGCGCCGCAGACATGGATGCGGCGCGACTGCGCCTGTCCGTGCTGCCCACGCTGGGCACCAGTTGGCTGACGCCGCGGCTGGGCACGTTCCGCGCCCGCCACCGGCAGTTCGTGCTGGAGCTGGACCTGTCGGCAGCGCCGCAGGATCTGGCCGCCGGTCACTTCGATGCGGCCATCCGCAATGGCCAGGGTGAATGGCCAGGTCTTCAGGCAACTCCTTTGTTTCCCAGTGTGTTCACACCGTTGTGTGCGCCGGCGCTGCTGCCAGCAGCCCGTGGGCTGGGCAGCAGCGCGCTGGAAATTCCCCTGCTCGGGCGGCCGGACTGGTGGGCCCTGTGGTTTGCCGCGCACGGGCACCTTCCACCGCCGGCACCGGAGAGTTTCGTCGCGCCCTTTGCCGTCGAGCATCTGGATGTCGGCGCCGCGATCGCAGGGCAGGGCATCGCCATTGGTTCGCCGATCCTGTTCCAGGCCGAGCTGGACAGCGGGCGTTTGGTGCAGGCGCATCCGGGGGTGGCCAGCGACGGTCGCAGCTTCTGGTTCGTGGCACCCACGGCGCGAGGTGGCAGTGCCAAGGTCATTGCATTCCGTGACTGGCTGGTCGAGCAGGCCGCCGAGGCGCGCCATGCAGCCCGCCATTACCTGGCCCGGGCGGCAATGCCATGAGCCAGAGCCCCGAACTGCTCCGGCGCCTGCTGCGCGCCAAGGACCGGATGGATCGGGCCAGCCATGAGGAATGGCCCGTCGCGCGCCTGGCTGAGGTCAGTGCGGTGTCGCCGGCGCACTTCGCCCGCTCGTTCAAGCAGGCCTTCGGGCTGCCACCGCACCGTTATCTGCTCAGCCGCCGCATCGAACGGGCGGTGGCGCTGCTGCGTGAGACCGATCTGGCGGTGACCGAAATCGCCGCGCAGACCGGATGGCGCAGCCTGGGTACCTTTGGCCGCATCTTCCGTGACATCACCGGTGACAGCCCGGGTAGTGTGCGTGCACGCGAACGCAGGCACCCACCTCTACGCGATGCCGTGCCCGAATGTCATGCACGCTCCGCGAAGCGCCCCCTCCTGGACACATCCGTGCTGGAACAACGTCGCCGTCGCGCGCCGTCGGCGGCACTCGCCATGGAGTGTCAGGCCGGCACGGCAGGAGCAGTACGAGGACTGCCGGCATCGGCTTCAGGGTCACTCGCGGCGAGCACGCCTTCAAGACCGGAAACGTCGGTGTCCAGCAGGCAGGTCGCGAACATCAGGAAGCGGTAGGCGTCGGCAAAATTCGAACCGAGCCCAAATGAAATCCTGACCGCGCCGCAATCTCCCTTGTCCAGGATCTTCTCATCGAAGGCGGTGCAGTCGAGGATCTTCCCGGTCTTGTCCAGTTCGCAGTGCTCGGCACCCGCAGTTGCATAGGTTGCCTGCTGGACAGCTCCGAGGTTGCAGAAGCATCCGTTGCGCAGGGTGATGCCGAAGCGATCGGCGAGGCGCTTGACGCGGGCATGCGGCACGATCGAGCCATAGCAGTCGAAAAAGTTGAGCATCACCGTCGCTCCTTTTCGCTGTGCCGGCGGGCCGTACACGCGGCACAGTGGTGTGTCGCCGCGCACGGTATGGCGAAGCGCGGCAAGACGCACCTCGATCCACCGGGCCAGTGCAGTGGAGTGCAGCGCGAGGGCTTCGGCGCCGCCCATCCGTGCCACGAAGGCAAAGCCCCGGGCGATCGCCGGGAACGCGGCGTAGTTGGGTGTTCCCACCTCAAAACGTTGCCCGGCATCGCGATACAGCAGCCGCTCGGTGGGCGACCAGGGGCCTGAGTAGTAGCAGACTCCGCCACCGGCAAAGGACGGTGGTCTGAGCAGTTGCAGCGACGAGCGGCGGGCAAGCAGGCAGCCTGCGCCGGTGGGGTAGCCGAAGATCTTGTAGAACGAGGCGACCACAAAATCCGGTTGAAGGGTGCCGCAATCCAGCCGCGCCTGCGGGACCAGTGCGGCTGCATCGCACAGCACCATCGCACCGTGCGCCTGCGCGCGGGCGATCCAGGCGAGGTCATGCCGCGCGCCGGTCGC
This sequence comes from Stenotrophomonas geniculata, assembly GCF_034508895.1. Classification (NCBI taxonomy): domain Bacteria; kingdom Pseudomonadati; phylum Pseudomonadota; class Gammaproteobacteria; order Lysobacterales; family Lysobacteraceae; genus Stenotrophomonas; species Stenotrophomonas geniculata. The sequence continues at coordinate 4,076,975 of NZ_CP140571.1, forward strand.
GTTGGACTGGGCGGGAAAGGCCAGCAGGTGTGGGGCGCCGTCGCCCAGCCGCTGCAGCACACGCCGCATCAGGTCGTCGTGCAGCAGCAGATCGTCGTCCAGAGGGATGTACTTCACCGAGGCGCCCTTGGCCCTGGCGTATTCGCGCAGTCCATGCACCGACGTGTGATTGTCCTTGGTCAACAGCAGCTGCGTGCACGGTTGGAACGGAAACGATTCCGCCACAAGCCGGATCGCGCTGCTGGCGTTCGCAGTGAATATCACTTCGTACTCGTCCGGAGAGCAGTCAAAGAAGGCGTAGATGGCATCCCGCGCCTCCTGGTATGCCGCCTGCGAGGCCTTCGATCCGCTATGCGGATTTCCCAGGATTGCGTGCTTCAACGCCTGCAGGTCCTGTTCGAGCAGGCTTTCGGGTGGCAGGGTTCCGCCTACATGATCCAGATACGTGACGTGCTGCTCGTCCAGCCGTGCGTACTCCTCGTTGCGCATCTTCTCTACCGATGCGTCGGGGAAGCCGGGATACTCAGCCAGGAACTCCGCCTTGGCAGCGGTGAATGCAGCGAGCCCCTGTGCCTCCTGCACGGAGATTGCGCACTCGACGCCCGCGCTGGACGCGCGATGGGTCAGCTGCTGGCAGCGCACCAGCGGCGAGAAGTCGGGCGACGCGATGTCCACCGTCGTGCCCGCATTGGCGGGATCGGCCTGGCCGCGCAGCAACCATGCCTCCACCCGGTAGCATTGGTCAGGCACGTCCTTGCCGAACTGCGCCAGCATCAGGTCCAGGTAGTGCTCACGGGTGCGGGTGTCGCACTGGTTGAACTCTTCGAGCAGGATGCAGGCATTGAACAGGAACTCGCGCGCACCGGCTGCGTCGAGCGAGAACGACAGGGGATGCAGCCCAGCAGGCACGTCGTTGGCCCGGGACAGCCCTTCGATCGCGAAGGCGCGGGTGATCGGCGACGGGTCGGTCAGGCTCAGCGCCGCGTCCATCAACCGGGAAGGCATGCCGAAATGCAGCTGCGATTGCTGGCGGGTGAGTTCGAAGAGCTGGTTGTAGTGGAACATCGTCGCGTAGACACGCCCACCCGGCCGCAGCACGCGCCGGAACTCCCTGGCCACGCGCGCCTTGTCGGGCGGGAACATCAGGCCGAAGCCGCAGACAATCACATCGAAGCTGTTGTCATCGAATGGAAGCTCTGCCATGTCCACGTCGGCCAACAACGGAACGTTCTGCTGGATCTCGGGGTTCAGGACACGTCGGGCCATGCCCACCGCAATCTGCGAGAGATCGCTGGCCACCAGCCGCAAGCCCCGTGGCCGCGCAAGATCCTCATACAGGCTGGCGGTGATCACCCCGGTGCCGCATGCCACTTCCAGCACGTCCTTGACCGCGAACCCTGCATCGATGTCGCTGGCGATTTCCCTGGCCAGCAGCTTCCCGTAAGGCTGGAAAATGCGAGGGCTCAATATCCGCTCATAGAATTCCATGAAGGTACTGAGCGACCAGCGGCTGTCGGACACAACTTTGCATTGGCGTTGCGTTACGTCCTGCATGATGCGCTCCCTGTCGGCGTGATGGTGCCCATGAATCCCGGTCCGCGCGGTTATCGCATGCGCCCTCAGGCGCGTGCGTGATTGGCATCACATTAAGTTGACTTAATGCCGGGGCGGATTATCCGCCGTCGCGGAACTGCGTATTCATCCGCTTTTGGGGAGGGCCATGTACTTTTGATTCCTTCACGTTCGCCGTCCCAGCCATTGGCGCAGTTTTGGAGAAGCAGAACCGCCTCGTCGGGGCGTAACGTAGGCGCACTTGAGAGGAGGTGCTGCATGTCAGATATGGTGAACACGGTCGGCCTGTATGTGCGCGACCAGGATGAGGCGCTGGCGTTCTACGTCGGCAAGCTCGGTTTCGAAGTGCATACCGACGTGCGCAATGGCAGCTACCGCTGGCTGACGGTACGCAGCCCAGGCCAGGACGGTTTCCAGCTGGGCCTGTTCGTGCCGGGTCCGCCCACCCACGATGCGGCCACCGCGCTTTCGCTGCAGCAGCTGGTGGCCAAAGGCGCAATGCCGCCCCTGGTGCTGGCTGTGGATGACTGCCAGGCGCGTTACACGCAGTGGTTGGCACAGGGCGTGGAATTCACCCAGGAGCCGATCGAGCGCTTTGGCGCCGTCGACGCCGGATTCCGCGATCCATCGGGCAATGGCTGGAAGATGATCGAAGCCCGTTCCGAAGCGAGGCGCCGGCAATGAGCCGCGGTGGCTGGGCACGGCCCGTGCATCGTTGGACCTCGATCGTGTTCACCCTGACGGTGATCGCCAACTTCGTGGTGCGCGGGCTGGGGCATGGCGAGCCTGCGGCGTGGATCACCTATTCGCCGCTGCCGCCGTTGTTCCTGCAGCTGTTCACCGGGCTGTACCTGTTTGCGCGGCACTACAGCGGCAGGTGCCGCAGCGCCGGGCAGGGCGCTGCGGGTTGACGCCGGGTCAGGCGGCAGCGTCGGCGGTGTAGGCCGCCAGCAGTGCGGGAAGATCTTCCATGCGCTGGAAGATCACCTGGGCACCGGCCGCGCGCAGAGCCTCGGGCGTGCTGTGGTGCGGGCCGCCCTCGCTGAAGCCGAACACGGTGGCACCTGCCGCCACACCGGCGGTCGCACCGGTCACGGTGTCTTCAATGACCGCGCAGCGCTTCGGATCCACACCCAGCGCGGCAGCGGCCGCCAGGTAGACGTCCGGGTGCGGCTTGGTGTTCGGCATGTCCTGGCCGCTGTAGACGTGGTCGCCGAAGGCATCGAGGATGCCGACCTTGCCCAGCTGCAGTTTCACCTTTAGCAGATCGGCGCCGGAGGCGCAGGCGATCCGCCCACCGGTGGCCGCAGCGATCGCACGCACGGCCTCGGGTGCCCCCTGGATCGCTTCCAGGTCACGTTCCAGTGCCCGGTTGCGCTGCTGGCGGAACTCTTCAAGCCACGCCTCGGTGAACGGCTTGCCGGTGCGCTCCTCGATCAGCCCGGCCAGATGGGCCACGGACTGGCCGAGGAAGACTTCACCCGCCTGCGCCGGGGTCAGCGGCCAGCCGCGTGCGGTCAGCATTTCCGAGAGCACGCGGGCGACCAGTGGCTCGGAATCGACGAGTACGCCGTCGCAGTCGAACAGCACGGCATCAAAGGGGAAAAGGGACATCTACAACTCCAGGGCGCAATGCGGTGGTGCAATTGCCCGCCATTTTCCCACAGCCATCCTTGGGTGGCACCCGGGCAGGGTGCCACCCATTCCCGGCATGCCGGTCAGCCCAGGTCACACCCCGCCGGCTGCGGCCAGGTGCTGGCCGGCAGCATGTTTTTCAGCGAGGCCGGTGCGTTGATCGCAACGTAGCTCGCACCCAACAGCTCCTCCAGATCGGCGATGGTCACCAGGTAGCTGTCGAGGCTGCCCAGATTGGCTTCGTTGGGAATGATCCAGCTGATCGCCTTGGCCGTGCCGGTGTTCGGATCACGGGTGATGATCGTCTTCCAGAAGAACTCCGGTGTCGGAATGCCGTGGCTGGAAAGGAAATAGTCGTTGGAGGCGTCGCCGTAGACCACGCCACCATAGACATCCACCGGCGCGATGTCGCGATAGCACTCGGCCACGTTCTCGGCCTTCACCCAGATGCCCTGGTTGAAGCTGGAGACCTGCGGAACGATGTTGGTCATGTAGTTGGCGCGGCGGATGTAGGTCGCGTTGTAGTCCATGTGGTTGGACGTCACCAGATGGCCCCGGTCATAGCCGGACTTGATGCTGGCGTAGGAGGCGGTGCTGGTCTGGCCGAGGCAGCCTGCCGCCAGGTCGGGGTCCTTGTAGAAGCTGGACGGCCGGGCAGCCGAGCCGGTGTCGGCGGTCAGGGTGTATTCGTAGCGGGTGGCGCTGTGGATGCTGCAATCGTAGGTGAGCACGAAGCCGCCCTTGTTGAGGGTGACGACCTGGGCTTGGGCAGCGCTGGCGAAGGCACTGAGGACGAACGCGAAGAAGAAGCTTGCAAGGCGCATTGCGGTTCTCCAGCAGAAGTTCAGGGCGCAGCCGTCCGCCACGACCTGGCAGGGCGAGGTCATGGGGAGACGGTGCGGAGTCGGGTGCAGCGGATTGCGGTGGGACGTGACCGCGTTGTTGGGCTGTGGAGGCCCTGCGGTGTCGTAAGCGTCACAAGCTGTCGTCTTTCGGTCAACGACGAAAAGACGAAGCTGTGACCGCCCGCAAGCACTGGAGAGGTGTCAGATCACACGGCACGTGGCTGACACGCGCGCGTGCTAGGGCGGGGCGGTCCCCTTCGCCACCAGGCTCAGGGCTGTGCCCGCAACACGTAGTCGCCGCGGCGCGCTCCAGGTACCAGCGACCATCCGGGCGCCAGGCTCAGCGTCCATCCATGATCCTGCAGGGGCAGTTCGCCCGATGCAGGCGCCTGCACGAACACGGCCTTCCAGTCGTTCTGCATCAACGCTCCGTCGGTGACCGTCAACGTTCCCCATACGTCGCTCAGCCGCATCGTGGGATACACCGTGCCGCTGCCAGGCAACGGCTGCATGTTGCCTGGGTCGAACTGGATGCGCATGCTGCGAAGATCCAGCCGCAGTACCGGGCCGGTTACAAAGCGGGCCTGGTTGCGTTCAAGCTGCACAAGGCGCTGCTGTTCCCGCTGCACTTCCGTTTCGCGCAGCGCAGGCCCGTCATAACGCGCTGCCGTGGTGAGCAGTGCAGCTTCGTCGGTGAGTGGAGTGGTGTGCGTGCGCTCTGCCAGAAGTGAACCGAGATCCCGGGCGGGGTGGACAAGATTGCGATGCCATCCGGGCGCAACCTGGTCCAGCAGCAGGCCATAGGCCGGGCCGGTCGCGTAGGCGAACGAACGGACGAAGCTGCGATCACCCACATGGGCGTGAAGGTCATGAAGTGCAGCTTCGATGCGCGCAGCGCGAGTTGGATTGCCGACGAGAACGCCGGTGTACTCGGCCAGGCCTTCATTCAACTCCAGCGCGGCCTCGTCCCGAGAGGCGGCTGGGAAGTGACGGTAACGCTCAGCACGGAACGCGAGCGCATTGTTCATCGCGTTGCGCTGTGCGCCGGGGTCGGTTGCGGACAGTGCGGCGGCAAGTGCACGCCATTCCAGCTGCAGCCAATAGCGCCCTTCGAGCGTGTCGAGGTGCTCATTGCCGCCTTCTGCCGGCGTTTCGATCGACAATGCGGGTTGCAGGCGATGGAACATCTCGTGGGCCAGCAGCGTGCGTCGCCGGCTTTCGTCCTGTGGCAGCGGCCAGAGCAGCTGCGTCCAGCGGGTGCCAGACCATTCGACGGCGGTGTTGGCGATGATCGCGTCCGGCGGAAGCTGGCCGACGAAGACCTTTCCACGTACCTGCAGGCGGCCCTGTGCATCTGCATGGGGTGCCGTGACCCGTCGACTGGTCCGGTCTACCAGCATCATCGGCCCACACAGCGACGCTCCCCAGAGCCGACCGTTGTCGGCCTGGCACAGCGCTTCCGCCTCTTCAAAAACTGCGCCGGCGGCGACGTCGGACAGCGCGGGTCCGTCCGCAGACACGGGGCCGACTGCACCCAGCATCAGGGCGGCAAGTGAGAGTGGCCGGGGCCTCATAGTATCTGTCCATCCTTGGGAAGATCCCGTCATAGCATCGATCCAAAGGCTGCGACAATGCAGCAAACGTCATGCTGCGCCGCAAGGTGCCTGTCACCATTCGCACTGGTACGGTCCGATCCGTTGCACCACCACCGACGGGGAGAGACCACGATGCGCAAGGTATTGCTGCTGTTGATCCTGCTGACCGGGCTGGCGCCCACCGCCTGGGCGGCCACGGTCAAGACCACCCATCGCACCATTCCCAGCTGGGATGGAACGCCTCTCGGGGCCTTCGTCATCGAACCGCAGGACGCGGGCAGCGGGCGGTATCCCTTGCTGGTGATGCCCAGCAGCTGGGCGGTGCCCAGCGTGGAATACGTGGGCGTGGCGCAGTCGCTGGCGCGGCGTGGCTATGTGGTCATCAGCTACAGCTCGCGTGGCTTCTGGGAATCCGGCGGCAGCATCGACATCGCCGGGCCGGCCACGGTCGAGGACGTCAGTGCGCTGATTGACTGGGCGTTGGACAACACCCGCGCCGACCCGTCACGAATCGGCGTTTCGGGCATCTCCTACGGCGCCGGCACCAGCCTGCTGGCGGCGGCGCGCGACCCTCGCATCAAGGCAGTGGCCGCACTGAGCGGCTGGGCCGACCTGCAGGCCTCGCTGTACAGCAACGACACCCCCAGCGCGCAGGGCATCGCGCTGCTGGTTGCCGCGGGCCTGGCCACCGGTCGCCCGGGACCGGAGCTGTCCACCATCAATCGCAATGTGCTGGTCGGCAACTACCAGGGCGCGGTGGACTCGCTGCTGCCGGTGGCGGCGCAGCGCAGTCCCGGGTCCAGCATCGATGAGATCAACGCCAACCAGCCCGCGGTATTCCTGGCCAACGCCTTCAACGACAGCCTGTTCCCGCCGGGCCAGCTGGTGGACTTCTTCAACCGTCTGAAGGGCCCCAAGCAGCTGCAGTTGCGCCATGGCGACCATGCGCTCAACGAAGCCTTTGGCGCATTGGGTATTCCCAACGAGGTCTACGATTCGGTGGGGGACTGGTTCGACCATTACCTCAAGGGTGAGGCCAATGGCATCGACCGGCAGCCTGCGGTGCAGCTGAAGTCGCAGAAGGGCAGCTGGAGCACCTACCCGAACTGGCAGGCGACCAATGCGGGCGCCGTCAGCTATGCGCTGACCGCACCCAAAGGGCTTCTGCTGCCCACCGGCGGCCTGGCCGAGAGCGGAAGCAGCACCGGCTGGAACTACCGTATCGGCAGTGGCCTGCTGACCGCTGCCAACTCGGGCGTGGCGATGGCCTCCGGCGCGCTGCAGATGATCAATCTGCCGCCAGGCGCCTATGTTCCGTTCGTGGGCCGCAACGCCGCCGGCGTCTGGCAGGGGCCGGTCCAGTGGAGCGCACGACGCCTGGACGGCGCGCCGGAGGTGCGCCTGACCGTCACGCCCAGCCGCGCCAACACCACGCTGTATGCCTACCTGTATGCCGAGGATGTGCTGGGCAACGGCCAGCTGATCAGCCACAAGCCTTACACGCTGCGTGGTGCCACGCCGGGCCAGCCGAAGACGCTGGACCTGCGCCTGGAAGCGAGCAGCTGGAACATTCCGGCCGGCAGCCGCCTGACCCTGGTGGTTGATACGGTGGATCTGCGGTATGCGGGCATCAGCCAGTTGGGTGGGGCGGTGACCTTCAGCTCGCCGGCCAATGCGCCTTCGGTGTTGAAGGTGCCGCTGCATTGATGTGCGTCCGCGCCCGTTGCGGCGGGCGCGGGTTGCCAGGCTGGAAAACTGCGAGACTGGAGATCGATCCAAGGGAGGGATGTGGGCATGATCATCGCAGGGCTTCTGATGGGCGCGGTGCTTGCCACACCCATTCCGCAAAGCGTTCCAACCGACTGGTCGCGCACGCTGCTGGCAGATCTGGATGCAGCGGATGCAGCCATGCGCGACAGTCATCCGGGCACGGTCGACCGGCGCAATCCCGGCTTCGTTCCCCAGTTGGAGGTAGCCTCGGCGCTTGCCCGCTCGCGCGCGGGCAGGGTCGACAGCTTCGCGGGCTACTGGTGGGCCATGAAGGGTTACGCGGCCTCCTTCAATGACGGCCACGTCAGCCTCAACGCGCTTGCCGACGCTCCCGATCTTCCAACGCAATGGCCCGGGTTCCTGACCGGCTTCGACGGCGATGCGCAGGTCGTCATGACCGTGGACGGTGGTCCGGGCCATCCGCCGCTGGGGGCTCGATTGCTGTCCTGTGATGACATCGATGCGCAGACGCTGGCTGCGCGCCGGGTGGGTGACTTCAGCGGGCGTTGGAACCTGCAGGCCAGCCGCATCCATGGTGGCGGTGAAGTGCTGCTGGAGCAGGGCAATCCGTTCGTGCCGATGCTGAGCAGCTGCGTTTTTCGTGTGAATGGTCGAGAACAGCGCCATACGCTGCGCTGGGCGCCACTCGATCCGGGAAGCCGGAAGGAACGCCTGGCCGATACCCGTCGCAGCTTCCGCCCAGCCAATGGCTGGCACACGATGCCAGGCGGTGGCTACTGGATCACCACCAGCAGCTTCAACGCCGATCCCGCTGCGGCCAATTTCCAGGAGCTCACCCGGATGCTGCAGCAACTCACCCCGGCGACCGACGCGTTGCTGCAGGCGCCCCTGATCGTGCTCGATGTGCGCGGCAACGGCGGCGGTGCGTCGCACTGGAGCATCGCGCTGGCGCGGTTGATCTGGGGGCGCGAGGCCGTGGATGCAGTGCGTGACGACAGCTGGGTGGAGTGGCGGGCGTCCGAACCCAACATCGCCCAGCTCCGTGGTTTTCTGCAGAAACTGGAGCAGGCACCTGACGCATCACCGGCGCTGCTTCATATGCTGGAGTCCGTAACCGCAGGGATGGCGCAGGCAAGGGAGCAAGGCCAGCCATTGTGGCGGGAACCCGCCAATGATCCGGCCGCCGTTCTATCGCAACCAGAGCGGGCTGGGTCCGGACGCAAGGGCAGGGTGGTGGTCGTGGCTGACGCGACCTGCGGCTCGGCCTGCCTCGATGCATTGGATCTGTGGAAGCGGCTGGGCGCGGTGCAGGTGGGCGTCGAGACGTCGGCCGACAGCCTCTACATGGATGTCCGGCCGGAGCGGCTCCCGAGCGGCCTGGCCAGGATCTCCGTACCGATGAAGGTTTTTCGGGGCCGTGTGCGCGGTTCGAATGAACCGCATGTTCCTGATCGTCGCTATGACGGCGACATGCGGGACACCGCAGCACTTGAAGCGTGGATCTCCGGACGATGATCCGGTCCTGGTGGCGTGCCGGTGACGCAGCACGGATGCCTTAAACCTTTTCACCGGCGGCGGCATCCAACCCGCAATGAGCACGGCACCCGCTGCGGCTCTACTGACGGAAGGAGCTCTCGGATGTGCGAACTGCCTCGTACTGCGCTTCAATGCGCGATGTCGATCATGCTGGTGCCTCTCGCAGCCGGTGCTGCGGTCACCGAAATTCCCTTCGAGCAGGGCAAGGATCACCGGATCTATGTCGAGGGTACGATCAATGGTTCACGACCACTGCGCTTTCTCGTCGACACCGGTGCGTCGGCCACGGCGGTTGCCAGGCATGTCCAGCAGGACGCGAAGCTGGTCATTGATGATCAGAGTGAGAACACCGGTTCCGATGGCGTCACGCTTCTCGACTACAGCACGCACAACGCGGTCCGGATCGGCAGCCTGCAGCGACCGATGGGAGCGGTGGTGATCGACTACAAGGGGCGCCCCTTCGATGCGGTACTGGGCTGGACCTTCTTCCAGGGCAAGGTCCTGGAAATCGACTACGACCGCAGTCTGCTGCGCGTGCACGACGATGTTCCCGATCTTGCCGGGTATGTCCGGGCCAACGTGCGCTGGATTGACAACGTCCCGGCCATCCAGGTCTCGCTCGGCAACGGCAGCCGCACCTTTACGCCCTGGCTTGCCCTGGACACCGGCAGCAACGGCAACGTCGACCTGTCCTACGCCTTCGGCACCGCACACCGCCTGCAGGAGGCGTTCCCGGAACGACTTGGAACGTCTCAGTTCAGCGGCAGCGCGGGCCGGAAGATACGCGCGGTGGATGTGCGTGTGCCCGAGGCCAGCATTTCGACCCTGCAACTGAAAGGGCAGAAAGCCTCGATCACTGTCGATGACGAAGGCTCCACGGGCGACGGCACGCTTGGCAGCGAAGTACTGCAGCAGTTCGATATCCTGCTGGATGCCCGTTCCGGCAGCATCTATCTGCGCCCCAATCGTCGCTTCGTCACCGCGCCGGCGGAGTGATCACGCGCGCTCAGCGCCGGACATCCGCGCCTGCATTGCCCAGCAGAGCCAGCACCTGCGCCTCCGCTACCGGGCTGAAGTCGCCGGGAATGGCGTGCTTCAACGCGCCCGCAGCCAGTCCGAAGCGCACGGTGCTTTCTGCGTCGAGCCTGGACAGCAATCCGTGCAGGATGCCGGCGGCAAAGGCATCGCCACCACCGATGCGATCAACGATACCGGGCAGCGGGCGCGGTGGTGCCTGCGCCCGCGTGCCGTCGCGCCCCAACAGCAGCGCGCCCAGGATGTGATGATCTGCACTCACCACGTCGCGCTGGGTGCAGGCCAGCCACTGCAGGTGCGGGAAGGCGGCAAAAGCGGCCGCCGCAGCGGCTTCGGTCCGAGCGACCGCATCGTCCTGCGGAAAGTGCAGCCCCAGCACCAGTTCGATGTCCCGATGATCGGCAAACGCAATGTCGGCCTCGGCGAAGATCTCACGCAGGATCACCGCTGCGTCGCCACCCCAGCGTCGCCACAGTGAGGGACGGTAATTGCCGTCGAAGGACACCTGGACGCCGGCCGCGCGAGCCGCACGCACGGCCCCCCTCACCGACTCGGCCACGTTGGCGCCCAGCGCCGGACTCACGCCCGAGACATGCAGCAGGTGCGCGCCGGACAGCAGAGTGGGCCACGCATGATCCTTGGCACTGCTGTTTGCGAATGCAGAGCCCGCCCGGTCATACACCACTTCACTGGCGCGCTGCACCGCACCGGTGGCCAGGAAGTACAGCCCCATGCGGTCGCGATCCACTTCACGAACATCGTCCACACCTACACCATGCCGCCGCAGTTCGGCCACCGCATGCTGCCCCAGCGCATTGCCGGGTACAGTGCTGACCATCTGCACGTCATGGCCCAGGCAGGCCAGCGAGACCGCCACATTGGCCTCGGCGCCCCCCACATGGACCTGCAGCTGTGGCGTCTGCAGCAGCAGTTCACGACCGGGTGCGCCCAGGCGCAGCAGTAATTCACCGAAACAAACGACGCGGCTCATCGGTTCTCTCTCAGTCGGTGGCGGTGCAGCCCAGCATGCGCAGATCGATGGCATCGGCCATGCGCCGGTAGCCTTCGTCGTTGGGATGCAGATGGTCGCGGGTGATGTCGTTGGGCAACGATTCCGCCGCTTTCGGATCACGCAGGGCGGCATCGAAATCGATGATGCCATCGAACCCGGTCTGCCCACCGCGTGCCCACTGGTTGATCGTGGTGCGGGTGGCTGCGGACACGGGCTCGTAGCGCTCGGAGCCGCCGAATGGGGTCAACGTACCCAGCCAGGCGCGGATGCCATGCGCATGCAGCCGCGCCGCAACCTGCTGATAGCCCATCAGCATGTCCGCCGCGTTGCGGCCAGGCAGCGGCTGCGCGCCACCACCGTGGCGGATGTCATTGATGCCTTCGAACAGGATGGCCTGATCGGCGTCGGCTACCGCGATCACATCGCGATCCAATCGTGACAGGGCGCTGTGGCTGCGGCCATGGTCAAGCAGCTTGTTGCCGCTGATGCCCTGGTTGAGCACCACGAACCGGTTCGGGCAGGCCTGCTGCAGGCGCTGCGCCAACCGCTCCGGCCACTGGTTGAAGGTCCCGCGACGGGCTGTGGCACCTTCCGTGATGGAATCGCCCAGCGCCACGATCACCTGGGGAGGATCTGCGCGCTGCACCATCACCGCCGAGAACACGTTCTGCTGGTAGCTCAGCCGCACGCTGTCGGCAACGGTTGCCTGCCTGCCGTCCGCTACCCGCAGCTCGGTGCGGCGCACGGCGGGACGGGTGGGCTGCGGGAAATAGGCACTCACGCTGATTTCCTGCAGCGCCGCCACCGGCATCCGCACCGGATCGCTCAGCAGCGCGGCACCCACCGGCACCTCGATGACCGCGCGGCCATCCACTGTTACCGGCAGCGGTGCGGCCTTGCCGTTCTTTGCTACCACGCGCAGGTCCTCGACCCGCAAGGGCGCCGTGCCGAGCTCGTTGCTGATGCGCAGCCGCAGCGCATCGCCACGGCTGCCGATACGCATGTCCTGGCGCACGGTCTGTGCGGCGAACTGTACGGGTGCCTCGGCGGTGCCATCCTTGCGGTCAGGTGCCGGCGAGGCGGTCCATGCGGTGACCCAGACCGGTGCAGCCAAAGCGGCAGGCGCGGCCGCGGCGGAACAGATCGTCAATGAAAGCAGGAGCGTCCAGCGCTGCATGGGCAGGATTCCAGTCAGGAGAAGTAGGTGCCGCCGTTGACGTCCAGATTCGCACCGGTGATGAACGCCGCCGCATCCGAGGCCAGGAATACAGCAGCGTCAGCGGCTTCGTCCGGCGCACCCTGGCGGCGCAGCGGGGTGGCGCCGGCAACGGCCGTGCGCACTTCCGGCTTGGTGAACTCGTCGTGGAAGCGGGTGGCGATCATGCCGCAGCACAGTGCGTTCACCCGGATACCCTTCGGCCCCAGCTCCTTGGCCATGGCGCGGGTGAAGGTCATCACCGCCGCCTTGGCGGTGGCGTAGATCGATGCGCCCGGGCCGCCGCCATCACGACCGGCCTGCGAGGCGAAATTGACGATGGCCGCGCCTTCGCGCATGTGCGGCACCACCGCGTGCGTGGTGAGATAGGTGGAGGTGATGTTGAGGTCCATCACCGTGTGGAAGAACGCCGGGTCGATCTCGGCCAGCGGGCGACGCTGCACCATGCCACCGGCCACGTTCACCAGCAGGTCGATGCGCTCACCGAACGCGGTCTGTGCTGCAGCGACCAGGCCGGCAACGGCAGCGGCATCGGTGACGTCGGCGCGATGCACGATGGCCTGGCCACCAGCCGCCTGGATCTGCGCCAGCGTTTCCTGGGCACTGGCTTCATCATTGGCGTAGTTGATGCAGACGCGTGCACCGGCGGCAGCCAGTTTGATCGAAACGGCGCGGCCGATATCGCGGCCGCCGCCGGTGACAATGGCCACCTTGTCCTGGAACGACATGCGGAAAACTCCTTGGTTTGCAGGGGAATGGATGTACTTGGAAAAGAAGGAGACCCAGGCTCAACCGGCGCGGCGGTCGAGCTTCTGGATAGGCCCGGTCCACCACCACAGCGCAGCCAGCGACAGCGGCACCAGCGCGGCAACGAGGATGAAGATCGGAGCGTAGGAATGGCGGGTCAGCACCGGCACCAGCCAGGTGGTGATCAAGGTGCCGGCCACGGCGGCCAGGCCCCCCAGGCCCGCCAGCGTGCCCACCGAGCGGCCGTCGAACAGATCGCCGGGGAGGGTCTGGATGTTGCCGATGGCCACCTGGAAGCCGAACAGCACGGCAGCGATCGCCAGCACCGCCAGCAGCGGCTGGTTGGCCAGCACGGCAGCCAGCAGGGCAGGGGCCATGATCACGCAGCCCAGCGTGATGGCCAGCTTGCGGGCGCGGTCCACGCTGTGCCCGGCGCGGATCATCCGCCCGGACAGCCAACCGCCGCTGAGGCTGCCCAGCATCGCGCCAACGAACGGCACCCAGGCAAACAGGCCGATCTGCTTGATGTCGAAGCCGAAGGTTTCGGCCAGGTAGATCGGCAGCCAGGACACGAACAACCACCAGATCGGGTCCAGCAGGAAGCGGCAGGCGAGCATGCCCCAGCTCTGCCGGTGGGCCAGCAGCTCACGAACGCTGGCCTTCGGTGCCACCTCTGCCTGCTGCCCGGCCTGGTCTTCCTGGATCAACCGGCGCTCGGCATCGCTCACCCACGGATGCTTGTCCGGCCCGGCGCGGTAGACAAACAGCCATGGCAGCAGCCACAGGAAGCCGATCGCACCGACCAGCACGAAGGTGCCGCGCCAGCCCAGCCACAGGTACAGGCCGGCGATGGCCGGTGCGGAGACAATCGCGCCGATCGACGCACCTGCGTTGAACACGCCCTGCGCCAATGCGCGCTCGCGTGCCGGGAACCACTCGGCATTGGCCTTGACCGCGCCGGGCCAGGCACCGGCCTCGCTGATGCCGAGCATCGCCCGCACCAGGCTGAAGGACAGCATCGAATGGGTGACCGAATGCAGGGCGATGGAGATCGACCACACGCTGATCGACAGAGCGAAACCCAGGCGCGTTCCGATCATGTCGAACAGGCGCCCGAACAGGAACTGGCCGGCGGCATAGAACAGCATGAACACCGTCACCAGCAGCGCGTAGTCATCCTTGGTCGCGCCCACTTCCTTGGCGATTTCCGGCCACATCACCGCCAGTGCGTTGCGGTCGATGTAGTTGATGACCGTAGCCACGGCGATCAGGCCCACGATCAGCCAGCGCACTGTTGAACGCACCGGCACCTTGCGCAGGTTGGCCACCACCGCAGGGCCGTTCATTTCGCGTCATCCTTGCTGCGGTCCATGCGCGCGTGGCTGCCGCTCCAGCCGTAGGCATGGCCGTCGACGGTCACGCTGTGCTCGCCCTTGGCGCTGCTGTCATCGGACACGCCCAGCGCGATGCGGGCTCCACTGGCAAGGCGCAGTTCGATCACCTCGGCATCGCTGCCACGGGTGCGCACGATGTCCTTGATGCGGCTGTCGGCGCCGTGCACGTACTCGGCGGTGCCGTTGTACTCGCCGTGCGGCTCCAGCACGCTGAAGAAGGTCACGTCCTTCTGGCCTTCCACGCGCTGCAGCAGGGCCGGTTCGCGGCGCAGGTTGAATTCCGGATCGTTGGCACCGCTTTCCACCAGCAGCGCCTGTGCGGGTGCGCTGCTGCCGAAGCGGTAGGTGTAGAAGCGGCCGTCCAGCAGCCAGGCCAGCGAACGCGGTTCGCTGCCGGGTTTGCTGCGTGCATCCAGCCACAGGTGCTGGTAGCCGTTGTCCTTGCCCAGCACCGGGCGCTGGGCGGGGAAGTGTTCGGCCTCGAAGCCGGTGGTGACGATGTGACCGTTGAAGTGCAGCGGCAGGTCGTAGCGCGCGGCCTTGTTACCGTGCACCTGCAACAGATCCAGCACCACTGGCAGACCCAGGTCGGGGTGGCGCAGCAGCGCCTGGGTGCGGGTGAAGATCACGCCTGGATACGCATCGCGCATGGTTGCCGAGGCGACCTGGGCATCGGCATCGGCCTGGAAGAAGCGCACCTGCGGGGCATGCTCCTCGCCGCGCTTCCAGTCGCCCTTGAAGTGGCTCTGCTCGTCCACCACCAGGGTGTTGTGGGCCACGGTCTGCTTGGCCCAGCTGCGGTTCTCGGCCAGGTAGATGCCGCCGCGCTTGGCTTCCACGTTGAGGAAGCGGGCCGCGCCGTAGTCGGTCACCACCGGGTTGCCGTTGTCGTAGAACAACCAGTTGAGCTTGTCGAAGTGGCCGTGGCCCATGCCCTGCATGGTGTCCTTCTGCACCAGCGCTTGGCCGCGCTCGCCGTTCATGCGCAGAATGGCCAAGCCGCCGCGGTCGCCGTCAGGGCCGTCGCGCAGCAGCATCGGCCTGTAGTCGAAAGGCTTGGCCTTGTTCGCCGCCAGCGCCTGCGCCACCTCCAGCCCTTCGGGCGAAAGCAGCAGGCGCTGCTGCTGCTGGGCCACGGACAGCAGGCGGTCATCACCGGTACGCGCATAGGCGATGCCGATGCCGGCCACCAGCTCTTCGGTGTCGATGCCTTTGTCCAGGATGGCGTCGTTGATCGGGAAGAACAAGCCGTTGTAGCTGGACTGCACCAGCACATCCACGGCCTTCAACAGCACGCCGTCACGGCGCGCGAAGATCTTCCGCTGAGGTTCGTTGCGTTCTATGGCATTGGCGAACAGCAGGAACGGCGCCAGTGCATAGCGCTGGTAGTAGGGGCCTTCCTCGTAGTAACCATCGGGCGAGAACAGCAGGTCGATCTGCCGAAGAAAGCCGAATTGATCGTCCTTCCGACTGCCGCGCAGGGATTTCTCCACCAGCTCAGGGTCGCGCAGCACGTAGCCGGTCATGCCGGTGGCGGCCACCGCCCAGGTGGCGTGGTTGTGGATCTGGTCGTAGTTCTTCGGCTCGCTGACGAGGAACTCGGCCATTGGCCGGAACACCTTCGATTCGATGGTGTTGCGGTCGTTGGCGGACAGCGCGTCGCGGATCGCGTCGTAGCCCTGGATGGCGTTGACCAGCCATACCGAATCGTTGAGCACCTGCCAGAACACGCGCCCGGGGATCTGCCCACGGCCTTCCGGGTGCGGGCCCAGCGTCGGGTAGAGCTGGGCATACTGCAGCAGCATGTCGCGCGCATAGTCCACGTAGGCCCTGTCGCCGGTCAGCCGGTACAGCGTGCCCGCCGCCAGCAGCGCCTGGTAGTTGCGCTTGTGCTGTTCATGGGTGCGCCCGCCGCCCTTGTCCTTGGGTACCGGCACGTCGATACCGGTTTTCATCATCTTCTTCAGCGTCGCCTCGGTGCGCGCCTGCTCCTTGGAAAACCACGGGTAGCTGCGGCCTTCGCTGGCCATCTGCTGCCACTGTGCGGCGGTGACCAGCACCGGCGCGGCCTCGGCCTGTCGCACGGCGGCAGTGGGGGCTGCGAACAGCGATGCGCTCGGCAGCAGGGCGAAGGGGGCGGCCAAAGCCAGGGAAACGAACAGCGGCTGCAACCTCATCGATCAACTCCATTGCGGGTGCGTGACAGGGCAACTTCGCCCACCTTGGGATACCAGGCAACGCCGGTCGCCTCGCGCGCGGTCATCGCCAGCGCAGGATCGGCACCCACGGCGGGCAGGGCAGGCGTGGCAACCCACAATCCGCTATCAGCCTGCTGCAGGCTGACACCACGGCTCTCTACGCCTCCCGGGAACACAGTGCTGGCTGCCGGCGACTGCACGTTGCCACTGAAGTCGATACCGGCCAGCGAACTGGCGGCATTGGGCGGGTTCCTGCTGGTGCGGTTGACGATCAGGTTGCCGGTGAAGCGGCTGTTGCTGGCGGCCACCACGATGCCCTTCGCCTCATCATGGCCGACGCCGAAACTGATCTTCGCCACGTCCACGAAGGTGTTGCCGCTGATCGTGGCATTCACCACCGGCGCATAGCCGGACAGCGGCGGATTGGCCTGCGCATCCATCACCGCCAGTGCCGAACGGTTGCTGGACCCGGCCAGCCGTTCAAAGTAGTTGTTGCTGACGGTCTGGTCGGCGTTGATGATGCGTACGCCGCCGGTGCCGGCCTTGTCATCGCCGAGGAAGACATTGTCGATCACCCGGTTGCCATTGCCGTGGCGCAGGGTCAGTGCTCCGGCCGAACGATAGAACACGTTGCCGCGGAAGGTATTGCCGCCAGACTTGTTGGAGACGATTTCGGTCTCGCCGTCGCAGCCTTCGAACCAGTTGTTCTCCACCGTGCTGTTGGAATTGCTCAGTGAGGTGTCACTGGTGCCGACGCGAATCGTTTCACCGCCGTTGACGCCCAGCGCTGGGCGTGGGCCGAACCAGTTGTGGTCGATGCGGTGCTGGTTGTCCAGGCCCTGGGTGGCATCGCGCACCACCACCACGGTCGGCCCGGCATTGGTCTTGCCGCGCAGCTGGCTGTGATCGAGGCGGTTGTGGCTGCCATAGAAGGAAACCCAGTAGTCCTGGTCGCTGGCATCGGGGTTGGTGTAGTCGTCGATCACCAGGCCGGTGACGCGGCTGTTGCTGGCGACGGCCTTGCTCGATTCGCGGAATGCCACCACCGCATCACCCGGTGCGTAGCCGTTGCGGAACACCAGGTTGGACACCTGCAGGTAGCTCCCTGCCAGGCGCAGGTCCGAGCGCCCGCTGAAGACGACCTTGCCGGCGGTCTGCGCGCGCAGCGTGATCGGCGCGGCTGCCGTGCCCTGGCCCTTCAGCAGCAACCGGGCGTCGGTCCAGATGCCGTCAGCCAACACGATCTCATCGCCGGGCTGCAGCGCCGAGGCGGCGGTAGTGAACTCAGCGACATCGTGGACGAGCCAGCTGGTAGCACTTGCCGCTGAAGTGGTCAGGCACATGACCAGACCAGTGGCCAGGCAAAACAGTGATGGATAGTTGGACGGGTGACGTGCCAGCGAGTGAATGCGCATGAAATCCTTCCAGGGACGGCCCGGCCGTCGTTTCAGGGTGGGTCTGCATACCACTTTCGGGTCTGTTGTAAGCCAGCTTTCGCGCAAAGTCATGCTGCAGAAGCACATTAAATTGCGATCAACTGGTATGGATCAAAGGCATTTGAACATTCACATACCAATTGGTTGACATTTTCATGTCGCCGTGCCGAAGCTGCGTCCCACGCCTGGCATGCAGGCGATCCTTTGGGAGGAGGAAACCATGCGGCGACCCGCCGGAGCAGTGCACAGCATCTCGTTGTCCCCCACACCCCTGATCGTGGCGCTGCTTGCCGTGCTGGCGGGCCTGCCCACGGCCCAGGCGCAATCCAGCAAGGAGGCAGCAGGGCAGGATCCCACCACGCTGGACCAGGTGCAGGTCACCGGCATCCGCGAATCGATGCAGAGCTCGATCAACAAGAAGCGCGACGACACGGTCATTGCCGATGTGCTCTCGGCCGATGACATCGGCGACCTGCCGGCGCCCTCGCTGGCCGACGCGATCGAGACCCTGACCGGCGCCGCTTCGACCCGCGACAAGACCGGGGCCTCGGAAATCTCCATCCGTGGCCTGGGCGCCTTCCTCAGCAGCACCAACTTCAATGGCCGCGAGATCACCAACGGCAGCGGCGACCGCTCGGTGAACTTCAACATGTTCCCCGCCGAGCTGATCAATACGGTCGCCATCTACAAGACCCAGCGCGCCGACATCATCGAAGGCGGCGTGGCCGGCACCATCGGCCTGGAAACACTGCGCCCACTGGAGTACGGCAAGCGGGCGGCGCAGATCGATCTGCGTGGCAGCTGGGCCGAGTATGACAAGAAGTACCGCGACGACGACGGCATCGGCTACCGCGGCACCGCCAGCTACATCGACCAGTTCGAGTTCGGCAACGGGCAGAAGCTGGGCATTTCGCTGGGTTTCCAGCGCCTGGACGGCACCGATCCGGAAGAGAGCATCACCAGCGGTTCCACCTGGTATGCCTGCGATGGCACGCAGAACGTGGGCAATGCCAACTGCAATGAAGTGTCCGCGCAGGCCATCGCCAACGGCGCACCGTACTACCTGGTGCCCAGCAGCCGCATCTACCGGCTCAAGCAGGAGCGCAACGACCGCCAGAGCGAGTTCGCTGCCCTGCAGTGGCGGCCCAATGACGTGGTTGAAGTAAATCTCGACTTCGAACACACCGAGCGCAACTGGTACGAGAACCGCAGCGATCTGAGCCTGTCCAACGCACGTCGCGGCATCACCCAGCGCGACGTGGACGCAGAGGGCATCGTGCGCCACCTGCATGGCAGCACCTCGATCGACTCCACCTCCAACCGCTACTGGCGTGGCGAGGAATACACCGGGGGTGGCCTGAACCTGATCCTGCGACCGACCCCGGCCTGGGAACTGTCCACCGATCTTTCGTACTCGCACACCAATCGCCTCGATAGCGAGCGCATGACCCGCCTGCGCGCGAACCAGCGCGACGTCAACAATGCCGCCGTGCCCGGCATCAGCAGTGGTGCCACCGGCTACGTGGACTATGACTGGGACTGGCACGGCGAAGTGCCCAGTGTTGCGCTGGCGCCGAACTTCGACCCCACCAACTGGGACGCCTACACCGGGGCGGCGCGGGTGACCTCAAGCGCAACGGAGAACGATCACAAGATCAAGGCTGGGCGCTTCGATGCCAGTTTCATGCCCGAGTCCGGTTTCTTCACCCGCATCAAGGGCGGCGTGCGCGCCAGCCAGGCCGACTACCGCCTGCGCGACAACACCCTGGTAACCGACTACGACCAGCGCGTGGCGGCCGACAAGGCGAAGATCATCGCTGCCAACCAGGCCTGCCGTGCACCATTCCCCCAGGATGACTTCATGGATGCCGCCAGCGGCAACACGATCTCCTCGTGGGCGTACTTCGATCCGAACTGCCTGTACCAGTCGTTCCGTGGCAGCCTCGACAGCGGGCTGGATCCGGGTTTCCAGGATCCGAACAATGTCGATATCACCGAGAAGACACGCGCGCTCTATCTGCTGGGTGAGTTCAGCAGCAGCCTGTTTGGTTTGCCGGTGACCGGCAACCTCGGCCTGCGCTGGGTCAAGACCGATGTTCGCTCCGAAGGCGTGCGTACCGGCCTGCGTATCGAGGACAACGGTGACGGGACGATCCGCCTGCAACCCACCGGCGAGTACAGCACGCAGGTGTTCAAGGCGGGCAACGACAAGCTGCTGCCCAGCCTCAACGCGGCCTTCGAACTGCGCCCGGACGTGTTGCTGCGGGTCGGTGCATACCGCGCGATGTCACGGCCGGACATCGCCGCGCTGGGTGCGGGGCGCACCATCAACGTGAGCAGTGATGCCACCTACGGCAACCTGGCCGATGCGCTGGATGACATCAGCGCCAGTGGCAACCCGGCGGCGCAGCCGCTGATGTCCTGGAACGGCGACCTGTCACTGGAGTGGTACCCGAACCCGGACACGATGCTGGCCGGCGCGGTGTACTGGAAGCAGTTCAACGGCGGCACCGCCACTGCGCTGGTGCCGGAGACCTACACCATCGACGGCCAGAGCGTGACTGTGCCGGTGCGGCAGCAGGTAACCACCGACGAGGACAGCACGCTGACCGGCTTCGAGCTGACCGCCACCCATCGACTGTCGTACCTGCCCAAGCCCTTCGACGGGCTGGGATTCAAGGTCAGCTACAACTACGCCGATGCCGACTACCGGACCCAGGACTCACGACTGGGCGAGCAGCTGGCCAGTGATGGCACGATCATTCCGGCGATCGTGCCGCCGGCGGGTCTCAGCGGCTTCTCGCGGCACGTCCTGTCCGGCTCGATCTACTGGGACGTCGGGCGCTTCAACATCCAGGCCATCGGCAAGTTCCGCTCGCACTACTACCAGGACTTCACCGGCAACACCGCGCAGCAGAACCGCTACTATGATGACAACACCAGCGTGGACCTGCGCCTGCGCTACCGGGTGAACAAGCAGTTGTCGCTGTCGCTGGAGCTGATGAACCTGACCAACGAGCCGCGCGTGGCCTACCAGCCGCTTTATGGGAACTTCCGCGAAGTGGTGACCTACGGGCGGCGTGCGTATTTCGGTGTACGATACAAGTTCTGAACAGGGCGGCGCGGCCAGTGGTCGCGCCGTCGCTCCAACCGGACCCTTGCCGGCCGCGGTGGCAGGGCAGGGACCCGGAGGGAATCGCCAAGGGTCAGCCGCATGTCCGCCAACCGCCTTTACCAGACCATCGCTGCCAAGCTCCGCAAGCTGATCGAGGACGGCGAATTTCCGCCGGGCTCGCGGCTGCCCGGCGAGCGTGAACTGGCCGAACGGTTCGGTGTCAGCCGGGTCACCATCCGCGAAGCCGAGATCGCACTGGAAGCACAGGGCTGGATCGCCATCCGCATCGGTTCGGGCGTGCATGTGAAGCCGCGCCCGACACAGGCGTCCGGCGGGCTGCCGGATGTCAGCGCCTTCGACCTCACCGCTGCCCGCGCGGTATTCGAAGCCGAGGCTGCCGCGCTGGCTGCCAGCAATCTGGATGATGCCGGCATTGCCGAATTGCAGGCGTTGGCCGAAGCGCTGTGCCGTCGCGACCTGAGCGACGCCGAAGCCGGCGAGTACGACCGCCGTTTCCACCTGGCCATCGCCCGGCTTTCCGGCAATCCGGTGGTGGAATTTTTCGTGCAGCAGATCTGGCGCATGCGCAGCGAACTGCCGCGGGTGACCGAGGTCTATGCCCGGGTCTGCCACGATGATGGCGCCAGCCGTGCCGACGAGCACATGGCCATCTTCGAAGCCCTGCGTGCGCGTGATCCGGTGGCCGCACGCAATGCGATGCGCCATCACTTCCAGCGCCTGTTCGAAGCCATGCTGCAGGCGACCGAAAGCCAGGCGCTGGAGGAGATCCGCCGCCGCACGCAGCAGGACCGCGAACGGTTCATGGCGACGACGCGTATCTGAAAGGCGTTCTGCGGGCGACGACCTGATGTGGCTGGCTACCGCCGTCGGGCTTGATGCCCACGGCCTTTCTACACCACTGGAACCGTGATCCGCTGCAGATCCAGCTTGGCCCTGAGCGCATAGTGCTTGCGGGTGACCGGCACGGTGCAGGTCAGGCGTGGATCCAGGTAGTCCTTGAACATCGGCGGTCGCGAAGCGCCCAGATAGAACGGCCGATCCTGCTTCACCGCGGCGGGCAGCAACACGTCGGACAGATCGCTGTCGGACGCATCGGTCACCAGGCAGGGTGCATGGCGGAAGCCGAGCCTGCGCAGCAGGTACAGCCGGTGCGAGCCGTTGGTCAGGATGATCCGGCGGCCAATGCGTGTGGCGCTGATCAGGTTGTCGCTGAAACCGAGATAGACGACAAGGGCGTGGCTGGCTGCGCCGAACGGCTCGTAACCGGCGATGGTGCGAGGGTCGATCGTCGCCACGTCGAGGAAGCGCAGGTCGTTGGACGCAGATGCGAACGTGTAGATGCCATCGGACTGGGTAAAGCGCACATCCGGATGTGTGTGGCGTCCACGTCGCGCCACCAGCTCCATGATCTCGCTTGCATCGGGTGACGCGGCCGTGGCCGCTGCAAGCTGATCGATGTGGCGCAGGTTGATGCACTCCTGGAAGACCACCAGCCGGTCGATCTCCACCATCTTCCAACTGCGTGGGACCATGCTCGTCATGCGGTGCATCGAGGGTTGGCGAAGCGCCTGCTCGGCCAGTGGCCGCATTTCTTCGGGCAGGTCGAGGACGTCCATGGCATCGGCGTGGTCTGCTTCGTCGTGATGAAGGCGACGCACCAGGGCGCGGGCTTCCCGCCACTGCTCAACCAGCATCGCTTCATCAAGGCTTCCTGGTGGGCAACGCTCCCGGACGAAGCGGATGAACTTCGGCAGTGGAAACAGGCCCTTCAGCAGAAGGGTGGGATCAAGGCCATCGTCATTGATCTCGGTGGGCATCCATCTCGCTCTCTTGGGAGTCGCTGCAGCGGCGTCCGATCACGGTCGGCCGTCACACCAAAATAATATGTTATATCGTAACATTTACGTGCCTTGACGGCAATCGTCCTGAAACACGCGGGGCGAGGCTAGCCTGGCCGCTGTGCATCCACTGCATCGCGTGGGTGCATCCACTGACTAGAGGAGATGTTCATGAACGAACTGATTGAGCTGGGCGTAGTGGCTGGAGAGCAGAATCACGAAGACCAGGGTGAACTGATCGAGCTGGGCTCGGTGGTTTCCGAAACGAAGGCGCACAACCACGGCACGTTGTGGGATGGCGTCTTCCCGACCACCTCGCCCTGATCCATCGCACCCTGCATGACCTGCGGTGCATGCCCCCCGCATGCACCGCTCTGATGCCTGCAGCAGCATGAGATCACGCTCGCGATGGACCAGCCTGAAACCACCTACTTCCTTTCGAAGCACGCACATGTCTGTGTGACCGGTGACGCAATGGTCATTCTTGATCAGGCCTCCGGCAGCTATCTCTCCATCGATCGGCGCGGAGCGGCGGCGCTTGGCGGGCTGGTGCGGGACTGGCCCCTGGCCTCCGATGGAGCGCCGAGGCCGAGGATGCTGCAGTCGCTGCTTGATCGGCGCCTGATCACCCAGGATCCGCTGCGTGGCAAATCCGCAGCAAGTGCCGAAATCGCGTTGCCCCTGCACTGGGTGCGCGAGGGCGAGTCCCGAGGATGTCCGCCGATCACGGCCTGCGATGTGCGCCGCTTCCTGGCCTCGGTCACGCGCGCGGCCTGCAGCAGGGCGTTCCTGCCTTTCAGCTACACGGTGTCGGCAGCCCGCAGGCGCGGTCAGGCCTCCGTGCCGGGCGAGGTGGATCTGCAGCAGCTGGCCCTCCTGGTCCGGGTGTTCGATTGGTTGCGACCGATCGCCTTCAGGAAGACCGATGAGTGCTTCCTCTACTGCCTGGCCATGCGTGAGTTCCTGTCGCGGTACGGCATCGTTCCCGCGTGGGTGTTCGCGGTGCGCACCCAGCCGTTCGCAGCGCATTGCTGGTTGCAGCACGGCGACCAGGTCCTGACCGACATCCCCTTCAATCTGCGCCGGATGACGCCCATCCTGGTGCTGTAACCGGCTTGAGGCATGTACCGATACATCGCTCTGTTCTGGAACGAACATTCCGAATCCGCTCGTGCGCAGGCTTTGCAGGCCATGGAACGGATCGAAGCGGGCCGCCCCGGAATCGCCTGCGTGATGAAGGGCTGCGGCGGCGCCATCTATGCCCAGACCGACAACCCGGGCTACTTCGAGTACAGCCGGTCCGGTCCGCTGGTGGTACTCGGCAAGCTGTTCCACAAGGTGTTCGCCGCCGATACCGTTCCCGCACAGGCATTTCCTGATGCTGCATCGGCAGACAGCGCCTGCAGTACGCAGGGCAGGAGCCTGGTGGAGCAGTACTGGGGGCGCTACGTTGCCGTGGGCTACCAGCCGGATACCACCCGCTGGTTCGTGCTGCGCGATCCGACAGCGGAGATTCCGTGCTACATGACCACGGTCGATCAGTTGACGGTGGTCTTTTCGAGCATGGAAGACTGCCTGCTGCTGGGAGTGGGTGACTTCAACGTCGACTGGTCGTTCCTGTCCTATTCGCTGCTGTTCCCGTTCCGTGACGGCCTGCAGACAGGCTTCGAGGAGGTCACCGCGCTCGAAGCGGGCGAGGCAGTGACGATCCGTGATGGCCGGCCGATCGGCCGGCACTACCAGTGGGATGTGGTGCGGCAGGCCAGTGAAGCGCCCATCGAAGATCTGGAGGAAGCCGTGCAACTGGCACGTGCAACGCTGCTGGGCTGTATCGGTGCGCTGGCGAGCCAGCATCGATGCATCCAGCTTCAGTTGTCCGGCGGGCTGGACTCCTCCATCGTCCTCGCCGGCCTGCTGCATGCGCCCTCCGCACCGGAGGTGAAGTGCGTCCATCACTACGATGCCGGCATTGGTGCCGATGAGCGCATGTTCGCGCGCATGGCCGTTGCCGGTGCCCGTGAATCCTCCGGAAGGAGCTGCGAGTTCGTCGAGTACCAACGGCAGCCGCACTGCTCGCTGGAAGAGATCATGGACTTCCCGCGAACCGCGCGTCCTGCGCATTGCTCGGGTTACCTGCTGCATCGGCGCGACGTGGATGTCGACGTGGACACGGTGCAGTTCCCCGGTGTCGGCGGCGATGCGGTCTTCCTCCGCTTCAAGGGCAATGCCGCTGCCATCGACTATGCGTGGCGGCGTGGGATCGACCGTGACTTTTTCCGTGTTGCGTTCGAAACCGCGCAGTCGGGTGATTCGCTGTACGGGGTATTCAAGGATGCCTTCGTCCACGGCGTGCTCAAGAAGCCGGGCAACATCAATGGCCGCTGGGGCAACCCGTGCGAATGGGTGAAGGTGGATGCGTCCGAACAGGATGGCGTGCCGCCGGCCTGGCTGCGGCATGCGCGCGCACAGGGGCACAGGCTCTCTCCGCACAAGCTGGCGCACATCGGCCGGATGATCTTCCCGACCAGCGTGCTCGATCCCTTCGAGGGCGCAGGACGCTGGCACGGCGTATCACCCATCAGCGCACAGCCTGTGGTGGAACTGTTCGCCCGCCTGCCGCTGCACCTGCTGATGGCCGGCGCGGAAGACCGGACGATCGCGCGTCGTGCACTGCAGGGCCTGCTGCCGCAGGCGCTGCTGTCGCGCAAGGTGAAGTCCTACCTCGACGATCACTCGGTGGCGGTCACCCAGCGGCATCAGCAGTTCATCAGGGGCCTGCTGGTGGATGGCCTGCTGGCGCGGCGGGGCTACATCGACAGCGCATCGGCCGACGCGGGCATCCGCAGGGTCAGCCCGGATCACTCATCCCAGGTGCTGGGCATCTTCGGTCCACAGGTCAACATCGAAGCCTGGCTCAGGCGCTGGATGGGCCGGCCAAGCGCGCCTGCGGCCGGCGTGGCCTAGGCGCTCCGGCTCATTTCCTCAAGGTAGAGGCTCTCCAGGTCATTGGCGGTGATCGTGCTGGCATCCAGTGTCCTGCGCAGCCTGCCGGCTTGCATCAGCCCGATGGTCGTCGCCACTTCGCGGGCACGGAACAGATCGTGGGTGGCCATCAGGATCGCCGTGCCGCGGTCGCGCTGGCGCACGATCAGCTCGTGGAATTCGGCCGAAGCGGTCGGGTCCAGGCCGGACGTCGGCTCATCAAGGAGCAGCGCCCTGGCTTCCTTGATGATGGCCAGCGCGATGCCCACCTTCTGGCGCATGCCCTTGGAGTAAAGGCCGACGCGTCGCCCGAATGCCTCGGGCGCCAGCCCGGCAGACCTGAGCGCGTCCTTCAGCCGTGCGGGCGAACGCTGCTCCACCGCAGCCAGGCGCGCGAAGTAATCCAGGTTTTCATAGCCGGTCAGTTCGTCATACAGCGCCACGTTCTCCGGGATGTACAACAGGCGCCGGCGTACCTCCTGTGGCCGCTGCCAGGCACTGAGCCCATCAACCTCGGCGGATCCGGAGGTGGGTTCTAGGAAGCCCAGGAACAGCTTGATCGTGGTCGACTTGCCGGCTCCGTTGGCACCCAGCAGGCAGAAGATCTCGCCGGGAGCTACCGTGAAGCTCACATCATCCAGCGCCCGATGCTTGCCGTGTTCCTTGACCAGATGCGTTGCAGTCAGCATGAGTGGTGTACCTCAGGGGGTGGCCAGCCGACGCCGCATCGACCAGGCTGCGATCAGCAGAAGCAGGGTGGCGACCGCCAACGCGGCCAGGTCGATCAGTACACCGCGTTGCAGGGCGCCCGCCGTGTCCTGGAATTCGAAACGGGGCAGGGCGTCGTACTCGGCCAGCGTCTGTGGCACGTCACGGTCCAGATAGTCCTTGTGCAGCTGCCGACGTGCGTGCAAGTACATGAGGACCTGCTGCTGGAACGCCAGCGCCCGGTCGGCGTCGGATCCGGCGAGGCGGTCCAGTGCATCCTGCACCGCGACCGACGGCAGCAGCAGGCGCGCCCGGTCGAGTGCCCGGCGTCGCACGTCCTCAGCCTCCGTATGCGCGGCGATCAAGGGCGCGATGGCCTGATCGGCCTGGACAAGATCGGCATAGGCCACGCGCACGGCGTCCGCAATGCGCGGTGCTGGCGAACGCGTGGCGGGGGAGGCTGCCGCGTGGCGCAGCTGCTGCTGGCGGGCAGTGTCGGCCAGTTGCGCCTTCAATGCGGTGGCCAGCTGCATCTGCGAGGGCGGTGGAACCCTCAGGTTCACCGCTGCCAGGACCAGTGACGGGGCCATGACAACGATCAGCAGCCACAGTGCGCCGGAAGCGATCGCGGCCTCGGTGGTGCGCCGGGCGAAGCAGCCGATAAGCACCGCCAGCGCCAGCCAGACGCTGCCGTAGGCGAGCACGATCAGGGCAAGCGCGGTCAGGCCGGAAGGACTCGTGGCCCCCGAACCAGCGGCACCGGCAAGGATGATCGCCAGCGCAGGCAGCAGCACGATGGCAGCGCGGGCCAGGGCCTTGACCGCGATCAGCCGTCCCGCCGCGATGGGCTGTGACAACATCAACGCTGTGATGCCGCGCTCGCGTTCGCGCGACCAGAGGTCGAAGGTGGTCGCCAGGATGACCAAGGGCAGCAGAAAGACAATGACGAAGGCCAGGTCGAATCGGCCAGCGGCCTGCACGGCAGGATTGCCGATGTCGGACCACACATGCCTGAGCAGCTGGCTACGGTCGCCCAGCGCAACCACGTCGGCGGTGTAGGGGTAGGCGTCCGCCTGTCCAATCGACAATGCCGCCATCGGGCCGGGAGGGAGCACCGGCTGGACGCGGGGCAGTACCGACGGTGCCTTGCCAACGAATCCCCGGCTTCGGTCCCTGGCATCCTGTTCTTCCGCGTTGATCAGGCTGATGGCTGCCTCGCGCTGCCCGACCCACGCACTGCCATTCCATGCTGCAAAGGCCGCCAGCACCGCCAGCAGGCCAAGCAGCACCGGCAACGCCCGGTCACGCAGCAGGCGACGGATCTCATGCCCTGCGATCGACAGGCTGCTCATGGGGCACTCCCGAGATGCCGCGCCGACGTGAACACCAGCCCCAGGGCCAGCAGCACCCAGGCCAGCAGGATGGCGAAGTTCACCGACTGTGCCGCGGCGATGTGGCCCAGCGGGGGTTGTTGCGGGCTGTACGCCACGGAGCGGGTAAGGGTCGCGATATCGGCCAGATGCTTGCTGCCGTTCGCGGCCTTGTGCTGTTTCACTTCCAGGTTGAGTGCCTGGATCAGCCGGTAGCGATAGTCCTCGACCCCGCGCAGGAACGCCAGATGTGCAGCGAAGTCGGTGCGCGCCAGTGCCCGTGACACGGCCTGCAGCGCGAGGGTGGGGGACAGCGCCGCAAAGGCGCGTTGCGTGATCGCCTGCCGCTGGTAGGTGGCGTAGATGCGCTCGAAGTGGCGGTTGTAGGTCTCGGTGGAATTCGCTTCGGCGAACTCCAGCGCCACACCGCGGAAGTTGACCGGAAGATCGTCCACGTCCTTCACCTGGTAGCGTGCCAGCATCTCTGCTTTCAGTGCGTCCAGCCGCTTGTCCGCCGGGTCGTGACCATCAGCACCGTGCTCCGCGTCCTCGGTGACCGCCGCCCGGAACGCGGGTGCAGTAGGCGTGGGATACAGCGATTCGGCCAGTGCGGGGGCCGCCCGCGGCGCGAGCAGGGTGGCCACCACCCAGAAGCCGAGCAGCACCACCAGCGACGTGCGTGCTGCGCTGAAGCGCGCCGAGACACCGATGGTGATGGCGCAGAACACCAGGAGATAGAGCGCATACGCCGCGAACATCGCAACGAGCGCCGTGGTGTCGGCCGTGCCGAGGGTGCGGCCGACCATGCCCGGAAGGCTGACCGCCAGCAGGGCGAGGACCAGCAGCAGCGATGCCGTTGCCAGCGCGATCAGGCGGCCACCGATCAGCACGTGGGCCGATGCACCACTGCCGAGCTCCTGGCGGAGGGTCTCGCGGGCGACATCGCCGGAGAGGCTGGCGAATCCGGCAAGGATGATCAGCAGGGGCGCCACGACCTGCAGCGCCCATGCGGCGGAGAAGCCATCGAACCGGCTGAGCGCGGCGCCGGCCTCGATGGGTCGGTGCCGGGCCGGGTTCTGCGCATGGCCTTCGATGAACACCGAGGTGCCGACGAAATCCGTGATGCCCGGGTCGAGCGCCGCCAGCGGCCGCACCGGCGCGGGAATGGCGCGGCCGACGTGCGCGGCAGCATGCGGGTCGATCGTGCCCTGGCTGTCCCACAGCCCGGCCTCCTGCTCCGCTACGATCTGGCGCTCCTGGGCCTGCTGGGCCAGCCGTGCTGCGCCCGTGGTAACCGACGCTCCCGCAAGCAGCAGCAGGGTCAGCGCGAGCCACAACAGGCGCCGTTCGCGCCACATCAGCTTCAGCCGGGTCGCGGCAACGGCCAGCGCCTGGCGCAGGGCGGATGCGGGTCTGGAGAGGGCGGGGGAGGCATCGCTCACGGCGGGCGCCCTACCAGCGATGGGTCAATGTCATGGACAGGAAGCGGCCGAGCGCCGTTGCATTGGTCGGGTCGAAACCGGTGTTGATGCTGTTGACGATGAAGGGCGGATTCCTGTCGAACAGATTCTGCACGTTGAAGGCCAGCGAGGTGCTCTGGCCGGTGCCGGCAGAACCGCTGAAGTCATACCTGAGATTGAGGTCGACCGTCGTCCACGAGGTGACATGGGGGTCGGCGCGGTTGGCGGGATCGCGATAGCTGTCCACATAGTTCACGAACAACCCACCGGCGACCTGCCGGTGGCTTACGGCGAGGCCGCCGCGCACCTTCAGGTCGACCGGGAAGTACACCGCGTTCACCGCGTCGACCTCGGGCGAGGTGGCGGTCACGCGGCGCTTGGAATCGATGATGTATTGGCCGGCAAGGTTCAATGCGATACGGGTCTGGCCGGCGTCGAAATCGTAGGAGGCATTGAAGTCGACGCCGCGCTGCGAAGTGAACGCGTTGTTGCGGAAGCGGTTGTCGAGGATGACCTCGCTGCTGGTTTCATCGGTTCCTGGTGTCAGCGCATAAGGGCCCACCCGCGATACGAACAGTCCCAGGCCGGAGGCACCCAGCTGGCGCGCCTGCTGGATCTGCTGCGGCGTCGGGTTGACGGTCAGCAGGTCTGCATAGGGTGCGGTGGACTGCAGGAACAGCGACGGGAAACTGCCGCCGAAACCGCTGCCGATCCGGTCGGCATACTCGATGTGGTAGTAGTTCGCGTCGATCTTGAGGCCCGGCAGCGACGGGGGCGCGAACGAGAAGCCGCCGGTCCAGGTCTTGGCACGTTCGGGCCCCAGGTCCGGGTTGCCGTTGGAGAGCATCATCAGCACCGTGCTTCCGTTGGCCGCGCTCGGGTTGGGCACTTTGGCCACCACCACGGTGTTGTTCAGCTGCATGTCCTGGTAGACCGGCGCCCGGTAGGAGCGGCCGTAGCTGGTGCGGAATGAAAGTCCTTCCGTTGCTTCCCACAGCAGGCCGAGCTTGGGATTGAGGGTGGAACCGAAATCGCTGTAGTCGTCGTAGCGTGCGGCCGCAGTCAGCGACAGCCGGCGAGCGCCAGGCATGTCTGCCAGCAGCGGAATGTTGAGCTCGGCGAAAGCGGAACGGATCGTGCGCTGCAGATCCAGCGGCTTCTCAAGCCCACGGTGATCGAGCAGTTCATAGCCATCGCGGCGGTAGCCCGCACCGAATGCCGCGCGTACGCCACCGGCCGGAAGATTGAACAGCTCGCCGTCGGCGATCATCTCCAGGTAGCGCGATTCGGAATGGGTATCCGTCGGCGGTGCGGTGCTGACCGAGCTGCCGGTGATGGTGGTTCTCTCGTAGGAGACGTCGCTTCTGCCGAATCCGGAATTCAGACGGGCCTGCCACTGGCGCGGAAGCTCGAGGGTAAGGCCGGCGAACACATCGAACTGCCGCGTGTGCGGGAACAGGCGGGTCTCGTCGGCAGTGCCGGAAATAGTGGTGTCCATCTCGCGCTTGGCAAAGGAGCCGGTCAGGTTGAGCGTCAGCACATCACTGAGCGCCTGCACGCCGTCCAGATACAGGCTGTGCCGCTTCGAGCCGGGATAGATGTCGTACGGCCTGACCGTGACGTTCCTGGAAAAGTCCTTGTCGACCGCGGCGAGGTTGGACTGCTTCAGGAACTCGTAGCTGGCCATCAGGTGGCCACCCTCCCACGACCAGCCGGCCGACTGCGATGCCTGGTACTCGTCCATGCTGCCGCGGGTGACGCTGCCGTAGCGCAGCGAGGTTTCATAGCCGGTGAAATCGCGGCGCAGGACGATGTTGACCACACCGCCGACGGCGTCGGTGCCGTAGATGGCCGAGGCGCCATCGGTGAGGATCTCCACGCGCTCGATGGCACTCAGCGGAATCAGCGAGATGTCGACGTACTGATAGCGGTTCGAGGAGGTCACGCGGTGGCCATTGATCAGCGTCAGCGTGGTGCCCGTGCCGAGGCCACGCAGGTTGATGGCGGTGCCCTGGCCGAAGTTGTTGCCGGTATCGCGGTCGACGCCGAGGTTGCCGACGTTGGCGCCGTTGGCACCACCGCCGAAGTTCTGCGGCAGCTTCTCGAAGAGCTGCTGCAACGAGGCCACCCCGGTTCGATCAATGGCCTCCCGGTCGATCACGATGACCGGGGAGGCGCCGCCGCCAATGGCATCGCGGATGTTGCTGCCAATGACCATCACCTTGTCCAGCGTGGTGGTATCGGATCGCCGGTCGCCCTGCGCGGGACTGCCGGGAGCGCCGGCATCCTGCGCCATTGCCGGCGCGTTGAGCTGCAGAGCAGCGGCCAGGCTGGCGACCACCAATGCCGCCGGTCTGGCGGTGGATGCGTTGTTCATGCCCCGGTCCATCGATCTCATCGGATGTTGGTGTGCGGCACGAGCCATCGCGCCTTCAATGGCGATGTTATATCATATCATTCGGGGCGCGCGACGATCTCTTGCTGTGCCGAGGGGCGACGGCAGGCGCACCGCCACACAGGAGCCACTGCACCGATGCCGGACCGACGCTGATGAGAATGTTCGCGCTGCCGCCGCCGGTCACCGAGATCCTCACCGCGTACTGGAAGGCGGACCGCAGGCTGCTGCTGTTGATCGCCGCCATCGTCGTGCTTTCCAGTCTGGCCACGGTGGCAGCGCCGTACCTGTTCTCGCGCCTGATCGACCGCATCAGCACGGAAGGCATCCGTGAACTGGCGGGAGGGTTCCTGCTCTACGCGGTGATGCTCGGCGCCGCCAGCATCCTGCAGAACACCGTGCAGTACCTGTCGTTCCTCAGTGGCGAGAACCTGGGTTTCATCACCAGCACCCGCTACTTCGCGCGGCTGCTGAAGAAGACACACAGCTTCTTCCTGGATTACAACGCAGCCGAACTGCAGGTGGCCGGGGAGAAGGGCCGCAACGCCCTGAAGATCGTGGTGCAGCTTGGCCTGGTGGTGTTCATTCCCAGCGCACTGCAGATCCTGCTGACCCTGCTGACACTGGGTGCGCTGATCAACCTGCAGATGGTGGCGATCGTGCTGGGCTACGGTTCTGTGGCCGTCACGCTCTCGGCCATCGCCACCCGGCGAGCACGGATCCATCGTGAGGCGGCGGTCGAAGCGGGCCAGCAGAATGCGCGCTTCGTCGGCAATGCGATGAATGCGATGGAGACGCTGCGCCAGTTTGGCGGCAGCGCGTGGATGATCCAGCGCTTCGAGCAGAAGGCCCTGGAGGTGCGCGACAGTTGGCGGGCGTACGTGCTGCAGCGGATCGGTTTCATCGCGCTGCTGGGCATCGGCCTGGCGGTCGAGTTCATCGTCACCTTCGCACTGCTGCTCCCGCGCTATCAGAGCGGTGACCTGAGCGTCGGCGATATCGTGCTGTTCAACCTGCTGTTGCTGCAGCTCAACATGCCCTTTGAAATGATCGCGCGCTCGATCGATGACGTTGCCCGTTCGTGGACGCTGCTGACGCCGCTATCGTCCCTGTGGGCGGCACCCGAAGAGCGGCAGGCAGCAAACGCCGGCCGATTCCACGGAGAATGCGGCCGGATCGAGTTCCAGCATGTCAGCCATCGCTACGGCAATGGCCGCGGCGTCCGGGATGCGTCCTTCCACGCCGGGCGCGGCGGCATCAACTTCCTGATGGGGGAGACCGGGGCAGGGAAGTCGACGCTGTTCAAGCTGGCACTGAAGTCGATCGAGCCCCAGCACGGTCGCATCCTGGTGGATGGCATCGACCTGGCCGACATCGACCGTGCCGCGTGGCACGCCGCCGTCGCCGTCGTTCCCCAGGATGTCATCCTGCTCAACGAGAGCCTGGCCGACAACATCCTGCTGGGGCGCCCGCGCGACGACACCCGGTTGCGCCGCGCGACCCACAAGGCGTCGATCCTGGCCTTGATCGACGCGCTGCCCGAGGGCTTTGAAACCACGGTGGGCGAGCGCGGCCTGAAACTTTCCGGCGGCGAACGGCAGCGCATCGCCATTGCGCGTGCACTCTACGGAGAGCCCGCCATCCTGTTCCTGGATGAAGCCAGCTCGGCGCTGGACGAGGCGACCGAGCGCGAGATCATGGGCCATATCCGCGCGCTTGCCGGTGATGTCACGATCGTGGCCATCACCCATCGCCGCAGCGTGGTAACCGCAGCCGACCAGGTGATCGTGCTGGCCACGGGCTGACGGGACCTGGCGGACACCTGCACCTGCAGCTGGGGCGCGATGCTTCTGGGGTACGCTGTGCGCGACCGTTCCCGGTGCCTCCCGCGCTGTCGATGCCTGGCCCGTGACCCCGCACCGACTCATTCCAGGAATCCCGCATGTCCGACAACCCTCCACCGCTGAACATCCTGGCGTTTGCCGGCAGCCTGCGCAGCAACAGTTACAACCGGCGCCTGGTCAGGGCTGCAGCAGGCGCCGCGCCTGCGGGCCTGCTGCTGACCGTGCATGACACCATTGCCGATATTCCGCTGTTCGACGAAGACCTGGAAGCCGCCGACCCGGCCGGTCCTGCCGGGGTCAAGCGCCTGCGCGCGGCCATTGCAGCCGCTGACGGCGTGCTGATCGCCACGCCGGAGTACAGCCAGTCCCTGCCCGGCGTACTCAAGAACACGCTCGATTGGCTGTCCCGCGACGATGCCGAATACCGCACGGTCCTTTCGGCCAAGCCGGTGGCGATCATCGGCGCCACGCCGGGTCACTGGGGCACCAAACTGGCACAGTCGCAGCTGCGCCATACACTGACCGCCATGGGGGCATTGACCATGGCCTCGCCACAGCTCTACGTGGCCGAAGCTGCGGCAGCCTACGACAACGATGCGGACGATTTCGACGCGGCGACGCGCAAGCGCCTGCAGCGCTTCCTGGAGGGATTCCAGGCCTGGGTCCAGTTGCTGCAGGGCAGGGTATCGCGCGGTTGAGCCGTGCCGGCAGAGGGCGTCAGCGCCCGCCGGTGCCAGCGCCCGGATCATGCAGCCCGCGCAGTTTTTTCTTGTTGATCTTGCCCACGCTGGTCCGCTCGATCGCATCCACGAAGCTGACACGCTCCGGAATCGCATAGCGTGAGATGTCTCCGGAACGGCTGCGCGCTGCGACCAGTTCGATGATCTCCGCCTCTGACACATCACGGCCGGGCTGCCTGACCACCAGTGGCAGCGGCCGTTCGCCCCATTTCGCATCGGCGATACCGATCACCGCGACCTCGCTGACCGCCGGGTGCAGTGCGATGATGTCTTCCAGCGCGAGCGAGGAGATCCATTCGCCACCGGTCTTGATCACGTCCTTGATGCGATCGGTGACGCGCAGGTAGCCACCTTCATCGATGTTGCCGATGTCGCCGGTGTGCAGGTAGCCGCCCGCCCACAGCGCTGCCGAAGCGTCCGGATCGTGCAGGTAACCCTGGGTCAGCCAGGGTGCACGCGCCACCACTTCGCCGGTGGCCACGCCATCGTGGACGACATCGCCCATGTCCGGGTCGACAATGCGCAGGTCCACCAGCGGCACCGGAGTGCCGGCCTTGGTGCGCAGTGACAGTACCTCGTCGGCATCGGTCATGCTGTCCACGTCGATCTGGGCGATGGTGAGCAGAGGGCAGGTCTCGGACATGCCATAGCCGCCGAAGATGTCGATGCCCCGTGCCAGTGCACGCTGCGCCAGAGCACGGGGCAGGGCCGCACCGCCGATGATCACCTTCCAGCCCTCCAGGTCGGTCTGCGCCGCGTCCGGATGCTCCAGCAGCATGTGCAGGATGGTTGGCACACAGTGCGAGAAGGTCACCTTTTCGCGCGCGATCAACGCCAGCAGCTTCGCAGGCAGGTAGCGCCCTGGATAGACCTGCCTGATGCCCATCGCGGTAGCCACGTAGGGCAGGCCCCACGCGTGCACATGGAACATCGGGGTCATGGGCATGTAGACGTCGTCACGGTGCAGGCGGCCCTGGCGGGGGGCGCCGCCGAGCGCGGCCATCGCCGCCAGCGAATGCAGCACCAGCTGCCGATGGCTGAAATAGACCCCTTTGGGCAACCCGGTGGTTCCGGTGGTGTAGAACACCGTGGCACGGGCATTCTCGTCGAAGTCCGGGAAGCGGACGACCGGCGTGGCATCACGCAGGCCCGCTTCATACTCGGTGGCGAAGCCTGGCGGCAGCGGGCCATCAGCATCGTCCAGCAGAATGCGGGTGCGCAGGTCCGGCAGCTGCTCGTCGATGGCGTCCAGCAGCGGCAGGAACTCGCGGTTGGCCAGGATCGCCCGCGCGCCGCTGTGGTTCAGCGTGTACGCGATCTGCTCGGGGGCCAGGCGCACGTTCACCATCATCAGCACCGCACCGATCATCGGCACCGCGAAGTAGGCCTCCAGGTAGCGGTTGCTGTCCCAGTCCATCACCGCCACCGTGTCGCCGTGGCCGACTCCCAGCGAGGTCAGCAGGCCTGCCAGCTGGCCGATGCGCGCGTGCAGGGTGCGGTAATCGAACCGTACCTGGTCGCCGTAGACGATTTCCTGTCCAGGGCTCACCGCCAGCGGCATCAGCAGCAGCTGCTTGATCAGCAGTGGATAGGCATGGGCATCGGGAGTGGGGGCGGATGACATGGCATTTCCTCGTGGACGGCGTTGCGGTCGCCGGCCTTCTCCGCCCCACACTAGCAAGCCCTTCCTGCTGTACCAGCGTACCTAGGTACCTGTTCCCGCGCGCAGCCGATTTGATAATCTCGCCAGGACATGCCAACCCTGCTCATCGCCGATGATCACCCCTTGTTCCGTGCGGCACTGCATCGCGCGGCGGAAGAGGCGGTCGCCGATCTGCAGATCAGCGAGGCTGATTCGCTGGACGGCGTGCTGGAGGTGATCGAGAACCAGTCGATCGACCTGATGCTGCTTGACCTGCACATGCCCGGCAACCACGGGCTGGCCGGATTGGCCACGATCCGTGCCCTGCAGCCGGGCCTGGCGATCATCATCGTCTCCGCCAACGAGGAGCCGCAGGTCATCCGGCGTGCCATCGACCTCGGCGCCGCAGGCTACCTGCCCAAGAGCTCGGGCTTGAACGAACTGCAGTCCGCGCTGCAGTCCGTGCTGGAGGGTGAGCGCTGGATTCCAGCGTTGCTGCGCGAGCCGGTGGCGCGGGTGGCACCGTTCAGCAGGGATGCCGACCTGGCCGCACGCCTGGCCAGCCTGTCGGCACATCAGTACAAGGTGCTGGGGCTGGTGGCCGAGGGCCTGCTCAACAAGCAGATCGCCGACCGGCTGGGCGTACAGCTGCGCACGGTCAAGGCACACATGACACGCATCATGGAGCGGCTGGGCGTGCGCAACCGCGCGCAGGCCATCCGCGTGCTGCACGAAATGGGATTGGCCGATCCGTCCCGGCAGATCGAAGAGCTTCCCGAGCCCTGATGGGTCAGGGCGTGGCAGTGGTCGCCAGCAGGTGGTTGATCGCCCAGCGCAGCGCCAACGGCTTGAACGGCTTGTTGAGCAGGGACAGCCCAACGCCGCGCACCGCCTCGCGCGTATCGCTGCCGGTATCGGCACTGAGGATCACCGTCGGCCGCGGCCCATGCATGCCCACCAGCCGCTTCCACAGCGCAACACCGGTATCGCCATCATCCAGGTGATAGTCGAACAGCCACAGCGCCGCCTCGTGCGCTGAGGGTCCGATGTCATCGACGTTGCCTGCCGCGATCACATCGCAACCCCAGGAATGCAGCAGCTGCCGCATCGCCTCCAGTGCGTCCGGGTCGTTGTCCACCACCAGTACACGAATTCCCTTCAGGGCGCTGCTGCCGCCCGTCGGTGGTGGACTGCGCGGGGTCACAGGGGGTGCTGCGCGTTGCACGCTGATCGAGAAGGCCGAGCCATGCCCGGGTACGCTGCGCAGGTGCAAGGGTGCATGCAGCAGGTCGGCGATGCGGTGCGCGATGGTCAAGCCCAGGCCCAGTCCTTGCCCGTTGCTGCGATCGATCCGGTGGAACTCCTCGAACACCACCGCCTGCTGCTCCGGAGCAATGCCGGGGCCGGTGTCATGCACGCCGATCATCAGTGCCTGCCCCTGGCGGCGCACACCCAGCAAGACACCGCCATGGCGGGTATAACGAATGGCGTTGGCCAGGAAGTTCTGCAGCACCCGGCGCAGTAGCAGTGGGTCGCTATGGACCCAGGCCTGGCTCCGCACGTGGCGGAACTGCAGGCCACGCGCCGCCGCCAGCACCGCGAACTCCTGCGCAAGCGGATCCAGCACGGTCGACAGCGCGAAGGGGCGCGGATCGGCCACCAGCCCACCGGCTTCCAGTCGCGAGATATCCAGCAGGCCGGACAGCAGGTCATCAGTGGAATCCAATGCGCCGCGGATCTGCCGCAGGAAACTGTCGAGGAACTCGGACTCGATGTGCTGCGACATCGCCTCGGTCAGCAACTGGGCCGCATGCAGGGGCTGGATGAGATCATGGCCGACCGCCGTCAGGAAGCGCGTTTTTGCCGCGTTCGCGCGCTCGGCCTCCTGTACCGCCTGCTGCAGCCGCGCGGTGCGGTCCTGTACCCGGCGTTCCAGATTCTCATTACTGCGCTTGAGCGCATCTTCCGCGCGGCGGAACGCCGTGACATCGGTGAAGGTGGCTACATAGCCACCGCCCGGCATCGGGTTGCCGCGGATCTCGACGATGGTGTCATCGGGGAAGATCCGTTCGGACAGGTGTGGCGTGCCACGGCGCATATGCGCGACGCGGCGCTGCAATGCCTTGGTCGGCGTGTCGCCAGGGCCGTCGCCGATCTTCAGCTGTCCCAGTGCCCATGCCGTGAGGTTGACCACCGGCTGCCCGACCTGCAGCAGCTCCGGCGGAAACTTGAACAGCGCGGCGTAGCGGCTGTTCCAGGCCACCAGCTGCAGCTGTGCATCGACCACGCTGATGCCCTGGCTCATGTTCTCCAGCGCAGCTTCCAGCAGGCGCTGGTTGAAGCGCAGCACCTGGGTGGCCTCGCCGACGGCGCGGGTCACCGCGTCCAGCGGCGCGGCGCCGCCCTCGCGTGCGGCTTCGACCAACAGCCGTGCCATGCCTGCGCCGACCACGGCCGTCAGCTCACGCTCGACGGCGGTGACCCGGTCGTCATCCAGCATCTGCCCGGCGTAGCCCTCCAGCAGCTGGCGCGCACGCTCCTGGCCAAGGAAGCGTCCGGCGGTCCTGCGCAGGGACGCCGCAGCCACCGCATCCCGCCTCCGCGGCAAGGACGGACGCACGGCGCGCGACACCAGGGCCACGGCCAGCAGGTTGACCGCCAGGCTGGCCCCCATGCTGATGGCGATATGCCCCGGCTGCACGCGCAGCGAGACCACCGACAACCAATGCAGCCCGTCAGCGCCGACCGACGGCGTCGCGGCCGGGATCACCATCGGCAGCAGTACCAGCCACAGCCAGGCCAACGAGCCCAGCACAATGCCGGCCATGATGGCCGCGGAGGGCGTACGTGGGCGATACACCGCCAGCAGCACAGCCGGTGCCAGCTGCGAGAGGGCGGTGAAGGACATCAGGCCGAAATCGCTGAGTGCCTCGGTGTCGCTCATCGCGCGGCTGTACAGCCACGACATCAGGAACACGGCGAGGATGCCGGCACGGCGGAACGCCAGCACGCGCGGGCGCAGATCGGCGTTGGCCACGCGACCCTCGATGCCGCCGAGCAGGCGCGAACCGAATCCGTGGTTGCCAAGCATGATCGACAGGGTCAGCCCGGACAGGATCATCATGCCCGTGGCCGCGCTAAGGCTGCCCAGATAGGCCAGCAGCGCCAGCAGATGATGGCCACCGGCCTGCGGCAGCGCCAGCACGTACAGGTCCGGTGATACCGAGGCCGGCAGCTGCGCGGCACCGGCCAATGCCATCGGCACCGACGGCAGACCGATCAGCAGCAGGTAGGCCGGGAACATCCAGCGTGCCGTCTTCAGGTCCGAGGTCTGGCGAAGCTCGACCACGCCGACGTGGAACTGGTGAGGCAGGGTGAACGCGGAGATCGCCCCCAGCGCGACCATGGTGAGATAGTCCGGCACGATGGCCGGTGGCGGCAGCTGCGCCATCTTCTCCAGCAGCGGCGTGCCGGCTTTGTGCACGGACAGCGCCGCATACAGGCCAATGGCCAGCAGTGCGACCAGTTTCAGCACCGATTCCAGGCCCAGCGCGACCACGATGCCGCGGTTGGGCTCGGTAGCCGAGGCCTTGCGTGCACCGAACAGCAGGGTGAACGCGGCCATCGTCAGCGCGAACCAGAACGACATGTCCAGCTGCGCACCGGCAGGCGCGAACCGATCACCCAGCAGGGCACCCAGCCCCTGGCTGACGGCTTTCAGCTGCAGTGCGATGTAGGGAATGATGCCGAACAGCGCCACCAGGGTGATAGTGAAGCCGAGGCCGCGATCGGCACGCAGTCGTGCAACGACCAGATCGGCGATGGTGGCACTGTTGTGCTGCTTGGCCAGCCGCCCGAGGCGGAGCAGGAACGGCAGGCCCAACGCGAAGATCAGCGCCATGCCGGCCAGGGTCGGTGGAATGGGGAAACCCCATTGCAGCCCCTGCGAGGCCGCACCGTAGTAGGTCCACGCGGTGCAGTGCACGGCCAGCGACAGTGCATAGATGAGCGGCCAGGCCTTCGAAAGCCGGTGCCCGCGGCGCTCGCCCCACAGCGCCACGCCAAACAGCAGTGCGGTCCATGCAATGCAGGCGAAGAGGACGATGGAGGGCGTCAACATCGCTCCAGTGTAGGGAGAGAAGCGGGCAGGGTGGTGCTAGGCGGCGATCACGATCAGTGACAGCTGCTCAGCGACCAGTGCCAGCTCGCCATCGGCGACCCGCTCGACGGCCTTGCGCTGGGTCAGCAGCCACTGGCCGGGCTGGCGCGCATCCAGTGACACCAGCTGCGAGCGTACCCGCACCTCGGACCCGCTCGGCACCGGCGCCAGGAAGCGGACCTTGTTCAAGCCGTAGTTGAGCGCATGGGCGATGCCGGGGAAGCCGGCGAGGGCGGCCACATCGTCCTCCACCGTCAGCGAGAGCAACAGGAAGCCATGTGCGATGGTATGCCCACCCGGCATCTGCGCCTGCGCCCGCGCTGGATCGACATGGATCCAGTTGTGGTCACCGGTGGCGTCGGCAAAAGCATCGATGCGCGCCTGGTCCACGCGGGTCACGCCACTCAGCCGCTCACTGGCGGCCCACTGCTGCAACGCCAGCAGGGCGGGAGGCAGGTCGCTGTCCGCACTCACGCCACACGCTCCAGCAAGGTCAGGATCGCGTCACGCGCCTCTGGCTCGGACAGCATCGGCGCGTGCCCCACATCGGGCACCTCCACCAGGCGGGCACTTTCCGAGGTGGCCGCCATCTGCCGCGCGACATCGGCCGGCAGAATGTCGGACAGCGCACCGCGTACCACCAGCACCGGCACCCGTGCGGTCAGCCCGCGGACCGCACGCCACAGCAGCGGACGCAACAGCCACAGCAACCATGGCCGGGTAGTACGGATCACTGCCGGGTCGTAGTCCAGTTCCAGCAGGCCATCGCTGCGCGGGCGGAAGGTGCGCACCGCCATCTGCCGCCAGTCGTCGGTGCTGAAGCGCGGGAACGCAGCCTTGCCGATGGATTCCACGTAGGCCGTGGCCTGCACCAGGTCCATCGGCGGGACCGGCTTGCCGGCGTACTTGCCGATCCGTGCCAGCGCCTCGCGTGGCACCTTGGGGCCGGCATCGTTGAGCACCGCCCCGGAAATCCGCCCGGGCGCGCGCGAGGCGAGGGTGATGGTCACCAGCACGCCCAGCGAGGTGCCGATGAACACCGCCTTGTCGATGTTCTGCGAGCGCAGCAACGCAACCATGTCATCCGCATAGGCACGCGGGTTGTAGCTGGACGGGTCATATGCGCGTTCCGAGCCTGCACGACCACGCAGGTCGACCGCGATCACGCGCCAGCCCTCGGCGGTGAGTACATTGGCAAGCGCATCGAAGTCGGCACCATTGCGGGTCAGTCCTGGAATGCAGACCACTGTGCCACGCGCTGCCTGCCCCGCATCGGGTGCATGGTCGCGCGCATGCAGGCGCAATCCATCATTGCTGTTCCAGTACAGGTCGTCGTAAGACTGCGTCATGCAGAAGCTTCCTGAAGATCGTAACGGATGCGCTAGAAATCGTAACGGACGCTGAGGCTATATTCGCGTGGTGGGCCATAGAAGCCAATCAGCGTGCCGACCGCCGGGATGTTGTAGCCGGTGGTGCGGTATTCCTTGTCGGCCAGGTTGGTGCCCTGCAGCGAGAAGGTCCACGCGTCATCCAAGCGCCAGATGACGCCGGCATTGACCAGCCCGTAACCCTGCTGTCGGATCACCGGGCTGAGGTCGGTGGTCGGCCACACTTCGCTCTGGTAACTGTAGCTCACCCGTGCCGACAGGTTGCTGCCGTTGGCCAGGTCGGTGCGGTATTCCACGTTGAACGCACCAGAGAATTCCGGGGCATTGGTGAACTTCATCTGCCTGGCCACGTTGATGCCGCGGTCCATGTACTCGTCGTACTTGGTATCCAGCCATGCCAGGTTGCCGGAAATCAGCCAGTGCTGGCTGGGCAGGTACTGATACTCGACTTCCAGGCCTTTGACGGTACCGGCGCCGGCGTTGGTGAAGTCGCCGAAGAAGGAATCGTCGATGCCATCGCCGTTGGTATCCAGGCCGGTGAACACCGACAGCTGGATGTCCTTG
Organism: Stenotrophomonas geniculata; assembly: GCF_034508895.1. NCBI lineage: Bacteria > Pseudomonadati > Pseudomonadota > Gammaproteobacteria > Lysobacterales > Lysobacteraceae > Stenotrophomonas > Stenotrophomonas geniculata. The sequence continues at coordinate 4,119,153 of NZ_CP140571.1, forward strand.
TACTTGTTGTAGAACGCCGACAGGTTCAGGAACAGGCGCTGGTCGAGGAAGGCCATCTTGCTGCCGACTTCGTAGCTGTCCACGGTCTCGTCATCGAACGGCTCCGCCGAGCGCGGTACCGCCACCGCGTTGGCACGGATGTTGTAGCCACCGGACTTGAAGCCACGCGTCGCCAGGCCATAGACCATGATGTCCGGGGTGATCTGGTAGTCCAGCGAGACCTTGGGCGAGACGTTCTTGAAGTTGGTCTTCTTGTCGAAATCGGCGGTCACCGCCACCGGCCGGCTGAAGCCCGGGTCGGCGTAGAGGCGGTTCAGCACGATCGCGCGCTTGTCCTCGTCGGTGTAGCGGGCGCCGACATCGAGCTTCAGTCTGCTGGTCAGGTCGAAGGTCCAGTCCGCGTACAGCGCGATGCTGTCGGTCAGCACCTTGCCCTGGTTGTCGGCGAACTGCGCACTGAAGTAGTTGTTCTGGATCTGCCCGCCAGCTTCGCCGCTGAACTGGTACAGGCCGACCACGCCGCGCATCCGGCCGCCGGCATCGTAGTTCACCTGCACTTCGTTGCTGACCTGGTCGTCGTGGTAGGTGCCACCCACGTCGGCGAGCTTGACCGGCGCGGTATCGAAGTCGATGTTGGCCTCGCTGTCCGATTCACGCTTGGCGATCACGTACTTCAGTGCGATGTCTTCGTTCGGCCGCCAGTTCACCGTGGCCGAGGCGCCCTTGCTCTCCACGTTGTTGAGGTTGCGCATGCCCGATCGGATGTCATAGCGGCTGTCCATCGGCGGGTAGGCGCGCAGGAACGGATTGGGCGCCAGCATCTTCGAGCCGCGCATGCCGGACTGATCGTCGATCCAGTCCAGTGCGAACTGCACGTCGAAGTCATCGCCCGCATACGCGCCCAGGTTCAGGCGTGCCGCGTTGATCTGCTTGTCGCTGACCGGCTGGCCGTTGAAGGTGTTCTCGCCAAACCCGTCGTGGTTCATGCTGGCCACCGCCACACGGGCGCGCAGGCCGCTGTCGGCACCGCCGATCGGGCCACCGATGGCCGCCTTCGCATCCAGCTGGCTGTAGTTGCCCACGGTGATCTGGGCGAAGCCCTCGGTCTGGGTGGGCAGGCCGCGCGAGATGTACTTGATCGCGCCGCCGATGGTGTTCTTGCCATACAGCGTGCCCTGCGGGCCGCGCAGCACCTCGATGCGCGAGACATCGAACACATCCAGCAGCGCACCCTGCGGACGCGCGATATAGACGTCGTCCAGGTAGATGCCCACGCCCGGATCGGCGCCCCAGGTGGGATCGGACTGGCCGATGCCACGGATGTAGGCGGTGACCGTGCTGCTGGCGCCGCGGGCAGCGTAGATGGTCAGGTTGGGCACCTGCGCATCCAGGTCGCTGATGTCCTGGACATTCATCTTGTCCAGCGCCTCGGAGGTAAACGCAGTGACGGCAACCGGCACCTCCTGCAGGGTTTCCTCGCGCTTGCGTGCGGTGACCTTGATGCTGTCCAGGTTGGTGGGTGATGCAGTCCTGCCCACCGTCGGCGTGGCCTGGGGCGCTTCCTGTGCCAGTACCGGCCCGGAGGCCAGCAGCGCGCCGATCATGAGACTCAAACAATTCCGTTTCATTCGGTCCTCCCCCAGGCAGGTGCTTGCAGATGGCCCATTGCCACCCCTGCAGCCAAGGCTAGCGGTGTCATCGGGCAGCGGCGAGTGGACCTAGGTCCAGTCGGCAGCGGCCGCCGGATGCGGATACTGGGCGCGCCCCCAGCCGGAAGCGCATCCCGGTACCCCTTCATCCACGACTCACGCATGAGGATCTGGCCATGAAATCCGGAATCGATTCGATCAAGGTTGTACTGCTGATACTGTGCAGTTGGCTGGCGATGGCGGGCAGCGCCGTTGCCGCAGGCCCGGCCGGGCATTGGGACATTGGCCTGTACGGCAATCTGTTCGGCGCCCGCGAATACCAGGTGTGGGTGCCCGCCGGCTACGACGACACACAACCGCTGCCTCTGCTGCTGGTGCTGCACGGCTGCGTGACCGGGCCGAACCTGATGGGCGAGGCCTCGGGCTTCAACGATGTGGCCGACACCGAAGGCTTCATCGTGGTCTACCCGCGGCAGAACGTCACCTCCAATCCGGCCCGCTGCTGGAACTGGCAGCTGCCGATCAACCAGGCACGCGACAGTGGCGAGCCCTCGCTCCTGGCCGGCATCGTGGAAAAGGTGAAGGCGGCTTACAGCGTTGATCCGCATCGCGTGTACGTCACCGGCATTTCGGCGGGCGGCGCGATGACCTCGATCATGCTGGGCTGCTATTCGGACGTGTTCGCCGCAGGTGCCATCCATTCCGGTGGCATGTTCAAGGGTGCGACCACGATTTCCGGCAGCGCCTACGCACTGTTGGCCGGCAGCATCTACTCGCCGGACAGCAACGGTCGCCTGGCATGGCAGTGTTCGGGTTCGCCGTCGCCGCGACCGCTGCCGGTGCTGGTGTTCCATGGCAGCGCCGACCTCACCGTCAACCCGGTGAACGGGCAGCAGGCCGTGCGCCAGTTCCTGCAGACCAATGACCTGGCCGACGACGGCATGGACAACGATTCGGTGAAGTACGTGCCGACCAGCACCTATCACGGCCAGGTGCCGGGCGGCCGCGCGTATACCGTCGACACCTACGCGTACGGCGGCAGGACGCTGGTCCAGCACTATGTGGTGAAGGGCATGGGGCATGCCTGGAGCGGCAGCCAGTCGGGCCTGCCATTCACCGACCCGAAGGGGCCGGATGCCACGCTGATCACCTGGCTGTTCCTGAAGGACTACCAGCGCTGAGTGGTCGCCGCTGCAGCGTCAAGCCTGGCGGTCGAGACACCATGCTAGCCTTCCCTTTGGCAGGATTGCCTGACAGGGGGAAGGCATGGATACCCGGCGCCGAGATTCCATCGTATTGGCTGCATCCGGCATGCTCGCACTGGCACTGTCCGCCAATGCGCTCGCGCATCCGGGCGGGCTCGACAAGCAGGGTTGCCACACCAACCGGAAAACGGGTGAGTATCACTGCCATCGAGGCGCTCCAGCCGCCCCTCGATACGTCGACACTCCGCGCAGCAGTTTCGCCCCTGCCCCCGCGCGCGGTTCCCGGGCATTTGCCAACTGCGCGGAGGCCCGCGCCGCCGGGGTTGCGCCGGTACGGCGTGGTGATCCGGGGTATGGCCCGCACCTCGATCGTGACAATGACGGCGTGGGCTGCGAACCCTATCGGGGCCGCAGGTAGGGCATGGCCCACCTGGCTTCAACTCCCGTTTCCCCGGGTTCGTCGGCCATCGCCGGGAGTGGTCGCACGATCTCCCCGTATTGCAGGGATATCCCCTAGGCTGTTGTGATTGAACTGCAAGGATGAAAGCAATCATGAACCGCTGGATTTTCCTGGCATTGGCCACGCTCCCGTTCGCCGCCGGTGCCGTGGTCATCCGCGATGATGTTGACGATGCCAGCTACCGGATCGACGCATCGGTGTTCCCGGCACTGGCAGACATGCCGGGCGAGGGGCACGGCGTCCTGATCGCACCGCAGTGGGTGCTGACTGCCGCGCATGCCGCGCCGATGGAGGGGATGGATGCCACGATCACCATCGATGGGAAGGGCTACGGCGTCGAGCGTGTCTTCCTGCACCCCGGCTACCGGAGGATGCCCGAGGCGCTGGGCAAGGAAGCGATGGCAACCGGGAGCGCATCGAAAATCCATGCGTTTCTGGCAGCGTCGGACGACATTGCACTGATCAGACTTGCCGCCCCGGTGAGCGGTGTGCCGCCGGTCGCACTCTACCGTGGCGCCGACGAGGTCACGCAGGTCGCCTCCCTGATAGGGAAAGGCGCCACCGGCAACGGTGCCGTGGGGCTGGCGCCCGGCGGGCCGCATCGTACGACGCTGCGGCGAGCCTGCAACGCGATCACCGGCGGCAACACGCGCTATCTCTGGTACCGGTTCGATCCACCTCCGCAGGGCCTTCCCCTTGAGGGCGTGCTCGGCAACGGCGACAGCGGCGGCCCGCTGCTGATCAGTAAGGAAGGGACCTGGCAGCTGGTGGGCCTCGGCTCCTGGATCACCGCCGTTCCCGAGCATGCGCTAGAGGCGGGCTTCTATGGCCAGGTGGTTTACAACGTCCGCGTGTCCCGCTACCTCAACTGGATCGAAAGCATCATCGAGCGTGATGTGTCACGTTAATGGTGCATCCGGGCAGCCTTCCGCGCAGGTGTTCGCCCGGTCTCAAGTCATGCGACGGTTGTTCGTATCCTTCCCGCCATGGCCTCTTCGTTCAAATTTCCTGCGTGCGTGACCGCCTCCCGGCCATCCGGGTGGGTGCAGAGCGGCGAGCGCTGGGATCTGTGGTGGAACGGCCGTTCGGTGGCCCGTATCGTGCCGCATGCCGCGCTCGGGTTCCGCCTGTACCTGGACGCACGCAAGATGTCACAGGCCAAGGTCGTGTCCGCCACCAGCACCCGTCAGGCCAAGCGCTACGCCGAGCGCTGGTGTGCTGCACGGCTCTGCCCGCAGTTGCCTCTGCGCGATGCGGTGGCGCGGTTGGTGGCTGTTGCGCCCGGCGCGGGCGCCGTGCCCTCGCAGGTGCTGACGCGGGAGCAGCGGCAGCAGGCCCGGCGCCTGGCTGAAGCCGGGGCAGGGGAGATGGGGCGGATCAAGGAAGCGCTGGCACCACGGCCGCGCATGATGGCCGCCAGGCCCGAGGTGCAGGGACGAGGTGGAGCCTGGTCTGTACCCGGCCAGATTCCATCCTCCTCGCGCCGAAACGGGAACACATCTCCAGCCAGGGCTACACCGAAAGCTCCTCACGCACGATCCGGGCCCCTTCGCTGAGCGCACGCAGCTTGCCCCGTGCCACTTCACGGGCCAGCGGCGCCATGCCGCAGTTGGTGCTCGGGTAAAGCTTGTCGGCATCCACGAACTGCAGGGCCTTGCGCAGGGTGTTGGCTACTTCATCGGCGGTCTCCACCGTGCTGGACGCCACGTCGATGGCGCCGACCATCACTTTCTTGCCACGCACCAGCTCGATCAGGTCGATCGGTACGTGCGAGTTGTGGCATTCCAGCGAGATGATGTCGAGGTTGGAGGTCTGCAGCTTGGGGAACGACTCTTCATACTGCCGCCATTCCGACCCCAGCGTCTGCTTCCAGTCGGTGTTGGCCTTGATGCCGTAGCCGTAGCAGATGTGCACGGCGGTCTCGCACTTCAGTCCTTCGATCGCACGCTCCAACGCGGCTACGCCCCAGTCGTTCACTTCGTCGAAGAACACGTTGAAGGCCGGCTCGTCGAACTGGATGATGTCCACGCCAGCGGCTTCCAGCTCCTTTGCTTCCTCGTTGAGGATCTTCGCGAATTCCCAGGCCAGCTTCTCACGGCTCTTGTAGTGCGCGTCGTACAGCGTGTCGATCATCGTCATCGGGCCAGGCAGTGCCCACTTGATCGGCTGCGTGGTCTGCCGGCGCAGGAACTTCGCATCCTCCACGAACACCGGCTTCGGACGGCTCACTGCGCCGACCACGGTCGGCACGCTGGCATCGTAGCGGTTGCGGATGCGCACGGTCTCGCGCTTCTCGAAATCAACGCCGCTGAGGTGTTCGATGAAGGTGGTGACGAAGTGCTGCCGGGTCTGCTCGCCGTCGCTGACGATATCGATGCCGGCATACTGCTGTTCCTGCAGGGACAGGCGCAGGGCATCCTGCTTGCCTTCAGTCAGGCCTTCGTCCTGCAGCTTCCAGGGCGACCAGAGCTTTTCGGGTTCTGCCAGCCAGGACGGCTTGGGCAGGCTGCCGGCGGTGGAGGTAGGGAGCAGTTTCTTCGTCGACATTGCGTCTTGTTTCCTGGGGGCGAATGGAAAATCGATGGATCAGCGGGCAGCCCACTGCTCAAGCACGGCGCGATACGGCTTGATGAAGTGTTCTTCGGTGAACTTGCCCTGCTTGACCGCCAGCTGGCTGCGCTCTTCGCGGTCGTAGACGATGCGGGTGGACGAATAGTCCTGGTGCTTCAGGCTGGGCTGGTAGACCTTGCCGGCCACAGAGTTGGCGTTGTAGATCTCCGGGCGGTAGATCTTCTGGAACGCTTCCATCGTGCTGATGGTGCCGATCAGTTCCAGATTCGAGTAATCCCCCAGCAGGTCGCCCTGGAAGTAGAAGGCAAGCGGCGCCACGCTGCCCGGTGGCATGAAGTAGCGCACCTGCAGGCCCATCTTGTCGAAATACTGGTCAGTGGGAGAGAACTCGCCCTGGCGGTATTCCACGCCCAGGATCGGATGGTGGTTCTCGGTGCGGTGGTAGGTCTTGCTGCTGGATACGCTGATGCAGATCACCGGCCCCTTGCTGAAGTTGGCACGGTAGGCGTCAGACTCCAGGAAGTGCTTGAACAGCTTGCCATGCAGGTCGCCAAAGCCTTCCGGAATGCCGAAGGTGGCCTTGCCCTCGTTGCTGGCCGGCAGCACCACGCTGAAATCGTAGTCGCGCACGTAGGACGAGAAATTGTTGCCGACGATACCCTCGGTGCGCGCACCGGTCTGCGTGTCGACAATGGTTGGGCGCAGGACCTCGATCAACGGGAACGGATCACGGCCATCGCTGCCGTCGATGTGCATCTCCACCGAGATGATGTCCAGCTCGACCGCATAGCGATCCGCGCTCGGGTTGTCCCAGTGCGCCAGATCGTTGAAGCGGTTGTTGATCATGCTGATCGTGTTGCGCAGGTTCTCCTGCCGGGACGCACCGCGGGCCAGGTTGGCGAAATTGGTGGTGATGCGCGTGCCATCGGCGGGCTGGTAGTCCTCGTTGAAGGGGATGCGCGTGATGCTGAAGGTGAAGGTGTCGGTCGTCATGGGCGGCGTTCCGTGTTGCGGGGTGGCATCCGGATGCGGGCGAGGGCATCCGGCATTCAAAGCGCTGCGGCGGTCTCAAGGGCGGTGGCACGATGGCGGGGCAGCGCCAGCAGCGGCATGGCCCGCCGTACCGCCAGTCGCGCCCGCTCGATCAGGGCGTCGCTGTGCACGCGGCCGTCGGCGAAATCGCGATCGGTGGCGTAGACACCCAATGGCAGGGTGCGCGCCTGGAAGAAGCTGAAGAGCGGGCGCAGCTGATGGTCGATCACCAGCGAGTGGCGCTCGCTGCCACCGGTGGCGGCAAGCAGGATGGGGGTGTCGACCAGTGCGTCCTGGTGGATGAAGTCGAAGAAGTGCTTGAACAGCCCCGTGTACGAACCGCGGTAGACCGGCGTTGCCACCACCAGTACGTCGGCCTGTTCAACAGCAACCAGCTGCCGCTCCACAGCGTCGGGCAACTGTGAGCGCCACAGTGCGCCGGCCAGCTGCGGCGCCAGCTCGCCCAGTTCGATCAGGTGTTGCTCGCAATGGATGTCCTCGCCGATCAGGTCCAGCAGATGCTCGGTCAGCGTGGCGGCCCTAGAAGGGCGTTGCAATCCGCCGGAGACGGCGACGATTCGAAGGGGGTGGGCAGGTGAAAGCATGACCCGATCCTAGTCAGTGCCTTCCATGACGTAAAATGGTATTACTTCACCAATCCATGAGCGAGATTCATCGTCATGCTGGAACGGATCCACCTCAGCATCGTGCAGCAGGTTGAGCAGCAGGGCTCGCTCACCGCCGCGGCCGGCGTGCTCAACCTGACCCAGTCAGCCCTGAGCCACAGCATGAAAAAGCTGGAGCAGCAGCTCGGCACGGATGTGTGGCTGCGCGAAGGCCGCAGCCTGCGGCTGACCCAGGCCGGGCAATACCTGCTGGCAGTCGCCAACCGCGTGCTGCCGCAGCTGGACCTGGCCGAGGAGCGGCTGGGCCAGTTCGCACAGGGCGAGCGCGGCGCGCTGCGCATCGGCATGGAGTGCCATCCCTGCTATCAGTGGCTGTTGAAGATCGTCTCGCCGTACCTGGCGGCATGGCCGGACGTGGATGTGGACGTCAAGCAGAAGTTCCAGTTCGGCGGCATCGGCGCGCTGTTCGGCTATGAGATCGACCTGCTGGTCACCCCCGACCCATTGCTGAAGCCAGGCCTGAAGTTCATTCCCGTGTTCGACTACGAGCAGGTGCTGGTGGTGGCCAGCAACCACGCCCTGGCCAAGGTGGACTACGTAAAGCCGCGCCAGCTCGGCCAGGAAGTGCTGATCAGCTACCCGGTGCCGTTCGAGCGCCTGGACATCTACAACCAGTTCCTGCTGCCGGCCGGCATCACGCCGCGGCGCCACAAGGCCATTGAAACCACCGACATCATGATGCAGATGGTGGCCAGCGGCCGCGGCGTGGCCGCCATGCCGCGCTGGCTGGTGGAGGAGTACGCTGCGCGCATGGACGTCGTGCCCGTCCGCCTGGGTGCCAAAGGCATCCCCAAGCAGATCTACCTGGGCGCGCGCGAGGCCGATACCGGTATCGACTACCTCCAGGCCTTCATCGAGCTGGCCCGTAACAGCTCGCCGCTTGCCGGCAATGTGGGCGGGGCGCGTTGATGTCGGCAGGCATGTCACTGCGGGCGGACGCCTTCATCAACGCCTTTTCACTGGAAGTCAGCGCGAAAGCCATGCCTGCGCTGCGCGCCGAGGCGGCTCGCATACCGCGCGGCACAATCATCTCCATTCCCTGGCTGGCCAGCGAGGACGACGACGCACGCCTGGCCGCCGCATGCGCGGTGCGCGAGCTCGGCTTCGAGCCGATGCCGCATCTCTCCGCCCGGCGTATCGGGTCACACGCAGCGCTTGAGCGCTTCCTGGAACGTGCCGCCGGCGAAGCCGGGGTCGCGCGTTGCCTGCTGATCGCGGGTGACCTGGCCACGCCCATCGGACCATTTGCAGACAGCGCGTCGATCATCGAGACCGGTCTTCTGGAGCGACACGGTATCAAGGTCGCCGCCATCGGCGGGCATCCGGAAGGCCACCCGGTAATGAGCAGTGACGAACGCTGGCAGGCGCTTCAACACAAATGCCAGCGCATCGAAGCACGCGGCATGGCCCCCTTGATCGTCACCCAGTTCGCGTTCGATGCCGATACCGTGCTGACCTGGCTGGATGCACTGCGCACGCGTGGCATCACCGTTCCGGTGCTGGTCGGTGTGCCGGGCCCGGCCAGCATCACCCGCTTGCTGCGTTATGCGGCGATGTGCGGCGTAGGCGCCAGTGCATCGATGCTCGCCCGGTATGGCATCTCGATCGGCCGCCTGCTCGGAACGGCGGGGCCGGAGGTTTTCGTCGATCGCCTGGTGAAGGAGTTGACCAGCGCGCATGGCCAGGTCAGTCCGCACCTGTTCCCGTTCGGCGGTGTTGCGCCCTCGCTGGAGTGGATCGAGCAGTACCGGCAGCGTGTTCGCGGTGCGCGCGGCGTAATCCACGAAGACTGACAGGTGTCACTGGTCGCCATTGGGGCGGAAGCGAATAGTGAGCGCCAAGGCGAGGGCCCCTCGCCACCTTCACCAGGGACCGCTCATGTTCGTCGGCAAGTACTGCCGGTACCTGGCCTCGTTGCGGATGGATGCGGCAGGCAAGGGGCTGGAAACCGCAGGCTGATTGACCTGGTAGTGCCGGCCGCTGGCTGGCTTCCCCATGCAGCGTTGCGCGGGGCTGGCGCAGGCGTCACGATGCCCGCCACTGGCCAACACCGGAAACGCTGACGTCATGAAGACCACATCCTGGTTCTGGATCAACGTGGCCAGTCACTTCGGCATTGTCGCAGCCCTGGCTTGGCTGCCCGCCCGGTGGACGGGGCAACTTGTGGAAGCCCTGGCCGGGACTCAGCAGGCTATCGGCGACACCCGCCATTTGGCCTTCATAGGCTCCATGTTCGGCTTCTGCGTGACCGCACTGATCCTGATGGGGGTGTTGACTGTCACCGGCGAACTGCTGGGTTTCTCCAGGCCCTATGCGCGACGGTCGGAGGCCCAGAACGAAGCGCAGGCCGTCCACCGGAAGGTACTGCTGACTGCATTCGCCACGCTCTCATGGGTGGCCGTGGGATCGCTTGCAGGTATTGCGTCGATCTTCGCGGCCTCGTCATGAAGGGCGACCCTGTCAGCGCCCAGTGTGCCGGAACGGATGGGTGCGTGAACTGTGGGGCTGCTCACGCCTCCCCACGCCACTGGCTCATCAGCATCTGCAGGAATCGCTCCGCCGTGGGCGAGAGCAGGGCGCCGCGGCGGCGGACGATGCCGATCGTGCGTGACACCACAGGGTTGCCGATCGCGCGCGTCACCAGGGTGGGGTGATCCCCATCTGGCGTGGCCATCTTCGGCAGCACCGACACCCCGATGCCCGCCTCGACCATGCCCAGTGACGTCGACAGGTGGGTCACTTCGTAGTGCCAGCTCAACTTGAGGTTCTCGCGCGCCAGCGCACCATCCAGCAGCGTGCGGTTGCCGCTGGTGCGATGCACGGTGATCAACTGGTGCTCGGCCAGGTCGGCCCATTCCACCTTGCGCTTGCGCGCCAGCGGATGATCGCGACGGCACGCCAGCACGAACGGGTCCTCTGCCAGTACGTCGAAATCGAGATTCGGATCGTTGGCGCCCATGAAGTTGATGCCGAACTCCACTTCGCCACGTTCCACTGCCTGCAGCCCCTCCGTGGCCGGGATATCCAGAATGCGGAAGCGCACGTTCGGGTGCGCTTCGTGGAAACGCGCCATCACGCTGGGCAGGAAGTAGAACGCCGCCGTCGGCAGGCAGGCGATGGTCACTGTCGCGCCGCGGGTGTCTTCGCGGCCGCGCAGCGAGAACAGTGATCCATCGAATTCCTCCAGCATGCGGCGCACCAGCGGCAGCAGGTTCTCGCCGACAGCGGTGGTACTGACGCTGCGCGTGGTGCGCTCCAGCAGCGGCGACCCCACCGCCTGTTCCAGTTTCTGGATACGCCGGCTGAGTGCTGGCTGGGAGACGTGCAGGATTTCCGCGGCGCGATGGAAGCTGCGGGTCTCCGACACCAGCAGGAACGCACGCAGATCCAGGATTTCGCAATTGATGCTCATTAGGTATCAATCATCCAAAAATCAGCAATTCACAGATCAATTGGGGTCATGCCAGTATCGAATCACAGAGGGGTCATTCATCCCCTATACGCATCAATCTAGCACACGTATGTCCAACGATCTGCTCAGCATTCCCTGCGTCCTCATGCGCGGCGGCACCTCCAAGGGCCCTTTCTTCCTGGCCAGCGACCTGCCGGCGGACACCGCCGAACGCGATCGCCTGCTGCTGGAAGTGATGGGATCGGGGCATCCGCTGCAGATCGATGGCATCGGCGGAGGCAACGCGCTGACCAGCAAGGTGGCGATCATCGACCGCTCCAGCCGTCCGGACGCCGATGTCGACTACCTGTTCGCCCAGGTACGGGTAGAGCAGCAGGTGGTGGATACCTCGCCGAACTGCGGCAACATGCTGGCGGCCGTAGGCCCGTATGCCATCGAGCGTGGGCTGGTGCAGGCGCAGGATCCGCAGACCGAGGTGCGCATCCACAACGTCAACACCGGCAAGCTGATCGTCGCCACGGTGGAAACGCCCGGCGGCAACGTGGTGTACCGAGGTGACACGCGCATTGCCGGCGCGCCGGGCTCGGCTTCGCCGGTCAGGCTCTCCTTCCTTGATGCGGCAGGTGCCCGCACCGGCAAGCTGCTGCCCAGCGGGCACGCGCAGGAGACCATCGATGGCGTGCCGGTCAGCCTGGTGGACTGCGCGATGCCGATGATGCTGGTGCGTGCCGAAGACCTGGGCGTGCGCGGCGATGCCCCGCCCGCCGAACTGAACGCGGACGCGGTATTCATGCGCCGGCTGGAAGCGTTGCGCATCGAGGCGGGCGCCCGCATGGGCATCGCCGACGCTGGCAACAAGGTCATTCCGAAGCCGGTGCTGCTGTCGGCGCCGCAACATGGGGGCGATCTGCAGGTGCGCTATTTCATGCCGCATCAATGCCACACCGCGCTGGCCATTACCGGTGCGGTTGGCCTGGCCACCGCCGCCGTTACGGCGGGCACGCTGGCCCACACTTTGGTCGGATGCCTGTCCGTTCCCGGCCGCATTACCCTCGAACATCCGAGCGGGGCCCTGGAGGTGGGCCTCAGTCGCAGCTCGGACGATTCGCCGGTGATTGCCAGCGTGGTCCGCACCGCGCGCCGCTTGTTCGAGGGGCGCGTGTACGCGACTTCGCCCGCGCCCACCATGGCCAGTGCCACCCAAGCCCGCCAATGGACGTCAGCGGCATGATCTGAATCCGGACGGGCCGGCGTAGACACGCATGTCCGCCATTACAACGTAGATGCTTCACTCCTGGGAGGGATGATGTACAAGCAGTTCTTGATGGCCGCGCTGTGCGCGGCTGGTCTGGCCGCGGCCGGATGCAGCAACAGCGGCCGCGCGGAAGGCGCGTCCACGGGCAGCGCTGACAACGCGCCGGTACGCATCAGCGTCGGCTCCTACAACCTCAACAACCTGCCGTTCTTCATCGCCGACGCAAAGGGCTATTTCAAGGATGTCGGTCTCGAAGTGAAGACCGAGAACTTCGCCCAGGGCGGCTCCAAGGTATTGCAGGCGCTGGTGGCCAATTCCACCGACGTGGCCGTCGGCTTCTACGACCACACCATCCAGATGCAGGCCAAGGGCAAGGACGTGGTGGCCTTCGTGCTGCTCTCGCGCAACTCCGGCCTGGTGATGGCCGGCCGCGAGGATGCCACCTTCGATCCGGCCCGCCCGGACACCATCAAGGGCCAGAAGGTCGGCATCACCGCACCGGGCTCATCGTCAGACTTCTTCGTCCGTCACTTCCTGGCTCAGCACGACATTCCGGTGGACAGCGTCTCGCTGATCGGCGTCGGCTCCGGTGCTGCGGCGGTCGCCGCGCTGGAGCAGGGCAAGATCGACCTGCTGGTCAACTACGACCCAGCCGCCACCCTGATCACCGAGCGCAAGGTCGGGAAGATCCTCCTCGACGCGCGCAGCGATGACGGCGCCCGCCAGGTCTATGGCGGCCTGTACCCGACCTCGGTGATGTACGCCAACCAGAGCTTCTTGGACAAGCGCCCCGAAGCGGCCGAGAAGATCGCCCGTGCCGAGCAGATGGCATTGAAGTTCATCGCCGACAACAGTGCCGAAGAGATCGTTGCCGCGCTGCCGGACAGCTACGTCTCCGGCGACCGCGCCACCTATGCCCGCGCGGTGGAGAACGCCCGCGCGATCTTTACCCGGGACGGTCACTTCACGCCAGCCGACCTGGAAACGCCGCTGAAGGTGCTGCGCGAGTTCAACACGGATGTGGCCAAGGCCAACATCGATCTGTCCAGGACCTACACCAATGCCTTCGTCGAGCGTGCCCACGCTGCGGCGCCGGCGGCCCAACCGTGATCGGAGGTAACCCCATGGCCCTCAATGCCACCGTGCGCCAGCTCAACGGCGCGCCGCAGCTGGAGCCTGCACAGACCATGGTTGCCCTCAACAAGGTGACCATGTCCTTCGGCGAATTCACCGCCGTGCGTGATGTCGACATCCAGGTGGGTGACGGCGAGTTCCTTGCCATCGTCGGGCCGACCGGCTGCGGCAAGAGCACCATCCTCAATTCCGTGGCTGGGCTGTTGAAACCGTCCTCCGGAGAAGTAGCCATCGATGGCCGCACTGTCAGCGGCGTGCAGGAGTCGGTCGGCTACCTGTTCCAGCAGGATGCGCTGCTGCCGTGGAAGACGGCTTACCAGAATGTTGAACTCGGCCTGCGCTTCCGCGGCGTGCCCGAAGCCGAACGCAAGGCCAAGGCCAACGCGTGGCTGGCCAAGGTCGGCCTGGCCGGTTTCGAGCATCGCTACCCCCACCAGCTGTCCGGTGGCCAGCGCAAGCGTGTGCAGATGGCGCAGGCGCTGATCGTCGAGCCGAAGGTGATCCTGATGGATGAACCGTTCTCGGCGCTGGACATCCACACCCGGCACCTGATGCAGAACGAGCTGCTGCGTCTTTGGCAGGAGGACCGGCGCTCGGTGATCCTGATCACCCACGATCTGGAAGAAGCCATCGCCCTGGGGGATCGCGTCGTGGTGCTGTCCTCCGGCCCAGCCAGCCGCGTGGTGCGCAGCTTCGACGTGGATCTGGAGCGTCCGCGCAATGTGGCCGAGATCAAGCTGGATGACCGTTTCACCGACCTGTACCGCGACATCTGGGCCTGCCTGCGCGGCGAAGTGGAGAAGAGCTATGCACGCCAAGACTGACAAATTCATCCAGCTGGCCCTGGTAGTCGCCGTCTTCGGCGGCTGGGAAGGCGGTATCGCGCTGGGCGTGATCGATCCGTTCTTCTTCCCTTCGCCAACAGCGATCGTGCAGCAGGCCTGGACCTGGCTGTCCGACACCTCGTTCTACCAGCACGTCTACATCACCCTGACCGAAACCGCGCTGGGCTACATCATTGGCACCGGCCTGGGTGTGGCTGGCGGCGTGTGGCTGGGCCTGAGCCGACGCTCGGCGCGCATCCTCGACCCCTTCATCAAAGGCTTCAACGCAATTCCGCGCGTAGTGCTGGCGCCGATTTTCGTGTTGTGGCTGGGGCTGGGCCTGTGGTCGAAGGTGGCGCTGGCGGTCACCCTGGTGTTCTTCACCACGTTCTTCAATGCCATGCAGGGCGTGCGCGAGGTGAATCCGGTGGTGCTGGCCAATGCCCGCATCCTGGGCGCAAGCCGTAGCGACCTGCTGCGCCATGTCTACTTCCCTGCAGCAGCCAGCTGGATCCTGTCCTCGCTGCGCACCTCGGTGGGCTTCGCGGTGGTCGGCGCTATCATCGGTGAGTACCTCGGGGCCTCGGCGGGCCTGGGTTACCTGATCGCGCAGGCCGAGGGCAACTTCAATGCCGTGGGCGTGTTCGCCGGCATCATCATCCTGGCCGCCTTCGTGCTGGTCATCGACGCCCTGCTGGACGTGGTCGAGAACAAGCTGATCACCTGGCGTCCCAACGCCCAGGCACAGGCCACCAGCTGAACCGGCCGCGCTGAGCCGGCCCGCCGCGCCGCCGGACCGATCCGGCGGCGCGCACTTCCTCCCCCGATCTTCCCCCGCACCACCGCAACAGGCCAGCGCCGGGCCAGGGGGCCGGCTGGCCGGAGAGAGAGCCCATGAATCATTCCACCGTGCTGCCGCTGGCAGTGCTGCCGGTCGCGCTTGGCCTGCTGTTGGCCAGTGGCCATGTTGGCGCCCAGGCTGTTTCGTCCCCTCCCGCACCACTGAGCCAGGCCGAACTCTCACGCCTGGTGCAGCAGCAGGCGCTGCAGATCCAGCAGTTGGAGGCGCGCCTGCGTGCCGTGGAGGGCGGGCGCGGCACTTCCGGCGCGGCGGTCGCAACGCAGGCTCCCGCGCTGGACACCCGCATTGCCGCACTGGAATCCAGCCAGGCCAAGGCGCCCAAGGTCACCTGGTCCAAGGGCGCACCGGAATTCAGCAGTGCCGATGGCAGCGTGGTGTTCCGTCCGCGCGGACGCCTGTTCGTCGACGCATCCAGCACCGATGGGTCCTCAGTGAGTGACCGCAACATCTCCGGTACCGAGATCCGCTCGGTGCGGTTGGGCGCCGAAGGCCGCTACGGCATCCTCGGCTGGGCGGTGGAAGGTGACTTCGCCGACAACGCGGTGGCGTGGAAGTCGGTCTACGCCACCGTGGACCACCGCCTGTTCGGGCTGCCGGCCGACCTGACCGTGGGCAACCGCCTCAACGACCGGGGTATCGACGGCTCCAGCAGCACGTCCAACACGCCGTTCCAGGACCGCAACGTGGTCGGCACGCTGATGCTGCCGCAGCGCGGCCTGTTCGGTGTCGGCCTGACCGAGCGCGTGTACGGCAAGGACTGGCATGCCAGCCTGTCGGTGGCCGGCAACGATCTCAACAACACCGGCACCGACAACGACAGCCAGACCTGGGCCACGCGCGTGCATTGGAACCCGGTGGCCAACGATGCGGTCACGGTGCACCTGGGGGCCTGGGTCTTCCACGAGGAGATCGCCGCAGGCGCCAGCGGCGTCGTCCGCAGTTCGGCCATCGCCGGGCACTTCAACGACCTGGTCAAGATCGCGCCGGGCACACTGCTGGGCGCCGAGCGCAGCACGGCCCATGGCGCGGAACTGGCAGGCTTCTTCGGGCCGGCCTGGGCGACCGGCGAATGGGGTACGCGCAAGCTGCGCGGGGCCGACGCCAGCGGGCGCTACGATCTGGACCACCAGGCCTGGGCGATTTCGGCTGGCTGGTTCCTGGCCGGTGCAAGGCCGGCCTATTCGGGCAAGGCCGGCACCTGGGGCCGGGTCAAGGTGGCCGATCCTGTCACCCGCGGCGGCGCCGGGGCATGGGAACTGAAAGGGCGCTACGAGGACGTGGACTATGCCGAGCTGCCCAGTGGCGGTACCGGCCACGCGTGGACGCTGGGTGCGAACTGGTATCTCAACGACTTCAGCCGCGTGATGTTCGAGGCGATCCGTTGGCAGACCCGCAACCGCAGCGGCACCGGCCAGGGCAGGGATGAAGGCACCACCTTCAATACCCGCCTGCAGGTGGCCTTCTAGAAGCGCATGCCACTCGCGCGCCGATCAGAGCAGCAGCAATGCTCCGATCAACGCCGGTGGCATCACCAGCGCGCCGACACGCAGGAAGTCGAGCGCGCTGACATGCTCGCCCTCGCGGCGCAGCGCCACCAGCCACAGCATCGTCGCCAGCGAACCGGTGACCGACAGGTTGGGCCCCAGATCCACGCCGACCAGCAATGCGGCACGGGTCTGCGCCGGCAGGTCGGCCATCTGCCCCAGCGAACCGGCGGCCAGGCCGACCGGCAGATTGTTGGCCACGTTGCTCAGCAGCGCAGCCGCGCCACCGGCCAGCCAGCTGGCCTGGCGGGGAGACGCCTGCGCCACGGCCTGCAGCGCGCTGGCCGCAGTCTGGATGACACCGGTCTGCGCCACCGCTTCCACCAGCACGAACAGTCCCGCCACCAGCGGCAGCACGCCCCAGGACACGTGGCGCAGCAGTGGCAGCGGGCTGCGCCGCTGACGGATCGCCACCACCGCCACAGTCAGCGTGCCCGCGCAGAACGTGGTCAGGCCCAATGGCCCGTTCAAGGCGGACGTGACCAGCAACACGGTGCCGGTGAACAGCACGCCCAGTGCGCTCAGCCGGCCGCCGTCGGTCAACGGGCGATGCACCGGCGCGGCCACCAGCGGCTGGGCGATCTCGCGCCGGTGCACCCAGCGCAGGACCAGATAGGTGGCACCGATCGCCGCCGCCGATGGCAGCGCGAACTGCGCCAGCCACTGCAGCAGCGGCGGCATGTGCTGGCCGTACACCACCAGGTTGGCCGGATTGGAAATAGGCAGCACGAAGCTGGCCGCATTGGCGATGAATGCACAGACGAACAGGTAGGGCAGGGGATTGGCGCGCGCCGCCTTGCAGGCGGCGTAGACCGCCGGGGTCAGCACCACGGCCGTTGCATCGTTGGACAGGAACACCGTCACCAGCGTGCCGACCAGGAATACCAGGTCGAACAGGCGTCGCCCGGATCCGCCCGCATGCCGGACCGCGTACAACGCCACCCAATCGAACAGGCCTTCGCGCCGCGCCAGTTCGGCCAGCATCATCATGCCGACCAGGAAGAGGTAGACGTCGCGGCCTTCGGCCACCGCGCCCCATGCGGTGTGCAGCGACACCGCGCCCATCAACGGCAAGAGGGCGGCAGCGCACAACGCCCACACATATTCGGGGATGCGGAAAGGACGGAACAGCAGGCCGATGGTGGCAACGGCGACCGCTGCCCAGATCACGAGGGGGGTTTGGGGGGCGAGCATGGAGTGGGGCTTCAGCGGCACCGGCAGCGACCCCGGCGCAGGGGGTCCTGGCGCGCGCGATCAGCGGACGGGCGGCCGCTGCAAACATCGCAGGTTCCGGGTCGCAGCATCATAGCGCGCGGACCGGTGCAGCGAGTGATGCGGCCCGGCGCGTTCCGTGACGGACGCGGGCATCCAGGCCGTTGTCGCGTCCACGTGCTCTGAACATCATGATCAACCGCTACCAGCTGATGCCGGGGCCGGCGCAGTCGGGGCTGTGCATCAAGGTCGCCTCCCAGGACGAGGCCGCGCAGAAACTTGAAGCCGAAGTAGTGAAGCTGCTGGGGCCGGAGTGGTAGCCCCTGCCACTGCGGGATGCGCGGGAGGTCCGCAGGGTGCCCGGCGGGTGGCCCACCCGGGCAACGGGCATCGCGCCCGATGCCCGTCGCGTGAGCCCCTTACTTGGGCATCAGCACGGTGTCGACCACGTGGATGACGCCGTTGGACTGGTTGACGTCGGCAATGCTGATGCCTGCCTTGCCACCCTTTGCACCGATGACCCAGAGCTTGCCATCGTGGAGCGCCACGGTGAGAGGCTCGCCCTGCACAGTCTTGAGGCTGGCCTTGCCGCCGTGCTTGCGGGCATCGGCCAGGAGCTGGGCGGAACTGTAGTTGCCCGGGACAACGTGATAGGTAAGGATCCGTGTCAGCTGCGCCTTGTTTTCAGGCTTCACCAGCGTACCGACAGTGCCCGCAGGCAGCTTGTCGAAGGCCGCATTGGTGGGCGCGAAAACAGTGAACGGGCCGGCGCCGTTGAGAGTGTCGACCAGGCCCGCTGCTTTGACCGCTGCGACCAGCGTGGTGTGATCCTTGGAATTGACGGCATTTTCGACGATGGTCCTGGTCGGGTACATTTCTGCCCCGCCCACCATTACGGTGTTGGCGGCGAAAGCGCTGGAGCCGGCCGAAACAAGTACAGCGAAGCCGACTGCGGCGGTGATGCGCTGAAGAGCGTTCACGGTGCATTCCTTTCTGGATGACCCGCACAGCGCGGGCATCTTTCCTACGGCGTGTGAGCTCGAACGGATGCAGCGGCCATCAAAGGCGCGCGCCCGCATGGGCGTTGGGCCGGGCGCTGGAGGATGAGCGGGAGCCGTTTGCTGCGACGGCTGCGTGGTGACGACGCGAACGCCCTACACCCTCGCGACACGGTGCATTCACGGCCACCAACACCCGCGCTGTCCACACTGCATGTTCCTTCCACAGCACGAGGTGCCCCATGGCTACCTGTGATGTCTGCGGCAACTACTACGACAAAAGCTTTACCCTGCAGCAGGGCGGGCGCAGCGGCACGTTCGATTCGTTCGAGTGCGCGATCCACGCATTCGCACCCCGCTGCGCACACTGCGAATGCGCGGTTATCGGGCATGGCGTTGAAGGAAATGGCCAGATCTTCTGCTGTGCACATTGCGCCGGTCATGCGGGCGTACAGGGTATAGCCGACCGGGCCTGAGCTGCCTTCAGCGCCATCCTGCTTCCTGCCCGGAGACGAGCGAAGAAAGCCGCGCGATCCTGGCTGCGCCCGAATCAGCCAGCAGCGCCAGTGCGCGCCGCTTCCGGGATGGCAGCCCCGCCACGATCTCCGGTGCCAACACGACGTGGAACTCTCTGGCGTTGGCATCCAGCGCGGTGGCCAGAACGCACGAATCGGCCGTCATGCCACTCAGGCACAGGCGGCGCACTCCGAGTTTGGCCAGCAGAATCGGCAAGGGACTGGCGAGGAACGCCGAGTGCTTGGGCTTGAGTACGAAGTAATGACCGGGCAAAGGTGAGAGAAGGCTGGCAATTCGCCCCGCCGGACCGCCGTCACGCCGGCACTGTTCCACCTGCTGGCGGAAATCGCGCTTCCAATCCGAGAAGTTGTCATTGGCGTAGATGACCGGCCACCCGCGTTCGTCGAAGTGATCCCTCAGGCGCCGGATCTGCCGGGCCGCCCGCTCTGCCGCGGGCGCCAGCTCCTGCGCGCCCGGGAAATCGAAACGGCTGAACATGTCGATGATCAGCAAGGCAGTCGACGGATCATCTGCCATGGTTCAATCTCCTGTCTGGGTATGTGGCGCCTCGACCGGCTTGGATTGCGGCGAATCTTTCTGGCGCAGGAAGATCGTCAGCACCACCAGAGACAGCACGGCCAGGAATTCGCTTTGCCAGTTCTGCATGGATTCGAACCAGAATGTGCTGCTGGCGAGGTGCTCCACAAAGCCTGGCGGCGGCAATCCCTTCAACTGCTGTTCGGCCTCCTCGGCGCGCCAGCTTCCCAATGCATGCAGCGTAAAGCTGAACAGGAACAACAGCCCGAACGCAATCGCCAGCGAATGACCGTAAAGAACCTTCCACAGGCCACCGCGCCTGACCGGCCAGGGCGTGCAGCCGGGTTCGATGCGATTCTGTTCCTGCGCAGGGTCCAGCGGCCGCGATTCGGCCGAACCGCGCTGGCGCAGGCTGACCGTCAGCAGAACGTACATCCCCATCTGCAGGAATTCGCTCTCCCAATTCTCGAACGTAGCGCTGACGAAGTGCCCGGTAGCCAGGTAGTGCCAGAAATCGATCGGCATGCGTCCGTGCTCGACCAGTTCCTGGTTGTGCACGTGATGCCCTGCAACTGCCTGCCCCACAATGAACACCAACGTGAGCGCAAGCAGCACCAGCGAGAGACCGTTGCGTTTCCACATGCAACACCTCGTTCAGGCTGTTCCAAAGACCGTCCATGAAGCTTGCGTGGGCAAAGGGCCTTGCCTCGTGATTGCTGCGCATCCGGAATGTGAGGCGGACTCAACGCTTCCCCGTCGGATCGGGATCAGGGCGCTCGTAGTCCTCCGGTGCCGCCTTGGGGCCGTCCCCATCGTCGGGCATGTCGTGGTCCTTCCACCTGGCCTGGTCGTTGCGACGTTTGTCCGGCGTATGGGCCTTCGACTGATCGTCCACGTCTGTGGTTGGATTGAAAGGCAGCTTGTCGTTCATGGGCAGCTCCTGCGGCGAGAACCTGAAGCCTGCACCGGTCCGGGTTAACGCCACGACGCCGCGGAATGAACGCTGCGCACACCCGGATGTCACCGCAGCAGGAGGAGTGCCCTGCGATGCTGGTGTTCCGATCTTTCTGGAGAACCGCGATGCAGGCATTGACCTATCACGGCCGCAAGGATGTGCGCGTCGAGACCGTGCCGGACCCGGTACTGGCGGCCGAGGATGATCTGATCCTGAGGGTGACCGCCACCGCCATCTGCGGTTCGGACCTGCACCTCTATCGCGGCAAGATTCCTGACCTGCACGATGGCGATGTGCTGGGCCACGAATTCATGGGCGTGGTGGAAGAGGTCGGCAGCGGCGTGACCCAGGTGAAACCCGGTGATCGCGTGGTGATCCCGTTTGTGATTGCCTGTGGCGAGTGCTTCCACTGCCGGCTGGCCGAGTATGCCGCCTGCGAGACCACAAATCCGGGCAAGGGCGCCGCACTGAATCAGAAGGGCATACTGCCTCCGGCCGCCTTGTTCGGCTACAGCCATCTGTATGGCGGCGTGGCCGGGGGGCAGGCCGAATTCGTGCGTGTACCGAAGGCGAATGTGGGTCCCCTGCGCATTCCGGAAGGCATTGCTGATGAGCGGGTGCTGTTCCTGTCTGACATTCTCCCCACCGGCTACCAGGCTGCGTTGAACGCAGGGGTGAAGGCAGGCTCGACGGTGGCCATCTTCGGTGCGGGACCGGTGGGGCTGATGAGCGCAGCCTGCTGCCGGCTGCTGGGGGCCGAGACCATCTTCATGGTGGACCATCTTCGCTACCGCCTGGACTACGCGCGTCGCGCCTACGGGGTGACCCCCATCGACTTCAGGGAAATCGAGGACCCGGCCGATTACATCCTGACCCAGACCAGCGGGCGCGGCGTAGACGCCTGCATCGAGGCCGTAGGCTTCGAGGCCGAAGGCAGTGCGCTGGAGTCAGCGCTGACCGCCGTGAAACTGGAAGGCAGCAGCGGGGTGGCGATCCGGCAGTGCATCGCAGCGGCCCGCCGCGGCGGCGTGGTCAGCATCCCCGGTGTCTATGCCGGCTTCATCCACGGTTTCCTGCTGGGCGACGCGTTCGACAAGGGCTTGACGTTCAAGATGGGGCAGACCCATGTCCAGGGGCTGATGCCCGAGCTGCTGGACGCAATCATGGAAGGAAAGCTGGACCCGGGTGACATCATCTCGCACCGGATGCGCCTGGCCGATGCAGCGCAGGGCTATGCGATGTTTGATGCCAAGGATGACGACTGCCGCAAGATCGTTCTGACACCGTGAGCGTGGCGCCATGAGTGCGATTGTCGTGGGCTGTGTGTACGCACTGTGGTTGGTGGCCGGTTCGCTGGACTTCCATTTTCACCGCCGGACCGACCTTCCACACACCTCCGCGATGCGCGAAAGCCTGTTGCATGGGGTGCAGCTGCTTCTGATCGGCAGCGGCGTGCTGGCGTGGTTGCTGCTGGAAAACACGTTGTCGCTCCTCACGTTTCTGGCACTTCTGGTCATCGCACACGCGGTCGCCGGATACCTGGACACCGTCAGCGCAGACGGCCGCAGACGCATCAGTCCGGCGGAGCAGCATGTGCACAGTGTGCTGGATGCCGCGCCGTGGGTCCTGCTGGGCTGGGTCGGCTGGCAGGTCCACCCCCGGTGGTCGCTCGAAGTGAAACCTGCAGCACCAGACGTCTGGTGGTTCACCCTGTTGCCGGCACTGGGCCTGGTGGTGCTGCCATGGCTGTGGGAACTGCGGCAGTGCGTGCGTGCACGAGAGCAACGCATGCAGACGGGTCCGTGAGGATCACGGTACCGGGTATTCATGTGCCCGCCACGCCGTCAAGACAGGCATGTGACTGCCTGCCGCCTACGTTCATGGCGTATCTCCATTGCAGGTCTGCCACCCATGCAGGATGTGACGTCATCCTCTTCGCTGTTCAATCGCGCACGCCAGGTGCTGGTACAGCAACCGGCATTGCCTTTGCCCGGGGGCGGCCAGACGCTGCAGCGTTGGCAGGCGCTGGCAGCTTGGGGGGCAGAGGATCTCTGCCTGGCCAAGGTACTGGAGGCCCACTATGACGCCCAAGCGATTGCTGCCGAGTTGAAGGCGCCCATCCATGCTGAAGACACGTTGCTGGCGGTGTGGGCTGCAGAGGGTCCGGCCAACACCGTTCGCATCGATGCCGGCGGTGGACTGTACGGTGACAAACCCTGGTGTTCCGGCAGCGCATGGGTGGATTCGGCACTGGTAACGGTTCGCAACGCGCAGGGCGTGTGGCTATGCCAGGTGGCGGCGGAACACTGGCACACACTTGCAGGCGAGCCATGGCCCGCCGTGGGCATGGCCGCAATCCCGTCCACCACGGTGCGCTTTGACGGCGCACCGATGGTGATCCTGGGGACGCGCGATGACTACCTTCAGCGCCCAGGCTTCTGGCATGGCGGGGCAGGCATCGCGGCGGTCTGGTTTGGCGCAGCGGCCGCATTGGCCGAGCGCATGCGACCGGCCTGCACCGAGGGGAATCGCGCGCGGCTGCTGGGTGAAGTGGACCTCGCCCTGGGCCCGGCTGCCGCGCTGCTTCGCGAACTGGCGGCGCGCATCGACGCCGCGCCCGAACTGGCCCATCGCGAAGATGTGGTGCGCCTGCGCTGTGTGGTCGAGCGTGCGGCAACGCGTGTGCTGGACCTGGCGGGTCGCGCGCTGGGCCCGGGCCCGATGTGCCTGGAGGCCTCCCATGCCCGGCGCTGCGCGGACCTGACCGTGTTCCTTCGCCAGAGCCACGCCGATCGCGATTGGGAATGGCTGGGCGAGCAGCGTGCAGCACAGGAGGCGACATGGGCGCTGTAGCCAGGACCCCCCTGCAAGGGGAAGGAACCCAGGAGCAGGCCTGGCTGCACTGCGATTGGCTCTGGCAGCAACCGACCATATCGGCAACCGCACTCTGCAGCAGGCATGACCGCATGGTGGTGGTCGCGCCGCATCCGGATGACGAAATACTCGGCTGTGGCGGGCTGCTGCATCACGCTGTGGGGCAGGGTATCGACGTCAGTGTCGTTGCCGTGACCGACGGTGAAGCATGCTATCCGGGCGAGCCGTGGTGGACGCCCGAACGCCTGCGATCAACGCGCAGAGCGGAGCTTGCCGCGGCATTGGGCGAACTCGGTATTCCGGTCGGCTCCATCTTCCACCTGGGTATCGCCGACGGCGCGGTCAGCGCGCACGAGCAGGGGCTGGAAGGCTGGCTGCAGCAGTATCTGCAACCGCGCGATCTGGTCCTGGCGCCATGGCGGTTTGATGGCCACCCCGATCACGAAGCCGCAGGGCGCGCTGCCTGCCGCGCCGCGCGGGCGGCCGGTTGCCACCGGCTGGAGTACCCGGTGTGGGGCTGGCACTGGCTTGACCCTGCCTGCGCACATATGGCGTGGGAGGCTCCGAAGCTGATCGACATTTCAGCGGTGGCGTCCGCAAAACGAAACGCGATCGCGCATTTCCGGACGCAGACGGGCGACGTGGCGGGCCTGAACAGCCCGCCGGTGCTGCCCGCACATGTACTCGCCCGATTCTTCCGAAACTACGAGGTGTTTCTGGCATGAGCGCGCAACCGTACTTTGATGACCTGCATGAGCAGGAGGACCCGTTCGGCTACCGCAGCCGGTGGTATGAAGAGCGCAAGCGCGCGCTGCTGCTGGCAAGCCTCAGCCAGCGCCAGTTCGCTCGCGGCTGGGAACTGGGGTGTTCCAACGGCGTACTGACCGAGGCGCTGGCGGCACGTTGCGAACGCCTGCTGGCAACCGACATCAGTCCCCGTGCGGCGTTCCAGGCGCGCCGCAACCTGGCCCATCTGCCGCACGTGCAGGTCCATTGCGCCAGCCATCCCGAGCAATGGCCGCCAGGACGCTTCGACCTGATCGTCTGCGGCGAAATGGGCTACTACCTGGGGGCAGGCGCACTGCGCGAGCTGCGCGGTGGCATCGATGAAGCCCTTCGCGATGACGGCCTGCTGGTCGCCTGCCATTGGTTGCCCTCGTTCCCGGGACGCGCGAGCCGGACCGAGGTGGTGCATCGATGCCTGGGGGAAGGCCTGCAGGAAGCCTTCCACTACCGCGATGCGGACTTCGTGCTTCAGGGATGGACACGGGGCCCCTTGTCATTGGCCCGGAACGAGGGCTTGCGGTGATAGGCGTCCTGATACCCGCCCACAATGAGGCGGACAGTATCGCGCGGTGCCTGCAATCCATCCGGGTGGCGGCCCTGCACCCAGGCCTCGGCGGCGAAGCAGTGGAGGTAATGGTCGCGCTGGACGCCTGTACGGATGCAACGGGCACCATCTGCCACCGATACCGGGTCGGGAGCGTACAGCTGGATGCACGCTGCGTCGGTGTCGCCCGGGCCGCAGCCGCTGCTGAACTGCTGGGGCGGGGCGCCAGGTGGCTGGCAAGCACGGACGCTGACAGTGAGGTGCCTCCCGAGTGGCTGGCCGCACAGGTTCAGGGCAGTTGTGACGCTTTCTGCGGACTGGTGGACATAGCGACGACCTGCCAGAGTGAACGGCGCCTTCGCAGGGCATTCCAGGCAAGACAGCAGTGGGGCGACCATCATGCGCGCATCCACGGTGCCAACCTCGGCGTCTCTGCCTGTTCCTATCGGGCCGTTGGCGGTTTTGCTCCCCTGCACTGTAGTGAAGACGTGGCGCTTGTCAGAGCGCTGCAACGCTGCGGTGCGGTGGTGCGATGGGCAGGCGCTCCCGTGGTGATGACCAGTGCGCGTCTGCAGGGGCGCGCTACAGGCGGATTCTCCGCTTATCTGGCGGCGCTGGGTGGCAAGCGATCTGGCGCGGAAGCACCCGCCCTGATCACCTGAGGGTCAGCCACTCCGTCACGCAAGCGCCCCGTGTTATCGGAGCGTGCGGTTGAGGAGAGCGTTGGGACAGGGCAGGCTGCGAAGGCCCTCATCCCTGCCTACCTCCGCGAAGCGATGATGGACGAGCAGGAAATTTCCTGCGTCAGAAGGAACGAATGTGCCCCTCCGTGCAGTCGCCTACGCAAGTGAGGCGACATCGGGGCTTTCCATGGACCATGTGGATGACCTCGCCAGGGCCGCCGCCCGCTTCAACTTCGAAGCCGGCGTTACGGGTGTGCTTCTTTATGACGGGCTCCGTTTCCTCCAGTACATCGAGGGACCGGAAGACAGCATCAACGTGGTGTACAGCCGCATCCTCAGTGCCCGGAGCCATTGCGAACTGATCGAGCTTGGCCGGGGCAGGGTTTCCGGCCGGTTCTTTCCCTACTGGTCAATGCGGCTGCTGTGGGTCGATGCCTCCGAGATCCGCAGCGTGGCGCGCAGCAACTGGGATGGGCTCTCCCGTGGTGGCGCGCTACGCCAGCTGAGCCTGGTGGTGGCCCCGCACCTGGGTTGACGGGTGTATGGAGTCAATGCGCGGGCGGCTGCGCGCAGGTATCGCCCAGCACGCGCCGGACCGTGTCCTGCAATTGACTCACATGGAACGGTTTGGCCACGAAGGCTGCGCGCCGGTGGCGCTGCGGCACCAGCTGGTCGTAGACCGCAGAGACAAACAGGTAGGGGATGCCGAGTTCTGCCAGACGATCAGCGACGGGAAAGACCACACCGTCGCGAAGTTCGACATCGAGCACGGCACCGTCGAACCGCTGGGTGTCCAGCAGCCCGAGAGCGTCGAACACGCTGTAGGCATGCGTCACCTGATCGCCGACGTCCTCAAGTGCGTGCTCCATGAGTGCGGCCAGGTCGAGTTGGTCTTCCACCAGCAGCAGGTTGCATCTGCGCTGGTCGGTTGCGGATTGCATGCGTGCATGCCTGTGTTGTCCTGGGAACACCAGTTTCTGCTGTGCTGCATCAAGATCCTGCGTGTGCATTGTCAGTCCGGCGCGAAGCTCCGCGCGCGTGGCCAACCTCGTGGAGGAGGCGTGGAAGGCGTTATGGATTTCGTTGACGGCTTCTTGGCATGCGCTGTGGATACTGCCGCCGACCCCTGTATCGGAGTTTCTGTCATGCCTCAATCCGGAACCGAAGCGGCCTCTCCTGGCGTGCTGCGTATCGAGTGCATGCCGCTCGACTGCGGCGGCGCTGCCATCGTCGTGGAACTGGACCGTACGCCTGAGCGGACCTGGATGAAGTCGCTGAAGCGAGCACTGCTGGCCGACGACACCCTGGACGGTGCACAGGCCAAGTTTGATGGGCGCTTTGTCTATGTCGTGGGCGTGGACGGCGGCGCGCATCGTGCTGAACATCGGGTCATGCAGGCCGTGATGGCGGCAGAGGGCGCGGGCGCCTCCAACGCCAGGCGCCAGCGCCCTGCAGTCAACGCAGGCGTATCCAGCGCCTTGGCGAACTGAGAGCGCCCGGGTCCAGCAAGGGGACTCGGATGTTATCGCCGCATCAGCGCTGCGTGCAGCGCCGAGCTTCGGCGGATCACAGCGGCCGACAAGGCGGTGATTGCCACCGCTCCACCATGGTCTCCGGAGGCATGTTGCCCCGCACCGGAGATCGAGATGGCAGACCAGAACAACGCCCGAAGCGAGCGCCTGCTGAAGTGGCTGCAGGACGCCTACGCCATGGAACAGGAAGCGGAGACCATGATGAAGGCCATGGCTTCGCGGATCGAGAACTATCCCCAGCTTGCCGCACGCGTCAGCCAGCACGTCCAGGAGACGCAGGGGCAGGCAGCTTCCCTGCGCGAGTGCATTGAGGCGCTTGGGGGAAGCGTGCCGACTGCAAAGGGGCTGTTCGCGAGCATGACTGCCGCCCTCCACGCGGCGGGCACCAGTCTGATGGAGGACGAGGTGGTCAAGAGCGTAGGCCTCTCGTTCGGCTTCGAGAATACCGAGATCGCCACCTACCGGGCGCTGGTGATCGCTGCCGAGCGTGCCGCAGCACCGGACATCGCTGCGGTCTGCGGCCAGATCCTGCAGGAAGAGATCGCCATGGCGCGCTGGCTGGAGGACCACCAGGACGGCCTGGTCGGTGCATTCCTCAATCGCGACGAAACGCCGGGCGCCCAAGCCAAGCGCTGACCCCAACACCCGCCCACGCCCGCCATTGGAGAAACCCCATGTTCCTTCATCACAAGAAGCTGATGTACACCGTACGCGTGCGCGAATCCAACCCGCAGCTCGCCAGTCTCATGCTTGAACAGTTCGGCGGCCCACAGGGCGAGTTGGCCGCCGCGATGCGCTACTTCACCCAGGGACTTGGCGAATGCGACCCCGGGCGCAAGGACCTGTTGATGGACATCGCCACCGAGGAGATCAGCCATCTGGAGATCATCGGCACCATCATCGCCATGCTCAACCGCGGGCCCAGGGCGATCCAGTCCGAAGGGCTTGCCGAGGCCGAGGACATGCGGCTGCTGGGCCAGAACAGCACCAGCCACACCGAACAGATCCTGTACGGTGGCGGCCCCGCGCTGGTCAATTCCAGTGGGGTGCCGTGGACAGCCGCCTACATCGACTCGATCGGCGACCCCACCGCCGACCTGCGCTCGAACATCGCGGCCGAAGCGCGCGCCAAGCTGGTGTATGAGCGCTTGATCAACGTTACCGACGACCCGGGCATCAAGGATGCGCTGCGCTTCCTGATGACGCGCGAGATCGCGCACATGAAGTCATTCGAGAAGGCGCTGCACAGCATCCAGCCCAACTTCCCGCCGGGCAAGCTGCCGGGGGATCCCGCGTTCACCGATCTGTACATGGACATGTCGCAGGGCGACGGCGCCGACGACCTGCAGGGCAGCTGGAACAGCGGCGAGCTCTGGGAGCGGGTCAGCGACCGCGAGGCACAGGCCGCTGTGGATGGTGGCGACGGCGGCGGCACGGTGGACCTGGACCCGCGCGAACAAGCGGCGGTGCAGGCCATGACCCTGCGCACGCTTTCCGACCCGGAAGCGCGGCCGACCACCGGGGCCGAGCTGGGGGCCGGCCCGGGCGCGGGCGCACTGGACCTGCCACCACGCGAGCCGTGAAAGAACCCGGGGCGCCCGTGCGGCGCCCCGGTTGCAACGCCCCTGGGCAGCGTGGGGCGTACGAAAGTGGGCGGACATCACGTCCGCCCACGAAGGGATGCATCGGGTTTCAGCGCCGATCAGCGCTGCTGACCACCGCGGTTGTTGCCGCCGCGTTGCTGCTGTTGCTGCCCGCCCCCCTGGTTGCCGCCCTGGTTACCACCACCACGGCTGTTCTGGCCGCCTTCGCGGCCGATGTCAGCCATGTGCTGGCGGTCCTGGCTCACCGCTTCGCCACCCTTGCGGCCGGCTTCGCGTGCTTCTTCCGAGCTGAATTCATGGGCGTTGCCTGACTCGTGCGCGGCACGTCCACCCTTGGCGGCGATCTCGCGCTGCTTGTCCTCGTCCATCGAAGCGAAACCGCGGTTGCTGGTGCCCTGGTTCTGGTTCTGGTTGGCCATGGAAAGTCTCCTTGGGTTCAGCCGCCTCATTGGCGGCAGCGACCATCTTCCAGATCCGGCGCTAGACGGCGGTGGCACGACTGCCAACGTCGCGTCATCCCGAAGGCGCTGATTCCTCATCCTGCCTCCACGAACATTCGTGCGCGCGTGCGCACAGGGGCAGGCACACGTTCAGCGGCCCGACCGCGCGTCAACGCGATGCGGAAGGTACACGCCACAGTTCGACGCAGCCTCCACACCGGTCTCACCGCGCGTACGATCGGTGTGGCTAAGGTAGAGCGGTCTGCAACAACCGGTGGTGCCATGCCCTTCAGAGCGATTGCCTATGTAAGTGAAGCCTCCCGCAACCTGACGGAACAGCGGCTGCAGGAACTTGTGGCAGAGGCGGTGCAGTTCAATGAGTCCGCCGATGTCACCGGCACATTGCTGTTCGACGGCTCGCGCTTCCTGCAGTATCTGGAGGGCCCGGAGGCCGGGATCAATGCGGCTTACGCACGCATTCTCGCGGCCGGCAGCCACAGTGGGATCGTCGAACTGAACCGGGGCAGGGTGGGGCGCCGGCAGTTTCCGCACTGGCGGATGCGCAGCGTGCGGGTGGATGAGCTCGCACTGGGGAAGATCGCCATATCCGACTGGACCGGCTTCGTGCGCAGCGCGTCGGCGCTGGAATCGGGCACCAGCGCCCTGGATCGACTACTGTCGGTTTCGCAATCGCAGACGGAAGCAGGCGCGGGCGGCATCATGGAACCAGACGGGCAGCTGGCACGATGATGTCGTCAGCCGCCCCGGTGGTGCCTGAGCTGCTACGCGTCGGCTGTGCGGGGTGGTCGCTGTCGCGGTCGGATCAGGAGGCGTTCGGCGCGGGCGACAGCGCGCTGCAGCGCTACGCCACACGCCTGCCGATGGTGGAGATCAACTCATCCTTCTATCGACCGCACCAGGCCAAGACCTATGCGCGATGGGCGGCGAGCGTGCCGGAGGGCTTCCGGTTCGCGGTGAAACTCCCGCGCGAGATCAGCCATGAGCGTCGGCTGCGTGATGCAATGCAACCGCTCGAGCGGTTCCTTGAAGGCGTGCTGGAACTGGGTGGAAAGCTCGGTCCGTTGCTGCTGCAGTTGCCGCCCAGCCTGGTGTACGACACGGTCACGGCCGGAGCCTTCCTGCGGGGCCTGCGCGCGCGCACGCAGGCCGATGTAGCGTGCGAGCCGCGCCATACGAGTTGGTTTACGGCGGACGTGGATGCGCTGCTGAGCGCGCATGGCGTTGCACGGGTTGCCGCAGATCCAGCACGTGTGCCGGCGGCAGCGATTCCCGGCGGTGATCGCACGTGGAGCTACAGGCGCTGGCACGGCCAGCCGCAGATCTATCGCAGTGCCTACGACGAGCCGACCCTTGCCCACCTTGCGCGGCAGCTGCTGGCCGAGGCCGACGCGCAACGACCCGCCTGGTTCGTACTGGACAATACCGCGCTGGGTCACGCCACCGGCAACGCCCTGCACCTGCAGGCGCTGCTGCAGGAGAACGAACATGCCTGAAGGCCCTTCGATCGTCCTGCTGGGCGAAGCAGCGAGCCATTTCAAGGGGCACGTGGTCCGCACCGTTTCCGGGAACAGCCGCATCGACCTGTCGCCGCTGCAGGGCCGAAGGGTCAAGGCGGTCCGCAGTTGGGGCAAGCACTTCCTGCTGGAATTCAGCCATCACACGCTGCGCATCCACCTGATGATGTTCGGCAGCTGGCGCATCGACGAGCGGAAGCCAGCCCCGGCGCGGGTATCGCTGGTGTTCGACAACGGTGAGCTGAACTTCTATGCGTGTTCCGTGCGCCTGATCGACCAGCCTCTGGACGACATCTACGATTGGCGGACGGACGTGATGAACGATGCCTGGGATCCGAAGCTGGCCCGGCGGAAGCTGAAGGCCCTGCCGGACGTCATGGTCTGTGACGCGCTTCTGGGCCAGACGGTCTTCGCCGGCGTCGGCAACATCATCAAGAACGAGGTGCTGTTCCGGATAGGCGTGCATCCAGCCACCCGATTGGGCGACCTGCCGCCACGCAGGCTTACCGCGCTGATCGAGCAGGCCCGCGCCTACAGCTTCGATTTCCTGGAATGGAAGCGCCGCTTTGAGCTGAAGAAGCATTGGCAGGTGCACACGAAGAAGGTCTGTCCCGTGTGCGGTGGCCCGATCAGCAAGCTCTACATGGGGACCACGCGGCGACGCACGTTCTTCTGCCCCAATGATCAAGTGCTGTACGGGCCCTGAGGCTGCCGTCCGTGGCAGCCGGGCTCCGGGGCGCGTCGATCAGGCGGCCTGCGCTGCCTTGGCATTGCCGCCGCCCTTGGCCAGCAGGGTGAGCTTCTCGTCGGTGGCCTTCTCTTCCTCAAGCGTTTCGAGCAGCAACGGCAGGGCGTCCTTGTAGCCCAGTTGCTTGGCCAGCGCGGCGATGGTGCCGTAGGACGCAATCTCGTAATGCTCGACCTTCTGTGCGCCACCGATCAGGGCGGCATCGCGCACAGGGCCCTTGTCGATGCTGTCGATCACTTCCTTGCCTTCCTCCACCAGGCCCTCCATCGCCGCGCACTTGATGCGCTTCAGGCGAATGCCCAGGATCTCCACAACCTGGTCGATGCGCTCGATCTGGCCCTGGGTTTCTTCCAGGTGCGTTTCAAACGCCGTGGCCAGGTCCGGGTTCTCGGCCGCACGGGCCAGGCGCGGGAGGGCCTTGGTCAGCTGCTTCTCGGCGCTGTAGATGTCCGAGAGTTCGTGGATGAACAGGTCTTCCGCCGTCTTGATAGCCATACTGGGCTCCGCTGTGAATGGAGCACTCAGAGTAGGTCCCGCCCGGTTGCGATCAGGCGGGGGCCAGGTGAAGGCGGCATGTGAACGCCAACGCGAACCTTGCGCGTTGTCTTCACGAGGTGGCGTCTGTCGCCTGCCTGCCGCAGTCCCGATGCCGGCAGTCCTTCGCCATGGCTTCACGGTGGCATCGCCTGGTGCCCATGGGTCGGCCGGTACGGTCACTTCACGCCCGATGACGCGTGGAGACTCCCATGAGCGATGACAAGAAGAACACCGGCAGCCCGGACCGGGATCGTATCAACGTCAACGAAGACTATGAACTGCAGTACTGGACCACAGCGCTGGGTGTGTCCGCCGAGGAACTTCGGGCCGCAGTCGCCAAAGTCGGGCCCACCGCCGTTGCTGTCCGCAAGCACCTGGGAAAGTAGCGCGGAGCTGCCATGTCCCTGGTCGAGTACCGCCGCAAGCGCAGTTTTGACAAGACCAAGGAGCCCGAGCCGGGCAAGGCGCTACCAAAAGGCCAACGCGCCATTTTCGTGGTGCAGCTGCATCATGCCAGCCGCAGGCACTACGACTTCCGCCTGCAGGTGGGTGACGCGCTGAAGAGCTGGGCCGTGCCCAAGGGGCCCAGTTACGACCCGAAGGTCAAGCGCATGGCGGTGGAGGTGGAAGATCATCCTGTCGACTATGCGACCTTCGAAGGTGAAATCCCCAAAGGCCAGTACGGCGGCGGCCATGTCGCCCAGTTCGACCACGGTGTGTGGGCTACGCAGGGCGACCCGGAAGCCCAGCTCGCCAAGGGCCATCTGCGCTTCGAACTGTTCGGCGCCAAACTGAAGGGCGGATGGCATCTGGTCCGCTCCGGGAAGCCGGCGCGCCAGCCGCAGTGGCTGCTGTTCAAGGACGACGATGAATTCGCCAGCGACATCGAGGCAGACGATCTGCTGGCGGATGTTGCTGTAGCGCCAGCGGAGGATCTGAAGCGGGCCGGGGCCGGCAAGGCCGCGAAGAGGCGGCTCACCGGGGTACCCGCCAAGCGCACCCGACGAACGAACTGGGCGAAGAAGGCGCTGGCGCTCAGCAAGGCAAGAAAGGCCGCAGCGCCGTCCGGTCCCTTCGAACCGCAGTTGGCCAAGCTGGGCGAAGCGCCGCCCCAGGGCGAGCAGTGGGTCCATGAGATCAAATGGGATGGGTACCGCATCCTTGCTACGGTGGCTGAGGGCAACGTGCAGCTGTGGTCGCGGAACGCACTGGAATGGACCGGCAGGCTCCCTGAAATACGTGACGCGATCACAGCACTGGGCCTCACCTCGGCGGCACTGGACGGTGAGCTCATCGCCGGCGCCGGCACCAGGGAAGACTTCAACCTGCTGCAGGCCACGCTCTCCGGCGAGCGGCAGGGCGTGCTGACGTATGCATTGTTCGATCTGCTGCATCTTGATGGCGTGGACGTCGTCGATGCGCCCTTGCTGGAACGCAAGGCCCTCCTGCAATCCGTGCTGGAGGGGCAGGGCAGGCCATTGGCGTTCAGTTCGCATGTACAGGGGGATGGCGACGCGGCCTATCGCCTGGCCGGTGAGCAGCACTTCGAAGGCATCATTTCCAAGCGTGCCGATCGCAGCTACCACAGTGGCCGCAGTGAGGATTGGCGCAAGACCAAACAGCTGGCCAGCGACGAGTTTGCGGTGGTCGGATACACCACGCCGAAAGGCAGCCGCACCGGGTTCGGCTCGCTGCTGCTGGCGCGGCCAGACCCGAAACATGGCTGGCTCTACGTCGGCCGCGTCGGATCCGGGTTCTCGGACGAACTGATCGGCGAAGTCAGCAAGCGCATCGAAGGCGGCGGCAGCCGCAAGCCGACGGCGTACGTGCCCACCCAGGACACCGACCCGCGCGCCGCGACCTGGTTCCCACCGCGTTTCGTGGTGGAGGTCTTCTATCGCGGGATTGGCGGGCAGAAGCTGTTGCGCCAGGCGTCACTGAAGGCGGTACGGGCGGACAAGGACATCGCCGATCTCGCAGATTCCGATCGCGCCGGGCCGGTCACGGTCTCTGGTGGGAAGTCCGCAACGGCGCGTCCTGCGCGCGATGCGAAAACGTCACCCGCTACCGAACGCACACCGCCCGCGCTGTCGTCTCCCGGCAAGATCCTGTTTCCTGGCGATGGCTACACCAAGCAGGAGGTATGGGACTACTACGCAGCAGTGATGGAACATCTCCTGCCCGAGGTGGTTGATCGTCCGCTGTCGATCATCCGATGCCCCAGTGGCACCGCAAAACCCTGCTTCTTCCAGAAACACCATACAGCCGGGCTGGAGTTGGTCGACGCAGTAAAGCTCAAAGAAGAAAGCGGTATAAACGCCCATTACCTGGTGGTGCGGGACGCAGCCAGCCTGCTTGAACTGGTGCAGTTCAACGCGTTGGAGTTCCACCCCTGGGGCAGCCACGCCGAAGCGCCCGACAAGGCCGACCGCGTGGTGTTCGACCTGGATCCAGGACCGGACGTACCCTTTGCCGAGGTCAAGAAAGCGGCAACCGACATCCGGAAACTGCTGGCGCAGCTGGAGCTGGAATCGTTCCTGCGTGTATCCGGCGGCAAGGGCCTGCACGTGGTGGTGCCGCTCAATCCGGGATGCGATTGGGACCTGACCAGGCGCTTTGCGAAGGGTTTCGCCGATGCGCTGGCGCAATCCGAGCCCCAGCGATTCCTGGCGACGGCTACGAAAAGCCTGCGCAACAAGCGGGTCTTCGTGGACTATCTGCGCAACGGGCGCGGTGCGACGGCGGTTGCGTCCTACTCGCTGCGGGCCAGGCCGGGGGCACCGGTAGCACTGCCGATCGCCTGGGGCGATCTGACGAAACTCAAGCGCGCAGACGCGTTCACGATCAAGGACGTGCCAGCAAAGCTGAAACGGCAGCGCAAAGACCCTTGGGCCGGTATCGGGAAAGTGAAACAGAATCTCGCGCGATGGGCGCAGGCAGACCCGTAGCCCGCGCCTACGCTTCGGGCGCCTGCGCGCTACCGGGCAATACATGATCGCATTCGACCAGCCGCGCGTTGCTGACCGTCTGGCGCGACGGACAAGCACCGCACACCAGCGTCGTTCCACCGGGCACCGCCCCCAACGCGTCCCCCGACAACTGCGTAATCCCGCCGCAGGTGTTGCAGCGCACGCGAATGGACCTGACGCGCTCAATACCCTGCACGCCGGAAGCGGCGTCCAGCTCCAGAACATGGAAAAGGCCGGTATTGGGCATGGGGTGCTCCCGAGTCATCTGCCTCAAGCGTAAACGATCCATGGCATACGGAGGGGAAGGCGCCTGCATGCCGTTTGTCGGCTGGAACCCAACTGATTCACAAAATGCACAGGATGGGAACAACTGCGGAGCGCAGATGGCCTATCCTAGCGGCACGGAATCTGGGGGGATTCACTACAGGAGCAGTCAATGCCGATCAGGGCAGTCGCATACGTCAGCGAAGCGGGCCCAGCCGTTGCCGGTGACCCGTTGGGCCTGCGCAGCGGGAAGCTGGACGATCTGGTCGATGATGCCGCCCGCTTCAACCGAAATGCCGGCGTTACCGGAGTTCTGCTGTTTGATGGCGCCCGCTTCCTGCAGTACATGGAGGGACCCGAGGACGGCTTGAGCGTGGCGTACTCGCGAGTCGTAGGTGCTTCGAGCCACGCAGGGCTCATCGAGTTGCAGCGGGGCAGGGTGGGCAACCGGCGACTCCCGTTCTGGCCGATGCGTTGGCTGCCGACGCAACCCGAGCAGTTGAAAATTCTTGCCTGCGCGGACTGGTCGGGGTTCGCCCAGCACAGCGGTGACGAAGCGCCAACCGAGACGGCGATGGATGTCCTGGCCAGGTTGGTGGAACCCTATGCCGTCGCGGCGTGATCCACCGGCCTAGCGACCTCCATAGCGTTCGGCCCACGGAATCTCGCCGCTGCACACATGGAGGTGCCCGGTGCGCATCACGCAATACAGCCGCGCCTCCGGCTCCGCGCTGGCAGCGATATAGTCCAATGCCTCGGCGAGCATACGGATGAACTGCGGCTCGGGGTAGAACGCTGCCCAGGTCGGCAGCAATTCCTCCAGTTGCGCGATCATCAGATCGATTTCCAAGTGCGTGCTCACTGCCTGATCCTCCTTCCAGGCACGTTAGCGACCACGCTGCAAGCAAGGAGTTGCGGTTCGCAGAGGCGACACAGGCGTGTTGCCCACGCAACGCTCACCTGGCCTTGACCATGGCGTTGATCGTGGCAGCGCGTGAGCATCATCTGCACGACCACGCCACCGTCGTTTCACCCGGCAAGGCGTATCAGAGAGGCCTCCCAGCTGAAGCTGCAAGGATCTCTTTCATGTCCGAACCGTTCCCGCGCGCCAGCTTATGGTCAGCTGACACCGAGTCGCACAGCTTCCGCCCCCTTGCCGGCACGACGCGCGCGGACGTGCTGGTGGTGGGCGCCGGCATGACCGGCCTGCTGACCGCGGCCCGCCTGGCCGATAGCGGTCTGGATGTGCTGGTGGTTGATGCGGGGCCCATCGGCGGGCGCAATACGGTGATGTCCACCGGCAATCTTTACGCGCCCGTCTCCCGGCTGGCCGATCTGATCTCCCGTTGGGGCGGCGACACGGCCAGCCGTGTCGTGCAGTGGCGGCAGCAGGCGCTGCGGTCCATCGAAACACTGGTTCATCGCTACGATCTGCGCTGTGGCTTCCAACGCGTGGGCATGCAGTACGGTGTGCAGGATCGCACCCGCGAGGTCACCGCGCAGTTCGAGCGTGAGCTGCAGGCCTATCAGCGCGTCGGCCTGCAGTGCGAACACCGGCAGTCCGGGCTGCCGTTTGCATTGGGCCACGCCTTCCGCGTTCCCGATCAGGCGCAGTTGGATCCTGCGGCGTTCTGCAGGCAACTGGCACGTCATCTAGCAGGTCGCGTGCGCATCCACGACTGGACCCGGATCAACCGCATCGAGGCATCCGCCGGCGTTGCGACAGCCGATGGCGCCCGCATACAGGCCAGGCAGTTCGTGCTGGCTACGCATTCGCCCGCAGGCTTCAACCTGGTGCAGGCCGAGATGGAGGTGTACCGCGAGTACGGGGTGGCGGTGCCGGTTGCCAACCCACCTGCGGCAGGCATTCACTGGATCGCCGACCGGCACCGCTCATTGCGCGGGGTGCACGGCGCTGATGGCCGCGACTGGCTTGTGCTGGTTGGCGAAACACACCGCACCGGCGAAACGCCAGCGGAGGATCCGGCCCAGCATCTGCTAGCCGACGCGCGCCGCAACTTCAACGTGCAGGGCGAGCCGCTGTGCTGGTCGGCCCAGCAATTCCGGCCCGCCGACCAGCTGCCCTACATCGGCAGCAGCGCCCACGATAATGTGTGGGTCGCTACCGGCTATGGGCCGGACGGTTTGACCTGGGCAGGCGTGGCCGCGCGCGCGATCACCGAGGGAATCATGGGCACGACCAGCGAGATCGAGCAACTGCTCAGCCCCATGCGTTTCACGCCGGTGCGCTCGGCCGCCGGCTGGGCCCGCACCAACGCCACGGTGGCGCGGCACATGGTGGGAGATCGCCTTGCCACGGCGCCGTCACACTCACCCAGTGAGATGGCCCGTGGTTGCGGCGCACTACTGGACGTGGACGGAAAGCGCACCGCGGTCTACCGCGACGAGGGCGGGCGCCTGCACATGATGTCGGCGCTCTGCCCGCACCTGAAGTGCGTTGTCCAATGGAATGGCCATGAGCGCACCTGGGACTGCCCCTGCCACGGCAGCCGCTTTTCCGCCACCGGAGCGCTGCTGGAAGGCCCTGCCAGGCAGGGCCTCACACCAGAACAGCTGTAGGCGCAGGCATCCACCTCAGGCTTCGGCGGCTGCATCCGCATCGCAGGGCATGCAGCGCTCCTTCTTGGACTTGATGTCTGCAGCGGTCTTCGCCAGTGCCTCGTAACGCTGGCGTATCTCTTCAAGATGGGCCGGCTCCATCGACTCCAGGTTCAACAACTCCTGATTGGCGTCCTTGCTCACCCGGATCAGTTCATCCAGCTTGATGTGCAGCGCAGCGGTATCAGCGTTCTGCGTATGCTGGATCAGGAACACCATCAGGAAGGTCACGATGGTGGTTCCTGTATTCACCACCAGCTGCCACGTGTCATTGAAGTGGAAGGCCGGCCCGCTGGCAGCCCAGGTGATGATCACCCCCAGCGCTGCGACGAATGCCCCCAGGCTGCCAGACAATCGCGCCGTCGCCGCCGCGACACGGGCGAAACCGCGCCGGATCACTGGTCACCTCCCGCGGCCTCCTCATCCGTGTGACGGTCTGGCAGTTTGACCCGCTCCCCGAGGCGCTTGGCCTGCTCGTCCGGCGTTGGCGCAGCGACGAAGGGGGAGATCGGGTCACTGGCGGGGAAGGTTTCCTGCAGCGCCTCGTCATGATTGCGGCGGTTGTGCAGCGTCGCCTGCAGCGGACTGACAGGATCGGGGCGCTGCGCCTCCGGGTCCGGATGGGGAAGGTCTTTCTGGTCGCGTTGCATGGTGCATCTCCAGGTTGATCACCACCTCGCAGGTGGCGGGCCCAGCATAGGAATGCGCTGTGAGCGGCCCCATCAAGGGCGGGGCAACGTGGCGTCAATCCTTCAGGCAACGCGCGTTAACAATCAGCGTCGCGGCGCGGTCTGCGTCGGCCATGGCGTTCTGATGCGGCACGTGGTTGCGCACCCCCTCACGCCATTCACCCCGCAACAGCGAGAATGGCCTACCGGGCGCACCATGCGCGAGCCGCCCACCGATTGCAGGAATGCTGAGATGTCCAACACCCCCTTTGGCGAGTCGTCATGTGCTGCCGCAGCCAGCGGTTGCATCGAAGTCCGCGGTGCGCGCGAGCACAACCTGAAGAATGTCGATGTCTCCATTC
Organism: Stenotrophomonas geniculata; assembly: GCF_034508895.1. Taxonomy (NCBI): domain Bacteria; kingdom Pseudomonadati; phylum Pseudomonadota; class Gammaproteobacteria; order Lysobacterales; family Lysobacteraceae; genus Stenotrophomonas; species Stenotrophomonas geniculata. The sequence goes on from NZ_CP140571.1 coordinate 4,158,170, forward strand.
CACGCAATGCACTGGTGGTGTTCTCCGGCGTGTCGGGATCCGGCAAGTCCTCGTTGGCCTTCGGCACGGTTTTCGCCGAGGCGCAGCGGCGCTACTTCGAATCCGTCGCACCCTATGCGCGCCGCCTGATCGACCAGGCGGGCGTGCCCGATGTGGATGCCATCGACGGGCTGCCCCCGGCGGTCGCCCTGCAGCAGCAGCGCGGCGCCAGCAATGCGCGCTCCTCGGTGGGCAGCGTGACCACGCTGTCCAGCCTGGTGCGCATGATGTTTTCGCGGGCGGGAGCCTACCCGGCCCACCAGCCCATTCTGTACGCCGAAGACTTCTCGCCCAACACCCCACAGGGCGCCTGCAGCACCTGCCATGGCCTGGGGTATGTCTACGAAGTGACTGAAGCACTGATGGTTCCGGACCCGTCGCTGAGCATCCGCGAGCGCGCCATCGCGTCCTGGCCACCGGCATGGCATGGCCAGAACCTGCGCGACATCCTGGTCACGTTGGGCTACGACATCGATGTGCCGTGGAAGAAACTGCCGAAGAAGGACCGTGAGTGGATCCTGTTCACCGAGGAGACGCCCACCGTGCCGGTCTATGCCGGCTTCACGCCGGCCGAGACCCGTACCGCACTCAAGCGCAAGCAGGAGCCCAGCTACATGGGCACGTACACCGGCGCACGCCGCTACGTGCTGCACACCTTTGCCAACACCCAGAGCGCCCTGATGCGCAAGCGTGTGTCGCGCTACATGGAAGGCAAGCTATGCCCGGCCTGCCACGGAAAGCGCCTGAAACCGGAGGCGCTTTCGGTCACCTTTGCCGGTGTGGATATCGGCGAGTTCATGCGGCTGCCGTTGGATCACCTGGCGGACCTCCTGGAGCCCATCGCGCAGGGTGATTTCGGCGCACACAACAAGGGCGCACGTGCCAGCAGGCGTGCGACACCCCGCGATCGTGCCCGGCGGGCAGCAAGTGGCCGCGCGACCCACGAGGGCGCCCCCGACGTGCGCCTGACCTCGGCCCTGTCCGAAGAAAAGCGCCTGGCGGCGCAGCGGCTTGCGGGCGGGGTCATGGCGCGGGTACGACAGCTGCGTGGGCTGGGGCTGGGCTATCTCTCGCTGGATCGCGCCACGCCCACGCTGTCGGCCGGTGAACTGCAGCGCCTGCGGCTGGCCACGCAGCTCAGCTCGTTGCTGTTTGGCGTGCTGTACGTGCTCGACGAACCCTCGGCCGGCCTGCATCCGGCCGACAGCCAGGCGCTGTACGACGCACTGGAACGGCTGCGCGACGGCGGTAACTCGGTGTTCGTTGTTGAACATGATCTGGAGCTGATGCGCCGCGCGCAGTGGCTGGTCGATGTGGGCCCGCAGGCAGGGGAGCATGGCGGACGTGTTCTCTACAGTGGCGAGCCCGATGGCCTGCGCGACGTTCAGGATTCGCGCACGGCGCAGTACCTGTTCGACCAGGTGCCTGCGCCCGCCAGCCGGCAGCGCAGTGTCATCAGCTGGCTGGAGCTGAAGGGTATCCATCGCCATAACCTGCAGGGCGTGGACGCACAGGTGCCGCTGGGGCTTCTGACCGCAGTGACCGGCATTTCCGGGTCGGGCAAGTCCAGCCTGATGGCGCAGGCGCTGCCCGAGCTGATGCTGCTGCACCTGGGGCATGAGCCGGTGGACGACAGCGCCGACAGCGCACCCACGGACGGACCGACCGTGATCGAAGCCACGCGGGGCCAGCTGGCCGGCGACGTGGACGCCATCCAGCGCGTGGTGCAGGTAGACCAGAAGCCCATCGGCCGCACGCCACGATCCAATCTGGCCACCTACACCGGCCTGTTCGATCACGTGCGCAAGCTCTTCGCCGCGACACCCGACGCGCGTCGCCGTCGATTCGATGCGGGGCGCTTCTCGTTCAACGTGGCCAAGGGCCGGTGCGAGACCTGCGAAGGCGAGGGTTTCGTGAGTGTCGAACTGCTGTTCATGCCGAGCGTCTATGCGCCGTGCCCCACCTGCCATGGCGCCCGCTACAACGAAGCCACCCTGAAGGTGCTGTGGAATGGCCGCACCATCGCCGAGGTCCTGCAGATGACGGTGGACCAGGCGCAGGCGTTCTTCGCCGAAGAAGACGCCATTTCCCGCCCGCTGCAGTTGCTGCAGGAAATCGGTCTGGGCTACCTGCGGCTGGGCCAGCCGGCCACCGAGCTTTCAGGCGGTGAGGCACAGCGCATCAAGCTGGCGACCGAGCTGCAGCGCAGCCAGCGCGGGCGCACGCTGTATGTGCTGGATGAGCCCACCACCGGCCTTCATGCATCTGACGCGGACAGGTTGCTGGCGCAGCTGCAACGGCTGGTTGAGGCTGGCAACACCGTGGTGATGATCGAGCACGACATGCGTTCTGTCGCACAGGCGGACTGGGTGATTGATGTCGGGCCAGGTGCAGGCGGCGCGGGTGGCACCATCGTGGCGAAGGGCACGCCGCAACAGGTGGCCCGCGCCAAGGGAAGCAGGACTGCGCCGTTCCTTGCGCGCGAGCTGGGGCAGGCCAGCTGACGCCATCTCATCCGGGGCTGCATGCATTCTGTTGTACTGTGGGAGTACTCGCAGCGCCCATCAGCGAGAGGATGGTCAGGTGAACGCTTCCATGCTCCCAAGAATCGTCGGCTTCGATGTCCCGTTGTTGCATGAGCGTGTAGACGCATCCACCGACGAAGCCATCACCGCGCTGCTGGATCTGGCGCCGGGCGCTCGCTGGACAGAGATGTTCCTCATCAAGTGCAGGGCACTGGCGTCCCAGCTCCAGCTGGCGGATGGTCGCATTGAAGGCGCCAGGATCTACTTCTACGGATCCATCAGCGATTCTCGTGGACTTGCCGACGCGGTGATGTCCATTGTCCACGTACTGAATGATGAGTTGATGCGCGAGCGGAATCACGCAGCCAGCCGCGCCTAGGCGCAGCCAAGCAGGGACCAGCACCGATCCGCAATCTCCGCTGCGCCAGGATGACCGCGGAGGCTCGATCGCTTCGCAAGCCTGCCCTGCAGAGCGTCGATCCATGCCGATCGGGTGCCATGCGGATCTCTCACATAGATATCGCAGGCGAGCCGGATAACGGGCGCCACTTCATATCGGAAGCTCATCGCGGGCAGGCCGCCCAGGTTGAACGCGATTTTCCAGTGGGCCAGCTCGCGCTCGACGTCGACAACGTGCTTGCTTCTTCCATGGATCATGGCGTTACCCCTTTTCGAAACTCCACTGTACACGCTTGTTGCTGCGGGCCTGTTCATGACCCTTGTTCATATGGGACGCGTCCCCGTACGTTCCCGTAACGGCGACACGCCCACAGTCAATCGGCAGCAGACTTGCTGCGGCGGAGAATCGAAATGAACAGCGTCCCCGAACAGAACAGGAATGACCGCTCCAACGCGTCCGCTGAAGCAGAACAGCCTGCACAGCAGGGGCAGGGCGAGGGGGGCGAACCCGGCGGGGAGGAGCCCGGCAAGCAAGGACAGCAACAGCAGCAGGACCACAAGGATCGCGAGAGCCCGAAGCCAGCGGATGAAAAGAAGGGCGGTCTCGGCGGCGATACCCGCCGCTGAGGAACAGGAGGAGCCGCGCGCCGCGCGGCTGCTTCCGCAGCAGACAGGGAGCGTGCATGTCCGCACAAAGCCAGGCGATCAGCCTGATGACCAAGATCATGTACCAGTGTCGCCCGGAGAAAACCACAACAATGGCGCAATGCCGTTGCTGCCACGCGCCCAGCCCTGGCGGGATGGAGTGCGCACGGTGCCTGACCGGCAGGCTCGGCGATACGATTCACAATCGTGGTGCAGCGTTCGGCTGGCTGGAATCGTTCCGCAGGGTCCAGCAGGACGAAGCACACGTATTCGAATGCGCAAAGCGCGCCGATGTGGCATCTCCCTAGGCGTCGCATCCGGACCTGACATCGCGCAGGCGTATGCTCGAGTCATTCAGGAGCAACGCGATGACTTTTCCGATCTGCATCTACGATAGAACGGGCACAGGGCTCCGGCTGCCTGCGGGATGGTGGATCGACCTTCAGTCCGATCTGCCTGCACTGGTGAAGGGTGCCGCGCGCATTGACCTTCCGCGATCTTCAAAAGACGAGCATCCACGATTGGATCCTGAGGTTCTCACGGATCTCTTCTGGCGCATTGGAGGCTCTCAGTGGTCAGGTTGAATCCAGCCCATTCCCTGGGAGTGCGCTGGCTGTTCTTTCGCCTTCGCAACGGGCAGTCCATCAGTCCGGCCAGGCTGATGTCTGTCTGGTCCGAGGCGGCGGAGTCCAACGACTGCGCCGTGCGCCGTGAAATCATCGACGGCGCCGGCTACGTCTACGCCTTGTATGCGCCCAACAGCCTGCTTTCCCCCCGGCGCGTGGAGCTGCGCATGAGAGCGCTGCTGGAGGAGGCCGGCTACGCCTTCACGATGGGCAGCCTGGCGGGGCGGCACCCGGGCGACGGCTGAGGCGCGGCGCTGAGGCGCCGGCCGAAGAGTCCATGACAGCCGCTCTCATTCGGGGACACCAGGCTCCAGTGGTTCGTCAGGCGCGGGATCGAAGAGCGCCAGCATCCGCTCACGCCGGCACTGTTCGAGCCAGTGGTGCCATATCTCCACCTCGTCCATCAGCCCCGTGGCACCGCACGCTGGGCACGTGAGCGTCGTACCCGATGGACTCGTCTTGATGCCCTCGTCCTGCGTCATTGATGAGCGCAAGCCGCAGCTCTTGCAGGTGGATCGCAACTGATCGAGGCGAACGATGGCGCCATTGCGCGCAAGAAGGGGCTGGATCGCATGGATCCGGAAGGCATTGGGAGGGTGCATGGCCGTGTCGTCTTGGGCTGGACACGGGAGCAAAGGATTCTGCGCCGGAGAAGAGCCGTGAGGGCGCAGTGTCCTCCGTTGGAGGTTAACCCTTCATCAAAGTGCGGAACACGCTCCATCGTTGGGCTGAAATCCTACGCCCGCAATCGTGCACTGACGCGGCACCCGGCGCTTCTCCGGTGCCAGCCCTGCTTCTGGGAAGGAAGGGCTCTGCCATCACAACAGAGCCCCGGTCACTCACTTTTCCTGCAGGAACGCCAGCAGATCCTGGTTGACCTTGACCTTGTGGGTGTCGGTCAGGCCGTGCGGCGCACCCGGGTAGACAATCAGCCTGGCGCCCTTGATGAGCCTTGCCGATTGGCGGCCTGAGATATCGATCGGCACGATCTGGTCGTCGTCGCCGTGGATGACCAGGGTGGGCACATCAAACTTCTTCAGGTCCGCGCGGAAATCGGTGGCGGAGAACGCAGCGATCGAATCGTAGGTGTTCTTGTGGCCGCCCTGCATGCCCTGCGCCCACCACGCATCGATCAGCCCCTGCGAGACCTTCGCGCCCGGACGGTTGAAGCCGTAGAACGGGCCCGACGGGATGTCCTTGTAGAGCTGCGCGCGGTTATCCATCTGTGCCTTGCGGATGCCGTCGAACACTTCGATCGGCAGGCCGTTCGGGTTGTCGGCGGTCTTCAGCATGAACGGCGGTACCGAGCTGATCAGCACCGCCTTCTTCACTCGCCCGGTGCCATGCCGGCCAATGTAGCGCGCCACTTCGCCACCACCGGTGGAGAAGCCCACCAGGGTGACATCGTGCAGGTCCAGCGTATTGATCACCGTGGCCAGGTCATCGGCGTAGTGATCCATGTCGTTGCCGTCCCACGGCTGGCTGGAACGCCCGTGGCCGCGACGGTCATGCGCGATGACACGGTAGCCATGATCGGCCAGGAAGATCATCTGGGATTCCCAGCTGTCCGAGTTCAACGGCCAGCCGTGGCTGAAGGTCACGACCGGGCCGTCCTTCGGGCCCCAGTCCTTGTAGTACAGCTGCACGCCATCGGCGGTGGTGATGTAGCTGGCGGTGCGCGCGATGCTGGTGACTGCCGCCGGCGTGGCCGGTTCGGCGGCCTGCGCGGACAGGCCGGCCTGGACCGAGAGGGCGAGGGCGGCAACGGCCAGGGTACGGGCGAAGGTGTTCATGCGGGAACTCTCATGGGTGGGTGGTGAGACGTACTTTGCGCCTGAAATCAGGCGTCCGGGTGATGAACTGTCCGGATTTCTTGATAGATCGTCTTGCACGGATGTGCGCGAACGGACCACTCGCCATCGACTGTTGACAGGGTAGAACGACCGTTCTACCATGCAGCCATGAGCAAGGCCACCGCCGACACCCACCAGAAGATCCTGGCCACGGCCGAGGCGCTGATCTACCAGAACGGGATCCACGCCACCGGCATGGACCTGCTGGTGAAAACCTCCGGCGTGGCGCGGAAGAGCATTTACCGCCACTTCGAGAACAAGGACGACGTGGCCGCTGCCGCGCTGAGTGCGCGCGATGTGCGCTGGCTGGCCTGGTTCCGGCAGGAGTGCGACAAGGCTGATACCCCGGAAGCACGCATCCTCGGCATGTTCACCGTGCTCAAGGGTTGGTTCCAGTCCGAGGGCTATCGCGGTTGTGCGTTCATCAATACCGCGGGCGAGGTCGGCGACCCTGCCGATCCGATCCGGGAGATCGCGCGGAATCACAAGCAGAAGTTGCTCGATTACACGCTGGAACTTACCGAGCAACTGGCGGTGGAGCAGCCGGCGGACCTGGCCCGTCAGCTGCTGGTCCTGATGGAAGGCGCCATCACCCTGTCGCGCGTGATGGGTGATTACGACGCCGCAGACACCGCGAAGGATGTCGCGAAGCTGTTATTGGAACAGGCCAAGCGTTAGCGCCTGGGCACCCCAGATCCGTTGAAGCAATCCGTGTATCCATCTCGATTGGAGGTCTCCCCGTGTCCGCAGAACAACCCCGTCCGCCGCTTCCTCCGTTCACCCTTGAATCGGCCACCCAGAAAGTGCGTCTTGCCGAGGATGGCTGGAACTCCCGCGATGCCGACAAGGTGTCGCTTGCCTATTCGCTCGACACCCAGTGGCGTAACCGCGCCGAGTTCACCAACGGCCGGGAAGAAGCCCGGCAGTTCCTGGCACGCAAATGGAACAAGGAGCTCGACTACCGCCTGATCAAGGAGCTCTGGGCCTTTACCGAAAACCGTATTGCTGTCCGTTACGCCTACGAATGGCACGACGACTCCGGCAACTGGTTCCGTTCCTATGGCAACGAAAACTGGGAGTTCGACGCGGATGGCTTGATGCAGCGCCGCTTCTCGAGCATCAACGATTTGCCGATCAAGGAGAGTGACCGCAAGTTCCATTGGCCACTCGGGCGTCGCCCGGATGATCATCCGGGGTTGTCGGAGCTGGGTATGTGATTCCCGCTTGGGCGCCATCCCAAGCGCGCTCAGGTACGATGGGGTGGCCGGCGTCTGCGCCGGCCGGGGGAAGGGGGCGCAATGGACATGCAGGCAGGGGGCGGATTCGATCCGCCGGCAAAGACCGATTCGCAGGAACTGACATTCCACTGGCTCTACCAGCGGGTGCAGGGACTGGTTGAGCACAGCATCTACCTCAAGGCGGGCAGGGTGGAGACGTGGGCGTTTCGCATCGGCGTGGGTGCGGCGATCTTCGGCATTCTCATGGGTCAGCTTCCGGATCGATGGCTGCCTCTTGGCGTAGTGCTCCAGGTGGTTGTTGCCTGCCTGGCAATCGAAATCGGAGGGTTCATTGTCGGTGGCGTACTGGCCGCCCGCAGGGGCATTCGCCAGTTCAGCCAGCCGCGGCTCTCGCACGCCCGGGAGATGGATGAAGACTTCGCTCACTGGCAAGCGGTGGTGACCGAGCTTCGCGGATTCCCGCGCGTCCAGCGCGAGCGGCGACTCAAGTTCGTCAGCACCTTGCGCACAAACATGATTGAGCGCATGGGCATGATGTATGGCGGCCTGCAGCGGCTGGGACCATTCCCGCTGTTGATTGCCCTCTACCTGCAGTTCCGCGGATGGAAATGGGGCGACTGGGCGGGCGCTTTCGATGTCGGCCCGCTGGGTGCACTACTGATCTTCGCCATGGTGCTGCTGTACCTGCTGGGCTGGATGCTGATCGGCCTTCGCACCAGGCTTGATACCTACGTTGCCTTGTTGGAGGGCTCCATCCACGAACCCGAGCCCTCCCAGCCAACGCCTTTGTAGCGTCGGGCCATCATGTTCCTCATGCTGAGGGACAAACAGGACTGTGAGTCATCCAGTGAGGCATACGCATGGCTCAAGAGTGCCGCGCTGTGGCTGGACGCAGACGATTTCTTCGGGCTTGCTGCATCATGTTCGTACATTTCGCCGACTTCACAGGTCTGTACCCCGGAGATGGGCATAGTGGCCCTTCGGTAGTGTGAGCGCGTCCATCCAGCCACGGGGTTTCCCCGAACGCCAGGAGGTCACTGTGCCAAGTTGTGATGAAGGAATGAAGTTGACGCGTCGCCAGGTGATCGCCGGCGGCGTCACGACCGTGGCGATGTCCGCCGCACCGGGGGCATCATCGCTCGCCGCCGAACTGGCGGCGCCCCCGCCGCCCAGGCCGCCGGTCATCAGCAAGGTGGCCTTGGCCGTCAACGGCAAGCGGCGGGAGCTTGAACTCGACACCCGGACCACGCTACTCGATGCCCTGCGCGAACATCTGAAGCTGACCGGAACGAAAAAAGGCTGCGACCACGGTCAATGCGGTGCCTGTACCGTGCTGGTCAACGGTGAGCGCATCAATGCCTGCCTCAGCCTGGCGGTGCAGCACCAGGGCGATGCCATCACCACCATTGAAGGCCTCGGAACCCCCGATGACCTGCATCCGATGCAGGCCGCCTTCATCAAGCATGATGGCTACCAGTGCGGATATTGCACGCCGGGGCAGATCTGTTCGGCGGTGGCGGTACTGGACGAGATCAAGCGGGGTGTCCCCAGCCATGTACAGGCGGACGTCAGCGCACGGCCCCGGGCCACCAACATGGAAATGCGCGAACGCATGAGCGGCAACCTCTGCCGCTGTGGCGCCTATTCCAACATTGCCGAGGCGATGGCAGAGGTCGCTGGCGCAACCTCCGCAGGGAGGCGCTCATGAGGGCCTTCAGTTACGAACGCGCGAAATCCCCGGCCGAGGCCGCCAGGGCCGTCGCCGGTACCGAGGGCGCGAAGTTCCTGGCCGGAGGGACCAACCTGCTCGACCTGATGAAGCTGGAGGTCGAGACGCCAGCGCACCTGGTCGATGTGCAGGACATCGGCCTGGACAGGATCGAACCCACCGACGAGGGCGGCCTGCGCATCGGCACGCTGGTCACCAATACCGCGCTGGCCTCGCATGAGCGCGTGCGCCGCGACTACGCGGTGCTGACCCGCGCGATCGTGGCAGGCGCCTCCGGGCAGTTGCGCAACAAAGCCACCACCGGTGGCAACCTGCTGCAGCGCACGCGCTGCCCGTATTTCTACGACCCCAATCTGCCCTGCAACAAGCGCCTGCCCGGATCCGGCTGCGGCGCACTTGAGGGATTCTCCCGGCAGATGGGCGTGATCGGCACCTCGGACAGCTGCATCGCGACCTATCCGGGCGACATGGCGGTGGCCCTGCGGGTGCTGGACGCCTCGATCCAGACCGTCAGCGGTGACGGCAGTACGCGCAGCATCCCGATTGCCGATTTCCATCGTTCCCCCGGCGACAGGCCGCAGCAGGACAACGTGCTGCAGCGCGGTGAGCTGATCACCCACGTCACGCTGCCGAAGCCCCTGGGCGGTCGGCACGTGTACCACAAGGTACGTGACCGCGCGTCCTATGCGTTCGCACTGGTGTCGGTCGCCGCGGTCGTGCAGCGAGACGGCTCGGCGCGGTTCGCCTTCGGTGGAGTTGCGCCGAAGCCGTGGCGCGTCGAGGCAGCCGAACCGCTGCTGCGCGACGGCGTAAAGGCCGCGGCCCGGCAGGTGTTCGCCGGTGCCCGTCCAACGCGGGAGAATGCGTTCAAGCTCGCGCTCGCCGAGCGCACCCTCGCAGCCGTGCTGGTGGAAGGAGAGCGCTGATGCCCCTTGAATTCAACGCCCCCGCCGGCGACAACCTGTTCGACAAGGCCAAGGTCGTCGGCAAGTCGACGCCGCGCATCGACGGTCCACGCAAGACCACCGGCACCGCCCCCTATGCCTACGAGCGCCACGACGTGGCGCCAAACCAGGCCTACGGCTACATCGTCGGTGCGGGCATCGGCAAGGGGCGCATCATTTCGATGGATGCCTCCCGCGCACGTGCCGCGCCCGGCGTACTGGCGGTCATCACCGCACCGGAAACCAAGCCGGTCGGCAAATCGAACTGGAACAATGCGCCGCTGTTCGGCGGACCCGAAGTGGCCCACTACCACCAGGCCATCGCCTGCGTGGTGGCAGAGACCTTCGAGCAGGCCCGCGCCGCCGCGGCGCTGATCCGCACCCGCTACGAGCGCAGCAAGGGCCGCTTTGATTTCCCGGCCCTGGCACCGTCCGCACCGCTGGCAAAGGGGCGTGACGGCAAGCCCGACCGGCAGGCGTTGGGCGATTTCGACACCGCCTACGCGAGCGCCGCGGTCAAGCTCGACGAGACCTATCACACCTCCGACGAAAGTCATTCGATGATGGAGCCGCACGCCACCATCGCCGCCTGGGAGGGTGACACGCTCACGCTGTGGACGGCGAACCAGATGATCGACTGGGCCAGGCAGGGCATGGCGGCGATCCTCGGCATCGATCCTGCCAAGGTGCGCGTGGACTCGCCCTATATCGGCGGCGGCTTCGGCGGCAAGCTGTTCATCCGTGCCGACGCGGTGCTGGCCGCGTTGGCGGCCAAGCAGGTCGGGCGACCGGTGAAGATCGCGCTGCAACGCCCGTTGATGCCCAACAACACCACGCACCGGCACGCCACCCTCCAGCGCGTGCGGATCGGCTGCGGAAAGGACGGCCGGATCTCCGCCATCGCCCATGAGAACTGGTCGGGCAACATCAACGGCGAGGATGGCGAGAACGGCACCCTGCAGACGCCCAAGCTCTATGCAGGCGCCAACCGCCTGGTGGCCAACTACATCGCCACGCTTGACATGCCCGAAGGCAATGCGATGCGCGCACCGGGCGAAGCACCGGGCCATATGGCGCTGGAAGTAGCGATGGACGAAATGGCCGAGAAGCTGGGTCTCGACCCGATCGCGTTCCGCATCCTCAACGAGCCCGAGGTCGTGCCCGGCGATCCGTCCAAGAAGTTCTCCGACCGCAACCTGGTGCGCTGCCTGCGCGAAGGCGCGGAGCGCTTCAACTGGAACAAGCGCAACCCCAGGCCGGCGCAGGTCAGGGAAGGGGACTGGCTGGTCGGCATGGGCGTGTCTGCGGGCTATCGCGGCGCACCGACGATGAAGTCGGCGGCGCGGGTCCGGCTTGACGGCCAGGGCGGGGTGATTGTCGAGACCGACATGACCGACATCGGCACCGGCTCCTACACGATCATCGCGCAGACGGCAGCCGAGACCATGGGCGTGCCGCTGGACCGGGTCCAGGTGACCCTCGGCGACTCCCGTCATCCCGCCTCCGCCGGTTCCGGCGGCCAGTGGGGCGCGGCAAGCTCCACCGCAGGCGTGTACGCGGCGTGCGTCAGCCTGCGCCGCAAGGTGGGCGAGAAACTCGGCTTCGACGGCGACACCGCAGACTTCGCCAATGGCCGCATCCAGGCGGGCGGGCGGACGATCAAGCTGGCGGAGGCGGGCACACTGTCGGCGGAGGACGGCATTGCCTTCGGCGACTTCAAACAAGGCTACGACGTCGGCACCTATGCAGGGCATTTCTGCGAGGTTGCCGTGCATGCCTACACGGGAGAGACGCGCATCCTCCGCATGCTTGCCGTATGCGATGGCGGCCGGATCCTCAATCCGCTCTCCGCACGCAGCCAGGTCATCGGCGGAATGGTGATGGGTGCGGGCGCGACCCTCATGGAGGAGCTGGTGGTCGACAAACGGCTTGGCTTGTTCATCAACCACGACCTGGCCGGCTACGAGGTTCCCGTGCATGCCGACATCCCGTACCAGGAAGTGGTCTTCCTCGACACGCTGGATCCGGTGATCTCGCCGATGAAGGCCAAGGGTGTGGGTGAACTGGGCATCTGCGGGGTCGGCGCCGCGATTGCCAATGCGGTCTACAACGCAACCGGCGTGCGCGTGCGCAACTATCCCATTACCCTGGACAAGCTGCTGCCCGGCTTGCCCGACGTAGGCTGACGTTGCGCATGGACCGACCCGTAGCCTCACCCGCGCTGGAAGCTTCAGCGGCAGGCGGAGGGGAGCCCGGCGATCTTGCCGAGGACATGTCCGCAGCGCCGGGCTTCCTCGCCGAAGGCAGCCCGCGCGGCGTCCTCGAGACGGCCTTGACGCGCGTGCGCGCAGGTGAGCACGCCGTGCTCGCGCTGGTGCTGGAAACCGATGGCTCCACGTACGCCGGTGCCGGCGACATGGTGCTGTTCTGCAACGGCGGCCAGGTCGGCTGGCTGAGCGGCGGATGCCTGGAGCCCGAGCTCGCGCGACGCTCGGAGCAGGTGAGCGCGGCAGGGCGCGTCGACTGGATAGAGATCGACACGCGCAGTGACGACGACCTGTTGAGTGGGTCCGCGCTCGGCTGCCGCGGCCGGCTTCGGATTGCGCTTCTGCCGTTGCGTGCCATGTCCGGCATCGACGACGTCATCGAGGCCTGGTTGCGCGAGGGTGTGTCACTCCAGCGCGACCTTCGCAGGTCGGGGCAGGTCGTTTTCCGCGCTGGCCATCGCGAGCAGGCATGGCAGCTGCATCCGATGGAGGGTACGCAGCCCTTTGGCGAGGGCGCATGGCATTTGCCGTTGCTCCGGCTTCCGCGGGCCCTGGTGTTGGGGGGCGGTCCCGAAACGCCCTTCCTGGTTCCGCTGCTGCGCGGCCTGGGGTGGAGGGTCAGCGTGGCCGAACGGCGAGCGCGCTGGGCCTCAGCCGGGCAGTGCGCGGATGCGCATCTTCAGGCCAGCCCGGCCGAGGCCCTTCATGGCGACCCGTGCGACGCGGCACTGGTGATGCATCACGATTTCGAACTGGACCGGGAGGCGCTGGTGGCCCTGGCTGACACCAACGTCGCGTTCATTGGACTGCTGGGTCCGCAGCGAAGGCGCGAGGACCTGTTCAAGCTGCTGACACCGGATCAGCGCCACCGCCTGTCCCCGAGACTTCAATCACCGGTCGGCCTGAACATCGGCGGCCGAGGGCCAGAGGCGATTTCGCTCAGCATCGCCGCGCAGCTGCAGCAATGGCGAAGCGCGCACGGCACGTGACTGACGCGCATGCGGTCGTCGTGCTGGCTGCCGGCGGGAGCACCCGACTTGGCCAGCCCAAGCAGCTTCTGACCCGGCAGGGCGAAACCCTGGTACATCGCGTGGTGCGGTTGGCGCGGGAGCTCGCGCCAGCGCAGGTCCTGGTCGTGGTGGGCGCGAACGCACAGGCCGTGACATCCAGCATTGCCGGGCTGGATGCCACTCCGGTAACCAACCACCACTGGGAACGCGGCCTGGCGAGCAGCCTGCAGGTTGCCGGCGCGCACCTGCTGCCCACGGTGACTGCGGTGATGGTCGTGGCATGCGACCAGCCCGCAATCGAGCGCTCCCATCTGCAGGCGCTGCTTTCCGGTGCCCGCGCCTCGGCATCAGGGTGCGCTGGCACCCGTCATGGAGACGCGCTTGGCATTCCTGCAGTAGTGCCGCGCGCCTGGTTCAATCAAGTGGGTGCAAGCGGTGACCGCGGCTTCGGAGCGCGCCTGCGGCAACTTCATGTAGATACGGTGCATGTCCTACAGGCACCGGTACTGGGCCTGGATATCGATACGCCAGAAGATCTTGCGCGTGCGCGCGATGCGGGCTGGATCGATGCCGGGAGGTGACTCGCATGATCACTAGGCCAATGCCTGTCGCGCAGGTGACGAGCGGCAGGGCTGGAGCCCGAACCCTCGCTGCCCGCAGCCCTGTAGAGTCGGGCCATGCTCGACTACGGCACGCCACATCGCGCCCCATCAGGCACATCGCTAGCAAGAATCTGCAGCACCCGATCCAACAGAACAGGCTCCGGCACGCCAGCCAGTACCTGCTCCAGGTAATCCAACGGCTCCAACTGCCATTGAAGGAGCGCCCGCAACCGCACAACGGCGGGCGCCCGCTGCTTCGCGTCCAGTGAGGTCCACAACAGCAGATGTTGCGGGCGCCTCTCCAGCAAGAGCACCGGAACGCCGTTGCAGCGAATCTGGAAAGCGACATCCCGTTGCCGTTCAACGAACTGGAAGCCCTGTCTTGGCCGAGCCTCCACGAACTGCACGGCTTGGCGGCGCAGTTGTGAGAATCGATCATCGTTGATGCTTTGGAACGCGACAGGCGAGGGCACCGGCGGCGCCGGCCACAGCGCCTGTGCCGCAACCACCACCACAAGACAGAGCGCGGTGGCCGCCCAGCGCCACCAGGCCACTCAGCCCTCCGGATGCAGTCGGGTACTGGCGTGTGCGGTAAGGCCGATTCCAGCCATGATCAGCCCCTCCATCACGCGCGGGCCGACGTATTGCTCCAGCTCGCCGTTCTCGCGGGCGCGCTGCGCGGCCAGCAGGATCTCCAGCACCACCCGAAGACCCGCCAGCGAGCAGTCGGTATCCGCCAAGGCGATGCGCCGGCCCGGCATCTGGTGGCGCTCAGGCCAGGGCTGGCCATCGGAGGCGGCGCCGGAGCCGATGCTGTGCAGCAGGGCGATGAGGGTGTTCGGGTCCAGCGCAGGGCTATTGGCAGGCGCGTCGTGGATGGGGTGCGGGGCAGGGGAGTGGGGCTGGGTCATGGCGGGGCTCCTTGCGTGCATGCAGAAGCCGCCACCGATAAAGGTGGCGGACGATGCGTGGTTCGAAACCCCGTGTGTGGATGACCGGGCAGGCGCAAGGCCTCCACGCACCGCCCGCCATAGTCGACTGACGGATTGCCAGCCGGCACCGCGCGAAGCAGTGCCGGCTGGCAAGTGCGAGCAACATCCACACAACCGGGGTTTCGAATCCCGACCACCGATGCACGGTGGCAGGGCAAGGAATACGCGGACCTATGCGTGATGCCAATGCAGTAGGGCTGATGACGTCACTACTTTCAACATTTTCAGAATCGTTGCATACGACGCAACCAAGCTGGAGCCTTGCGCTGCAACGCTATCGGCGATGTCGGTGGTGCAAGCCTAGCGAGTGTCGGCATCTGCCCGGCGAGGCTGTGAGCGAGGCAGATGCGACAGGATTGCCAACGGCTGCCAGGCGCCAGTAGCCCTTCAACGCGGCCTTGGTCCGCTCCAACCAGACGGCATTGTGGCTGCGCGCGTGGCGCGACCAGTGCTGGGCATCGTCGATGATGCTGGCGAACAAGCTGCGGGCCTGCTCGCGGTCGTCGGGTTGCGGCTGCGCCATCAGCCATTCGGCGTAGAGGCAGCGGGCAGCCGCATCCTTTCCGCATTCCACGGCGCGCTCGAACGCGGCACGGGTGCCGGGCGCTTGGGCAGCCGCCAGTGCCTGCGCGTAAAGCAGGGTTTGTTCCGGCTTGCGGCGCACGTCCGGATGGCGGGCGAACAGGCCGTCCAGCGTCTCCACCGCAAGCGCGGGCTGCCCGGAATCGAGGCGGGCACGGGCAAGGCCGGTCAGGATGTAGGCATCGTCGCCCAGCGGCGAGCTGGCTGCCTGCTCAAGCAGGGTTCTGGCTTCCTCGGCCTGGCCGGCATCCAGCAGCGTCATGCCCAGGCGAACCCGGTTCTGCACGGTGGGCGTGCGGGCCAGTTCGGTGCGAGCGTTGCGCAGGTCCTGGCCCGGGTCCATGAGCAGCTTGGCGGAACGGACGACCTGCCGGGCGCCGCGCGAGTGGCGGACTTCCGGGAAGTAGATCGCCAGGAAGTAGACGACGCTGCCGAGCAGCGGGAACGAGAAGAGCAGGATGAGCCAGTAGAGGCTCTGGCCCGAGCGGATGGCGTGCACCGCGAAGTAGATGGCTGCCAGTACGTGGAGTCCGATTCCTATATAGGGCATGTGGGGTGCCTCGTCCTTGTAAGGGGTGGAACTATAGTGGGGGAGGGGTGGGGCGCCAATGGGGTGGTGCCGAACGGGCGTGACGCATCACGTTAATAGGTCTATTCCTGCGGAATGAGTGGTTGCATGTCACTTCATCCAAGATTTCCATGCCAGTCGTGGGGTAAGATGCATTCTATTAATCACTGAGGCGGAATTGGGGAGGCGAAAATGGCGAAGCGATTGGTTTTATTCAATCACAAGGGTGGGGTAAGCAAAACCACGACTGTCTACAACCTCGGCTGGATGCTCGCTGAGCAGGGGCACAGGGTTTTACTGGTTGACGCCGACCCGCAGTGCAATCTCTCCAGCTTGATATTAGGCGATGACTTCGACGCCTATTACTTTGATGAAGCGACTCGACTCCAGAACATCAAGGATGGCGTCGCACCTGCATTCACCGGAAAGCCAACACCCATCCAGCCGGTTTTTTGCAAATCCCCCCTTCGTCAGCCTTTAGTAAAACTATTGGCCGGCCATGCAACACTTTCCGAGTACGACGCGTCTTTGACTTTCGCGCAAAACTCGAATGCACTGGCCACGCTGCAAAACTTGCCCGGGGCTTTCCATGAGCTAATTCGCCAGGTCGAAGAGTCTGATGATATTGAGTATACGCTCATTGACCTCAATCCAGGCCTGAGCGCGATTAACCAAAATCTTTTCCTGAATTCGGACTTTTTCCTGATACCAACCAACCCTGACCCGTTCTCAATTATGGCATTGCAGACGCTGGAATCCATATTTCCACGCTGGGCAACATGGAAGGTGGGCAATGAAGATGTATTTAACAATTCGGCTTATCCACTTCGACCAGGCCTCCCTAAATTTGCCGGAACCATGGTGCAACGATTTAATGTTCGAAAAGGTCGGGCCGCTGCACCATACCGCGACAATATCGCCGATATTAAATCAGTAACTCAGAGGCAACTCTATCCAGCACTCACGAACAAAGGGCTTGCGCTGCCTGAGAGCGAATACACGGATCAACTGCGCGCCGACGGCTTCTGTCTAGCAGAAATTCCGGACTTTGGCGCCTTGCTGCCACTCTCCCATGATGCCGGCGTACCTGTGTTCGCTCTGCAGAATGACGAATTGCGCGCTACAGGCGTCGTTCAGGATGGCATGATCGGCAAGCGGGGGCAGATCTATGATCAGTTTTCCACCGTCACCAGTACTTTGAAGAAGCTAATGGGCTGAAGGCCATGCTCAATGCCAAGGGGGTCTTCCACAAAAATGTCCAGCAGGCCAGCGAGCTTGGTGTTCTTTATGATCACTTAAGTAGTACAGTGGCCATCCCCCAGCAATTCGATGACTTGCTTCGCTCGCAAATCGTTAACGCCGTTAGCGCGTTTGACAAGCTCTTGCACGATCTAATTCGCATTGGCATGGTGCGGATATTCGAGAATCAAAGGCCATCGACAGGAAAGTACTTAAACGAGACCGTCGCCATCCAGCACCTAGCAGGACTGGCTGCCAGCGCAGTTCCGCCAGCTCCGGTTCGTTTCGAAGAGATCGTTCGTGAAAAACTCAGCACCTTGTCGTTCCAGGATCCAAAGAAGATCGCCGATGGCCTTAGCTACATCTGGGAGGAGAAGCAAAAATGGCAACGCATTGCTCAAGGCCTTGGAATGACCGACGATGTAGCAAAACGCAAGCAGAGACTGATCGTTACTCGCCGAAACGCAATCGTTCATGAAGCAGATCTCGATCCAGTGACTAGCCAAAAGCAGGCCATCACCAGGGCAGAGGCGACAGAAGTATCCAATTTCCTCTTAGCTCTCGGCAATAGAATCTGCGATCTAGTGGTCTGATCGAGTCGCACCGCCCAGCCCCCTCGGGTGGCTCGAGCAAAGGAACGGCGACTGTCCGCGTACTCTACATGTTGCGGGGCAGGGCAGTGCTGACAAAAAGCCATGGCACCATCACCCTAGTGGCGAGTTTTGCGCAGTTCTGCTCAATGTGGCGCATTGCTTACTTGATCGGGGCCTCGGGGCGCTTTGCAGTTCGCCCCGAGGCCCCGGAATCCATGACACCTCCCCCCAGGTCCACCGAGGGGGGGGGCTCATCAGGCGCTGGACTGAGACTTCGCCATGAATAGCCTAGAAATTGCCGGACTGAACTCGTTCGCGCTCCGCAATAAGGCGGCTCTTGATGTCTTCGGCTTCGACCTCAAGCGTCTCCAGGGCCGGGACTATTGCTTCAAAGAAGACGCCTCCCTTGAACTGCTCCTCCTTGCAGAGGTCAATGAAGTGCATCGCATGCATCATCGATATCTCGGCGTTGGCGATCGCCCGTTGATCCGTAGCCCGAAGACTGGCGACATCGTCAACAGACCACGCGATTCGCTGGAATGCGGTCTCAAGGAGCTTGCATTTCCCTCGCTTGAGTCGAGGAGAAAGGCCCTTGAAATCAATGTCACTGTCGGGAGGAATCTCTAAGAAAATGCGCGCCTGCTTCGACGCCAAGGTGGCCTTGGTAATCATCGCGTCAATTTTCCTGAGACGCGATTCGCGGCGCTCGGCAAGTTGAGCGGCCTCAGACACGACTCGTTGCGCGTGCGCCTCCTTTGCGTAGCGATTGGCACCAAGACCAATTGCCCATGTCCCAGCTGCCGCTACTGCGCCCGCAATTGCAGACAGCCATTCTGCCGCATCTCCAGCCTTCTTGGGGAATCGAATTCCATCCGGCGAGCTGAATAGAATCCAGCTAAGAATTCCTCCTAGCAAGAAGCAGATAACGGCAACGAGAGATGCATCCCCTCTAGAGATCTGCCCGCTGTCCTTGTCCATGTCTCCCCTTGCACTGAATTTTGGGTAGAGGGGTTCTCGCATGATCGCCCCTTTTCTGGCCTCTTGCTGATCCGCGCTAGCGCGTCGGCCAACTCCCTCCGGGGGGGAGGGGAGCGGGTTGCCACGCGAACTGGCAATTAAGGATGGGCAATGTTGACGTTAGAAGATCTACGAAATCTCCCGCTCTGCTATGAGTAGCGCCATGAACTTATCGGAATTCGAGTGAATATCGTCAATAACCTCCTCGAAGGTACGAAGCTCTTCGATAATTCGCGGATCAACAAGAGCGTCCCCCTCAACGGCCTCAGGACCAATGAACTCCATGGCGATGTCAATCGACCTGGAGAGCGAGACAAGGCCGTTGTTCACATTAGCAAGTGTCGCGACCGCCGCAACAGAGAGATAGCTCAATGCTTCTTGCGAAACCTCCAACCTTCCCGCTCGAACCTTGACCCTCTCGAACAGAGCTCGAACATCGAAGTAGACAGGCCGAGAATCTTCACACACCCTGAAGAATTCCTCAAAACTATTCTTGATCGTCATTGGAGGCGCCGCCAACGCGGCAGCCAGAGTCAAATTGGCCTTCTTCGCGGTTTGGGAACGAGCAGCAGCGAGATTAACCTCTCCAACTCGGTGCAGGTGAGCTTGCCCTGCAAAGTAAACAGCGGCCAAGCCGGTGACTAAGGCGCCAATCGCTGCAACCCAATCGGCGGTACTGCCATTGTCGGCAACAAGATCCACTCCTCTCGGTGCGCCCAACGCAAACCAGCCTACACATGCCCCGGCCACGAATGCCGCGCCCCCTATGCCTGCGACGATCGTCAACCCAAATCTTCGCTCCATACCAACCCCGATGACTTCATTGTGGACCAAGAGATTCTGACATGACGGAACATCTTTTGGCCTTCCCGATGAATGTCGCCTGCTCAGCTGAAGAGGCTCAGGCTATTTCGCTTGCAGTGGCGGAGATTGCCGCAACCAACCGTGGTGATCTTCTGGCGACAGCCCGGCGTGCGGAACAGCAGATCGCCGGGTTCAAGCTGATGGGCTTCGATCGTGAGCACGCGCCCAGTTTGTAAGCCGAAACCAGCCAAGGGCCGGTCAAGTCGATACGGTGGTGCGGGTCGAACTCAATCATGCCGCGATCTCATCCTTGGCCGGGGACTGAGGGCGCAGGCAAGAGCCGAGCCAGAGGCCCAGCCATTGCCACGCGGAGCCAACAAAGGCCCAGATCCGGCGGATACGCGATTTCGCATAATGTATATTATGTTCAAAGCCTCTCCGAGGACGCTCGCGTACCGCTCGCCTCAATCACCGGCCTTGCTATGCCAAGCCAAGAAGCCAGCCTCCCCAGCCTGCCCCTCGCGGCCTGGCAGCTACGGCTTCCTCCATCGTCCGAAATGATCTCTTCCTCTTCAAAGGCGGGTCCATTCAGTCCTTGATAGGCAACGAAAGCCAACGCTCTCAATGGCAGCAAGGCAAACAAAGCTGTAGGCGCCCAAAGCAGGACCTTCATCGTTCTCCCGCCTCCAATTGCATCGGCCGGTCACGTGCCATGACAGGAACGTGTTTCCGTCCAGCGTGACGCGTCACGTTAATGGTCTATGGCAGTCCGCTGCCGCAGGCCCTCCATCTCAACCTGGCGCCCCTTTCTGCACTAGCTCGAAAGCAGCCCCTTCGCCAGAAGCGTGATTCGAGTCGCCGCATTGAGGTCGTACGCACCCAGATCCTTCGGTTCCACCCAGGCATGGGCATCAAACTCTTCGTTGATCGTAACGTCACGGTTCAGTGCTTCGCAGTCGAAGATCAGGTAGATCATGTGAATCTGCTCGCTGGAACCGTCCGGATAGAGCTTGGTGCGGATGTCGTCGCGGAAGGTCCATGGTTGAACGGCACCGATCTGCAGCGCGTGCCCCAGCTCTTCGCGGATCTCCCGGCGCAGGCCTTCCTCGATGCGTTCGTCGGGCTCCAGCCCACCGCCGGACAGTGCCCATTGGCCTGGGAATGCACCACGGTGCAACGGCATGCGGCACAGCAGATAGGCGCCCTGGTTCTGGATCAGCGGGCATACGATGACGCGTTGTCTCACAGGGTCTTCCTTGGATGTTGGCAGATGCCGGAAGGATTGTATGAAACCCGGCGGCATCCCGATGGGTTGCAATTGATATAGCGTGGCAGGTCACAACGAATCTGCGCGACGCGCCGGCTTCACACCCTGCCGCCACCCACTTCGCAATAGTGCGGGGGTCCTCGTTGTTCGAGTGGTACATGTCCCCTCCTCCTGCGCCCGCACATCGCCTGCCCCGGCGATGGCGCATTGCCATCTACATCCTGCTGGGCTTGTATGTTGCCTACCTCCTGGCCGGCAACATCTTCCTCAACACGCCACTGTTCGACCAGGTCACCAATCGCAAGCCACACAAGTTCGTGATGACCACGGGCCCGGCCATCACCCTGCTGCCCGGCCACGTGATCGCCTGGAACGTGCACATGCGCGGCCACGTCAACCACACCGTCTACGTGCTGCATGCCGACCGGGCAAGCGCCAGGCTGGCAGTCCTGCCGCTGTTCCAGCGCGAAGTACGGGTTCCGCGCCTGCAGGCCACGGGCGTATCGGCCGAGATCAGCCGCGTTGACGAGGCCATTCCGCCGCCCCCGCGCAGCGACCAGGGCTGGACGCTGCGTTTCGATGCCATCCACAGCGACAGCATCCGCAGCGCCCGTTTCGGCAAGCTGCTGATCATCGGCAAGGGCCAGGGCACGGTCGGCTTCATCAAGCAGCTGCGCGGTGGCCCCTCGGAACTGCTCGATTCAACCGTCACGTTCAAGGGTGCGGACACCAGCTTCGATGGCGTGGAGGTGCTGGATGACATGAACCTTGCCGCACGCTTCAGCTATCCGCGTCATTACCGGGACCAGGCTCCGGGGCTCGCCAAACTGAAGATCCTGCATGCCCAGCTGGACGTTGATGCACGCAGCCAGGGACTGCGCATGGATACGGATGTCACAAAGCCGAAGATCTCCAGCGCGCCCGTGCCCGGCCGCCTGCAGCTGGCGCTGCACCTGATCGACGGCCAACTGCAGCCCAAGGACCACGCGCTGTGGCAGGTGCCGCTCTATCTGGGTGACGGCGCCCCCGATCGCGGCGTGCTGGCCCTGCAGCTCAACGTGGCCAACGACCTGCGCCTGCAGGCCCGCCTGCCGCCAAAGCCCGGCTCAGGCAGCGAAGTGGACGCGGACCTGCACATCACAGGCCGTGATATCCCCTTCCAGGACCTCGCTCAGTTGTTGGAGCGCAGTTCCGGCACGGTGCGCGGCGAATGGACGTTCACCTCACTCAACTGGATCCCTGCCCTGTTCGTCCGCAAGCCGTGGCTGCAACTGGATGGCGGCGGCACACTGAAGGCCGACCTGCGGCTGCGCAACGGCGAGCTGAGCGAAGGCAGCACGGTGGACATTCCCTCTGCCGAAGCAGTTGCCGAGGTCGCCGGCGTCCGGCTTGCCGGTGCCGCCAGCGCGCACGGGGAACTGAAGTCAGGCGCTCCAAATCTGGCCCTGCTTGCCGTCCGCCTGCCCCGCTTCACCGCGCGTCCCACCGATGCCAAGGACGTTCGGCTGTTCGATGGTCGTGATCTGGCGCTGGATCTGACCGGCGACGGTCGCCTGCAGGAGCTGCGCAAGGGCGTGCGCGCGCACCTGAGCTTCAGCGAAGCCACCATTCCAGATCTGTCGGCCTACAACCGTTATCTCGGTTCAAAACAGGTGCGCCTGCTGCGCGGCACCGGCTCACTCAGCGGTGATGCCACCCTCGATACCGATGGCCGCGTTGGCCATGGCACGGCCCGCCTGCAGGGGCGCAACACCAGCGCCAAGGTCGCCGGCCTGGACATGGGCGGCGATGTGGACGTGAACGCAACGCTGCGCCGGGGCGACTTCAACCAGCGTCATTTCGACCTGTCCGGCACCACGGTCGAGCTACGCAACGTGCAGGTGGCGGGTACAGAGCGCGCAACCGCCTGGAAAGGCCGCGCGGCCTTCAAACGCGGCCGTATCGATGCGCAGTCGCCATTCCAGGTGGATGCCACCACGGATCTGGATCTCAGCGATGCCCGTCCGTTGCTCGCGCTGTTCGCAGAGCGCACCGACTACCCACGCTGGACGCTGTCCCTCCTCGATTCCGGTCAGGTGCAGGCACAGGCGACGCTGCGCTGGCGCCCTGGCCATCTGGTCATCGATGGACTGCAGGCCGAGAATGATCGCCTGTCGGTACGCGCGCGGCTGGATCTTCTGGAACAGCGCAAACGCGGCGATCTCTACCTGCGCTGGGGACTGCTGGGTGCGGGCATCGAGCTGGACGGTGACCGGCGCCAATGGCATCTGTCCAAGGCACGTGAGTGGTTTGATCAACAGCCTTCCCTGCTGCCAGCAAGCCAGGGCACGAGCGCCGCCGGCTCTTCAGACTGAGAAGGCCCGCAGCCTGCATCCATTCGCGGCCTCTGTGCGTATACGGGAGCATGCGCATCAGGGAGCTGTACGGTATGAAGCGGAGTTCACAGATTTCCGGTCTTCTGGGATGGGTGACGATCACCTTCGCGGCGGCCGCCCTGGGCGCGTGGGCATCCACATCGGCGGCCACCTTCTACGCCACCCTTGCCCTCCCCGGGTGGGCACCACCGGCCAGCGTCTTTGGCCCGGTGTGGACGCTGCTTTACGCCATGATGGCGATTGCCGCGTGGCTGGCCTGGCGCGAACGTGGCTGGCGTGGGGCACGACCCGCGCTGGTGCTCTATCTGGTGCAGCTGGCCGTCAACGCACTGTGGAGCTGGCTCTTCTTCGGCTGGAGGCTGGGCGCGCTTGCCTTCGCCGACATTCTTGTATTGATTGTGCTGGTGTGCGCGACGATCGTCACGTTCGCGCGCACCCGCCCGATTGCGGGGGTGCTGCTGATTCCTTACCTGGCCTGGATTTCGTTCGCCTCGGCGCTCAACTTTGCGGTATGGCGAGCCAATCCCGGACTGCTGTGACAAGGTCGCCTGCCGCTCACGCCTGGGCAATGGCCTGCGGGCGCCAGGTCCGCAGCAGGGCCGGCTTGAATGCCTGCTGGCCGCAGCCGGTGGGGCACCGCACCACCCGTGCCGCAGTATGGCTGACCAGGCCCCGCCCTTCTTCCGCCTTGAAGATCGTCTCGCAGGACAGGCAACGGGCAACCAGCGAATACAGGTGCAGCAGCCGGCCACTGGCCGGGTCCTGCAGCGCATCCACATCCAGCAGTTCAAACTGGCAGCTGTCAGCCAGCATGCGGTACGGGGACAGGGGCGCGGGCTGCAGGTTCACGGGGCGGTCGCTCAGGGAAGTGGATCCACTCTAGGCAATGACCTGTCGAGCTGATGTGCAGCGGAGATGTATTCTTCGCGAAAACTGCAAGTGCTCGACCTCGTCCCCACATGAAGAATTCAGCTTGGACAGAAGCACGCTTCACACGCATACACTGGTAGGCGAATGCATGATTTTGCTTCACCATTGAGGGGTACCGGATGTACCACTGGGCCTTTCCAGCCATCCACGAATGATGAGTCCCGCCCTTGATGCCTTCTGCTGAGTCCGCGCACGACACTGCCTTGTCCAGTTGCGCGCGCGAACCGATCCACACCCCCGGCGCGATCCAGCCCTATGGTGTGCTTCTGGTCGTTGAACCGCAGTCCCTGCAGGTGCGCGAGCGCGCCATCAGCCATCCCGGCCTGCTGCAGCAGTTCGGCGAACCGTTGACGCAGCATGTCAGCGAGGTGTTTGGCGGCGTGCTGGCGCCGTTCCAGGGCCTGTTCCAGCAGGCCGTGATCGGTAGCAGTGCCCATGTCGGTGCCGTGCATCTGGATGGCCACGGCCGGCATCAGTTGCTGGTGCACCGTTCCGCCAACGATCTGCTGGTCGAACTGGAAGCACCGGTTCCCGGCCAACCGGGCTCACTGGAAGAACTGTATCCGGCCATCCGCGAGCTGATGACCGGCATTGAATCGGCGGCGACCGTGGAAGACCTGTGCAGGCTTGCGGCCGCGCACATGCGGCGGCTCACCGGCTTTGACCGCACCCTGGTCTATCAGTTCGATGCCGGCTGGAACGGCATCGTGGTGGCTGAGGATGGCAACGGCCTGTTGCCGTCCTACCTGGACCTGCGCTTCCCTGAGTCGGACATTCCCGCGCAGGCCCGCGAACTGTATCGGCGCAACCGGGTCCGCCTGATTGCGGACAACAACTACACCCCTGCCCCGCTGATGCGGGCCGAGGACCATCGCGACGCGCCGCCCACCGACCTGAGCCTGGCCGTGCTGCGCAGCGTCTCGCCGGTACACCTGCACTACATGCGCAACATGGGAACCGGTGCGTCGATGTCGGTATCGTTGGTGCATGAAGGTCGGCTGTGGGGCCTGGTGTCCTGTCACACCGTGCAGCCGCGCCGCCTGCCCTACCACGTGCGTACTGCCTGCGAGTTCATGGGCCAGATCCTGTCGCTGCAGATTGCGTTGAAGGAGCGTGCGCGTGCGATCGAAGAGCGCGTGGCCCGGCGTTCTGTGCTGGTCAAGCTGCTGGCACGCATGGCCGGTGATGAGGACTTCATGGCCGCGCTGCGCGACGACGAGGCCAGCCTGCTGTCGCTGACTGGCGCGGCCGGCGCGGTGATCGTGCACAAGGGCGATTGCCTGCGTGTCGGCCAGTGCCCTTCTGCCAGCGACGTGCTGGCCCTGGCGAATTGGCTGGCCACGCAGCAGGCCGGCCAGGAAACCTACTGCACCGATCACCTGGCAGCCGACTGGTCACCTGCCGCGCACCTGGCCGACGTAGCCAGCGGCGTGCTGGCGGTGTCCATTTCGCAGTTGCATGACAGTTACCTGATGTGGTTCCGGCCGGAAGTGGTGCGCACCGTGCGCTGGGGTGGCGATCCCCGCAAGGAAGCAGCACCGGGCGTGGCGCTGTCTCCGCGCAACTCGTTCGAGGCCTGGAAGGAGACCGTGCAGCAGCGCAGCCTGCCGTGGAGCGATGCTGACTGCGACGCGGCACACGAGATGCGCACGGCCATCGTCGATATCGTGTTGCGCAAGGCCGAGGAAATGGCCGAACTGAACGAGCAGCTGCTCCGCAGCAACAAGGAACTGGAAGCCTTCTCCTACTCGGTCAGCCACGACCTGCGCGCTCCGTTCCGTCACATTGTCGGCTATTCCGAACTGCTGGGCAGCTCGGCGGGCGAGCGCCTGAACGATACCGAGCGCCGCTTCCTGGACACGATCGTGGAATCGGCCAAGTCCGCCGGAACACTGGTGGATGACCTGCTCAGCTTCTCGCAGATGGGGCGCTCCACCCTGGGGCGTGTGCGGATGGACATGACCGCGCTGGCCGAGGACGTGCGCCGGAGTCTGGCGCTGGACTACGCCGGCCGCGACGTACAGTGGACGCTCGCACCGCTGCCGGAGGTCGAAGCCGATCCGACGATGCTGCGCCTGGTCTGGCAGAACCTGCTGGCCAACGCGATCAAGTTCACCCGCGAGCGCGACCAGGCTGTTATCGAGGTCGGTCACGAACGCAGCGACGACGAAGACCACTTCTTCGTGCGCGACAACGGCTGCGGCTTCGACATGCGCTACGTGGACAAGCTGTTCGGCGTGTTCCAACGCCTGCATCACGTCGAAGAGTTCGAAGGCACGGGCATCGGCCTGGCCAATGTACGCCGCATCATCAGCCGCCATGGCGGCCGTACCTGGGCCGAGGGCGAGCCCGGCAAGGGCGCCACCATTCACTTCACCCTACCCCGTTCCACAGGAGATCACCCATGAGGGACCTGCGGCCGATCCTCCTGGTTGAGGACAGCCCCAAGGATGCAGAGCTGACTCTGGCCGCATTGTCGCGCTGCCAGTTGCTGAACGATGTCATCCATGTACGCGACGGCGCCGAAGCGCTGGACTACCTGCGCTGCGAAGGCAAGTTTGCCGGCGCCATGCACGGCGGCCCGGTGGTGGTGCTGCTGG
This sequence comes from Stenotrophomonas geniculata, assembly GCF_034508895.1. Lineage (NCBI taxonomy): Bacteria > Pseudomonadati > Pseudomonadota > Gammaproteobacteria > Lysobacterales > Lysobacteraceae > Stenotrophomonas > Stenotrophomonas geniculata. The sequence continues at coordinate 4,185,014 of NZ_CP140571.1, forward strand.
ACCTGAAGCTGCCCAAGGTCAACGGCCTGGAGGTGCTGGAACAGGTACGTAGCGACCCGGATCTGAGCAGCACGCCGGTGGTGATGCTGACCTCTTCGCGTGAAGAGCAGGACCTGGTTCGCAGCTACGAACTGGGCGTCAACGCATTCGTGGTCAAGCCGGTCGACTTCAAGGAGTTCTTCGACGCCATCCAGGGGCTGGGCATGTTCTGGGGCATCACCAACCAGCCGCCGCCGCATCGGCCCAACGGCTCGGGGCAGCACAATGCGTGATGGATCGCGCCGCAGCGAGCGCCTGCGCATCCTCATGCTGGAGGACAGCGCGCTTGATGCGGAGCTGATCAGCGCACAGTTGCAGCGCGCCGGCCTCGACTTCGAGGCCGAGCGCCTGTGGACCCGCAATGCGTTCATCGAGGCCATCGACAACCGTGCGTTTGACGTGATCCTCGCCGATCATGTCCTGCCAGGCTTCGATGGTGACGCAGCACTTGCCCTGGCACGCGAACGCGTGCCGCAGACGCCTTTCATCTTTGTTTCCGGCACGCTGACCGAGGAACTGGCGGTACAGGCACTCACGCGCGGTGCGCGCGACTACGTGGTGAAGCAACGCCTGCAACGCTTGCCCGATGCGATCCGCCGCGCCCGCCAGGAGGCGCACGAGCGTACCCAGCTGGCCAATGCGCAGGCCGCGCTGAACGAAAGCCAGGCCCAGCTGCAGCAGGTAACCGATGCCGTCCCGGCGCTGATCGCCCAGTTGGACAAGGACCATCGCTACCGGTTTGCCAACAAGGCGTTTCTGGACTGGCACGGATTCAGCCTTGCAGAACTGTTGGGTCGCGCGGCACAGGATGTCAGCGGGACTTCTGCCTTCGAGCACGCCCTGCCCAGCCTGGAGCGGGTATTGCGGGGCGAACGCACCAGCTTCCAGGTCGAACTGATCCACCGCAGCGGCGAATCACGGTTCGTGCAGATGGACTGCGTGCCTGAGCAAGCCGCCGATGGCAGCGTGGTCGGCTACATCTGCATGGGCAGCGATGTTTCACTGTTGAAGAAGGCCGAACTGGCGCTGCGCGAGGACAACCAGGTACTCGAACGACAGGTGCAGGCGCGCACCACCGAACTGAGGGCCAGCAAGCGGCGCCTGCAGGCGATCTTCGAATCCAGCTTCCAGCATCAGGTGCTGCTGGATCTGTCCGGACGCGTGGTTGATGCCAATGACGCGTCACTGGCCGCGGTGCTGGCAGACAAGGGGGACGTCATTGGCCAGCGCTTTGGCGAATCGATCTGGTTCGGCACAACCGATGGCATCGGCGCGCTGATCGACCGGGCCGTCGCCGCAGCCGTACAGGGCCGGAGTTCGTTGCATGCACTGGAGCTGGAGCTCCCGACCGGCCGGCGCAGCTTCGATTTCTCGTTCCGTCCGCTGCTGGATACCGAAGGCGTGGTCACAGCCGTGGTTTCCGAGGCGGTGGAAACCACCGCGCGGCTGCAGGCTGAACATGCGCTGCGCCAGTCACAGAAGATCGAGGCGGTCGGCCAGCTCACCGGCGGCATCGCGCATGATTTCAACAACATCCTTACGGTCATTTCCGGCAACGTTGAGCACGCCATGCTGCTCAACGAGCGCGCAGGCGAACCCGGTGCGATGGTCAGCCGTGCGCTGGACAATGCGCTGAAGGGCGTGGGCCGTGCCGCCAGCCTGACCCAGCGCCTGCTGGCCTTTGCCCGACGCCAGCCGCTGCACAGCCAGGCCGCCAACCTCAACGAGCGCCTGCTGGACATGCACGACATGCTGCAGCGTGCGCTGGGTGAGCTGGTGCAGCTGGAGATCCGCAGCGCGCAGGACATCTGGTGCGTGGAGATCGACGTCAGCCAGCTGGAGGCCTCCGTACTGAACCTGGCGGTCAATGCCCGCGATGCGATGCCACATGGCGGCCGGCTGGTGATCGAGGTCGACAACAGCCACCTCGACCACGATTACGCCGCCCTGTTCCCGGATGCAACGCCGGGCGAGTACGTGATGCTGCGGGTGCGCGACAACGGCCACGGCATGGACGCGGCTACCCTGGCGCGCGTGTTCGAACCGTTCTTCACTACCAAGCAGGTCGGCCGCGGCACCGGGCTTGGTCTGTCGATGGTGCATGGCTTCGTCAAGCAGTCCGGCGGCCACGTGCTGATCGATTCGGTGGAAGGCGGCGGCACCAGTATCACCATGATGTTCCCGCGCTCACCGCTGGCCCTGCCCTGCGAAGCACGTGCGCCGCAGGTTGGCCTGGCCGGTTACGCGCCGCGCGAGGAAACCGTCCTGGTGGCCGAGGACAACGACGATGTGCGCGCGCACACGGTTGATTCACTGCGCCTGCTGGGCTACCGCGTACTGGAAGCGCATGACGGACCATCCGCGCTGAGGTTGCTGGAGCGGCCGGACACCAGGGTCGACCTGCTGTTCTCCGACGTGGTGATGCCCGGCATGTCGGGCTGGGAGCTGGTCCGCGAGGTCCGCGAGCGCTGGCCAGAAGTTGCCGTGCTTTTCACATCGGGCTATCCACGCGACCACGAAGCGGTGGGCAGTCAGGGGCGGTTCCCAGCGCTGCTGCCGAAGCCGTTTACCCGCAGTGACCTTGCGCAGGCGGTACGCACCGCGCTGGACGCTGCCGCGCACTGAGCTCACGCGGCCGGATCACGCATGCCTGCCGCGATCCGGTTGATGTCCGCGCACTCCACCGTCGCAGGCGGATGCTCTCTTCCGGCCAGTGCGATCATCGCCTGGCCCACCGCCAGATTGCTGGTGACCAGTGAAGGGACGAGTGCGCCAGCCAGTTTCATCAACGGCGCGCCACCCCAGTACAAGGGCTTGAGCACCGCGTGGCGCGTGCCGGTTCCCGATACCGGCCGCACGCCGCCCGGGCGCAGCATCACGGTACGCACCGGCAGGGCCTGCAGTGCGACCTCGGTCTCGCCCTTGATCCTCAACGGCATCAGCCGGCTCCGAGGGTCCGCACCGGCACCGGATACATACAAAAAATACCCTTCGGGATTCGCAGCCGCCCACGCACGGGCCACCGCCAATGTCGTGTCCAAGGTCACGCGCCGGTATTCGGCCTCAGTGGTGCCGACCGGTGGTGCGCCGGCGCAATAGAAGCAGGCATCGAACCCGGCCAGTTCTTCCAACCGCCCCTGGATACGCAGGAAGTCCGGAACGATCAGTTCGCTGCCGGCACCGCTCAGACTTCCCGGGTGGCGGACCAGCGCTGTCAGGCCGGACACATGTGGTGAGCGTTGGCAAGCCAACGCCACACCCTGCCCGACCAGGCCTGCGGCACCGGTCAACAGAATCCGTAATGCGCCCGTCCCGGCCATCGTCGCCCCCGCTAGAGTTTCACGAAACGCTGGATCTTCCGCGCCAGCCAGCCACTGAACACCAACGGCGCATCCAAGGCGGACACGCAGATGCAGGGAACCCCGGGCGCAGTCACCGGCTGATGCTCCACGTCTTCATCCAGATCCGCCACGTCGCCGGGCGCGAACAGCCCCAGCGCATCGTTGTACGAGCCCCGCAGGATCTGGGTCAGCTCGCTGCGGCCGTGGCTGTGCATCGGCAGGCACTTGCCAGGGGCGATCTTCAGCATGATCAGCGAAGGCATCTGCTCTGCACGGATGCAGTGCACACCCGGCGCCATCCAGCGCCAGCGCAGGCCACTGAGCGACGCACCGAAATACGGGTGAAGCGAAGCAGGAAGATGGTCCGGATCGGCCTCGGGCCGCTCCTTCGGCACGGGGCGTGCGACCCCAGCCATGGCCATCGGCGCTTCCGCGGCCAGTTGCATCAGCATCGCCTCACGCAGCTGTTCGCGTCGCGTGTCGGCTGCGGGTGGCTGGGTCTGCTCCAGCAGCACCGAGCCGATCGCCTCTGCGTCGCGCAGGCGGTGACGGCAATGCGGGCACTGCTCCAGATGAGCACCGGCCACGATGCTCAATGGCGCCGGCAGCGCGCCGGCGGCATAGCTCATCAGGGTGGATTCGTGCAGGTGGTGATGCGGGTTCACGACGCACCTCCCACTTTGGCCTGCAGTTGCAGAAACGCGCGGCGCAGGTGTGATTTGACCGTCCCCAGCGGCATGCCCAGCGCCTCTGAGATCTCGCTGTGGCTCTTGGCCTCGAAATAGGACATCCGCACCAGCCGCGCCTGCACCGCGGGCAACTCGTTGATGCGCTGGCGCAGCCGTGCCTGGTCTGCGAACTGCTCGGCGCTGCTGCGCTCGATCACGTCAAGTGTGGCAGCATCCTCCACCGCTGACTGCACCTGCATCCAGCTTCGCTCGCGACGGATGCGATCGATATGCAGGTTCCGCGCAATCCGGTACAGCCACGTACTCAGCGCGCCCTGGGCCGCATCGTAGTCGGCCGCTCGCAGCCACAGGCGCAGCAGGCATTCCTGCGCCAGTTCCTCGGCAACCGCATCCGGTGCACCCAGGCCGCGCAGGTACACGCACAATCGCGGCATGAAGTAATCGTAGATCCGCATGAAACAGTCGCGGTCGCGCAGCCGCGCCACGCCGTCCATGTCACCGGCCCAGTTCGTCGGCTCGCTGCTCGGCTGCTGGGAACTGGACACGGTGCGTGCGCTATCGAAGTTGAGGAGTGTGCTGGCGGCGTCAGGGTACATCTGGGTTCGCGGCGGGCGGGTGAAGGTCTGTCCTCTGTACGCGCAGGGGCAGCAACTGGATGCAGCCGGCGCTGTGCATCCAACCGGCCGCCGCTGCCGTACGCCCTGAGCCCTCCCTTCCGGATCACGACCAATGCGCACTGCCTGGCTGCTGCTGTGCCTGCCTCACGCCGCGCTGGCGGCACCCTGGCTGCGAAGCGAGGGCGTGGCCACCTCCGCGCAGGGCGGCGTCCTCTACCGTGAAGTGCACTGGCGGCGCGAGGCAACGGAGGGCGCCGAGCGCTGGGTGCTGTACCAGTGCCCGGGTGGTCAACCCTTCGCCCGCAAGCATCTGCCCGCCAGCGCCCGGCCGCAGGCACGGGGCTATTCGCTGGAGGACCGCCGCAGCGGCCAGACCGCCGAGGTAGACGCCACTGGCGACTCAGTGTCGATTGCATGGAAGGAGGATGCCGCCAGTGAGCTGCGTCGGCGCCAGCTTGAACTGCCGCCGGATGCGGTGATCGATGCGGGGTTTGATGCCGCGGTCCGCCTGCACTGGCCGGCGCTGCTGCGCGGCGAACGCGTCAGCCTGCCGTTCCTGGTGCCAGGGCGGCAGCGCTACTTCCCGGTGCAGGTGCGGCGGTTGGGCTCCATTCGCTGGCAAGGCATCGACGCCCAGGCGATCGAGGTCAGTCTGGACACCTGGTACGGCGGCATCGTGCCGCGCCTGTCGCTGGTCTATGCCAGCGCCGACCGCCGCCTGCTGGAATTCCGCGGCACCAGCAACCTGCGCGATGCCCGCGGCAGCTACCCGCAGGTGACGGTGCGCTTCAGCTCGCCAGCTGCCAAGCGACCGGCAGGTGACTGGCAACAGGCGTGGGCGCAGCCCCTGGTCGAGCGTTGCACCGTGACGCCCAGGTGAAGCGAAATTTAGTTCGAAGTGGCGCATCCATTGCGCGCCCTGCTGCGTAAAGCAGGACACGACACCCGCCGAGATCCGCCATGGCCTCTGTAGCGCCCCTCCCCCGTCGACGCTGGCGCCTGCTGCGTACGTTGCAGCGGTGGGTCGATACCAGCAATGCCACAGAGAGCACCGGCGAACAGCCAGGACGCATCGACTGGATGCGCGCGGTACCCTTTGCACTGATGCACCTGGCCTGCATCGCGGTGATCTGGGTGGGCGTGTCATGGACGGCGGTCGTCATGGCCACGGCGCTTTACGCAGTGCGCATGTTCGCCATCACGGCGTTCTATCACCGCTACTTCTCGCACCGCACCTTCCAGGCATCGCGTCCGGTGCAGTTCGTGTTCGCAGTCATCGGCGCCTCCAGCGTGCAGCGCGGGCCGCTGTGGTGGGCTGCCCATCATCGCCACCACCATCGGCATGCCGACCAGCGGCTGGACCCGCATTCACCGCGCGAAGGCGGCTTCTGGCGCAGCCACATGGGCTGGTTCCTCACCCGCGAGGCCTTCGCCACCGATCTGTCGCGGGTACCTGACCTGGCGCGCTTCCCCGAGCTGCGCTGGCTCGACCGCTTCGATACGGCAGTGCCGGTACTGCTGGCCGCAGCGCTGTACGCGCTGGGAGCTGGACTGGAACGCTGGGCGCCCGACCTGCAGACCAATGGCCCGCAGCTGCTGGTGTGGGGCTTCTTCATTTCCACCATCGTGCTGTTCCATGCCACCGTCACCATCAATTCGCTGGCGCACCGCTTTGGCCGCCGCCGCTTCGAGACCTGCGACGACAGCCGCAACAACCTGTGGCTGGCGCTGCTCACCTTCGGTGAGGGCTGGCACAACAACCATCATTTCTTTCCCGGCACTGTGCGCCAGGGCTTCCGCTGGTGGGAAGTGGACCTGACCTGGTACGGGCTGCGCGCGATGGCGGCGCTGGGCCTGGTCAAAGGGCTCAAGCCCATCCCCGAGTGGGTTCTGGCCAAGGCGAGGTACTGAGATGCGCATCGCGGTCATCGGCTCGGGTATCGCGGGGCTGGCCAGTGCCTGGTGGCTGGATGGCCAGCACGACGTCACGCTGTTCGAGGCCAACGATTACCTCGGCGGGCACACCCATACCCACGACGTGCAGGTGGCGGGCAGAGGCATGGCGGTGGATACCGGTTTCATCGTCTTCAACCCCCAGCACTATCCCTTGCTGACGGCGCTGTTCGACGAGTTGGGCGTGGCCTCGCAACCGACCACGATGAGTTTCTCCATGCACAGTGAGCGCAGCGGTGTGGAGTACAACGCCACCTCGCTGGATGGGCTGTTCTGCCAGCGCCGCAATCTGGTATCGCCGCGCTTCTGGGGCATGCTGGCCGACCTGCGCCGGTTCTATCGCGACGCGCCGTTGCTGCTGGCCGAAGAAGACGGTCCCACGCTCGGCGAGTACCTGCGCAGCCAGCGCTATGGCGAGGCGTTCATCGACGAGCACCTGCTGCCGATGGCCTCGGCGCTGTGGTCCTCGCCGACGGCTACCGTGCAGGCGTTCCCGGCGCGCTACCTGGCCCAGTTCATGGCCAATCACCAGATGCTGCAGATGACCGGGCGGCCAAGCTGGCGGGTGGTCAGCGGGGGATCGACGCGCTACGTGGGTGCGCTGCGTCGCCGCTGGCGTGTGCATGAGCGGCTGCAATGCCCGGTCAGCAGGGTCGAACGCATGCCCTGGGGTGCACGCGTGCACAGCAGCGCCGGCGTGGAGGCCTTCGACGAAGTGATCCTGGCCTGCCACAGCGACCAGGCACTGGCGTTGCTTGCCGACGCAGATGCCATCGAGCGTGAGGTCCTCGGCGCCATCCGCTATCAGTCCAACGAGGCGGTGCTGCATACCGATGCGTCATTGCTGCCACGCAACCGCAAAGCGTGGGCGGCCTGGAACGCGCACGTGCCACAGGATCGCGCGGCGCCCTGCACGGTCAGCTACTGCATGAACCTGCTGCAGGGCCTGCCGGGTGACGTCCCCCTGGTAGTGACCCTCAACCGCAGAGAGGCGATCGATCCGGCCAAGGTGCTGCGGACCCTGCATTACGCGCACCCGGTACACGACCACGCTGCAGTGCGCGCACAGCAGCGCTGGGCGGAACTGCAGGGCCGCCGCCACACATGGTTTGCGGGCGCCTATTGGGGCTGGGGCTTCCATGAGGATGGCATCCGCAGTGCCCGCCGCGTGGTCGATGCCCTGCAAGCCTGCGCTCCACATCGGCTGGCATCCGCCTCGGATGAGGTGGCGGCATGAGTGCCAGCGCACTCTACATCGGGCAGGTGATGCATCGCCGGCATCATCCGCATCCGCATGCGTTCCGTTACCCGGTTGCACAACTGCTGCTCGACCTGGATGAACTGGAGACCGTGTTTGTCGGGCGCTGGCTGTGGTCGGTCAATCGCCGCAATCTGGCCGAATTCCGCCGCAGCGACTACTTCGGCGACCCCGCCCGGCCACTGGCCGATGCGGTGCGCGACCACGCTGCAGGCACGCTCGGCTACCGGCCGACCGGCCCGGTGCGCCTGCTCACCCATCTCCGCTTCGCCGGGCATGTCTTCAACCCGGTCAGCTTCTACTACTGCTACCAGGCCGACGGCCGCACGCTGGACTGCATCGTCGCCGAGATCACCAACACGCCCTGGAAGGAACGACACACCTATGTGCTGCCGGTCGCTACCGCCACGCACGAAGGCAGTTCACTGCGTTGGCAGTTCGACAAGTGCTTCCATGTCTCGCCGTTCATGCCGATGGACTGCCGCTACGACTGGCGGTTCAACCGCCCGGACCAGGACCTGCGCGTGCACATGCAGGTCTGGCGCGACGGCGTGCGCCAGTTCGATGCCACCCAGGCCATGCAGCGACGTGCGCTGGATGGCCGCGGACTGGCCCGGGTTCTGGCCTGCTATCCCCTGATGACCACCCAGGTGGTGGCCGCCATCCACTGGCACGCACTGCGGCTATGGCTGAAGCGCAACCCCGTACACGACCACCCCACCCTTGCCGGGAAACCGCGATGAACTCGATGACACCTTCGGTGGCCCTGCCGCGCCCCGGTGCGCTGGACGCCTTCCTGCGCCGCCGCCTGCTGGCGCAGCTTGCCCCCCTGCGCGACGGCCGCCTATGCGTGCGCGATGCACTCGGCGAAGTCTGGCTGGGCGACGCCCGTGGCGAACTGCATGTCACTGTCACCATCAATGACCCCGCGTTCTATCGCAAGGTTGCTGCCCAAGGCAGTGTGGGAGCAGGTGAGAGCTATATCCAGGGCGAGTGGCACTGCGATGATCTGGTTGCCCTGATACAACTGCTGGTACGCAACCGCGAACTGCTGGACGGCATGGAGCAGGGCCCGGCCCGTGTGGCTGGCTGGCTGCTGCGCGGATGGAACCGGCTGCACCGCAACAGCCGTGAGGGCAGCCGGCGCAACATCGCCGCCCACTACGACCTGGGCAACGATTTCTTCGCCCTGTTCCTGTCGCCTGACCTGATGTATTCGTCGGCGCTGTTCACCGGCGAATCCGAATCGCTGGAGTCCGCCTCGCGCCGCAAGCTGGACCGCATCTGCCAGCAGCTCCAGCTCAAGCCGGGCGATCGCGTGGTGGAGATCGGCACCGGCTGGGGTGGTTTTGCGCTGCACGCCGCGCAGCACTACGGCTGCCACGTCACCACCACCACCATCTCCGCCGAGCAGCACGCGCTGGCTGCCCAGCGCGTGCAGGCAGCGGGCCTGCAGGACCATGTCACGCTGCTGATGCAGGACTACCGCGACCTGCAGGGCCAGTTCGACAAGCTGGTATCGATCGAGATGATCGAAGCCATCGGCGCGGAATACCTGGACACCTACATGGGCACGCTGCAGCGACTGCTGAAGCCTGATGGTGTTGCCCTGCTGCAGGCCATCACCATCGAGGATCATCGCTACGAGCAGGCCCGGCGCAGCGTCGACTACATCAAGCGCTATGTGTTCCCGGGCAGCTTCATCCCATCGATCAACGCGATCATGGCCGCCAAGACGCGTTCCAGCGACCTGCAGCTGATCGCCCAGCAGGACTTCGGCCATTCCTACGCGCTGACCCTGCGCGCCTGGCGCCAACGCTTCCTTGCGCAGCTGCCTGCCGTGCAGGCGCAGGGGTTCGATGCCCGCTTCTGCCGCCTGTGGGATTTCTACCTGGCCTACTGCGAAGGCGGCTTCCTGGAGCGTTCGATCGGCGTCTCGCATCTGTTGTTGGCGCGCCCGGGCCATCGGCCCGCGGGCGCACCTGGTGAAGGCAACTGAAATGCGCCGGTTCTGGCCCAATCTGCTTGGCAACCACCTGGTCTGGCTGTGCGCGGTAGCCGGCGCGGGCCGCGGCTGGCAGTGGCCTGCGTTGCTGGCCGCATCGCTCTACATCGGCAGCCAGCTGCTGGCGTCGGCGCATCCGCGACTGGACCTGCGGCTGCTGGTGCTTGCGCTGGCCTGCGCCTGGCTGGTCGATGCCACTGCGGCCGCCAGCGGCACCGTGCGCTACGCCGCTGCCCCGCCGGGGTGGGCGCCACCGCTCTGGATCATGGCCTTGTGGGCGGCATTTGCCATGACCCTGACCACCTCGATGCGCTTCCTTCAGCGACACCCTGCCCTGCCGCCTCTGTTCGGCCTGCTGCTGGCGCCACTGGCCTACCTGTCGGCCGCGCGTGGATTCGATGCGGTGCAGTTCAACAGCCCGATGTGGCATGGCGTCCTGGTGCTGGGCGCAGGCTGGGCCATTGCGCTTTCCCTCTTGTGCCGCGCCGCCCGTGGCGGCCCGCGTACCACGCCACAACCACCTCTGGTCGGAGCGTCATCATGATCAACCTGCTCTGGGTGCTGCTGTACGCGGTACTGGTGATGAGCTGGGGCTGGGCCTGGCAGCGCCGCCACCACAACATCGGCGTTGTGGACGTACTTTGGGCCAAGGGCGTGGGCGCCGCCGCGCTGCTACTGGCGTTGCTGGGCGAGGGTGCGGTCACGCCACGGGTGGCGCTGGCTGTGCTCGGTGGCCTGTGGGGCGGTCGCCTGGCCCTTCATCTCTGGCACCGGGTCCGGCACGAAGAAGAGGACGGGCGCTATCGCTACCTTCGTGAGCACTGGCAAGGACACCAGGGAAAGATCTTCGGGTTCTTCATGGCACAGGCACTGCTGGTGGTGCTGTTTGCCCTGCCCTTCGTCGCGGTCGCCGCCAATCAAACCGCAGGCACGGCACCCTGGGTGATGGCGGCTGCGCTCGTCTGGCTGCTGAGCGTGGGCGGAGAATCGCTGGCCGACCAGCAGCTGGCCCGGTTCCGCGCCAACCCGGCGAACAAGGGCCGCACCTGCCGTGATGGACTCTGGCGGTATTCCCGCCACCCCAACTACTTCTTCGAGTGGCTGCACTGGTTCACCTACGTGCTGCTGGCCGTCGGCTCCCCGCTGTGGTGGCTGGCCTGGCTCGGCCCCGTGCTGATGTATGTGTTCCTGCGCTATCTCAGCGGCATCCCGTTCACCGAGAAGCAGGCCCTGCGCAGCCGCGGCGACGACTACCAGGCCTATCAGCGCAGCACGCCGATGTTCTTTCCCTGGTTCCCCCGCCCTTCCAAGGAGCATTCCGCATGAACGCGATCCCCTCACTGAATCCTGCCGAAGACGCGGAAACCGGGCTGATCGCCTGGGCCGAACGCGGGCTGGTCCCCGATGCGGCGCTGCGTGCGGGCATCCGCCGCTTGTGCGCGCGACGCCTGCATGAGGAAAGCGAGGGTGGCATCGAAGGCCAGTCGGCGCGCTTCAGCCGGCGCATCGCCGAGCTGGCCGACAGCCCACTCGCATTACACACCGATGCAGCCAACCGACAGCACTATGAAGTGCCAGCAGCCTTTTTCCAGGCCTGCCTGGGCAAGCGACTGAAGTACAGCAGCTGCTACTACCCCACCGGGCGCGAAACGCTGGACCAGGCGGAGGACGCGATGCTGGAACTGTACGGCCAGCGCGCAGGCCTGGCCGATGGCCAGCAGATTCTCGAACTGGGATGCGGCTGGGGCTCACTGACCCTGTGGATGGCAGAACGCTACCCGCAGGCCAGCATCACCGCCGTTTCGAACTCGCACAGCCAACGCCAGCACATCATGGCGCAGTGTGAAGCCAGGGGGCTGCGCAACGTCGAGGTGATCACCCGCGATGTCAACCAGCTTGAGCTGCCCACGGCACGCTTCGACCGCTGCGTGTCGGTCGAGATGTTCGAACACGTGCGCAACTACGAGCGCCTGCTGGCGCGCATCGCGCAGTGGCTGAAGCCAGACGGTGCGTTGTTCGTACATATCTTTGCCCATCGCACGCTGATGTACCCGTTCGAAACCGAGGGTGGCGACAACTGGATGGGCCGCCATTTCTTCACCGGCGGACTGATGCCGGCCGCCGATACCCTTCTGCATTTCCAGCGCGACCTGCGACTGGATCAGCGCTGGTTGCTGGACGGCACCCACTACCAACGCACCGCCGAGCACTGGCTGGCCAATCAGGATGCGGCACGCGACCGGGTGATGCCGATACTGGCGGCGACCTATGGGCCGGCGGCTGCGCGCATCTGGTGGCAACGCTGGCGGATGTTCTGGATGGCGTGTGCCGAGCTGTTCGGCTACGACGACGGCCAGCAGTGGCTGGTGGCCCACTACCTGTTCCGGCCCCGCTGAGGTGTGACATGCGAAAGTTTCCACTGCTTCCCCTGATCGCGATCGGCCTGTTCGGTTCCGGCTGCAGCTCCAGCGACACGCGCCCACTGCCGCGTCCGTCATCGGTGGATGTGCCGCGTTTCATGGGTGACTGGTACGTGATCGCGCATATCCCATCGCGCCCTGAACGCGAGGCCTTCGACGCCGTGGAGAGCTATGCCCTGCGCTCCGATGGGCGCATCCAGACCACCTTCACCTATCGCAAGGGCAGTTTTGATGCGCCACAGAAGTCGATGCACCCCATCGGCCGTGTCGAGAAGGAAGGCAATGGCGCGATCTGGGGCATGCAGTTCATCTGGCCGATCCAGGCTGAGTACGTGATCGCCTGGCTCGACGAAGGCTACCGCCAGACCATCGTGGCGCGAAGCAAGCGTGATTACGTCTGGTATATGGCCCGCACCCCGCAGGTGTCGGACAGAGACTACCAGCAGGCAGTCGAGCGGATTGCGGCGATGGGTTACGACACCCGCACGCTGAGGCGGGTGCCGCAGTCGGTGCGATGACACCGCACCCCTCGTCCCCGGTGGATCGTCCTGGAGCAACAATCGATCATCAATCATTGCAACGTGGTGCTTTCACCATGCGCCCTTCAGATACGATGCTGGGCAAGCCAGCGGGGTCTGAACGGATACACGATCGATGGACAGCACTCCGGACAATACCATCACAGCCTCCTGGAACGGCTTCGTCGTCCGGCAGATCCTTCCGTGCGATCTCGACCTCATCTGTGCCCACCGTGAAGCGATGTTCCGTGAGAGCGGCCGGAGCGAAGAGGTCCTGCAGCAGATGGCCGCCCCGTTCCGTAGATGGCTGGAGCCGCGCCTGATGTCGGGCGACTACTTCGGCCATGTCCTTTCCGACAATGGACACCCCATCGCAGGCATCGGCCTGATGCTGATCGACTGGCCGCCCCACCCCGCCCATCCAGAGCAGGACTCGCGCGGCTACGTACTCAATGTCTACGTGGACCCCGGCTACCGGCGTCGCGGCATCGCCCGCCAGCTGATGAAGCTGGCCGACCACGCGTTCGCCGGGCGAGGGGTGGCCTACGCGGTGCTGCACGCTACCGCCCAAGGGAAGCCTCTTTATGCCGATCTCGGATGGGCTGCGACCAGCGAAATGGCCCGCGACCTGCGCAGCGGGGGCGACGTGCCCTGAAGGGCCTGACTGTGGCCTGACGATCCACTGCATCAATCGGCAACACTGGATTGATGGATCTTGCACATCGACCCTTAGGAATAATCGCAAAAATCCAACAAATTCGATGCTCGACGCGACAGCAGCGCCAGAATGATCGCCACGCCCTTCGGGCGCCGATCACCTCCCAGCGCATGAATGGATACCCTGCACCGCGCCGACTGCGGCTGGCACTCCTCGACGATCACGAAGTCGTCCGCCGCGGCACCGTCCTGCACCTGTCCCGCGACAGCCGCTTCGACATCGTCGCCAGCCACACCCGCAGCGATGAGCTCGTTGGCAGCCTGCGCCGGCTGGCAGTGGATGTCGCCATCATCGATCTCACCCTGGCGCCCGGCGACCGCAGCAGTGATGAACTGGTTTCTCTCCTGCGCGAGTGCTTTCCTCATGTCCCCCTGCTCGCCTTCGCCACGCTGACGCCAACCACCCGCATCGACCACCTGCTGACGGCCGGCATCAGCGGCGTGGTCAGCAAGTCCGAGCCCCTGGAGATGCTGTCTGAAGCCATCGTGCGCATATCGCAGGGACTGTGCCGCCTGCCCGCCGATTGCCTGTTCCCGGCCAACCGCGAGGAACTCAGTCGCAACGAACGCGAAGTGCTGGACCTGCTTCTGGCAGGCCTGACCGTCTCCGAAATCGCGCTGCACCGCCACCGCAGCGTCAAGACGGTCAGCACCCAGAAGGTCGCCGCCCTGCGCAAGCTCGGGTTGCGCAATGACGTGGAGATCTATGCACTGCGGCGGCAGCTGGGGGTGCGATGAAGCGCCGCGTTTGTCTCCGTCTGCGCACTTCATGCACCTTGCTGCTGGCCCTGATCCTGCTGCCCGCAGCCTCCGCCGAGGATGCGCAACTGCAGGAATGGTCCGCCGGCCGCGAAGTGCGGGTCGCCACCGCGCCATCACTGCGCCCGCTACCTGCAGCGCTGGAGGATTCACGCACGCCCCCTACCCTCGCCCATGGTTATGCCGACCTTGTCGCTCAGCATTCCGGCCTGCGCTTCCGCGATCTCACCTACACCAGCACGAGCGCGGCGGTCGCTGCCGTCTGCCGGCACAAGGCTGACCTGGTGCTGGTCATGGGCAATCCTTCGCATCGCCCGCTTCCTTGTCCCGACCTGATGGCATCGGGCGCTTTCCATGGCGGCAGGACGGTGATGGCCTCGCGTAAAGGCGAGCGCCCACCCCGTGACGTCACCGGGGTGAGGGCGCAGGTGCTGGCCGTCGTTGACGGTGGCCCCTATGCCGACTGGCTGGCGACCCACCATCCTCAGATTCACCTGCTGCACCTTCACGACCGCCATGCGGCGCTGGCCGCCGTGGAGAGCGGTACCGCCGATGCGGCCATCGGCCTGGAAGCAACGCTGCAGTCGATGATCCGGCAGCACTTCGCGGGCAACCTGCAACTGCACCCGTTCGACAGCGATTTTTCCACCGATCTGCACCTGTTTGTCCGCCGCGAGGACCAGCAGCTGCTGGCGCGCATCGATCAGGCGCTGCGCGCCATCACGCTCGAAGAGCACGCAGGCCTGCTGGAGTTGTGGGCACAGCAGATGCTGCCCGCATCCATCGAGAGCACACTTGACCAGATGCGCCTCCCGCTCCTGCGATGGCTGCTGTGTCTGGCCACGGCACTCATCGGCCTGCCCGTGCTCTGGCAGGCGCTACGTTGGCGAATCGGCCGCACGGAACGCCGCCTGGGGCGCGCGGCGGGGATGATCAGCCATGAGGTGCGCAATTCCGCGCAGACGATTCTGGCTTCGATCGACCTGCTGAGCCAGTCACACCTGCCCAAGGGGCAGCGCGAACTGCTCGCGGCAGCGCTTGCTGCCGGCCAGTCGCTGCGCAGGCTGCTCGATCGCTCACTGGCGTTCTCGCGCCTTGCCAGCGGCAGCTTCAGGCCGCATCCCGTGCCCTGTGACGTCGGTCAACTCTGTGCCCGTGCACTGGAAGCCATCCGGCCGGAGGCACTACGGAGAGGCCTGTCACTCCAGCTCGATCGCACGCCTGATCCAGCGCCGGTGGTCGCGCTGGATGCTGATGGACTGCGACAGATTGTCGACAACCTGCTGGGCAATGCATTGAAATTCACGGATGTCGGCGGTATCGAAATGCGCCTGCAACTATCGCCCGCCCTGTCTCCCCGGGAGCTGTTGCTGGATGTGATCGACAGCGGCATCGGCATCGCGCCCGCTCAACTGGCGCTTCTGTTCCGGCCATTCCAGCAGAGCGAGGATGGCCAGAGACGTGGCGGCACCGGGCTGGGCCTGACGATCGCGCTCGAACTGGCCGTTGCCATGGGCGGCAACCTGACCGCACACAGCGTGCATGGGCGCGGCAGCCGCTTCACCCTGCGATTGCCGGTCCGCGCCGTCCACGGCGATCCGCCACCCATCGAGCCGCTGCAGCAGACACCACTGGCCGGCATCGACCTGCTCCTGGTCGAAGATCATGCACTCAGCCGGCACATCGTCGCAGAGCAGCTGCGCCGGCTGGGTGCGGATGTACGCGCGGTTGCCGATGCCGACACCGCATTGGCCGAGCACGCGCTACGACCGCGCGCCACGGTCATGCTGGACATCGGGCTTCGCGACTCGGATGGCTACGCTCTGGCGCAGCAGCTGCGCGCGCAGGCAGAGTCCCCCCTGCGAGTGATTGCCCTGTCCGCCCGCATGGGGCGCCGCCATGCGGCGCGCTGCCGAAGAGCCGGATTCGACGCCATCCTGGTCAAGCCATTGCAGGTTGCGAGCTTGCTGCAGGCGCTGGGCCTTCCGCCCCCGGCGCACCGTACTGCGCCCGATGACGCCCCTGGCGTCGAGCCGGATTACGCTGCGGACATTGCCTATGAGCTGGCCAGGATCGAACAGGCCGTGCACGACGTCGATGCTGCGACACTACGCCACCATGCGCACCGCCTGCAGGGCACGCTGCAGATGTGCCGGGCAATGGATCAGGCCGGCATGGCGGCCGCTCTGTGGGAGATGGGGCATGAGGCCGCGCCCGACTGGGTCCAGGCGCGGCGGCTGCTGCAGGGATTGCAGCAGTGGCACGGCTCCCGCAGGGCGGAAGCCGCACCATCGGCCTGATCAGGCCGCCAGGCGCTCGACCTGGCGACGGGTCAGGTCGTTGAAGCGACCCAGCGACATCAGGTGCTGATGGATCAGCGCCAACCAGCCGCTGCGGTGCCACTCGACCACGGTCGCTTCCGGCAGCGCCACGAACTTCTCCACGTCCACCACCAGGAAGCCGTTGAGATTGAACTCGCGGCCATCCGGGGTACGCACGGTGGCATTGCGCTCGACCAGCAGGCCGTTGTCGATCAGGGCCTTGGAGAAGGCCTGGGTCTGTTCATGCTCGCGGGTGTACTGGCCGCAGAACTCCAGCGCCTGCTGCACCATGTCGGTGGCCTTGCCGTCCACGAACAGCGGCTGGCCTTCGTCACCGCCCTTGACCACGCGCGAGCTCTCTTCGTCGATGCCCAGCAGGAAGTCGTTGTCCGCACCGGTGTCGATGAAGATGAAGGGGTGGCGACGCAGATAGGCCGGAATATAGGCCTCGTCTTCCCACAGGCCGTCCTTGATGAACAGGTTCTGGTCGGAAACACCAACGGCGGCCATCGGCACGGCGGTCGGGCCAGCGAACAGGATCGGGAAGTGGTGCAGGGCCAGCGAGAACTCGCCCAGCACCAGCGGAATGGCGTTGTTGCCGGCGGCAAACTCGAGCTTGCCCGGCAGGATGCGCAGATCGGCATGCACATCGGCCTGCAGCGGCACCGGACGGGTGTAGAACAGGGGGGCGCTGCTCGGCGCCGCTTCGGTGGTGGTGTCGCTGGTGGTCGTCATCTTGGGAACCGTTCGATCATGCGCGCCTGCCATCCCGGGCGCGCCAGCGGGAACAACCTGAATCCCGCATTATCAACAAGCTCGATGACAACGGCCACCCCACCGACGGCCTATTTCAGTTGCAGGGGGTAGCGCTGCCAGAGCACGTGGACCAGGAAACCGGCCAGCTCGGTGTCGCGCGCGCTGACTGCGGCGCGGATCTTGTCCAGCAGCACCATGTCCGAGCAGGAGCGCACATCGGCGTGGTTGGCCTGCCCTGCCCGGCGCGCGCGGTAGCGCGCGGCCCGCTGCGCATCACTCATGGCGTACCCGAACTTGGGCGGACGACCGCGCTTTCGCGGCAGGGTCAGCTCCAGGGTTCCGGGGTCTTTGTCATCACGCATGAGAGGGGTGCGGGCGGCGGCGAGCAACGGGGGGTGCGCAATTTATCGTGAGGCATCACTTTAATCCAGCCTTTTCTGCAGTTTTGTTGCAACGCAATGCAAAAAATCGCATGCCGAGGGCTCCATCCACGCATGGCGTGGATCTACTGCGGAATCGCCGCGCCTTGTGTGGATACGGAAACCCGCCAACTCCCAGTAGATCCGCGCCATGCGTGGATGCGCGTTCCCGACCACAAAAAAAAGGGAGCCCGCGAACGGGCTCCCCTCACCTTCCTCATGCAGCGCGTACCGGCTCATAGCCGTGCAGGTGCGCCTCGCTGCTCGCCCGCCCCTGGCTGAGCGAACGCAGCGACGTGGTGTAACCCACCAGCTGCGCCAGCGGCGCAAAGCCACTGACCTCGGCGCGACCGTCCTGGTCGTCGATGCGGGCAATGCGACCATGGCGACGGTTGAGGTCGCCCACCACATCACCCACCGACGCTGATGGCGAATGCACCGTCACCGCCATCACCGGTTCCAGCAGCTGCGTGCCACCCTCGGCCAGCGCCGCCTTGATCGCCTCGGCACCCGCACGGTGGAACGCCATCTCCGACGAGTCCTTGGCATGGGTCTGGCCATCAACAAGACTGACCTCGATACCGACCACCGGATGACCCTGCGGCCCTTCCGACAGTGCGGCACGCACGCCCTTTTCCACCGCCGCGATGAAGCTGCGCGGCACCACGCCACCGACGATGCGATCGTTGAACACGATCTGGTCGTCCTCACGCGGCGCCACGTCCAGCACCACGTGCGCGAACTGGCCCTGGCCGCCGGTCTGCTTGACCAGCCGCCCGACGACGCCCGTCATCGCACGCATCGGCGTCTCCTGGTAGGCGACGCGCGGCGAGCCCACGCCCACGTCCACCTTCCATTCGCTGCGCAGGCGTTCGACCATCACCTCCAGGTGCAGCTCGCCCATGCCCCAGACCAGGGTTTCCGCCGTATCGCGATCGGTTTCGACGCGGAACGACGGATCTTCCTGGGCCAGGCTGGCCAGTCCCTGCGCCATCCGGATCAGGTCAGCCGCACGCGCCGGCTCCAGCCGCCAGGCCAGCACCGGCGCCTGTGCCTGGATGTTCTCCAGGCGCAGCGGCTGCGCACGGCCGCTCAGCGTCTCGCCACTGACCGCATCCTTCCAGCCAAGTACCGCGACGATGTCACCGGCCACGGCCTGTTCGATGTCGTGGGTCTGGTCGGCCTGCACGCGAACCAGGCGGCTGACGCGCCGCCCTTGCGGATGCTGCGAACTGGCCACGGCGTCGCCCACCTTCAAGGTGCCCGAGTACAGCCGCACGAAGCTCAGCGCGCCGTGCTGCTGGTGGGTGATCTTGAACAGCAGGCCCGCCAGCGGACCGTCCGGATCCGGCGGCAGCACCACCTCGCCACCTTCGCTCTCGGCGCTCACCGCAGGGCGATCCAGCGGCGACGGCAGGTAATCGACCACGGCGTCCAGCAGCGTTTCGATGCCCTTGTCCTTGAACGCAGCACCGGCCAGCACAGGCACGCCCGCACCTGCCAGCGTCGCCCGACGGATCGCCGCACGCAGCGTCCCGGCATCGATCACGCGGCCTTCCAGCCAGGCATCGGCCAGTTGCTCGTCGTGATCAGCCACGGCTTCGACCAGCGCATCGCGCTGTGCCTGCCACTGGGCGCGCACCGCGTCGTCCCACGGGGTCACCGTGGTTGCGGCGCCATCCTGCCACTGCAGCACGCGCTCATCGACCAGATCGACCCAGCCGTTGAAGCCGCTTTCGCTGCCCAACGGCACGCCCAGTGCCCACGGCCGCGCCCGCAGCTTGTCCTGCAGTTGCTCCAGCACGCGCTCGAACGAAGCGCCAACGCGGTCCATCTTGTTGACGAAAGCGATCAGCGGCACGCGATGGCGGCGCGCCTGGCGCCACACCGTCTCGGACTGCGGCTGCACGCCGTCCACGGCCGAGAACACGGCCACGGCACCGTCGAGCACGCGCAGTGAACGTTCGACTTCGATCGCGAAATCGATGTGACCGGGGGTGTCGATCAGGGTCAGCCGATGCGGCGGCAGGTCACGCGGTGCCCATTGCGCCTGCACGGCGGCAGCGCCGATGGTGATGCCACGCTCGCGCTCGATCGCCGAAAAGTCGGTGGTCGCATTGCCGTCGTGCACTTCGCCGACGCGGTGGATCTCGCCGCTTTTCCACAGCAGGCGTTCGGTCAGCGTGGTTTTGCCGGCATCGATGTGGGCAATGATGCCGAGGTTGCGACGGCGGGAAAGGACTTGGGTGTTCATGAGAAAGGTTCCTGCAAAGCCAACTTCGGGGGCCGCGCACCCCGGTTGGCGACAGGGTGCGCGGCTAGCGTTCGGTCTCGGCGATCTGGTGCATGGCACGTTCTCCTTGCGGTACATCGGGTTACGGGAAATGGAACTGCGGAAACGAAAAGAGCGCCCCGAAGGGCGCTCTGTCGAAGGTCCAGCGATGGCCGTCTCAACGGCCTCGTGGGGCTCCAGGCAGACACGCCCGTTCCGCGCTTGCGCGGGTCAGGGCGAAAAACTTCAGGAGCGGCATCCGGTTCATGGGGCGCATTCTAGACCTGCCAATCTGGCGCGCAAGTGAATATTGAGCACATAAATGGAACGATGAGGCCGGCAACGATAGGGGTCAGATCCCTTTGCCCCTGGCAAAGGGATCTGACCCCTGGCGGCCCTTACTTGCAGCCGTGCAGCTTGCGCGCCTCGGCCACCGTCGCAGCCCGGTCATCGCCCATCGAGATCCAGCCCTGCAGCGACATCGCCGGATCCACATGCGGCTGGCGCGCGCCACCGCGCACCACCACTTCGGTCCAGCTGCCCACCGGCGCCAGTTCGGACAAGCGTGCCGCCTGGTCGTCCTCGGTGCTGAACATATCGTCCGGGCCCGCCGGAGGCGTGGTATTCACGGTTTCTGTCTTGCGGGTCCGGACCCGAAGTGCACCGTCCGGCAACCGCTGGGTGATCACCTCGTATCGCTCAACACCATAGGCCCAGCTGTTTTCGCCAACGCTGCGGGTCTCGCTACCGTCATCGGCCACGGCTACCAGTTCGCCTGCCGGCCCGACAACGCCCGCGACAGCCCCCAGGCCGGACATCAGCGCCTGATAGACGATCATCTGCCGCTGCTCGGCGGTCAACGCTCCGGCCTTGAGCTTGGCGGCAGGAATCTTCAGGTAAGCCGTCTCCCTGCACAGTACCAGCACCTGCTGGTCGTCCCAGCTCACGGACATTTCCTCGTTGGCGAAGTACTGCGTCTTCATCGACGTCACAGCGGCACCGGCGCCACTGGAATGCCGGGTCTCGATCAGCGAGGCGTGCTCGGCCGCGTCGGTCAGCGAAACCTGGTAGGTCGACGCTGCATGGGCTGCGCAAACGGAAGCAATCATCGTGGCAAGCAGCACGCTGCGCGTGACGGTACGGAACATGGCATCAGTCCATTGAAGAAAACGAAGCAACCATGATACCCGGATCAACCTGACGGCCTTCGCTCAGGTCACCACCACCAGCGGCACCCCACGTCGTGGATGCTCCAGCACCACCACATCCTGCTGGTACACGCGCTGAAGATTGCCTTCGGTCAGCACCTGCATCGGCGTGCCGTCCGCCGCCACCCTGCCCTGCTCCAACAGCACGATGCGGTCGGCGTAGCCTGCGGCCAGATTAAGGTCGTGCAGCACCACGATCACGCACGCACCGGCCTCGGCACAGGCGTGGACACTGCGCAGCGTGCGCTCCTGATGGCGCAGATCCAGCGCGGCCGTCGGCTCATCCAGCAACAACAGCGGCGTGTCCTGCGCCAGCACGCGCGCGAACGTGGTGCGAGCTGATTCACCACCGGACAGCTGCTGCACCTCGCGCAGGCGCAGCGCCTGCAGTTCCGCGGCATCGATGGCCGCTTCCACCTGGGCGTCATCCACCACTGGATCCGGCGGATGCGGCAAACGCCCCATCGCCACCACTTCTTCCACGCTGAAGGCAAAGCGCACGCCGTGCTCCTGTGGCATCACCGCGCGCTCGCGCGCCAGTGGTCCGGCCTTGTAGCTGGCCAGCGGCTTGCCCAGCAGGCTCACCTCGCCCACATCAGCGCGCAGGTCACCGGCAGCCACCGCCAACAGCGTGGATTTGCCCGCGCCATTCGGGCCAACCAGGGCGGTCACCGTTCCCGGCTCGAACGCCAGCGAGATGCCATGCAGGATCTCGCGCTGCTGGCGGCGCACCACCACCTCGTGCAGTTTCAGCAGCACACTCATGGGGCCGCCTTGCGGCGCTGCTGCAGCACCAGCCAGAGGAAGAACGGTGCGCCCAGCGCGGCCGAGAACAAGCCCAGCGGAATCTCCGCGGGCGGATCGAGCGTGCGTGCGGCGGTGTCGGCCACCACGATCAGCAGCGCACCGAGCAGGCCGGACAACGGCAGCAGCCAGCGATGCCCGGGGCCGACCAGCAGGCGCGCCACGTGCGGCACCACCAGGCCAACGAAGCTGATCGAGCCGGCAAAGGCCACCGCCGCGCCCACCAGCAGCGCACTGAACGCCACCAGGCGACGCCGCGTGCGGGTGACATCCAGCCCGAGGTGCTGTGCCTGGCGCTCCCCCAGCGCCAGCATGTCCAGCGGCGTGGCCAGTCGCTGCAATGCGAACACGCCAATCGCAAACAACGGCACCACCGCAGCCACGTCGGCCCAGTTGGCGCGCGCGAGCGAGCCCATCTGCCAGAACACCAGCGACTGCAGTTCGCTTTCGCTGGCGATGTAAGTGAGAAAACCAATCAGCGCCGAGCAGAACGCGGCCATCGCGATACCGACCAGCAGCAGCGTGGCGTTACCCGTGCCCTTGCCAGGCCGGGCCAACGCATACGTCAGGCCGATCGCCAGCGCACCGCCGACGAACGCGGCCACAGGCACCAGCCAGCCCGCCGCACCGGCGGCGCCCAGCACGATGGCGGCCACCGCACCCAGTGCAGCACCCTGGCTGACACCGACGATGCCGGGGTCGGCCAGCGGGTTACCGAACAGGCCCTGCAGGCTGGCACCGGCCATCGCCAGAGACGCGCCCACCATCGCACCCAGCAGGGCACGCGGAATGCGCAGTTGCCAGACCACGGCCAGATCGCGGCTGCTGACTGCCTGCGGATCCAGCAGGCCCAGCTTCACCGCCAGCGCCTGCATCACCTCCAGCGGCGGCAGCCGCAGCGGGCCCACGGCGAACGACGCCAGCACTGCCCCCAGCAGTGCCAGCAACGCCACCAGCAACATCGTCCGCCCGCGACGGCGGCGCCGATCCGCCGGACTCATGCCTTCGGCAACGCCGCCAGGGCCTTGGCCAGCGCCAGCGCGCCAGCACCGGAACCGACACTGGTGTACTTCAGCTGCACATCCGGCATCACCCAGACCCGATTGGCCTGCCCGGCCGGGGTCTGCCTCAGCGTCGGGTACGCCTTCCACAGGCCTTCGGCACCACCGAACAACTGCAGGTCATGCTCGGTCACCAGGATCACCTCCGGTGCCGCGGCAACCACGCCTTCATTGCTCAGCTGCGAGTAGTTCTTCACCCCGGCCTCGGTGCCGATGTTGACGCCGCCAGCCAGTGCGATCAGCTGCGCCGATGCGCTGTCGGCACCGGCAACAGTTGGCGAGCCACCGGCACCGGTGGCCGACACGTGGATCACTCGTGGCGCATGGCCCAGGCCCTTGCCAATCGCTGCAGCCTCGTCGAGCTGGCGCTGCACCTGCGTGGCAAGCGCCTGCCCTGCCTCGGCCAGCCCTAGTGCGGCGGCGACCTTGCGCACCTTATCCGGGGCCGGCTGCAGGTCATCGATGACCACGGCCGGCTCGCCCACTTCGCGCAGCTTCCTGGCCAGCTCGGTGTGGCGGCGCAGGCTGTTGCCGAGGAACAGCGAGCCCTGCAGGCTCAGCACGCCCTCCACGCCAGTGGTTCGGTTGAACAGGAACTGGTGCGGTGCGGCCAGGCCGGCCTGGGTGGTGGTGTTGGTCGGCGCGGCAAATACCTGCTTGCCCAGACCCAGCGCCTCGATCACCGCGATGACATCGTCACCACCGGCAATGATCCGGCCGGTGTCGGCCACTTCGATATCGGCGCCATCATCGGAATGCACCTTGGCCGGCAGCACGGCCTTCTGGCCGTGCACGGCCGGCATCTCGGCGCCGGCCACGCGCTGCCAGCCTGCCGGCAACGCGGCTTCCGCAGCGGCCGTTGCAGTGGGCGGCTCGGCGGCCTTCTGGCCATCAGGCGGCGTCGACGCACCGCCACAGGCGGCCAGCGCCAGCGAAACAGCCAACGGAAGCGCACACAGGCGCAGACGGGACGCGATGTTCATGGACATTCTCCTTGCTGGCAGGGCGACGCGCACGCCGCCCTGCCCTGTGACTTACTGCTTCGGGGTGATGCGGGTGATGCGGGTGATGCGGTCACCCTTCGGATCTTCGGCGCCACGCGATTTGTTCACCGCGAACACGTTGCCCTTGCCGTCCGCGCGGACATGGTTCGGCAGCGTGCCGCCATCGAGGTTGGCGACCACCTTACCGTCACCATTCACCACGGTGATCGTGCCAGCGCCACGGTTGCTGACATAGGCCAGGCCGGAGGCATCATCGAAGGCGACGTTCAGCGCACCGGCGCCGACCGGCACGTCATGCAGCACCTTGCCGGCAGCCACGTCGACGATCAGCAGGTTGTCGGTGCCCTGCGAGGCCACGTACAGACGGTTGCGTGCCGCATCGAAGGCCACGCCGGAGGCACTGATCGAATTGCCCAGGTCGATGACCTTGTCGACCTTGCCGCTGGCCACATCGATCACCGCCGCTTCCGGGGTACCGATGCTGACGGTGAACAGCTTGCCAGCCTTTTCGTCCAGCACCAGGCTCATCGGGGTGAACTTGCCGTCATCCACGCCCGATTCCAGTGTCACCTGCGGCAGTTCCTTGAACGTCTTCGCATCGAACACCGACAGGTGGTCCTCACCCGTGGCCGAGGCGAACACCTTGCCGTGGGCACCGTCGACCACCACGTCGCGCGCATGCGGCACGGCATCGACCGGGAACTGGTGGACCAGCGACAGGTCCTTCTGGCGATAGACCGCGATGGAGTTCTGGCGGGTATTGGTCACCCAGACATTGCCGTTGGTGTCATCCACGCCCACACCGTAGACCGCATAGACCGCGCCATTGGTGCTGCCCGGCACCTGCGCCGGGGTGATCGCCTTGGTTACCTTCAGGGTCTTCGGGTCCAGCTTCAGCAGCTGCGACTGGGTCACCGGCGGGCGGCCCACGGCCGAGGTGACGAACACCGCGTTGCTGGCGGCGCTGTAGGCGGACTGGTACAGGCCCGGCACCAGCTTGTTGGACTGGGTGGCGAACTGCGCCTGGCCGGACAGCGGCAGCTGAGGCGACACGCGTAGCTTCAGCACGGTGGCTGCAGCCGGCTGGCTGGCGCGCACCACCACCGGGTGGGTGCCCGGCACCGCATCGGCCGGAATGCTCAGCTGGGTCTTGAAGTTGCCGTCGGCGTCGACCACCACCGGCTGCGTGTTGAGCACGCTGTCGCCACGCAGCAGGCTGACTTTCTGGCCCGGCACGAAGCCGCGACCGACCACGTCGGCAGTGCTGCCGGGAACCACGTTCTCACCTCGTGAGACGACCTCACCCTTGAAGGTGGCGTTGGCCGGCTGATCGAACACCGGCTGCGCGGTGGCGGTCACCGCGAGCAACAGGCCGGCGGCGAGAGAGGTGAGACGGAAAGACGGACGGAACGACATGGAAGGCTCCTTGCACACGTAGGCCGCGCCACGTGACGCGGGATTCATCGGTTGCCTGGGCCGCTGCACATCGGCAGCCTCGCCTGGGTAGTGGGGTCGCACGGCATCGCGTGCGAAGGGATTCACTCGGCGGCGTTGTCACCGCCATTGGGCACGCCATCGCCGGCGCTGCGGTCAGTCACGCCGTACAGCTCATGCAGCGCAGCGTGGAACGACGCGGGCAGCATCGAGCCGTGACCGAGGCCGTCGAACTCGCGGTACTGCACGCTCAGGCCCGGCACCTTGCCCAGCCGCTCGGACAATTGCATCGCCGCATCCGGGGTGGCGCCGCCGATGCGACGCAGGTGCGCGACCACGCGCGGGTTGTTCATGTCGCGCTTGCCACGATCACCGACTCGCTCGGCGCCGCCCAGCATCAGCCAGAGCTTTGCCGGCTGGCCATGCACGTTCTGCACGAACTGCTGTTCCGGATCACCCAGCGCCGCGCCCTGGCTCCACCACAGCGACGGGCTGGCCGCCAGGTAGGACTGGAAGGCGGCGGGACGGGTGTACAGCGCATTGAGCACGAACAGGCCGCCCAGCGAGTGACCCCACAGCGCTTGCTGCTCCGCATCGATGCGTGCGCGGCGCTCGACTTCCGGCTTGATGCGGCGCTCGATCACATCCAGGAAGGCCGCGGCACCACCACCGACCGCCTGGGTTGTACCGCTCTCGTCGTCGGCACGGTCGATCCACGCGGTGTAGTCGCGGGTGCGCGCCTTGGAATCGATCCGAAGGTCATTGTCGTAGCCGATCAGCACCAGCACCGGTGGCGCTTTACGCGTGGCCAGTTCGGCCAGCAGCGGCTGGTCCAGGACCATGGCGACGGCGTTCCCGTCCAACGCGTACAACACCGGGGAGGGTGTCTTGCCGGCCTTGGCCGGGATTACCAGGTTCACCCGCCAGCGGCGCTGCCGGTCCGGGCTGTCCACCACGAAATGCTCGAAGCGGTAGCTGGCCGCCGGCTCGTCGAGCACGGTGTGGCCGACCTTCTGCAGCGGATTGCGCTGCTGTGCATAGGCATACGGGGTGGCCAGGAGCAGACCCATCATCAAGGCGGCCAGGCCGCGGGCCAGCAGACCACGGCGCGAAGGCGGGACGAAATGCTTCATCAGCGGCAGCAGAAGCGGCCCAGGGGCCGCCGGTTCACAAGGGACCGCAGTCTACCTTAAACGCGAATGATTATCACATCGATCGAACGTCACGCTGTGTATCACGCGCGCGATGAAGGCCTTCAGGCTGGATTCGTGCAGCGGGCATGCGGCAAGCTACGCAACATCAACACAAACAGGGACTGTCACAGCGTGTACGCCATTTGCCGTAACCTTGCCCGAAAAGCGCTCGACACCATTCGCCCGCACGTCTTTGCCGTGAGCGTCCCGAGCGCCGAAAGGCCCGCCTGCAACATCTGTGGCTTCCGTTTGCGGGCGTCTCGGGAGGTCATCGCCGAGCGGGAGGCGCGTAGCTGCATCGGCTGCGGATCCACACTCCGGTTCCGAGCCCTCATGGCGGCACTGCAGACCGAAATGGACGAAGGGCGGGAGGTCCGCGTGCTTGAACGCATCCCCGGTTGCAAACAGCTCAAGGGAATCGGAATGACCGACGCGCACATCTATGCCGTGGCCCTGCGGCGCAAGTTCGACTACATCAATACCTACTTCCACACCCAGCCGATGCTGGACATCCGGCACCCGGCAGAGCAATACCTGGGGAAACATGACTTCGTTGTCAGCTCCGATGTCCTGGAACACGTGGACGGACCGTGCGAACGCACGCTCGGGAACCTGCGGGCGCTGCTGAAGCCGGGTGGACTTCTTGCACTCACCGTTCCCTATGGATATCACGACGTCACGATCGAGCACTTTCCCGAACTCAACGACTACCGGATCGAGGGCACGGGCGCGGACCGGATCCTTGTCAACATCACCAAGGATGGCAGGGAGCAGCGATTCTCTGACCTGTCCTTCCACGGCGGTGACGGCTCCACGCTGGAACTGAGGATCTTTTCATACCCGCACTTGGTGCGATTGCTGGAGGAAGCAGGCTTCGTCGATGTCAAGCTGCACGACAGCCAGTACCCACAATGGGGCATCATCCACAACAGCCCGTTGGGCCTGCCCATAACGGCGCGCGCGGCGTAGCGCCGGCAGCGGCCCGGAAACAATGAAGCCGGCGTTACGCCGACTCCATTCACCTGTGCTGTAGCGTCGGGCCGTGTGCGACTCACGCAGTGTCAGGGCCCGGACGGAACCGGACCATATACATTCTCCTGCGGCGTGCCCGGCAGCAGCGAGAAGATCATGATCACGATTCCACCGCCCGGCACCAGCGCCAGCAGGAACAGCCAGCCCGACTGGTTGCAGTCATGCAGGCGGCGCACGGTCACCGCGATCAGCGGCACGATCGTCGCCAGCCACATCACGCAGAGCAGCACCACCATCCCGATCAGGATGCCGGCCAGCGCATCGGGACTGTTGCGCAGGAGGATCGCCAGCACGCCGGTCAGCAGCATCACTGCCGTCGCCACCAGGAACAGGAACAGCTGGTACATCCAATACTCGCGGCGGTTGGCGCGGCCCTCGAACTGGGCATAGCGCTTCAACGGCAGAATCATTTCCTGCACGGCATCGATCCTTGAAAAGAGAAGCCGCGCAGTGTGCCAAATGAACGCGCGCAGGACAATGCAGCGCCGAGCCATGCTCGGCTGCTGTTCCAAGAGGTACCTGTAAGCCCATGCAAGAGCGAAGTCGAGCATGGCTCGACTCTACAGAAGCCGGGTCAGCGGCCCTTCGCGGCCCGCGCCGCTTCGCGCTCGGCGCGCAGCCGATCCAACTTTTCCTTCAGCTTGATCTCCAGGCCACGCGGTACCGGGTTGTAGTACACGCGCTCGCCCATCGCATCCGGGAAACCGGTCTGGTCCAGCGCGATGCCGCCTTCGGCGTCGTGGTCGTACTGGTACTCGGCGCCGTAGCCGAGCTCCTTCATCAGCTTGGTCGGCGCGTTGCGCAGGTGCAGCGGCACTTCTTCGGTGCCGCTTTCGCGCACGTCGGCCTTGGCCTGGTTGAACGCGGCGTAGCCCGCATTCGACTTGGCGGTGCTGGCCAGGTACAGCACCAGCTGGGCAAAGGCGAGCTCGCCTTCCGGGCTGCCCAAGCGTTCGTAGATGTCCCAGGCCTCCAGCGCCATGCTCTGTGCGCGCGGATCGGCCAGGCCGATGTCCTCGATGGCCATGCGGGTCAGCCGACGCGCCAGGTAGGACGGATCGCAGCCGCCATCGAGCATGCGGGTCAGCCAGTACAGCGCGGCATCAGGATTGGAGCTGCGTACCGACTTGTGCAGCGCCGAGATCTGGTCATAGAACTGCTCCCCACCCTTGTCGAAACGGCGGGTGCGGTCGGCCAGCACCTGGGTCAGGGTCTGCGGCGTGATGCGGCCACCCTCCCCGCCCGCCAGCTCGGCGGCAATTTCCAGCAACGTCAGAGCACGGCGTACATCACCATCGGCAGCGGTAGCGATTTCCAGCAGCAGTTCCGGCGCGACCTCGATGCCCTCTTCGCCCAGGCCCCGCTCGCGGTCACCCAGTGCACGTTCCAGCGCCTCGACGATATCGGTTGGCGAAACCGCTTCCAGCACATGCACGCGACAACGCGACAGCAGCGCGGAGTTCAACTCGAACGACGGATTCTCGGTGGTGGCACCGACGAACAGGATCGTGCCGCGTTCAATGTGCGGCAGGAACGCATCCTGCTGCGCCTTGTTGAAGCGATGCACCTCGTCCACGAACAGCACGGTGCGACGGCCTTCGGCGAAGCGCTGAGCGGCCTCGGCCAGCACCTGGCGCACTTCCGGCAACCCGGAAAGCACCGCGGAGATGGCACGGAATTCAGCGTCGGAGTACTCGGCCAGCAGCAGCGCCAGCGTGGTCTTGCCGCAGCCGGGCGGCCCCCACAGGATCATCGAATGCACGCGCCCGGATTCGACCGCGCGGCGCAGCGCACTCTCCGGCGCCAGCAGGCGTTTCTGCCCGACCATTTCGTCGAGGGTGCGCGGGCGCATGCGCTCGGCCAGCGGGCGCAGGTGATCCCGATCGACGCTCAGCAGATCGGGGCCGGGGAAGGAAGTTGAACGATGTCTTGCCACGCGGCTATTGTACCGCGCCGGGTGACCACGATTCCGGTAGTGCCGGCCGCTGGCCGGCAGTTCAAGAGCGTGTCAACCAAGGTTGACACCCACCAAGGCGGTACCGGTTGATACCCACCAGAGCAGGTAGCGCCGGGCCATGCCCGGCGGCCGCCCTCAGTTACCGATGACGTCGGTGCCCTTCGGCGGGGTGAAGCTGAAGGTGCCGGCGGCGAAGCCCGGGTTGCGCTTCCAGCCACTGAAGCTGATCACGGTGCGCTGGCCGACCGCGTCGGTGATTTCCATCCTGGCCAGGCCCTGGGCGTTGAAACCCAGCGTGGCGTACTGGAAGCTGGCTTCGGTCTCCCGCTTCGGCGACAGCGACAGCCACTGCAGGCCGTCACGCTGCGCGGCCTCTTCGCTGACGTCGTACTGCTGCTCCAGCAGCGCGGGGTTGATCAGCGCGGTCAGCGGGCTGTTCTGCTCTTCCTTGCCCTGCTCGCGCACGGTGGCCTGCTCCAGATCCGGCTCGTACATCCAGACCTTCTTGCCGTCGGCCACGATCAGCTGTTCGTGCGGGCGCACGTATTCCCAGCGGAACAGGCGCGGCGCCGACAGCGCCACACGGCCACTGGTCGATTCCTTCACCTTGCCACGGCTGTCGAACACCTGCTGGCTGAACTGGCCATCCAGCCCCTTCAGGCCACTGGTGAAGGTCTTCAGGTCATCGCGGGCGCCAGCCCAGGCACTGCCGGCGGCGGCGCAGGCCACGGCCAGGGTGGTGGTGGCAAGGAAACGGCGGAAGCGGAAGTTCATGCGGGAATCCTGTGGGCGCGCGCGCCAGGAAAGGTGGTTGCCAGTGTGCCCGGGGAAAGATGAATGGGCGATCAGGGCGACATTATGCCGCCCTGAACGTCCATCGGCGATTCAGCCGCCGGATGCCGGCAGCTTGCCGTACAGCACCTGGCCACGGAAGCCGCGCCGCACTTCGCGATACAGCGCGCGGAACGCCGGATAATCCCGCGGCTGGCACAATGCCTCCGGGCCGCGCACCGCATTCTGCTGCAACCGGTGGTGCACGATCACCTCCTGCCCTTCGCGGCTCCAGTCCACGCGGTACTCGCCGGCGGCGTTGGCGAATCGCTGGCTGGCCGGGATGGCGATGATCGGCGCGTTGGCCGGGAACTGCAGGCGGTAGGTCTCTTCGCGCAGGCTGGCATTGCAGTAGAACGGCGTCTCGTTGGCCGGCGCCGAGGCGGTGGCGTACAAGCCACGCACCGACTCGCCACCCGGCGGGTCCGGCACGGCCATGCCGCCGGCCACGCTGAAGTCGGCGTAATCCTCGGCCTGGAACGCCATGCGGTAGCCGAACGGCCGGGTCAGGTCGACCGGCACACCCTGGATCTGCAGCTGCCCTCGCCCGTCGAAACCGGAGGCGGCCATGATCTGCTCTTCAGCGCGCGCACGGTTCTGCGCGTTGAGCTGGGAGAACTGGGCGCGCATGCCGATCTCGGCGTTCTCGCCCAGCTTCGGGATCGTCTCGCCGCGCAGGTTGCCGTTGGCGTCGAAGGTGAAGCGCACTTCCATCGAGGTGGCGTTGCGCTCCGGCGTGTTGGCCGGGGTGCGTGCCAGCGTGGCGTCGCGGGTGCGCATCACCGGCGCACCCAGGTCACCCTCCGGCAGCTGGCCGAAGCGCGCCCACGCGGTGGTCGAATCGAGGTACAGATCGAATTCGGGGATGTAGGTGATGGCGTGGTTGAAGCGGCCCAGCACCGGAATCTTCGGCAGCGTCGGGCCGCCGCCCGCACCGATCAGCACCGGCGAGCTGGCGATGCCCTTGGCCGCCAGCAGCGCCTCGAGGATCGTCACGTGATCCTTGCAGTCGCCGTAGTGGTTGTCGAGGATGCTCTGCGCGCTGTTCGGTTCCAGGCCACCATTGCCCAGGTACACCGCCACATAGCGGATGTTCTGCGCCACCCAGCGGTACAGCGCATCAGCCTGCTCGCGACGGTCGCTGATGCCCGTCGTGATTTCGTCTGCCAGCGCCTGCAGTTCCGGCGTGACCTGCGCCGCCGGGCCAGCCTTGAGCTGGTAGGCGCGCCCCATCTGCGACCAGTCACGATACGTGCTGGCCATGATGTTCGGACCGAACTCCCAGCCCGCCGCCGACCAGTTCTGTGCCGGCATGGCTTCGCGACGCTGGTAGCGCCAGCGCCATTGCGCTTGGCCATTCTTCACTGTCGGGCGATCGCTGCCCTGCACGCCGCGGCTGTCGACGAACATCGGCAGGTTGGCCGGCGCACTCAGGGTGACCTCAGCGTCCTCGTACTCGGTGAAGACGTTGAAGGTTTCCCACAGGCCAAAGTAGCCCGGGAAGTACGGCGTGACCTGGGTGCGGCGCACCTGGTAGTACAGGCGCGTGCCCGGGGCCAGGTTCGGGAATACGATCACCCGCACCTTGCGGTCGGCATACATTGCCGCCGAGGCGCTGGAGTAGCTCTCCTGGGTGTAGATGCGGTCGGCCGGCACGTCGCGGCGCTGGCCGTCGGCGGTGATGGTGTAGGCGCCAAGTACTTCCAGCGTCTCCATCTTCTCGCTGTAGCTCAGCCGCACCTGGCTGAACTGCTCGACGGACGCCTTGGTCTTGAGCAGGACTTCGTAGGTTTCGGTCTGCACATTGCCCGCATCCGGCCGCACCTGGTAGTCGGCGCGGTAACGGACAATGCTGAAATTATTGCTGGCTTCGGTATCGCCGCTGGTGGAAGGCGGCGCCGTGGCGGGCGCGGAGGTGGCGGTGTCTGCCAGTGCCGGGCCGGCAGCCAGGAAGGCTGCCAGCGCCAGTGCCAGCGCGCTTGGTACGGGGTGAAGCATGCGTCGGTTCCTTGGACGTCGTGGGGGATACGTCGGGTCTTACTTCGGCGGCGGCGGAGCCAGCACCGTGCGGTCGCCGTTGTGCTCGGGCGAACTGACCACGCCGGCCGCTTCCATGGCCTCGATCAGTCGCGCTGCACGGTTGTAGCCGATCTTCAGCCGGCGCTGCACGCCGGAGATCGAGGCGCGGCGGGTCTCGGTCACCACCCGCAGGGCCTCGTCATACAACGGGTCGGACTCGTCGCCGGACGAACTGTTCTCGGGCAGCCCGGTGGCGCCGACGACCACGCCGTCGCCCATCGTCTGCACTTCGTCCAGCACGCCGTCGACATAGTCGGCCGGGCCCATCGCCTTGAGGTGCTCGACCACGCGATGCACTTCATCGTCGGACACGAACGCACCATGCACGCGCTCGGGCAGCGCGGTGCCCGGCGGCAGGTACAGCATGTCGCCGTGGCCGAGCAGGGTTTCCGCGCCGGACTGGTCGAGGATGGTGCGCGAGTCGATCTTGGAGCTGACCTGGAAGGCGATGCGCGTCGGGATGTTGGCCTTGATCAGGCCGGTGATCACGTCCACCGACGGGCGCTGCGTGGCCAGGATCAGGTGGATGCCGGCCGCACGCGCCTTCTGTGCCAGGCGCGCGATCAGCTCTTCCACCTTCTTGCCGACGATCATCATCATGTCGGCGAATTCGTCGATGAAGATGACGATGAACGGCAGCGTCTCCAGCGGGCGCGGCGCCTCGCCCAGCTCGGGGTTCGGCTTGAACAGCGGGTCCATCAGCGGCTGGCCGGCGTCCTGGGCTTCCTTCACCTTCTTGTTGAAGCCGGCCAGGTTGCGCACGCCGACCGCGCTCATCAGCTTGTAGCGGCGCTCCATCTCGGCCACGCACCAGCGCAGGCCGTTGGCGGCCTCCTTCATGTCGGTGACCACCGGCGCCAGCAGGTGCGGAATGCCCTGGTAGACGCTCAGTTCGAGCATCTTCGGGTCGATCATCAGCATCCGCAGGTCTTTCGGCGAGGCCTTGAACAGCAGGCTCAGCACCATCGCGTTGACCGCCACCGACTTGCCCGAACCGGTGGTACCGGCCACCAGCAGGTGCGGCATGCGCGCCAGGTCTGCCACAGTCGAGCGGCCAGCGATGTCCTTGCCCAGCGCCAAGGTCAGCACGCTGGCCGACTTGTCGTATTCCTTGGAACGCAGCAGCTCGGAGAGGTAGATCATCTCGCGGGTGACGTTGGGAATTTCCAGGCCGATCACCGACTTGCCCGGAATCACGTCCACCACGCGCACCGACTTCACCGACAGGCCACGCGCGATGTCCTTGTCGAGCGAACTGATCTGGCTGACCTTGATGCCCGGCGCGGGCTCGATCTCGAAGCGGGTAATGACCGGGCCAGGGTTGGCGCCGACCACCTGAGCGTCGATGCGGAAGTCCTTCAGCTTGAACTCGATCTGCCGCGACAGCGCGTCCAGGGTTTCCTTGTCGTAGCCCACCGGCTGCGGCTTGGGGTCGTCCAGCAGGGCCAACGGCGGCAGGTCCGAGCCGTCGCCGTTGACGCCACGGAACATCGGGATCTGCGTGTCGCGCTTGGCCCGATCACTCTTCTCGATCACCGGTTCCGGGCGCGGCTCGATCTTCACCGGCTCGCGCTTGGCACGCACCTCGGCGTCGGCCTTGCGCACTTCCTGGCGCTCCTCGCGCATCACCCGCGTCTGCTGCCACTCGGTGACTTCTTCCTTCTTGCGCGCCAGCAGCGGCGCCAGCGACATCACGCCGCGGCCGATCTTCTCCATCACTGTGAACCAGGACAGCCCGGTGGCAAGGGTGATCGAGGCCAGCAGCAGCACCAGCACGAACAGGTTCGCGCCCAGCGCGCCGAAGCCCACCGTGAGCGAATTGCCGACCAGCTTGCCAAGGATGCCGCCGGCACTGGAGACATCGCCACTGAACAGGCGCACGTGCAGGAAGCCGGTTCCGGCGATCAGGAAGCCGACCAGGCCGACCAGGCGCAGCGCCGGGTCCAGGTCGTTCTCGCCCTTGCTCTCGCGCTTGAGGCCGAACATGGCGATCCACGCCAGCGCGCCCAGCACCACCGGCAGCAGGAAGGCGATGTAGCCGAACAGCTGCAGCAGCACGTCGGCGATCCAGGCGCCGGCGCGACCGCCGAGATTGTGCACCGGCGCGACCACGCTGCCGGTATGCGACCAGCCCGGGTCCGTCGCTGAATAGGTGAAAAGACTGGCCGCCAGGTACAGCAAGGCCGGCGCGATGGCGATCAGGCCAAGATCGCGCCAGAGGCGTTGGCGGCGTGGATTGTCGGTCGTCGCCGCCGCGGCCGTGCGACGTGACGCCTTGCTGTCGTCGGACTTGGAGCGTTCGGGGACCTGCTTCGCCACCTTAGACCATACCTTTGGAATGCGCTGTTAGTGATTGATAATAAATGAGACGGCGTCAGTTTTCAGTTATGCGACATCTGACAGCGCGTTCAGAGCGCCGGAACCATCGCCGGATGACGGCGTTCTGTTCATCGGCTTGAATCGCCCTGCCCCAGCCGCCACTCTATGACCTGCCACGGATGCTGCGCAAATATCGCCAGCGCCTTGTCCCATCTACCTTTTCGCGAGTTTACATGAGCACCAGCCTGCCCTCCCGCCACCAGCGCCTCGTCATCCTCGGTTCCGGCCCGGCCGGCTGGACCGCCGCCGTCTACGCCGCCCGCGCCAACCTGAAGCCGGTCGTCATCACCGGCCTGCAGCAGGGCGGCCAGCTGATGACCACCACCGAGGTGGACAACTGGCCGGGTGACGCCCACGGCCTGATGGGCCCGGACCTGATGGCGCGCATGCAGGCGCACGCCGAGCGCTTCGAAACCGAGGTCATCTTCGACCATATCCACACCGCCGACCTGTCGCAGCGCCCTTTCAAGCTGATCGGCGACAGCCACGAGTACACCTGCGACGCACTGATCATCGCCACCGGCGCCACCGCCAAGTACCTGGGCATCCCGACCGAGGACGAGTTCAAGGGCCGCGGCGTGTCCGCCTGCGCCACCTGTGACGGCTTCTTCTACCGCGACCAGGACGTGGTCGTGGTCGGCGGCGGCAACACCGCCGTGGAAGAGGCCCTGTACCTGTCCAACATCGCCCGCAAGGTCTACCTGGTCCACCGCCGCGACACCCTGAAGGCGGAAAAGATCATGCAGGACAAGCTGTTCAAGAAGGTGGCCGAAGGCAAGATCGAGACCGTCTGGCACCACCAGGTGGAGGAAGTGCTGGGCAACGACGCCGGCGTGACCGGTGTGCGCGTGAAGTCCACCCTGGACGGCAGCACCCGCGACATCGATGCCCACGGCTTTTTCGTGGCCATCGGCCATCACCCGAACACCACCCTGTTCGACGGCCAGCTGGCGATGAACAACGGCTACCTGGAGATCCGCTCGGGCCTGGGTGGCAATGCCACGCAGACCTCGGTGGAAGGCGTGTTCGCCGCCGGCGACGTGGCCGATCAGCACTACCGCCAGGCGATCACCTCGGCCGGCTTCGGCTGCATGGCCGCACTGGATGCCGAGCGCTACCTGGACGCCCAGGGCAAGGCCAGCTGAGAGGCTGACCCGCTCTTGTAGGGTCGAGCCAGGCCCGACTCCGGATGATAGGCCGACGCCAGTGCGTCGGCCTTTCTGTTTCATCTGCCCTATCCTTCCCCCATGTCTTCCCCCCGCTTCCTCAACTCCCTGCAGTCCATTGCCGCGACCGACTGGGATGCCCTGCACGACGGCCGCAACCCCTTCGTCAGCCACGCCTTCCTTTCCGGACTTGAACAGCACGGTTGCCTGCGCGAGGACTGGGGCTGGCAGCCCCGGCACTTCACGCTGTGGGAGGGCGGCACGCTGGTCGGCGCCATTCCGGGTTACCTGAAGACCAATTCGCACGGCGAGTTCGTGTTCGACCATGCCTGGGCCAACGCGTATGCCCGCCACGGCCGCGACTACTATCCGAAGTGGCTGGGCGCGGTGCCGTACTCGCCGGTCACCGGCCCGCGGTTGCTGGCCCGTCACGATTCAGGGCGCGTCACGTTGCTGTCGGCATTGCGCGAGGCGCTGCCAACGCTGGACGTGTCCTCGGCCCATATCAACTTCCACACCGCAGTGGACGAGGCGGTGTTCGGCGATGACTGGCTGCTGCGCGAAGACGTGCAGTTCCAGTGGCAGAACCCCGGTGACTGGGCGACATTCGACCAGTTCCTCGGTGCGATGAACCACAAGCACCGCAAGAACATCCGCCAGGAACGGGCCAAAGTCACCCGCCAGGGCATCACCTTCCGCGTGGTGCACGGCGATGAAGCCAGCCGCGCAGACCTGCAGGCGATGTACCGCTTCTATCTGCAGACCTTCCTCGAATACGGCAACGCCCCGGCGCTGACCGAGGCCTTCCTGCGCCATCTGGCCATTTCACTGGGCCGCGGGCTGGTGCTGTTCCTGGCCGAACAGGACGGCGAGCCGATTGCCGGGGCGCTGTGCCTGCGCGGTGGCGATACGCTGTACGGCCGCTACTGGGGAGGCGCCACCCTGCCCGGCCTGCATTTCGAAGCCTGTTACTACCAGGGCATCGAGTACTGCCTGCGCGAAGGTCTGAGCCGTTTCGAGCCCGGCGCACAGGGCGAGCACAAGCTGGCACGTGGCTTCCTGCCGACCCTGGTGCGCAGCCGACACTGGGTGGCCGATCCGGATTTCGCAGAGGCACTGCAGGACTGGTGCCGACAGGAGCGGCAGAGTGTGCGGCGGTACCAGCAGGAATTGCAGGGGCATGGGCCGTTCCGCGCAGAGCCGTAGCGTCGAGCTTGCTCGACTTGCGCGGTGCGGAAAAGCGTGCCAACCAAGGTTGGCGCCTACCGGGGCAATGAGGCGTGCCAACCGACGTTGGCATCTATCAGAGCAATAGCGATGGCGCTGTGCTCAGGTGCACTGCCAGAAGTGCCCGCTCACCCTGCACTTCGCACACCAGAACGTGTAGAGCATGCCGCCACTGCCCCATAGCAGCGCGCCTCCACCGGTGGTCGGCAGCGTCGAATCCAGCTGCATCACGAAGGGCATCTCCTCACCGCAATCGATGCACGCCGGATACCAGGCACTCTGCACCCAGCTCGGTGCGCCGCCCACGCGCGACAGGTTCTGCCGGTGGTTTGACTGTCCCCAGTCCTGCTGCCGCCAGCGCGAGGTATCCATGGCGGCCAGGCCGACCTCGGCCTGCATCAGGTCACCGCTGTCGGTCGGCGTCGCCGGCACCTCCAGACGCTGGCTGGGGTGGCAGCTGGGCAGGCCGCTGGCATCGTGGCGATAGAAACGCACGGGCGGATCTTCCCAGCCGCAGCAGTCCAGGCACAGGCCCAGCGTGATCTCACCCGCCGCGCCCGGCTGCAGCGCGGCAGCGTGGGTTCGCAGCAGGCGCTGCAGCGGTGCATGGCAGCTGCCACACAACGATTCCAGCGGCCCTCCCATCTGCCCGGCGTACTGTACCTGCCCGCCATTCCAGGTCGGGTGCAGGCGCCAGATGCGCTTGCGCCAGCTCGGTTCGTCCGCCTGCTGCGCGCGATGCTGCTCGCGGCCGAAGCGGATGTGCAGCGGCCGCTCCCCATGCAGGCGCCGCGGCTGCGGTCCGTCCGCGACGCCGGCCCAGTGCGCCCAGACCTCAGCATCCAGCGTGCCCCAGTCAGCGAGGTAGCCGCGGGCAACGGCATAGCTATCGGGCTGCGCCGCCAGCAGCAGCGCCCTGGCCCGCGCCATCTCGCGATCGTCGTCGGCCTCAACCAGAATCTGCGCCCACTGCACGGCAATGACGGAGGGCAGGCCCTGCCATACCTGCGAAGCCAGCTGCAGCTCGTCTTCGGTGGCCAGCGCCAGCAAGGCCTCCCAGTCGTCCTGCAGCACCTGCGGCGCCTGGTAGCTGGTGAATTCGATCACGCTGGCCAGCAGTTCGCCGCGCTCGCCATCCCGATAGCGGCGCCAGGCCTCGGCACAGACCGGCACAATCGCTTCATCGGGCAGCAGATCCAGCGCCATGTCGAGAAAGGCCGAGCTGGGTGAACGCCGGGCAAGGGCCAGCAGCATCAGCGCACCGAGCTGGCCGGGCTGTTCAGTGGCCAGCGCCAGCAGCATGCCCTGGCTGTCGTTGCGCGTGCGCGGGATATCGTGCACATCGAGGATGGCGGTGATCGCGTCACTCATGCGTGGGCTCCTTGCCGTTGGACGCTGATGGTGCCAGACATCAGCGATCGCCACGACGAATACAATGGCGGCATGACCCGCCAGCTGCCCTGGCGCCTGGCCGATGCGCCGGACGCTCCCTTCCCTCCGGCTGAAACCGCACTGCGCCAGCCCGACGGCCTGCTCGCGGTGGGCGGCGACCTGCATCCGGTGCGCCTGCTCAATGCCTACGCCGGCGGTATCTTTCCTTGGTTCAGCGAGGGCGAGCCAATCCTGTGGTGGTCGCCGGACCCGCGCATGGTATTCCGTACCGAGGGCGTGCACCTGTCCAGCCGCTTCCGCCGCCAATTGCGCGGCAGCACGTGGGAGATCACCGCCGACACCGCTTTCAGTCGTGTGATGCGTGCCTGCGCCGCGGCGCCGCGACCGGGCCAGGACGGTACGTGGATCAGCCCGGCGATGGTCGAGGCTTACGGCCAGCTGCACGACCTGGGGTTTGCCCACTCCTTCGAGGTCTGGGACCGGCAGACGCTGGTCGGCGGCATCTATGGGGTGGCGATCGGATCGATGTTTTTCGGCGAAAGCATGTTCAGTGGCGCCAGCGGCGGCTCCAAGATCGCCCTGGCCGCCCTCGCATCCACCCTGCGTGACTGGGGCTGGGAACTGATCGATGCCCAGGTGGAGAATCCGCACCTGCTGCGGATGGGCGCCGAACACCTGCCGCGCGCGGACTTTCTGGAGCACGTCCGTCAGGCCGTACAGCGTGACGGCCGTGAAGGCCCCTGGACCCAGGCGGTCGGACGCTTGCCAGCACGACGTTTGGCCGGGGGTTAACACAAACTTTGCAAGCCGGGCCCATCACGCGTAAAATACCGCGCCTTAGGCCCAGCGTGGCCGTTTTCTGAACCGCACAGGACTACATGTCGAAAGACGATTCCATCGAGTTCGAGGGCACCGTCAGCGAGACGCTGCCGAACACCACTTTCCGCGTTCGTCTGGAAAATGGGCACGAAATCATCGCCCACATCTCCGGCCGCATGCGCAAGAACTACATCCGCATCCTCACCGGTGACCGGGTCAAGGTTGAAATGACCCCGTACGACCTGACCAAGGGCCGTATCACCTACCGCATGAAGTAAGCGGTCGGCGCAGTGCGCCACTCCGACAGGGCCGGCCTCGCTGCTGGCCCTTTGTCGTGCGCGGAAGAAAATTCGCGGCACCGAGATCGTCCGATTTTCGTCCTTGTCTGAAATCCAGCATCGCGCCGGAACTCTAGACTCAACGCGTTCTTCACAGAAGGCGCTGCGCGCATGACCTACCTGATCGTCCTGGACCCGCAGTCCGTCACCAGCCGCTGCTACGCCAGCAAGGGCCCGGACGGCACCTGGTTCGGCCAGCCCTGCCTGGTCTGTACCAGCATGGACGCATCCCACCCACTGTATCTGGCCGTGCAGCGCGAGGTCCCACACATGGGCAGCACACTCAAGCAGCGACTGCACATTCCGCATGAAGCGGTCGCATTCGTCATCGAGGATGGCGGCAACCAGGGGCGCCAGCAGGGATTCCGTTCGATCGCAGCCTGATGCGCCAAAGGTCATCGTGACCGATCTCACCGTGACGTCGGTCAGCCCTGCTTGCGGCAGATTCGCATTTGCAGCGGCGGCGGCATCCTGGGATCCGATCCAGTCCGGATCGCCGCCCCCTGCCCCGCCATGAATCTGTCTTCCCTGCTCATCCCCCTGGCCTTGTCTGCCGCCACCCTGCTGGCGTCGCCCGCCCATGCCGCCGACACCCCGCCGGCGCAGTGCGTACCACTGACCGGCGAACAGCAGATCGTTCGCGCCGGCGCCGACAAGAACATCCTGCTTCGCTCCGGCGAAGACCACTATGTCGTGCATTTCCGCAACAGCTGCCCTTCTGCCGTGCTGGCCACCCGCCTCGGCTTCAGGACCGACGGCAAGGAGGCTGACGAGCTGTGCAGCGAGGGCCGAAGCGCTCTGGACACCGGTCGTGGCAGCTGCGAGGTCGCGCGCATCGAGCTGATCGATGCCGAGCGGTTCAAGCGCGAAGCGCGCCGCCGCAGCCGCTGACCCCGGACAGCACAAGGGCGGCCGAAGCCGCCCTTGTTGTTTCCAGTCTTTCACGCGAAGCCTTCAGCTCACTCCACCGTAACCGGCAGCAGCCGCTCCGGCTCAGCCTGGGTCTCGACCACCAGCTCGTCGTCGCGGACATCGATGCTGACCTTGCCACCGTTGACCAGCTTGCCGAACAGCAGCTCGTCGGCCAGCGGGCGCTTGATCTTGTCCTGGATCACGCGGGCCATCGGGCGCGCACCCATCAGTGGGTCGAAGCCGTGGTGAGCCAGCCAGTCGCGCGCGGTCGGGGTGGCCGACAGGCTGACGTGCTTGTCCTGCAGCAGCATCTCCAGCTCGATCAGGAACTTGTCGACCACGCGCAGGATGTGCTCGAAGCCCAACGCCTGGAACTGCACCACCGCGTCGAGGCGGTTGCGGAATTCCGGGGTGAAGCTGCGGCGGATGGTCTCCATCGCGTCGGTGGCATGGTCCTGCTTGGTGAAGCCGATCGAACGCCGCGAGGCCTGCGCCGCGCCGGCATTGGTGGTCATCACCAGCACGACGTTCTTGAAGTTCGCCTCACGACCATTGGTATCGGTCAGCACGCCGCGGTCCATCACCTGCAACAGGATGTTGAATATGTCCGGGTGCGCCTTCTCGATTTCGTCCAGCAGCAGCACGCAGTGCGGCGTCTTGACGATCTTCTCGGTCAACAGGCCGCCCTGGTCGAAGCCGACGTAGCCCGGAGGGGCACCGATCAGGCGGCTGATCGAATGCGGCTCCATGTACTCGGACATGTCGAAGCGGACCAGCTCGATGCCCAGCTGCAGCGCGAGCTGCTTGGTCACCTCGGTCTTGCCGACACCGGTCGGACCGGCGAACAGGAAATTGCCGATCGGCTTTTCCGGATTGCCCAGGCCCGAGCGGGCCAGCTTGATCGCCGAGGACAGCGTCTCGATGGCCGGATCCTGGCCAAAGATCACCATCTTCAGGTTGCGCTCCAGGTGCTGCAGCACATCCTTGTCGGTGGCGCTGACCTGCTTGGTCGGGATGCGCGCCATCTTGGCGACGATTGCCTCGACCTCTTCAACGTCGATCAGCTCCTTGCGCTGCTCCTCGGGCAGCAGGCGCTGGCGGGCACCGGCCTCGTCGATCACGTCGATGGCCTTGTCCGGCAGCAGGCGGTCGCCGATGTGCTTCACCGACAGGTCCACTGCGGCCTGCAGGGCCTCGTCGGAGTAGGTCACACCGTGATGCAGCTCGTACTTGGACTTCAGGCCCTGCAGGATCTCGTAGGTCTCGCCCACCGTCGGCTCGACGATGTCGATCTTCTGGAAACGGCGGGCCAGCGCCCGGTCCTTCTCGAAGATGCCACGATATTCCTGGAAGGTGGTCGAGCCGATGCAGCGCAGCTCGCCCGACGCCAGCGCCGGCTTGATCAGGTTGGACGCGTCCATGGTGCCGCCCGACGCCGAGCCAGCACCGATGATGGTGTGGATCTCGTCGATGAACAGCACCGCGTTGGGCACCTTCTTCAGTGCCGTCAGCACGCTCTTCAGGCGCTTCTCGAAGTCGCCACGGTACTTGGTACCAGCCACCAGTGCGCCCAGGTCGAGCGAATAGATCACCGCATCGGCCAGCACCTCAGGCACCGAACCCTCGACGATGCGGCGGGCCAGGCCCTCGGCAATCGCGGTCTTGCCCACGCCGGCCTCGCCCACGTACAGCGGGTTGTTCTTGCGGCGGCGGCACAGGACCTGGATGGTGCGCTCGATTTCGTCGGCACGACCGACCAGCGGGTCGATGCGACCGGCCCGGGCCTGTTCGTTGAGGTTGCTGGCGAACTCGGTCAGGGCATCGCCCTTCGGCTCGCCCTCCCCGCCTTCAATGCGGCCTTCGCCCTCGGAGGAGGAGGACGGCTGCTCGCCTTCTTCGCCCAGCTTGGCGATGCCATGGGACAGGTAATTGACCACGTCCAGCCGGGTGACGTCCTGCTGGTTGAGGTAATAGACGGCGTGGGAGTCCTTTTCGCCGAAGATGGCGACCAGCACATTGGCGCCGGTGACCTCCTTCTTGCCCGAGGACTGCACGTGGTACACGGCCCGCTGCAGCACGCGCTGGAAGCCCAGGGTCGGCTGGGTATCGCGGCCGTCATCTTCGGCCAGGCGGGACACGGAGGCCTCGATGGCCTGCTCCAGCTCCTGGCGCAGGCGTTCGGCGTCGGCGCCACACGCCTTCAGTACGGCCTGGGCGGACGGGTTGTCGAGCAGTGCCAACAGCAGGTGTTCGACCGTCATGAACTCATGCCGGGCCTCACGGGCGCGCTTGTAGCACTGGCCGATGGTGTGTTCGAGGTCTTTGCTGAACATGGATTACTCCGGCGGCAGATGGGGACAATATGCGGCCTGACTACGCGATTTCCATCACCCTAGCGGATTGCTGCGTTCAGATGGCGTTAGCAGTACACATCGCTTGATCTTCATTCACTCCAGGACAGCCGGCCCAGCATGAGCGAACCCTACCTGAGCCGCTGGCGATTGCGGCGTGATGGCGCAGCCATCGAAACGCCCCATGCCCAGCTCTGGCCAGTGCTGACCATCGCCGGCGAGCCGGCCATGCTGAAGATCAGCAGCGAAACCGAAGAGCAGAACAGCCATCGCCTGCTGCGCTGGTGGGAGGGCGATGGCGCCGCCCGCCTGCTGGCCCACGAGGGACCGGCGATCCTGATCGAGCGTGCCGGCGGCGACTCGCTGCGGCAACGCTCGATCGAGGGCGACGATGACGCCTGCACCACGATCCTGTGCCAGGTCCTGCAGCGGCTGCACCGGCCACGGAACGCGCCGCCAGCGGAACTGGTCTGCCTCCGTAGATGGTTCGCCGACCTGCTGCAGCCAAGGGCTGCGCTGCCGCCACTGCTGGAACAGTGCAGATCACTGGCGGAGGGGTTGCTGCAGGAAGAGCGCGAGATCCGGCCGCTGCACGGCGACCTGCACCACGACAACGTGCTCGATTTCGGCGCACGTGGCTGGCTGGCGATCGACCCGAAGCGGCTGCTGGGTGATCGCGCCTTTGATTACACGACACTGTTCAGCAACCCGGACCTGTGCGGTCCGGGCATCCACATTGCGACGCAGCCTGAGCGGTTTGCCGCCCGGCTGGAACAGGTCAGTGCACTGGCGGGCCTGGAGCGCACGCGCCTGCTGCG
Source organism: Stenotrophomonas geniculata (assembly GCF_034508895.1). Taxonomy (NCBI): domain Bacteria; kingdom Pseudomonadati; phylum Pseudomonadota; class Gammaproteobacteria; order Lysobacterales; family Lysobacteraceae; genus Stenotrophomonas; species Stenotrophomonas geniculata. The sequence goes on from NZ_CP140571.1 coordinate 4,229,103, forward strand.
CTGGATCGCAGCCAGCGCGGGGCTGTCGGCAGTCTGGTTCCGGGATGACGGCGCCCCCGCCGAGGTCGACGAGGCCGTGGCGCGTATGGCGCTGGAGGCGTTGGCGGAGGCCTGATCCAGCTGTAGAGCCGAGCCTGCGCTCGGCTGCTGCTGGCAGAGATCTGGATGCCTGGGTGAACAGCAGCCGAGCGTGGGCTCGGCTCTACAGGTCGGGGGCGGTCAGGCCTTTTCCATCGTGCACAGCAGCGGGTGCTGGTTCATCCGCGAATACTCGTTGACCTGGGCAACCTTGGTCTCGGCCACTTCGCGGGTGAACACCCCGCACACGCCGCGGCCGCGGGTATGGACGTGCAGCATCACCTGTGTGGCCTTGTCCAGGTCCATGTTGAAGAACTGCTGCAGTACGTCCACCACGAAATCCATCGGGGTGTAGTCGTCATTGAGCAGCATCACCTGGTAGAACGGCGGCGGCGCCACTTCCGGGCGCGCGGGTTCCACGGCAACGCCGTGCTCGTGATGGGAATCGGGGGAAGACTCGCGGGGCATCTGCTCATTATAGAGGCTCGAGCGGGCCTGCGTCGGCCCGCCGCAGATTGGACGGCACGCACGGCCGCCGTCACAATTGCATCCTCTCTCAACACTGTTTCACAGGATCTTCATGAAAAGGACCCTTCTCTCCGCCCTGCTGATCGCCCTGGCCGCCGCCGGCTCCGCCGCCGCCGAGACCCAGGCCGACAAGGCCGTGGCCCGCCACCTGGACAAGCTGGGCTACACCTACGAGGTCGACGAGGACGGCGACTACCGCATGGTGTTCGACGTCGAAGGTGACCGCACCCAGATGGTCTACGTGCGCTCGTCGGTGGAAGATTTCGGCACCCACAACATCCGCGAGATCTGGTCGCCGGCCTACAACGCCAAGACCAAGCAGTTCCCGGTGGCCGTGGCCAACCGCCTGCTGGAAGATTCGCAGGACGCCAAGATGGGCGGCTGGGTGAAGCAGGACACCACCGCCATGTTCGTGGTCAAGATCGACGCCGATGCCACGGCCGACCAGCTCAGCGACGCCATCGATGCGGCCATCCGCACCGCCGACGCCATGGAGCTGGAACTGACCAAGAAGGACGAGTTCTGAGTTGAACGCTACGCCGGACCCGCGCTGGGCACCGCACGCCACCGTCGCCACCGTGGTGGTCGACGGCGGCCGCGTGTTGCTGGTTGAAGAGACCATCGACGGCCGCCAGGTGCTGAACCAGCCGGCCGGCCACCTCGAGCCGGGCGAAAGCCTGGCCGAGGCAGCCCTGCGCGAGACCCGCGAGGAAACCGGCTGGACGGTGCAGCTGACCCATTTCATCGGCTGCTACCAGTGGACGGCCGGCGACGGCACCGCCTTTCTGCGCTTCTGCTACGCAGCGCGCCCGGTCTCGCACGACCCGGCGCAGCCACTGGACACCGGCATCGACCGCGCACTCTGGCTGACCCCGGCCGAACTGCAAGCCGCCGGCGAGCGCCAGCGCAGCCCGCTGGTCTGGCAGGTGGTGGCTGATTACCTGGGTGGCCAGCGCCATCCACTTTCCCTGGTCCGGGAGGTCGCATGAACACTCCGCGCGTGATGGTGGGCGTCTCCGGTGGCGTCGACTCCTCGGTCGCCGCCTGGCGCCTGGTACAGCAGGGCGAGGCCGTAGCCGGTCTGTTCATGCAGAACTGGGCCGACGACGGCAGCGGCGACTGCCGTGCCGAGGACGACCGCCGCGATGCGGTGGCCGTCTGCGGCCTGCTCGGCATTCCGTTCCACTTCCGCGATTTCTCCAGCGAATACTGGCAGGGCGTGTTCGAGCACTTCCTGGCCGAGTACGCGGCCGGCCGTACGCCGAACCCGGACGTGCTGTGCAACCGCGAAGTGAAGTTCAAGCACTTCCTGGATGCCGCCCGCGAGCTGGGCGCCGAACGCATCGCCACCGGCCACTACGCACGCGTCGCCCAGCGCGGCCACCAGTGGCTGCTGCTGCGCGGTGCCGACCGTTCCAAGGACCAGAGCTACTTCCTGCACCAGCTGGGCCAGGAACAGCTGGCGGCCACCCTGTTCCCGATCGGCGACCTGGAAAAGACCGACCTGCGGCGGATCGCACGTGACGTCAGCCTGCCGACCCACGCCAAGAAGGACTCCACCGGCATCTGCTTCATTGGTGAGCGCGACTTCCGTGAATTCCTCGGCCGTTACCTGCCGGCCAAGCCCGGCCAGATCCTCGACCCGGCCGACGGCAGCGTCATCGCCGAACATCCGGGCGTGTTCTATTTCACCCTGGGCCAGCGCGAAGGCCTGAACATCGGCGGCGTGCGTGGCCGCCCGGCCGCGCCGTGGTACGTGGTCGGCAAGGATGTGGCCAGCAACGTGCTGTACGTGGATCAGGACCGCGACAGCAAGTGGATGCTGTCCGATCGCCTGCGCTCGGAAACCGCGCACTGGATCGCCGGCGCGCCGCCGGCACGGCGCTTTGAATGCACCGCCCAGACCCGCTACCGCCAGCCCGACGAGCCGTGTACGGTCGAGGTGCTGGACGATGGCAGCGTGCTGGTCACCTTCGCGCGCCCGCAGCGCGCCGTTACCCCCGGTCAATCACTGGTGCTGTATGACGGTGACGTGTGCCTGGGTGGCGCGGTGATCGCCGCCACCGATGCGCCGCTGGAACAGCGCCTGCGCACCACCCCCTCCCCTTTTGAGGTAATCGCTGCATGAGTTTCACTGTCGACGACCGCGTCCTGGCCCTGGCCGGCATAGCCCAGGCCCTGCAGCAGGTACGCCGTATCGCCGATACCGGCCATTCCGACGCCGCCGCCGTGCGCACCGCCGTGGACAGCGTGTTCCGTGTCGATGCGTCCTCGCCGCAGGAGGTGTTCGGTGACCGCCATGCACTGAAGGCCGGCCTGCGCCTGCTGCACAACTACTTCCGCAGCCAGGGCCAGGACCCGATCCTGCCCAAGCTGGCCCTGTCGGTGCTGCAGCTGGAGCGCCGCTTCGTGCAGGACGGCGCCACCGTGAACAAGGTCGCCTCGGGCATCGAGCGCGCCCAGCGCCAGGCCACCGAGCTGGGCGACAGCGGCCATCCGGACGTGCTGGCCAACCTGGGCGGCCTTTACGCGGACACCATCAGCCACCTCAAGCCGCGGGTGATGGTGCAGGGCAACCCGCACTATCTGGGCCAGGCCGGCGTTGTGGCCGAGATCCGCGCCCTGCTGCTGGCCGCGGTGCGCTCGGCGGTGCTGTGGCGCCAGCTGGGCGGCAGCTACTGGGACTTCCTGTTCAGCCGCAAGGCGATGATCGAGGCCGTGGACCGGCAGCTGGCCTGAGGCCATGGGGTCGGATCCCTTTCCGGCACGGAAAGGGCTCTGACCCTGAAGCCGCCAAGGCGCCGGAAAACCGGCGCATTCAGAATGCACTTCCGGGCACATCGACGTTAAAGAGAAAGGGGGTACGGCCGATACATCCTCCGTGCACCTCCCGAGAACGTCCATGTACTCACGCATTTTCATCCGTCTGGCCGCCCCCCTGGCTCTGACCCTGCTGCTCCCCTTCGCCATCGGTTTCGAATGGCCGGCCGCCCTGCGCTGGGCGATCCTGACCACGATGACGCTGAGCTGGCTCGGCTTTGCGTGGTGGACCACCCGCGCCCAGGCGCACCGTTCCCCGGAACACGCCCGTGTCCTGCGTGAGCAGGACCAGCTGCTGACCGAACTGCGCAACTTCGTCGGCAACGAGATCGACGGTTCGCGCGGCGAGGTGGAACGCGCCCGTGACCTGATCCGCCAGGCCGTCTCCAGCCTGGGCGGCAGCTTCGATGCCATGAACCGCAAGTCGCGCCAGCAGAGCCAGGCCCTGTCGCGCATCGTCGACCGCGCCGGTGATGAAGGCAATGCCGGCCTCGACGTTGCCCGTTTCGCCCAGCACGCCAGCCACCGCATGGAACAGCTGGTCGAAGCACTGGAACAGGTGAGCGGCCAGAGCAGCACCACCGTGCAGCACATCGACCAGATGGCGCAGCACCTGGATGGCATCTTCGCGCTGCTGGAAGACGTCAAGTCGATCGCCGACCAGACCAACCTGCTGGCCCTGAACGCTGCAATTGAAGCAGCGCGTGCCGGTGAAGCCGGTCGCGGCTTCGCCGTGGTGGCCGACGAGGTCCGCAACCTGTCCGAGCGCTCGACCACCTTCAACGAGCAGATCCGCAAGCTGGCGCACAGCTCCAAGGACGCCATTGCCAAGGTGCGCGAGACGGTCTCGCACATGGCGTCGCGTGACATGGATCGCTCCCGTGAAGCGCGCCAGGAAGCGGCGGCGATGCTCGACAACGTGGCCCAGATCAATGCCTCGCTGGGCGATGGCATGCGCGAAGTCTCCGAGTGTGCCCGTTCGATTGATGGCAGCGTGGCCGAAGCCGTGCGCGCCCTGCAGTTCGAAGACATCGCCACCCAGGCGCTGGGCGGCGTGCACACCCACCTGGACCGCCTGACCGCGATCAACCGCGAAGCAGTCGCCCTGCAGGAACTGCTGCACCGCAACGGCGGCGTGTTCGACGAAGAGATCGCCACCGCCCTGCAGCGCACCGGCAGCCGCCTGCGCGAACTGCGCAGCGAATGGGAACGCCCGCCGCACAAGCCGGTTGCCCAGCAGAGCATGGGCGCCGGCACCGTCGAGCTGTTCTGATCCTGATGTCCGCTGCCCTCGCCGGCAGCCCGCAAGGCCCCGGTTCCTCCGGGGCCTTTGCCTGTGACCCGCCGTTGGATGCATCCTGTACGCGCACCATGACCCTGATCCGTGCCCTGCCCTCCCTCACCGATACCGAGCGCCCGCGCAACGCGAGCGTGCGTGAGCAGCTGCAACAGCTGGAGGATGTGGCACGCGAGGAGATCCGCGAGCTGCAGCAGCTGGCCGATGCGCGGCCGGCGCCGTCCCGTGCGGACGAGGCGCTGCTGGGGCTGGCGTGGGACCTGGGGCTGGATGGCGAAGCCTTGAGGTAGATCCACGCCATGCGTGGATAGGCCGTCTCGCATGGCATGATCCGCCGGTCCCCTTCATGGAAGACCGATGGCCATCGCCCTGATCGCACTTCTGCTGATCGAGACCGTCCTTATGATGGCCTGGGCGGCCAGCTATTTCAGCTGGGGCATCCCCCTGTTCAACGAACGCATCGCAGCGTCGCCCACCATGCAGGCCCGGCTCTCGCTGGGCAGCCTGGAACGTGACCTGCCGCGGGACAAGTGGCTGCGACTGGCCTTCCATGCGCTGCCCGATGGCAGCATGGCGTTCCGCGAGAGCTTCGCGCCGAGCTTCGGCCTGCGCTACTTCCCCGTGATGCGCGGTCGCATCGTACTCAACACGCGACGGCACGAGGTGCGGGTGATCGGACTGTGCAGCTGGTTCGTGGCCATCCTGTCGCTGTTGCTGTTGCCGCTGGTAGTGATGCGCCCGATGGTGGCGCCCATGCTGCTGGCGCTGCCGCTGTTCCTGGCCAGCTATCTGGTCCAGAAGCGGCGCTATGCGGCCATCGTCGAAGCGCTGCGCATGCAGTTGAAGGCGGAGTTCCCAAGGTAGATCCACCCCATGCGTGGATGGTCGCGCGTGCAGGAGGCATTCGTGCCGACCAAGGTCAGCACCCACCAAAACGGGTTGCGGTAGATCCACGCCATGCGTGGATAGACACAGCAGCCAAGGTCAGTTCCCACCAGCGCAGCTGATCAGCGCACCAGCACCACTTCCCCGCTGGCATCGGTACGCAGCGAAACCGGCTGTGGCTGACGCAACCACTGCGCCAGGTCGCGCGGGCTGAGCGGGCGCGAGTACAGGTAACCCTGGATCTCGTCGCAGCCCTGCCGGCGCAACATGTCTTCTTCCTGGTGCGTTTCCACGCCCTCGGCCACCACCTTCATGCCCAACGCGTGACCCAGGTGCACGATGGCCTGGGTTACTTCGGCCGTGCCCGAATCGTGCAGCATGCCCTGCACGAAACTGCGGTCGATCTTCAGGCGGCCCACCGGGAAGCGGTTGAGATAGTTGAGGTTGGAGAAGCCGGTACCGAAGTCATCCACCGCCAGCGGCACGCCGTGCCGTTCCAGTACATCGAAGCAGTGGCGCAGGATGTCGGTGTCACGGATCAGTGCCGACTCGGTCAGTTCCAGTTCCAGCCGCTGCGGTGGCCAGCCATGGGCGTGGCAGATCTCGATCACGCGCTCGGCGAAACCACGGTCACGCAGCTGCACCGCGGAGACATTCACCGCGATGCGGTCGAAGCGCAGGCCGGCGCGGTCCCAGGCGGTGGCCTGGCGGCAGGCTTCATTCAGTACCCAGTCGCCGATGCGCACGATCTCACCGCACTTCTCGGCAATCGGAATGAACTCGGCCGGGCTGCAGTAGCCGATCCCGGGCCGGTGCCAGCGCAGCAGCGCCTCGATTGCAGGTGGCTCGCCGTGGTGGGCATGCAGCAGCGGCTGGTAGGCCAGGCTGAACTCTTCGCGCTCGATGGCGCCGTGCAGGGCGTGCTCAAGCTCCAGCTTGCGCTGGATGCGGGCCAGCGCGTCCTGGCTGTAGTACTGGTAGGTATTGCGCCCGGCTTCCTTGGCCGCGTACATCGCGGCGTCGGCAGCACGCAGCAGGGAATCAAAGTCGGTCTGCGCATCGCCCAGCATCGCGATGCCGACGCTGGCGCCGACCTTCAACGTGGTCTCGCCACGGCGCAGCGGCTCGGCCAACGAGGCGATCAGCTTGCGCGCCACGTGGCCGGCGTCTTCCGGCTCGGCCAGGTCGCGCAGCACCACGATGAACTCGTCGCCACTGAAGCGGCCGAACAGGTCGTTGTTGCGCAGGTTCTGGTGCAGGCGGGTGGCCGCCGCCTTCAGCAGCGCATCGCCGGTGGCGTGGCCGAAGCTGTCGTTGATGGTCTTGAAACCGTCCAGATCGATGAACAGCATCGCCAGCGAGGTGCCACGGTCGCGCGCTTCCTCGATGGCTTCTGCCGTCTGTTCGCCGAGCAGCACGCGATTGGGCAGGCCGGTGAGCAGATCGTAGTGGGCCAGCAGCTCGATGCGCTCGTTGGCCTCGCGCTCGCGGGTGATGTCACGGAACAGCACCACGAAGCGCGGCGGCAGGCCATCACGGCGGTCCAGCTCGATCAGCACCTGCACCCACACGCGCAGGCCGGACTGACGGTAGAAGCACAGGTCCAGCTGTTCGGGCAGTCCGCCGCCGGCAATGCGGACCAATGCGGCGTCGAAGGCATTGCGCGAATCTTCGGTGTACAGCGCCAGCGCCTGGTCGAGGGTGATCGGCTCCTTGCGCAGGCCGTGGATGCGGTAGCACTCCTCGGTCCACTGCATGTGCCGGGTCTGCACCTCGATCTCGCAGCCACCGATGCGACCCAGCGCGGAAACACGGTTGAGCAGTTCGGTGCGCCAGCGGATCAGTGCATCGGTCTGGTGCTGCTCGGTGATGTTCTGCACCTGGCCGAGCAGGCGCTTGGGCTGGCCATCCATGTCCAGCAGCGGCTGCATCCATAGCCGCAGGTGCTGCGACGGTTCGTGGCCGCGGGTCAGTTCCAGTTCGATGTTGGCGGCCCGGCCATCACGCCACAGACGCCGCCATGCTGCCCGCAATGCACCCCGCGAGCGCGGATGCAGCTGCTTCAGCCAGCGGCGCTGGCCGGGCGCGCTGCCCTGCTCCAGCGCCAGCATCGAGCGCAGCTCCGGCGACCACCAGAAATGACCGCTGTTGGGGTCGAACGACCAGCTGCCCATGCTGGCGATGCGCTGGGCCTCGCTCAGGTGCAGCTGCTGTTCCTGAAGCAGCCCTTCCAGCTGCTTCTGTTGTTCGATATCGGTATGCGTGCCGACCATGCGCAGCGGCTGGCCATCGGCGGTACGCGCGACCACGCGCCCGCGGTCCAGTACCCAACGCCACTGGCCATCGGCCTGGCGGAAGCGGAACTGTGCGCTGTACTGCTCGCTCAAGCCACGCAGATGCTCGTCCAGTGCGACCCGCACCTGGGCGATATCCTCGCTGTGCACGCGGGCCAGGATCTCGGTGGCGGTTTCGTCACCCAGCGCCGGGGTGCGCACCACACGGTCGCTGGGAATGTCCCAGTCCCACAGGCTGTGCCCGGCACTGTCCAGCGCCAGCTCCCAGCGCCCACCGCCGCCAAGCGGCACCGGTTCGGGAATGCTCAGCGTGAAGGCCAGCAGATTGCCGGCGCCATCGTGCACGGCCCGCAGGTGGCCGTCGTAGTGCCCGTGCGGGCCACCCGGCAGCGTGCAGGCCACGATGCCGCCATCGGCGGCCATCAGGCGCAGATCTTCCAGCATCGGCGCATACGCAGCCACGGTAGCCGGCAAGCCGTGCTCGCGCGCAGCCGGATTGGCCGCCAGCGGGCGGCCCGTGCGGTCGACGATGACCAGCGCCGACGCAAGCGGGTGCTGCAGCAGGCTGGCGATGATCCCTTGGTCCACGCGATCTTGCTCCGGATGACACGCCCGTCAGCGGGGCACGCAGTGGTTAACGGCGCCTGCGGCGGATAATTGAGTGGTCTGGGCGCACCTGCGCGGTAAGATGGCCGGCGCCCCTTTCTTCCGCCCTGTCCATGCCCGCAGAACCGACCGGCAACGCCCCAGTTCCCGACCCGCGGATGGCGCAGGCGCTGAGCCGCGACCGGCGCCGGGTGGTGCTGAGCTACCTGGCGATGGCGCTGGCCTGGATGATCTCCACCGACAGTGCGGTGCAGGCACTGGTGCCTGACCCGCAGCAGGCGGCCTTGTGGCAGGGCCTGAAGGGCTCGTTCTTCGCCCTTGCCAGTGCGGGCCTGCTGTATCTGCTGCTGCGCCCGCTGGCCGAGCACGTGCTGCACACCCATGCACGCCAGCAGGCCTCGGAGCTGCGCCTGCGGCAGATGTTCGAAGGCAACCCCGGCCCGATCCTGGTCTATGACCTCGATACGCTGGCGATCCTCGATGCCAATCCGGCGGCCTGCACCGCCTTCGGCTGGGACCGTGACGAACTGCTGGAGCAGACCATCGACGCGTTGTGGCCGCCAGGCCAGGACCAGGCACTGCAGACCAAGCTGGAGGCGATCCGCGAGGCACCAGAGGAACTGTGCATCCTGCGTACCCAGCTGCAGCTGCGTGACGGCTCGCTGCGGCAGATGGAGCTGCGCTCCAACGCCATCAGCTACGACGGCCACAACGCCCGCTTGTTGATTGCCATCGACCGCACTGCGGAGGATCTGGCGCAACTGCGCCGCGACCAGGCGCTGGCCCGGGTGGAAGAAGCCCACGAGCTGGCCCGCATCGGCGCCTGGGAGCTGGACCCGTCCACCGGGCTCGGCCGTTATTCCAACCAGGTCTACCGCCTGCTGGGTCGCCGCCCGCCCGAGGCCCGGCGCTGGCATCGCTTCGACGAACTGCTGGTGCCGGCCGATCCGGCCACCGCTACCCAGACCGAACAGCTGCTGGCCGAACTCTGCTCCGGCGATCCCGTGCACGTGGACGTGCTGCTGCCGCTGTTGTCGATGGATGGCCGCGCCTTGATGGTGCATCTGCGTGCTGCCAGCGGCATCGACGAGGCCGGCCGCAATCGCGTGCTGGGCACGCTGCAGGACGTGACCGAGCGTGAGCAGTCGCGACGCCTGCTGCGCGAGCGTGAGGAGCAGTTCCGCGAGCTGGTACGGGTACTGCCCGATGGCGTGGTGATTCTCTCCGAAGAACACGTGTTGTACGCCAATGCCTGGGCCGCCAGCCTGTTCGGCTATGGCAGCCACACCCTGCTGGGCGAGCCGCTGTCGGCACTGGTGGACAACGCCGATCTGTCCCGCGTACGCAGCCAGCTGCGTGCCGGCCAGCCCCATCTGGGGCCCGGTCACAGCAGCGTGGTGGCGATGCAGCGCGCTGATGGCCGCAGCTTCCATGCCGGCCTGGCGGTAGGTGAAGTGCGCTACGGCGGCCGCGACTGCAAGCTGCTGATCGTGCGTGACCTGAGCGATTCCGAACGGACGCGCAGTGCGTTGGAAACCAGCAACCGTGAACTGCAGGCGATGGCCGGCCGCCTGTTCTCGCTGCAGGAGGATGAACGCCGCGCGATCTCGCGCGATCTGCACGACGACATCGGCCAGGCGATCACGGCGATCAAGTTGTCCGCCTACGCAGCACAGGACGAAGATGATCCGCAGCGCCGCGCCGAGGATCTGGCGCAGATCGTCAGTCTGGCCGATACCACGGTGGCCAAGCTGCGCGACATCTCTACCCTGCTGCGCCCGCCGCAGCTCGACGCGCTGGGCCTGGAAGCAGCCTTGAGCTGGCAGGCACGGGTACTGTTCCGTTCGTCGCCGGTGGAACTGCTGGCCGAGATCGAGCCCCTGCCGCACCGTCCCGACAACAGCATCGAGCAGGCCTGCTTCCGTATCGCGCAGGAAAGCCTGACCAACGTATTGCGCCACGCCCGTGCCAGCCAGGTGCAGCTGCAGCTGCGCGATGTCGGCCAGCGCGGCCTGCACCTACAGATCCGCGACGATGGCGAGGGTTTCGACCCCGATGGTCCGCGCGGGCTGGGCCTGATCGTGATGCGTGAGCGCGCGCAGAGCGTCGGTGGCCATGTGCGGATCGAATCCGCGCACGGCGAAGGCACGCTGATCGACGTCCACCTCCCCTACCAGGCGGCCAGCATGGCCGCCGTTGAGTCACCGGAATACTGAGCCTATGTGGAATCCCAACCAGCCCCCGGTCAGCATCGATGATGCGCCTGACCGCCTTGGCGCCGGCAACCCCGAGCTGCAGGTAATGGTCGCCGAGGCGGCCTCGGGCGGCACCGCACTGATGCTGATGCATGTCGACATCGACCACTTCGCTTCGGTCAACGAAAACATGAGCGCCGAGGTGGGTGACCAGGCCCTGGTGCTGGTGGCGCAGCGGTTGCAGTCCTACCTGCGCGGGCGCGGCAAGCTGTGGCGCCACGGCAGCGATGAGTTCCTGATCGCCGTGCCACGCACGGCCGACGTGCCGCTGCCGGAGGACTTTGCCGAGGAGATCCGGCAGCAGATGGAGCTGCCCCTGTCGGTGCTGCCGTATACGTTGTTCATGACCGGCAAGCTGGGCGTGAGCCTGTGCCCGGACCATGCAAGCAGCGCCTCGCGCCTGCTCGATCATGCCGAGGATGCGCTGTACCAGGCGGCCCGCGAAGGCGGCAACGCGGTGCGCATCCACGCCGTGGACACGCCGCCGAGCGCGCACAGCGAGAGCATCATCGCGCGCCAGATCGTCGACGCGATCCCCAATGGCGAGCTGAAGCTTCGCTACCAGCCGCTGGTCAGTGCCCGCGACGGCCACGTGGTGGGCATGGAGGCGCTGCTGCGCTGGCAGTCGCCGACGCTGGGCATGCTGGTGCCGGAGCGCTTCATGCGCACCGCCGAACGGCTGGGCATCATCGTGCAGATCGGCACCTGGGTGCTGGAGGGCGCGCTGAAGCAGGCCCGCCTGTGGCGCGACCAGGGCTTCGACGACTTCACCATCGCCGTGAACGTCTCCACCCTGCAGTTGCTGCGGCCCAACTTCTTCGCAGAAGTCATGGGCCTGATCCAGGCGGCGGGCGTGCCGGCGCAGATGCTGACGCTGGAGATCAACGAAAGCGCGCTGACCAACAACGTCAACTTCGTGCACGAGACGCTGGCCAACCTGCGCAACGAAGGCATCAGCCTGAGCCTGGACAATTTCGGCACCGGCGATTCCAGCCTGAGTGCGCTGGTGCGCTACCCGGTGGACAAGCTGAAGATCGACCGCAGCTTCATCAAGAGTGCGCCGGCCGGTAACCGCGAAGCGGCCATCGCTCGTGCGATCATCGCCATGGGCCACCAGCTGGGCATGACCGTGATCGCCAACGGCGTGGAATCGCAGGCGCAGCTGGGCTTCCTGCGCCGCAACGACTGCGACGTGTTCCAGGGCTACCTGTTCGGCGAACCGATGTCGGCCGATGCCGCCGGCATGACCCTGCGCCGCCGCTACCTGCGCCCGGAGGCCTTTGCCGAGACCCGTCCCGACCGCACGCTGCTGTTGCTGGACGACGAGGAGAACGTGCTGCGCTCGCTGGTGCGCCTGTTCCGTCGCGATGGCTACCGCATCCTTGCGGCCGGCAACGTGCGCGATGCGTTCGACCTGCTGGCGATCAACGACGTGCAGGTGATCCTGTCCGACCAGCGCATGAGTGACATGAGCGGCACCGAGTTCCTGGGCCGGGTGAAGATGCTGTACCCGGACACGATCCGCCTGGTGCTGTCGGGCTACACCGATCTGAACACGGTCACCGACGCGATCAACCGCGGTGCGATCTATCGCTTCCTGACCAAGCCGTGGAACGATGACGAGCTGCGCAAGCACATCCACCAGGCGTTCCGCACCTATGAGGAGCAACGCCGCAGCAACGCCGGTCCGGCGCCGGTGGAGAGCGGAGATGGCGGTGAGGATCGCCCGCTGCGGTGACCCACATGTAGAGTCGGTCAGCGCGGCTGCTTCACCGGCAGCACCACGCGGAAGCGCGAGCCCACGCCCGGGGTGCTGTCCAGGTCGATGCGGCCGTGGTGCTTGTTGATGATGCTGTAGGAGATCGACAGGCCCAGGCCGGTGCCGCTGCCAACGGGCTTGGTGGTGAAGAACGGATCGAAGATGCGCTGGCGCAGTTCCGGCGAGATGCCGCCGCCGGTGTCCTCGAATTCGACCCACACGTGATCGCCATCAACGCCGGTGCGCACCGTGATCGTGCCGCGCTCGGCGATGGCATGGCCGGCGTTGAGCAGCAGGTTCATGTAGACCTGGTTCAACTCCGACGGCAGGCATTCCACCAGCGGTAGCTGGCCGAACTCCCGCACCAGGGTGACCTTGTACTTCAGCTCGTTCCAGATGATGTTGATGGTCGATTCCAGGCCTGCGTGCAGGTCGACCAGCTTCCACGATTCGTCGCGGCCGGAATACGAGAAGTCCTTCAGGTCACGCACGATGCGGGTGACCCGCTCGATGCCTTCGCGCGATTCAGCCATCAGCTGCGGCAGGTCACGGCTGATGAAATCGATGTCCAGACGGTCACGGATATCGTCGATTTCCGGAATCAACGCCTTCGGGTCCGGCGCGCGCAGGGCGCGTTCGTAGGCTTCGATCACCGTGAACAGGCTGCGCAGGTATTCCTGCAGGCTGCCCAGGTTGGAGTGCACGTAGCCGATCGGGTTGTTGATCTCGTGCGCGACGCCGGCGGCGAGCTGGCCGATCGAGGCCATCTTCTCGGACTGCAGTAGCTTTTCCTGGGTGCCGTTCAGGCGCAGGTAGGCCTGGCGCAGCTCGGCATGGCGCTGCTGCAGTTCGCGTTCGTAGTCTTCCTGCCCCTCGATATGGCGGAACAACGCCAGGAAGTGCCCCTGGCCCACCGGGCCGTGGTGATACAGATGGGCGATGACCACGCCCTCGCCCAGCGGCAGGCTGCCATTCCAGTGACCATGCTGGCGCGCCTGTTCCAGGGCATCGGGCGGCAGCAGTTCACGCAGGCGCTGCGGTGGTGGCAGACCGCCACCCTCACCACTGGCCAGCAGGTTCTGCGCAGCCGGATTGGCCAGGGCCACCTGCCCGTCGTCGGTGAACAGCAGCAGCCCTTCGCGCAGGCGCTCAAGCAGGGCCTGCAGCACCGGCTGTGGCGGAAGGGGGGCGGTAACCAGGGCGTTGGCAGCGGACACGGCGACTCGGGGCATTCGAACAGGCGCCCAATATACGCGGTCACGCAGCGGGCTTCAGCCCGCGGGAATGGGTTGTGCGACCGCCGTCGCGTCAGGCGACGGCGAGTGGACGGCGCGCAGTGACGGTGTGCGCCTGGCCCTTGGCATCGTAGGCCGAGGCATCTTCGGTGCGGCCGAGCTGGCGCAATGCCCAGTTGACCTCGCGGCGGCGGCGCGACAGCAGTACGCCGTTGGCGCGGTTGCGCTCGGCCAGTTCCTGCAGCTGTTCGCCCTCGCCCACCGGCGGCGCGCCTTCCAGCGCACGCAGCGCTTCCAGCTTGGCGCCGGTAGCCCGGATCAGGGCGTGCACGTCGTGCTCGACCAGGGCCTGGCGTTCAACGTCCAGGGCCTGGGCAAGGCGCTGCAGCGGCTCGCTCATCGCCGCGGTCATCCGTGCAGCTGCTGGTCCAGCTCGAGCATGCGCGATGCGATCGCGTCCGGATTGATCTTGTAGGTGCCGTTCTGCAGCGATTCGCGCACGGCGGCCACGCGCTGGGCGTCGATCGCCGGGGCGGTGGTCAGCTCACGCTCGATGGCCTGCAGATTGGTGGCCTCGCCGGTCAGGCGCAGGCTGTCGGCCGCTTCGACCGGACGTGCTGCCGCATCGGTGCTGACGCCGGGCTTGTTGGCCGGGGTCGTCACGCTGCGCAGTGCCTGGGGGACCTGCAGGTTGCCGTCGATTTTCTGGCTCATGGGGTGTCCTGGAGTTGCCGTTCACAAGGGATAACGGCCGCAGGGCCGTGATCTTTAGGGATATTTCGCGGTAAATCAACGCGCCACGATTACGTCACCGGCGGCATCGACCGTGCCCTGCACGATCCGCCGCGAGGACAGGTTCTCTACCGAGACCCGTTCGTTTTCACCGGCATCGCCCATCGCGCGACCGGCAATGCGGACCTCGACCGAGCCGCGACGCGATACCAGGGCCACATTGTCTCCCCGCTTGATGAGACGCTGCACCACCAGATCGTTGTTCGACAGCAGGGCTCCGGCCTGCAACGGACGGCGGGCGATGCGGCCGATCGCCGCGTTGGGATCGGCCAGCACTGCACCGGCAATCCGGGCGGCGTCACGCTGGGCAGTAGTGATATCGGCGGCGGTGAGGGTTTCTCCAGTGCCGATTCCACGATTGAGCACCAGCACAGTCTGGTTGCGCCGCACCTTTACGGGCACGAACAGGCGCCAGCCACCGGCATCGGGGCAGCTGACTTCGACCGTGGTGTTGGCGGTGGGCTGCACCTGCAGTGCGCCACCACACCTGGGCAGGCGCAGCGCATCGGCCACCTGGGCCTCGCCCTCGCTGCCGGCCGGCAACGTCGACAACGCCGCGGCGCGAATACTGGCCACCGGCTGCCAGTCGGCGGCAACCGCCCACGGCGAGGCCAGCGCCAGCGCGATGGCGAATAGAGATGTGACCCGGCGCATGGCGCCTCCTGTCGATGGGATCTGGCCCTGGTGCGTGCAAGGGGTGTGCCAGAAGGGCAGAGCTGCCTTTTGTAGAGTCGAGCCTCGGTCGAACATGGCGCGACGCCACAATTGCGGTGCGGACCACGCGGGCGGCAGGGCGCCCTCAAGTTCTGCCACTGCGGCGCCGATACAGCAGCCATGTCCCATGACCTGCTCAACCGGATCGACCAGCGGACCCGTCTGGCCGGCCACAACCGCCTGGCGCTGCTGCTGTTCCGTCTCGGCGGACGTCAGCTTTTTGGCGTCAATGTCTTCAAGGTGCAGGAGGTCCTGCGGCGCCCGGAGCTGTTCCAGGTGCCCGGGCTGCCCAGCCAGTTCTCCGGCGTGGCCGACGTGCGCGGCCGTTCGGTGCCGGTGCTGGACCTCGGGCTGGCGATCGGCCATCCCGAGCGCGAGCCCGATGCGGACACCTCGCCCGGCTATCTGGTCGTCACCGAATTCAACCGTTCGATCCAGGGCTTCCTGGTCAGCGGCGTGGAGCGCATCGTCAACATCGCGGTGGAAGACATCCACCCGCCGCCGGAACTGGGCGCCGAATCGAGCTACCTGACCGCGGTGACCCGCTTCCAGGGCGAGCTGATCCAGGTGATCGACGTGGAAAGCGTACTGGCCGACATCGCCCAGGTCCGTGGCGAAGCGGTGCTGGACCCGACCATGGCAATGCCGGCCGACGGCCCGCAGCTGCAGGTGCTGGTGGTGGACGACTCGCGCGTAGCCCGCCAGCAGATCCGCAGCGTGCTGGACCAGCTGGGGGTGGGCGCCACCCTGCTTTCCGATGGCAAGCAGGCACTGGACCACCTGCTGCAGATCCATGCCTCCGGCGAGAACCCGGCCGAGCGCTACGCCATGGTCATCTCGGACATCGAGATGCCGGCCATGGACGGCTATACGCTGACGACGGAAATCCGGCGCCATCCGGGCCTGGCCGGCCTGTACGTGCTGCTGCACACCTCGCTGTCGGGCGTATTCAACAATGCGATGGTCGAGCGCGTCGGCGCCAACGCCTTCGTCGCCAAATACTCGCCTCACGAACTGGCTGACTTCGTGCTGGACCGCCTGCGCAAGGTCGCGATGGCGGCGTAGGGCCCTGTCCTGTAGAGCCGGGCCCATGCTCGGCTTGTGCGGCGCCTGAACGAAATGCAGCCGAGCACGGCTCGGCTCTACCAGGACGCACCGTGCTTTGGCACACCCCTTGCAGCTTCCCGGGCAACGTTCCTGTGGGAGTGCACCGTGCGCAACCTGATTACCGACTACCTGGGCGTCCACGCCCAGGCCATGCCGTTGCGCGAACAGCGGATGAAGCTGATCGCCAGCAACCTCGGCAATGCCGACACGCCCGGCTACAAGGCCCAGGACCTGGACTTCGATGCCGCCCTGCGCCATGCCCAGGGGCAGGATGCCAACGGCCTGATGACCACCACCAACGAGCAGCACTACGAAATCAGTAGTGGCCTGAATCCGTTCCAGATCGCGCGCGACGGCGTACAGCCCAGCCTGGACGGCAACACCGTCGATCCCGATGCCGAGCGTGCCGCCTATGGCCGCGCCGCACTCGAATACCGCGCTTCGCTCAGCTTCGTCGAGAGCAAGGTGCGTTCCATGCTGACCGCGATCACGGGGCAATAAGCCATGAGCAACCTGCCGATCTTCGATATCGCCGGCTCCGCGCTGCAGGCGCAGTCGGTGCGCATGAGCACCATCGCCTCCAACCTCTCCAACGCCGACACCGTCGCCGGTTCCGCCGACGCCGTGTACAAGCCGCTGGAGCCGATCTTCCAGGCCGTGACCAGCAAGAACGATCCGAACATCACCTCGGTGAAGGTCAAGGAGATCACCCAGAGCGAGGCCGCGCCGATCAAGCGCTATGAGCCGGGCCACCCGCTGGCCGATGGCGATGGCTACATCTACCAGCCCGACGTCGATCCGGTGGCACAGATGGTCAACCTGATCTCGACCTCGCGCAATTACCAGGCCGGCGTGGAGATGTTGACCACCGCCAAGGAACTGGCCCTGGCCACCCTGACCATGGGCCGCTGAGCCCCGCAGCACCGGATACCGCCATGACCACCGCCGTCAACAACCAGACCAGCCAGGACGTCTATTCCGCGCTGGGCCTGAACGCCCCGAACAGCAACGCCACCAAGAAGAAGAACACGCTGGACCAGGCCGATTTCCTGCGCCTGATGACCGAGCAGCTGCAGCACCAGGATCCGCTGAAGCCGATGGACAACACGCAGATGGTCGCGCAGATGGCGCAGATGTCCACCGTGCAGGGCATCACCGATCTGAACAAGACGGTGAAGGGCTTCCAGGAATCGATGGCCAGCGACCAGGTGCTGCGTGGTGCGGCACTGGTCGGCCACCAGGTGCTGGTGCCTTCGGAAAAGCTGGTGCTTGAGAAGGAAGGCAGCGTCGAAGGCACGGTGGCTGCGCCGTCGGCCGGCATCATCACCGTGGACATCACTGACGCCAACGGCGCCAAGGTCACGTCGCTGAGCGTGGAAGCCAAAGCCGCCGGCGAAACCGCCTTCCAGTGGGACGGCAAGGATGCGAACGGCAAGCGCATGGAACCGGGCAAGTACTCGGTCGTCGCCAACCACGTCGACACCGCCGGCAAGAGCACCAAGCTGTCCACCTACGTACAGGCACCGGTGGAGAGCGTGACCGTCGGTTCCGACGGCCTGTACCTGAACCTCAAGGGCCTGGGCACGGCCCCGATCGACTACGTGCTCCGCGTCAGCTGAGCCGCACACCCCGTACTTACCAGGAGCATCCCATGGGCTTCAATGTCTCGCTGTCCGGCATCAATGCCGCCAATTCCGACCTGAGCGTCACTGCCAACAACGTCGCCAACGTCAATACCACCGGCTTCAAGGAATCGCGCGCCGAGTTCGCCGACCTGTTCTCGGCCACCGGCTACGGCCTGTCGAAGAACGCGGTCGGTTCCGGTGTGCGCGTCTCCAACGTTGCCCAGCAGTTCAAGCAGGGCCACAACGAACAGACCGGCCGCAGCCTGGATATGGCCATTTCCGGTGAAGGCTTCTTCACCATGAACATGAACGGCAGCCGCGTGTACTCGCGCGCCGGCAACTTCCAGACCGATCCGTCCGGTTACGTGGTCAACCCGCAGGGCGCACGCCTGCAGGTGTTCGCGCCGAATGCAGACGGCACCAACTTCGATGCCGGCCGCATGGTCGACCTGCAGCTGTTGACCACCGACAGCCCGCCGAAGCAGACCAGCGAAGTAAAGGTCGGCTTCACCCTGCCGGCCAACGCCAAGCAGCCGACGGTCACCACCTTCGATCCGACCGATTCGAACAGCTACAACCACTCCAGCGGCGGCATCACCGTATACGATTCGCTGGGCGTCAGCCACATCCAGGTCTCGTACTTCGTGAAGGGTGCCAACCCGAACGAGTGGACTGTGCGCAACTACGTGGATGGCCAGCCGGCCGGCGCGCCGACCCCGGTCACCTTCGACAACAGCGGCAAGCTCACCGCGCCAGCCAACGGCAAGGTCAGCCTCGGCACCTTCACCCCGACCACCGGTGCGGGCGTGCTGAACATGACGCTGGATGTGAGCGGCTCGACCCAGTACGGCGAGAAGTTCGCCCTGCGCAACACCCAGCAGGACGGCTACGCCGCCGGCAAGCTCAACGAGATCACCGTGTCGGAAACCGGCGTGGTCTACGCCCGTTACTCCAACGGTGCCGACAAGCCGTTGGGCCAGGTCGCGCTGACCACCTTCAACAATCCGCAAGGCCTGGAATCGAAGGGCAACAACCTGTGGGTGGATACCTTCAGCTCGGGCACGCCGCGCACCGGCATGCCGGACACCTCCAACCTCGGCAAGATCCAGGCAGGCTCGCTGGAAGCGTCCACCGTCGACCTCACCGAGCAGCTGGTCAACATGATCACCGCGCAGCGCAACTTCCAGGCCAACGCGCAGATGATCACCACCCAGGACCAGATCACCCAGACCGTCATCAACATCCGTTGATGACGCGCTGACCCTGTCACGGAACTCCCCGCATGGATAAAGCCCTTTACGTGGCGATGACCGGTGCCCGCGCCTCCCTGCAGGCGCAGGGCACGCTCAGCCACAACCTCGCCAACTCCGACACCCCCGGCTTCAAGGAAGCGCTGGCCAATACCGAAGCCTTCCCGATCCGTGGCCCGGGCTTTGCCTCGCGGGTGGATGCGCTGCATGTCGACGCCGGATTCAACCGCACGCCCGGCTCGCAGCACATCACTGGCAAGCCGCTGGATCTGTCCCTGCAGACCGGCACCTGGCTGGCCGTGCAGTCCAGTGACGGCAGCGAGGCCTACACGCGCGGCGCAGCGCTGTCGGTGACACCGAACGGCCAGCTGGTGACCTCCAGCGGCCGTCCGGTACTGGATGACAACAACAACCCGATCGCCATCCCGCCCTACCAGGCGATGGAGATCGGTGCCGACGGCACGCTCTCGATCATCCCGCAGGGCGAAGGCCCGCAGACCATGGCACAGATCGGTCGCATCAAAGTGGTGCAGGCACCGGATGAACGCCTGGAGCGTGGCCTGGATGGCCTGTTCCGCAACACCGACCCACGCCAGCCGTTCGCACCGGCACAGGGCACGGCCGTGCACAGCGGCCAGCTGGAAGGCAGCAACGTGGACGCCGCTGGCGCGCTGGTACAGATGATCCAGCTGCAGCGCCAGTACGAAATGCAGGTGCAGGTGATCAAGCACGGCGACGAGAACGCGCGCAGCGCCAACAGCATGCTGCGCCTGGGCAGCTGACGGAATTCCGGCGCCGGCTGATGCCGGCGCTGGCACACCGCTTGCACACCCGCATTCAAGGGCCGCACCACGCGGCCGGCTTCACCAGACAGGACACCGAAGATGAACCAGGCATTGTGGATCGCGAAAACCGGACTGGATGCGCAGCAGATGCGCATGTCGGTGGTTTCCAACAACCTCGCCAACACCAACACCACCGGCTTCAAGCAGGACCGTGCCAGTTTCGAGGACCTGCTGTACCAGCAGGTGCGCCAGCCGGGCGGTTCCTCGTCGGCACAGACGCAGCTGCCGACTGGCCTGCAGCTGGGTACCGGCGTGCGCGTGGTCGCCACCGCCAAGAACTTCGAACAGGGGGGCCAGCAGCAGACCGGCCGCGCGCTGGACGTGATGGTCAACGGCCGTGGCTTCTTTGAAGTGCAGATGCCCGACGGCAGCTCGGCCTATACCCGTGATGGCTCGTTCAAGATCAACCAGGACAGCGAGCTGGTCACCAACAGCGGCTATCCGGTGCAGCCCGGCATCCAGATTCCCGAAGGCGCGCAGTCGGTGACCATCGGTACCGACGGCACCATCAGCGTGAAGATGGCCGACGGTGCGGCGTCGGTGGAAGTGGGTGCGCTGACCCTGACCGACTTCGTCAATCCGGCTGGCCTGCAGGCCCGCGGCGAGAACCTGTTCCTGGAGACCACCGCTTCTGGTCCGGCACAGAACGGCAACCCCGGACTCAACGGCCTCGGCACTGTGGTGCAGGGCGCGCTGGAAGGCAGCAACGTCAACGTGGTGGAAGAGCTGGTGTCGATGATCGAAACCCAGCGCGCCTACGAAATGAACGCCAAGGCGATCTCCACCACCGATTCGATGCTCGGCTACCTCAACAACAAGCTCTGACCGGCCAAACCGGGAAACCGCCATGTCGCCCATTTCCAACTTCGCCCGCACTGCCCTCGCCTGCGCCGTGGCCGCCCTGCTCGGTGGCTGCGTGATCGCCGGCGACGTGCGTCCCTACCCGACGATGGCGCCGATCCAGCCGATCATGCCGCCGCAGGCCCAGCCGACCGCGGGTGCCATCTATGCCGCCGGCCCGACCCTGCAGCTGTATTCGGACCGCCGCGCACGCGATGTTGGCGACCTGCTGACCATCACCCTGCTGGAAAACACCACCGCGCAGACCAGTGCCAACACGGCCACCAACAAGGAATCCAACCTGAGCCTGGGCACACCGTCCATTCTCGGCGCTCCGGTCACCCTCGGCGGCAAGGACATCCTGAGTGCCACGGCCAAGGGCGCGCGCGACTTCACCGGCAAGGGCAACAGCGCGCAGAGCAACCGCCTGCAGGGCAGCGTCACGGTCACCGTGGTCCAACGCCTGCCCAACGGCAACCTGGTGGTACAGGGACAGAAGAACCTGCGGCTGAACCAGGGCGATGAACTGGTGCAGGTGCAGGGCATCGTCCGCCCGGGCGACATCAGCCAGGACAACACCATTCCGTCCAGCCGCGTGGCCGAAGCCCGCATCGTCTATGGCGGCCGCGGCCCGGTCGCGCAGTCCAACGCGATGGGCTGGCTGAGCCGCTTCTTCAACTCCGGCCTGACGCCGTTCTGAGTATGGCCATGAAACTCTTTCTCACTTCCTCCTGGCAGCGCCGCGTGGCGTCGTTCGCCGCGCTGATGCTGCTGGCCGTGACGGCGCCCGCCAGTGCCGAGCGCATCAAGGACCTGGCCCAGGTCGGCGGCGTTCGCGGCAACGCGCTGGTGGGCTATGGCCTGGTGGTCGGCCTGGATGGCAGCGGCGACCGCACCAGCCAGGCTCCCTTCACCGTGCAGAGCCTGAAGAACCTGCTCGGCGAGCTGGGCGTCAACGTACCGCCGAACGTCAACCCGCAGCTGAAGAACGTGGCCGCCGTGGCGATCCACGCCGAACTGCCGCCGTTCGCCAAGCCGGGCCAGCCGATCGACATCACCGTGTCCTCCATCGGCAATGCGGTCTCGCTGCGTGGCGGTTCGCTGCTGATGGCGCCGCTGCGTGGTGCCGACGGCCAGATCTACGCCATCGCCCAGGGCAACCTGATCGTCGGCGGCTTTGGTGCGCAGGGCAAGGATGGTTCCCGTGTCTCGGTGAACGTGCCCAGCGTCGGCCGCATTCCCAACGGTGCCACGGTTGAACGCGCCCTGCCCGATCCGCTGGCCAACGGCGGCGACATCACCCTGAACCTGCACAACAATGACTTCACCACGGTCTCGCGCATGGTCGCTGCACTCAACAATGCCTTCGGCGAAGGCGCAGCGCGTGCGGTCGACGGCGTGACCGTGGCGGTCACCGCGCCGACCGATCCGGGCGCACGCATCGGCCTACTGGCGCGCATCGAGAACCTGGAACTGACCCCCGGCAGCGCCCCGGCCAAGGTGGTGGTCAATTCGCGCACCGGCACCGTGGTCATCGGCCAGCAGGTGCGCGTGGGACCGGCTGCGATCTCGCATGGTTCGCTGACCGTGACCATCCAGGAAAACACCAACGTCAGCCAGCCCAATGCGCTGTCCGGCGGCCGCACCGTGGCCAGCCCGCAGTCGACCATCACCGCCACCAACGACGGCAGCCGCATGTTCAAGTTCAGCGGCGGCACCACCCTGGACGAGATCGTGCACGCGGTGAACGCCGTGGGTGCAGCACCAGGCGATCTCATCGCGATCCTGGAAGCCCTGAAGCAGGCCGGCGCCCTGAGTGCCGAGCTCGAGGTGATCTGATATGCGCATCAATCCCGCATTCGATCTGCACCCGGCGCAACAGAACGATCCGGCCAAGATCGACAAGGTCGCGCGCCAACTGGAAGGCCAGTTCGCGCAGATGCTGGTCAAGAGCATGCGTGACGCCAGCTTCGGCGACTCGCTGTTCCCCGGCGAAAACAAGATGTTCCGCGACATGTACGACCAGAAGATTGCCGAGGCGATGACCCGCGGCAAGGGCCTGGGCCTGTCCGGCATGATCAGCCGCCAGCTGGCCGGGCAGGCCGCCGAGGGTCCGGCGCTGGATACCCGCGTGGATCCGGCCAAGGCCAGCCGCGCCTACCAGCTCAATGCACCGGCCAAGCCGGCACCGTCGCTGCCATTGGAAGATGGCAGCCAAGCGGTGCGCCTGCTGCAGCAGATGGCCGCCGGCGCCCAGTCGGGCGCACACGCGGCGGTTGCGCCGATGGAACAGGCGCTGGACCTGATCGCCGGCCGTGAGAGCAGCAGCATGCACCGCTCGCTGGGCACCGAGGATCCGTACATCGGCAGCCTGCAGGGCGAGGACTGGGCCGCCAGCAGCGACCAGTGGGCGGCCACCGCCAGCAACCGCGGCACCACGATCAGCCCGGCCGATGCGATGGCTACCCGCACCGCCGTCGCCCAGCTGGGCGAACACACCCCGGAAGGCTTCGTCGCCAGCATCTGGCAGCACGCGCAGAGTGCGGCCAAGGAGTTGGGCGTGGACGCCCGCGCCCTGGTCGCCCAGGCGGCGCTGGAGACCGGCTGGGGCAAGCGCCACATCAAGCATGCCGACGGCAGCACCTCGCACAACCTGTTCGGCATCAAGGCCAACGGCTGGAACGGCCAGCGCGCCACGGCCGGCACCCACGAATATGTCGATGGCGTGCGCCGCAACGAGACCGCCAGCTTCCGCGCCTACAGTTCGCCGGCCGAGAGCTTCGCCGACTACGTGCGCCTGCTGAAGACCAGCCCGCGTTACCAGCAGGCCCTGCAGGCCGGCACCGACGTGCAGGGCTTCGCCCGCGGCCTGCAGCGCGCCGGCTATGCCACCGATCCGCGCTATGCGGCCAAGATCGCCGCGATCGCCGGCGGACCGACCATCGAGCGCGCCGTCAGCGCCGTCGCCGATGCCGGCTCGCGCCTTGGCCAGACCTTCGCCAGCACCGCAACCGCGGCGCTGGGTATCACTCGTCGTTGAGGAACCCCATGTCCAGCGTACTTTCCACCGGTACCGGTGCCCTGCTCGCCTTCCAGCGTGCGTTGGCGACCACCAGCCACAACGTGGCCAACCTCAATACACCCGGCTACAGCCGGCAGAAGGTCAACTTCGCCACCGCCGATCCGCAGAACTACGGCTATGGCACGGTCGGCAACGGCACCCGTATCACCGACATCCGCCGCACCGCCGACCAGCTGGCGATCTCGCGGCTGCTCGACAGCAGCGGTGAACTGGCGCGCCTGAAGCAGCTTTCCAGCATGGCAGACCGCGTCAACGCGCTGGTATCCGATCCCGCCACCAACGTCTCCGGCGTCTGGTCGAACTTCTTCGATTCGGTCAGCGGCCTGTCCTCCAATGCCTCCGGCACCGCCGATCGCCAGAACATGCTCGACGGCGGCAAGGCCCTGGCCAACCGCTTCGTGCAGCTCAACACCCACCTGAACAACCTCAACAGCGAGGTCAACAACGGCCTGCTGGCCGGTGCCACCGAGATCAACCGACTGGCGCAGGAGATCGCGCAGATCAACGGCGCCATCGGCACCAACATCGCCACGGCCGCACCCGACCTGCTCGACCGCCGTGACCAGCTGATCACCCAGCTGATCGGCTACACCGGTGGCACGGCGGTGATCCAGGACGGCGGCATCATGAATGTCTACACCGCCGGCGGCAACGCGCTGGTTGTGGGCACCACGGCGACCAAGGTCACCACCGTGGCCGACCCTTACCAGCCCGAACGCCTGCAGCTGGCCCTGGAAACCCAGGGCAACACCATCCGCCTCGATCCGAAGGCCGTCGGTGGCCAGGTCGGTGGCCTGATGGAGTTCCGCGACACCGTGCTGACCCCGGCCCAGGCCGAACTGGGCAAGCTGGCCGTGGGCCTGGCCGAGACCTTCAACCAGGCCCACCACCAGGGTGTTGACCTGTACGGCAAGATGGGCGGCGATTTCTTCAACATCGGCAACCCGCGCGTCACCGCCAACAACAGCAATACCGGCACTGCCAGCCTCAGCGCGACCTATGGCGACCTAGGCAAGCTGGACGCGCAGAACGTGGTGCTGCAGTTCGATGGCAACAACTGGAAGGCCAGCCGGGCCGACACCGGCGCCAGCGTGCCGCTGACCGGTTCGGGCACCGCTGCCGACCCGTTGATGATCAACGGCGTCAAGCTGGTGGTCGGCGGCACGCCATCGGCCAACGACCGCTTCCTGCTGCAGCCCACCGCAGGCGTGGCCGGCAGCATGGAGATGGCCATCACCGATCCGTCGCGTATTGCCGCCGCAGCTGCGGTCAAGGGTGCGGCCGCGACCGCCAACACCGGTACCGGCAAGCTGAGCGGCGTGACCGTGACCGATGCGAGCAACACCAACCTGCGCAACCCGGCGGCCATCGTGTTCACCTCGGCCACCACCTACACCATCGACGGTGGCCCGCCGCAGACCTACACCCCCGGCCAGACCATCAGTGCCAATGGTTGGAGCTTCGTGCTGGACGGCGCTCCGAAGGTCGGCGACACCTTCAACATCACCCCGACCCCGGCCGGGTCCTCTGACAACAGCAATGCCGCCAAGCTGGCCAAGGTCGAGAGCGCCAAGGCCTTCAACGCCGGCACGGTGACGCTGAACGGCGCGCTGGGCGGCCTCACCACCCAGGTGGGCGCCGCGGCCCGTTCGGCCGAGTACTCGCTGGACGCCCAGCTGGTGATCAACGACAAGGCGCAGGAAGCGCGCGATGAAGTGTCCGGCGTCAACCTGGACGAGGAAGCCGCCGACATGCTGCGCCTGCAACAGGCCTACCAGGCGGCCTCGCAGCTGATCTCCACCGCTGACAGCATGTTCCAGACCATCCTGGGAGCCGTCCGCCGATGAGCAGCCGCATCTCCACCAGCATGATGTACAACCAGTCGGTGTCGCTGATGATGGCCAAGCAGGCCAAGCTCAGCCACCTGGAGCAGCAGATCGCCACCGGCAGCAAGATCGTCACCGCCAAGGACGATCCGGTCGGCGCCGGCGCTGCGGTCGGACTGGACCGCAGCCTGGCCGCACTGGACCGCATGAAGCTCAACGCCGGCAACGTGCAGAACCGGCTGGGTGTGCAGGAAAACACCCTGGCACAGGTGAACGATCTGATGGGGCGGGTCAACGACCTGACCATCCAGGCCAGCAACCCCGCGTTGAGCGCGACCGACAAGAAAACACTGATCACCGAGCTGAACCAGATCCGCGACGGCCTGCTGTCGCTGGCCAACGCCGAGGACGGCACCGGTCGCTATGTGTTCGGCGGCACCAACGATGGTGATCCTCCGTTCGCCAAGATCAACGGCAAGGTGGTCTACCGCGGTGACCAGACCCAGCGCCAGATCGAGGTCGGCCCCGATACCTACGTCCGCGATGCCCTGCCCGGTAGCGAGATCTTCATGCGCATCCCCACCGGCGATGGCTTCGTCGATGGCGGTGCCGCCGCCGGCAACACCGGCAACGGCGTGCTGACCAACATCACCCGCGATGGCAGCGACAGCTGGAACGGCCAGAGCTTCAGCGTCCGCTTCACCGCCGCCAACCAGTACGAAGTGCTGGATGGTGCCGGCAATGTGACCGGCACCGGCACCTACAAGGCCGGTGATGATCTGGAAGTGAACGGCGTACGCCTGCAGATCACCGGTGCGCCTGCCGCAGGCGACAGCTTCAACGTGAAGCCGGCGAGCAGCCGTGACATCTTCGACACGATGGACAAGCTGATCACCGCGCTGGATGCCGACACCGGTACCACCGCGAAGATGAGCGCGCAGCAGAACGAACTGCAGAGCGCGTTGCGTGACATCGCGCGCGCATCGGAGCGGATGATCGATTCACGTGCGGCGGGTGGCGCGCAGCTGAAGGCATTGGACAATGCCGCCGACATGCGTGAAGCCAACAGCGTGACGCTGAAGACCACGCTGTCGCAGATGCGCGACCTGGACTACGCCGACGCACTGAGCCAGTACCAGCTGCAGAGCACCGCACTGCAGGCGGCGCAGACGATCTTCTCGCAGATGCAGTCGATGTCGTTGTTCAACAAGATCCGCTGACGCATCTCCTGCGTCACCCCTGAAAGGCCGCGATGCCCTGCATCGCGGCCTTTCTCGTTTCTGTGGCCCGTTGCCGCCGGGCGCGCCGACCTACCTCCCGCGGATTTTCCGTGATTGCCCATCAAGCCCGGCTGGCCCCCGCCGATACCTTCATCAGCGCTGGCTGGGCTTGCCCAGCCGCCCCTTCCCGGGTCGCCTTCACGCCCCTCCAGGGCTGGAAAACCCCGGAAAAACAGCCTCCGGCAACGAATTACGGCTTCAGCGGAATTCACGGCTAAAGGTTGTTGACAAAGCGCCGTTATTCATTTGGCAACAACGAAGCACACAGCCACACAAAAAAACAGGCGGCGCTTCGTTTCATTCACCAACGGGTTCCATATAAGAGGAGACGACCCCATGGCACAGGTAATCAACACCAATACGATGTCGCTCAATGCTCAGCGCAACCTGAGCACCAGCGGCAACTCGCTGGCCACCACCATCCAGCGCCTCTCGTCCGGCCTGCGCATCAACAGCGCGAAGGACGACGCCGCCGGCCTGGCGATCTCGGAGCGCTTCAGCACCCAGATCCGCGGCCTGGACGTGGCCATCCGCAACGCCAACGACGGCATCTCGCTGGCCCAGGTCGCCGAAGGCTCGCTGAGCGAAGTCGGCAACAACCTGCAGCGCATCCGCGAACTGGCCGTGCAGGCCTCCAACGCCACCAACTCCAGCAGCGACCGCAAGGCCCTGCAGGCCGAAGTGACCCAGCTGGTCAGCGAAATCGATCGCGTCGCCAAGCAGAGCGACTTCAACGGTACCAAGCTGCTGGACGGCTCGTTCACCAGCCAGCTGTTCCAGGTCGGCGCCAATGCGGGCCAGGCCATTGCGATCAACAGCGTGGTGGATGCTAAGGCTGAATCGCTGGGTGCCACCACCTTCGTCGATGCCGGCAAGATCACCCTGGACAACGCCGCAGTGGATGCCGCCGCCGGCAAGATCGTCGGCGTCAAGGTCGGCGCGATCAACGTCGGTGACGTGTCTTTCGACTACACCGCCCCGGGCGCTGCAACCGGCCCGGCGCTGGCCGCGATCCAGAAGTCCAACCAGGACAACGCCACCAAGGCATTGGCTGCAGCCCTGAACGGCAAGATCGGCGAGACCGGCCTGCATGCCGCGGTGTCCGCCACCGCTGGTGAGATCACCCTGACCTCGGTCAAGGACGAAAACACTCTGGCCAGCGTGACCGTCCAGGCAGGCGCCACCCCGGCCAACCTCAACACCCCGGCCGCCGGCACCACTGCCGCGCATGTCGCAGACATCAAGATCGACTCGGTTGCCGGCGCCCAGCAGGCGCTGGAAATCGTCGACAAGGCTCTGGAATCGGTCAACAGCGTGCGCGCCGACCTCGGCGCGATCCAGAACCGCTTCACCTCGGTGGTGGCCAACCTGCAGACCTCCTCGGAGAACCTGTCGGCCTCGCGCAGCCGCATCCGCGATACCGACTTCGCCAAGGAAACCGCCGAACTGACCCGCACCCAGATCCTGCAGCAGGCCGGTACGGCCATGCTGGCCCAGGCCAACCAGGTACCGCAGAACGTGCTCAGCCTGTTGCAGCGCTGACATGAGCCGCCCCCGGGGCACGTCGGGGGCGTCTAACCCAACTCACGTGCAACCGCTCAAGGACCTCTCCTCATGGCACAAGTCATCAACACCAACACGATGTCGTTGAATGCTCAGCGTAACCTGAGCACCAGCGGCAGCTCGCTGGCCACCACCATCCAGCGCCTGTCCTCCGGTTCGCGCATCAACAGCGCCAAGGACGACGCCGCTGGCCTGGCGATCTCCGAGCGCTTCGGCACCCAGATCCGCGGTACCGACGTGGCCATCCGCAATGCCAACGACGGCATTTCGCTGGCCCAGGTCGCCGAAGGTTCGCTGTCGGAAATCGGCAACAACCTGCAGCGCGTCCGCGAGCTGTCGGTGCAGGCCGCCAACGCCACCAACTCGGCCAGCGACCGCAAGGCCCTGCAGGCCGAAGTGACCCAGCTGGTCTCGGAAATCGACCGCGTAGCCAAGCAGTCCGAGTTCAACGGCACCAAGCTGCTGGACGGCTCGTTCTCCAGCCAGCTGTTCCAGGTCGGCGCCAACGCTGGCCAGGCCATCGCCATCGACAAGGTGGTCGACGCCAAGGCTGACGCGCTGGGCAATGCCACCTTCGATGCCAACAAGGTGACCATCGCCGCTGGCACCGTGGCCGCAGCCGACGCTGGCAAGGAAATCACCTACTCCGGCCTGTCCATCGGCGGCGGCAGCCTGGCAGCACCGGTCAAGATCGCTGACGTCAAGGTCACCTCGACCGGCGACGCCACCAAGGACCGCGCTGCCCTGGTTTCGGCCGCGGTCACCGCGATCAACGCCAAGATCGGCGAAACCGGCGTGTACGCCGAGATCGACGGCACCACCGCCGGCCAGATCAACCTGACCTCGGTCAAGGAAAGCGTCGACAAGGACGGCAAGTTCAGCGGCATGACCGCTACTGCGGGCACCAGCGCGGGCATCACCGGCTTCGACAGCGCTGTCGTCGCCGCCAATACCGCCGCCACGCCGGGCAAGCTGCTGAAGGACGTCGACATCAGCACCGTGAAGGGCGCCCAGCAGGCGCTGGAAGTGGTCGACAAGGCGCTGGGTTCGATCAACAACACCCGCGCTGACCTGGGTGCGATCCAGAACCGCTTCACCTCGGTCGTCGCCAACCTGCAGACCTCGACGGAAAACCTGTCGGCCTCGCGTAGCCGCATCAAGGATACCGATTTCGCCAAGGAAACCGCCGAGCTGACCCGCACCCAGATCCTGCAGCAGGCCGGTACGGCCATGCTGGCCCAGGCCAACCAGGTGCCGCAGGGCGTGCTCAGCCTGCTGCGCTGATCTGCACCTTGATCGACCACCGGGCGGCGGCTGAGCTGCCGCCCGGCTCCTGAAATACGTACCACCTTCGCCAAAGGAAAAGCACCATGGCACAAGTCATCAACACCAACACGATGTCGCTCAACGCTCAGCGCAACCTGAGCACCAGCGGCAGCTCGCTGGCTACCACCATCCAGCGCCTGTCCTCCGGTTCGCGCATCAACAGCGCCAAGGACGACGCCGCCGGCCTGGCGATCTCCGAGCGCTTCGGCACCCAGATCCGCGGTACCGACGTCGCCATCCGCAATGCCAACGACGGCATTTCGCTGGCCCAGGTTGCCGAAGGTTCGCTGTCGGAAATCGGCAACAACCTGCAGCGCATCCGTGAGCTGTCGGTGCAGTCGTCCAACGCCACCAACTCGGCCAGCGACCGCAAGGCGCTGCAGGCCGAAGTGACCCAGCTGAAGTCGGAAATCGATCGCGTCGCCAAGCAGTCCGAGTTCAACGGCACCAAGCTGCTGGACGGTTCGTTCTCCAGCCAGCTGTTCCAGGTCGGCGCCAATGCCGGCCAGGCCATCGCGATCGACAAGGTCGTCGATGCCAAGACCAGCTCGCTGGGCGACGCCACCTTTGCCAATGTCTACAAGGGCACCAAGCTGGGCGTCACTCCGGCGCAGCCGGGTCCGCCGCCGGTTCCGGCAGTCGACACCGACAAGGCCACCGCTGACATGAGCATCGACAAGATCACCGTGAAGGTGACCGACGCCGATGGCAAGGCAACCGACGTCACCGTGGGTGCCTTCACGATCAAGGCCGGTGAGTCGATCACCAAGAGCACGGCCGCCGCCATCAACGCCAAGATCGGCGAAACCGGCGTCCAGGCTTCGGTCGATGACGCGACCATCAACCTGACCTCGGTCAAGGCCGGCCAGACCTTCAGCCTGTCCTACGCGACCGCTGCCAACGAAGCGGCCGTGGGCCTGACCCAGACCAGCACCAACGGCGGCACGCTGACCGGCGCCACCTCCAGCAAGCTGGACAACGTGGACGTGTCCACCGTTGCAGGCGCTCAGCAGGCACTGGAGATCGTCGACAAGGCACTCAGCTCGATCAACAACACCCGTGCAGACCTCGGCGCGATCCAGAACCGCTTCACTTCGGTCGTCGCCAACCTGCAGACCTCGACGGAAAACCTCTCGGCCTCGCGTAGCCGCATCAAGGATACCGATTTCGCCAAGGAAACCGCCGAGCTGACCCGCACCCAGATCCTGCAGCAGGCCGGTACGGCCATGCTGGCCCAGGCCAACCAGGTGCCGCAGGGCGTGCTCAGCCTGCTGCGCTGATCCACGGCAAGAAGGTTCCGCTGCCGCCGGTTGAATTCGGCGGCAGCGGCAACCCGGAAGCCACGGTGCACGAAGGCGCGGGCCATGCCCGGCCCGGGAACACTCCCGAACCGGCTCGGCATCGCCCGCTCCTGCGGACCTCTCTTTCAGCGCTGTACCTTTGACTGTACGTACCGGGCGGCTTCGTCTCCCCCCGATTGTCAGTAGCCTGATCCCTCCCCTGCATTGGGGGAGGGTCTTTTGCAGACCTCCGGCAGTCCGCGGTGAACGTCCCCGCACCCTGCCCCAACCCTCCTGCAACCTGCGTGCCAAACCCGCTCCCGAGGCTCTGGCACGGCGCATGCATCAACGAAGTCCTCAAGACCCAGCGGCGCAGGCCGCTATTTTCGTTGACGACGGGCCACCGCACGGCGGCTGGGCCCGAATACCAGGAGAAACGACGTGGCAGACTTTGGATACGGTGGCATTGGCTCGGGACTGAATATCTCGGACATCGTCAACCAGCTGGTCGCGGCCGACCGCAAGCCCGCCGACAATGCGCTGAACCTGCAGCAGTCCAAGACCAAGTTGCAGCTGTCGTCGATCGGCACGGTCACGGCCGCGTTCGACAAGCTGAAAACCGCGCTGACTGCGCTGAAGGCCACCACGGCCTTCGACACCCGGACGGTGACTGCCACCGGCAAGGCACAGCCCGCCAACACCGAAGATGTGCTGACGGCATCGGTGGCACTGTACGACCTCGGCACGTCCAAAGGGGCGGCTGCCAACGGTACGCACATTGTCGACGTTACTTCGCTGGCCACCGCCCACAAGCTCATCGCTGACACCTCGTTCCCCAAGACCGATACGTTCGGTGCCGGAACCTTGACGCTGACCGTTGGCGTCGGTGACAAGGCCAAGACCCTCAATGTGGAGGTGGAAGCGGGCGACACGCTGACCACCATCCGCAACAAGCTCGACGCAGTCGGTCGCAAGGAAGGCGTGCAGGCCACGCTGATCAGTTCAGGTGACAACCAGTACCTTTCCATCGCGCAGGAGAAGACCGGCGCGGCCAGCGCGATCAAGCTGGAATATGGCGGCAGCGACCCGAAGCTGGGCGCACTTGTCGGAAGCCTGAAACAGAATTCACCAGCCGCCGATGCCGAGTTGACCATCGACGGCGTGAAGGTGGTCAGCGCCAGCAACACCGTGGCCGACGCAGTTCCGGGCCTGACCCTTAATCTGAAGACGACCGGCAAGAGCACGGTGGTGATCAGCACCGACACGGCCGCAGCCACCAAGGTGATGCAGGACTTCGTGACTGCATACAACGCCGCACTCGCGGCGATCAACAACGAGACCAAGTACGACCCCAAGACCAAGGAAGCGTCGACGCTGACCGGAGACGCGCAGATGCGTGGCGCTACCAGCCAGTTGCGCTCGGTCATGTCCGGCGTGCTCAAGGCGCTGGCGGGCGACAGTCTGGATGCCAAGGCGATTGGGCTGCAGACCCGAGGCTATCCAAACGCGGATGGCACCCTGGTCCTGGATGGCACCAAGTTCGCAGCGGCTCTGGCCAGCCAGCCGGAACACATCCGGCAGGCCATCACCGGTGACAAGGGCGGCGCAGGGGAGCTGTACTCGCTGGTCGACGGCTATGTCAGCACCACGGTCGGCAAGGAAGGCGCATTCGTCGCCCGCACCAAGGGCCTGAACAACACGCTTGATGGCATCGACAAGCGGCGCAAGGCGCTGGACGTTCGCATGAAGGGTGTCGAGGAACGCTACAAGAAGCAGTTCCTGGCATTGGACAGCCTGATGGGCAAACTGCAGCAGAGCAACACCGCATTGCAGCAACAGCTGGCACAGCTGAACCGCTAAAGGACTGCGTGCGACGCTCAAGTTTGGCGTGTAACGCACCGATAACGGACGCAACAGCAATCATCGCCGCGCCGTCGGCAGCGGTCCCCACGATCGCCCGGCGGCACCCCGCGCAAGGAGAATCACGAATGTACGGTTCCAGCCGTCAATATGCCGAGCAGTACCGCCAGGTGGGAGTGACCAGTGCGGTCGCCGACGCCGATCCGCACAAGCTGGTGGCGATGCTGCTGGCCGGCGCGCTGGAGCGCGTGCGGCGTGCCCTGGCCAGCCTCGAGCGTGGCGACCAGGCCGGCAAGGGCAAGGCGATCGGCGAGGTCTGCGCGATCGTCGGCCACCTCAACGGCTCGCTGGATCATGAAGCCGGCGGCGAGATCGCCGGAAATCTGTCGGCATTGTATGACTATGTGCTGCAGCGCCTGACCGAGGCCAATCTGCACAACGACCGCGCCGCGCTGGACGAGTCGCTGCAGCTGCTGGGCGAGATCGACAGCGCCTGGAATGCGATCCCGCAGGAACAGCGCCGCCCGGCCGCGGTGGCGCCATGAGCCTGCACGAACTGCACGCCCAGCTGGACGCCTTCGAGAAGGCCCTGGGCGAAGAATCCCTTGACCAGGCCGACAGCCTGCTCGACGGCCACGACAGCACGCTGCATGCGCTGCTCAGCCAGCCGCTGACCACCGCCGACCACGCGCCGCTGACCGCGCTGTTCGAACGCCAGCAGAACCTGCTCGGCCTGCTGCGCCAGCGCCGTGATGCCGTCGCCGCGCTGATGAACGACGGCCAGCGCTCCCTTCGCGCGGCGCATGCCTACCTGCAGGCAGAGTCACTGGCATGACCCAGCTGCCGACCACCTCGCTGCACCATCCTGCCGAAAGCGAGCTGTTCGACGAGACGCTCAGCTGCGAGCTGGCCCTGCCGGCCGAGTTCCAGGCAGGCAGCGCGGCCGGTCGCACCAGCAGCGCCGAAGGCCTGCTGCGCAGCCTGGCGCTGGTTGAAGACAGCCGCGTTGACGAACATGACGACCGCAATGAAGCCAGCCTGCAGCTGCAGCGGCTGGAAGCCAAGCTGGATCTGGCGATGGTGCTGCTGGGCCGGCTGGTACGCCAGCAGGGCCAGGACCTGACCCTGCGCCCCGTACGCTGGTCACGCCGCGGCATCCGCCTGCAACTGGGTCCGCGCAGCGGTGCCAGTGCCGGCCAGGCCGGCGTGGTACGCCTGCAGCCCAGCGACTGGCTGCCCGACCATATCGACCTGCCCGTGGAAGTGATCGCCGAAGCGGCGGACGGTGGCGGCGGTCACTACCTGTGGCTGCGTTTCCAGCGTCTTGGCGATGGACTGGAGATGGCGATGGAGCGGCATCTGTTCCGCCTGCATCGCCGCCAGGTGGCCGAAGCACGCCGCGCCCGCTGAAACCTGCCACCATGGCGGCGGATGGACAAGCCTTGGCGCGCCCGTTCAGCTAAGTTAAGGTGGACTCCCCTCACGGACCTCCAACGTGCCTGTGCGAGTTCTCATCGTCGACGATCACACCCTGGTCCGCGCCGGCCTGGCGCGGCTGCTGCAGGGGTTTGCCGACGTGCAGCTCGTCGCTGAGGCCAGCAATGCCGAGCAGGCACTGCAGCTGGCCCTGCAGCACGCCCCGGACGTGGTCCTGATGGACCTGTCACTCCCCGGCCGCACCGGCCTGGAAGCCCTCAGTGACATTCGCCTGCGCGCTCCCGGCACGCGGGTGGTGATGATGACCATGCACGACGACGCCGCGCACGTGCGCGATGCACTCGATCGCGGCGCGGTCGGGTTCCTGGTCAAGGATGCGGCGCCGCAGGAGCTGGAACTGGCGCTGCGTGCGGCGCACGCCGGACAGGTGTTCCTGAGCCCGCAGATCTCCGCCAAGATGCTGGCACCGATGCTCGGCCGCGAGAAACCCACCGGCATCGCCGCGCTGTCGCCACGACAACGCGAGATCCTGCGCCGCATCGGCAAGGGTGAGAGCAACAAGGAGATCGCCGCCGACCTCGGCATCAGCGTCAAAACGGTCGAGACCCACCGCGCACGCATGATGGAGTCGCTCGGCTGCCGCCGCGCCAACGATCTGCTGCTGCTCGCCGCGCGCCACCAGCACGAGCTGGGATGATCCTCTGAGAAGAGGGTCGGATCCCTTTCCGCGGGAAGAGGATCTGACCCGTGCAAGGCCCACACTGACGACGAATTCCCGTCACCCTGACACGCTCCGACAGGAACCCGTACACGGCGCAGCCCGGTCAACCCGGCAACCACACAGAAAATCAGCAACTTAGGCGCGATCATCGTCAACATTCCGCGCCGATGTAGGGAATACCCCTACATCCTGTCAGGACATTCACGAAGCCCCTCAGGAACCCCCTGATTCCGCCCCCGCCGGATCAAAAGCAAGATGCGTTCCACAAGGCGCCGGGGAGCGGTGCCGGGGAACCACGATGAAGGCTGCACTCTCGACCCAGCTGGGCCAACAACTTCACCTTACCCCGCAGTTGCTGCAGTCGATCCGGCTGCTGCAGCTCGATGGGCTGCACCTGGAACAGGAAATCCAGCGCCTGCTGGACTCCAATCCGTTGCTGGAGATCGAAGAGGCCGAAGCGCCCGCAGCCGATGCCACCGAGGCCAGCGCCACGACGATGGACACCGCCGCCTTCGACGAGCTGCCGGAGTCTTCGATGTGGGACGTGGCCGGCGCCAGCTGGCAGGACGGCGACGACGACCGCATGGCGCGCATCGCCGCCGGCGAATCGACCGACCCGCAGCTGCGTGTGCTTCAGCGCCTGTCGCTGGACATGGACGACCGCGAACTGGCGGTGGCCGCGTTCTGGCTCGATCACTGCGACGAGGCCGGCTACCTGCAGGCACCGCTGGGCCAGCTGCAGTTGCTGGCCAGCGCCCAGTTCGATATCGCCGCCAACGGCGTCGAAGCCATCCGCCAGCAGCTGCTGCACGGCGAGCCCGCCGGCATGGCTGCGCAGGACCTGCGCGAAGGCCTGCAGGCGCAGCTGCGCAGCCTGCATGGCGCAGTTCCCGCCCGCCATCTGGCCACCCGCATTCTCCACGGCGCACTCGAAGCACTGGCCGCACACGACTACCCCGCCCTCGCCCGCCTGCACGACGCCGAGATCGACGACGTGCGCGAAGCCGTGCGCCTGATCCTGTCGCTGCAGCCGCGCCCGGGTGACAGCCTGCTGCCCGAACGCAATGCCGTGGTGGTACCGGACGTGGTCGCCTGGCACGCCGACGGCCAGTGGAAAGTTGCCCTCAACCCGGCCACCAGCCGCCGGGTCTCGATCAACAGCCAGTACGAACAGGCCTTGGCCGAGACCAGCGAGGCCGCACCGGCACTGCGCGAAATGCTGCAGGAAGCGCGCTGGTTCAGCCGCGGCCTGTCGATGCGCTACGACACCCTGCTGCGCACCGCGCGGGTGATCGTCGAGCGCCAGGCCGCGTTCCTGGTGCGTGGCGAAGAGGCCATGGCGCCGCTGACCCTGAAGGAAGTGGCCGAGGAAATCGGCATGCACGAGTCCACCGTCTCGCGCATCACCACCGGCAAGTTCCTGCAGACCCCGCGCGGCACCTTCGAACTGAAGCACTTCTTCGCCGTGCGCCTGGAAGGCGCCAGCGTCTCCGGCCAGGCCGTGAAGGCCATGGTCCGCCGCCTGATCGACGCCGAACCGGCCGGCCGGCCGCTGGCCGACGAGGCCATCGCCGGCCTGCTGTCGCGCCAGGGGGTGAACATTGCCCGCCGAACCGTCGCAAAATACCGAGAACAACTGGACATCGCCCCGGCCCGTGAACGGCGCCGGCTTGGCGCCAGGCAACCGCAGCTGGCCCGGGTGGGCTGAAAAGGATGTTGGACATGAACAAGCTCACGGTCCTGTTGGTCGATGACCACGAGGGCTTCATCAATGCGGCGATGCGCCATTTCCGCAAGATCGACTGGCTGCAGATCGTCGGCAGCGCCGGCAATGGCCTGGAAGCGATCGAGCGTTCGGAAACGCTGCGCCCGCAGGTCGTATTGATGGATCTGGCCATGCCGGAGATGGGTGGCCTGCAGGCCACCCGCCTGATCAAGTCGCAGGACGATGCACCGTACATCGTGATCGCCAGCCACTTCGACGACGCCGAGCACCGCGAGCACGCGCTGCGCGCCGGCGCCGACAATTTCGTCAGCAAGCTGTCCTACATCCAGGAAGTCATGCCGATCCTGGAAGGCCTCAGGGAGGATCGATCGTGAGCGAATCGCGCATCCTGGTGCTGGACAACGACGCCGTGCGCGCAGAGCGCACCGTTGCCCTGCTGGAATTCATGGACTTCAACCCGCGCTGGGTGTCCGACGCGGCCGACTTCGACCTGGGTCGCCAGCGCCAGAACGATTGGATGGCGGTGATCGTCGGCAGCCTGGACGACAACGCCGCCAGCACCGCACTCTACAACTGGCTGGGTGGCAGCAGCCTGCCGCCGCCGGTGCTGCTGGCCGATGGTGACGGGGTAACGTTTGCCCGCCAGCACGGCCTGCACGAAGCCAACATCTGGCCGCTGGAAACGCCGCTGCGCCATGCGCAGATGGAAGCCCTGCTGCGCCGCGCCAGCCTCAAGCGCCTGGACGCCGAGCACCAGGCCGGTGCCGCGCAGGATCAAGGCCCGACCGGCAACGGCCCGGCGGTGACTGCGTTGCGCACCATGATCGAGCAGGTCGCTGCGTTCGATACCACCGTACTGGTGCTGGGCGAATCCGGTACCGGCAAGGAAGTCGTGTCGCGTGCGATCCACCAGCGCTCGCCGCGCCGTGATGGCCCGTTCGTGGCGATCAACTGCGGCGCCATTCCGCCGGACCTGCTGGAAAGCGAACTGTTCGGCCACGAAAAGGGTGCGTTCACCGGCGCACTGACCGCCCGCAAGGGGCGTTTCGAAATGGCCGAGGGCGGCACCCTGCTGCTCGACGAAATCGGCGACATGAGCCTGCCGATGCAGGTAAAGCTGCTGCGCGTGCTGCAGGAACGCAGCTTCGAGCGCGTCGGCGGCAACCAGACCATCCGCTGCAACGTGCGCGTCGTGGCCGCGACCCACCGCGATCTGGAAACGCGCATCGCCGAAGGCAAGTTCCGCGAGGATCTGTTCTACCGCCTCAACGTGTTCCCGATCGACGTGCCCGCCCTGCGCGAGCGTCGCGAAGACCTGCCGGCGCTGGTGGAAACCATCGCCGCACAGTTGGCGCGCACCGGTCGTGGCGAAGTGCGCTTCACCCCGGAAGCCCTGCAGGCCCTGGCCGGCTACGAATGGCCGGGCAATGTGCGCGAACTGACCAACCTGGTCGAGCGCCTGGCGGTGCTGCATCCGGGCGGTTCAGTACGCGTGCAGGACCTGCCGGCCCGCTACCGTGGCGACACCGCACTGGCGGCGGTGGCTGCACCGGCACCGGCAGCTACGGTTGCCAACGAAGAACGCCTGAACCTGCGCAGCTTCTCGTTCCACACCCCAGGCAGCGGCAACCAGCCGGCACTGGAGCACGGCATCGCCGTCAATCGCCCGGCGGCACCGGCGGCGCTGCCTGACGAAGGCATGGACCTGCGCAACCACATGGCCAACATCGAACTGGGCCTGATCAACGAAGCCCTGGAACGCACCCAGGGCGTGGTCGCCCACGCCGCCCAGCTGCTCGGCCTGCGCCGCACCACCCTGGTGGAAAAGCTGCGCAAGTACGGCATCGAACGCGAGCAGGCCGAACTGGCCGGCTGAAGCGCGCTACCAGCATGAAGGGGGCACGAACGCCTGGGCTTGCCCGGGCGTTCGTGTTTCCAGAACCCGGGGTCGGAGCCCTGCGCATCTACAGCGCCGGAACGCCGGCCGCTGGACACCGCAGCCGTAGGCCAGAAAACCGACGCCGGTTAAATGGCGCGTCACAGCCAAGAAACGCGCCATCTATCTATCCATGCCGTGGATCAAGCGTGTCGACCAAGGTCGACACCCACCAGGAGCAGCATGCCGACCAACGGTCGGCACCTACCAACAGCAGCGGCCAACTGTCGGAGGCGGGGTGGGTCTGGTTGCGGGGGTGTCCGCGGCATGGATGCCGCGGCCAAGCCCCCAAGGACGGGTTTACGGCGTCCCCCGCAACCGGACCCACCCCGCCACCCCACAGATGCCCCGCCTTTGACGTTGACGTTGACGTTGCTTCGGCGGGTGCAGGGCGCAGCCCTGCCAGCACACCCAATCTCCTCACTTCACTGAATCGAAAACCGGTTTCGGCACGGCACTTGCACTGGCTCCAGCAGACAACCCCATCCCTGTTTCTGGAACCGTTGCAGATGTCCCACTCCGTCACTTCGATCCTTTCGCAGATCCGCTCCTATCAGACCCAGATGGGACAGCCGGCGCTCAACCCGCTGAGCGAAACGCCGCGCAGCAACGCCCTGCCGGGCACGGTGCTGGACGCACCGCAGGCCCAGCCGGCCAGCTTCACCGAAACCCTGCGTGGTGCGATTGCCGGCGTCAACGATGCGCAACAGAAATCCGGCGCCCTCGCCAAAGCCTTCGAAATGGGCGACCCCAGCGCCGACCTCGCCAAGGTGATGGTCGCCTCGCAGCAGTCCCAGATCGCCTTCCGCGCCACCGTGGAAGTCCGCAACCGTCTCGTCCAGGCTTACCAGGACGTGATGAACATGCCGCTGTAAGGAATAGAGACGCATGGCACTGACGCTCTCCAAGGACAGCCTGAACGCCGAAAAGGCCGGGCAATGGTTCGACCGCCTGCAGAGTCTGCAGATCACCCGTCGGCTGGGCCTGATGGCGATGATCGCGGTGGCGGTGGCGGCAGGCCTGTCCGTGTTCTTCTGGTCGCAGAAGCCGGGCATGGTCCCGCTGTACACCGGCCTGGACCAGAAGGCGACCGCTGAAGCGACCGACCTGCTGCGCGCCGCGCAGATTCCGTTCGCGCTCGACCCGGCCACCGGTGGCATCACCGTGCCGGAAAAGAACCTGCACGACGCGCGCCTGAAGCTGGCCGGCTCCGGCCTGACCGACAGCGGCAAGCTCGGCTTCGAGCTGATGGAGCGCGACCCGGGCTTCGGCGTCAGCCAGTTCGTCGAAAGCGCGCGCTACCAGCATGCGCTGGAAACCGAGCTGTCGCGCACCATCAACACGCTGCGCCCGGTGCGCGATTCGCGCGTGCACCTGGCCATTCCCAAGCCCAGCGCCTTCACCCGCCAGCGTGACGTGGCCAGCGCCTCGGTGACCCTGGAACTGCGTGGCGGCCAGCAGCTGGAACGCAGCCAGGTGGACGC
Source organism: Stenotrophomonas geniculata (assembly GCF_034508895.1). Classification (NCBI taxonomy): domain Bacteria; kingdom Pseudomonadati; phylum Pseudomonadota; class Gammaproteobacteria; order Lysobacterales; family Lysobacteraceae; genus Stenotrophomonas; species Stenotrophomonas geniculata. The sequence goes on from NZ_CP140571.1 coordinate 4,269,554, forward strand.
CATCGTGCACATGGTCGCGGCCAGCATCCCGGATCTCGCCCCGGAACGGGTGACCGTGGTCGACCAGAGCGGGCGCATGCTCAGCGTCAGCGACCCGAACAGTGAGGCGGCGGTCAACGCTGCCCAGTTCGAACAGGTGCGCCGCCAGGAAACCTCGTTCAACCAGCGCATCCGCGAGCTGCTGGAACCGATGACCGGCCCCGGCCGCGTCAACCCGGAAGTGAGCGTGGACATGGATTTCTCGGTAACCGAGGAAGCCCGTGAGCTCTACAACGGCGAACCGCAGAAGCTGCGCAGCGAGCAGATGAGCGAGAACACCACCAGCACCCCGGGCCCGCAGGGCGTGCCGGGCGCGACCAGCAACAGCCCGCCGGGCCAGCAGGCCGCACCGGCCACCGCGCAGGCGCCGACCGAAAGCAGCAAGAACGCGACCCGCAACTACGAGCTGGACCGCACCCTGCAGCACACCCGTCAGCCGGCGGGCCGCATCAAGCGCGTCTCGGTGGCGGTCCTGGTGGACAACGTGCCGCGCGCCGGTGCCAACGGCAAGGTCAGCCCGCAGCCGTTGTCGGCCGCCGAACTGACCCGCGTCGAGGCACTGGTCAAGCAGGCCGTCGGTTTCAATGCCGAGCGTGGCGACACCGTATCGGTGATGAATGCCCCGTTCGTGCGTGATACCACGCCGGTCGAAGGCCCGGCCTGGTGGGAGCTGCCGTGGGTGCACGATGCCGGCCGCATGCTGCTGGGCGCCGTGGTGGTGCTGGCATTGCTGTTCGGCGTGCTGCGCCCGGCATTGCGTGCGATCACCGGCCAGAACAGGAAGAACGACGAACAGGCACTGGAACCGCACACCGCGGACGTGCAGCTGGTCGATGACGATGGCATGCCGCTGCCGGCGCTGGGCGCCGACCGGGCCAGCCTGGGCGGGCCGGATGCACTGGCCCTGCCGGTGGATTCATATGAGGAACGACTGCGGATGGCGCGTGAAGCCGTGAAGACCGACTCCAAGCGCGTGGCCCAGGTGGTCAAGGGCTGGGTGGCCAATGACTGAGGCACAACTGACCGGCGTGCAGCGCGCGGCCGTGCTGCTGCTGTCCCTGGGTGAGCTGGATGCAGCCGAAGTGCTGCGCCACATGGAACCCAAGGAGGTGCAGAAGATCGGCATCGCCATGGCCACCATGACCGACATCACCCGCGAACAGGTGGAACGGGTGATGGACCAGTTCGGCCAGGAACTGGGCTCGAAGACCTCGCTGGGCGTGGGCTCGGACGACTACATCCGCAACATGCTGGTGCAGGCGCTGGGCAGCGAGAAGGCCGGCAACCTGATCGACCGCATCCTGCTCGGCCGCAACACCACCGGGCTGGACGCGCTGAAGTGGATGGACCCGCGCGCGGTGGCCGATCTGGTGCGCAACGAGCACCCGCAGATCATCGCCATCGTGATGGCGCACCTGGAAACCGACCAGGCCGCCGACGCGCTGAAGCTGCTGCCGGACCGCACCCGCGTGGACGTGCTGCTGCGCATCGCCACGCTCGACGGCATTCCGCCGAACGCACTCAATGAACTCAACGAGATCATGGAGCGCCAGTTCGCCGGCAACCAGAACCTGAAGTCGTCCAACATCGGCGGCGTGCAGTGCGCGGCCAACATCCTGAACTTCATGGACAGCGGCCAGGACCAGGCGATCCTGGGCGAAATCGCCCGCATCGATGCGCCGTTGAGCAACCGCATCCAGGACCTGATGTTCGTGTTCGACGACCTGGTGGACCTGGACGACCGCGAGATGCAGCTGGTGCTGCGCGAAGTGAGCGGCGAGCGCCTGGGCCTGGCCCTGCGCGGTGCCGACATCAAGGTGCGCGACAAGATCACCCGCAACATGTCGCAGCGCGCGGCCGAGATCCTGCTGGAAGACATGGAAGCCCGTGGCCCGGTGCGCCTGTCCGACGTGGAAGGCGCGCAGCGCGAGATCCTGGCCATCGTCAAGCGCATGGCCGATGAAGGCACCGTCACCATTGGTGGCAGCGCGGAGGCCATGCTGTGAGCAACGTCGTGCGCTGGCTTGCCCCGGACCTGCTGGCCCAGCCCGACCCGGTGCTGGATCAGGAGGATGCGTTCGAACTCACCGAGCCGGACCCGGAACACGAACCCGAGCCACCGCTGCAGCTGCCGACCCTGGAGGAAATCCAGGCCATCCAGGACAGCGCCGAGAAGGAAGGCTTCCAGCACGGCCATAGCGAAGGTTACGGCCAGGGACAGGCGGAAGTGCGTCGCCTCGCCGCGCAGATCGAAGGCATCCTCGACAACTTCAGCCGACCGCTGGTGCGGCTGGAGAACGAAGTCGTCGGCGCACTGGGCGAACTGGCGGTACGCATCGCTGGCGCGCTGGTCGGACGCGCCTACGAAGCTGACCCGGCACTGCTGGCACAGCTGGTCGGTGAGGCGATCGACGCGGTGGGCGGCAGCACCCGCGAGGTCGAAGTGCGACTGCACCCGGACGACATCGCCGCCCTCGCCCCGCTGTTGAGCCTGCCGCCACAACAGCGCCTGGTGCCAGACACCAGCCTCAGCCGCGGCGATCTTCGCGTGCACGCCGAAGCCGTGCGCATCGACGGCACCCTGGAAGCCCGCCTGCGAGGCGCGCTGGACGCGGTGATCCGCCAGACCGGAGCCAATGCATGACCCCCTATCCGCAGCCGACGCCGCCACCGGCCGACTGGGCCATCGCCCGCAACCTGCGCCTGGCCCGTCGGCTCGATGGCCTGCGCGTGGATACCGCCCATGGCCGTGGCCTGATCCGCGAAGGCGTGCTGCGCCGCGCGGTCGGACTGACCCTGGAAGCGGTCGGCTGCGAAGCGCCGCTGGGTGCCAGCTGCAAGGTGGAAGTGGTCGATGGTGGCTGGGTCGATGCCGAAGTGGTCGGCTTCGCCGGCGAGCGCACTTACCTGATGCCGAGCGCGGAACTGCACGGCCTGCTGCCCAATGCGCGGGTGGTGCCGTCCGCACGCCGTGGCGGCGTTGAAGTGGGCGAAGGCCTGCTCGGCCGCGTCATCGACAGCGACGGCGTGCCGCTGGACGGCAAGGGCCCGATCCGCGCCGAGGGCCATGTCGGCATGGCCGGCGTGTCGATCAATCCGCTGGCACGTGAACCGATCACCCAGCCGCTGGACGTGGGCGTGCGTGCGATCAACGCGCTGCTGCCGATCGGCCGCGGCCAGCGTGTCGGCCTGTTCGCTGGTTCTGGCGTCGGTAAGTCGACGCTGCTGGGCATGATGACCCGCTACACCGCCGCCGACGTGATCGTGGTCGGCCTGATCGGTGAACGTGGCCGCGAAGTCCGCGATTTCGTCGAGACCACGCTGGGCGAAGAAGGACTGCGCCGCGCCGTGGTGGTGGCCAGCCCCGCCGACCGACCGCCACTGGCGCGCCTGCACGGCGCCTACCGTGCCACCGCCATCGCCGAATGGTTCCGCGACCAGGGCCTGAACGTGCTGCTGCTGATGGACTCACTGACCCGCTTCGCCCAGGCGCAGCGCGAGATCGGCCTGTCGGTCGGCGAGCCGCCGACCACCCGCGGTTACCCACCGTCGGTGTTCGCCAAGCTGCCGGCACTGGTCGAACGCGCCGGCAACGGCGCCAAGGGCCGTGGCTCGATCACCGCGTTCTATACGGTGCTGACCGAAGGCGATGATCCGCAGGATCCGATCGCCGATGCAGCGCGCGCGATCCTCGACGGCCACATCCTGCTCTCGCGGCGCGTGGCCGACAGCGGCCTTTACCCGGCCATCGACGTCGAATCGTCGGTCAGCCGTGTGGTCACGGAAATCGCCGACGAGCCGTGGCGCCTGCGCATTCGCAAGTTGAAGCGACTGGTCTCGGCCTACTCGGCCAACCGCGACCTGATCGCCATCGGTGCCTACCAGCGCGGCAACGACGCGGCCACCGACGAAGCCCTGGAACGCTGGCCGGAAATCATGGAGTTCCTCGGCCAGGACGTTGCCAAGGCCGCAGATCTCCCGCACAGCCAGGCGGCGCTGCAGCGCCTGGTGGAACAAGAGAGTTAAGCCATGAACCAGTCCAAGCGCATCGACCCCCTTCTGAAGCGGGCCCAGGAACACGAGGACGCGGTGGCCCGCGATCTGGCCGAACGCCAGCGCGTGCTCGATACCCATCTGTCGCGACTGGACGAACTGCGCCGCTACGCCGAGGAGTATGCGAATGCGCAGATGGCGGCGACCAGCCCGGCGCAGCTGCTGAACCGGCGCGCGTTTCTCGACCGCCTCGACAGTGCGGTCGAACAGCAGCAGGCCACGGTCAATGGCAACCGCGAGAAGGTGGAAGCCGAGCGCGCCCGGCTGATCCTGGCCAGCCGTGACAAGGCCGTGCTGGAACAACTGGCCGCCAGCTACCGCGCACAGGAGAAGGTGGTGACGGACCGCCGCGACCAGCGCGAGATGGATGACATCGGTGCCCGCCGCGCCCGCCTGGTACAGATCGAAGACCAGGACGGCGCCGAGCAGGGAGGCCGCTCGTGATGCCCGCGCCATTGGCCGGCAGCGCCAACGCGCAGCCGCAGAATTCCGGCAGCAGCGCAACGCGCGCGCCACGCGGTGACGGCAGCAAGGATTTCAGCCAGCTGCTGCAGGGTGGTGCGCCGGGCGCCGATGGATCCTCCAGGCCCTCGAACATGCCCACGTCGCCTGCACAGGGGCCGGCATCCGACAGCAATGGCCAGTCCAGCGCCGAGCGCAGGCCGGACAGCGCTGCCGCACCTGAAGAGGCCGCAGCGACGGTGCCCCCGGCGCAAGCCAGGCCCGCTGCCGAAAAGGACGCCTCGGCGACGACCGAGGAAGCCCCATGGCCGCCGCTCGGCCTGGCAGGACTGGTACTGGCGGTACCGACACCTGCCGATCCTGCCGCCGCTCTGCCAGCGGTGGCGACGGCCACCGATGCAGACGGCAACGCACTGCCCTCGCCCGCTGCACTGCCGGTCGCAGCAGCCCTGCCCTCCACAGCAGCGGCGACCGCTACGGCCACCGCCGAAGGCGAAGCCCCCAATGGGGCCGACCAGGCGACCACTCTGCCGTTACCTGAGCTGGTGCTGCCCGGCAAGCGCGGCGAGCGCGGTGAAGGCAGCGACGCAACCCTCATCGGCGACCGCGCCACGGCGCCGCTGCTGCATGCACCGGGCAACGCGGCTGTGCAGGATCTGAAGGCCGCGCTGGCCACGGGCAATGCCATCTTCAATGGCGAACCGACACCGAAGCCGGTGCTCGGCGACGATGGTTTCGACCAGGCAATCGGTGCGCGCCTGGGTTGGCTGGCCGACCAGAAGATCGGCCATGCCCACATCCGGCTGAGTCCGGACGACATGGGTCCGGTCGACGTGCGCCTGCAGTTGAACGGCGACAAGGTGCACGCCAGCTTCAGCAGCCCGCATGTGGACGTGCGCCAGGCACTGGAAAGCAGCCTGCCACGCCTGCGTGAACTGCTGGGCGAACAGGGCTTCCAGCTTGCTCATGCCGATGTCGGCCACCAGGCCCCCGGCGGTGACGGCAATGCGACGGGGCAATCCGGCGCCGCCGGCATGGCCGGTGACGGAGAACCGTCGCCGGGCGATGGCAGTGTGTCGTCCGCGCAGTTGATCCGCCAGCGCGGGTTGCTGGACGCATACGCCTGACACCGCGCGAGCGGGTAGCGCCGGGCCATGCCCGGCGGAGCCCCCCCCTCCGCCGGGCATGGCCCGGCGCTACCGATACAGGCACCCCGACGGAATTCCGTCGCATCCCTCCGCCCCGGCTCCGGCACACCCCTTGCATATCCCGGTGAAGCAACCCTCAGGAGCTTCACCCCGTGGCCGCAGCCGCTGACAAAACCAAGAAGACCGCCGAGAAGGACAAGGCCGCCAAGCCGCGCAGTCCGATCCTGATCACCGCCCTGGTGGCCGTGCTGGCCGCCGCAGCCGCCGGTGGCGGCGTCTGGTTCTTCACCCAGTCCAAGCCGGAAGAGAAGACCGCTCAGGCCCCGAAGAAGTCCGCCACCCCGGCACCGGCGCAGTACTTCGCGCTGGACCCAGCCTTCGTGGTCAACCTCAACGGCCCCATTGACGGCCCGCGCTACCTGCAGCTGGAAGTGCAGCTGATGACCCGCGACCCGGCCGCGCTGGAAGCGATCAAGACCCACGCACCGGCCATCCGCGCGCGCCTGCTGATGCTGTTCTCGCAGGTCAGCCCGGACCAGATCGCCGATGTCGCCGGCAAGCAGAAGCTGCAGGCCGCCTCGCTGGCCGAAGTGCAGAAGGTGCTCAAGGCCGAGACCGGCAGCAACGGCGCCGACGATCTGCTGTTCACCAGCTTCGTGACCCAGTAAGGGCCCACCGATGAATGACCTGCTGTCCCAGGACGAGATTGATGCCCTGCTCCACGGCGTGGACAGTGGTGCGGTCGAGACCGATCCGGAACCGCCGTCCGGCGAAGCGCGTTCGTACGACTTCGCCAGCCAGGACCGCATCATCCGTGGTCGCATGCCGACCCTGGAAATGGTCCACGAGCGCTTCGCGCGGCTGTGGCGGATCGGCCTGTTCAATCTGATCCGCCGTTCGGCCGAACTGTCGGTGCGCGGCATCGAGCTGATCAAGTTCAACGACTACATGCACTCGCTGTATGTGCCGACCAACCTGAACCTGATCCGCTTCAAGCCGCTGCGCGGTACCGGCCTGATCGTGTTCGAACCGACCCTGGTGTTCGCCATCGTCGACAACTTCTTCGGCGGCGACGGGCGCTACCCCACCCGCATCGAAGGCCGCGAGTTCACCGCCACCGAAATGCGGGTGATCCACCTGCTGCTGAAGCAGACCTTCGCCGACCTTCGCGAAGCCTGGGCACCGGTGATGGATGTCGACTTCGAGTACATCAACTCGGAAATCAACCCGCACTTCGCCAACATCGTGACGCCGCGCGAGTACGTGGTGGTGTGCCGCCTACACGTCGAGCTCGACGGCGGTGGCGGCGACATCCACGTGACCCTGCCGTACTCGATGCTGGAGCCGATCCGCGAGCTGCTCGACGCCGGCATCCAGAGCGACCGCAATGACCGCGACGAGAGCTGGGGCCAGACCCTGCGCGAACAGCTCAACATCGCCGAGGTGACCCTGTCCAGCGTACTGGCCAGCAAGCGCATGACCCTGCGCGACCTGACCCAGCTGAAGGTCGGCGACATCCTGCCGATCGAACTCAGCCCGCAGGTGCCGCTGTGCGTGGAGAACATTCCCGTGTTCACCGGCGAGTTCGGCATCGCCAACGGCATGAACGCCGTGAAGATCACCGCTACCCATCCGCCGGGCACCCGCCCGCGCGCACCCGTCATCCAGGAAGACCCGCAATGAACGATATCGACGCCCTCGAACCGACCCCGGCCCAGTTCAGCAGCCTGCAGGCCGATGAGGCGAACGGTCCTGACCTGAACCTGGACGTGATCCTGGACGTGCCGGTGACCCTGTCGCTGGAAGTCGGTCGCGCCCGCCTGCCGATCCGCAACCTGCTACAGCTCAACCAGGGTTCGGTGGTGGAACTGGAACGCGGCGCCGGCGAATCGCTGGATGTGTTCGTCAACGGCACCCTGATCGCCCATGGCGAAGTCGTGGTGATCAATGACCGCTTCGGCGTGCGCCTGACCGATGTGGTCAGCCCGAGCGAGCGGATCCGGAGACTGCGTTGAGCCTGCTGGCCTCCACCCTGCTGGCGGTCGGCAAGACCGCCGCCCCGGTTGGCCCGCAGGTCGGCCAGCATGCGGCCGCCGCACCCAGCCTGTTCGGTGCGGTGCTGGCGCTGCTGGCCGTGCTGGCCCTGGTCGTCGGCCTGGGCTGGCTGCTCAAGCGCATGCCCGGCAGCGGCTTCCGCCCGGCCGAAGGCATGAAGCTGGTGGCCAGCCTCAGTGTCGGCGCCAAGGAACGCGTGGTGGTGGTCGAGGTCAATGGCCAGCAACTGCTGCTGGGCGTCACCGCCGGCGGCATCAACACCCTGCATACCCTGCCCGAACCGCTGCCGCCGCCGGCACCGGTGCGCGTGCCGGACTTCAAGAACCTGCCGAATTTCGCCCAGCTGCTGCAGCAGCGGCTGCGCAAGGACCCCTGACATGCGTGTCACCCGTACCCGTCTTGCCACCCTGATGCCGTGGCTGCTGATGCTTGCCCTGTGCCTGTTGCCGGCACTGGCCTTGGCCGCCCCGGGCGCCCCGACCACGCCGCTGCCGGACATCAACGTCGGCAAAATCGGCGGTGCGCCGGTCAGCCTGCCGCTGCAGACCCTGCTGCTGATGACGGCGATCACCCTGATCCCGTCGATGCTGCTGGTGCTGACCTCGTTCACCCGCATCATCATCGTGCTGGGCCTGCTGCGCCAGGCATTGGGCACCGGCCAGACGCCGTCCAACCAGGTGCTGCTGGGCCTGGCGCTGTTCCTGACCGCAATGATCATGCTGCCGACCTGGGACAAGGCCTGGAGCACCGGCATGGCGCCCTATCTCAATGGCGAGATCGACTTCCAGACCGCCTGGACGCTGACCACCTCGCCGCTGCGCGCCTTCATGCTTGCGCAGATCCGCGAGACCGACCTGATGACCTTCGCCGGCATCGCCGGGCACGGCACCTACGCCAGCCCCGATGCGATCCCGTTCCCGGTGCTGGTCGCCTCGTTCGTCACCAGCGAACTGAAGACCGCCTTCGAAATCGGATTCCTGATCTTCATCCCGTTCGTGATCATCGACCTGGTCGTGGCCAGCGTGCTGATGTCGATGGGCATGATGATGCTGTCGCCGATGCTGGTGTCGGCACCGTTCAAGATCCTGCTGTTCGTGCTGGTGGATGGCTGGGTGCTGACCGTGGGCACGTTGGCGGCGAGCTTCAATCCGGCGTGATCGAAAGGCAGTCGAGCCTGGCTCGACTCTACATAAGCAGATGGAATCCGAATGTCTCCCGAACTTGCCTTGACCGAACTGCGTGGCGGCCTGATCACCGTATTGTGGGTGGCTGGCCCGCTGCTGCTCACCGTGCTGGTGGTGGGCGTGGTGGTGGGCGTGGTGCAGGCCGCGACCCAGCTCAACGAACCGACCATCGCCTTCGTCGCCAAGGCGGCGGCGCTGACCGCGGTGCTGTTCGCGCTGGGCAGCCTGCTGATCGGCCACCTGGTGGAGTTCACCACGCTGCTGTTCCAGCGCATTCCACACCTGATCGGCTAGGACACGCGCTTCGATGGACGCCGCCACCCAGATGGCAGCCGACGGCCTGCAGGCCTTCGGCATGATCGGCACCGTGCTGTGGACCATGCTGCGCATCGGTGCCGTGGCCATGGCCATGCCGATGGTCGGCACCCGTGCCGTTCCCGCGCGGGTGCGCGTCGTGCTGGCCGGGACCCTGGCCATCGCGCTGGCGCCGCTGCTGCCGCCAGTACCGGACTGGACGGGCTTCGATGCCGCCACGGTCCTGACCATCGCCCGCGAACTGGCCATCGGCGTGTCCATCGGCTTCCTGCTACGGCTGGTGTTCGAGGCCGGGGCGATGGCCGGCGAACTGATTGCCCAGGGCACCGGCCTGGCCTTCGCGCAGATGAGTGACCCACTGCGTGGCGGCACCTCGGGCGTGATCGGCCAGTGGTTCTATCTGCTGTTCGGCCTGCTGTTCTTCACCGCCAACGGGCACCTGGCGCTGATCTCACTGGTGGTGGACAGCTACCGGGCGCTGCCGATCGGCGCGCCGCTGCCCGACCCGCACGCCTTCTTCAGCATCGCCCCGACCTTCCTGCTGACCGTACTGCGCGGCGCATTGACCCTGGCGATCCCGCTGACCGTGGCGATGCTGGCAGTGAATCTGGCGTTCGGCGTGCTGGCCCGTGCGGCCCCGGCACTGAACCCGATCCAGCTGGGCCTGCCGGTCTCGCTGCTGCTGGGCCTGTTCCTGCTGGCGTTGCTGGCCGGGGAAATGGGCCCGCCGGTACAGCGCCTGTTCGACGCCGCCATCCAGGCTGCGGACGCGGTCACACACTGACCCGATCATCACGTTTTACTGCTTGCCATGCCTTTGTTTCTGTAGAGCCGAGCCCATGCTCGGCTGTCTTCGGCAGGAGCGGCAGCCGAGCATGGGCTCGGCTCTACAAGGGCGCAATTTCACGTTTTACTGCTTGCCCTTCCCCCGGGTCCGCGCGTTAGAGTGAATGCGCGGCAACCGGGGGGATGCCGCACGTGGCCGCCGCCCTGCGTCGGCCTGCCTCATGCATGCCCCACCGTGGTTTCCGTCGACAGGCAGGTCCGGGAGACTGACGAATGCTGGTAGGCACGTACAACCCGTGGCTGGTGGCGATCTCGCTGCTGGTTGCCGTGATGGCTTCGTACACTGCGCTGGCAATGGCCGGGCGCACGGTCACCGCACCCGGCAAGGGCGCGGCATGGTGGTGGCGCCTCGGTGGTGGCTTCGCCATGGGCCTGGGCATCTGGTCGATGCATTTCATCGGCATGCTCGCCTTCGACCTGCCCATTCCGCTCGGCTACGACCTGCCCATCACCCTGCTCTCCCTGGCCCTGGCCATCGCCTCGTCAGTGTTCGCACTGTGGCTGGTCTCGCTGCGCACCCTGCCGCATCCGCGCCTGGCCGTCGGCGCCCTGCTGATGGGCACCGGTATCGCCGGCATGCATTACGTTGGCATGGCCGCAATGCGCATGCAGCCAGGCATCGACTACGACCCGGGCTGGCTGCTGTTTTCGCTGATGGTGGCGGTCGCTGCTTCGTGGACGGCCCTGTACGTTGCATTCCGCCTGCGTGCGCAGCGCACCCGTGTCGGCGACCGGCTGGCCGCTGCCGGCCTGCTCGGGCTGGCGATCGTCGGCATGCACTACACGGGCATGGCCGCCGCACGCTTTCCGGAAGGCAGCATCTGCGGCGCAGCCGTAGGCGATGGCCTGCAGAGCGAATGGCTGGCCATGCTGGTGGTGATGCTCACTGTGTCGATCCTGGCCGTGGTGCTGGTGGTGTCCTGGATGGACCAGCGGGTGGAGGCGCAGCTGCTGCGCCTGCGCAATTCCCTGTTGAGCACCTCGCTCACCGACGCGCAGCAGGAACTGACCCAGGCCGCGCTACACGACCCGCTCACCCGCTTGCCCAACCGCCTGCTGCTGCAGCGTCGGATCGTGCAGGCACTGGCCGAGGCCGAACAGGGCGGCAGCCGTTTCGCGGTGATGTTCATGGACCTGGATGGCTTCAAGCAGGTCAACGATGCCTATGGCCATCAGGCCGGTGATGCACTGCTGGTGGCGGTGGCCGAACGCACCCGCCAGCTGCTTCGTCCCCACGACATGCTGGCCCGTCTGGGCGGGGACGAATTCGTTCTGGTGGTGCGCATCGAGCACGACGAGGACCTTCCGACCCTGGCCCGCCGCATCCTGCAGGCGGTAGGCAGCGGGCCGTTGCTGGCCGACAACGAACTGCAGGTGACCGCCAGCATCGGCGTGGCGATCTGCCCGGACCACGCTGCCAGCGAGCGGCAGCTGATGGCCTTCGCCGATGCAGCGATGTACCAGGCCAAGGAATCCGGACGCAACGCCTTCGTGCTGTTCGCCGACTGGATGAATGACAGCGCCGAACAACAGTTCCGGCTGCTGGCCGACCTGCGCCGGGCCATTGGCAGCGAGCAGCTGTTCCTGCACTACCAACCGAAGATCCAGGTAGCCACGCAGAAGGTGGCCGGTGCCGAAGCGTTGATCCGCTGGCGCCATCCGGAGCATGGCCTGATCCCGCCGGACCGCTTCATCCGGCTGGCCGAGCGCAGCGGCGCGATCAACGACATCGGGCGCTGGGCGCTGGACCAGGCCTGCCTGCAGCTGCGCCGCTGGCATGACGCCGGTCACGAAGGCTGGTCGATGTCGGTGAACCTGTCGCCGGTGCAGTTCAGTTCGCCGCACCTGCTGCAGGATGTGCGCGAAGTGATCGAACGCCATGGCATTGCCCCGCGCCACCTGGTGCTGGAGATCACCGAAAGCACGGTGATGCGCGATACCGATACCAGCCTGCGCCTGCTGCAGGCGCTGTCGGCGCTGGGCGTGGGCATTTCCATCGACGACTTCGGCACCGGCTACTCCAGCCTGCTGTACCTGAAGCGGCTGCCGGCTACCGAGATCAAGATCGACCATGCCTTCGTGCGCGATCTGGAGCACAGCGCCGAGGATGTGGTGATCGTCTCGGCCATCGTGGCGCTGGGCCATGCGCTGGACATGGACATCGTGGCCGAAGGCGTGGAAACCGCCGCCCAGCGCGCCTACCTGGAGCGGCTGGGATGCGATTACCTGCAGGGCTACCTGCTCGGCCGCCCGGTCGATGCGGCGCGCTTCATGCAGCTGCACGACCTGCCCCGGCCGCGGGTGGAGCTGGCGCAGAGCCCACCGCCCAGCGACAACGCTCCCCTGTAGAGCCGAGCCTGCGCTCGGCTGCTCTTCGCGCTTGATCCAAACATAGCCGAGCATGGGCTCGGCTCTGCAAATAGATCCACGCCGTGCGTGGATAGGCAACACCCCATCACGGAACAGTTCTTGCACGCATCCCGGCAACCCCTGCCGCAGTGCCCGTGATGTCCGAGAACGAATCCGCCGGCGAAAAGACCGAACAACCTACCGAAAAACGCCTGCGCGACGCCCGTGAACAGGGCAACCTGCCGCGCTCGCGCGAACTCGGCACCGCCGCCGTGTTCGGCGCCGGCGTGCTGGCGGTGATGGCCATGAGCGGCTCGATCGGCCGCGGCGCCACGGCCTGGATGAAGCAGGCGCTCAGCCCGGAACAGAGCCTGCGGCAGAACCCGAAGGAACTGTTCGGCCACTTCGGCGACCTGCTCCTGCAGTTCATGCTGGTGATCGCGCCGCTGGTGCTGGTCTGCCTGCTGGCCAGTTTCGTCGCACCTCTGGTGATGGGTGGCCTGCGCTGGTCGCAGAAGGCGTTGCTGCCCGACATCAACCGCATGAACCCGATGAGCGGGCTCAAGCGCCTGTATGGCCCGGAGGCCATCGCCGAGTTCACCAAATCGCTGCTGCGCGTGGCCTTCGTCGGTGTCGCCGCCGGGATGGTGGTCTGGACCGGCTTCGACACCCTGCGCGGGCTGATCCACCACCCGCTGGAGACGGCCATCACCGACGGCCTCGGCTTCACCCTGCGCCTGCTGCTGGCCACCGCCGGTGCGATGCTGGTGCTGGCCGCCATCGACGCGCCGTACCAGCGCTGGAACTGGATGCGCAAGCTGAAGATGACCCGTGAAGAGCTGCGCCGGGAAATGAAGGAAAGCGAGGGCAGCCCCGAGGTGAAGGGCCGCATCCGCCAGCTGCAGCAGCAGATGGCCAACCGCCGGATGATGGAGGCGGTACCCACCGCCGACGTGGTGGTGGTCAACCCCACCCACTACGCGGTGGCCCTGAAGTACGAAGGTGGTGCCATGAACGCCCCGACCGTGGTCGCGCTGGGCGTGGACGAGACCGCCCTGCGCATCCGTGAAGTGGCCGACGGCAACAAGGTCGCGATCGTCTCTGCCCCGCCTTTGGCACGCGCCTTGTATCGGGAAGGCCAACTCGGAAAGGAAATCCCCGTGAGACTGTATTCGGCCGTCGCCCAGGTCCTGTCCTACGTCTACCAGCTGCGCGCCTGGCGCACTGGCCCGATGCCGGACGCCCCGCACATCCAGGTGGATGAATTCGGCAAGGGAGGCCGCCCGTGAGCGCCCAGCCCTCCACCGGTTTCAACACCCGCCGCGCCCTGGAAATGATCCGCCAGGGCCTTGGCGCGCCACTGATCGTGCTGGCCCTGCTGGCCATGGTTGTGGTCCCGCTGGCCGCACCGGTGCTCGATGCGCTGTTCACCTTCAACATCGCCATCTCGCTGATGGTGCTGCTGGCGGTGGTCTACGTGAAGCGCCCGCTGGACTTCACCATCTTCCCGATCGTGCTGCTGATCACCACCATGCTGCGGCTGGCGCTGAACGTGGCCTCGACCCGCGTGATCCTGCTCAACGGCCAGAACGGCCACGACGCCGCAGGTAAGGTGATCGCCGCCTTCGGCGAATTCGTGATCGGCGGCAACTACGCGGTCGGCATCGTGGTGTTCGCGATCCTCACCATCATCAACTTCGTGGTGATCACCAAGGGCGCCGGCCGCGTCTCGGAAGTGACCGCGCGCTTCATCCTCGACGCGATGCCCGGCAAGCAGATGGCGATCGACGCCGACCTCAACGCCGGTTTGCTGACGCGTGAAGAAGCCAAGCTGCGCCGTGAAGAAGTCCGCGAGGAAGCCGACTTCTACGGCGCAATGGACGGCGCCAGCAAGTTCATCCGCGGCGACGCCATCGCCGGTATCCTGATCCTGTTCATCAACATGCTTGGCGGCCTGGCCGTGGGCGTGCTGCAGCATGGCATGCCGTTCGGCGACGCCGCCGCCACCTACACCCTGCTCTCCATCGGTGACGGCCTGGTGGCGCAGCTGCCGGCGCTGCTGGTCTCCAGCGCGGTGGCGATGCTGGTCACCCGCGCCTCGCGCTCGCAGGACATGGCCCAGGCCATGACCGGCCAGGTGTTCGGCCAGTACCGTGCGCTGGCGATCACCGCCGGCATCATCGGCGTGGTCGGCCTGGTGCCGGGCATGCCCAACGTCGCTTTCCTGACGCTGTCCGCGATCCTCGGCTTCATCGCCTGGAAGGTCTACCGCAAGGGCAAGGCCGCGGCCACCGACCCGGCAGCCGCAGGCAATGACGCCGCCGCGCTCAACGCACTGGGTCGCCCGGCTGCACCGGCGCCCACCGCCGAACTGAGCTGGGACGAGCTGCGCCCGGTCGATCCACTGGGCCTGGAGGTCGGCTATCGGTTGATTCCGCTGGTGGACGCCAACCAGGGCGGCGAACTGATGGCGCGCATCAAGGGCGTGCGCCGCAAGCTGACCCAGGACGTCGGCTTCCTGATCCCGTCGGTGCATATCCGCGACAACCTGGAACTGCCGGCCAACGGCTATCGCGTGCTGGTGCACGGCGTGCCGGTGGCCACCGCCGAGATCCACCCCGACCGCGAACTGGCCCTGGACCCGGGCAGCGCCCTCGGCGCGCTGGAAGGCATCGCCGGCAAGGACCCCGCGTTCGGCCTGGATGCCACCTGGATCCAACCGCACCAGCGTGCCCAGGCCGAAACGCTGGGCTACACCGTGGTCGACCCGGCCACCGTGGTTGCCACCCACCTCTCGCACCTGATCCGCGAACACGCGCCAGAACTGCTCGGCCACGAGGAAGTGCAGCACCTGCTCGCCAACCTGGCCAAGAGCGCGCCCAAGCTCGTCGAAGATCTGACGCCGAAGGCGCTACCGCTGTCGGCGGTGGTGCGCGTGCTGCAGAACCTGCTGGTCGAACGCATTCCGATCCGCCAGCTGCGCAAGATCGCCGAAGCACTGGTCGAACACGCGCCGAACAGCCAGGACCCGGCCGTGCTGACCGCCGCCGTGCGCACCGCACTGGGCCGTTTCATCGTGCAGGAGATCGCCGGAATGTCGGCGGAGCTGCCGGTGTTCACCCTCAACCCGCAATTGGAACGTGTCTTGCAGGAGTCCACGCAGGGCAACGGCGCCGCGCTGGAACCCGGACTCGCAGAGCGACTGCACCAGAGCCTGGCCGAATGTGTCAGCAAGCAGGAAGCGCGAAACGAGCCGGCGGTCGTGCTGGTACCGGGCCCGGTGCGCGCCGCGCTGGCGCGTCTGGTCCGCCACAGCGTCCCGTCGCTGTCGGTCCTGGCCTACAGCGAGGTGCCGGAGGACAAGCGACTGAAGCTGGTCGGAACGATCAGCTGACGCCGCCCACCGATGCGCCAGAAAACAGACACCACTTTCGAACCAACGCAACAGACAGACACCAAGGGGAACCCGCACCGTGCAGACCACCGACCACCCGAGTTCTCCGACCGCCACCCCGCCGTCTTCGTCCCGTGACCACAGCATGAAAATCAAACGATTCGTCGCCGCCGACATGCGCTCGGCCATGAACCTGGTGCGCAAGGAACATGGTCCTGACGCCGTGATCCTGTCCAACCGCCGGATCGAGGAAGGCATCGAGATCGTCGCCGCCGCGAACTATGACGAGAGCGCCGTGCAGCGTGCACTGGAAGCCTCGCGCCGTGACGTGGCACCGCCGCCGGCACCGAAGCCGCGCACCGCCGCCGATGCCGTCATTGCCGCAGTCACCCGCCGTCGCAGCAACACCCCCGCTCCGGAACCGGTTGCCGCGACCACCTCGGCCGTGGCCGCCCTCGCCCGCGCCGCGGTCGGTGCCACCGGCCGTACCCTGGACAGCGCCGACGAGATCGTGCCGACCCGCGGCAGCACCGGCTTCGCCGCGACCCTGGCCCGCGCTGCCGTCAACGAACCGGCGCTGCCCGAACAGATCTTCGCCCCGTTCGCCGAGGCCATCGTTGCACCGGCACCGGCACCGGCCGCCAGCGCGCCAGCCAACCGTGCCCGCTTCCAGATCGACCCGCCGCACGAGATGCATCACGAAAGCGCGGCCCCCGCCGTGCAGCCGCCGCCGCTGCCGGGCGCGGCTCCGACCGAAGCACAGCCGGAGATCGCCGCCAGCGAACCGGCAGTGGCCGACGCCGTCATCGAAACCTCGCCGGAGCCCACCCTCGCCCCGGCCCCGGTGCTGACCGTGGTCGCCCAGGACGACGCCGAGATCCGCCAGCTGCGCCAGGAAGTGGCCGGCATGCGCCAGGTGATCGAGCGCGAGATGAACCGCTTCACCGACGAGCGCCTGCGTGGCTGCCCGGTGCGCGCCACCGCGCTGGACCTGATGGACGAGTACGGTTTCGACGCCGGCCTGGCCCGCGACGTAGCCATGCAGATCCCGCTGGAGACCGAAGCCCACCGTGGCCGCGGCCTGATGCTGGGGCTGATTTCGCGCAAGCTGCCGATCGCCCCGGTCGACCCGCTGGAAGAAGGCGGCGTGATCGCCCTGGTTGGCCCGACCGGCGCCGGCAAGACCACCACCATCGCCAAGCTGGCCTCGCGCTTCGCCGAGAAGCACGCGCCGCGTGATGTGGCCCTGGTCACCACCGACACCACCCGCATCGGCGCCCGCGAGCAGCTGTACGGTTACGGCCGCCAGCTCGGCATCGCGGTGCACGAGGCCAACAGTGGCACCGACCTGGACCAGCTGCTGGAACGCTTGAAGGACTACAAGCTGGTGCTGATCGACACCGCCGGCTTGGGCCCGCGCGACCGCGCGCTGGCCGCCCAGCTGCAGTGGCTGCGTGCCGCCCGCCAGGTGCGCACCCTGCTGGTGCTGCCGGCCAATACCAGCTTCGGCGACATGGACGAGGTGGTCCGCCGCTTCGGTGCCGCCAACCTGCAGGGTCTGGTGCTGAGCAAGCTGGACGAGACCGGCCGCTTCGGCAACGCCCTGTCGGTGGCCGTGGACCATGCCCTGCCGATCACCTGGGTGACCGATGGCCAGGACGTTCCGGAGGACCTGCACCGGGCCAGTGCGGCCAATCTCGTACTTCGCCTTGAAGATTTGCGCCGCGCGGCCGATATGCCCTGCAACCCGGAGTTGAACCATGCCGTCGCGTGAGTACGCCAAGCTGACCAAGACCTTCCCGCTGTCGGCCACCCGCAGCGAGCCGCTCGGCCCTGTGCGCACCATTGCCGTCACTGGCGGCAAGGGCGGCGTGGGCAAGACCAACGTTTCGGCCAACCTGGCCGTGGCGCTGGCCGGCATGGGCAAGCGCACGCTGCTGCTGGACGCCGACCTTGGCCTTGCCAACATCGACGTGATCCTGGGCCTGAACCCCACCTTTACCCTGGCCGATCTGGTCGCCGGCCGCTGCACGCTGGATGACGTCATCGTCGAAGGCCCGAACGGCGTGCTGGTGGTCCCGGCCGCGTCCGGTCGCCGCCACATGGCCGAGCTGGCCCCGGCCGAGCACGTCGGCCTGGTCAACGTGTTCTCCGAACTGGAACGCGAACTGGACATCATGGTGGTGGACACCGCCGCCGGCATCACCGATGGCGTGCTGACCTTCTGCCAGGCCGCGCAGGACACCGTGGTGGTGGTCTGTGACGAGCCGGCCTCGATCACCGACGCCTACGCGCTGATCAAGGTGCTGTCGCGCGAACGCGGCGTGGACCGCATCCAGGTGGTGGCCAACATGGTGCGCGACCCCAACGAGGGCCGCGTGCTGTACGAAAAGCTGACCCGGGTCTGCGAGAAATTCCTCGCCGATGTCTCGCTGAACTATCTGGGCTGTGTGCCGCAGGATGACTGGCTGCGCCTGTCGGTGCAGCGCCAGCAGCCAGTGGTAAAGGCCTACCCGTCCAGCCCGGCCGCGCTGGCGATCACCGAGATTGCCCGTCGCACCGCACGCTGGCAGGCGCCGACCGAACCGCGCGGCGGCGTTGAGTTCTTCCTCGAACGCATCCTCAAGCAGCGCGGGGTGGCCGCATGAAAGGCGCAGCCCAGTACCGGGAAGTCCAGCGCACGGCGGCCAACGAGGTCATCGCCCAGCATTCGGACCTGGTGCGGCGCATCGCCCACCACCTGGCCGCACGCCTGCCGGCGAGCGTCGAGGTCGACGACCTGATCCAGGCCGGCATGATGGGACTGATCGAAGCCTCGCGCAGCTATGACGCCGACCAGGGGGCTTCGTTCGAGACCTACGCCTCGATCCGCATCCGCGGTTCGATGATCGATGAGATCCGCCGTGGCGACTGGGTGCCGCGCTCGGTGCACCGCCGTGCACGTGATGCCGCCGCCACCATCCGCCGCCTGGAACAGAGCAGTGGCCGTGCCGCCAGCGCCACCGAAGTGGCCGCCGCGATGGAGATGCCATTGCCCGAGTACCTGCGGCTGATGGAAGACGCTGCCCGTGGCCAGGTGCTGAGTCTTGAATCGCGCATCGAGGACCAGGGCGAGCTGGACACCGTGGCCCAAGGCGGCCCGACCCCGCAGCAGGTGCTGGAGCGCGGCGAGTTCGGCCGCGAGCTGGGCAAGGCCATCGGCCACCTGCCCGAGCGCGAACAGCTGGTGCTCTCGCTGTACTACGAGCAGGAACTGAACCTGAAGGAGATCGGCGCGGTGCTCGGCGTGAGTGAGTCGCGGGTCTGCCAGATCCACGGCCAGGCGGTACTGCGCCTGCGTGGCCGGCTGAAGCTGTTCGAGGCCGCCGACGCCGGCCTCGAAGAATGAACATCCCCGAGGCGGCTGCCCCCGGCCGTCCGGAATGAACAACAAAGGAATTCTGCTTTGAACAAGAACATGCGCATCCTGATCGTCGACGACTTCTCGACCATGCGTCGAATCGTCAAGAACCTGCTGGGCGATCTGGGCTTCACCAATACCGCCGAAGCCGAGGACGGGCATGCCGCGCTGTCGCTGCTGCAGAGCCAGCCGTTCGATTTCGTGGTCACCGACTGGAACATGCCGGTGATGACCGGCATCGAGCTGCTCAAGGCGATCCGTGCCGATGCCAAGCTGAAGACCCTGCCGGTGCTGATGGTCACCGCGGAAGCCAAGCGTGAACAGATCATCGAAGCCGCCCAGAGCGGCGTGAACGGCTACATCATCAAGCCGTTCACCGCGCAGACGCTGGAAGAGAAGCTCGGCAAGATCTTCGAACGCCTGGCGGCCAGCGCCTGATGGATACCACGGTCGACAAGAGCGCCCTCGCCCTGCGCCTGCAGGAGGCCCTGGACGCACTCGAGTCCGGTGACGAAGCCGCCTGGCGGCAGCGCATCGACGGACTGGTCGCGCTGCGCACGCAGCCGATGATGAGTGGGCTCTCGCGGCTGGCCCGCGAACTGGGGCAGGCGCTGGGTGAACTGCCGACCGTGCCGAGCGAAGCCGGGGAACTGGACGATGCCTGCGCGCGCCTGGACCACGTGGTGGCGATGACCGAGCAGGCCACGCACCGCACCCTGGACCTGGCCGAGGAATGCCGCAGCCTGACCGAACAGCTGCGCGCCGAAGGCCTGCAGCCGGGCCAGGACGCGCAGCTCGAGCGCATCCGCCACAACCTGACCGAGATCGCCCTGACCCAGAGCTACCAGGACCTGACCGGGCAGATCATCCGTCGCGTGGTGGGTATCGTCCGCCGCGTGCACGAAGGCTTCGGCGCACTCGGCCTGCCACCGGAACAGCATCGCACCGACCCGGAACTGGCCGGGCCGGCACTGAAGGGACTGGACCGCCACGCGGTCTCGCAGAACGACGCCGACGACCTGTTGTCGGATCTGGGGCTGTAAGCATGAGCGCGGTATCCGACGACATCACTGCCGATTTCATCATCGAGGCACAGGAAATCCTGGATCGCCTCGGCGAACAGCTGGTGTCGCTGGAGCAGGCACCGCAGGACAGCGATCAGCTCAACGCGGTGTTCCGCGGCTATCACACGCTCAAGGGCGGCGCCGGATTCCTCGGCGTCACCGCCATGGTCGAGCTGTGCCATGCCGCTGAAGAAGCGCTGGGCGCCGCGCGTGCCGGCCAGGCGGTGCTGCAGGCCCATCACTTCGACGCGGCCCAGCAATCGCTGGACTACCTGCAGTCGATGCTGGATGCAGTTTCCTCCGGCACCGAGCCGGGCTATGCACCGCCGGACCTGATCGCCCAGTTCGACGTACACGGCGGTGCCGTGGCGGCACCCGCCGCCGCAGCAGCACCCGCCGCGGGTGGCAGCGACCTGATCACCGACGACGAATTCGAGGCCCTGCTCGACCAGCTGCATGGTGGCAACGCGCCGACCGCGGTTGCACCGGCGAAGAAGGCCGACGACGGACTGATCAGCGAAGACGAGTTCGAAGCCCTGCTCGACCAGCTGCACGGTGGCGCCGCACCGGGCACCAAGCCTGCTGCCGCCATGGCACCGGCGCCGGCTGCAGCCCCGCGCCCGGTCGCCGCACCGGCACCGGTGGCAAAGCCGGCCGCCAAGCCGTTGGCCGAGGCCGAACATACCGTACGCGTAGACACCAAGCGCCTGGACGCGATCGTCAACCTGATCGGCGAACTGGTGCTGTCACGCAATCGGCTCAAGACCCTGCGTGCACGCCTGCGCGATGAAGAATTGGACCGCGCCGTGTCCACCCTGGACATCGCCACGGCCCGCCTGCAGTCGGCGGTGATGCGTACCCGCATGCAGCCGGTGGGCAAGGTCTTCTCCCGCTTCCCCAAGGTGGCCCGCGACGTCGCCCGCTCGCTGAAGAAGGAAGTGGACCTGGAACTGATCGGCGCCGAGACCGAGCTCGACCGCAACCTGGTCGAAGCGCTGGCCGACCCGCTGGTGCACCTGGTCCGCAACGCCATCGACCATGGCGTGGAAATGCCCGACCTGCGCGAGGCGCAGGGCAAGCCGCGGATGGGCCACGTGCGGCTGTCGGCGCAGCAGGAAGGTGACTACGTCAGCATCGAGGTGCAGGACGATGGCGCCGGCATCGACCCCGAAAAGCTGCGTGCCAAGGCACGCGAGAAGGGCCTGATCGATCCGGAGGCGGCCGCGCGCCTGAGCAGCGAGGAATGCCTGCACCTGGTGTTCCTGCCCGGCTTCTCGACCAAGCAGCAGGTCACCGACATCTCCGGCCGCGGCGTCGGCATGGACGTGGTGCAGTCACGCATCCGCGAACTGAGCGGCCAGATCCAGATCCAGTCGGAGCTGGGCCGTGGCAGCCGCTTCCTGATCCGCGTGCCGCTGACCCTGGCGATCCTGCCGACCCTGCTGGTTCAGGCCGGTGAGGACGTCTACGCGCTACCGCTGGCGCGCGTGATGGAAGTGCTGCACGCACCGCGCACGTCGCTGGGCTGGTTCGATGGCCGTGCCGTGCTCGATCGGCGCTCGCACACCCTGCCGCTGGTCGATCTGCGCCAGTGGCTGGATGTGACGCCCGCCGCCTCGCCCCTGCTGACCATCGTGGTGCTGCAGGCCGGCGAAGCGCGCTTCGGGCTGGTCGTGGACCAGGTGCGCGGGCGGGAGGAAGTGGTCATCAAGCCGCTGCCGAAAGCCCTGCGCGGCCTGCGCGGTTATGCCGGTGCAACCTTGATCGGCGATGGTCGCATGGCCTTGATCCTGGATGTGGACGGGCTGCGATGACCCTCGCCGGGCCCTGCCCGGCGACCCGAAAACTGTGACTACCGTCTGTACGCGATCTACCGGTGTCTCAAGTCCCATTCATACACGCCGATACCGGAACCATGGATAGACTCAGCCTCATTGGACTCTTTCTCGCCCTGGCCTCGCTGGTCGGTGGCAGCATCCTCAAGGGCGCCGGCCTGGCGTCGTTGTGGTCGCCTGCCGCGTTCGTGATCGTCATCGTCGGCACCGTCGCCGCGATCCTGCTGCATACCTCGCCGGCAGTGTTCAAGCATGCGTTCAAGATCGTGCGCTGGGTCGTGCGCCCACCGCACAGCGATCGCCGCGAACTGATCCAGCAGATCGTCGAGTGGAGCAACATCGCCCGCCGCCAGGGCCTGCTGGGCCTGGAGTCGCAGGTGGAAGCGCAGCAGGACCCGTTCCTGCGCAAGGGCCTGCAGCTGCTGGTCGATGGCGTTGAACCCGAATCGATGCGGCACATGCTGGAAATCGAACTGGGCAGCCAGGAGCATCAGGACCAGGCCGGCGCCAAGGTCTTTGAAGCGATGGGCATCTACGCACCGACCCTCGGCATCATCGGCGCCGTGCTCGGCCTGATCGCGGTGATGAAGAACCTGGCCGACCCGAGCAAGCTCGGCCACGGCATCGCTGCCGCGTTCACCGCCACCATCTACGGCATCGCCTCGGCCAACCTGCTGTTCCTGCCGGTGGCCGCCAAGCTCAAGAGTGTCATCTCGCACAACACCCGCGACCGCGAAATGGTCATCGAAGGCCTGATCTCGATCGCCCAAGGCGAGAACCCGCGCAACATTGAAACCAACCTCTCCGGCTTCCTGCACTGACATGGCCCGCCGCAAGCACCACGAAGAGCACGCCAACCACGAAGCATGGGCGATCCCCTATGCCGACCTGATGACGCTGCTGCTCGCCTTCTTCGTGGTCATGTACGCGATCTCCTCGGTCAACGAGGGCAAGTACCGGATCATGGCCGACGCACTCACCGATGCCTTCGGTGGCGCACCGCGCACCATCAATCCGGTGCAGGTGGGTAACAAACAGGTGCAGGGTGGCGGCTGGGACAGCCCCTCGGTGATCAAGTCCGGCACCAAGATCGGGCCCTCCGCGCCTGCACCGTCGCACGACCCGACCCTGCTGCCGTCGATGGCCTCGCAGATGCGCATGCCGGTGTCGGTGCACAACCAGGAGCAGATCGCGCGCGCCGAGCGCCAGCTCAACAGCATCGCCGACCGCCTCACCGCCGCACTGGCGCCGCTGATCGACCGCGGCATGATCAGCGTGCGCCGCACCGAGCTGTGGATCGAAGTCGAGATCAACAGCGACATCCTGTTCCCGACCGGCTCGGCCGCGCTGGACGTGCATGCGCGGCAGACCCTGGCCAGCCTGGCCGAGGTGCTGCGTGACGTGCCCAACAGCGTGCGCGTGGAAGGGCACACCGACAACGTGCCGATCGCCACCGCCACCTTCCCCTCGAACTGGGAGCTGTCGGCCGGACGCGCCGCCAGCGTGGTGCATCTGTTCGCCGACCAGGGCGTGCAGCCGTCGCGGCTGGCGATGGTCGGCTACGGCCAGTTCCGCCCGCGCGAAGAGAACGACAGCGCGCAGGGCCGCAACCGCAACCGTCGGGTGATGGTCATCATCCTGGCCGACACCTCGCATTCGGTGGACCCGCTCGGCCAGCGCCTGAACGCAGCCACCGGCGCCACCGACAGCACCGCTACCGAACAGGCCGCCGCAACTCCGGCCAGCGCCCCCACCTCCCCCATCGCACCGGTGAAGTTGCCGCCGGTGCCGGCTGGCAGCCGCGTCGGCGCCGCCGTTCCCCCGGCAATGAAGGAGTAAACCGATGCGCATCTGGGCAGTCGCCAACCAGAAGGGCGGAGTCGGCAAGACCACCACCACCCTCGCCCTCGGCCGTGGCCTGGCCGCGCTTGGCCATCGCGTGCTGCTGATCGACCTCGATCCGCACGCCTCGCTCAGCCGCGCCTTCGGCGTGCCGGTCGATCCGCCGCCGGCCGGCGTGCTGGAACTGTTCGGCGCACCGCCGGCCGATCTTTCCAGCCTGTGCCATGCCAGCAGCATCCACGGCCTGGACTATGTCTGTGCACAATCCGCGCTGGCCACATTGGAACGCCGCAGCGCCAACCAGCCCGGCCTCGGCCTGGCCCTGCAGAACGCGCTTGCCCGCCATCAGGGGCAGCACGACTACATCCTGCTGGACTGCGCACCCACCCTCGGTCTGTTGATGATCAACGCACTGGCCGCGGCCGACCGCCTGATCATTCCCACCCAGGCCGAGCCGCTGGCTCTGCATGGCCTGGAGGGGATGGTCCGCACCGGCGAGATGGTCGAGCGCTCGCGCCGCCGCCCGCTGCCGATCTCGATTCTGCCCACCCTGTTCGACCGCCGCACCCGCGCCGGCAACGAATCGCTGCGCACGATGCAGGATCGTCACGGCACCCGCGTGTGGGAAGACGCCATTCCCATCGACACCCGCATCAGCAACGCCGCCGGCCTGACCCTGCCAAGCGTTGGTGAGGACTACCCGGGCCGCGGCCTGGCGGCCTACCGCCGCGCCCTGAACTGGATCCTCGGCGAGGATGCCCGCGCCCTGGAGCAGGCCGCATGAACAGCACCGGCGTACTGGACGACTATCTGGACGAACTGCTGGGCGAAGCGATCGCCGTGGCGCCACCGGCTGCACCGCCGCCGGCAAGCGACGAAGCGTGCCCGGCGATTGCAGCGGACGCCGAACGCGAGCCGACCTGGGACGATCTTCCGGCCGAAGTGATCTACGAGACCGACACCGCGGCCACCACACCGATTGAGGACGACGCTGCGCTGGAAGCTGCATTCGAGGCCGCTGCTGGCGCGCCCGAGCGCGAGCCGACCTGGGACGACCTGCCGGCCGAGGTAATCTACGAAACGGAGACTGTTGCTGCTGCCCCGGCAGAGGACGACGCAGCACTGGAAGCCGCCTTCGAGGCCGCCGCAATGCCTGTCGCCGCTCCCGAGCGCGAACCGACCTGGGATGACCTGCCTGACGAGGTGATCCACGAGACGCCCCCTGCTCCGGCTGCCGCCAAGGCAGGTCCGGAACCCACCTGGGACGATCTGCCGGACGAAGTGATCTACGAGACCGATACGGCCGACAGCCATCGCCTCGCCCACACCGACAGCCCCGGCCTGCAGGCTGCATTCGAGGCCGCAGCAGGCGGCGAGGACGTTCCTGCGCCACCACCGGCCGTAGTCGCAGCACCCGCTCCAGCGGCACGCACCGATGCCGCGCCGCCACCGCGCGTGGCCGTGGACGCGCCAGCAGGCAACCGTCCGAACAGCTGGCAGGAACTGCAGGCACAGGCACATCGGCCCGCCAGCAGTCCGCATCCGCAGAACCGACGCGCCGGCGAGCGCACCTCGCGCTGGCTGCGCATGCGCTGCGGCACCCAGGCCTATGCACTGGAACTGCTGAAGGTGCAGGAAGTGGTGCTGCCGGTGCCGCTGCTGCCGTTGCGCGGCACCGCACCGGCCATGCTCGGCATCATGAACCTGCGCGGCCAGGTGGTGCCGGTGATGGATCTGGGCCTGCACCTTGGAGCCGCGGCCGCCGAAGACGACTCACAGACCCGTATCGTGGTCCTGGAAGAAGACGGCGAGACCATCGGCCTGCGCGTGTCTGCGGTGGAAGATGTCGCCAACCTCACCGATTCGCAGATCGAACCGCCCGATACCGCGCGCATCTGCCAGATCTCCAACGACCTGTTCCGCGGCGTCGCCCGGGTCAGCCAGCGCCCGATGATCCTGCTGGATGCCACGCGGCTGTTGAGCTGAGTCGGCGCTTTGCGCCGACGCGTTGCCTGTCGGGGACGCACCGCGTCGATTCCCCTAAAGAACCCCGCCGGGGTGCCGTTATGGATCACGGAACCGTTTGTCCGGAGCAACGATGAGCACTGTCGAACTGGGTGGGGATCTCGGCATCGAGAGCACCACCGAGCTCAAGAACCGCCTCGCCCCGCTGGTGGCGCAGGCAGGCGAGCTGACCCTGGATGCAAGCCAGGTCGCCCGCATCCACACGGCCGCCGTGCAGGTGCTGTGTGCGTTCGTGCAGGCCCGCCGCGAGGCAGGTCTCGGCACCGGCTTCCACGGTTGCACTGCAACCTTCCGTGACGCCGCGCGCCTGCTGGGCGTCACCCAGGCCCTGGGCCTGGACGTAACCCATGACAACCTGAAATCTGTGGAGAACGCTGCATGAGCGCACGTATCTTGGTGGTGGACGATTCGGCGTCGATGCGCCAGATGGTTTCCTTCGCCCTCACCTCGGCCGGTTTTGCCGTCGAAGAAGCCGAAGACGGCGCGGTCGCGCTCGGTCGCGCCAAGGGCCAGCGCTTCAATGCGGTGGTCACCGACGTCAACATGCCGAACATGGACGGCATCGCGCTGATTCGCGAACTGCGCCAGCTGCCGGACTACAAGTTCACCCCGCTGCTGATGCTGACCACCGAATCGGCCGCCGACAAGAAGTCCGAAGGCAAGGCCGCCGGCGCCACCGGCTGGCTGGTCAAGCCGTTCAATCCCGAACAGCTGGTCGCCACCGTGCAGAAAGTGCTGGGCTGATCGCCCGCCACCGCTCCCCCTCTTCGCTTCCGGACCACCACTGCCATGAGCATGGACCTGCAACGCTTCCACGCCACCTTCTTCGAGGAGAGCCGCGAAGGCCTCGACGCGATGGAGGCTGGCCTGCTGGCCCTGGAATCGGGGCAGCAGGACGCGGAGATCATCAATTCGGTGTTCCGCGCCGCCCACTCGATCAAGGGCGGCGCCGGCACCTTCGGCTTCGATACGATCGCCGGCCTGACCCACGTGCTGGAAACGCTGCTCGATGAACTGCGTGCCGGCAAGCGGGCGCTGGAAGGCCACGCGGTCGACGCCATGCTGTCCTCGGTGGACGTGCTGCGCGCCCTGCTTCGCGAAGCCGAACACGGCCAGGCTGCCGATCCGGCTGCAGTCGCTGCGGTGAAGGCGCGCCTGGAAGCGGTCCTTTCCGGCCAGGCCGCACCGAGCGCCCCCGCTGCCGTCGCGGCCAAGGTGGACGATACGCCGGAAGCCTGGCAGATCGGCTTCACCCCGGCACCGTCGCTGTTCATGAGCGGCAACGACCCGCTGCGCATCATCCGCGAACTGGAGCATCTCGGTTCGCTGCAGGTCGCCGCGCGCATGGAACGCCTGCCGGGCTTCGCCCAGCTCGACCCGCTCGAGGCCCATCTGGCGTGGGATCTGGGCCTGGTCGGCAAGGTGCCGCGCAGCAAGATCGAAGACACCTTCGCCTGGGTACTGGACGACTGCGAACTGGACATCCGTCCGGCCCCACCGCCGAGCCTGGCTACACAGGCGCCCATTGCAACCGCCCCTTCCACACCGGCTGCCGTCGTACCGGCGGCGCCTGCTGCGCCCGCCACCAGCGGCGGCGCCAGCCAGGAAGCCGAAACCTCGATCCGCGTCAGCGTCGACAAGGTCGATGCGCTGATCAACCTGGTCGGCGAACTGGTCATCACCCAGGCCATGCTCAAGCAGGTCTCGCACGCACTGGACCCGGTCCACGCCGAGAGCCTGTTCGCCGGCCTGGACCAGCTGGAACGCAACACCCGCGACCTGCAGGAAGCCGTGATCGGCGTGCGCATGCTGCCGGTCGATGCGGTGTTCCGCCGCTTCCCGCGCCTGGTCCGCGACCTGTCCAGCCGCCTTGGCAAGCAGGTCCGCCTGCGCACCGTCGGTGAAGGCACGGAACTGGACAAGGGCCTGATCGAAAAGATCGCCGACCCGCTGGTGCACCTGGTGCGCAACTCGATCGACCACGGCCTGGAGATGCCGGACGTGCGTCGCGGCGCGGGCAAGGACGAAACCGGCACCATCACCCTGGCAGCCTCGCATCAGGGCGGCCACATCGTCATCGAAGTCAGCGACGACGGCCGCGGCCTGGACCGCACCAAGATCCTGGCCAAAGCCCACGAACGCGGCCTGGCAGTGCCGGACAACCCTACCGATTCGCAGGTCTGGGACCTGATCTTCCAGCCTGGTTTCTCCACCGCCGATGCAGTCACCGACCTGTCCGGCCGTGGCGTCGGCATGGATGTGGTCCGCCGCAACATCCAGGCGCTGGGTGGCGAGGTGCAGATCGAAAGCAGCCTTGGTAACGGCACCCGCACGCTGATCCGCCTGCCGCTGACCCTGGCCATCCTCGATGGCATGACCGTGGCAGTCGCGGGCGAAACCCTGATCCTGCCGCTGGCCTATGTGCTTGAGGCCCTGCAGCCGCAGGCCGAGGACATCCGCAGCATGGCCGGCGAAGGCCGCGTGCTGCGCGTACGTGGCGAGTACCTGCCGATCCTGTCGCTGAGCGAATACTACGGCTACGGCAACCGTGCGCCGCGCAGCGAATCGCTGGTGGTGGTGGTCGAAGGCGATGGCCAGAAGATCGCGCTGGAAGTGGACGAACTGGTCGGCCAGCAACAGGTCGTGGTGAAGAACATCGAGAACAACTACCGCCGCATCGGCGGGGTGTCCGGTGCCACCATCCTCGGCGATGGCCGCGTGGCCCTGATCGTCGACATCGGCGGGCTGGTGCGTTCGCTGCGGATGCCGCAGGCCGCCTGATCCACGTTGCAGGCGTGTACTGGACCGCCGCCCTTCCGGGCGGCGGTTTCTGTTTGTGTTCGCCCTGCCAGTGGGATCAGATTCCATTCCGCAGGAAAGGGATCTGATCGCGGGACGGCACCCCGATACCAAATCGTGAACTGCGTCGACACGATGGCTGCGGGCGTAATCACTTCATCCAAGCGAAGCCGCGTCGCTGCAACGCTTTCGCGCCGTCATCCCTACGCAACCGAATGTGATCTGCGTCCATAAAGTCCATCCGGACTGCGCCGCTATTTCGCTTTGACGGCCGTCACCGAACCCCCACCGGGCACCACCGTTCGCTCTGCAACCACCCCCAAACCGGCGCACAGACGCCAGCACTCTGCCCACCTGGAGCACCCTGCATGAAGTGGTTCCACGATCTGCCCATCGCCCGCAAGCTGGCCGTGGGGTTCACCCTCACCACGTTGATGACCCTGGTCCTCGGCGCGTTCGCCCTGCTGCGCCTGAGCGAAGCCAACGCGCAGCTGCGCGAGATGGCC
Organism: Stenotrophomonas geniculata; assembly: GCF_034508895.1. NCBI lineage: Bacteria > Pseudomonadati > Pseudomonadota > Gammaproteobacteria > Lysobacterales > Lysobacteraceae > Stenotrophomonas > Stenotrophomonas geniculata. The sequence goes on from NZ_CP140571.1 coordinate 4,298,870, forward strand.
GGCAACGATATCCCCTCCGTCCAGCACCTGGGCGAGGCGCGCTCGCAGCTCGGTGAGTTCCGTACCTACGAACTGGCCCAGCTGAGCATGCTGGACCAGCCGGAGAAGGTCGCCGACTACAACAAGCGCATGGACGACACCGCCAAAGCCGTGCATGACGAACTGGCGGCGTACTCGGCGCTGCCGGCGCTGGAGAAGGAGCGCGAACTCTATCGCGCGGCCAGAACGCAGCTGGATCGCTACTTCGCCGCCAACAAGGCGATGCGCGACGCCGTGACCGCCGGTGACGGCGCCCTGGCGCAGCAGATCTCCGACGAGCAGTCGCGCCCGGCACGTCGCGACCTGTTCGCTGCAATGAAGGCACTGGGCACCCACATCGCCGGGCAGATGGACGGCAAGATCGCCGACGCCAACGCCACCCATCGCAACAGTATGATCGCCATCATCGGCTGCATCGTACTGCTGTCACTGGTGGCCGCCGCGCTGGCCATCGTCATCTCGCGTGCGGTCACCGGTCCGCTGGGCAAGGCCGTGCATGCCATCCAGGCCGTTTCCCGCGGCGACCTCAGCGTCAGCACCCAGGCCACCAGCAAGGACGAGGCCGGCAAGATGCTGGCCGCCACCGCGGAGATGACCGCGATGCTGCGCCGCTTCAGCGAGCAGACCCAGCTGATGGCCCAGATGCATGCCGGCCCGGACATCAGCCACCGCATTCCGGAAGATTTCCCGGGCGTCTATGGCCAGCTGGCCAACGGCATCAACACGGTGATCTTCGAACACCTCGATGCGATCGTCGATGCCATTGAAGTACTCAACCAATATGCCATCGGCAATCTGACCCCGGATGCACGCCGCCTGCCCGGCAGCCGCGCGATCCTGCACGAGTCGATGGATGCGGCCAAGGCGAGCCTGCTGGCCATCAACACGCAGATCCAGCAGCTGGCCTCGGCCGCCGCCGCCGGCGACTTCAGCCAGCGCGGTGATGCGCAGCGTTTCGATCACGATTTCCGCGTGATGATCGAGCAGCTCAACAGCATGATGCAGGTGGCCGACGGCAACCTCGGCCAGCTCTCGCAGCTGCTGCAGTCGATCGCCGCCGGCGACCTGACCGCACGCATGGACGGCCAGTTCAACGGCGTGTTCGCGCGCATGCGTGACGATGCCAACACCACCGTTGCACAGCTGACCCAGATCGTCGGCCAGATCCAGGCCAGCGCCGGCAGCATCACCCTGGCCGCCGGTGAGATTGCTTCGGGCAACAGCGACCTGTCGCGCCGTACCGAACAGCAGGCCGCCAACCTGGAAGAAACCGCGGCGTCGATGGAGGAACTGACCTCCACTGTGCGTCAGAACGCCGAGCACGCCCGCCAGGCCAACCAGCTCGCCATCGGTGCCCATGGCGTCGCCTCGCAGGGCGGTGAAGTCGTCGGCCAAGTGGTCACCACCATGTCCGCCATCGAAGCCTCGTCGAAGAAGATCGCCGAGATCATCAGCGTCATCGACGGCATTGCGTTCCAGACCAACATCCTGGCGCTGAATGCCGCCGTGGAAGCCGCGCGTGCCGGTGAACAGGGCCGCGGCTTCGCCGTGGTCGCCAGCGAAGTGCGCACCCTCGCCCAGCGCTCGGCGGCTGCCGCCAAGGAGATCAAGGGCCTGATCGATGATTCGGTCGGCAAGGTTGCCGAGGGCTCGAGCCTGGTCCACCAGGCCGGCAGCACCATGGGCGAGATCGTCGCCTCGGTGCAGCGCGTGACCGACATCATGGCCGAGATTTCCGCTGCTTCGCAGGAACAGTCGGCCGGCATTGAGCAGGTCAACCAGACCGTGGTGCAGATGGACGAAACCACCCAGCAGAACGCCGCGCTGGTGGAGGAAGCCACCGCCGCCGCGCGTGCAATGGAAGACCAGGCCGTGCAGCTGGGTGAAGCCGTGGCCCGCTTCCGGCTGGCATCACAGGGCACGACGGCCATCCCGGCACGCCCGCTGGCGGCACCGGTACCGCGCCAGGTTGCAGCCGCCGCACCGACCGCAAAGCCGGTCCCGGCGCGTACGCTGCGCACCGCGACAGCCCAGCCGGCGCTGGCCGCAGACGGCGACTGGCAGGAGTTCTGATGTACCCGGGGTCGGATCCCTTTCCTTCGGAAAGGGGATCCGACCCCGGACGCATGGAAAGTGATGCAATTCTCACTTCATAATCCGGCACAGTGGCCGATATCCCCATCGAGCCTCGCGCCAACGCGTGCTGGCGCCCGCCCCTGACCGTAGATTCCATGTCCGACGGCAACGACACTGCAGTGCATGATGTCCACGCGGCTGATGCCGCTGACGAACGTTTCCTGGTCCGCAATCCGCGCCAGCTGCGGCAGCTGCTGCGATCGCTGATCGACCAGCGATCACTGATCAATGCGCATATCGACGGCCGCGACCGCTCGTTCCCGACCGCGCTGCTTGAGCTCGACGAGGACGAAGACACCCTGCTGCTCGATGGCAGCCCGCAGGAGGCGTCCAACCGCGCCGCCGAACAGGCCGATCATCTGCTGTGCTTCGCCCAGCTCGAACGCGTGCTGGTGCGGTTCCGCCTGCAGGCACTGCAGCGTGTGGACAACGACGGCCACGTCGCCTTCCGCGCCCCTCTGCCGGACGAGCTGGTCCATCTGCAGCGACGTGAGATGTACCGGCTGGAGACGCCCGTCACCGATTCGCCCCAGCTGCTGGTCCCTGCCGGCGAGAGCCGTGCCGAAGCGCTGTCGATGCGGGTGGTTGACATCAGTGGTGGCGGCCTGGCGGTGGCCGTGCCTACCGACTGCGCGGTGTTCAGCCTGCAGAAGCGCTACCCGGCGGTGCTGTCGCTGCCCGACGGCCCGGACCTGGAGATCGAGCTGGTCGTCTGCAACCTGCTGCCGCAGCGCCAACCCAACGGCATCGAGATCAAGCGCGTGGGCATGCGCTTCGACATCCTGCCACGTGGCGCCGACAGCGCCATCCAACGCTATATCTTCCGCATCGACCGCCAGCGCAAGGCGCGCCGCAACGGCGAGCTGTAGGGCTCGTCCAACCGGTAGTGCCGGCCGCTGGCCGGCAACCTCGCGACAACGCGGGGCCCACACCTAAAGTCCCCCGACGAGGGGCCGATATCGAGCCTGACACCGGGACTTCCGGCAGAACCAGGACCCCTCGATGAACGACAAGACCAGCTCCACCGCCAGCGCCGGTGGCGAATTCCTCAGCTTCACCCTCGGTGCCGAGCACTACGGCGTGGACATCCTCAAGGTGCAGGAAATCCGCGGCTATGACGCGGTCACCCGGGTGCCGGATGCACCGGACTACATCAAGGGCGTGATCAACCTGCGCGGCACCATCGTCCCGGTCATCGACCTGCGCCTGAAGCTGCGCCTGGACGACGCCCGCTACGACGCCTTCACCGTGATGATCGTGCTGAACGTCGACGACCGAGTGGTCGGCATCGTGGTCGACAGCGTCTCGGACGTGATCCCGCTGTCGGCAGAGCAGATCCGCCCGACCCCGGAATTCGGCGCCGCCGTCGATACCCGCTTCATCTCCGGCATCGGCACGCAGGACGACCGCATGCTGATCCTGCTCGACATCGAGACCCTGCTGGACAGCGCCGACATGGGCCAGGCCAACGTCGTTGAAGACGCCGCCGCCTGATCAAGCGGACCTGCTTCACGTTCTGGTCACACAACCCTTCAGTTCCCTCCAGCAGTGCCGATAGGGGGACAGAAGCCGGTCGCGCAGGAGCGCGCAGAACCGGAACGACCATCACCATCCCCGGAGATACACCTCGATGAAGTCCCTGCTTGCGTTCGTTTCGGCCGCTGTCCTGGCCACCACCGCTTCCGCCGCGTTTGCCCAGTCGGCCGACATGATCCCGCCGGAACTGGCACCGCGCTCGGTCGGCAAGGACGGCATGGTCTGCGGCAAGGTCGAGAAGGCCCGCTACGCAGAAGGTTCCGAAGGCCAGCCGACCTTCCTGTACATGGGCGGCGCCTTCCCGCGCCACACCTTCTCGGCCCGCATCGCCGGCGAGAATCGCGGCAAGTTCTCCTTCCCGCTGGAAACCCTGGAAGGCAAGACCGTCTGCGTGATCGGCAAGATCCAGCGCGACGCCTCGCGCGCGGAAATCGAAGTCAGCTCGCCGGCCGGCCTGAAGCTGGCCAACATCAAGTAATCCGCTGTCCGTCGAACCACGCCGGACCTGGTGCCGGCGTGGTTTCTGCTGCAACCGGGCCCGACGCCCGGACGCGTCTGCCTTAGGAGATCGCAACGCCCATGCCGTGGATCAACAACCTCAAACTGATGCCGAAGCTGCTGCTGACCTTCGGCGTCCTCCTGCTGGTGATGTTGCTGCAGGGCATCGTCGCCTATCGTGGCCTGCATTCGCTGAACAATGTCACCACCGAGCTGGCGGGTTCTCGCATGGAGAGCATCCGCATGGCCGGCGAGATGCGCGGCATGCTGGGTGAATACCGCAACGCCGCCTACCAGCAGCTGATCCGCGCCAGCGACGACGTCAAGGCGGATGCACGCAAGCAGGGCGTCGAGCTGCGCGCGAGCATGGACAAGTCGATCAAGGAGTATCCGACCCTGGTCGACAACGCGCAGCAGAAGAAGCTGTTCGACACCTTCGCCAAGGAGTGGAAGGACGCCCTGGCCTCCTATGACAGCGTCACCGAGATGCTGGAACTGGACCTGCCGGACGACGCCATCGATACCTTCGTCGGCGAAACCCGCACCAAGCACCGCAAGGCCGCCTCGGCGCTGGAAGCGCTGATCGCCGAAGACAACCGCCTCGCCCGCGCGTCGCGCGAACAGGCCGCCTCCACGTATTCCGCCTCGGCCGTGCTGACCGTGATCGCCCTGCTGGGCGGCGCCGCGCTCGGCCTGGTGCTGGTCTGGCTGTTCGCCCGCGCCCTGGTCGGCAGCGTGCGCGGCGCCGTGTCGGTTGCCAACGACGTGGCCGGCGGCAAGCTCGATGGCCACATCGACGTCAGCCGCCAGGATGAAGTGGGCGAACTGATGCAGGCCATGCAGCGCATGCAGCGCGACCTGCGCGAGCGCATCGAAACCGACCAGGCCGTGGCGCGCGAGAACCTGCGCATCCGCACGGCGCTGGATTACAGCTCGACCGGCGTGTACCTGACCGACACCAGCAACACCATCGTCTACAGCAACCGCGCCCTGCAGCAGACCCTGAGCCAGTACCAGGACGAAGTTCGCCGCGACCTGCCGGACTTCGATGCCCAGGCCTCGCTGATCGGCAAGCCGGTCACCGTGCTTGAACACCGCGGTGAAATGGACCAGACCCTGCTGGGTAACCTGAAGGCACACGGCGTGGCCCGTCGCCCGATGCAGTACGGCGATGCCCAGTTCGCCCAGGTGGTCTCGACCATCCGCAATGAAGGCGGCGACACCGTCGGCTACGTGGTGGAATGGCGCGACCGTACCCAGGAAGCGCAGGTGGAAGCCGAAGTGGCGCGCGTGATCGCCCAGGCAGCCGCCGGCGACCTGTCCGGCCGCATCGATTCCAGCGACAAGGAAGGCTTCTTCCTGCAGCTGGCCCAGCAGATCAACGGCCTGCTGGACGCCAATGCCGGCAGCATCGAACAGATCTCCGGCCTGCTCGCCGCGCTGTCGCAGGGTGACCTGACCGTGCGCATGCATGGCGACTACCAGGGCGTGTTCGCCCGCATGCGCGACGACGCCAACGCCACGGCCGCGCAGCTGAGCGAGATCGTCACCCGCATCAAGCAGTCCAGCCGTGCGATCAGCTCGGCCGCCGGCGAAATCGCCTCGGGCAACAGCGACCTGTCGCGCCGTACCGAACAGCAGGCTGCCAACCTGGAAGAAACCGCTGCCTCGATGGAGGAACTGACCTCCACCGTGCGCCAGAACGCCGAACACGCCCGCCAGGCCAACCAGCTCGCGATCGGCGCGCATGGCGTCGCCTCGCAGGGCGGTGAAGTGGTCGGCCAGGTGGTCACCACCATGTCGGCGATCGAAGCCTCGTCGAAGAAGATCGCCGAGATCATCTCGGTCATCGACGGCATCGCGTTCCAGACCAACATCCTGGCACTGAACGCCGCCGTGGAAGCCGCACGTGCCGGTGAACAGGGACGTGGTTTCGCCGTGGTCGCCAGCGAGGTGCGCACCCTCGCCCAGCGCTCGGCCGCTGCCGCCAAGGAGATCAAGGGCCTGATCGACGACTCCGTTGGCAAGGTCAACGACGGCTCGGCCCTGGTACACAAGGCCGGCGCCACCATGGGCGAGATCGTCGCCTCGGTGCAGCGCGTGACCGACATCATGGCCGAGATCTCTGCGGCTTCGCAGGAACAGAGCGCCGGCATCGAGCAGGTCAACCAGACCGTGGTGCAGATGGACGAGACCACCCAGCAGAACGCTGCACTGGTGGAAGAAGCCACCGCCGCCGCCCGCGCGATGGAAGAACAGGCCGGCCACCTCAGCGAGGCCGTGTCGATCTTCGTGGTGGACGAAGCCGAGGTCGTGGCCGCCCCGCGCGTCGTCGCTGCCCCTGCCCCGCGCGCCACGGCGCCGGTCGCTCCGGCACCGGTCGCACCGCCGGCCCGGCGCACCGCGGGTGGTCGCCCGATGGCCACCGAACTGGCCGACGGAGACTGGCAGGAGTTCTGATTCCAGCCTGACCTGATCCACGAAGACGCCCTGGCCCTGCGCCGGGGCGTTTTCGTTTACGGGGTATCTGGATATCCAGCCAACGGCGAAGCCCCTCGGGGTGGTCGCGGAGAGCGCTTGGCTACTGAGGGCTGGCCGGGAGGGTGGGTTGCGCAGGGGGCGCCGTAAACCTGTGGTGGTCAAGTATTTTTGGACACTCCCAAAGGGAGTTCAGGCCACCTGCTCTTCACAAAGCGCAGGTGGCACAAGGCCGTTGGCACTGTGCGGCCGACGGTGGTTGTACCAGTCCACGAATTGCTCGATGTCTGCTGCAGCCTCCTGTCGAGTGGGGTATTTTGAGTAAAGCCATTCCCCTTTGAGGGTGGCGAAAACCCGTTCCACCACCGCGTTGTCCCAGCAGTTGCCCTTCCTGCTCATGCTTTGGGTGATGCCGTTGTCACGCAGAATTTCGGCCATGGCATGGCTGGTGTACTGCCGACCTTGATCCGAGTGGAAAAGTAGTCGCCCGTTGGGACGACGCTGTTTCAGAGCCCCACGCAGGGCTCTGACGGCCAGCCAGGCATCCCCTTCGTGAGAGTGGGCCCAGCCCACGATCCGTCGGGCAAACAGATCCACCACGATGGCCAGATAGAGCCAGCCTTGCTGGGTCGGGATGTAGGTGATATCCCCTGCCCAGACTTGGTCGGGTGCCTCCGGGTTGAATTGGCGTTCCAACACGTTGGGCGCGGTCAGTGCCTGCGGCCCCAGACTGTGGTACTTGTGCCGCCGGTGCTGCCGCGCCCTGACGCCGGCCCGGCGCATCAGCGTCCGGGCGCGGTAGCGACCCACTGGCAGGCCGCGATTGGTCAGCTCCCTGGCCATCTTGCGAGAGCCACAGCTCCCCCGGTGGGACTGATGAATGCGACGAACCAGATCAACCTGGGCCAGCAGTTCCCGGTCAATCCGGGGCTCCCGGTGCAGCCAGGCGTAGTAGCTGCTACGGGGATAGTCCATCAACTGACACACCAACCGGATCGGAGCGACCTTCCCCAATTCCTGGATCACCTGTTCCGGTGATCGCTGTCCCGAATGAAGAAGGCGATGGATTTTTTTAGTAGGTCGCGCTCCTCCTTGAGCCTGCGATTCTGGGCCTCCAGCTCGGCGATTCTGACCTGGGCATCTACGGGCGGTGCCTCGGCCTGCGGGTCATGTTTTCGACGCCATTGCTCGATCCAGCGCCTCAGCGCCGTCGGGCCGACATCCATCAGCTGGCAGACGTCCCTGACTGTCTGCCCCTCCACAACCACAAGGCGAACCGCCTCGTCCCTCATGCCCTGAGTGATCTGCTTTGCCATGGGTCTACCTCGATGCTTGAAATTGATCCTATCGAGTGTCCAAGTTGATTAGACCACCACAACCCGTCCCTGGGGGCTTGGCCGCGGCATCCATGCCGCGGACACCCCTGCGCAACCCACCCTCCCGGCCACAGACATTTTCCGTGCGCGTCCACCCCGGATTGAAGAAAGAAGAGCAAGAGCAACAGCCGTATTGCTTCCGGGGTCAGATCCGTTTTCCGCAGGAAAACGGATCTGACCCCTCTTTCCACCTGGAAACCCAACGCTCTTGCCGTCCGACACCAAAATGCCAGGAGGGCTGGGCCGGGGTGGGCAGGCAGGACCGTTGGCGCCATGGATGGCGCCATCGAGCCCCCATGGACGGGTTTATGGCGTGTCCTGCCTGCCCACCCCGGCCCAGCCACTTACTGACAATCCAGCGCCGACCAGCCGCTGTTGCTGTTGCTGTTGCTGTTGCTTCAAAACCAGCCTGCCGCAGGCAGCGCCGCAGCCGCCGCTGCAAGGAAACCTGAATACGTTCGGACACTGCGCCTCAATCCCCCGCCCCATCGGCCGATAACGGGGTTGTCACGGCTTGTCCCGCCGCTGACCGGCTCGGCGCCGCCCGCCCGCTTCGACCTGGTCCTGCTCGATGAATCTCCTGCATCGCTGGCAACACTACTTCAGCAACCTCTCCGTCCGGCGCAAGCTCAACCTGCTGACGCTGCTCATCGCGCTCGGCGTGATCGCGCTCTCGGTGATCGCCGCCCGCATGCAGTACCTGGACCTCACCGAGACCCGCAAGACCGCGCTGAAGACCCAGGTCGAACTCAGTTACGGCATCCTCCAGCATTATCACCGGCTGGCCGGTACCGGCGAGCTCAGCGAGGACGCTGCCAAGAGCGCGGCATTGCAGGCGCTGGAAGTGATGCGCGCCGAGAACGATGCCTACTACTTCAACATCTACGACACCGGCTACCGCCTGCTGATGCACCCGTTCCGCAAGGATCTGGTCGGCAAGGACATGAAGGACTTCCGCACCGACGACGGCGTGCGCATCTACTACGACCAGGTCGAAGCAGCCAAGGCCGGCGGTGGCTTCGTCAACTATCGCTGGGCCAAGCCCGGCAGCAAGGGCGAGGTCGAGAAGGTCGCCTACGCCGGCCTGTTCGCGCCCTGGAACTGGGTGGTCAGCAGCGGCGTCTACATGGACGACGTGCAGAAGCAGGCGCTGGTGTTCACCGCCATCATGGCCGTCTCCGGTGGCGTGCTGGTACTGATCGTGCTGGCCCTGAGCTGGCTCATCGGCAACCGCATCGCCGTGCCGCTGAAGCAGGCAACGGCCGTCGCCGAGGGTATCGCCCGCGGCAAGCTGGACAGCCACATCGGTCCGCAGGCGCATGACGAACCCGGTCGCCTGCTGGACGCCATGTCCGGCATGCAGCAGCAGCTGCACGCAGTGATCGGCGGCCAGCGCGAAATGGCCCGCCGCCACGATGCCGGCGAACTGAGCTATCGCATCGACGCCAGTGCCTTCCCCGGCGAGTACGGGCTGATGGTGCAGGAAACCAACGCCCTGGTAGGCGGCCACGTGCAGACCCTGCATGACGTGCTGGACGTGGTACAGCAGTACGCGGTCGGCGACCTGAGCCGCGACATCGCCCGCTACCCCGGCGAAAAGGCGGCGATGACCACCACCGTCGACACCGTCAAGGCCAATCTCGGCCGCATCAACGCCGAAATCAAGCAGCTGGCCAGTGCCGCCGCTGCCGGCGACTTCAGCCGCCGTGGCGATGCGCAGCGCTTCGATCACGATTTTCGCCTGATGCTGGAAAACCTCAACGCGATGATGGCGGTCAGCGATGACAACCTCGGCAAGCTCTCGCAGCTGCTGTCGGCCATCGCCGAAGGTGATCTGACCGCGCGCATGCAGGGTGACTACCAGGGCGTGTTCGCCCGCATGCGTGACGACGCCAACACAACCGTCGCGCAGCTGACCCAGATCGTCGGCCAGATCCAGGCCAGTGCCTCCAGCATCACCCTGGCCGCCGGTGAGATTGCTTCGGGAAACAGCGATCTGTCGCGCCGTACCGAACAGCAGGCTGCGAACCTGGAAGAAACCGCTGCCTCGATGGAGGAACTGACCTCCACCGTACGCCAGAACGCCGAGCATGCCCGCCAAGCCAACCAGCTCGCGATCGGCGCGCAGGGTGTTGCCTCTCAAGGCGGCAGCGTGGTTGGCCAGGTGGTCAACACCATGTCGGCCATCGAAGCCTCGTCGAAGAAGATCGCCGAGATCATTTCGGTCATCGACGGGATCGCCTTCCAGACCAACATCCTGGCGCTGAACGCTGCAGTGGAAGCCGCACGTGCCGGTGAACAGGGCCGCGGCTTCGCCGTGGTCGCCAGCGAGGTGCGCACCCTCGCCCAGCGCTCGGCCGCCGCCGCCAAGGAGATCAAGGGCCTGATCGATGATTCGGTCGGCAAGGTTGCCGAAGGCTCCAGCCTGGTCCACCAGGCCGGCAGCACCATGGGCGAGATCGTCGCCTCGGTGCAGCGCGTGACCGACATCATGGCCGAGATCTCCGCCGCCTCGCAGGAACAGAGCGCCGGCATCGAGCAGGTCAACCAGACCGTGGTACAGATGGACGAGACGACCCAGCAGAACGCCGCGCTGGTGGAGGAAGCCACCGCTGCCGCGCGCGCGATGGAAGAACAGGCTGGCCAGCTGGCCGACGCCGTGGCGATCTTCCGCCTGGACAACCAGGTCTCCGCCGCAATGAAGGCGGTGGCCGCGCGTGTCGAGCCGGTCCGTGTTGCCGCCGCCGTGGCGCGCCCGCAGCCGGTTCCAACGCCGGCACCGGTCCGCCGCGCCGGCAGCAACGCCAGCACCTTCGTCGCCAGCGACAGCGACTGGCAGGAATTCTGAGACCCACCCGCGGCGGCTTCGGCCGCCGCCTCTGCCGATGGACACGTCCCCCGTGCAAAGTCCCACTCCCATCGTCACCGGCCCGCGCGAATTCGAGTTCGCCGACCGTGATTTCCGCCGCGTCTGCGACTTGATCTACCAGCGCGTGGGCATCGCCCTTGCCCCGGCAAAGCGCGACATGGTCTATGGCCGCCTGTCGCGCCGCTTGCGCACGCTGGGCATGCGCAGCTTCCAGCAGTATCTGGACCATCTGGAGCAGGAAGACGGCGACGAGTGGCAGGCGTTTACCAACGCCCTGACCACCAACCTGACCTCGTTCTTCCGCGAGCCGCACCACTTCGACAAGCTGCGCGAGGAACTGCAGCAGCGCTCCAGCCGCACGCCGCTGCTGCTGTGGTCATGCGCGGCGTCCACCGGTGAAGAACCCTATTCGATGGCGATCACCGCCTGTGAGGCCTTCGGTACGCTGAAGCCGCCGGTGCGCATCGTCGCGACCGATGTTGATACCCAGGTACTGGCCACCGCCGGCCGTGGCGTCTACAACATCGACCGGGTCACCAATCTCGACCCGGATCTGCGCCGGCGCTATTTCCAGCGTGGCAGCGGCCCCAATGAGGGCCAGTGCCGCGTGCTGCCGGCACTACGCGAGCTGATCGAGTTCCGCCCATTGAATCTGCTCGCCCCGCGCTACGACGTCGGCGGACCATTCGACGCGCTGTTCTGCCGCAATGTGATGATCTATTTCGACAAGCCGACCCAGCGTGCCATCCTCGGCCGCCTGGTGCAGCACCTGGCCGATGACGGCCTGCTTTACACCGGACACTCGGAGAACTACCTGCACGCCGCCGACCTGATCCAGCCCTGCGGCCGTACGCTGTATCGCCGTGCGGCAAAGGCCGGCGCATGAACGCCTCGCTGCGTACCGACGATGTGATGCGCTACCAGGATGCGCGCTTCCAGACCATCGCGGCCAAGCTGCTGCCGACCCAGTACCTGGTGGTGGACGACACCACCGCGCTGACCACCACGCTGGGTTCCTGCGTGGCCGCGTGCCTGCGCGACCCGGTACTGAAGATCGGCGGCATGAACCACTTCCTGCTGCCCGAGGGCAATGCCGGCGACGGCGCGCCCGCGCGTTACGGCAGCTACGCGATGGAACTGCTGATCAACGACATGCTCAAGCGCGGCGCCCACCGCAAGCGCATCGAAGCCAAGGTGTTCGGCGGCGCCAACGTGCTCAAGGGCTTCACCAGCAATCCGGTCGGCACGCGCAACGCCGAGTTCGTGCGCCAGTACCTGCAGGCCGAGCATATTCCGATCATCGCCGAGGACCTGTGCGGCATCCATCCGCGCAAGATCTGGTTCTTCGCCGATACCGGCCGCGTGGTGGTGCAGCGCCTGCCGCACGCCCATGAAGCAGAGGTGGCCGCGACCGAATCGGCGGTGCGTGCACGCCTGTCCAAGACCCCGGTCACCGGCGGCGTGGAGCTGTTCGAATGACCCTGACCGGCAACGCCCCCTGCCGGGTCCTCATCGTCGACGACTCCGCCGTCGTGCGCCAGATGCTCACCGAGATCCTGTCCAGCGATCCGTCCATCGACGTGGTCGGCACCGCCGCCGACCCGTTGCTGGCGCGCGAGAAGATCAAGCGCCTGGCCCCGGACGTGATCACCCTGGACGTGGAAATGCCGCGCATGGACGGGCTGGCGTTCCTGGAAAACCTGATGCGCCTGCACCCGCTGCCGGTGGTGATGATCTCGTCGCTGACCGAACGCGGCGCCGACACTACGCTGCAGGCGCTGGCGCTGGGCGCGGTGGACTTCGTCTCCAAGCCCAAGCTGGACGTCGCACGCGGCCTGCAGGGCTACGCCGACGAGATCATCGCCAAGGTCAAGATGGCGGCGCGCTCGCGGGTGCGCCCGCTGGTGCGCGCTGCAGTCCCGAAACTCATGCTGGACGCAGCCCCCTCGATGCGCCCCGTCTCACCGCAGTTCCGTACCACCGATCGCCTGATCGCGATCGGCTCGTCAGCCGGTGGCACCGAAGCGCTGCGCGTGGTGCTGGAAGGCATGCCCGCCGACGCGCCCGCCGTGGTGATGACCCAGCACCTGCCGGCCAGCTTCAGCAGCGCCTTTGCCGAACGCCTGGACCGACACTCGGCGATGGCCGTGCGCGAGGCCAGCGACGGCGAAGCGGTGCTGCCCGGCCACGCCTACCTCCCACCCGGCGGCAAGCACCTGCGCATCATCCGCGATGGTGCGCGCTGGCGCTGCCGCGTCGATGACGGCCCGGCAGTGAACCGGCACAAGCCCGCGGTGGACGTGCTGTTCCGTTCGGTCGCGCAGACCGCCGGCAGCAACGCCATCGGTGCCATACTCACCGGGATGGGCGATGACGGCGCACGCGGCCTGCTGGAGATGCGCCAGGCCGGCGCGCCGACACTGGTGCAGGACGAGGCCACCAGTGTGGTCTGGGGCATGCCCGGTGCAGCGTTCAAGCTCGGCGCCGCGGACGAACAGGTACCACTGGAACGCATAGCGGAACGCCTGCTCGCCCTCGCCCGCAGCTGACGCGAAGTGGATCCACGCCATGCGTGGATGCCTTTGTAGAGTCGAGCCACGCTCGACTCATCGCGGATCGCGCGAACAGCAGCCGGGCATGGATTCGGCGCCACAGGGCATCCCGCAAACAAAAACCCCCGGCGCGAGCCGGGGGTTTTCAGTTACCGCATCAGGCAGCGACCGTCTTGGCCACGTCCTGGTATTCCTCGATCTGGTCGAAGTTCATGTAGCGGTAGATCTCCGCGCCGCTGGCGGCGATCACGCCCACATCGGCCATGTACTCCTCCTTGGTCGGGATGCGGCCCAGGCGCGAGCAGATCGCCGCCAGCTCCGCCGAACCCAGGTACACGTTGGTGTTGCGGCCCAGGCGGTTCGGGAAGTTGCGGGTCGAGGTCGACATCGCGGTGGAGCCTTCGCGGATCTGCGCCTGGTTGCCCATGCACAGCGAGCAGCCCGGCATTTCCATGCGCGCGCCGGTGGCGCCGAAGGTGCCGTACACGCCTTCCTTGGTCAGCTCGGAGGCATCCATCTTGGTCGGCGGGGCCACCCACAGGCGGGTCGGCAGGTCACGCTTGCCTTCCAGCAGCTTCGCAGCGGCACGGAAGTGACCGATGTTGGTCATGCACGAACCGATGAACACTTCGTCGATCTTGGCGCCAGCGACTTCGGACAGGGTCTTCACGTCGTCCGGATCGTTCGGGCAGGCCACGATCGGCTCGTGGATGTCGGCCAGGTCGATCTCGATGACGGCAGCGTATTCGGCATCGGCATCCGGCTCCAGCAGCTCCGGGTTGGCCAGCCACGCTTCCATCTTCTCGATACGGCGCTGCAACGAACGCGGATCCTGGTAACCCTCGGCAATCATCCACTTCAGCAGCGTGATGTTGCTGGTCAGGTACTCGATGATCGGTTCCTTGTTCAGGCGCACCGAGCAACCGGCGGCCGAACGCTCGGCCGAGGCGTCGGACAGTTCGAACGCCTGCTCGACCTTCAGCTCCGGCAGGCCTTCGATTTCCAGGATACGGCCGGAGAAGATGTTCTTCTTGCCAGCCTTGGCCACGGTCAGCAGGCCCGACTTGATCGCGTACAGCGGAATCGCGTTGACCAGGTCACGCAGGGTCACGCCCGGCTGCATCTTGCCCTTGAAGCGCACCAGCACCGACTCCGGCATGTCCAGCGGCATCACGCCGGTGGCCGCGGCGAAGGCGACCAGGCCCGAACCGGCCGGGAACGAAATGCCCACCGGGAAACGGGTGTGCGAGTCACCACCGGTACCGACGGTGTCCGGCAGCAGCATGCGGTTGAGCCAGCTGTGGATCACGCCGTCGCCCGGGCGCAGCGAGACGCCGCCACGGGTGGAGATGAACTCCGGCAGGGTGTGGTGGGTCTTCACGTCCACCGGCTTCGGGTAGGCGGCGGTGTGGCAGAACGACTGCATCACCAGGTCGGCCGAGAAGCCCAGGCACGCCAGGTCCTTCAGCTCGTCACGGGTCATCGGGCCGGTGGTGTCCTGCGAGCCGACCGAGGTCATCTTCGGTTCGCAGTAGGTGCCCGGGCGCATGCCCTGGCCTTCCGGCAGGCCACACGCGCGGCCGACCATCTTCTGTGCCAGCGAGAAGCCCTTGCCGGTGTCGGCCGGCTGCACCGGCAGGCGGAACAGGTCGGTCGGGGCCAGGCCCAGCGCTTCGCGCGCCTTGCCGGTCAGGCCACGGCCGATGATCAGCGGGATGCGGCCACCGGCACGCACTTCGTCGAACAGCACGTCGGACTTGACCTGGAATTCGGCGATCACCTCGCCGTTCTTCAGCGCCTTGCCTTCGTACGGGCGCAGCTCGATGACGTCGCCGTGCTCCATCTTCGACACGTCCAGCTCGATCGGCAGCGCACCGGCATCTTCCATGGTGTTGTAGAAGATCGGCGCGATCTTGCCGCCCAGGCACACGCCACCGGCGCGCTTGTTCGGGATGTACGGAATGTCATCGCCGGTCCACCACAGCACGCTGTTGGTGGCCGACTTGCGCGAGGAGCCGGTGCCGACCACGTCGCCGACGTAGGCAACCAGGTGGCCCTTGTCCTTCAGGTCGAGGATCTGCTGGATCGGGCCGCGCTTGCCGTCTTCTTCCGGGGTGAACGGCGCGTCGTCGCGCTTGTTCTTCAGCATCGCCAGGGCGTGCATCGGGATGTCCGGGCGGGTGGTCGCGTCCGGCGCCGGCGACAGGTCGTCGGTGTTGGTCTCGCCCGGCACCTTGAACACGGTGACGGTCAGGCTCTGCGGCACTTCCGGGTTGCCAGTGAACCACTCGGCCTCAGCCCAGCTCTGCAGCACGGCCTGGGCGTTGGCGTTGCCGGCCTTGGCCTTTTCCTGCACGTCGTGGAAGGCGTCGAACACCAGCAGGGTCTTCTTCAGGCCGTTGGCGGCGATGGTGCCGACGCTGGCGTCGTCCAGCAGCTGCACCAGCGGAGCGACGTTGTAACCGCCGAGCATGGTGCCCAGCAGTTCGGTGGCGCGCTCGCGGCTGATCAGCGCGTTCTGCTCGCTGCCCAGCGCGATCGCGGCCAGGTACGAGGCCTTGACCTTGGCGGCGTCATCGACGCCGGCCGGCACGCGGTGGGTCAGCAGGTCGAGCAGGAACTCGGCCTCGCCCTGCGGCGGGTTCTTCAGCAGTTCGATGACATCGGCCGTCTGCTGCGCGCTCAGCGGCAGCGGCGGGATGCCAAGCGCAGCGCGCTCGGCGACGTGGTGGCGGTAGGCTTCCAACATGACAACTCCCGGGTAATGCGTAGGTTGAAAAAAAGTGGGCTCAGGCGTGCGGCACGATCAGCTTCAGGCCCTTGAAGTAGTCGCGGTAAAACGTGTCGTTCCAGGTGATCAGGCCATCGCACTGCAGCAGTGCGTGGGCGCCGACCATGAATTCGTCCAGGCTGCGGCGGCTGCCACTGCGCTGGCGGTGGCGGCGGTGCATCTCGCCCGCGCGCAACGCCGACTTGGCTTCCATCGGGTTGAAGTGCACGCCCATTTCTTCCAGCGCTTCGAGCACCTCGGCGCCGCCGCGCAGCGATGCGCAGACCTCGGCCAGGGTCGCGCCACAGACCACCACGCGGCCACCGACCAGGCTCTGCCGGAGGATGGCTTCCACCGCATCGGCCTGCGGACCATTGCTGAGCAGCTCGACCAGCACCGGTGAATCGACGGCGATCATCACGGCTTATTCCTCGTCACGCACCGCGCGTACGGCTGCGTCGGACGATTCGAAGCCGTCCAGCGCGAACTTGCCGCGCGCCCGTGAAATGGCATCGTCAACACTCTTGCGCAGGATGATACGGCTACCGTCCAGCTCGACCTTCAGCAGCGTGCCCTTGGTCAGGCCGAGGGCATCACGCACCGCCTTGGGCAGGGTGATCTGTCCGCGTTCTGCAACAGTGGCTTCCATCGGTAGGCCCTCCAGAGTATGCACAAATTATACATACTTCCCCGGGCATACTTCCACCCTGAACAGGACCGGCGACCCGCCAGCCCTTGCCTCGCAAAGGATCGGCCACAAACGTGACATACGCCATACACCTTCCCCTGTAGTCTGGAACCGATGCCGCAGGCCGGACCCGGCCCGGGTGAATCCATTCAGTTTCGGGTTCATACTGGAACCTCCGGGGCCACCAGGCCCGCGGCGACCGCAAGCAGGTCCGCCCATGCGCGGGCCACTGCAAGCCATCCGCAAGAAGGAGTTACCCCGCATGAGCGATTCGTTCTCCACCCGCAGCCAGCTGAACGTCGGCGGCAAGACCTACGACTACTTCAGCCTGCCCACGCTGGGCCAGCGCTTCGATATCTCCCACCTGCCCTACTCGATGAAGATCCTGCTGGAGAACCTGCTCCGGCACGAGGACGGCGGCATCACCGTCGGCAAGGACCACATCGAAGCGGTGGCCCGCTGGAATCCGGCGGCCGAGCCGGACACCGAGATCGCCTTCATGCCGGCGCGCGTGGTCCTGCAGGACTTCACCGGCGTGCCCTGCGTGGTCGACCTGGCCGCGATGCGCGATGCGGTGGTCAAGCTCGGCGGCAAGCCGGAGCAGATCAACCCGCAGATTCCCTCCGAACTGGTCATCGACCACTCGGTGCAGGTCGATGTGTTCGGCAAGCCCGACGCGCTGGACCTCAACGGCAAGATCGAATTCCAGCGCAACCAGGAACGCTACGGCTTCCTGCGCTGGGGCCAGAAGGCCTTCGATAACTTCAAGGTGGTGCCGCCCAACACCGGCATCGTCCACCAGGTGAACCTGGAAAACCTCGCCCGCGTGGTGATGACCGCGGACAAGGACGGCAAGGCCGTGGCCTACCCGGATACCGTGTTCGGCACCGACAGCCACACCACCATGATCAATGGCATCGGCGTGCTGGGCTGGGGCGTGGGCGGCATCGAAGCGGAGGCCGCCATGCTCGGCCAGCCGTCGTCGATGCTGATCCCGCAGGTGGTCGGCTTCAAGCTGACCGGCAAGCTGCCCGAAGGCGCCACCGCCACCGACCTGGTGCTGACCGTCACCCAGATGCTGCGCAAGCTGGGCGTGGTCGGCAAGTTCGTCGAGTTCTACGGTGACGGCCTGCAGCATCTGCCACTGGCCGACCGCGCCACCATCGGCAACATGGCCCCGGAATACGGCGCCACCTGCGGTATCTTCCCGATCGACGCCGAATCGCTGAACTACCTGCGCCTGTCCGGCCGCAGCGAAGAGCAGATCGATCTGGTCGAAGCCTACGCCAAGGCGCAGGGTCTGTGGCACGACGCCAACAGTGCACATGCGCAGTACAGCACCACGCTGGAACTGGACATGGGCACGGTGAAGCCGTCGCTGGCCGGCCCCAAGCGTCCGCAGGACCGCGTGCTGCTGGAAGACGTGCAGAAGAACTACCGCGAAGCGCTGGTCGGCATGACCGCCAACCGTGACAAGCGCAGCGACGACGTCTCCTCCTTCGTCAATGAAGGCGGCGGCGCCGCGGTCGGCAACGAGCAGCTGGCCAAGGGCTACGCCGATATCGAAACCGAAGGCCGCAAGGTCCGGCTGAAGGATGGCGCGGTGGTGATCGCGGCCATCACCTCCTGCACCAACACCTCCAACCCGGCGGTGATGATCGGTGCCGGTCTGCTGGCCCGCAACGCGGCCGCCAAGGGCCTGAACCGCCAACCGTGGGTCAAGACCTCGCTCGGCCCAGGCTCGCGCGTGGTCACCGACTACCTGGAAAAAGCTGGCGTACTGAAGGAGCTGGAGAAGATCGGCTTCTACGTGGTCGGCTACGGCTGCACCACCTGCATCGGCAACTCCGGCCCGCTGCCGACCGAAGTCAGCGCCGGCATCGCCACCGGCGATCTGGTGGTCACCTCGGTGCTGTCGGGCAACCGCAACTTCGAGGGCCGCGTGCACCCCGAAGTGAAGATGAACTACCTGGCCAGCCCGCCGCTGGTGGTGGCCTACGCCATCGCCGGCACCACCGACATCGACCTGACCACCCAGCCGCTGGGGACCGGCAGCGATGGCCAGCCGGTGTTCCTACGCGACATCTGGCCGAGCAACAAGGAAATCGGCGATGTCATCGCCGCCACCATCGGCCCGGAGATGTTCAAGCAGAACTACGCCGATGTGTTCAAGGGTGACACCCGCTGGAACACCATCGCCTCGCCGGACGGCAACCTGTACGCGTGGAGCGACGCCTCCACCTACATCAAGAACCCGCCGTACTTCGATGGCATGACCATGCAGACCGGCAGCATCGACGACGTGCACGGTGCACGCGTGATGGGCCTGTTCGGCGATTCGATCACCACCGACCACATCTCCCCGGCCGGCAACATCAAGAAGGACTCGCCGGCAGGCCGCTTCCTGCAGGAACGCGGCGTGCAGCCGGCCGACTTCAACAGCTACGGCAGCCGCCGCGGCAACGATGACGTGATGGTCCGCGGCACCTTCGCCAACATCCGCATCAAGAACCTGATGTTCGGTGGCGAGGAAGGCGGCAACACCCTGTACTACCCGGCCGGTGGTGGCCAGCCGGAGAAGCTGGCGATCTACGATGCGGCCATGAAGTACAAGGCCGACAAGGTGCCGCTGGTGGTGCTGGCCGGCAAGGAATACGGCACCGGCTCGTCGCGCGACTGGGCGGCCAAGGGCACCCTGCTGCTGGGGGTGAAGGCGGTCATCGCCGAGAGCTTCGAGCGCATCCACCGCTCCAACCTGGTCGGCATGGGCGTGCTGCCGCTGCAGTTCCGCAACGGCGAAAACGCGCAGTCGCTGGGCCTGGACGGCTCGGAAGTGATCGACATCACCGGCCTGCAGGACGGCGCCAGCAAGCGCGCCACGGTCACCGCCACCAAGGCCGACGGCACGAAGAAGACCTTCGAGGTGTCGGTGATGCTGCTGACCCCGAAGGAAGTCGAGTACTTCCGCCACGGCGGCCTGCTGCAGTACGTGCTGCGCCAGTTGGCAGGTCGCTGAGCCAGCCCACGGGTACCAACGGGCGGAAGCCCGGCCCCCGCGCCAGCGCGGGGGCGCTGCGGAGACGCGCGAACCAGTGGTTCGCAAGCGCGCCTCCTCGCCCACCACGGCGGCCTGCTGCAGTACGTGCTGCGCCAGCTGGCAGGTCGCTGAGCCTTCCCCCGGTGCCAACGGGCGGAAGCCCGGCCCCCGCGCCAGCGCGGGGGCGCTGCGGAGACGCGCGAACCAGTGGTTCGCAAGCGCGCCTCCTCGCCCACCGCGGCGGCCTGCTGCAGTACGTGCTACGCCAGCTGGCAGCCAAGTAGAGTCGAGCTCGCTCCACTGCGACCACCTGCATTACCCAGACGGCCGGATCCAAGGATCCGGCCGTCTGCTTTACACGCTCAAGGTCGCACACCAAAGAGATGCCACGGAGCATTCTGGAGCGGACCCTGGGCATCCAGGAAGCCCAGCCCCTCTTCCCAGGCGGTGTGTCCATCGGGTGCGTCGACGTTGACGACCTGCACCACCATCACGCCTCCAGCATGCGGCACGTCCTCGGTGCGATAGCAGACCGCGCCGCGGCCTTCGCCATACAGGTTGGACTGGAAGCCCGGCGGGCACTGCACACTGGTCACCTCGTAGCCACTGACTACTGCGCTGTACCTGCTGTTCATGTGGATCGAGTAGGCAGCCAGCCCGCCCGCATGCGGAGCCAGTTGCAGGCGTACCGGCGCGGTTTCGCCCAGCGCCAGCACCGGGAAATCAAGCTGCACCGGAGGTGCGGCCAACGCCGCAGGCAGGCAGGAAAGGGACAACAGCAAAGAAAGACCCAGCGTGCGAATCATCACTCGACTCCAGCAGCGAAATGTCGAGCGATGATTGCAGCCGGCAGGCGCAGCTGTCTTTCAGACAACAACGAAATCGCGACCTCCTGACCTCAGCGCCGCGGCGCGTCCGGGTCGGTACGCAGCGCCTTCAGCAGGCCCCACATGTAGAACGCCAGGGTGAACGAGAACGGCAGGCCGCACAGCACCACTGCGGTCTGCATCGCACTGAAGTTGCCGGCCAGCAGCAGGCCGACGCTGGCCACGGTGATGCCGGCCGCCCAGAACACGCGCAGCCAGATCGGTGCGTCGTGACCGTCCTCGACGCCGTCATCGACACGACGGGTGCACAGATTGGCGATCATCAGCGTGCCCGAATCGACCGGGGTCAGGAACAGCACGAAACCGATCACCACCGCGGCACCGGCTACATACGGCGCGGCGGGCAGGTATTCCAGCAGCTTGAACAGCGTCATCGCCGCATCGTGCTGGGCCACCTCACCCAGGATCGCCTGCCCATGGTTGAGCACCAGGTCGATGGCGGTGTTGCCGAAGATCGACAGCCAGGCCAGGGTGAAGCCGAGCGGGATCAGCAGCACGCCCATGATCACTTCACGGATGGTGCGGCCACGCGAGATGCGCGCCACGAAAAGGCCGACAAACGGCGCCCAGGCGATCCACCAGGCCCAGTAGAACAGTGTCCACGAACCCATCCACTCACGGCCCTTCGGGTCGTTGAGGTACATGTCGAAGCTCTTGCGCACGAACGCGCCGAGGTAATCGCCGGTGTTCTGGATCAGGCCGTCGAACAGGTGCAGAGTCGGGCCGGTGACCAGCACGAACAGCAGCAGACCGCACAGCAGACGCACGTTGAGGTTGGAGAGCCAGGCAATGCCCTTTTCCACGCCAGCCACCACACCGATGGTGGCCACCACCATCATCACCAGCACGATCGCCACCAGCACCTGCGGCGTATCCGGGATGTGGAACAGATAGACCAGGCCGGACTGCACCACCAGCGCACCGATGCCGAGGTTGGTCACCATCGAGATCAGCGTAGCCAGGATACCGAAACCATCCACCATGTCGCCGATGCGGCCATGGATGCGCTCACCGAAGATCGGGTACAGCGCCGAGCGCAACGCCAGCGGCAGGTCGCGGCGGTAGGCGAAGTAGCCCAGCGCCACGCCGACCAGCGCGTACAGCGCCCAGCCGTGCAGGCCCCAGTGCAGGAAGGTCAGCACCATCGCCTCGCGGCCGGCGGCCACAGTCCCGCCGGGCTGCCCGGGCGGATTGAGGAAATGGTCCAGCGGTTCGTAGGCACCGTAGTACAGCAGCGCGATGCCGATGCCGGCCGAGAACAGCATCGACACCCATGCGACGTAGCCGAAGGCCGGTGATTCCTCGTTGTGGCCCAGGCGGATGCGGCCATACGGCGAGAACGCCAGCCACAGCACGAAGCCGAGGCACAGCACGATCAGCAGCATGTACCACCAGCCGAACGCGGCCGACACTTCGGCCTGCGCCCATTGCAGCCAGTGCTCGCTGCCTTCGGGATAGAGAACGGTGAGCAGCCCGAGGATGCCGATCGACACCGAGGAACTGAAGAACACAAAACGGTTCAAGCGCAGGGGCGAACGCTTGGGATGAGCCAGGGAAGACATGGGGTCGTCTCATCAAGTCCGAGGGAGCACATGGGCGGGGCCGGACCGGTAAACCGGGCCCATGGCGTGGGGCGCGAGCGCATCCTATGGTTTATTGATTGAACGTTCAATCAATAAAAAGCATAATGGCGGGCAGCCCGATCCTTCGGGTCGCAATCCGTGGAGAGACAATGCCGAAGAAAGGCGTGGAACCGGTACGGCGCGAGCAGCTGATCCGGGCCACTTTCCAGACCATCGACGAGATCGGCATGGCCGATGCGACCGTCGCCACCATCGCGAAGAAGGCCGGGCTGTCCAGCGGCATCGTCGCCCACTACTTCGGCGACAAGGACGGCCTGCTCAATGCTGCAATGCGGCAGATCCTGCGCGAACTGAAGGACGCGGTCGCCCGCTACCGCGCCGACGCCAGCGACGACCCGCGCGAGCAGCTGCGCGCCATCGTCGATGGCAACTTCGACGACAGCCAGATCAACGGCACCGCCATGCGCGTCTGGCTCACCTTCTGGGCCGCGAGCATGCACCAGCCGGAACTGGCCCGGCTGCAGCGCGCCAACGACCAGCGCCTGTTCTCCAACCTGTGCCACCAGTTCAACCGCCTGCTGCCCCACCCGCAGGCCCGCCTGGCCGCCCGCGGCCTGGCCGCGATGATTGACGGCCTGTGGCTGCGCGGCAGCCTGGTCGGCGGCCAGTTCAATGCCGAGAAGTCCCGGCGCATCGCTTACGGCTATATCGACTTCCAGTTGCAGGCTGTCGCGCTATAAGCGCTTCAGCACCCGCCCCCTTCCAAGGAGTACGCCCCATGACCACCCTGCCCGTCCAACAGCTCTACATCCACGGCCAGCGCGTCGATGCCACCAGCGGCAAGACCTTCAAGACCATCAACCCGGCCACCGGCGAGGTGATCGCTGAAGTGCAGGTCGCCAGCCAGGCCGACGTCGAACGTGCCGTGCAGAGCGCAGCCGAAGGCCAGAAGGTGTGGGCCGCGATGACGGCCATGGAGCGTTCGCGCATCCTGCGCCGTGCCGTCGAGCTCCTGCGCGAGCGCAACGACGAACTGGCCCACCTGGAAACCCTGGACACCGGCAAGGCGCTGGCCGAAACCACCACCGTGGACATCGTCACCGGCGCCGACGTGGTCGAGTACTACGCCGGCCTGGCCACCGCCATCGAAGGTATCCAGCTGCCGCTGCGCGAATCGAGCTTCTTCTATACCCGACGCGAACCGCTGGGCGTGGTCGCCGGCATCGGTGCCTGGAACTACCCGATCCAGATCGCCATGTGGAAGTCGGCCCCGGCGCTGGCCGCGGGCAACGCGATGGTGTTCAAGCCGTCCGAAGTGACCCCTCTGACCGCGATCCGGCTGGCCGAGATCTACACCGAAGCCGGCGTGCCCGCCGGCGTGTTCAACGTGGTGCAGGGCCCGGGCCGCGAGATCGGCCAGTGGCTGACCGAGCACCCGGTGATCGAGAAGATCTCCTTCACCGGCGGCGTCGCCACCGGCAAGAAGGTCATGGCCAGCGCCGCGTCCTCGTCGCTGAAGGAAGTGACCATGGAGCTGGGCGGCAAGTCGCCGCTGGTGATCTGCGATGACGCCGATCTGGACCGTGCCGCCGACATCGCGGTGATGGCCAACTTCTTCAGCTCCGGCCAGGTCTGCACCAACGGTACCCGCGTGTTCGTGCCGCGCAGCATGCTGGCCGCGTTCGAAGCCGCTGTTGTCGAGCGCGTCAAGCGCATCCGCATCGGCGACCCGATGGCCGCCGAGACCAACTTCGGCCCGCTGACCAGCTTCCCGCACATGGAAAACGTGCTGCGCTACATCGAAAGCGGCAAGACCGAAGGCGCCCGCCTGCTGACCGGCGGCGGCCGCGCCACCGAAGGCGCGCTGGCCAATGGCGCCTACGTGCTGCCGACCGTGTTCTCCGACTGCCGCGATGACATGACCATCGTCAAGGAAGAGATCTTCGGGCCGGTGATGAGCATCCTCGCCTACGACGACGAGGACGAAGTGGTGCGCCGCGCCAACGACACCACCTTCGGCCTGGCCGCCGGCGTGGTCAGCAAGGACGTCAGCCGCGCCCACCGCATCATCCACCGCCTGGAAGCCGGCATCTGCTGGATCAACACCTGGGGCGAATCGCCGGCCGAAATGCCGGTCGGCGGCTACAAGGAATCCGGCGTCGGCCGCGAGAACGGCATCTCCACCCTCGGCCACTACACCCGCATCAAGTCGGTGCAGGTCGAACTGGGCGACTACGCCAGCGTGTTCTGACCGGCGCGCCCCGAGCACGCCCTCTCGTCCGGCCACCGCGCCGATCCGACATTCCGCCGGGACGCCTGCATGCAGCGCGCCCCGGCCTGCAGGAGACACCCATGAGCACCCATAACGAGTACGACTACATCATCATCGGCGCCGGTTCGGCCGGCAACGTGCTGGCCACCCGCCTCACCGAAGATGCCGATGTCAGCGTGCTGCTGCTGGAAGCCGGTGGCCCGGACTACCGGCTCGACTTCCGTACCCAGATGCCGGCGGCACTGGCCTTCCCGCTGCAGGGCAAGCGCTACAACTGGGCGTACAAGACCGATCCCGAGCCCTTCATGAACAACCGCCGCATGGACTGCGGCCGCGGCAAGGGCCTGGGCGGCTCGTCGCTGATCAACGGCATGTGCTACATCCGCGGCAACGCGATGGACTACGACAACTGGGCCAGCATGCCGGGCCTGGAAGACTGGACCTACCTGGACTGCCTGCCGTACTTCCGCAAGGCCGAAACCCGCGACATCGGCCCCAATGACTACCACGGTGGCGACGGCCCCCTGCGCGTGACCACGCCGAAGGCCGGCAACAACGAGCTGTTCGCGGCGATGGTCGAAGCCGGCGTGCAGGCTGGCTATCCGCGCACCGACGACCTCAACGGCTACCAGCAGGAAGGCTTCGGCCCGATGGACCGCACGGTGACCCCGAAGGGCCGTCGCTCCAGCACTGCCCGCGGCTACCTGGACCTGGCCAAGCCGCGTCCGAACCTGACCATCGTCACCCACGCACTGACCGACCGCATCCTGTTCTCGGGCAAGCGTGCGGTGGGCGTGCAGTGGCTGCACAACGACCAGCCGCAGCGTGCCACTGCGCGCCGCGAAGTGCTGCTGTGCGGTGGCGCCATCGCCTCGCCGCAGATCCTGCAGCGCTCGGGCGTCGGCCCGGCCGACCTGCTGCGCAGCCTGGACATCGACCTGGTGCACCACCTGCCAGGCGTCGGCGCCAACCTGCAGGATCACCTGGAGATGTACCTGCAGTACGAATGCAAGAAGCCGGTGTCGCTGGCGCCGGCACTGAAGCTGTACAACCAGCCGGCGATCGGTGCCGAGTGGCTGTTCCTGGGCACCGGCATCGGCGCCAGCAACCAGTTCGAGGCCGGTGGCTTCATCCGCAGCGATGCCGAATTCGACTGGCCGAACCTGCAGTACCACTTCCTGCCGGTGGCGATCAATTACAACGGCTCCAACCCGATCAAGGCGCACAGCTTCCAGATGCACGTCGGTTCGATGCGCTCGCCCAGCCGCGGCCGCATCCATGTGCGTTCGAAGGATCCGCGCGAACATCCGAGCATCCTGTTCAACTACATGTCGCACGAGCAGGACTGGCGTGAGTTCCGCGCGGCGATCCGCATCACCCGCGAGATCTTCGCGCAGCCGGCGCTGGCACCGTACAGCGGCCGGGAGATCTCGCCGGGCAGCGCGCTGCAGACCGACGCGCAGATCGACGCATTCGTGCGCGAGCATGCCGAGACCGCCTACCACCCGTCGTGCTCAAACAAGATGGGCCATGCCGATGACCCGATGGCGGTGGTCGATGGCCAGGGCCGCGTGCACGGCCTGGAAGGCCTGCGCATCGTCGATGCCTCGATCATGCCGCAGGTGGTGACCGGCAACCTCAACGCGCCGACCATCATGATGGCCGAGAAGCTGGCCGACGTGATCCGCGGCCGCACCCCGCTGGCCCGCAGCACCGCGCCGTACTACAAGGCCAACGGCGCACCGGTGCGCAAGCAGGGCTGACGCAAGCGGCCCGATCGAGCGCAGATGCCGGCCAGCGGCCGGCACTACCCAGCAAAGAGGCCCTTCGGGGCCTCTTCGCGTTTTCCCTACGGCGGGGTATGCTGCAATGAACGGCCATTGTCGCTACGCTCAGGGCCGAACCTAATACATCACGATTCCTGGAGGGGGAATATGAGTCTGGATCGTCCCTGGCTGCAGAGCTATCCGAAAGGCGTTCCCGCCGAAATCGACGTCAACGAATTCCATTCGGTCGCCTCGGTCTTCGACGCTTCCGTCGCGAAATTCCGCGACCGTCCCGCCTACTCCAGCTTCGGCAAGGTCCTCACCTATGGTGAGACGGATGCGCTGGTCACCCAGTTCGCCGCCTACCTGCTGGGTGAGCTCAAGCTCAAGAAGGGTGACCGCGTCGCCCTGATGATGCCCAACTGCCTGCAGTACCCGGTGGCCACCTTCGGCGTGCTGCGCGCCGGACTGACCGTGGTCAACGTCAACCCGCTGTACACCGCGCGCGAACTCAAGCACCAGCTGGTCGACGCGGGCGTCAGTGCGCTGGTGGTGGTCGACAACTTCGGCGACACCGTCGAGCAGGTCATCGCCGACACGCCGGTCAGGCACGTGGTCACCACCGGCCTGGGCGACCTGCTCGGCGCCAAGGGCGCGATCGTCAACTTCGTGCTGAAGTACGTCAAGAAGATGGTGCCCAACTACCACATCAAGGGCGCCGTCCGCTTCAAGCAGGCGCTCAAGCTGGGCAGCCGCCACGCGCTTCCGCCGGTCGAGATCGACCACGACGACATCGCCTTCCTGCAGTACACCGGTGGTACCACCGGCGTGGCCAAGGGTGCGATGCTGACCAACCGCAACCTGATCGCCAACATGCAGCAGGCGTCGGCGTGGCTGTCCACCTCGGGCATCGAGCCGGGCAAGGAAGTGATCATCACTGCCCTGCCGCTGTACCACATCTTCGCGCTGACCGCGAACGGCCTGGTCTTCATGAAGTTCGGTGGCTGCAATCACCTGATCACCAACCCGCGCGACATGAAGGGCTTCGTCAAGGAGCTCAAGGGCACCCGCTTCACTGCCATCACCGGCGTCAACACGCTGTTCAACGGCCTGCTCAACACCCCGGGCTTCGACGAGATCGACTTCTCTTCGGTCAAGTTCACTCTGGGCGGCGGCATGGCGGTGCAACGTGCCGTGGCCGAACGCTGGAAGAAGGTCACCGGCGTGACCCTGGTCGAAGCCTACGGCCTGACCGAGACCTCGCCGGCAGCCTGCATCAACCCGCTCACCCTGCCCGAGTACAACGGTGCCATTGGCCTGCCGATCCCGTCCACCGATGCCTGCATCAAGGACGACAACGGCAATATCCTGGCGCTGGGCGAAGTGGGCGAGCTGTGCATCAAGGGCCCGCAGGTGATGAAGGGCTACTGGCAGCGGCCGGAAGAAACCGCCACCGCCATCGACGCCGACGGCTGGCTGCACACCGGCGACATGGCGAAGATGGACGAAAAGGGCTTCTTCTACATCGTGGACCGCAAGAAGGACATGATCCTGGTGTCCGGCTTCAACGTGTACCCGAATGAGGTCGAAGACGTCATCGCGATGATGCCGGGCGTGCTGGAAGTCGCCGCCGTCGGTGTCCCGGACGAGAAGTCCGGCGAAGTGGTCAAGGTCGTGATCGTGAAGAAGGACCCGAACCTGACCGCGGAAATGGTCAAGGAACATGCGCGGGCAAACCTGACCGGTTACAAGCACCCCAGAATCGTAGAATTCCGAAAAGAGCTGCCGAAGACCAATGTCGGCAAGATTCTCCGTCGCGAGCTGCGTGATACGCCCGCCCAGTAAGGGTTTCCGGGCAACGGGACAATACAGGGACCCCGCCGGAGACGGCGGGGTCTTTCTGTTACCGGAACATGGCCGGTACAGCGCTTGCGGGCGGTTCACGACGGGTGCATAGAATCAGTCGCCGCCGCACGTTCAGCCCGCCCCCTCACTCCTCTCCGTCCGCTCTGCGGTTGGCCGGACGGTCACACGGAGAACTCCCATGTCCGCAGTACGCCCCATCATCACCCGCCCCTCGCAGCACCCTACCCTGCGTATCACCGAGGAGCCCGAGCGGGATGTCTACTGGATCCACATGCACGCCAACCTGGTCAACCAGCCAGGCCGGCCGTGCTTCGCCTCGCGCCTGGTCGATGACATCGTCGACTACCAGCGCGACCTGGGCGACCGCCTCAGCGCCTCGCACGCCCTGTCACCCCATGTCGTTCTTGCCTCGGACAGCGACGTGTTCAACCTGGGGGGCGACCTCGAACTGTTCTGCCGCCTGATCCGTGAAGGCGACCGCGCCCGCCTGCTCGACTATGCCCAGCGCTGCGTGCGCGGCGTGCATGCCTTCCATGCCGGCCTGGGTACCCGTGCCCACAGCATCGCCCTGGTCCAGGGCAATGCACTGGGTGGCGGCTTCGAGGCCGCACTCAGCTGCCACACCATCGTCGCCGAGGAAGGCGTGCTGATGGGCCTGCCCGAGGTGCTGTTCGACCTGTTCCCGGGCATGGGCGCCTACTCCTTCCTGTGCCAGCGGATCAGCCCGCGCCTGGCCGAGAAGATCATGCTGGAAGGCAACCTCTACACCGCCAACCAGCTGAAGGAGATGGGCCTGGTCGACATCGTGGTGCCGGTGGGCGAAGGTGTTGCCGCGGTCGAACAGGTGATCAAGGAAAGCCGACGCATTCCGCACGCATGGGCAGCGATGCGTGAGGTCAACGAAATCGCCACCATGGTGCCGCTGCATGAAATGATGCGGATCACCGAGATCTGGGTGGACACCGCCATGCAGCTCGGCGAGAAGTCCCTGCGCACCATGGATCGGCTGGTACGGGCGCAGGCCCGGCGCAATGGCGACCCGGCCTGAGCGTCTGGCGGGTCAGGACGGGCTGCGCTCGCTGTCGTCGCGGTGCGGTGCCCCCGCGCTACGGGCAGCCAACGCATTCCTGCCGTTGCGCAGGGCGGTCGCCAGGCTGCCAAGGCGGGCGCTCCATTCACCCTTCAGCTGCCAGTCCGCCATGCGCATGATTTCGCCACTGGAGGCGGCAACCTGGACAAGCCCCAGGTTGCTCGCCACACCGCGCAGCGCGTGTGCATGCTCGCGGAAATCCTCCCAGGCCTGGCGCTCGCCGCAGCCCTGCAGCTGGCCCATGCTCGCGTCGACGTCCGCCAGGCATTGGTCGATGAACTTGCGTTCGAAGCCATCGCCCATGCCCAGCGACGCCAGCTCGTCCAGTACTGCGGTATCGAGCACGCCGTCACCGACCGGCAATGCCGGCACCGACTGGATGCCGGACTCGGCGCGGGTGTTGGCGGCGACATCGGCCAGCACTTCAAGCAGGCGGGTGGCCACCACGGGCTTGGCAAGGAAGGCGCGGGCACCGGCCTGCTCGCAACGCAGGATGGACTCGGGGGTGACGTCCGCGCTCAGCACCATGACGGGAACGTAAGGCATGCCACTGGCCTGCATCACCCGCAACTGCTTGAGCAGGTCCAGTCCGCTCATGCCGGGCATGTGCAGGTCGACGATCGCTGCGTCGTAACTGGCCTGCTCCAACGCATCCAGCACTTCGGCGCCGCCATTGACGCAGGTGACCTTGTGGCCGGCCTTCTCCAGCAACCGCTGCAGCACCATGCGGTTGGCTTCGTGGTCGTCGGCCACCAGGACCCGCAGGCTGCGCACCCGTGCACGATGGCGCAGGAAGGGATTGGAAAACGCGATGACATTCCCAGCTTCAGCCACCTCGGACGGAACCGCCGGGGCTGATGAGGTGTCTGCGACGTCCAGCGTGATCTCGACCCAGAACACGCTGCCGCACGGGCTGTTCGGCGCATAGCCGACCTGCCCGCCCATCGACTCGACCAGGCCCTTGGCAATGGCCGTGCCCAGACCGGTGCCTTCATGGCGACGGGCCAGGCCGACATCGCCCTGCTCGAAGGCATTGAACAGGCGCCCGCGCAACGCCATCGGCACGCCGATGCCGGTATCGACGATCTCGAATCGCAGGCGCATCCGCTCGCTGCCCAGCGCATCGGGGCTGGACACGCGCAGATGCACGTAGCCGCTGTCGGTGAACTTGACCGCGTTGCCCATCAGGTTCAGCAGGATCTGCTGCAGATGCCCGGCATCACCCAGCAGGCGCGGCGGCACGTTGTCGTCCACCTGCACGCGATAGTCCAGCGATTTGGAGCGGGTCTGCGGGGTGAGGATCAGGTTGATCGCCTGCAGCACATCGGCCAGCGCGAACTCGTGCCACTCCACGCGCACCTTGCCGGCTTCGATCGCGGAGATGTCCAGCACTTCTTCCACCAGCGCCAGCAGGCTGCGCGTCGAGGCCTGGATGGTGTTCAGGCACTCGCGCTGTTCATCGTCCAGGCGGGTGGTGGCCAGCACCTCGGTCATGCCGGCCAGCCCGTTCAACGGCGTGCGGAATTCATGGCTCATGTTGGCCAGGAAGCGGCTCTTGGCTTCATTGGCCTGGCGCGCCTCGGCCACCGCCCGGGTCAAGGCATGCAGCAGCGAATCGAAGTACAGCGGAATCGCGCCCAGGCCCAGCAGCAGGCCCCAGCCCAGATAGTCGTGGCCGCGCCAGTATGGCGACAGCATCACCGTGCACAGGAAGGCCAGGCAGCCCATGGCAGTGGCCACGCGCAGGTAGGTGCTGCCGTAGCGCATGCCGTTGCCGATCGTGACCCACAGCATCACCGCATACAGCGGTGCCGCCGGCTCGCCCTGGATCGTCATGATCCAGGCCATGCAGGTGTAGTCGGTCAGCATGCCGATCACCCTGCGCACATGCGACACACCCGGATTGACCAGGATCGCGGTCAGCAGGCCGGCGGAAATGGTCAGCTCGAAGGCGAGGATCAGCCACGTCGTCGTCAGCGCTTCACCGCCACCGCTCAGCGAACGCCAGCCGAGATAGCTGATGAACAGCGCCGTGATGATGATGCGGATCAGGTTCTGCGCGTGCTCGCTGTCCTCGCGCCCGGACAGGCGCTGCTTGAAGCGGGCCAGCAGCGAGCGCTTGTCGGAGCCAGCGGCGGGCGTCGTATCCATGGTCGGATGTCGCATCCTTCGGCGCAGCAGGGAGGAGCAGCACAACGGTACTGCCAGCAACCCCAACCACAGGGAAATGGCCAGGCCCAGGTTGGCCTGCCAGTAAGGGGTCAACAGCACGGTGGTGCCGAAACTGACCATCGCCAGCACGATGGCAGCGGCCAGGTAGCGCGGCCCGAAGCGCAGGCCGTTGCCCACCGTGACCCACATCACCACCGCGTACACCCACGCCAGTGGCTCGCCCATCTGGATCATGCCGACCGCGATCAGGCCGTAATCGGCCAGCATCCCGGCCACCCGCCGCGGGTCCGAGCGCTCGGGCTTCCACAGCAGCCAACCGCACAGCAGTAGCGACAGGCCCAGCCCGGTCAGCACCGTTGCCAGCACGCCCTGGTACTGGTCCAGCCGGTGCAGGCGGGCACCGGACAACAGTACATAGACCAGGATCAGCGAGATCAGCACCACCCGCACGATCGCCTGGCCATGTTCCGAATCCGGACGCTGCGCCAGCCGACGCCTCACGCGTGCGAACAGGTCCTGCATGTCCCCCACCCGGTCGCGTCGATGCCGTCGAGTGCTGGGCGCAGATATCCATCAACTGCTGGTGACCGCGCATCAGCGCATCCACGCAGCGCGGGTCGAACAGTCGGCCACGCTGGGCGTACAGATAAGCCAGTGTGGCTTCCATGGTCCATGCTTCCTTGTACGGACGGGGTGAGATGAGTGCGTCGAAGACATCGGCCACGGCGACGATGCGCGCTTCCAGCGGAATCGCCTCACCGACCAGCCCATCCGGGTAGCCGCTGCCGTCGTATCGTTCGTGGTGGCGCAGCGCGATCAATGCGCCGACCTGGATGAAGCGGTTCTGGCTGCCGCTGAGCAGTTCATGGCCGATGCGCGGGTGCCGGCGCATGATCGCCAGCTCCTCGTCGTTGAGCTTGCCCTGCTTGAGCAGCACGGCATCGGGAATGGCGATCTTGCCCATGTCATGCAGCGGCGCCGCCATCTCGATCAGGCGCACGTCGTCTTCGGGCAGGCCCAGCTGCTCGGCGATCAGCCCTGCCACACGCGCCATGCGCTCGAGGTAGGCACTGGTGCCGGCATCACGGAACTCGATCGCCCGCGCCAATCGCGACAGGGTCTCGCGTTCGCGTTCCTCGACCTCGTGCATGCTCGCCAGCAAGCGCTGTTCCAGCGACAACGCGCGTTGCTTCACGTTCTCGGTCTGCTGGCGCAGCTGCAGCAGGTTGTAGCAGCGCGCGCGCAGTTCGCGCGGGCGGATCGGCTTGACCAGGAAATCGATGACCCCCGCTTCCAGCGCCGCCTGACGAATCGGCTCGTCGCCGACCACGGTGATCAGGATCACCGGAATGTCGCGATGCTTGGGCAGGCGGCGGAAACGGCGGGCGAACTCCAGCCCGTCCATCTCCGGCATGCGGTAATCGAGCAGCAGCAGGTCGACCGGATGCGCCTCGCACCAGGCCAATGCGGTCAGCGGATCACCGAAGTCATACACGCTCAGTTCGGGCGCGATGTCCTCGATGACGTGACGCAGCATCGTCCGGGCGGACGTCTGGTCGTCAACAATGACGATGTTCAACGCGTACTCTGCCTGGTTTCTCGACCATGCTGGATCATCAGCAGGCGAGGATACCCTGCCGCTGCGAACGCTCGCACCCTGCATCGGCCTGACTCCCGTGTCATGCGTCCCGGTTCATGATCGTCATCACATTGTGAAGCGGACTCTCCACAATGCGTACTCCCCCTGGCGCCGATCAAGCCATAACAGACGTCAAGGTAGTGCATTAACGATACGCCGAGTGCGGGAGGCGTCAATCGCGCCGTCTCATTTCGCGACGGCGCGCACAAACAGGAGTCAAAAAGACGACTTACTGCTCCGGACGCATGTACGGGAACAGCAGCACGTCCCGGATCGAGCTGCTGCCGGTCAGCAGCATCACCAGGCGATCAACGCCGATGCCGAGGCCGCCGGTCGGGGCCATGCCGTACTCCAACGCACGGATGTAGTCGGCGTCGTAGTGCATGGCCTCGTCGTCGCCACCCTCCTTCGCCGCCACCTGGGCCTGGAAGCGCTGGGCCTGGTCTTCCGGGTCGTTCAACTCGGAGAAGCCGTTGGCCAGCTCCTTGCCGTTGACGAACAGCTCGAAGCGGTCGGTGTAGCCCGGATCGTTGTCGTTGGCGCGGGCCAGCGGCGAGACTTCCACCGGGTGGTCGGTGATGAAGGTCGGCTGGATCAGCGTGTGCTCGACAGTGGCCTCGAAGATCTCCAGCAGCAGCTTGCCCCAGCCGTAGGACGGCTTGACGCGGATCTTCAAGCGCTCGCAATGGCGCAGCAGGGCGTCGCGATCGGTGCAGTCGGCCGCGGAGATTTCCGGGTTGTGGTGACGCACCGCCTCGTCCATGCGCCAGCGGCGGAACGCCGGGCCCAGGTCGATCTTCGCACCGTCCCACTCCACCTCGGTGCCGCCGTTGACCGCCTTGGCCACGTCACGGATGACGCCTTCGGTCAGGTCCATGATCTCGTTGTACGTGGCATAGGCCTCGTACAGCTCCATCATGGTGAATTCCGGGTTGTGGCGGGTGCTGACGCCTTCGTTGCGGAAGTTGCGGTTGATCTCGTACACGCGCTCCAGGCCACCCACGGTCAGGCGCTTGAGGTACAGCTCCGGCGCCACGCGCAGGTACAGGTCCAGGTCCAGCGCGTTGTGGTGGGTGGTGAACGGCTTGGCCGCCGCGCCGCCGGGGATGTAATGCATCATCGGCGTCTCGACTTCCAGGAAGTCGCGGTTGTCCAGCCACGCGCGCATGGCGCGGATGATCTTCGAGCGCTTGATGAAGACCGCGCGCGATTCCGGGGTCACGATCAGGTCGACGTAACGCTGGCGATAGCGCTGCTCGACGTCGGCCAGGCCATGCCACTTGTCCGGCAGCGGGCGCAGCGACTTGGTCAGCAGGCGGATCGATTCGGCCTTGACCGACAGCTCGCCGGTCTTGGTACGGGTCAGGCCGCCTTCGACGGCGATGATGTCGCCCACGTCCCAACCCTTGAAGGCGGTATAGGCATCGCCCAGCACCGTGCCCTGCAGGAACAGCTGGATGCGACCGGACTCGTCCTGGATCTGCGCGAAACTGGCCTTGCCCATGATGCGCTTGGCCATCAGGCGGCCGGCCATCTTCACCTGGCGGCCGTTACCTTCCAGGGCCTCGGCGGTCCACTGTTCGGCATCGGCGAACTCTTCCTGCAGGCGGCCGGCGAAGTCCTCGCGACGGAAGTCGTTCGGGTACGCGATGCCCTGCCCACGCAGCGTTTTGAGTTTCTCGCGGCGCTCGGCGATCAACTTGTTTTCGTCAACGGGGGGGGTATCGGTGGCTTCGCTCATGGATCTGCGGGAATCGTGTAGTGAGGGGGGATGCTGCGCCGGCAAAGCCGGTTGGACAGCATACCAAAACCGCCCCGCCCCGGCCCCGGGCCGGGCCCGCCCGGATGGCCGCCAACCTCGGTTGGCGGTCCGTGTGTCGACCAAGGTGGACGCCCACTGCAGCGCCTGGCCCGGCCTCAGCCGTTCCCGGGAAACGCCTGCCGCAGCTCGTCCACCAGCACCCGCTGGTTCTCCGAGTAATCGATCGGCACCGACACCAGGTGCACGCCTCCCTCGTTGAACGCCGCCTCCAGTGTCGGGATGAACTGCTCGATCGCGGTCACCTCATGCCCCTTGCAGCCATAGGCCTCGGCGTACTTCACGAAATCGGGATTGCTGAAGGTCATGCCGTAGTCGGTGAAGCCATCCACCGCCTGCTTCCAGCGGATCATGCCGTAGGCCCCATCGTTGAGGATCAGCACCACCAGGTTCAGGCCCAGCCGTCGGGCGGTCTCCAGCTCCTGGCTGTTCATCATGAAGCCGCCATCGCCACATACCGCCAGCACCCGGCGCTGCGGATACAGGATCGAAGCCATGATCGCCGACGGCAGGCCCGCACCCATGGTCGCCAGCGCGTTGTCCAGCAGCAGCGTGTTGGCCACCTGGGTGCGGTAGTTACGCGCAAACCAGATCTTGTACATGCCGTTGTCCAGCGCCACGATGCCGTCCGGCGGCATCACCTGGCGCACGTCATGCACCAGCCGCTGAGGCGTGAAACCGGCCTCCTCGGCACGGGCGGCCAGGTGCTCCAGGATGGTCGCGCGCAACGGCAGCAGCGCATCGGCGTTCGGCACCGCGCCTTCGATGCGGTCGGCCAGCTGGGTCAGCGAGCGGCCGATATCGCCGATCACTTCCACCTGCGGGAAGTACACCTGCTCCACGGCCGCCTGCGAATAGCCGATATGGATCACGGTCGGCCCACCCGGACGCATCACGAACGGCGGCTTCTCGGTGACCTCATGGCCGATGGTCACGATCACATCGGCCTGGTCGATGGCCATGTGCACGTAGTCGCGCTCGGTCAGCGCCGCGGTGCCCATGTACAGGCCCGAACCACCGGCCACCGCGCCCTTGCCCATCTGCGTGGTGAAAAACGGGATGCCGGCACGCAGCACGAACGCCGACAGCGCCTCGCTGGACTGCGGCCGCGACGCCGCCGAAGCGATCATCAGCAACGGTCGCTTGGCATTGCGGATGATCTCCGCCGCACGGTCCAGTGCTTCCGGACTGGCGATGGGACGATCCACCGCGTGCGGCGGAATCAGCGCCACGTCCCCGACCTCATCGGCCGCGATGTCTTCGGGCAGCTCCAGCAGCACCGGGCCCGGGCGCTCTTCCAGCGCGGTGCGGAATGCCTCGCGCACGATCGTCGGGATGGTGCGCGCCGAGACGATCTGCCGCGCCTGCTTGGTCAGTGGCTTCATCGTGCTGACGATGTCGACGATCTGGAAGCGTGCCTGCTTGCTGGCCACGATGCCCTTCTGGCCAGTGATCATGATGACCGGCCACGCACCGAGCAGCGCGTAGGCGGCGCCGGTGGTGAAGTTCAGCGCGCCCGGCCCCAGCGTGGCCAGGCACACCCCGGGCTTGCCGGTCAGGCGGCCATAGGTGGCCGCCATGAATACCGCTGCCTGCTCGTGGCGGGTGATGACCAGCTCGATGCTGGAATGGCGCAGCGACTCGACCACGTCGAGATTCTCTTCGCCGGGGATACCGAAAATGCGCTCGACGCCTTCGTTCTCAAGTGCGGCGACAAGCAGATCTGAACCCTTGGACATTGGAATGCCGTCCTTTTCGCTGGACTGATGATGGATCGTTGCAGGAAGGATGGAAGCTGCGCGTCAACGCTTGTCGAACCAGACCGTCTGCGCGTTGACGAACTCGCGGATGCCGAAGTGGGAGAGCTCGCGGCCGAAGCCGCTCTTCTTCACGCCCCCGATCGGCACGCGCGGGTCCGAAGCAGAGAATCCGTTGACGAACACGCCGCCGGTCTGCAGCCGGCGCGCAAGCTGCATCGCACGGGCACGGTCGCCGGTCCACAGGTTGCCGCTGAGACCGAACTCGCTCTGGTTGGCCAGCTCCACCGCATGGTCGGCATCACGAGCGCGGCTGATCGAGGCCACCGGACCGAAGGTCTCGGTATCGAAGGCCTGCATGCCCGGCTCCACGTCGGCCAGCACGGTGGGTGCGTAGAACGCGCCCGGGCGATCCAGCTGATGGCCACCGACCAGCAGCTTCGCGCCCGCGTCCACCGAGGCGCGTACCTGCGCATCCAGCTGTTCCAGCAGGTCCTGGCGTGCCATCGGACCAATGCGATTACCCGCTTCACGACCATCGCCGATGGTCAGCGCCTGCACCTTCTGGCAGAACTGCGCCACGAAACGGTCGTATACCGCGTCTTCAACGATGATGCGCTTGCCGGCGATGCAGACCTGCCCGGTGTTCTGGAAGCGTGAGGCCACCGCCGCATCGACGGCAGCGTCCAGATCGGCGTCGGCCAGCACGATGAACGGGTCCGAGCCGCCCAGTTCCAGCACCACCTTCTTCAGCGCCTGCCCGGCCTGGGCAGCAATGCTGCGGCCGGCGGCCACACTGCCGGTCAGGGTCACCGCCGCGATGCGGTCATCGGCGATCGCCCGGCTGGTGCCGTCGCGGCTGATGTTGGCGGCGATGAAAGTGCCTTCCGGCAACCCAGCGTCGCGCCAGGCGGCATCGAGCAGCTGCGCGGTACCGACGATGTTCTCGGCCGGCTTCAGCAGGAAGCCGTTGCCGCCCATCAGGATCGGCACCGCCGCGCGCATCACCTGCCAGTACGGGAAGTTCCACGGCATGATGCCCAGCACCACGCCCAGCGGCAGGTAGGACACGTAAGCCTTGTCGTCGGGCACCTGGGTCGGCTCGTCGCGCAGGAACTGCGCACCGTGGTCGGCATACCAGTCGCACAGCACGGCGCACTTCTCGATTTCGGCCAGGGATTCGGCCTGGACCTTGCCCATTTCGGCAGTAGCCAGCGCAGCCAGCTTTTCACGGTCGCGGCGCAGTACCGCGGCCATCGCACGCAATACGTCTGCACGCTGTTCGAGGCTCCTCGTGCTCCAGGCGGCGAAGCCAACCTGGCCGCGATCGAGGATGGCGTCCAGTTCGGCGTCGGTAGCGAAGGGGTGGCTGGCGATCTGCTGGCCGGTGGCCGGATCGCGGGAAATGGCAGTGGTGGGGGCAGCGGACATGCAGGGCTCCTGTTGTCTCGACAACGGGCGGTGGCCCGTCTCCTGCACAGGAATGTGGACCCGATTGGCGGAAGCAACAAGGCGTCTGCTTATCCTGTGACCTGCACTTACCTGCCTGAATGGGGTTATCGGCAGGGCTGCGCCCTGCACCCGCAGAGGCTAGGGCAACGTCAAGGTCAAAGGCCTGCATTCCGTGGGATGGCGGGGTGGGTCCGGTTGCGGGGGACGGCGTGAATACGTCCATGTAGCCTCGGTCGCGCCATCCATGGCGCTCACGCCCCCGCAACCGGACCCACCCCGCCTTCGACAGTTTTCCGCGATCTGTCGGAAATACTCTTGGGGTCAGATCCGTTTTCCTATGGAAAACGGATCTGACCCCGAAATTTCTTTCGATATCTGACAGATGTGTCGACCAAGGTAGGCACCTACCAACAGCCGCGCGAAATCTGTCAGAGGTGGGGCGGTGTGGGTTGGCAGGACCGTTGGCGCCATGGATGGCGCCATCGAGCCCCCATGGATGGGTTTACGGCGTGTCCTGCCAACCCACGCCGCCCCGCCATCCCACGGAATGCCCGCCTTTGCTGTTGCCGTTGCTTCGGCCTCTGCGGGTGCAGGGCGCAGCCCTGCCGACCAACCTACCTACGCGGCAGGTAAGTAACCAAGGAAAGATCGTGCCGGCTCTCCGGCACCAGCGCCACGTACTGCAGGTCCAGCAACCCGCGCGTGGGATGGTTCAACTTCTTCGCACCTTCATCGAACCGCCGCACGTCGTGCTCCGGCCACCACTGACGGAATTCCTCGCTGTGCGCGGCAATGTCCTCCACCAACGCCAGGAACGGCGCCTTGTCCGGCGCCTGCGCCATCGCCGCACGGAAACCTGCCAGCAGGCCGCGGGTCATTTCTTCCCAGTTGAGAATCAGCGTACGGTACGGCGGGTACAGGAACATCAGCCGCAGCGTGTTGCGTTCATGCGGCGCCAGCTGGCTGTAGTCCACGAACAGCTCGGCGATGGCCGGGTTCCAGGCCAGGATGTCGAAGCGGGTATTGCGCACATACGCAGGGATCGGCTGCATCGCCTCCACCAGCTGGCGCAGGCCATCGGTCACGCTTTCGTCCGGTGATTCCAGTGGCACGCCATAGCCGGACAACGCGAACGCATAGGCGCGTTCGTCGTCGCTCATGCGCAGCACCTGCGCCAGGCGCTCAAGCACCTCGGGCGAGGCACGCACTTCGCGGCCCTGCTCGATCCAGGTGTACCAGCTGACGCTTACGCCGATGGCCAGCGCCACTTCCTCGCGCTTCAGGCCCGGGGTGCGCCGGCGCCCGGCCGGCAGGCCGAGCGTGGCAGGGTCGACACGGGCGCGGCAGGCCTTGAGGAAGCCGCCGAGTTCCTTGCGTTCACTTTCGCTGCGCATCATCGCTACCGCCGTACCCGTTGTAGCGTCGAGCCATGCTCGACGCATCTGCTACCCCGCGAAAAGCAGCTGAGCATGGCTCAGCTCTACAGGACGCGTGATCGACCACCCTCGGCGTTGCGCACGAGGGTGACGACATCCGCGCAGGCGCGCCGATCAGGCATCGACGCGCTTGGAGCCCACGGCCAGGCCGGCCTTCAGGCTGGCCTCGACGAACTCGTCCAGGTCGCCGTCGAGCACCTTCTGCGTATCCGAGCGTTCGATGCCGGTACGCAGGTCCTTGATACGGCTCTGGTCGAGCACGTAGTTGCGGATCTGGCTGCCCCAGCCGATGTCGGACTTGGTCGCTTCCACGGCGTCCTTCTCGGCGTTGCGCTTCTGGATCTCCAGCTCGTACAGCTTGGCGGCCAGCATCTTCATCGCGTTGTCGCGGTTCTGGTGCTGGCTGCGGCCGGTCTGACAGGCCACAACGATGTTGGTCGGGATGTGGGTGATACGCACTGCCGACTCGGTCTTGTTCACGTGCTGGCCACCAGCACCGGACGAACGGTACACGTCGGTACGCAGGTCGGCCGGGTTGATGGTGATGTCGATGTTGTCATCGATTTCCGGCGACACGAACACCGAGGTGAAGCTGGTGTGGCGGCGGTTGTCCGAGTCGAACGGCGACTTGCGCACCAGGCGGTGCACGCCGGTCTCGGTCTTCAGCCAGCCATAGGCGTAGTCGCCTTCCACGCGCAGGGTGGCCGACTTGATGCCGGCGACGTCGCCACCGGAGACTTCCATCAGCTCGGTCTTCCAGCCGCGCGATTCACACCAGCGCAGGTACATGCGCAGCAGGATCTCGGCCCAGTCCTGGGCTTCGGTGCCACCGGCACCGGCCTGGATGTCGACGAATGCGGCCGCATTGTCCATCTCGCCGGAGAACATGCGCTGGAATTCCAGCTTCTCGACGTGCGACTGGTGCTTGTCCAGGTCGGCGACCACGGCCAGCGCGGTGTCCTCGTCCTGCTCGGACTCGGCCAGCTCAAGCAGTTCGGTGGCATCAGCCAAGCCGTCGAGCACCGAAGCGATGCCGCCCACGGTCTTTTCCAGGCTGGAGCGCTCGCGGCCCAGATTCTGGGCGTACTCGGCGTTGTTCCAGACGTCGGGGCTTTCCAGCTCCCGCGTTACTTCTTCAAGACGCTCTTTCTTGGCGTCGTAGTCAAAGATACCCCCGAAGCGACAGCACGCGATCGGTCAGATCGGTGATGCGCTGGCGGACAGGATTCAGTTCGATCATGTCGGCGGTTATGCATTCAAAAGATGACTGGTAATGATACCGCAGGCCGGGGATGCCCGGAATGAGGGCCTCATCCGGCCCCCAACGCCTGCCGCAGCAGCGGCAGCTGGCGCCGGCTGCAGGGCACCTTCGCCCCGTCGGCCATGTGCAGCAGGGCCTCGCCCCCCTCCAGCGGCTCGATCGAGCGCAGCTGGCCGCGATGGATCAGCCAGCTGCGGTGGGGGCGCAGGAACTCACCCGGGTCCAGCCGCTGCTCCAGCACCGCCATGGTGATCCGCAGCGGGTAGTCGTGGCCGCGTACCCGCAGGTTCACGTAGTTCCCCGCCGCCTGGGCGTACTCCACGTCGGCGGTGGCGACCAGGAACTCCTTGCCCAGCTTGCGCACCAGGAAGTGCTGCGGGCGCTCGACCGGTTCCACCGGCGGGCCGACGTCAGGCTCGGCCAGCAGGCTCGCCTCACCCTGCCTGCGCCGCCCGAACCAGCTGGCGAAGTGCTCCAGTGCCACGAACATCGCGAAGGTGCGGATATCCTTCAGGTATTCGTAGGCAAGACGCTCCAGCCATCCTGCATCGTCCTGGTAGCGGTAGCCCATCGACGCATAGGCCAGGTGCCGCAGCACCATCATCCCCACCACGTGCAGCAGCGACCAGCCCACGCTGGCCAGCAGATACAGTGGCAACCGCCGCTTCCAGGTATCGGCATGCAGCGGCCAGCGCTCACAGCCCCACCACAGCAGCGGCAGGGTCAGCAGGATCAGGGCGAGGCTGCTGAACTCCCAGATCATCGGTTCCCACAGGCCGAGATCGGCGCCGCGGCGACTGGCGTCCATCACTTCCACCAGCGCATTGGTCACTGCTGAAGCCGACAGGATGGTCGCCCATACCAGCAGGCGCGTTGGAGTACGCCAGCGCGATGGTCGGCCCTGGGTCATTGCTGCATCCATGTTGTTGCGGTGCTCCAGCCTGCCTCAAGAGACCAAAGGTAGCCGCTCCATTGGTCCCGCCACCCCCGCCATTGGTCACTGCGCGGGTTCCGGCGGCCCCTTGGCAGTGGCTGCACAGGCCGGACGGCGTCACGTTGGCTCGACCTTCCGGCACACCTCCACCATGACCCGACGCCACGACATCGACGCCCTGCGCGTGTTCGCCTTCGCCCTGCTGATCCTCTACCACACCGCCATGGCCTATGTGGACGACTGGGGCTTCCACCTCAAGAGCGTGCATACCGCCGAATGGCTGCAGTGGCCGATGCTGTTCGTCAACCGCTGGCGGATGTCGCTGCTGTTCCTGATTTCAGGCATCGCCATCGCGCTGATGCGGCCGGAAGGCAGGCTGCTGCGCTTTGCCGGCCTGCGCACGTGGCGGCTGCTGCTGCCCCTGCTGTTCGGCATGTTCGTGATCGTGCCGATCCAGCCCTACTGCGAGGGCGTGGCCAACGGTCATGTTGCGCCCGGCTTCGGGCATTTCCTGCTGCGCTACTGGCAGGTGCGGCCGTGGCCGGAAGGCAGTTTCGCCGGCTGGCAATACGGCATCACCTGGAACCACCTGTGGTACCTGGCCTATCTGTGGAACTACACGCTGGCCCTGGCCCTGCTGATGCCATTGCTGGGAACGGCCGTGGTGCGCCATGCGATCGCGTTCTGCGCCGCCTCGCCGATACTGCTGATCGGAATTCCGTCTGCGCTGCTGCTGGCCTGGATGATCTGGCTGGAGCCGGTCTATCCGTCCACCAATACCCTGCTTGGCGACTGGTACCAGCACGCGAAGTACGCGACAGTGTTCCTGGCCGGCTACCTGCTCGGTCGCGAGCCGGTGTTCTGGCAGCGCGTGGTCTCCCTGCGCCGCACCACGCTGTGGCTGGCGCTGGCGGCGGTTGGCTGGTATCTGGGGTTGCGCATCCTCGGCCAGGTGCTGCCGGCTGACTCCTCGCTGCGGCAATGGCCTGAAACGTTCTGGGACCTGCAGGGCAGGACCAGCCAGTCGGTGTATGTCTGGACCGCGCTGCTGGCCATCCTCGGCTGGGGCAAGGTCTTCCTCGATCG
Organism: Stenotrophomonas geniculata; assembly: GCF_034508895.1. NCBI lineage: Bacteria > Pseudomonadati > Pseudomonadota > Gammaproteobacteria > Lysobacterales > Lysobacteraceae > Stenotrophomonas > Stenotrophomonas geniculata. The sequence goes on from NZ_CP140571.1 coordinate 4,341,869, forward strand.
CCCGTTCGGCTGGCTGCCGTACTGCACCGAGGCCATCTATCCCTGGTACATGCTGCACCAGAGCCTGATCATCGTGCTGTTGTTCTGGCTCAAGCCATTGCAACTGGGTCCTTGGCTGGAGCCGTCGCTACTGCTGGGCGGCACCGTCGGCGGCTGCCTGCTGATCCACGAACTGCTGATCCGACGCGTGCGCTGGCTGCGGCCGCTGTTCGGCCTGCGTGCGAATCCGCCAGCATCGCCGGCTGCACACGCTGCGCAGTTGTAGAGCCGAGCCGACGCTCGGCTGCCTCTGCCATGAGCCGAGCATGGGCTCGGCTCTACACCAACGTGGTCGAGCGCGCTCGACTCCATACGGGCGTGCGAGCGGTCAATGCACCTCGAACTCGCCCACCAGCACGGTTTCGGCGCGGTCCTTCAACCGCATCGTGACCATCTGGTCCTTCTGCTTCGGCGTGCCCCAGTGGGTGGTCAGGCGCAGCATCAGCGTCGTCGCCCCGGTCACCAGCTGCTGGCGGCTGCCGAAGTAGTTCGCCTCCACCTTGTACTTGCCCGGCTTGGCATTGCGTAGCGAGAACTGCTCGGGACCATAGCCGCCGGTGAAATCCTGCGACATCTGCCCGCCCTGGTAGGTCAGGCGGTTGCCGTAGTAGGCGCGCTCGCCGTTCGGGTCGGTCACCCACAGGTCCATGTCGCTGTTGTCGGCATCCCACGACAGCACCACCCGCAGGTCCAGCGGCATCGCCTGCAGCAGGCGCGGGTCGATGCTGGTGGTATCCAGGCGGGGCGTGCTGCGGGCCACCAGGTTGGTCAGTTCATCCAGTGCGATCAGGGCGATGCCATCGAAGCGGCTGTCCCACGGCCGCACCACCACCTGGTACAGCGGCGCCAGCGCCTGCTGCGGCTTGCCGGCCGCCGCCAGTGCCAGGCCGAGGTCGCGGAAGCTCTGCGGTTCCTCCTGGCCCATCGCCAGCACCTGCTCGAACACCGGCACCGCCAGCGCGGGAGCATCGGCCTGCATCAGTCGGTAACCGAGCACGCGCAGCAGGTGGCGGTTGTCCAGGTCCATCTCGGCCAGGTTCGACAACACACGCAGCGCCAGGTCGCGCTGACCCTGCGCCAGCAGCAGGTCGGCCACATCAAGGAAGAATGCGCTGCTGTCGGCATGGGCATCGCGCTCGGCCAGGTAGCGGTCATACAGTTGCGACGCCGGGCCCTGGCGCAGGCGCCGGGCGATGGTCGAGTCCGGCTGCCAGGCCGCCAGCTGGATGCCGAGCTCGCCCTCGTTGGCGGCAGCGGGCGCAGCGACACGGCCACCCGTGACCGTGATTGAATCCAGGGCCTTGTTGGATGCAGGCGCCGAGCGACGTGCACGCGCGCTGCTGGCTTCCATGCGCTGCTCGGCGGCGGCCATCGGTGCCGGGGCGTGCGGTGCCGCAGGGGCAGGCGCGGCGAGCATCGCCACCGGCGCCGATTCCATCGCGTAGTCCGCGGAGGCCACTTCCAGTGCCCCGCCCTTCGGCTGCGGCGGCATTCCCTTCGGCCAGCTGCGGTTCCACCATTGCTGGCGCTCCTTCCAGTGTGCCGCCACTTCATCCAGGCGCTGGCGATCTGCAGCGGCGCGATCGCTCACCTGCCTCGCGAAGCGGGCATCGTACTCGGTGCGGAGCGTGCCAGACGGACGGATCGCATAGCGCAGGTAGTCCTCCAGTGTCTCCAGCACAATCAACGAGGTATCCGGCCCCACCAGGCCAAACTGCTGGGACAGGCGCTGCATGGCCTCACGGTTGCTGCGGCGGTCGACGGCCAGTTGCTGCAGGCGCGCCTGCGCCCACAGGCCGGCCAGCAGTTCGCCGTCATCGCTTTTCTGCGTGGCCGGCAGCGCCTGCCATTCGCCGCCACCCACGCGCACCCGCATCGGCACACCGTCGGCCGCTAGTCGTGCGTGCAGCCACAGCCAGCCCTGGGCTTCACTGCGACGATCGATCACCACGTCCTGCACGCCACGCCCCGCATCGACCTGCACGTCCAACGGCGACGACAGCAACGCGCTGGCAGCTGCCCCCACATCCTTGCCCAGCGCGACGAAGCGACCGCCATGGGATTCGCTCCAGCCGCGCAGGCGCGTGCTGTCGGTGCGGGCACCGGCGCTGCTGATCGCGAACAGGCGCTGATCCGGTGCCAGCGTCGGCAATTGCTCCGGCCCATAGGTCAGCAGGCCATCACTGACCAGCAGGTATTCCTTCACACTCGGCTGCGGCTGCCACTGGGCCAGCGCGCTGGCACCGTCCGGGCGCACCGCCTGCAGTGCCGCGCGCAGCTCGCTCCAGTTGCCTGCGCGGATACGGAAGCGCCGTAGCGGTTCGGCGCGGTCGCGCAGCACGGTCAGTGCCACCGTGCCGTCACCCATTGCGGCGAAGTACCGATCCAGCAGGGCGAACTCACGCGTGCGGTCGCGCTGGCCCGCTGAGCCGGAGCCATCCCACAGCAACCCGACCTCGCTGGGCATCGCGCGTGGCGTGGGGCTGACCGGCACGGGCAGCTGCGCCAGCAGGTAGTGGCCGTCCTGCCAGGGCGCCACCTGGACTTGTGCCTGACGTGCTGCGGGCAGGCTCCACTGCAGCTGCGCCGGTAGCTGCGCGCCCTTGCCCTGCCAGTGCAGCTGGCCCGTGCTGATGCGGAACGGAGCCGCACCTGCACTGGTCGTGGCAGGCGCCTGCAGCTTCAGTTCAACCGAGGCCGCACCGGCGGCGAACTGCAGCGGCAGCGTCCACTGCCAACCGTGGCCGTCGAAGGCCAACGGCTCACGCATCACCAGCTGCACGCGCCGACTGCCGCCGGCAGGTAGCGGGTAGATGCGCAGGCGGAACTGGTTGCCAGCGGTCTGTTCCAGCAGGCCCGGGTCGACGCCGCGGCGGGCAATCTCCTCGAATACCTGACGACCGCGGTCCTTGGGCACCGGCACCGCGTCACGCATCTCGCCGTTGATATCCAGCGCGAAGCCGCTGATCTGCTGACCGTCGCCCAGCGGGAACTGCAGCTCACCTTCCAGCACGCGCCGGTTCGGGTTATGGAATTCCAGGGTGATCCGGGTCTGGGCGATGCCCGCCTGGACTTCGCCCTCGATGCGTGCGCGCTGCAGCTGCACCGGTTGTTCGGCGGCCGGCGCGATCAGCAGCGGCGTGGCGGCCTGCGGCCGGGAGATCGGCGGCGACTGCGCGCCAGCGGGCCAGGCCACAAGGGCCAGCAACAACACAGTGCAGCATCGGGCGAAGACCATGACCGGACTCCAGTGGGATCTTAGACCGTTGAACGCACGAGCTGCCGGAACGGGGTTGGCGGGGTCCCAAAAAAGGGGACGGAGGGGATCAAGTCGCAATGGCAAACAAGGCAAGAACGACTTGATCCCCTCCGTCCCTTTTTCTTCAAGCGGGGAGGCTGTGCTCCACAATCAGCTGGATGGCGCTGCCGCCGCGATAGTCATCGCAGGCGAGCCGGTAAGCGAGATGCACGTGGCGGCCCGGTGCGTTGCCGTGCCAGCCGCCGAAATGGATCGCGTTGATCGTGCCGGGTACGCCCGGCAGGCGCAGCTCCAGCTTGAGGTGGCGCTCCTTCAGCACGCGCCAGTTGGCCACTTCGAAGTAGCCGTCGAACAACGGTTCGGGGAAGCCCTGGCCCCACGGTCCGGCCAGGCGCAACGCGACGGCGTGGCGATGATCGAGCTCGTCGGCGGCCAGTTCGCCGTCGCTGAGAACCTGCTGCTGCAGTGCCGCCGGATCGAGCATTTCCAGCACCACGGCCACAAAGGCGGCCTTGAAGTCATCGACGTGATCCAGGCGCATGCTCAGTCCAGCCGCCATGGCATGCCCACCGAAGCGTTCGATCAGACCCGGATGGCGCGCATCGACCAGCGCCAGTGCGTCACGGATGTGCAGGCCGGGGATCGAGCGCGCCGAGCCACGCAGGGTGTCGGCGCCCGGTTCGGCCGGCGCGAAGGCGATCACCGGGCGATGCAGGCGATCCTTCATCTTCGATGCAACCAGACCGACCACGCCCGGATGCCAGTCCGCGTCGAACAGGCAGGCAGCCACCGGGCGCTGGCCGGCCATGTCCAGCACCACACGGGTCAACGCCTGCTCGGCGTCGTCGGTCATCGACTGCTGCACGGCGCGCCGTTCCGCATTGATCTGCTCCAGCGTCTGCGCGATCTCGCGCGCCTGCCGTGGGTCTTCGGTCAGCAGCAGCGCGATGCCCAGCGCCATGTCTTCCAGCCGGCCCGCCGCGTTCAGGCGTGGGCCGAGTGCGAAGCCAATATCGGTGGCCGTCAGTCGCGTGGCGTCACGGCCACTGGCTTCGATCAACGCACGCAGGCCGACACAACCCTGCCCTGCGCGCAGACGGCGCAGGCCCGCGCTGACCAGCGCCCGATTGTTCGGGTCCAGCGCCACCAGGTCGGCGACGGTGCCGACCGCCACCAGGTCCAGCAGCGTGGTCAGGTCAGGTCCCTTGCCATCGGCAAAGACACCGGCTTCGCGCATCTGCCGGCGCAGCGCCATCAGCACGTAGAAGATCACGCCGACACCGGCCAGCGATTTACTGGGGAAGGCGTCGCCGTCCAGATTCGGATCGACGATGACGTCGGCCGGCGGCAGCTGCGGGCCCGGCAGATGGTGGTCGGTGACCAGTACCTGCCAGCCACGTGCCTTGGCCGCAGTCACGCCGGCATGGCAGGCAATGCCGTGGTCGACTGTGACCAGCAGGTCCGGCTGCAGCGCGGCCAGCTCCTCCACCAGCGACGGCGACAGGCCATAGCCATGCACCATGCGGTTCGGCACCGCGTGGAAGACGTGTTGCGCGCCGAGCATGCGCAGGCCGCGCACACCGACCGCACAGGCGGTGGCGCCATCGCAGTCGAAATCGCCGACCACGAGGATGCGCTTGTCATTGGCGATGGCCTCGACCAGCAGGCCCACTGCATCGTCGATGCCGGTCAGCAGCTCGGGGGCGTGCAGATTGCCCAGTTTCGGCTGCGCGAGCTCCGGGGTATGCGCGCCGCGTGCAGCGTACAGGCGCGCCAGCAGCGGCAGCGTGCCCTCCGGCCAGCTTCCGGGCGCGACCGCATCGCGGCGGCGGATCGTCGGCGTATCAGGGGATGAATGCACAGCATCGGCGGCAAGGGACATCGGCATCGCCGGGTGACGGAAGACCCGCGCATGATACCCGCTCGGCGTGCCCGGCTCTTCCCGGGCTTGGCGCAGGCGCGGCCATCGCCCATGCTTGTTCGCTTCTGAAACGGAATTCGCCATGTACCGCCCGCTGAGCGCACTGATTGTAGGCCTGCTGCTGCCGCTCGCCCCCGATGCCGGAAACACGACGGCCACACCCGGTATCGAGTTCGTGCACCACGACTGGTTCCTGGCCTGCGACAACACCGGCACCTGCCGTGCCGCGGGTTATGGCCCGGAGAGCGCCGACGGCCCCCTGGGACTGATGCTGGAACGTGCCGGCGGACCCGGCACGCCGGTGAAGGCGCGGCTGCGGGTGGGCGAGGATGGCGAAAGCGCAATGCCTGAAGGAGCGATGCGCCTGCTGGTGAACGACCGTGATCTGGGCCCGGTGCAGGACACCGGCGCCGACGAGGCCGTGACGCTGCGTCCCGCGCAGGTTGAAGCACTGCTCGCCGCCCTGCCCGGCCGGGCCCGCATCGAGGTCATCGACAACAACGGCACACGCTGGCCGATTTCCGACCGTGGGGCTGCCGCCGTACTGCTGAAAATGGACGAGACACAGGGAAGGATCGGTACACCCGGCGCCCTGGTGCGGCGTGGCACGCGCGCCGAAACCAGAGTGCCGGCTGCATACGCCAAGCCGGTGATCGTGAGCGCGACGCTGGTGGCGCCACGTTCCGGAGACAGCGAACTGGGAAGCAGCGAAGCGCTGCGCGATGCCGTGATCGCCACGCTCGGCGACAGTGACGACTGTCCGCGCCTGATCGAGTACACGGGCACCCCGGAAATGGTGATCGAGCGGCTGGACGAGCACCATGTACTGGTGCAGGCGCTGTGCCAGATGGGGGCGTACAACTACAGCAATGGCTTCTGGATCGCGCGTGATCAGCCGCCGTTTGCCCCGCAGACGATCACGCTGGAGGCAGAGGGCTTCTCGCGCGCCGAACGCACGCTCTACGCACGCTACAAGGGCCGTGGCATTGGCGACTGTGTTTCCGGCTCGGACTGGGTATGGGACGGCCGCAGATTCCAGCCCAGCAGCGCTTTCAGTACGGGCCTGTGTCGCGGCATACCGGGCGGACACTGGATGCTGCCAACCCTGATCAGCGAGGTGCGTTGAATGCACGCATCTTCACTGTTACGCACGCCACTCCTGTTGGCGTTGCTGACACTGGCATCGACGGCAACGGCCACAGAGCCGGTTGGCATATCGTTCGTGGAAGGCGACGGCGTGATGGCCTGCGACAACACCCGCACCTGCCGGCTGGCAGCCTACGGTCCATTGGCGCCGCTGATGCTGAGCGCGCTGATCGGGCGCAGCGGCGGGCCAAGCGCGGCGGTCACCGCCCGGCTGTCGATGGCCGAAGGCGGCGAGGACGTGCCACCAACCCCTGCGGCGGTAGCACCCGAAGGAACGTTGCACCTGCACGTGGACGGAGAGGACCTCGGTGCCATCGGCCACAGCGAAGCACTCGACTCTGGCCTGGAGCTGCCCACGCACTACGTGACCGCCATGATCGAGGCCCTGCTGGCGGGCAAGCGCGTCGAGATGAGCGACGCTTCGGGCAACGCGTGGCCGCTGTCCGACCGGGGCATCCACACGCTGCTGCTGAAGATGGACGAAGTACAGGGTCGGCTGGATACGCCTGGCGCGCTGGTGCGCAAGGGCTCACAGCCGGAATCGAAGGTCCCGGCTGCGGTTACCGCGCCACCCCTGAAGGCACCGCCGCTTCTGGTCGAAGCACAGGAAGGCGACGCGCAGCTGGCCGAGCGGTCGGATCTGCTGCAGCAGCTGCAACCGGTGGCCGCTGCGGGAAATGCGTGCGACCGGATGTCGTCGCGCCAACTCCGTATCGAACGGGTAGATACCAACCATGTCCTGGCGCTGTTGAATTGCGCAACCGACCGCTACATCGTGTCCGCAGGTGCATGGCTGATCCGCGACCGCCCACCGTTTTCGCCCACGCTGATCACCGCGAGCACGCTGTTTCCGCTCTATCCGTATGCCGTATTCCTTGAAGAAGGTTCTGTGACCGACACCGATCCCTGCGGCACGAACCGGCACTGGGCCTGGGATGGCTCGCGCCTTGTCCTGAGCGCGACGTATCTGGGTGAATACTGCTCAACCCGGAGCCGCAGGCACTGGTCATTGCCGACCTACGTTACAGAAGTCCAGTAGTGATGAAGCCGAGCATGGGCTCGGCGCTACAGGGGGAATCAGCAGCACCGGTGGCTGTGCGGCAGCGCGCAGCGTCGGCTTCAATCGTGCAGCTGGCGCGGCTTCTTCCAGAACTGCCAGCGCTGTCCACGGTCCAGCTGGAACTGCAGGCCGTCTTCGAAATCCAGCACCAGCCGCTGCAGCTCACCACGCTTCAGCGCGGCCAGCAGCGGACGGATCGCTTCATTGCCGAGCTGCTGCAGGGAACGCAGCTGGCGCAGATCCACCAATGCATCCACCGCCTGCTCGCCGTCCACGGCGACGCCAGCCGCCAGGGCCAGGCCCTGCAACAGGGCATCGCGGCTACGCACCTGTGCGTGCGGCGTGCTGACCGACACCGGCATCACGCCACCGCCCCAGAACCACAGCGAATTGATCGGCTGTTGTCCCTGCGCGGCGCGCTGCTGGTTCCAGGAATGGTTGTGCAGCAGTACCTGCGCTTCGGTCATCAGCGCCCGCCAGCGGCGGCCGCCCTCGCCTTCGGGCAGGTGAGAGAACAGGTCATCGCCCAGCACCTCGTCCGGACTGTCGAAGTCCGGCAGGGCCAGGTCGATCGGAAGCCGCAGGTACCAGCGCGACGGGTCCGGTGCGTCGAGCACGAATCCGGCATCGGCAAACAGCGGCTGCAGCACCGGCAACAGGGCCAGGCAGTCCGCCAAGGTCGGCCGCAGCGTCTCGCCGTAGGCCATCATCCGCGCGCCGTGCATGTCCGGCACCATGCAGGCCGGGTCGGCACGCAGCCAGCTGGCGCCGGCTGCATCGCCGACGTCGCGCTGGCGGGTCAACGCGGCCACCGGCCAGTGCGGCGCGGCAACCGTGAAATGGCGCGTCAGTTGTGCGCGTTCCCCCGGTGCGACCTGCACCGTCGTGGCACGGCCGAGCGCACGCGCCACATCGTCCGGCAGCGCAGCCGCGGCAAAGCGGCTGCGTGCAGGCAACAGCAGGGTCGCCGTCGCCACGTGGTCAGTCCACGTAGCTGACGCTGACGATCTCGTACTCGCGCTGGCCGGCCGGGGCGTCGATCACGATCGAATCGCCTTCCAGCTTGCCGATCATCGCGCGCGCCACCGGCGAGGAAATCGCGATCAGGCCCAGCTTGATGTCCGCTTCCAGGTCACCAACGATCTGGTACTTCTTCTCTTCGTCGGTTTCCACGTCGGCCAGCGTCACGCTGGCGCCGAACACCACCTTGGAGCCGGCATTGAGCTTGCTCACGTCGATGATCTCGGCGTGCGACAGCTCACCTTCCAGCTGCTTGATGCGGCCTTCGATGAAGCCCTGTTCCTCGCGCGCGGCGTGGTACTCGGCATTCTCCTTCAGGTCGCCATGCTCACGCGCTTCGGCGATGGCCGCGATGACCTTCGGGCGCTTGACCGACTTCAGGTGATCCAGTTCGTCGCGCAGCTTCTGCGCGCCCTTCATGGTGATGGGGGCTCTCATGCATTCAACTCCTTGTGCAGCTCCTGCAGCGACCAGACGGGGCCGGTGCCGCGGAATTCCAGTGAATCCACCAGCGCCTTGGCGCCGGCAATGGTGGTCGAGTAGGTGACGCGATGCTGCAGCGCCTCGCGACGGATCGAGAACGAGTCGTTGATCGCCGAACGACCTTCGGTCGTGTTGACGATGTAGACGATCTCGCCGTTCTTGATCGAGTCGACGATGTGCGGACGGCCTTCGACCACCTTGTTGATGATCTCGCAGTCCATGCCGTGCTGCTGCAGCCACGCGGCGGTGCCACGGGTGGCGACCAGGCTGTAACCACGCGCCAGCAGGGCCTTGGCCACCGGCAGCACGCGCTTCTTGTCCGGATCGCGCACCGACACGAAGGCCTTGCCGATCGGCGGGGTCTTGATGCCGCCCGCTTCCTGCGCACGTGCGAAGGCGGCGTTGAAGGTGCGGCCTACGCCCATCACTTCACCGGTGGAGCGCATCTCCGGCCCGAGGATCGGATCGACGCCCTGGAACTTGGCGAACGGGAAGATCGCTTCCTTCACCGAGTAGTAGTCCGGCACGATTTCCTTGGTCGCGCCCTGCTCGGCCAGCGTCTTGCCGGCCATGCAGCGGGCGGCGATCTTGGCCAGCGGCATGCCGGTGGCCTTGGACACGAACGGCACGGTGCGTGAGGCACGCGGGTTCACTTCCAGCAGGTAGATGGTGTCGGCACCTTCGTCGCTGGTCTGGATCGCGAACTGGGTGTTCATCAGGCCGACCACGTTCAGGGCCTTGGCCAGCTCCACCACCTGGCGGCGCAGTTCGGCCTGGGTTTCAGCCGACAGCGAGTACGGCGGCAGCGAGCAGGAGGAATCGCCCGAGTGCACGCCAGCTTCTTCGATGTGCTCCATCACGCCACCGATCAGGACGTTGCCATCCTTGTCGGCGATGATGTCGACGTCGCACTCGACGGCGTTGTCGAGGAAGCGATCCAGCAGCACCGGCGAATCGTTGGACACCTTCACCGCGTCGCGCACGTAGCGGGCCAGATCGGCTTCGCCGTAGACGATTTCCATCGCGCGGCCACCCAGCACGTAGCTCGGACGCACCACCAGCGGGTAGCCGATCTCGCGGGCCAGCAGCAGGGCTTCCTGGTCGTTGCGGGCGATGCGGTTCGGCGGCTGCTTCAGGCCCAGCTTGTCGACCAGCTGCTGGAAGCGCTCACGGTCTTCGGCCAGGTCGATCGAGTCCGGGCTGGTGCCGATCACCGGCACGCCGTTGGCTTCCAGCGCGCGCGCCAGCTTCAGCGGCGTCTGGCCGCCGTACTGCACGATCACGCCCTTCGGCTGTTCCAGCTCGACGATTTCCAGCACGTCTTCCAGGGTCAGCGGTTCGAAGTACAGGCGGTCGGAGGTGTCGTAGTCGGTCGACACGGTTTCCGGGTTGCAGTTGACCATGATGGTTTCATAACCATCCTCGCGCAGCGCCAGTGCCGCGTGCACGCAGCAGTAGTCGAACTCGATGCCCTGGCCGATGCGGTTCGGGCCACCGCCCAGGATCATGATCTTGTCGCGGTTGGTCGGCGCGGCCTCGCACTCGTCCTCGTAGGTCGAGTAAAGGTAGGCGGTACCGGTGGAGAACTCACCGGCACAGGAGTCCACGCGCTTGTAGACCGGGCGTACCTTGTGCGCACGACGCAGCGCGCGGATGGCGGCTTCGTTGGTACCGGTCAGCTGCGCCAGGCGCGCGTCGGAGAAGCCAGCGCGCTTCAGCTTGCGCAGGCGTGCAGCGTCCAGCGCATCGATGCCACCGGCAGTGACTTCAGCTTCCGCCGCGATGATTTCCTCGATCTGGTCCAGGAACCAGTGATCGATGAACGACAGTGCGTAGATCTCTTCCACGCTCATGCCGGCGCGGAACGCATCGGCGACGAAGAACAGGCGCTCCGGGCCCGGCGCCTTCAGCTCGCGGCGCAGGGTCTGCAGGTCTTCTTCGTTGGCCAGGTCCAGGCCGGTCGGGTCGAAGCCGACCTTGCCGGTTTCCAGGCCACGCAGGGCCTTCTGCACCGACTCCTGGAAAGTGCGGCCCATCGCCATCACCTCGCCCACCGACTTCATCTGGGTGGTCAGGCGGGCGTCGGCGGCCGGGAACTTCTCGAAGGCGAAACGCGGGATCTTGGTGACGACGTAGTCGATGGACGGCTCGAACGAGGCCGGGGTCAGGCCGCCGGTGATCTCGTTCTTCAGTTCGTCCAGGGTGTAGCCCACGGCCAGCTTCGCGGCGACCTTGGCGATCGGGAAGCCGGTGGCCTTGGAAGCCAGCGCCGAGGAACGCGACACACGCGGATTCATCTCGATGACGACCACACGGCCGGTCTTCGGGTTGATACCGAACTGCACGTTCGAGCCACCGGTATCGACGCCGATCTTGCGCAGCACGGCGATGGAGGCATCGCGCAGGCGCTGGTATTCCTTGTCGGTCAGGGTCTGCGCCGGCGCCACAGTGATCGAGTCACCGGTGTGCACGCCCATCGGGTCCAGGTTTTCGATCGAGCAGACGATGATGCAGTTGTCCGCAGTATCGCGGACCACTTCCATCTCGAATTCCTTCCAGCCCAGCACCGACTCTTCCACCAGCACTTCGGTGGTCGGCGACAGTTCCAGGCCGCGGCTGACGATCTCGACCAGCTCTTCGCGGTTGTAGGCAATGCCGCCACCGCTGCCGCCCAGGGTGAAGCTGGGGCGGATGATGGTCGGGTAGCCGACGCGGGTCTGGATCTCCAGCGCTTCGTCCAGGGTGTGGGCGACGGCGGCGGTCGGGCATTCCAGGCCGATCTCACCCATGGCCACGCGGAACAGCTCGCGGTCTTCGGCCATGCGGATCGCTTCGCGCTTGGCGCCGATCAGTTCGACGTTGTACTTCTCCAGCACGCCGTTGTCGGCCAGGTCCAGCGCGCAGTTCAGTGCGGTCTGGCCACCCATGGTCGGCAGCAGCGCGTCGGGCTTTTCCTTGGCGATGATCTTCTCGACCGTCTGCCAGTTGATCGGCTCGATGTAGACGGCGTCGGCCATCTCCGGGTCGGTCATGATCGTGGCCGGGTTGCTGTTGACCAGCACCACGCGGTAACCCTCGTCACGCAGGGCCTTGCAGGCCTGGGCGCCGGAGTAGTCGAACTCGCAGGCCTGGCCGATGACGATCGGGCCAGCACCGATGATGAGGATGGTCTTGAGGTCAGTGCGCTTGGGCATTTTCTTCTCTAAGTCAGTACAGCGTGACAAGGGGGGTGATCGCACGCTGTCGATCAGGAATCTTGATCCGCAGCGCCGCGCCGTGGGCAGCAGCGATGCGGGGTTTACGGTCCATCGCGACGCCACCGGGGGGCCGGCGGCGTACTGATCACGCCTTGGCCTGCTCCATCAGCACCACGAAGCGGTCGAACAACGGACCGACGTCGGTCGGGCCCGGCGACGCTTCCGGGTGGCCCTGGAACGAGAACGCCGGCACGTCGGTGCGGGCCACGCCCTGGTTGGTGCCGTCGAACAGCGAACGGTGGGTCACGCGCAGGGTCGGCGGCAGGGTCGCTTCATCGATCGCGAAGCCGTGGTTCTGCGAGGTGATCATCACCCGGCCGCTGTCCAGGTCCTGCACCGGGTGGTTGGCACCGTGGTGGCCGTGGCCCATCTTCATGGTCTGCGCGCCCGAGGCCAGGCCCAGCAACTGGTGGCCCAGGCAGATGCCGAAGGTCGGGATCTTCACGTCGATGAAGGTCTTGATCGCTTCGATGGCGTAGTCGCACGGTTCCGGGTCACCCGGGCCATTGGACAGGAACACGCCGTCCGGCTTCAGCGCCAGCACTTCGGCGGCCGGAGTCTGCGCCGGTACCACGGTCACTTCGCAGCCACGCTCGGCCAGCATGCGCAGGATGTTGGTCTTCACGCCGAAGTCGTAAGCCACGACCTTGAACCGGGACGGCACGCTGACGAAGGCGTTGGCATCCAGGTCGAGCTGGCCCTCGGTCCAGGTGTAGGTCTTCTCGGTAGTGACAACCTTGGCCAGATCCATGCCCTTCAGCCCCGGGAACTTGCGGGCGGCTTCCAGTGCCTTTTCCACGTCGATGTCGCCGGCCATCAGTGCACCGTTCTGCGCGCCCTTCTCGCGCAGGATGCGGGTCAGCTTGCGGGTGTCGATGCCGGCGATGGCGACCACGCCGCGCTGGATCAGCCAGTCCTGCAGCGACACCTGGCTGCGCCAGTTGCTGGGACGGCGGGGAACGTCGCGCACGATCAGGCCGGCCGACCACACCTTGGACGCTTCATTGTCCTGGTCGGTCATGCCGGTGTTACCGATATGCGGATAGGTCAGCGTGACCATCTGCCGGGCGTAGGACGGGTCGGTCAGCACTTCCTGGTAGCCGGTCATGGCGGTGTTGAACACCACCTCACCGACGGACAGGCCGGGCGCGCCTACGGATTCGCCCTCGAATACGGTGCCGTCTTCGAGGACGAGGATTGCGGCTTGGGTCACGGGAATCTCACTTTGGCTACCGAGGGGGCTGCCGAAGTCACGCCTGCGCTTCACGGAAATCCGGTTGCAAAAAAGCGCGGACGTACGGTCTGGGACCGGTCCGGCTTTCGTGATTCGGCGAGTGCGAATTGTAGCGCTGCCGGGGCGCTCGCGCCAGCGGTTATCGCGCTTCATGAACAGGCGATTGCGCATTCATTTCAATCCGGCGGCGTATGCGGCGCCCGCTGGTAGCGCCGGGCCATGCCCGGCGGAACCGACACCGACGCCGGGCACGGCCCGGCGCTACCGGTTAACGCGGCCCGTCCAGCAGATCGCGCACCCGGTAGCTGCCCGGCGCGCGGCCGTGCAGCTGGCGGGCGGCGAACAGGGCGCCGCGGGCGAAGATGTCGCGGTTGGTGGCCCGGTGCACCAGCTCGATGCGCTCGCCCAGCCCGGTGAACTGCACCAGATGCTCGCCGACGATGTCACCGGCGCGCAGGCTGGCGTAGTGCGGTTCCGCCCCACCCCGCTGCGCGGCCGCGCCCAAGGTCAGCGCGGTGCCCGACGGCGCATCCTTCTTCTGGGTGTGGTGCGACTCGACGATGTCACAGTCCCAGCCGGCCAACGCCTGCGCCGCGCGCTCTACCAACTCATCCAGCACCGCCACGCCCAGGCTGAAGTTGGAGGCCCAGACCAGCGGGATCTTCGCAGCCGCCGCGTCCAGCGCCTGGCGCTGCGTGCTGGAGATCCCGGTGGTGCCCGACACCAGCCCGGCACCCCGCTCCACGCACAACGCCAGCATCGGGTCGAAACCCTCCGGCAGGCTGAAGTCGATCGCCACGTCGAACACCGGCGCGCCTGGCAGTTCGCTGGCACCGAAGAACGGCACGCCGTCGACCACGCGCTGCGCCGGCGCACGGCCGGCCACTGCGGCCACGATCTGCAGGGTTTCGGGATGTTCGGCGGCCAGCCGCAGCAGGGCCTGGCCCATGCGCCCGGAGGCACCGTGAATGAGCAATCGCAGGGGAGTCTGGTTCATGCCTGCAGGCTAGCGGCAGCACGCCCGCTCCGGCAAGCGCCATCGCTGCTACGCTGCATGCCCTTTCATGCAATGGATGGCAGCTCCCTCATGCAGATCAGCGAACAGCTGGTGCTGGTCACCGGCGCCGGCCGCGGCCTTGGCCAGCACATCGCCCGCGCCTTCGCCGCACAGGGCGCGCGCGTCATCGTCAATTACCACCGCAGCGAAGGCGCCGCACGTGCCCTGGCTGCCGAGCTGGGCGGACAGGCGATCGCACTGCCGGCCGACGTCACCGACCGCGGCCAGGTCGATGCGATGCTGCAGCAGGCACTGGCCCACTTCGGGCAAGGCGTGACAACCGTGGTCAACAACGCGCTGGCGGCGTTCTCGTTCAATGGCGATGCCCGCGACGGCGCCGCCGATATCGGCTGGCCGGCCTTCCAGGCGCAGTTCGAGGGCAGCGTGCGCGGCGCGCTGAACACCGTGCAGGCCGCCCTGCCCGGCATGCAGGCCCGCCGCTTCGGCCGCGTGATCAACATCGGCACCAACCTGTTCCAGAACCCGGTGGTGCCCTACCACGACTACACCGCCGCCAAGGCCGCACTGCTGTCGCTGACCCGCACCCTGGCCGGCGACCTCGGCCCGCATGGCATCACGGTAAACATGCTGTCCGGCGGCCTGCTGCGCACCACCGATGCCAGTGCCGCTACGCCTGAAGCGGTGTTCGACTACATCGCTGCGAACACCCCGCTGCGCAGCGTCACAACGCCGACCGAGTTCGCCGATGCCGCGCTGTTCTTCGCCAGCCCGTGGTCGCGTGCGGTGACCGGCCAGAATCTGGTGGTCGATGGCGGGCTGGTGCGGGACTGAGCCGATGCGCATCTCCGAAGTCAGCCGCCTGACCGGTGCCAGCGCCAAGGCCATCCGCCTGTACGAGGCGCGCGGACTGCTGCCGCCGGTGCCACGCCTGAACCGCTATCGCGACTACAGCGAACAGGACGTGGCCTGGGTGCAGCTGATCCGACAGGCACTGGGGCTGGGCATCAGCCTGGCCGCGATCTCGCGCCTGCAGCGCCGCGACGGACGGCTCGACTGGCCTGCGGTGCTGGCCTTGCTGGAACAGCAGCGCACACGCATTGCCAGCGAACGGGCTCGGCTGGCGCAGGTCGAGCTCGCCCTGCAGCAGGTCAGCGCCGAACTGCAGCAGTGGCTGCACTCCGGCAGCGGCGACTGCATCCTGGATCCCAGCGGCTGCACCACCCCGGTTTGACTCTGCCCCTGGGGCAGACCCCAACCTCGCGCACTTTCCATTGCCCGAGGTTGCCGTGTCCCGTTCCGTCCTGATCCTGCTCGGCCATCCCGACCGCGACAGCCTGTGCGGCGCGCTCGCCCAGCGCTATGCCACCGCCGCTGAAAACGCCGGCCACCGGGTACGCCTGATCGCACTGGGCGATCTTGAATTCGACCCGGTGCTGCGCCACGGCTACCGCCAGATCCAGCCGCTGGAAACGGATCTGCAGGACGCCGCCGACGCGATTGAAGCCTCCGATCACCTGGTCCTGGTCTACCCCACCTGGTGGGGCGCGATGCCGGCCCTGCTGAAGGGCTTCTTCGATCGCGTGCTGTTGCCGGGCTACGCCTTCCGCTACCGGCGCGATTCGGTGTGGTGGGACCGGCTGCTGGCCGGACGCAGCGCACGGGTGATCACCACCCTGGATACACCGCCCTGGTACTACCGCTGGATCTACCGCGACCCGGGCATCAGCCAGATCCGCGCCACCATCCTGCAGTTCTGCGGCATCCGCCCGGTGCGTGTCAGCCGCCTCGGTGCGGTACGCAGCAGCTCGCCGGAGCAACGCAATCGGTGGCTGGCGCTGGCAGCAGAGCTGGGCTCACGCGCCCGGTAGATCCACGCCATGCGTGGATGAAATGCTGGCCAGTGTTCCGGATGTCGCGTTTGCCAATTGACCGTCGGGCACTGCGCCTCAAGGCTGTGGCCCGTCTTCCGGCCCAGGCAGAACCCATGAAATCCTCGACCGTCTTCAGCAAGTGCGCCAGGAAGACCGGCTTTGCCGGAACGTCTACGACCCGCTACCGCTTGCTGGATGCCGCCCTGCTTGTCGTGAATCACCAACGCGCCAACGAAAACCGGGGCTTCTATGTGAATGCTGGACTCTACTTTCCAGAGCTGCTCGAGTATCCGCTCGCGCCTGACGATCTTGAAACGGCCTTCAGGTACCGCTCCAGCATTCCCACGCCCCATGTCGACTGGCGGATCGAAGAAACGCCGGGCCTGCGCCGGACCTTCATCCAGCAGGATCTTGAAGATCTGCTGCAGGCCGGCAACCGCGACGCGCTGAAAGGCCTGCTGCTCTTTGCCCTTGCCGACGTGGCCGGCTTTGCGGCAACCCATGGAAACCGGGAATCGGTGCGGCGATTGAATCAGGATGGTCGCTTCCGGGCGATCATCCGCAAAGAGGTCTAGCAGATCCACGCCATGCGTGGAATGAACCCCGCAAGCGTGCGAACCAGGGTTCGCACCCACCAGCGCAGGAAAAGCAGCGTCAGTGCTGCTTCGGTGGAGTTGGCCCGCAGCTGTCACAACCACCACAGGCACCACCACCTCCAGTCGCCGACGGCGCGATCTTCCGCCCCAGCGCCTGCATCCAGCCGGGGCGACCCGGCTTCAGCAGGGCCAGCGCCAAGGCCCCGCGCAGCGTGCGCACGGTGCCCGGGAACTGCTTCTTCAGCACCACCCAGGCACTGACCAGCACGGCCACCGCGATGATCAGGTACTGGATCAGCAGGCCGGTATCCATCAGCCGCCTCCCAGCGCCTTGGTCACCTGGTAGGTGATCAGCGCAGCCACATAAGCCGCGGCGAACAGGTAGAACGCAGCGAAGCCCATCTGCTTCCACGAATTGGTCTCACGCTTGATGGTGGCCAGCGTCGAGATGCACATCGGGGCGTAGATGTACCAGACCAGCAGCGACAGCGCGGTCGCCAGCGACCAGCCGTCGCTGATCAGTGGGGTCAGCGCCTGGCTGGCGGCATCGTCATCGGCCGCGGACAGCGCGTAGACCGTGGCCAGCGACGATACCGCTACTTCGCGCGCGGCCAGGCCCGGGATCAGTGCGATGCAGATCTGCCAGTTGAAGCCCAGCGGCGCGAAGAACACGGCCATCGCATGGCCGATCTGGCCGGCGTAGCTGTAGTCGATGGCCGGCATCGTGGCGCCAGCGGGAGCCGCCGGGAACGACAGCAGCACCCACAGCAGGATGGTCAGCGCCAGGATGATGCCACCGACGCGCTTGAGGAAGATCATGCCACGCTCGTACAGGCCCACGGCCAGGTCACGCGCATGCGGCAGGCGGTAAGACGGCAGCTCCAGCATCAGCGGATGCTCACTCTTGTCGCGACGCCATTTCTTCATGATCCACGACATCGCCAGCGCACTGAGGATACCGGCGGCGTACAGGCCGAACAGGACCAGCCCCTGCTGGTTGAACACGCCCCACACCGTCTTCTGCGGAATGAACGCACCAATCAGCAGCGCGTACACCGGCAAGCGTGCGGAACAGGTCATCAACGGCGCCACCAGGATCGTGGCCAGGCGGTCACGTGGGTCCTGGATGCTGCGCGTGGACATGATGCCCGGCACTGCGCAGGCAAAGCTGGACAGCAGCGGGATGAACGAGCGGCCGGACAACCCGGCGGCGGCCATCATGCGGTCGAGCAGGAACGCCGCGCGCGGCAGGTAACCGGACTCCTCCAGCACGAGGATGAAGAAGAACAGGATCAGGATCTGCGGCAGGAACACCACTACGCCACCGACACCAGCGATGATGCCGTCGGTCAGCAGGCTGGCCAGCGGACCTTCCGGCAGCACGCTGCCGACAAACTCGCCCAGCCAGGCAAAGCCGGCTTCGATGCCGTCCATCAACGGCGTCGCCCAGGCGTACACCGCCTGGAAGATCAGGAACATCACCACCGCCAGGCTGACCAGGCCGAACACGGGGTGCAGCAGCCAGCGGTCCAGCGCGTCATCGATCTTCGCGGTACGTGCGGGCATGCGCACGGCCACCGAGAGGATCTGGCGCACCTTGGCGTGGTAGTCGATGCCGCCTTCCGGGCCCGGCACAGGGGCATCCAGGTGCGGCACCATCGCGTCCAGGCGCTCGACCAGGGCCTTGGCGCCTTGCTTGCGCACCGCCACGGTCTCCACCACCGGCACGCCCAGCTCGCGCTCCAGCGCGGCCACGTCCACCTGGATGCCGCGGCGCTGGGCCGCATCGACCATGTTCAGCGCCACCACCATCGGCTTGCCCAGCTCGCGCAGTTCCAGCGCGAAACGCAGGTGCAGGCGCAGGTTGGTGGCGTCGATCACGCACAGCAGCACATCCGGCGCGGCTTCGCCCGGATAGAAGCCCCGGCACAGGTCACGGGTGATCGCCTCGTCCAGGCTGGCCGGATGCAGGCTGTAGGCCCCCGGAAGGTCGAGTACCGCGAACTCGCGGCCGGACGGCGCACGCAGGCGGCCTTCCTTGCGCTCGACGGTGACGCCGGTGTAGTTGGCAACCTTCTGCCGGCTGCCGGTCAGCTGGTTGAACAGAGCGGTCTTGCCGCTGTTGGGGTTACCGACCAGCGCAACGCGCAGGGGGGCGGTAGTGGCAGTAGCAGTCATGCGCGTCGTTCCTGGCTGGCGGCGTCGACCACGACCCGCTTGGCTTCACTGATCCGCAGCGCGAAACGGGTGAACCCGACCTGCACCAGCAGCGGCTCTCCCCCCACCGGGCCCTTGGCCACCAGGCGTACTTCCTCGCCCTTCACGAAACCCAGCTCGCGCAGGCGACGGGCGATGGCATCGTTGGCATGCAGGTCCTGCACGGACTCGACCACGGCCGAGGCGTGCAGCGGCAGTTCGGACAGCGTCATCTAGCGTGTTCTCTGCTGGATGTAAATGGTTCTCGATTCTAACATTCCCGCGTCGCGTCATGGCCCATGACCAATGGCCCGCTATGATCCATACAGGCACGGAGTGACCCTGGAATCCCATGAACGATGCTTTGCAGATCGAGCGCAGCGGCGCCGCCCTCACCCTCTGGCTGAACCGGCCGGAGCTGCACAACGCCTTTGACGCCAGCCTGATCGCCCGGCTGACCGCCGCACTGGAGGCCGCCGGCCGCGATGATTCGGTCCGGGCCGTGGTGATGGCCGGCCACGGCACCTCCTTCTCGGCTGGTGCGGACATGCAGTGGATGCGCGGCATGGCGGCGGCCAGCGAGGCCGACAACCGCGAGGACTCGCTGGCGCTGGCACGGCTGATGCGCACCCTGGACGAACTGCCCAAGCCGACCCTGGCCCGGGTCCACGGCGCGGCCTTCGGCGGCGGCGTCGGCCTGGTCGCCTGCTGCGACATCGCCATCGCCAGCACCTCGGCCCGCTTCGGCCTGACCGAAAGCCGCCTCGGCCTGCTGCCGGCGGTGATCTCGCCCTATGTGATCGAAGCCATCGGCCCGCGCCAGGCCCGCCGCTGGTTCGCCACCGGCGAGCATTTCGACGCCGACACCGCGCTGCGCATCGGCCTGGTCCACCAGCTGGTCGAGCCTGAACGCCTGGACGAGGCCGTGCAACGCCAGCTGGCCCTGCTCGACAAGGCCGGCCCGATCGCCTCGTCCACCGCCAAGCAGCTGGTGCGCCAGGTCCGCGACAGCCATGACCGCGACACCCTGGATCGCGATAATGCCGCCCTGATCGCGCGCCTGCGGGTGTCCGCCGAAGGCCAGGAAGGCCTGGGCGCCTTCCTCGACAAGCGCGCCCCCCACTGGGTCACGGAAGCCTGAACATGCTCGATCATCTTGGTTTGACCAGCGCCGACCTGGCGCGCAGCAAGGCCTTCTTCCTGCAGGCACTGGCGCCGTTGCAGATCGGCGTGGTGATGGAAGCGACCGCCGAACAGACCGGCGCCCACGACCACATCGGCTTCGGCAACGACGGCAAGCCGTTCTTCTGGCTTGGCAATGGCGGCACTGCCAGCCACGGCGTGCAAGTGGCTTTTGCCTGCGCCAGCCGCGCCCAGGTGGACGCCTTCCATGCCGCCGCGCTCGCCGCCGGCGGCCGCGACAACGGCGCCCCGGGCCTGCGCCCGTGGTACCACCCCGACTACTACGGTGCCTTCGTGCTCGACCCGGATGGCAACAACATCGAGGCGGTCTGCCACCGCCCTGCCGATGGGGCAACCGCATGAGCGACTACGTCCGCATCGTCGAAGTCGGCCCGCGTGACGGCCTGCAGAACGAAAAGCAGTCGGTCTCCACCGCCGACAAGATCGAACTGATCAACCGCCTGTCGGCCACCGGCCTGCGCAGCATCGAGGCGACCAGCTTCGTCAGCCCGAAGTGGATCCCGCAGCTGGCCGACGCCGCCGAGGTCTATGCCGGCATCCAGCGCCGGCCGGGCATCCACTACCCGGTACTGGTGCCGAACGAACAGGGCTACGACCGTGCCCGTGCGGTGGGCGTGGAGGAAGTGGCAGTGTTCACCGCCGCGTCCGAGGCGTTCAACCGCACCAACACCAATGCCGGCATCGACGAATCGCTGGCCCGGTTCGAGCCGATCCTGCGCCGCGCCGCCGCCGATGGCGTGCGCGTGCGCGGCTACGTCTCCACCGTGCTTGGCTGCCCCTACCAGGGCGAGGTACCGCTGGCCGACGTGGTGCGGGTGGCGCGCGCCCTGCACCAGATGGGCTGTTACGAAATCTCACTGGGCGACACCATCGGCGTCGGCACCCCGCGCAAGGCACGGGCGATGCTGCAGGCGGTCGCCGCCGAGATCCCGATGGCGGCGCTGGCCGTGCATTTCCACGACACCTACGGCCAGGCCATCGCCAACATCGCCACCTGCCTGGAAGAAGGCGTGCGCGTGGTCGACAGCGCTGTGTCCGGCGCCGGTGGCTGCCCGTATGCGAAGGGCGCCAGCGGCAATGTGGCCAGCGAAGACGTGGTCTACCTGCTGCAGGGCCTGGGCCTGGACAGCGGCGTGGACCTGCCGGCCCTGGCCGAAACCGGCCGCTGGCTGGCCGGCCTGCTCGGCCGCGCCACCGCCAGCCGCACCGGCCAGGCGCTGGCCGCGGCCGGTTGACCACCGCACTGCGCCGCCCCGCAAAGGCGGCGCAGTGCACAACAGCGGCGGTCGCGGCTTCCGTTAGAATCGGCGGTTCTCGAACCTGCAGGACCGTTCAATGCAGCTGTCTTCCGTACGTGCCGTGATCACTGGCGGCGTCTCCGGCCTCGGCCTGGCCGTGGCCCAGCACCTCGTCGCCCAGGGCGGCAAGGTGGCCCTGTTCGACCTCAACGACGACAAGGGTGCAGCCGCCGTTGCCGGGCTGGGTACCGACAAGGCCCGCTATTTCAACGTCAACGTCAGCGATGAGGCGGCCGTGGCTGCGGCCATCGACCAGGCCCACGATTTCCTCGGCGGCCTGAACGTGGCGATGAACTGCGCCGGCATCCTCGGCGCCGGCCGCGTGCTCGGCAAGGAAGGCCCGATGCCGCTGGCTGGCTTCCAGGGCACGGTGATGGTCAACCTGGTCGGCAGCTTCAACGTCGCCAAGGCCGCGGCCAATCGCATGCAGCACAACGAAGCCGGTACCGACGGCGAGCGCGGCGTGATCATCAACACCGCCAGCATCGCTGCCTATGAAGGCCAAATCGGCCAGGCCGCATATGCCGCCAGCAAGGGCGGCGTGGTCTCGATGACGCTGCCGATGGCGCGCGAACTGTCGCGCTTTGGCATCCGCGTCAATACGATTGCACCCGGCGTGTTCTGGACGCCGATGGTCGATGGCATGCCCGAAGCCGTGCAGCAGTCGCTGGCCGCCTCGATCCCGTTCCCGTCGCGCCTGGGCAAGCCGGAAGACTTCGCCAGCCTGGTCGGCTTCATCCTCGGCAACACCTATCTCAACGGCGAGACCATCCGCCTGGACGGCGCTACCCGCCTCGCTCCGAAGTGATTCCCCCGGGCGCCGGGACGGCGTCCTCCCCCAACGACCTAGATCACCATGAAAGCCAACGACATCAAGAAGGGCAACGTCGTCGAGTACAACAACGGCGTGTACCAGATCCGCGACATCGAACGCAGCTCGCCGCAGGGTCGCGGCGGCAACGTCCGCTTCCGCTTCATCATGTACAGCGTGCCGGGCGGCAACAAGCTCGACGCCAGCTTCGATGCCGACGACAACCTGGTCGAGGTCGAACTGCTGCGCCGCCAGTCCACCTATTCGTACAAGGATGGCGATGCCTTCGTGTTCCTCGATGACGAGGACTACACCCCCTACACCCTGGACGCGGACGTGATCGGCGATGACGCCGGCTACATCACCGACGGCCTGACCGGCATCTACGTGCAGGTCATCGACGAGCAGCCGGTGGCGATCCAGCTGCCGGCCTCGGTGGTGCTGGAAGTGATCGAGACGCCGCCGGAGCTGAAGGGTGGCACCGCCACCAAGCGCCCGAAGCCGGCCAAGCTCAACACCGGCATCGAGATCATGGTGCCGGAGTACATCGTCAACGGCGAACGCGTGCTGGTGAACACCGCCACCGGCGAATTCGCTGGCCGTGCCGACTAAGCGCCTTGCGCTGATCGGCTGCCTGTCCCTGCTTGCGGCAAGTTCGCCGCAGGCAGCAAGCAGCGCATCGTTGACAGCAGTGGTGTAGGGCCGAGCCCACGCTCAGCTGCAGTGCCTGTGCAGAGCACAACGCAGCCGAGCGTGGGCTCGGCTCTACAGAGGGCTTACAGCTGCTTCGCGCCGAAATTGCCACAGCCGTGGTACTGGCGCGTGCCGACAGTCAGCATCACCTTGGCCTCGAACGCCTCGCCACTCATGTCGTCCTGGCAGGTGGTGCGCTGGAAGCTGAGCTTGACGTCGGTGCCATCGGATGCCTTGCCACTCCAGCCATCAGCACCTTCGGTGGGCTTGGCGACATCGAAGCGGCGCTCGCCATAGTCGACTTCCACCTGCAGGCCCGGCGTGTCGCCATCAACGACCGCAAGCCACCCCGGCTCGTTGCCGGTGGCACGGAACGCGGCGTTGCCGGCACTGCCATCGCCTTCAGCGGCTTCGACCGCATGGCACTCGCGATCGGCTTCGCCCTTCAGGCTCAGCAGGCCGTCATCACTGCCCCTGGTCCAGAAGCTGTTGCCCTGGCCATCGCCATACTTGGCGCCGGACGCCGCGCGTTCGGAGGTCATGGCGAAGGTGCGGTCGCCGATCACCACCGTGGCTGCATCCTCGCCATTGAAGGTCGCGCGCACGCTGAGATCACCACACTGGTAGGTGGTCTCGCTGCCACCTTCGGTGCTGGCACTTGGCTGCGGCGTGGCAGGCGGGGCATCATTGCCGCCTGCGGCGGGCGGCGGGGCTGGCTGGCACGCCGCCAGCACCACCCCGAGGGAGGCTGCCAACAGACTGGGAACTACACGCATGGCTCGACTCCTTGTCGACACTACAGAGAGGCTCGACCCTACCATCTGCCGGTGAGCGGGGCCTGAAAGCGGCCTGACCGCACTCATGCGGCCAGTACCGCCATCGACAACAGCTGCGCACCGCTTTCGCCGGAACTGCAGGTCCACACCCGCAGCAGCCGCAGTTTCAGCTCGCGCTCCTGGCCCTGCGCGCGCACCGACAAGCGCACGTCGCTGGACAACAATGCCAGGCGTCCGCACAGCAGCGTTTCCACCGCGTACGACTGCAGGCCGCGCACCTGCAGGTTTCCGGCCAGCCAGTCGCCCAGCCAGGGCAGATCGAGCAAGCGCCCGCCCTGCCCGTCCATCATGAACAAGGCCGGCGATACCAGCGCGGTGAGCGCATCGTGGTCGTCATCCAGCAACGCCTGCCGCAGGCGCTGCTCCAGCGCCGCCAACTGCCGCTCATGCAGGTCTTCAACGATGTCCCGTTCCATCCACGGATCCTTCCGGCATCGGCCGGCGCCTGCGCAGGCGTTGCGCGATCCACTGCCGCGCGCCCTGCACTACTACATAGAAGACCGGTACGAAGAACACCGCCAGCACGGTCGCACTGACCATGCCGCCGAACACACCGGTTCCAATCGCCTGCTGGGTTTCCTTCGACGCGCCCTGCGCCAGCATCAGCGGCACCACGCCCAGCGCGAATGCCAGCGAGGTCATCACGATCGGCCGCAGGCGCAACCTGGCCGCTTCCAATGCCGCCTCGACCAGGCCGCGACCCTGCTGCTGCAGCTGGCGCGCGAACTCGACGATGAGGATCGCGTTCTTCGCCGACAGCCCGATCACGGTAATCATGCCGACCTTGAAGAACACGTCGTTGGGCATGCCCCGCAGCAGCACCGCGGCGACCGCACCGAGCAGGCCCAGCGGCACCACCAGCATCACCGCCAGTGGGATTGACCAGCTCTCATAGAGAGCCGCCAGCACCAGGAACACCACCAGCATCGACAACAACAGCAGCCACGGTGCCTGCGCCCCCGACTCCCGCTCCTGCAGCGACTGGCTGGTCCACTGCAGGGCAAAGCCGGACGGCAGCTTCTGCGCCAACCGCTCCATCTCCGCCATGGCCTGGCCGGTCGACACGCCGGAGGCCGGTGCGCCGGACAGGTTCAGCGCCGGGAAGCCGAGATAGCGCTGCAGCTGCAACGGCGCCTCGGTCCAGTGCGGCGTCACCAGTTCCGACAACGCCACCATGCCGCCTTCGCTGTTGCGAACGTACAGCTTCAGCACATCCTCCAGCTCCATCCGGTGCGGTGCATCGGCCTGCAGGATCACCTGCTGCAGCCGGCCCTTGTTGGGGAAGTCGTTGACGTACTGCGAGCCCATCGCCGCCGACAGCGTGCTGCTGATCTGCTCGAACCCCACGCCCATCGCCTCGGCCTTGGCACGGTCGATGTCCAGCCGCACGCTGGTGCCTGCTGGCAGGCCATCGGCATGCACCTCCGACAGCAGCGGACTGGCCTCGGCCAGCTTCAGCAGCTGCTGCAGGGCCGCGCGCAGCTCTGCCTGGCTCTGCCCGGTGCGCGCCTGCAGCGCCAGTGAGAAGCCGGAGGAGCGTCCCAGGCTGTCGATGGCCGGCGGCATCACGCTCATCACCTCGCCCTCGGCAATCGTCGCCATCGCCTTCTGCGCGGCCTCCACTTCGCCGGCCGCGGTGGCTCCTGCACGCTCGCCCCAGTCCTTCAGCATGGTGTAGGTCAGCGCCGCGCTCGGGCCGGACCCGGAGAAGCTGTAGCCGAGGATCGACTGGTTGGAGCCGAT
Organism: Stenotrophomonas geniculata; assembly: GCF_034508895.1. NCBI lineage: Bacteria > Pseudomonadati > Pseudomonadota > Gammaproteobacteria > Lysobacterales > Lysobacteraceae > Stenotrophomonas > Stenotrophomonas geniculata. The sequence goes on from NZ_CP140571.1 coordinate 4,367,553, forward strand.
GCCCGGGCGTGACGCCACATGCCTTTCGTAGGCTTCGACCACGGCCAGCGTGCGCTCGGCCGTCGCTTCGGCCGGCAGCTGGATCGAGGTCATGAAGTAGCCCTGGTCCTCTTCCGGCAGGAATGCGCCCGGCAGCCAGTGCAGGCCCAGCAGCAACGCCGCCACCAGCGCGGCGAACACGCCCATGACCCGCCCGCTCCGCTGCAGCACCGACGCCACACTACGCTGGTAACGCCCGGTCATCCGCTCGAAGCCACGGTTGAAGGCGCCGAACAGCCCACCACGACCATGATGGCCATGGCTGTTCGGGCGCAGCAGCGTCGCGCACAGCGCCGGCGTCAGGCTCAATGCCAGCAGCGCCGAGAACAGGATCGACACCGCCATCGCCACGGTGAACTGGCGGTAGATCGCGCCCACCGAGCCGCTGGCCAACGCCATCGGGATGAACACCGCGGTCAACACCAGGGTGATGCCGATCACTGCGCCGGTCAGCTCACGCATCGCCTTGATGGTGGCCTCGCGCGGCGGCAGCCCTTCTTCGGCCATGATCCGTTCCACGCCCTCGACCACCACGATCGCGTCGTCGACGATGATGCCGATTGCCAGCACCATGCCGAACATGGTCAGCACGTTGATCGAGAAGCCCAGCGCCAGCATCACAGCGAAGGTGCCCAGCAGTGCGATCGGTGCGACCAGCGCCGGGATCAGCGTGTAGCGCCAGTTCTGCAGGAACAGGTACATCACCGCGAACACCAGCAGCATCGCCTCCAGCAGCGTCTGCACCACCTTCTGGATCGAGATCTTGACGAACGGCGCGGTATCGAACGGAATGCTCGCTTCCACGCCGCGCGGCAGCAGCGGTGCCAGCTCGGCCATGCGCTCACGCACCGCCGACGCGGTGCGCACCGCGTTCGCGCCAGGACGCAGCTGCACGCCGGCGGCGGTGGCCGGATGGCCGTCCTCGCGGGTGCCCCAGGCATAGCTCTGGGCGCCCAGCTCGACGCGGGCGACATCGCCCAGCAGCACCCGCGAGCCGTCGGCCCCGGCGCGCAGCACGATGGCAGCGAACTGTTCCGGCGTGGACAGTTGGCCGTCGGCACTCAACGGCACGGTAATGCGCTGGCCCGGCACACCCGGCGAATCGCCGATGCGTCCCGGCGAGATCTCCAGGTTCTGCTGCTCGATGGCGGCGGCGACGTCGCCCATGGTCAGGCCGTAGCCGGTCAACCGGGTCGGGTCCAGCCACACACGCATCGCCTGCTCGGCGCCGAACAGCTGCACGCGGCCGACGCCATCGATGCGGCGCAGCTCTTCGATGATGTTGCGCGCCATGAAGTCGCCCAGCGCCGCTTCGCTGACGCTGGCATCCGGCGAACGCAGGCCGACCAGCATCAGGAAGCCGGAATCGGCGGCCTCCACGAACAGGCCGTTCTGGCGCACGCTGCGCGGCAGGCGCGGTTCGATCGCCTTGATCCGGTTCTGCACGTCCACCTGCGCCAGCTCCGGGTTGGTACCCGGCTTGAAGGTCGCAGTGATCGAGGCTTCGCCGGAGGTGTCCACCGACGACTCGAAGTACAGCAGGTGCTTGACGCTGGACAGCTCGCGCTCGATCAGGCCGACCACCGCGTCATTCAGCGTCTGCGGGCTGGCACCGGGGTAGCTGGCATAGATGCTGACGCTGGGTGGCGCCACCGCCGGATAGCGCTCAACGGCCAGCCGTGGGATTGCCAGTACGCCAGCCAGGATGATGAAGATCGCCAGCACCCAGGCGAACACCGGGCGATCGATGAAGAAACGTGCCATGTTGGATTTCCCTGGAGGGACCAGCCCGGTAGAGGCTCAGCCCTTGCTGCCGGCCTGCACCGCGCCGGCGCTGGCGACCGGCATCTGCCAATCGCGCGCATCGACCACCACGCCTTCCTGCAGGCGTTCCTGGCCCTCGACCACTACCTTTTCGCCCGCCTTCAGGCCCGTGCGCACCAGCCACTGGCGATCAACGCTGCCGTCGACCTCCAGCGTGCGGATTACCGCCTTGCCATCGCCACCGATCACCCAGGCATAGGCCTGGCCACCGGCGCTGCGCAGCACGGCCTGCTGTGGCACGGTCAGTGCACTGGCCGGCGCACCACGCGGCACCCTCGCGCGCACGTACATGCCCGGCAGCAGCTGGCGCTGCGGGTTGTCGACCAGAATGCGGAGGATCACATCACCGGTACGCGCATCGACGTTGATGCCGGAGAACAGCATCTGGCCGCGCTCGGACAGCGGCTTGCCGGCCGCACCGATGATCGTCACCGGCAGCTCGCCGCCACCGGCAGCGCTGCGCTGCAGTGATTCCAGCTGGGCCGCCGGCTGGCGCACATCGACGTAGACCTGGTCGATCTGCTGCACCACCGCCATCGGCTCGGCATCGGCCACGCCCACCAGTGCGCCTTCGGTCACCAGCGCCTGGTCGATGCGGCCGGCAATCGGTGCACTGACCGTGGCATAGCGCAGGTCAAGCTGGCGACGGGCCAGGATCGCGCGCGCCTCGTTCACCGCGGCACGGGCCTGTTCGTACTCGGCACTGGCATCGTCGCGGTGCTGCTGGCTGACCGCCTGCGCGGCCGCCAGTGCATGCAGGCGCTGTGACTGCACGCGGCTGCGGCCCAGCGCCGCTTCGCTGCGCTGAAGTGCTGCCAGTGCCGAATCCACGTCTGCACGGAATGCTGCCGGATCGATCTGGAACAGCGCCTGGCCGGCGCTCACTTCTGCGCCCTGGTCGAACAGGCGGCGTTGCACGATGCCGCCCACCTGGGCACGGATCTGTGCGGTGCGCACGGCAGCCACGCGGCCGGGCAGTTCGTCATCGCGCTGTACCACCTGCGGGCCGACGGTGACCACGCTGACACGCGGTGTGGCTTCCGGCGTAGCTTCGGGGGTTGAGCAGGCCGTCATGGCCAGGGCGAGGGCCGCGATCAACGTGGCCGGAGTCCTGAAGGTTCTCATTGCTGTGCACAATGCCGCGCAGGCGGCTGATAGGTTCTGAAGCGTGAAGTGTGCGTGGCAATGATGGGGTTTCGATGGAGGAACTGTGGAGATACGATGGAGGCAAGCACCTTAAGGCCCCGCCCCTGCATGCATGCCGCCCCTGCCCTCGCCGCCCTCGTCCTGATCGTCGAGGATGAGGCCGAGATCGCCGATATTCTCACCGCCTATCTGGAACGCGAAGGACTGCGTACACTGCGCGCCGCCGACGGCCACAGCGCACTGGACCTGCACCGCAGCGCCCGCCCCGACCTGGTCCTGCTCGATGTGCAGCTGCCGCGCCTGGATGGCTGGAGCGTGCTGACGCAGCTGCGCCAGCGCGGCGAAACGCCGGTGATCATGCTGACCGCACTGGACCAGGACCTGGACAAGCTGACCGCACTGCGCATGGGCGCCGACGACTACGTGGTCAAGCCGTTCAATCCGGCCGAAGTGGCAGCACGCGTGCGCGCCGTGCTGCGGCGTACGTTGCGCGCCTCGCGCGTGGATGCACCGACCGCGCTGCGGGCGGGCCCGCTGCTGATCGACTCGGCCACCCATGCCGTGCATGTGGAGGGCGAAGGCTACAGCCACGAAGTGCTGCTCACGCTCACCGAGTTCAAGCTGCTGCACTGCATGGCGCTGGCGCCGACCCGCATCTTCAGCCGCAGCGAACTGATGCACGAATGCCTGCCGGAAAGCGAAGCGCTGGAACGCACCGTCGACAGCCATGTCAGCAAGCTGCGCCGCAAACTGGACGAAGTAGGCATGGTCAATGTTCCGGCCAGCGTGCGCGGTGTCGGCTACCGGCTGATGGCCGACCGCTGATGGCGCACCTGCGCCGCTCCGGGCTCAGCCGACACATCATCGTCTCGATGTCGTTGATGGTGATCGGCGTCATTGTGATGATGATCCTGTCGTCATGGCTGCTGTACGCGGTGCTGGTCGAGTTCTTCCCCGGCAGTGCCGAGGAACCGGAAAGCTGGCTGCCGACCGGCCCGGAGCTGGCATGGATGGTCGGGGTGATCCTGACCGGCCTGGCACTGGCCATCGCCGCCTCGTTCCGACTGGCGCATCGCATCCTGTCGCCCTTGAATTCGCTGGTCGACAGCGTGCGCGCGCTCGCCGGCGGCGACCTCGGTGCGCGCGCCAGCGTCGAGGAAAACTCACCGGGCGAAGTGGCAACCCTGGTCGAGGATTTCAATGCGATGGCGCGCCGCCTGCAGCACATGGAGAGCGAGCGCGCGATGTGGCATGCGGCTATTGCCCATGAATTGCGGACCCCGGTGACAATCCTGCGTGGCCGCCTGCAGGGGCTGGCCGAGGGCGTGTTCCAGCCGGACGAGTCGCAGTTCCGCAGCCTGCTTGCCCAGGTCGAAGGGCTGTCCCGCCTGATTGAAGATCTGCGCGTGCTGAGCCTGTCCGACAATGCGCGGCTGGACGTGCGTCGCGCGCGCACCGACGTGGTGGCCGAGGTGCATTCGGTGATGACCCTGGTCGATCCGCAGTTCCGCGCTGCAGGCTTCGTGCTGGAGCTGGAAACCAGCCGCGAGGAACACAACGCGCACTGTGATCCCACGCGCCTGCGCCAGGCGCTGCTGGCACTGCTGGAAAACGCGCGCCGCTATGCCAGCCCGGGCAAGGTACGGATTGCCGTGCATGACACGCCAGGCCATGTACAGGTAGCAATCGAGGATGAGGGCCCGGGCATCGATCCGGAGCTGCACGCCGACATCTTCAGCCCGTTCATGCGTGCCGACGGTTCGCGTTCACGCCAGGGCGGCGGCAGTGGCCTCGGCCTGGCGGTGGTCAAGGCCATCGCCGACGCGCACGGCGGCCGCGTCTACTGCACGGCGGGCAACGCCGGTGGCAGCCGTTTCGTCATCGAACTGCCGCGCCAGTAGCGGGTGCGGCCGCCTGTTCCCGCAGGCGCGCGCCGAGTGCGGCAAGGTTGGCATCGATCGCATCCATCTCGTTGCGCTGGCCTGCCGGCAACTGCTGGCGCAGCTGCACGCGCAGCGCCTGCCAGGCCGGCACCGCCTGTGCGCTGGCGGTGGCAACCGCTTTGGCCAGCACCGCCTGCTCATCGACCAGCGGCAACCCATAGCCACCGTCCGCCAGTAGCGTACCCGGGCGCAACCATTGCCCACCTTGCTCCAGCAGCTGGCGCAGGCCGCGCGTCTCGGCACTGGCCGGTGCGGCCAGAAGGCGCCGTTTCAGCACATCGCGCGCGCGCAGTTCGGCGCGGCGTTGCGCCGCCTGCTCCAGCAGCAGCAGCCCGGCGCTGGCACGCAGGTCACCCTGCAGCAGCCACGGCGCACGCTGCGGTGCGGGCAGCTTCAGCCAGCCGCGCACATCGCGCACCGGCAGCCCCAGCTGTGAACTCGCCACGGCGAACAACTGCTGATAGTGATCGCGCGCCGAAGCAAAGTAGTAGCCCTGCGCCTGCGCTGCATTGCGGTCCGTGAGCACCTGCTCGTCCAGCACATGCAGCCTGGACAGCCGACGCTTCAACCCGCGCGGACTCAGCTGGGCCAAGCCCGCCTCACCCAGGCGCGGCACACCCGCCTGCAGCAGCTTTGCGGTTTCCACCGCGCAGTTGTTGCCGACGAAGTAATAGCGCCCGTCATAGCTCCAGTGCACCTGTGCAGTGCGCTCGAGCAGGCTGGCGATCTCGCCGGGCGACAACTGCAACGGCAGCGACTGCACCCCCCGCAGTTCCACCTTGGTGTACTCGTCCACCACCTGCTGCAGCGGCAGCACGAACAGGCGCGACGGGTAGCCACCGGTCAGGCCACGCCAGTTGGAAATCTGCACATCGCCGACGAACGCGCGGAACGACAGCACGCGGTGGTATTCCAGGTCCAGGCGACAGTCCGGCCCCGGCGCACGGCCTGGCCGGCAGATCACCAGCCGCAGCATGCTGTGGCCCCAGCGGCTCATCGGCTGCGCACTGCCTTCGGCGAACAGGTAATCCACCGCATGGACACGCGCGGGGTCGAGCTGCAGCAGCGATGCCGCACCCTCCTCCGATTCGGCCTGCAGCAATGGCAACGCGGTCGCGCAGTGCGACTGCGGCAGCGATGGCGGGGTTCCGAAATGGACCTGGTACCACTGCGCCAGCGCCGGACGCCGGCAGGCGAACTCAGCGTCCAGCAGGAAATGCTCGGCGTTCACCGCCAGGTACTCGGCCGGGTCCTTCAGTTCATACGCATCGGGACTGCGGTCACGGAAGTCGTTGTCGCCACGGCCGAGATGCCAGGGCTTGCGCTGCCATCCGGCCAGATCACGCCAGCGCACACTGCGCGACCAGTTCGCCCCCGTACGGTCGGCGACATGGGCCAGTTCGTGTACCAGCGCGCTGCGGCGTGCGCGACGCGCGCCGGGCACGGCATCATCCAGCAGCTCGCGACGCAGGGCGATGCGCCCGGCGAAGGCCCGGCCGTGCACATCGGCCGGCAGGTCATCACGCCAACGCACCTGGACCTGTGACGGCAATGCACGCAGCAGGCCATCGGGCAGCAGGGACTGCACGTCGGCCAGGGTCTGGCTGGCGAGCTGCTGCTGCGCCGGGTCGAGACCGGACGGATCAAGCAGCAGGCGATCAGCCGCGTGCGCGGAAGGGATGAGCAGCCACGCCAATGCGGCGATCCACCCGCACCGCCCGCTGTGCCTCTGTAGAGCCGAGCCATGCTCGGCTGAATGCCCGGCGCATGCGGATCGCAACAGCAGCCGAGCATGGCTCGGCTCTACAGAAGGCGATGACGCCGAGGTCATGCAGCCTGGATCAACGTGCCAGCAGCGCGCGGGCCAGTTCCAGATCGCTCTGCTGCTGTGCGACGGCGCTCTGCTCACGCAGGTGGACCAGTGCGGCCTGCAGGCGGGCGCCACGAATCTCGCCATCGCTGGCGACGAATGCAGCCGCATCGTCGCGTGCAGCCAGCACCACCTTGTCATCACCCGAGCTGCTGCCCGAGGAACCGGAGGACGCACCCGTGGCCGAACCGGCCGACGTACCGGCGAAGCTGGAAGCGAAGCCGGCCAGCGGCAGGGACAGCAGGGCGAGCAGCAGAAGCGGACGGGTCATCGGTTCGAAGCCGGTTGTGAGGAAGCGTGGAGCGTAACGGGTGCGTGAAGGATTTGTCCGGCTCAAACGTCGAACAGCTTGCCGGGATTCAGCCGCGCTTGGGGATCGAACGCGCGTTTGACCGCCTTCATCAGCGCGATCTCGGCCGGGCCGCGGGTGCTGTCCAGGTAGCCCTTCTTGACCAGGCCGATGCCGTGTTCAGCCGAAATGCTGCCGTCGAAGCGCGCCAGTACCTGCGCCAACAACTTGGTCACCTGCTCGCACTGCGCCACGAAATCGGCGTCGCTGGTGTCATCCGGCTTGAGCACGTTGATGTGCAGGTTGCCGTCACCGATATGGCCGAACCACACCACGTCGAAGTGCGGGTATGCCTGCCCGATCAATGCCTGGGTTTCAGCCAGGAACGCCGGCATCGACGAGATCCGCACCGAGACATCATTCTTATAGGGCTTGTAGCGCGCCAGCGACTCGGTGATGCCTTCGCGCAGGCGCCACAGCTGGGCGGCCTGGGCGTCGCTGGCGCTGATCACCCCATCGCTGACCCAGCCGTTGCCCATGCAGTCCTCGAAGGCCGCCATCGCCGCCGCTTCCTGAGCGTCGTCGCCGGCGGCGAACTCGGTGACCACGTAGTACGGATGCACCTCGTCGAACGGCGCCTGCGCACCGTGCGCCAGCACGTGCTCCAACGCCCGGTCGGTGAAGAACTCGAAGGCCTGCAACTGCAGGCGCGCGCGGAACGCAGCAAACACCTGCATCAGCACTTCGAAACTGGGCAGTGCCAGCAGCATCACGTTGCTGGCCGGCGGCGGGTCGGTCAGCTTCACCGTGGCTTCGACGATCACGCCCAGCGTGCCCTCCGAGCCGATCAGCAGCTGGCGGAAGTCATAGCCGCTGGAGTTCTTGATCAGGCCCTTGTTGAGCTCCAGCAACTCGCCGCTGGCGGTGACCACCTTCAGCCCGGCGATCCATTCGCGGGTGTTGCCGTAGCGGATCACACGGATGCCGCCGGCATTGGTGGCGATGTTGCCGCCGATCGTGCAGGACCCGCGCGCGGCGAAATCCACCGGGTAGATCAGGCCGTGGTCCAGCGCGGCATTGTGCACAGCTTCCAGTGGCATGCCGGCCTGCACCACCAGGGTGCGATCGACCGCGTCGTAGGCCAGTGCCTTGTTCATCCGTTCCAGGCTGAGCACCAGCTCGCCGTTGGCAGCCACCGCGCCCCCTGAGAGGCCGGTGCGGCCGCCGGACGGCACCACGGCCACACCCTCGCCTGCACTCCAGCGCATCACCGCCTGCACCTCCTCGACCGTGGCCGGCAGTGCGATCGCCAGCGGCGCCGGCGTCCAGCGCCGGGTCCAGTCGCGCCCGTAATGCTCCAGGTCGGCCGGGTCGGTCTTCAGCTTCAGGCCGGGACAGGCCTGCTGCAGCGAGGCAATGCGGGAATCGGTCATGACGGTCCAGCGCGGTGCGTGAAGAACGGGCAAGCGTGCCAGCGGCACGCGCCAGCGTCCAGCCCCACCACGCTGCAGATAGCTACGGATGCAACCAATTGCGCACTGCACCATGGGGGCTTCGATCTGGCATAGTGGTCAGCCCCTGTCCCACTGGCCGTGTTGCCCCATGTCGCCGAAGAAGACCTCGTTCCCGAAGCAGGATATCCGCGTGCTGTTGCTGGAGGGGGTCAGCCAGACCGCCGTGGAGGTATTCAGCGCGGCCGGCTACAGCCAGATCGAAGCGCACACCAAGGCGCTGCCCGAGGACGAACTGAAGGCGCGCATCGCCGAGGCACATATTGTCGGCATCCGTTCGCGCACCCAGCTCAGCGCCGAGGTGCTGGCCGAGGCCAAGCGCCTGATCGCGGTGGGCTGTTTCTGCATCGGCACCAACCAGGTCGACCTGGACGCGGCCGAGCTGGCCGGTATTCCGGTGTTCAACGCGCCCTACTCCAATACCCGCAGCGTGGCCGAGCTGGTGATCGCCGAGGCGATCATGCTGACCCGCGGCATTCCGCAGAAGAACGCCGAATGCCATCGCGGCGGCTGGTCGAAGTCGGCCAGCGGCAGCCATGAAGTGCGCGGCAAGACGCTGGGCATCATCGGTTACGGCCACATCGGCACCCAGGTCGGCGTGCTGGCCGAATCGCTGGGCATGCAGGTGATCTTCCACGACGTGGAAACCAAGCTGGCGCTGGGCAATGCCCGTGCAGCGGCCAGCCTGGACGACCTGCTGGCGCGCGCCGACATCGTCACCCTGCACGTGCCGGAGACCCCGTCCACGCAGTGGATGATCGGCAGCACCGAGCTGGCCAAGATGCGCAAGGGCGCGCACCTGATCAATGCCGCACGCGGCACCGTGGTCGACATCGATGCACTGGATGCCGCACTGGCCAGCGGTCACGTCGGCGGCGCTGCATTGGACGTGTTCCCGGTCGAGCCGAAGGGCAACGGCGATATCTTCGAATCGCCGCTGACCCGCCACGATAACGTGATCCTGACCCCGCACGTAGGCGGCAGCACGCTGGAAGCGCAGGACAACATCGGCGTGGAAGTGGCGGCCAAACTGGTGCGCTACAGCGACAACGGCAGCACCCTGTCGGCGGTCAACTTCCCGGAAGTGACCCTGCCCGAACACGAAGACAGCCTGCGCCTGCTGCACATCCACCAGAACGTGCCGGGCGTGCTGTCCAGGGTCAACGAGATCTTCTCGCGCCACAACGTCAACATCGACGGCCAGTTCCTGCGCACCGACCCGAAGGTGGGCTACGTGGTGATCGACATTACCGCCAGCGAGGCGCAGGCCGCCGCCGTGCGCGACGAGCTGGCCGCGATTCCAGGCACGCTGCGGACGCGCATCCTGTATTGACGCGCGTCCCGCCTTGCACTTGTAGAGCCGAGCCCATGCTCGGCTGCGGTTCCGGCCCGTATCGAGCCGAGCATCGGCTCGGCTCTACAGGTTGCTAGCGCGCCAACCAACGGCGCGCCATGCGCTGCATCGACTCATCCGATTCCGGATCGGCGGCGACTTCGGTCACCGGCCGCCACGCCAGCTCCAGCGACTCCTCGCTGAGCACGAAGGCCTCGCCACCCAGCGCCCGGATCACGAAACGCACGTCGTAGTGCCAGTGTCCCGGCACGTCCTTGCGCTCCGGAATCCAGTGCTTGTCGATGTCGAAGATGGCTGGGTCTTCCAGCACCAGGCCGCTCAGGCCGGACTCCTCCTCGGCCTCCTTCAGCGCCACCCGGGCCAGGTCGCGGTCGCCATCGGCGTGGCCGCCCAGCTGCAGCCAGCGCTGCAGCTTGCGGTGATGGGTCAGCAGCAGGCGCTGGCCATCGGCACTGACCAGCCAGCAGCTGGCGGTGAAGTGGCCGGCCAGGCGCTCGCGGCGGAACGGATCTTCCGGATCGTCCAGCAATGTGCCGAATTCGGCAGCCAGTGCGTCGTGGGCAGGCTCGCGGCGGGCATAGTCCCGCAGCAGGCCACGCAGGCGATCGTCAAGCACGGCAAGGGTTTCGGCGGTCTGGCTCATGAATGGGCGGCGTTTGGAAAAATACTGCTCATTATCGCCGTTCATTGTTGCGATTGCGCTTGTGCGTTGGCTTCAGCTTTGGCTAAGGTACAGCGGGCCGTTCGCGCGGCCTTCACCATTCCAGGGTTGCCGGCAACGTATCGGCGGCCCACCCCATCCGATCACTAGGAAGTACTGCATGCTGAAAGCTCTGTTGAGGGTCAAGCCGGTTGAACCGGCCGGGCACGTCGATGCCGGCGAACCCATCGAAGGCAGCCTGGACGGCGAAGCCACGTTGAAACGGACCCTCACGGCTAAACACCTCATCCTGCTTGGCGTGGGTGCGGTGATCGGCGCAGGTATCTTCGTGCTGACCGGCCAGGCCGCGGCCAACCACGCCGGCCCGGCCGTCATGCTGTCGTTCGTGATCGCCGGTTTCGCCTGCGCCCTGGCGGGCCTGTGCTACGCCGAGTTCGCGGCGATGATGCCGGTCTCCGGCAGCGCCTACTCCTACTCCTACGCCACTCTCGGCGAAGGCATGGCCTGGTTCATCGGCTGGTGCCTGGTGCTGGAATACCTGTTCGCTTCGGCCTCGGTCGCGGTGGGCTGGTCGGCCTACCTGATCAGCTTCATCACCACCACGCTGCACATGCCGTTCCCGGATGCACTCAGTGCCGCGCCCATCGCCTGGACAGGCAGCGAGTTCATCGCCTCCGGCAAGCTGTTCAACCTGCCAGCGGTGCTGATCGTGGCGGCGGTGTCCGGCCTGCTGTACGTGGGCGTGACCCAGTCGGCCTTCGTCAACGCGATCATCGTGGCGATCAAGGTCACCGTCATCTGCCTGTTCATCGGCATCGGTGCGGCCCACATCGACCCGGCCAACTGGCAGCCGTTCATCCCGGAAAACACCGGCGTGCCGGGTGAGTTCGGCTGGAGCGGCGTGTTCCGCGCGGCCACCATCGTGTTCTTCGCCTACATCGGCTTCGATGCGGTCTCCACCGCCGCCGGTGAAACCAAGGATCCGCAGCGCAACATGCCGATCGGCCTGCTCGGCTCGCTGGCCGTGTGCACCCTCGTCTACATCATCGTCTGTGCGGTGCTGACCGGCATGATGCCGTACCACCTGCTGGGCACCGACAAGCCGGTGGCGACCGCGCTGGAGCCCTACCCGACCCTGTCCTGGCTGAAGACGTTCGTTGAGATCGGCGCCATCGCCGGCCTGTCCTCGGTGGTGCTGGTGATGATGATGGGCCAGACCCGCATCGCCTACACGATCTCCCGCGACGGCCTGCTGCCGAAGTTCTTCGGCAAGGTCCACGCCCGTTTCCGCACCCCGTACGTCGCCACCATCGTGGTCGGCGTGATCGCCGCCGCACTGGCTGGCCTGGTGCCGCTGAACGTGCTGGGTGAACTGGTGTCGATGGGGACCCTGCTTGCCTTCGCCACGGTCTGCATCGGCGTGCTCGTGCTGCGCTATTCCAAGCCGGAGATCCATCGCCCGTTCCGCGTGCCGATGGTGTGGATCATCTGCCCGCTGGGCGCGGCCACCTGCCTGTTCCTGTTCTGGCAGGCGTTCGTGGTGCACTGGCACCTGTTCGTGGGCTGGACGCTGCTCGGCCTGCTGATCTACCTGGGCTACGGCATCCGCAACAGCAAGCTGGCCAAATCGCCCTGATCCGCCTACGGGCCGGCCTCGCGCCGGCCCGTCCGTTTTCCCCGCGCGCCGGTCATGGCGCGCTTCGACAAGACCACCACACATGTTCAAGCAACTGTGGGCCACCAAGCACCCGCATGCCGCCCATGAAGACGCCAACGGCCTGAGCCTGCGCCGCCACCTCGGCCCCTGGGGCCTGACCGCCCTGGGTATCGGCGCGGTGATCGGCGGCGGCATCTTCGTCATCACCGGCCAGGCCGCCGCCAACCACGCCGGCCCGGCCATCATGCTGTCCTTCGTGCTGGCCGCCATCTGCTGCGCTTTCTGCGCGCTGGCCTATGCCGAGTTCGCCTCGATGGTGCCGGTCTCCGGCAGCGCCTACACCTACACCTACGCCACCTTCGGCGAGCTCTCGGCCTGGTTCATCGGCTGGATGCTGGTGCTCGAATACGGCGTCTCCGCCTCGGCGGTGGCGGTCAGCTGGACCGGCTACTTCCTCAGCCTGCTCAGCCAGTTCGACATCCATCTGCCAGCGGCGCTGGTCAGTGCGCCACTGGACGCACAGCTGCGCCCCACCGGTGCGATCGCCAACCTGCCCGCCGCGGCACTGGTACTGTTGCTGACCTGGCTGTGCTACGTCGGCATCAGCAAGTCATCGGCAATGAACATGGCGATGGTCGTGCTCAAGACCGGCCTCATCCTGCTGGTCATCGTGGTCGGCTGGAAGTACGTGGACACCAGCAACTGGACGCCGTTCATCCCCGCCAACGAAGGCCCCGGCAAGTACGGCATGGAAGGCGTGCTGCGTGGCGCGGCGATGGTGTTCTTCGCCTACATCGGCTTCGAGGCGGTGTCGGTGGCGGCGCAGGAATCGAAGAATCCGCAGCGCGACATGCCGTTCGGCATGATGCTGTCGCTGGTGATCTGCACCGTGCTCTACATCGCGATGGCCGCGGTGATGACCGGCCTGGTGCCGTTCCAGCTGCTCGGCACCGACGAGCCGGTGGTGACTGCCGTGGCGGCGCATCCGCAGCTAGGCTGGCTGCGCTGGGTGGTCGAGGTCGGCGCGCTGGTCGGCCTGTCCTCGGTGGTGCTGGTGATGATCATCGGCCAGCCGCGCATCTTCATGATCATGGGCCGCGACGGCCTGCTGCCGCCGGTGTTCACCAAGATCCATCCGAAGTACCGCACCCCGCACATCAACACCGTGATCACCGGCATCGGCATCGCGCTGCTGGCGGCGCTGTTCCCGCTGGACATCCTCGGTGAGCTGACCTCGATGGGTACACTGATCGCGTTCGCCGCCGTGTGTGCCGGCGTGCTGATCCTGCGCCGCACCCAGCCGGACCTGCCGCGCCCGTTCCGCATGCCGATGGCCTGGCTGATCTGCAGCCTGGGCGTACTGAGCTGTCTGGCGCTGCTGTCGGCGATGACGATGCACAACTGGATGCTGATGGGCGTGTGGACGTTCGTCGGTTTCGTGATCTATTTCTGCTACGGGTTCAGGCACAGCCGCCTGCGGGGTAAGTAAGGTTTTCTGAATTGCAGGGCCTGCGGCCCTGCACCCGCCTTTTAAGCCGGAGCAACGGCAGCGGCAACAGCTGGATTGAGGGTTTGGCGGGGCGGGTTGGGGTCGCGGGGGACGCCGTTAACCCGTCCCTGGGGCTTGGCCGCGGCATCCATGCCGCGGACACCCCCGCGACCCCAACCCGCCCCACCTCCGACAGTCTGCTGGCACATCCAGTAGATCCACGCCATGCGCGGATGAAACGTTCTCATGAACGAATGTTCCTGAATGAATGTTTCTGTAGAGCGGAGCCATGCTCCGCTCCGAGCAAGCGCAGCGAAGCGACCCGCTTTCCGCTTTTCCTTCTTCCTCCGTGGCCGGCCGCACGCCGGAACCTGTCAGAGGCGGGGCGGGTGGGCCGTGCAGGGGCGTTGGCGCCATGGATGGCGCCATCGAGCTTACAGGGGTGAAGGCGCTTTGCTTGCGAAGCACTGCTTCGCAAGCGCCTGAACGCACAGCCGCCAGCGGCTGGGCCGGGCCCCGGAGGGGGACTTGCAGCGTCCCCTGCACGGCCCACCCGCCCCGCCACCTCCATGAACCGCTTTCCGTGACCAACCAACCACCTCTCAGCCACGAGGGGCTCAGCCGTTGGCCGAATCCAGTAAAATCGCCGGCATGAACGCCCCCACCTTCCCGTACGACACCGCGCGCCTGAGCGAACTGGCCCAGCTGCTGATCGACAACGTCCGCGAACTGGCCCACGCCGGCTGGACCCCGGCCACAAGCAGCAACTTCTCCCACCGCCTGGACGACCGCCACGCTGCGATCACCGTCTCGGGCAAGGACAAGGGCCGCCTGATCGAGGACGACATCATGGTGGTGGACTTCGACGGCCAGGCCGTCGGCCGCCCGCTGCGCCCGTCCGCCGAAACCCTGCTGCACACCCAGCTGTACCGCCGCTTCCCCGAAGTGGGTTGCGTGCTGCACACCCATTCGCCGGTGCAGACCATCGCCTCGCGCCTGTACGCGCCGCAGGGCCACATCCGCCTGGAAGGCTATGAACTGCTGAAGGCCTTCGCCGGCAACAGCACCCACGAGATGGCCATCGACGTACCGGTGTTCGCCAACACCCAGGACATGAACGTGCTTTCAAAGCAGGTCGATGACCTGCTCGACCAGCAGAACCTGTGGGGCTACCTGATCGATGGCCACGGCCTGTACGCCTGGGGTCGCGACATGGCCGAGGCGCGCCGCCACCTGGAAGCCTTCGAGTTCCTGTTCCACTGCGAGCTGGAACTGCGCAGGCTGCGCGGCTGAACCGGCGCGCAGGTGCAGATGCCGATCCGGAATCTGCGCCTCGCCCCCACCCTGCTACCCTGTCTTCCCCCCGAGACGTTCAAGCTGCCGCCATGAGCCGACTGCGCATCTACGACGACACCCGCCCCGAATCGCCGCTGCTGGACACCCAGGACGGTGCGCTCATCGCTGCCGAACTGCAGAAGATCGGCGTTACCTTCGAACGCTGGCAGGCCACCGCACCGGTCGCGCCCGGTGCCAGCCAGGAGGAAGTATTCGCGGCGTACCGCGCCGACATCGACCGCCTGGTCGCCGAGAACGGCTTCAAGAGCGTGGACGTGGCCTCGATCGCCCCGGACAACCCGAACCGCGCCGAGCTGCGCAAGAAGTTCCTCGACGAGCACTTCCACAAGGAAGACGAGGTGCGCTTCTTCGTCGCCGGGTCCGGCCTGTTCACCCTGCACGTGGAAGACAAGGTCTACGAGATCGAGTGCGTGAAGGACGACCTGATCGCCGTGCCCGATGGCACCACCCACTGGTTCGACATGGGTGAGGAGCCGAGCTTCGTGGCGATCCGCTTCTTCACCGAGCCGGATGGCTGGGTCGGTCACTTCACCGGTACCGACATCGCGCAGAAATTCCCCCGTTACGTACCTACCCAGGCGTCCTGATCCATGCAGCCCCGCGTCATCCTGACCGACATCGAAGGCACCACCAGCAGCATCTCGTTCGTCAAGAACGTGCTGTTCCCCTATGCCCGCAAGGCCTTGCCGGCGTTCGTCGCCGAACATGGCCAGCAGCCGGAGGTCCGCCGCTGGCTGGATGCGGTGGCTACCGAGATCGGCGGTGCCTGCCAGGACAGCCTGGTGGCCGAGACGCTGCAGGGCTGGATCGACCAGGACCGCAAGCACACCGCACTGAAGGCGCTGCAGGGCCTGATCTGGGACGAGGGCTACCGTCGCGGCGATTACACCGCGCACTTCTACCCGGAAGTGGCGCCGGTGCTGAAGGGCTGGCACGCCTCCGGCCTGCCGCTGTACGTGTATTCCTCCGGCTCGGTGCCGGCGCAGAAGCTGTTCTTCGGCTTCAGCGACGCCGGTGACCTCAGCCCGCTGGTGTCGGGCTGGTTCGATACCGAGATCGGCGGCAAGCGTGAGGCCGACAGCTATCGCCGCATCGTGCAGGCCATTGGCGTGCAGGCCGGCGAGATCCTGTTCCTGTCCGATGTGGTGGAAGAACTGGATGCCGCCCGCGAAGCTGGACTGCAGACCCGCCTGATCGACCGCCTGGACGATTACCCGCTGCCGCGTACCGGCCAGGCCGCCAACGGCCACGAGCGGGTCGAGAATTTCCAGCAGATCCAGCTGTAAGGGTGTGCGGACCTACGGTCCGCACCCACCTCAACGGTCCACACCCACGCCGGGCATGGCCCGGCGCTACCGTGGTCCATGAATGGTAGCGCCGGGCCATGCCCGGCGGATGCCCTCAACGGTCGTTGAGGGTTTTCACCTTCAGCGCTTCGCGCAGCGTCGTCAGATCCACCGGGCCGCGCACCGCAATGTCGCGGGTTTCGCCCGGCAGCAGGTCCAGCAGGTTGTCTTCGACCTGCACATCCAACGCACCGAAATCAATCCACGCCGCGCGCACGTACGCCGCGCTTTCCAGCCGTAGTCGATAGTGGTCGCCTTCGATGGACAAGGTGGCCTTGAGCTTCTGCCGCGGCAACACCTGGTCCTTGGCTTCGACGAATCCGACCACCTGCCGCGCGCTCACCGCCCCATTCTGCAGCAGCTCGAACACGGCCACCGTGCGCTTCGGGTCGGCACCGGCCAGCAGCTCCGCGTCGCGGAAATCACCGATCGAGGTGACGCCTGCCGCCGTCAACGTCACCGCGTCCTCGCGTCGACGCAGCACCTTGCCGTCCATGTCCATCACCCGCAGCCGCCAACGCGCATCCTGCGCGGCGCCATCATCGATCAGGCGCACCCGCGTGCTGCCCTCGTCACGCAGCGCCGCCACCGTCACCGGCGCGAAGAAGCGCCGCGCGGCGAAATGCAGTGCCTTCCAGCGGCCAAAATAGTCCACGCTGGACCAGGAAGCGCCCGGCCAGACGTCGTTGAGCTGCCAGTACAGCGAGCCCATCGTGTACGGCCGCGAGGCGCGGTGATGCAATGCCGCCAGCGCGATGCCATCGGCCTGCATCACCTGGCTCAGGTAGACGAAGTCCTCGAAGTCCTTCGGCGTGCCGTAACCCAGTTCGATGTAGTGCAGCAGGCGGCTGTTGCCCTCGCCCGCCATGAACTTCTGGTGCGCGCGAATCACCGGGCTGTCGATGCGCTGCTCGGCGCGGGTGGCGATCTGGTCCACCGTCGCCACCGACGGCCACGCCTGCAGCCCGTACTCGGACATGAAGCGCGGCGTCTCGCGCAGGTAGGCCTGCACCGGCAGCGCCGGATTGCCCCAGACCTGCCAGTAGTGCTTGTCGCCACGGGTGGAATCGTTGGCTTTCTCATCCAGGTCGTTGCTGGGCGAGCTGGACCAGTACGGCACGCCCAACCCCTCCTCACCTACTACCTGGCGCAGGTCATTGCCGAACAGGTCGACATAGCCCTGCCACACCTTCGCTGCAAACGCCGGGTCGGCCGCCTTCAGGTCGCGACCATGGCCCCAGTCCTTCCAGGCGGTCTCTTCCTCGTTGTTGCCACACCACAGTACGATGCTGGGGTGGTGCCGCAGGCGGCGCACGTTGTCGCGCGCCTCGGCCACCACGCTGGCGCGGAACGCCGGATCGTAGCCCGGCTGCATGCCACCACCGAACATGAAGTCCTGCCAGACCAGCAGGCCCAGCTCATCGGCGATGTCGAAGAACGCATCATCCTCGTAGTAGCCGCCGCCCCAGTTGCGCAGCATGTTCATGTTGGCATCGCGCGCGGCGGTCAGCACCTGGCGCAGGCGTGCGGCATCGACGCGTGCGGGGAAGGCATCGAACGGAATCACGTTGGCGCCCTTGGCAAAGATCGGCACGCCGTTGATGACGAGGGCGAAGCCCTGCCCGCCCTTGCCGTCCTCTTCGCGGCGCAGCTCAACCGTGCGCAGGCCGATGCGCTGCTCGCGCGCCCGCGTTGCATCGGCGCCATCATCCAGGCGGGCCTGCACGGTGTAGCGGTCCTGTGCACCGTGGCCGACCGGCCACCAGCGCTGCGGCTTGACCAGTTCGACCGGTACTTCGACGGCGTTCTGGCCGGGCTTCAGCAGCACCGTGCGCTTCGCCTGGGCCACGCTGCGGCCCTGCGGATCCTGCACATCCACATTCACCACGGCCGAGCCCGCCGCCGCGCCCTGCTCCACCTGCAGCAGCACCGTCAGCTTCGCCTGCTGCGCGCTCAATGCATCAGTGCGCACCGCCAGATCAGCCAATCGATGCGTATCCCAGGCCTGCAGGTCGACACCGCGCCAGACGCCGGCGGTGACATAGCGCGGGCCCCAGTCCCAGCCGAAGTGGTAAGCCGGCTTGCGCGCGAAGTTGCCGACCATCGCGTCCTTCGGCTCGTCGCCATACGGCGAAGGATAGTTGCCGGCGATCTTGTGCGGCATCGCCTGTACGCCCGGAAGCAGCGTGCGGATCGGCGAACGGAACACGATCTGCAGTTCATTGCCGTTCGCGCGCAGGCGCCCATCCACGCGCGCACGCCACGTGCGGTGCGCGTTGTCCGCACGCAGCAGCGGCTTGCCGTTGAGGCTGACTTCGGCATAAGTGTCCAGCCCGTCGAAGCGCAGTTCGGCATTGGGCTTGGCCAGCGTCGCCGCATCCACGTCGAAGCGCGCGCGGTACTCCCAGGCCGCCAGGCCGATCCACTGTAGTTCGGCCTCCGGCGCGCCAACGTACGGATCGCGGATCAGCGCGTGGGCCAGCAGGTCGGTGTGCACGCTGCCGGGCACCTGGGCCGCACGCCACTGCTGCAGACCGGGATGGGCCGCGCCCTGCGCGTCGCCGGGCAGCATGCGGAATTCCCACTGTGCCTGTAGTGGCGCCGCAGTTGCCGGGAAGGCGGAAGCCGCGATCAGCAGCAGGAGCAGGCGGACAACGAGGGGAAGGCGATGCACGGGATGCTCCTGTTTTTCCGCCGGGCATGGCCCGGCGCTACCGATTCAACACGCCACGGTAGCGCCGGACCACGTCCGGCGAGCGCGCAGCGCGGCAGACCTCAACGCACGACGTTCAACACTTCGTAGCACGCACCCATGGTGTGGTAATCCACCTTGCCGGCCGGGCTCTTCTCGTCGCTGTACTTGCGGTTGTCGGCATCGAGGATGCGGAACCAGGCGCCGTACTGATGGTCGACGAAGTGCTCCCACGCGTACGCCCAGATGCGCTCGTACCACTGCCAGTAGCGGTCATCACCGGTGCGCTTGGCCATCAGTGCGGCGGTGGCCAGCGTTTCGGCCTGCACCCAGAAGTACTTGTCGTCGTCGCAGACGAAGCTGTCGCCACCGATCGGCGCGCCCTCCATGCCCGGCTGCCGGCGCGATTCCGGTGCGAAGCCGTAGTACAGGCCGCCTCGCGCGTCGTCCCAGCTGCGCGCCACGGCCACGTCGAACAGATGCTGCGCGGTCGGCACCAGCCAGTCGGCCTGCACGTGGCGATCGAGGATCAGCAGCAGCTTGGCCCACTCGGTCTGATGCCCCGGCTGGAAGCCCCACGGGCGGAACAGGTGCTTGGGATCGTCCAGGTTGTAGTCCCAGTCGATCTCCCAGTTGGAATCGTAGTGCTCCCAGACCAGGCCGCCAGCCTTGGCGGCCTGGCGGCGGGTCATGTTGTCGGCCAGCTGCAGCGCACGCTCGACGTAACGCGGTTCGCCACTGGCCTCGAACGCCGCCAGCATCGCCTCGCACATGTGCATGTTGGCGTTCTGGCCGCGATAGCCGGTGAAGTTCCACTGGCCGTCGGCCTCGTCCTTGTACAGGCCGTGCTGCGGCTCCCAGAAGCGCGCTTCCAGCAGTTGCCAGGTCTCGTCCATCCAGGCGCGCGCCTGCTCGATGCCGGCCTTCAGCGCACAGCTGTAGGCCAGCAGCACGAACGCCACGCCATAGCAGTGGTTCATGTCGTCCTCGACCTTGCCGTCGCGCAGGGTCCAGGCGTAGCCACCGGTGGCCGGATTGCGATGCACCTCGCGCAGATAGCGCACGCCATGCTCGACCGCGTCGCGGTACTCGGCGTTGCCGAACTCGCGGTATGCCATCGCGTAGTTGAAGACGAAACGGGTGCTGCTCACCAGGTGGCGGTGGCTGGCATCGTAGATGCTGCCGTCATCACGGAAGTAGTGGAAGAAGCCGCCGTTCGGATCGATGCAGCGCGGGTGGTAGAACGCCATCGTGTCGGCGATATGCGCACGCAGGAACGCGGGTGAACGGAAATCGGGCGAGGTGCTCATGCGGCAATGTCCTGGGCCTGCAGCAGCTGCTGCACTTCATCGAGCGAGGGCATCGCGGCGAACGCGCCCTTGCGGGTAACAGCCAGAGCGCCGACCGCGGCACCGAAGCGCAGCGTGGCGGTGATCGCCTCCGGGTCCTGGCAGAACGCTGCAAAGCCTGCACCGGCCCCGCCACGCTCCAGCAGTCCGACCAGCACGCCACCGACGAAGGCATCGCCGGCGGCCGTGGTATCGACGGTGGCCACACGGAAGCTGGTGACCGTGCCGTGGTCGTCGCGCGTATACCAGTGCAGCGTGGCCGCACCATCGGTAACGATTACCCAGCGCGCCTGCGCGGCCAGCAGGCGCTTCAGCACCACTGCCTCGCCATCGGCACCTAGCGGTGCCGCCAGGTAATCCAGCTCCTCGCGCGACAGCTTGACCAGGTCGGCGCGTTCCAGCGCCTGCCACAGGCGCGGCGTCGGGTCCTCGTTGGCCGGCCACAAGGCGGGACGCAGGTTGAGGTCCAGGCTGACCACCGCGCCGGCTGCACGCGCACGATCCATGCCGGCGAAGGTCGCTTCGGCGATGGCCGGCTCGGTCAGGCTGTTGGAGCAGACATGGAAGCACTGCGCGCTGTCGAAGCACGCGGCCTGGAAGTCGCTGTCACGGAACAGCAGATCGGCCGCCGGCGGGCGGTAGAAACTGAAGCTGCGCTCGCCGCTGGCATCCAGCGCGACGAAGGCCAGTGCGGTCTTGGCCGCATCGGTGCGCACGATGTAATCCGTGCCGACGCCGTGTTCGACCAGGCTTTCGGCCAGGAAGTCACCGAACATGTCGCGGCCCAGCATGCCGACGAACTGGGTCTTCGCACCAAGGCGCGCTGCCGCCACCGCAACATTGGCCGGCGCGCCGCCGGCGTACTGCAGGAACGCGCGCGGGGTGTCGGTCGAAGCCGGCGGCTGCGCTAGTAGATCGATCAAAATTTCGCCGAAGCAAACGATGGAACCCATTCCGGACTCAGCCTCCCTGCGTTGCGGAAGCCGGCGTACGTGCGCCGACCAGTCCGTAGAAGATGATGTAGCCGTAGCACAGCAGCGGCAGGATGAAGCTGGCCTGCACGCCGATGTGGTCGGCCAGCACGCCCTGCAGGTACGGCACCACGGCGCCACCGACGATGGCCATGATCAGCAGGCTGGAGCCCTTGTTTGTCAGCGGGCCCAAGCGCTCGATGCTCAGTGCGAAGATGGTCGGGAACATGATCGAATTGAACAGGCCGATCGCCACCACCGAGTACAGCGCGATGTTGCCGGAGCTCAGTATGGTCGTGACCAGCAGGGCCACGTTGACCAGCGCGAAGATCGCCAGCAGGCGGCTCGGCGAGAAGCGCGCCAGCAGCGCGGAGCCCGCGAAGCGGCCGATCATCGCCATCGTCCAGTAGGCCGACACGTAATGGGTGGCCTCCTGTTCGCTGAAGCCACCGATGTTCGGCATCGACAGGTAATTGACCAGGAAGCTGCCGATCGATACTTCGGCACCGACGTAGAAGAAGATGCCGAGCACGCCCAGCAGCAGGTGGCGCTTGCGCAGCGCATCCAGGTAGCTGTGATGGTGGCCCTGGTCGGCCTGCTCGGTGGCGTCGCTCAGCGCCGGCAGGCGGAACAGGAACACGAACATTGCCAGCAGCACCAGCGCAACCGCCAGGCCCACGTACGGGCCCTGCACCGCCTGCGCCTCGGCGGCGCGGTAGGCCAGCTGTTCGGCGGCCGGCAGCGCCGCGATGTCGTCAGCGCTCTTGACCGTGTTGGACAGGATCAGCATGCCGCCGAAGATCGGGGCGATGGCCGTGCCCAGCGAGTTCAGTGCCTGCGCCAGGGTCAGGCGGCTGGAACTGGTCTGCTCCGGGCCCAGCAGCGCGACGTAGGGATTGGCAGCCACCTGCAGCACGGTGATGCCGGTAGCCAGCACGAACAGCGCACCAAGGAAGGCGCCGTACACGCGCAGCTCGGCCGCGGGCCAGAAGCCCAGCGCACCGATACCGGCGATCACCAGGCCGGCCACGATGCCCTTCTTGTAGCCCAGCGCCGCCACCAGGCGACCCGCCGGCAGCGACATCAGGAAATAGGTGCCGAAGAAGGTGAACTGCACCAGCATCGCCTTGGCGTAGTTCAGCTCGAACACCGCCTTCAGGTGCGGGATCAGGATGTCATTGAGGCAGGTCAGGAAGCCCCACATGAAGAAGATCGTGGTGACGACAGCCAGCGCCTTGCCGTTGGTGACGGCGGGTGCGTTGCCCGAAGATCCCGTTGGACGGGGCGTTGCGGAGATCGGCATGCGGTACGCGCCTCGATGCGCGGAAGGTCGTTGTTGCGTGGAAGGGATATATGGAAGAAATCAGTTCGGTCGTGCGGCGCTGCTTTCGCGGATGCGCAGCTGCACCGGCGCGACCGTGCGCCGTGGCGGCGCGTCCGGTTCGTCCAATCGTTGCAGCAGCAGCGCGGCAGCTTGCCGACCCCGCTCGCGCGGATCGGCGGTGAGCGTGGTCAGTGGCGGTACCGCGACCGACGCCTCGGAAATATCATCGAAACCGGTAACGGCAAAATCACCGCCCGGACGGATGCCACGTGAATTCAAGCCCAGCATCAGGCCCAGCGCGACGGTGTCGTTGTAGCAGACCGCCGCACTCGGGCGATGGCCGTCGGCAAACAATTCATCGGTACGCGCCGCGGCTTCCAGGCGGTTCGGCGCCGACTCGATCATCCAACCCGGGGGCAGTGACAGGCCGGCTTCGGCCAGCGCCTGCTGGAAACCGGCGCGGCGCTGGTGGCACGAGCTCGATGCAGCATGGCCGCCGAAGAAGGCAATCTGGCGATGGCCGCGCTCGATCAGGTGGCGCGTGGCCAGATAGGCACCGTGCTGGTTGTCCAGGGTCAGGAAGTCCCAGTCGGCGCCGTCCAGTTCACGATTGAACAGCAGCACGTTGGCATTGGCACCCAACGCCTGCCGCAACTGCGCGGTATCGCTGCCCTCGGCCGGCGACAGGATCAAGCCGGCCGGGGTGTGTTCCATCAGCGTGGACAGCACCGCCTGCTGGCGCTCCGGCGATTCACCGGTACTGCCCAGCAGGGTCACGTAGCCGCGCCCGCCCAACGCCTCGTCCACGCCGGAGGCAAATTCGGCGAAGAACGGGTTGGACAGATCGTTGATCACCAGCGCGATGCTTGACGACGTACGACGACGCAGGTTGGCCGCCGCGCGGTTGTAGACATAGCGCTGGCGACGCAGTTCGGCCTCGACCTTGGCGCGGGTATCGACGTTGACCAGTGGGCTGCCACGCAGCACCAGCGACACGGTTGCCCGTGACACGCCGATGGCACGCGCGATGTCGGTCACCGTCACCGCCTTGCCGGCGCGCTTGCTGGGACTGCTGCCGTTGTCGTTCATCGTCTTCCCGGACTCCGCTGGAGGCTCAAGCCTAATGGATCAGGGCCGTGTCGTGCCGTGCCGTTCGCTGGGTGACCGCGAACGGCACAGTCCGGCTCAGCGCAGCTGGCTGCCCGGTGCCGCGCACCAGGACACCGGCAGGTCCTTCACCGCCGTACCCCAGCCCTGCTCCGGCGCCTTCGCGTCGAGCGCGAACTGCAGGCGCGGGCCCTGCTGCAGCTGGTTCCAGTCCAGCCACACCGGCGCATGTGCCTGGCCATCGACCTTCACGCCCTGGACGTACTGCAGGCGGCGGCCATCGGCACCCGGCGCGTCGATGCGCAGCGTGCGGCCATTGCCCATGTCCACTTCCACCTTGCTGAAGCGCGGGGTGTGCAGCAGGAACTGGCCGCTGCCCGGCACCGCCGGGTACACGCCGATGGCACTGAACAGGTACCAGGCCGACATCGTGCCGAGGTCGTCATTGCCGGTCACGCCGTTCGGGGCGTTGGTGAACAGCTGCTGCGCAGCGCGCACCACGGCAGCGGTCTTCCACGGCTGGCCGATCAGCGTGTACAGCCACGGCGAGTGCAGGTCGGGCTCGTTGTTCGGGTTGTAGCGGAACTGGTTGTAATAGCTGTACGGCCCGACCACCCACTCTTTGCGGGCGGCATTGAGCGGGTCGGCCTGCAGCGCGTCCATCGCGAAGAAGGCATCGAGGCGGCGGCCGGCCTGTTCGCGGCCGTCCATCGCCTCGACCAGGCCCGGCACGTCCTGCTGCGCCAGCCATTGGTACTGCCACGCTGTGCCTTCATGGAAACCGTGATGCGAGCGCGGGCTGTAGTGGCCATCGGCCGGCGTGTACCACTGGCCATCTTCAGTGCGCGGGCGCGGAAAACCGGTGAAGCCGGTCTCGGCGTCACGCACCTGCGGGTCCCACACCTTGCGCCAGTTGCGGCCGCGCTCACGCAGCGTCGCCGCGTCTTGCGCGTGGCCGAGGCCATCGGCCATCTGCGAAAGCGCACAGTCGGCCAGCGCGTATTCCAAGGTGGCCGAACCGCCATGGTGCGGATCGACGTCCATGCCCTTGGACGGGAACGCGCGGTCGTAGACCACGTAGCCCTTGTCCAGATAGGTCGGGTTGCCGGAACGGCCGGCCATGCGCGAGTTCAACGGCGGCGTGCCGAAGGCGTTGCGGCGCAGCGCATCCCAGGCCTGCGATTCACGGCCCTTGAGGGCGCCGAAGCGCCACAGGTCGACCATGAACGGGGTGACCGGGTCGCCGGTCATGATGTTGGTCTCGAAGTTGGCATAGCCCCAGCGCGGCAGCCAACCACCCTGCTCGTCGATCGCCAGCAGGGTACGGCCGATATCGCGTGCCACGTCCGGGCGGGTCAGCGCCAGCCACTGGTTCTGCGCGCGGTAGGTATCCCACAGCGAGAAGTACTCGTAGTAGGTCCAGCCGTCGGCACGGTGGATACCATCGTCATAGCCGCGGTAGCGGCCGTCGGCGTCGTTGCCGGTCATCGGCTGCAGCAGCGCGTGGTAGACCGCGCTGTAGAACACCGCGCGGTCGTCGGCGTTGCCACCCTGCACGCGCACCCGGCCCAGCTGCTCGCGCCAGGATTGCTGGGACAACGCACGCATGCGGTCGAAACCGAGCAGCGCCCCATCCTGCATGCCGTCCGCGCGCAGGTTGATGCGCGCGCCTTCGGCATCCACGTGCGAGATCGCGCTGACCGCCGTCACCGACTGGCCCTTGGCCAGATCAAAGCTGAGCCAGGCCCCATTCGGCTTCTGTTCGCCTTCCATGCTGTGGCGTGCGCCCGGCAGGCCACCACCCTCGCCCCAAGTGCCATGCGCCTTGAACGGGCGATCGAACTCGATGCGGAACCAGGTGGTGTACTGGTGGCCGCCACAGAAACTCTTGGTGACCAGCTTGCCTTCCACCACGCGGTCGCCGACCACATCGACCACGCTGCCGATCACCGAATGGCGCTCGTTGGCCTGGCCGACATTGACCAGCACGTGGCCATCGCCCTGGCGCTGGCTGAAGGTGTAGCGCTCGGCTGCGGCGCGCGTACGTGCGGTCGATTCTGCGTCGATTCCGCCGTAGCTGGTCAGCCGCACTTTGTAATAGCCGGCCTGGCCGACCTCGCCGTCATGGGTGTACGACGAGGCATACGCCTTGTGGTCAAACTGCTTGGCGTTGCCGGTATCGAAATCGCCGCCCGGGCCGATCGAACCGGTCACCGGCAGCACCGACACCTGGCCGCCCTGCTCCCAGCAACCTGCGCCGGAGATGAAGGAGTGGCCGAAACCGCGGATCTTCTCGTCGTCATAGCGCCAGCCCGAGTAGTGGCTGCCGATCGGGCTGACCTGGATCAGGCCGAACGGTGCCGACGCGCCCGGGAACGTGTTGCCGTCGTCCTTGCTGCCGATGAAGGTGTTGACCTCGCGCTCCAGTGCTGCCGGCGCGGCCTGCAGCAGCATCGGCGACGCCGACAGTGCGAGCAGGCAGGCCAGCCGCGCCAGCGGGCGCGAAGACAATGGGACGGCGGGAGCGGACGGCACTGGACGCATGTCGGGTTCCTGTAGTCGATGACACGGAGGCAGACGGCCGGGGTCGTCCTGCACCGTTCCGCTGAGCTTCGCCGTGACCGGCAGAGAGCTCCCCCTGGAATGACGCCCGACCCACGCGACCGTGAATTTAGATCGATTCAAGTAGAGCATGCTGGTTCAGCCGAATGCATTCTGCGGCGCAGCATGAGAGGGGGTGTTCGGCAGGGCTGCGCCCTGCACCTGCTCCGAGCTGGAGCAACAGCAACAGCAACAGCAGAAGCTGGTTTCCTGCGGGGAGTCGGGCTGGGTCCGGTTGCGGGGGACGCCGTAAACCCGTCCCTGGGGGCTTGGCCGCGGCATCCATGCCGCGGACACCCCCGCAACCGGACCCACCCCGCCTTCGACAGATTTCCGCGATCTGCCTGCATTTTTGTAGAGCCGAGCCGTGCTCGGCTCAATTCGTTCCGATGTCGAAATATTCGATTTCGATTGACGTTCATCCACGCATGGCTCGGGTCTACCAATACCCATCCAACCGTCACCGGGAAACTGTCGAAGGTGGGGCGGTGTCGGATTGCGGGGTGTCCGCGGCATGGATGCTGCGGCCAAGCCCCCATGGACGGGTTTACGGCGTCCCCGCAATCCGACACCGCCCCGCCAAGCCACAGACAACCCAGAGCCGCTTTGGCTTTGGCTTTGGCTTTGGCTTTGGCTGTAGACGACGCCCTGGCTTGAAGCAGGTGCAGGGCGCAGCCCTGCCGACCCACCCTTCCCCTGCGCACGAAAACGATTTCACTGTTTTCAGCAAACCGTCATCCCTTCGCCACGCCAGTACCATATTGCGGAGCAGCATGCGCCCGCGCGCGACCCATGCTAAAAAACGCCCGCCCATCGCTTAGATCGATCCAAGAACGACGCTGCGATGGCCGGGAGTTGGGGGAGCAGCAACAGGACGTACCAGGCCACGCGCACGGTGCTACTGCCACTGCATGGCAATAGCGACAATGTCACTTCAAATTAGATCGATTCAAGTTGTCCGTGCCACGTCACCGGATCAATCCAGGAGAGAGGGAGAGATGGGAATGAAGCATTCAACACGTACGCATGGCCAGGACGCACTGGCGTTGGCCATCGCGCTGGCCTTGGCCGCCGCCGTCATTCCGGCTGGCGCCGCCGCGCAGCAGGCCGCTTCCACCGGCGCGCAGGACGCCACCAACCTGGACAGCGTCCAGGTCACCGGCTACCGCTACGCCATTGAAAAGAGCCTTGAGCAGAAGCGCGACGCCAACGCCGTGGTCGAAGTGATCACCGCCGAAGACGTCGGCAAGTTCCCCGACAAGAACGTGGCCGACGCACTGCAGCGCGTGCCCGGCGTGGTCATCACCCGCAGTGGCGGCGAAGGCAAGACCGTCAGCGTGCGTGGCCTGGCACCAGACCTGACCCTGACCCAGTTGAACGGCAACTACGTCGCCACGTCGGAAACCAACGACGAAGCGACCCGTTCGTTCAACTACACCCTGCTGCCGTCGAACATGCTGTCCAGCGCGGAGCTGTTCAAGTCGCCGGAAGCACGCATCGACGAAGGCGGCATCGGCGGCACGGTGATTCTGCACACCCGTCGTCCGCTCGACATGGAGTCCAACTCGGGCTTCGTCACGCTTGAGGGCACCTCCTCCGATACCCACCACGATATCGACCCGCAAGCCTCGGCCCTGTATTCGTGGCACAGCAAGGATGAGCGTTTCGGCGTGCTGATCGGCGTGACGCAGCAGAAGCGCACCACCCGTACCATGGAAGCCAGCACCGAGGACTACCAGTGGTATGGCGCCGGCAAGGCGCGCGATGCCTATGGCAACGTGCAGGCGCAGGATGGCATCCACTACTGGTGGGGCAAGTCCGGTTTCAACAACCAGACCGGCGGCAACTACAGCGATTTCTTCATGCCGACGTCGGTCAACTTCGCGGTGAAGGAAGAAAAGCGCGAGCGCAAAGGCGGCCAGCTGACCTTCCAGTTCAAGCCGGTCGACAACGTCACGATGACGGCCAACTACTTCCGCTTCGAACTGCAGGGTGATTACACCCAGAACATGCTGAAGATTCCGGAATGGAGCATGGCCCGCTTCAATGGCGATGGCAACTGGGCCGGTGGACGCCTGCTCAACGGCCTGGACTTCGATCCCAGCGGCAACACCGTTACCGGCGCCCAGTTCGAAAAGCTGGCGGGGAAAACCTACTACTGCAATGAAGACCAGGCCAAGGCCGCCGGCCTCAAGCCCGGTGGCTGGGGCCCGGACGACTGCACGGTTCCGACGCCGCAGCTGACCGGTGGCTACAGCAAGGAAAAGGCGCTGTCGCAGACCGCTGACCTGACCATCGACTGGGACATCAGCCCGCTGTGGAAGGCCTCGTTCACCGGCGGCCGCACCTGGTCCGAAGGTGGTCCGTCGATGAACTTCCGGATGTCGGCCAAGCCGCGCCGCAAGGTCGGCAACGATTACCTGTCGGGCAATCTGTACAGCGCCTGGGATCTGACCGGCACGCCTTCGGCCACCTTCTCGCCCGACCTGCAGCAGCAGCTGATGAACGGCATCGCCGAAGTCGACACCGGCTCGACCGATTCGTCGTGGAAGCGCACCGAGGTCAAGCAGAACTACTTCCAGGCCGACGTCACCAAGCTGTTTGAATCCGGCTGGCTGGACTCCATCCAGTTCGGTGCCAAGTACCGTGATGGCAAGGTCCACCGCAACACCGGCAACACCTACTGGGTGTGCCCGGGCCGTGACCCGGCCGACTATGACAACAGCCGCTACCAGAGCGGCTGCGATCCGACTGCCGGCGATGCGCAGCCTGGCTTCTTCCTGTCCAACCCGATCAGCAACATCGCTGGTGGCTTCAATGCCAACGTGTTCCCGGGCATCAACTACCCGGCCTACATCGACTACCTGAACAAGACCTACGGCGGTTCGCACAACCGTACCGAGGAAGACTTCGTCTACAACGTCAACGAGAAGATCTATTCGGGCTACTTCCAGGCCAACTTCCGCACCGAGCGTCTGCGCGGCAACGTTGGCGTGCGCGTGGTGCGCACCAAGCAGTTCGCGCAGTCCTCCGACTCGATCGAGAAGTTCAACGACTACTTCCTGGACAACGCGTCCGGCGCGCCGATGGCGTGTACCGATCCGGCCGCTGCAGCCTACCCGACCTACAGCTGCGAGAGCGGCTTCGTGCGCCTGCCGCACGACCTGGCGCAGAGCAAGACCTACAGCCTGATCGGCGTGGATCGCACGTACACCGACGTGCTGCCGAGTTTCAATATCGCCTGGGACATCACCGACACGCTGGTGCTGCGTGGCGCCGCATCGAAGGTGATCGCCCGCCCCGGCTACACCGACATCGCAGCACCGGGCGCACTGAGCTATTACAGCGAAGAGTACGTCAATGATCGCCGCGTTGCCGGTGGCGCTTCGACCGCAGGCTGGGTGGGCCAGGGCAGCAACAAGCAGCTGGAACCGTTCAAGGCCACCCAGTTCGACCTGGGCCTGGAGTGGTACTTCCAGCCGGGCGCAGTCGCCGGCGTCGGCCTGTTCCGCAAGAACGTGGACAACTTCACTTTGCCGGTGGTGCGCGACACGCCGATGGTCATCAACGG
Organism: Stenotrophomonas geniculata; assembly: GCF_034508895.1. Taxonomy (NCBI): domain Bacteria; kingdom Pseudomonadati; phylum Pseudomonadota; class Gammaproteobacteria; order Lysobacterales; family Lysobacteraceae; genus Stenotrophomonas; species Stenotrophomonas geniculata. The sequence goes on from NZ_CP140571.1 coordinate 4,397,653, forward strand.
TGAAGCGGTGAACGTGCAGCGCTACGAGACCCAGGCCAATGGCCGCGATGGTGTGTCGCAGGGCGTCGAGCTGTATGGCCAGTACACCTTCGATTTCGGCTTCGGCGTGCAGGCCAACTACACCTACAACGACACCAACCTGGCCTCGATTGTTCTGGACGGCCAGGAAATCGGCTCCTCGCCGCTGGTTGGCAGCGCCAAGAACCAGGCCAACGTCACGGTGTTCTACGAGAACGAGAAGTTCCTCGCGCGCGCTTCGTTCAACCGTCGCGGCCAGGTGGTCGGCGGGCTCAACAATGGCCTCACCGTCTACACCGAACCGTATGACCAGCTGGACCTGAATGTTGCCTACAACCTGACCCCGGACTGGACCCTGACCGCCTCGGTGATCAATGCCACCAAGTCCGAGCAGCGCGTGCACCTGGGCAATGACACCAAGGCCCGCCTCGTCTCCAACACCTACGCAGGCCGCCAGCTGTACTTCGGCGCCACCTGGAAGTTCTGAAGCACCACGGGTTGCGCGGGTACGCCCGGCGCAGCCCACGCCCTGCTCCGGCGGGGACGTTCCTCCACGGCAGCCACGCTGGTACAGGTGGCTGCCGTTTTTTGTCGGCGCCTTGCCTGTCGTTCAGCCCGGCGCTTGACCCTGCCATCGTTGGAAGGTGCACACTGACTCCACCCCAAGAGCACCGAAGGAGCTACAGATGGAATTCCATGTTGAAGGCATGACCTGCGGTGGTTGCGCGCGCAGCGTGACCCGCGCGATCCAGCAGATCGATCCGAACGCCAGCGTGGTTGCCGACCCGCCGACCGGCCTGGTCAAGGTGCAGACCACCGCGTCGCAGGAACAGGTGTTCGCCGCGGTGAACGATGCCGGTTTCCCGCCGCGTACCGTCTGACCCCTGCCCTGCGTCCACAACGAAGCCCGCCCCGTGCACTGTCACAGGGCGGGCTTTTTGGTTCACGCGATATCGATTCAATGCTTCTGTGCGCGTCGCCGCACTGCACCGGTCTTCGCGGTATCAACCGGCACCGGTGTCTCATCGTCCTCACCCAGCCGCTGCAGGATCGGGCACTCAGGGCGCTCGTCTCCCGCACAACAGCTGATCAGCGACTTCAGCGTGTCGGCCATCTGCCGCATGTGCTCGATGCGCTGTTCCAGATCGGCGATGTGCTGTTCGGCCAGATGCTTCACGTCGGCACTGTGCCGCGAGGTGTCATTCCAGAGGCCCAGAAGATCGGTGATCTCGGCCACCTGGAAGCCGAGATCGCGCGCACGGCGGATGAAACGCAGGCGGTGGATGTCCGCCTGCGAATACGCCCGGTAGCCCGACTCGGTTCTATCAGCTGCGGGAATCAGGCCGATCTGCTCGTAGTAGCGGATCATCTTCGCCGACACGCTGGAGGCCTTGGCAGCTTCACCGATGTTCATGCGGATCTCCTTCAGTGGGTGGCAGCGGCAGCATCCGCCATCGGCGGCTGGAAGCGGCGCAGTCGCAGCGCGTTGCCCAGCACGAACACGCTGGACAATGCCATCGCACCGGCCGCGAACACCGGCGACAGCAGCACGCCCCACACCGGGTACAGCACGCCGGCCGCTACCGGAATCAACGCGGTGTTGTAGGCGAACGCCCAGAACAGGTTCTGCCGGATGTTGCCCAGCGTCGCCTTGGACAGCGCGATGGCATTGGGCACGCCCTGCAGGTTGCCCGACATCAGCACCACATCGGCCGACTCCACCGCGATATCGGTGCCGGTACCGATGGCCAGGCCGACATCGGCTTCGGCCAGTGCCGGCGCATCATTGATGCCATCGCCGACGAAGGCGACGTGGCCATGCGTGGCCTTCAGGCGGCGCACGGCCTCGACCTTGCCTTCCGGCAGCACCTCGGCCACCACCTCATCGATGCCCAGCTCGCGCGCGATCGCCTGCGCGGTACCGGCGTTGTCACCGGTGATCATCGCCACCTTCAGGCCGAGCTGGTGCAGTGCCGCGATCGCGGCCGACGTGCTCGGCTTGATCGGATCGGATACCGCGATGATCGCGGCCAGGCGACCGTCGATGGCGGCATACAGCGGCGACTTGCCCTGCGTTCCAAGCTGGGTGGCCAGCGCCGCGAACGGCGTGATATCCACCCTCAGATCGCGCATGAAACGATCCGCCCCCACCTCCACGCGCGCGCCATCAACGCTGGCACGCACGCCCATGCCGGTGACCGATTCGAAATCGGCCATCGCCGGCAACGCGATGCCCTGCTCGGTGGCCGCATCCACGATGGCGCGGGCAATCGGATGCTCCGAGCGCGACTCCACTGCCGCCACCGCTCCCAGTACCGTACTGCGATCAAAACCGTCGGCGATCTCCAGGTCGGTCAGGCGCGGGCGGCCTTCGGTCAGCGTGCCGGTCTTGTCCACCGCCACCACCTGCGCGTCCTTCAGCAGCTGCAGCGCTTCACCCTTGCGGAAAAGCACACCCATTTCAGCGCCACGGCCAGTACCGACCATGATCGAGGTCGGTGTGGCCAAGCCCATCGCGCAGGGGCAGGCAATGATCAGCACCGCCACCGCATTGACCAGCGCGAAGCTCAGCGCCGGCGATGGACCGAAGATCAGCCAGACCGCGAAGGTCGCCAGCGCGGCCAGCATCACCGCCGGCACGAACCACAACGTGACCTTGTCGACCACCGCCTGGATCGGCAGCTTCGAGCCCTGCGCCTGTTCGACCATGCGGATGATCTGCGCCAGCATCGTCTGCGCGCCCACCGCCGTGGCTCGCACCGTCAGTGCGCCCTTCTGGTTGACCGTGCCACCGACAACGCTGCTTCCCGGCTGCTTCTCGACCGGAATCGGCTCGCCGCTGATCATCGACTCGTCGATGTAGCTGCGACCCTCGACCACCTCGCCGTCGACCGGCACGCGCTCGCCCGGGCGCACTTCCACCACGTCGCCGCTCTGCACTTCATTGACCGGGATGTCGACGGTGCGGCCGTCACGGATCACATGGGCGACCTTGGCCTGCAGGTTGACCAGGCGCTTGATCGCCTCGGAGGTACGGCCCTTGGCCCGAGCTTCAAGGAAGCGGCCGAGCAGGATCAGCGCGACGATCACCGCCGCCGCCTCGTAGTAGACGTTCACCGTGCCCGGTGGCAACAGCCGCGGTGCAAAGGTCGCTACCACCGAATAACCGAACGCCGCGGCGGTGCCCACCGCCACCAGTGAATTCATGTCCGGCGCCAGCCGCAGCAGTGCCGGGAAGCCCTTCTGGTAGAAACGGCGGCCGGGAATGGCCAGCACCAGGAGGGTCAGCACGAACTGCAGGTACCAGCTGGCCTGCATGCCGATGGTGGCCATCACCCACTCGTGCATGCCGGGAATCAGGTGCGAACCCATCTCCAGCACGAACACCGGTAGCGCCAGCGCGGACGCCACGATCAGGTCGCGTTTCAGTCCGGCGCGCTCGGCATCCTTCTTTTCTGCAGCCTCATCGTCGGACTGCACGCCGGCCTCGATCAGGTGTGCGGCGTAGCCGACCTTGTCGATGGCCGCCACCAGCGCGTCCACGCCCGCCACGCCGCGCACGGTCGCACGCTCCGTGGCCAGGTTCACGCTGGCCTGGCTGACGCCCGGCACCGCCAGCAGCGCACGCTCCACGCGGCCCACGCAGGAAGCGCAGGTCATGCCTTCCACGGCCAGTTCAACGGTAGCGGCGGGCACGTCATAGCCCACCCGCTCCACCGCCTGGATCAGCGCGGCCCGATCGACCGGGCCCGACGGGCGGATATCCGCGCGCTCGGTGGCCAGATTGACCGAAACACTGCCCACACCTTCGACCTTGGACAGCGCGGCCTCGACCCGGCCGACACAGCTGGCGCAGGTCATGCCCTCGATGGGCAGGCTGATGGTGGCGGGGCTTGCGGGGGCTGCAATGGCGCGGGGCGTGCTCATGATCGGATTCCCGGGGTTCCTTCTGGATGCGGACAGGCTAAACCTTGCCATCGTGGGAAGGTCAAATCCAGCCGCCACGTCCAGCCGGTATCGCCGGGCCAGGCCCGGCGTACCGCCCGCAGTCCGCCTCAGAAGGTGAACACGTACTCCAGCGCGAACTCGCGGCCCACCGCGCCGAGCAGGCGGGTCGGGGCGAAGTCATAGTCCAGCTTGTACGGATCCTTGTGGTTCCAGCTGGCCGAATTGAACACGTTGTTGACGTAGACGTTGACCTTGGCGCGTTCGGTCACCTGGTAGCCGATGTTGAAGTTCCAGGTGATGAACGGCCCGACCCGCCCGTAGTAGCGCGTGGTCTGCTGGCCGGCGTTCGGGTTCGGGTTGGGCGACCCATCCGGACGTGTTGCCGGTTCCAGGCAGTTCAGCGACGGGCTGTCGCTGGGCACATAGCCATCAGCGAACGGCAGGCAGCCACCCGGGTTGTTCAGGCGATCGGTGCCCCAGTGGTAGCGCACGCCCGGCACCGAACCGATGCGGTCGGCATAGACATTGGCGTTCCAGTTGCCGCGCTGCCAGGCCAGGCTCGCGCGCAGCTTGCTGCGCAGGTCGCGGTCACGACGCTCCGGGTTCGGGTCGTTGGCGTAGCGCTGTTCCTTGGTCGAGATCTGGTTGGTGTAGTTCAGGCCCAGCTGGAAGCTGCCCCACTGCGCGGTTTCCAGGCGATAGCGCGCGGTCAGGTCGATACCACGCACTTCGCGGCTGGCCAGGTTGAACGGCCCGCGCTCGATCGATACCAGACGGCCGTTGCTGTCGCGGTTCACGCGGGCCAGGATGCCGGCGCAGTATTCGCCACCGGCCGGATTGGCCCACGGTGTACCGTCGATGTTCTTGCCGGTCAGGCAGCCGGCTTCGCTGGCCAGCACCTCGTCGGCGCCGACGTCGACGATCATGTCTTCCAGCTTGATCGCCCAGTAGTCGGCACTGACCGACAGATTGGGCATCACATCCCAGACGAAACCGACCGTCCACGAATCGCCGGTTTCCGAACGCAGCAGTGGCGTGCCGCGGCGGTTCACGTCGAAGGTGTACCAGACGTCGGTGTTGCCCACGCCGCAGTTGTTGACCAGGTAAGCGCCGCTCTGGATGCAGCGCAGGCGGTCATAGGTCTGCACTTCGGAGCTGCTCGGCTGGCCCAGCAGGTAGTGCATGTCCGGCGCATGGAAACTGGTGGCGTAGGAGCCACGCACCAGCAGCGACTCCACCGGGCGCCATTCCAGGCCGACGTTCCAGGTGGTTTCCTTCTGGCTGCCGATGTCCAGCGCTTCGCCGCTGTTGTCAGCCTTGTAGTTGCCATAACGGTCATAGCGCGCGGCCGCAGTGGCGGTCACGCTCTCCAGCAGGGGGATCTTGAACTCGACGCCGGCCGAATAGCGGGTGCGCTCGCCGCCGCCGCGATCAACGTTCTGCAGGTCGAAGTCGATACCTGCACGCGGATCGGGGCTGAGGTGATAGCCCTGCTGCGCGACTTCGGCCACTGCCGCGAACGAAATCGGACCCGCCCACCCTTGGAACAGCTCGCCGGTGATGTCCGCCGAAGCCTGGTTGACCCACGATGACGCGCGGTTCCTCGCCACCGTGCCCATCTGCCAGTACTGGTCCGGCGTCAGCGGATTCCACCAGCGCGATTCGTTCAGTGCGTAGATCGCCTCGCCATCGGCGGTGGTGCCCAGCTTCGGACCCAGGAAGTAGTCATACGACTTCTGCTTGTCGACCACGTTCTGCCGTTCTTCCACGCGGTAGTAGGAACGCCCCACTGTGGCGCTCCAGTCGAAGCGGTCAGCGAGGCGGCCACGCAGGCCGGCGCTCCAGTCCCAGGACAGTTCGCGGTTGGTGTTGCGCAGCGTATCCAGGCCACCGACTTCATTTGGCGTGAACTGGCGCACGCCCAGGATCGGGCGGTTGCGGTTGGCATCCCAGTAGTAGCCGTTGTCGTCGTCGATCAGCGACACGCTCGGCGGATTGGTGCCCCAGATCGCTTCGGAGCGGTAGACGGCCAGGTTGGTCCAGGCCTGCAGGTCATTGCTGAAGTCGAAGGTGGCATACAGGTTGCCGGACACGTTCTCGGCACCGCCCGTAAGCAGCCAGTTCGCATAGTCCGCACGCATGCCGCACAGGCGGCCGGTGTTGGTGATGGTGTTGGCGGCGTAGTTGTAGACCAATCGATCCGCGGTGTAGTACTCGCCATCGAACTTCTCGCAGGTGCCGGTGGGCGGCGCCAGGCGCTGGCCGGTGGTCGGATCGATCAGCGCCAGGCCGGCGGTGGGACGGAAGCCGACTTTGCGTTGTTCCATGTTCCAGGATGGATACGGTGCATCATCGGCGTCGTCCATCTGCGGGCGGTCACGGCCAAACAGCGGGTCGCGCTTGGTGTACTGCAGCGCGTAGGTCACGCTCCAGTTGTCGCCGGTCTTGCCGCCGGCCCAGGACAGATCCCACGTATCGCGGCCGCCTTCGGTGGAGGTACCGCCGCGCACGCGCACTTCGTCGCCGTCGTAGTTGGTCTTGAGGATGACGTTGACCACGCCGGCGATCGCATCGGAGCCATAGATGGCCGAGGCGCCACCGGTCAGCACTTCGATGCGCTCCACCGCCGCGGCCGGAATGTTGCCGTAGTTGGAGAAGTTGGTTTCACCGCCATACGGCAGCGGGTAGTCCGCCACGCGACGGCCGTTGACCAGCAACAGCGAGCGGTTCGGGCCCATCCCGCGCAGGTTCAGGCCGCTGGCATTGGGCGTATGCGAGCCCCACTGCGAGGCGGCTTCAACAGTGCCGGTCGCTTCGGTGAGGGTCTTCAGCGCGTCGTACACGCTGACGAAGCCTTCCTTCTGGATCTGCGCGGCGGTGATCACATTGACCGGTGCCGGGCCTTCGACACTGGCGCGCTTGATGCGCGAGCCGGTGACGGTGACCGCATCGAGATCCTTGGTGGACGAGCTTGAGGCTTCCTGCGCATTGGCAGCCAGGGGAAGCAGGGCCAGGACCAGGGCCTGGGACAGCAGGTGACGACGCTTGCGGACGATCTGAGCCATGGGTGGTTGCTCTCGAAAGTGTGGACGCATGGACGGGTGGTGGTGCGGCACTACCAGTGATCCGGGCGCCTGGATCGGTTCAGGACCGTCGCAGCACCCTCCCCTGTGGATCGATCCAAACTAAAGCACAGCTGAATCACACCCGGCATGCGGCGACGCAGCAACAGCCCGCGGAATGCCGCTACCGGCCGCCGTCATCCCTAACAATCAAAGGGTTGCGAAACATTGCTGAGAGAACGGCACACACGTCAATGACACGATCGCGACAATCGCGCGCGGAACGGTTTTGTCCGCCCTCAGCGATTCCCCTCACCCGATTGAGTCGGGACGAAGTGGTCATTTCGGAGGGTGTAGTGGCTCGACGCATCGCCTCCGGGTCCGATACCCCACCACTCGATGGTGATCCCGTCGCCCTGCCAGATGACCGAGGAAAAGTCGGATTCACTGTGGGGTCGCCCTGAGTTCTGGCTGGCCAGAGACAGGGCCTCAAGGCAGCTGCTGATCCGTATCCTGCCCCGCTCCACGGGCTCCAGCGGCATCACTTCATAGACGAAGAGATGGATCTCGCGCCCAGCGCCGCAAAGGCCCATCGGGTTGTCCGCGTTGGAATCGAATACCTGATACAGCGCGCGAAAACGCCTCGCCCCGATTCGATGTGCACGCGTGTCGAGGAACGCGCCCCGCGCGGTGGGCTCAAGCCTCACACCAACCATTTCGGGGTCAACCTGCAGGTCCTTGTCGGCAGCCACCTCCCGCACCCACTCCGGTGCATGCCCTTCACGTGCGCCGATTGCAATGGCTGGCACCGCGCAGACAAGCAGCAGGAACAGTCGAAACATGCGGGAATTCGTTGGCGAACGACGGTATGAACCACTATCGGCAATCACCGACTGCGCCGCCATGCGACGGCCCACCAGCGTATCCATTTCAACGACTTGGCCTGCCGCCCTAGCCGTTCGAACGTGCTGTAAGCGTCACTTCTTCGGCCGCAACGATGGGCAGGCCCGGGGTCGGAGCCCTTCTGCGAAGGGATCCGACCCCGGGCCCAAAGAGCAGCCGAGCGTGGGCTCGGCTCTACAGAAGAGGCGGGCTACCTTGCGCCGTCCAGCGCCTGCCGCAGCGCGGCCACGGTCGCGGTGGCGGTCTGGCTCCAGTCCGGGTCCAGGCCGCGCAGGGCCGGGTTCTGGAACTGCATGGCCGAGCGGCGCAGGCCTTTTGCGGACGCGTGCAGTTCGGTACAGCCCGTCTGCCGCGCGACGGTTGCGATGTTGCCCGGGGCCAATCCGGCACCTGCCATCACCGTGATACGCCCGGCCGCTTGGGTGACCAGCGCCGCCAGCACATCGGCACCGGCCTCGGCGCTGACCTGGCCGCCGGAGGTCAGCACGCGCTGGCAGCCCAGCCCGATCACCTGCTCCAGCGCCACCGGCAGGTCGCGGGCAGCATCAAAGGCGCGGTGGAAGGTCACCTGCAACGGCCCGGCCGCCTGCATCAGTTCACGGCACAACGCCACGTCAACGCCGCCCTGCACGTCCAGTGCGCCTATCACCACGCCATCGCAGCCCAGCGCGCGGCACTGCGCGATGTCACGCAGCATCAGTTCGGTTTCCAGCGCGTCGTAGTGGAAGTCGCCCGGGCGTGGCCGCACCAGCACGAACAGCGGAATCGACAGGCGTTCGCGGGCAATTGCGATGGTGGCAAACGACGGCGTGGTGCCACCCTCGGCCAGGTTGTCGAACAGCTCGATGCGGTCGGCCCCGCCGGCCTGCGCCGCCAACGCCGAGGCCAGCGAGTTGCTGGCGATCTCCAGGGTCAGCCGCGTGCTCACGCCTGGGTGCTCGCATAGATCGACGGCGAATCGCGCAGGTCATCCTGGCGCTGCGCATCGCACACGGCGTAGACGAAGCCGCGATGCAACGCGTAGGCGCCCACCTCACCCTGCTTGTTCATGGCCAGGAAGCACACCTGCAGGGTCCTGCTCGCCTCCGGCCGCTTGCGCACCACACGGTCGATTGCCTCGCGGCAGGCCTGTGCCGGCGAGCGCCCCTGGCGCATCAGCTCGACCACCAGGAACGAAGCGGCGTTGCGGATCATCTCCTCACCCACGCCCGAGGCGGTGGCCGCACCCACTTCGTTGTCGACATACAGGCCGGCACCGATGATCGGGCTGTCGCCCACGCGTCCGTGCAGTTTCCAGGCCATCCCACTGGTGGTGCAGGCACCGGCCAGATGGCCCTTGGCGTCCAGTGCCAGCATGCCGATGGTGTCGTGGTTGTCGCTGTTGCCGGGAATACCCCGGCGCTCGGCATTGATCTGCGGCTGGTACTTCTCGGTCTTCAGCCACTCGCGCCAGGCCGCCTCGGCCTGCGGCGTCAGCAGGTGCTTGCGCTCGAAACCCTGCTGCACCGCGAACTGCTGCGCGCCCTCGCCTACCAGCAGCACATGCGGGCTGTTCTCCATCACTTTGCGGGCCACCGACACCGGATGCGGGATGTCGACCAGCGCGGCCACCGCACCACAACGGCCATCGCCATCCATGATGCTCGCGTCCAGGCTCAGCACGCCGTCGCGATCCGGGTTGCCGCAATGACCGACGGTGGGGTTGCACAGCTCGCTCTCGGCCCAGCGTGCGCCCGCTTCCACCGCATCCAGTGCGCTGCCGCCCTGCGCCAGCACCTTCCATGCGGCCTGGTTGGCCGGCACGCCGAAGTCCCAGGTCGAAACCACCTTGGCCCCACCCTGCGTGCGCGCCTGCACGCCCGGCAAAGCCGCCATGCCTGCGGCCAGTGCGCCGGCCTGCAGGAATTGCCTGCGATCCACCATCTTCCCCTCCCAGTCTGCAATGCACGGCCGGCCCGATGCCGGTCGTGCCGATCAGTCGTGCGTGGGCTGTCGTGCGGCGTGCCAGACCGCTGCACCGAGTACGCCCAGCTGGCCGTGCTCCACGCGCCATACCGGCACCTGGCGCAGCACCTCGGTCAGCACGCCCTTGTTGAGGAAGCGCTCACGGAAGCGGCCATCGGCCAGGAAATCCTGCACGTGCGCGGAAATGCCTCCGGCCAGGTACACCGAGCGTGCACCGACGGCGATCGCTGCGTCGCCGGCCAGGCTGCCCAGCCAGGCGCAGAACACCTGCAGCGTCTCCACCGCCAGCGCGTCTTCACCGCTGCGGGCGGCACCGATCAGTGCTTCGGTACTGGTCCACACCGGGGTGACGCCGCGCAGCTCGCACAGGCACGGATACAGGTTCATCAGGCCACTACCGGACAGCACGCGCTCGTTGTCCACGTGCGCCCAGCGCTGCAGCAACTTGCCCAGCACCTGCAGTTCCAGCGCGTTGCCGGCGCCAAGCGCGGCGTGGCCGATCTCGCTGGCCAGCACCGGGCGCTCGCCATCGGCAAAGCGCAGTGCGGCGCCCAGGCCGGTGCCCGCGCCCAGCACCAGCGCCGGGAACGCCTGTGCCGGATCGGCGTCGCCGTTCAGTGGCACCAGGGTTTCCGGCTGCAGGTACGGGATGGCCAGCGCCACCGCTTCGAAATCATTGATCAGCTGCAGTTCGTGCAGCCCGGACTGCGCGCGGGTGGCCGACAGCGAGACCGTCCACGGCAGGTTGGAATTGATCAGTACATCGCCATCGAGCAGGCCGGCGATGGCCACCACCGCAGTCTGCACCGGCTGGCCAACGCCTGCGGTGAAATCGGCCAGGATCGCTGCCAGGCTGGGGTGCTCGGCGCAGGCGTAGGTGCGATGGCTGCCCAGCAGCGGCGCCTGGCCAGGTTGGGTTTCAGCCAGCGCAAGGCGGGCGAAGGTGCCGCCGACATCGGCGACCACCAGACTGCGCGGAGGACCGCCGCGGGCGGAGTCGGAGGAAACCGGGGACGCTGCTGCGATGGTCACGCTGGCCTGCTTGGATCGATTGAATCGCCCCGATTCTCAGGCATCGGGGCGGCTTTGCCTAGCACGCCGATGACAGGTTGGCCTACATGCCTTCCTGTTCGGCCACCTGCACGCCATCCACCAGCACGCGCAGGCGCTGCGGGCGGAAGCCGGCGAACAGCAGCGGCCGGGTGCGTTCTACCAGCACTTCATGGCCAGCAATGTGGCGCAGCCACGACTGTACCAGCGAGAAGGAGAAGTGCGTGCCCGGATGCAGCGGGTGCTGCACCCAGACCTTCTCGGTGGCGCTCTGCAGCAGCATCGCGCCGGTGAACCAGTGGCGGCTGAGGGTCACCGGCGTGGTGCCGGCCATGAAGCGGATATCCATGCGGGGTCCTTTCGCTGGGGCCGTGATGCGGAGGTCAGGGCTGGGCAGTCTGCAGGCTGTAGCGGGTGGTGGCGGTGAACACCGCACCGTCAGGCTGGGTGGAGCGTACTTCGACCTTGTGGCTGCCCACCGCCAGATCGGTCGGCAGCGCGCCACGCCACAGGTGCGGCGATGCGGTGGCCTCCGGCGAGCGGTCGTAGCCACGCAGGCTGTCAGTCAGATCGTCGGCCACGTTCTCCACCATCAGACGCGGATCGGGCTGGCTGACCTGCTTCATCGGCTGCCAGGCGCCGCCATCGACGCGGTACTCGACCACGCTGGCATCCTCACCCATGTAGACGTTGGCATAGATGCCCCACGCCGGGTAGGCCCCCTGGCGCAGCACCTTCGGCGCATGCAGGCCGATCTGCTCGCTGGCCGGCTTGCCCGCCACGCGGTACTGCAGTTTGTAGCTGCCATTGCCGGCCACGTCGAGCAATGCATAGCCCTTCGGCGTGCCATCGCTCATGGTGCTGTCCGGCACGCCGGCGGCATTCTTCACGCCCGACCAGAACGCGCCGCAGTTGGCACCCACGTTGTATTCGTGCAGCGGCTTGTCGCCGTTCCAGCCGTCGGCCTTGCCGTGGTAGACGTGCTGCTGGGTGTGGCTGTGGCCGCTGAGCACCAGCACGTTGCGGAAGTCCTTCAACAGGTCGAACAGGCGCTGACGGTCAGCATGGCGGAAGGTCTCGCGTCCCGGCGCGGCGTCGAACAGCGGGATGTGCATGCCCAGCACCAGCAGGCGGTCCTTGTGCAGGCCCTTCAGGTAGCTGGCAAGGAAGGCGAACTGGTCTTCGCGCAGTCCACCGACATACTTCGGCTTGGCCTTGGGGTCGTACACCACGTCGTCCAGGAACACGAAGCTGGCGCCGCCTTCTTCCACCGCGTAGGTGTCCGGGCCGTAGATGTTGCGCCAGCTGTCCAGCGAGTGCTCATCGCTGGCGGCATCGAAATCGAGGTCGTGGTTGCCCGGCACATGGAACCACGGCACGCCAAGTTCGGTGGTGACCTTGTTGATCGCCGGATACAAGGTCAGGTCGTCGTTGACGATGTCACCCAGGGTGGTGCCCATGCGCGCCCTCGTCTGACCGACCAGCGGCGCCACGATCGACTGCTGGTAGTAGCCGATGTCCTTCAGGCTGGCGGTCTGCGAATCGGTGAACACCAGCATCTGGAAACCACGGCGGCTGTCATGGCGATCCGACTGCAGCGCGAAATCCCAGTTGCGGGTGACATCGCTGGTGGCGGCGATGCCACCGTACTTCAGCGCCGGCGAGCCATTCGGGCGGTAATGGCGCCAGAACGAGGGCAGGCCATCAGCCGCCTTCGGGAACGAATACGCATCGGGCTTGATCACGAACACGGTCTGGCCATCGCGCACCGGCAGGCTGTAGCTGCCGTCGGCGGCGGTCTTGACGATGGCCTCGCCATTGGAGACCTGCACCCCGGCCAGGCCCGGATCGGTCGCGCCGCGCCCCGGCCGGCCGTCGCGCTCCAGATAGACCTTGCCGGTGACCACGGTGTCCGCGGCCCAGGCCGGCGAGGTCAGCAACAGGCAGCACAGCCACGCGGCAGGCAGTTTCATGGGAGAGATCCAGCAGAAAGAGACGCGGTATTGTAGAGCCGAGCCATGCTCGGCTGCATTTCAAGATGGTAGTACCGGCCGCTGGCCGGCAACCTCACATTCGTCGGACGTCGGGTGGTTGCTGGCCAACGGCCGGCACTACCGCACCTCAACGATGGCGCTTTTCCAGCACCGCCCGCGCATCATCCAGCGACAGACCGCGCGCGCGAAGCAGCACCAGCAGGTGGTACAGCAGGTCCGAGGCCTCGCCCAGCAACGCCTCGTCATCCTGCGCCACCGCCGCCAGGGCGGTCTCCACGCCCTCCTCGCCCACCTTCTGTGCGATGCGGCGGATGCCGCCCTCGAACAGGCTGGTGGTGTAGCTGCCCGGCGGGCGCTGCGCCTCACGCATCGCCACCAGCTGGCCCAGCCCGCCCAGGAAGTCCTTCGGCGCCTGGTCGAAACAGCTCTCGGCACCGGTGTGGCAGGTTGGTCCTGCCGGGCGTGCCATCACCAGCAGCGTATCGGCATCGCAGTCGACACGGATCGACTGCACCACCAGGACGTTGCCGGACTGCTCGCCCTTGGTCCACAACCGCTGCTTGCTGCGGCTGAAGAAGGTCATGTGGCCGATGGCCAGCGTGGCGGCCAGCGATTCGGCGCTGACATAGCCCAGCATCAGCACCTGCAGGGTATCGGCATCCTGCACCACGGCCGGCAGCAGGCCGTCGCCCTTGCCCCAGTCCAGCGCCTGCAGCGCATCCAGCGATGGCCTCACTTCAATAGACATCCCGCACCTCGATCTGCTGTGCGCGCAGGTAGCGCTTCAATTCCGGAATGGCGATGGCACCGCTGTGGAACACGCTGGCTGCCAACGCGCCGTCAACGTCGGCCTGGTCGAAGGCCTCGGCGAAGTGTTCCATTGCACCGGCACCGCCCGAGGCGATCAGCGGCACCTGGCACAGGGCCCGCGCCTGCTGCAGCTGCACGACATCGTAGCCACGGCGCACGCCGTCGCTGTCCATGCAGTTCAGCACGATCTCGCCAGCGCCACGCCGTTGCGCCTCGACGATCCAGTCCAGGGTACGCAGCGGTACCGCCTGGGTCTTGTCCGGGTCGCCACTGAAACGGCGCACCCGCCACTGGCCGTCCGCTTCACGTACCGAGTCAACACCCACCACCACGCACTGCACGCCGAACTCATCTGCCAGCTCGGTGATCAGCTCCGGGCGGCCCAGCGCAGGCGAGTTGATCGACACCTTGTCGGCACCGGCGAACAGCACCCGACGCGCGGCTTCCACGCTGTCGATGCCGCCGGCCACGCAGAACGGGATATCGATCAGGCGCGCGATGCGCTCGATCCACGCCACATCCACCGAACGCGCCTCGGGGCTGGCGCCGATGTCATAGAACACCAGCTCGTCGGCACCCTGGTCGCGGTAGCGCTGCGCCAGCTCGGCGATGTCGCCCATGTCGACGTGATCGCGGAAACGCACGCCCTTCACCACGCGGCCATCGCGCACGTCCAGGCACGGAATGATGCGGCGGCTCAACATGCCAGCGCCTCGCTCAGGTCCATGCGCTGCTCCAGCAGGGCCTTGCCGAGGATGGCACCGCCGCAGCCGGCAGCACGCGCCTCGGCTACATCGGCCACGTCACGGATGCCACCGGAAGCCTGCACGGCCACGCCCGGCAGCAACGTCGACAGGTGCTGGTAGAGGCTGATGTTGGGCCCAGCCAGCATGCCGTCGCGGGCAATGTCGGTGCACAGCAGGTGGCGCATACCGGCACGCGCATAGCGCTGGGCCAGGTCATCCAGGGTCACCCCGGCGTTCTCGGTCCAGCCGTGCACCGGCAGCTGCCATTGGCCTTGGGCATCCTGGCGCGCATCCAGCGCGATGGTGATGCGCTCGGCGCCAAATTCCTCCAGCCAGCCGACCACTTCATCGGGGCGACGCACCGCCAGCGAGCCGACCACTACGCGACCGGCGCCGGCATCGAGGATGCGCGCCACGTCGTCGCGGCCGCGCACGCCACCGCCGGTCTGCACCTGCAGCGGCGTCTGCGCACGGATCGACGCCAGCAGCGGCGCAAGGGTGTAGCCACCGGCACGCGCAGCGTCCAGGTCGACCAGATGCATCCACTCCGCGCCCTGCGCAGCGAAGGCCTGTGCACGCGGCAGCGGATCGTCGCCATACGAGGTTTCCTGCGCGTAGTCACCCTGGCGCAGCCGCACCACGCGGCCGTCGCGGATATCCAGCGCGGGGTAGACGATGAAACTCATGCAGCAGTGCCCTCAAGGAAGTTGCGCAGCATCAGCGAGCCGGTCTCGCCGGAGCGCTCGGGATGGAACTGTGCACCGTAGTAACGCCCCTGCTCCACCACGGCAGTGAACAGGCCACCGTGGTCGCAGGCAGCGACAGTGTGGGTATTGAGTGGTGCCGCATAGCTGTGCACGAAGTAGGCGCTGGCGCGCTCCGGCACACCGCGCAGCAGCAGCGATTCGCGCAGCGGCAGCAGCCGGTTCCAGCCCATGTGCGGCACGCGGATGCCGCAGGCCGGCACCAGCTTGCGCACCACGCCGGGAATCAGCCCCAGTGTCTCCACACCCGCTTCCTCGGAGCGTTCGAACAGCAGCTGCATGCCGAGGCAGATACCCATCAGCGGCACCTCCAGTCGCTGCAGCGATTCCACCAGGCCCTGCGCGTGCAGGCGCTGCATGCCGGGACCGGCGGCGCCGACACCGGGCAGGATCACCCGCTGCGCGCCGATCAGGCCGTCCGCATCGCGCACCAGCCGCACCGTCGCACCCAGACGCTCCAATGCATAGCGCACCGAGCCCAGGTTGGCACCGCCGGCATCGATCAGCGCGACGTCGCTCACAACGCCCCCTTGGTGGAAGGCAGCGCGGTGCCCTGCCGGGCCAACGCCGGACGCAGCGCACGCGCCAGCGCCTTGAAGCAGGCCTCGACCTTGTGGTGATCGTTGTCGCCGCGCACCTGCAGGTTGAGGTTCAGGCCACTGGCGTCGCACAGCGAGCGGAAGAAGTGCGGCACCAGCTCGGTTGGCATATCGCCCACGCGCTCACGCTTGAACTCACCTTCGAACACGAAGTACGGCCGGCCGCTGAAATCCAGTGCGGCGCTGGCCAGCGTCTCGTCCATCGGCAGGGTGAAGCCGTAGCGGCCAATGCCGCGCTTGTCGCCCAGCGCCTCGCGCAGCGCCTGGCCCAATGCGAGCCCGGTGTCCTCGATGGTGTGGTGCTCGTCGATGTGCAGGTCACCCTCGGCCTGGATGTCCAGCGCGAAGCCACCATGCTTGCCGATCTGCTCCAGCATGTGGTCGAAGAAAGGCAGTCCGGTGGAGATGCGCGCATCGCCCGCACGATCCAGATCGAGTTCTACGCGGATCTTCGTTTCTTTCGTATTGCGCTGGACCACGGCGGTACGCGGCGCGTCGGCCAGCGCGTGGGCAATGCCCGCCCAGTCCCACTCGCCACCAAACTGTTCGGTGCGCAGCTGGAAACCACGGATATTGAGGTTGTCGGCGAACTGCAGGTCGGTGATGCGGTCACCCACCATGCCCGAACGCGCCCAGTCGATGCTGCGGTCCTGCAGGTAGGCGGTCATCAGACCGATGCCCGGCTTGCGGGTCGGCGCATTGTCCTGCGGCCAGCTGCAATCGATCAGCACGTCACGGAAGGTAATGCCCTGGCTCTCGAAAATCTGCAGCATCAGCTCGTTGGGACCGTCGAAGCTGGCACGTGGGTAGCTGTCGCTGCCCAGGCCATCCTGGTTGGTGACGATCACGAACTGGTAACCGGCATCCCGCAGCTTCAGCAGCGCCGGGATCACCTGCGGCACGAAGCGCAGTTTCTCGTAGGCGTCGATCTGGAAATCGGACGGCTCCTCGATGAGGGTGCCGTCGCGGTCGATGAACAGGATCGGGGTCATGCTGCGGCCCTCCGCGCCGACAGGGCCGCAAGCACGCGGTCATTCTCTTCTGGGCTGCCGATGCTGATGCGCAGCGCATCACCCAACTGCGGCGCGGCGCGCTGGTCGCGCACCACCACGCCCGCAGCCAGCAGCGTATCGAACGCGGCCTGGGCATCGGAGAAGCGGACCAGCAGGTAGTTGCCGGCCGAGGCATACACCCGGCACACGCCGGGCAGGCCGGCCAGGGCTGCACGCAGGCGCTCGCGCTCGGCGATCACCGTGGTCACGCGCTCGGCGGTGCGTGCCAGCGCGGCCGGCTGCAGTGCCTGCACGGCCAGTTCCGCGCACGGCGTCGGCACCGGGTACGGCGCCTGGCAGCGACGCAGCAGGGCAATCAGCTCCGGGGCAGCGATCAGCGTGCCAATGCGGGCGGCCGCGAGCGCGTGCGCCTTCGACAGCGTGCGCAGCACCGCCAGATTGGCGTGCGCGACCAGCAACGTGGTCGCCGACGGCCGTTGTGCATACTCGACATAGGCCTCGTCCACCACGACCAGCGCCTGCCCGCGCAGCGCAACCGCCACGCGCTCGACCTCATCCAGGGCGATGTCACTGCCGGCCGGGTTCGACGGCGCACACAGGAACACCAGCTTGGCACCCTGCGCCTTGGCCGCGTCGATCACCGCATCCAGATCGGTGCGCAGTCCATCCTCGCCGTCCACCAGCGGCACTTCGATCAGCGGGGCGCCCTGCAACCGCGCACACACGGCGTACATGCCGAACACCGGCGGCGTGACCAGCACGCCATCACGACCGGGCACGCACAGCGCGCGCACCAGCAGATCGATCGCCTCGTCACTGCCCCGCCCGACCAGCAGCTGCTGCGGCTGCACGCCATACAGTGCGGCCAGGCCTTCACGCAGCGCCAGCGGTTGCGGTTCGGGATAGCGCCGGCTGCTGCCATCAGCATCGGCCGGATTGGCCCAGGCCGACTCATTGGCGTTCAACCAGACCTCGCCCTGCACCGCCGCGCTGCGCGCCGAGCTGTAGCCAGCGAACGCCTGCAGATCCGGGCGCACCAGTGCCAGCACGTCATCAATGGCGGCGCTCATGCGGCGGCCTCCATGCGCAGGGCAACCGCACGTTCGTGCGCGTCCAGGCCTTCAGCGCTGGCGATGATGCGTGCGCAGCCGCCGATTGCGGCCAGGCCGGCGGCGCTGGCGCTCTGCACGCTGATCAGGTTCTGGAAGCTGGCCACGCTCACGCCGCTGTAGGCACGTGCGGCACCCGCGGTGGGCAGCACGTGGTTGGTGCCGCTGCAGTAGTCGCCCAGTGCTTCGGGGGTGAAGTCCCCCAGGAACACCGAGCCGGCCGCCTGCACCTGGTCCAGCCAGTCGCGCGGCTGGCGCAGCGCCAGGATCAGGTGCTCGGGCGCATAGCGGTTACTGATCGCAAAGGCTTCATCCAGCGAATCGACCTGGATCAACCGCGAAGCCGACAATGCCTGGCGCGCGATCTGCTGGCGCGGCAGCAGGGCCACCTGGCGCTCCACTTCGGCCTCGACCGCCGCCAGCATCGCGGCATCGTCGGTCAGCAGAAGGACCTGCGAATCCGGGCCATGCTCGGCCTGCGACAGCAGATCGGCAGCCACGAACGCCGGATTGGCACCCGCATCGGCGATCACCAGCACTTCCGACGGGCCGGCCGGCATGTCGATGGCGGCGGCGCCGTCCTGTGCGACCTGCTGCTTGGCTTCGGTGACGAAGCTGTTGCCGGGCCCGAACAGCTTGTCGCAGGCCGGGATGGTGGCGGTGCCATAGGCCATCGCGGCAATCGCCTGCGCGCCGCCCAGCTTGAACACGCGCTGCACGCCGGTCAGGCGCGCGGCCACCAGCACCGCCGGATCGGCAGTCCCGTCGGCGCGCGGCGGCGTGCACAGCACCACCTGCGGGCAACCAGCTAGTTGCGCCGGCACGCCCAGCATCAACGCGGTGGACGGCAACGGCGCACTGCCTGCCGGTACGTACAGGCCGACCCGGCCGATCGGCCGCAGCATGCGTTCGCAGACCACGCCCGGTGCGGTCTCCACGGCATAGCCCTTGCCCATGCCAGCCTCATGGAAGCGCGTGATGCGCTCGGCAGCTTCGACCATCGCCTGGCGCAGTTCGGCCGGCACCGCCGCTTCGGCGGCCGCGAAATCGTTTTCGGATACTTCAAAGGAGACCAGCTCGACACCGTCGAAACGTGCGGTGATCGCACGCAGCGCGTCGTCACCCTGTTCGCGCACTTCTGCAATCAGCGTGGCCACCGCGTCGCGGGTCTGCTGCGCCACGGTCTGCACCGGGCGGGTCAATGCCGCGCTACGCGCGGCCTCATCAAGTCGGGACCAGATCAGACGGTTCATGCCAGCGATCGCTCCACGCTCAACACCATCAGGCCCTGCGCGCCAGCGCGCTCCAGTTCTTCCATGCGCTGCCAGCTCAACGGGCCGGGGCACATGGTCTGCAGGCGCAGCGCGCCGCCATCGGCCGGCAGCCGCACCAGCGGCTCGGCATCGGCCAGCAGCTGCGCCAGCGCGTCGACGCGATCTTCGCTGGCACGGAACATCAGCAGCTTGCGGTCCTGGCGCTGCACCACGCCGTCGAGGCGGCGCAACAGCATCGCGCGCAGCGATGCACGTGCGTCATCCGGCACCCGCACCGCGCCCGCCAGCACCGCCTCGCTGTCGAGCAGGTTGTGCACCGGGGTCAACTGGTTGGCACGCAGGGTGGCGCCGCTGGACACCAGATCGCAGATCAGGTCGGCGGTGCCCAGGCGCGGGGCGATTTCCACCGAACCGGACAGCTCGACCACCTGTGCGTCCACGCTCTGCTCGGCCAACCACTGCTTGAGGATGGCCGGGTAGCTGGTGGCGATGCGGGTGCCGGCCAGCTGCGCCGGACCCTGCCACTGCCATTCCTCGGGCACCGCCAGCATCAGCCGGCACTGGCCGAAGCCCAGCCCGCGCAGCGCCTGGTAGGCATCAGGCAGGCCGATCTGACGGCGGGCCGCGGCCTGTTCGTCCAGCTCATTGCGGCCGACGATGCCGAGGTCGCAGACGCCGTCGGCGATCAGGCCGGGGATGTCGTCGTCGCGCACCAGCAGCAGGTCCACCGGCAGCGATTCGCCGTAGCAGAACAGCTTGTCGCGGCTCTCGCGCCAGCTCAGGCCGCAGGCACTGAGCAGGTTGCGGGCGGGTTCGGCCAGCCGGCCACTCTTCTGGATGGCGATACGCAACCGGTCTCGTGCCGGCGCTGCCTGGGTTGCACTCATGGGGGAGGTCTCGAAGTTCGGAACGGGGCGCGGATCAGCGCGAAGCAAGGCGGTCGATGGCGGCGGCATAGCCTCGATGGCCATGCTCAAGCGTTCGCGCCACCCGTCCGGTGGTGGTCACGCTGACGCCGGTGCGCTCGTGGATCTCGCGGTAAGGCACGCCCTGCTGCAGCAGCGGCACCACTTTCCAGCGGTCGGCCATGGCCTCCAGCTCGGCCGGGGTGCACAGGTCGCGCAGGAAGGCCTCCACCTGCTCCGGCTCGCGCAAGGCGGCAAAGGCCCGGGCCAAGGCTTCCAGGTCGGCCTTCGGGTCTTTGGCGGCAATCTCGGGGCGGGCTTTCACGGGGTCGTTTCCATGCATCAATGTAATAGCGCGTTAGTACATTAGCGCATTCTTGCGCAGTGCGTCAATCCGGTGGCTCAAGGAGTCAGAGACGTTTCTCATAGGAAAACGGATTTGCCTCCTTGAGCGGATGCCGGAAACGCAGAACGCCCACCAAAGGGCGGGCGTTCTGCTTTCAAATCAACAACCTGGACCGACTCAAGGCAGGCAGCGCACCTCGGCCTGCAGCGCCCCCCGCCGCAGGCATTCGCCAAACAGGCTGCCCTGCCGGCTCGGCAGTGGCTGGATGTTCTCCAACACGCCCGCGCCGGCCGCGCACGTTCGAGCGGCCAGGGCTCGCAGGTCATCCTCCAGCTGCGCGCGGTCGATCACGTGGCAGCGATCGACCTGCAGCCGGTACTGTGCCGACCCCATCCGTGCACTGTGCAGCACCGGGTCGCTCTGGCAGCCCGCCAGCAGGAGCACGCTCAGCGCCCCTGCGGCGGCCCGCATCACGCCATCGCCTTGGACTGCTCCAGCTCCACCTGCAGGGTGCTGGCCAGCTCGTCGCGGGAGACTTCGAACTGCTGCTCACGCAGCAGGTCCTTCACCGCCACCACGCCACGCGCCAGTTCATCCTCACCGGCCAGCACCACGAAGCGGATACCGGCCTTGGCGGCGTACTGGAACTGCTTGCCGATCTTCTTCGGCTCCATCTGCACTTCGGTGTTGATGCCACCGGCACGCAGGCGACGCGCGATGTCCAACGACTGCGGCATGCCCTGCTCGTCCATCAGCGCCACCAGCGCCTGCACGCTGCTGGCTTCGATCCCGTCAATGAGGCCGGCCTCGCGCAGCTGCCAGAACAGGCGCGACAGGCCGATGGAGATGCCCACGCCCGGCAACTTGGACTTGCTGTAGTGGCTGGCCAGGTCTTCGTAGCGGCCGCCCGAGCAGATCGAGCCGATCTGCGGGTGGTCGGTCAGCGTGGTCTCGTAGACGGTGCCGGTGTAGTAGTCCAGGCCGCGCGCAATGGAGAAGTTCAGGCAGTACGCGGTTTCCGGCACGCCCAGCGCCTGCACCAGCTGCAGCACTTCGCGCAGTTCGGCCACGCCGGTACGCAGGATCTCCGAAGAACCGGCGTCGGCTTCAAGCGTTGCCAGCTGCGCCAGCGCATCGGCATGGCCCTGCGAACGCACGGCCACGAATGCCAGGATCTTCTCGACCTGTTCGGCCGGGATGTTGAAGCCCTCGCCCACCAGCGTCTCGCGCACGTAATCGGCGCCGCGCTTGTCCAGCTTGTCCACTTCGCGCAGAACCGCCAGCTGGCGCTCGCCTTCGGCCACGCCCAGGCTCTCGAAGAAGCCGCGCATCAGCTTGCGGTTGTTCAACTGGATGCTGAAGTCACCGATGCGCAGTTCCGAGAACGCCGCGTGGATGACCGCCAGCACTTCGGCGTCGTACCGCACGCTCAGGCTGTCCTTGCCGATCACGTCGATGTCGCACTGGTAGAACTCGCGGAAACGGCCGCGCTGGGCACGCTCGCCACGGTACACGCGCTGCATCTGGTAACGGCGGAACGGGAAGGTCAGTTCGTGTTCGTGCTCGGCCACGTAGCGCGCCAGCGGCACGGTCAGGTCGAAGCGCAGCGCCATCTCCGGCAGCGAACGGTCGCCCGATTCGGCCGCATTGGCCAGCGCACCGGTGGACTGCACGAAGTACACCTGGCGCTCGGTCTCGCCGCCGGATTTGGTCAGCAGCACATCGGACAGCTCGAACACCGGCGTCTCCACCGGCAGGAACCCGAAGCGCTCGTAGTTGCGGCGGATGACGTCCAGCATGCGCTGGAACGCAATCTGCTCGCGCGGCAGCAGCTCAAGGGTGCCGGGCGGGGTACGGGGCTTGATCACGGGCGGAACTCCTGCTGGAACGGGACGTGGGAGGGGGCGACATTCTAGCGCCCCCGCCTCGGGCAGGGTCGAACGGCCGCTTGAAGTATCATAAGGCCCTCCCTCGCCCGCGATACGCCCCCGCAACATGTCCCGGCCTTCCGGCGCTCCGCCCGCCACCAACGATCCCGCCTCGCCGTCCTGCGCCACGCTGGACTGCCTGCACTGCTCGGTTCGCCACCTTGCGGTGTGCTCGGCGCTGTCGCCCGATGAAGTGCAGGCGCTGGAACAGGTCACCGTATCGCAGCAGGTCAGCATGGGCAGCACGCTGGCCCGCACCGGTGAAGAGCGCGACCATGTCTATACATTGACCGGCGGCGCACTGCGCCTGGTGCGCACCCTGGCCGACGGCCGCCGCCAGATCAACGGCTTCGTGCTGCCCGGCGACTACCTGGGCCTGAGCGGCAGCGACCACCACCGCTACGACATCGAGGCAATCGCCGACAGCCGGGTATGCCGCGTTGCGCTGCCACAGATGAAGGCGTTGCGCAGCCGCTTCCCGCACCTGGAGCGCAAGCTGCTGCAGCGCGCCTGCCAGGAACTGGATGCCGCACAGGATGCTGCGCTGGCACTCGCACGCCTGCAGCCTGCCGAAAAACTGGCCGATTTCCTGCTGCGCCTGGCTGCACGCGAGGCCAAGCTGGGGGGCGACGGCCTGCGCGTGTCGCTGCCAATGGGCCGCGGCGATATCGCCGACCATCTGGGCCTGACCATGGAAACGGTCAGCCGCACCTTCACCAAGCTGCGCCAGCAGGGGCTGATTGCCCTGCCCCACCTGAACGTGGTGGAGATCCTCGACGAGGACGGGCTACGCACGCTGGCGGGTGAAGGGTTGATCTGAGGGTTTCGCAGTTCATGGGGTTGCCGGCCAGCGGCCGGCACTACCCGTGTTGCGCGAAGCGCATTGTAGAGTCGAGCCATGCTCGACTCATCGCGCCGTGCGCGAACAGCAGCCGAGCATGGCTCGGCTCTACATGGGAGCCAACACCTCACGCAACGCCGCGTAATCGGCGGCCAACGGTTCGGCGTGCGCCGGCCGCTGCAACAACGCATCCAATGCAGGCGGCACGGCCACGGGTTCGCCGATCAACGGTTCGACCACAGCCTCGAACTTGGCCGGATGGGCGGTAGCCACCACCGCCCAGTCACCCTTGGAACCACGCGCGCGCAGATCCTGCAGCACCTTCACCGCCGTCGCCGTGTGCGGGCAGAACAGTTCGCCGCGGCTCGCATACGCTGCGGCAATCGTGGCGCGGATGGTCACGTCGTCCACCGCGAACGCACGGAACGCAGCGCGCAGCTCGGCATCATCTCCGTGGTAAAGCCAGCGCAGGCGTTCGAAGTTGCTTGGCGCCCCTACGTCCATTGCATTGGCCACGGTGGCCACACTGGCCTGCGGCTGGTAGTCGCCGCCGCTGAAGTACGCTGGCAGTACCGCATTGGCATTGGTGGCCAGCACGATCTGTCCGATCGGCACACCCAGCGCACGCGCCAGCACCGCAGCCATTGCGTTGCCAAGGTTGCCGGTCGGCACCACCAGGTTGAGCCGGCGACGGGTTTCAGCATGATGGGTCAGTGCCGCATGCGCGTAGTAGCTCATTTGCGGCAGCAGGCGGCCCAGGCTGATGCTGTTGGCCGAGCTCAGCGGCACCTGTGCCTGTAGTTCGCGGTCAGCCAGCGCCTGCTTGACCATGGCCTGGCAGTCGTCGAAGGCACCGGCCACGCGCAGCGCCTGGATGTTGTCGCCGAAGCAACCAAGCTGATGCGCCTGCCGCGGTGACACGCGGCCATCCGGATACAGCACCACCACGCGCACGCCCGGCTGGCGATGGAACGCCGCCGCCACTGCAGCACCGGTATCGCCGGACGTGGCGACAACAATGGTCAGGTCGCGGTCCTTGCCGGCCTGCAGCCGCGACAGCGTTCCGGCCAGGAAGCGCGCACCGATATCCTTGAACGCCGCCGTCGGCCCATGGAACAGCTCCAGCACATGGTCGCCGTCGCCGAGTGCACGCAGTGGCACCGGGAAGTCGAACGCCTCGCGGCAGATCGAAGGCAGCGCTGCCTCCAGAGCATCACCTGCGAAGAACGGTGCCAGCAGATCGGCGGCGGTATCGGCCAGCGTTGCGCCGGCCTGCAGCTCACGTGGCGCCGGCAGCACCTGCGGAACATACAGCCCACCATCGGGCGCCAATCCTGCAGCGATCGCCGCACTGAGGCCGACGGCCGGGGACTGGCCGCGGGTCGAAACAAATTGCATGGGTTGGGTATCCAGTAAAGGGGAAGGATTCAGCACAAGCGGGCTCCCGGTGCATCCAGCGGCGACACCCAGGCATCGCTGTCGAAACCGGCGGCGGCGAATGCCGCCTGCACCGGTGCGGCAGCGGCGCGGGCTTGGTCGGCGTCCTCGAACCAGGCGAACACGCTGGGGCCAGCGCCCGAAATGCCCGCGCCCATCGCATGCGCAGACAGCGCCGCATCGCGTGCGGCCTCGAAGCCCGCAATCAGGCCGGCGCGGCGAGGCTCCACCAGCACATCACGCAGGCCTGCGCGGACCAGCGCGGCGTCGCTGCGATGGCAGCCACTGAGTACCAGCGCAAGGTTCGCACTCTGTGCCACGAATTCGCCCAGCGCATAGCTGCTCTGCAGCGCCTGGCGTGCGCGGCGTGTTTCCAGTACCGCGTGCGGATGCACCAGCAGGCTGTGCCAGGTAGCCGGTACCGGAATCGGCAGCAGGCGGTCGGCCGTGCACAGTGCAAGCCCGCCCAGCAGCAATGGCCCCACGTTGTCACCGTGACGGCCACCACTGGCCACCGCCTCGCCATCCAGCGCAAATGGATACAGCGCCTCGCGCGTCAGCGGCGCATCCAGCAGTGCATTGGCGGCGACCAGCGCAGCGACGCACGACGCTGCCGAACCGCCCATGCCGGAGCCGAACGGAATGTCCTTGTCGATCTCCACCGCGAATCCGAAGTCCAGGGCCAGCCCTGCGCGCAGCGACATCAGCGCAGCACCTGCGGTGTTTCCAGCCGCATCCAGTGGCAGCTCAACCGCACTGCCACGTATCGCATCGATGCGCACCACCGGTTCATCGATGCGGCGCACGCTCACGGTATCGCCAACACCGGCAATGGCATGACCAAGAATGTCGAAGCCCACCGCCACGTTGGCCACCGACGCAGGCGCGAACGCACGTGCGATCACAGCCGCGCTCCTTCGCCGGCGGCCACCCGCAGCAGGTCGGCGAACACACCGGCCGCTGTGACTTCCGGGCCAGCGCCCGGCCCCTGCACCACCAACGGATTGTCGCAGTAACGGCGGGTACGGAACTGCACCACGTTGTCGGTCAGCCGCAGGTTGGCGAAGGCGTGATCGGCGGGCAGTTCCTGCAGGCCCACCGAGGCGCCGCCGGCACCCAGCTGCGCCACGTAGCGCAGCACCGCGCCACGCGCCCGCGCGTCCTGCAGGCGCTGAAGCAGGCTGGCATCGGACTCGCCCAGCCGCGCCATGAAGTCATCCACGCTACCCTCGCGCAGCAGCGCCGGCACCAGGCTTTCCACCTGTACCTGTTCCAGGCTGAGTGCGTGGCCGGCCTCGCGCGCCAGGATCACCAGCTTGCGCGCCACGTCCACGCCGGACAGGTCATCGCGCGGGTCCGGCTCGGTGTAGCCCATCGACCGCGCCTGCGCGACCAGCTGCGAGAACGGCTGGCTGCCATCGAAGCGGTTGAACAGCCAGGCCAGCGTGCCGGAGAAGATGCCCTCGATCGCCAGCACTTCATCACCGGTATCAACCAGGTCACGCAGCGTGGTGATCACCGGCAGGCCTGCACCCACCGTAGCCTCGTAGCGGAAGCGTGCGCCACTTGCCGCCGCCGCGGCGCGGATGCGCTGGTAGCGCGGCAGCGGCCCGGCCCCGGCCTGCTTGTTCGGGGTGACCACATGGATGCCGGCCGCCAGCCAGCCCTCGTAGCGCTCGGCCACCTCGGCGCTGCCGCTGCAGTCGATCACCACCGCATGCGGCAGGTGCGCGGCCAGCAGGTGTTCGGTGAAGCGATCCAGATCGCTGCACTCGCCGGCGCCCTGCAGAGCCTCCCGCCAGTCGGCGTGCAGGCCGTCCACTTCCAACCGCATGCGCGAGCGTGAGGCCAGTGCACGCAGGCGCAGGTCGACATTGGCCTTGGCCAGCAGCTGCGGGCGGGCCGCCAGCAGCTGGTCCAGCAGTGCGGCACCGACATTGCCCGGCCCGATCACACCGACCGCGAAGGTCTGCGGCGACAGCCAGAAACCGGCATGCGCCGCGCGCAGCGCGCGGGTGGCATCGGCGCTGTCCACCGCGACCGAGATGTTGCGTTCGGACGAGCCCTGTGCGATCGCAAGAATGTTCACCTGCGCACGCCCCAATGCCTCGAACAGGCGTGCGGCCACACCGGGCTGGCCGGCCATGCCGTCACCGACCGCCGCCAGGACGCTGACGCCCTCACTGACCTGCACGCGCTGCACCTGACCGACCGACAATTCGTGCGCGAACGCGTGCAGCAGCGCCTCGCGGCCACGCGCTGCTTCAGCAGCACGCACCACGCAGCAGATCGAATGCTCCGACGAACCCTGCGAGATCATCACCACCGACACCTGTGCCTGGCGCAGGGCCGCGAACACGCGCTCGGCCGTACCGGGTACACCGATCAGGCCGGTGCCTTCCAGGTTCAGCAGGGCCAGCCCGGGGCTCAGGGTCAGGCCCTTCACTGGCCCGCGTGGCGAGCGCTCGGCACTGATGCGCGTACCCGGATGCGCCGGCTGGAACGTGTTGCGGATGAAGATCGGCAGGCCCAGGCGGATCGCCGGCGACATCGTCTGCGGATGCACCACCTTGGCACCGAAGTAGGCCAGTTCGCAGGCTTCGTCGTAGCTCAGCGATTCCAGCTGCACGGCTTCAGGCACCAGCCGCGGGTCGGCCGACAGCACGCCGTCAACATCGGTCCAGATGTGCAGTTCATCGGCGTTGAACAGCGCGGCGAAGATCGCGCCGGAGTAATCGCTGCCGTTGCGGCCGAGGGTGGTGATACGGTCATCGCGATCACGCGCGACGAATCCGGTGGCAACCAGGCGCGATTGCGGGTGCTGCAGACGCCACTTGGCCAGGCGGTCGGCACTGGCTTCCCAGTCGACATCCACGCCCAGTTCACCGTGCCCAACCACCAGCACATCACGCGCATCGAGCACCGCACACTCTTCGCCCAACGCCCGCAGGTGGGTGCCAAGCAGCTGCGCGGAGAACACTTCGCCCAGGCCCTGCACGCGGTCCAGGACCTCGCGCGGCAGTTCACCGATCACCGCCAGCGCGGCCAGCACTTCGGCCAGCTGATCAAAGCGGGCGTCGATCCATTCGACCGTCTCGCCCACCTGCTCGCCCAACAGCGCCACGGCGGCGCCGCGATGGCGCGCGCGCAGCGCATGCCACGCTTCACGCCAGCTTTCATCACCCTTGGCCGCGAGCTGGGCCAGTTCGATCAGCGCGTCGGTGACGCCCTTCATCGCCGAGACGACAGTGACCTGCAGCGATTCGGGGCGGGCCAGCAGCAGGCCGGCAACATGGCGATAGCGTTCGGCATCGGCCACCGAGGTGCCGCCGAACTTGTGCACGACAGTGGACGGTGCAGCCAGTTCGGCCGGGGCAACGGGATGAGCGGGGGCGTGGGAAGACATGCAGACCTCGGCAGGAGGCCCCGTCGCATGCAGGTGTCGAGTTTCCCCGCCACCTGTATGGTGCGGGGCCGTGGTTTTCGGGAGTTACACGAAGACGACGGGCCGCACCAGGGCAGTGGTGACGGTGGTGGTGGTAATGGTGGTGGTGGCGACCGGCGCAGTCGAACGGCCCGCGGCGGCGGGGGCGATCAGGCTGGCGTGGGCGGCATCAAGAACCATGGCGTACAGAAAACACTGCGCGCCGGGCGGCTGTCAAGTGCTGCGATGCAAAAAACCATTGCGGCGATCATCGGCCAACGTGCGGGCATTTGGTTGCATCTGAGACCAAGCGGGCATCAGCACGCTTGACGAGCGCATTCAGCCGGCATGTTCGGCGATCGCCCGCGGCGTGCGGTGGGCATGCGCGCACCGCATCACGCCGGACAGCAGCAACACGATGGCCAGCGCTTCCAGCAGCGTCGGCCAGCGCTGCTGCCAGGCGAAGGCATACAGCAGCGCGAACAAAGTCTCGAACACGATCATCTGGCCGGTCAGGGTCAGTGGCAGCAGGCGGCTGGCGCGGTTCCAGAATGCGTTGCCGAGGATCGAGGCCACCACTGCCACACCGGCGCTGATCGCCCAGAAACCACTCCACTGTGCCGCTGTGTGCCCGTCGGTGTGACCGATGAAGGCCATCGGCACCAGCAGCAGGGCCAGGCCGCCAGTCGTCACGCCGGTCAGCAGCGACCAGTCATGGCTGGACAGGTCCGGTCGGCGCGCCAGCCAGCGGCTGTTGCCGATCGAGTACAACGCCCACGAGAACAGCGCGCCGACCGCGCACAGCAGGCCGATCAGGCGCTGCCGCCACGGGGTTGCCAGGTGCTCGGACATCAGCGCTTCCCAGCCAACCAGTCCCACCCCGAGCACGCACAGGCCCAGCGCCGGCAGCAGCTGCCTCAGCGGTACCGCCCCCTGCTCGCGCACGCCAACCAGGGTGACCACCACCGGAATCAGGCCGACAATCAAGGACGCCGCCGCGCCACCGGCCCACTGCACCGCCGTGGCCAGCAGCAGGAAATACACGAGGTTCCCGGCCAGGCTCAGCCACAGCAGGCCGATCCATTCGGCGCGGCCCAGCCGCGGCGCCAGCCGCTTCCATCGCGGCAGCAGCAGGGCTACGGCGATCAGGCCGTAGACCAGATAGCGACCGGCCGACAGTTGCAGGGCGTTGAACGACTGCAGCACGGCGGGCGCGAGGAAAACCACGCCCCACAGTGCGCCGGCGGCAACGCCATTGGCGATGCCCAGGGCCATCGGGTTGTTGCGCATTCGGGTTCTTCGGGGGGAGAGAACGGGCCGCGCAGTGTAAGCGCTGGCCGCTGGGCGCTCTTGACCCAGGCTACTGCCTTGTCACCTCTGTAGGGCCGAGCCCATGCTCGGCTGCGATTCGCCCTTGTGCAGATAAGGGCAGCCGAGCGTGGGCTCGGCTCTACAGATCAGCCGGCGCTCCTGCGCCACGCGGCCGGGGTCTGGCCACACTCGCGGCGCAGCGCACGGGTCAGTGCGCTCTGCTCGGAATAGCCTGCGGCCAGCGCGATATCGCTGATCGGCGCCGTGCTGGTGCGCAACCGATGCTTGGCCCAGCGCAACCGGCACGCACTGAGCCAGGCTTGCGGGCTGAGCCCGAACTCCTGCTGGAACAGCGCGTGCAACCGGCTCTCGCTGACCCCGACGAACGCAGCCATGCGCGCCACCGGCCACGCACGCCCGGGGTCGGCCTGCACCGCCGCACACAGGCCCTGCATGCGCGCGCCACTGCCAGCAGGTGCAAATACCTGCAGCAACTGCGGCAGCAGCGCCGGCAGCGGCTGCCCTGCCTGCACCTCGGCCAGGCGCCGACGCAATGCCAGCGGCAGATGCAGCCAGCGCTGCCGGCACAGATGCTCCTGCGTGCCGTCATCGAGCACGCCCGGAGGACAGTCAACGATCACGAACCCATTGGGACCGTCAGCCATCTGGTCATGCGCTTCGCCGGCGGCAACAAAAGCCCCCTGCAGCAGGTCCAGCCGACCACCGCGCCCTTCCATCTCGAACTGCAGCTCACCCTGCAGCGGGAGCACCCACTGCGCGTAGTCATGCCGATCCAGGCCAGTGGCCTGCCCGTAGTGCCGCAGATGGAAGATCGCGCCCATCCGCGCAGTGTGCGCGTGTAACAACGGCCGTGCAAACCGCTGCTATAGTCGATCCGTCATCCAACGCAGGGAGTGCAGGACATGACCCATCAGCAGGTGTCCCCGGTGCTCGCCACCAGCCTCGGCCTGATGCTCGCAGCTTCGGCCTCCGCACAGGAGCGTACGCCACCGGCTCCGCACTGCATGGACGCTGTCGGCGTACAGGAAGTGGAGCAGGCTTCACCGCGCTCGATCGCACTGCGCGCCGCCTCCGGCCAGGCCTATCGGATCGACTTCAACGAAGATTGCCCCGGCGTCCGCGGTGCCACCTCGTTGAAACTGGAAGCCCCCGCCGGCTGGGCCTGCGGCCGCCCCAGCGAACGCGTCGTGGTCGACGGCCGCCGATGCGCCATCAGCGCGGTCACCCCGCTGCAGGATCGTGACTACGCCAGTGTCGCCCGCGACAGCGACCGCCTGCGCACGGCCACCCTGCCCGCCGTGACCATCCGCGAACGCAAGGAGGTACGCCGCAGCTTCGGCGGCTCACCGTCCTACTGCTTTGCCACGCGCAACGTGCGCGCCTGGTCCTCCGACCCGCAGGGCATGCTGGTGGAGACCAATCCGCGCCGCAATGGTGGCCATCGCTACTACCGGGTCGAACTCGGCAGCCACTGCCGCCAGCTCGACCGCGCGCCGCAGCTGAGCTTCCACTCGGGCCTGCAGAATGGCTTGATCTGCGGCAATCCTGGCGACCGGATCATGGCTGCCGAGTTCGAGACAGACGATCTGCGCAGTGAGAGCATCGCCCCGCTGCCGCAGTACACCCGCGGCAGCTGCGCGATCCAGGCGGTCTACCCGGCCTCCAGCCAGGCGTCGAACTAACCGTCGACGCCGAGGAAGGTGAACGGTGCGCTGGGCACGAAGTGACCCAGTGCATCGCCAGCGAAGGTATTGCGCTGGTCCGGGCCGAGATCGAGCTTGAGCACCTTGCCGCCGAAATCGACCTTGTTCAGATCGACCCAGAAGGTGTTCGGGGTCAGCGCCGATTCGAAGAAGTACAGCCGCCGCTTGTGGTCAGCCACGGTGCGCCAGCGTGTGGATGAGATGTTCGGCTCGCCCGGCGTGGTGATGCCGTACGGCACCGAGGTGTTGCGGATCACGCTGAACACACTGGCCAGCGCCACCACCGGATCCTCGGCCTTGGGAATGGCGTTGATGTAGAACGAGGCGCGCGCGAAACGGTCCGCGGAGCGGTTGGTACCCGGCAGCATCACCGTGCCGCCGATCTGCTGCCAGTAGGTGTTGAGCGCCAGCTGCTGCTCGAAGATCGGCGAGTTGGTCATCACCTGATAGCGCCGGTCATGGTGGATCACCTGGCGACCGCCGATGTACTCGACGATGGCGCTGTCGCCGCTGGCATCGGACAGCGACAGGTGCAGCGTCGCCTGTCGATCTTCGCCGGGCACCTTGTCGGTGACGATGGAGTACGGCTCACGCTTCAGCGCTGCCACTGCCTCCTCCACCGTAGCGAAGTTGTCCAGCACGTACTGTGCCCACAACGAAATCGCCAGGCCCGGTTTGTTGCCACGCTGCTGTGGATACTCCGACTCGACCAGCCACAGCAGGTTGGCCACCAGGCCCTTTTCGTTCATGCCATCGGTGGTCGACACGTCGTAGCCGGTGGCCACCACCGAACCGTAGCGCGCGGTCCAGGCCAACGACTTCGGGCCGGCCTGACCGATGCGGGCAATGCCGCGCGGCAGTATGTAGAGGTTGGTCGCCACATCGACCTTCCAGTCCATCGAGCGCGCGGTGATCACATCGCCGTTGTCGCCCAGGTACACCGCACGCGTGCAGGCCAGCGCTGGTGCTGCTGCGACCAATGCAGCCGCAAGCAGTGCCATTTCCTTCCACTTCATCCGTGCCATGTCATTACGCTCCTTTCCCCGTGGTCCTTGGATATGACTCCATGCAAGGTGACACAGCGGTGAAGCCTCAGCGAAGCACGCGATCGTGCAGCCAGAAACCCGCAAGCATCGCCGGCACGAACCACAGCGCCTCGCGCGATCCCACCGCCAGCCCGGCGATGGCAGGGCCCGGGCAATAGCCTGCCCAGCCCCAGCCGATGCCGAACAACGCCGCGCCCAGCACCAGGCGCAGATCGACACCGCGCGCAGCGGGCAATTGGAAGCGCGTTGCGCAGGACGGACGCGCGCGCCGCAGCACCCAGCGCTGGCCAACCGCGCTGACCAGCAGTGCAGAGGCCAGCACCCAGGCCAAGGTAGGATCGAAATCGCCGGCGATGTCGAGGAAACCGAGGATGCGGCGCGGATCGGTCATGCCGGCCAACGCCAGGCCTGCGCCGAAAAGCGCGCCTGCCGCACCGGCGGCCACCATCGCGCGGCTCATGCCAAGCCTCCGCCGTGACGGATCAGGAACGTGGTCAGCATCGCGCAGGCCATGAACACCAGCACCGCCAGCAGCGACCGTTTTGAGCCGCGGGCCAGGCCGCAGACCCCGTGACCACTGGTGCAGCCATTGCCCAACTGCGTACCGAAGCCGACCAGCAGGCCGGCACCGACCAGCTGCCACGCCGGCAAGGCATCACGCAGCAGGGCGCGGGGCGCTTGCCCTGGCGCGGCCTGCCACCACATCACCAACCCTGCAGCAGCCAGCAGGCCGAGCAGGAACGCCCAGCGCCAACCTCGCTCACCTGGCGCGGCACGCACACTGCCAGCAGCGATGCCACTGATGCCGGCCACCCGGCCCGTGGTTGCCAGCAGCACCACCGCCGCCGCACCGATCACCGCGCCCCCCGCCACCGCGGCCCACGGCAGGGTCATGACCTGCCTCCGCCCATTCCGTACATTCGCTTGCCTTTTGATTTAGCTTTTTCTAAATTAGCTTTTTCTAAATCCACAGGTCAACCATGGCCCGCCCCCCGCTCGACAGCGCCGCCATGGCCGAGCACGCCTCGCAGGCTGCAGCCCTGCTCAAGAGCCTGGCCCATCCTGCGCGGCTGCGTGTGTTATGCCGCTTGGTCGAAGGTGAGGCGCCGGTGCCGGAACTGCAGGCACTGACCGGACTCAGCGCATCAGCGCTGTCACAACATCTGGCGGTGCTGCGCGAACTGGACATCGTCGCGACCCGGCGCGAAGCGCAGGCGATCCACTACCGCGTGATTGAAGGGCCCGCACTGGGCGTGCTGCAGGCGCTGCATGCCGCCTACTGCGGCGGCACCTCGCGTTGACGCTCAGCCGGCGTGCAGGACTGGCTGCACGACGTTGTCGAGCAGATCCACCGGCGTCGGCGCGGAACGATCGCCCTGGAGGGCACGGGTAAAACCCGACCAGTCGCTGGATGACAGCTGGCGCAGCAGCGCCTCTTCCACCGGCAACGCGCGCATCGACCAGTACGGAAACTGGCGCTGGCCGAGGCGGCCGCGCGCCAGCTCGATGATGTCGACATGGCTGCCGGCCTGCAGGATGCGCTCATAGACCGAATCGATACCGTCCGGCGGCCCCTCGATGTACTGCAGGAATCGCCCGCCGTCATGCAGCAGCACACCGGTCACGCCCGCCATCTTGTTGAAGCGGGCTGCATCGTCGACCAGCGCCCGCAACCGTTCAGCGGAAAGATCCGGCAGCGCCTGGCTGACATAGGCGATGGCACGCAGTGGCATGGTGCTTCCTTGACAAGATGTACACCCACGGTAGCAGTTGCGGACGAGTCCGTCTCAACGCCCGCGGGCGTTTCCTGAAGAATTCAGGTTGCTGCTGCAGGCAGCCCCTCGACGCGCCTCGGCAGCAGGGCTTCGAAGACCACCTGCCCGGCCTCGTTGCGCGCGGCGATACGCCCCCCATGCGCGCGCACGAACTGATCGACGATGTACAGACCCAGCCCCAGGCCCTTGCTCTGGTGGAAGCTGGCCTTGAACGGCTCGAACAATCGCGGCAGCAGCGCGTCGTCGATCTGGCCGGCGTTGCTCACACGCAACAGCACGCTGCGGGGGTCGCGCCCGTCCACCTCCACCCTCGCCTCGCTGCCGTGGGTCAGCGCATTACCGACCAGGTTGGCGGCAACCTGGCCGAGACGGTCCAGATCGCCCTGCAGCCGCGTATCACCGTGCATGTCCAGATGGATCCGGCCTGCCCCATGCGCACTGCCCGCCTCAGCCACCACTGCGCGGGTCACGTCGGCCAGGTCGCAGGCACTGGCCTGCAGGCGCAGGCCGCCGCTGCGGATCCGCGAGAAGTCCAGCAACTGCTCGACCATGCGCGCCATGCGCAGGGTGCTGGCCTCCAGGTACTGCAGCGTCTGCTGCGCGCCAGTGTTGTCTTCGGGAAGATCCAGCGCCAGCTTGTCGGCACACAGCAGAATGGCCGACAGCGGCGTGCGCAGGTCGTGGGTCAGTACCGCAGCCATCGTTTCGTTGAGCTTGAGCGCGCGTTCCAGCGCCTCGTTGCGCGCCTTCAGCAGCTGCCGCTGCTGGTACAGCTCGATGAAGACATTGACCTTGCTCAGGATCACCTGCGGCGCCACCGGCTTGTGCAGGAAATCGACCGCGCCGCTCTCGTAGCCCTTGAACACGCGCAGGGGATCATCCGGGGAGGCGGTCAGGAAGATGATCGGCACGTCGCGGCTGCGATGCGAACCGCGCATCAGTTCGGCCAGGGTGAAGCCATCGATCTCCGGCATGTGCACGTCAAGCAGGGCCAATGCCACCTCGTGCTCGAGCAGCAACTCCAGCGCCTGCGCACCCGAGCCGGCCAGCAGCAGGTTGACCCCTTCTCGCTGCAGCAGGGCCTGCATGGCTACCAGGTTCTGCGGCACGTCATCGACGATCAGCAGGTTGACCGGGGTCTGCGGCTGCGCAGGGTCCGGTGGCAACAGGTTCATGCAAACAACTCCTTCAGGCGGCGACACATCAGTTCAAGGGGCAGCACGGCATCGGCGCCGGCATGCTGCAGGGCGGAAGCCGGCATCATCGACGCCTCGGCCTCCTCGGGACATTGCAGCCAGGCACGGCCACCGGCGGCGCGCACCGCAGCCACGCCTTCACTACCATCGCTGCTGGCACCGGTCAGCAGCAGGGCCAATACCTGCCTGCCGAACACTGCAGCAGCGGAGTCGAACAGCGGATCGATGGCCGGACGGGAAAACAGCACCGGCGCATCCACCGACAACGCCACCGCCCCCTCGTCCTCCACCAGCAGGTGGTAATCCGGCGGCGCGAACGTCACCGTTCCCGGCTGCAACGGCTGCTTGTCTTCGGCTTCGCGCACCGGCAACGCGCAGTACGGCGCCAGCACCTCGGCGATGCGGCTGGTACGGTCACGCGGCAGGTGCAGCACGGCCAGTACCGGTACCGGCAGCGTACCCGGCAGTGCACCAAGTACCGCCTGCAGGGCGGCCACGCCACCGGCGGACGCGCCGATCACCAGCACGGCTGGACGCGCCGGCAACGCCATCAGACCACCTTCCGGTACAGGCGATGCTCGCGCGAACAGACATCGAAGGCGTCATGGTGGCACCCGAACTGCAGCGACTCCTTGCTGCCCAGGCCAAGGAAGCCACGGTGCACCAGCGCTTCGCGGAACAGGCCGACGGCGCGGTCCTGCAGATCGCGGTTGAAATAGATCAGCACGTTGCGGCACGACACCAGGTGCACTTCGGAGAACACGGTATCGGTAGCCAGGCTGTGGTCGGCGAACACCACGTTGCGACGCAGCTGGCGGTCGAACACCGCACCATCGTAGGCGGTGGCGTAGTAGTCGGACAGCGACGCCGTGCCGCCGGCGGCCAGGTAGTTGCGGCTGAACTGGGCCATCCGGTCGATGCCATAGGCACCCGCCTCGGCGGTGGCCAGCGCGGCCGGATTGATGTCGGTGGCATAGACGATGCTGCGATCAAGCAGGCCCTCTTCGTGCAGCAGGATCGCCAGCGACCACACTTCCTCGCCGGTGCTGCAACCGGCCACCCACAGCTTCACCGAGGGATAGGTGCGCAGTACCGGCACCACCTGCTCGCGCAGCTCACGGAAGTACGCAGGGTCACGGAACATTTCCGAGACCTGCACGGTGAAGAACTGCATGGCCTGGGCGAACAGTTCCGGCTCGTGCAGCAGCCGGTACTGCAGGTCGACCAGCCGTTCGCACTCGTAGCGCTGCATCGCCTGGCGCATGCGCCGGCGCAGCGATGACACCGCATAGCTGCGGAAATCGTAGTGGTAACGCTGGTACAGCGCCTCCAGCAGGACCTTCAGTTCCAGGTCGAACAGGGCCTGTTCGTTCATTGCCGCGAGCACCAGACCCGGCACAGCGAGACCAGCTTGTCGACGTCGATGGGCTTGGCGATATAGTCGTTGGCACCGGCCTGCAGGCAGCGCTCACGGTCATCGGGCATCGCCTTGGCGGTCAGCGCGATGATCGGCAGGTCCTGCAGGTGACGCTGCGCGCGGATCTCGCGCATCGCGGCCAGGCCATCCTTCTCCGGCATCATGATGTCCATCAGCACCAGGTCGACGTCGCGCTCGGCCAGGCGATCCACCGCTTCCTGGCCGTTGCGCGCGATCTCCAGCGTCACGCCCAGCGGCTCGAGCACGCTGGACAGCGCGAAGATGTTGCGCACGTCATCCTCGGCCAGCAGCACGGTGCGTCCATCGAGCACGGTGTCACGGCGGCGTGCCTCGCGCAGCAGGCGCTGCTGGTCGGTCGGCAGGCTGGCCTCCACGCTGTGCAGGAACAGGGTCACTTCATCCAGCAGGCGCTCGGGCGAGCGCGCGCCCTTGATGATGATGCTCTTGGAGTAGCGGCGCAGGCGCTGCTCTTCCTCGCGGTTGAGCGCACGGCCGGTGTAGACGATCACCGGCGGGAAGCCGACATCATCGTTGCCGGCCATGTGCTCGAGCAGGTCGTAACCACTGCCGTCGGGCAGCGACAGGTCCATCACCATGCAGTCGAACGTGACCGTGCTCAGCTGCTCCAGCGCACCGGCCAGAGTGCCCACCGCGACAATCTGCAGCTGATCACGGCCCAGCAGCAGTTCCAGGTTGTGGCGCAGCTCACTGTCGTCCTCGACGATCAGCAGACGCCGCACGTCGCGCTGGCTGGTCTGCTCCAGCTGCTCGATGGCCGACACCAGACGCTCGCGCGTGGTCGGCTTGATCGCGAAACCAATCGCGCCCAGCTCGCGCGCCACCTGGCTGCGGTCCATCGCCGAGACCACGTGCACCGGGATATGCCGGGTATCGGGGTTGCGCTTCAGGCGCTCCAGTACGCTCAGGCCGGACACGTCCGGCAGGCCGATATCGAGCAGGATGCCGTTCGGGCGCAGTTCGCTGGCCAGGGTCAGCGCCTCTTCGGCGGTCCCGGCCACCACGCAGTCAAAGTCCAGTTCATGGGCCAGGGCCACCAGTGCTTCGGCGAACGTGGCGTCGTCCTCAACGGCCAGGATCAAGCGGCCAGCGCGTTGGCGACGACCGCGGTCATCGGCCACGCTGGGCACCGTCGTGGTCGGCGCCACCGCGGCCGCTGCAGGTACCGGCATCGCCGGCACAGCGGCCGTGGCGGGCGCCGCCACGGGCGCCGCAGAGATGTCAGTGGCGTTCGATGCGGGCGCACCCTGCAACGGCAGTTCCAGGATGAAGCAGCTGCCGCGGCCCGGTTCACTGTCGACCTGGATGCTGCCGCCCATGCGCTCGGCCAGATCGCGCGAGATCGACAGCCCCAGGCCGGTGCCACCGTAGCGGCGGCGGGTGCTGCCATCGGCCTGGCGGAACGCCTCGAAGATGACCTGCAGCTGCTCGCGGGCAATGCCGATACCGCTGTCGCAGACCTCGAACCGGATGCGGCCCTGGCCGCCCGCACGCACGTGCAGGCTGACCTTTCCATGCTCGGTGAACTTCACCGCATTGGCCAGCAGGTTCTTCAGGATCTGCTGCAGGCGCTGGCTGTCGACCACCAGCTGGCTCGGCGCCAGCGCATCGGCCTCGATCTGCAGGGCCAGGCCCTTCTGCCGCGCCATCGGCTCGAAGGTCTCGCGCAGGCGCTGCAGCACGCTGTCCGTCACCACCACTTCATCGGCCAGCTCGACGTGGCCGGCCTCGATGCGCGACAGGTCCAGGATGTCATTGATCAGCGACAGCAGGTCGTTGTTGGACGACAGGATCGCGCGCGCATACTTCACCTGTTCTTCGGTGAGCGTGCCGTCCTTGTTGTCGGCCAGCAGCTTGGCCAGGATCAGCGAGCTGTTCAGCGGCGTACGCAGTTCATGCGACATGTTGGCCAGGAACTCGGACTTGTAGCGCGAGGTGGCGGCCAGTTCGTTGCTGTTGCGCACCAGCTGGCTCTGCGCGACCAGCAGCGCCTGCTTCTGCGCCTCCAGCTCGTGGGTGCGCTCTTCCAGCTGGACGTTGCTCTGTTCCAGCTCGGCCTGCTGTTCTTCCAGATGGCTCTGCGACTGCAGCAGGCTGCGGCTCTGCTCTTCCAGTTCCTCATTGGCCACGCGCAGCTCTTCCTGCTGGGCCTGCAGCTCCTCGCCCTGGCGCTGGGATTCCTCCAGCAGCATCACCAACTGTGCACGCAGCAGTGATGCGCGCAGCGCCATGCCGATGGTCTCTGCACAGCGCTCCAGCAGCTCGACATCGAGTTGATCCTGTTCGCCGGCGCGGGTGCGTCCCAGTTCAACGATGCCCACGACCGCACCATCGCTGCTGATCGGCGCCAGGATGCGCTCGCGCACCGGCAAGCGCCCCAGGCTGGTCTGCAGCTCAAGCACCGAATCGTCACCCCCGTGCAGGTGGCGGATGCGTTCGTCCCGCGCCACCTGCCCGGCCACGCCCTCCTGCAATGCCAGCGACGCCGGCATGCCGGACGGCAATGCCAGGCCACCGGTCAGCTGCAGTCGCCCCCCTTCCAGGCGGTAGACGGCGGCGACATCCGCCTGCAGTTGGGCCCCCAGGCTGGTTGCCGCGGCCTCGGCGATCTGCTCCGGACCCAGGTCACCGCGCAGGCTCATCGCCACCGCGTTCTCGGCTTCCTGCAGCCACAGCGCCCGCATCGCTTCGCGCCGCGCCTGGATGGCGCGGGAGACGATCAACGCGATCATCAGGAACGCACAGCCGCCGATGCTTCGGTTGACCAGCGAGAACGCCGAGTTGGAGCTGGCCGGAGCGACGTTGTAGCCAATGATCAACAGGACGCAGGCGACGACGGCCACGATGAACGGCGCGCGCGCACTGCGCTGGAACAGCGTGACGCCAACAGCGAGGAAGTACGCCAGCCAGACGGCATAGCCCAGTGGAACCACCAGTTCCAGGGCGATGGTCGCCCCCAGCAGGACGGCGGAGGTCATCCAGATCCAGCGGTCACGCGTGGTCGCACCAGGACGCATGCAGGTCGGTTCCAGGAAATAAAGGTGGGAGATGGTACCCCGTGTCGTATTCAGCCGCACAGTACGAATGGCACGTGCCATGCCTCCACACACTCTTCACACTGCACTGCCTAGCTTCACGTCCCTCCCAGGGGTAATGCTCATTTCCACGTGGACGCTGCCGCCTCTACGACGTCCGTGCTGACGGACCCTTCACGCCAACTGCGACTGCTGATCGACAGCGTGCGCGACCATGCGCTGTACCTGCTTGATCCTGATGGCATGGTCTGCAGCTGGAACCCGGGCGCGGAGCGCATCAAGGGCTATTCAGCCGATGAAGTGGTAGGCACGCACTTTGGCCGTTTCTATCTGGCTGCCGATCGCGAGGCGGGGGAACCGCAGCGCCTGCTCCGCCATGCAGCTCAACATGGCCACGTTGCCAGTGAAGGGTGGCGGGTACGTCGCGATGGCTCCTCGTTCCGTGCCAGCGTGGTCATCGAGCCGGTCGTCGAG
The DNA here is from genome assembly GCF_034508895.1 of Stenotrophomonas geniculata. Classification (NCBI taxonomy): domain Bacteria; kingdom Pseudomonadati; phylum Pseudomonadota; class Gammaproteobacteria; order Lysobacterales; family Lysobacteraceae; genus Stenotrophomonas; species Stenotrophomonas geniculata. Next base: position 4,437,806 of record NZ_CP140571.1, read on the forward strand.
GCAGGCGAGCTGCTCGGCTTCGTCAAGATCACCCGCGACATCACCGAGCAGTGGCAGGCACAACGACTGCTGCGCGACGCCCAGCGTGCGCTGCGCAACACCCAGCAGTTCGAAACCGTCGGCCGCCTCAGCCGCGGCCTTTCGCACGAATTCAACAACCTGCTGACCACCATCGGCAACGCGCTGGACCTGCTCTCACTGCGTGTAAGCGGTGACGATGCGCGTGCCGCCGAGCTGCTGGATGCTGCACAGGCAGCCACCGACCGCGGCGCGCTGTTGACCCGTCAGTTGCTGGCGTTCAGCACCGGCCAGACCCTGATCCGCGAGCCACTGGACATCAATGCCCTGGTACTGCAATGGCTGCCGGACCTGCAGCGCGCCTGTCCGCCTGCGGTGCCGCTGGAGTTACGGCTCACACCCGGCCTGCCCCTGGTGAACACCGATGCGATGCAGTTGCAGGCTGCGCTGGCCAACCTGGTGGCCAATGCCGCCGATGCCACCCTCGAAGGCGGCCGCATCCTGATCGGCACCGCATTGGAGCATCGGCTCGACCCGGATGCGGACTCCACGCTGCAACGGGGCTATGTCACGCTCAGCGTCTGCGATGATGGCCACGGAATGGCGGCCGACATCGCCGAACGGGCCACCGAGCCCTTCTTCACCACCAAGGACATCGGCAAGGGCAGCGGCCTGGGCCTGAGCCAGGTGTTCGGATTCACTACCCAGAGCGGCGGCTTCGTCGACGTGTCCACCACGCCCGGTGTCGGCACCACGGTCAGCCTGCTGCTCCCCGCAATGGAGGACCCTGCCGATGACCGATGACCCGATCCGCGTATTGATGGTGGAAGACCAGACCGATCTGCGTGAAATGATCGGCCTGGCCCTGCGCGACCTTGGCATCGATGTGGCCACGACCGCTGACGCGCATGAGGCCGCCGCCCTGCTGAAGGGCGAAGCACGTTTCGACGTAGTGTTCAGCGACGTCAGCATGCCCAACGGCATGTCCGGCATCGAGCTGAGCGAGCATGTGGCGCGCGAACAACCGCAGGCGCGGATGATCCTGTCGTCCGGCTATGCCCGTTCGCAGCTGCCGCCGCTGCCGGAACAGGTGGAGTTCCTGCCCAAGCCGTATCGGCTGCGCCAGCTGGTGCAGTTGTTGAAGCAGGATTGACCTGTCGCCGGGCCTGGCCCGGCATTCCGCTCCTGTAGCGCCGAGCACATGCTCGCTCGGCTGCGCGCCTCAGTAACGCCCCACCAGGTTCAGGTACCAGCCGCGGTGGGTGTAGTCGAACTTCGTCAGGTCATCGCTGAAGTCGGTGAAGTTGTAGCCGACGCCCACACGGAAGTTGCGCCCGATATCGCGATCGACACCGGCCAGCCAACCCTGCCTGCGACCGCCGTCACGCACGTCCAGCAGGCGATACTCCAGCAGACCGTGCCACTGGTAGTACAGGTCATAGCGCAGCTGGCCCGAAGCAAAGTTGGTGGCCGAATCGAACCACGGACCCGTGCCACGCCCGTAGCGCACTTCGCCTTCGCGGCGCGCCGCCTTGGCTGCCACTTCCCAACGCTGGTCGATGCGGTAGACACCTTCCAGCGACAGCACCTGGGTGCGCTGGTCGTAGTCCACGCCGTTCACCTGGCCCATCGTCGACAGGTCGTACAGGTAGCTGTAACGACCGAACAGCGCCCAGCGATCGTTGTCCCACGGCCGGTAGGCGAAGCCCAGGTTGCCCTCGATGAAGCGCGCGCCCGCCACCGGGTTGATCGCATCGTCGGTATCGGCATAGTTGAAGCGCGCGGCGATCCGCCAGCTGTCGTTGAGGCGATGGCTCAGGCGGTTGGTGCTGACCCACTGCGTGCGCCGCTCGGCGCCCGTATCGCGACGCCATTCCAGCTTGCTCTGCCACTCGGTGCCCGGCGCGGTGCGACCACCGGACAGGCTGACCGCCTTGCGATCGACCTGGCCACTGCTGGCGTCCAGCTTGCCGCTGCTCAGGGTGAAGCCCGCGTTCCAGCCCACCGCCGGATAGAAGTCCATGCCGAAGGTGTGCGCCAGGCCGGACTCCTGCCCGGACTTGAGGAACTGGCTTTCATTGAACACGTTGACCTGATCAGACAGGCGCCAGCGCTGCCCCAGGGTCCAGCCATCCTGCGCGTTCGGGCTGAACAGCGGGTCGTACTCGCTGCGGTCGGTGGACTGGGTGAACGCACCATAGAAGCTGTGCTGCGGGGTCAGCCGGTATTCGGCGTTGACCTGCGCGGCAGTGCCACGGTCGCCGTCGGAGACTTCCGCACCGAGCGTGGAGAGGTTGGCGAAGGTCCAGGTACCACCGGCCACCACCGCATCGTTGTCGGCGTAGCGGCCATGGTCGTCGTCGACGGTCAGCTGGCCACCACCGTACACATCCAGCGACGTGCCGATGCGGTGCGTGTAGCGCGCCGCAGCCAGCACGCCGGCCACGTTGCCGCCAAGGCCACGGTCTTCCTGCACACGGCGCAGCTCGGCCGACAGGCGGTCGTTCTCGCCGATCCGCCATTCGGCCGTCGCCTGGGCCTGGATCAACGATTCGTTGCCGCGCCGCGCCTCGCTGTAGCGCGCATACAGGCTGAAGTCGTCAGTCACGTAGCCCAGCAGCTCGGCGCCCTGCTCGCGCACGCGCTGGCCGGTGTCGAAGCGGCCCACCGAGTAACCGCCGTCCACCTGGCGCCACCAGGCACCGGCGCTCCAGTCGCGCTGCGTCCAGCCCAGCTCACGCAGGTTGATGCGCGCCTCCACGGCGGTCGCCTCGCCTTCGCGCGGCCCCTCCGGGTTGAGGCGGCTGAAGCTGAGGCCGCCGTTGTCGGAGAAGAACACCGGCGCACTGGTCGCCTCGCTGCGGCTGTGCTCCACCTTCAGATAGGTGCCACGGCCGGCCTGCAGGGTCAGGTCCGCGCCCTTCAACGAATAGTCCTGGCCGGAGCGCTGCTCGTCCACGTAGGTGGCGCCCACGGCAACGTGATCGCCGAACCAGTGCTTGCCACGCACGCCCGCGGTGATGTCGTCGCTGTCGAATCCGGTCGGTACCCATTCGTAGTCGACGATCAGGCGCTGCTCATAGCCGTCCAGCGGCACGTCGCGACTGATCCGGCGCAGGTTCTCGCGGCTGACCTGGGCCAGCGGCCGGGTCAGCAGGATGCGGCCCTGCAGGGCGTCGATCTCGTAATCGGCGCCACGCACCATCGGCACCCGCTGCTCCACGCGGCCGGTGGTGCGGTCACGGATTTCCAGCACTACCTGGTCCGAGCCACTGAGGATGCTGGCATGCCGCAGGTAGTACAGGCTGCCGCCGGTGCCGATGAACTCGCTGTGGCCCGGCGCCGTTTCGGCCTGTGATCCGAACAGGCGCAGCTCGCTGCGCGCATCGCCCCAGGCATTGGCATCGCGCGAGCGCCACGACAGCGCCGCGCCGTATAGCGAGCGCACGTACTGCGCGTATTCCGTGCCGGTCAGGCCGGTGTTGTAGTTGCCCCACAGCGCTTGGTTCTTGTCCCAGTCCATGCGCAGGTAGAAGCGGCCCATGCTGTCGACATCGCGCTGGGTCAGCGAATCATCACCGTAGGTCGGGTAGTACAGGTCCGGGTCCAGGCTGCGGAACAGGTCACGCGGATCGGCGTTGGTGAACCCCGTGAACAGCTGGTCCAGCGGACGGTTCTGGGTATCGGCCTGTGCCGTCAGCAGGTAGCGGCCACGGGTCTTTGCCTTCAGGTAGAAGGCAAGGCGGCCATCGCTGAGCACGTCATCATTGCGCTCGCCCCGCGCCAGGTCCTGCCCTGCCCCACTGGCCTTGTTCTGGTACACGGTGATGTCGGCCAGGCCGACACCGAACAGGTACTGGCCGCTGACATCGACCTCCAGCGTGCGCGCGATCGCCGGCGCATCTGGTCGCTCCACGCGCACGTTGAACGCATGATGGCCGATCGGCATCAGGTACTCGGCGGCGAACTTGCGATCCTGATCCAGCGGATAGCTGTCGCCATTGATCTTCAGCGACGCCCCCAGCGGCAGGTCGCGGCCGCGCAGGCGCACCCGCGAGCCGTACACCGGGATGTTCTGCTGGCGCAGGCCATTGCCATCGAACACCTGCTGCAACAGTGACAACGACGCGGCCTGGTTGGCGTCCATCGAGGTACCGCGGCGGTCTTCCAGCGCGTCACGCAACTGCTGGTTGCCGCGCTCGAATTCCGCTGGCGTCACCAGCTGCATCGACTGCGCGGTGGTTTCATCCACGTTGCCCTCGGCATCGAAGGCGCGCAGCACGTAGACCAGCCGGTCGCCGCGACGCAGCGGCGTCGAGGCCGGCAACGTGCCATCCCACACGCCCTGGGCAACGGCGGCCACCGGCAGTTCGAACGTCGCCAGGGCTGCCACACGGTCCGTGTCGCTGCCGCGGTAGACGCTGACCTCCAGCCGCTGGATGAAGGTGGTGTAGTTGCCGCGCACGTAGAACTCGACCGGCCGCACGATGCGGCCTTCGTCGAAGGCAACCATGCCCGGTGCGGAGACCGACAGTTCCGGTTGGCCCATCGCCGGGTCTTCGGTGGCCCAGATCGCGCCGCCTTCCGGCAGGCGGATCATGAACTCGCCCCGGACCGTCGCTTTACCCGGCTCATCGATCGCCAGGCTGACCCGGCGGTCCGGTTGCAGGGCCTGCGAGCTGGAACGCGTGGACGTTCCCTCGGTCACCGGTTCGTCGTAGCTGCGCGAGCGCAGGCTGAACAACAGTTCGCCCTCGGCGTTGCACTGGTTGCCGTCACAACGGATCGGCGCCGGCTCGGTGGGCGGCGGCGCGGCCTGGGCGACACCGGCCAGGCCGAGCAGGAGGGCCTGATACAGCGCAGCGCGCGGCAGGCGGGCCGCGCGGCGGGCGGCAGAGTGATGCGCGCTCATCGGCGTGCCTCCTGTTGGCGGGCGGCCGCACGGGTGGCGGCGCTTTCCTCGTTGCGGACGCGCAGGCGCTGCTGCACGGCGGGGCTGAGCTGACTGCGCAGCGCCTCGAACACGGCGTTGGCACGACGCAGGCCCAGCGCCTGGTTGTAGGCATGGCTGCCGCGCACATCGGTGTGGCCGATCAGGCTGACCTGGCCGCCGCCCAGAGCCTCAAGGCGCGCGGCGATGGCGGCCAGCAACGGCTTGAACTCGTCGCGCACGGTGGCCTTGTCGGTGTCGAACAGCACGTTGCCCAGCAGCGCACCACCGGCATCCACTCCGGCCAGCAGCGAGTGCGGATCACGCACATCGGTGCGCAGCTGCACGGTCAGGCCCGCACGCGCACTTTCCGCGACCTCGGCCTGCAGCGCATCGCGCACCACCGCAGCGCGGGCGAAGGCCAGCGTTTGGCTTTCGCCGTTGGCGGCGATCACCACCTCGCCGCCCTGGTAGCGGTCCACCACCTCGGCCATCTTCTTCAGCACCGGGCGATAGTTGGCCTGCAGCTCGCTGCTGCCCGGTGCGAACAGCACCTCGCCCAGCGCGATCTCCATGCGCTCGGCGGCGGCCTGCGGCGACGGCGGCAGGCGCACACCGAAGCTGAAGCGGGTCGGCACGCCCTGCGTCACCCGCCGCAGCAGCGGATTCTCGGTGGTCAGTTCAGCACCGGCCGGCACCGTCGCCGGGTCCAGCTTGATGATGAAGTTGCGGCCCAGGCGCGCGTCACCTCCGTGCACGTCAGCCAGGTGGTAGCGCCCGAACGGATCGGTCTCGACCAGCAGGCCTTCCACCGTGGCCAGACGCACACCGGGGATGCCCTGCTCCTGGATACCTTCGTTGCCGATCACGTAAGCCACTTCGTAACCCTCGGCGACGCGGGCGATCTCGCGGCGCACGGTCGGCTTGGCCGCGGTCAGGCCCTTGCCGGCGTCACCGCTGCGTTCCACGCGCGTGGCGCCCTGTGCGTCCATCCGCAGGCGATGGCCCTGCGCGCTTTCCAGCACGAAGTCATCGCTGAAGGAGAGTTCGCGCAGGCGCTGGCGCAGCACCACCCGGTGGGCCTCGGCCATGTCGGACGTCGACGCGCGACCATGCACCACGCCGATCTGCACCCCGTGCAGCAGCGGCGCGCTTGCATCGGCCAGCGGCTGCGGGCCGTCGCCACGGTCCAGCGTGGTCGAGCCCGGCACGTAGGCCGCAGCAGCGAATCCGCCCTGCACGCGCACGCCGCTCAGCTCGGCACTGTCCTGCCAACCGTCACCGTCGCGATCGTCGAACACGGTGCCGAACACCAGGCTGTCTACCAGCAGCGGATCGGCATCCATCGCCACCTCGGCGGTGGCGATGTTCGACAGCGGCGTGCCATCGTCGGCGGTGGCAACGGCCTGGTTCACATGGTTGCCCGCGCGCACGCCGGCGCCCACCCGCAACAGGTAGGTGATGGTCGCGCTGCGACCCACGGCAATGTCCACCGCACCGATGCGCAACGGTACCTGGCTGCTGGCCAGCGAGAACGCACCGTCATCGTCGGCCACGCGCATCGAGCCATCGACATGGCTGAAGCCCGGCGGCGGGGTGTCGACCACCACGCCATCACGCCAATGGCTGCCGCCCACGTTCTCGACCACCAGCTGGTAGCGCACCAGGTCGCCCACCTTCACCCGGCGCGGACTGGCGGTCTTGGTGATGCGCAGGGCGAAATCGGACACCACCTTGTGGCGCGTCTCGCAGATCGTGCAGTCCGGCGGCGGCGAGCCATCCGGATACTGCCCGCGCAAGCGGTTCAGTACCTCGGTGCGGGCCTCCTGGTTGACCACGGCCTGGTAGACGAACTCGTGGCGACCGATCGAGGTACCCGTCGGCACCGTGCAGACGATGTCGGGCCCCTGCTGGACGCATCCGGCCGGCAGGCTTTCGATCCTCAAGCCGGCGTCCGGCGTATCGACCAGCTGCAGCGGCTGGCGCAGCGCCGCCCGCTCAACCGTGGCCACCAGCGTATAACGCAGGCGGTCACCCGGTCGCACTTCGGTGCCGCTGGCAGGTCCGGACTGCTTCTCCAGCACCACGCGCGGTTCGGCCAGCGCGTGCTCGGTGCTGCAGCCACCACTGCAGGTGGGCGTGTCACCGCCGGTGCCGAGTACGGCATTGCGCACGCTGCCGCTGGCCTGGGCATTGACCAGCGCGCGGTAGCCCAGCGTATAGGTGCCCGGCGCCGTGCCGGCCGGCAACGTGCAGACCAGCGGGTTGCTGGCATTGCAGGTGAACGGTCCCGGCTGGGTGACCGACTGCAGGTCCAGGCCCGTGCCCAGGGTATCGGTCAGGGTCAGCGTATCGAGGGTCTGCGAGTTGGCGACCGTCACTTCCACGCTGTAGTCCACTGCATCGCCCACGCCCACCGGAGCGACGGTGGGCGACTGCTTGCGGTAGGTCACCACCGCCGACAGCACCGGCGTGGTGGTGCCACAGTTGCTGGTGCACGTGTTGATGCCGGTGCCACTGCCGAGCACCGCGTTGCTGACGCTGCCTTTGGCCTGCGCGTTCACACGTGCGGTGTAGTCCACCGTGTAGGTGCCCGGCACCGTACCGGCCGGCAGCGTGCACACCAACGGATTGGCGGCATTGCAGCTGAAGCCCTGGCTGGCGGTCACCGCACCGAAGTCCAGGCCGGGGCCCATCGTGTCGGTCAGGGTGAACACCGCCGTGGTGCGCGAGTTGCTGACCACTGCAGTCAGTGTGTAAGCGATGCTGTCCCCCACCTTCACCGAACCGGCTGCGGCCGAGGTCTTGCGGTAGTCGATCGCGCTGCCGGTCACCGGCGTGCTGGTACCACAGTTGGCGGTACACGACGGGTTGTCACCACCGCTGCCGAGCACGGCGTTGGTGACCTGGCCGGTGGCCTGTGCGTTCACCACGGCGGTGTAGGTCAGGCTGTAGCTGCCCGGCACAGTTCCCGCCGGCAGGTTGCACACCAGCGGATTGGCAGCATTGCAGGTGTAGGCACCCGCACTGGTCACCGCGCCGAAGTCGAGTCCGGTGCCCAGCGTATCGGTCAGGGTCACCACATCGGTAGTGCGCGAGTTGGTCACCACCGTGGTCAGGGTGTAGGTCAGGCGATCACCCACCGCAACCGGACCGGTGCTGTTCACCGACTTGGCATAGCTCACGCCCGGTGTCGCCACCGGGGTGGTGGTATCGCAGTTCACGCTGCACGACGGGTTGTCGGTGCCGCTACCAAGCACGGCATTGCGCACGCTGCCGCTCGCCTGCGCATTGACGGTGGCGCCATAGGTGAGGCTGTAGGTACCCGGCACGGTGCCGGCCGGCAGTGTGCAGACCAAAGGACTGGCGGCGTTGCAGGTGAAAACGCCTGCACTGCTGACGCCAGCGAAGTCGAGACCGCTGCCCAGCGTATCGGTCAGGGTGACGACGGCGCTGGTCCGCGCGCGCGTCACGGTTGCAGTCAGGGTGTAGTCGATGCGGTCACCCACCCGCACCGGGCCGCCGGTCGAGGCCTGCTTGGCATAGACCACCTGCGCGGCGGCCATCGGCGTGGTGGTATCGCAGCTGCCCACGCAGGAGGGGTTGTCGGTGCCGCTGGGCACCACCGCATTGCGCACCTGGCCGCTGGCCTGCGCGTTGACCACGCCGGTGTAGGAGAATGCATAGCTGCCCGGAACGGTGCCGGCCGGCAGCGTGCAGACCAGTGGATTGCCTGGCGTGCAACTGAAGCTACCCGCGCTGGTAATGCTGCCAAAGTCCAGGCCGATGCCCAGCGTGTCGGTCAGCGTGGTCACCGCCGTGGTGCGCGCGTCGGCCACCAGCACCGTCACGGTGTAGGCAACACTGTCACCGATGGCAACCGGGCCGGCGGTACCGCTGGCCTTCGACACCGAGATGCGCGGCGCCGCCACCGGCGTGGTGGTGGTGCAGTTGCTGCTGCAGGTCGGCGTGTCAGTACCCGTGCCGACCACGGTGTTGACCACCTGGCCACTGGCCTGGGCATTCACCGTGACCGTGTAGCTCAGGCTGTAGGTGCCGGGCACAGTGCCTGCCGGCAGCGTGCACACCAGCGGGTTGGCCGCATTGCAGGTGAAAGCACCCGGGCTGTTGACGCTGGCGAAATCCAGGCCGGTGCCCAGGGTGTCGGTGAAGGTCAGCACGTCGCGGGTGTTGCCGTCGGCCACGGTGACATCCACCGCGTAGCTGACGGTCGCACCTACCGCGACCGGGCCGGCGGTGTTCGAACGCTTGGCGTAGCCCACCCGCGTCACCGGCACGGTCACGTCGCTGCGCGTGCAGTGGTCGGCGTCGGTGCAGCTGCTGCCCGGTGCCGGCGGATTGCCATTGTTGAAGGGATCGTAGCCGCCGCCCACGCTGGCATGGTTGGTCAACACCCCGATCGCAGCCGCGGTGACCGTCACCGGCAGCGTGAATGCCGAGCTGGAGCCGGGGCTGCCGGCCGCGGCCAGCACCTGGCTGCTGGTGCAGGTGACGTCCTGGCCACTGGCCGTACAGCTCCAGCTGCCGCTCACATGGACACCCGTCCAGTTCGGCACGATCCCGGCCGGCAACTGGTCACGAACCGTGATCACTCCCGCCGGCACATTCGGCGGATTGCCGGTCGGCACGTCGGTGGTGTTGCTCACGGTCAGGGTGTACGTCGTGCCTGCCTGGCCGTAGTTCCACACGCCGCCGGTGGCATTGTTGCCCTTCACCACCTTCAGCGACGGCGCGGTGATGATGACCCGGTGGTCTTCCACTTCACCGTCATCGGCCACACCGGTGGGGTTCTGGATCTGCGTGGCGTTGGTGGCGTAACGCAGTCGCACGTAACTGGTGCCGGCGCTGACTGCGACCGGCACGGTCCAGCTCAGGTTGGCCTGGCCGCCACTGCACAGCGCGGTGTTGCTGCGCTCGTTGGCATCGAACTGGCCGTTGCGGTTGAAGTCGATCCAGCCGGCCACGCTGCCATTGCCGACGCAGGCCACTGGCTGGTTGATCAGGGTACCGGCCTGCATCACGGTCAACCGGTAGTTGCTGGGCCACCCGTCTTCCTCGCGGCTGCCCGCCACCGGCGAGTTGTCGTCGCCCAGTGCATCGGCGCTGTAGCTGCTGCGCTGTTCGGTGTCCGGGCCCACGCTGCCGAGGAAGTCGGTCAGCGGCGGCGCCAGGCCACCGGGCGTGTAGCCGGCGGTGTTGATGTTGAAGTTGCTGGCGCCAGCCGGGATGCCGTCCGATCGGAACTGCAGGTCATCCACCACGTGCATCGCATCGCCGTAGCTCTGCGGCGCATCACCGAAGTCCGCGTAGGGCACCAGCAGGCCGATGGCGATGGCGGTGGTCCCGCTGCCGCGCATCGAGAAGCCCATGTTCACCGCCAGGTTGCCTGGCGCGTGCGCAGCGTTGTCGAAGCTGAGGAAGGTGACCGCCGCCGTGTTGTCATCATTGCCGGGACCAAAGCGGATCACCTGGTTGGCACCGCTGGTCGACTTGTTCACCAGATAGGGCGTGGCATTGGCCAGGTTCTTGCGGACCTCGACCACGTTCCAGGTGCCCTGCGCACTGGCTTCGACGAATTCGCCGCTGTTGTTGATCGATTCGGCGTCGGCCATTACCACGCCGCGCAGGCGATAAGGCGCCCCCCCCACGGTCGAGGTGCAGGTGATGCTGAAGCTGGATGTACCACCGGCACGCGCGATACCGGCAATCAGCTGGTTGCTGGTGCCGGTACCGCCGATGTTGTACAGATCGTCGAGGCTGTCGCCGCCAAAGTTGCCGGGACGATAGCTGCGCAGCACGTTGGTCTCGGCCGTGTTCAACCGGCAGTCGACGCGCAGGTTGATGCCCGATGCGATGGGCAGGTCGATCGATGACGTCGCGCCATCGTTGAGTACGACGTTGTTCACGCCGTTGGCACCGCCGCCCCAGGTCAACCACAACACCGTGTTGCGATACGGGCTGCTGCCGCCAGTGGCGTACGCTGCGGCCCAAGCCAGCGATGGCGTCAGCATCGACAACAGCAGGATCAGGACCAGCGCGATCCAGCGGCCTGGCCGCAGGCACAGGATGTTTTTCTCGGGATGAACGGATCCATCGCCCGCGCGAATGCGCGACGTCGTCGACTGCCACATGGTGATTTCCCCGGTCGGCCCGCGTGGAGCCGATGTCAGTAGGTCGCCTGGGACGAGCACATCAGCCTGGCGACACGCGCGAACGCACGTTCTGCCGGCTCCATGGCCGCTACAACCGTCCCTGGACCCTGTTGGTCAGGTAGAAGTTAAGCGACTACGATACCGCACCGCAGCAAAAGTGTGATGAACGTCTCATTTAGTTCCGCGCAATCCGGCGCTGTTCCACGGCGACAGTTGTAGCAACAGAGAAGTGGGACACCGTGCACGATTCCGGCAGTGCGAACGCCCTTTCCGGCAAGGCGTCACGCGAATTCGGCGCAGGATGCAGTGCAGGCCCAGATCGGCACGAATTACTCCGCAGGCGTCGCGATCAGGATTTCATCGCGCCGTGCTGGAACGACGCGAGCAGCGTGGAGGCCGCCGTGGCCGGCGCCAGCCGGCCACGTGCGAGTGACCAGGTGATGCCGTAGAAACAGGTCCAGTAGAAGTCCGCGAGCCACACTGCGGTGAAACCGACGTTGAACTCTCCGGCCGCCTGACCACGCAGGAAAAACGCCTCGAAGCGCTCGCCGATCGGCGCCCAGCGCTCCGGCAGCAGATGCAGGTCGCCCTGGCGCTGCTGCTCTTCCATCATCCGCGCGAACAGCAGCGTCACCAGTTCCCAGTCCGCCAGCAGCGTGGCGGTGACCTGCTCCAGCACGTGGCGTGCATCACCGCCCTTGTCGAACCAGACCGCCGCCGCTTCCAGACGCTCGAAGCCTGCGGCGAACAGTGCTTCGTGTATCGCTTCACGTGTCGGTGCAAATCGATACAGCGTGGCCCGGCTGATGCCTGCCCCCTGCGCCAGTTCGCTGAGCGTGCAGCGGGGATGGCTGACCAGGGTGGCTGCCAGGGCGTGGTGCAGGTCGCGGCGGGTGCGTGCTGCGGCAGGTCGCATGAAAACGCTGAGGTATGGGTTCGCCCTCACGCTAGCATGAATCATCAATTAATAAACTGAATCATGGGTGATTCATCCGAATCACCATTGCGCTAAAACGGGTATGCGTCCGGTGCACCCGGGTCGGTGCGCGACAGGGAACGCGTCACAGGCATCGAAGGAGACAACGCCATGCTGCATCCACTACGCGATATCGCTGTGCTGTTCGACGCCAGCGACACCGGGAACCGCGTTCTCAACATCGCCGCCGATCTGGCGCAGGCGCAGCAGGCGCATCTGGTCGCAGTCTCCACCGCCCAGCATCCCACCGACATCGCCAACGGCTTCGCGCGCGGCGCCGGCATCGCCGCCGCGCTCGACCATGAGGCGCGCGCGGATGCCGCCTGCACCGCACAGCTGATGCAGAACCTGCGAGCCGTGTCCGAGCCGCTGCAGATCAGCACCGAACTGCGCATCGTCTCGGACTATCTGGGCGGCGCCGACCTGGCCCTGCAGTCGCTGTACTGCGACCTGATCATCGCCGGCTATCCGCGTACTCCCGGCGCCCCTTCTGGCTGGCACCCGCTGGGCACCCTGCGCCAGACCGGCGTGCCGATGCTGCTGGTGCCGCCGCACTGGAAAGGCGATCAGGTCGGCCATCGCATTGTGGTGGCCTGGAATGCCAGCAAGCAGGCACGTCGCGCGGTGGCCGATGCGCTGCCCCTGCTCGCACGTGCACACGCGGTGCACCTGCTGATGGTCGACACGCCCAAGGCCGAGGCCACACCCGGCGCAGAGATGGCCCAGCATCTATCGCGGCATGGCGTTGAAGTGGAGATCCAGGCGATCAGTTCGAGCCAGGGCGGCGTTGCCGCAACCATCCGCCAGCACGTACTCGATGCCGACGCCGACCTGCTGGTGCTGGGCCCTTACAGCCGCAGCCGGGTGGTCGAGCGCGTGCTCGGCGGAGTCACCGAGGATCTGCTCGCCGAAGTACCGGCGCCGCTGTTCGTATCACATTAGTGCCGCCCTGCCCCGACCGGCGGTAGCCGGTCAGCGATTGACCGGTATGCCGCCGGAAGTAGCGACACAGGTAGGACGCATCCTCGAAACACAGGCGCTCGGCGATGCGACCGATCGGCAATTCGCTGTAGGTGAGCAGTGCCTTGATCTCCAGCACCACCTGACGGTCGATCAATGCCTTCGGCGTCTCGTCGAAGCACTCGCGGGTCAGCTGCGAAAGATAGAACGGGGTGATGCACAGCGCCTCGGCGTAGGACTGCACGTCACGCTGGCGCGTGCTGCGCTGCCCGACCAGCTCCCAGAAGCTCCAGGCCAAGCGCTCGCGCCGGCTGACCTGCGCGGGCGCCCGCTTCTGCTTCGGCAGCAACGTGGCCATCTTCAGGAAGAAACTCTGCAGCAGATTGCGCAGCATCACGTGGCGATGCCGTCCACCGTTGTGCTGCGCGTCCATCATTAGCTGCAACCATCCCTGCAGCAACGGCACATCCAACGGTGACGGCCGGCAGTGCGGCTGTTCGTGCAGGAACTGGAACAGCGCATTGGGCAACACATAGGCCACCTCCGATGCCAGCGCTTTGGGCATCAGGCAGACCATCGCCAGGAAGCCGCGCGAGCGATGCCGCAGCAGCGCCAGTGTGTCCTCTGCCAGCACCAGCACATCATGACGCTGCACCGCTACTTCGCGGAAATTCAGTGCAAAGTGCGCGCACCCCGAGACGCATACCAGTACCACCAGATAGGCGTGACCGAACGACAATGGGACGCCCTGTCCTTCGGCCAGCGTACTGACCTCCAGCCGCATGGATTCGTCCTGGTCCAGAAGCTGGGGTACGCGGTCCATGGGCCGATCCGGCGGTATTCCGGGCCCCAGCATACCCGGGCTCGACCATCAGTTGTGAAAAGTACCGAAACCATCAAGGTCCCGCTCTGGGCCGGCCGCGCCTGGCGACCTAGCCTGTGCACTCACTTTGTCTCCTTGGAATCGACATGCAGCTGCACACCGAACGCTTGATCCTTCGCCCCTGGCGAGACACCGACGCCGCCGATCTGTACGAGTACGCCCGCGACCCGCGCGTGGGTCCGATCGCCGGTTGGCCGGTGCACACCAGTGTCGAGGAAAGTACCGAAATCATCCGCACCGTCTTCAACCAGCCGGAGGTCTACGCACTGCAGAACCGCGAAGACGGCCGCGCCATCGGCTGTGTCGGCATCCTGATCGGCGCTGACAGCAACTTCGAGATCAGCGACCGCGAAGGCGAGATCGCCTACTGGATCGGCGTACCGTACTGGGGCCGCGGCTTGGTACCCGAAGCGGTGCGCGAAGTGATGCGGCATGCATTCCTGCAGCTGGAGCTGGAAGCGCTGTGGTGCGGTTACTTCGCTGACAACCTGCAATCGCTCACCGCGCAGCGCAAATGCGGTTTCCAGCATCACCATACCGAAGTGAACAAGTTCAACAGCTTCCTTGGCGACTACCGTACCGAGCACATCAGCCGCATCACCCGCGAGCAATGGTGTGCCCTGCAGGCCGCCACACTGGCTTGAGCCGGATTCAGCCTGACGTGCGCTGCATGAACAGAAGTTCCGGCGTTGAGGACGCTTCAACCTGCTGGAAACCGAGATCGCGGTACAGGGCCACGGCGGCCGAGTTGTCACGATAGACGCGCAGAGTGAGGCGTTGGATACCGCTTTCGCGCAGCGCCTGTGCACTCAAGGACTGAACGAGCAGCCGGCCAAGGCCGCGCCCGCGTGCCAGTGGGGAAACAATGATGCGGCCCAGGTGCGCGGTGCCGGCGCCGGTCATCCAGTACTGGCCGAAGCCTACACAAACACCCTGCTCGTCCAGCAGCGCCCAGCCCGGGCGCACCTCGAGCTCAAGCACCTGCGCGAACCGCTCCGGCGGTAGTGGAAACGGCACACCCGGGCCTGCCCAGCGCTGGGTGGCCCCGGCGGATTCGGGCCAGCTGGCGACGATGGCGTAGTTCGAAGGCTGGACGGGGCGAAGGTTCGGTTCCATGGCATTCATGGTGCGCCATTTGCCCCGGATAGACACGCTGCATGGCCGCACTTGAGTTTTGTCATAGGACAATAAACAATTCCACGCGTCCAGCCATGCTCGCCCAGCCCGGCCGCCCTTTCTGTTGACCCAATCGGTACATTCCATGTTCAAAGGCCTCAGCGCGTTTCCGCTCACACCCCTCACCGAGCATCGGATCGATCTGCGTGCATTCGGCGGACTGGTCGAGCGCCTGGCCGATTCCGGTATTGAATCGATGGGTGTCCTGGGCTCCACCGGCAGCTACGCCTACTTGGAGAAGCCCGAGCGCAAGCGGGTACTGCGCGAAGCACTCGCGCATGCCGGGGGCGTACCGGTGATCGCCGGCATCGGTGCACTGCGTACCCGCGATGTGCTGGCACTGGCGCTGGATGCGGAGGATGCGGGTGCTGCTGGCCTGCTGCTGGCCCCCGTGTCCTACCAGCCCCTGAAGGATCATGAGGTGCAAGCGCTGTTCGAAACCGTATGCGCAGCGGTGCGCACGCCCATCTGCGTTTACGACAATCCGGGCACCACGCACTTCCGCTTCTCCGATGCGTTGCATGGCCGGATCGCCACGCTGCCCAACATCGCCTCGATCAAGATTCCGCGCCTTGCTGACGATCCGGCCGAGGCGGCCGCGCGCGTTGCGGCACTCCGTGCGTGCGTTCCTGCGCATGTGACGCTGGGCGTCAGTGGTGACGCCTCGGCGGTGCGTGGACTGCTGGCGGGGTGCGATGGCTGGTATTCGGTGACAGCAGGGTTGTTCCCTGAGGTTGCGCTGCAGATCGTGCGGGCCGTGGGCAATGGCGATGCGGAGGGCGCCCTTGCTCTGTCCACACGACTGGCGCCGCTGTGGTCGCTGTATGACCGGTTTGGCGGGATTCGCGTCATGGCCTGCGCAGCGGCCCTGCTGGGGCTGTGCGGCGAAGACTGCCTGCCACTGCCTCTGCAGGGGCTGCGGGATGGCGAGCGGGAGGAAGTAGCGGCGGTGCTGGGTGGGCTGGGGTTGCTGTAGAAGCCCGGCGAGCGGTTGCCGTGCGGTGTGGCGGGTGGTGACCCCGGCCCGATTCGAACGGGCGACCTTCCCCTTAGGAGGGGGACGCTCTATCCAGCTGAGCTACGGGGCCATTGGCAGCGGGAAAGGATACCGCGTCTGGCTGAATGGACCAAGCGGGCGTCGTTCTGCGCAGCCCACGAAGTGGATATGCTGGCCCGCCGCGACCCGTTGTGAACTGGATGTCCGACGTCTGGCGAACCCTCTCCGCCCTTGGCGACAGCCGGTGGCTGCTGCCGATGGCCCTGGTGCTGCTGATCACCCTGCCCCGCGCAGACGCACGCCTGAAATGGCGATGGCTGCTGGCCATCGCCGTCACCGCCGGCGTCACGCTTGCTTCGAAGCTGGCCTTCATGGGCTGGGGGATTGGCATCAAGAGCGTGCACTTCACCGGCTTCTCCGGGCACGCCGCGATGTCCAGCGTCATCTATCCGGTCGTTGGCGCGCTGCTGGCGGGGACCAGCAAGCTCCCCCGGAGAATCGGCCTGGTCATCGGCGTGCTGCTGGCCACCGCCATTGCCTGGTCACGAATCCCGTTGCATGCGCATAGCCTTTCGGAGGTCATTGCCGGGCTGATGCTTGGACTGGGCTGCAGCACGTGGGCAATGCACACCGCGGGCCCCTCGTCTCGTCCTAACGCAGTGGCAGCCGCTGCTGCCGTACTCGCGGGAATGGTCCTGCCCCTCGCCTTGCCCGATGTCCACACGCACCAACTCGTCATCGCGCTGGCAAAGCTCATCTCTGGCAGGGCCGAGATCTTCCAGCATTTTTGAGAACCGCCAACGCTACTGCACAATTTCTTCACGTTCCTTGACAGAGCAAATGAATAGCAGCCAACATAGCGGTGGAAAAATTTCCCTCACGGAGTAGGAGACCCCGTAGATGAAGAAGATGATTGCCGCCCTGGCCCTGCTGGGCCTGTCCTCGCCGGTGTTCGCCCAGGAAGCTCCTGTCGCCGCCGAAACCAGCGCCGAAGTTGCTGGTGCTGAAGCTGCTGGCGCTGCCGCCACCGGCACCCTGACCACCGTCGCTACCGTGGGCCTGGGCATTGCCGCTGCTGGCGTGCTGTACAGCGTTGCTGCGGACAGCAGCAAGGACGACGCGGGCAACAACGGCGGTACCGGCACCACCAACCCGCCGACCGGCACCACCGGTACGACCGGCACCACCGGCACCACCGGCACCAACTGATCGGTCCGCCGAAGCAGTAACCCCGCCCTCGCCGGGCGACGTTCGGCGAGGGCTTTTTCATGCCCGATCGGGCCAGGAACAGATTTCGATGGACTGCAAGCGTTTCGTAGCCACAATGACGGTGGCACTCACCCTGACCGGCTGCATGTGGGCGCCAGGCCAGCATCTTCGCTCGAGCACCTTCGCTCGCGATGATCAGCCCATTGGCAACGACCAGATCGAACTGATTCCGATCACGCCCAAGTTGATCGCCATGGAGCGCGCCACCCGCGACGTCGCGGCGCTGCCCGCTGCCCTGACCCAGTATCAGCCAGGCCCCTACCGCATCGGTGCTGGCGACATTCTCTACATCACCGTCTGGGATCACCCCGAACTGACCGTGCCAGCGGGCCCGCAGCAGCAGCTGAACGCCGCAGGCCGCCTCGTGCAGTCCGACGGAACGCTGTTCTATCCCTACATCGGCAAGATCACCGCAACGGGCAAGACGCCCGGCGAACTGCGCGAAGAGATCTCCACCAAGCTGGCACGCTACATCGAAGCGCCGCAGGTGGACGTCTCCATGTTGACCTATGCCAGCCAGCGCGTCTGGGTCACCGGCGCCTCGCGCCAGGCCGCCACCGTTCCGCTGACGGTAACGCCGCTGACGATGGGCGATGCCATCAGCCAGGCAGGCCTTGACCCGGCACAGGCCGACCTCTCCGGCATTCGCCTGACACGTGATGGCACCACCTACACCATCGATCTCGATCGGCTGGGTCGCAGCGGCGGCGGTGACACCAATGTGTTCCTCAAGTCCGGCGATCACATCTACGTGCCCTATCTCGACCACAAGGAAGTATTCGTGGTTGGCGAGGTCAATCAGCCGGGTGCAATGAACTTCAAGACCGGCGAAATCTCCCTGAGCCAGGCCCTTGGACGTGCGCGCGGCCTGCTGCAGACCACGTCGAATGGCAACGCTGTCTACGTGATCCGCGGCTCGAACGACCTGCAGAGCACTCCGTCGCAGGTGTTCCATCTGGAAGCCAAGTCACCGACCGCATTTGCCGTGGCCAGCCAGTTCGACCTGCAGCCCGGCGATGTCGTGTTCGTCGGCGCCGCTGGCGTGACCCGCTGGAGCCGGTTCGTGAACCAGCTGCTGCCGTTCACCTCCATCATCAGCAACGCCGCCAGCGCGCGCAGCGACCTGGACAAGTAAGGTGGCCCGCACCATGAGCAGGATCGCTCAGGCCGCCACCCGACACGCAAACCGCCAGCGCCCCGTGGCGCTGGCCTTGCTTGTACTCATCACCGCAACCAGTTGCGGCGTGGTGGGCAAGACCAGCGTCAAGTCGGTCCAGATGGCGCTGCAGGGCAAGCCCGACGTGGACCCCACGGCCGCCGAGGTAGCCGCCAATCGATTCCCGCAGATCAAGGTCACCGGTCCGGCAGGCGGCGCCGTCCTGGTGCTTGGCAACATCGACTCCGGGCGCCAGGCCTGGTACAGCTCCGAGCGAAGCATCGTCTTCCTCCGTGATGGTGTCGTCGTCGGAACCCACGGCAGCAGCCCGGAGCTTCAGGACATGACGCTCGAAGGGGACTCCCCCTTCCACGCGCTGCACCGGATAGCAGACGGCACGACCGTGCAACGCCGATACGACGTGATGCCTGATTATCGTTATGGAATGAAGGTCATCGGCACCCTGACCACCCTGGGCAAAGAGAAGGTCCATATCCTGGAGAGCGAACGCGAGCTGCTGCACGTGCGGGAGCGGCTTCAGGGCGAAGGCTGGAAGCGCGACAACCACTACTGGGTCGATCCTGCCAACGGGTTCATCTGGAAGAGCATCCAAGCCATCGCACCCGACACCAGCCTTGAAGTTGTCCAGCTCAAGCCCTACTCGCAGGACCTGCAGAACCGATGACACTGCGACCGATCATCCTTGGGCTGGCACTGGCGCTGGCCACCCATGCGCACGCCTCATCGCCGATTGGCGTCGAAGCGGTCGGCCATGTCCGTAACCCTGGCGCACACACCCTGCCTGCCCGGGCCCGCCTCAGCGCGGCAGCACTCGCAGCAGCACCGGATACAGAAGCCTACATGCCGGGAGCGGCGCTTCTGCGACAACGCTCACTGCTGCCTCAGACCCGCCTCAAGGCAGGCCTGCTCTTCGACCTTGAAACGCTCGCTTCTCAGCAGGACGCCCCGGAGCTTGCCGAGGCAGCCGCTCTACTGGCGCGCGAACTCGGGGATCTACCCGTAACGGGGCGTGAGCCACAGCTGCTTGATCCGCGCCGCCTTGAAGCAAGCGCCACGGAAAATCGGCCCGCACTTGAGGGCGACCGCGTTGTCTATCCCGGCCGACCCGATACCGTGCAGGTGACTGGTGCCGTAGCACAACCGTGCAAGCTCGAACATCAGTTCTCGCTTGACGCACGACACTATCGCAGCGCCTGCCCCATCCTGCCAGCGGCGAGCCGGGATGATCTCTACGTCATCCAGCCCGACGGCAAAGTGCAGCAACTCGGCGTGGCCCTGTGGAACCGCAGCACACCCGTGCACCTTGCTCCTGGAGCGGTGATCTATGTGCCGCTGGACGCCGCGAAGATCCGCACGATTGCCCCCGATGTCAACGAGGATGCCGTGCGCTTCCTTGCCACCCAGGTGCTGGATGCACCCGGAGTTTCATACTGATGCGCCATCGTTCCATCCCACTGGCACGCACCAGTGCTGCCCTTCTCAGCCTGAGCGTCAGTGCTGTATTGCACGCACAAACAGCGCCTGCTCCCACCGCGAGCGACTGGGGCGGCGTTGGCCTTCTGCAGACCCCCACCGCACGCATGGCCGACGACGGCGAGGTGAGCTTCACCGCAAGCCATACCTCGCCCTACAGTCGCTACAACGTGGTGATGCAGCCCCTGCCCTGGGTCGAAGGCGCGTTCCGCTATGTATCGGTAGCGAACCGACGCTATGGCCCGGAATGGCTGAGCGGCAAGCAGAACTACAAGGACAAGTCGATCGACCTGAAGGTCCGGCTGTGGCAGGAAAGCCGATGGGCGCCTGAGCTGTCCGCAGGCTTCCGCGATATCGGCGGTACTGGCCTGTTCTCCAGTGAGTATCTGGTTGCAAGCAAGCGATTCGGGCCCATCGATGCAAGCCTCGGCCTCGCCACCGGCTACATCGGCAATCGAGGCGATTTCTCGAACCCACTTCGGGTGATCAGCGATCGCTTTGAAGAGCGCCCGCGCGCGCAGGGCACTGGCAACTTCAACAGCAAGGGTATGTTCCGCGGTCCCGTCGGCATCTTCGGCGGCATCGCGTACCAGACCCCCTGGGAGCCCCTGCAGCTGAAGCTTGAGTACGACGGCAACGACTACAAGCGCGAACCACAGAACAACAATCAAACGCAGAAGAGCCCGATCAACCTGGGCGCAAGCTATGCCGTGAATCCCAACGTGCAACTGCATCTTGGCTGGGAGCGCGGCGACACAGCCATGTTCGGCATTACCCTGCGCGGCAATGTGGCACGAGCGAAATCCACGCCCAAGCTGCTGGATCCACCCCCAGTTGCGCGAGCATCCGCGGCACCCTCTGCGCAATCAATGGATGACATCGACTGGCCCGCCTTGAGCCGGACCCTGGAAGAGAACGCCGGCCTTCGTGTCACGGGCATCAGCCGACGTGGATCGGAAGTCATTGTCAGCGGCGAACAGCGCCGGTTCTACTACCCGGCGCAGGGAGTTGGCCGCGCGGCGCGCATCCTGGATTCCGAACTGCCATCCGATACCACTTGGTTCACGATCGAGAATACCCGCCTGGGCGTACCCGTCGTGGAAAGCAGCATCGAGCGCAGCACCTTCAACAGTTACCTCGACAATCGTACCCCGCTGAGCGAACTGGCCGGCCACATCGAGCAGGCAGCACCTGCTCAGCAGCGCCGTGAGAGCCTTTATGCGGCGCCACTTCGACGCTACGACGGCGCGTTCAATATTGGATACCAGCAGCAGCTCGGTGGTCCCGATGGCTTCTTCCTGTTCCAGGTCGCAGGCACCTACTCGGCCAATTTCCACTTCACGCGGAATACCTGGCTGAGCGGAACGCTCAGCTACAACGCGTACAACAACTACGACCGCTTCCGCTACGACGCCCCAAGCAACCTGCCCCGGGTCCGCACGAACATCCGTAAGTACTTGACTACGGAAGACCTGACCCTGACCAACCTGCAGTTCACCAGCAATCATCAGCTGGGCAAAGACCTGTATGGCTCGGCCTACGCCGGGCTGTTCGAGGCCATGTACGGCGGTGTGGGTGGTGAGATCCTCTACCGCCCCCTCAACGAGCGCTGGGCCGTGGGTGCCGAGCTGAACTGGGTGAAGCAGCGCGATTTCGATCAACGCTTCAGCTTCCGCGACTACAGCACCACCACCGGCCACGCCAGCTTCTATTATCAGTGGGGCGATGAGCACAAGATCACCAGCATGATCAGCGCCGGTCGCTACCTGGCAAAGGACTGGGGCGCCACGGTCTCGGTCGCGCGCGCCTTCGACAATGGCGTCAACATGGGCGCATACGCCACCAAGACCGATGTTTCATCCAAGGACTTTGGCGAAGGCAGTTTCGATAAGGGCATCTTCATTTCGATCCCCTTCGACTTCCTGCTGCCACGCTCAACCCGCGCGCGTGCAACGTTCGCTTGGAATCCGCTGTATCGGGATGGTGGCGCGCGCCTGAGCCGAAGCTATGCGCTGTACCAGCTGACTTCAGAGCGGGATCCGGACTTCTTCTTCAACAATCTCGACAGAATCGACGACTGACGACGGGCATCCACCCCACTCGACAGAGACCAAGGAAGGGCCGGCTGTCAGCGCAGCCGGCCCTTCTCGTTTGCCTGCGCTGACCTGGTGTCCTGCAGCCAAAAGAAAGGGCCGGTTGCACATGCAACCGACCCTTCCTCTCTCCCGGAGGTGAAAGCCCTTCAGCTCACCCCTTGGAGCAATCACTTCTCGCTTGAAGCGTACTCGTAGTAGCCATAGCTGTAATAGCCCGTGGCACGCTTCTCCACCGCATTGAAGATCGCGCCCTTCACCTTCACGCCATTCTGCTCGAAGCGCTTCATCGACAGCTCGATCTCCTTCGGCTGGTTCACGCCGAATCGCGTCACCATCAGGGTAGAGCCGGCGTGGTTGGCCACAATTGCGGCGTCGGTGACCGCAAGAATCGGCGGCGTATCGACGATCACCAGGTCGTATTCCTTGGCCAGGCCCTCCAGCAGCTGCAGGAAGCGCGGGTGCATCAGCAGCTCGGACGGGTTCGGCGGAATATCACCGCGGGTGATGTAATGCATGTTCTCCAGGCCCGGGACGGCATGAATCGCATCCTGCAGCGTCACCTTGCCGGCCAGCACGTCAGACAAGCCCCCGGAATGCGACACGCCCAGCACCTTGTGCAGGGTACCCTTTCGCATATCAACGTCGACGACAAGGACCTTCTGGCCCGCCTGAGCGACGACAGCCGCCAGGTTCGCCGAAATGAAGGTCTTGCCGACACCGGGCCGCGGGCCCGAGATGGCCAGAATGTTGTTCTTGGCCTCAAGCATTGCAAAGTGCAGGCTTGTGCGGAGGCTGCGCAATGCCTCCACCGCCAGGTCGGCGGGCTCGGCAGCGGCCAGAAGGTGGGACCGGCCATCTGCCACCACGCGCTTCTTGCCACCCTTGCCCTTCTGAACCTTCAGAAGATTCCGCGAGTTGCTGAGCGGAATGGCGGCATACACGGGCAACCCCAGTTCCTCGATCTGCGCCGGATCCTCCACGCCAGGATTGAGCATGCGGAGCAGGAAAACTGCGGCCGTGGACAGGAATGCGCCCAACAGGAACGACACAAGAACAATCAGCGGCTTGCGAGGCTTCACCGGCTTGCTGATATCAACGATCGCATCATCAACGATCCGGACATTGCCAACCGTACCGGCCCGCGCAACATCCAACTGCTGCGCCTGGTTCAACAGCGCGGTGTACAGCTCGTTGCTGACCTGCAGATCACGGGTATGTCGCAGCAGTTCCTGCTGCGTATCAGGCAGCGCGCTCACTTCACGACGGAAGCCACTCTTGCGTGCCTCAAGCTCGCCGATCTGGTTCAGCATCGCACGGTAGGCCGGATGCTCGCGCGTGAAGCTGCGATCCATCTCCGCCTGCTTCAGGCGCAGCTGCTGGATGCTGGCCTCAACGGCGACCTCCTGCTCGAGCAGACCCTTGGTCTGCATCGTAATGTCGACGGAATTCGAACGGGACTGGTAAGCCGCCATTGCCGCCTGCGCGTCCTCCACCTGCTTGCGCACGGTTGGGAGCTGATCCTTCACGAAGGCAAGCTGCGTCGCGGCCTCGGCAGAGCCGCGGTCGACGTTCTGCCGGACGTAGGCTTCAGCAATGTTCTGCACCAGCGCCTGCGCACGATCCGCATCGGTGTCTTCATAGCTGACGCGAAGGATGCCCGAGTCCTTGCCCTGTTCGGACGCGCGGATGTCTTCCTGCAGCCCGGCGATGACATCGAGGCGACGCTGCTTGGTCAGCGTGAAGCGCATGCCCGGATTGGCATTCAGGCTCGCGACTTCAATCTTGATCCCGCGCGCCTCGGCGGGCATGCCGACCTTGCCGGCAAGAATGGTTTCGCCCTCGTCATCAAGCAGCGAGTACTCCCCAGCCTTGTCACCTGCAACAAGCATCATCGGCTCGTCGAGCAGCCGTGCCGGAACATCCAGGCGATGGATCTTCAGCTCATCGCCGCCCCAGCCATAGCTGGAAAGCCCCAGAACCGGAGCCGCCACCTCCCCCTCGGTCTCACCCGAGAAACGACGTGCAATCAGCCCTCCCACCAATGGGAAACGCCGGGGCTCGATGACCGTCTCAAGCTGCATCTTGTCGACCGCGGTACCGACAATCGTGCGCGAGGTCAGCAGCGCAACCTCAGTGGTGGACGCGGTACTGCCGCCGCCGCCAAGAGAGGTCAGGTCTGCAAGACCCGGAATGGTCGGCATCTTCGACTCAACCTGCACCGTGGCCTCTGCCCGATACACCGGCGGCGTCAGGATCGCGTAGGCGGCGCCAACCATCGCGAACAGGAAGGTTGTTCCCAGGATCCACCACTTGCGGTCAATCAGAACGCCCAGCAGATCCCGCAGATCAATCTCGTCGTCTTCGCGGTTGGGCCGCGCACTGGTTTCCTTGGTCATAGCTTCCGTTTCGTGAAAAAACCGCACCAGTGCGGCAATTACTTGATGTGGCTGGCCCAGCGGGCAACGCCCTGCTCGATCAAACCGTAAACGTGTTCGAACGCGATCCTCTGCTGGCGGTAGGGGTCGGGGATCTCCGCCCTTCCATCCCAATGCCCCAGCAGGAATGTCTTGCCGCTTACCTGAGGAACCTCGCGGGCGATTCGCGCCACGTGGGACTGCTCCATCACCAGCACCAGGTCAGCCGCCGCCAGCACGGATGGCGTCGCCAGACGCCCTCGATGGGCGCTCGGATCATGCCCCTTCTCCCGAAGCAGATCTCCCGCGGTCTCATCTATCGGCCGACCGACCAATGCCTGAAGCCCTGCGGAAGAGACATCTACCCCTGTGCGATCCCTGAGTTGGTGCCGCATGAGCACTTCTGCGGTCGGGCTTCGACAGATGTTTCCGATGCAGACCAACAGCACCTTGTTGAACATGGGCCAATCCTCTGGCGGGGCGACGTGAGGTGCATAACGTCAGCCACCAACGCTTCGCATACGAAAGTTAGCCAAGCAGCATACCTGACATGAGGGTGTAACTGAACCCAGCCCTACCAGGCCGATGAGGCGGCGCCCTCGGCCCTAACCCCGGGAATCCGGACGCAGGTCACGCCTTGGTGAAGGTTCTGTTATCATCCTGTGATCGATTGTAACAGCTAACGGGTTGGACTGACGGCCGGATTGGCGCCGCCAGCCCGCCGGGCAGCGAGGCGATTGCTGGATGCACGGATCCTCTACAAGGAAGAAATCGACATGTCTTACATGCCTGCACGGCACCACGCTGGGCTCTGGAACGCTTCAGGAAACAGATTTGCTCCTGCGCTCAGCCTGGCGCTGAGAATCGGGGATCCTCTCATCCTGGTGGCCGCTGCACTGGCGGCCTATGCGATGAGGTTCGGCGATCTGCACATGCCGATGAACTATGCCCGCCTGGTCTCCATCACCGTTCTCTTCGCACTTCTCGTCCTTGGATCCTCGTCATTGTACGAGAGCTGGCGTGGGCGCGGGCTGCTCGCCGAGTTCGGCAAGGTCCTGATGAAGTTCGCCGTGATCTTCGGAGGCCTTCTCGCCTACTCGACCGCGATCCAGGTAACCGATGAGCTTTCACGCATATGGCTCGCCTCGTGGTTTGGCATGAGCCTGGCGGGCGTAATTGCACTCCGCATTGGCGTTCGCGGCATCGCCGGCTGGATCCGGGCCCGGGGCGCAGACTTGCGGAGCGCTGTCATCGTGGGCGCCACGACCGATTCGCAGCACATCGTCAACTCCCTGAGGTCGGCATCCTGGGCAGGAATTGAGGTGCGCGGCTGGTTCGGAACCCCCTCTGACCGCGGCAGCGTGCAGCATGCAAGCAAGCTGGGGGAACTGGATGGGCTCGGCACGTACGTGGAGGCCAATCATATCGATCAGGTGTGGATTGCCCTTCCGATGCGCGACGAAGACAACATCGCAACTGCCCTGAATCAGTTGCAGCATTCCACTGCCGATATCAAGTTCGTGCCTGACATGTTCGGGCTGCACCTGCTGAACCACTCCGTCGAGCAGGTCGCGGGCCTTCCCGTCATCAATCTTCAGCAGACCCCCCTTCAGGGCGGCGCCCGCCTGATCAAGGCCCTGGAGGACCGTATTCTTGCCGGCCTCATCCTGCTCATGATCTCACCGATCATGCTCGCGATTGCGGTGGCGGTGAAGCTGAGCTCCCCAGGCCCGATCTTCTATCGGCAGGAGCGGATGAGCTGGAACAACAAGACGTTCTGGATGCTGAAGTTCCGCTCGATGCCGGTCGACGCCGAGGGCGCCTCTGGCGCAGTGTGGGCGAAGGCCGGCGAGAATCGCGCTACCCGTGTGGGCAGTTTCCTTCGCAAGACCAGCCTGGACGAACTACCACAGTTCATCAACGTCCTGCTGGGCGACATGTCGATCGTTGGACCGCGGCCGGAGCGGCCGGTGTTCGTGCACAAGTTCAAGCACGAAATTCCGTCCTACATGAAAAAACACATGGTGAAGGCGGGCATCACCGGCTGGGCACAGGTCAACGGCTGGCGAGGCTCTACCGATCTTCACAAGCGCATCGAATGTGACCTTTTCTACATTGAGAACTGGTCGCTTGCGTTTGATCTGAAGATCGTTCTCATGACTCTGTTCAAGGGATTCGTGCACAAGAACGCATACTGAGAAACTTGTCGCGCCGGAT
This sequence comes from Stenotrophomonas geniculata, assembly GCF_034508895.1. NCBI lineage: Bacteria > Pseudomonadati > Pseudomonadota > Gammaproteobacteria > Lysobacterales > Lysobacteraceae > Stenotrophomonas > Stenotrophomonas geniculata. The sequence continues at coordinate 4,464,565 of NZ_CP140571.1, forward strand.
CTACCGACTGAGATGGCACACATGACGGCGTGTTACAGCGCGAGTTCTTTCGATGTACCGGCCTGCCTGCCAACGTCCCTTTATTGCCCGACATGCTCATTACCCTGCTAATCCTGTTCACGGCCGCCTGCGTTCTGGCAGTGATCTACCCCTACCTCATCTACCCCGCCATGCTGGCTGCCTGGAAGGTTCGGCCCGTTCGCCAGGGACCACCGGATTGCGGAGATGGCGCTGACTTCACCCTGCTGTTCTGCGCCTACAACGAAGCATCCGCCATGCCACAGAAGCTGGCCAATCTAAGGGAACTGCGCAAGCAGTACCCCGCGATGCAGTTCATGGCTTTCGACGATGGCTCCGCCGATGGAACCGCCGACCTGATCGAGCAGGGTGCGCCGTTCGTCAAGTTGGTGCGCGGCGGCGGCAGGAACGGGAAGGCGCACGGGATGAAGCTGATGGCCGGCCGGGCAACGTCCCGCTACCTCATCTTTACTGACGCCAATGTGCTACTGGATCTTCAGGCACCGCACGCGCTCTTCGCATGCTATGCCGACGAGGAGGTTGGCGGCATCTGCGGCGCCCTGCATTATCTTGGCGCAGATGGATCGGCAACTGCGGCCGTGGGCGGCCTTTATTGGCGGCTGGAAGAGAAGATCAAGGACCTTGAGTCCCGGAGCGGCAGCGTGATGGGCGCAGATGGCTCCATCTTCTCAATCCGCACAGCACTGTATCCGAGCTTTCCCGATACCGTGCTGGACGATTTCACGGTCTCAATGGAAGTTGTCTTCAAGGGCTTGCGGTTGATCAAGTGCAACGATGTCGTTGCCTATGAGCAACTGGTTTCGGTGCGCGCCGACGAGTTTGCGCGCAAGGTCCGCATTTCCGCGCGCGCGTTTCATACCCACACCGTGCTGACCTCAAGGCGTCGCAATCTGAAATTCGGCAACCGATTCCGCTACTTCTCGCACAAGACGCTGCGCTGGTTCGGCGGGGCCTTCCTGCTGGCGGGAACAGCGGCAGGCGTGGCTACCCTCAGCCTGATCTCGCCCGTGCTTGGAATGGTGAGCGTGCTCGCGCTCATCGCCGTGGCTATCGCAGGCACGAAGACGACCAGGGGCCCTCTCTCCTCACTTGTGGAGGTCGTGCTCGCCATGCTGGCCACGCTGCAGGGGGTGGCACGCGCAGTACGAGGTCAGACGTTCGCAGTGTGGAATCCGGCCAAGTCACGTTGAAAGCCGGACGCGTGCCAGACGGAAAGATGGCGACGGTGCGAGAATTCCACGCTTGGGAGCTGCGTAGACGCGGGCTGCCGCACGGAAGCAACACAGCTGCACACGATTTGTCGAGAATTTTCCAGGAGAAAGCATGAAAGCAGTCATCCTCGCGGGAGGATTGGGAACGCGTCTGGCCGAAGAGACGGCCGTGCGACCAAAGCCGATGGTCGAGATCGGCGGCCATCCGATCCTCTGGCACATCATGAAGATCTACTCGGCACATGGCATCAACGAATTCATCGTTTGCTTAGGGTACAAGGGCTACTACGTGAAGGAATTCTTCGCGAACTATGCCCTCCACAACTCCTCGATCACGGTCGACATTGCCAACCGCTCACTGGAATTCAAGGGCGATTCGCAACTTCCACCCTGGAAAGTTCACCTCGTGGACACCGGTACAGAATCGATGACCGGCGGCCGACTGCGCCGCGTTCGCGACTACCTCGACAAGGATGAGCCGTTCTGCATGACGTATGGCGATGGCGTTGCCGACATCGACATCACCTCTCTACTGAAGTTCCACAACGCCCACGGCAGGGACGCCACGCTGACGTCGGTACGCCCGGCGGGCCGCTTTGGTGCCACTGTCATCCGGGACGGAAAGGTCACAGAGTTCACCGAGAAACCGGCCGGTGACGGTGCGCAGATCAACGGCGGGTTCTTCGTACTGCACCCCCGCGTCATCGACCGGATCGCGGGTGACAGCACGATATGGGAACGCGAGCCGCTGGAAGGGTTAGCACGCGACAGCCAGCTGGCCGCCTTCGAACACAAGGGTTTCTGGCAGCCCATGGACACGCTCCGGGACAAGCAGTCCCTGGAAGCGCTTTGGGACGCCGGCAAGGCCCCATGGAAGATCTGGGACTAAGCATATGCCGAACCGTGATTTTTGGAGCAAGCAACGCGTATTCCTCACCGGGCACACGGGCTTCAAGGGCAGTTGGACTGCGCTCTGGCTGGCCCGCATGGGCGCGCAGGTACACGGCTACTCGTTGGCGCCCGAAACCACCCCTAATCTTCATGACCTGATCGGCAACGCCACGGGCATGACCTCCACCATCGGCGACATCCGCGACCCTCTCGCACTCCAGCAAGCGGTGGATACCTGCGACCCGACCGTGGCGATCCATATGGCGGCTCAGCCCCTGGTCCGTCGCTCCTATCGGGAGCCAGCAGAAACTTATGACGTTAATGTCATGGGTACGCTGCACGTGCTGAATGCGCTTCGCCGCGCACCTCATCTGCGCGCGATCCTCGTCGTCACCACGGACAAGGTCTATATGAACGACGACTCGGGCCGTCCGTTCATTGAAACCGATCCACTGGGCGGTCACGACCCGTACTCCAGCTCCAAGGCGGCGTGCGAGGAACTGGTCTCCTGCTATCGGCAGAGCTATTTCGAAGAAGCCGGGATCCGTTTGGCCACTGCGCGTGCCGGCAACGTGGTAGGTGGCGGTGACTGGTCAGAGGATCGCCTGATCCCCGACATTTGGCGGGCCATGCTCGCCGGCCAGCCAGTTACCTTGCGCAACCCCGGCAGCACCCGGCCATGGCAGCATGTCCTGGACCCGGTGTCCGGCTACCTGGATTATGCCGAGGCACTGGCATCGGACTCTGCCGCGGCACTCCCCAATGCGCTGAACCTTGCGCCCGCGACAGATTCGCCCATGAATGTTCAGGCGGTCACTGAGACGCTCGGAAAGGCACTTGGCATGCACGAGACATGGCGCCTGGACGAAAGTGACAATCCGGCCGAAATGAAGATGTTGACCCTGGACGCCTCGTTGGCAACCCGCGTGCTCGGCTGGCATCCGCGCCTGACCGGGCGCCAAGCCGTCGAATGGTCTGCCGATTGGTACATCCGGCAACACCAAGGGCAGGATGCGACCACCCTAACCCTTGCCCAGATCGCTGAATACGAAGGACTGGCGACGCGTTGAGCGCGCGCCCGGAAAGGAAATGACACCATGAAGTTCACCCCCGCCCCACTGGATGGCGTGTGCCTGATCGATCTGGAGCCCCGCAGCGATGATCGCGGCTTCTTCTCGCGCCTCTTCTGTCAGGACGAGTTCGCCGCGCATGGATTGGAGACGAACTTTCTGCAGTTCAACACCTCGTTCACCCGGGCGCGCCACACCTTGCGCGGTCTCCACTATCAGCTCGGCGAGTCTGCCGAGGTGAAAGTCGTCAAATGCACGGCCGGCAGCCTGTACGACGTCGTGCTTGATCTACGCCCGGACTCGCCCAGCTTCGGCAAATGGTTCGGCGCAGAACTAAGCGCCGAGAACCGCCGGATGATGTATGTGCCTCGCGGCTGCGCCCACGGCTTCATGTCCCTCACCGACGATGTTGAAATGCTCTATTTCGTCAGTGCCGCATACAACGGCCAGAACGAGCGCTGTGTCCGCTGGAACGACCCACGTTTCGGTGTGGAGTTCCCGCACACGCCACTCGCGATCTCCGAGAAGGACGCAACCGCACCGGACTTCGACCCGGCATGGCACCTGAACACTGCCGTCACCAACACCCCATTCCCGCGGAGCTGAAATGCGAGTTCTGCTCACCGGCGCCAGCGGCCTGATCGGACAGGCCCTGCACAAGAATCTCTCCCGGGACAACGAGGTAGTCACCCTCGGCCGCAGCACAAGCGCGGACGTACGCCTCGACCTGGCTGACGTAGACGGACTGAACTCAGTGGCCCTGCCACCGGCCGATGCCCTGGTCCACTGCGCCGGCATCGTCGACGAAGACTTCCGCGACGATCCCGTCCGTGCCGCCAGAATGGCAATGTTCGGGGCTGGCGCCCTCGCGCGCCAGGCCGTCGCTGCGGGCGCCACACGTCTTGCCTACATTTCCTCGGCCCACGTGTACGGTCCGATGCTGGGCCACATGGACGAGCGCTCACCGCCTAATCCGGTATCGGACTATGCGATCTCGCACTACGCCACCGAACAGGTCTTCCGACGGTACGCACAAGGCCCAGTGACTGCTGCCGCATTCCGGCCATGCGCCGTGTTCGGCACCCTGGGTGATCCTGACGCATTTCGTCGATGGACGCTGATCCCCTTCTCCTTCCCTCGCGAAGCGGTGATGGAACGTCGCATCGTCATCCGCTCGACCGGGCAGCAGCGACGCAACTTCGTGGGAACCAACGACATCGCGGACAGCGTACGACACTGGCTGAATGCCTCATCTTCGGCCTGGCAGGTGATCAACCCTGTCGGCGCAACCTCCTGCACGGTATTCGAATTCGCCCAGCGGTGCGCTGCAATTTCCGATGAACTGGTCGCAGGCACCTGCATCGTCGAGCGTCAGCAGCCGACTGGACCGCAGACCGGGGACGACTTCGAGTACGCTTCCATCCTGCAACCAGACACGGTTCGTCAGTCCATTGACGAATTCGCGCGTGGATTGATGAGCCAGCTGCTGCTCAAGGCCACGCCATGACGCCGCGCCTAACCATCGGCCTTATCATCTACAACGGGGTGGACATTGCACGCCGCTGTATCGACAGCCTGATCTCGCAGACTTACACAGACTTCGTCCTGCTGATTCATGACAATGGGTCGACCGACGGCACCAGCGAGATCTGCGCCGAGTACGCCGCACGTGACCTTCGCGTGCGGCACGTGCGACACCCGCAGACCATTCCGCAAAGCGATAACTTCCGCGGTGTGCTGATGTCTGCGGACAGCGAGTACTACATGTGGGCAGCGGATGACGATATCTGGTCGCCGCAGTTCGCCGAGCTGTGCATCGCCCAGCTCGACGCCAACCCCGATGCGGTGGCGTGCTGCACCGAGGTGAACTTCCGTTACCCCGATGGCGATGTTCGCCGTGCACGCGGTACCTTCCCCATCGTCGGCACGCCCGATGAGCGCGTGCGCACCTACCTGCACAATCCGCGCGACAGCGCCCGGCTTTACGGCGTGTACCGCACCAAGGCTCTCCAGGCCAGCTATCCCGCCGGATTGAACATGTTTGGCTATGACTGGCTGGTGGTCTGCCTGAGTATGCTTCACGGCCACCACTTGCAGGTTGACGGCGTGCAGCTTCTGCGCAGCGGGCATGCGCCAGGAAAGTACTTCGAGCGCTACGACCGTCATTTCGTCCGCGATACGGGCCTGATCGGACGTCTTTCCTGGTTCCTGCCGCTATTGCCTCTGTCGCAGGCCCTGAAGGCCCACCTTCCCCGCAGCGCATGGAGGGCTTCACGACTTCGTGTTGCGCGGCTCAATCTGATCCAGCTGCTGTTGTTGCTGAAGTGGAAGTGGCCCGTATTGAACAATACGTTCTTGCTTGCGCGGAAAATCGATCTCCTCTTTAGCAAGAAGCAACCCTAGCGGAGCCGTGTCGTGAGCATCTCGCCACACCTTGACAACAACTTCAACCTGCTTCGGTTGGTTGCGGCGTCATCCGTCATCTTTTCGCATGCCTATGACATCACCTCGGGGCTGCATGATCCCCTGAGCGCCAGAATCGGCTATTCCGCCGGCTGGGTTGCCGTGTCTGCGTTCTTCTCCATGAGCGGGTACCTCATATACAAGTCGGCAATTCGCACACCTTCTGCTGCTGATTACATATCCGCCCGCTGCCTTCGGATCCTTCCCGGGCTCTGGGCCATGCTCGTAATCACAACGCTGGCACTTTCATCAATCACGGCCCTTCCCCTTGTGGAATATTTGGGATTGTCCGAGACGTGGGAGTACATCTTCGGCAACGCGATCATGTACATGCCTCGCTACGAACTGCCTGGGGTGTTCCTGAGCAACCCGTTGGCCGGCGTAATCAATGGGTCACTGTGGACCCTGCGATTCGAGTTCACCTGCTACATTCTGGTCATCGCCCTCAGCGTCAGCGGAGTTTTTTCCCGCGAACGATGGTTCCGACTGTTTGCAGTCGTTGCTGTAGCTGGATATCTGGCGTTCATCGCCCATGCTCTGCTGACGAGCACTACCCAATCAGCGCTTTTTGACGGAAACAGCGCCGCCAAGTTCCATCGCCTGGGTTTGGCGTTTCTGCTTGGCATGTTCTTTGCTCGCTACCGTGATGGCATGCCGGTTTCGTGGGGGATGCTCTTCGGAGTGTATCTGGCCGCAGCGGTCCTATGGCCGACCCCACTGTTCCAGCCCGCCCTCATTGCAGCGATTGCGGTCACCTGCTTCAAGATTGCGTTCGCACCAATGCCCTCGCTTGATTGGGCAAAAACAATGCCCGATGTCAGCTATGGCGTGTACATCTACGCATTTCCCGTTCAACAGGTTTTCGCGTACGCCTTCCCGCAATGGAGTCCTTTGCAGAACTCCCTAGCAAGCCTGCCAGCCACGCTTTTGCCGGCGATTCTCTCCTGGTATCTGGTGGAGAAGCCAGCCTTGAGACTCAAGGGTAGGCTGGTCTTCACGCGGGCTCGTGCCTGACCTCTCATGCCACCTGGCCTTAAGAACATGTCTCGGGGCATTGCAGACTAATCCGCACACCGAAAGAGATCTGCCCTCATTGCGCGGGGAACACTGAGAACAAAGCCCTTGAACCTAAAGCGAAACTCTCTTTTCTCAGCAGCCGAAGTCATCGTCGGTGGACTGGGACTGTTCATCATCTACCGAAGCGTGGTCGCTGAGCTTGGTATCGCCATGCTGGGCGTCTGGTCGATAGTGCTTGCCACAACGGCATTCGGGCGGGTGGCCGATGTCGGCATCGCTGCTGGCCTATCCAGGTTCATTGCTACTGCACGTGGGCGCGAGGAGCATGTCAAGGTGTCGCTCTACTTCTGGACAGCGCTTTCCACCATCGCCCTTCTCATGGCCGTCATCGCCCTTGTTGGGTGGATGCCATTGAATGCAGCGCTCGGCTTAGCACTGAGCGGCGTAGAGCTGACTGCGGCCAAGCAACTGCTGCCCTGGGCGTTGTTCACATTCTGGTTGCTCAATATCAATGCCGGACTGGCAGCGACGCTGCTCGGCATTCAACGATCAGACCTGCGCGCCGTTTCCTCCATTGGAGGCATGATCATCCAAGTGATCGCGTCCTATCTTCTGGTCAAGTCACACGGATTGCTCGGGCTTGCCTGGGCACAGGCTGCACAGTACCTCTTTACCATTGCGGCTTCGTCGCTTTTTGCGCACAGATCCCGCACTATCCTGGGACCTCCCCGCTTCTCAGCCCTGGCCTTGAAGGACTTATTTGGCTTTGGCGCGAAGCTGCAGATCGGTACGATCGCAAACCTTCTGTTTGAACCCCTCTCCAAACTGGTCCTTGGAGCAGTAGCCGGCCCCGCTCCTGTCGGCATCTTCGAGATGGCCTATCGAATGGTCTATCAGATCAGGACAGTCGCAATCATGGCACTCCAGAATCTCGTACCAGCCTTTGCCGAGCTCTCACAGCGTGATTCCACAGCAAGCAACGCACTTTTCATCAAAAGCAATCGCGTTGCCGCCCTCGCAGGGGGAGGCCTCATGATCGGAGCCATTAGCGTAGCGCCACTGGTCTCTGTTCTCTGGCTGCAAACGTACTCAAGCGAGTTCATGTTGCTGGTCGCGATGATCTCAGTCTGCTGGCTGATCAACATCCTCTGTGCGCCCTCCTACTTCTGGGGGATAGCGCACGGCACCATCAATGCGAACATCGGCGGCCAGCTTCTCACCGGCATCCTCTCTCCCACGCTGGCCTACCTTCTAGGTACCCAGTACGGTCCCGCTGCGGCAGTGATTGGCATCCTCTCAGGAAAGGTCATCGGTGACATCCTGCCTGCCATATTCAACCGCCCGGCCACCGCTTGGTCGACCGCCGGCGCTGCCCAGCCGTGGAACTTGCTAGCGTTGTCCGCGACCCTTCTTTCGGCCATCCTCGCGCATCATCTCTGGGGAAAAATGGCCGGTGATTTCCTCTCATCGCACAATGTCCTCAACTTGATCACGTCATGATGAACCACGTCTACGCACAGCCAAACGCGCATGGAAGCTTCAGCCGCTCGACTGTAGGGCTGGCTCTGCTCGTCGCGTTCTTCGTCGGCGCACATCTCAGGCTGTCCATCTATAGCGGCGGAAGCGTACTGGTTCCTCAGTACATCTGCCTAGCGGCCGGCGCCGCGCTTGTAGCTCTGTATCACAGGACGCTTCTTAAGACGCTGCCGCTGATGCTTCTGCTTGCAGCGGCACTGGTGCTTGCCCCCATTCTGAACAGTCCCTTCCTCTCCACATCCGCGTTATTTGAGACGTACAAGGGTGGCATCCAGCTACTGATATCGATGACGCTCATGCTCGCTGTTGCCGCATTGGTAACCACTGTTGAGCCAGCACGACTCGCCAGGCTTTCCACGCGCCTCTGGCTGCTCTTTGTACTGCTTGCACTTCTTGAGTTCGCCGCCATGCGCGACGTATTCGAAGCTATCAGTCAGGCGATCTACTCGGCATCTGGCCGTGGCCTGTACACAGGCGTGGAGCGCGATCAACTCATGTATGGCCAGATCCGGCCCAAGGTCATGGCCACCGAACCCTCGTTCCTGGCCACCACCTTGCTCTGCCTGTGCACCATGGCAATCCTCAGCATGCGCTCAGCAGGCAAGCCGCACACGGTGAGGAATGGCCTGCTCATGCTCACGGTAACTTACCTGGTCTGCCCCAGCATGATCATCGTGTTCTTCATGGCCGCCATCGCGACGTGGATGTATTGGCCTCGCACAAGAAAGGGGCGTGCATTGGCCCTATTCATTCTTGGGGGGGCGTTAGTTTTGACGCTAATCGCACAGTCGTACATGACCCAGCTTGCCGCCCTCAGCAAATTGGTGCTTGGTGAACACGGCGCCACCGGCAGCTTCTTTGGGCGCATCGCCGTCGGACCAAGCGTTGGTATGGATGTTATCGAGCGCTATCCATTGCTGGGTGTAGGTGTGGGTAATGCGGAGGCCGCGCGCCCGATCATCGACAACAACTGGCTCAACAAGGGGGCTTTCGCGCTCTTCCCATGGTTTGCAGATCCGACTTTGCGGGCGAACGATCTGATGTCAAACGGATTTTGGTGGCAGTGGATCTACATGGGGGCACTTGGAGGCCTCCTGTTCATTGCCTTGACCAAAGCACTGCTGCGCAGAATCGGCGTGGAGCTCCCGTTCCGTGCAATTGTGTGTGCGTGGATTGTCTGGTATGCCGGCGCGGCATTCGTTGATCCGATCTCCTGGTTCGCACTGGCCATATTCTGTATTCCGCCACGCGCAAATGTCGAATCTAGAACCGACCTCTCGAACCTCGATCGTGCTTCTATCGTGCGAGGAGCTATACATGCGCGATAGTTCCCGCACTCAGGATGCCCAGTTGGGCCTCGGATGCAGCCGACTCGGATCGATCAATGGGCTGGCCGGTCCAGATGCCACCCGCCTGCTAGCGGCCGCACTGGACGAGGGCTATCGGTTCTTCGATACGTCCAACGTCTATGGCCAAGGCGATAGCGAGCGCCTGATTGGCAACGCTATCGGCAACCGCAGTGACTGCTTGGTGTGCACCAAGGGTGGTAAGTATCTTCCCTTCTCCAAGCGCATTCTGGTACCGGTAAAAGGCCTGATCCGGCTTGTCGCACGCGGATCCAACACAGCACGAAACGGCGTAAGCAGTCTGCGTAGTCAGCCGCTGCCGACGCGCTGGGACACTGATTTCATTTCTGCGGCAATCGACGGCAGTCTCCGTCGACTGCGGCGTGACGCGATCGATGTTTACCTGTTGCACAGCCCGCAGGAAAGCGCGCTGCGCAATGGGGAAGCCATCCAAGCGCTGCACAACGCCCAGCAAGCCGGCAAGATTCGTGTTGTTGGCGTATCGGTCGACGACGTCGGCACGGCTATGGCGGCACTGGCGGATCCGCGAGTAGGCGCCTTGCAGCTCCCGTTCCATCCAGGCAGCCATGAATACGATCAGGTGATGGCACAGGCCCTCAATCAGGGCGTGAAGATCATCGCTCGTGAAGTTCTGGGAGGTCAGAGCGGGATAGCCGCCGCACAGAATCCTTCGGCATTCGCCACAGCACGAATCCAGGAGCTGCACGATGATCCCCGTATCGCCACTGTCTTGGTAGGCACCACCAAGATCTCCAATATGAAGGTCGCTGCGCGGGCCGCTGGCTTGACCGCCAGCAAGCCTGCCTGACTGCAACGCGGAAGCTGAAACGTGAACATTGCAATCGTGGGCTGCGGATTTGTCTTCGACATTTACATGCGGACCTTCAAGGCTCATCCGGAGCTGGCCATCGTAGGCGTCTTCGACCTCAAGTCCGATCGGATGGATCGCGTGTGTGCCTACTACGGCCTTGAGCGCTATGCCTCGCTGGACGCCCTGCTTGAGGACGTCCGAGTGGAAATCGTCGTGAACCTGACCAATATCGGTGCGCATTTCGACGTGAGCCGTCGGGCATTGATGGCTGGGAAGCACGTTTACAGTGAAAAACCCATAACCCGGGATCTGCGGGAAACCCAGGAACTGTTCGCCATCGCCGCGACCAGAGGCGTGCGCATGTACGGCGCACCCTGCAACATCTACAGCGACTCCGTGAGGACGCTGTTCAAGGCAGTCGGCGACGGCGCAATTGGGAAACCGCTTCTGGTGTACGCCGAGTTGGATGACAACCCCATCCACCTGATGGAGTTCGAGAAGGTAAGGAGTCCTACGGGTGCCCCGTGGCCGCTTGAGGAGGAGATCCTTGAAGGCTGCACCTTTGAGCACGTGGGCTACCACCTTGTCTGGATCTGTGGCTTGCTAGGCCCAGCAACGGCGGTTACCGCCTACTCCAATGAGCTGATCGAGACCAAGTCAGCAGCCATGCCCGGCCGCTCTGGGACGCCGGACTATTCGGTTGCTTGCCTGACGTTCGCCAATGGCGCGTCGGCACGGATCACCTGTAGCGTGGTAGCGCCCCGTGACCATCGCATGCGCGTGATCGGCACCGAAGGAGAGGTATCAACCGACAGTTACCGCCAGTACCGTTCCCCGGTCCACCTGGAGCGTTACTCCAAAGGCAGCCTGAGCGCGCGGAAGCTGCAGGTGCTGCGCAACAGCCGCCTGCTGGGCAAGCTGTTCGGCATCGGCGGGGATCGCATGCGGCTGGTACGGAACTGGAAGTCCGACGCGGTGGAAAAGGACCAGTCGGTGCGTTCTTCTCTACGAACACGCGTCAAGGAATGGGTCCGGCGCAAGGAAGTTTACGCACAGGACAAGTTCGTCGGCATTGCCGAGATGGCGCGCGAGATAAGAAGCGGCCAGCCGCAGTATCTGTCACCCGACTTCATCGCCCATCTGAACGAACTGACGCTACTGATTCAGGGCGCAGGTCCTGAGGGCTTGGCGACGCGCCCTACCACATCGTTCACGCCGCTTGGCCCGCTGCCAGGTACGCAGGACTACGGAACCCGGTATCTGGAACGCCTCCACCCCACCCTGCTGGAGCGGATCGCATCCCGATGAAGAACGTGACGCCGATGACATTCTATCGGCGCTCTCCAAGGACGGATGGAACTGGACGACTACTTTGGAAATCAACCTACGAACTCTGCAAGCCGCATCGCGGCTTGATGCGAAGATGCTTGGATATCATCTCAAGCGCGTGCTTCGCAACGTCCTTGCCCGGCAGTTTCCTAATGCCTACGCGCGACGCCTTGACCGGCTCAGTACGCGTGTGCCAACCATCGCCTCCCGCAGCACCGAAGCAACTGGAACGGCCGTGGCGTTCGTCTCCCGGTTCTATCGGGACGAATACCTGGACGATATGGATGAAGTGGCCCATGGGCGCTTCACCTTCTTTGGTCAATCCGTAGATTTCGGCAGCGTTGGAGCAATCAACTGGCATCACACCATTGCCGTAGAGAAAGATCTTCATCTCTGGCGGATGAAGCTGGCGCACCTGGGATTCATCTGCCCCATGCTGGTTTCCGGCACGGCCACCCATCACCAGGCCATTGAAGCGATCCTGGCCCGCTTCAATGCCAGCAGCAGCTTCGCGGTGAGCGGATGTTTCAGTTCCTACTGGTTCCCGTACAGCGCGTCGCACCGGATTCTCAGCGTACTCAGTGGCTACCTTGTCGCACGCCAGGAACGTACGCTCGCACCTTCACTGGTCGCCGCCATCGAGGCATTTCTCCGTCGCGATGTCGCCTTCGTACTGGACACCATCGAGCATGAGCTCAAGAACAATCACGTCGAACGCAATCTGGCGGCGCTGTGTCTGTACTACAGCCATGCAGAAGAGGTTCCGACGTCTATCACGGCGCGCCTGAACCGCGACGTGCGCCGGATCATTCTGGATTGCGTCCTCGAAGATGGACTGCTTTCCGAGCGCTCGGCCATGTACCAAGGCTTGACCGTGATGGCCTTGCGCGTGTTCAGGGACACGCCGTTCCTAGGCGACTCAACGCGCAAACTTGCCTGCGAGCGTCTCGCTTTAGCCGAGCATGCATGGGCGGTAATGTCTCATCCGGATGGCGAAATTGCACTGTTCAACGACAGCTGGTTCGGCGAAGTTCCTCCGGTCGCTGCACTGATGGAGCCCCCTTCACTGCAGCCGCTTGAAGTGTTGCCGCACGCCGGTTATGCCCGCCTGCAGGACGAAACCTGCTTTGCCTTGTTTGACGCCGGTGCGATTGGGCCGTATTGGAATCCCGGGCACGGGCATGCCGACTTCCTGGCAGTGGAAATCGATCTGCACGGCAAAAGGTTCATTGTGGATCCGGGCACTTACCAGTACTCCACAGGCGAGCGCAGACGCTTCGAGCGCTCGGCAGCCAGCCACAATGGCCCAGGCTGGCACGAGGTCGAGCCGGTCGAGTACAGCGGATGTTTCAAAGTGGGACGGATGAGCGAGGCGCAGCTGACCGAATGTGGCCCGCTCGCTGGCGGACATCGTGTATCCGGGTCACTGAATCTCAAGCATGGCAGCGCAGATCGCAGTGTCATGCTTCTAAACGCTTGCCTGCATGTGAGCGACCGCTGGCACGGGGATCTTCCCCGGCCGCGCACCAACCTGCTAGTCGCCGCCGATTGGCGCGTGGTCTCGCGCGAAGAGAACCATCTGCAGTTCTCGCAGGATGGGATCATCGTCGATCTGGTGATCCGCAAGGGCCGCGTGGCAGATCTCCGCGCTTCAATCTGGGCCAGCCACTACCTGCAGGATCGGCAAGGATGGTTGATCACACTGGAGCCCGACGATACAGCCGAGCTGGACTGGGACGTGAGTAGCCCTGTTCCGTCCACAATCTGCACCAAGGAACAACACGATGTCGTCCGTTCGCCGTAAGCGCATTCTCATCCTCAGCCGTCTCTTCCCATACGCACCTGCGCGCGGGGGCGACATGAGCTATTCCAGGGGGCTAGCCACCTCGTTTGCGCAGGTTGCGGATGTGACCGCAGTGGTTGCCACCAATGGCGTGCAGCCTGATGGTCCGGTAGACAGAGACGGGGTCCGCTGGATCATCGCAGGCGCTCCACGCAAGGGACGCATCGGATCCGTCGCAACCCATCTGCCCAACATTGCCTGGCGCGGACAGACCACTGCTTACACGAGGGCCGTGGCACTGGCCCTTCAGGAAGAGTGGGATGTAATCGTCATCGATCACATTGGCTCTTACCATGTTCTCCCCCAAGTACTGACGTACCGCACCCGTCACCCGGCAACACGCATCTCTTATATTTCACATGAGCACGAAGCCTCGGTGCGCGTGGAGAAGTACGCAGCGTATGGTGGCAATCCGCTGCTGCGCCTTGCCCTGAAACTTGATGGCATCAAGGTTGGCAAGGCTGAGCTTGACCTTGTGCGATCGGTGGACCTTGTATCACTGATCAATCCAGATGATGCCGCGCTCTATAAGGCCCAGGTGCCAAGCTTGCAACACGTCACCCTGACCCCGGGCTACCAGGGCAACAGCATGGTCCAACGCCGGATTGACGCCTCGGTTCCTCGGCGCGTCGTCTTACTGGGCGGGCGTGAATCCCGTCAGAAGCAAGTGATCCTGGAGCGCTGGCTAGAGCATGCAGCGCCCATCTTCCATCGTGCAGGCGTCGAAATGGCCGTGGTTGGGCCGATCGAAGATGCGCTCGGCGACACATTGTCCGGCCGCTACCCGACTGTGCGTTTCATGGGCTTTGTCGACGATATCGACGCATTCCTTGCTACCTGCCGTGCAAGTGTAGTCGCCGACTTCCTGGGTGGCGGATTCAAGGTGCGCCTGCTGACCTACGTCTTCAACCGTCTGCCAATTTTTGCCATGAAAGGCGCCGTTTCCGGATTGGGAGTGAGCGCGCCCAGCGCATTCGTCGAGTTCAACGACCTTGCGGCGCTGGCCCAGGGGGTTTGCGAGCGCATTGATGATTTCGATTACCTCAACAGTCTGCAGAACAATGCCTATGAGGGTACCCAGGGATGCTTCGACTGGACCGATCGTGGCGTGCGCTTTCTGAAGGCGCTGGACGCAGACCAGTGACTGCACAGTTGACTACGGTAGCGCAGGGTTCCGGGCGCAATCAGGGCATTGAGCTGGTACGCATCCTCGCCGCGTTCGCCATTGTCTGGTACCACTCGAAAGCACCGGGAAGTGAGATCAGCTACAGCGGTCTCTCGGCATTCCTTATCCTCACAATGCTGTTCGAGGTGGGCAGCAACTGGTCACGTCGTGCCCGGATCGCAGAGCTGGCGCGCCGTCTACTGATTCCTTGGGCATTCTGGTTTGGGGTGTTCGGTGCCATCAACCTTGCACGCCATCAGCCCTTCATGTCGCTGGATTACAGCGGAGGCTGGGTCGCTGGGGTACTCGCTGGCAGCAGCATCCACCTCTGGTACATCCCATTCATCTTTGCTCTGATCGTGACACTTGCGGTGATAAAGCGCTCCGTTGATCGCCAGGTGCTGCTCTGGCTGACAATGATGGCGATCGTGGTGAATCTGGCAACGGTCTGGCAATGGGAACCCTGGTCGCGCCAGGTTGGCTATCCCTTGGCTCAGTGGATGCAGGCCTCCACTGCCGTACTGATCGGGCTGTTGATAGGCCTACACCGAAGCACGCGGTGGGGTGTACAAGCGCTTGCTGTTGCACTCATGCTGGTAGCGGCGACATGGATGCTCTTCCCCTTGCCTGGCGTGGCATTGCCACACCTGATTGCCGCCTTGGTGCTGCTGGCCGCACTGCGCTGGGGAGACCGGATCCCCACGTCGCACGTGATACAGACACTGGCCAATGCGACTTTCGGCATCTACCTGTGCCACCCGATTTTCCTCGGTGCGGCAAAACAGCTTCCAATCCATGTGGCGCTTCGAGTCACAGTGGCATTCGTGACTTCGGCCCTTTTCGTCATCGTCTACCAGCGCCTGAGGGCATGGCTGAAGCAACCGGCGCTGCCCGTCGCCTGACACTTGGCGCCCCTCATTTTGCGATGTGTCGCACTTGGAGCTTGTTCCTTGAGTACTTCCAGCATCCTCATCTGCGGCGGCGCCGGCTACATCGGCAGCCACATGGCCCAGTACCTGGCCGAAGCCGGCCACTCCGTGACCGTGCTCGACAACCTGTCTACCGGTCACCGCGATGCGGTTCGCTGGGGCGAACTGCTGGAAGCCGATCTGCTGGCCCCCGAAACACTCGAGCGCGCCCTCCAGGGCCGTCACTTTGACGCCGTGATGCACTTCGCCGCACATTCGCTGGTGGGCGAATCGGTTTCCGCTCCTTATACCTACTACGCCAACAACGTCACTGGCACACTGAACCTGCTGGAGGCCATGCGCCGCCACGACATCGATCGCATCGTGTTCTCTTCAACCGCTGCGGTATTCGGCAATCCGCAGTCGGACGTGATCGATGAGGACCACCCCAAGGCGCCCATCAACCCCTATGGCGCCAGCAAGCTGATGGCAGAGCGGATCCTCGCTGACGCAGCCACGGCCTACGGCCTGCGTTCGACCTGCCTGCGCTACTTCAATGCCGCAGGCGCCCTGCCCGACCACGGCATCGGCGAGGCCCATGCCTGCGAAACCCACCTGATCCCCAATGTGCTGCGTGCCGCCTTGGGTATAGGCACGGCCATGAAGGTGTTCGGCGATGACTACGCAACGCCCGACGGCACCTGCATGCGCGACTATGTACACGTGCAGGACCTGGCCCAGGCACACGCACTGGCTCTTGAGTACATGGAGCACACGCCCGGCGCGCACGCCTTCAACCTGGGCAATGGTCAGGGCTTCTCTGTCCGCGAAGTCATCGCCGCTGCCGCAGAGGTAAGCGGGCGAAGCATTCCATTCGAGTTGGCGGAACGCCGGCCGGGCGATCCAGCCAGCCTGGTCGCCTCCTCCACCCGCGCTCGGCAATTGCTGGGTTGGCGACCCATATGGACCGAGCTGGCACCGATCATCGACAGCGCCTGGCAGTGGCATCGCAACCCGCCCACATGGTCGCCGCAGCCGGCGATTCCTGACACCGCGCGCAGCCCGGGCGAAGCCCTGCCTGCCTGAATAGGCATCCCTCACTGGGATGGCGTCTCGGCGTGGCCTCACCCCGCACCGCACCAAAGCCCAACCACCACCCTCTGCTACCATCGGCGGTTCTGTTCATCGCGTCCCCCACCTGCCCGCGATGGCACCAAACAACGTAACGAAACACAGGAGTCTGCATGTCTTCCGAGCTGCTCAAGTCCCTTGGCCTGGACGCGATCAACGCTGGCACGTACCTGGGCAACGGGGAGTGGTCGAGCGCGACCAGCGGTGAGCTGATCACCCCGGTCAACCCGACCACCGGCGAGCCGATCGCACAGGTCCGCGCGACCACCGAGGCCGAGTACGAGACCGTCGTCGCCCGCGCCCAGGAAGCCTTCAAGATCTGGCGCACCACGCCGGCCCCGCGCCGGGGTGAAGCCGTGCGCCTGTGCGGCGAAGCGCTGCGCAAGCACAAGGACGCGCTGGGTTCGCTGGTCGCCCTGGAAATGGGCAAGAGCAAGCCGGAAGGCGACGGCGAAGTGCAGGAGATGATCGACATCGCCGATTTCGCCGTGGGCCAGAGCCGCATGCTGTACGGCTACACCATGCATTCCGAGCGCCCCGGCCACCGCATGTACGAGCAGTACCACCCGCTGGGCCTGGTCGGCATCATCTCGGCCTTCAACTTCCCGGTGGCGGTGTGGAGCTGGAACTCGTTCCTGGCGGCCATCTGTGGCGACGTGTGCATCTGGAAGCCGTCCAACAAGACGCCGCTGACCGCCATCGCCTCGCTGAAGATCTGCAACGACGCCCTGCGCGAAGCCGGTTTCCCGGACATCTTCTTCCTGATCAACGATGCCGGCACCGCGCTGTCGGAGAAGATGGTCGATGACCGCCGCGTGCCGCTGATCAGCTTCACCGGCTCGACCCAGGTCGGCCGCACCGTCAACGAAAAGGTCGCGCGCCGCCTGGGCCGCTGCCTGCTGGAGCTGGGCGGCAACAACGCCATCATCCTGGACGAAACCGCCGACCTGAAGCTGGCCGTGCCGGGCATCGTGTTCGGCGCCGTCGGTACCGCCGGCCAGCGCTGCACCACCACCCGCCGCCTGATCGTGCACCGCTCGATCTACGCCGACGTGCTGGTCACCCTGGTCAAGGCCTACAAGCAGGTGGAAGGCAAGATCGGCGACCCGACCGATGCCGCCAACCTGATGGGCCCGCTGAACAGCGACGGCGCCGTGCAGCAGTTCCTCGATGCCATCGCCCAGGCCAAGGCCGCCGGCGGCACCATCGAGACCGGTGGCACCCGCATCGACCGCGCCGGCAACTTCGTACTGCCGGCGATCGTCTCGGGCCTGAAGAACAGCGACGCCGTGGTCCAGCACGAGACCTTCGCGCCGATCCTGTACGTGATGCCGTACGACACCCTCGACGAAGCCATCGAGATGCAGAACGGCGTGCCGCAGGGCCTGTCGTCCTCGATCTTCACCCAGAACCTGAAGACCGCCGAGAAGTTCCTGTCGGCCGCCGGCAGCGACTGCGGCATCGCCAACATCAACATCGGCACGTCCGGTGCGGAGATCGGCGGCGCCTTCGGTGGCGAGAAGGACACCGGCGGTGGCCGCGAATCCGGTTCGGATGCGTGGAAGGTCTACATGCGCCGCCAGACCAACACCATCAACTATTCGGATTCGCTGCCGCTGGCACAGGGCATCAAGTTCGACCTGTAACGCTTTCTGTAGTGCCGGGCCATGCTCGGCAGGATGTGCAATGAACACCGCAGGAAATGCAGCCGAGCATGGCTCGGCGCTACAGGGTGGCAAGCCGGTGATTGATTTCACCGGCCGCCGCGTGCTCATCGCCGGTGGCAGCAAGGGCATTGGCCGTGAAATGGCGCTGGCATTTGCCGGCGCCGGTGCGCAGGTCTCGGCCTGCGCCCGCGGCCAGGCCGGCCTGGATGCCCTGCGGGCCGATGCGCAGGCGCAGGGCATCGGACTGCACGCCTTCGCTGCCGATCTGGGCGAGGCCAACCAGATCCAGGCCTGGCTGCAGGCTGCCGCCGATACACTCGGCGGCATCGATGTGCTGGTCAACAACGCCACCGGCTATGGCATGGCCGATGACGAGGACGGCTGGGCCGCCAGCCTGCAGATCGACCTGATGGCGGCGGTACGGGCCTCGCGCCTGGCACTGCCGTGGCTGCGCGCATCCTGCGATGCCTGCATCCTCAACCTGTCCTCGATCGCCGCCCAGCAGCCGCGTCCCGGTGGCGCGCCCTACGCCGCGGCCAAGGCCGCGCTGTCGCACTACACCACCTCGCAGGCACTGGCGCTGGCCAAGGACCGGATCCGGGTCAATGCCATCGCCCCGGGCTCGATCGAGTTCGATGACGGCCTGTGGGATCGCCGCCGCACCGAAGATCCCGCGCTGTACCACGGCACCCTGGCGAAGATCCCGTTCGGCCGCTTCGGCCACCCGCGCGAGATCGCCGACGCCGCGCTTTTCCTGTGTTCGCCGCTGGCGCGCTGGATCACCGGTCATGTGCTCAACGTGGATGGCGGCCAGGTGTTGATGGGCTGAATTTGTAGAGCCGAGCCCATGCTCGGCTTGCGCGCAAAGCGCGGTCCATACCGCATCGGCCCAGAGTTGAGCCGAGCATGGGCTCGGCTCTACAGGGCACTGCCCATGGGATTGCCCGGGCAGAGGCACTATCATGTGCACACTGCCAAGGAGGACCCCGATGAGCGTGGCACCCCGACAGACAAGCGCCCTGGCCGTGGTCAGCCTGGTCATGGGCATCGCCAGCTGGACCGTCCTGCCCTTCGTGGCCAGCATCGTGGCCATCATCACCGGCCACATGGCCCGTGCCGAGATCCGCCGCCGCCCGCATGAACTGGAAGGCGATGGCCTCGCCGTCACCGGCCTGGTGCTGGGCTGGGTGATGGTCGGCGCCGTGATCGCCGCCATCCTGGTCTTCATCCTGTTCTTCGGCGGCCTGGCCTGGCTCGCCGCGATGTCGAACTGATCATCATGACCACTTCCGACAGCACTGAACGCTTCAGCAGCCGCGTCGCCGACTACGTCCGCTACCGGCCCGATTACCCGCCCGCCCTGTTGGAGTGGCTGCATGGCCCGATGGGCGTCAGCCACGAGGCCGTGGTCGCCGACATCGGCGCCGGCACCGGTATTTCCAGTCGCCTGTTCCTGGCCAGCGGCCATCCAGTAGTCGCGGTTGAACCCAACGCCGCCATGCGGGGCGCGGCCGAGGAATGGCTGGCACCGCAGTACCCGCAGTTCCGTGCGGTGGACGGCCGCGCCGAGGCCACCACACTGGACGATGCCAGCATCGATCTGGTCAGCGTCGCGCAGGCCTTCCACTGGTTCGACACCGTGGCGGTGCGCGCCGAGTGGCAGCGCATCCTGCGCCCGGGTGGCCTGGCACTGATCTACTGGAACTCGCGCCTGCTCGACGCCAGCCCGTTCCTGATCGGCTACGAACAGCTGTTGCTGGACTACGGCACCGACTACACCGCGGTGGCCGAGCGCTACCAGGACGACGCCACCATGCAGGCCTGGTTCGGCCCCGGTCTGCGCGGCATGGTGGAGCTGCCGAACGTGCAACATCTGGATTTCGACGCCCTGCGCGGGCGCCTGCTGTCCTCCTCCTACGCACCCCAAGCCGGTCATCCGCGCCATGCGCCGATGATCGCCGCCCTGCAGGACCTGTTCGCCGCCCACGCGGTCGACGACCAGGTTGCTTTTGAATATCGAACCCGAGCCTTCCTCGGCACGCTGGACTGAACCGACGCATGTATTCGCTTGCCCGCCCCTTCCTGTTCTCGCTCGACGCCGAGCGCGCCCACGGCCTCGGCCTGTCCGCACTGGACCTGGCCTATCGCACCGGCACCACGCCGCTGCTGGCCGCACGCATCGCGCCGATGCCGAGCAGCGTGTTCGGGCTGACCTTCCCCAATCCGGTCGGCCTGGCCGCCGGCCTGGACAAGAATGGCGAGCACATCGATGCATTGTTCGCGCTGGGTTTCGGCTTCGTCGAGATCGGCACCATCACCCCGCGTCCGCAGGCCGGCAATCCGCAGCCGCGCCTGTTCCGCCTGCCGGCGCACAACGCAATCATCAACCGCATGGGCTTCAACAATGCGGGCGTGGACGCGCTGGTGCGCAACGTCGAACGCGCGCGCAACCGTCGCGGCCTGCTCGGCATCAACATCGGCAAAAACAAGGACACCCCCAACGAACAGGCGGTGGACGATTACATTGCCTGCCTGGACAAGGTGTATCCGCTGGCCGACTACATCACGGTCAACATCTCCTCGCCCAACACCGCCGGCCTGCGTGAGCTGCAGGAAGAAACCGCGCTGCGACAGCTGGTCAGCCAGCTGCGTGACCGCCAGGAAGCCCTGGCTGCGCAGCATGGTCGCCGCGTGCCGATGCTGGTGAAGGTGGCGCCGGACCTGAGCGAGCGCGACATCGATGCCGCCGCCCGCGTGCTCGGCGAGCTGCAGGTGGACGGCGTGATCGCCACCAACACCACCATCGACCACAGCAAGGTGGCAGGCGACCCGCTGGCCAACGAGGCCGGTGGCCTGTCCGGTGCGCCGGTGCTGGAGCAGTCCACGCTGGTGCTGCGCCGCCTGCGTTCGCGCCTGCCCGAATCGGTACCGCTGATCGGTGTCGGCGGCATCCTGTCCGGTGCCGATGCGGTGGCCAAGATGGCCGCCGGTGCGGCGCTGGTGCAGTGCTACAGCGGCCTGATCTTCCGTGGCCCGGCGCTGGTCTCCGAATGC